>QEVO01000001.1 GCA_003577275.1 Pseudomonadota bacterium
CTGGATCAGGCTTGCGCCCATTGTCCAATATTCCCCACTGCTGCCTCCCGTAGGAGTCTGGGCCGTGTCTCAGTCCCAGTGTGGCTGATCATCCTCTCAAACCAGCTACAGATCGTCGCCTTGGTAGGCCATTACCCCACCAACTAGCTAATCCGACGCGGGCCCCTCAATGGGCGATAAATCTTTGGCCTCTCGGCGTCATACGGTATTAGCCGCAGTTTCCCACAGTTATTCCGTACCCAAAGGCAGGTTCCCACGCGTTACTCACCCGTCCGCCACTAGGGGCCCATCAGGGCCCAGGGATCAGGTATCAGAGGTCAGGTATCAGAAGCGTAGCCTTCGGCTGAGCCATCTGATCACTGATTACTGATTACTGATCCCTGGGTCCAGAAGGACCCCCCGTTCGACTTGCATGTGTTAGGCATGCCGCCAGCGTTCGTTCTGAGCCAGGATCAAACTCTCAAGTTGACCTAAAGCCAACTCAAGCATAAGCATCCAACCCTGTAACTCACTAAAGAATCACA
The DNA here is from genome assembly GCA_003577275.1 of Pseudomonadota bacterium. GTDB lineage: Bacteria > Pseudomonadota > Alphaproteobacteria > Sphingomonadales > Govanellaceae > PRO5. The sequence goes on from QEVO01000001.1 coordinate 525, forward strand.
GGTAAATGCTCGACAGACTTACAATCAAGCCCGCCGCCCGCACTTCCCTTCCAAATCACAATGTCAATGAACAAATCGCCCGCCATTGGGGCGAAAAAAACACCGAGGAGACTTCCTTGCGGTTCGCCCCGGCGTCGGTGGCAGCTTATAGGCGGACGTCTGGTGCCCTGTCAAGCGCTGAGCGCAAAACTTTTCAAGGTTCCGGCGAAAGGTGAGCTTTAACCAAATATTTCCTCGAATTTTAAGGGTTTTTTTGTCCATCGACCAGTTGACAGTCGTTAGGACTAAATTCATTCTTAGGCGGCAAAAATAAACCGCAGCGGCCGGCCTGATGAGGAGGATTCCATCAGAGGGACCGCCGTTCAAGGTTTAACACAAGGGGCGAGCGTGAAGGCAAGCGACCGCATGGGGCGGCTGTTTCGGGGGCTCAAGACCTACCGGGCGTGTTTGGCGCGGCGGGTGATAGCGCCCATGGCCGTAATCGGCGTCGCCGCGGTGGGCGGCTTTCTGGCCCATCAGAACGCCCCTGAGACCGCAGCCCCGGCCTTTGCCGTCGCCCCCATCGCCCAGGAGGCCAGGGACCAATCCGTAGCCGAGGCCGCCTACGACAACGACGTTACCATCCGCCGCGGGGACACCCTGATCTCCGCCCTGCTGCGCGCCGGCGTCGACCACCTCGAGGCCAATGCCGTGGTGGCGGCGATCAAGCCCTACTTCAATCCCCGCAAACTGCAGGCCGGGCAGACCATCTCGCTTCATTTCGAGCGCGACCAGGCGGCCGCGGCGACGCTCGCCGGCCTGTCGTTCGAGGAGGATATCGACCGCACCATCGCCGCCGAGCGCAAGGCGGACGGCTGGTCGGCCGAAGTCAAGGAAGTGCCGCTGGTGCGCGTCACCATGCGGGTCGCCGGCGAGATTAGCGACAGCCTGTATCTATCCGCGGCGCGCGAAAACATTCCCGCGCCGGTGGTCGCCGACCTTATCCGCATTTTCAGCTATGACGTTGACTTCCAGCGTGAAGTGCAAAAAGGCGACAAGTTCGAGGTTTATTTCGAGCGCTTCGCCTCGCCCGAAGGCCGGCGCACCCGGGAAGGCGACATTCTCTATGCCCAGCTCACCTTGAGCGGCAAGCCCATCACCCTCTACCGTCACGCCATGGCGGACGGCGAAGTGGATTATTTCCACGAAAACGGCAAGAGCGCCAAGAAAACCCTGTTGCGCACGCCGGTGGACGGGGCGCGGCTGAGCTCCGGCTACGGCTACCGCCGGCACCCCATCTTGGGCTACAACAAGTTGCACAAGGGGCTGGATTTCGCCGCTTCATCCGGCACGCCGATCATGGCGGCGGGCGACGGCGTGGTGGAACGGGCCAGCGTGTACGGCGGCTACGGTAAATACGTGCGCATCCGCCACAACGGCACCTACAGCACCGCTTACGCCCACTTGAGCGCCTACGGCAAGGGCGTGCGCGCCGGCGCGCGGGTGCGCCAAGGCCAGGTCATCGGCTATGTCGGCAGCACCGGCCGCTCCACCGGTCCGCATCTGCACTACGAAGTGATGGCCAATGACCGGCAGGTCAATCCGCGTCACCTGAAATTGCCCACCGGCAAAGAGCTGAGGGGAACGCAGCTTGCCGCCTTCAACGCCTACCGCGAAGCGCTCGACATGGAAATCGCCGCCATCCCGCTGCCCTACGAAGTGGCGGCGCTCATGGGCAAGAAGTAAGGTCGGATCTTTTTTCCAGAAAAATGGATTGCTTCGCTGACGCTCGCAATGACGGTTTGCCTTTATCGTCATTGTGAGGAACGCAAGTGACGAAGCAATCCAAGCTTTTATCCGTTTCTATCACGCCGCTTCCGCCGCCGCGCCGTCTTGCACGGTAAGCAACAAACCGTCGGCAGCGGCGCTCACCCGCACCTTGTCGCCGTCGTTGATCTTGCCGTCGAGAATATCCTCGGCGAGCTTGTCCTGCAGATACTTCTGAATCGCCCGCTTCAACGGCCGCGCGCCGTAGGTCGGATCATAGCCCTTGTCCGCCAGCCAATCGCGGGCGCCGTCATCGAGGATAAGCGTGATCTTGCGATCGGCCAGGCGCTTCTGCAACCGCGCCACCTGGATATCGACGATGCCGCCCATGTGCTCGCGGCCCAGACGATGAAAGAGCGTAATCTCATCAAGCCGGTTTAAAAATTCCGGCCTAAAGGCGGCGCGCACCACCGCCATCACCTGATCCCGCGCCATCTCCACCGGCTCGCCTTCCTTCTGCGCCGCCAGAATATCGGAGCCCAGGTTCGAGGTCATGATGAGGAGCGTGTTCTTGAAGTTCACGGTGCGCCCCTGGCCGTCGGTCAAGCGGCCATCGTCCAGCACTTGCAACAGCACGTTGAAGACATCCGGATGGGCTTTTTCCACCTCGTCGAATAGCACCACCTGGTAGGGCCGGCGGCGCACCGCTTCGGTGAGCGAGCCGCCCTCTTCGTAGCCGACATAGCCGGGCGGCGCGCCGATGAGCCGCGCCACCGAATGCTTTTCCATGTACTCCGACATGTCGATGCGCACCATGGCGGTCTCGTCGTTGAACAGAAACTCGGCCAATGCCTTGGTCAGTTCGGTCTTGCCGACGCCGGTGGGGCCGAGAAACAAAAACGAGCCGATGGGGCGGTTTTCGTCCTTCAAGCCGGCGCGCGCCCGACGCACCGCTTTCGACACCGCGATCACCGCCTCGCGCTGACCGATGACGCGCTTGGCCAACTGGTCTTCCATGTGGAGAAGTTTTTCACGCTCGCCGGCCAGCATCTTGTCGACCGGAATGCCGGTCCAGCGCGACACCACGGCGGCGATGTCTTGCGCCGACACCTCCTCGCGCAGCATGCCGCTCTGTTCGGCCGACGCCGCCAGTTTTTTCTCCAGCTCGGGAATGATGCCGTAGGCAAGTTCGCCGGCCCGCGCCAGATCGCCCTTGCGCTGCGCCTGCTCCAGCTCGATGCGCGCCTGATCCAATTGCTCTTTCAGCTTCTGCGCGCCGCCCAGGCGGTTCTTTTCCGCCTGCCATTTGGCGGTCAGTTCGGCGGATTTTTCTTCCAGTCCCACCAGCTCCTTGGCGAGCTTTTCCAGGCGGTCCTTCGACGCCTTGTCGGTTTCCTTCTTCAAGGCTTCGCGTTCGATCTTCAATTGAATGATGCGGCGATCGAGCTCATCAAGCTCGGAAGGCTTGGAGTCGACTTCCATGCGAATGCGGCTCGCCGCTTCATCCATCAGGTCGATGGCCTTGTCAGGCAGGAAGCGATCGGTGATGTAGCGATCAGACAGCGTCGCCGCCGCCACCAGCGCGCTGTCGGTGATGCGCACGCCGTGATGCAGCTCATACTTTTCCTTCAGGCCGCGCAGGATGGAGATGGTGTCCTCCACCGTCGGCTGATCGACGAACACCGGCTGGAAGCGCCGCTCCAGCGCCGCGTCTTTTTCCACATATTTGCGGTATTCGTTCAAGGTGGTGGCGCCGATGCAATGCAGTTCGCCGCGCGCCAGCGCCGGCTTCAAAAGATTGGAGGCGTCCATCGCCCCTTCCGCCTTGCCGGCCCCCACCAGGGTGTGCATTTCGTCGATGAATAATACGACCTCGCCTTCCGCCGCCGTGACTTCCTGGAGCACGCCTTTGAGGCGCTCCTCAAACTCGCCGCGGTATTTGGCGCCGGCCACCATGGCGCCGAGGTCCAGCGCCATCAGGCGCTTGTCTTTCAGCGATTCCGGTACGTCGTTGTTGGCGATGCGGAGCGCCAAGCCTTCGACGATGGCGGTCTTGCCGACGCCGGGTTCGCCGATCAGCACCGGGTTGTTTTTGGTGCGGCGCGCCAGCACCTGGATGGTGCGGCGAATTTCCTCGTCGCGGCCGATCACCGGATCAAGCTTGCCGTCGCGCGCCGCCTGCGTTAAGTCGCGGGCGTATTTCTTCAGCGCGTTATAGGCGTCCTCGGCGGTGGCGGTATCGGCGGTGCGGCCCTTGCGCACTTCGTTGATCGCGGCGTTCAGGCCTTGGGCGTTGACGCCGCAGTCTTTTAAAATCTCCGCCGCGGCCGAGCCCTTTTCCAGCGCCAGCGCCAGGAGCAGACGCTCCACGGTGACGAAGCTGTCACCGGCCTTCTCGGCGATCTTTTGCGCGTTATCAAAGAGGCGGGCGGTTTCCGGCGCCATGAACAGTTGGCCGGCGCCGCCGCCTTCCACCTTAGGGAACGCGTCGAGCTTGCGTTCGACGTCAGCAAGCGCCCGCTTGGCGTCGCCGCCGGCGGCCGCAATCAGCCCGGCGGCCAGGCCCTGCTCATCGTCGAGGAGAACTTTCAGGATATGTTCCGGGGTGAAGCGCTGATGGCCGGAACGGACGGCCAATGCTTGCGCCGACTGGATGAAGCCGCGCGCGCGCTCGGTATATTTCTCGAAATCCATGTCTGTCCCCTTTTCCTGCTCGGGTTGACACCGCCGCCCCCGGGCGATGCCATGGTAGTGGCGCGGACCATTGTCCGCCGTCTGAACGCGGCGTCAAGGTCGCCCGGCGGCGAACTCTACCCTCATATAGTGTTGCTTTTTTACAACAAAAGGGGGCGAAAGTGATTTTCTGACCCCTGGCTGATGAGGTCATTGCGAGGAGGCCGCCCGCGCGCGTTACGCGCAATTTAATAATTGCGGCGCTACACGCCGCAGGAGGTTAATAATTGCGGCGTTACACGCCGCAGGAGGCCGACGAAGCAATCCATGCCTCTGGACCGCCACGCCGCCTGCGGCGGCTCGCGGTGACGATCTATGTATCTCTAAACAGCCTACGTATCCTAAACCGCGCCGTGGCAGTGCTTGAACTTCTTGCCCGAGCCGCAGGGGCAGGCGGCGTTGCGCGATACCCGTCCCCAGGTGGCGGGGTCATCCGGGTTGATGGCCTCGGCGGCGCGGCGGCTCACCGTCGGCCCGCCCTCGGGCTCGGCGACGGCGTCGTTCTCGCCGGTCAGGGGGTCGATGTGCTGCGGCTTTAGTTTCGAGGTGTCGGGGTCTTCCAGCTCCGGCGGCGCGGCCTGGGGCTGGATTTCCACATGAGCGAGAAGCGTCACCACCTGATCGCGGGTACGGCCGAGCATGGCCTCGAACATGGCGAAGGCCTCGGCGCGGTATTCGTTCAAGGGATCGCGCTGAGCGTAGGCGCGCAAGCCGATGACATGGCGCAGATTGTCGAGCTGGGCCAGATGCTCTTTCCAGTTCTGGTCGAGGGATTGCAGGAGGAGCGACTTTTCGATCTGGCGCATCAGCTGCGGCCCGATGTTGGCCGCCCGTTCCGCCATCTTGCGGTCGGCGGCGTCGCGCAGCCGTTCGAGGACGGCGGCTTCGTCGATGCCTTCCTCGCGCCCCCAGTCTTCGCACGGCAGATCAAGGCCGAAGACGCGCTGCGCCTCCACGCTCAAGCCCTTCATGTCCCATTGTTCAGGGTACGATTTGGCCGGTAGATGGCGCGCCAACAGCTCGTTGACGACCTCTTGGCGCATGGCGGAGACGGTTTCCGCCACATCGTCGGTGTCCATCAGCTCGCGGCGCTGTTCGTAGATCACCTTGCGCTGATCGTTCATGACGTTGTCGTACTTCAAGAGATTCTTGCGAATCTCGAAGTTGCGCGCTTCCACTTTCTCCTGCGCCTTTTCGATGGCGCGGTTGATCCAGGGATGAACGATGGCTTCGTCTTCCTTCAAGCCGAGCTTGACCAGCATGCCTTCCATGCGCTCGGAGCCGAAGATGCGCATCAAATCGTCTTGCAGGCTCAAATAAAACTTGGAACGACCGGGATCGCCCTGGCGGCCGGAGCGGCCGCGCAGCTGATTGTCGATGCGCCGGCTTTCGTGCCGTTCGGTGCCGAGCACGAAAAGCCCGCCGGCGGCAAGGACTTTCTCTCTGTCGGCGGCGATCTCGGCGCGGATGGCCTCGATCCTGGCCGCCCGCTCGGCGTCATCGGCGATGCCGGCGGCTTCCTCGGCGATGCGCATGTCGAGATTGCCGCCAAGCTGAATATCGGTGCCGCGGCCGGCCATGTTGGTGGCGATGGTGACGGCGCCGGAACGGCCGGCCTGGGCGATGATGTGCGCTTCCTGCTCGTGATAACGGGCATTCAATACGTTATGCTTGATGCCCTTTTTCTTCAGCTTTTCCGCCAGCACTTCGGATTTTTCGATCGACACCGTGCCCACCAGCACCGGCTGACCGCGCTTCTGGCAATCGATGATGGTGTTGATGATGGCCTTGTATTTTTCCTCTTCCGAGCGATAGACCTCGTCGTGTTCGTCATCGCGCCGCACCGGCAGATTGGTCGGCACCTCGATCACCGACAGGCCGTAGATTTCGGCGAATTCGCCGGCTTCGGTGGCCGCCGTGCCGGTCATGCCGGCAAGCTTGGGATAAAGGCGGAAATAGTTCTGGAAGGTGATCGACGCCAGGGTCTGGTTTTCGCTTTGGATCTGCACCTTCTCTTTCGCTTCCAGCGCCTGATGCAACCCTTCCGAATAGCGCCGGCCTTCCATCATGCGGCCGGTGAACTCATCGATGATGACAACTTTCTTGTCCTTGACGATGTAGTCGCGATCGCGCTGAAAGATCTTGTGCGCCTTGAGCGCCTGGTTGAGGTGATGGACGATGCTGACATTGGCGAAATCGTAAAGATTGTCGCCTTCCAAGAGCCCGGCCTCTTTGAGCAGGCTTTCGGCATGCACGTTGCCGTCCTCGGTCAGCGTGACGTGGCGGGATTTTTCGTCGATCTCGAAGTCGCCCGCTTGCAGACCGGGAATGATCTTGTCCACCGACATGTAAAGATCGGACTTGTCCTCGGTGGGGCCGGAAATGATCAGCGGCGTGCGCGCTTCGTCAATGAGGATCGAGTCCACTTCATCGACGATGGCGAAAGCGAAAGGCCGCTGCACCAGCGCGTCGCGATGATACTTCATGTTGTCGCGCAAATAGTCGAAGCCGAGCTCGTTGTTGGTGGCGTAGGTAATGTCGCAGGCGTAAGCCGCGCGACGAAAGCCGTCGTCGAGACCGGGGATGATGCAGCCGACCGTGAGCCCGAGGAACTTGTAAATACGCCCCATCCACTCGGAGTCGCGCCGCGCCAGGTAATCGTTGACGGTGACCACATGCACGCCCTTGCCCGGCAGGGCGTTCAAATAGGCGGCGAGCGTCGCCACCAGGGTCTTGCCCTCGCCGGTCTTCATTTCGGTGATCTTGCCCTCATGCAGGACCATGCCGCCGATGAGCTGCACGTCGAAATGGCGCTGGCCCAGGGTGCGGCGCGCCGCCTCGCGCACGGTGGCGAAGGCGTCGATCAGGAGATCGTCGAGGGTCGCGCCGTTATGCAGCGCCTCGCGGAACTTGCCGGTCTGGGCCTTCAAATCCTCATCGCTGAGCGCCTGCATCGCCGCCTCCCGGGCGTTGATGGCCTCGACCTTGGGCCTTAAGCGGCGAACGTAGCGGTCGTTGGTGCTGCCAAAAAGGCGGCGGCTGAGTTTGGTGAAACCAAGCATGAACATGTCCAGGGTATGGCCGCCTTTCTCGGCAAAGAAGTCCCCCAGCGGAGACGGCCTTTTCTACCAGAGCCCTTCAGATAAGGGCGAGGGGTCATGCTGTCAACAGAAGGCCATGGACAGGGGGGCGGTTGTGCCCTTATATGCCTGCGTTTTTTCCATGAAAGGCGGATCATCCCATGGCCAAGGCACCCTTAGCGACCTCGCCGCTGGCGCCTCAGCGGTTTCCCAATCTGATGCCCATCGCCGGCGTCGATCTGGCGGTGGCCGAGACCAACAGCCGTTATAAGGGCCGGCCCGACCTCCTCCTGGTGCGCCTGGCCGAGGGCACAGAGGCCGCCGGGGTGTTCACCCGCTCCAAGGCCCCCTCGGCCCCGGTGGACTGGTGCCGGGCGGCGCTTGCCGCCGGCGGCGGCCACAACGCGCGGGCGCTCATCGTCAACGCCGGCAACGCCAACGCCTTTACCGGCAAGGCCGGCCGCGCCGCCGTGGAAGCGGTGGCGGCGGCGGCGGCGGATAAGCTCGGCTGCGCCCCGCAGGCGGTGCTCCAGGCTTCCACCGGGGTGATCGGCAATCCCTTGGATCCCGCCATCATCACGGGCGAGCTTGATGGCTTGATGACAAGGGTTTCGTCCACCGACTGGGCGGCCGCGGCGGCCGCCATCCGCACCACCGACACTTTTCCCAAGGGCGCCTGCCGGATCGCCCATATCGACGGCTATCCGGTGGTATTGAACGGCATCGCCAAGGGCTCGGGCATGATCGCGCCCGACATGGCCACCATGCTCGCCTTCGTGTTCACCAACGCCGCCATCCCGGCGGCGGTGTTGCAGGCGATTCTTGGCCCCGCCGTGGAGCGCACCTTCAACTGCATCACGGTCGATAGCGATACCTCGACCAGCGATACCCTGTTGGCCTTCGCCACCGGGGTCAACGCGCGCCATGGCGCGGTCAGCGACGCCCATGACCCCCGGCTTGATGACTTCAAGGCCAAGTTCGAGGAGCTCCTACGCGATCTCGCCCATCAGGTGGTGCGCGACGGCGAGGGGGCGCAGAAATTTATTTCCATCACCGTGCGCGGGGCCGAGGACGACCGGGCGGCGCGCAAAATCGGCCTTTCCATCGCCAATTCGCCGCTGGTCAAGACGGCGATCGCCGGCGAGGATGCCAACTGGGGCCGCATCGTCATGGCGGTGGGCAAATCCGGCGAGGCCGCCGACCGCGACAAGATCGCCATCGATATCGGCGGCCAGCCGGTGACCCGCGACGGCATGGTGCTGCCCACGTACGACGAGACCAAGGCCACCGCCCATTTGCGCGGCCGCGAGATCGACATCGTCGTCGATCTGGGGATCGGCAATGGCCGGGCCCAGGTGTGGACCTGCGATCTGACCCATGGCTACATCTCGATCAACGCCGATTACCGGAGCTGACGGGTGTTCCAGGACTGCCCGGAGACCAACAAGCGCAGCCGCGACAACCTGCCCACGGTGCTGGTGGCGGCGGTGGCGCTCATTGACGTCGACGGCCGGGTGCTGATCGCAAAGCGGCCTCAAGGCAAATCCATGGCGGGCTTGTGGGAATTTCCCGGCGGCAAGGTGGAGCCGGGCGAGACGCCGGAGCGGGCGCTGATCCGCGAACTGAAGGAGGAGCTCGGCATTGATGTGACCGAAGCCTGCCTCGCGCCGTTGGCCTTCGCCTCCCATTCTTACGACGACTTTCATCTGCTGATGCCGCTTTATGCCTGCCGGCGCTGGCAGGGCTATGTCCAGCCCCATGAACACGCGGCCGTCAAATGGGTCACTCCTCGAGAGCTGAAGGATTATCCCATGCCACCCGCCGACGAGCCCTTGATCGCGGCCTTGCGGGATGTGGCGTGAGGGGCCGCCCGCCCCTTCTAACCCCTCTCCCTCGAGGGAGAGGGATATAACGGGTTGGTTGGGGCGTTATGCGCGCAATTTTTCCCGCGCAGCCTGAGCAAAAAAAGCAGACCGATTAAGCCCTTCGGCGTTGGCGCGGGCGTCAATGTCGGCCAGCAAGCCGGTATCCACCGTGATGTTGATCCGCGCCGCCTTGGTCGGCAGCCGGGCCGGGATCAAGGTTACCGCCACCGCCTCGGGATCACGGACAGATTCCAGGGACGACGGGGCGGGGATGGCCTCTTTATCCGCCAGCATGCCATCGATGTGGAATTGCAGGGCGGCGGCGGCGTCCGCGATGGCGGCTTCGGCGGTATCGGCAGCGCCCACGCAGCCGGGCAGGTCCGGGAAGGTGACTCCGTAAACGCTGCCGGGGTCTTTGTGGATCAGGGCGGGGTAATATTTTAACATCAAGTTACTCCTTATCGTAGTTTCAGCCGGGCTTGGGCCTCGATGCTTTTCACCAAGCCAAGAGGCATGTCCTTTCGTGGATGGGGAACCGTGACGCGGCCTGGTTTATGAGGGTGCTTGAATTGGTGATGACTGCCCTTCACGTTGACCTCATACCATCCGTCCGCTTTCAATTTCTTGATGATCTCCTTGCTATCCACCGTTATCGCCCCCGATTATGTGTATATTATACTTATTAATAGAAATATCAACAGATAGTGTGTATATTATACTTATTTTTAAGACGGGTATAACGAACTGCCCCTATCTTTTCCCCCCCAACACCTCGGTCAAGCTCATCTGGGCGCTGCCGGGTTTTAAGGGTTTGGGCTGGCTGTCATGGGGAGCCCAACCGGTCAGATAAATCACCTGGAAGGTGGCGGGGATGCGGCCATCCGCGCCGCCGAAACGCTCCCGGTATATCTCCGCCATGGCCTTCAAGGTCTGCCGGCGGGAAAAGCTCTTGCGCCGGCCGACATGGGCGTTGGTCTCGCCCATGCCGCGCAAGTCGCGCATCAGGGCGAAGGCATCGGCATAAGAGACGGTGAGGGTGTCGACGTCGACGAGCGGCAGAGCGAAGCCGGCGCGCTGCATTAGTCCGCCCAATGTCCGTACGTCGGCGAACGGGCTGACCCGGGGGCTGGCCCCGCCTTCCACCATTGCCTCGGCCTCCAGGAACGCCTGGCGCAGCTCTTTTAAGGTGTCGCCGCCCAATAGCGCGCCCAAAAACAGGCCGTCGGGCCGCAGCGTCTGGCGGATTTGCAGCAGCGCGCCGGGCAGGTCGTTGACCCAATGGAGCGCCAGGTTGCTGACGATGAGATCGAGGCTTGCCGGCGCAAACGGCAAGGCTTCCTCATCAAACAGCAATTGCGGCGCGGGCGACGGCGGGCCGCTGATGATCTGCTCGCCGCCCGGCCGTTCGTTGAGCGACAGGCCCAGCGCCAGCGCCCTGGGAAAGACCCGGTTGACATCCGCCAGCCGCTCCAAAAGCCGGCGGGCGATTTCCTCGTGCAGAAAGGCGTGGGCGGCGAAATCCGCCGCGGCGCGCCGTCGGCGCAGCGCCACGATATGGCGGTCAAAGACGATGATGTCGCCGGGACTGGCCACGGTTCCTTCCTTTCGATACCCTGATGTTATGGCATTGGCAAAGAGCAACGGAAAGGGTGTGGCGGCGCTGCGCTGGCTGGCGGACGCCATCTTTCCGCCGCTCTGTCCCTCTTGCGCCGCGCCGGTCGCCGCAACCGGGCATTTGTGCGCCGCCTGTTGGGCGGGCTTGACCTTTCTTGATGGCGCGTGCTGCGCCACCTGCGGCCTGCCGTTCGAGGTTGAAGTCGGCGCGGACAGCTTATGCGGCCCGTGCCTGGCCGAACCGCCGGCTTACGAGCGCGCCCGCGCCGCGCTGCGCTACGATGAGGCGGCGCGCGGCTTGATCCTGGCCTTCAAGCACGGCGACCGGCTCGACATGGCGCCGACCTTCGGCCGCTGGCTGGCGCGGATCAGCCGGATCAGCTTGGGCGAGGTTGATCTCGTCGCCCCGGTCCCCTTGCATCGCTGGCGGCTTCTCGCCCGGCGCTACAATCAGGCGGCGGTGCTGGCCGCGGCGCTGGCCCGGGAGCTTGGCGCTCCCCATGTCCCCGACCTTCTGGCGCGGCGGCGCGCCACGCCGTCCCAGGGCGGCTTGGACCGCGCCGCAAGGCGGGCCAACGTGGAAGGCGCTTTCGCCGTGCGCCGCCGCTGCCGCGCCGCCCTTAAGGGCCGCCGGGTGCTGTTGGTGGATGACGTGATGACCACCGGGGCCACGGTCAACGCCTGCGCCAAGACCCTGATCCGCCACGGCGCGGCGTCCGTCGCCGTGGCGGTGATCGCCCGCCCGCCGTTCGCCGACTGAAGCTGGGCCTTATTTCGCCAACTGGAACTGGATCGACGACACCCAGCCCTTGGCGCCGAGTTCATCCTCCACTTCCCACATCAGGCCGTCCTTGTTGCCGGTGGGATAGAGAAGGGTGCCGGGGTCCAAGGGCTTGATGGCGGCGGTTTTGGTGCTCGGCCCTTCATAGAGATTGCCGGGCTTGGTCATCTGCACCGCCTGACGCACGTTGGTGCCGGCGGCATCGGTGGAGAGGCCGCCCATCTGGTCCACGAGCTTGGTGTAGGCGTCCAGGTAGGCGAGCGCGATCACCTGGCCGATTTCGGTATTGGCGTAGCCCGAAGCGCCGCCGGCGATCAGCGCCCCGCCGGTGAACAGGCCGCCGCCGCCGCCCCAGCCGAGATCGCTTTTCTTGGCCTGTCCCTCGATGGCCGCCAACTGCTCCGAGGAGCGGATGTCGGTGATCGACAGCACCACGTTGGCGCTTTTCTTCTTGATGTTGATGCCGCCGGCCAGACCGCCCAGCACCCCGCCGCCCAGCGCGCCGCCCAAAAGGCCGCCGATGGCGTTGCCGCCGGAATTCTGGTTTTGCGACACCAGGTCGGGCACCAGCACGTAATCGGCGGCCTTGACTTGTCCTTTGCCGATGTTGGAGCCGACCCTAAGATCGCCGCCCGAGGCCAGCGCCCGTTCCTGCTGCATCATCGCCATGCCCTTGCCGCGATCGACCAGCGAGAAGCAGCCCGATTGCATGACGAAAATCTTCAACAGCGCTTCAGGCGAGCCCAGTTGATATTCGGACCACCAGTTGCGCTCCGGCTCGGCGATGGCGATGGCGCCGATTTTCTGGCCGCAGCGCGGGATTTCCGCCTGTTTTTGCGCCCGCTCCTTCTGGGCGCTGGCAGCCAGCGCCGGCGCGCCGCCAACAGCGCCGGAAATCGCCAGCGCTAAACTCAATACCCCCGCCCACGCCCTTTTCTGACGGCTCATCTTGCTTATCTCCCAACGTTCACTTGACCCAATAAGACAGTCACAAAGTCTACCCCATGTTTCCCGCCGCGCAAAGAGATGCGTGCCAACGAACGCGCCTTGCGAACCGTCGCCGAAGCTCTATATAGAACGGCAATATCCTTGTATTCGTTGCGGAAAGTCTGGGTGATGGCCAAGATAGAAATTTACACCAAGTCGACGTGCCCCTATTGCGCCCGCGCCAAGGCGCTGTTGGCGCAAAAAGGCGCTGCTTACCGCGAGATTGACATTGAGGAGCATCCCGATAAACGGGCGGAAATGGTGGCGCGGGCCAATGGCGGCAACACGGTGCCGCAAATCTTCATCAATGACGCCCATATCGGCGGCTGCGACGACATCCACGCCCTGGACGCGGCGGGCGGGCTCGACCCCCTGTTGCGCCCCTGACCGGCGCAAAGGCCGTCCCCGTGCGCGTCGGGCTCCTTCAGCTTACCTCGACGGCGGACCGCGACGCTTCCACCGAGGCGGCGCTTTTACTGATCAAGGAGGCGGCCGCCGCCGGCGCGCAATTCGTCTTGACCCCCGAAGGCACGCCCTTTCTCGCCGCCCGGCGGGAGGAGACGTTGGCGCTCGCCTGCGCCGAGGCTGATGATCCTTCGCTGCCGCGGTTTCAGGCGGCGGCCAAAAACGCCGGCGTCTGGCTGCTGATCGGCTCCATTCCGCTGCGGGACGAAACAACAAACAAGCTCGTCAACCGTTCGTTCCTGATCGCCCCCGACGGCGCCGTGCGTGCATGCTACGACAAAATCCACCTCTTTGACGTCGATTTGGGCGCGGGCCGCATCTACCGCGAATCCGACACCTACCGCGCCGGCGATAAGGCTGTGCTGGCCGACGGACCGTGGGGCCGGCTCGGGATGACCATCTGCTATGACGTGCGCTTTCCCCATCTCTACCGCGACCTAGGCCGGGCCGGGGCGGCGCTGATCGCGGTGCCTTCGGCTTTCACCAAATGGACCGGCGAGGCGCACTGGCATGTGCTGCTCCGCGCCCGCGCCATCGAAACCGGGGCCTTCATTCTGGCCCCGGCCCAGGTCGGCGACCACGGCGGCGGCCGCCTGACCTACGGCCACAGCCTGATCGTCGGCCCGTGGGGCGAGGTGCTGGCTGACGCCGGCGAGACCCCTGGCCTTGTCATTGCCGATCTTGATCTCCATCTGGTAGAAGAGGCGCGGCGCAAGGTGCCGGCGTGGTCATGGGATCAACCATACGATAATGATCGTTTTTGATTTGAAATGCGGCGCGGGCCATGTCTTCGAGGCATGGTTCAACAACAGCGATAGTTATGCGGCGCAAGCGGCCGCCGGCCAACTCTCCTGCCCGTCGTGCGGCAATACCGAAGTCGTCAAAGCGCCCATGGCGCCCAATATTTCCACCCACAAGGCGGTTGCGCCCGCTCCGGCGGCACCCGCTCAGGCGAATGTTTCCGCCCGCACCGCCAAAACCGCGGTCATGGGCCCGGCCATGGCGGAGCATGTGCAGCGCTTCATGGCCGAAGTGCGCCACCATGTGGAAGAAAATTTCGACTATGTGGGCAAGGGCTTCGCCGAAGAGGCGCGCAAAATCCATTACGGCGAAACCGATCCCCGCCCCATTTACGGCGAGGCGTCGCCCGGCGAAGCGGCGGCCCTGAAGGACGAAGGGGTCGATTTCCTGGAACTTCCCCTGCCCCGCAAGCCCGATGCTTAATTTTCAGACATAACCTTCCTCTCCTGTTTGGAGAGGAAGCGTGACTAGACGTCCTTAACCAACTTGATTGGACTGCATTTGCACAGCTTATTACTTATCGAACGAACACACCGCACGAGAAAACTCATTTATTGCGCAGTTCATCAATAGAATGGACAGTCCCGTCTGGACCTCTGTATTTCCAGTTCCCGTTCCAAACGTTCTCTGGGCCAGCCACAATAGATTCATTCAGTTGGTTTAAGGTTTGAAAGCGCTTGCCAATATCTTGCCTAAGCCATGATCCGCCTGTCGCAACCGCAGAGTATTCTTGCCTTTTATAGGTACGAAATATCTCAAACCCCTCAGGAAAGTTGACATTATTTCGCGTGTCGCTAACCCCTTTTGTTGCATTAGAAGCCATTAGAATCTTCTCTGATGCACTTTTAATTTTAGCGCTACATTTAAATTTCCGCCTGAGAATGGCGTCCTCGGAATCTTCACCTTCCTTCCGGTCGGCCCAAATTGCGGCATATACATCTATTGATACAGTGATATTTCGTTGCATAATAATCTCCTTTCTGCTTTTTTCTACTATCTATATTTTTTCTATAGAATGTCAAGGGGATTTTTGTGTTAGCCTGGATATCCCTTCGTCAGAATGTAAAGGCATGCGATTACAGCCTTTTGAGTGGAGTATGTCGGATGCTTGAGTTGCAGTCTTTCCCTCTCCTAGCAGGAGAGGGGCGGCGCGAAGCGCAGGGGTGAGGTAGATTTATTGGCGATGAGGTTTTCTACCTCACCCTCCCGCTGAAGCGGGCCCCTCCCTCTCCTGCTTGGAGAGGGAGAAGAAGGCGCGCCTTAACCACCCACCGCCACGGCGAAGTAATTGACCGACAGATCGCGCGGCGACAGCTCCCATCTGTCGCTGAACGGGCGATAGACCAGACCTTGCAGGCCCGTCAGGCGAAAGCCCGCCCGCTCCAGGGCGTGAGCCAGGGCGGAGGGCTTTTGGAATTTCTGCCAGTCATGGGTGCCCTGGGGCAGCCAGCGCAGCACGTATTCCGCCGCCACGATGCCCAGCAAATACGACTTCATCGTCTGGTTGAGGGTGGAAAGTATGAGCACCCCCTGATCGGCGATCAGCCGCCGGCATTCCTGCAAAAACCTATCCGCATCCGCCACATGCTCGATCACTTCCAGCGCCAGGATAGCGTCGAAGGAGCGATCGGCCGTGAACTCTTCGATGCCGCCCGGTCGGTAATCGATCTCCAACCCGCCGGCCGCGGCATGGGCGCGGGCGACGTTGACCGTTTCCGCGGTGGCGTCGAAGCCGGTGACCGCCGCCCCTAGGCGGGCCATGGGCTCGGCCACCAGGCCGCCGCCGCAGCCGGCGTCCAGCAGGCGCAGTCCGGCAAACGGCCGGGGGTTGTTGTCGTCGCCGCCGAAATGGCGGAGCAACGTCTGCCGGATGAAGCTGATCCGGGCCGGGTTGAGGCGGTGCAGCGGCCGGAACGGGCCGTTTTCGTCCCACCACGACGCCGCCACCGCCTGGAAGCGGGCGATATCGTCGGCGTCGATGGTGGTGGCGTAGGGCATGGCATGGACCTCCTGAGGGGAAGGCGCAGGCTAGCGCGGGCGGCATGCCTCGGCAAGGTCGGCGGTCGGCCGTTGATGCAGGCTTGCGCCATGCCGCCCTTGGCCTTATGTATACGCCCGGTTTTCGGCAGGGTTTTGCATAAACTGGCCCGCCGCTTCAAAGGGACGCCCAAGCAAGAGTCTTATATGGCGCGAATCGTCATGAAATTCGGCGGCACGTCAGTCGCCAACATCGAGCGCATCCGCAACGTCGCAGAGCGGGTCAAACGCGAGACCGAGGCTGGCAACGAGGTGGCGGTGGTGGTCTCGGCCATGGCCGGCACCACCGACCAACTGGTGGCCTATACCCGCAGCGCTTCCGTCATGCACGACGCCCGGGAGTATGACACCGTGGTCGCCGCCGGCGAGCAGATCACGGTCGGCCTTCTCGCCATCACGTTACAGGACATGGGCATCCAGGCGCGTTCCTGGCTCGGTTGGCAGATCCCCATTCATACCAATGGCGCCCACGGCAGCGCCCGGATCGAGCGCATCGATACCGAAGAGCTGGAAAAACGCTTCAAGATCGGCCAGGTGCCGGTGATCGCCGGCTTCCAGGGGGTAGGCCCCGACAACCGCATCACCACCTTGGGCCGCGGCGGTTCGGATACCTCGGCGGTGGCGGTGGCGGCGGCCTTGAAGGCGGACCGCTGCGACATCTATACCGATGTCGACGGCGTCTACACCACCGATCCGCGGATCGTGCCGCAGGCGCGCAAGCTCGACAAGATCACTTATGAAGAAATGCTGGAGATGGCGTCCCTGGGCGCCAAGGTGCTCCAGACCCGTTCGGTGGAAATGGCGATGAACCATCGCGTGCGCGTGCAGGTCCTTTCCAGTTTCGAGGACAAGCCCGGCACCATGGTTGTGGATGAGGATGAGATCGTGGAACAGCAAGTGGTCAGCGGCATCGCGTATGCCCGCAATGAAGCAAAAGTGACGCTGATGGGCGTTGCCGACAAGCCCGGCATGGCGAGCGGCATTTTCATGCCGTTGGCGGAAGCCAACATCAACGTCGACATGATCGTGCAGAACGTGTCGGCCGACGGCTTGCGCACCGATCTGACCTTCACCGTTCCCGAAGGCGATCTGGAGCGCGCCGTGGCGGTGATCGAGAAGGCGCGGGAGAATTTCCCGTTCGATCGCTTGAATGCCGACAAGAACGTGGTCAAGGTATCGGTGATCGGCGTCGGCATGCGCAGCCACGCCGGCGTCGCCGCCACCATGTTCAAGGCGCTGGCGGAGAAGGGGATCAACATTCAGGTGATCTCCACCTCGGAGATTAAGATCAGCGTGCTGATTGGCGCTGAGTACACCGAACTGGCGGTGCGCGCGCTGCACAGCGCTTATGGTCTTGATGCCAGCGTCGCTTAATACCTAGGATCTTGATGCCCAACATGAACGCCATCACCCAAGAAACGCCAACGCCCCTGGAAGAGCGGCCCGGCTATGTCCGGCTGCAACAGCTATGGGCGCGCGGACGCGATTTTCTGGGCGCGAAATACGCTATTCTGGGCGGCGCCATGACCTGGGTGTCGGAGCGTCATCTGGTCGCCGCCATCTCGAACGCCGGCGGCTTTGGCGTGCTTGCCAGCGGCAGCATGTCGCCCGACCTGTTGCGCGCCGAGATCGCCGCCACGCAGGCGCTCACCAGCCAGCCGTTCGGCGTCAACTTGATCACGCTGCACCCGCAGTTGTTGGATCTCATCGACGTCTGCGCCGAAAAAAAGGTCAGTCACATCGTGCTCGCCGGCGGCTTGCCGCCGGGCGACGCCATCGCGCGCATCAAGGCGGCGGGCGCGAAAGTGGTGTGCTTCGCGCCGGCCTTGGTGATCGCCAAGAAGCTGGTGCGCTCGGGCGTCGATGCCCTGGTCATCGAAGGTTCGGAAGCCGGCGGCCACATCGGCCCGGTATCCTTGAACGTGCTGGCCCAGGAAATTCTGCCCCATGTGCGCGAGGTGCCGATTTTCGTCGCTGGCGGCCTCGGCCGCGGCGAGGCCATCGCCGCCTTCCTGGAGATGGGCGCCGCCGGCGTGCAGCTCGGCACCCGCTTTGTCTGCGCCAGCGAATCCATCGCCCATCCCAATTTCAAGCAGGCCTTCATCCGCGCCGCCGCCCGCGAGGCGGTGCCGTCGGTGCAGGTCGATCCGCGCTTTCCGGTGATTCCGGTGCGGGCGCTGCGCAACGCCGCCAGCGACAAGTTCATGGCGGTGCAGCGCGAGGTGATCGCGCAGTTCGAGACGGGCGAACTGAGCAAGGAAGAGGCCCAACTTAAGATCGAACATTTCTGGGCCGGCGCATTGCGGCGGGCGGTGGTTGACGGCAATATAGAAGAAGGCTCGCTGATGGCCGGGCAGAGCGTCGGCATGGTGACGAAAATTCAGCCGACGGCGGACATTATCGCCGAGCTCGTCGAGCAGGCCGTGGCTTACCTTGAACGGTAGCAATCGACGGCTACCATAACGCTAAAATCGTCGACGGGAGACCGAGCCAGTGAACGTGACGACCGGCGGTCCGCGCATTCTTCTTCGCCGCTTGCGCGAAACCATGGCCAGCGCCGCGCCGGCGGAAAAGCGCCTGGATGAAGTCACGCGCCTGATTGCCGCCAACATGGTGGCGGAAGTGTGCTCGATCTATATCGCCCGCGGCGGCGAGGTGTTGGAGCTCTTTGCCACCGAAGGCTTGAAAAAAGAAGCCGTGCATCAAACCCGGCTGCGCTTCCGCGAGGGGCTGGTGGGCGAGATCGCCGCCACCGGCCTGCCGCTCAACCTCTCCGACGCTCAGACCCACCCCAGCTTCGTCTATAAACCGGAAACCGGCGAGGAAATCTTCCACTCGCTGTTGGGCGTGCCGATTTTGCGCGCCGGCCGGGTGATCGGCGTACTGGTGGTGCAAAACCGCACCCGCCGCCACTACACCGAGGAGGAGGCCGAGGCGCTGCAGACGGTGGCGATGGTGATCGCCGAGTTCGTCGCCTCGGGCGAGCTGGTGAGCCCCAGCGAAGCGCCGGCGGCGACGCTGGAACGGGCGGCGACGCCCAGCTTCGAAGTCACCCCGCTGGCCGAGGGCATTGCCATCGGCCGCGCCGTGCTCCATGAGCCCATCGTTGAGATCAAGGCCCACATCGCCCAGGATCCGGATGTCGAGCGCGCCCGCCTCGACCAAGCTTTCGTGGCGCTCCACGCCCAGTTGGAGGACATGGCCAGCGCCCAAGACATGAAGGCCGGGGAGCACCGCGAGATTTTTGACGTCTACCGCATGCTGGCGGCTGACGAGGGCTGGCGGCGGCGGATCGGGGAAGCCATCGATAGCGGCCTTACCGCAGAAGCGGCGGTGGAGCGGGTGCAGGTGGAAAACCGCTCCCGCCTGATGCGCACCCTGGACCCTTACCTGCGCGAGCGGCTGGCTGATTTCGACGACCTCTCCAACCGTCTGGTGCGCCATCTGGTGGGCAAGGGCGCCACCTCGGCCAGCGAAGTCCTGCCCGATGACGCCGTCATCCTGGCGCGCGCCATGGGCCCGGCCGAATTGTTGGAATACGACCGCAGCAAATTGAAGGCGGTGGTCTTGAAAGAGGGCTCCAACACCGCCCACGTCACCATTGTCGCCCGCGCGCTGGGCATTCCGTTGGTGGGTAATGCCGGCGACGTCATCGACCGCATCGCCAGCGGCGAACAGATCATCGTCGATGGCGAGGCGGGCTGGATCTACATCTCGCCAGCCAGCGAAATCATTCAGTCCTACCAGCAGACCATCGCCGCCCGCACGGCACGGGTAGCGGCTTATGCGGCGCTCAAGAACGCCCCGGTGGAGACCGTCGATGGCGTGACGATCGAGCTCTCCATTAATGCCGGCCTGACCCTGGATATGCCGAATCTGGAGGCCACCGGCGCCGCCGGCATCGGCCTGTTTCGCACCGAATTTCAGTTCATGGTCAGCGCGCAGATGCCGAAGCTCGACACGCAGATGGTGTTTTACAAGCAAATCCTCGACGCCGCCGGAGCGCGCCCGGTGGTGTTCCGCACCCTCGACATCGGCGGCGACAAGCCGGTGGCGTTTCTGGCCCGCGACGCGGAAGAAAACCCCGCCATGGGCTGGCGGGCGATCCGCGTCGCCCTCGATCGGCCGGTGCTGCTGCGCTACCAGCTGCGGGCGCTTCTGGAGGCCGCCGCCGGGCGCTCGCTCAACCTGATGTTCCCCATGGTCACCGAGGTCGCCGAATTCGTGGCGGCGCGGGCGATCCTGGAGAAAGAGGTGGCGCGGCGGCGGGAGCTGGGCAAGGAGCTGCCGGACAGCCTGCGGGTCGGCTGCATGATCGAAGTGCCGGCCTTGGCCTGGCAACTGGACCGCTTATTGCCGCTTGCTGATTTCGTGTCCCTGGGCAGCAACGACTTGATGCAATTCTTCTTCGCCGCCGATCGCGGCAACCCCAAGGTGGCCGGACGTTATGACCTTCTCTCCCCCGCAGCGATGGGATTTATCAAGCATATTGTCGCGGTATGCGAGCGTCACGGCAAACCTCTGACGTTGTGCGGCGAGCTGGGCGGCAAGACCCTGGAGGCGATGACGCTCATCGGCTTGGGTCTGCGGCGGTTGTCGGTGTCGCCGGCCTCCGTCGGCCCCATCAAAGTGATGGTGCGCAGCCTGCGACTCGGGGTGCTGACGGCCTATCTCGACCACATCTTGCAGTTGAGCGACCACAGTTTAAGGGGTCGACTCACGGACTTTGCCCGCGATCATGGCGTGATTCTCTAGGTTTTTCCCCCTATTCCTTTAAATTCCTCACAAAAATCAATTTCGTGTTGACTCTACCGTTTAACGTCTTGTTGACTCCGAAGGAGTAATCATCGGTATTGGCGAGCTTTTTTGCGTCCCCTTGTTGGGCCGCCTCCCGTCGATTTTCTCGGGCATGCTGCTGATGTCGATCATCGTGCACAAAAACAGGAGGGGAAACCTGCAGCCACGGGTAACCGAGGATGAGTATGATGGCTGAGATCAATACCCCCGCGGCGGTGGAACCCGCCGCCATCGAACTGCCACCCGCCGAGCCCATCGGGCCGCAGCTCCGCGCTGCGCGCCGAGCCCGCGGCGATAAACCAATCGCCGCGATCGCGGAAGAGCTGCGCATCCGGCCGCACCTCTTGGAAGCGCTGGAAAACGATGACTTTAGCCCATTTCCCGGCCTGGTCTACGCGGTCGGCTTTTTGCGCACCTATGCCGAATATTTAGGCCTTGACGCCCGTGAACTGGCGGAGCGACTGCGTCGCTCCCAACAGGCGCAAAGCATTGATGCGGCGCTGATTTTCCCGGAACCTTTGGAAGATTCCCGGATGCCCCGGCGGTGGATGGCGGTGGCCGCCTCGCTGCTCTGCCTGGTGGTCTATGGCGCCTGGTACGCCTTTTCCTCGCGCGGCGAGGACGCTTTCGAGGCGGTGCCCGAAGTGAGCGCCGATCTTGCCGTCTCGGCCGGCCATGGCGGAGAAGCCAAGCCGGCCACCCTGGCCACGGCGAGTGAGCCGCGCCCGGTGCTGGCCCTGGCCAGCGCCGAAGCCGCGCCGGCCCCCGTGGTGCGTCTGGCCAGCGTCGAGCAGCCGGCGGCGGCCCCCCGAACCGCCCGGCATCAACCGTCGCACCTGGTCTTGAAAGCACGGCATGACGCCTGGGTCAGGATCGAGGGACCTGACCACAAGCCCATCGTCGACAAGGTATTGCGGGCGGGCGAAGCCTATGACGCGCCGAGCGGACCCGGCGTTAAATTGATGACCGGCGACGCCGGCGCGCTGGACGTGGTGGTCAACGGCAAAGTCTTGGGCGCGCTCGGCCCCGTGGGCGCCATTCGCCGCGATATCCGCCTCGCCGACCTGCAAAATGGGCCTTCCGCCCTCGAATAGCCGACCGCGCTTTCTCCTTGCCATCGCCGGCCCTTTCCCCCATGTTATGGCCCCGCCGGGCGCGCGCCCGTTAGAGCATGGGCCTCTATGACCATTCGACCCTATCGTCAGATCATTCGCCGTAAATCCCGGCAAATCCATGTCGGCTCGCTAGCCGTGGGCGGCGACGCCCCGATCAGCGTGCAGTCCATGACCAACACGCTGACCTCCGACGCCCGCGCCACCATCAACCAGATCCGCGGGCTGGAAGAGGCGGGGGTGGATATTGTCCGCGTCTCCTGCCCCGATGAGGAGTCGACGGCGGCATTGGCCGAGATCGTCCGCGCCGCCAAGGCGCCGATCATCGCCGACATCCATTTCCATTATAAGCGCGCCATCGAGGCGGCCCAGGCCGGCGCCGCCTGCCTGCGTATCAACCCCGGCAACATCGGCGCCGCCGATCGGGTGCGCGACGTGGTGCAGGCAGCCAAGGATCACGGCTGCTCGATGCGGATCGGCGTCAATGCCGGCTCGTTGGACAAGCATCTTTTGGAAAAATACGGCGAGCCGTGCCCGGAAGCGTTGGTGGAAAGCGCGCTGGAGCATGCGCGGATCCTGGAGGACAACGACTTTTTCGAATTCAAGATCAGCGTCAAGGCGTCCGACGTCTTTCTCGCCGTGGCCGCCTATCAGGGTCTGGCCGAAGCGTGCGATTACCCCTTGCATCTCGGCATCACCGAAGCGGGGGGCTTGCGCACCGGCACGGTGAAGTCGGCGATCGGCATCGGCGCGCTTCTGTGGGCCGGCATCGGCGACACCATCCGGGTGTCGCTGTCGGCGGAGCCGGTGGAGGAGGTCAAGGCGGGATTTGAAATCCTCAAGGCGCTCGACATCCGCCATCGCGGCGTGCGCATCGTCTCCTGCCCCACCTGCGCCCGCCAGGCCTATCCCGTCATCCAGACAGTGGAAATACTGGAAAAGCGCCTCGCCCACATCACCACGCCGTTGAGCCTGTCGATCATCGGCTGCGTGGTCAACGGTCCCGGCGAAGCGCGGGAGACCGACATCGGCTTGACCGGCGGCGGCCAGGGCAATCACATGATTTATCTGTCGGGCGTCGCCGATCATAAGATTGACGACGCGCGTCTGATCGACCATATCGTCGAGCTGGTGGAGAAGCGCGCGGCGGAAATCGAGGCCAGCGCGCAAAATCTCGCCAAGGCTTCCTAAGATATGGTTGTCTGTGGCATGACTTCACAAGATATAACGTTTACTCATGTCATCCCCGCGCAAGCGGGGATCCAGTTTCTAATTGCGGCATGTGGATTCCCGCTTTCGCGGGGATGACGGCATGCTCTAAGGTTAGTGGAGAATTTTTCTTGGCGGCGCGGTTGCAATCGGTTCGCGGCACCCATGACATCCTGCCCGAGGAGGCGCGAAAATTCCGCCGCGTGGTGGAAACCTTTCGCGCCGTTGCCGAGCGCTACGCTTTTGGCGAAATCGCCACGCCGATTTTCGAGTTCACCGAAGTGTTCAGCCGCTCGCTTGGCGAGGCCACTGACGTGGTGACCAAGGAAATGTACACCTTCACCGACCGGTCCGGCGATAGTATTACACTACGTCCCGAATACACCGCCGGCATCGCCCGCGCCTTTTTATCAAACGGCCTGCAGCAAGAAGCGCCGTGCCGCTTTTACGCCTGGGGTCCGATGTTTCGCCACGAGCGGCCGCAGAAAGGCCGTCTGCGCCAGTTCCACCAGCTTGACGTGGAGATCATCGGCGTCGCCGAGGCGCAGGCCGACGTTGAGTTGCTGGCCTTGGCCTACGATCTGTTAAGCGAGCTCGGCGTCGCCGACAAAGTGACCCTGGAACTGAACACGCTCGGCGATCACGAAAGCCGCGCCCGCTATCGCGACGCCTTGGTCAAATATTTTTCGGCGCATGTCTCGACTTTGAGCGAAGACAGCCGCCTGCGGCTCGACAAGAATCCGCTGCGCATTCTGGATTCTAAGGATGCGGGCGACCGGGCGATCATCAACAACGCGCCGTTGTTCACCGATTATTTGAACGAGGCGTCGCTGGCGTTCTTCGCCGACGTCAAGCGCGGACTGGAGGCGCTTCATATTCCCTATAAAGTCAATCCGCGTCTGGTGCGCGGGCTTGATTATTACACTCACACCGCGTTCGAGTTCACCACCGAGGCCCTGGGCGCGCAGGGCACGGTGCTGGCCGGCGGCCGCTACGACGGCTTGATCGAGGAGTTGGGCGGCCCAGCCACCCCCGGCGTCGGTTGGGCGAGCGGCATCGAACGCCTCAGCATGCTCATCGGCAATCTTGAGTCGGGGCCGCGGCCCATCGCCGTCATTCCGGTGGGCGCGGCGACCCAGGACACGGCGCTCGTCATCGCCCATGACGCGCGACGCGCCGGCCATATCGTTGACATGAGCTATCGCGGCAACATGGGCAAGCGCTTGACGCGCGCCAATAAGCTGCGCGCCCGCGCCGCCGTCATCGTCGGCGAGGACGAGCTGGCGCGCGGCGTCATCGTCATTCGCGATCTGGACGCCGGCACGCAAACGGAAGTGCCGCGCGATCGTCTCGTCGCCGCGCTTGACGCCTTTCGCTAAGGATCGCGTCTCATGATTCCCGCCGAACGTCTCAAGCAGCTCATCGAGCGTCATCAGTATCTGGAACACGTCATGGCCGAGGGCGGCGCCATGACCGGCGAGGCGTTCGCCAAGACCTCCAAGGAATACGCCGATCTCACGCCTGTCGTCGAGGCGGCGAAAAACTTGCAAAAGCTGCAAGGCGAAATCGCCGATTTGGAAGCGATGCTGGCCGACAAGACCACCGACTCCGACATGCGCGCGCTGGCTGAGGATGAGCTGCCGGGATTGAAGGCGCGGCTGCCGGAACTGGAGCGGCAGATGCAAATTCTCCTGCTGCCGAAGGACGCGGCGGACGAGAAGAACGCCATCCTGGAAATCCGCGCCGGTACCGGCGGCGAGGAAGCGGCGTTGTTCGCCACCGATCTTTACCGCATGTATGAGCGCTACGCCGCGCTGCAAGGCTGGAAGTTCGAGCCCATGAGCCTGTCGCCGAGCGATCTGGGCGGCATCAAGGAAGCCATCGTGTCGGTTTCCGGCAAGGGCGTATTCGCGCGGCTAAAATACGAATCCGGCGGCCACCGCGTGCAGCGGGTGCCGGAAACCGAAGCCGGCGGGCGCATTCACACCTCCGCCGCCACCGTCGCCGTGCTGCCGGAAGCGGAAGAGGTCGACATTCACATCGACGACAAGGATTTGCGCATCGATGTGTTCCGCTCCAGCGGCCCCGGCGGCCAATCGGTCAACACCACCGACAGCGCGGTCAGGATCACCCATTTGCCCACCGGCCTGGTGGTGCAGCAGCAGGATGAGAAGTCGCAGCACAAGAACAAGGACAAGGCCTTAAAAGTGCTGCGCTCCCGGCTTTATGAAATGGAGCGGGCGCGCCAGGAGGCGGAGCGCGCCGCCGCGCGCAAAGGCCAGGTCGGCACCGGCGATCGCTCTGACCGCATCCGCACCTATAACTTTCCGCAAGGCCGCGTCACCGATCACCGCATCAATCTGACGCTTTATAAGCTCGAACAAGTGCTCGCCGGCGAGGCGCTGGATGAACTCATCGGCGCGCTCATCGCCAGCGGCCAGGCCGAACAGCTCGCCGCGTTGGAGGCGGTTGACTGACCGTTCATGGTCACGGTGCGCGATATCATCGCCGAGGCGGCGCGGGACTTGGCCGCGGCGGGCGTCGAGCATGCCCGCGGCGACGCCTTGCTGCTGCTGGCCGCCGCCATGGGTTGCGCGCGGGCGGCGCTGATCACCGATCCGCAGCGCGAGGTGCCGGCCGCCGCGCTCGACGTCTTTACCGCCTTCCTGGCGCGGCGGCGCGCCCGTGAGCCGATCTCCCATATCCTGGGCGAGCGGGAGTTCTGGAGCCTGCCGTTTCAGGTCAGCGCGGCGACGCTCGCCCCGCGTCCCGATAGCGAGACGGTGGTCGAGGCGGCGCTGGCCCAGGTTGCCGACCGTGCCGCGCCGCGCCGGCTTTTGGATTTGGGGACCGGCACCGGCTGCCTGCTGTTGTCGCTCCTGCACGAGCTGCCCAACGCTGCCGGCGTCGGCATCGAGAAAAGTCTGGCGGCGGCGGACGTGGCAAGGGAAAACGCCCGCCGTCTGGGGCTGGCGGCGCGCGCGCGCATTATCTCCGGCGATTGGGCCGACGCGCTTCTAGGCGATGAGAGGTTCGATCTTATCATCTCCAACCCGCCCTATATCGCCCTCCCCGACAAGCGGGCGCTGCCGCCGGAAGTGGCGCTCTACGAGCCGGCGGACGCGCTGTTTGCCGGCGCGGACGGGCTCGACGCCTATCGCGCCCTCCTGCCCTTATGCGCCCGCCATCTCTCCCCCGGTGGCAGCGTGGTGCTGGAGCTGGGGGCCGGGCAGCGGCCGGTGGTGGCGGCCCTGGCGAACGCCCAAGGCTTTGAAATCGTTGACTGTCGGCGCGACCTGGGCGGCATCGAGCGGGCGCTGGTGTTACGGAAAGCAGCGGGAAATTTATGCGGCAGTGCAAAATAACGGTTGGAAAATGCCGGCGTGCGCGTTAGTCTACGCCCGGCAAAAGGTGATTTGCGTGGCGCCGCTTATAATGTGGCGCCCCCATCAGCCAGCAACACATTGCGATCATAGATGAAACAGCCTCGACATCCGTCTTGAGCGGGTCGCATTTCGCCCGCGTTCGGATCGTGCGCAAACCATAAATTATCTGGCAAGGTACGCAGTCGTTCATGAGAAAAGGACAAAATCCACGCCGCGGCAGAGGCCGCAACGGGTCCATGCGGCCCATGGGCCACGGTGGCGGCCATCGTCACGGCAACGGACAGGGCAACGGTCAGGGCCAGTCCCATCAGCAGCACGGCCAGGGCCGGCATCGCCGTAATCTGGGCGCGCTCAACCGCCAGTACGACAGCACCGGACCGGAAGGCAAGGTGCGCGGCACCGCGGTGCAGTTGTACGAACGCTACAAGGCGGCCTCGCGGGAAACCCAGTCCAGCGACCCGATTTTGTCGGAAGCCTATGGCCAGTTCGCCGACCATTACTACCGCGTGGCGGCGGAAAACGGCGCCTTCGATTTCGACAGCCAGCAGCGGCGCGAGATGGCCGAGCGGAGCGGTGATGGCGTGGATGTCGGCGGCGAGATGGACTTTGCCGAGCCGGCGCTGACGGAAGCGTCACCGCCACCACCCCCGCCTCCGGCTCCGGCCCCGCAGCCCGTCGTTGGGCTCAATGACGGCGTCTTGCGCACGGTGGCGGCCCGGCCGGCCGTTCAGCCGTCGCTGTTGAGCAATCTTGATGAACCGGCCGCGCCGATGGCGCCGGCCGCAGTGGAAGTGTCGTCGCTGCCGATGCTGACCGATACTTCGCTGGAGAGCGAACCCGAACCCGGCGTCAAACGGCCGCGCGGTCGGCCGCGCAAAATCGTCGAAGCGCCGCTCTTGGCGCAACCGGAGCCATCGACCTTCACAACGGAAGCCGACGCTGCCGCCGACGAACCGGCCGCCGCGCCGCGCCGTCGCGGCCGGCCGCGCAAAGCGCCGGTCGCCGATCCGACGGTTTAAAGGCGGTTTAACCGAGCGCCACCGCGCCCAGGGAGAGGAATTTCTCCCGCCGCAACTGGCGCAGCTTGTCGGGCGACAAGTCCACCAGGTCATTCAAGGCCCGCTCGATGGCGTCGCCCAGGGATTTGACCGCCGCCGCCTTGTTGCGCTGGGCTCCGCCCACCGGTTCGGGCACGATCTCGTCGATCACTTTCAATTTCAATAAGTCTTGAGCGGTGATTTTCAACGCCTCGGCCGCATCCTTGGCCTTGTCGGCCGTGCGCCATAGGATCGAAGCGCAGCCTTCCGGGGAAATCACCGAGTAGATCGCGTGCTCGAACATCAACACGCGATTGCCCGAGGCCAACGCCACCGCGCCGCCCGAGCCGCCCTCGCCGACGATCACCGACACCAGGGGCGTGCCCACCGACAAACAGGTTTCGGTGGAGCGGGCAATGGCTTCCGCCTGCCCCCGCTCCTCGGCGCCGACGCCGGGATAAGCGCCCGGGGTATCGACGAAGGTGATGATGGGCAGTTCGAAGCGCGCCGCCATCTCCATCAGCCGAATCGCCTTGCGATAGCCTTCCGGCCGCGCCATGCCGAAATTGTGGCGGATGCGGCTTTGCGTATCCTCGCCCTTCTCATGGCCGATCACCATCACCGAACGGCCGCGAAAGCGGCCGATGCCGCCGCTGATGGCCGCATCGTCGGCAAACGCGCGGTCGCCGGACAGCGGCATGAAATCCTGGATAAGTCCCTGCACATAGTCAGGAAAATGCGGCCGGTCGGGATGACGGGCGACCTGCGTCTTCTGCCACGGCGTGAGCTTGGCGTAGGTAGCCTTCAACAACTTCTGCAGCTTGACCTCAAGCCGGCGGATTTCTTCCTCAACGTTGAGGCCGTTGCCCGGCGACATCGCCTTCAACTCGCGGATCTGGCCTTCAAGCTCGGCGATGGGTTTCTCGAAATCGAGAAAAGCGATCATAGGTTGTGAACTTACCCCGATGGCCCGCCATAAGCCGGGCTTTTTTACAAACCCCGGCACGCTAATGTGCCGCCTTACCCTTGTCAATCTTGCGCCCCTTGGCCAGGGGATGGGCGGATTCCACCAGCGCCCGCATCCGCTCGGCGAGCACATGGGTATAAATCTGGGTGGTGGAAATATCGGCATGGCCCAGCATCTTCTGCACCGCCCGCAGGTCCGCGCCGTGGGCCAGCAAGTGGGTGGCGAAGGCGTGGCGCAGGGTATGGGGCGACAGGTTGTTGACCTTCAGCCCGGCGCTGCCGGCCAAATCCTTCAACAGGAGCGCAAACTGCTGGCGCGTGAGGTACCCCGCCGCGGCGCGGGAGGGAAACAGCCAGGGGCTTTTTTTATAGGGCGTGGCGGCGCGCAAGGGCAGATAGCGGGCAACGGCGTCGCGGGCGCGCTCCGACAGCGGCACCCCGCGCTCCTTGCCGCCCTTGCCGCGGACGAACAAAAAAGGGCGGCCGGCGGCCACCGCCGTGACCGGCAGCGACACCAGCTCGCTGACCCGAAGGCCGGTGGCGTAAAGCACTTCCAGAAGCGTCAGCAGACGCTCGGCGCGAAACGCCTCGGCCGGCGTTTCCGCCTTGGACGCCGCTGCCGCGGCGGCGTCCAACAAGCGCTCGACATCGCCTTCGCTGAGGATTTTCGGCAGCGGCCGGCCGCGACGCGGGCTGTCGAGGGTGGCGGTGGGATTGTCGGCGCGGATTGCCTCGCCGTAGAGGAATTTATAGAACTGACGCAGGCTGGAGGTGCGGCGCGCGGCGGTGGCGGCGCCGAAGCCCTGTTCAGCCAGCGCCGCCAGATAGGCGCGCAAATCGGCGTCCGTTGCCGACTTGAAGCTGCGGCCGCGGCCATTGAGATGGCGCGCGGCGTGGGCCAGATCGCGGCGGTAGGCGTCGACGCTGTTCCGCGCCATGCCGCGCTCGGCCATCAACATTTCCAGGAAGCTTTCGAGCAATAGCGCGTCGTCGCCGTCGCTCATCTTAAAAGCCGCGGGCGACCAGCGCCTCGACCGCTAGCCGGCGGGCGTCGGCCTCCAGCCCCACGTCCTTCAACGCGCGCACCACCGAGGCCATGAGGAGCGGCGGCGTGGCGGCCGGCCCCCCTTCGCCGCTGACGATGGCGGCGGACAGCACCGTTTCGCCCACCCGGCCACTGGCCGCGGCGTCGATCATGCCGGTCCATATGGGATCGCTGGGCGGCGCTTCGGCGCTCGCGGCGGGATCGCCGCTCAATCCCGCCCAGGCGATCTCCGGCACGGCATAGCCCACGGCCTCCAGAAGGGTGAACAGCGTCAACTCCTGCTGCCGGTGCGCGTCCTCATCTAGCGCCTGCCGGCTCTGCCGCCACAAATCGAGGATCTCCGGCGAGAAGGAGGCCGCGTCAGCGGCAGCGCCGATGATCGCCAGCGGCCACAGATCGATCAGCGTCGCAGTGGCTTTGCCGTCGCCGCCGCTGGCCGCCGCGCGCAGCGCCGCATACCACAGGGCGGCCTCTTGCGACCTGCCGGCCAACAGCAGCAGACGGGTGACGTCCGCCGCCGCCGGCAAGGTCTCCGACGTCGGCGCGATCTCGGCCACGGCGTCGGCGACAAGGTAAGCGAGGGTCGGCAAGGCGTGCTGACGCGCCGCCAGAAGCGATGCCGCCTGCACCATGCGGGCGCGCTCCGCGCCATTATTTGCGGCGACGATCCCCTGGTAGAGGAGCGCATCGGCGAGCGCGGGGGGCAGCTCGGCGGCGATCAGCGCCGCGCCGAGGCGGTCCAGTTTTGAGAACGGCGCGGCGGCGTAGATCTCGCGCAGGCGATCGACGGTCAGGCCACCCCGCTCGGCCACCGCGCGGGCGGCCTGAAGCCGCTTCTCGATGGCCAGGGCCGGCGTGGCGGCCAGCTTGGCCAGCACCAGGGGCGAGGCATCCTTGAACACGTCATTAGGCAGCGCCACGCCTTGTTCCAGCGCCATGGCCAACAACAACGGCGTTGCCGGATGCAGGCTTTTCAGCTTGACCGGGGCTTCCGGCGGCGGCGCCAGCCGGGCATTAAGAAGCTGATAGAAAACCGGGTCGGCGGCCGCCGTTTCCTGCAACAGCTCAAGGCTAAGCGCCGCGCCAGCGCGGTCGCCGCTGAGCGCCCGGCAATAAGCCAGCAGTTTCAGCCATTCGCCATCGACGGCGCGGCCAACCTGGTCGCTGGCGGTGACGCAGGCCGCCTCAAAGTCCTCGGTCAGCAGCGCGACGGCGGCCTTAAGACGCACGATCTCGTCGTCCTCCAGCTCCCGCCCGACGCGACCCGCCAGCGCCGCCAGGCCATCCAGATCGCCGCGCGCCGACAACAGCCGCAGCCGCGCCGCAAGCACCGCCCGCTCGGCGTCGCCGTGCGCCGCGTCGCCGGCTTGCGGCGTCAAGGTCGCCGCCGATAATAGCAGCCGGCGGTTGAGATCATGGAGGGCGGGAGAGCCCGTGGCGATGGGCAGGTTGGGCAGCAGCGTCGTCACCGTGACGGGCGACGTGTCCTGCCACAATGTTTCATCAAACCCGCCGCTGCCGGCATCCGGGATGCCCAGCCGCGCGGCGCTGCCCTGGGTCAGACTGCCGGTTTCCACCAGCGGCCGACTGTCGGTTTCAGGGGGGGTCGCCGGCTCCTCGGCCGCCGCCGGCGGCAGGATCGAGCGCGGCGCGCCGGGCGGCGCTTCCTGCGCCAAGGCCGGCGGGGCGAGCGCGAGGGCCAGAGCCGAGAGAGTCGCCCTGAGCCTACTCGGGAAAGGCGTCATCCGGCAGCACCTTTTCCACTTTCTGGCTCGGCGCGGGAATGTCCCAGAACAATAAAAACACGGCGCCGCCCCCGATTACCAGCAGAAGCAAGACAAAGATCACTAGCCACAGACGACCCATTTTGCGATACCTATTTCCCGATGGCTGCAGTGGTTGAAAGGACTGCGGCATGGTTGCCACCCTCCCTCGCGCGTTCGCTTCGGATTATAGCGGCGCCCCGGTGGCGAGCAACGGCTCAATATCCCGCTCCCCCTGGAAACAGCACTCGTATGCGTGTAATCATGACTGGAGCATGGCCGCTGTCGGAAATAATTCGAGAACTCCTGTGAAACAGTCGCTCGCCGAGGTGATGGACAAGACGGAACCCGATCGCAAATCCGCCGTCAAGCTGCTCCGCAAGCTTGATCGTCCGGTGGTGCTCGTTGGCCTGATGGGGGCCGGCAAGACCACCGTCGGCCGGCGGCTGGCGGCGCGTCTCGGCGTGCCTTTCGTCGATACCGACGCCGAGATCGAGGCGGCGGCGGGACGCACGGTATCGGAGATCTTCGCCGACTTCGGCGAGGCCGAATTCCGCCAGGGCGAACGGCGAGTCATCGCCCGGCTGCTGAAGGAACCGCCGCAGGTGTTGGCCACCGGCGGCGGCGCCTTCATCGACCCCAAGACCCGCGCGCGCATCAAGGAAGTCGGCCGCTCGGTGTGGCTGAAAGCGCCGGTCGAGCTGCTGGTTGAACGCACCGCGCGGCGCAACACCCGGCCGCTGTTGAATACCGGCGATCCGCGCCAGACGTTGGAACGCCTGGCCGGCGAACGCTATCCCATCTACGCCGAGGCGGACATTACGGTGGAAAGCGGCAGCGGTCCCCATGACAACGTCGTCGACGCCATCATCCGCGCGCTGAACGACGCCATGAGCGCCGCCCAATGACCGCCATTGCCGCCGTCAACCAAGAGATCGTGCGCGTCGGCTTGGGCGCGCGCGGCTATGATATCGTCGTCGGCCCCGGCATCTTGAAGGATGCCGGACGCTATGTGGCGCCGCTGTTGAAGCAACGCCGCACCGTCATCGTCAGCGACGAAACGGTGGCGCGCTTGCACCTTGATGTTTTGATCGCCGGCTTGCGGCGGGAAGGCATTACTGCCGAAATGGTGACCGTGCCGCCGGGCGAGGGATCGAAATCCTTTGCCGGCTTGGAAGCGCTCATTGATCGCCTGCTGTCGCTTGCCGTCGAGCGCGGCGACGTGATCATGGCCTTGGGCGGCGGCGTCATCGGCGATCTTACCGGCTTTGCCGCCAGCATCTTGCGGCGCGGCGTCGATTTCATTCAAGCGCCGACCACCTTGCTGGCGCAAGTCGACAGCTCGGTGGGCGGCAAGACCGGCATCAACACCCGCCACGGCAAGAATTTGGTGGGCGCCTTCCATCAGCCCCGTCTGGTGCTGGCCGATATCGACGCGCTGACAACCCTGCCGGCGCGGGAATTGCGCGCCGGTTACGCCGAGGTGGTGAAATACGGCCTCCTCGGCGATGCGGCGTTCTTCAACTGGCTGGAAGCCCATGGCCAGAAGGTGTTGGCGCTAGAGCCGGCGGCGGTGATGCGCGCGGTGGTCGCCAGTTGCCGCATGAAGGCGGATATCGTCGCCGAGGATGAGCGCGAGGCGGGACGGCGCGCGCTCCTCAATCTTGGCCATACCTTCGGCCATGCGCTGGAGGCGGAGCTGGGATTTTCCGACCGGCTCCTGCATGGCGAGGCGGTGGCCGCCGGCATGGTATTGGCGTTCGAGCTATCCGTGCGCCTTGGTCTTTGCCCCGCTTCGGACGCGGCGCGATTGCGGCAGCATTTGCAGGCCGCCGCCTTGCCGGTCAAGGCCAGCGACATCGGCGCGGCGCTTGGCGTAGACGCCCTGCGCCATCATATGGATCAGGATAAGAAAGTCGCTGGCGGGCGTTTGACGTTCGTGCTCGCCCACGGCATCGGCCGGGCGTTTTTAAGCCGCGACGTGCCGGAAGACGCGCTGCGGCAAACCCTGACCGCTTTCGTGGAGGCGTAAAGCCCGCACCTCACCCATGGACACGTCCATCATCTTCTCCCTCATCGCCATCTGCGCCCTCCTCTTCCTGTCGGCGTTCTTTTCCGGCTCGGAGACGGCGCTGACCGCCGCCTCACGCGCGCGCATTCATCATTTGAGCCGCAAAGGATCGCGCCGCGCCGTTGCCGTGCGCCGCCTTATCCAACACAAGGAATCGCTGATCGGCGCGCTGCTGTTAGGCAACAACCTGGTCAACATCACCGCGTCGGCCCTGGCCACCAGCGTGTTCATCCACCTTTTCGGCGACGCCGGCGTGGCCTATGCCACCATCGCCATGACGGCGCTGGTGCTGATTTTTTCAGAAGTGCTGCCCAAGACTTACGCCATTTCCAATCCAGATCGCATGGCGCTGGCGGTGTCGCCTTACGTGCTCGCCATAACCCGCTTATTCGCCCCCGTCGTCAACGGCGTGCAGCGCATCGTACGCCTCACTTTACGTATGTTCGGCATCGATATCTCGGCGCAGCAGAATGTGCTTTCCGCCCATGAGGAAATCCGCGGCGTGGTCGAACTGCACGCCAGCGAGGGCGGCCTCATCAAAGCCCATCGCGACATGCTGGGCAGCATTCTTGACCTCGATGAGGTGACGCTCGACGAGGTGATGATTCACCGCAGCAACATCACCGCCATCGACGCCGGCGAAGCGATCGATGTCTTGTTTGAACAAATTGTCGCCTGCCCTTACACACGGTTGCCGTTATGGCAGGATAATCCCGATAACATCATTGGCGTGATCAACGTCAAGGATGTCTTGCGCGCCTATCGCACCTCTAAAGGCGATTTATCGGCGATCGATATTCGCGCGCTGGCGACAGCGCCCTGGTTTGTTCCCGAAACCACAACGTTACGCGAACAATTGGGCGCCTTTCTCGAACGGCACGCCCACCTGGCGCTGGTGGTGGATGAGTATGGCGCGCTGATGGGCATGGTGACGCTGGAAGACATCCTGGAGGAAATCGTCGGCGACATTACCGACGAGCATGACCGCCTGATGTCCGGCGTGCGGCGGCGGCCGGACGGCAGCGTTGCGGTGGACGGCACGGTGCATATCCGCGAGCTTAATCGCAAAATGGATTGGTCGCTGCCGGACGAGGAGGCGGCCACCGTCGCCGGCCTGGTGTTGCACGTCGCCGAACGCATTCCCAATCCCGGCGATGCGTTCGAGGTCAACGAGTTCAAACTGGAAGTGCTGCGCCGCCAACGCAATCAGATCACCTCGGTACGCATCACGCCGCCGCCTAAGCCAGCGATGACGCACGGAGACGATATTTGATTTATTTCTCGTCGAGAATCGCCGTCAGACGATCCAGTTGATCATCATTGAGTTTGGCCACATCGCGCGCCAGGCGATTGACCATGAGCGTCGCCTTGGGGCTTAAGCCGGCGGTGTCGATGCACAGCTTGGGGTGCGACAGGCGCGCCAGTTCCTGCAGCTCCTCGGCCTCGTCCCAGATGATTTCGAAATAGCCGAGAATGGCCTGCACCAAGGACCACGACGGCCGGCCGCGGCGACCGTGCTCCAGCGCCGAGAGGTAGGCGGCGGAGATGCCGAGATCGGCGGCCATCCGCGCCTGGGTCAACCCCCGCGCTTGCCGGAGCGCGCGGATGCGCTCGCCGAACGGCGTCACGGTATGGCCTCCGCCGCGCGGCGGCGGCGCAGCACCACATAAAACGCGCCGGCGCCGCCATGGCGAACATGCGCCGGAAATGCGCCGGCCACCATTCCAGCAAGAGCAGAACTGGCCAGCCATTCCGGCAGACGGCGGCGCAGCAGACCTTCGCCGCCCCGTCCCTTGCCGGTGATCACCAGCATGATGCGCTCCTCGCCGCCGGCGCGCGCCTGGATGAAGCGGCGCAGCCGCTCATGAGCGGCAACCTCGGTCAATCCGTGCAGATCGAGCACCGCCGCGATTTCAAGCTCACCGCGCGCCACCCGCTTGCGCCAGGCGCGGTTGAACGGCGCGGTCGCCGGCGGCGCGGCGCTTGACGGCAGGGCCTGAGCGGTGGCGGATGGCCGCCGCGGCCGACGGCGGGCCGGCGCGGCATGGGGCGGCGTCATATTATTGAGCGGCGTCACGTCCTGGGTGGCGTGCCGCCACAGCTCCAGCTCCGGCTGGCTGACCACCCGCCGCCGGGTCATGGCGCGCCCTTTGGCATCAACACCACGAAGCGCGCCTGCTGGCGCATGTGGCCGGCGATGACCTCGGCCCGCTCACCCGGCCCCCAAAAGACATCACCCCTGGGCGCGCCGGTAATCGCCCCGCCGGTATCCTGGGCCACCAGCAGACGCTTCAGCGCGCCGCCGCCCACCGCCGCCGGCAGCTCGCTTTCAATCCACACCGGCAGGCCGAGCGGGATGTGCTTGGTGTCCACCGCCAGCGAGCGTTCGGGGGTTAAGACCACGCCTTCGCTGCCGATGGGGCCATCTTCTTCCAACAGCCGGAAGAAGACGTACGAGGCGTTGCTGTTGAAGACGCGCTGGCGCTCCTCGGGGTGCTCTTCCAGCCAGCGGCGAATGGCCGGCATGTTGACCGCCTCCAGGGTCATCGCTCCTTCCTGCACCAAGGTGCGGCCGATGGCGGTATAGGCGCGGCCATTCTTGCCGGCATAGCCGATCCGCAGCAGGCTGCCGTCGGGCAGGCGCACCCGGCCCGAGCCCTGGATTTCCAGCACGAAGGCGGCGATGGGATCCTTGACCCAGAGGATTTCCAGGCCGCGCCCGGCAAGCCCGCCGGCGGCGATCTCAGCGCGGTCGAGATAGGGCGCGAAACGGCCCTCCGCCACCCGGCCGACGATGCGCCGGCCGGCCAGATCGGCGGCGAACGCCCCGAGGTCGGCGGTCAACAGATCATCGGGCAAGCGATAGAGCGGCGTGTCATAGCCGGGGGCGGGCGTCAGGCTGCCCGCCAGCTCCGGCTCGTAATAGCCGGTCAGCAGGCCCTTGTCCTCCCGACCGAGGGTTAAGAGCCGGGGACGAAACTGGCTTTCAAAAAACCGCCGCGCGGCGGCCGCGTCATTATCCGGCAGGGTTTTGGCGGCGGCGCAGGCGTTCTGCCAGGCCGCCAAGAGCTCCGGCGCGGCGCGCATGCTGGGCGGCGTGCGCGAGCGGTCGCAGGAGCGGCGAAAGGCGAGGAGCGCCGCCTGGTGATCGTCACTTTGCCAGCCTTTCAAGTCGGCATAGGAAATATCGCGCAGCGCCACCACCGGCGGCGGCGCGGGGATCAGATAGAAAGCCAAGGCGATGAGGAGAGCGGACGCCAGCGCGGCCAGACCGCCGGCAAGGACGATGCGGCCGAGTCTGATCATGGCCTACTCTTCGCTGCGGGTGGCGACGAGCGTCCAATTGGGATCGGCGCTCGCAAGCTGGCGCTCGAAGGTCCAGACATCCTTGACGTCGACGGTATCCACCGGGTTGCCCTCGATGACCCGGCCTTCCCGATCCACGGTCATGGTGATGATGTCGGCGGTAAAGCGCACCACCACCCGCGCCACGCCGTCGCGCACGCCGGCCTCGACGATTTCCACGGCGCGGACTTTTTCCAAGGTGTTCTTCACTTGCTCGCCGGCCGCCTGGCGGGCCTTGATGGCGCTATCGAACTGCTGGAAAATCTCGCGGCTGACGAACGGCCGGAAGGCGTCGCTGTCGCCCTGCCAAAAGCCCTCGAGAATAAGCTGATAGGCGCTGCGCGCGCCGGCGGCGAAACTTTCCGGGGAAAAGGATGGATCCTGACGGGCGATGGCGTCGACGCCGTCGAACGCCGGCGAGGAGGATTTCAGGACGAAACGATAGTCGGCTGCCGGCGCTTCGCCGGCGGGATGGCCCGCCGCCGCTTCCGCCGGCGCGGTCTTTTGTTCCGGGGCGCCGGCGCGCTCCGTCGCTTCCTCGCTCGGGCGGCGCTCATGGCCGGTGCGCCGGCCAAGCACGCTCCTCAGACGCAGCGCGATAAAAGCGGCCAGCATCGCCAGAAAAATGATGTCGATGAATTGGAAAGCGTCGCTCATGTCCTTATCTTGAGCTCATGTCCCCCACGCGGGGCGTCAAGGCCGAAGTCCATAAATAGGGCTTTAGCCGCCAAATCACAAGGTAGAGCCGTCGTTTCATGCCGTTTCTGATCGTCCTGGCGCTATTGGCGCTGCCGTTTGCCGAAATCGCCGTCTTCATCGCAGTCGGCCGGCAGCTGGGCGTGTGGGCCACCCTGGGGTTGACCATCCTGATTTCCCTGATTGGCTTGAGCCTGGTGGCCAGCCAGGGCTTGACCAACCTGCGGCGGCTGCAGATCACGCTCCACGCCGGCGAGCCGCCGGTGGCTGAACTGGTGCACGGCGCGCTCTTGTTCATTGCCGGTTTTTGCCTGTTCGTTCCGGGTTTTATCACCGATGCGGCGGGAGCGCTGTTGCTGTTGCCGCCGGTGCGGGCGTGGCTCGGCCGGGCGTTTTTGGGGGTGTTGCTGCAAAAAGCCCGGCGCGGCCAGGCCCGGGTGGTGATCATCGAGGGCGAGGCGCGAGAGACGCCGAGCGCCGAACCGCCGCCGCGGGTGATCGAGCCCGGGGAAAAGCGCTGAACGGCGCTTGCCGCCACCCCTGATCCGTGCTAGGGCATGCCCCTCATTCGCACTCAACGGGATGATGACCATGACCGACAACGAGAAGCCCAACTCGCTCGATACTTCGGCCGGAGCGGTGGGCGAGACGCAGCCCATCCAGATCGGCGTCTTGGCGCAGTATGTGAAGGATCTGTCGTTCGAGAACCCCAACGCGCCCTTGACCCTGCAGAAGGTGGGCGAAGGCAAGCCGCAGATCGACGTCAGCGTCAACGTCAACGCCAAGAAGCTTGGCGAGGAGCAGTTCGAGGTTGATCTGCAAATCACCGCCAAGGCGGCGCAAGGCGGCACCGCGGCGTTCGTGGTCGAACTGGTCTATTCCGGCATTTTCGGCGCCCGCAATCTGCCGCAAGAAGCGGTGCAGCCGTTCCTCTTGATCGAATGCCCGCGCCTCCTGTTCCCGTTCGCCCGCCGCATCATCGCCGACGCGACGCGCGACGGCGGTTTCCCGCCGCTCCTGTTGGAGCCCATCGATTTCGCCGCGCTTTATCGTCATCAGATGGCCAAGCAGCAGCAGGCCGGCGCGCCGCAGCCGGAGCCGGCCAATCAGACGGTTAATTAACTACCGCCGCCAGATCGCTTCCGGAATCTGCGCCACGAAAGCGGCGTGCGCCGCTAGTTCGTCATCGTCCGGCGCGTGCGGCCGCGGCGCGCGGTAGCGCCGTTCGGCGCGCGCGACGCTTGCGGTTAGCGCCTCCGCGCTCAACGCCAAGCCCGCTTGACGGCCGCCCATCAATTCCAGATAGACATGCGCCAACAATTCGGCGTCGAGGAGCGCGCCGTGTTTGTCGCGCGCCGAGTTATCAACGCCGAAGCGCTTGCACAACGCATCCAGGCTCGCCGGCGCGCCGGGAAATTTGCGTCGCGCAATGGCCAGCGTATCCACCACCCGCGTTGCCGTCAGCGGCGAAAATCCAAGCCGGGCGAATTCGGCGTTGATGAACTTGACGTCAAACTCGGCATTGTGCGCAACGAGCCGCGCCTCGCCGAGAAAATCGACGAAGTCCGCCACCACCTCGGCAAAGGTCGGCTTGCCCCGTAAAAAATCCGCCGACAGGCCATGCACCGCCAACGCTTCCACCGGCACATCGCGCTCCGGGTTGAGATAGACGTGATAGGTGCGGCCGGTGGGCAGCATGTTGAAAAGCTCGATGCAGCCGATTTCGATCACCCGATGGCCGTCGGCCGGGTCGAGCCCGGTGGTTTCCGTGTCAAAAGCGATCTCGCGCATTCGTTGCGTTCCCGAAATGAATATCGTTACGGCGCCGTAAGGAGTTTGACGATCCGCCGCACCTGTTCAAAGGCATAGGCCTTGCCCAGGCCCGACTGGATGACGAAATCGGCCCGCCGCCGTTTTTCGCGATCGGGCATCTGCTGCGCCAGCACCGCCGTTAAGCGTTCCGGCGTCATCCCCGGTCGTTGCAGCACCCGGTATCTTTGTACGTGGGCCGGCGCCGAAACCACCGCCACATGGTCGCAGCGAGACTGCCCGTTGGTTTCGAATAATAGCGGAATATCCAGGACGACCAAAGGCTTACGATGGCGCATGGCGCGTTTCAGAAAGCGCTGCTCGGCTTCCCGCACCAGGGGATGGACGATGGCTTCCAAGCGGCGCAAAGCCTCGTTGTTGTCAAAGACGACTTTACCCAAGGCTTGGCGATCGACCCGCCCGTCCTGGACCACGCCGGGAAACGCCTGGTCGATCAACGGCACCGCCCGACCGCCCTTGGCGAACAGGCGATGAACCGCGGCGTCGGCATCGAACACCGGCACGCCGAGGCGGCGAAACATCCGCGCCGTCTCCGACTTGCCCATGCCGATGGAGCCGGTCAGGCCGAGGATTTTCATCCTTTTCATGCCGTCAGATCCGCCAGCAGCAGGGCGCGCAAGTCAGCGTCCGCCTCGGGCATGACGCCGAACCAGGCGGCAAAGCCCGGCCGCGCCTGATGAATGAGCATGCCGAGGCCATCGACGATGGCATGACCCCGCGCTTGGGCCGCCGCCAACAGCGGCGTTACGAGCGGCGTATAGACGATATCGGCCACCGCCGCCGAGACCGGCAGATGGTCCAACGGCAGGTCGAGGGCTGGCGAGCCGGCCATGCCCTGGGTGGTGGTATTGACCAGCAAAGACACGTCCTTTAGAGCCAACGTCCGCTCCTCCCACATCCAGGGAATGCCGCCGAGGTCATGGGTCAAGGCAGCCGCCCGGGTGGTGGTGCGATTGACCACTCTCACCTCGCCCACCCCCAGATCCTGCAGCGCCGCCACCACGGCGCGCGCCGCACCACCCGCCCCGATCACCAGCGCCGGACCAGCGTCGGCGCGCCACTGCGGCGCTTGATGACGCAGATTTTCCGCAAAGCCGAAGGCATCGGTGTTGCGCCCCAAGAGCCGCTCGCCATCGACGATGATGGTGTTGACCGCGCCGATGCGCCGCGCCGCCTCATCGGCCTCATCAACGAGGCGGAGCGCCCGTTCTTTCAATGGCGCCGTCAGGTTGACGCCGCGAAAGCCCAGGGCCGGCAGGGCGCGCAAGGCGGCCTCCAATCGCTCCGGCGACACCGCCATCGGCGCATAAAGGCCATCGATGCCGTATTTGTTCAGCCAATAGCCGTGCAGACGCGGCGAACGTGAATGCGTGACCGGCCAGCCCATGACGCCAGCGAGCCGCGCCGCGCCGCTTACCCCTGGCCGTTTGCCGTCGCCCATGTCGCCGTTCCTATTGTTAAGCCGTCAGCACGCCGTGTTCCCGCAGGATGGCGAGAACCGGCAACAGCGGCAAGCCCTGGATGGAAAAATGATCGCCGTCGATCTGCGCGAACAACTGCGCGCCCCATCCTTCCACTTCATAACCGCCGACGGTGGCAGTCACGTTGTCGCCCATCGCCGCCAGATAATCGTCCAGAAAGCGATCGGAGAAATCACGCATCAACAGCCGGGCGCGGTCGAGATGCCGCCAAATGGCCCGCCCGTCCCGGGCGATGACGGCGGCGGTGAGAAGCTCATGACGGCGGCCGCGCAAACTGAGAAGCTGCGCCCGCGCCTCGGCAAGCGAGCGTGGCTTGGAATATAAGTTCCCATC
Source organism: Pseudomonadota bacterium (assembly GCA_003577275.1). Lineage (GTDB taxonomy): Bacteria > Pseudomonadota > Alphaproteobacteria > Sphingomonadales > Govanellaceae > PRO5. The sequence goes on from QEVO01000001.1 coordinate 41,705, forward strand.
GCACGCCAGCGCCTGATCACAGCCGAGGACGAGCGCGCCGCGCTGCCGCAGCGTTCCCTTGATGGCTTTCAGCTCCGCCAGCGCTTCGGCGATCTCCGCCGGCGTCGCCTGATCGCCGGTCATGGCCTCTTTCACCGCCTCTTCATCGACTGCCGCCGCCACCTGCTCGAACGGCACGCCGGCGGCGCGTAAGAGACGCGCCCGGACCGAGCTTTGCGAGGCCAGAAAAAGTTTCGGCGCGGTCACTTCGGCGTGCCTCCATTCTCGCGCTGCGCCAAAAGATTGAGCACCGCCGCCGCGGTTTCCTCGATGGAGCGGCGAGTGACGTCGATCATCGGCCAGTTGCGCTCGGCGCATAAACGCCGGGCATAGGCGATCTCCTCGCGCACCGCATCGGGATCGATGTAGCTGGTCTCGCGGGTCTCCTGCATACTTTTCAAGCGATTGCGCCTGACCTCGATCAATCGTTCCGGGTTGGTCACCAGGCCGACGATCAGCGGCTTGGTGACGGTGAACAATTCCTCGGGCAGGGGACAACCGCGAACGATGGGGATGTTGGCGGTCTTGACGCCGCGATTGGCGAGATAAATGGAAGTCGGCGTCTTGGAAGTGCGCGACACGCCCACCAGAATGACATCGGCCTTGGCGAGATTATCGCCTAGCTGTCCGTCATCATGCGCCAGGGTGAAGTTCATGGCGTCGATGCGGGCGAAATATTCGGCGGTCAAGGCATGCTGCTCGCCCGGTTTGGCCAGCGACTTCTCGCCCAGATAACGGCCGAGCTCTTCGATCACCGGATCAAGAACGGCGATGAAAGGCACGTTCAAGCGGCGGCAGCTTTCCACCAGACTGGCGCGGATGGTTTCATCCACCAACGTGAACATGACGAGACCCGGGTGCGACGCGATGTTGTCCACTACCCGCTCCAACTGACGGGTATGACGGATCATCGGCCAGAAATGGCGGATCGGATCGGCGCCCTTGAATTGGGCGATGGCGGCCTTGGCCACTGCCTCCAGCGTCTCACCGGTGGAGTCCGAGAGGAGATGAAGATGAAATTTGGTCATGGGCGGCGCGGGGCTTTCCTGCTTGGTTCGGCCGCCTCATTTCGACCATTCAAGGCCGCGCCGTCAAGCCCGGGAAAAAGGTGAAGAACGGGGATAACTCGCGCCCCAGCCCCCATTGTCCGATCAGCCCGCCCTTTCATTCGACAAACCAGGACGTTTCATCCGACCGTATCGGACGGCGGAGCCGTGGTCTGTGAATGATGGGGATAAAAGTTATCCACCTTTTCCCCATTCTTCGCCTGCGGCCTCGCCCACCGCTTTCCTAAATCTATCCCCTAAGCAGTAAAAGATGCTATGAAGGCGGCCGCGGCAAACTGTTGTGGGCAACTTGACGTACAACCTACAATCATTGCAATCCACAGGCCCATCTATCCTTCACAACCTTTTTATATATAAAGATAAAATAGAAGAATGACCGAACCGACCCAGCCGATGGCGAACCCCCGGACCAGCAAGCGCTTTTTAAAAGCCGTCAGCGGCCAAGTAACCGATCGGCCGCCATTCTGGTTCATGCGTCAGGCGGGACGCTACCTGCCGGAGTATCGCGCCGTGCGGGCCAAGGCGGGGTCGTTTCTCGATTTGTGTTTCAATCCGGAGCTGGCGGAGGAGGTTACCCTGCAGCCCATCCGCCGCTTCGGCATGGACGCGGCGATCCTGTTTTCCGACATTCTGGTGGTGCCCTATGCGCTGGGCCAGAACGTGCGCTTTGCCGAAGGCGAGGGGCCGCTGTTGTCGCCGACGGCTGACGCGGCATTGTTGCCGAAGCTTGGCCTTGGCCATTTTCATGATCGTCTGGCCCCGGTTTATGAAACGGTGCGACGGCTTAAAGTGAGCTTGCCGCCGGAAGCGGCGCTCATCGGCTTTGCCGGCTCGCCCTGGACGGTGGCGACTTACATGGTGGCGGGGCGCGGCACCAGCGACCAGGCGCCGGCCAAGGACTGGGCGTTTGGCGACGCCGACGGTTTTCAGCGCTTGATCGACCTCTTGGTGGAGGCGACGGCTGAGTATCTGCTGCGTCAAGTGGAAGCGGGGGCCGAAGCGGTGCAGCTTTTTGACACCTGGGCGGGTTCCTTGTCGGCGGCAGGCTTCGAGCGCTGGTGCATCGCGCCCACGGCGGCCATCGTCAAAAAACTCAAAAGCCGCTTTCCCGATTTGCCGGTGATCGGTTTTCCCCGCCATGCCGGCGTGCAGTATCAGGCTTACGCCGAACGGACCGGCGTCGACGCCGTCAGCCTCGACCCCAGCGTGCCGCCGGTCTGGGCCGCCGCCGCATTGCAAGAGCGGGTGGCGGTGCAGGGCAACCTTGATCCCAGACTGGTGGTGGCAGGCGGCGACGCCATGATGGCGGAGGCGAGGAGCATCATCGAAGCGCTGCGCGGCGGACCCTTCGTGTTCAATCTCGGTCATGGCTTCGTGCCGGAAACGCCGGTGGCGCACGTGGCGGCGCTCAGCGATCTGATCAAGGAATTAGCGCGGTGATAAGCCAAGGAAAAATCGGCGTCGTCTTGTTCAATCTCGGCGGGCCCGACCGCCTGGCGGCGGTGGAGCCGTTTCTGTTCAACCTCTTTAACGATCCCGCCATCATCGGCGCGCCGACGCCGATCCGCTATTTGCTGGCGAAGTTCATTTCCCGGCGTCGCGCCCCCATCGCGCAAGAGATTTACCGCCAACTGGGCGGCGCTTCGCCGCTGGTTGCTGAAACCACGGCGCAGGCCCGCGCCTTGACGATGCTGCTAGAGAGCCGCGGCGTTGACGCTCATGTCGCCGTCGCCATGCGCTATTGGCATCCCTTTGCTGATGAGGCTGTGTCTGAATTACGGCGGGCGGGCGTGAAGGAAGTGGTGCTGCTGCCGCTTTATCCGCAATTTTCCACCAGCACCACGGCGTCGTCGATCCGCGACTGGCATTGCGCCGCAGCGGGCTTGAATCTGCCAAGCCATACTATTTGCTGCTATCCCACGCATTCCGGTTTCATTGCCGCCCATAAAACGCTGATCGAGAAAACCCTTGCCGAAGCCGGCGTCGCCGATCGTTCCCAGGTGCGGCTGCTGTTTTCCGCGCATGGACTGCCGGAGCGCATTGTCAAGCGCGGCGATCCTTATCCTGCGCAAGTGGCAGCCACGGTGCGCGAAATCGTACAAGCCATGGGTGGCGGCATCGACGCGGTGGTGTGTTATCAAAGCCGGGTCGGGCCGCTGAAGTGGATCGGTCCCGCCACCGAGGAGGAACTGCGTCGCGCCGGGCGCGATGGCAAGACGGTGGCGCTCATTCCGATTTCTTTCGTCAGCGAGCATTCGGAAACTTTGGTCGAGCTTGACATCGAATACCGCCATCTTGCAGAAGCCTCGGGCGTTGATCGTTACCTTCGGGTGCCGACGTTGAGCGCCGCGCCGGCGTTCATCGCCGCCCTCGGCGATCTGGTGATGGACGCCCTGAGCGATCGCCGGCAGGATCGCTGGCGCTGCTCGGCGGGCGCGGTATGCGGGAGATCGAGATGAACATCCTCAATGAATGGTATTTCTGGTTGCGGGCCTTTCATGTCATCTCGGTGATCGCCTGGATGGCCGGCATGTTCTACCTGCCGCGGCTTTACGTCTACCACGCCGATGTTGCGCCGGGCTCGCCGGCGTCCGAGCTCTTTAAGGTCATGGAGCGGCGGCTGTTGCGTCTTATCATCAATCCGGCGATGTTGGCCGCTTTCCTGTTCGGTGGGTTGCTGCTCGTCACCCCCGGCGTCGTCGACTGGTCGGCGGGCTGGATTCACGTCAAGCTGACGGCGCTTTTTCTGATGACCGCCTATCATGGTTTCCTGTCGCGCTGGCGGCGCGCCTTTGAGCGCGATCAAAACCCCCACAGCGCCCGTTTCTACCGCCTGATGAACGAGGTGCCGACGGTGCTGATGATCGTCATTGTCATCATGGTGGTGGTCAAGCCGTTTTAGTTGGCGGGTGATAGAAGCCCTTGACTTCCCATGCGGGCGCGGTCATTAATCCTTCCTCAACCAATCTGTCGATAATGGGCGTCTAGCCAGCCCGCACTTTTTTGACCGTTCCGGCCGTCACCACGGTGGCGGCGTTCCCAGTCCCCCCGGGCGGTCCAACTCCTGGTCGCTTTTTCCCCAATCATTCCAGCTTTAAGAATAGCCGTCACCCATGAACCTCCATGAATTGAAGACCAAGCCGCCGTCGGAGCTTTTGTCCTTAGCCGAGGAGCTTGAGGTCGAAAACGCCAGCACGCTCAGGAAGCAGGACATGATGTTCGCCATCCTGAAGAAGCTGGCGGACAGCGATACCGAAATCTCCGCCAGCGGCGTCATCGAGGTGCTGCAGGACGGCTTCGGCTTCCTGCGCGCGCCGGAAGCCAATTATCTCGCCGGCCCTGACGACATCTATGTCAGCCCGAGCCAGATCCGCCGCTTCGGTCTGCGCACCGGCGACACCGTGGAAGGCGTCATTCGCGCCCCCAAGGAGGGCGAGCGTTATTTCGCCCTCCTCAAGGTCACCTCGATCAATTACGAGGAGCCGGAAAAGGCCCGTCACAAGGTCCATTTTGACAGCTTAACCCCGCTCTACCCCGATGAACGGCTGCGTCTCGACATCGGCGATCCGACCTCGGAAGACCTCTCCGCCCGGGTGATCGACATCGTCGCGCCCTTGGGTAAAGGCCAGCGGGCGCTGATCGTCGCCCCGCCCCGCACCGGCAAGACGGTGCTCCTCCAGAACATCGCCCACGCCATCACCGCCAATCACCCGGAAGTGTTCCTGATCGTGCTATTGATCGACGAGCGGCCGGAGGAAGTGACCGACATGCAGCGCTCGGTCAAGGGCGAGGTGGTCAGCTCCACCTTCGACGAGCCGGCCTCGCGCCACGTCCAGGTGGCGGAAATGGTGATCGAAAAGGCCAAAAGGCTGATTGAGCACAAGCGCGACGTGGTGATCCTGCTTGATTCCATCACCCGGCTGGCGCGGGCCTATAACACCGTGGTGCCGTCCTCGGGCAAGGTCTTGACCGGCGGCGTCGACGCCAATGCCCTGCAGCGGCCCAAGCGCTTCTTCGGCGCGGCGCGTAACATCGAGGAAGGCGGCTCGTTGACCATCATCGCCACCGCCCTGATCGATACCGGCAGCCGCATGGACGAGGTGATCTTCGAAGAGTTCAAGGGCACTGGTAACTCGGAAATCGTGCTCGACCGCAAGATCGCCGACAAGCGCATCTTCCCCTCCATCGACATTTCCAAATCGGGCACCCGCAAGGAAGAGCTGTTGGTGGCCAAGGGCATCCTGTCGAAGATGTGGGTGTTGCGCCGCATTCTGATGCCCATGGGCACCGTGGACGCCATCGAGTTCCTGATCAGCAAGGTCAAGGAAACGAAGAACAACGAAGACTTCTTCGAATCCATGAACCAGTAGGGGCTTTTGGGTTTTTATAAAGGGCCTTCACGGCAGAGCCATGCAAGCCTTCCCCCTTGATGAAGGCCTCTGCGAAGCTTAATACACAGTCGTCATTCCCTTGATAAGCGGGAATCCACTCATCCCGCAACGTGTTGTATTTCCGTGGATTCCCGATCGCGCCGCTGATCGCTGCTTGTCGGGAATGACGACTTTGATTTTGCGAATACCGATTTCCCAGAGGTCTCCATCAAGGAAGCGGGAAATACGGACGGATTAATCGGGTCTACCCCTTCAAGTGCGCTTTCAAAAACTCCAGGCTGCGCCGGTCGGCTAGATCGGCCTGGGTTTTGTCGTAATTGTCGCCGCCCGGCCGGGCGAAGGCATGGTTCATGCCGGCGTAATCGTGAAGGGTGACCAGGGAGTTGCCATCCAAGGCCCGATGCACCGCCGCCTGGGCCGCGGCGTCGACGAAGGCGTCAGCCTGGGCGATGTGCAGCAGCAGCGGCTTCTTGATGTTTTTCGCTTCATTGACCTTGCCGTTGATGCCGACGCCGTAATAGCCCACCGCGGCGTCGATGTCGGAGCGGGTGGCCATCAGGTAGGCGAGAAGTCCCCCCAGGCAATAGCCCTGACAGCCGACCTTGCCGGTGGCGCCCTTCAGCGCGCGCAAGCTTTTCATGGCGCTCTTTAAGTCTTCGACGCCCTGGTCATTGTCAAAGCCCTGATAGAACTTGAAGGCGCGGTCCCAATCGGCTTGCACGCCGGGGTCCAACTCAACGCCCGCCTCCTGCCGCCAGAACAGATCCGGCGCCAGGGCGAAAAAGCCGTTGGCCGCCAGGCGGTCGGCAATGGCGCGGATGTTGGGGTTGACGCCGAAGATTTCCTGAATGACGATGACGCCGGGACCGCCGCCGGATGCCGGGGTCGCCAGGTAGCCTGTGAACGAACCGCCGTCATGGGCGGCAATGTCGATTTTCTTGCCGGTCACGCCAGATGTCTCCCTCTCGTGCGAACAGTTTTTGCCGGGCTAATCTAACGGTTGCGAGCAGCCCTGTCACCAGGAGCGCGTCATGCCGGGCATGGCGAAGGTGGGCTGATGCTTGAAGGAAGCCCCTTCCAGCATCAACAGCGCGGCCTTGGTTTCCAGACCGCCCTCGCCGCTGTAGCCGGTCAGCGTACCGTTGCTGCCCAGCACCCGATGGCAAGGAATGAGGATGGGAATGGGATTGTTGCCGCAGGCGGAGCCGATGGCGCGGGCGTGACTACCCACCCGCTCGGCGAGCGCAGTATAGGTCAAGGTCGCGCCGTAGGGAATCTGGCGCAAGGCGGACCATACCCGATACTGAAACGGCGTGCCTTTAGGGTTGAGGGGCAGGTCGTGGTCCTGAGCCTCGCCGTCGAAATAGGCGTCCAGGTATTCCTTGGCTTGCAGCAGCACGGGCGAGGGGTCCTGCGAACAGGCCCAGCCCCATTCCAGAGCAAAAATCGCGCCGTCCTCTTCAAACAGCGTCATATCGCCTACGGGGGAATGGAAAGACAGGTGACACATAGCCCTAAACTCCGCGAGACCGGCCCCCCGAATCTTCGATCTTGTCTTATGTTATCATGAAGGCCTACTCAGCCGGTTGAACGGTCAAGCTCATTTTCCCTGACGGAGTAAATTACCCTTTCCTCTGTGCGGTAAAGGGACACGATCCTTTTTTGCTTGTCGATCTGATGAAGTTGAGGCATCAGCGAAGACGCGGCAGGATCTTGTCCTATAATCTAGAACAATCGAGAACGTTTCGCAATTGCAATTCTCGAACGGCTGTTTTAAGCGGGAGCAAATCCACGTGAAAGTGACCATCAATATCGACTGCACGCCGGAGGAGGCGCGGCGCTTTTTCGGCCTGCCTGATATGGAAAAACTGCAACAGACGGTGGAGGAGGAAATGCGCCGCCGGATGTCCGAGGGGCTATCCGCCGAGGAGTTGGAGAAGCTCATGAAGTTGTGGATGCCCGCCGGCGGCAAGGCCTGGGAAAACCTGCAGAAAATGTTCTGGACCCCGCCTGGCGGCGCGGCCGAGAAATAGGCGAGGCGGCGATGAAGCCCTATTTCGACGCCCATGTCTTTTGCTGCGTCAACAGCCGCGCCGCCGGCCACCCCCGCGGCTGCTGCCAGGACAAGGGGGCGGCGCTGCTCCGCAACTATATGAAAGATCGCGCCCACGCGCTGGGGCTGAAAAACGTGCGCATCAACGGCGCTTTATGCCTCGATCGTTGCGAGCTGGGACCGACCCTGGTGATCTATCCGGAAGGGGTCTGGTATACCTACCGCAGCAAGGCCGATATCGATGAAATCCTCGAAAGCCATCTCATGGCCGGCCGGCCGGTGGCGCGCCTGCTGCTGCAGCCGGAGGATGGGCCGCCGCGCCAGACATGAGCGCCGCCGACACCATCTTTGCCCTTGCCTCCGGCCGCGGCCGCGCCGGCGTGGCGGTGATCCGGGTCTCGGGGCCGGCCGCCGTCTCGGTTGCCGTGACCCTCGCCGGCTCCTGCCCGCCGCCCCGCCGCGCCGCGTTAAGACAACTTCGCCAGGGGCCGGACAACGGTCTCTTGGATGAGGGAATTATCATTTATTTTCAAAGACCTGGGAGCTTCACCGGGGAGGACGTGGTGGAGTTTCATGTGCATGGCGGGCCAGCGGTGGTGTCGGCGGTGCTGACCGCCATTGGCAAGGTGCCGGGCGCCCGGCTGGCGGAGGCCGGGGAATTCACCCGCCGCGCCTTTGACAACGGCCGGCTGGACCTGACGGCGGTGGAGGGGCTGGCCGACCTCATTGCCGCCGAAACCGAAGCCCAGCGCCGCCAGGCCCTGCGCCAGGCGCGGGGCGAGTTGGCGGCGGTCTACGACGGCTGGCGGCAGCGGCTGGTGTCGGCGCTGGCCTATGTTGAGGCGGGCATCGATTTTAGCGATGAAGAGCTGCCGGAGGACGTGGCGGCGCGGGCCCGCCCGGAGGTCGACTCCTTGCGTCTGGAGATCATGCAGGCGCTCAGCGATGAGCGGCGGGGAGAACGCCTGCGGGACGGTTTCGAGATTGCCATCCTGGGTGAACCGAATTCTGGAAAATCCAGCCTTCTCAATGCGTTAGCTAAAAGAGACGTGGCCATCGTCTCAGCCCGCGCCGGCACCACCCGGGACGCTTTGGAGGTGCACCTTGATCTGGATGGCTTACCGATCACGCTGGTGGATACGGCGGGCTTGCGCGATAGCGGCGACGAGGTGGAGAGCGAAGGCATCCGCCGCGCCCATGCCCGGGCCGAGGAGGCGGATCTGCGGCTGGTGCTGATCCCGGCCGATGTCTGGCCAGCCCTGCCGGCGGCGGTGCGGCCATATGCCGAGGGGCCGGGTGCGCTGCTGGTGGTGTCAAAAAGCGATCTTCTGACCGTGACGCCGACGGGCGGTGTTCCCGCCATCTCGGTTCGCACCGGCCAAGGGCTTGAGGCGCTGGTGGCGACACTCTGCCAGCGGGCGGAATCCTGCTTGAGCGGTGGCGAGATGGCGGTGATCACCCGCCAGCGGCATCGCCAGGCGTTGATGGAAGCGGTGGACTATCTGGAGGCCTTTTTGGCTGCGCGGACCAAGGAGATCGAATTACAGGCGGAAGACCTGCGTCTGGCCGCCCGCGCCCTGGGCCGGGTTACCGGCCGGGTCGAGGTGGAAGACGTGCTGGGAGCGATTTTTGCTGAGTTCTGTATTGGTAAGTAAGGAGGAAACGGCAGGCTCAGCCGAAATATTTTATCGCAATCAGAACGCCGCCAAGCGCCGTAATAAGGGTGCCGAGTTTCATGGTAATGCGCAACTCGCTTTCCCGTAAATCCTGCTTTGTGGCCAAGCTGGAAAGGTCGAATTCCCGGGTTTCCCTAAGAATATCGGTCACGGCTTCGGCTTGATGAGGGTTAAACCCCGCCTGCTCCAGCCGCTTGACGATTTTATGCGTATCCATGGCCACCGTATTCATGTTGTTTATATAGCCAAAAAAGTATTAATTTTCAAGAAATAGCATTTTATGGAGCGATGTTTCACGTGAAACATCGCCGGGCTTTGACCCTGATGGCGGTTTGGCGTAGAGTGCGCCGCCACTAAAGAGGGCAGGATGCCATCATTCGACGTCATTGTGATCGGGGCGGGCCATGCCGGCTGCGAAGCGGCGGCGGCGGCGGCGCGGCTGGGCGCGCGCGCGCTGCTTCTCACCCACAAGATTGAGACCATCGGCGAGATGTCCTGCAATCCGGCCATCGGCGGCTTGGGCAAAGGCCACCTGGTGCGGGAGATCGACGCCCTTGATGGCGTCATGGGCCGGGTGGCGGACGCCGCCGGCATTCAGTTCCGTCTGTTGAACCGCCGCAAGGGCCCGGCGGTGCGCGGCCCCCGGGCTCAGGCCGACCGCCAGCTGTATCGGGCGGCGATGCAAGAGTTGCTCTTGAATTATGCCAATTTGACGGTTCGCGCGGCGGCGGTGGAAGACCTCCTGATGGATCGGGACCGGGCTGCTGGCGTGGTGACGGCGACGGGGGAGGCCATCCGCGCCGGCGCGGTGGTGCTGACCACTGGCACTTTCTTGCGCGGCGTCATCCACATCGGCGAGCGCCAGACGCCGGCCGGCCGCGTCGGCGAGCCGCCGGCGGTGGGCTTAAGTCAAACCTTGTCCCGCCTGGGCTTTGCCTTAGGACGGCTGAAGACCGGCACCCCGGCGCGGCTTGATGGCCGCACCATCGATTGGGCCGGGCTGGAGGTACAAGAGGGCGATGATCCGCCGACGCCGTTTTCTTTCCTGACCACCACCATTACCACCCCGCAAGTGGTCTGCCACATCACCCGCACCACGGCGCGCACCCACGACATCATCCGCGCCAATCTGCACCGTGCGCCGATGTATGCCGGCGCTATCGCCGGCCGGGGGCCGCGCTACTGCCCCTCCATCGAGGACAAGGTGGTGCGCTTTTCCGACAAGGATAGCCATCAGATTTTCCTGGAACCGGAAGGACTTGACGATGTTACCGTCTATCCCAACGGGATCTCCACCTCGCTCCCTGAGGAGGTGCAGCTGGAATTGCTGGCCACTATTCCGGGGTTGGAGAGGGTGCGCGTGTTGCGTCCCGGCTACGCCATTGAATACGACTACGTGGACCCGCGGGAATTGACCCCCAGCCTGGAAACCCGCCGCGCGCCGGGGCTGTTCCTGGCCGGTCAGATCAACGGCACCACCGGCTATGAGGAGGCGGCGGCGCAAGGGCTGATGGCGGGGCTGAACGCAGCGCTGCGGGCGGGCGGCCATTCGGAGCCCTTTGTACTGGATCGCGCCGACGCCTATATCGGTGTCCTGATTGACGATCTGATCACCCACGGCGTCAGCGAACCTTACCGCATGTTCACCTCCCGGGCCGAATATCGCCTGAGTTTACGGGCCGATAACGCCGATCAGCGGCTGACGGCCTTGGGCGCGGCGCTGGGGTGCGTGGGGGCCTCCCGGCATAAGGCGTTCGAGACGAAAATGGCGGCCTTGGCCGCCGCTCGCCAGGCGCTAAGCGACGTCTCCCTGACCCCCAGCGAGGCGGCGCGGGCGGGGCTCAAGGTCAACCTCGACGGCATCCGGCGCACGGCGCTGGAGCTGTTGAGTTACCCCGATATCAGCTTTGCGCGGCTGCGGGACATCTGGCCGGAGGCTTTGGGCGATATTGCGCCGGCGCTGGTGGAGCAGGTGGAAATCGATGCCCTATACCGGGGATACTTGAGCCGTCAGGAGGCGGATATCGTTTCTTTCCGCAAGGATGAGGCGCTGCGGCTGCCAGCGGACCTCGACTACGACGCCGTCGGCGGCCTCTCGACGGAAGTGCGGGAAAAGCTCAAGGCCGGACGGCCGGCGACCCTGGGGGCGGCTTCCCGCTTGGCGGGAGTGACCCCGGCGGCCTTGAGCGCCCTTCTGGCCCATGTTCGGCGCGCGCAGCGCCTATCAGCCTGATCATCCATGACCTTCGGTCCCGAGGATTTTCGTCAAAAAATCGATGTTTCACGTGAAACATTGGATCGCCTGCGGCACTACGTTCGTTTGCTTCTGGACTGGAACGACCGCTTGAACCTGATCGGGGCCAGCACCATCCCTGACCTGTGGCGACGGCATATCTGGGATTCGGCGCAGGTTCTTGACCTGGTTCCGGGCTGGCGCAACGCCAGCCCGCCCTTGCGCTGGCTGGATATCGGCTCCGGGGCAGGCCTGCCCGGTCTGGTGGTCGCCCTGATGGGCGGCGGCGAGGTCCATCTGGTGGAAAAAAGCCCAAAGAAATGCCTTTTTCTGCGAACCGTGATACAAGAAACCCAAGCCAGCGCTCAAGTGCACGAAGGCCGCATCGAGGAGCTAAAATTGCCGCCCATCGATGTCATCACCTCCCGCGCCTGCGCGCCGTTGCCCAAGTTGTTGACCCTGGCGCAGCCGTTCTTTGGGCCAAACACCATCGCGGCGCTGCATAAGGGACAAAATGTTGAGGAAGAATTGACCGCAGCCACAAAATCTTGGAAAATGCAGGTGGAAATTTTCCCCAGCGCCACGGATCCAAGGGGACGCTTGCTGCGGGTGAAGGGAGTGCGCCGTGCCTGATCGTTCGCCAGAGTCGCTGACAGCCTTGGCCGGAAGCGGCCGCCGCATCGTGGCGGTCGCCAATCAGAAGGGCGGAGTCGGCAAGACCACCACCGCCATCAATCTCGCCACCGCGCTGGCCGCCATCGGCCGGCGGGTGCTGGTGGTCGACCTCGATCCCCAGGGCAACGCCTCCACCGGGCTTGGCATCGACCGCCATTCCCGCGAACATTCCTCCTATGAATTACTGATCGGCGCCGCCGGATTGCGGGAGTCGGCGCGGCCGACGGCGATCCCCAAACTGTCCATCGTGCCTTCCACCGTCGACCTGTCGGGGGCGGAATTGGAGCTGGTGGATGCCGAGCACCGCTGCTTTCGTTTGCGCGATGCGCTTTACGCCGATCACGCCATCGATGATTACGATTACGTATTGATCGATTGCCCGCCGTCCCTGAACCTTATCACCTTGAACGCGCTGACCGCGGCGGACGCGGTGCTGGTGCCGCTGCAATGCGAATTCTTCGCCCTGGAGGGCTTGAGCCTCCTCTTGAAGACCATTGAACGGGTGCGCGCCAATTTCAACCCGGAATTGGAAATCCTCGGCGTGGTGCTGACCATGTTCGACCGCCGCAACCGGCTCTCCGATCAGGTGGCGGCGGACGTGCGCGGCGTGCTCGGCGACAAGGTTTATGACACGGTGATCCCGCGCAACGTGCGGATTTCCGAGGCGCCGTCTCACGGCAAGCCGGCGCTGCTTTACGATTTGAAGTGCGCCGGCAGTCAGGCCTACGTGCGGCTGGCGTCGGAAGTGTTGCGGCGCGAACGCAAACGGGCGGCGTGACGGCGATGACGGCAGGGGAGGAGACCATGATGGATGCCAAGGAAAGCCGGGGCAAATCGCGTCCGGTGGGACTGGGACGAGGTCTGTCGGCGCTTCTGGGTTCGGACGCCGGCGACTACGCCACGCTTGATAAGGTGCGCACCGCCAAGGAGGTGCCCATCGAGCTCCTGCGCGCCAATCGCTATCAGCCGCGGCATGTGTTCAATCCTGAGGCCCTGGACGAGCTTGTCGACTCGATCCGTGAAAAGGGCATCCTGCAACCGATCCTGGTGCGGCGGGTGGCCGATAGCGCCGACCAGTACGAGATCATCGCCGGCGAACGGCGCTGGCGGGCGGCGCAGAAGGCCAAGCTCCATAAAGTGCCGGTGGTGATCAAGGACTTGACCGACGGCGAAATGCTGGAAGTGGCGCTGATCGAGAATATTCAGCGCTCCGACCTGACGCCCATCGAGGAAGCCCGCGGCTATGAGCGGCTGATGAGCGAATTCAGCCACACCCAGGAACAGCTCAGCCAGCTGGTGGGCAAAAGCCGCAGCCATGTCGCCAATCTGTTGCGCCTGCTGACCTTGCCCAAGGAACTGCAGGACATGCTGGCCGACGGCCGGCTGACCATGGGCCATGCCCGGGCGCTGATCAATGCCGATGATCCCGTGGCCTTGGCAAAAAGAATTGTCCAAGACAACTTGAATGTGCGCGCCACGGAAGACCTGGCGCGCGCCGCCAAGCCCAAGGGCGCACGGGGCGGCGGACCGCGCGGCCGCGAGCGTGATCCCGATACCGCCGCTCTGGAGCTCGATTTGTCGCAGACGGTGGGCTTGAAGGTCACCATCATGCAGCGCAGCAACGAGGCCGGCGAGCTGCGCATCGCCTACAGCACCCTGGAACAGCTGGATGACCTTTGCCAGCGGCTGTGCCGGCGCTAGTGCGCAGGGGCTTATGAATGATTGCGCTCAATAGGTAATCGTCATTCCCGCGGAAGCGGGAATCCATAGTGAATTCAATAGACTGGATCCCCGCCTGCGTGGCGATGACTGTGGGATGTGGGCAGTTCCATAAATAAGTAAACCGCATCACCGCGCCCAGATTCCAATTGACAATCCCGCGCATCCCTTCCATGTAAAGAATACCAATTTAGTCTGGATTTAGGAAACCCGGGACGCGCGCCATGATCCGCCTATCGAAACTGGCCGACTATGCCGTGGTGCTGGTGTCGCATATGGCGACCGACCCCAGCGCCCGATTCAGCGCCGCCGATCTGGCCAAGCTGACCCATATTCCGCCGCCGACGGTGAGCAAGATTTTGGGCGCGCTGGCGCGCGGCGGCTTGTTGCAATCCCATCGCGGGCTGAATGGCGGCTTTTCCCTGGCCCGGGCGCCGCAGGATGTGTCGGTGGCCGACGTGGTCAACGCCGTGGAAGGCCCGATCGCCGTCACCCATTGCCTGGACCATGGCCAAGGCGACGGCGGCTGCGACATTCTCGCCACCTGCCGCATGGCGGGCTATTGGCAGCGCATCAACACCGCCATCGATGGCGCGCTGAAAGACATCACCTTCGCCGAAGTATCGACGCCGCTGCCGGTCGAGCTGACCGTACCCCTGACCGCAACGCCGAGCACCGGCGCCGCCGGCGCCTGTCATGACGGCTTTGGAGCGTAACCTCATGACCGCCGCCAACCCTCATGAAACTCTGGAACAGATCGCCGGCGATTATAAGTACGGCTTTGTCACCGACATCGAATCCGAGCTCGCGCCCAAGGGCTTGAACGAAGACATCATCCGTTTCATCTCAGACAAGAAGGGCGAACCGGCGTGGCTTCTGGACTGGCGCTTGAAGGCGTACCGTCACTGGCTGAAAATGACGGAACCGACCTGGGCCAAGGTTTCCTATCCCGACATCGACTTTCAAGACATTCATTATTACGCCGCGCCGAAGAGGGGCAAGGATGGCCCGAAGAGTCTGGATGAGGTCGACCCGGAATTGCTGGCGACTTACGAGAAGCTCGGCATTCCCTTGAAAGAACGCGGCATCCTCGCTGGCGTCGCGGTGGATGCGGTGTTCGACAGCGTATCGGTGGCCACCACGTTTAAGGATAAATTGAAGGAAGCCGGCGTTATTTTCTCGTCGATTTCCGAAGCGGTGAAGGAACATCCCGAGCTGGTGAAGAAGTACCTGGGCTCGGTGGTGCCTTATAGCGATAATTTCTACGCCACCTTGAATTCGGCGGTGTTCACCGACGGCACCTTTGTTTATGTGCCCAAAGGCGTGCGCTGTCCGATGGAACTCTCCACCTATTTTCGCATCAACGAAGCCAAGACCGGCCAGTTCGAGCGCACGCTGATCATCGCCGAAGAAGGATCTTACGTGAGCTATTTGGAGGGTTGCACCGCGCCGATGCGCGATGAGAACCAGCTTCACGCGGCGGTGGTGGAACTTGTCGCCCTTGATGACGCCGAGATCAAGTATTCCACGGTGCAGAACTGGTATCCCGGCGACAAACAGGGCCGCGGCGGCATTTATAATTTCGTCACCAAGCGCGGCGCCTGCCGCGGCAAGCGCTCGAAGATTTCCTGGACCCAAGTGGAGACCGGCTCGGCCATAACCTGGAAGTATCCCAGTTGCATTTTGCAGGGCGACAACTCGGTGGGCGAGTTTTATTCGGTGGCGGTGACCAACAATTTTCAGCAGGCGGACACCGGCACCAAGATGATTCACATCGGCCGCAACACCCGCTCCACCATCGTCTCCAAGGGCATCTCGGCAGGGCGCGGCCAGAACACCTATCGCGGCCTGGTGCGCATGCTCTCCGGCGCTGAAGGCGCGCGCAATCACACCCAATGCGACAGCCTGTTGATCGGCGATGCCTGCGGTGCGCATACCGTGCCCTATATCGAAGTGAAAAATCCTACGGCGCAGGTGGAGCATGAAGCCACCACCTCGAAAATCAGCGATGATCAACTGTTTTATTGCCGACAGCGCGGGCTGTCGGCGGAAGAAGCGGTGGCGCTCATCGTCAACGGCTTTTGCAAGGACGTGATGCTGCATCTGCCCATGGAATTCGCCGTGGAGGCGCAAAAACTCCTCGGTGTCTCCCTGGAAGGCAGCGTCGGATAATAATCGAGATTGAACATGACGGTGATGTTGGAGATCAAGAATTTACACACGACAGTGGGCGGCCGGGAAATCCTGAACGGCGTCAACCTGACGATCCGCGCCGGCGAGGTGCACGCCATCATGGGGCCCAACGGCTCGGGCAAGTCGACGCTATCCTATGTGCTTGCCGGCCGCGACGGTTATACGCCGACCCAAGGCAGCGTGACCTTTCAGGGCCGCGATCTTTTGGCGCTTGATCCCGCCGAGCGCGCCGCCGCCGGCATTTTCCTCGGCTTCCAGTACCCGGTGGAAATTCCCGGCATCTCGACCATGAATTTTCTGCGCACGGCGCTAAACGCGGTGCGCAAGGCGCGCGGCGAAGCGGAGCTGTCGGCCGCCGATTTCCTGAAACTGGTGCGCGAGAAAGCCAAGACCCTCGACATGGATCCCGAGATGCTCAAGCGCTCGGTCAACGTCGGCTTTTCCGGCGGCGAGAAGAAGCGCAACGAAATGCTGCAAATGGCCATGCTGCAACCGCGGCTGGCGATCTTGGACGAAACCGATTCCGGACTCGACATCGACGCCTTGAAGGTGGTCTCGCACGGCATCAACGCCCTGCGTGGGCCGGAGCGTAGCCTGCTCATGATCACCCACTATCAGCGGCTTCTTGATTACGTGGTGCCCGACGTGGTGCACGTGCTGGCCAAGGGCCGCATCGTCAAGACCGGCGGCAAGGAATTGGCGCTGGAATTGGAGCGCGAGGGCTACGCTCCTTATGTCGGCGAAGCGGCGTAACGGGTTTCAGATGAAAACGATGGCGGCATCCACAACCAACGATGACAAGCTGGCGCATTACCGCGCCGCGTTCGAGCACGCCCAGGCGAGCGAGACGCTGTGGCGGCGCTTTGTGGAATTGGGTCTGCCGGCGCGCGCGCAAGAAGCGTGGCATTACGCCGACGTCGGCGCGTTTAGCCGCGAATCCTGGGCCATGGCGGCGCCGGCCGATGGCGCCGCGGTGCGATCGCTTTTATCCGAGCTTGCCCTTGATCCGGCGACCAGCCTCGTGCTGGCCAACGGTCGCGTCCTCGATGACAAGGGCGTCGGGTCTGCGGCAGCGGGTGCGGCGGCGCTGCACGCCCATAGCCTGGCGACGCTCAATGAAGCGCTGACGCCGCGCGCCGCCGTGATCACCATCGCGGCCGGTGAAACCAAGACCCTGACGGTGGCGTCGCTGACCCTTCCCGCCGGCGACGGCGAGATGGCCCATCCCCGCATCGCCATTAAGGTCGCGGCCGGCGCACGCGCCGACCTCCGGTTTATCTTCGCCGGCAGCGCCGGCAAGCGCTATTGGAGCAACCCGGTGGTCGACATCACCCTGGGCGAGGGGGCGGAAGCGCGGCTGGTCAGTATGGCGAGGGAAGGCGAACAGGCGCTTCACACCGGCGTCATCGCCGCCACGGTGGAACGGCGGGCGCGGCTGATCTTAACGGAGCTAATCCTCGGCGGCCGCTCCATCCGGCGCGAGACGCTGGTGGATTTCATCGGCGAGGACGGCGCGGCCGATCTGGCCGGGGCCTATCTCGGCGGCGGCGAGACCCGGATCGATGTCCGCAGCGAGGTGTCGCACCTGTCGCCGCGCTGCCGCAGCCGGCAGCTTTATAGAGGCGTCTTAGACGACAAAGCCTTTGCCGCTTTTCAAGGCCGGGTCTATGTGGCGCCCCATGCCCAGGGCTCGGATGCGGCGCAGTCCACCCGCAGCCTCTTATTGCAGCGCACGGCGGAAGCGGCGGCCAAACCGGAGCTGGAAATCCACGCCGATGACGTCAAGTGCAGCCACGGCGCCACCGTCGGCGAGCTCGACCCCGACATGCTGTTTTATCTGGAAGCGCGCGGCGTGCCGCCGGCGGAAGCGCGCTCGATGCTGGTCAAGGCCTTCATCGGCGAGGTCCTGGAGACCATCGCGGATGAGTCGTTACGGGAACGTAACATCGATCGCGTCGGGCGCTGGATGACAGGCCGGGGAGAGGGAGCATGACCATGGACGTTCTCGCCGCAACCAGCAACGCCGCTCCTTACGACGTGCTCCGCGTGCGCGACGATTTTCCCATTCTTGGCACCACCGTTTACGGCAAGCCGCTGGCCTTTCTCGACAGCGCGGCCAGCGCGCAAAAGCCGCGCGTGGTGATCGACGCGGTGCGTCATGTTTACGAAGCGGAATACGCCAACATCCATCGCGGCGTTTATTACCTGAGCCAGAAATCGACGCAGGCGTTCGAGGATGCGCGGGCAAAAGTGCGCGCGTTCTTGAATGCCGCGTCCGATAAAGAAATCATCTTCGTGCGCAACGGCACCGAAGCCATCAACCTGGTGGCGCAAACCTACGGCCGCGCGTTTCTGAAGGAAGGCGATGAAATTATTCTGTCGCGCATGGAGCACCACTCCAACATCGTGCCGTGGCAGATTTTGCGCGATCAGACCGGCATCGTCATTCGCGTCGCCGAGATCGACCGTGACGGCAATTTTTTGCTGGATGAATTTGAAAAGCTGCTGTCGGCGAAAACCAAGCTGGTGGCCATCACGCAACTGTCCAACTCCCTGGGCACCATCACGCCCATCGCCGCGATCATCAAGAAGGCGCACGCCGCGGGCGCGAAAGTGCTGGTGGACGGCTGTCAGGCGGTGCAGCACATGCGCATCGACGTGCAAGCGCTCGATGCCGATTTTTATGTCTTCACCGGGCATAAGCTTTATGGCCCCTCCGGCATCGGCGTGCTTTACGGCAAGGCGGCGCTCCTCGACGCCATGCCGCCCTATCAAGGCGGCGGCGAGATGATCCGCACGGTCACCTTCGAGAAGACGGATTACAACGATTTGCCCCATAAATTCGAGGCCGGAACGCCGCATATCGTCGGCGCCATCGGGCTTGGCGTCGCCATCGATTATGTAAATTCGATCGGCATGGACGCCATCGCCGCCCATGAACACGCCATCCTCGATTACGCCTGGGGCCGGCTGGAGGAAGTGCCGGGGGTGACCATCATCGGCCGCGCCCGCGATCACGGCTCGCTGATTTCCTTTGTCATGGATTGCGCTCACCCCCATGACATCGGCACCATCGTCGACCGCGACGGCGTGGCGATCCGCACCGGCCACCACTGCGCCCAGCCGGTGATGGATTTCTTCGATATCGCCGCCACCGCGCGCGCCTCGTTCGGCATGTACACCTCACGCCAGGATGTGGATGCGCTGATCGAAGGCCTGCACAAAGTGCGAAAAATTTTCGCCTGATGAGGATGAGGGAAGTATGTGCCCCGCAAAGTTTCTCGATGCGTTCCTAGGCAAGTCGGAAGATGACGACGCCAAGCCGGCAGCGCCAACGCCGGCGCCGACTTTGTCGGAGGAAGAGCGCGACGTCGATCTTGAAATGCGCGTCGCCGACGCCTTGCGCGATATTTATGACCCGGAAATTCCGGTCAACATCTATGAATTGGGCTTGATCTATGAATTGATCGCCGACCGCGAGGGCAACGTGCGCGTCGTCATGACCTTGACCACGCCGCATTGCCCGGTGGCGGAAAGCATGCCCGGCGAGGTGGAGCTCAAGGCGCGGGAAGTATCCGGCGTCAAGGACGTCAAGGTGGAGGTGGTGTGGGATCCGCCGTGGGACCAGACCATGATGTCGGAAGCCGCCCGCCTCGAACTCGGTTTTCTTTAAGCGAAGAGGGATCGCCATGGCCCAGGCAAAAAGCGCCATCACCCTGACCGACGCCGCCGCGGCGCGCATCCGCGAGCTGTTGGCGGCGCGCGGCAAGCCCTGTCACGGGGTGCGGCTTGGCACCAAGACCAAGGGCTGCTCGGGGCTCGCCTATGCGGTTGATTACGTAGACGTAATAAATCCGGCGGATGAAGTGATCGAGGACAAGGGGGTGAAGGTCTTCATCGACCCGCAGTCGCTGCTATACCTGATCGGCTCCCAGATGGATTTCGTCCAAGACACCTTTTCCAGCGGCTTTACCTTCAACAATCCCAACGCCAAAGGCAGCTGCGGCTGCGGCGAATCGTTTCATGTTTAGAGTGTAATTGGTTTTATTAATTTGAAGGTGGATATCTTGCGGTTATCGCAAGTGTTTAGGATTCAGGAGCACTCTCACTCTTGGTCATCTCAAAAGGCAATTTTCCCTGACCAAGCTCTGGTGGCAAGGGAATGTCTACAATCTTGATTACTTTGAAACGATTCTCGACGAGTTTGGCTATATCATCGTCATCTGAGTAAATCGTCGCTACATTTTCGACCGCAGAAATTGCAACGATTTGATCGTCAAATTTTGCTTTCGCTCGAGACGATGCAGGAGAACGTACGTTAGATACAAGACGATTAGCTTGGCGGGCTGCAAACTCTATCGCAGATCTCTCGTCAAATGCGACAATCCGAAAATGTTTACTTGAACTCAGAATACGAAGAAGCTCCGGCCCACCGCTGCCAGCTTTGACGAGCACTTCCGCAAGGGCTGGCGTCGGGATAATTATTTTTACATTCTGCTGCTGTAGAGTTTCGAGAAGGTGCATCACCCGTTCATGGCAGCGTTCAACAGTAGTTCCCGTCGCTGGATCCATAGGTGGGTTGGCCCGAGAATCGACGACAAAAACGAGAATGCTAGCATCGAATGCAACAATCAATGCGGGCCCCCATCACCGTGGCGCTCTTCGAGAAGGGCGCGCACTGGGTCGGGCACCTCGTTCCATTCAATGCCCTTTACCTTTCGCAGATTTTCGACAACCGTCAGAAGAGGCGCATCGTCTAAAACTTCGAAATCAGTAATTTTGAAGCTTCGCAATTCCCACACACCCGCACCAGTGCGGAACCAAGTTCCGGTTCCGTGAGTTCGCAACATTGGGCCAAGCAAGTATGGCGCAATCCGCCGGGCAAGATCCGGCGTGCAATACAGCCCCGTATGAATAAGGGGGCCATCCCGTAGGTGAACGGGGACGGTATCATCTTTGCCGCCGACCCGGAGTAACTGCCCGTCAAGCGTCCCGTCCTGGCGAAATGGCCCATAAACGAGTGGCTCTGGTCTGGCTCTACCGGGAAAAGGAATAATAATCGCCCCGTTCTCGTCGCAGAGGGTGCCAGTAGCATTATCCTTCCGAAGCATCCCATCAAGGTCAGCAAAAGCCTTGTGTGCATCCTTGGGACCACGACCCTCTCGAACAGCAACCAGTCTATCCCGAATTTTTGGTTGGGCGGGAACATCGATCACGGCCACAAGCACCGCAGATCCTGTTTCGACGCCATGAAAATGAACATTGTCCTGTTCACCCAATAAGTTGGCGAGAGCGGCAATGTATTCGGCCAGCCGCTCCATTGGGAGCGTCTCAGGCGTGAAACTGTCTGCAATGCGGAACCGATACTCACTATTCATGGTAGCCTCAATTACAATTTTATACCCTAATTTCTAACGATTCTGTTAGTAAAAACTAGCTTATATCCGTTTGATGTGTGTAGCTGCAGTAATATACTAGCCTGGGCCTTAAAGCGCCTTCAGGCGCTCATCGAGCTTCAAGATCAAGGATTCGCTGGCCGGCAGGTGCGGCCGTTCGGCATTGATGATGGCCTGAAAGATCTGCCGCTTGAATTCGGTAATGTTGAGTTCCGGCCCGCCGCCCTCCTGCCGCCCGGCGTCGATGAGAATGTCGATCAGCCGCTCGGCGGCGTTCAAGCGGCCCCATAGATAATCGTTTTCCCGATCCTTGCGGCTGAAAAAGGCGCCGAAATGCCGCATCGCCACGCCTTTGAGGAGCGCGCGGGCGTCGCCCTGGGCCAAGGACTTGGCGTCGTTGGGGCTGATGCGGTCGACCTTGATTTCGTTGAACTCGCCCACCTCGCGGCTGCCCATGATGGAAAAGGTGATGACGTCCCAGAACGGAAAGCCGAGATAGCTTTCCACCAGTTCATGGGCCAACGCCGGCGGCCAATCGGGACCGTGGACTTCGGCGAGGATGGCGTCGGCGTCGATCTTCTTCTTCTCCAGTCCGATCTCGGCGGAAAGCTCGGCCAGCGCCGCGTCGATCTCGGTCAGATGAGCGGCGCAAAATGTCTTAGCGTCGAAGGCGCGGCTGCCATCGGCGGCGCCGTTTTCCAGATCGGCGAAGGTGCGATAAAACTTGCCGCGCAACTCCGGCGTCGCAAAGGTGCCGCTGTCATATTCCCGCAAGTCGGTCAGGCAATCATAGAAGCTGGCCTTGAGCGCATCCAGGCGATGCGAATTCATGGCCCGCCATTCGTCCTCCTCGCGGCGATGGTAAAGCCGGTTGAGTTCGCTGATGACGAAACGCAGCCGCCGGCGCTGGTAATCGATGTCGAAAGTGGTCAAGAACCGCACCCAGTTGGGCAAGCTTGCAGGATCGCGCCGGGCGTAATCGGGCACCGTGCCGCGATTGTCCAGGGGATCCTTGAACACCCATATCTCCAGGACTTGATGCAGCTTGCGATGCGCCGGCGATTCCCAGGCAAAGCCGCAGATATCGGCGACGATGCCCGACAAATAGCGCACCGCGGTTTGAATTTTGAGCCGGGTGTAGCCTTCAAACGAATAGCCGGCGTCGCGGGCGGCGCGCGAATTAGCGCCGATGCGCCATAAGCGAATGGTCTCGGTGGTGACTTCCTTGTTCTCTACCGCCTCGACGATCTCGCGCACCATGCTGCCCACTTGCGGCCGGATGGCGTCGATCACCGCGCGCACCATCTGCACCTGCTTGTTGAAGGCCTGAATTTCCGCCAGGTCGTCGTGCACCGGCTCATTTCTGGGAATATCCGACAGCGCCGCCTTCAAGGTGCGCCACAAGTTGGGCGTGACGCCGGAGGGCGGCGGCATCAGCTCATCGGGATGGGGATCGATGTAGACGATGCGGCGGTCGACCTCGCGGTAGGCGGGGCGGCCCTGGATGGAACGGATGGCGGCGGCGAACGGCTTGTTGTTGAGCACCGCGCCATCGATGAACGAGGTGCGGTGCGGATCCAGCCCGGCGCGCAGGTAATCGCCGAAATTGCGCACGAAAAAGCGGTCCTTGGCCCGCCATACCAGCCCGCGCTCGTCGAGCACGGTGTCGATTTCGCTCAAATTGGCCGGCGGAAACGCGCCGGGAAAGCTCGAGGTGGCGCGGGCGGCGAAGGTCAGCGCCGGCACGCCGTCGTGGTCGAAGTCGCTTTCGATCTCGCCGTTGCGCCAGCGCACGAAGGTGAAGGTCAAGGTGTGACGATGCTCCAGCTCGGAAATCATCGGCGGGTCATGGAGCGGCAGTTGCCGCAGGAAGCCGTAGAAATCGGTGACCGTGACGTTGGTGTCGAGGCGATGGCCCGACGGCATCAAGGACGCCTCCGCCGCCCGCGGCCGGCCCATGCCGACGAGCGCGTCATAAAGAATGCGCGCCAGGTGAACGCCATCGAACGGTGGTTTGAGCGTGCGCAGCCGCACCAGCGATGGCAGCTTTTCGCTGACCCGCGCGCCCAAGCCCTTGGAGCCCAGCATACGGCGGGTAACGAATTTGACCGCCGGCTTGATGAGCAGCTGATTCCAGATGCCGCGCGGCTCCGGCGCGGTGGACAGCCGGGCGACGTCGGCCTCCTGCAGCCACAAGTGACGCAGGCCGTCATAATCAAGGTCATGGGCGATGGCGCGCGACAGGAAGATGCCGTTGATGCCGCCGGCCGATGCCCCGGCCACCGCATCGACGATGATGCGCAGGTCAATGGACTGGCCCAGGGCCTTGAGGATGTTGAAATAGACGACCTCGCTGTCCGCCGGATCGCCGCGCGGCGGCGCATGACCGACATAGTCCCCGGACTGCCGCGCCGCATGATCGGGCGAGCGGTTGTAGGCGGCCGACGCCCGCGCCAGCTTGACGATTTCCTTGCTTACGCCATGCATATAGACGGCGAGGGACACCCCGCCGAAGCACACCAGCGCCAGCCGTAGTTCTTTCTCGCGCATATCGGACGCCGTTAAGGCTTATTCTTGCAAAGAAAAATCACTGTTCTTAAGGTAGCAGCATATCACGCCTGGATTAAAGTTCGTCTAACATCCGTGCGTTGCCGGCCAGAACCCTACCCGGAGAATAGCCCCCATGCCGTCTCCTGCCGCTCCCGTCTTCCTTATGCCTGACGCTTCTGATGCCGGGCGGCGGGCGCTGCGCGACGCCCTTGGCCAATTCGCCACCGGGGTGACCATCATCACCACCCTCGACGCCGCCGGCAAGGACATCGGGCTGACGGTCAATTCCTTCGCCTCGGTCTCCCTCGACCCGCCGCTCATTTTATGGAGCATCGCCGCCAACTCGCAGCATGTGGCGGCGTTCGCCGTCGGGGTACGGTTTGCGGTGCATATCCTGGGGCAAGACCAGGCGGCGCTGGCGCGGCATTTCGGGCGGCCCGGCGTTGACCGCTTCGCCGCCATCGAGCCCGAGCTGGAAATCGGCCGCGGCCTTGGCGGCGTGCCGCTCCTTGGCGGCGTCATCGCGATTTTCGAGTGCTTGCTGGAAACCGTGGCGCCGGCCGGCGATCATCATATCCTGATCGCGCGGGTGGAACGCTTCGCCGCGCCCGGCGGCGCGCCGCTGACGTTTTTCGCCGGCCGCTTCGGCGGGCTGGGGGCTACTTAGGCAAACGCCTTGGGGCGGATGAAATCCGCCAGGGCGCCGCAGTGGGGGTCAACCTTGCGCCAGCTGTCGGTGCTAAAGCGCAGGATCGCCATCGCCCCGGTGGGAAACTTGTTGGCCAGATCCTGATGCGCCTGCCGATCGCCGTCCGTCGGACCCATGGCCAGCGCCAGCGCCAGGGCGTGCAGCCCTGGGTTATGGCCGATCACCAGCACCATATCGTCCGCGTTAGAGAGACCCTGTACGATCTTTAAGAGGCGGGGCGCGGTCGCCATGTAAAGGCGCTCGTCATAGTCCACCACCGGCGGCGCGTCATAGGCCGCCAAGATCGGCGCCAAGGTATCCCGCGCCCGGCGGGCGGTGGAGCATAAAATGCGGCTCGGCTTGATCGCCTGTTCCTTCAAGAAAGCGGCCAGACGCTCCGCCGTCTCCTGGCCGCGGGCGTTGAGTGGCCGATCGTGATCGGCAAGCTCGCTGCCGCTCCAGTCCGATTTGGCGTGACGCATCAGGATCAGGGTTTTCATCTCTGCCAACGGTCTTATCTCTGTTCCGCCTCGGCATCGGGACCACTCAAGAAGGGATCGGCGATGAGCGAGGGCAAGCGCAACCGGTCCGATCCTGGCGCAAAACCCAGCCCCAACTCAAGCGGTAGTTTTGCCCCGCCGGGCAGAAAGGTGCCAAGGAGCCGGTCCCACAGCGACAGAAAGAAACCAAAATTGCGGTTGTGTTCCGCCGCCAGCGTCGAGTGATGGCGGCGATGCGCCGCCGGGGTGATGATCAGGCGCGACAGCGCCGCATCGAGCTTGTCGCCCAGATGCAGGTTGCTGTGGGTAAAAAGGGCGCTGCCGTTCAGGAGGATCTCAAACAGCACCACGGCAACGGCGGGCGCGCCCAAGGCCGCCACCGCCGCCAGTTTGATGGCCATGGAAAAGACCATCTCCAGGGGGTGAAACCGCACGCCGGAGGTGACGTCGAGGTCAGCGTCCAGGTGATGGGCGCGATGCAGCCGCCACAACAGGGGCGCGGCGTGCAGCAGCCGATGCTGGGCGTAAAGGGTGAAATCCAGCGCCAGGAACGACAGGATGCCGGCCAGAAGCGGCGGCACGTCGAGGAGATGAAAGAGACCGAAGCCCCGCTCTTGCGCCCACAGCGCCATGCCCACCGCCAGCACGGGATAGAGTAGCCGCAGGATCGCCGTATCGAGGAGTAGGAGGAGGAGATTGCGCGGCCAGCGCCGGGAGCGGGGTTCGCGCCAAGGCCGCGCCGGCCGCCATGCTTCGAGCCCAGCGCAAACCGCGAGAAACGTCAGGAAGGCCGCCATGCGGATCGCGGCTTCCTGATCGACCAGGGTTTGAGCCAGGGTCATGGCGTCACTCTAAAAATCCGAGACGATGCCCTTGACCTCCCAATCGCCATAGCGGGTCGGCTCCGGCCCCTTGGGCCCGCCGATTTCCTTGGCTTTCTCTGATGCCGGCGCGGCCTTTTCCTTCTCCGCCGACGCCGGCTCGTCTTTCTTTGCCTGGTTCATGGTCCATTCCATCTTGTCGCCGCCCGCTTTCCCTCTACATAAGATGATTGTCGCCCGCTGCCAATGTCCGGCGGGCGGGGCAGAGGAGTTACTTGATCATGGCTATCATGCGGACGGCGATCCTGTTGGCGGCCCTGACCGGCTTTTTTCTGGTCATCGGCTATCTGGTGGGCGGTCAGAGCGGCATGGTGGTGGCGTTCATCGTCGCCCTGGCCATGAATTTCTTCGCCTATTGGAACTCCGACAAGGTGGTGCTGCGGCTCTATCGGGCGCGGCCAGTGGATGCGGCCACCGCGCCCCGCCTCCACGGCATCGTGCGCGAGCTGGCGCAGCGCGCCCAATTGCCCATGCCCAAGGTCTATATCATCGAAAACGATCAGCCCAACGCCTTCGCCACCGGGCGCAACCCGGAACATGCGGCGGTGGCCGCCACCACCGGCATCCTGCGGCTTCTCGATGATCGCGAGCTGGCGGGCGTCATGGCCCACGAGCTGGCGCACGTGAAAAACCGCGATACCCTGACCATGACCATCGCCGCCACCATCGGCGGCGCCATCGGCATGCTGGCGAACTTTGCTTTCTTCATGGGCGGCGGCAACAACCGCAACAATCCCTTGGGCGCGGTGGGGGCGATTTTGGTCATGATCCTGGCGCCCCTGGCGGCGGCGCTCATTCAAATGGCGATCAGCCGCACCCGGGAATACGAAGCCGACCGCGGCGGCGCCGAGATCAGCGGCATGCCGGCGGCGCTGGCCTCGGCGCTGGGCAAATTGCAGCACGGCGCGGCGCGCATCGACAACCCAGAGGCCGAGGCCAACCCGGCCACCGCCCACCTGTTCATCGTCAACCCGCTGCACGCCCATGCGGTGGACAATCTGTTCTCCACCCACCCCAACGTGGAAAACCGCATCGCCCGGCTGATGGCCATGGCCGGCGGCGGCGCAGCCGCGCCCCTGCGCGTCACGCCCCGCCGCGGGCCGTGGGGATAAGCGCCGACCGTAGCGCCAAGCGGCGAAATATGCTCTAAGGGCGGCCATGACCGCCCGACGCCGAGAAAAATCCGCCGCCGATCCCCTGGCCGCCCGCCGTCTGGCCGTGGGCGCATTGACGCGCGTGCTTAAAGAGGGCGTTCATCACGAAGCCGCCTTCGCCGCTCTGGCCGATCGCGCGGTGACGCTTGATCCCGCCGACCGGGCGTTTGCCCGCCTGTTGCTGACCGTCACGCTGCGCCGCTTAGGGCAAATCGACGCGGTGCTGGCGCAGGCGTTGTGCGCCCCGGAAAAACCATTGGATGACCGCCTGCGCGCCCTGTTGCGCGTCGGCGCGGCGCAGCTCCTCTATCTGGGCACGCCGGCCCATGCGGCGGTGGCGACCATGGTGGAGCTTTCGGCGCGCGACCGCTTGCCCCAGGTGCGCGCCGCCAAGGGATTGGTCAATGCGGTGTTGCGCCGGCTGGCGCGGGATGGCGTGGCGCTTCTGGACGCCATCGATGCGGAACGGACGGCGGTTCCGGCCTGGCTGTGGAACGGTTGGGCGCAACGCTTCGGCGAGGCCACCACCCGCCGCATCATTGCCGCCGGCTTTGTCGAGCCGATGCTTGATTTGAGCGTCAAACCCGGCGTTGCGGTCAGCGGCCTTGACGCCATTTCCTCGCCCACCGGCGGGCTGCGCCTAACCGCACACGGCCGCATCGAACAACTGTCCGGATTTGCCGAAGGCTCCTGGTGGGTGCAGGACGCCGCCGCCGCGCTGCCGGCGATGCTGTTGCAGGTTCAACCGGGGGAACGGGTGCTGGATCTGTGCGCCGCGCCGGGCGGCAAGACCTTGCAGTTGGCCGCCGCCGGGGTCCAGGTTACCGCGGTGGACCAGTCAACCACCCGGCTGGAGCGGCTGCGGGACAATCTGGCGCGCACCAAGCTGCCGGCCACCGTGATCGCCGTCGACGGGCGCGCCTTTGCGGCCGAGGAACCTTTCGACGCCGTGCTCCTGGACGCGCCCTGCACCGCCACCGGCACCATCCGCCGCCATCCCGAGATCGCCTGGCTGCGCAAGCCCGACGACGTGGCGGCGCTCGCCGTCCTGCAAGCCGAACTTCTCGATGCGGCGGCGCGGCTCATTCGGCCCGGCGGGCGGCTCATTTATGCCGTCTGCTCGCTGCAAGCCGAGGAAGGGCCGGCGCAGATCGCGGCCTTTCTCGCCCGTCATCGGACGTTCACCCGCGACCCCCTTGCTCGCGATGAGCTGATGGGATTGAGCGACGCGTTATTGCCCGCCGGTGACGTACAGACCCTGCCCTTCATGGCCGGCGGCGTGGATGGCTTCTACATCGCGCGATTGCGGCGGACCTCTTGACCTGCTAGGAAAGCGCCATGATGGCAAAAACACCGGCGCGACCCGTTCTTATCGCTCCGTCGATCCTGTCGGCGGACTTCGCCAAGCTCGGCGAGGAGGTGCGCGCGGTGAGCGCGGCCGGGGCCGATCTTATCCACGTCGACGTGATGGATGGCCATTTCGTGCCCAACATCACCATCGGCCCGGCGGTGGTCAAGGCCTTGAAAGCCCATTCCTCCCTGCCCTTCGACGTGCACTTGATGATAGCGCCCGTGGACCCTTATATCGCCGCCTTCGCCGACGCCGGATCGGATATCATTACGGTGCACGCCGAGGCCGGCCCGCATCTGCACCGCAGCCTGCAACTGATCAAGTCGCTGGGCAAGAAAGCCGGCGTGTCCTTGAACCCGTCGACGCCGGCGGAAGCCGTCGACTATGTGATCGATGACGTCGATCTCATTCTGGTGATGACCGTCAATCCCGGTTTCGGCGGGCAATCGTTCATCGCCTCGCAGCTCGACAAGATCGCCCGTCTGCGCCGCCGCATCGACGCCAGCGGCCGCGACATCCTGCTGGAGGTGGACGGCGGCGTCACCCGCGACACTATCGGCCAAGTGGTCGCCGCCGGCGCCAATGTGCTGGTCGCCGGCACGGCGACGTTCGCCGGCGGTCCCGGCATGTATGCCGCTAATATCAAGGCGCTTCGCGCCGCCGCCACCTGAATTTTCCACGAGAGTACCGCGATGACTGCTGACGTCGGTTTACGCCCTATCGCCCGCGCTCTTTTATCCGTTTCCGACAAAACGGGATTGATCGAGTTCAGCCGCTTTCTTGCCGCGCGGGGCGTTGAAATTCTCTCCACCGGCGGCACCGCCAAGGCGCTGCGCGACGCCGGCCTCACGGTGATCGAGGTCGCCGACTACACCGGCTTTCCCGAAATGCTCGACGGTCGGGTGAAAACCTTGCACCCGAAAATTCACGGCGGTCTTTTGGGTCAGCGCGCCAATGCCGAACACCGCGCCGCCATGTCCGCGCACGGTATCGGCGATATCGATCTGTTGGTGGTCAATCTTTATCCCTTCGAGGCGACGGTGGCGCGCGGCGCCGATTTCGACGCCATCATCGAGAACATCGATATCGGCGGCCCGGCCATGGTGCGCTCGGCGGCGAAAAACCATCATGATGTGACGGTGGTGGTGGAGACGGCGGATTACGCCGCCGTGCAAGCCGAGATGATCGCCAACGGCGGCGCGACGACCTTGAACTTGCGTCGCCGTCTCGCCGCCAAGGCTTATGCCCGTACCGCTGCCTATGACGCGGCGATTTCCGGCTGGTTTGCGCGCGACGTGTTGGACGAAAAATTTCCCGAGCGGTTGAGCTTGTCTGGCGTCAAGGCGCAGGAGTTGCGCTATGGCGAAAACCCGCATCAGCAGGCGGCGGTCTATCGCACGGTTGGGGCGAGCGGCCCGGCGGTGGTAGGCGCGCGCCAGGTGCAGGGCAAGGAATTGTCTTATAACAACATCAACGACACCGATGCCGCCTTCGAGCTCATCTGCGAATTCGATCCCGCAACGCCGGCGATCGCCATCATCAAGCATGCCAACCCGTGCGGCGTGGCGACGGGGGCGACATTGGCGGAGGCTTACCGCAAGGCGCACGCTTGCGATCCGGTCAGCGCCTTTGGCGGCATCGTCGCCGCCAATCGGCCCTTGGACGGCGAAACGGCGCGGGCGGTAACGGAAATTTTCACCGAAGTGGTGGTGGCCCCCGACGCCGATGACGAGGCGATCGCCGTCTTTGCCGCGAAGAAGAACTTGCGGCTGTTGCTGACCGGGGGTTTACGCGATCCGCGCGCGCCGGGGCTCACCGTGCGATCGGTGGCCGGCGGCTTTCTGGCGCAGGATCGTGACAATGGCGTTATCACGGCAAGCGATTTGAAAGTGGTCACCAGGCGTCAGCCCACGGCGCGCGAACTGGCCGACATGCTGTTTGCTTTCCGCGTCGCCAAGCACGTCAAATCGAACGCCATCGTTTATGTCAAGGACAATGCGACGGTGGGCATCGGCGCCGGGCAGATGAGCCGCGTCGATTCGGCGCGCATCGCCGCCCGCAAGGCGGAAGACGCCGCCAAGATCGCCGGCGGCGCGCCGCTGACCCAAGGCTCGGTGGTGGCCTCCGACGCCTTCTTTCCCTTCGCCGACGGCCTGCTGGCGGCGGTCGAAGCGGGGGCGACGGCAGTCATTCAGCCCGGCGGCTCGATGCGTGACGAGGAAGTGATCGCCGCCGCCGACGCCCACAATCTGGCCATGGCGTTCACCGGCATGCGCCACTTCCGGCACTGATCTTTCAATCCGTCAGCGCAGCAATGTGGTACGCAGAAAATGCGCGGCGTAACCGAGCTTGGCCACGGTGAGCGGCGCTGCTTTCAGCTCATTGAGAAAATGCTCGACGCGCTGCAGCGTCGCGTGTTGCTGTTGTGCCCAGGCCGCCACGGCCTCGCTTTCCCGGCCGGCCTTGCTGTCGGCCAGCAGACGTTGCGCCAGATCACGCTGCTGATCCAATAGATCATCAACGATGGAGGCCAGCGCCAAGCGGTCCCAGTGATCCTCAACCAGGAGCAGTTCGGCGCTGGAGCGCAGCCAATCGTAGCCGACCTTGACCCCGAGCTCGAAGTAAGGGCCGATGACGCTGTCCGCCGGCCGCTTCAAGGCAGCCGCCACTTCCACCACATCGCCCGACGTCCAATGCGCCTCCAGGCCGGCAACGTGCGCGGCCAAATCAGCCGGCACCTTGTGCTCGCCATACATGGCTGCCTTTTGCTCCAGCGCCTTGGCGCCGGCCAGCCCAAGCACGGTGCTGGGGCTGGCGAGCAAGGCCTTGATGCCGTCGCTCAATCGTTCCACGGCATCGGCGATGGCGGCCGCGCCATGACCGCGCCGCAGCGACCACAACACCAGACGGCGGGTGAAATCCGTCACTTCCAGATAAAGGATGGTCTGGATCGCCGCCGGCACTTTGTTATCAAGCGCGTCGATTTCCCGCCACAGCGGCGTCAGCGCAAAGAGATCGCGGATCACCACATAGGCCTTGACCACATCAGAGAGCGGAACGTCCAATTCCTCGGCGATGCCGAAGGCGAATTCCGGCCCCAAACGATTGACCAGCTGATTGGCCAGCTCGGTGGCGATGATTTCGCGGCGCAGACGATGGCCGCGCATGGCGGCGCGGTATTTGCCAGCGAGCCGCGCCGGGAAGTAGCCGGCCAGATCGGCCTCCAGATAGGGCTCATCCAGCACCGGGTTTTTCAACAGCGCGTCGGTAAGCGCCATTTTGGCGTAGGAAATGACGATCGCCAGTTCCGGCCGGGTGAGCCCCTCATGGCGCATCTGCCGCTCGGCGAGCTCGCCGTCGCTCGGCAACATTTCCAACGCGCGATTAAGCTCGGCGGTTTTTTCCAGCCGCGTGATCAGCCGCCGGTAGGGATCGAGCGACTTGCCGCTCATGGCTTGCGCCAGCGTCACCGACAACGTTTGCAGGTAGTTGTCGTCGAGCACCAGGGACGCCACCTCGTCGGTCATCTCCGCCAACAGCTTGTCGCGGGCGGCGCGGCTCAGTTTGCCGGCGCGCAGCGCGCTGTTGAGCAGAATCTTGATGTTGACTTCATGGTCGGAGCAATTGACGCCGCCGGAGTTGTCCACCGAATCGGTATTAATCGCCCCGCCCTTGCGGGCGAATTCGATGCGGCCGCGCTGGGTGACGCCCAAATTGCCGCCTTCGCCGACGACGCGACAGCGCAACTCGTCAGCATTGACCCGCAAGCCGTCGTTGCTGCGATCGCCGACGTCGCGGTGAGCTTCGCTCGAGGCCTTGACGTAGGTGCCGATGCCGCCGATCCACAGCAAATCCACCGGCGCGCGCAAGATCGCCTGGATGATGTCGCTCGGCGTCGCTTCCTCGGCGTCGATGATAAGCGCCGCGCGGGCTTCGGCGCTCAACCGCACCGACTTGGCCTTGCGGTCGATCACCGCGCCGCCCTTGGAGATGAGCTTGGCGTCGTAATCGGCCCAGGACGAGCGCGGCAAGGCGAACAGACGCTGCCGCTCGGCGAAGCTTTTTTTCGGATCGGGCGTCGGATCGAGAAAGATGTGGCGGTGATCGAAGGCGGCGATGAGGCGGATGCGGTCGGAGAGCAGCATGCCGTTGCCGAACACGTCGCCCGACATGTCGCCGATGCCGACGACGGAAATCTCCTCTTTGCGGATGTTGACGCCAAGTTCGCGGAAGTGCCGCTCCACCGACACCCACGCGCCGCGCGCGGTGATGGCCATTTTCTTGTGATCATAGCCGTGCGAACCGCCCGAGGCGAAGGCGTCATCGAGCCAGAAGCGGCGCGACTGGGCGATCTCGTTGGCGTAATCGGAAAACGTCGCCGTGCCCTTGTCGGCGGCGACCACGAAATAAGGATCGTCGCCATCGTGGCGCACCGTCTGCAAGGGCGGCGCGATCTTGTCGTCGACCAGATTGTCGGTGACATCGAGAAGCGCCGAAATGAAGGCGCGATAGCAGGCGACGCCCTCGGCCATCACCGCGTCGCGCTCACCGTCCTTGGGCAAATACTTGGGATAAAAGCCGCCTTTGGCGCCCACCGGCACGATGATGGCGTTTTTCACCTGCTGCGCTTTGACCAACCCCAAAACTTCGGTGCGGAAATCCTCCGGCCGGTCGGACCAGCGCAAACCGCCGCGGGCCACCGGCCCTAAGCGCAGATGCACGCCTTCGACGCGCGGCGAATAGACGAAGATTTCGGCGAAGGGGCGGGGCAGCGGCGCTTCATTCAAGGCGCGGCTGTTGATTTTCAGCGCCAGCGCCGACTTCGCCTCGTCGCCGTTTTGGCTTTGATAATAGTTGGTGCGCAAGGTGGCGAGCACCAGATTGCGGAAGCTGCGGATGATGCGGTCCTGGTCGAGGCTGGCGACGCCGTCGAGCTGTTGTTGAATGTCCGCCGTCGCCCTGTCAACGGCCTGGCGCCGCGCCGCTTCGTTGAGCGCCGGATCAAAGCGCGCCTCAAACAGCGCCACCAGGGCGCGGGCGATGGCGGGATGCTCGGCGAGCGTGGCGCGGATGTAGTCCTCGCTATAGGGCGTGCCCAGTTGCCGCAGGTAGCGCGCATACGCGCGCACCACCACCACCTGACGCCAGCTTAACCCCGCTTTCAACACCAGCGCATTAAAGCCGTCGTTTTCCGCTGCGCCGGCCTCTACGGCAGCCAGCGTCTCCTCCAGCGGCCCCTTGACGGCAGTCAAGGAAATTTCCCGCCCTTGCGGCTCCACCAGGTAGAAGCTGTGAATGCAACCGGCGGCGGCGCCGTCGCCGGCGTGGCGGATGTCGTAGGCGAATTCCTCAATCGCCTTTAAGCCAAGATTTTCCAAAAGCGGCATGCATTCGCTCAACGGAATGACCCGGCTGGGGTGATAAATCTTCAGCCGCAGCGCGTCGTCGCGGTCTTCCGCCATGCGGTAGACGTTGTAGAAAACGTCCTCGGGCCCGCGCATGGCCTCCATTTTTTCGATGTCGATGACGGCGAAATCGGCGGGAAAGGCGTCGCGGTAGCCGGCGGGAAAAATATTGGCGTAACGCTCAAAGAGGGCGGTGCCGCGCTCCTCGCCGGCGCGCTCGATGAGCGCTTCCTTCAAATGATCGCGCCAGCCGCGCGCCACATGGGCGATGCGGCGATTGATTTCCTCAGGGTCGACTCGCGGCGTATCGCCGGGTCGGGTGCGGACGATGAAATGCCAGCGGGCGATGACGTCATCGGATAACTGGGCGTGGCGAGCGGAGATTTCCCCCTTATAGGCCTCGCACAAGATCTTTTCGATGCGGTTGCGCAGGTTGCTTTCGTAAAGTTCGCGCGGCACGTAGACCAACGCCGAAACATAGCGTCCGTATTTGTCCTGGCGCAGGAAGGCGCGGGAATGCGGCCGCTCGTGAAGATACAAGATACCCATGGCGGCCTCAAACAGCGGCTGCACATCGACTTGAAACAGCTCGTCGCGGGGGAAGGTTTCCAGTATGTGCAACAACCCCTTGCCGTCATGGCTTAAGGGGTCAAAGCCAGCCCGTTCAATCGCCCGCGTCACCTTGTGCCGCAGGTAGGGAATGGATTGCGTGCGCCGGTTGTATGCGGTGGAGGTGAAAAGACCGACGAAGCGGTGCTCGCCGATGACTCGGCCCTTATCGTCATAGCCTTTGACGCCGATGTAGTCGAGATGCACCGGGCGGTGCACGGTCGATTTGACGTTGGCCTTGACGACGATGAGCGGATCGGGGCCGGCGAGAAAATCACGCACTTCATCGGAGACGGCGATGAAGACGTTGCCGTTGCGAAATACTTGCCGGCTGTCGTCGCGCAAAATGCCTAAGCCGCGCACCACCTGCGGCGTCGTTGCCGCGTGATCGTAGTGGCGATAGCCGATGAGGGTGAAGTTGTTGTCCTTGATCCAGTCCAAAAAGGCGCGGCTTTCGGCAATCAGCGCGGCGTCAACGGTCTTCGGCGCCAGCGCCAGGCCGTCAGCGGCGCTGGTCACCGCCGCCAGCATGTCCCGCCAGTCGCCGACCGCGGCGCGCACGTCGGCCAGGATCGCCGCCAGCCGGGCCTCGATCTCGGATAACAGCTTGGGCGAGGATTTACGGTCGATTTCGAGGTGAATGAACGATTCCCGGCGATAGCCCGGCTGATCGCCCGGATCCTCGGCGATGGCCTGGCGGTTGCCGGCGTCATCGCGCGCGACCTGGAATACCGGGTGAGCGATGAAATGCACTTCAATGCCGGCGGCGGCCAAGTTGCCGCTCACCGAGTCCACCAGAAACGGCATGTCGTCGTTGGCGAGCTGGATCACGGTATGGGTGGAATGCCAGCCGTCAGCCTCGACGGTGGGGTTGAAGACGCGGATTTTCGGCTGGCCCACGGCGCGGCGCGCCAGGAAGCGCCACGCCGACAGGGCGATGCCGTAGAGCGCTTCGGTGGAGCGAGCCAGAGTGTCCTCGGGCGCGCCGGAACGGTAGAAGCGGCGAATGAAGCTTTCCATGGCCGCCCGCTCACTGGCGGGCAACCGCTGACGCGCGTGCTCAACGACGGCTGACACATGCGAGTCGCGCAAAGTCCAGGCTTTCACGGATAAGGGCTCCCTTGGCGGATCATGAGTTGCGGGGCGGGGAATGACGCTGGCGGCCGCCTGGCGGCGCATTGGGGTTGTTGAATCGGGCGCACTATAGACCTTTTCCCGCGATTAATTCAAATAATTCAAACGCCGTTTTATTCTTCAGATGACAATTTTTGCCGCGCCAGCTGGCGGCTCAGCCGTTCCCCCTCGCCGTGATCGGCGGGCATGGCGGCGACCACCTCCAGGCGGCCGCCATGACCGCGCCGGGCGAGGAGGAGGAGCGGCGCGCCGCCCTCCTTATCCGCCAGCGCATCCCCATGCCAGCGGTCCACGGTGGCCAGCACCGGCAGCTGCCGCACCAGATCGGCTACCGGTGTCGAAGGACCCGGCGGCGCGGGGGTGCGCTGTCGCCGTTCGGAGCGCACCATGGCCTTCATGCCGCCCTCGGCGATCAACCGGTTGCGGAAGCTCTGGGGCGACCAGGCCTGGCGCTGAGCGTGGGCGAGCGCGGCGGCGTATTCGGTCAGCCGCGTCTTGTCATAATGGGCGCCGAAGACGAGTTTTAATAGCGCCGTGAAGGGGGCGCGCTGTTGCGCCTTCAAGCCCGCTTCCCGCAGCAGGGCGGCATAGGCCGCCG
Source organism: Pseudomonadota bacterium (assembly GCA_003577275.1). Classification (GTDB taxonomy): domain Bacteria; phylum Pseudomonadota; class Alphaproteobacteria; order Sphingomonadales; family Govanellaceae; genus PRO5. Next base: position 78,017 of record QEVO01000001.1, read on the forward strand.
GGGCGCGGCCGGCATCCTCCCAGAAGGCCAGCACGTCGCCGAGCAGGATATAAAGCGCCTGGCGCGAGCGCCCGGCGGCCTTGGCGGCGGCGCGCAGGGCCTTCAGATCGACGGCTAGGTCGGCGGCCAGGTCGGTGGGCGCCGCCTCATCTTTCCAGTTGATGACGCCAATGATGAAATCGATGTCCTCGCCGTCGTCGCTTAAGGGCGCCAGGATGGCGCGGTAGGGAAGATCCTCACCCTCCGCTTCATGAAAGGTGGCCTCGAACGCCACCGGCGCGCGATTGGCCAGCACCTCCAGATAATGGTCGGTGACTCGGCTCAACAGCGACTGGCGCGGCGTTCGCTCCAACGCCTGGCCGATCAGATTTTCGCCCAGACGGGCAGCGATCCGGCCGCCGATGGCTCGCAGGATCGGCTGATCGCGGCTGCGGCGCAGGTCGATCAACACGGCAAACGGCTTATAGGGCGCCAACATCGCGGCGGTAAAATCGGTGAGCGCCGGGTAAGGGCGGCCGGCGGCCAGCGCCGACCATTGATCATAGAAGGCCATGATCAGCCGGCGCTCGCGCGCCTGGCTTGAGACAGGGCCGGGAGAATCCGCCGCTGGGTCCATGGCGTCAACCATCTTTTCTTCTCTTCCGCCTGTGGGCATCTTACCCTATAAGCGCGAAAAAAAGGTATCTTGGACACCTTAAGGCGGGATTAAGGTTGGCGAAGACAGCGATTTACCCCGCTTATCCATCAAAATGCCGTGACCGTTGATAGGGGGGTTTGACAGACGTGGGGGCAACGCTAAGTTCCGCCGTATATTGAAAAAAGGGGCCCTCACCCTGAGCCCTGACGTCCACTCCGGAGAAGTCGTTCGTGCTTGCAAATCTGCGTCGTCATCCCATCGCCGCCATTGCCGCCGTCGTATTGGCGGTGGTGGCCGGTTTCGTACTCTGGCGCTTGATCCTGGCCAACGGCGGCGATCAGCGGCCGATGATGCCGGCCCAGGTGGTGGTGGCCCCGGCCGGGCCGGTGCTGTTCATCGACAGCATCGAGGCCATCGGCACCGCTCGGGCCAACGAATCGGTGATGCTAACCGCCAAGGTCACCGACACGGTGCGGCGCATCAATGTCGCCGATGGCGCGGTGGTGGAGAAAGGCGACATTCTGGTGGAGTTGACCAACGACGAGGAATCGGCGCTGCTGGCCGAGGCCAAGGCCAATCTGACCGAGGCCGAGCAGCAATACGCCCGGATCAGCGATCTGGTGTCCCGCGGCTCCTATTCTCGCGCCCGCCTGGACGAGCAGACCGCAGCGCGCAACGCCGCCCGCGCCAAGGTCGAAGCCATCGCCGCCCGTCTCAAAGACCGGCTGATCCGGGCGCCGTTCGCCGGCGTTCTCGGCTTCCGCCAGGTCAGCCCGGGCACGCTGGTGCAGCCCAACACGCCGATCATCGCCATTGATGATATCGACATCATTAAGCTGGAATTCGCCTTGCCGGAAATCTATCTCGGCGCCTTGCGTCCGGGCCTTGAGGTCATCGCCAGAAGCGCGGCCTATGAGAACCGCGAGTTTGTCGGCCGCGTCACCGGCATCGATTCGCGAGTCGATCCCGCCACCCGCACGGTGAACGTGCGGGCGGAGATCGACAATCCCGAGCATCTGTTGCGCGCCGGCATGCTGCTGACGGTGATGGTCATCCGCGAGCGCGCCGACCGTCTGGCGGTGCCGGAGGAGGCGGTCATTCCGGTGCAGGACCGGCAATTCGTCTATGTCATCAAAGACGGCGTGGCGCATCAACGCGACGTCGTCATCGGCCGCCGCCAGCCGGGCTACGTGGAAATCACCAAAGGGTTGAAGGCCGGGGAGACTGTGGCCATTGAAGGCATCGTGCGGCTGTTCGACGGCGCGCCGGTCGCGGTGCAGGCGGCGCGCCCGGCGGTGGACGTCGCGTCTTGATCGCCAGGTAAGGGAGCGCGCCGGATGATCCTTTCCGATATCTCCATCAAGCGGCCGGTGTTCGCCACCGTCATGAGCTTGCTGTTGATCGCCTTCGGCGCGCTGTCATTCACCCTCTTGCCGCTGCGCGAATATCCCGATATCGACACTCCGGTGGTGTCGATCACTACCGTTTATCGCGGCGCGTCGTCGGACATCGTCGAGACCAAGGTCACCAAGATCATCGAGGATGAAGTTTCCGGCATCGAGGGGGTGCGCGCCATCCAATCGTCAAGCCAGGATGGCCGCTCGACGGTCAATATCGAATTCACCGTCAACCGCGACATCGATGTCGCCGCCAATGACGTGCGCGACCGCGTCTCGCGCATCCTCGATGAACTGCCGCAGGAAGCCGATCCGCCGACCGTGGCCAAGGCGGAATCCGACGGCTCGCCGATCTTCTGGGTCAATATCATGAGCGAGACCCGCGACGGCATGGCGCTTACCGACTATGCCGAACGCTATCTCGTCGATCAGTTCACGGTGATCGACGGCGTGGCGCAGATCTGGATCGGCGGCGAGCGGCGCTATGCCATGCGCATCTGGATCGACCGCAAGAAGCTTGCCGCGCGCGGTCTTACCGTCGCCGATATCGAAAACGCGCTGAGGGAGGAAAACGTCGAGCTGCCGGCGGGACGCCTTGAATCCACCAATCGGGAACTCAGCCTGCGGGTGGCGCGGAGCTATAAATCGCCGCAGGATTTCGCCAACCTGGTGTTGACCCGCGGCGCCGACGGCTACCTGGTGCGGCTCGGCGAAGTGGCGAAAGTGGAGCTCGGCGCGGAAGAGGACCGGAACGAGTTTCGCGGCAATGGCCGCTACATGATCGGCCTGGGCATCATCAAGCAATCAAAAGCAAACCTTTTGGACGTCGCCCGCGCCACCCATGCCAAGATGGATGAGATCAAGCCCTCCCTGCCCTCCGATATCTCCATGGTGGTGGGCGCCGACGATTCGGTTTTCGTCGAGGCGGCGATTTTCGAGGTCTACAAGACGCTGATCATCGCCCTGATCCTGGTGATCATCGTTATTTACCTGTTTTTAGGCAGCGTCCGCGCCGTGCTGATACCGGCGGTGACGGTGCCGGTAAGCCTGATGGCGTCGTTCATGGTGCTTGCCATGTTCGGCTATTCGGTCAATCTGGTAACCTTGCTGGCGCTGGTGCTGGCCATCGGGTTGGTGGTCGACGACAGCATCGTCGTTCTGGAGAACATCCATCGCCGGGTCGAGGAAGGCGAGCCGCCGCTGATCGCCTCCTACCACGGCGCGCGGCAGGTGACGGTGGCGGTGGTGGCGACGACGCTGGTGTTGATCGCGGTGTTCGTGCCCATCCTGTTTCTGGGCGGCAATGTCGGTCGCATCTTCAAGGAGCTGGCGGTAACGCTAGGCGGCGCGGTTGCTTTCTCGGCGTTCGCGGCGCTCAGTCTGTCACCGATGATGTCGTCCAAGCTTCTCGATGCAAAGCTGTTGCGGACCGGTCTTAGCCACCGCGTCGATCAGTGGTTTACCCGCCTCAATACCGCCTACGGCAATACGCTGGGCAAGCTCTTTGCGCGGCCGAAGGTCATCATTATTGCCTTTGCGGCATCGGTGGCGGCGATTTTGGCGCTCTTCGCCATCACGCCGCAGGAATTTGTGCCGAGCGAGGATCGCGGCAAGATTTTTGTGCTGGTATCCGGCCCGGAAGGCTCCAGCTTCGAGGCGACGGTGCGCAGCATGCGCCGCATCGAAAACATTCTGATGGAAATTTATGAGCGCGGCGAGGCAACCCGCGTGCTTGCCCGCGTTCCTGGTTTTGGCTCCGAGGAACAGGTCAATACCGGCATCGCCATCGTCACGCTGAAGGACTTTGGCGAGCGCGAGCGGTCGTCGGATGAAATCATCAAGGAGATATTCGGCAAGCTGCAATCGGTGCCGGGCGTGTTTGCGGTGCCGGTGGTGTTCGGCGGCTTGAAAGGCGTCGGCGGCGGCCGCGGCAAGCCGGTGCAGTTCGTCATCGGCGGCGATAGTTATGAAGAACTGGCGCGCTGGCGCGACATCATGCTGGAGCGGATTCGCGAAAACCCGGCGCTCATTGCCGTGGAAACCGACCTGAAGGAAACGAAACCGCAAATTCTGGTCATCATCGATCAGGATCGCGCCGCCGATCTCGGGGTGACGGTCAGCAACATCGGGCGGACGCTGGAGACCATGTTCAACGCCCGCCGGGTGACCACCTACATCGATCGCGGCGAAGAGTACGACGTCATGCTGCAGGGGCGCGAGGAAGATCGCCGCTCACCAACGGACTTGTCGAACATTTATGTTCGTTCGGAGACCAGCGGCGTGCTGGTGCCGCTCTCCAGTCTGGTCAAGTTCGAGGAGCGCGGCAGCGCGGCGACGCTCAATCGCTTCAATCGTCAGCGCGCCGTCACCATTTCGGCGAACGTCGCCCCGGGCTATACCCTGGGCGAGGCGCTGACGTTTTTGGAAACAACGGCCAAGGAATCGCTGCCGCAACGGGCGCGCATCGATTACCGCGGCGAATCGCGGGAGTTCAAGGATTCCTCCAGCGCGCTGTTCTTCATTTTCGGTCTGGCGCTGTTGGTGGTTTACCTGGTGCTGGCGGCGCAGTTCGAAAGCTTCATCCATCCCATGGTGATCATGCTGACCGTGCCGCTGGCCATCGTCGGCGCGCTGCTTGGACTTCTCGTCACCAACGGCACGCTCAATATCTACAGCGAGATCGGCATCGTCATGCTGGTGGGCATCGCCGCCAAGAACGGCATCCTGATCGTCGAATTCATCAATCAGTTGCGCGACGCCGGCCGGGAGTTCACCGATGCCATCATCGAGGCCAGCCGCATTCGCCTGCGGCCCATCCTGATGACGGCGTTCTCGACGGTGATGGGGGCCTTGCCGTTGATCCTGTCCACCGGGGCCGGCTCGGAAAGCCGCTATTCCCTGGGCGTGGTGATCTTTGCCGGCGTCGCGGTCGCCACCCTGTTCACGCTTTTTGTGGTGCCGGTGTTTTACTACCTGCTGGCGCGGCATACCAAATCGCCCGGCCATGTGGCGGCGGAGCTGAAGAAGCTGCAAGCCGCCGAATAGCCCTGGCGCATTGCCGCCGCAGGTGACGCCCTTGATGGAGTACAAGGTGGCGAGGTGGTAAGGAAGCGGGCAATGGCGGCGTTATCGGCGGCGCTGATATGGATCGTCATGGCGATGGCGCCCGGCGCGGCTTGGGCGCAAGGCGGCCTGGCCTATGATGTCCGCTTGGAAGGGCTTGCCAACCCCAAGGCCAAGGATCTCTTTGACGAGGTCTCGGTTCTTGAGGACTTGAAAAAAACCCCGCCCCGCTCGCTCGCCGAACTGCGCGACCGGGTGCGCCGCGACGTCAAATCCCTGGAGCGGATTTTGCAGTCGCGCGGCTATTACGCCTCACGGGTCAGCTACCGCGTCCTGCGCAGCGGCGAGCGGATCGCCGTCGTGCTGATGGTCGAGGAAGGCGCGCGCTATAACTGGACGACCTCGACGGTGCGATGGGCCGATGCCACGGCGACGGCCGAGCTTGCGGCCATCGTTACGGCGGCGCAACCAAAGCTGCCGCGCCCCCTGCTCAGCGCTTCCATCGTCAATTTTGAACAGGCGGTGTTGCAACGCCTGCCGGAAATCGGCTACCCCCAGCCGCGTCTCATTCGTCGCGATGTGGTGGTCGATCACGCCACGGCGACGGTGGCGCTGACGCTCGACATTGATCCCGGCCCCCAGGCGGCGTTCGGCGAGGTGCGCTTTGAAGGTCTGGATAGCGTCAAGCCGGCTTACCTGAAGCGGCTCGTGCCCTGGCAGGCCGGCGATGCTTATGATGCGCGGCTGGTGGATCGCTTTCGGCTCGATCTCGCCAAGACCAACCTTTTTTCCGCGATCGAGGTAGAGACGCAACAGGACGGCTCATCAGCGCCGCTGCGTGTTCGGGTCCGCGAAGCCAAGCATCGCACCTACGGCGTCGGCGGCGGCTACAGCACCAGCGACGGCTTCGGCGGCAATGCGTTCTGGGAGCACCGCAACTTTTTCGGTCAGGGCGAGCGGCTGCGGCTGCTGGGCGGCGCCGCTGAAATTGAGCAATCGCTGGCCGCCAGCCTCGACGTTCCCTCCTTCCGGCGGCGCGATCAACGGCTGCTCATCGGCGCATCGCTGAAACGCGAAGCGCCGGACGCCTATACCAGCTACAGCGCGGAGACATCCGCGGTGCTGGAGCGGCCGTTCGCCGACCATTGGACCCTGCTCTTTGGCGGCGCTCTGGAATACAGCCGGGTGACCGATCTTGACGGCACCCGCCACTTTTATCTGCTCGGCGGGCGCGGCGGCGTGCGGCGCGACGATACCGACAGTTTGCTCGATCCCACCCGCGGCAGCCGGTTCAGCGTCTCGGCGCGGCCCTTCATCGGCGATCAGAGCGGGGCCTTGCAGTTTACCATCTTCGAGGCGGCCGCCAGCGCCTATTTCGCGTTTGATGATCGCCGCTACTATGTGATGGCGGCGCGTCTGAAAGCGGGCACGGTCATTGGCGCCGACCTCGACCGTCTGCCGGCCACCAAACGGTTTTACGCCGGCGGCGGCAATTCGGTGCGCGGCTACCGCTATCAATTCGCCGGCCCGCTGGACGCCAATGGCGATCCCATCGGCGGCCGCTCTCTGATCGAGGCGGGATTGGAAGCGCGGCTGCGCATTACCGAACGGCTGGGCATCGTGCCGTTCATCGAGGCGGGACAGGTGGACGCCCAAAGCATGCCTGATTTTAAGGAGAAGATCTTCGTCGGCGCGGGCGTCGGCGCGCGCTACTACACCTCGTTTGCGCCGGTACGCCTCGATATCGCGTTTCCCTTGACGCGGCGCGACGTCGATCATCATTTTGAAATCTACATCAGCCTGGGGCAGAGTTTTTGAACGCGGGATTGACGTCATGACGTCACGACAGCGACGCCGATGGATGATCCTCGGAGCCGCGGCGGCCTTAGCCGCCGCCGTCGCGATTGTGCTGACGGTTGCCGGAACGCGGCTCCTGGCGGGGCTTCTGGAGGCCGCCTTGAGCGCCCCGCCCCAGGCGGTGGTGCGTATCGATAAGCTGTCGTTTCGCGGCCTCGGCACGCTGCGGCTCGGCGGCGTTGCGGCGGCCGATGCGGCGGGGACGTGGCTGGAGCTGCCGTCGCTGACCATCGAGTGGCTGCCGCGCCGGCTTTTTGCGGGCGAGCTTCATATCCGCGCCGTTGCCGCCGAGACGCTGACCATTCGGCGCTGGCCGGCGGGGGGCGGCGCCGGCGGCGGGTGGCCGCCGGATATCGCCTGGCCGTCGCTGCCGTTGGACTTGAGGGTGGATAAGCTGACGGTGGCGGCGCTGACCCTGCCCGCGCTCGATCAACGTCCGCTGCCGCCGCTGCGGGTCGAGGGCCGGCTGCGGCTTGACGATGCCCGGCTTGACGCCGATGTGGCGGCGGCCGGCTCCGCCGGCGACCGGCTGACGCTGTGGGCGGACGGCAAACGAGCGGCGGAAACCCTATCCTTGGAGTTAAAAGTCGTCTCAAACGAAAAAGGCGTGCTGAGCGAGGCCGTTCGCGCCGCTGGTCTGCGGCAGCTCGCCGATATTTCCCTTGCCATCAAGGGCGATGGCCCGTGGCGGGCATGGCGCGGCGCGGTGGCGGCGCGGCTTACCGGCGTGGCCGCAGTTGACGGCCACGTGACGGTGGATGATCGGGCGCGGTTGGCGCTCGTCGGCCGGTTTCAGGCCGCGCCGGGTTTGGCCGCCGCCCTCGATCTGCCGCCCTGGGCTTCCGGCCTGATCGCCCCGCCCAGCGCCATAAACCTGGCCCTTGATCTTGATGAGGACGGCGCGGCGCGGACGCTGATGGCGTCGGCGACCAACCCGCATCTGTCCTTACGCATCGACAGCGGCGGTGCCGTCGGCTGGTCCGCCGCCGAGGTCGACCTGAAGCTTGCAAACCCGCTGCTGCCGGCCCCGACGACGCTGGCGGCGCTGCGCGCCAAGGGGCGGCTGGCCTGGCACGACGCCATCACCGCCACTCTGGCGCTCAGCGGCCAAGGGCTGGCCGGGGCCGAAGGCGTGATCGGTAAAGCCGAAGGCCGCCTGCGGCTGGGCTGGCGGCCCGCGAGCCGCACGTTAAATGCGGATGGCAATGGCGCGCTGATTGACGTCATGACGTCATGGCGGCGGCAAGGGCGGGAAAAAATCCGCTGGAGCGCGCGCGGGAACTGGCAAATCGGCCAACGCTTGACGGTCGATAAACTGACGCTGGCCGATGGCCGGCTGACCCTGGCCGGCGGCGGCAGGTATGATTTCAAGGCCCGGCGGGGGACGGCCACGGGCCGCTTGAGCGGCGATATCGACCGCCTTGCCGACGGCTGGCGGAGCGGCATCGCCGCCCTGGATGCGACGGTCGCCGTCGATGGCGGAGTAACGCGCTTGACCGTCGCCGGCGATCTGACGGCGGCCAAGGGCGGCGGCCGGCTCGACGCCTTGGGTCCCATCCGCGTCGCCGGCGATCTGGCCTTGGGACCCAGCCTCACGGCCAACCTGTCCCTGACCTCGCCGGCGGCGACCTTCCAGGGCGCCTATGCGCCTGCCGCCGCCCGCGCCGAACTGGTGGCCGTGGATGGCGGGGCGGTGGGCCGGCTCCTTGGCGTCGCGCTGGCCGACGGCAGCCGCGCCACCCTCGATTATCGGCAACAGCCGCCCGCCACGGCGCTCTTCCGCCTGGAGGCCCCCTGGCTGATCGCCGCCGATGGCGGCCTGCGGCGCGTCACGCTGGCCGTCTCCCTCGACGATGTGGCGCGCGCGCCGCGTGGCGGCGTCACGCTCAACGCCAGCTCGCCCTTGGGGCCGCTACGGGCGGTGGGCGGCCTTGCGGTGGACCAAGAAAAAGTCGTCTTGAGCAACATTATGGTCGACAGCCCGGCGGCCACGGCGCTGGGCGGGCTCAGCGTGGCGCGCGCCAGCGGGCTGATCCGCGGCCGGCTCACCGGGGCTTCCGGCGATCTGGCGGTTTTGCGGCGCGGCGCAGGGGTGGACGCCGGCGGCGCGTTGCGGCTTGATCTTGCCTTCGAGCCGGCAGCGGTTGCGGGCGAGACGCTCCAGGCGGTCTCCGGCGTCATCGATGGCCAGGCCCTCACTCTGGTGCTGGCTGACCGTGAGACGGTCAGCGCTGAGGAAATCTTGCTCGACGGCCGCCTGCTCCTCGATTTGACAAGCGGCAAGGGCCGCACCTTGCGCGCCGCGCACGGCCAGGCGGTGGTGCGCGATTACCGCTCCGCCACCTTGCGCCTGCGGGAAGGCGCGTTCAGCATGACGGCGGCGGATGCCGCCAATCCCTGGCGGCTGGCGCTGGCGGGCGACTATTACGGGCCGCTCGATATCAAGGCGCGGGGCGATTACGTTGCCGCCGATACGGCCCGGTTGACGGTGACCGAGCTTGGCGGCGCGCTGGCGGGCCGCGCCCTGGCGCTGCGTCGGGAAACGATGCTGAGCTGGAGCGAGGACGGCTGGCGTCTTGCCGCAACCGAGCTTGCCTTGGGCGATGGGCGGATGGTCGCGGCGGCGGAACGAACGTCTCGCCGCGCCACGGCCCATATCGACCTGAAAGACGCCGATCTGGTCCTGCTCAGCCTGCTCGCCGGCCGCGCGCCGCTGGCCGGCCATGCCAGCGGCACGCTCGATCTGACCATTGCTCCCGATCACGCCGCCGGCGCGGCGGCGCTCGAGGCGCGGCAGGTCGGGGAAGCCGTCGACGACGGCCTATCGCCGCGTTTTGATCTGGCGCTCACGAGCCAGTTTCGCGGCGGCGGCGATACCCTGCCCATGGAAACCACCGCCTCGCTCAGCAGCGCTGACATCGCGGCGCGCTTGTCGCTGCGTCTGCCCGTGGCGGTGCGCGATGACGGCCGGCCAACGCTGGCGCTCGTCACCGATGCGCCGATCACCGGCGCGCTGTCCTGGAACGGACCCTTATCGCCGCTCGTTCTGCTGACCAATTTGAGCGAAGACGTGTTCGAGGGCGCGCTTGCCGCCGACATCGCCATTGCCGGTACGCTCCATACGCCCTCGCTCAATGGCGCGCTGCGCGTGCGCGACGGCCGCTATGAAAATCTGCGCTGGGGCGCGACGCTGCGGAACGTCGCCGCCGCGGCGACGCTGGATGGCCAGACGCTGCGCGTCACCGAACTGACGGCGCAAGACGGCAACGGCGGCAAGGCCAGCGCCGCGGGAACGTTGACGCTAAAGGGTTACAGCGATGTTGTCGGCCGCCTGACAGCATCGTTGCAGCGGCTGCGGCTGTTGCGCATCGGCAGCGTCACCGCCACCGCCAGCGGGCAGTTGGCGTATGAGCGAACGGCGGACGATGCGGCGCTCACGGGCGCGCTTGATATCGACAGCGCGGAAATTTCGCTGGTCAAGAAACTGCCGCCGGAAATCGTCGTGCTGGAAGTGCGCGAGATCAACCGCCCGACATCGATGGCGCTTGGTGCCAACGGCGGGGATAAGGCATTGCCCACGTTCCGCCGGTTGGACCTGGCGCTCAGCGCCGACCGCCGGGTGTGGCTGCGCGGCCGCGGTCTTGACTCGGAATGGCAAGGCGCGCTTAGGGTGCGCGGCGCCGCCGCCGCTCCCGCCATCGACGGCGCGTTAAAGGCGGTGCGCGGCACCTTCGAGTTTGCCGGCAAGACGTTCACCTTAAGCGACGGCGGCTTGCGCTTCACCGGCGGCCGCGCCATCGATCCGGCCATCAACCTGCGGGCCGAATATGCAACCTTCGACTTCAAGGCGATCCTGACGCTCAGCGGCACATTGTCGCGGCCGACGGTAGAGCTCACCTCCGACCCGCCGCTGCCCCAGGATGAGGTGATGGCGCGCATTCTCTTTGGCGCCGGCGTGCAGTCGCTGACGGCCTTGGAGGCGGTGCAGCTCGCCGGCGCGGTGTCGTCGCTGTCGTCGGGCGGCGGCTGGGATGTGTTTTCCGTCGCCCGCAAGGCCTTAAGTCTCGATCGGCTGGCGGTGGGAGCAAGCGAGGACCGCAGCGCCGGCGCGCAGGTGACCGGCGGCAAATACCTCACCGACCGGGTCTATCTGGAGGTCCGCACCGACACCGAAACCGGCGCCAGCGACGCCACGTTGCGCGTCGATGTCACCAGAAACCTGCAAGTGGAAAGCGATGTCGGCGGACAAACCGGCGGCAATCGGCTGGGATTGCGCTGGAAGAAGGATTATTGACGGTTGCCGACTATCGAAGCGCCCACCCTGAAACCAATTACCGGATCAGGTCGATGATGACGAAAATCAGCGCGGCGAGGCCGGCGGTGGCGGGGACGGTGATGATCCAGGCGGCGGCGATGCTGAAGACATGGCGGCGGCGCACCAGCCGGCGCTTGGCCAGGGCCTTGGCGGAGGGCTGCTTGCCGCCGTCGTTGCGTCGCCGGTTGGCGATGAATTCGCGCAAGAATCCGACGCCGAAGACGCCGCCCACCGCAATGTGGGTGGAGCTGACCGGCAGGCCAAGCCAGGAGGCGGCCAGCACCGTGATCGCCGCCGACAGCGCCACGCAATAGGCCCGCGCCTCGTCGAGCCGGGTGATCTCCTGGCCTACCGTGCGCACCACCCGCGGCCCGTAGATGATGAGTCCGGCGGAAATTCCCACCGCGCCGATGACCATGATCCATATCGGGACGCCGACGGCAGCCTGCATCTCGCCATGCTCAATGACGCTGACGATGGCGGCCAACGGTCCGACGGCGTTGGCGACGTCATTGGCGCCATGGGCGAAGGACAAGAGCGCGGCGGCGGCGATCAGCGGCGCGGCGAACAGCTTGGACACCGCCTTGCGGCGATTGACCGTGACCACGGCGGCGCGGCGGATCAGGGGCCGAGTTAATACCAGCGCCGCCACGCCGATCGCCAAGGTTGCCGCGGCGATCAATTCTACTGGGGCCTTCCAGATGTTTTTCAGTCCCTTGGTCATCAGATAGGCGGCAAAGGCCGCGGCCATGATGGCGATCAGAATGGGCAGCCACCGCCGGGCCGCGGCGACGCGATCCGGCCGATACATGATGGTTGCTTTAATGACGAGCAGGAACAGCGCCGCAACGGCGCCGCCCATGACCGGCGATATGATCCAGCTTAAAACAATGGTTCCCAGGCTCGGCCAGTCGACCACGTCGAGCCCGGCCGCGGCGACGCCGGCGCCGACGACGCCGCCGACGATGGAATGGGTGGTCGATACCGGGGCGCCGAAATAGGTCGCCAGGTTGAGCCAGACTGCGCCGGCCAGCAACGCCGACAGCATCGCCCAGACAAAGGTCATCGGGGCGCCGAAGCTGTCCGGCGAGACGATGCCCTTGGAAATGGTTTGCACCACGTCGCTGCCGGCGATGATGGCCCCCGAGGCCTCGAAAATGGCGGCGATGACCAAGGCCCCGCTCATGGTCAGCGCCCGCGACCCCACCGCCGGCCCAATGTTGTTGGCGACGTCGTTGGCGCCGATGTTCATCGCCATGTAGGCGCCGACCATGCTGGCCAAGAGAATGGTCAGTTGCCCCGAGCCGGGGGTCAAGAATAGGATCGAAAATAGCAGGGAGCCGGCGATGACCGCCGCGGCCAGAGCCAGCCGCAAGGTGGCGCGGGCTTCCAGCGCCAGCGTGTCGGCGATCAGCCAAAGCCGCTCAAGGTCTTTTTGAAGCTTGCTTTTCGCCAAATGCCGCGCCCGCCCGTCGGCGGCGCTTGCGGCCGCCTATGCTTTCCTCACTAGTGTCGTGGCTCCGAAGTTCGTTCCAATGCAGATATTAGAGATCATGCGAATTTTGAAAATCGGGACACTAGCATGAACTGTTACGTGCTCTTGTTGTGAAGCGCAAGAGGTCTAACGCCGCACCACCAGAACGTCGCATGGCGGGTCGCGCAGGAAGTTTTCGGCAACGCTGCCGATGACGGCGCGGGCCAGGGCGCCGCGGCCATGGGTGCCGAGCACCAGAAGGTCGGGCTTGCGCCGCCGCACCTGTTGGCGCAACACCTCCTCGGCCTGACCGATGACATGGTGGAAGCGAAGGCTCTGTGCTGGCTTACCCAGGCGTTTGAGGAAATACCGTTTTTCCTCCTCGACCATGGCGGCGATGGCGGCCTCGTCCTTGGCCGTTCGCTTGCTGCCTTTGCGCACGCCGCCCACCAGCCCGGCGAACGCCATGTCGAAGGCATGGCAGATTTCCAGCCCGGCGTCCTTGAAGTGCTGGCAGGCGAAGCCGGCGGCGCGTTCGGAGGCGGGCGAAAAATCGGCGCCGATCAGAATCCGCTTATAGGGCTTGCGCGCGATATTGCGGACCAGCAGCACCGGCAACCGGCCATAACGGATCACCCGTTCGCCGGTGCTGCCGCGAAACAGCTCGCGCACCTGCCCCTGGCGATGCCGTCCCAATACCAAAAGGTCGGCGCGGGCGTCGTTGGCGGCGTCGAGAATGGCTTCGAAATGCCGGCCGAATACGATGCGCGAGGTCGCTTTGAAGCCGTTTTTTTGCGCCAGAACCTGCAACTGATGATCGATTTTGGCCTTGGCGCGTTCCGCCATGTCCCGCGCCATGTCCGCCGGCAGGGCGTCATCGACGGCGCTGACCACCGTCAAATGCGCGCCCTGTTCCTTAGCCAGTAGGGCGGCGCGCTCCAGAGCGCGCGCGGCGCGCGGCGAAAGGTCGGTGGCGACGACGATTTCTTTCATCATTTGCTTCTCCAAGCTGCCGTAGTGATTTGATCTTAAAGCCTCCGGGCGCGATTTTAAACCGATTCCGTATGCGGACGGTCATGCCGAAGGTCGATTTCGGTTGTACTGTGCGCGTCTGCGTCCAATATTAGGGATATTTCGCGTCGGCGGCGCGACCAAAGGGGAAACGATGGTGGACGCCATTCGTAAATTTTTCGAGCTTGAATCAGCCGGCGGCATTGTGCTCATGGCGGCGGCGGCGTTGGCCATCATGGCCGCCAACTCGCCGCTGGCGTCGCTCTATGACGCTCTTCTGACGCTGCCCTTCACCATTGCCCTTGGCGAAGCCGCCATCTCTAAGCCGCTGTTGTTGTGGATCAATGATGGCCTGATGGCGATTTTCTTTCTCTTGGTGGCGCTCGAATTAAAGCGCGCCATTTTGGCCGGTCCGTTGGCCGGCGAGCAGGTTCTGCTGCCGATCATGGCGGCCATCGGCGGCATGGCGGTCCCGGCGCTGATTTATGCCGTCATCAATGTCGGCGACGCGGCGGCGCTGCGCGGCTGGGCGATCCCGGCGGCCACCGATATCGCTTTTGCGCTCGGCGTGATGGCGCTCCTCGGCAATCGCGTGCCATTGTCGTTGAAAATCCTGTTGACCACCATCGCGGTGATCGATGACCTCGGCGCCATCATCGTCATCGCGATATTTTATACCTCGGATCTTTCGCTTGCCTCGTTGGCGCTGGCCGGTGCGGCCATCGTCGCCCTGGCCTTCCTCAATCAACGTGGCGTGACCAGGCTTGCCCCTTACCTCATCGTCGGCGTGCTGTTGTGGGCGTTCGTGCTCAAGTCGGGGGTTCACGCCACGCTGGCCGGGGTTGTGGTCGGCTTGGCCATCCCGTTGCGCGCCGCCGACGCGCGCGGCGAAAGCCCGTTGCGGCACCTGGAACACATGCTGCACCCCTGGGTTGCTTACGGCATCCTGCCGGTGTTCGCCTTTGCCAATGCCGGATTGCCTATCCTCGGTCTGTCGCTGGGTGAATTCGTCGGCACGGTGCCTCTGGGCATCATCCTCGGCCTGGTGGCTGGCAAGCCCATCGGCGTGCTGGCTGGCGCCGCCGTCGCCCTGGCCTTATTCAAAGTACGGCTGCCGGCGGAAACCACGCAGAGGATGCTCATTGGCATGGCGGTGCTGACCGGCATCGGCTTTACCATGAGCCTGTTCATCGGCTCCTTGGCCTTCGAAAGCGTGGCCCAGTCCAATGCGGTGCGGCTCGGCGTGCTGTCCGGCTCGCTCATTTCGGCGCTGATCGGCTCCTTGATCCTGCTCACGGCCTCGGCCAAGACCCCGCCGCAGGCCGCCCACGGCTGAGCTTTAGGGATTGGGCTGCCGGAAAATAATGTTATAGTTGCTGATTAAAGCAGCACACATGAGAGAACACGGCCTTCATAAAAAAGAGGGGCATGATGGCAACCACTATTTTTGAACGCGCCGGCGGCTTTTCGGCGGTGCGCAAGATCGTCGCCGATTTCTATGACCGCCTGCTGGACGACGTGACCTTGCAGAAGTATTTCGCCAATATCGACATGGCGCGGCTGATTGATCATCAAACCCAGTTCGTATCGTCGATGATGGGCGGGCCAGGCGAAGTATCCAACGATTCGCTGCGCAAGGCCCACGAGCGGCTGAACATCAACAAGGCGGATTTTATCAAGCTCGCCGGCATCTTGCGCGACACGCTGGAAGATCATGGCCTGCCCGATGAAGCGGTGCAGCACATCTACGATGCGGTCATGGCCCGCGAAACTTTCATCGTCAGCAAGAAGTAGCAAGCCATGGCGAGCGTCAACGTGATCGAAGAAGCGGCCAAGGCATTGGATGTGGCGATGGCGGTGGCCGACCCTGCCACCTGGACCATTGAATTCGAGAACGCCAAATTCTTCCAATGGTTCCCGCCCGACGCTGACGATGTCGGCGACGCCAGAAAACGATTGCCGGGACTACCGTTGGAGCGCGCCGAAAGCCGGCTCGGCCAGGGCCGCTCTTTTGCTTATGAAGCGGAAATAAAAAGCGGCGCGCGCACGCTGACCATCAGCATCAGCTTGAAGACCGTGGAGGTTGCCGGCGCGCCGAAGCTGGTGATCGAGGGCAGCAACATCTCCAAGCAGAAGGAGGCCGAGTACATGCTCGACTCCTATTCTCGCCTGGCGGAAAAAAACGCCCGCGAATTGCAGCGCGAGAAAGAGCGGGCGGAAAAACTTCTCCTCAACATCATGCCGCGGGTGATCTACGAGGAATTGAAGGATTTCGGCACCACCACGCCGCAGCGCTTTGACAACACCACGGTGCTGATGACCGATTTCGTCGGCTTTACCGAGATGGCGATTTCGCAAGACCCCGGTGCGGTGGTCACCGAGCTTAACGACATCTTCTCCGCTTTCGACCGGGTGGTGGAGCTGTTTGGCTGCGAGCGCATCAAGACCATCGGCGACAGCTATGTGGCGGTCTCCGGCCTGCCCGAGCCGACGCCCGATCACGCCATCAACATCGCCAAGGTGGCGCTGCGCTTCAAACGCTATCTGGAGCGGCGCAATTCCGCCCATCCCACCAAGTGGTATTGCCGCATCGGCGTCGCCACCGGGCCGCTGATCGGCTCCATCGTCGGCATCCAGAAGTATGTCTACGACATCTTCGGGCCGGCGGTGAATCTGGCGGCGCGGCTGGAGGCCTTGAGCGAATCGATGCAGATCACCATGGACGCCCAGACCCGCGAGCTGATTGAGTCGGATTTCGTCGCCGCCTCGCGGGGGACGGCGGAATTGAAGGGCTTCGGCGAGAGGGAAATCTTCACCCTGGTCTCCGAGCGGCCCAGCGGGCGCTGAGTATTCGGCATTACTCGGCGATATCGGCGATTTCCTGCAAGGCGGCGCGGTCGCGCACCGCGATGCGGCCGCGCGCCAGGTCGACGAAGCCCATATCCTGCCATTCCCGCAGCTGACGGTTGACGTTCTCCCGCGACAGCGCCACGGCGTTGGCGATCTCGCCCTGGGATAGGCGCAGCTCGGCCTCGCCCGCCGGCAACAGGCGCAGGATGCCGCGGGCGAGCTTGGGCTCCAGGCCCATGGTGGTGGTGGTTTCCAGGAGCTCGTTGGTGCGCCGCAGCCGTTCGCACAGGGCGCGAATCACGGCGAGCGCGGCGCGGCCGTTGCGTTCCAGATAGGGAATGACGTCCCGGCGGTAGATGACGACGGCCTCGGTGGGCTCCACCGCGGTGATACGGGCCGAGCGCGCCGCGCCGTCGAGCACGCTCAACTCGCCGATCAGCCCGCCGACGCCCACATAATCCAGGGTCAGCTCGCGGCCCGCCGGGGTGACGACGCTGACCTTGGTCAGGCCGTCAAGGACGATCATCAGGCTGTCGCCCTCATCGCCCATGTCCATCAGCACCTGGCCCTTGGCGAAGCGCCGGGTCGGTGAGGCGGCCAGGATGGCCGCGGCCTCCGCCGCATTGAGCGCGGCGAGGATCGAGTGCTTCGGTAAGCGGTTCAGAATGTCGCCGGCGGCCATGAATCTCCCTCTTTTCAGGTCAGTCTACCCGAAAAATTCGCAATTTACCGCCCTCTGTGACGCCTGTCACGGAACGGCCCTCGGCGCGCCGGCATGGTGGGGCCATCGAAGACACCACCGGGACATCGAGGAGACCCAAACCATGAACATGCATCACAATTTCACCTATGCGGAAACCCTGGCCGCCTCCGAGCGCGTCAATTGGCGGCTCGAGGACTTGATCGGCCCCGACAAGACCCTGGATTTTTCCAAGCCGTTCATGCCCGACGCGTTCGCCCGCGTGCAGGGCATGGATTATCTGTCGCCGCGCGAGAAGCTGATCCTCAATCAGATCCGCGGCCATAACTATCTCTATATTTTTGGCCTGGTGGAGGAGTTCATCCTGCCCTTCGTGCTCGATCATGCCCGGCCGCATCTGCAGGGCGATGACTATCGGGTGCGCGCGTTTTTGAATTTCGCCAGCGAGGAAGCCAAGCACATTCATCTCTTCAAGCGCTTCCGCGAAGAATTTGAAAATGGCTTCGGCATCTCCTGCGACGTCATTGGCCCGCCCGAGGAGATCGCCAAGGCGGTGCTGGCGCACGATCCATTGTCGGTGGCGTTGGTGATTCTGCATATCGAATGGATGACCCAGCGTCATTACGTGGACAGCATCAAGGACAACGGCGACCTTGATCCGCAATTCAAGAGTCTCCTAAAGCACCATTGGATGGAAGAAGCGCAACACGCCAAGCTTGACACGCTAATGGTGGAAACCATTGCTAAAGACCGCGACGCCGACGGCATCGCCAAAGCCATCGACGGCTATCTGGAGATCGGCATGCTGTTGGACGGCGGTTTGAAGCAGCAGACGATCTTCGATGTCGATGCCTTCTGTCGCGCCGCCCAGCGCCGCCTTGACGCCGAGGAGCTGGAAGCCTTCGTCAATCATCAGCATCAGGCCATGCGCTGGACGTTCTTGGGCACCGGCATGAGCCACCGCCGTTTCCTGCAAACCGTGGAAAGCCTTGCGCCGGCGCAGCGCGCCCGCCTGGAAGGCATTGTCCCGGCGTTTTCGTAAGCCATAATTTTTTACACAACCGTGAACCTAGAGGAGACTGTCATGTTGGATATCGTCAAAAGCAGCAAGGTCAACGGCATCGACGTCGATGCCTTAAAATCAGTGATTACCGACGTTGCCGCCGATCCGTCAAAAGGCGTGGTGGCGTTCGCCGTGCGCTCGGCCTGGAACGGCCAGACAAAAAGCGAGACCACGGTCGACGGCTACACCATCGGCGGCCAGCGCATCGACCGCGCGTTCAAGATCAAGATCGACGAGCCGTTCGAGCTTTGCGGCGCCAACACCGCGCCCAATCCCCAGGAAATGCTGATGGCGGCCTTAAACGCCTGCATGATGGTGGGCTATGTCGCCAACGCCGCGCTGCGCGGCATCACGCTCGATCTGCTGGAGGTGGAAACCGAAGGCGCGCTGGACTTACGCGGATTCCTCGGCCTCGATGACAGCGTCAGCCCGGGCTATGACGCGATCAAGTACCGGGTGCGCATCAAGGGCAACGGCACGGCGGCGGAATTCGAGGAAATTCACCAGGCGGTGATGAAAACCTCGCCCAACTATTTCAACATCTCCAAGCCCATTCGCCTGGAATCGAAGCTGGAAGTGGTTGCCTGATCAACGTTCGCCTCCCCACCTCCTAACCGGCCCTTACCGCAAGGGCCGGTTTTTTGCGTTAAGCCCCCTAACTGATAGTATTATATTTGATCAATATAATTATTCACTAAAAGGAAAATCGGAAAGGTCATCACGAATCATTTGTTTGATTTCCCTTTGTTTTCGTTTTGCATCATTCTCAGATTCTGATAGATGCACATACACTCGTATCATATAGAGATTTGATAGAGAAAGTTTCTGTGAAAGAGCATGTTCATAATCGACCAGTAGCCGACTTTTACTATTTATATCGCTGGGATCTGTCGTAAGAATATGTATTCCCTGGGCGGTTTCTTCTTCAACACTTTTTTCAATATCACTGATAGGAACTAATGAACCAATTTTAGTCATTGGCAGATATTTCTCCCAGACGTACCATAAATCTTCAGGAATGTTCAAACGGTTAGCCCACCCATTAATCTTTTCTTTTATCTGGCGAACAAGATTGCGATGTTCACTACGATATTGTGATTCGCGACCACGTATACGTTCGAGCCTGCCAACGATCTTTGGTGGACGGCGGTACAATACAGCTTCAATTTTCGTTTTAAGCGAACTATCGCTAGAAGCATTAAGATCAGATAATATCTTACGAAACTTTCCAATAATGAATTGATCATCAAAGTTAGCAAATTCCCCGTCATTTATTTTCTTTTGTATCATTGTTGAAGAGCAATCTAGTTGACCACGTTCTAGAAGTTCACAAATTATTTTTTTGAGGACTTCTTCAAAGGCCACAACAGTTTTATGAAAAACAACTTGTGTATAATCAAAATACCTTGAAACTATAAGATGGTCTGCAGCTCGAAGTGCTTTTTTGGTTAAACAAACATGGTTGTTGGAGTCAACACACATTTGACCTATAATGTACTCTATATCAACACTTCCGTACGGTAGCCCACTATGCCGAGCTGTTCGCATTAGATAATCGATTCTATCGCAATCAAGATCAGAACTTACTAAGCTCACTAGTTTCCCAGGTTGCTCACGACTTACTGCCGCTTTCAGTTCCTCACGAGATATGCTGTGCTTTTTGAGGACAGCATGCAATTCACCATCTTCATCAATGATATGCCGGCCTAACGCTTCGTGACTGAAGTATGCTCGCTCAGTAGTATCCCCCAGTGTATTTCCATCTATTTGTTCAATTTTCTGAGCTCTACCCGCTGTTAAATAGCTCGTTCTTTTATAGTATTCCTCAACAACATGCTCCATTGCATGAGAAAAAGGGTAGTGTCCAAGATCATGTAAAAGTGCTGCGAGCCGGTAAAGCTGATGATCGTTTTCGGGTAGCTGTTTATGCGGGCAGTTTAAGTTAATGGCACGAATCATCCTGCTAACGACGTGGCAAGCACCTAGAGAATGCGCAAAGCGAGAATAATTAAGATCAGGATAAACAAGGTGGGCTAGACCAAGCTGTTTCACATTGTGAAGACGCTGAAATACGCGAGTTGAAATGATATCAGCCTCAACAGCACTAATACCAAAGGTTCCATGTACGGCATCTGTAATCCGTTGGGCATGGAATTTCGGCATCTAACAAACCATTAATAATTAAATCATATTAAGGTTTTTTTGGCATTTTCAATATACGGGGCCAAATGTGGCTTAGTACGTTTTATAGTTTCTGACGCCTGTTTATCATCATATTTGCTTATTGATATCAAGTAGTGCCAGGAGGCAAGCAACTCGAGCCAATCAGATTGCGATAAGTTAAGGTCTTCGGGTACATTAAATAAACTACGAATGCCATCTAGTTTTTCACGAATAGCATCAACTAGGTAATGCTTCTCGTATTCCCTGTCACCAAATTCGATTGCTTCAGCTATCTGATAATAGTCGCGGGCAAGTGCAGGTGAGTAAGGACCGTAAAGATACCAGTTAAAGCGATATCCCAAGTCAATACCTGATATGCTCTGACCTAAGAGCACAGCCTTCTGAAAGTCTTTTCGGCCTTGGAAGTTGTCGATTTCGCCGTCGATGCCTAGTCCTTGCACGAAAAGCTTCAGAACAATCAACTTACTATCCATTGGCACACCCTTCTGCGAATATGGTGTCCAGGAATACGGATCAGGATACCTGATCTCTTCCGGGCCGAGATTGAATCACAACGCCAACACTATTGCAACGAGAAAAATTAATTTGTTTTTCATTTCATAAAGTCACCTCTGATGGAATAACCGGAAAATAAGAAAATCCCCGCTGTATAAAGGGCTTATCCAACTATGGCCTGGGTGTGTATTGTAAGGTTAACAACCCAAGACACTAAAAAAATTTAACCTTAAGAAGTGAATGATGCTCAGCAAAATGGCCATAAATCTAATCATATAGCTAAGTTATCGGATATGTGGTGGCAAAGGATATGGCTGGTATTTTCCACTTTATGGCTGAGAAGAGAGCCATTATCAGCGCTACTCTGCTGGTTCGCGCGCTAGATCTTCTCAAGCAGTTGAGGAAGTCATAAACTAGCGGCATGACCGATAAATCCTTTCATCCCCTTGAAGGCGGCTGCGATTGCGGGCGGGTGCGCTACCGTCTGGAATCGCCGCCCATGTTCGTCCATTGCTGCCACTGCCGTTGGTGCCAGCGCGAGACGGGGGCGTCGTTCGCGCTCAACGCCCTGATCGAGGCGGATCGGGTGACGCTGTTAAAAGAAGCACCGGAGCTTATCAATACCCCGTCCGCAAGCGGCGCCGGGCAATTGATCGCTCGCTGTCCGCTTTGCCGCATCGCGGTGTGGAGCCATTATCGAAGCGCCGGCCCCTTCATCAGTTTCATCCGCGTCGGCAGCTTGGACGATCCCGACCAACTGCCGCCCGACATTCACATCTTCACGGCTTCAAAACAGCCCTGGGTGGCGCTGCCGCCGGGTGCGGCGGTGATGACGGAATATTACGATCGCAAGCAATACTGGCCCACGGACAGCCTGCAGCGTTACGAGGCGCTGTTGCCGAAGATCAACGCCTACCGCGCCGCCAAAGCGGAGCAAGCTCCAATTTGACCGCAAGAAGCGGGAAGCGTGGCGTCTCCCGTCGCCTTAAGAAGGACGGGAAAGGAGACGGCCATGACCTTCCGTATTTCCGCCCTGCCGCGCGCGAGCTTTGCCCCGTTGTGGGCGCTGAGTGACGAGGACTTAGCCCGCAACGGCGCGCGCCGCTGCGTGGTTACCGCCAAGCCCGGTTTTCCCTGCCGGGTCAGCCTCATGGATGCGGAGGTGGGCGAGGAGGTGCTGCTCATCAACTTCGAACACCAGCCGGCCGCCACGCCGTTTCGCGCCAGCCATGCGGTGTACGTCCGTCCCCAGGCGGAGGAAGCGAACCTGGCGGCCGGCGAGGTGCCGGCTCTGCTGCGTTGCCGCCTGTTGTCGCTGCGCGCCTTCGATGCGGCGGGGATGATGGTGGATGCCGAGGTGACGGCGGGCGCGGATATCGAGAGCCTCATTAACCAGCTATTCGCCGATCCGCGCGCGGCCTATATCCACGCCCACGCGGCCAAGGCCGGCTGCTATCTGGCGCGCATCGATCGGGGGTGAGGAGTGTTCGCCGCGGGCGCGGTCAGCCTCTTGCCGCGGCGCGCTGTTCGCGCGCCTTGCCGCCCAGTTGGGCGGTGTAGGACGCCAATTCGAGAAGCGCCGCTTCCGCCGCGCCGGCGTCTCGACCGTCGATGGCGTCGGCGATGCGCCGATGGAGGGCGATGATCCGCTCCCGGGACCGGGTGCGGAAGGTGACCATGTTCATCAATGGCTGCATCGCCTCGACGGCGCCGGCGAGGTGCAGGGACAGGATGGGATTGCCGGCTGCCTCAACGAGCGCCCGATGAAAAGCGACGTCGGAGGCGCAAAAGGCCTGGTCGTCCAAGCCGTCGGTGCCCTGGCGGGCGATTTCGGCCCGCATCGCCGCCAGATGGGTCGGCAGGCGGCGCTCGGCGGCCAGCGGCAGACAGGCCCGCTCCAGCGCATAGCGCGCCTCGCAGGCGGTTTCAAAATCGATGGCGTTCATGGACAACAGCAGGGTAGAGGAGGTGACCAGGCTGTTTTGCACTTCCTCGAAACTTACCCGATTGACGAACGCGCCGCCGGCGGCGCCGCGCTGGGTGCGGATCAAGTTCTGCGCCGCCAGCCGCTTCAAGGCTTCCCGCACCGTCGGTCGGGAAACGCCGAACGTCTCGGCAAGGTCGGATTCCGACGGCAGGCGCGCGTCGACCGTCAGTTTTCCGGTGATGATCGCCTCCCGAATGGCGTTGGCGATCTGCGCCGAATATTCCCCAGCGGTTTTGAGCTCGGTTTTCATCTTATGGCCCGTTTTTTATTTGTCAGACATTTAAATGTATGACATTTATTAATCCTATCCGATTCCGGCTCCAAGGCAACGGAAATTCGAGGGATGGAAACATGGGTGGCTCAGCGCGTTCTCGCCTGATGCCGGGCGTCCATTGGCTGGTCTTCTACCTGCTGCTGCTGGCGGCATGGGCGGCGATTTACCTGATGCAGACGCCGCCGCTTGCCGAACCGGCAACGGTTTTCGCGGCGGCTTGGTGGGCAGGGCTTTGCTCGGCCGGGGCCAATACCATGGACTTGCCGACGGCGGCGGTCATGTGGGCGTTGATGGCGGCCGGCATGATGACGCCAACCTTCCTGCCGGCTCTGGCGACCTATGACGACTTGATGCGGGCCGGCGCGGCGCAGAGCTCGGGGTTTTGGGCGCTCCTGGCCGGCTATTTGAGCGTGTGGCTGGCGTTTGCCCTGCTCGCCGCGCAGCTGCAGGTGACGCTGGCGGCGGCCGGCCTTCTCACGGCGCAGGGTGAGAGTGTTTCCCGCTGGCTGACGGCGGGATTGCTGGCGTTGGCGGGGGGCTATCAGTTCTCGGCCATCAAGGCGGCGTGTCTCAGCCGCTGCCGGCGGCCGCTGGCGTTCTTCATGCAGTATTGGCGGGAAGGTCCGTGGGGAGCGGCCGTCATGGGGTTGCGGCTTGGCGGTTTGTGCTTGGGCTGCTGCTGGGCGTTGATGCTGCTGGCCTTTATCGGCGGCGCCATGAACCTCTTTTGGATGGGACTCGGCATGGTGCTGATGACCTTGGAGAAATTACCGGATGTCGGCCGTCTTCTGAGCTGGCCCTTGGGCGGGCTCCTGTTGCTGGCGGCGGCATGGGTGTTGGTGATGTGAAGAAAGGACCAGGAACGATGACGAACGCCGGACAACCATCGTCCATCGGGCAAACGCCATGGACCATCAAGGGCGAGCTTATCCTCAACTGCAACTGCACCGTGTTTTGCCCGTGCGTCGTCAGTTTGGGCAAGCATCCGCCGACGGAAGGATATTGCCAGGCGTGGGCCGGCGTGCGCATCGATCAGGGACATTATGGCGACACCGATTTATCGGGATTGAATGTCGGCTTGCTGCTGGAAATTCCCGGCCTGATGGCGCGCGGCAACTGGACGGCGGCAGCCTATATCGATGAGCGCGCCAGCGATGACGCCTATGAAGCACTCATCAACATTTTCTCCGGCAAGGCGCGCGGCGCCACCGGCCTGTTTGGCGTTTTGGTCAGCACCTTTCTCGGGGCGGAGCGCGCGGCGGTGTCATATGAAACCGAAGGCAAGGCGCGTCGCTTGATGGTCGGCAAAAAAATCCAAGGAGAGGTGGCGCCGGTCGCGGGCGCCGATCCCCATCAGGATATCGTCGTGACGAACACCGGCTACTGGATGGGGCCCGACGTCACCGTCGCCACCGCCACCAAAGGGCGGGTGCGCGCTTACGGCAGGGTGTGGGATTTTGACGGCCGCTCGGCGGAAATATGCCAGATCGACTGGCGCGGTCCCGGCAAGTAACAGCACATTTACCGAACGCGCGGAATTTTTCTCAAAACAGCAGGAAACACGAACGTGACTTTCAAAGCCTTGATCGTTGAAAAAAATGAAGACGGCGCCACCACAGCCAGCGTGCAGCAAATTGATGACAGCCGATTGCCGGCCGGCGACGTCACCGTCGCGGTTGAATATTCTACGGTGAACTATAAGGACGGACTTTGCCTTACCACCGGCGGCGGCTTGGTGCGCGCCTATCCCCATGTGCCGGGCATCGATTTCGCCGGCACGGTCGAAACCTCATCCGATCCGCGTTACAAGCCGGGTGACAAGGTTGTGCTCACCGGCTGGCGGGTCGGCGAAACCCATTGGGGCGGCTACGCGCAAAAGGCGCGCGTCAAGGCGGATTGGCTGGTGCCGCTGGCGGACGGCTTGACCACGCGCCAGGCGATGGCGATCGGCACCGCCGGATTCACCGCCATGCTGGCGATCCTGGCGCTCGAGGATCATGGCTTGAAACCTGAGCAGGGGGAAGTGTTGGTGACCGGCGCCGCCGGCGGCGTGGGCTCGGTTGCCACTGCCGTGCTGGCCAAGCTCGGCTACAAAGTGGCGGCGGTTACGGGACGGGCTGAGACGGAATCATATTTGCGCGATCTTGGCGCGGCGCGCATCGTGCCGCGCGCCGAATTGGCGGAAACCGTGAAGCGCCCCCTGGAGACGGAAACCTGGGCCGGCTGCATCGACGCCGTCGGCGGCGCCATGCTGGCGCGGATCTTGGGGCAGATGCGCTATGGCGCTTCCGTCGCCGCGGTTGGCCTTGCCGGCGGCGCGGCGCTGCCCGCTACCGTCATTCCGTTCATATTGCGGGGCGTCAACCTTCTCGGCATCGATTCCGTGATGCGCCCCTATGCCGATCGCCTGCGCGTCTGGCGGCGTCTGGCGGCGGATCTGCCGAAGCATAAATTGGAAGCCATGATCGAACCGGCAGGGCTTGCCGATCTGCCGCGCTTGGGCGCGGCGATCCTGAAGGGCCAGGTCAAGGGCCGCATTGTTGTTGATGTGAATGCTTAAATCTGGAGCGGGCGATGAGATTCGAACTCACGACCCCAACCTTGGCAAGGTTGTGCTCTACCCCTGAGCTACGCCCGCGGCTCCATCTGGATTAAGGACCGAAGGGCAAAGGCCCGGGTCCCTAGGCGGTCGCGATATTACGCAAACACCGCCCCAATGCAAGCCCTAAAAGCGGCCGGGCCGGGCTTCCGCCCCGCCTGCGGCTCGGGGATTTGACCGCAAGAGACGGAGCGCCAAGCGTCCCCGCCCTCGTCATCATGGCCGGCAGGTCCTATGATGGAAGAGGAAGGATGAGAACCATGACCGCCGTTCCCACAGCGCCCGCCGCCTTTGCGAAGACCACGGATGCCGCCTTGAACCCGGACGACTGTTGGGATGCCGTGCTGCGCCGCGACGCCGCCGATGACGGGCGGTTCTACTTTTCGGTCGCCACCACCGGCGTCTATTGCCGGCCGTCCTGTCCCGCCCGGCGGCCGAAGCGGGAGAATGTGCGCTTTCACGCCAGCCGGGAGGCGGCCGAGCGGGCGGGCTTTCGCCCCTGCCGGCGCTGCCGTCCCGACGCCCCGTCGATCGGGGAGAGGTACGCCAACCTGGCGGCCGAAGCCTGCCGTCTCATCGAGAGCGCCGAGGAGGCCCCCGACCTTGCCGCCCTGGCCCGGCAAGCGGGGATGAGTCCCTATCATTTCCATCGTGTTTTCAAGGCGGTGACGGGCGTTACGCCGAAGGCTTACGCGGCCGCCCACCGCCGCCAGCGGGTGCGGGAAGCCTTGACCCGGCCGCAGAGCGTGACCGCCGCCCTCTATGACGCCGGCTTTAATTCCAGCGGCCGGTTTTACGCCGCCGCCCCCTCGACGCTCGGCATGCGGCCCGGCGACTATAAGGCCGGCGGCGCGAACGTCGTGGTGCGCTATGCCATAACCGAGTGCTCGCTGGGCTTCATCCTGGTGGCCGCCACCGCGAAGGGGGTGTGCGCCATCCTTATGGGCGACGCCCCCGAGCCCTTGGCGCGCGACCTGGCACGCCGGTTTCAGAAGGCGCAATTGATCGGCGGCGATGCGGCGTTTGGCGAGACGGTGGCCGCCGTGGTGGATTTCGTGGAAGCGCCCGAGCGGCCCTTTCCGCTGCCCCTCGACATTCGCGGCACCGCTTTTCAAGAAAGGGTATGGCGGGCGCTGCAGGAAATCCCGCTGGGCCAGACCGCCAGTTACACGGAGATCGCCGCCAAGCTGGGCCGTCCCCGGGCGGTGCGCGCGGTGGCCGGGGCCTGCGCGCAAAACCCGCTGGCCGTCGCCATTCCTTGCCACCGGGTGGTGCGGGCCGACGGCGGGCTTGCCGGCTACCGCTGGGGGCTTAAACGCAAAGAGGCGCTCTTGGCGCGGGAGGCTTCGGACTGACTAATGGATTGCGCGTCAATGGCCCTGCGGCTATGGAACGTACCCGAAAGGGGAAACGCCATGCCGGCCAGCGAACAGGATCTGTTGACGCTTCTCGACAGCTTAAGCATCGCCCACGCCACCCACCGCCACGCCCCGGTGTTCACGGTGGCGGAAAGCCAGGAGTTGCGCGGGGCGTTGCCCGGCGGCCATTCCAAGAACCTATTCTTGAAGGACAAGAAGGACCGTTATCTGCTGGCGGTGGTGGATGAAGCGCGGCGGGTGGAGTTAAAGGCGTTGGGCAGGGCGCCGGGCCTTGCCTTCGACCGCCTCAGCTTCGCCAGCGCCGAGCGCCTGGCCGAGGTGCTGGGGATCAGCCCCGGGTCGGTCACCCCCTTTGCGCTGATGAACGCCCGAGGTCGGCGCGATCTGACGGTGGTGCTGGATGCCGCGCTGATGCGCCATAACTCCTTGAACTTTCATCCTCTCCATAACGCCGCCACCACCGCCATCGCGGCCGATGATCTTATCGCCTTCATCCGTCACTGCGGTTTTGCGCCGATCGTCCTTGATTTCGACGCCCTTTAAAGTTCGGCTTTCGATGGCTATATGAACGGCGTAAACTAAATAGGTAAAGTAACGGCTACAAAAACGGGGCACCCATGGAAACCATCATCGGTCAAAAAGGTTCGGCGGCAGCCGGCGGCAACGGCGCCGTCATCAAGGACGCCACCGCCGCCACCTTCATGGCCGACGTGGTGCAGGCCTCCATGCAGGTGCCGGTGCTGGTGGATTTCTGGGCTCCCTGGTGCCAGCCCTGCAAGCAGCTCACCCCGGCCCTGGAAAAGGTGGTGAGCGAGGCCAAGGGCGCGGTGCGGCTGGTCAAGGTCAACATCGACGACAACCAGATGATCGCCCAGCAGCTGCGCATCCAGTCGGTGCCCACGGTGCTGGTGTTTCACCGCGGCCAGCCCATTGACGGTTTCCAGGGAGCGGTGCCGGAAAGCCAATTAAAGCAGTTCGTGCAGGCGCTGATCGGCCCCGGCGCCGGCGGCGGCCACGAGGTCGCGCCGCTGATGGAGGCCGCCGAGCGCGCCTTTGAAGCCGGCGACATGACTGGAGCGGCGGCGCTGTTTGCCGAAGTGTTGAAGCTCGAGCCGGCAAACCCGGAAGCCATCGCCGGCCTCGCCCATGCCTCGATCCGCGGCAAAAATTACGATCAGGCGCGCGCCGTGTTGGCGCGCACGCCGAAGGAACACGAAAACCACACCGATATCGTCGGCGCGCGCGCCGCGCTGGCGCTGGCCGAGGACACAAAAGACGTCGGCGACGTGCAGATGCTGCTGGCGGACTTGGCCGCCGATCCCGACAATCTCCAGGCGCGCTATGATCTGGCGCTGGCGTTGACCAATGCCGGCGATCACGACGGCGCCGCCAATCATCTTCTTGAAATCATTCGCCGCAACCGCGCCTGGAACGACGAGGCGGCCAGGAAGCAGCTCATCAAGATGTTCGAGGCGATGGGGCCCGCGAGCCCGTTCACGCTTGCCAACCGGCGACGCCTGTCGTCGCTCCTGTTCTCATGACCGGGTCGTCCTCAGGCGCCGACGTTATTCATGATGCGGACGATCTGCCGCGTGTCATCCCGATCTTTCCCCTCGCCGGCGCGCTGTTGCTGCCGCGCGGCAATCTGCCGCTCAATATTTTCGAGCCGCGCTATCTCGCCATGGTCCGCGACGCCCTGGAGGGCGATCGTCTGATCGGCATGATCCAGCCCTTGGATCCCGAGGACACGCGCAACGAGCCGCCGATTTACGGCATCGGCTGCCTGGGCCGCATCCATGAGCATCGTGATCTGCCCGATGGCCGCATATTGATCACGCTTACCGGGGTGTCGCGCTTCGAGGTGCGCGAGGAATTGGCGCGCACCACGCCGTACCGCAAGGCGATGGTGGATTATGATCGCTTCGCCGATGATTGCCGGGTGGTGGAAACCATTAGCCGCGAGGACCGCGCCGCGCTGCTGGATGATTTGAAGCGGTTTTTCCACTGCCGCGGCCTGTCGCCCGATTGGGACGCCATCACCCAGGCGCCGGACGAGACGCTGGTCAACGCGTTGGCCATGATCTGCCCCTTTGAAGCGAGCGAGAAACAGGCATTGCTGGAAGCGCCCATGCTTTATGATCGCGCCCGCACCATGTCGACCTTGATGACGTTCGCCATCGCCGAGCCCGGCGAAGGCTCCGGCGCGGCCCATTGAGAGGAATACCATGACAGAACAGGCAGCCGTCGATCCCAAGCTGTTGGAAATTCTGGTTTGTCCCTTGACCAAGGGGCCGCTGGAGTATGATCGCGAACGCGGCGAACTCATCAGCCGCAAGGCGAACCTCGCCTATCCCATCCGCGACGGCGTGCCGATCATGCTCGCCGATGAAGCGCGGCGGCTGGATTAGAGCGTCTCGCCGCGCAACAGCCGCGGCAGGTCGCCCACCGTGCCGCGGGCGTGGCGCATGAAAAAGCGTTTCAAGGGCGGTAAGCGGTTGACGGCGGCAAGGCCCACGTCGCGGGCGATGCGCACGGGCGCGATGTCGTTGGAAAATAGCCGCACCAAACTATCGCACACCACGCTTAAGGTCATGTTGTCGAAGCGCCGCCAGCGCGCATAGCGCTCCAGCGCCGCGCCGCCGCCGATGTCCTCGCCGGCGCGCGCCGCCTCGGCGAGCACTTCCGCCAGCGCCGCGATATCCTTCAAGCCGAGGTTCAAGCCCTGTCCGGCGATGGGATGAATGCCGTGCGCCGCATCGCCGATCAGCGCCAGCCGCAGGTCGGTGTAGCGCTCGGCGATTTGCAAGTCCAAGGGATAGGACCAGCGCGGACCTTGCGACTGCACATGGCCTAAAAAATCGCCGAAGCGGCGGCGCAGCTCGGCGTCGAACAGTCCTTGCGGCAACTTTAGCAAGGTGTTGGCGGTCTTGGTGCGTTCGGTCCACACCAAAGACGAGCGGTTGCCGGTCAGCGGCAGAATGGCGAAGGGGCCGGCGGGGAGAAAATGCTCATGGGCGATGGCGCGGTGCGGCCGCTCGTGATGGGCGGTGACGACGATGCCGGTCTGATCATAGCTCCAGGCGTAAAGCCTGATCCCCGCTGCTTCCCGTAACGGTGAGCGACGGCCCTCGGCGGCGATCAATAGCCGCGCCGCAGCGGTCTCGCCATCATCCAACGCCACCTTGACCCCCGCCGTCTCGCGCGTCGCCGTGACAATCCGCGCCGGCGCGCGCAAGCTGATCAACGGCTCTCCCGCCGCTGCTTCATGGAGCGCCAAGCGAATGCGGCGATTCTCCAGCATGAAGCCCAACGGGCCTTCGCCCAGTGCGCGCTGATCGAAATGCAAATGGAGGAGCGACGCGCCGTCGGAGACGCGGATTTCTTCGATCGGCTGCGCATCGTCCTTGAGCGCCGGCCACAGGCCAATGGCGTCAAAGAGCTTATAGCCGGCGAAAGCAATGGCCGAGGCGCGGCCGTCGAAATCGGGGTCGAGCGCCCGCGCCGGCGCTTCCCGATCCACCACCAAGGAGCGCAAGCCGCCGCGCGCCAGCGCCAGCGCCATCGTCAGGCCCGTCAGGCCGCCGCCGGAAATGATCACGTCATGGCTGTCGTTGGTTGTCATGGTCGCGGGCGCTCCGTTGTCCAGCGCCAGTATGGGCGCGCGCGGCGCGCCCTGTCCAGCATTGGCATGCTTCTTGAAGTAGGGAGGTGCGCCGCGTTTCGACACCTATAGGGACGCGGTGTGTGACTGTCGGCTTGTCGCCCGGCAACGGAAGGTTCGCCGCGGTTGGGCGGCAAAGATGGTCCCCTAAGGGGGGACGCCATCATTCAGCCCAAAACTTAGGCAAAAGCGCACGCGAAGCGCTTTTGCCTATTTTTTCCGCATGGGCGGAGGCAACGAAAGGGGAGGTTTCGTCATGTCAGAAATCGCGGCGGGCAGCCAAGTGCTGTTCATGTTGTTGGGGGCAATTCTGGTGTTCGCCATGCATGCCGGCTTTGCTTTTTTGGAAGTGGGCACGGTGCGACGCAAGAACCAGGTCAACGCCCTGGTCAAGATCCTGGCGGATTTCGCGGTCTCAACCGTCGCCTACTTTTTCATCGGCTATGGCGTGGCCTATGGCGTCGATTTCATCGTCAGCGCCCGCGATCTGCAAGGCGGCGCGCCGAGCGCCGCGGGTTTTGCCGAGAGCGGCTATGATCTGGTGAAGTTCTTTTTCCTTCTCACCTTCGCCGCCGCCATTCCGGCGATCATTTCCGGCGGCATCGCCGAGCGCGGCCGGTTTTGGGCGCAGACGGCGGCAACCCTACTCATCGTCGCCTTTCTCTATCCCTTCTTTGAAGGGCTGGTGTGGGGCGGCCGGTTCGGCTTTCAGGCGTGGATCGAAAACGCCTTCGGCTATGCCTTTCACGACTTTGCCGGCTCGGTGGTGGTGCACGCCATGGGCGGCTGGATCGCGTTGGCCGCGGTGGTGCTGTTGGGGGCGCGGCGCGGCCGCTACCGCCGCGACGGCGCGGTGGTCGGCATCCCGCCGTCCAACATTCCCTTTCTCGCCTTGGGCTCGTGGATTTTGTGCATCGGCTGGTTCGGCTTTAACGTCATGAGCGCGCAAAAGCTCGATGCCATCAGCGGCCTTGTGGCGATGAATTCGCTGATGGCCATGGCCGGCGGCATCCTGGCGGCGCTGATCGTTGGCCGCAACGACCCGGGCTTTGTTCACAATGGCGCGCTCGCCGGTCTGGTGGCGGTGTGCGCCGGCTCCGATGTCATGCATCCCATTGGCGCGCTGATCACCGGCGCGGTGGCGGGGGCGCTGTTCGTCAAGATGTTCGTGGTCGTGCAGAACCGCTGGAAGATCGATGACGTGCTCGGCGTGTGGCCGCTGCATGGCTTGTGCGGCGCGTGGGGCGGCATCGCCTGCGGCGTGTTCGGCCTGGAAGCGCTGGGCGGCATGGGCGGCGTCGGCTTGGCGGCGCAAACGGTCGGCACCATCGCCGGCATCGCGGCGGCGCTCATCGGCGGCGCGGCGATCTATGGCGCGCTCAAGGCCACCATCGGCATTCGTTTGTCGGACGAAGACGAGTTCATGGGTGCGGATCTGGCGATCCACAAGGTCGGCGCGTACCCCGAGGAGGACATGGCGTCGCCGCGCTGACTTCTTGAGTTCGGGTGAGCTGGCGTCTAGAGTTGCGGCCGCTCTCGCCGAACCGAAGGATATCGCCGCCCGTGCTCAATCCGCGCCTTGCCGATCTGCCGGACTACGCCTTTCCGCGCCTGCGGGCGCTGTTGGCGGGGATCAAGCCCGGCGGCGCAGCGGTGGACATGACCATCGGCGAGCCGCGCCACGGCGCGCCCGCCTTCGTCGCCGACATCCTCGCCCGCGAAGCACCGCTTTACGGCAAGTATCCACCCATCGGCGGCTCGGCGGAATGGGGCCAAGCGGTGGCCGAGTGGCTGACCCGGCGCTATGGCTTGCCCGCCGGCATGGTCACGGCGGATGCTCACGTGCTGCCCGTGGTCGGCACCCGCGAGGGCTTGTTCTCGGCGATCTTCGTGGCGACGCCGCCGGCGGACGGCGGACCGCCGCCCGCGGTTCTGCTGCCCAATCCGTTTTATCAATGTTATGTCGGTGCCGCCGTGGCCGCCGGCGCCGATCCTGTTTATGTAAACGCCAGCCGTGACACCGGCTTTTTGCCCGACTTCCTGGCGCAGCCGCAGGACATTCTCGATCGCGTGCGGGCGATTTATCTCTGCTCGCCGTCCAATCCGCAAGGCGCGGTGGCCGATGCCGAGTATTTGGAGCGATTGATCGCCTTTGTCCGCGCGCGCGACGCGGTGCTGCTGGCCGATGAGTGCTACGCGGAAATTTATGACCAAACGCCGCCGACTGGGGCGCTGGAAGTCTGCGCCCGTCTGGCGGCGACGCGGTTGGACGCCGATCCGTTCCACAACGTGCTGGTGTTTCATTCCTTGTCCAAGCGCTCCGGCCTGCCGGGCTTGCGCTCCGGCTTCGTCGCCGGCGACGCAAAACTCATCGCCGCCTTGCGGCGCTTCCGCAGCTACATCGGGCCGACCATGCCGCTGCCTATTCAGGCAGCGTCCGCCGCCGCCTGGCGAGAGGAGGCGCATGTCATCGCCAATCGCCGGCTTTATGCCGAAAAGTTTGATCTGGCGGCAAGCCTGCTCTCCGGCCGGCTCGGCTTCTATCGCCCGGCCGGCGGCTTCTTCTTGTGGCTGGAGGTGGGCGACGGCGAACAGGCGGCCCAAGCCTTATGGCGGGAGGCCGGGGTGCGGGTGCTGCCCGGCGGCTATCTGGCGGCTGATACGGCGGGCGGCAACCCCGGCCGCGCCTTTGTCCGCGTCGCCCTGGTGGATGACCTGGCCACCACCGAAAAAGGGCTTTGCGGCATCCGCCGGGTTCTCGCGCCTTGAGACAAATGTTCGCCTGATGTATCACTTTTACCAGACTCTTTAGGTAAGGATCGCCTATTGGCACGAGCCCCCGCCAAACCGCGCAAAAAAGCCCTGCTGCCGGAAGCGGTCGCGATTTTCCTGCAACGCCGCCTCGTTGAGCTGGGCGGCCTGTTGCTGTGGGCGGCGCTGGCGGTCGTCCTGTTGGCGCTCATTAGCTATGACCCGTCGGACCCCGGTTGGCGCAACGCCACCACCGCCGCGCCGGTGAACTGGCTGGGATCGGGCGGCGCTTATGTGGCCGACCTGTTGTTGCAGTCCTTGGGGCTCGGCGCTTATCTCCTGGTGTTGCCGTTGGCGGTCTACGGCTGGCGCATCGTCAATCACCGCGCCCTGCCGTTCATCACCTTGCAGCTCCTTACCCTGCCGGCGGCGATCGTGCTTTTGGTGGCCGCCTTGTCGCAACTGCCGACGCCGGAGGCGTGGCCGATCAAGGCCGGGTTCGGCGGCTTTCTCGGCGTTCTGGTGATGAATCTGTTGGAGCGCGGCCTGGCTGCCCTCGGTCTTGGCCTTTACCCCTGGA
The DNA here is from genome assembly GCA_003577275.1 of Pseudomonadota bacterium. Taxonomy (GTDB): domain Bacteria; phylum Pseudomonadota; class Alphaproteobacteria; order Sphingomonadales; family Govanellaceae; genus PRO5. Next base: position 112,294 of record QEVO01000001.1, read on the forward strand.
TTTACGCTCCGCTGTTGGCGGGGGTCGGCGGTGCCGGCTATCTGTTCGCCTTCGAGATGAGCCGCGAGGAATGGCGCTCGGTTGGCCGGGTGATCGCCGCCCTAAGCGCCGTCGTCGGCCGCTTCCTGGCGCGCTCGGGCGCTGCTATCGGCCGTTTCGTGATGGCGCGGATTGCCGCCCGGCAGGCCACCACCTCGGCGGGCATCCGCCTGCCCAAGGAAGCCAAACCCAAAGCGCCGCCGCCGCCGCCCCCGATGGCCGAGGTGGCGCCGCGGGTCGAGGAGCCGGTGGTCGAGGCCAAGCCGTCGCAGCGGGCGGTGCGGGAACGCCAGGCGGTATTTGATTTCGTGCGCGGCGACGGCTTCAAGCTGCCGCCCCTCGACCTTCTCGCCAAGCCGCAAAAGGTCAAGGGCGACAAGCTCTCCGCCGAAGCCTTGGAACAGAACGCGCGGATGCTGGAATCGGTGCTCGATGATTTCGGCGTCGAGGGCCAGATCCTGTCGGTGCGCCCGGGGCCGGTGGTGACGCTCTATGAACTGGAGCCGGCGCCGGGCACCAAATCGGCCCGGGTGATCGCGCTCGCTCACGACATCGCCCGCTCCATGAGCGCGGTGTCGGCCCGCGTCGCCGTGGTGCCGGGCCGCAACGTCATCGGCATCGAGCTCCCGAACAGCAGCCGCGAGACGGTTTATTTACGCGAGCTTCTCGGCACCACCGCCTATGAGGATGCCGCCAGCCGGCTGACGCTGGCGCTGGGCAAGGACATTGGCGGCGAGCCGGTCTATGGCGATCTGGCGGCCATGCCGCATCTGTTGGTCGCCGGCACCACCGGCTCGGGCAAGTCGGTGGCGATCAACGCCATGATCCTTTCTCTCCTCTACCGCCTGTCGCCGGAGGAATGCCGCCTGATCCTGGTGGACCCTAAGATGCTGGAGCTGTCGGTCTATGACGGCATCCCGCATCTTCTGACGCCGGTGGTGACCGATCCCAAGAAGGCGGTGGTGGCCCTAAAATGGGCGGTGCGGGAGATGGAGGACCGCTACCGCGCCATGTCGAAGCTCGGCGTGCGCAACTTGAAGGCCTACAACAAGCGCATCGCCGAGGCCGAGGCCAAGGGCGAAACCCTGGTGCGCCGCGTGCAGACCGGCTTTGATGCGGAAACCGGCGAGCCGATTTACGAAAGCGAAGAGCTGCCGAAAAAACCGCTGCCCATGGTGGTGGTGGTGGTGGATGAAATGGCCGACCTCATGCTGGTGGCCGGCAAGGATATCGAGGCGGCGGTGCAGCGCCTGGCGCAAATGGCGCGCGCCGCCGGCATTCATCTCATCATGGCCACCCAACGGCCATCGGTGGACGTCATCACCGGCACGATTAAGGCCAACTTCCCGACCCGCATCAGTTTCCAGGTGACGTCAAAAATCGATAGCCGCACCATCTTGGGCGAACAGGGGGCGGAACAGCTATTGGGACAGGGCGATCTTCTCTACATGGTGGGCGGCGGCCGCATCACCCGCGTCCACGGCCCCTTCGTCAGCGACGGCGAGGTGGAAAAGGTGGTGGCGTTCTTAAAAGCTCAGGGCAAACCGGACTATCTGGAGGAGATCACCGAGGAGCCCGAGGAAGGCTTCGACTCATTGCTATTGGGCGGCATGGAGGGGGCCGGCGGCGACGATCTATACGACCGCGCGGTGGCCATCGTGGCCCGCGATCGCAAGGCGTCGACGAGCTACATCCAGCGCCAGCTTCAGATCGGCTACAACCGCGCCGCCAACCTCATCGACCGCATGGAAAAAGAGGGCGTGGTCAGTCCCGCCAACCACGTCGGCAAGCGCGAGGTGCTGGTGGGCGAGCATTAGGCAAGCCCTAATTTCGTCCCAATCTGAGCGGACAGTTGGTCGATGCAGCAAGCTATTTCATTTAGGTTTACTCGAACCTATTTCTATGTCATTCCCGCGCAAGCGGGAATCCAGGGTGGGTTGAAGGGCTGGACCCCTGCTTTCGCGGGGGTGACGGAAAGGATCGGCTGGGCGTGAGACGGAATTTGTTTGCCCTTCTATTCTGCGCCACGGTGGCGACGGCCGCCGCGCCGCCGCCGGCCGGGCCGGACCTGGCGCGGGTCGAGCGCTATTTGAACGATATCCGCTCGCTTAAAGCCGAGTTCATTCAGGTGGCGCCTGACGGCGTGGTGACCGAAGGCAAGGTGACCATGGAGCGGCCGGGCAAGCTGCGCTTCGAGTACCAGCCCGGGGTGCCGATCCTGGTGGTGGCCGATGGCGCGACCCTGACTTTCGTCGACTATGACGTCAAACAGGTGACGCGCTGGCCCATCTCCGAGACGCCCTTAGGCATCCTGGTGGCCAAGACCATCAATCTGACCAAGGCGTTGACGGTGACCACCCGCCACGGCGAGGATGGCCTGTTGCGGGTGGTGGTGGTGGACCCCAAAAAGACCGATCAGGGATATATCACCTTGATTTTCGAGGATCCGCCGCTCACCTTGCGGGCGTGGGAGGTCACCGATCCCCAGGGCTATGTCACCCGCGTCACTCTGGTCAACCCGGTCACCAATACCGACGTGCCGGATAAGCTTTTTACCTTCAACGACCCGCGCACCCTACCGTTCAAGAAGATCGGGCCGCGCTGACCGGGCGGTGGCCCCGTCCCTCACGGGGATGTGATCGGCCTTGTCTTGAATGTTCCGCTTCCGTACCCATATCTCCTGTTAGCGGCCGAATACCGGCAAGGGCACGTCCCCCCTGATGTCCTTGACCGTCGGTCGCCAGGCGCGGGTTTTGTCCCCTTTTGCCCGCGCCGACCGCATATCGGACATATGCGTCTTTTGCGCCCGGCCGGTTCATCCGACCGGGCGTCTTTTTTGCTGTCATCCCACCAACTTGTAGCCGCCGCTTTCGGTGACCAGCAGCTGGGCGTCGGACGGGTTCTTTTCGATCTTCTGGCGCAGGCGGTAGATATGGGTTTCCAGGGTGTGGGTGGTGACCCCGGCGTTATAGCCCCACACCTCGTCAAGCAGCACCTCGCGGCTCACCGCCCGCCCCTGCGCCCGTTTCAGGTACTTTAAGATGGCGGTCTCCTTGTCAGTCAGCCACACTTTCTTGCCGGCGGCGTCGATGAGGATTTTCGCCGCCGGCTTGAAGGTGTAGCCGCCCACGGGAAAGACCGCGTCCTCGGTCATCTCGTGCTGGCGCAGGTGGGCGCGGATGCGGGCCAGAAGCACATTAAAGCGCACCGGCTTGGCCACATAGTCATTGGCGCCCGCTTCCAACCCCAGGATGGTGTCGGAATCCGAGGCCGAGGCGGTGAGCATGACAATGGGCGCCTTGACGCCGGCGCGCCGCAGCAGCCGGCACACCTCGCGGCCGTCAAGGTCGGGCAGGCCGACGTCCAGCACAATGAGATCATGGCCGCCTTCCTTGGCCGTCTCGATGGCGGCGCTGCCGCTGGCGGCTTCGGAGGTGGTGAATTCGTCATAGAGCGCCAACTGCTCGGCCAACGCCTGCCGCAGGTCAGTGTCGTCGTCCACCAGGAGAATATGCTTGGCGCCGATCATTCTGTTGTGCTCGCCTTAAGGGTTACTATATACCGGGAGCCATGGCCGCAAGGCCATGATTTTATTGGTCGCCGAAATTTAAGCATGCCGCAAGCCGCCGAGAAAGATGACTTGCCCGGCGTCCGCGCCGTCGAGCGGGCGGCGGCGGAGCTGCGCCGCGGCCGCATGGCGCTGGTGGAAGGTCCGGCCGGCGGCCTGGCGATCATCGCCGCCGAAACCGCCACGCCACGAACCCTTGCCCGGCTGCGCGGCGTCAGCCCGGCGCTTCATCTGGTGATCACCGCCCAGCGCGGCGCGGTGCTCCATGTCAATCCCAGCGGCGAGGCGGTGGAAATCCTGGCGCTCGCCGCCGACCAGGAGGCAGCCGAGATCAAGGCCATCGCCGATCCCACCGCCGACCTCGCCTCCCCCTTGAAAGGTCCGTTCCGGCGCGGCCGCGCGGACGAGCCTGTGCTTGACGCTCATCGCGCCGCCATTCGGCTGGCCAAGATCGCTCGTCTATTGCCGGCGGTGGTGACGAGTGCGCCCCTGACGGCGGCGGCGGGCGACCGGATCGCCCGCGCCGAGGACCTGTTGCGGGTGTCTGCGGTCGATATCGACGCCTATGAGGACGCCATCGCCGCCGCGCTGCAGGCGGTGGCCGCCGCCCATGTGCCCTTGCCGGGCGCGGATAAGACGCGGATCGTGGCCTTTCGCCCGGCTGACGGCGGCGTCGAGCATCTGGCCATCCTCATCGGCGAGCCGAAGCCCCATGAGGCGGTGCTGACCCGCCTGCATTCCGAATGCTTCACCGGCGATCTGTTGGGCTCCTTGAAATGCGACTGCGGCGATCAGCTGCGCGGCGCCCTTGCCGAGATCGCCCGGGCCGGCGGCGGGGTCATTCTGTACATTGCGCAGGAAGGCCGCGGCATCGGCTTGATCAACAAGCTGCGCGCCTACAGCCTGCAGGATCAGGGCTTTGATACGGTGGACGCCAACGAGCGCCTAGGCTTTCTTGCCGACGAGCGGGCGTTCCGACCGGCGGCGGAAATGCTCAAGCGTTTGGGGTTTTCGCGGGTGCGGCTGATGACCAACAATCCGGACAAGGTGGCGGCCCTGGCCGAGCATGGCATTGAGGTCACGGAGCGGGTGCCGCACGCCTTCCCCAGCAACCGCCACAATGAGCATTATCTGCTGACCAAGCGCAAGCGCAGCGGGCATTATCTGTAGGCAGCGGCGGCCCATAGTAAAGGTGATGCCGTTGCCATTGCTTGGGAGGTCCCGATGGGTCTCGATCTTATCGTTCATGCCGATGCCATGACGCCGCATCGCGGCGTGCTGTTGTGCGGCGCGGCCCCTTATCCCTGCGCCTTGGGCGCGCGGGGGGTGACGCGCGGCAAGCGCGAGGGCGATCAGGCGACGCCTGTTGGCGCATATCCGCTGCGCCGCCTGTTCTATCGCCCGGACGTGTTTGCCATGCCGCCGGAAACCCGGCTGCCGGCGGTGGCGATCACGCCCGCCCTTGGCTGGTGCGACGATCCCGCTCATCCCGAGTATAACCGCCTGGTGACGCTGCCCTTTGCCGCCGGCCACGAACGGCTGTGGCGGGACGACGCGCTTTATGACCTGGTGGTGGAGATCGGCTATAACGACGACCCGCCGCATCCCGGCTTGGGCAGCGCCATTTTCCTCCACATTGCGCGGCCGGATTTTTCCGGCACCCAAGGCTGCGTGGCGCTGCGCCGGGAGGATTTGGTGACGGTGCTCGCCGCCCTGGAGCCCGGCAGCCGGCTGGTAGTGTCGCCGTAACATCAATTATTCAAATACCTTCCCGCAATAAGTCAATTATATATTGACTTTTTATCAATACATATCACTATATTTGATATGATTTACCAAATTCCACGGCTAGGCGACGAAGATCGCCACGTGCTGGCCTTGATCGATGATCAGCGAAACCTGCTGAAGCACCATTTAGCGCAGGCCCCGCACCGTTGGCTGGGCTTTCTGCGCCGCAATACCTTTGCTCGTGCTTTGCAAGGGTCCAACAGCATCGAAGGGTACAACGCCACCTTGGACGAGGCGGCGGCCATTGTGGATGACGCGCGGCCTGAAACCGTAGCGGAGGAAACGGTCAAGGCGCTTATCGGTTACCGCACGGCCATGACTTATATTCTGCGACTGCACAACGACCCCTATTTTACCCTCAACACGCAATTCATCCGCTCGCTGCATTTTATGATGTTGAGCCATGACTTGACGAAACTGCCGGGCCAATGGCGGCAAGGCCCCATTTATGTGGTGAACGAACCATCAAAAGAAGTGGTGTACGAAGGCCCGGATTATGCTCTCGTACCGGCATTGGCGGATGAGTTGATGGCGCAATTGAACGATGGGCGCGCGCTTGATCTGCTGGTCAAAGGCGCGATGGCGCACTTGAACCTGACCATGATTCATCCCTTCAAGGACGGCAACGGTCGCATGGCGCGGGCGTTGCAGACCTTGGTCATTGCGCAGGATGGCATCTTATCGCCGGAGTTTTCCAGCATCGAGGAATGGCTGGGACGCAATACCCAGGATTATTACGCCATCCTGGCGGCGGTCGGTCAGGGCAAATGGAATCCGCACCATGATGCGCTGCCGTGGGTGCGGTTTTGCCTGAAGGCGCATTATCAGCAGGCGGCGACCCTTATTCGCCGCAACAATGAAATCGGCCAAGCCTGGCAACGGGCGCAGTCGCTTGTAACTCAACACCGTCTACCGCAGCGAATGGAGCTGGCGCTGGTGGATGCCATCTTTGGTTTTCGCGTGCGCAGCAGCCGCTACAAAACGGAACATGATATTTCCGAATTTGTCGCCAGTCGCGATCTGAAAAAGCTTTGCGATCTGGGCTTTCTTGAGCCGGTAGGCGACAAGCGTGGCCGCTATTATGTGGCGGCTGAACCGCTGAAAACTATCCGCGCGGAGATCACCCGCAATCGTCCCAAAATTCCCGACCCTTATGACATCATCGCGACGGGCGGGCAGATGTCGTTGCCGGGGGTGGATCAAAGTTGACGTCATGACGTCAAGCGATCAGGCGCGGCCGCCGAAGATCGCCGAGCCGACGCGGATGTGGGTGGCGCCGAAGGCGATCGCTTTCTCAAAGTCGCCGCTCATGCCCATGCTCAAATTCTTCAAGCCGTTGCGGTCGGCGATTTTGCGCAAGAGCGCGAAATGCAGCGCCGGCTCCTCGTCCACCGGCGGGATGCACATCAGGCCGCGCACCGGCAAATGAAGCTCGTCGCGACAGAGACCAATGAAAGCGTCGGCGTCGGCCGGCAACACGCCGGCCTTTTGCGGCTCGGCCCCGGTGTTGACCTGAATATAGCAATCGCAGGCCGCGCCGCGTTTGGCGAAGGCGTCGCTAAGCGCCCGGGCGAGCTTTTCCCGATCCACGGATTGGATCACATCGAACAGCGCCACCGCATCCTTGACCTTGTTGGTCTGCAACGGGCCGATCAAGTGCAGCTCGATGTCGGGATACTCCTGCTTGAGCGCCGGCCACTTGGCCATGGCTTCCTGCACGCGGTTCTCGCCGAACACGCGGTGGCCGGCCGTCAAGAGCGGGCGGATGGCGTCCGCGCCATGGGTTTTCGATACCGCCACCAGGGTCACGCCGTTGGCGGCGCGGCCGGCCTTGGCGGCCGCCTTGGCGATCATCCCTTTGACAGCGGCAAAGTTCGCCGCCACTGTGGCGGCGGCTGTTTGCACAAGGTCCATTCCTTCACCCATGAGCCGAACTGATTTTGACGCCCTGGTTTGTTTCGCCCAATCGTTGGCCCCGGTCAAGGTGCGTGGGCAGGATTTGCCCCGATTATGGTTTTTTACCGATCGGGCGCGAATCGGCGATCCGGCGGCGGTGGCGCGGCGCTTGCCCCCTGGCAGCGGAGTTGTCTTGCGCGACTATGGCGCGCCCAATCGCGACGCGCTGGCGCGGGAGATGGCAGCCGTTGCGGCCGACGGTGGTTTGATTTTTGTGGTCGGAGAAGATGCCGATTTAGCCAGAACCGTGGGGGCGGCCGGGGTGCATCTGCCGGAAAGAAGTCTGGCACGACTTAAATCCATCCGCGCCGGTTGGCCTAAGGCGTTGCTCACCACCTCGGCGCACAGCCGGGAGGCGCTCCTTCAAGCGCGCCGGGTCGGGGCGGACGCCGCGTTTATTTCCCCCATATTTTCCACCGCCAGCCACCCTGGCGCGTCCGCCCTGGGGGCCGACAAGCTGAAAACCCTGCTTGATCGCGCGCCGTTGCCGGTGATCGCGCTGGGCGGCATCGCCGGCAAAACGGTGGGTGCGCTCACTGGCCTGCCGCTCGCCGGCATCGCCGCCATCGGCGCGCTCTCGCCTTAAACGACGCTGCTGGCTTCCAGGTAATCGAGGATGCGCGCCGCGGCGGCCTCGGCCCCGGTGTGGTGCGAGTGCACGGTGATCTCGGCCTGCTCCGGCGGCTCGTAGGGGCTGTCGATGCCGGTGAAGTTCTTGATCTTGCCCTCTTTGGCGCGGGCGTAGAGGCCCTTGGGATCGCGCCGCATGCACTCCTCGATCGGGGTGTCGACGAAGATCTCGATGAATTCGCCCTCGGCCATCAGCTCGCGCACCATGCGCCGCTCGGCGCGGAACGGCGAGATGAAGGAACACAGCACCACGACGCCGGCGTCGGTGAACAATTTCGCCACTTCGCCGACGCGGCGGATGTTCTCCACCCGGTCGGCGTCGGTAAAGCCCAAATCACGGTTCAGCCCGTGACGCAGGTTGTCGCCGTCGAGCATGTAGGTGTGGATGCCGCGTGCGTTCAATTTCTGCTCGATGATGTTGGCGATGGTCGACTTGCCGGAGCCCGACAGGCCGGTAAACCACAACACCGCCGGTTTGTGGCCCTTGATGCGGCTGCGCGCCGCCTTGTTGACCGACAGATCCTGACGGTGCACGTTGGTGGCGCGCCGCAGTCCAAAGTCGATCATGCCGGCGCCGACGGTGGCGTTGGTGAAGCGGTCGATCAGGATGAAGGCGCCGGTGTCGCGGTTGTCGACGTAAGGGTCGATCGCCACTGCGGTTGCCGTCGATACGTTGCAAAAGCCGATCTCGTTCAACTCCAGCGTCTTGCCGGCCAGATGCTGCAGCGTGTTGACGTCGACCTTGTGTTTTAAAGCCGTGATGCGCGCCGGCACATAGCGGCAGCCGATGCGCATCAGATATTGCCGCTCCGGCAGCATCGCCTCGTCGGCCATCCACAGCACATGGGCGGCGAACTGGTCGGTCACTTCCGGCCGCTCGGTGGATAGCGTGATCACATCGCCGCGGGCGATGTCGATCTCATCTTCAAGGGTCAGCGTCACCGCTTCGCCGGCCCGCGCCTCTGCTAAATCGCCGTCGTAGGTGACGATGCGCTTGACCCGGCTTTCCTTGGCGGAGGAGGCCACCACCACTTTATCGCCGGGGCGCACCGCGCCGGAGACGAGGGTGCCGGAAAAGCCGCGAAAATCGAGATTGGGACGATTGACCCATTGCACCGGAAAGCGCAACGGCTTGGCCGCCAGATCAGTGTCCACATCGACGCTTTCCAGCCAGTCAAGCAACGTCGGGCCGTCATACCACGCCATGTTGGCCGAGCGGACGGTGACGTTGTCGCCATAGCGCGCCGAGATCGGAATGGGGGTGATCGAAGCAAAGCCCAGCGCCGCGGCGAAGGCGAGGTAATCCTCGACGATGCGCTCGAACACCTGGCTCGAATGGCCCATCAGGTCGATCTTGTTGACCGCCACCACCACATGGCGAATGCCGAGGAGCGCGCAGATGTAGCTGTGGCGCTTGGTTTGGGTGAGCACGCCCTTGCGGGCGTCGATCAGGATCACGGCGGCGTCGGAATTGGACGCGCCAGTGGCCATGTTGCGGGTGTACTGTTCATGTCCCGGCGTGTCGGCGACGATGAACGAGCGCTTATCGGTGGTAAAGAAGCGATAGGCGACATCGATGGTGATGCCCTGCTCGCGCTCGGCCTCCAGCCCGTCCACCAAGAGCGCGAAATCAATCTCCTCGCCGGTGGTGCCATGCTTTTTGGAATCTTTTTCCAAGGTCGCCAACTGGTCGTCAAAGATCAGTTTGGTGTCATACAAGAGACGGCCGATCAGCGTCGACTTGCCGTCGTCCACCGAACCGCAGGTGAGAAAGCGCAGCAAACTTTTGCTGCTGGCGTTGGGTATTTCTTGTGTAGCGGCGCGCATTTAGAAATAGCCCTCGCGTTTTTTCTTTTCCATGGAGGCGGCCTCGTCGGTGTCGATCAGGCGGCCCTGACGTTCCGAGGTGCGGCTGGCGCGCATTTCGGCGATGATATCGTCCAGCGTTTCGGCATTCGATTCGATGGCGGCGCTCAACGGATAGCAGCCCAGCGAGCGGAAACGCACTTTGCGGATCTCCTCCGCCTCGCCGGGCAGCAGCGGCAGACGGTCATCGTCGCGCATGATGAGAAGGCCGCCGCGATTGACCACCGGCCGCGGCGCGGCGAAATAAAGCGGCACGACGGGGATGTTTTCGGCGCGGGTGTATTCCCAGATGTCGAGCTCGGTCCAGTTCGATAGCGGAAAGACGCGGATGCTCTCGCCCTGGCGGATCTTGGTGTTATAGAGCCGCCATAATTCAGGGCGCTGGTTGCGCGGATCCCACACGTGGCCGGCGGCGCGGAAGGAGAAAACGCGCTCCTTGGCCCGGGATTTTTCCTCGTCCCGGCGCGCGCCGCCGAAGGCGGCGTCAAAGCCGAAGGTATCGAGCGCCTTTTTCAAGGCCTCGGTCTTCATCACCTGGGTATGTAAGGAGGAACCCGACGCGATGGGGTTGACGCCCCGCGCCAGTCCTTCCTCATTGACATAAACCAGGAGCTTTACGCCATACCGCTCGGCGATCTGGTCGCGATGGCGGATCATGTCGCGAAACTTCCAGGTGGTATCCACGTGGAGGAGTGGGAACGGCAGCTTCGACGGATAGAACGCCTTGGCCGCCAGATGCAGCATAACGCCGGAATCCTTGCCGATGGAATAGAGCATGACGGGATGGGCGAACTCCGCCGCCACCTCGCGGATGATGGCGATGGATTCGGCCTCCAGGCGGCGCAGATGCGCTGATAAAGGCGATGGCCGCGCCGCCGCCGAAGGTTGTTCCAGCGCTGTCTTGGTCATGCTTTGTGCCTTGCTCCTGCCTGGGGATAACGCGGCCCAATAAATCAGGCAATCCTTAAGAAAGTCAAGTAATTTACGAAAAATAAATGTAACTTATTTTTATTTACTTTATAAACATGTTAAATATGACGCGACAATAGACGGTCGTCGTCCGATCAAGAATTTAGAAATTCAGCTTGGTGTCCAGGGAGAAGACGTGCTCTTGGCTTGCGTCCTGCAGGCTGGGGAACAGTGGGTTGGAATAGTCGAAGTACTTGAAGCGGCCGGAAAAAGTCAGCCCCGGCCAAAATTTGTAGCCGGCGCCGACCTCAACCACGTTCATCGAGCGGTCGCCCAGGAGCCCGAGCGCCAACGGATTGCCGTCGCCGCGATAGTTGCCGACCTGGATGTTGGTAAACCAGCTGCGGCCATAATAGCCAAAGCCAAGATCAACGCCCTGCAGGCTCAAATCGAAGCTATCCTCCTGGCGGCTCAAGGCCGCGCCCAGGGCGAACCCGGCATAGGCGACGTTGAGGCCGACATTGTAGTTCTGGCGGCCGCCATCCATCGCCACCGGCACGTGCTGCCAGCGCCCGCCCAAGCCCGGCGCCTGCACCATGACCTCGGTGGTCAGCCACACCCCGGAATGCTCCAGCCCGCTGCGGCCGGCCGCCGATAAAGGATATCCCACCTGAAAGCCTGTCCGCGCCCGCGCGCCTGAGGCGGCGCCGGCGGGATGGATGCCAGGCGCCGATAACCCCACGGCATCGACTTCCACCAGGAACAGCGAGGAGGGCTTGATCTGGGCCAGGCGGTCTTCCAGGCTCAAGGCCGGGGCGGTTTCGGCAAACAGCGGCGGCAGCGGCACCCTGGCCTTGGCCGCCGCCGGGGTCGTCGCGGGCGCCGTCCCGCCTTCCAGATAGATGAATTTCTTGGCCGCCGGCTTGGCGGTCTTGGCCTGCTCGCCGGCGGACGCGGCAAACGCCAGCGCCCCGGCCAGTGCCGTCGCCGTCAAAACCTTAACTATGGCGCCACAAAAAGACACCGGCGCTCCTCCCGAGCGATGATCACGGCCTGCTCAGTCACCAGGGCAAAACCCCGTCCCGGCAGCCGATTGAACTTCTTCTCCCTTATTTAGTCCCGCTTTGCCGCACCGGCAAGGGCAGGTAAGGGTGATTCGTTAAATTTGAAGGATAGAGTAGCATAATTTCACAATTTTTGCATCTGACTGGGATCAAGGGTAGCGTCTCCCTTTGTCGGCTCGCCCTTCGACAAGCTCAGGGCGAACGGGGGTTTTTAAGCCGTTCGTGGCGAGCCTGCCTGCGGGGCCAAAGCGCCCCTGCGGCGCGGCGTGCCTGTCGAACCATGAACGGCTCATACTTGAGACACTACCGGATCAAGGAAGGGCACGGATCAACAGAACCGCTTCCCTCCAATCCCGATCCGCACTAAAACTGATGCGGCCGAAGCGACGGGTGAGTCGGCTTCTTTCCGGATCTAGCCGAGGGTGATTGGGGTGAAAGACAGGATTTCTACGACTACGGCGCTGATGATGGCGGCGCTATTAGCGTTGACGCTGGCGGGATGCGGCAAGGACCGCGAGAAGGTGCTGCGCGAGCGCACGCTGGCTTCGGAAACCATATCCTCCATCGGGGTCAACGCCTATTTATGGCGAGCCGCCCTCAACACTCTGGACTTCCTGCCCATGGCGCAGGTCGATTCCGCCGGCGGGGTGATCATCAGCGACTGGTACGTCAACCCCAGCGATCCCCAGGAGCGGGCCAAGGTCACGGTCTATATCGTCGACAAGTCCCTGCGCGCCGACGCCGTGAAGGTCAATGTCTTCAAGCAGGTGCTGAAAAACGGCGAATGGGCCGACAGCGCCGCCGGCCTGGACTCCGAAAAGACCATCGCCGACGCCATCCTGATCGAAGCCCGCCGGCTGCGCCTGGCCCAGGTTTCGAAAGAAGACTGAGCCGAGCGCGTCTCGTCTCCAATTAACGACGTCAAAGAATCCGCCGCGCCAGGTTTTGCACCATGACTCGCTATAACGCTCGCGCCACTGAAATAAAATGGCAAAAAATTTGGCAGCAGCGAAATTCATTCGCCACGCCGGCCGATCGCACGCGGCCGAAATATTACGTCCTGGAAATGTTTCCCTATCCTTCGGGCCGCATCCACATGGGGCATGTGCGCAACTACGCCATGGGCGACGTGGTGGCGCGCTTTCGCCGCGCCCAGGGCTATAACGTGCTCCATCCCATGGGCTGGGACGCCTTCGGCATGCCAGCGGAAAACGCCGCCTTCGAGAACAAGACCCACCCGGCGCGCTGGACCTATCAGAACATCGACAACATGCGCCGGCAGTTGCAGGACTTAGGCCTGGCCTTGGATTGGAGCCGCGAATTCGCCACCTGCGATCCCACCTACTATCGCCACGAGCAGGCGATGTTCCTGGATTTCATGGACGCCGGACTGGTCTACCGCAAGGAATCCTGGGTCAACTGGGATCCGGTGGACATGACCGTGCTCGCCAACGAGCAGGTGATCGATGGCCGCGGTTGGCGCTCCGGCGCGCTGGTTGAGCGGCGCAAGTTGTCGCAGTGGTTTTTAAAAATCACCGCTTACGCCGAAGAGTTGTTGTCCGCCCTTGATACCTTGGAGCGCTGGCCGCCCAAGGTGCGGCTGATGCAGGAAAACTGGATCGGCCGTTCGGAAGGGGCGCGGCTCTTCTTCGATCTGAAAGCCGCGCCGGCGGGGTGCGAGCAGTTGGAAATCTACACCACCCGTCCCGACACCATCTTCGGCGCCAGCTTTTGCGCCATCGCCGCCGATCATCCGCTGGCCGCCGCGCTGGCGGCCCATGATCCGAAGCTGGCGGCGTTCATCGCCGAGTGCCGCCAGACCGGCACCAGCGAGGAAGCGCTGGAGAAGGCGGAAAAGCGGGGGCTACGCACCACGGTTGAAGCCGTGCACCCGTTCGATCCGCAATGGCGGCTGCCGGTGTTCATCGCCAACTTCGTGCTCATGGACTACGGTTCAGGCGCGATTTTCGGCTGTCCGGCGCACGATCAGCGCGACCTGGAATTCGCCCGCAAGTATGATCTGCCGGTGCTGCCGGTGGTGATCCCCGAGGGCGTCGATCCCGCTGCCTTTACCATCGGCGAGGAGGCTTACGTCGAGGCCGGGCGCATCGCCAATTCGCGGTTTCTGGACGGCATGAGCGTCGAGGAAGCCAAGGCGGAGGTGGCGCGCCGCGCTGAAGCCGGCGGCTTCGGCAGCCGCACCGTCAATTATCGCCTGCGCGACTGGGGCGTGTCCCGCCAGCGCTACTGGGGCTGTCCGATCCCGATCATTCACTGCCCGTCCTGCGGCATCGTGCCGGCGCCGAAACAGGATCTGCCGGTGACGCTGCCCGATGACGTGACCTTCGACAAGCCGGGCAATCCCTTAGAGCACCACCCCACCTGGAAGCATGTGGAGTGTCCGCAGTGCGGCGCCAAGGCGAGACGGGAGACCGACACCTTCGATACCTTCATCGACTCGTCCTGGTATTTCGCGCGCTTCTGCTCGCCGCACGCCGAGACGCCGTTTGAACGCGAAGCGGCGGATTACTGGCTGCCGGTGGATCAGTACATCGGCGGCGTCGAGCACGCGATCCTGCATCTTCTCTATTCACGCTTCTTCACCCGCGCCATGAAACGGGTGGGATTGATTGGCCTTGATGAACCGTTCGCCGGCCTGTTCACCCAGGGCATGGTGTGCCATGAAACCTACCGCGCGCCCAATGGCGATTATCTCCTGCCCGACCAAGTGGAGCGCGGCGATGGCGGCGCGGTGCGCGTGGCGGCGACGGGCGAAAGCGTCACCGTCGGCCGCTCCGAGAAGATGTCGAAATCGAAAAAGAATGTCGTTGATCCGTCGCTGATCATCGATACCTACGGCGCCGACACCGCGCGCTGGTTCGTGTTATCCGACAGTCCGCCGGAACGCGATCTGGAATGGACGACGCAAGGCATCGAGGGCGCCTGGCGCTTTACCCAGCGCTTGTGGCGGCTGGTCATCACTTTGCACAACAACGCCGCGGCGACGGCGAATGGCGCGAGCGGCAATGGCTTGGGCTTACGCCGCGCCACCCACAAGACCATCGCCCTGGTAACCAAGGCGATCGAGGATTTCCATTTCAACCGCGCCGTCGCCCATCTTTATGAATACGTCAACACCTTGTCGGCGCTCAAGCCGGACGAGGACGCGGCGGCGGTGCGCGAGGCCTTGGACACGCTGGTCATTCTCATCGGTCCGATGATGCCGCATCTCTCCGAGGAACTGTGGCAACTGCTGGGACATGACAGCCTTGCCATCGACGCGCCGTGGCCCAAGGCCGATCCGGCGCTCCTCATCGATGACACGGTAACCATCGCGGTGCAGGTGCAGGGCAAGCTGCGCGACACCATCGAGGCGCCAAAGGACGCGCCGCGCGAGGCCCTGGAAGCGCAAGTGCTGGCGCTGGAGAAAGTGCAGCGCGCGCTGGATGGCAAGGCGGTGAAAAAGGTCATCGTGGTGCCCAACCGCATCGTCAACGTGGTGGCTTAAACACATGACCGCGCGCGCCATCCGGATGCTGACGATCGCGCTGATGGCGCTGACCATGGCCGCCTGCGGATTTGAGCCGATGTATGGCGCGCGGCCCCGCGGTGGTTCGGCGGCAAGCGATCTGGGCGCGATCGAGCTGGCGCCGATCGTTGACGCCGAAGGCGGACCGTTTCGTCTCGGCCTCCTCATGAAGAACGCTTTGAGCGACCGGCTTTATGCCTCCGGCAGTACGGCGCCGCGATATCGTCTGGAGATGTCGGTGGAGCGCGATTTGCAAGGCTTCGGCTTTCGTCCCGACGAGGCGGTGACGCGCTATGGCTTGAAGCTGACCGCGCATTATCGCCTGATCGATCTCGCCACCGGCAACGTCGCGCTGGAAGAATCGGCGCGCGCTTATAACTCCTACGACGTGGTGCAGTCGGACTTCGCCACGCTGATGGCCGAGCGCAACATGGAAGAGCGGTTGGCGCGCGATCTGGGCGAGCGCATCTCCAGCCGCCTCGGGCTTTATTTCCGCAACCGCCCCGCCGCCGCCCCGGCGGCGCCCTGACGGCCATGGTCAAGGCGGCATCGCGCGACATCCCGCGGCAGCTTAAATCCCTGGAGGCTGTCTATCGCGCGGTTCTCGTCTACGGTCCCAACGAGGGTCTGGTGCGCGAGCGCGCCGATCTGATCGCCCGTCAGGTGGCAGCCGATTTATCCGATCCCTTCAACGTGGCGCGGCTGAGCGGGGCCATGGTGGCCGCCGATCCGTCGCTGCTCGGCGACGAGGCGGCGGCGATCTCCATGATGGGCGGCCGGCGGGTGATCCTGGTTGAGGCGGCCGGCGATGCCGTCGCCGCGCCGTTGGAGGACTTTCTTAGCGCGCCCAAGGGCGATGGGCTGATCGTGTTGATCGCCGGCGATCTGCCGGCGCGCTCGGCGCTGCGCCAGACTGCCGAGGCATCGGCGTCGGCGCTGGCGCTGCCTTGTTACGACGATGACGCGCAGAGCATCGAAACCCTGGCCCGCGGTCTGGCGGAAGCTGAGGGGTTGCGCTTCGACGCCGACGCGCTGCGTCTCTTAACCGGCAGCGTCGGCAGCGATCGCATGGTGGCGCGGGGCGAGATCGACAAGCTCCTGCTTTACAAGGCCAAAGACGCCGAACGGCGGATTACCGTCGAGGATATCCGCGCCGCCATTGGCGACAGCGCCGACTTGACCTTGGACGCGGTGGCGGAGGCGGTCACCGGCGGCGACCTGAAGCGGCTGGAGGATGTGCTCAGCCGCGCCTTTTTGCAGGGCGAGGCGGCGGTCTCCATCCTGCGCGCCATTGGTCGCCGGCTGCTGCGGCTTTATGAAGCGGCGGACGCGGTGGCGGCAGGCAGCCGACCGGAGGAAGCCGTCAAACGACTGCGGCCGATGGTGTTTTTCAAGGATGTGCCGGCGTTTGTCTCGCAGCTCAACCGCTGGACGCCCGACGCCTTGATGAGCGCGCTCAAATTGGTGATCGAGGCCGAAATCCAGGCCAAGACCACCGGTCTGCCCGCCGACGCCATCTGCGCCCGCGCCGCGCTGCGCATCGCCAACGCCGCCCGCGTCGGCCGCGGGTGAGTTGCGGGACGCTGGCTTGAGCGCTACGCGAAGCCACGCTACATCAAGGTGCGTTGCAATGCCCGCCGCCAGCCGTCGTAAAGCCGGTCGCGCAGGCCGGCGCTCATCGCCGGCATGAAGCGCCGCGCCCGCCGCCAGCGCTTGGCGATGTCCTCAAGCCCGTCGTACAGCCCCGCGCCCAATCCGGCAAGGTAGGCCGCGCCCAAGGCGGTGGTTTCGGCTACCTCGGGGGCGTCCACCGGCACCCCCGCCATGTCGGCCAGGAACTGCATCAACCATTGATTGGCGATCATGCCGCCGTCGGCGCGCAACACCGTATCCGCGCCTCTGCCGCTCTCTGCCAAGTCGGCCGCCATCGCCTGCAACAGGTCGCGGGTCTGATAACCCACCGACTCCAGGCTGGCGCGGGCCAGCTCCGCCGGCCCGGCGTCGCGGGTCAAGCCAGCGATGAGGCCGCGTGCCGCCGGATCCCAATGCGGCGCGCCGAGCCCGGTGAAGGCCGGCACCAGATAGACGCCGCGATTGTCGGGGAGACCGGCGGCCAACGCTTCGGTCTCGCTGGCGTGGGCAATCACCTTCAGGCCGTCGCGCAGCCATTGCACGGTGGAGCCGGCGTTGAAGATGCTGCCTTCCAGCGCATAGGTGCGCCGCCCCGCCAGTTGATAGGCGATGGTGGTAAGGAGCCGATTCCGGGAGGCGACCGCCTCTGCGCCGGTATTGAGCATCAAAAACGAGCCGGTGCCGTAGGTGCTTTTGACCATGCCCGGCGCAAAGCACGCCTGGCCTATGGTCGCCGCCTGCTGGTCGCCGGCGATGCCGCGAATGGCGAGGCGCGCGCCAAACAGCGACGGCGCGGTGACGCCGAAATCGGCGGCGCTATCCCTGACCTCGGGCAAGATCGCCGGCGGGATGCGGAACAGTTCCAAGAGATCATCGTCCCAGTCGCCGCTATGGATGTTGTAAAGGAGCGTGCGCGAGGCGTTGGTGGCGTCGGTGGCGTGCGTCCGGCCGCCGCTCAAGCGCCACAACAGAAAGGTGTCGATGGTGCCGAACAAGAGCCGGCCGCGCCCCGCCGCCTCCCGCGCCCCCGATACGTTGTCCAGCAGCCAGGCGATCTTGGTGGCGGAAAAATAAGGATCGAGGAGAAGGCCGGTGCGCTCGGCGATAAAGGCTTCCATCCCGGCCTCCCGCAGCCGCGCGCACTGATCGGCGGTGCGGCGGTCCTGCCAGACGATGGCCGGGTGAATGGGCGCGCCGGTGTCGCGCTCCCACAGCACGCAGGTTTCGCGCTGGTTGGTGATGCCGATGGCGGCGATCTCGCCGTTGGCGGCGGTAATGGCCTGACGCGCCGTGTCCAGCACCGCGCGCCAGATTTCCTCGGCGTCGTGCTCGACCGCGCCGGGGGCCGGGTAATATTGGCGGTGTTCGCGTTGCGCCTGCGAGCGGGGCCGGCCATCGAGCGTAAAGACCATGGCCCGACTCGACGTGGTTCCCTGATCGATGCTTAAGAGCAACGGCTCCACCTATCCCTCCCATGTCATGCCCTCTATACAGACCGAGTCTACTGCCGTTATCGTGGACGTCGAGAGGTCTTTGGTGAGATTGAGGGGGGCGTGACGCTCGATCTTCTGGTCATCGGCGGCGGCATCAACGGCGTCGGCATCGCCCGCGACGCCGCCGGGCGTGGTCTGAAAGTGGCGCTTCTGGAAGCCGGCGACCTCGGCGGCGCCACCTCGTCAGCCTCCAGCAAGCTCATTCATGGCGGGCTGCGCTACCTGGAAACCTATGAGTTCGGCCTGGTGCGCGCCTCGCTCTTGGAGCGGGAAATCCTCGCCCGCGCCGCCCCTCATTTGGTGCAGCCTTTGACCTTTGTCCTGCCCCATGACCGCTTCCAGCGGCCGCGCTGGATGATCCGCGCCGGTCTTTTCCTCTACGATTGCCTGGCGCACAGCGACCGTTTCGCCCGCTCCCGCGCCGTTGATCTAAACTCCGGCGTTTTCGCCGCTCCCTTGAAGCCTGATTTCCGCCATGGCTTTACCTATAGCGACGGTTGGACCGATGACGCCCGGCTGGTGATTTTGAACGCCATGGATGCGCGCTTGCGCGGCGCGGAGATCTGGCCGCGCACCCGGGCGGTGGAGGCCCGGCCGCAAAACAGCGGCTGGCATGTCGTAGCGGAGGACAGGCGCGGGCGGCGCGAATTTACCGCCAAGGCGATCGTCAACGCCACCGGTCCGTGGGCGTCCGAGATCGACCGGCGGGTGCTGGGCGTAGCCAAACCGCCAAGGTTGCGGCTGATCAAGGGCAGCCACATCATCGCGCCGCGGCTTTATCCCGGCGATCACGCCTACCTGTTGCAGGCCACCGACGGCCGGGTGGTGTTCGTGCTGCCCTTTGAGGACGACTATCATCTGATCGGCACCACCGAGGTCGAGATCGGCGACATGGACGCGCCGCCGGCCGTCACGCCAGCAGAAATTTCTTATCTGTGCGATGCGGTCGGCCGCTTCTTCCGTCACCCGCCGCGCGCTGAAGACGTAATTCACAGCTTCGCCGGGGTGCGGCCCTTGTACGACGACGGCCGCGCCGATCCCAGCAAGATGAGCCGCGATTATGTCTTAAAGCGCCACCTGATCGACGGCGCGACGGCGCTCTCGGTTTACGGCGGCAAGCTCACCACCTATCGCCGGCTGGCCGAGGCGGCGCTGAAGAAGATCAGCTCGGCGCTGCCGCAGCGCGGCGCGCCCTGGACACATGCCGGCGTGCTGCCGGGCGGCGATTTCTTCGGTGGTCCGGAAGCGTTGCTCAATGCCCTGCGGGAGCGCGCGCCGTGGCTGCCGGAGGAGACCGCCGAACGTTGGGCGCGCTCCTACGGCGCCATGAGTTTTGATATTTTAGCCAAGGCGCGCAACCGCAGCGAGCTCGGGGCCGAGATCATCCCCGGCTTGTGCGAGCAGGAAGCGCGCCATCTGGTGCGTCATGAATGGGCGATGACGGCGGACGATATTTTATGGCGGCGCACCCGGCTCGGCCTGACCGCGCCATCGGGCGCAGCCGAGGCATTGACGCACTGGCTGGCGCGTGAACGCACAGGAGGATGACATGACCGCTCCCACCGACGCCAAGCTCAAGGTGTGGGATCTGCCCACCCGGGTGTTTCACTGGTTGATCGTGGCGTTGTTTGTGGTGTCCTGCCTTACCGCCGGCGAGGCAATGAAAATTCACATGCTGTCGGGCCTGTTGACCTTTACTCTGGTGGCGACGCGCATCCTGTGGGGCTTCTTCGGCAGCACCACCAGCCGCTTTGGCAGCTTTCTCAAGCAGCCGAAAACAGTGCTGAGCTACGCCCGGCAACTGCGTCCCGGCTACGCCCCGCCGGTGTTCGGCCACACGCCCACCGGCGGCTGGATGATCGTGGCGCTCCTGGCGCTTCTAATGCTGATGCCGATGGTCGGCGCCTTCGGCAACGATGACGTCACCTTTCGCGGGCCCTTGTCCTATCTGGTGGATAAACAAACCTCCGACGCCTTGACCGAACTGCACGAGGCGCTGTTTTCCATCCTGATCAGCCTGGTGATCCTTCACGTCCTGGCGGTCGTCGTCTACCATTTCGTTTTCAAGGAGGATCTGGTGCGGCCGATGATCACCGGCGAACGGCCCTGGCGCGGGCCGCTGCCGGCGGCGCGATTTGTCTCGGCGCGCTTGGCCCTGTTGTTGTGGCTGGCCATGCTGGCGCTGGTTTACGTTTATGTCTTAAGGTGACGGCTACTTGGTGCGGTAGTCGTCGTGGCAGCCCTTGCAGGTTTTGAAAAGCTCGCCGAGCGCGCCCTTGGCCGCCGTCGCGCCGCCGGTTGAGGCCAGGGTGGCCACCGTCTTGGCGCGCTCTTCCAGGAGTTTCAGGCCCGCTTCAAATTTCGTCCAATCCTTCCATACCTCGGCCTTGGCGGTGGTCCTTTCCTTGCCCTGACCATGGGTGTTCTGCCGGAAGGCGTCGACGGCCAATGTGGCGGCAGACGCTACCAGATTGGCGTGGGTGGCGAACGCCGCGGAATAGGGAATCTGGCCTTCGGCGATCAGATTCATGGCGTGGGCGTTGGCGCCGATGGTCTGCATCACGTCCTGGCGGTAGAGGATGGCGTCGTCCGGCGCGGCGGCATATGCCGTGGCGGCGGTCATGATGGAGGCGCCGAGGATCAGCGTTTTCAGCATGGGGTCCCTCTTTGGTTACTGTGCCCATTCACTGTGGCACGAGAAACCGGCCGCTGGCAACGACTCCTCACATAGTGTTGATGCCCATGGTCTCGGCGAACAATTCGCGGCCGATCAACATGCGCCGGATCTCGCTGGTGCCGGCGCCGATTTCATAAAGCTTGGCGTCGCGCATGATGCGGCCAGTGGGATATTCATTGATATAGCCGTTGCCGCCCAGGGCCTGGATCGCTTCCAGGGAAAGCCAGGTCGCCTTCTCGGCGGCGTAAAGAATGCAGCCGGCGGCGTCCTTCCTGGTCGTCTCGCCCCGGTCACACGCCTGCGCCACGGCATAGACATAGGCGCGGCAGGCGCTAAGCGTGGTGTACATATCGGCGAGCTTGCCCTGCATCAGCTGAAACTCGCCGATCGCCTGGCCGAACTGCTTGCGCTCGTGCACGTAAGGAATGACCACGTCCATCGCCGCCTGCATCAAGCCTAAGGGCCCGGCGGACAGCACCACGCGCTCATAATCAAGGCCCGACATCAAGACTCGCACGCCGCCGCCTTCCGCGCCGAGCACGTTTTCCGCCGGCACTTCGCAATCCTGGAACACCAGCTCGCAGGTGTTGGAGCCGCGCATGCCGAGCTTGTCGAGTTTTTGCGCGGTGGAAAATCCCTTAAAGCCCTTCTCGATCAGGAACGCGGTGATGCCTTTCGGCCCAGCCTGCATGTCGGTCTTGGCGTAGACCACCAGCACGTTGGCGTCCGGCCCGTTGGTGATCCACATCTTGTTGCCGTTCAAGATATAGCGGTCGCCCTTTTTATCGGCGCGCAAGCGCATGGAAACCACGTCCGAACCGGAGCCCGGCTCCGACATGGCGAGCGCGCCCACATGCTCGCCGGAAATCAGCTTGGGCAGATATTTCGCCTTCTGCGCGGCGTTGCCGTTGCGGTTGATCTGATTGACGCACAAGTTGGAGTGCGCGCCGTAGGACAGGCCCACCGAGCCCGAGCCGCGGGAGATTTCCTCCATGGCGACGCAATGGGCAAGATAGCCCATGCCGGCGCCGCCGTATTGCGGATCAGCGGTGATGCCAAGCACGCCGATGCTGCCGAGCTTTTTCCACAGATCCATGGGGAACGTGTTGGTGTGGTCGATCTCGGCGGCGCGTGGGCTTATCTCGGCGGCGACGAATTTCGCCACCATGTCGCGCAGCGCATCGATCTCCTCGCCCAGCGCAAACTTCATGAAATAGGAAAAAGACGACATCTCATGTCTCCTGATTGATCACTTTATGTTTCATCGCCCGCGCCACTTTCGACGCCGGCGGGCGCTTGAGTGCATCGGCGATATGCCAGGCGGCCTTGACCACCGCCGGCAGATCGACGCCGGTATGAATGCCCAGACCATCGAGCATATAAAGCACGTCCTCGGTGGCGACATTGCCCGATGCGCCCGCCGCATATGGACAGCCGCCCAGGCCGGCGACCGAGGCGTCAATAACCGCAATGCCGTGGCGGAGCGCCTCATAAATATTCGCCAGCGCCTGGCCGTAAGTATCATGGCAGTGGATCGCCAACTGATCGGCGCGCGCAACCTTCAACACCGCATCCAACATGGCGGCGATCTTGTTGGGCGTGCCGACGCCGATGGTATCGCCGAGGCTCACCTCATAAACGCCAAGCTCCAGGAGCGCCTGCGTCACTTGCGCGACTTTTTGCGGCGTGATCTCTCCTTCATACGGGCAGCCGACGACGCACGACACATAGCCGCGCACGGCAATGTTGTTGAGCCGCGCTAGGTCGATGACCGGCTTGAAGCGCTCGATGCTCTCGGCGATGGAGCAGTTGATGTTCTTTTGCGAGAACGCTTCCGAAGCGGCGGCAAAGATCGCCCAGGTATCGGCTCTGGCCTGCAACGCCGCTTCCGCGCCCTTCAAGTTTGGCGTCAGCACCGGATAACGCACGCCGGCGCGACGATTGAGGCGCATCATCACCTCAGCATTGTCGCCCATCTGCGGCACCCATTTGGCCGAGACGAAACTGGTCGCCTCGACAAACGGCAGCCCCGCCGCCGCCAGCTTTTCAATCAGCGTGACTTTAACATCGGTCGCCACCGTCACCGGCTCGTTCTGCAAGCCGTCCCGGGGGCCGACTTCGTAAAGGGTGACACGGGCGGGCAATTGCATGGTCATTTTCAGCCTGCGCGACATTCATATATGCCGTCACCCCCGCGAAAGCGGGGGTCCAGTCCAACGGCGGCATGGATTCCCGCTTGCGCGGGAATGACAATGTTCATTGAATTGCCGGCCCTTGCGATCATCACTCTTATTCCGCCTCGACCACCGCCAGCACCGCGCCTTCGCTGACCTGTTCGCCTTCCACGGCAGACAATTTTTTCACCACGCCGTCGGCGGGCGCGATCAAGGTATGCTCCATCTTCATCGCTTCCAGGATGAGAAGCGGCGCGCCGCGCTTGACCTTGTCGCCCGCCTTCGCCATGACGCGCATCACCTTGCCCGGCATCGGCGAAACGATGCCGCCGCCGACGGCTGATGATAAGTCCGCCGCCATGCCGGGATCATAAAATTTTAATTTGCGCGTCACGCCGCCGACGGTGACGTAGATATCGTTGCCGGAGCACGCCACCTCGGCGCTGATCTTGTCGCCCGCCAGATCGGCAACGAGCGCGCCATCAGCGCGGCGCGCGGCGCGGGCGGCGATTTCTCCGGTCGCCAATCCCAGCACATAGCCGCTGGGCGTGAACGCCACGCCGACATCGCGAATCTCGCCATTGTCGTCAAAGCGCAGCACCAAGCTGGTCTCACCGTTCATCCGCCAGCCATTGGCGGACGCCCACGGGCTCCAGCGGTCGGACGTCGCGGCCGCGGCGACGCGATAACTTTCATCAAGCGCCAGCAGATGATCGAGCGCCGCCAACGCCAGCGTGCGGTCATCGGCCTTGCCGTCCGGCGGGACGAGATCGCTTAAATGACGGTCGATGAATCCGGTATCCACATCGCCGGCGCGAAACGCCGCATGTCCCATCACCCGCGCCAGGAACGGCAGGTTGGTGGCAAGCCCCGCCACCACCGAGCCTTGCAACGCGCCTTTTAACCGACGCAACGCCGCTTCGCGGGTGGTATCCCAGGCGATCACCTTGGCGATCATCGGATCGTAATGGACGGAGACCTGATCGCCTTCCTCGACGCCGGCATCCACTCGCACATGCCCGTCATCGGCCGGCAGCTTCAAGCGCAACAGCCTGCCGGTGGCCGGCAGAAAGCCCCGCGCCGGATCTTCGGCGTAAAGCCGCGCTTCCACCGCATGGCCATGGATGCGCAATTGATTCTGCGTCAGCGGCAAAGGCTCGCCGGCGGCGACGCGCAGTTGCCATTCCACCAGGTCCTGGCCGGTGATCTTCTCGGTCACCGGATGTTCCACCTGCAGGCGGGTGTTCATTTCCATGAAATAAAAGCCGTCAGGGCGCAAGCCCCGGCTGCCGTCGACGATAAATTCCACCGTCCCCGCGCCTTGATAGCCGATGGCGAGCGCCGCCTTGACCGCCGCCTCGCCCATGGCGCGCCGCACCTCTTCCGGCATGTCCGGCGCGGGCGCTTCCTCGATCACTTTCTGGTGCCGGCGCTGCAGCGAGCAGTCGCGTTCGAATAAATAGACGGCGTTGCCATGGCCGTCGGCGAACACCTGAATTTCCACGTGGCGCGGCTTGGTGACGTATTTCTCGATGAGCACCGCGTCATTGCCGAAGGCGGACGCCGCCTCGCGCCGCGCGCCCTCCAGCGCGGCGGCGAAATCCTGCGCCTTGTCGACCCGCCGCATGCCCTTGCCGCCGCCGCCGGCCACCGCCTTAATGAGCACCGGAAAGCCGATCTTCTTGGCCGCGTCGCTCAAGGTCTTGTCGGATTGATCCGGTCCGTGATAGCCCGGCACCACCGGCACGCCGGCTTTTTCCATCAGCGCCTTGGCGGCGTCCTTCAGTCCCATGGCGCGGATGGCGTCCGCCGGCGGACCGATGAACACAATGCAGGCTCGTGAACAGGCGTCAGCAAAAGCGGCATTTTCCGATAAAAACCCGTAGCCGGGGTGGATCGCTTGCGCGCCGCTCGCCTTCGCGGCGGCGATGATCTTCTCCACCACCAGATAACTGTCACGCGCCGCCGCCGGGCCGATCAAGTGCGCTTCATCGGCCAGGCGCACGTGACGCGCCGTGGCGTCAGCTTCGGAATAGACCGCCACGGTGCGAATGCCCATGGCGCGCGCCGTCTTGATCACCCGGCAGGCGATTTCACCGCGATTGGCGATGAGAATGGATTCAAACATGGCGCGGCTTTCCTCTCATGCCCAATCGGGTTTGCGTTTGGCGAAGAAGGCGGCCAGACCTTCCTGGCCTTCCCGCGACACCCGGCGCTCGGCGATGCGGCGCGCAGTATCGGCTTGCAGCGCGTCATCGACCGCAACGCCGGTGACGGCAAAGATCAACGCCTTGGATGCCGCCACCGCCTCCGGGCCGTTGGCGAGAATCGTCGCGATGAGCTTATCGCGCAGCGCCGCCAACGCCGGCTGATCGTCGACCACCTCATGCAGCAGACCGATATCCTTGGCGGTGGGCGCATCGATGCGTTCGGCGGTCAGGAAATAGCGCCGCGCCGCGCGCGGACCGATGGCCGCCACCACATAAGGCGAAATGGTCGCCGGAATGAGCCCGAGCTTTACCTCGGTCAGCGCAAAGGCGGCAGTTGATACGGCAATGGCGATATCGCAGCAGGCGACCAGGCCGACGCCGCCGCCATAAGCCGGGCCGTTGACGCAGGCGATGGTCGGCAGCTTCAACGTGTTCAAGGCTTGCAGCATGGCGGCGAGCTTGCGCGCGTCCGCCATGTTCTCCTCCACCGTGTAGTCGATAAACTTGCGCATCCAGTTCAAGTCCGCGCCGGCGGAAAAGCTCATCCCGTCGCCGGTCAGCACCATCAGTCGGGTGCGCGGATCGGCCTCGACGATGGCGAAGGCGTCAGAGAGCGCGGCGATCACCTCTTCGTTAAAGGCGTTGTGCTTGTCGGCGCGGTTGAGGGTCACCGTCGCCACGCCGCGCTCATCGATATCGAGAAGAACGGGTTTGCTCATGGCGTACCTCACATCCGGAAGACGCCGTAGGTGGTGTCGGGTATGGGCGCGTTGAACGACGCCGACAACGCCAGCGCCAGCACGCGCCGCGTCTCGGCGGGGTCAATGATGCCGTCGTCCCACAGCCGGGCGCTGGCGTAATAGGGATGGCCCTGGGTTTCATACTGGGCGCGGATCGGAGCCTTGAATTTTTCCTCTTCCTCCGCGCTCCACGCCTTGCCGGCGCGGGCGAGCGCATCCTTTTTCACGGTGGCCAAAACGCTCGCCGCCTGTTCGCCGCCCATCACCGAAATGCGCGCATTGGGCCACATCCACAAAAAGCGTGGGCCATAGGCGCGGCCGCACATGCCGTAATTGCCGGCGCCGAACGAGCCGCCGGTGATGATGGTGAATTTCGGAACCTTGGCGTTGGCCACCGCCATCACCATCTTGGCGCCGTCCTTGGCGATGCCGCCGGCCTCGTACTTGCGCCCAACCATGAAGCCGGTGACGTTTTGCAAGAATATGAGCGGCACGCCGCGCTGCGCGCACAATTCGACAAAATGCGCGCCTTTCATGGCTGATTCGGAAAACAGCACGCCGTTGTTGGCGACGATGCCAACGGGGTAGCCATGGATATGGGCAAAGCCGGTGACCAGGGTGGTGCCGTAAAGTTTTTTGAACTCGTCGAACTCGCTGCCGTCCACCACGCGGGCGATCACCTCGCGCACGTCATAGGGATGGCGGGTATCCTTAGGGATGACGCCATGAATTTCCGCCGGATCATAAAGCGGCGGGCGCGGCTCGCGACACTGCACCGACACCGCCTTGCGGCGATTAAGGGTGGCGACAATGCGCCGCGCCAGGGTCAGCGCATGGGCGTCGTTTAGCGCGTAGTGATCAGCAACGCCGGAAATTTTTGCGTGCACGTCGGCGCCGCCCAAATTCTCGGCCGAGACTTCCTCGCCGGTGGCGGCTTTCACCAGCGGCGGACCACCCAAAAAGATCGTGCCCTGCTCCTTGACGATGATGCACTCGTCCGCCATTGCCGGCACGTAGGCGCCGCCCGCCGTGCACGAGCCCATCACCACCGCGATCTGGGGAATGCCCATGGCAGACATGGTGGCCTGATTATAAAAGATGCGGCCGAAATGCTCCTTGTCGGGAAACACCTCGTCCTGGTTGGGCAGGTTGGCGCCGCCCGAATCCACGAGGTAGATGCACGGCAGGCGGTTTTCCCGGGCGATTTCCTGGGCCCGCACGTGCTTCTTGACGGTAAGCGGGAAATAGGAGCCGCCTTTGACCGTGGCGTCGTTGCACACCACCATGCACTCGACGCCCTCCACCCGGCCGATGCCAGTGATGACCCCGGCCGCGGGCACGGCGTCGTCATAGACCTCGTAGGCGGCCAGTTGCGACAGTTCGAGAAACGGCGTGCCGGGGTCGAGAAGCGCCTTCACCCGCTCCCGAGGCGGCATCTTGCCGCGCTCCACGTGGCGCGCGCGCGCCGTCGCGCCGCCGCCGTCCTTGACCGACGCCACCTTGGCATGAAGGTCGTCCACCAGGGCGCGCATATGGGCGGCGTTGGCGGCGAAGGCGTCGCTTTTGGGGTCGATCAGGCTTTGAATCACCGACATGGGGCTATGTTTTCCGCTGAAATGACCGATCTTGACAGAACCATACGTCGAACCCAAGAATAGACAAAATTTTTTGTTTATATCTTTTGGATCGAAATTTTCTATGTTTGAACTCTACCAACTGCGGTATTTCCTGAGCGTGGTGGAAACCGGCAGTTTCACCAAGGCCGCCGAACGCGCCTTCGTCACCCAGCCCACGCTGTCGGCCGGCATCCAGAAGCTGGAGACCACCCTGGGCGTGCGCCTCTTCAACCGCTCCAACCGCCGTGTTTACCTGACCGAAGCCGGGGCGCGGTTCGTCGAGCGGGCGAAAGCCATCCTGCACCAGTGTAACCTCGCCGAGCGCGAGGTGCACGAAACGAAAGCGCCCAAGGTGCTGCGCCTCGGCGTTCTCATGACCATCCCTTGCGCGCTCCTGGAGCGGCTTTTGGGCGGCTTCCGCCGGGCCGAGCCCGATGTGGTGATCGAGCTTTTCGAAGGCACCGAACAGGAGCTGTTGAATCGCCTGGAGAGCGGCGGCATGGACCTCGCCCTGACCTTGCTGCGCGGCCCGGCGGCTGAGGGGAGTGACCGACCTGAGCCGCCCGTGGTCCTGTTCGAGGAAGGCTATGCCTTGGCCGTCAGCGCCTCCCACCCCCTGGCCCGCCGGACCGAGGTTGCCGGCCGGGAACTGGCGGACGAACCCACCATCGTTCGCACCCGCTGCGAGATCCTGTCGGAAACCAGCCGCTATTTCACCGACCAGAACGTCCGGCCGCGCCTAGTTTACCGCACGCCCCAGGACGAGCGGGCGCTGGCCATGGTGGCGGCGGGATTGGGCTTTACCACCTTGCCGCAGTCTTACGAGCATCCGGGCGTGGTCAAGGTCAAACTCACCGGCTACGACTACCGCCGCCGGGTCGGCCTCATTTTGAGCGATCTCATTGACGAGGAGGAAAAAAAGCCGCTTCTCGATCGCTTTACCGCCTTCGCCCGCCGCGAGCCCTGGCGCGAAGCGCCTCTTAATTAGCTGCTTAATTAAATAAGGGGCACACCGGGCGCGCAGTCGCGGGGCAGGGTGCCGTCGAGGCGCGGATCGGCGGTGATCTCCACCTGGCGACGGATCGGGGTAAAGCCGGCGCGAACGTAGAACTCGACCGCCCGGGGATGATCGAGGGTGCACGTGTGGACCCAGAAACGGACGGGACCATCCTGCCGGCGGACCCGCTCCATCGCCTGGGCCATCAGGAAGCGTCCCGCGCCGCTGCCGATGATTTCCGGGACAACGCCGAGAAACGCCAGCTCGACCGCGCCGGCGTCGCGAAAATCCAGCTCCAAGAGGCCGATCTCCCGCTCCTTGTCCTGCAGCGCATAAACCTCCACCGCCGGGTCATGGAGGATGGCGGCAAGGGCATCGTCCTCCAGCCGCAGCCGGCTGAACCACAGCCAGCGCTCCCCCACCGCCCGGAAAAGCGCGCGGTACCACGCCAAGTCCGGCCGCTCCACCCGCCGCATCTCCACGTCGCGGCGCGCCAGCGCCGGCTCATCCGGCGGCGGCAGGGCGCGCATTTCCAAGGTCGTCACCACGGTGGCGATGGTGCCGATTGGAATGTCCAAAAACTCGCTCATCGGCCCCGACCATCCGCTGGTTTGCTATCGCAATCAAGAACTTCCCGTTGCGGCCCGCCGCGACCCCACGTATCACTAACCCCATGCTGATCGCCCTGTTCAATGTGCTAGCCCCGGTGTTCATCACCGTTGGGCTCGGCTATGCCTGGGCCAAATTCAAGCTCGACATCGATCCCGCCTTCATTTCCCGCCTCGTCATCAACATCGGCTCGCCGGCCCTGGTCTTTCATGGCCTGACCACCATGAACGCCAGCACCCGCGACTTCGCCACCCTGGCCGTCATCGCCGCCGGGATGCTGGCGCTGTTCGTCGCCGTCAACGCCGTGGTGCTGAAATCCCTGGGCAAGCCGCTGCAACGTTGGCTCCATCCCCTGTCGTTCCCCAACTGGGGCAATCTGGGGCTGCCCATCTGCCTCTTCGCCTATGGCGACACCGGGCTGACCTTGGCCCTGGCTTTTTACGCCGTGGGCAGCGTCACCCAGCTCACCATCGGCCTCATCATCGCCTCGGGCGAGTGGCGGCCGGCGCTCCTGATGCGCATGCCCATGGTCTATTTCATTGGCGCGGCGCTGGCCTTCTTAGGCACGGGAACCACGCCGCCGCTCTGGCTTTTGAACACCACCAAGCTCATCGGCGGCATGATGATCCCGTTGATGCTCCTCTCGCTCGGGGCCTCCCTGGCCCAGCTTCACATCGGCCACGTCCGGGAATCGGCGGGGTTCGTGGTCTACCGCTTCGCCCTCGGGCTGGGGCTGGCGGTGGCGATTACCGGGCTCTTGGGGCTGGAGGGCGCGGCGCGAGGGGTGGTGATCATCCAAGGCGCGATGCCGATCGCGGTCCTCAATTACCTTCTGGCGGCGCGCTTTAACAACATGCCGTCGTTCGTGGCCAGCCTGGTGTTGCTCTCCACCCTTCTCACCTTCGTCACCATCCCCGTGGTGCTGATGTTCCTGTTATAATCCTGCTTCTTCAGGGGTTTGGGTGACGAGCGCCAGGGCGTGCACCGGGCCTTGAAGCTCGTCCTGCAACAGCGCATAGACCGCCCGCTGGCGCTCGACCCGGGAGCGGCCAACAAAAGCCGATGCCACCACATGGACGCGAAAATGGCTCTCGCCGCTGCCGTTATCGCCAGCATGCCCGCGGTGCTTATAAGACTCGTTGATGATCTCGATCTTGGCCGGATGAAGGCCGGCCTGGAGTTTTTGCTCAATCTGGTGGGCGATGGTCATTTTACGGCTTGTCCTCTATTCCCGGCTGCTCAAAATCCACTATAGTGCGCCTCGCGCCAGGCGCGCGAGGGCTTACCCCTACTTCCTGATCTTGGGGCTTGATGTAGGGAGCCATAAGCCCGACATTAAGGGGGACCCGACAACGATTGATTGCTTTTAGGGGATATCCCTCAAGGCAGTTGTAACCTTGTAATGCTAAGAATAACAGATCATGACCGAGCAAAAAAATTCCGTTACCCCCACCGGGCTGCCTGACCGCGAGATAGCCGTCCGCCAAGCCTTTGGCATCGATGTCGACATGGTGGTCAAGGGCTTCGCCGAGCCCACCGAGCACGTGCCGGCCATCGACGACGCCTATGTCTTTGACCATGACACCACGCTCGCCATTCTGGCCGGTTTTGCCTACAACCGGCGGGTGATGATCCAGGGCTACCACGGCACCGGCAAATCGACCCATATCGAGCAGGTGGCGGCGCGCCTCAACTGGCCGTGCATCCGCGTCAACCTCGACAGCCACATCAGCCGTATCGACCTGGTGGGCAAGGACGCCATCGTGTTGAAGGATGGCCAGCAGATCACCGAATTTCGTGAAGGGCTGTTGCCATGGGCGCTGCAGCACCCGGTGGCGCTGGTGTTCGACGAATACGACGCCGGCCGGCCGGACGTGATGTTCGTCATCCAGCGGGTGCTGGAGGTGGAGGGCAAGCTGACCCTCCTCGACCAGAACCGGGTGATCCGGCCCAATCCGTCCTTCCGCCTGTTCGCCACCGCCAACACCATCGGTTTGGGCGACACCAGCGGGCTTTATCACGGCACGCAGCAGATCAACCAGGGTCAGATGGACCGCTGGAACATCGTCACGACGCTCAACTATCTGCCGCACGCCCAGGAAGAAAAGATCGTGCTGGCCAAGATGCCGGCCTACGATACGCCCGAAGGTCGCGAGCGCATCCGTAACATGGTGCGCCTTGCCGATCTGACCCGCAGCGCCTTCATCAACGGCGACCTCTCCACCGTGATGTCGCCGCGCACGGTGATCACCTGGGCGCAGAACGCCGAGATTTTCGGCGGCGACCTGGGCTTCGCCTTCCGCGTCTCGTTCCTCAACAAGTGCGATGAGCTGGAGCGGCCGCTGGTCGCTGAATATTATCAGCGCTGCTTTGGCGAGGATCTGCCGGAATCGACGGTCAAGAAGCCGGTGCTAGCCGCCGAATAGCGGCCGGAAGTGGTGCCCCTTGTCAAAATCCCGCAACCCCACCGAGCCGTTTAAGAGCGCCGTCACCTCGGCGCTGCGCGCCATCGCCAAGAATCGCGAGATCGAGGTGCAATTCGGCGCGGAGCGGTCCGATCCGGCCGCGCCGGTGGCCCGCCTGCCGTTGCCGTCGCGGGAATTTAGCGCTCAAGAAGCAGCGGAAATCCGCGGCGCGGCCGACGCCTTCGCGCTGCGCCGGCGCTATCACAGCGACCAGGTGCACGCCGACTACAGGCCGCAAAATGAACTCGCCGCCGCCGTTTACGACGCCATGGAGCAGGCCCGCATCGAAGGTCTGGGCAGCAACGAAATGGTTGGCTGCAGCCATAACCTCGATGCCGCGCTGGCGCAGCGGCTGACCA
The DNA here is from genome assembly GCA_003577275.1 of Pseudomonadota bacterium. Taxonomy (GTDB): domain Bacteria; phylum Pseudomonadota; class Alphaproteobacteria; order Sphingomonadales; family Govanellaceae; genus PRO5. The sequence continues at coordinate 144,615 of QEVO01000001.1, forward strand.
CGTATAAGCCGGCGGTGAGCACCGATCCGGCGCGCGCCGATCTGCCTTTCGTGCTCAATCTTCTGGTGCGCGAGCGGCTGACCGGCAAGGCCATTCCCGACGCCGCCCGCGCCGTGGTGGGCGCCATCCGGCCGTGGATCGAAAACCGCGCCGGGGCCGACTTGAAAGCCATCACCGACGCCATGGGCGACCAGGAGAAATTCGCCCGCGCCGCCCGCACGGTGATCGCCGATCTCGACCTCGCTGGCGATCTGGAAGCGGAGATCGGCCCCGAGGAGCAGGGCGAGGGCCAATCCCAGGAGCAAGCGAGCGAGGAAAAAGAGGGGGATTCGGACGCCTCGCAACAGGGCGCCACCTCAATGTCGGCGGAAATGGCGGACAGCGACCAGGCGGCGGACGCCGCCCAGGAGGCGGTGGACATCATGGCCGAGGACATGGAGATGTCGGAGGCCAGCGAGGATGAAGCGGAAGGCGCCACGCCCTGGCGGCCCAATAGCGAGCCCGGCGAACGCCTGCCCGACGCTTATAAGGCCTTCACCACCGCCTTCGACGAAGTGGTGGAGGCTGAAAACCTGTGTGATGTCGAGGAGCTCGGCCGCCTGCGGCGCAGCCTCGATCAACAACTGGCGCCGTTGCAAGGGGCGGTGGGCAAGCTCGCCAACCGCCTGCAACGCATGCTGATGGCCAAGCAGACCCGCTCCTGGCACTTCGATCAGGAGGAGGGCATTCTCGATACCGCGCGGCTTAGCCGCATCATCATCGACCCCATGCATCCGTTGTCGTTCAAGGTCGAAAGCGAAACCCGCTTCCGCGATACCGTGGTCACGCTCTTGATCGACAATTCGGGCTCCATGCGCGGCCGGCCCATTTCCATCGCCGCGGTGTGCGCCGACATTCTCGCCCGCACCCTGGAGCGCTGCGGCGTCAAATGCGAAATTTTGGGCTTCACCACCCGCGCCTGGAAAGGCGGCCAATCCCGGGAGAAGTGGATCGAGGCGGGCAAGCCGGTCAATCCCGGCCGCCTCAACGACTTGCGCCACATCGTCTATAAGACCGCCGATACGCCGTGGCGGCGGGCCCATAACAATCTAGGACTGATGCTGCGCGAGGGCCTTCTGAAGGAAAACATCGACGGCGAGGCGCTGCTGTGGGCCCATAACCGTCTCCTCGGCCGAGCCGAGGACCGGCGCATCCTGATGGTCATATCCGACGGCGCGCCGGTGGACGATTCAACGCTCTCGGCCAACGCCGGCAATTACCTGGAGCGCCACCTGCGGGAAGTGATCGGCTGGATCGAAGCCCGCTCGCCGGTGGAGCTCATCGCCATCGGCATCGGCCATGACGTGACGCGCTATTACCGCCGGGCGGTGACCATCGTCGACGCCGAGCAGTTGGGCGGCGCCATCACCGACCAGCTGGCGGAGCTGTTTGACGATAAAGCCAGCGAAGCCCGTCTGCCGGAGCGCCGCGGCCGGGGTCGCGCCCGCGCCGCCGCGCCGGCCGGACGATGAGACGGCATGCTCCGGCCTAGCCGGACAATTGGGGCATTAGACTCTTCGATATTGACCCCTCGCCCGCGAGCCACTATCAATCGCCCCTTGCGCATCCCGGGGAGGGGCGCAAGCGTCAGGCATATTGTCGCCATGATTATTTGGCACTTTCAGCGCTGACGATGACGGGGTGGTCTGAATATATGATACGTACGGGGCGGGTTATGGCCGCCTGGGGCTTGGCCCTGGGCCTTGCGACACTGCTGGCGGCGCCGGCGGCGCGGGCGGAAGCCGCCGCCGAAGCCTCGCCCATCCTGGTCACCCCCGGCGCGGTGGGCAGCGGCCTTTACCAGGAATCACCCCTCTCCTTTGAACCCATTGCCCTGCATTTCCGTGATCCCGCCATCGAGCGCGTCGGCAAGCTGACCTATCTCGGCGGGCTTCAGCTCAGAAGCGAGGACAAGCGCTTCGGCGGCCTCTCCGGCCTGCAAATATCCAGCGACGGCCAAACCATGCTCGCCATCTCGGATCGCGGCTATTGGGTGGGCGCCACCCTGGACTATGACGGCGAGCGGCTGGTGGGCATGCGCAACGTCATCGTCTCGCCGCTCCTCGACCGCAACGGCCGGCCGCTCAACGACAAGGACAAGAAGGAGGCCGACGCCGAGGCCATCGCCGAGCTGCCGGGCTCGGGCATCGTGGTGTCCTTTGAGGGCAATAACCGCCTGTGGCATTACGGCGCCACCTTGTCCGACGCCATCTTCGGCAAGCGGCCGCACCCGTTGCCGCTGCCGGTGGACATCGCCAAGGCGATCAAGAAACTGCCGGAAAACGGCGCCATCGAGGCCATCGCCACCATGGCCGACGGCACCCTTCTCGCCATCGCCGAGGACGGCAAGGATGATGATGGCGATCACCTGGCTTGGCTGATTGGCGCCACCACCATCGCCCAGTTCACCTACCGGACCGATGAGAATTTCAGCCCCACCGACGCCACCTTCCTGCCCAACGGCGACCTGATGGTGCTGGAACGGCGGTTTACCCTGCTGCAGGGCCTGGCCACCCGGCTCAAGCTGGTCAAAAAGCACGAAATCAAGCCCGATACGGTGGTCTCCGGCGTCGAAGCGGCAAACCTCGCCTTCCCCTTCAACATCGACAACATGGAAGGCATCACCGCCCGCCAGGATGAAGCGGGCGACACCCTCCTTTATCTGGTGTCGGACGACAACTACAACCCGCTGCAGCGCACCATGGTGATGGTGTTTCGGCTGGAGGAATAGGCCATAGAATGCAAAAAAGCCGCCCAAAAGGCGGCTTTGTGGTCTAGGGAATCGGGGCCGGATCAGGCGGCCGCCGCCTCGCGCTTCTTGGCAATGAGCTTTTTCAAGCGCCGGGCTTTGATCGACAGCGCCTCGTCGCGGGCCTTGAGGAGGAAGTTATCGAGGCCGCCGTTGTGCTCCACCGAGCGCAAGGCATTGGCGGAAATCCGCAGATGCACGGTCTGGCCGAGGGTGTCGGAGATCAGCGACACATTATTCAAGTTGGGCAGAAACCGCCGTCTGGTCTTGTTGTTGGCATGGCTGACGTTATTGCCCGTCAGGACCGCCTTGCCGGTAAGCTCGCATACCCGAGACATGAAAAATCGTCCTTATTACTTCGTTTAGAGGCCGCCTTGCGGCGGCCAAATTCGAGTGGGCGGTATACGCGAGGCCAACGGCTCCGTCAAGGTTCAGTTTTCCCGCTCGAAGAGTTTCAACAGTTGATCGGCGGCGGCGCCGGGGGAGGTGCGGCCGGCGATCACCTCGGCCTCGACGGCGGCGATGCGCTCGAGGTTTTGGCTGCGGAAATCCTCCACCAGGCGCTCCTTGATCTCCGACCACATCCAGGCCCGGGCCTGGTCGGCGCGGCGCGCGGCGATCTCGCCGCTCATCGTCAACGCCTGCTGGTGCTTTTGCACCACGGCCCAGACCTTATCCATGCCGATGCGCTTTAAGGCCGAGACCCGCAGGGTGGTCGGCTGCCAGTGCGGGCTTTTGGGGCGCATCAGGTGGAGCGCCGCCTTGTATTCAGCCTCCGCCCTTTTCGCGGCCGCCTCCAGGTCGCCGTCGGCCTTGTTGACGATCACCAGGTCAGCGAGTTCCATAATGCCGCGCTTGATGCCCTGCAGCTCATCGCCGCCGCCGGGCGAGAGAAGGAGGAGGAACATATCGACCATGTCGGCGACCGCGGTTTCCGACTGGCCGACGCCGACGGTCTCCACCAGGATCACGTCATAGCCCGCCGCTTCCGCAACAAGCATCGCCTCCCGGGTGCGCCGCGCCACGCCGCCCAGCGTGCCGCCCGACGGCGAGGGACGGATGAACGCTAATGGGTCGCGGGCCAGCTCCTCCATGCGCGTCTTGTCGCCAAGGATCGAGCCGCCGGAGCGGGCCGAGGAGGGGTCGACCGCCAACACCGCGACCTTCAATCCTTGCGCGGTCAGATAGGTGCCGAAGCTTTCGGTAAAGGTCGATTTGCCGACGCCGGGCGCGCCGGATAGGCCTAAGCGAATGGCGCGCCCCGTTTTGGGCATCAGCTCGGCCAAGAGGGCCTGCGCCCGCGCGCGGTCCTCCCGCTTCGTCGATTCCACCAGCGTGATCGCCTTGGCCAACGCCCGCCGATTGCCCTTAATGACGTCTGCCGCGAGGTTCACGTTTCCCCCTTTTTGACCTTCACCTCATCCGGCTCGGCTTAACGCCTCGCCACCTTCTCCTCGCAGGAGAAGGCAAGCCCCCTCTCCTTTGCGGAGAGGGTTGGGGTGAGGCAGCCTTGCCGCGCCCTACCGATAGCATAATCTCATTGGCGATTACCTTAAAGATGTCGGCGCGCATCCCTGGCGGCGTGAAGAATGCGAACAACATAAATGTCCGCGCCCTTCAGACGATAATAGATGGCATGGCTGACGTGGATGACGCGGCGGTAGCCGCTGCGAATGTGCGATACATCCTGCCCCAAGGCGGGGTGGTCGGCGATCCGGCCCAAGCAGTCTTCCAGGTCGGTGAAATAAGCATCCGCTTGGGCCGCACCGAATTGCCGGAACGTGTAGGTGTAAATTTCCACCAGGTCGTCGTCCGCCTTGACGGACAGCCGCACCTTAGCCACGCGCCAGCCGGGCCTTGGTGGCGGCGGCGATTTGGCGCACCGAGCGGCGGCTTTCGCCTGAGCGTTCGCCTTCGATCAAGGCCTGCCGCAGCGCTTCGCGATTCCGCTGGTCGCTGCGGATCAGGTCACGCAGGTAATCGCTGGCGCTGGCGTACTGCCCGCTGGCGACCTGCTCATCGATCCAGGCGCGCATGGCGTCGGGAATGGAGATGTTGAGAGTGGTCATGGGTTGACCCGCGCGCTAATTTTACGGATTTTTATTTTGCCATATATTGGCAATTATTGTCAATAAAGACAGGGTTCTATTTTCTCGGTTACTTAACCAAATGAAGACCACCTCATCCGGCTCGGCTTAACGCCTCGCCACCTTCTCCTCGCAGGAGAAGGCAAGCTCCCTCTCCTTTGAGGAGAGGGTTGGGGTGAGGTGGCCTTACTCCGCCGCGTGTTTTTTGCGCGCTTTAAGCAACTCTAAGAGTTCCGTCGCGGCGGCGACGATGTTGGTGCCGGGGCCGAAGATGGCGGCGACGCCGGCGTTGCGCAGAAATTCGTAATCCTGCGGCGGGATGACGCCGCCGCAAATCACCACGATGTCGTCGGCGCCTTCCGTCTTCAACGCCGCGATGAGCTGCGGCACCAGCGTTTTGTGCCCCGCCGCCAAGGATGACACGCCGACGATATGGACATCGTTTTCCACTGCTTGGCGCGCCGCTTCCTCGGGCGTCTGGAAGAGCGGGCCGACGTCGACGTCAAAGCCGATGTCGGCGTAGGCGGTCGCCACCACTTTGGCGCCGCGATCGTGGCCGTCCTGGCCCATTTTGACAATCAGAATACGCGGCCGGCGGCCTTCTGATTTGGCGAACGCCTCGATCTCGCCGCGCAAGCTGGCGAACGCCGCATCGCCTTCGTATGCCGATCCATAAACGCCGGACACGCTCTTGATCTCCGCCTTGTGACGCCCGAAGACCTGCTCCATGGCGCTGGAAATTTCGCCCAGTGTAGCACGCGCGCGCGCCGCGTCGATGGCCAAAGCCAGAAGATTGCCGCTCCCCTTGGCCCCTTCGCTCAAGGCAGCAAGCGCAGCCCGGGTTTTGGCGTTGTCGCGGCTGGTCTTGACCTTCTGCAAGCGGGCGATTTGCGCCTCGCGCACCTTGGCGTTGTCGACATCGAGAAAGTCGATGGCGTCTTCCTTGGCGAGTTTGTATTTGTTGACGCCGACCACCACTTCTTCGCCGCGATCGATGCGCGCCTGCTTCAAGGCCGCCGCTTCCTCGATCTTCAATTTCGGCAGGCCGGCTTCCACCGCCTTGGTCATGCCGCCCATGCCTTCCACTTCCTCGATCAGCTTCCAGGCTTCATCGGCCAGCGCTTTCGTCAGCGCTTCGACGTAATAGGAGCCGCCCAACGGGTCGACCACCTTGGTGATGCCGGTTTCCTCCTGCAAGATGAGCTGGGTGTTGCGGGCGATGCGGGCGGAAAAATCAGTGGGCAGCGCGATCGCTTCGTCGAGCGCGTTGGTGTGCAAGGATTGCGTACCGCCCAAACCCGCCGCCAGCGCTTCCACCGTGGTGCGAATGACGTTGTTGTAAGGGTCTTTCTCGGTCAGCGACACGCCCGAGGTCTGGCAGTGCGTGCGCAGCATCATCGATGACGGTTTTTTCGCGCCGAAATCCTGCATGATCCGCGCCCATAGGAGACGCGCCGCGCGCAGCTTCGCCACTTCCATGAAAAAGTTCATGCCGATGGCGAAAAAGAACGACAGCCGCCCGGCGAATTTATCGACATCAAGCCCGCGCGCCAGCGCCGCGCGCACATATTCCATGCCATCGGCGAGCGTGTACGCCAATTCTTGCACCTGCGTCGCGCCGGCTTCCTGCATGTGATAGCCGGAGATGGAAATGGAATTGAACTTCGGCATGTGGTGGGCGGTAAAATCAATGATATCAGCGACGATGCGCATGGAGGGTTCGGGCGGGTAGATGTAGGTGTTGCGCACCATGAACTCTTTTAAAATATCGTTCTGAATGGTGCCCGCCAATTGCGCCGGGGCGACGCCCTGTTCTTCCGCCGCCACGATGAAAAACGCCAGCGTCGGAATGACCGCGCCGTTCATGGTCATCGACACCGACATTTTATCCAACGGAATGCCGTTAAACAGGATCTTCATGTCCTCGACGCTGTCGATGGCGACCCCGGCCTTGCCGACATCGCCAACGACGCGCGGATGATCGCTGTCATAGCCGCGATGGGTCGCCAGGTCGAAGGCGACCGACAAGCCCATCTGCCCGGCAGCGAGATTGCGGCGGTAGAAGGCGTTTGATTCTTCCGCCGTGGAAAAGCCGGCGTACTGGCGCACCGTCCACGGACGGTTCGTATACATGGTGGCGCGCACGCCGCGGGTGAAGGGGAAGAAGCCGGGCAGGGTTTCCGTGATGCCGGCCACGTCGGCGGCGGTATATAAGGGCTTTACCGCGATGCCTTCCGGGGTGTTCCAGGTGAGGGCGGAGAGGGGCGTATCGCCCAATTCCTGGGCGGCCAGCGCCTGCCAGTCTGATAAAGTCTTCTTGCCGTCGGTCATGTCCGGGCCTCGTTATGGTGGCTTGTTATTTTGCGGCCGGAGCATGCCCAAGGGAGCCCGCTAAGTCAATTCGCCGGGCGGCAGGCTGCCTTGCGCTGCGCGCAGGGCTTACTTGATGGCGAATTCCACCGTCACCACGGCCTTGACCGCCTTGTCGATGGAGGAGGTGTCATAAATTCCGTAGTCGGAGGTATCGGTGGACGGGTACGAGGTGACCTGGAACACCCCCTGCCGGGCGCTGCGCAGCGACCCCACCTCCGCCCCGCTGGCCTTGGCTAGGGCCTCGGCCCGCGCCTTGGCGTTCTCGGTGGCGGCCGACAAGAGGTCGAGCTTCAAGCCTTCCAGGCCGGTGAAATAATATTGCGGCGGAAAGGAGAAGAAGGTCACGTTGTCCTTGATCAGCGCAGTCACTTCGCGACTTAGGCGGTCGAGCCGGGCGACGTCGCCGTCCCGCAAGGTGACGGTCTGGGACAGTTCATAACCTGTCACCTCGTCGGACATACTGCCGTTCGGCAGCGTTTTATAGCGGGTCATGGCATTGACGGAGGACAGCGTTACCTTCCCGGCGTCATAGCCCTGAGCGGCGAGAAACCCCAGCACCCGGGCGCGGGCGGCCTCCAGATCACGGTAGCCGGCGGCAAGGGTGGCGGCGCGCACCGTATACTGGCCGCTCCATTGCCCAAGATCGGCCTTGACCACCTTCTCGGCATAGCCCTTGATCTGCACCTTGTCCCGGCCGGCCGCCACATCGCGGGCGGCATCGGCCACGATCCAGGCCGAGACCGCCAGGCCGGCGCCGATAAACAGGCCCAAGGCGGCCCTGCCGCCGTTTTGTTCCTTATCGCTTATCATGGTGGTCTGGTCCTTGCTGTTAACCGTCACCGCGAGCCGCCCTTGGGCGGCGCGTGGCGGTCCAGGTCTTAAAGCTGGATGGCCACGTCGGCCTACGGCCTCCTCGCCATGACGGCAGTTAAGTTGAAGCTACCACAGCCCTGCGGCGGAACTGGGGTGGAATTGTGAAAAATGCGGGGCTTTCCGCCGCAATGTCCAAAATGCTACCACTCCAGTTATGAGTTCGCGCTTCGTCACCCCCCGTCCCGCCGCCGACCCCGGCGTCAAAGTGGTGCTTGGTCCCACCAATACCGGCAAAACCCATCTCGCGGTGGAGCGCATGCTGGGCCATTCCTCAGGCCTGATCGGTCTGCCGCTCCGGCTCCTGGCGCGGGAGATTTACGACCGCATCGTGCGGGCGCTGGGGGCGGAGGCGGCGGCGCTGATCACCGGCGAGGAGAAGATCGCGCCGAAAAGTCCGCGCTACTGGGTATCCACGGTGGAGGCCATGCCCTTGGACCTCAATCCCGCCTTCCTCGCCGTGGACGAGGTGCAGCTCTGCGCCGATAGCGATCGCGGCCATGTCTTTACCGATCGCGTGCTGCACGCCCGCGGCCGTGAGGAGACCATGCTGTTGGGCTCCGACAGCATGCGCGGCGTGCTGCAATCGCTGTTGCCCCGGGCCGATTTCATCTCCCGGCCGCGCTTTTCCACCCTGACCCATGTGGCGCCGAAAAAACTCTCCCGCCTGCCTCGGCGCTCGGCGGTGATCGCCTTTTCCGCCACCGAGGTCTATGCGCTCGCCGAAATGATCCGCCGTCAAAAGGGCGGCGCGGCGGTGGTGATGGGGGCCCTAAGCCCGCGCACCCGCAACGCCCAGGTGGCGCTCTATCAGGCCGGCGATGTCGATTACATCGTCGCCACCGACGCCATCGGCATGGGGCTTAATATGGATGTGGACCATGTGGCGTTCGCTTCTTTACGCAAATTCGACGGCGAGCGCTGGCGCGAGCTGAGCGCGGCGGAAGTGGCGCAAATCGCCGGTCGGGCCGGCCGGCACATGAACAACGGCACCTTCGGCGCGGTGGCCGAACTGCTGGACGGCATCTCGGATGAGATCGTCCGCGCCGTGGAGAATCACGCCTTTCCGCCCATTTCGGTTCTGGAGTGGCGCAACCGCGAGCTTGACTTTCGCACCCCCGAGGGGCTGGTGCAAAGCCTGGAGGCGCTGCCCGCCGACCCGCGCTTTCGCCGCGCCCGGGAGGCGGAAGACCTGATGGTGCTGAAGACGGCGCTGGGCGATTCCGACATCGCCGCCCTGGCGCGCGCGCCAGCGGCATTGCGGCAATTATGGGAGGTCTGCCAGATCCCCGATTTCCGCAAGGTCTCGCCCGTCGATCACGCTCGGCTCTGCCTTCGCGTCTTCCGGTTCCGGGTCACCGGCAGCGGCATGATCCCGGCCGACTGGTTCGACCGCCAAGTAACGTCCTTTGACCGCGTTGACGGCGATATCGACACCCTGGCCCAGCGCCTTGCCTATGTGCGGACCTGGACCTATGCTGCCAACCGCCCGGACTGGCTTGATGATCCGGAGCATTGGCAACAGCGGGTGCGGGCCGTCGAGGATCGCTTGTCGGATGCCTTGCATGAACGCTTAAGCCAGCGCTTCGTGGATCGGCGGACGGCGGTATTGATGCGGGAGCTGCGGGCGAAGGATAAATTGATGACAGTCATTGCCAACGATGGCGCGGTGGCGGTTGAAGGACACCATATCGGCGCGCTCAAGGGGTTCCAGTTTGTGGCCGACGCCACCGCTGGCGCCACCGATGACCGCACGCTCCGCCATGCCGCCGACAAGGCGCTGGCCGACGAGATCGCCCGCCGGGTCGCCGCCTGCGCCGAAGCCGCCGACAGCGCCTTCGCCATCGCCTATGCCGACGACATCGCCCTAAGCCGTCTGACCTGGCAGGGGGTGGAGATCGCCGAATTTACCGCTGGCCCCAGCGCCTTGAAGCCGAAAATTCAGCTCCTGCCGTCGCCCTTGCTCGCCGGTGAGGCGGCGCGACGGGTCGAGGCGCGGCTGGAAGCCTGGCTTGCCGCCCACCTGGAAAGCAACCTCAAAGCGCTCCATCGCTTAGGCGCGGCGCTGGACTCGGCTGACGGCATCGCCGGGCTGGCCCGGGGCCTGGCGTACCGCCTGCATGAAAATCTCGGCAGCCTGCCGCGCCGCCATGTGGCGCAGGAATTTCGCACCGTCGACAAGGACGGCCGGCGGCAGATGCGCCAGGCCGGCATCTGGCTGGGCGCGGCGACCCTCTACCTGCCGCCGTTGGTCAAGCCCTATCCGGCTCGCTTGCGCCTGTTGCTGTGGGCGGTACATCACCAGATACGCGGCCTGCCGGCCTGTCCGCCGGCTGGGCTGGTTACCATTCCCACCGACAAGGTGGTGCCGGCTGCCTATTATGAAATGCTCGGCTACCGGCCCATCGGCGGGCTGGCGGTGCGCTTCGACATGCTGGAGCGCATCGGCCAGGCGGCGCGGGAAAAAGCGCAAATCGGCCCCTTCCCGCTCGATCCGCTGCTGATGTCGCTGGTGGGGGTGAGCGGCGAGGATTTCACCCGCGTCATGCACCATCTGGGCTATATCCTGCGCGCGCCCAGCGAGACGGAAGCGGCCGCCTATCTGGAGCGGCTGAAAGCGCCTGCCCCGGCTGCGCCGCCGGCAGAATCGACGCCGCTGCCGGAATCCGCTCCAGAGATCATCACAGAGACCGCCCCCGAGGCTGCTACAGAACCGCCGGCCGCCGAGCCCACGCCCGAGCCGGCGGCGATCGCCGAGCCGTCAGCCGCCCTCCCGGCCGAAACGCCGACCGCCGTGGCAAGCCCGCCCGCCGCCGAGCCGGCAGTCCCGGCGCAGCTTTTCTTCCGCGAAGAGCCGCGGGAGCGCCGGCATGGCCATCGCCATAAAAAGAGCCGCCCGGCGCGGCCGGCCAAGCCCGACCGCCAGCCGCCGGCGGAGGCCGCCGCCAACAAGACGGCGGAAAAACGCCACAAAGACAAGAAGCCCTTCGCCAAGCGTCCGGCGCGCCCGGAACGCCCGGCGCGCAACCTGGAAGACTCGCCCTTCGCCGTGCTGGCCGCCCTGAAAGGCCAATTGAAGAAGAAATGACCGCGACGCCGCCTCGCCAGCGTCTGGACAAGTGGTTGTGGCATGCCCGTTTTTTCAAGACTCGTAGCGTCGCGGCGGCGCTGTGCCGCGAGGGCCGGGTCCGGCTGAATGGAGAGCGGGTGGAGAAATCCAGCGTCCTGGTGGGGGCGGGCGATGCCCTGACCTTCCCGCAAGGGTCGCGCATCCGCGTCATCCGCATCGCCGCCATCGCCGAACGGCGCGGCCCGGCCGCAACGGCGGTCCTGCTCTATCAGGACCTGAGCGCTTAACAAATCCTTAAATAAAAACCCGGAACATTAACCGCCTGACTGAGGAGAAGCCATGCTCGACGGCAATTTCGGCCTTCTAAAAGGGTTCATCCTCCTCGGCTTGGGCCTAGCCGTGGCGGTGGGGCTCGCCGGCACCGGCAAGCCGCCGCAACGGGAATCCGCGGCGGCTAACGCCACCCCCTCAAGCTATGCCGCCGGGCCATCGGAGGTGGTCATCGAGCGCGCCGCCGACGGCCACTTTTGGGTCGAGGGCGAGGTCAACGGCGAGGCCGTCCAATTTCTCATCGACACCGGGGCAAGCCACGTCATTCTCACCCAGGAAGACGCCGAACGGGCGGGATTTCACCTTTCCGAGCAAGATTTCACCGTCTCCTACGCCACCGCCAACGGCCGCGCCGCGGCGGCCCCGGTCCGCCTGGCCGAACTGGCCGTCGGCGACATTTCGGTCGCCAACGTGGTGGCCGCGGTCAACGGCGCGCCGCTGCCGCAATCCCTCCTCGGCATGAGCTTCCTGGAACGCCTGGCGGGCTTTGAGGCGGCGGGCGATCGGCTGATCCTGAAGCGCTAAAAAACCCTTGCCATCCTTGACGACAAGCCGCTAGAACACCACCATTAATGCCCCGACATTGACGGTAAGGATGAGTGGATTATGACCTACGTCGTCACAGAAGCGTGCATCAAGTGCAAATACATGGACTGCGTTGAAGTGTGTCCGGTGGACTGCTTCTATGAGGGCGAAAACATGCTCGTCATTAACCCCAACGAGTGCATCGATTGCGGGGTATGCGAGCCCGAGTGCCCGGCGGACGCCATCCGGCCGGATACCGAGGACGGGCTCGAACAATGGCTGAAGCTGAACGCCCAGTACGCCGAGTCCTGGCCCAATGTGACCCAGAAGGGCAATGTCCCCGCCGATGCCGACGAGTGGAAGGGCAAAGAAGAAAAGTTGCAATTCTTCAGCGACAAACCCGGCAAGGGAAGCTGACGGGACAGCCCCATCGCACGCCCGAAAAGGCGGCTGTTCCCGGGGGCCTTGCGGGCATTCCGGCCACCCCAATCCTCCGCCGCCCGGCGGAGGGGGCTGTCTTTTTGACTAAAGTTATGCTACAGTGCACAAATCCGATGCGGCAGTGCAGCGGATTTTGAACACGAACACACCTCTGGGCGCGGTATCGACTTTAGTTCCTGTGGCCAATTTGTCATCGTGGATCATCGCCGACTCTGGTCAGGGGCGGCGATGACAGGCCTAGGCGCTACGGCCGGCCGGGGCCCCGAGGGGTTGGGTTTTTGTGTGTGAATGGAATGGCTAACCCTATGAATAAACCTTTGAAAAAGAATAATGCGAAGAAGAACTCCCTGGAGTTCTCCAAACTCGACTATATCGTCTACCCCAAGCACGGCGTCGGGCGGATCCAGGAGATCGAAATTCAGACCATCTCCGGCATGGAGCTGGAGCTTTACGTCATCCGCTTCGAGAAGGAGCGCATGACCCTGCGCGTGCCCACCGAAAAGGCGCGCAATGTCGGCATGCGCAAGCTCGCCAATCAGCAGACCATGGACCAAGCCTTGAAGACCCTGAAGGGTAAGGCCAAGGTCAAACGCACCATGTGGAGCCGGCGAGCCCAGGAATATGAAGCGAAAATCAATTCCGGCGACCTGATTTCCATCGCCGAGGTGGTGCGCGACCTGCACCGCAACGACGACCAGCCCGAACAGTCCTACAGCGAGCGGCAGATCTATGAATCGGCGCTTGCCCGCCTGGCGCGGGAGGTGGCGGCGGTGGAGGCGATCGCCGAGAAAGACGCCATCAAGCGACTGGAAGACGTGCTGCGCGCCGCATAATTTGCCGCTGTCGCCGCTTTCGCGAAGGCCCGGGCTTGCGTCCCGGGCTTTCCTTTTTTAAACCTTTTTTAAGCATGGGGCGATGATCACACCCAAACCTTGGCGGAGTTGATGACCAACCCTTCGGAACTGGCGCTCGATGAGTCGCGTTTTGCCACCCTCTACCGCCCCGCACGGGTGTGGGCGGTGGCCGCCATCCATGGCCAGGCGGATCGCTTAAAAGCGCTGCATGCGATGCTCGGCGAAAAATTCGCTCCCGGCGATCGTCTGGTCTATCTCGGCAATTATCTCGGACTCGGCAACGCCATTCGCGAGACCGTCGACGAGCTGTTGCTGATGCGGCGGCGACTGTTGGCCCGCGCCGGACGCTATGAGCCGCAAGATTTCGTCTACCTGCGCGGCGCGCAAGAGGAGATGTGGTCGAAATTGCTGCAGTTGCAGTTCGCGCCCAATCCGCGGGAAATCCTGGAATGGCTCCTTGACCACGGCGTTGGCCCCACCATCGAGGCCTATGGCAGCACGCTCGCCGCGGCGCGCGGCCACACCCGCGACGGCCCCTTGGCCATCACCAAATGGACCAGCATGTTGCGCAACGCCGTCCACCGCAACTCCGGCCATTACGACATCATGGCCGCCTTCAAGCGCGCGGCGCTGACTGACAACGGCGCGCTTCTGTTCGTCCATGCCTCGGTGGACCCGTCACGGCCTTTGTCCATGCAGGGCGATATTTTCTGGTGGGACACCGGCGGCTTCGACGCGATGACGGAACCGTTCAACGGTTTTACCAAGGTCATCCGCGGCTATGATCACAAGCGGCGTGGCGTCAACCTCGAGCATCCCCACGCCGTCACCATCGACGGCGGCTGCGGCTTCGGCGGCCCGCTGGCGGCGGTGTGCTTCTCGCCTACGGGCGAGGTGGTGGACCGTATTGAGGCGTAGGGCGTAGAACATCGCTGATGTTGGATTCCCTCTCCTTGAGGAGAGGGTTAGGGTGAGGTGTCAAGCCCAAGCCGCCACCTCATCCGCCATCGCTTGCGCGGTGGCGCCTTCTCTGTCCGAGGAGAAGGCAATCACCCCTCCACCACGATCTTCACCCGGTCGCCTTCCTTCAACACATCGCTTTTGGAGAGGCCGTTTAAGGTCAAGAACCGCTCCAATTGATAATCGGGAAAGGCCATGCGCTGGGCGAGCGAGGCGGCGGTATCGCCTTTCTTGACGGTGACGATCTTCAAGCGCAGCGGCTTATATTTGTTCAGCTCATTATCGGCGAGCTTGCGGAAGCTGTAGGTCATGCGCTGCAATTCCGCGGTGGTCGCCTGCACCAGTTTTTCCGGCGTCACCAACAGAAAATGAAAGGCCTGCTCGGCGGCATAGCGGATGGTGACGATGCGCACCAAGGCCGGCCCGCTTTGCAGGTTCGCCATCGCCGCGCCGGTGCGCGCCTCCATGCCGCTGATGGTAAGAGATTCGACGCCGCCGAGCGGCAGATCCTTGGCGAACTTTTGCCACATGGCGCGCATCGCCTGATCGGTGGAGGTGGACGCGGTGGGCGCCGAGCCGGTGAAGATGACGGCGTTGCCCTGCGGTCCCTTGGCGTAGACCGCCTCGCTGGAATTCATCATCATGTAGTCGGGCGGCGCGGTGAAAGTGAATTTCAGCTTGGGATGCCAGAACACGGTGTCGCGAATGAGCCCTTGTTCGGGATCGTCGCCCCACAGCATGCCGTCGATGGCATCAAGATAAGCGTCGCGCAGGCGCGGCCGCGCGCCCTTCTGCACACCGGTGTCCGATGCCAGCTCCTCGGCCTTAGCGACACGGTTTTCGGTATTGGGGTGGGTGGAGAAGAATTCCGGCGGCCGCTGCCCCTGCTCGCCCTTGGCGGTCAGCGCGGCCAGCGCATGTTCGGCTTCCAGCGCCCGCAGCATGTCGGCGGCGGCATAAGGATCATAGCCGGCGCGAGTCATGTAGCGTACGCCCAGCCCATCCGACTGATATTCCTGATCGCGGGAATAGCTGAGGAGATAGAGCTGCGAGCCGTACGAGATCAAGTCGTTGACCATGGAGCTGCCCAGGGCGATGCCAAGCCCGGCGCCCAGGAGCCCCGACATCATGGCCTGGTTGTAGCGCTTGGCGGTGTGCCGCGCCGTGACGTGGCCGATTTCGTGGCCGATCACCGAGGCCATCTCCGCCTCGCTGTTAAAGAGCGCCAGAATCCCCCGGGTGACGTAGACATAGCCGCCCGGCAGCGCGAAAGCATTGACCAGCGGCGTGTTGAGGAGGGTGAAGGTAAAGCCTAGCTCCGGCATTTCCGAGTTGGCGGCGAGCCGGCCGCCCACCGAGGCGACATAGCCGCCAAGATTGGGATCGTCGTAAACGCCGCCGTTTTCGGCCACCACGCTGGGGTGGGAGTCCTGGCCGATCTTGATTTCCTGGGATGGCGACATGAAGGGAGTGAATTCCTTCTTGCCGGTCGCCGGATTGACCGTCTGGCAGGACGCCGCCATCAGCCCAAGCGCCAGCGCCGCCGCCGTTTTTTGCCATCTTGTGCTGATCATGGAAATCTCCTTTAGTCGAGAAGGGTGATCTGTTCCGGGTGCGTCGCCTCGATCATCGGGCCGTTTTGCCAGGTCACCCAGCCGCGCACCCGGATGCGCTTGCCCGCCCATTGTGTCAGATCGCGGGCGGCGCGGTCAAAGAGCTTGACGTTGCGCCGCTCGATCTTGACCGTAAAATCCCGCCGCCAGTCGTCGCCGAAGTTGAGGTAGATGCGGCCCTTGACCTTGGCCATGGACTGGATGCGGGCTTCCACGATCTCAAAACCGTCAAGATGGCGGCCGACGGTGGCGGCGTCACGGATGGCGTAATAGGGATCGGCCCACAGGCCGCGGCGGGCGGCGCGCGCCTCGGCCTCGATCGCCAGCATGTCGGCCGCCGCCTTGCGATTGTCGGCGAAGGTATAGACCCGCGCGAGCCCCAGCCGCAGCATCTCGCCTTGCGCCCACAGGCCATCCTCCCGCCGCTCCAGGTGGGCGAGCACCCGGCCATGGCGATCCTCAACCGCCTCGCCCTTCAACAGCCGCACCGACTTGCCCGCCACCAGCCGCGCCAGCGCCGTTTTGGCCTCCTCGGCCAGGGGCCAGGGCTTGAAGTTGGTCCGCCCTAAGGGAAGCTTGGGCGCCTGAATGCCAACGAGTCGCACCTGCCGGCCATCGTCAAGCGCCACCGTGTCGCCGTCAATGACGGCGCTCACCCGCGCCTCGCCCAGGGGCGCGAGCAGGGCCGGCGCGCCGGCCTGGGCCGGAGCGACCGCAAGCGCCCATAGCCAGAAGAAAAAATGAACCGCCAACCGCCGCATGGGGGGTACTTTAGCCGCTCTTGGCGGCGGCGCGAAGGACGTTGGAGGGCGCGCCGGAGGCTGCTATAACAGCCGCCGGGCTGTCCCCGTAGCTCAGTAGGATAGAGCGCAGGATTCCTAATCCTGAGGCCGCGCGTTCGAATCGCGCCGGGGACGCCAAGCTACTAAAATTTCTCTGATGATTGGGACTCCATTGCCCTGCAACGTCCCCACGGAGGGCGCTTTTTACTTATGGGCGTCGGCGGACCGGGTCAAGCGCTCGGCAACCAGGGCATTTAGGCTTTTGCCGATCTTGGCTGCCTCTAGCGAAAGGCGGCGGTGGACCTCCGGAGCTACCCGGACGATGAACTTGCCCGAATAAGGCTTTTCAGTCTCCTTGCCGCGCTCAGCGCACCACGCCAGGTAATCCTCTACCGTGTCTTTAAGCGCGGCCTTCAGGTCATCCACGGAACGGCCTTGGAAAGTCAGGACAGAACGAGTATTCACCACTTCACCATGGAAGATTTCCGCATCCGGGTCATATTCGACCGTTGCAAGATAGCCCTTGTACTCCATCCCGTTCATGGCTCTATACCCGCTTCCTTCAAAAACCTTCTGACCGATTTCAATGCTCCCTTGTCTGTCTCCTTTTCAGGGTGGGGGCGATGGAATACGGCATCCATATCCCTTAGCGACACTCGCGCCCTGGAACCCCGCCCCTCAGATACTTCGGCTCCCAGGTGGATAAATAGCGCCTCAACATCCTTCCAGGGCACGTTGGCCCGCACCGGCTCGGCGAAGATGGCTTCCAACGTTTTCCGGTGCTTGCGGTTCATCTTTTATGATATCACTAAATGATACTATATTCAATAATCTATGGCTACCCCTAATCCTCGCTCAAGCGGCCGTCCTTGGACATCACGATGGCGATGGGGCGAGACCCCTCGAACTGCGCCAGCACGATCATCAGGATCACGGTCAGGGGCACGCTTAAGAACATGCCCACCACGCCCCACATCATGCCCCAGGCAATCAGCGCCAACAGCAGCACCAGGGGATCAAGGCCCAAGGAGGAGCCGGTGACCCGCGGCTCCAGGATATTGCCGATGAGGAATTGGGTGGCGATGAGACCTAAGGTGACGGCAAGGAAAGGCACCGGCTCGCCGAATTGCACCAGAGCCAACGCCGAGGGAAAAATCACCGCGATGATGGAGCCGATGTTGGGGATATAATTCAGCAGGAACACCACGAAGGCCCAGAACGAGGCGAAATCAAGCCCGACCGCCGCCAGCACCACATAGGCGACCACGCCGGTCAAGGCGCTGACCCAGGTTTTGATCCACACGTAACTTTGAATCTGGCGGTGCATGCGGCCCAGCATCATCAGCACCCGGGCGCGGCGGCCGGGATCGGGAAACAGCGCCTCGATTTTCTTGCCGAAGCTGCCCTGCGCCACCAGCAGAAAAATCACATAGACCACCACCAGGCCGAACTTTCCGGCGAAGTTGGAAAGCGCGCTGGCCAGCGTGCCGATCCATTGCCCGATGTTGATGTCTTTCAAAATGTCGGTGAAGGTCGGCAGCTCGGGCAGATCGAACCATGCCCGCACCACCTCGGCGATGCGCTCAATGTTGGCGGCGTAAGCCGGCGCGGCGCGCGCCACCTCGTTGACGTTGCTGGACACCAGATCGACGATGAGCTTGATGGCGAGCCCCATGCCGATCAGCGCCACGCTCAGCGCCAGCCAGCGCGGCGCAACGAGGCCGCCGACGCGAAGACGTCCCACCAGATCGGTCAGCGCGCTGATGATGTACCACACCATCAGCGCTACGGCGAACGGGATAAAGAGATCGCGGGCGGCGTAGAGCACATAGCCCGCCAGCACCACCGCAATGAAGGTGACCGAGATGTTGAGAACCTTCAGTTCGCGCGCCATGGCCGCCCCCTCACGTTCGTAGGTTCCGGCGAGGATACGGGAGCAAGGCTTGGCGCACAATGGGGCGGCGGACATGGCCCGGGAGGGGACATGGGAAGGGTATGGACAGCTCCGGCGAGATTTCCTATAAGGCTTCAGCTTCGCGCCGGGCGGCTTTCCGCTGTCCGCTTAGGGGGCCCAGGTAGCTCAGTTGGTAGAGCAGCGGACTGAAAATCCGCGTGTCGCTGGTTCGATTCCGGCCCTGGGCACCATTTATTTCAATGACTTAGCGCCACATTTATTAGCCCTGATTTTGGGCTTTGTGTAATTCCTGTGTAATCGTGCCGGAATTACTGGCTGATTGGCCTATTGATAGGCCAAGTTCCAACCGTCCTTCCAGCCGATCCATGGCGGTATCAATATGCGCGCCATTGGCGTGAGCGTAGCGCGCCACCATCACCATGGTTTTATGGCCTGAAATCTTCTGTACTGTCGGTAGGTCTACACCCGCCTGAACCAAGTGCGTGATGGCTGTGTGGCGAAGGGTGTGGCGGACGATAACATCAGGGTCCAATCCGGCGCGGGCCACTGTGCGGCGGAAGGCCTTGCGGACATCAACAATATGTCCCGTCCGGCTGCTGATTTGCGGAAACAGCCATTCCGTTCCCTTGGGCAGCCCTGCCATATGCATGGCCAGAAAATCCCGCAGCTCGGTGGTAATGGGCTGATCCCGAGCCCCGGCCTTGGCCTGGGGGATGAAGATACGGCGGCGCTCCAGGTCAACATGCTCTTTGCGGATAGCCAATATTTCCGATCTACGCATGGCTGTTGAAAGGCCAATGACGATGAAGGGATAAATGTAAGGGTTTTGGTCTGCCTTAGACGCCGCCACAAGGCTGGCGCACTGTTCCGCTGTCAGATAGACTATGCGCCCCTTGTCTTCCTTGTAGCGTGTAATCTTTGCAGGGCGGCTGGCAATCCACCCCCATTCCACTGCTTTGTTAAACAGGTGGGATAGCACGGCCAGTTCCCGATTAATGGTGGCCGGTGCCGCCTTCTGGTCTTCCCGCTTTTTGCGGTAGCGCGCTACGTCAAAAGAAGCGATCTTGGATAGGGGCCTATCACCGAAAAATGGCACCAGATGCTGGTCAAGCTGTTTCTTTTTGCGGGCGACGTTGCGGCCACCTTCTTCCTTCAAACGGGTAATGTAGGAACCTGCCGCCTTGGCAAAGGATAAGGCTACCTTGCGGCCGCTGGGTAAAGCCAGACGGCCTTCCCGCGCCGCCGTGCGGGTTTGCTCTATGAATTGTTCCGCCTGAGTACGGGTGACGCCTTCGCTTTCGCGGCCAATAACCCGATGCACCCGGCAGCCGTCCACCATGATGTTGACAGTGAAAACGCCATCGCCATTGGCAAGCCGTTCAAACTTGATGCCATTTTCTATGATCTTCTGGCCTGCCGATAGTTTGCGCATGGCGGGCCGGGTGAGTTTTGAAAAGCTGATGGCCATTTACTCACCTCAAAATGGGATTTCATCTTCAAGGCCAGGTGGAGGTTTTGGCACATACTTTGTTTTGTCCCAGCTAGGCAGTTTATCTTTGCTGGCCTCATTATTGGCTACGGATACAAAGACATCCCAAGTGGTGCGCAAGCGATCCATGATTAGGGAAGCTGGCTCAACTTGCCATTTCCATTCCCGATCCCCCCTGTCGGGGTAATGACCCTTCCATAGGTAGCCATTTTCACTAATCAGCTTCCATAAAACCTGTTCTTCATGGTTCATCAGACTAGGGGCGTTGAATGCCAACTTCACAAGTCGATCGGGTTCATCCGTGTCCCAGAGTTCAGACGCTATGCCGCTGATAGTCGAATCTGGTTCATCAAAGGAACGGGAGCTTCCGGGCACCGAGACTCCTCCAAGGGCGTGTTCAATCGCCCATTCAATGAAACTGCTTTTGGTACGCCGCTGGGCCCTGGAGGCCAACTCGCACAGGTAATTCAGCTTGGGGTCCAAGCGAACCGTTACCGTTTCGGATCGGCTTAGTCTGCCGCCACCCTTTGCAACCTTCTTTGCCATTCTGTCCCCGTGTCGAAAGTTCCACAGTTTTCTACTATGCAGACATTTATCATTCTATGTGTTGTAAGTCCATACGATTATGATAATTTCTAGGGCGTGGCATACATTACGAAAGGATCAGATATGCAATCTATTGAAATCTCTATATTTCCTGATGGCCGGATGGACCGCCCCAATGCGGCAAAGTACACAGGATTCTCGGTGAAGACCCTGGCCATGCATGCCTGTGCCGGGACTGGCCCCCGATTCCAGAAGGTGGGCGGCAGGGTATTCTACCGCCGGGATGACCTGGATAGCTGGCTGGCGAGCTTCCCCACTGTAGCCTCTACGGCCCAAGCCCGCGCCCACCGCATTTAAAGCCCCCAACCGCTTCAGACAACACCGGGCCGGTGCCCTTTGGCACCGGGGAAAGCCATGCACCTTTTTTCCGCCATCATAGACCGCCCCCGAAGCCATCATGGCTCCCTGGCGGGCTGTCTGGACTGGGCACGGCGGGAGGTTCAAAACGATCCTCTGGCCATCGCCAAAGTGTTCAAGGTCCGAGGTGAGCAAAAAAGGGCCAAGATCATCTGCGAAGTCGCCAATGACGGCTACCGCTGGATAGCCCATGGTCGGCACGTCAAACGGAAGGACATCCGCCGCCGCCAACCTAAGCCGGGGGCTACATGAGCAAGAAATCCCCAGCCAAGCGCCTTAACCGGCCTGGGGGCTATTTCCAGGTCGATAGGGAGTGGTTTCAAAGCCCCGCCTATCGCTCTCTCTCATCGGATGCGCGGGCGCTGTTGATGGAGTTTCTGAACCTGGACCAACGCCAAAACGGGCACCTGGCCATATCGGTGGAGCGGGCCGCCGCCATGCTGAACGTCAGCCAGAATACAATCCGCAAGGCCTTCCGGCAGCTTTACGATCGGGGCTTTCTGGAACCCACGGCCGAATACAGCTACACCAACGGCAAGGCGCGCTGCTATCACCTCACCCTCACCCCCTGCCGGGGGCGGGAGCCCACCGACGCCTGGCGAAGCTGGGCGCCACCCCCCGGCTGACTTTTTTTCGTGGGATTTATCAATGACAGGGGCCCAAGCCGGTCCCGCCCTGGAAAGCCCCAAGGATTGACCCCGCCCCTCGGCCAAAATTCATTTCGGGGCTTCAAAATTTGCGCCCTACCCCTTCAAATTCTGCGTCTGACCCTTTCAGAATTTGCGGGGTTGGTCCATTTTTTCCAGCCAGCCCTAGGGAGCCCTTAACAATTTCAAAGGCTTGCCCCTTGCCATTTGCCCAACCCGCCCGCAAAATCTGCGTACCTATTAAGTTACCAGTCTGTATCTATCAGCCACCTACCGCAGCCACATCCCAAAGGGCATGAAACCACTTCCCAAAGAAAGGAAGGGCGGCTATCCTTTCTTAAAGAATTTGCTTAAGAAAGGATCGTTTCTTAGTTGGAACCATCAGCCAAGGGGGAGCGGGCGGGCCGGTTCACCGTCCATAGCATGGGCGGGGAGCGGGTGCGTACTTTCATTCCCGCCCCCTTGCCGCCCAACCCGCCGTTGCGGCTGGACGCCCTATATGGCCTGCTGGAGGATGCCAACCGGGCGTTGGGGCGGCTGGACGGCGTAACCTCCATCCTGCCGGATGCGCCGCTGTTCCTTTACATGTATGTGCGGAAAGAGGCCCTGCTGTCATCCCAGATTGAAGGCACGCAATCGTCCCTGTCGGACCTGTTGCTGTTTGAAAGTGACGAGGTACCCGGCGCGCCGTTGGATGACGTGCAGGAAGTATCGAACTACGTCGCCGCCATGAATTACGGGCTGGAGCGGTTGCGGGGCGGCTTCCCGCTGTCTTTGCGGCTGATGAAAGAAATCCACCAGGTGCTGCTGGCCAAGGGCCGGGGCAGCGACAAACAACCGGGCGAGTTCCGCCGCAGCCAGAACTGGATAGGCGGCGCCCGGCCCGGCAATGCGCTGTTTGTGCCGCCGCCGCCGGACAAGGTGATGGACTGCATGGGCGACCTGGAAAAGTTCCTCCATGCCGAACACACCGGCCTGTCAGTGCTGATCAAGGCGGCGCTGGCCCATGTGCAGTTTGAAAGCATCCACCCCTTTCTGGACGGCAACGGGCGGCTGGGCCGCCTGCTGATCACCTTTCTGCTCACCGCCGAAGGGGCGCTGAAAGAGCCCATCCTGTATTTAAGCCTGTATTTCAAAACCCACCGCCAACAGTATTACGACCTGTTGCAGCGGGTGCGCGAACAGGGCGACTGGGAAGCGTGGCTGGAATTTTTCCTCACCGGCGTGAAGGAAACATCGGACCAGGCGTCGGCCACGGCGCGGCAAATCCTGGCGCTGTTTGATCACGACCGCAAAATCATCGGCACGCTGGGCCGCCCGGCTTCGTCCGCCCTGCGCCTGCATCAATACCTGCAATCCCGGCCCATTCTGTCGGTGCCCCATGCGGCGGCGGATTTGGGGCTATCCGCCCCGACTGTGCGCAAATCGGTGGGCCACCTAGTGGATTTAAAACTGGCGCGGGAGATCACCGGCAAACGGCGCGGCCAACTGTTTGTCTATGACGGCTATTTGAATATTCTGAAACAAGGCACCGAGCCGCTGTAACAGGCGACCAGCAATTAGAGGCAGGCATGCAACTGAACGGCTATCTACAGAGGCGGCACCGACGCTCCAATGTCATTGGGTGGCCACAGTGAAAGTGCTGTTCCTGGACGAATCCGGAGATCACAACCTGTCAGTGATCGACCCTCAGTATCCCATGTTTGTGCTGGGCGGCGTTATCATGGACAAAGGCTATGCTGAAGGAGAGCTGGTTCGGGAGCTGAACGCCTTCAAAATGGACATGTTCGGGCGCACGGACATTGTACTTCATACCGCTGATATCACCCGCAACCGCAATGGCTTTGAACAGCTTAAAGACGCATCCTTCCGCCAGCTCTTCTATCAACGCCTGAACGCTTTGATGCGGCGGCTGCGCTACACGGTGGTTGCCTGCGCCATCCGCAAGGGAGACCATCTGAGCCGTTATGGCGTCGCCGCTCTTGACCCTTACCTTCTAAGCCTTGACGTGCTGGTGGAGCGGTTCTGTTTCGATATTGGCAAGGTAAGCGGCGGCGGCGTGATTGTTGCCGAAAAACGCGACCCCACCCTTGACCGAGAACTTGATCTGGCATGGTTGAACCTGAAAATTCAAGGTACGCGGTTTCTGCAAGCCCATGATATTGAAGACCGCATTTTGGGCCTAAACTTACGGGCGAAGAAGGATAATATCGCTGGCCTGCAACTGGCCGATCTGGTCGTCTCTCCCATTGGCCGCCATGTGCTGGGCAAGGCAGACAAGGAAGATTGGCGGATCGTTATGGATAAATTCCGCGCCAATCGCACTGGCGAAGTGAAAGGTTATGGCCTTGTCATATTGCCAAAATGAAAGGGGCCAGCCCCCGCTACGCAGTGACCAGCCCACAGTCCATATATGGGCCAATTGGTCCGGTTTGTCAAGGTTGCTCGAAAATTCATCAAAAAGCGCGGCAAATTCTGAAAACATACACGAAGGGGCAGAACGGTGACGGAACTGAATTTCAAGGGCAAGGAATTTGTCTACAACCATCATCTGGCGGTGCCCTTCCGCCCGCTGGTGCCAGACCCGAAAAAAGGCATCGGCCCGGTGGCCATGGACGGCAACCTGATCATCCAGGGCGACAACCTGCACGCCCTGAAAGCCCTGTTACCCTTATACGCGGGCAAGGTGGACTGCATCTTCATTGATCCGCCTTACAACACTGGCGAGGAAGGCTGGTGCTATAACGACAACGTCAACGCCCCCATGATCAAGGATATATATGTTTGGCACTTAAGCACATGGACATGGCCATACAGTGAATAAACGTAAAATTAGCATCCTCCAACAGCCCTCTTGGCTGGTGACGAGTAAGATTTCACCGCCGCAGTCATCGGTGCAGGTGGTGGATAGGCCCGCCTTGATAAAGAAGTTGGATGGCGCCCTGGATGTCCGCCTTAGTCTGGTTCTGGCCTCAGCCGGCTATGGCAAGACCACCTTGCTCGCCCTATGGCGCGAAAAGCTGATGGCAAATGGCGTTGCGGTCAGCTGGTTGGCTCTTGATGAAGAAGACCGGCAATCCAAGAAGTTCATACCCTATTTAATCTGGGCGCTGAGCCGAGCCAATATCATTATCGACGGGTTGCTTGATACGGTGGCAAATGAAGTTACGAGCATCCCATCACGGTCGCTGATTTCGACCCTATTGAACGGGCTAAGCGCCACAAAAAAACAACTGGTAATCATATTAGATGATTACCACCGGGGGCAATCAAATGAAAACGATGACCTGCTAGCGTTCTTCCTTCGTCATCTGTCTGGCAATGTTCACGTTGTGATTTCAAGCCGAGAAGTACCTAAATTCGGATGGGCGGAATTCAGTTCCCGCGGTGAAATGCTTGAGCTTGGCGTTACTGATTTGCAATTTGCCTTTCCAGATGCCAAAAAATTCATCTCCAAGAACCAGAATATAGATTTATCCGATCCTGAAATAAGAGAGCTGGTTCAAAAGACTGAAGGCTGGGCACTGGGTTTGCAGCTTGCCATTATCTACTTAAAGAAACAGTCGCAGTACTCCGATAAGCTCTACTTGTTTTCCGGCCGAACGATGGAAGTGACCGATTATCTGCTTATGCAGGTTTTCCAGCAACAGCCAGCTGATATTCAAAACTTTCTAGCTCAAACTTCCGTGCTTGAAAGGTTCAATGGCGATCTGGCAAATGCTGTATGTTGCCGCGAAGACAGCTGGCGCGTAATGGAACAGCTTTATCAACGAAATTTGTTTATATTCTTCCTCGATCAAGAGCGGGAATGGTGCCGTTACCACGATCTATTTTCCGAGTTTCTCAAAGAACGGTTGCGTCGCTGCGGTCGTGCGGAAAGCGAAGCTGTTCATGATAAGGCAGCGCGTTGGTTCAGTAGTCATGGGATGATTTCAGATGCGGTCAAGCACGCGCTGCAATCAGGATCGCTGGAACTCGTTGCGCAAATTGCTGAAGAGGCAGGAGGGTGGCGGCTAGCAATAAAAGAGAACTTGCTTGTTCTGCGGAAGGTGTGTTCCCGTTTGCCGGAAAACATGCTGCGAAAGTATCCAAGATTGTGGCTTGGAGACATTCTGATATCAGCAAAATCCGGGCGGATTGATGATGCCCAGCGAAAATTGAGGGAGCTTGATTGGCGTCAAGCGGGCCTTGCGACAGTCAGCGAGTTGGTGAAGGCAGAGCGACTAGCAATTGGAATTCTTATCGCTGGGTATGAAGACAGGCCTGTGACGGCGCAGGATTTGGATGAAATTAATCAGTTGGCGCAAAAACTGAAATTTGAAGATGACCTTGTGCTGACGTTGCTGCATAATCATTTGTGCTTGCTTTATCTAGATGCCGGCAGGTTTAATCAGTCAATTGAAGAAGCCAGAAAGTGTAAGAATTATTTTGCCGCCAGAGGAGATGAATATGGCGCTAGCATCATAGATATGCATATCGGGCAGTCTGAATTGGCGCAAGTGCACCTGAATGCGGCCGCAAAAATCTATAGCGATATTTATGATAAAGCCCGCCATTATTTGGGGGACGGCGGTGATGCGACGGCAATTTCCAGGGTTTTGCTTGCAGAGACGGATTATTATCAGAATGACCTCGAATCCGCAAGCCAGCATCTGCAAGCATCGTTGCCCCACATAGAGATATTCGATGGCTGGTTTGATATTTATGCTTCAGGGTATGCCACCGCAGCCTCGCTATCCCACATTTCTCAAGGAATTGATGCCGCCATGGCAATGCTGGATCGGGCTGATGAAATCGCACGCCGCCGGAATCTTGATCGCCTTGGCAGATTGGTGCGTCTGCTGCGCGTTAGGGAATTGACAAAGGCCGTTGATTTGCGTGCGGCTGAAGCTTTTGCAGCTGAATTTGAACCCTTTGAGGAAGCTGAAATGCCGATAGGCTCCCAGTTACCCAGTTGGCGCCTACTGGAGGCTGCGGGGACGTGCCTGGCGGATCTTTCGCTGCAACTTGGCGATAAGGAGCGCGCTTTAGCTATTCTCAGGCCACGACTCGCGCAAGCCGAGGCTAACGGATGGGCGCTGTCTTCCATGAGGATGCAAATAAAATTGGCAATGTGCCATGACGCCATTGGCAACCATAAAGAGGCGCGTGAGCTGATGGGAAAGTCGCTGTTGAAGGCCGCTCCGCAAAATTTTATTCGGCAATATCTCGATGAAGGCGCGGCGCTGAAAAAACTGCTTAATGGATTACGCCGCCGGGATGAACTTCTAATCCCCGCCGTGAAGGACTTTGTGGCCGTAATCCTTGGCGAACAGGCGGAGGGTAAGGAATTATTAACTGACCGTGAAAAAGAGGTTTTGGATCTCATTATCAAAGGCTGCTCATCAAAAGAGACGGCCTTCCGGCTAGGGCTATCCATTAACACCATAAAGTATCACCGCAAAAGGCTGTTCGAGAAACTTGGGGCAGCATCCCGTGCCCAGGCCATATCTGCCGCCCGTAAGCTTGCCCTTTATTCCTAAGGGCGTAGCCCATGGCGTTCAGAGGGTTTCAGGCCAGGGTGAACAGAGCTACCCTTTTTGGCCAATAGCCCCGGTTGAGCATTCTCCTCTACCTATGGGTTCATGAAGGCACTTCTGCCGAAGTGTTGTCCCGCGCGCATTTTCATGAGGTCCCGTATGAAAAGCAGAATTCGCCTTATCGTACCGATCATAACGGAGGGTCTGCGGACCGAGGCGCATGCCGCGGCGCTTGGCGATGATGATACCGAGATCAGCTTTGTCACCATAGACAACGGTCCGGAAACAATAGAGGGCGAGTTTGATGAAGTCTTTGCCAAGCCCGATACCGTAGCCAAAATAATTCAGGCTGAACAGGATGGGGTTGATGCGGTGATTATCGACTGCATGGGTGATCCTGGCCTCGCCGCCGCTCGGGAAGCCGTTGCCATACCAGTGCTCGGGCCATGCCAGACCGCCATGCATGTTGCTTCTATGCTGGGTCATAGATTTTCAGTAGTTACGGTTCTGTGCCGCCTGCAACCGCTCTTGGATAATCTTGCCAGCATCTACGGCGTAAGTGGGAAAATGACTTCCGTACGTTCTGTCGATATTCCGGTTATTGAACTGGACAAAGATCCGGAACGTTTGTGTCGTGCGCTGGCTGAACAGTCAATTCTGGCCATAGAGGATGATGGCGCCGATGTGATTATTCTAGGCTGCACCGGCATGGATGGACTGGCCGAAGCCATTGAAAACGAACTGATGAAAGCGCGCCTTAGCGGCGTGCCGGTTATTGATCCGATAAACGCTGCCATATCTTTGGCCAAAGCGTTGCTGCGTAGCAAGTTAAGTCACAGCAAACGCGCCTTTGGCTATCCTAGGCGCAAGAAAATTAAAGGATTTAATCTACCAACTTATGGCAATGAAGAATGATTTCAAGTTCTAAAAAAATGCCGCTGCCCGCTTCGCTGCGTATCGGCGTTGATGTTGGCGGCACCAATACCGATGCTGTGGTCATGAGTGATACCGGGATTGTGTCATGGTTCAAGACGCCGACGACACCTGAAGTCGGGACAGGCATTTTCACCGCCATCAAACACATCCTGGAGGAAAACGACCTTCCCCCTGAATCGATCGGCAGCGTGATGATCGGGACGACCCAGTTTACCAATGCTCTCATCGAGCGCAAGAAACTGGTGGAAGTGGGGATTATCCGTATTGCGCTGCCGGCGACAGCCAGCATTTCCCCTTTGACAGATTGGCCCAAAGACCTAGTAGAAATAATTGGCAGACATATTCATCTCGTTGCCGGCGGTTATGAGTTTGATGGACGAAAGATATCCGAGCTGGACGAAGACGCGATTTTCAAAGCTGCCCGGGATTTCAGAAAAAAAGGCCTGAAGGCGATTGCCATTTCCTGTGTCTTCTCACCCATGAGCGCGGCGATGGAGATGCGTGCGGCGGAAATTGTCATAAGTGAAATTCCGGACGCTAAAATCACCCTGTCCTCTGAGGTCGGCCGCCTGGGGCTTCTCGAGCGGGAAAACGCGGCTATTCTTAATGCCAGTCTGTCCCGCCTTGCCATCAGCGTGATCCAGTCCTGTAGCGCCGCTCTTAAGAGTTTAAAAATCAAGGCTCCCCTTTACATCAGCCAGAACGATGGCACCCTGATGGGAGTGGATCATGCTGAGCGTTTTCCTGTCATGACCTTCGCTTCGGGGCCCACCAACAGCATGCGTGGGGCAGCCTTTCTTTCAGGACTTGATGATGCCATCGTCATCGATATTGGCGGCACAACGACGGACGTTGGGGTTCTTGCCAAAGGTTTTCCCAGAGAATCATCAGTGTCGGTCGATATTGGCGGTGTGCGCACCAACTTTCGTATGCCTGATATTCTATCAGTAGGCCTTGGTGGCGGCAGTCTGGTGCGCAGTGATGGCGCCATTACCGTGGGTCCCGACTCAGTGGGTTTCAGACTGAGCGAAAAGGCGCGTATTTTTGGCGGCGACGATCTGACTGCCACGGATATTGCCGTTGCCGCCGGTATCGCAAAAATTGGTAACCCTGCCGCGGTAGCAAGTATCAGCCCGGAAATAGTAAGCGATGCCATTAAAGTAATTCATCAAAGCATTACAAATGCGGTCGACCGCATGAAGACCAGCGCCAGGGAGATCCCCGTTATTCTGGTTGGAGGGGGCAGTATCCTGGCGCCGAAAACGATCCGCGGCGCCTCGCGCGTGATTATGCCCGAATATTATTCGGTGGCCAATGCCATTGGCGCCGCTATCGCCCAAGCCAGTGGTGAGGTCGACAAGGTTTATTCCTACGAATCGCTGGGACGTGACGGCGCTATTGAACAGGCGACTAAGGAGGCAAAAAATAGCGCCGTTTCCGCGGGCGCCGCGGCTGACAGCCTCAAGGTTGTCGATATTAGCGAATTACCGCTGGCCTATATGCCGGGAGGAACAGTCAGATTGCGCGTTAAGGTCGTTGGTGATCGCCCCGCCAGGCCAGTAAAAGCAGGGACGCCAGCATGAAGCTTCAAGTAAAGGATCTGATCAATTTTTCTCGCGGCGCAGCCTTACTGGGTACTGGCGGAGGCGGCGACCCCTACATTGGGCGGCTGATGTTGGAACAAGCGCTGCTAAAAACCGGCAAGCTTAATATAATCAACCTTGGTGAAGTAGCAGATGATGCCCTGGTTGTTTCAGTGGCCATGATGGGAACCCCCACAGTTCTGGTCGAGAAATTTCCCAATGGTAGTGAAGCGGAAAATTGTCTGCGCGCCATGGAAGATGAATTGGGACGCTCCATAGATGCCATCATTCCTGCTGAAATTGGCGGGTTCAATTCTGCGATCCCCCTAGTGCTGTCAGCGCAAACTGGCATTCCCGTCATTAATGCTGATGGCATGGGGCGCGCTTTTCCGGAATTGCAGATGGTGACCTATAGCGCCTACGGTGGAGCTATTTCACCGTGTGTCATGACAAACGAACGTGGTGACGTCGTGACAATCAAGTCAACAAACAATCGTACCACGGAGATGCTGGCGCGCAGCGTTGTCATGCAAATGGGTGGCTCAGCCCAGATTTGTTGTTACCCCATGGAGGGGCGCTTCATAAAAAAATATGCCATTGCCGGAACATTGGATATTGCACTTGGCATTGGCAGCGCCATCTCCCAGGGCCGTGCTTCAGGTGATCCCTTTGAAGAACTGATATCTTATCTGGCAAGCACCGAACATTACCGGCATTCCAAACTGCTCTTTGATGGCAAGATCGTCGATCTGGTGCGCAAAACAAGCGGTGGATTCACGACCGGAACCGCCAGTCTGTCGGAATTGGGCGCCTCGGAGGTCAGTTTCGAAATTGTCTTTCAGAACGAAAACCTGGCGGTTCGATCCGGCGGCCGGACGCTGGCTATCGTTCCAGATCTGATCTGTATACTGGACAGGGAAACTGCCGAGCCGATCACGACAGAAGCGTTGGCATATGGCCAGCGAGTCAAGGTTATGGCCGTGTCCGCGCCCGCGCTTTTGCGCTCTGATGCAGGGCTTCAGGCTTTCGGCCCCAAGGCGTTTGGCATCGATGAGCCATTCCGGCCATTCGAAAGCCGAGAATAGCCGCCTACCCTTTTTGGTCAATTGATAATTCACATTCCCATAATTACTGCTCAATTGGGCTTATGCGGCTAACGTATTCTTTAAGACAGCAAACCTGGGAGGTTAACAATATGAAAGAAAAGAGTAAATCGGGAACTTTGACGGCCACAATCGCGTTGACAATGATGATTCCTGTCGGCGGTTTTGCTCAGGGAATAATCGAAGAAGTTGTGATAACGGCAACCAAGCGCGGTGAGACCTTGCTGCAGGAGACGCCGCTTTCCATTACCGCTTTTTCTAGTAGCGATCTCGATGCCATGCACATGGAAAGCATCCGAGATCTGGGCAAGAACACGCCGGGATTGGTGGTGTCCAATAACGCGTCCTACGCTCAGCTCTATATACGCGGCGTTGGCAGCAACAATGTGTTTATCGGCTCAGACCCAAGCGTTACGGTTCACATCGATGGCGTTTATCTGGCGCGCCCTTTGATGGTATTTACCGATTTTCTCGATATTGAGCGGGTTGAGGTTCTGCGCGGTCCGCAGGGTACTTTGTATGGGCGAAACTCCGCAGGCGGCACGATCAACATCATTTCCAGGCAGCCATCCAATGATCTTCGCATGTCGCTTGCCGGCGAATACGGCAATTATGACAAGCGCAAGCTAACGGGCAGCGTGAGCGGACCACTGGTAGATAACCGCGTCATGGCGGGTATTTCGATCCTCAAAAACGATCGTGACGGGTACGTGGACAATGTTAATCCGGATACTACCGCCGATAAACTCAATAATGAAGACTCGTTTGCCATTCGCGGAATGCTGAAATTTATCCCCAGTGAATCGGTGGAAGTTCTGATAAGTGGCGATTACTTCGAATCGGAAGATTATGGGAACCAGAAAAAACCATTGCACGTGGACGGCTTCGGCAACCCTGTCGTTATCCCGATACCAGGCTTTTCGCCGACGATCATCAGCGATCCCTGGACCGTCAGTATCCCGGGCGATTATCCCAGTTATAATGATATGACAACCAAAGGTGTTTCCGGAAAGCTAACGGCCCATTTGTCGCCCGAGGTCACGCTGACATCACTTACCGCATATCGCAAACTTGACTTTAAGGCCATCGTCGACAGCGACGCCACAGATGTAGCTGCCATTGGTCCGTTCAACCCTGCGGATAAGCAGGATCAATTTTCCCAAGAGCTTCAGCTTACTGGCAATACAGGTAGCCTTGAATGGCTTGCCGGGCTCTACTATTTCACCGAAGAATCTGATTTCCTAGCTACCGCTGAAGCGCCGTTTTTCGGATTGATTTTCTCTGGCTTCATGACCACTGATTTTCTATCTGTCAACGATGTAACAGGTAAGACGGATGCCTATGCGGCCTATGTGCAAGGCAGTTACGCCGTCAATGAAAAACTGTCACTAACGGCAGGCATTAGATACAGCCATGAAAAGAAATCAATTGATGCGTCGGCGTCGATATTCCTGGATGGATTTGAGCTTCCAATAGGATTTACAAATCAAGATAAAGATAGCTGGGACGGATGGACACCGAAGTTCGGGTTGGACTACAAGGTCAATGATGATGTGATGCTCTATGCTTCTATTACCCGCGGCTTCAAAAGCGGCGGCTTCAACTTTTCCGCCGACCAGCCTTCCTTCGACCCGGAATTTCTCTGGGCCTATGAAATTGGTATCAAGTCTGATTTGGCAGACAAGCGCCTACGTGCCAATGCCAGCGCCTTCTATTACGACTATACCGATCTTCAGGTGCAGGGCTTTAAGGATCTAAGTGATTCGGGGGGAGTAGCAGGTGTCATCTTGACAAATGCGGCGAATGCAACGGTAAAGGGGTTCGAACTTGAAGTGACCGCGTTGCCGGTGCCTCAATTCATGTTATCAGCCAGTGTAGCATACCTCGACGCTACTTATGATGAGTTCATAACGGCGCGTTCAGCAATGCCTACGGTTCCGGTCGATGTTTCCGGAAATGTACTCAACAACTCACCGAAGTGGGCATTTAATATTTCAGCGCAGTATGATGTGACGCTAGGCGATAAAGGTACTTTATCCTTCCGTGCTGGATATAAATGGCAGGACGATGTGTTCTTCAACTCGCAATTCAATGATCCACTGATGGGGCAGAAATCGTTCGGCCTCCTTGACGCCCGTATCGGCTATATCTCTCCTGATAAAAGATGGGAGGTATCAGTGTTTGGTAATAATCTCACAGACAAGGCCTATTACACTGATATGGCGGATTATTCGCCACTGGGCTTGATAGGGCATATCACGCCGCCTAGAACTTATGGCATCAAGCTTGCCTACAGGTATGAATAGACGGCGGATATATCCATAATGAAGGTCGTTTGCAATGGGGATGACGGCCAAGGAGTTAGACACCGTCGGAGAGACCAGACTTTGACCGGTCTGGTCTCTTACTCAGAAAATCGGGCTTTCTTAACGTATAAATTGTTCGCAATCCTCGGTGAAACAACAAGGAGCCTTTGTGCATTAGTCCAAGGGGCGGGAGGTTTCCATATATGCCAACAATAGTAATAGCCCATCGTGTGGAAGCGCCGGCGCGTAAAGTATGGGATCTCATGATGGGGTCGATCAAGACCGGCAAGTACGAGCACGGCGGGCTGTTTGAGGGGTTGGTGAAAAAAGGATCAATCAAAGGCAAGGGAGAGGGGGCTATCATCACCAGCCTGATGGAACAGGATGGAGTGATTGCAAAAATTGTTGAGCGGATCGATAAGTTCGACGACAATGACATGTTCATGAGCCACCGTATCATAGACTGCGGCCCGCTCCCGGTTACGGATTTCACCGTTGATATCCGCATTACGGCAAACGGTCCAGACGCGTGTTCTTACAAATTCGAAATGAAATATACTCCTTTGGCCGGCCCGGATGAAGAGGTCAGACAAATGGTCGTGGGTGGTGTGCAGCTACTGCATGCAAATTTGGAGAAAATGTTCAGCCCAGCAAAAAAGCATAGGAATTGATAAGCTATTTTGAGCGTGGAAAAACCCATATTTCGCTCATGAATTGGGTAATTGATAAATCTCGATCCTTTAATTACGATTGAATTGATTTTACGGGACTGACTACCGGCTTGATGACATCGCCGAGAGTAATACTCTATCCAGCACTAATGGAGTTATGTATGAGGATAACGGATTTCGCGGAAAACCCGATTGACGACAGGAAGCTCGCAGAACTCAACAACGGTCGTTTGCATGAACTGATGCGCGCGAGAGGTGTGGATGCGTTGTTCGTTATTGCGCCGGACAACTGGCGCTATGCGACCGCCCTGCCCATGCTTCATTCTATTTTTTCATCGATGGTAAATGCCGCTCTAGTTTGCCTTGACAAGCCCTTTCCGACATTATTCCCTTTGCAAGGATTTGGCAGTCCGATGAGTCAGCGCGCCCCATGGATGGAAGATATCGAAGAACTTCCAATGGAAGGCACAGGCGAAGGTTTGCAGCCGATGATGGTGGACAAGTGGCCGCAGATCATTGCCAACAAGCTGTCGCAGCTTGGCCTTTCCAAAAGCCGGATCGCTGTCGACCCGATGACGCCATTCGCCCTTAAAGAAGCAATACAAAATAGGTTGCAGACAGCCCAGATAGTAGATGGCGGCGAGATATTGCGCCAGGCGCGGCTGATCAAGAATGAAGAAGAGCTAAAGGCGTTGCGAAACGCCTGCCTGCTGGCGGATATCGCGATGGAAGACGCCTTTAAGGCGGTCCGCCCAGGCGCCAGCGAACTGGATATTGCCGCGGCTGCCGAACATTCGTTTCGGGTCCATGGGGCCGAATACAGCGCCTTCACGCCCCAGGTGTTCTCAGGTTTGAATGCGCTTATGCCGTATAACAGTCCATCTTCCAGACTCATACGTAACGGCGAATTGGTTAGGATTGATATTGGGTGTTGCTCTCACGGCTATCACTCATGTTTCGGCAGAACGGTTTACGTCGGCAGCCCGGACGATCAAGTGCAACAAGCCTACGCGGCTGTCCACCATGCATTGGCGGCGGGCATTTCTGCCGCCCGCCCAGGAGTGACTAACATAGAACTCCATCAAATCATGTCGCGGGCGCTAGATGAACATTCGGCAGGAAAATACGATCTTGGGTCCTATGGCGGCCATGGGTTGGGCGCTGGCATTCACGAAAACCCAATGATAGGTAGCCGTGGGGCGGTCGAAGAGATGGTGCTGGAGGCCAATATGTGTATCGCGCTGGAGCCGTCGGTGATGGTTCCCGGCCGAGGATGGCTGGGCCTGGAAGATAATATTATCATTACCTCGTCCGGTTGCGAGGTAATGACGACAACACGCTTTGAACTGGACCCGAAAGCATGAATCGATATGACGGCAAGCGGCAAGACTGGAAGATAGCGTATAGCCTTGGCCGCTCTTCATTGTAAAGGTCTGCGGATCAGAAATAGAATAATGTGCAAAGGGCAGGAGACGTCCGATGAAAGCAGTGGTAGCGACCCGGTTCGGCGCTAGTGACGTACTGGAATATTGTGAAGTTGATAAACCGGAACCGAAGAGCGGTGAGTTGCTGGTCAGGGTGAAGGCTACGGCTGTGGGATTCGGTGACACGCTTATCCGAATAGGCGCCTACAGAGGTGGGCCAGACAGTCATTCCTACTCGTTGCCTGCGGTTCTTGGTTTTCAAGCCAGTGGTATTGTCGAAGGCGTGGGCAACGGTGTTTCTAATAACTGGCTCGGTCGTCGCGTCGTCGCCAACGCCGCACATACCAATGCGGAATACCTTGTTTGCTCGGAAGGGTCGGCTGTTGAGATGCCGGACTCTGTCGATTTTGACGTCGCGACATTGATACCGAATTTTTACCTCACGGCTTATCACCTGCTGCACACGGCAGTCACCGCCAGGGCGGGGCAGACCGCAGTTGTTTGGGCGGCGGCGGGGGGCGTGGGGACAGCGCTGGTGCAACTGGCCAAACATGTCGGCCTGAAGGTTATCGCCATGGCCGGAAGCGCCGAAAAATGCGCTTTCGCCCGTGCCCAGGGCGCTGATCATGTGATCGAGTATGGGCACGAACAGGTATCGCAACGGGTTTTGGATTTGACGGGGGGAGCCGGGGTGGACTTGGTTTTCAATCCAGTTGCCGGCGATACGATCAACGACGACGTGCGTATGCTCGTGCCTCACGGTAAGGCGGTTATATACGGACTGATACAAGGTCTTCCAAAGCCTGATGCTGTTCAGACTCTTTTGTTCGAGGTAATGGCCAAAAGCCTCTCTATTAGCATGTTCAGTCTATGGACCGTTATGGAACACGAACCAGAACGCATCAGGCAATCGCTGCGGGAACTTTTAAAGCTGCTCGAAGCAGGCAAGATTGCACCGCAAATATACGCCAAACTACCGCTGTCTGATTTGGCCAAGGGTCACGATTTGCTGGAAAGCCGGAAAGTCATGGGCAATGTGGTTATCGAGCCATGAAAAACGAGTGTAACGATGGGAAGCGCGATGCAGAATCCTGAATTTGAATCATTATTGCCCTTCACCAAGGAAGAATATGAAAGCCGTATTCGGCGCTTCAAGGCCGAAATGGCGCGCCGACAGCTGGATGTTATGCTGCTCTATTCCAATCATAGTTTCTTCTACCTTTACGGCTATGATCTGGCCGCTGGGGCGGCGATCCCCTATCAGACGATCATTGCGCCGCTTGATGGTGAACCCACGGCCTTCGTGCGCAATACCATGGCGCAGTGGGTGAGCCGTTCGCCTTTCCTTAACGATATTCGGACCTATGACACGCCGTTCGATGCCGATAATGCCAAGAAGACGGTGGAAATTCTCAGCGATTTAGGTCTGTTGTCGGGCAAGAAAATTGGCATCGAAATGCGAAGCCAAACGCTGAATGCCTATGACTATGATCTTATCCGTCAGCATGTGGCGCGGGGAGGCGGTCATCTGGTCGATGCCAGCGATGTGGTGATGGAGCTTCGTATCCATAAGTCGACGGCGGAGGTCGCATGCATGCGCCAGGCTGGAATTTTGTATGACGTCTTCATGAGCGCAGCTTTTTCCGCCATTCAGCCGGGCGTACGCGAATGCGACGTCAATGCCGAAGCTTTGCACGCTTATCATCGCGCGGGGGGAGAAGATATTGCCCAACCCCTGATGATGATTCCGGCAATCATGTCGAAGTCGCATATGCTTCCGCCTACGCGTCGGATGCTGGAGTCCGGAGAGCCGCTTTTTATCGAGG
Organism: Pseudomonadota bacterium; assembly: GCA_003577275.1. Classification (GTDB taxonomy): domain Bacteria; phylum Pseudomonadota; class Alphaproteobacteria; order Sphingomonadales; family Govanellaceae; genus PRO5. Next base: position 181,690 of record QEVO01000001.1, read on the forward strand.
CCGGCGCATGCTTCAATCGCTATCATGTGGTCGGCGGAACCACGGTGTTTTGCGGATCTGAGCCGGGCAATGACGTGCGGGAAGCCTATGCCCGAGCCCGCGAAGCGGTTAACGTGACCCGGTTCTTGATCAAGCCCGGGATGGCGACGTCAGCTATCATCCAAGAAGTACTGGCTGCCCGCGATATAAAGGACCACGAAGCCTTTCATGCCGGTTACAGCATCGGCATTGGTTACCGCAATCTATGGCACGAAGATCTGATCATACGGGTCGGTGATAACCATGTTCTGGAAAAAAACATGACCTTAAGCCTATTCGGTTTTGCCACGATAGGGGAGTGTTTTTGTATCGTAGCGGATCCCATCGTCATCACCGACACGGGTTTTGATGATCTGTCTGCCCTGCCGCGCGACGAAATCTTCGTCGCCGGTGCGTAAAAAGCCGCTCGTAATGTCTGTGGCCAATCATCAGAATCTATTTCGCTGGGCCGTTGTAGCTCTTCTGTTCCTGTGTATCCTGTTTATCGAGATGTCCTATTCTTGTCTGCCGCCGCTGTTTTCACAAATCAGTCAGGACATTCCGTTAAGCAAAGTCCAAATGGGAATGATCTATGGAGTAGTGTCGCTGGCGGCGGCGGGATTTGCCCTAATCGGCGGGGTGCTCAGCGACATCATTGGCTCACGTCGGGCTATCGGCGGGGCTTTGCTTACCGTTGCGGTTTTTGGCGGGATGCGAACCTTTGCAGACAGCGTGACGGAGCTAACGGCGTTGACCTTCATTGTCGGATTGGCCCTCGCCCTTATCCCCCCCAATGTTGCAAAGGTACTAAGCGTCCGGTTTCCTCAAAGTGAACTTGGAAGGGCGTACGGGATCGTTCTTACAGCCGTGCCGATCGGGGTCGGGCTGGGGATTGCAACCGGTGCGAGCGTCCTTGCTCCAAATTTTGGAGGTTGGCGGGGGGTGATGGAATTCGTTGCTTTCAACTGCCTTATGATGGGAGTGTTTTGGTTACTGGTGTTCCAGGAAAAGAAACTTGCATCCGATGAACAAGGCAAGCTGCGAATGATAGCAGAGAATATTAAAGCAGTGTTCCCAATCAAGGATTTGTGGCGTATCGCAGTATTCAGTTGCTGCTTTTTCTTCGCCATGGGATCGCTTATGAGTTTATTGCCGATCGTTTTGGAAGAAAGGGGCATAGCGCGTTCGGGTGAACTGGCATCATTAATCATGTGGGCAAGTGTGTTGGGCAGCCCGCTTGGCGGAGTGGCCTCTGATAAAATCGGGAAAAGAAAACCATTTTTAATAATACCCGCCATTGTCATGGGACTATGCATCCCCTTATTTCTTCTGCTAACGGGAATTTCCCTTACACTACTTTTGTTGATCGCTGGATTTGCCAGCGGCATGATTCTGCCCATTATGCTGACAACGTTGATAGGATTGGAAAGAATCGGCGTCTCGCATATTGCCACCGCCGTAGGGCTGGTGATGATGGTTGGAAATACGGTTGGCTTTACTGGGCCGATAATATCGGGCGCTTTGATAGACTTAAGCGGTTCGCCCTGGCCGTCGTTCCTATTGACATCCACCATTCTGTTTATCGCTGCTGCCGTTATTTCGACTTTTCCTCATCAGGTCCGGCAATCGGTGGAGACGTTGAATAATTGAATTGTTCTGTTTGTTGCCCTTGAAAAAAAACAACAACGAAGTTTCTGACGCAAAAATACCGGCTTAGGGCCGCTACGGGGAAAAATCCGCCGACGGCCAAACAGCGGCCTTCTTATATTCAATACTTGCGTTATTATTGAAATATAGACACGTTATTTTTAGCTCCAAAAAGGTGAAAGAAGAAGCGTGAAAAGAAAGTCTAATATCGGCGGCGACGTATCGCAGTACGCCAACATGTTTGCGGCGATGGGCACCGAATAGCAGCTTCTTATTGTCCGGCAGTTGCTGTGCGCGCACCCCGACGGCATGGTGGTGGGTGAAATCCTTTGTTCGGGTATCCACCATGCCGCCACCGCCGATGTGGTGGGCGCCATCAAGAACGGGTTGGAACAGGATGGCCTGGGGGATTTGGTGTTGCAGATTACCCAAGACGATTCAGCCACCGTCAAAAGGGTGGCCCGCAAGATCAAGCGGCGGCCGGAATTTGAAAAAACGGAAATCTATCTGTCCAAGATCATGCGGGCCGATGACGGAGATTTGCGCGGGCTGGATTATGAAACGGACATCGTATCCGCCATTGATTGGCGCGACTTTGACCCCAAGGACATTGCCGCCCGCATACCCGACAACGCCCAAGCCGCTGAAAGCCAGCTTCAACGGATCAAACTGGCCGATGATGGCGATGAGCTGTTTGTAGGCGAGGTGGTGGCCGCCAATTCGGAAACCTTGGCGTTTGACGCCGCCCACGCGGTGCGCATGATTTCCGATATTGTTCTTAATCCCTTTGTCGGCATGGAGATTGTGGGCAACCTGCTGAAAGCCCTGAAACGCCGGGGCTTTGATGATGAAAAACTGGGCCGCCTGGCTAGCCTGATCATAGAGGAATTGGGTAAAGGCCTGGATGCGGAGCGGACGGCGCGGGCGGAAAAGCTGTTCAAGGATGATGGCGACGTTGTGCAGGGTACCCTGATTTTGATGAGCGAGCGGAAAACAAAGTTGCCCGACTATTTGGCGGATGGATAAAACCCCAAGTTAGCCAAATGATTTCGACTAAAAAAGCCTGAGGGGCGAAAATGGGTGGCCACGGCAGCGGCAGACAATATGGCGTTAGTACCGGCACCAAGCCGGTGGCGGGTGTTGATCTGTTACGCCTGGATGTGCGCTACCTTCATAAAAATGGCTTCCTGAAGCCCCAGCATTGGTCAACCCTGCATTGGTCCCGCAATGGCCACCCCAGCGGTAATATCCGGGTTGAGATGGGCACCGGCCAGCCGCCATTGCATCTGAAGCTGATCTATACCCATACGAGCCGTTATGACGGCACAAAAACGGATATCAACGAATACATCACGCTAGACTGGCAGACCTGCCGCTTTGGCGGTAGGCGGCCCTGGTTTTTATGCCCCCACTGTGGCCGCCGGGTGGGCGTGCTGTGGGGCAGCAAGCGATTCCTGTGCCGCCATTGCCACCGCGTGGCCTATCCCTGCCAGAACGAAACGAGGGCGGACCGGGCCATGCGTCAATCCCGCAAGGTGCGGCAAAGGCTGGGCTTGAGGGATGATATAACCATACCGGCCGCCTACGCCTCCAAGCCTAAGGGCATGCGCTGGGCCACCTATCATCGCTTGGTGCGGCAAGCGCAAGAGGCGGATATGATATGGTGCCTAGACGCCATGCGGCGCTTTGGAATTGGTATTCGAGATAGCTTTGATATGCCTTGGCCAGAGTGAAAACAAAGCGAACGCGGGATGAACGAATGCGGAAAATGCTTTGTGTAATTCCTGTGTAAGACGGCACCGGATTACACAGAAGTTCGCGGAATGTTCCGCCATGCTTTAGATTCCGTTTCCCTGATATATGGAACTGAATCAAAATGTTAGGAACTTTCGGCCCTGGGCTGCAAGGCCGGAAAATAAACCTGAAAATCCGCGTGTCGCTGGTTCGATTCCGGCCCTGGGCACCATTTATTTTCCTTATGTATCAATATGTTGTGTGCGTTTTGGGTTAGACGTTCTGTGCCCGAAAATGCCCTTGGGTAAACTGGGGTAACAAACCCCGCTAGGCTTCTAGTATTGGCAGAACTTTCCAGACCTAGGAAGGTTGAAAGCCTAAGACTGCCTGGCAGGGCATGTTCGCGAAGGTCTGTGATAAGCGCAGGTTTAAAGCTCCGTCTGTGCGCCTCAAACCAATCGGCCCAGACGACCTCAAACGGCCATATATGCGTCAACCGCCACAGGGTCGCGGTACAATCGTTGTATGAAGCGGGGAACCTTCATGGGGGCTCCCTGGGCGGCGCAAATCAGCGCAGCAACTCTTTCGGCTTCGGTAAACGAGATGAATGATCTGCGCTGGTGAGGCACACCTGCTGTCAGCAACCCTGCGCGTCTCTCTCAGTGATCGTCACTGGCCACTGCAGCGATCTCCTTGCGTACTTCGTTCAGCAGCGCCCCAGCCGCCGGCGTCACGCTGTGACGGGCGACGGTTGCGATCACCAATGAGATGTCAAAATTGATCTCCTGCAATGGCACGCGCGCAAAAACGCCTGCCGCCAACTCCGCTTCAAGCGAGCGCTTCAAAATGGCGGCAAGCGCATCGCTGTTGCGGACGACCTGGCGAATAATTCCAAAGTCAGTAGTCAACAGGTACGCCGGCAATCTTTTCGGCTCATCATTTTCCGACAGACGACTCACCGTCGCTTCCAATCGCTGACGCAGCCAAAGCGAAGCTTTGGGAACGACGATTGGATATTGGAATACGTCGTGCGCCGTCGCGCGTTCAACCCGCATGATGTCGTGCCCTGAACGGCCAAACACGATGAGCGGCGGCAAGGTATGGTTCTCGATGGCAATGCGCGTGTCCATCGATTCGTAGGCAAAGCCGATATACACATCTAGTTCACGCGCGATCAGCCGCTCTTGCATCATTTCCCACCCGCCTAATTCCAGTGTGAACTCGAGATTGGGATAATGGTTGAGAAGTCGAATGAGCGCCGGCGTGACGATCGGTTCCGCGAAGTACGGGTCGCAGCCAATGATGAGGCGACCAGCGGCCAGTTTCTGCATCAACTTGATCTGTCGATGCATGTGGTGAACTTTTGAGATGGCGGCCCGCGCCGTCTCGACTACAACCTCACCGTAAGCGGTTGGCGTTACGTCTCCATAGCGCCGCTCGAACAGCTGTACGCCACAGAGCGCCTCAATTTTTTGAATGCTCTGCGTCAGCGCGGCTTGGGTGATATTGACCGCATCAGCCGCACGACCAAAATGCCGGTGCTCGGCAAGCGCGACGACATGCCTGAATTGCTGAAGATTCACAATAAGCTACGCTAATCGTTTTCGTTAAAAGAATCAATTGGACAAATAATCATAGGTAAAGAAAGATGACCTGGCAAGTTCACTAGCGCCAAAGAAAGTACGTGGTTAATTCGCCTAGGTACAAGAGCGGAGGATACCCGATAGTGAACCGCCCTGAAGCCCCACCGCGGAACCGCACGCAGCTTGGCGGTAAACAGATGGCTATCACACGGGGTTTTTCCTGGATTAATTCTAATAGGGTATGTCAGGTAGGGTATAAAATCATGATATCATTGCATGCGAAGAATACCAAAGCGGTCATTGCCGGGCAGACCGCGCTTTCCGGGACTTGGCCGTTACTTGTGGCGGCGTGGGTGGCCAGCACGGGTTTGCCGCTGCCGCTTTCGGCGGAGGAAGTCGAACAATTCGGATCCGTGTCCTCTTTGCTGGAAGAGGTGGTGGTCACCGCCCGCAAACGTGAGGAGCTCTCGCAAGAGGTTCCGCTATCCATCGTCGCCTACAGCGCCGAAAAACTCGAAACATTGAAGGTCCGGGAAATTAGCGACCTTTCCGTCAAAATGCCCAATGTGGCGCTGGATGACGTAAAAACGTTACGCAGCACCGCCAATTTTTCAATCCGGGGTCTTGGCGTCAACAGCACGATTCCATCCATCGATCCGACCGTAGGCGTATTCATTGATGGCGTATACCAGGGTCAAAACTTTGGCGTCGTCATGGACATGGCCGATATCCAGAGCATCGAGGTGCTGCGTGGCCCTCAGGGCGTGCTGTTTGGCCGTAACGTCACTGGCGGCGCAGTCCTGATCAACTCCAAGCGTCCTACCGATGAGCTGGAATTCTCGGCGCGCGCGGCAATTGACGGCAACCCGAATGGCGATGGAGGGCTGAATTCCTACATCATGGCCGCCGTCAGCGGTCCGCTCAGCGATACCTTCGGTGCGCGCATGAGCGTCTACTACAACAAGGATGACGGCTGGTTCGTCAACCAATACGATGGTAAAAACTTTGGCGAGGCTGAGACATTGATATTCCGCCCGGTTTTTTCCTGGCGGCCCAGTGACAATATCAGCATGGTTCTGCGCTGGGAGCACATGGCTTCCGACGGTCAGGGTCCGGCGGCCCAGAGTCATACCAATAGCTCGGGCGCGCCAGGCTTCTTCGCAAATTTTGATCGTGACAGCTTTGGCATGTCAATTGACGAAGAAGGCCGGTACGACCTCAAGAACGACCTCGTAACTCTGGAATTAAACTGGGACATCGCTCTTGGCGATGGCACGATCACGAACATCTTCGGGTACAAGGACTTCAAGGTCGATGGCGTGAGCGATATCGACGCGCAACCCGTATGGCTGTTTCATGCCCCATTCTGGAATGATCAGGAGCAGTTCAGCAATGAGCTGCGCTACACCGGCACGTTCGGCAATGCGCGGGTAACGACTGGTCTATTCTGGTTCGACAACAAGATAAAATACCACGAACGGCGCGAATTGCTGGGTATCGCGACCGGCGGCGTGGCCCCGGCCCTCACCCAGGATGGTGGCGGAGACTACCATGTGGAATCCAAGGCCTGGTTCGGAACGGTGGACTACGACATTTCGGAATCCTGGACGCTGACCGCCGGCGCGCGCTTCACCTCAGAAGACAAGTCCGTGAAGATCGCCTCGCTGGTGCGCAACGTTAATAGCCCTTGTAATGTCGTTGAGGGCACCTGCTCGTTTGACTTCGTTGACGACGCATCCTGGGATGCCTGGTCCGGCAAGCTGGGGGCGACTTGGAACGTCAGAGACGACCTGCGCGTCTATGGTCACTGGTCACGCTCGCACCGTTCCGGTGGTTATAATCTGCGCAACGCGGCGATTGACACCGTCAACCTGGGTCCGGGCCCGTTCGACGAAGAAACCGTTGACAGCTATGAACTCGGCTTCAAGACGGAACTGGGCGGGCGCGGTCATTTGAATGCCTCCGTATTCTATACGACGATCGACGACATGCAGCGCGAGGTGAACCTGACAGATCCGGTTTCAGGTATCGTGCAGGTGATCAAGAATACCGCCAATGCCGAGATTCTGGGATTTGAAATCGAGGGTTTAGTGGCGCTCGGCAAGAACACCGTTTTGCTCGGATCAGTGGGCTGGATCGATCCGAAGTACCAGGACGTTTTCTTTGACCTGAATGGCGATGGCGCAATCAATGACGCCGACAAGAATCTCAAGTTGCCGCGGGCCGCGGAGTGGACGTGGAGCGTCGGCATCAATCATGACATCCATATCAGCGATTGGGGCTATCTGACTGCGCGCGCAAACTATGCGTTCCGCGATAAATCATATTTTACCGACAATAACCTGGGGTTCCTGCAATCTCAGAAGATCCTCGACGCAGGTCTCGACTTTCACGCCAGCGGCGGCCGCTGGACCTACTCGCTCTACGGCCGTAATCTGCTCAATGAGGTCGGCCACGGCGGCGACACGCAATTTCCGACCTTGTTGGGGGGAGTGCCTCTCGGCGGCACCTTCTCGCCACTGATTAAGGGACGGGTCGTCGGCTTCGAGGTTTCCTGCCGCCTATAATGACAACAAGAATACCGTCGCTACGCTGACTTTTTTGAGCGATAATTTATCAGGATCGTGAGCGTCGGTTTGGAATCTAGGCGGACATGGCTTACAGAAACGGTGACGTCGCCGGAGGCGAATATGACCAGCAGAAATACGGTTGATCCGATGTTATGCGAACACTTCGATCTGCATGGCAAGTGGCGCGCCGAGCGCACTGCGGTGGTCTTCGGCGACGTGCGCCTGACCTGGGGCGAGCTTGCGGCGCGCCTGCACCAGGTTGCCAATGGACTGAATAGTTATGGAATCTGCGCTGGCCACACGGTGGCGGTGCTAATCGATAATCGCCTTGAAACGGTAGAGATTATGCTCGGCGTGATGCGCAGCGGCGCCGCCGTCGTGCCTATCAGTTTGGTGATCAGTGACGATGCTATCAGAACGCAACTACTCGACTGCAAGCCATCCGCCATCATCGCAAGCCCAGCGGAAGCATCGCGAATCAGTGGCATGGATGGTATGTCCGCAATTGCGGCGCATCAACGAGTGATCGTCGGCGGCAATGCCCCGGGATGGGTTGAATATTCGACGTGGCGTAACGCTCAGGCGCGGACGGCGCCGCGTTCCCTGCCCGCACCGGATGACCTATGCACGATCACATACAGTTCCGGTACGACGGGAGCGCCCAAGGGGATCGCTCACAGTCATCGCGGCCGGCTTGCCTTTGCTCAGCAAGGGGCGCTGGCGTTGCGGATACACGAAGATGGCGTTACGATTTGCAGCCTTGGCTTCTACTCGAACGCAACGTGGTTGTCGCTGCTCAGCGCGCTCGTGGTCGGCGGCACTGTCGTAGTCGAGCCAGGATTCCAACCCGAACGGTTTTTGCGCACGATTGAGAAGGTATCCGCCACCCATCTTTTCCTGGTGCCGTTGCAGTATCGGTTATTAGTGGAGTGTCCTGAGCGCGCGTCGTTCGATGTATCATCGCTGCAAGTTCTGGCAGCCGCCGGGGCCGTGATGGCCGCTGAGTTGAAGGAGCGCATATCTGACTGGGTCGATTGCGCTTTCGTCGAGGCGTACGGACTCACCGAAGGCTTCGCCACCATCCTGTCCGATAAGGACGGCCGTCGCAAGCCGACCTCGGTGGGGCGGCCAATGCCGGGTTCCGATCTGAAAATTCTCACGGATGAGGGCGTTGAAGCTGTAACTGGCGAGCCTGGCGAGATTGTTGGCCTGTCTTCGCTGACAATGGACTACTACTTCAATCGACCTGACGAGACGGCAGCCTCATTCTGGACCGATGAATCCGGCAGGCAGTGGCTGAGGACCGGCGACATCGGCTATCTCGATGAAGAGGGCTTTCTGTATTTGCTGGACCGGAAAAAAGACATGATCGTATCCGGTGGTCAAAATATTTTTCCGATCGATATCGAAACGGCCGCAATCGCGCATCCTGACATCGCCCAGATCGCTGTCATCGGCGTCGCGCACGAGAAATGGGGCGAGACGCCGCTGGCGGTCATCGTGCCGCGCAATGGGGCGCGGTTGGATGCTGATGAAATGCTGTCCTGGATCAATGAGCGCGTTGGCAAACGGCAGCGCGTTAGTTTCGTGGCTTTCCGCCAATCACTGCCGGTTAATGCCCTGGGCAAAGTGCTGAAACGAGAACTGCGCAAGCAGTTCGCCGGGACCGGCGTCAACGACTTACTGGCCTGAAAAAACTGTTGGAGTATTATGATGCGTAAAATCCATGTTGCTGGCGTAGGGATGATTCCGTTCAAAAAGCCAGGCGCCAGCGAGTCCTACCATGTAATGGGTATGCAAGCGGCTCAGCTTGCGCTGTCTGATGCATGCATTACCTACAGCGATATAGAACAGGCGTATGCCGGATACGTGCATGGGCACTCTACCTGTGGACAGCATGCGCTTTATGGCCTGGGCATGACGGGCATTCCTATCTTCAACGTCAATAACAATTGTTCAAGCGGCTCAACGGCGCTTTTCCTGGCGCGCCAAGCGATCGAGACAGGCGCGGCTGAGTGCGTTCTGGCGCTCGGCTTTGAAGAAATGAAGCCCGGCGCGCTCGGCGCGGGGGAGAATGACGGCCCAACCCCGTTCGACAATTTTAATGCGCTGACGCTGGAGCTGGTCGGCATGCCGCAGCTGCCGATGGCGCTGCGTTATTTCGGCGGCGCCGGGCTGAGCCACATGCAGAAATATGGTACGCCGCTTAAAACGTTCGCGAAGATTCGCGCCAAGGCATCGCGTCATGCGGCAAATAACCCGCTGGCCGTATTCCGCAAGGTGTTGACAGATGAAGATGTGCTGGGGGATCAAGTCATTTGGCCAGGCGTAATGACACGCCTTATGGCTTGCCCGCCCACCTGCGGCGCCGCCGCGGCTGTGCTTGTATCCGATGAATTCGCCAGAGCGCGAGGATTGCGCACGGATGTCGTCATCGCCGCCCAGGCAATGGTGACCGACTTTCCGTCCACGTTCGAAGAGCGCGATATGATCAAAGTCGTCGGCTACGATATGGCGCGCGAAGGGGCATCCAGAGTGTACGAAGCCGCTGGCGTCGGGCCGGAAGATATTGACCTCGTGGAACTGCACGACTGCTTTGCGCAAAATGAACTGCTTTGTTACGAAGCGTTGGGTTTTTGTCCTGAGGGAGGTGCGGAGAAATTCGTCGACGACGGCGCCAATACCTATGGCGGCCAGGTCGTGACGAATCCTTCGGGTGGTCTCTTGTCGAAGGGCCACCCGCTCGGCGCGACCGGCCTCGCTCAATGTTACGAGATTACCCATCAATTGCGCGGTACGGCGGAGAAGCGGCAGGTGGCGGGCGCGCGCAATGCGCTTCAGCACAACCTTGGCATGGGAGGCGCCTGTGTCGTCACGCTCTACCAGTCAGCCTAATTCCATGGTCGATGTCGCGCAAATCGGTTATCGGCATCCGGCGCATTCCGTCGATGTCGAACAAGGGAAGCTGCGATTCTTCGCCCGTGTGATTGGCGAGACCAACCCAATCTACACAGATGAAGCCGCTGCGCGCGCCGCCGGACTTCCTGGTCTTGCCGCACCGCCGACGTATGCGTTTTCGCTCGAGCTCGATCAAACGCGACCATTTGCCATGCTAGAGAAACTGGGCGTGCGTCTCAATCGGGTGCTGCATGGCAGCCAACGCTTCATATACCACAAGCCCATCTGCGCCGGTGACCGGATTACGCTGCAGTCCGTCGTGGAGGACATTTATGAGAAGAAAGGCGGAGCGTTGCGCTTCATCGTGATCCGTACCGAGGCCACGAATCAACGCGGCGAACTGGCGGTCGAGATGTCGAAGACAGTAGTGGTGCGTCAATCCAGGAGTGCAAAATGACGGCTGTCGCTCATGCACGCCGCTATGCGCCAGGCGATCTCATTCCAACGCTGCAAATTACGCCAGTCAGTAGGGCGACCCTGGCGTTGTTTGCCGGCGCTTCCAATGATCATAACCCGATGCATATCGATCTTGACGCCGCGCGAGCCGCCGGCATGGACGACGTATTCGCTCAGGGCATGTTGCCGATGGCGTATCTCGGCAGGGCGCTCACGAATGCCTTCGGGCCATTTGCGCTGTGCGAGTTCGGCGTTCGATTCGCGGCCATCACTCATGTTCGGGATCGTCTCGACTGCATAGGGGAAGTTATAACGGCTGTGGATTGCGCCTCGGGCCAGCGCCTCAATCTTAAACTGACCGTTATCAACTCACGAGGCGAACCCACGCTTATCGGTGATGCGGTTGTCGAAATCAACCTGGAGGAACAGAACGTATGACCAGACTGGCCGGAAAAGTCGCCCTCGTCACGGGCGGCGGCCGCGGCATTGGCCGCGCACTTGCGCTTAAACTCGCGCGCGAAGGCGCGAAAGTAGTACTAAACGATCTTGATGAAGCGCCCGTTGCAGAGACGATAAAGATCGTCCAGGAGATGGGCGGCGAGATCACGCCCGTCGTCGGCAGCGTCACTGAGCCCGACTTTGGCGAGCGCTTCGTCGCAGCCGCGCTTGAGACGTTTGGCGACGTGCATATCATCGTCAACAACGCCGGCTACACCTGGGACAGTGTCATTCAGAAGACAAGCGACGCACAATTCCAGGCAATGCTGGATGTTCATCTGATTGCGCCGTTTCGCATCCTTCGCGCCGCGACAGCGCATATACGCCAAGCCTTTAAGCGTGAAGACGAACGCCAGGAATACACCTACCGCAAGGTGGTGAACGTATCATCTCTCGCCGGGCTCTATGGCAATGCGGGTCAGGCCGGCTATTCCGTCGGCAAGGCCGGCATCGTCGGGCTCACGCGCACGCTCTGCAAGGAATGGGGCCGCTATCGTGTCAACGTCAACTGCGTGGCGTTTGGACTGATCGAAACTCGTCTGACGCAACCGCTGACCAGCGAGGAGGCGCGCATCAGCATCGAAGGCCGCGAACTCGGCGTCGGCATACAACCGCAATTGCTGCAAGCGATCGCTACGATGGCGCCTTTAGGCCGCGCCGGCACGCCCAAGGAAGCCGCCGACGCCATCTATCTCCTCTGTTCGCCCGAATCGGACTACGTTAGCGGTCAGGTGCTCGTGTGCGGCGGCGGCTTGTTAATGTAAGATGATTACCTTTCCCAGAGATATATTCGACTCGGAGCATGAACTGATCAGGCAGACCGCGCGAAGGTTCTGCGAGCAGGAAATCGCTCCTCTTCACGACGCCTGGGAGAAGGCCGGCGTCGTGCCGCGGTCAGCATGGCTCAAGGCCGGTGAACTCGGCTTGCTGTGTATGGGCATGCCGGTGGAGTACGGCGGCAGTGGGTTTGATTTTCGCGCTTCCACGCTCCTGATCGAGGAATTGATGCGGATTGGCGCCTCCGGGCCAGGATTCGCCCTGCATTCCGACATCGTCGCTCCCTATCTTCTGCATCACGGTAGCGAAGCCATCCGGCGTAGCTGGCTGCCGCGGATGGCGCGCGGTGAAGTCGTGGCGGCGATCGCCATGACTGAGCCCGGGACGGGCAGTGATTTGCGGGCGATATCGACGCGCGCCATTCGCGAGGGAGATGAGTACATCATCAGCGGTTCGAAAACCTTCATCACGAATGGGCAAAGCGCCGATTTCGTGGTCGTGGTGGCTCGCACAGCCGATGCAACAAGCGAGTCGGGCCTGAGCCTCATCATCGTCGAGGCAGACCGGCCGGGATTCAGGCGTGGGCGTAAGCTTGAAAAGATCGGGATGAAGGCGCAGGACACCTCCGAACTATTCTTCGATGATGTTCGCGTCCCGACGGGCAACCTTGTTGGACAGGAACATCGCGGCCTGCATCATCTGATGAGCGAACTGCCGCAGGAGCGGCTGATCATTGCCATCCAGGCAGTTTCCGCTACTCGCGCAATCTTGGAGCATACCGTCGAATTTACCCGTAATCGCAAAATATTCGGTAAGACCACGTTCGATTTTCAGAACACGCGCTTTGTGCTTGCCCGCGCTTCAGCGCAGTTGGAGGTGATTCAGGTATTCGTCGACAGGTGCATTGCGCTGCACGTCGCCGGCCGCCTGGACGCCACGATGGCCGCGGCCGCCAAGCTGACCGCCACGGAGATGCAGAACAAGCTGATTGATGATTGCCTTCAGTTGCATGGCGGCTATGGCTACATGTGGGAGTATCCGGTGGCTCGCGCGTGGGCGGATGCTCGCGCCCAGAGGATCTATGGCGGCGCCAATGAGGTCATGACGGAGCTGATCGCGCGGCAGCTGTAACCAGCGCAATCCGGAGCCTTGGAGCGGTTGGGCGCGAAGGCAACCCCCTTAATTCCGGATGTGCATCTATTGAAATGAGTAAGGGGGAGAATCCCATGGGGCCGCTCAAGGGCGTCAAGGTATTGGAGATCGGCGGTATCGGTCCCGCGCCATTCTGCGGCATGATGTTGGCGGATATGGGCGCCGATGTTGTGCGTATCGAGCGCGTATCAGCCGCCGCCAATGAGCCGACGCCGAAGGATCCGTTGCTGCGCAGCCGTCGTTCGATCGCAATGGATATCAGGCAGCCCGGCGGCAGCGAAGTGCTGCTCAGACTGGTGGAGCGGACGGATGTCCTGATCGAAGGATTTCGTCCGGGCGTCGCCGAGCGACTCGGCGTCGGGCCGCAGGCGTGTCTCGATCGCAATCCGCGCCTGGTATACGGACGCATGACGGGATGGGGGCAGGATGGCCCGCTGGCGCACGCAGCGGGACACGATATCAATTACATCGCGCTGTCGGGCGCGCTCAGTTTGATCGGGTCGCCCGGCGGCAAACCGGTACCGCCGCTCAACCTCGTCGGGGACTTTGGCGGTGGGGGCATGTTGCTGACCGTTGGCGTGCTGGCCGCGCTCTTCGAAGCGCGTCAGTCGGGCAGCGGCCAAGTCGTCGATGCTGCGATGGTGGATGGCGCCATCGCTCTGCTCGCCATGCATTTCGGCTTTCGCGCGGAAGGGTACTTCCGCGATGCGACAGGCGAGAACTTTCTCGCCAGCGCCGCCCCGTATTATGACACATATCGGACAAAAGACGGCAGATACGTTGCCATAGGCTCCCTTGAGCCGCAGTTCTATGCGCTGCTTCTCGAAAAACTTGGCCTCGATCGCTCGCGCTACGAGCGGATGGGAATACCTGCCTTCGACTCAACCACCATCAAAGAGGGGTGGCCCGAGCTGCGTGAAGCGATCGCCACGGCATTTCGCAGCAAGACGCGCGACGAGTGGTGTCGCATCATGGAAGGCACTGACGTGTGCTTCGCACCAGTGCTCGGCGTCGAGGAAGCGCCAAACCATCGGCACAACGCGGCAAGGCAATCATTCATCGACGTCGATGGCGTACCGCAGAATGCGCCAGCCCCACGCTTCAGCCGCACGACAACCGATGCGCCTAAGGCTCCCCGCAGGCCGGGGGAGGATTCCGAAAGCATATTGCAGGAGGCCGGGCTATCTAAGGAAGAAATCAACCGCCTGCGCGCAGCGGGCGTTCTCACGTGAGCGAGCTCCCGACTGACACATCGGTCGTTTACGTCGCGTCGGCGCCGGCCCTTTCCGAAAATCCCAGCCACTCCTAACTCCCAGCCCAACACCCGTCAGCCGGCCGCGCCAGCTTCCCTAACGCATGCCTCATATCAATGACCTGATCCTACCGATGGCAACCCGAAGGGTAGCGAAGCAAAACATATCCCCCTGTCCCGTCTCTCACCCTCTCAGGGTATCTCGGTCCGGGACGGCGTATTTTTTACGTTGAGTCGCGGCCAGCCGCCGACGCCCGGATCTGGGAATCTGCTGAGCGAACGAGGTCATTTCAGTATGGTCATCAAATTTCCACTTTTTATATCAAATACTTATTATTTATTTTAGTTGATTAAAAATATTTATTGCACAATATATTTGAATATGATTAAAGTATTTCTGAGAGGTTATGGCGGGGAATGGGCATGAGCCTTCGGTCACGAAAAAAACGTTTGGTGCAGGAAACCATCCTGGACGCCGCCCGCCGCCTGATCCGCCGCGACGCGGATCTCAGCTTTTCCATGAAGGAGCTGGCGGACGCCGCCAATGTCAGCTTCGTCACCGTTTACAACTATTACGGTTCGAAAGACGGCGTCTGCCAGGCCCTCTTCGATCGGGTGCTGCAGGAAACCCTGGACTGCCTGCACAGCGTGGAAACCAGCTCGTTCGTGGAGCGGCTCTTTGTGTTCGTGCGCGCCGCGGTAGAGGAGGTGCTGAAGGAAGGCGTGGTGTATCGCGCCGTGTGCAGCAGCATGACCACCATCACCAAGGACCAGCCGCTAACGCCGATCTTTGATCGCACCAGCCGCCTGTGGTTGGCGCCGATCGCGGACGATCGTTCCTGGATACGTCCGGATGCTGCCGGCATGTCCTTGGAATTCATCAGCCGACAACTGGCGATCGTTTATCGCGGGGTGTTTTCGTTGTGGCTGTGCCGGGAAATCGGCGATGAAGAGTTTCTTTTGCGGGTGGAGGCCGGCGTCGCCATGGCGGTGTTTCCCTTTGCCATAGATGAGATCCGCCCCGCCTTGATGGCTAAGACCGCCACGGCGCACCGCCGAATTGCGGAAATCGCCGACGAAAAAAAACTGAATAAACTGAGAGCGTAGTCTCTCGCCACAACGCACGTATCACGTATCGGGAGTAAGGGTTGATGAGTCGTCGACTTATCAAGGGTGGATTCGTTGTGTCCGTTGATCCGCGCCTCGGCAATCTTGATGATGCCGACGTGCTGATCGAGGAAGGAAAAATCAGCGCCGTTGGCCGCAACCTGTCGGCCGCCGATGCGGAGATCATCGATGCCGCGCACATGATCGTCATGCCGGGGTTTGTCGATACCCATCGACACATCTGGCAAGGCGCCATGCGGGCGGTTACCGCCGATTGGTCGCTGTTGAACTATCTGGGCGGCATCCGCATGTCGGCGGCCGCCTGCTACCGCCCGGAGGACATGTACGCCGCGCAATACCAGGGGGCGCTGGAAGCCATCAACGCCGGCGTCACCACGATCACCGATTACTGTCACAACCTGAACACGCCCGATCACGCCCATGAGGCCATTCGCGGCCTGCGGGACGCCGGGCTGCGCGCCATATGGAATTACGGCTTCAATCGCCCACCCTTGGGCGATCCCGCGTTCAAGACGCAACAGGAAAGGCTGCAATTCGCCAGAACGCTGGCGGCGCAATACTTTGTTCAACGCGACGCCATCCTGACCATGGGCGTGGCGCCCGAGGAGGCGGCGCTGTGGATTGATGACGATGCCGGCAAGGCGCAGTTCGCCTTGGCGCGGGAATTGGCCGCGCGTCTCTTTTGGCATTGTAATTGCCTAAATCATGGCGGCGGCCGTCCTTTCGAGGTTGCCCGGCTGCACGCTCTCGGTTTGCTCGATCATGATATCGTCTTGTCGCACATGCGTTATACCACGCCAGAGGAATGGCGCTTGGTGGCGGAACACGGCGTCGCGGTGGCGTTCACGCCGGATACCGAGCTGCAAATGGGCATGGGATATCCAAGCACCATAATCGCCCGCCGGCATGGCATCGCCCATGGCTATGGCGCCGACATCATCTCCAACAACAGCGCCGACATGTTCACGCCGCTGCGGATGGCCTTGCAAACGGCCAGAGCGGAACTCAACGCGCCGCGGGACGGCGAGCTTTATGACGGCGTTCCCATCACCTGTGACGAGGCGTTGCGTTGGGGCACGTTGGAGGGAGCTCGCGTGCTGGGGCTTGATCATAGGATCGGCAGCCTGACGCCGGGCAAGGACGCCGACATCATCCTGCTCAATACCGATTCCATTACCCTGGTCGGCTGGGATCGAAGCAACCCGGCCGGCACCATCATTCAGCAGGCATCCATCGCCGATGTTGATACCGTCATGATCAAGGGCAATGTCCTGAAGCGCCATGGCGTCTTGCTGGCCGACGTCAAGCGCGCTTGTCGCCTGTTGGCGGATGCGGCGGAGCATATCGCCCGCGAAGTCGCCGCCAAGGGCGGATTTTATGTTGATCCGCAACGCACTTTTCAACTCATGCAAGCTGTCACCAGCGCCCGTCACGTCGATGCGTTCCGGGCCGATTATCAAGAAATTGCGCCAATAACGACATAACACGCGCCGGCGTCGCCGGGAGGCAGCTGAAAACCGGAGGAGGAACTGATGAGAAAACTGTCATATGCACTGGGAATGGTCGCCATGACTGCCGGCAATCAGGAACGCGCGTCGCGCCGACTTTGCGTATGGGCGGCGGCGACGACCGCGCTTTGCACCCTCTACGCGCCGGGTGCCGGCGCTGACGAGGCCATGCTGGGAGAAATCATCGTCACCGCCCAGAAAAAAGCCGAACGATTGCAATCGGTGCCGGTGACGGTATCGGCCTTCGATAAATCATTTCTGGATGCCGCCGGCGTGGTGAGCGTTGATACGCTCAGCCGCATGACGCCCAACGTCTACATGAGCAGCTTCGCCCCCAGCAAACCGCAGATCTACATTCGCGGCGTCGGCAGCCGGCAATTCGACATCGGATCGGAGCCGTCCGTCGGTGTTTTCATCGATGAGGTTTATGTGGGCCGCACCCACAACATTTTCAACCATATGCTGGACGTGGAGCGAGTCGAAGTTCTCAAAGGTCCGCAGGGCACCTTGTATGGCCGCAATACCATCGGCGGCGCCATCAACATCATCACCGCGGAGCCGACGCAGCATCTCGAAGCCTTCGCGAAGGCCGGCGGCGGCAATTATGACGCCTACTTCGCCGAGGCGGCGGTATCGGGCGCCGTGGCGCCGGAAAAAGTATCGGCGCGTCTGGCCGCACGCTACACAAAACGGGATGGTTACCTGAAGAATCTTGCCACCGGCGGCGCCGCCTTGGGCGAGGATCAGATCGTCGTGCGCGGCAAATTGAAATTCGATGCCGCCGAGCAATTCTCGCTCACCTTGAGCGGTGAATACAACCACGATGACGCGCCGGGCCAGCAAGGCAAAGCGGAAGGGCCGGACATCTTCCTGCGCAGCCCCGTGGCGCCCATCGTAGCGCCGACGCCTGACCGCTTCTCCGATTACTACAACGAAGACTCGACGCTGGAAAGAAATCTGGCCCAGCTTAGCGGCAAGGCGCGCTGGCAGAACGATAATGTCTCGATTGTCTCGGTTACCGGCTATCGCTACTCCAAGCTAGAGGAATTCGGCGATATTGACGCCACCATTCTTGACATCATCGACCAGGATATCTCCGAAACCTCCAAGCAGTTCACGCAGGAGCTGCGCATCGCCTCCGAGAATGGCGGCGCATATACCTTTGAGGACAGAATGAGCTGGATCATCGGCGGCTATTATCTGCATGATTCCAGTGATCGCTCCGATACCTTCATCCTGGGCCCCGACAGCCTTCCCGCCTTTCTATATCTGCTGGCGGGCGGCACGGATACCATTCTCAATACGCTGCTGCTTGATTCAAAGACCGAAAGTTACGCCTTCTTTGGCCAGGTCTCGGTGGCGCTGACGCCGGCGCTCAACTTCACCGCCGGTCTGCGTTATTCCCATGACAAGAAGCACGGCATCTATAGCGGTCTCACTAACATACCCGGCACGCTGCTGATCTTCTTTCCCTTTGAATTTGATCTGCGCCGCACCTGGAGTTCCGTCGATCCGAAGTTCACGCTGGATTACCACTTCAGCGACGACGCCATGGCTTTTATAACCTACAGCACCGGATATAAGGGCGGCGGCTTTCAATGGGCGGTCACCGATCCGCTTTTAGCGCAGCGGGTATTTGATCCCGAAGAGGTGCGGTATTACGAGGCTGGCTTGAAGACGCAATGGCTCAACCGCCGCCTGACGGTCAACATCGCGGCCTTCTACAATGACTACAAGGATCTGCAAGTGCAGCGCATCGTCGCCACCTCAACCGGCGGCGCATCTGGCGTGATCACCAACGCCGCCAACAGCACCATCAAGGGCTTTGAGCTGGAGGTTCTGGCGCGGCCGCTACCGGAGCTGTTGCTCAGCTTCGGCTACGGCTACTTGGATGCGCAATATGACGATTATGTATTCGATGAGTTCATTGATTATTCGGATACGCGCATGGTGCGCTCGCCCAAGCACACGCTCAATGCAGCCGTGGATTACACCATCCCGGTGCGCGATAGCGATGAGATCAGCGTTCGCGCCGATTGGTCCTACAGCAGTTCATATTTCCATGAACCAGGGGAAGCCATGATCCCCGCGCCGCAGCCCCAGGCTCGGGAGGACGGCTATCATCTGGTAAACCTGCGCGCGTCCTACGCCAGCGGCGCATGGCGATTGACCGGGTATGTCAACAATGTCTTTGACAAAGCCTACCGCCAGGCATTGCTCGCCTATCCGCCCATCGGGGATAATCCGGGCCAGAACATCGGCTACCCGGCCAGGCCGCGCATGTATGGTTTAGAGATCGGCTGGTCATTGAATTAGACCCAACCTGACTCGGGCGGCGTTAGCCTGCGTGATCCGCAATCGTCTTCCAGCCGTCCTTGGTTTTTTTCAGGATGAGCGAAGCATGGCCGCGCATCTCGCCGCCGCTGCCGCTGGGCAGGACAAGGGTATAGCTGGTGGCGACATAGGCCAGATCGCGCCGCAGCAGGCGAAAGTCCAGGATGTTAAATTTCATCCAGCCTTTCGCCTCGCCCTTGCCCAAGCCGAAATCATCGTGGAGCATCGTTCGGATGGCGTCGTATCCCCGCACCAAGCCGCCCGGCGTCACATAGGTGGTATCCGGGCTGTTGTGATAGAGCGTCATGAAGCCGTCGAGGCTGCCATCCTTCCAGGCTGCCTCCACCGCGTCCAGCAACTGCCTGATTTCTGTTTGCGCTTCAGCCTCTCGGCCGGCGCCGGCATGGGAAGCGGTGGCGTTGAGCGCCCAGAGGGCTGCGACCAGCAGCAAACTTGCAACGCGCAGTCGGTGCGTCAGCATGGCGCTTAAAACTGCGGCTTTCGTGTCCATGATCATTGGTGGGCTCCTTGATTCTGCCGGCCGGCACAGGCCATGGCCGGCCTTATGGCTGCAGCGCGTATTCCATCAATCTCTTGTGCACTTCGGCTTCCAAGCCGGCAAACTCGGGGTGCCGCGGTTTGCCATAGCCGATGAAAGGCACCAGCCCTTCGATCTGCTCCGCAATAACCGCCGCGCGCAATTTGATTTTTTTCGCGGAAAGCGTCGGATTGGCCCGCGCCAGCAATTTTTCAATCTGTTGACGGTGGCGGGTGTAAAGCGCATCGAGCGCCTCGCACGCGTCCTCGTCCCGTGAGGAAAGCGCCCAAAGCTCAAAGAAAAATTTGCAGGTGTCTTCCGCCTTGCAGTCGGCGATCAGGAATTCCAGCACCCAGGAGAGCGCGTCTTTGGGACTTCGCTTGGCAACCCCGCTATCGATGTCTTCATAGATTTTGAAATAGTAATTATCCAGCGTGTAGTTCACCGTTTCCATAAGCAGGATGCGCTTGGTATTGAAATAATGCTGCAATGTTTTTAAGTGAATGTTCGCCCGCTTTGCGATACGCCGCATGGTAAAGGAAGGATATCCTTCCTCGATCAGAATCTGCCGGGCCGCATTCAGGATTTCGATCTGACGAGTCCCCTGTTCCGATTTGACAGGGCCGCTTGGCTTCTCGATATTGCTCGAAATTTTCTTGCTGCTATTTTTCATAACCTTAGACCACCTGCATTTCTTCCGCCGGCGAACACCTCATGCCTCGTATCTGATCCGTGACACGCAGGCTCAACTCTGCCCACATTATAAATCCGTCACGCCGCCGCGACAGTCATTGGCCTGTCCGCCCACCGCCGCCGGCCGATCCTGGCGCGACCACCGCCGTTGCCGCCCCGGACTGGTCAAGGATCATCCTGGAAAATACTTTAAAGTCAATCCTTTGCCAGCAACGAATCAGTGAAAAAACATGCCTGCGTCAAGCTCTTCCGTATATCATACCGTCAGATGACGGAAAAAAATATTGACGAAGCCGTCAGGTGACGGTAGCATGATTCGCACATGGTCAAAAAGCCAGAAAATCAAGACCAAATACAGTTTTCATATCGCCGGTAATTCTGACGGACGCAGGTATGTTGCGTTAGTGTCTCGGCGTGCACGAGATGGATGGCGTCTGAACGGGTGTCAGATAAGACCCGCGCGGAACTTCCTGAGAGCGGCGGTCGCGCACCGATCGCGTGGAATTAGGTTCAATTACTATATACCGGGAGCAATGATGATGATTGTTAGCATAAATGCAAAAGCGCTGACGAAGACTGATATGTCGCCGTCCAATGCGCTGGACCCGGCATGGGTTCGTTCGGGGGAGATTCAGGAATTCCATAAAGTGCTGTTTGCCTCGCCTGACAATAAATTCATCGTCCAGGTTTGGGAAAATCGCACGGCGCTTGAACTGTCATTGGAAAGTTATCCGGTCGATGAATTCATAACGCTCATCGAGGGCGAAGTGGAGCTGGTGGACCATGCGGGCAATGTCTCCCGCTTCAAGGCGGGGGATAGTTTCCTGCTGGTGAAGGGATTTAAGGGAACTTGGCGCCAGCAAGGATACTTACGCAAGTACGCCGTCTGGAATATTCGCTGAGTACGGCGCGCTCGGATCGGCGAGAAATGACAAACTCGATGAGTGCAGGCGATGGCTGCAGAAAAATGGATAAGTGGCGTAGCGCTGATGGCGGCGCTGGCGATCGCCGGCGGTAAGCCGGCCATTGCCGATGACTGCAACGTCGAGTATGGCGCGGAAGTGGCCAAAAGATGCGTGGCCTGCCATGCCATTGATATCGATGCGATCAGTAAGGTAGGGCCGCCGCTGGCCGGCGTTGTGGGAAGGCAAGCGGCCAGTTATCCGGATTTCAAATACTCCCGCGCCCTGCGCGCCATCACTACGACATGGACGGCGGAGGAACTGGATAAATTTCTTGCCGCGCCGCAAAAATACGCCCGCGGCACCAGCATGGCGTTCGCCGGGTTGCGAAAAGAGGAAGAGCGCGCGGATCTGATCTGTTTTCTTCAGACGCTGAGCGCGGCGACTACTGATAAATAATGTATTTCCGGCGCGCCTTGAGCGCCGGCTGAGGAGATCGAAATGGCGGAGCGTGAAAAAAACAAAGGCAAGATAAGGGATCATGATAAAGACAGCGATGTCCTGAAGGGAGCCGTGTCGCGCCGACATCTGCTGGCCGGCGCCGGCGCATCCGTACTCGCCGCTTCCGCGCTATCCAGCGCGCCGGGGCAGGCGTCGGAACGGGCAAAAGGAAGCGGTACTCGGGGTCATGTCATCATCGTCGGCGGCGGCTTCTGCGGCGTGACGGCGGCGCGCGAACTGGGCGTCTTGGGATTTGACGTTACGCTCCTGGAAGCCCGCAACCGCTTGGGCGGCCGGACGTTCACCGCGGAGTTCGCCGGTGAGATGGTGGATATGGGCGGAACCTGGGTGCACTGGCTGCAACCCCATGTGTGGGCCGAAATCCGCCGCTACAACATGGATCTGGAAGAAACGCTGGGCGGCGTCGCCGACGATATCATTTATCTTGATTATCAAGGCAAGCGCCATACCGCCAAGTTCTCCGAGCTGTGGCCGACCCGCGAGGCTTTCGAAAAAGCCATCGCGACCTATTTCAAGGACGCCTACGAGATCATGCCGCGACCGGCCAGTCCGCTTGCGCATGATGGCTGGGTGAAGGCCGATAAATACTCCGTGCAAGACAAACTGGACAGCACCCGTCTCTCCCCGATCGACAAGATTTTCTGCGACACGTTTTTTACAACCTGCGGCGCCGCGCCGCCGGAACAAATCTCCTGGGTTGACATGATGCGCTGGTATGCCCTTACCGGCTACAGCGGGATCGTCATGAATGACGCTGTTATACGTTTCAAGATCAAAGGCGGCACCAAGGCGCTGTTGGATAAGATCGCCGCCGATTCAGGCGCCGATGTCCGTTTGTCGACACCTGTCTATAGGATCAATCAGCTTGAAAAAGGGGTTGAGGTCATCACCGATAGCGGCGAACGCCTGACGGCGGATGCGCTGATCTGCGCTATCCCGATGAACGTGCTGAAGGATGTGGAGTTCTCTCCCGCCCTCCTGGCGGCGAAACTGGAGGCGTCCAAGCAAACCCATGCCGGGCAGGGAACGAAGATGCACATCCAGCTTGATAAGGAGTATCCCATCTTCGGCGGTTGGGCGCCGGGCGGCAAGGCGCCGATGAATTATGTTTTGTGGGACAGCGCGAAAAACGGCCACACCCACCTTATTACCTTCGGTCCCAGCACGGAAACGCTGGACATGAACGACCAGGATGCCGTCGAGGCGGCGATACGCCAGTTCCTGCCCGACGCCAAGGTGACGCAGGCTTTCGGCTATGGCTGGAATGTCGATCCCTACTCCCAGGGCGTATGGTTTGTTTCACGTCCGGGGCAGATGTCGAAGTTTATAGACGATATGCAAAAGTCCCAAGGGCACATTCATTTTGCCAACTCCGACTGGGCGAATGGATGGCGCGGCTTCATTGATGGCGCCATCGAGCAGGGAATCATCGCGGCGCAGCGCGTCCGCCAACAATTGAGCGCGTAAGAAATCAGATGGGATGGTTGAAAATGAAAAAATACCTGAACGGCATTAGGCAAATAAGGAAATAGGGAGGTGAACATGAAAATTCTTCGCAGTAAAACTTTGACGAGTGTGGCGGCGCTCGCCGGCGCGAGCGCCCTGTGGATTGGCAACGCCGGCGCGCAAGACCGCGGCGGCCTGTTGATCGAGGAGATCACCGTAACGGCGCAAAAGCGCGAGGAAAGCTTGAAGGATGTCTCGGTAGCGGTGACGGCTTTTTCCTCCGAGCAACTGAACAAGCTCGGCTTCAACCAAAGCTCCGACATTATCGCGCAAGTGCCGGGATTGGCGGTCAGCGCCGTATCGGGCAGCCCGTCCATCGTTCTGTTCAATATCCGCGGCGTCAATCAAAATGATTTCGCCGATCATCATGAAAGCCCGATCGCCATTTACGAGGATGAAGCTTATGTCGCCTCCATGACGGCGGCGGGTTTCCCGCTGTTCGATCTTGATCGGGTGGAAACGCTGAAGGGTCCGCAGGGCACCGTGTTCGGTCGCAACGCCACCGGCGGATTGATCCACTTCATTACGCAAAAACCCTCGACGGAGGAGATAAATGGCTACGGCCGGTTCACGTACGGCAGCTATGACCAGATCGAGGTGGAAGGCGCCGTCAACTTGCCGATGGGCGACAAGGCGGCCTTTCGCGTGGCCGGCCTTACTCAG
Organism: Pseudomonadota bacterium; assembly: GCA_003577275.1. Classification (GTDB taxonomy): domain Bacteria; phylum Pseudomonadota; class Alphaproteobacteria; order Sphingomonadales; family Govanellaceae; genus PRO5. The sequence goes on from QEVO01000001.1 coordinate 206,069, forward strand.
AATGCCGATGGTTATTACAAAAATCTGCTTGGTCCGGATCGCCATGAGCAGGATGTCATGGCGGTGCGCGGGCAGTTCTTGTTTCAGCCCAGCGAAGATCTGCGGGTGATCTTGAAGGGCCATTATACCGAGAACAACAACGAGAAAACCGGCGCCTATACTCAGCGGCCATCTGCGCCCACCGGCGAGCATGGTTATGGCGAACTCATCGGTCCGAATGACAACCCGTGGGGGACCTGCAATGGCTGCGATTTACTCGGCTATTTGCGGCCGAGCAATGATCCGCTGGTCAACGAGTATGATTTTGAAGGCTTCCTGGATCGAAAAATTTACGGCGCCAGCGCGAATATCGTATTGGATAAAGGCGATTTCTCCATCGTCAGCTTGACCGACTATCGAAAGTCAGAGAAGGATTATGCCGAGGAAGTGGATTCCTCGCCCAATCAGCTGCTGAACTTCGCCACCCTCGCCAATGTCGAAACATTTTCGCAGGAACTGCGCGTCAATGGCGAAGCGGAAAACCTGCGTTGGCTGGCCGGGGTGAATTATCTGAAGATCAAAGGCGATTACGGCAGTAAAATTTGGGATAGCAGCACTTTCGGCGGCATTGCCTCGCTCGATGGCTTGAGCTTTGATACCTATTCGTTCTGGGAACATGACAAAACGGCGTGGGCGGTGTTTGGTCAGGTGGAATATGATCTAAGTTCCCAACTGACGGCCATCGCCGGCGTGCGCTACACTAAAGACAAGGTTTCCCATACCTGGAATAATACCGTGGCGCTTGATCCATTCGGCTTTTTCGCTTTTCCGGGGGCGGTGTCGCAGTTCAGCGGCAAATCAAAAGACGACCTGATCGATTTCAAGGCGCTACTTGAATATCGTCCGGATGATCAGTGGATGCTTTATGCCGGCGTCACCCAAGGCTCGAAGGGAGCCGGCTTTAACGGCAGCTTCCAGCCCGACTTTGCAGCCACCATCCCCTTTGACCGGGAACAACTTCGCAACTATGAAATTGGCGCCAAGGGTTCCTTGTTCAACGGCGCTGCGTTTCTCACCAGCGCCTTGTTCTACTACGATTACAAGGACTACCAAGCCTTTGTGTTCAGTGGCTTGGTTCAGCGGGTGCAGAACGTAGACGCCACGGTCATCGGCGGTGAAATCGAGCTTCAGGCCCATCCCATGAAGGGACTGGATTTGAACTTCGGCGTGTCCTTCCTCTTTAAGGCCGAGGCCAAGAACGTCCTGCTGCCCGATGGCTTATTTGCAGACCAGACGCTGCCGATTGCGCCCGATGTGACCCTGAATGCGTTGGCGCGCTATTCCTGGGATGTGCCATTCGGCGTCGCTTCGGTGCAGGTCGACGGCTCCTATCAGGATACGGTCAATTACTCGATCATCAATCATCCGTCCACCGTTGGCGATTCTTATGCCCTGGTGAACGCCCGTATCAGTCTTGCCGGACAGGATGACACCTGGGAGATCGCCGGCTTCGTGCGTAATTTGACCGACAAGCGCTTCCAGACCTTCGCCCTCGACATCAGCAGCTTCGGCTTCACCCAGACCCAATGGGGCCGGCCGCGGTGGTGGGGGGCGGAGATCAACTATCGCTTCTAGCTGTTCTGGGAAAGTCTATGGGGGTTAAGGCAGGCGTTCTGCCTTAACTCTTATTAGGCAAAAAGGCCGTCAACTAAACTTATCGCGTACAGGACATGGTAGCTAAATACGACGACGGACTTGATAAATGCGGCGCCAATCATGCGCCATTATCCCCGGTATCCTTGGTGCGCCGGGCGGCGCAGGCTTACGCGGAACAGCCGGCGATCATCTTTGAAGGATCGACGCGGAGCTGGGGCGAAGTTTACGATCGTTGTTTAAGAATGGCCGCTGGGTTGCGCGCCAAAGGGGTTGGCAAGGATAGCACGGTGGCGGTGCTGTGCCGTAATCTGCCGGCGGCGGTGGAGCTGTCGTACGCCGTACCGATGTCCCGAGGGGTGTTGAACATGATCAACACGCGGCTGGGCGCGGACGATGTGGCCTATATCCTTGATCATGCCGAGGCGGAAATATTTTTTGTCGATACCGGTCTGGCGGACGTGGCGCGGCAGGCGTTGGCGCTGGCCAAGGTCAGACCGCAAATCATCCTTATTGATGGCGGCGATGGCGAGGACGCATCGGGCCTTGCCGGTCTTGCTTATGAAGAGGTCATCAAGGCGGCCGAACCGCTTGACGCCTGGGATACCATGCCGGATGACGAATGGGATGCGGTGGCGCTCAACTACACTTCGGGCACCACGGCCAGGCCAAAAGGCGTGGTCTATAGCCATCGCGGTTTGTACCTGACTTCCATCGGCACGGCGCTGGAATGGTCCATGCCGGCGCAGCCGCGCTATTTGTGGACCTTGCCGCTGTTTCACTGCAACGGCTGGTGCTTTCCGTGGGCGATTGCCGCCAAGGGCGGCGTCAACATCTGCCTGCGCGCGCCGGTGGCGGCGGATATTCTGCACGCCCTGCAGAGCGAAGGCGCAACCCACATGTGCGGCGCGCCCATCGTGCTCAACATGGTCGCTACGCTGGCGCAAGAGCGCGGCGTGACGTTTTCTCCCCGCGTGCAGTTCATGGCCGGCGGCGCGGCGCCGCCGGCGGCGGTGCTGGCGCGCGCCGACGCGGTGGGCATCGACGTCACCCATGTGTACGGATTGACGGAAGTATACGGCCCGATGACGGTCTGCGCCTGGCGGCAAGAGTGGGACAAGCTGCCGGCGGAAGAACGCGCTCACCTGCGGGCGCGGCAGGGCGTCAATTACGTCATCGAAGAGGAATTAAGCGTTCGGGATCCGGCGACGATGGCGGAAGTTCCGCCGGACGGCAAGACCATGGGCGAGATCATGTTCCGCGGCAACGCCGTCATGAAAGGCTACTTGAAAAACCCAGACGCCACCGGCAGCGCATTCGCCGGCGGGCATTTCCGCTCGGGCGATCTTGGCGTGCGCCATCCTGACGGTCAGATAGAATTGAAGGATCGCTCCAAAGATATCATCATATCCGGCGGCGAGAATATTTCCTCCATTGAGGTGGAAGGCGTGATCTACAAGCATCCCGCCGTGTCCGAAGCCGCCGTTGTCGCCGGCCCCCATGAGAAATGGGGGGAAACGCCCGTCGCCTTCGTGGAATTAAAGCAGGGCTTCGCCCTTACCGCCGATGAGCTGATTGCTTTTTGCCGGGAACGGCTTGCCCATTACAAGTGTCCGACGCGGGTCTTGTTCGAGGCGTTGCCCAAGACGTCCACCGGAAAAATTCAGAAAACCGAATTGCGCAAGCGCCTGTGACTTCTGGTTAGTGCGGATCATCGGACTATAAGAGGAGGTTTCATGTTTATCCGAGCTTTCAGGACAGCCTTTTATCTGGTTTGCTTCGCCGTCGGCGCCGCCTTTGCCGGTTCGGCGTCCGCGAGCGACGCCACGCTGCACCAGACGCTCCAAGGGAAATTGGATCAGGCCTATGGCCCGATCTGGGCGACGGGCGATGCGGCGAAGTTCGTCAGCGAGTTTCTGACCGATGATGTGGTCATCACGGCGTCGGATAGCCCCACGGTGTGGGCAGGCAATGCTCAAAGCACGAAACTGATTGCGGAGCTGATTGCCGCCTATCCTCGCATCACGGCGACCGCCGTCTGGACCGCGCCCCTTGGCAGTGAGGCGGCGTATCAGTTCGTGGTGTTTCAGTTGATGCCTGCCGATGAGAAGGAAGCTCCTGTCACCGCCAAGTCGCTCTATGTCTGGGTCAAGACGGCAAACGGCTGGCGGGTTGCGGCGGATCATTACAGTTATGTCGGCATGGATACGCCCGCCATCGACGCCAAGTGACCTCTGCCGCGCCAGGGATAGATATCCTCATGGGGCGGATGCCGCTGATACGTGGGCGTTGATCAGGGACGCCACCTTGGCGGGGGCTTCCAGGTGCGGCATGTGCCCCACCCGATCGAGCAGATGCAGGACGACGCCTTGCGGCGGCGTAAAGTTTTCGCCCAGCGGACATATCCTGTCCTCTCGGCCGGCGATGATCTGAGTGGGAACCGATGGCGCTGCCGCCGGATCAGGCCGGCGCGATGCTTCATGGCTCATGACGGCGATTTTTCGCAGCGCGTCATCCGCCGCCTCGATGCGCTTGAAGCGCAGCACTTGCTCCACCATCTCGCGGCTGACCATGGCCGGATCGGCGAACAAACGCTGCAACACCGTCTTGACCTCGGCGCGCCGCGCGGCGTCGAGAAAGTCGCGTATATAGTTTGCCTCGACCGGCGTCTCCTGGCCTGCGGTGCCGATCAGCGTCAGACTCGCCACCCGCTGCGGCGCCTGTTCGGCCACCGCCATCGCCAGCACGCCGCCCCAGGAATGCCCCACGAGATGAACCCGCGCCAGACCCAGCGCATCCATGAGCGCGAGGAGGATATCGCGAAAGAATTCAGGCGACGCCGATGCAATGGTTTTGCTGGAATCGCCATGACCCGGCAAATCAACGCTGATGACCCGCCGTTGCCGCGCCAATTCGCTTTGCACCAGACTCCAGCCGCGCCGGTCGCCGCCAAAGCCGTGCGCCAGCAGCAGCGGCGGGTCGCCCGCGCCGAACGACAGCAGACGGAGCGATTGCCCCAGCGCCGTCACCGTTTCGTCCTGGGTTGGCATTGCCGCCACGCTCTGCTTGGGAGCGGCAAAAGCCTGTACAAACGCCTCGATATCGGCATCGGCCACGCCGTTTGGCGCCAGGACGCCAAGCAGCCCGCCGACCGGGACCATCACTCCTTCCGGCGCGATGCGTCGCCGCAAAACGGATTCCGCGCCCGCCTCCACGGGGGCAACCGCCTTTTCCGATTCGACCTCCACCAATTCGGTATTGGCATGCACCGCAGCGCCTTCGCCTACCAGCCAGCGCACGACCTTGCCCTCAGTCATGTCGACGCCCCAGCGGGGCATCAGCAAAGGTGTAATGCCCTCGTTCATCCTAGCGCTCCATCACCGATCGCACGGCGGCGATAATGCGCGATGCATCGGGAACATAGCTCCGCTCAAGCTCAGGGGCCGCCGGCACCGGCGCGTAAGGCGGCGTCACCCGCCGGATCGGCGCGCGCAGGGCGTTGAACATTTCCTCGGCGACGATGGCGGCGATGTCGGACGCCGTGCCACAGCGCGGGCCCGCCTCATCGACGATGACCAACCGGCCGGTCGCTTCGACGCTGTCGAAAATAGTATCGGTATCAAGCGGCGTCGTGGTGCGCGGATCGATCAGATCGCAGTCAATGCCGTCTTCGCGCAAGGCGCGCACCGCTTCGGCGGCCACGTGCACCATGCGCGACAGCGCCACCACGGTCACATCGCCGCCTTCCTCGACGATGCGCGCTTCGCCGAAGGGGATGGTGTAGCTCTCATCCGGCACGTCCTCGCGCAGCCGGTAAAGCAGACGATGCTCGCAAAAGATCACCGGATCATTGTCGCGAATGGCGGTCGCCAACAGGCCCTTGGCGTCATAGGCGGTCGCCGGCACCACCACCTTCAGGCCAGGAAAGTAGCTGAATAGGGGGTAAAGCGCCTGCGAGTGCTGCGAGCCGAGCTGCTGGCCGGCGCCGATGGTGGTGCGGATGGTGAGCGGCACCTGGTCCTGGCCGCCGAAGGTGTAGCGGTACTTGGCCGCTTGGTTGAGGATCTGGTCGCAGCACACGCCGATGAAGTCGCAGAACATCAGCTCCGCCACCGGCCGCAGACCGGCGGCGGCTGCGCCCACCGCCGCGCCGATGGAGGCCGCCTCGCTGACCGGCGTATCAAGCACGCGCTCGCGGCCGAATTTGCCGACCAGACCTTTGGTAACCGCCATCGGGCCGCCCCAGGCGTCATCCTCGCCGCCGCCACCCGCGCCGCCGGCCAGATCCTGGCCGATCAGCACCACATCCGGATCGCGCTGCATCTCATGCTCAAGCGCCTCCCGAATGGCGGCGCGGTAACTTTTAACTGACATGATGGCTATCCTTGTTATAGACCGCTGCGGTCGGCGTAGATGTCGCGCATCAACAACGCAGGATCCGGCGGCGGCGCCGCCGCGGCCTCTGCGAAGGCGCGATCGATGTCGACGCCGATCTCAGCATCCATGGCATCGATTTCGGCAGTGGAGAACTGATATTCATCAATCATGCGCTGACGCAAGCGCGTCAAGCAATCACGGGTGCGGCGTAGCTCCGCGACCTCGCCGGGCGCGCGGTACTTCTGTGCGTCACCCTCATAATGGCCATAAAAGCGCGGCGCCATGATCTCAACGAGACTGGGGCCGCCGCCCGAGCGCGCGCATTCAATGGCGACGCCGGCGGCTTCATGGACGGCGAAATAATCTGCGCCGTCGACCCGCGTCGACGGCATGCCAAAGGCCGGTCCACGGGCGGCAAGATTATCGCCGGCGATGGCGTAGCTGGTGGCGGTGGCCTCGGCATAGCCATTATTTTCGATGGCGAACACCACCGGCAACTTCCACACCGACGCCAGATTGAAACTCTCGGAAACCACGCCCTGATTGCACGCGCCATCGCCAAGCAGGGCCACCGCCACGCCGTTTTCCTGGCGATGACGGATGGCGAGCGCGCTGCCGCAAGCCAGAGCCGCGCCGCTGCCGACGCCGCCGTTGGCGCCGATGAGTCGCAAGCGGGCGTCATGCAGATGCGGCGAGCCACCCTTTCCCTGGCACAGGCCGCCGGCGCGCAGATAGATCTCCTTGGTAATGGCGATCAAGTCTGCGCCACGGGCAATCGCCGGACCGTGCGCGCGGTGGGTATTGTGCAGATAATCCTGCGCGCCCAAGTGGGCGCAGATCGCCGCAGCCGAGGCCTCCTGTCCGGCGTAGAGATGCACCGATGATGGGACGCGGCCGGCGGCGAACTCCGCGTGCAGCCGCTCCTCAAAACAGCGGATGCGCCGCATGGTGCGATAGGCGCCGCGCAACCCTTCGCGCGATGGCGCATATGGCGTGCTCAGTTCAGTCATCCCTTACCCATCAGAAACGCTTGATGATTTGCGCCCCGAGCTCCCGCGGTTCGCTCGGAATGCCAAGGAAATAAGCAACGAATTCGGACACATCGAAGCCGTTGGCGACGTACTTCTCATCAAAGATGTTCTTGCCGTAAACGGCGACGGTCCAATCCTCCTGCGGCGAGGTCCAAGCCATTCTGGCGTTGACCAGACTGTGCGCTTCCTGACGCAATTGCGCCGTGGCGCGGGCGTTGGGGAAGTTCTCGCTGACATAGGAATAATCCACCCGCATCAAGAGATCGCCGCCGGCCATGGGATGTATGTACTGCGCCGCAGCGGTGGCGCTCCACTTCGGCGCTTTGACCAACGGCGTATCAAGACCGACGCCAGTGAGCACTTCGGATGCTTCGTCATACTCGGAATTCAGATAGCCGACGCTGCCAAACAGCGTGAAACGGCTGGTGACCAGGAAGGTCAGATCCGCCTCCACGCCCCAGATCGTCGCCGAGCCGATGTTGTCGGTATACTGCGCCGGCCCGGCGCCGCCCGGCGGCACCTGGTTCGTCTGCTGTTGCAGGTCTTTATAGTCGTAATAAAACACCGCGCCGTTCAAGCGCACGCGGCGATCAAAAAGATCGCTCTTGATGCCGCCTTCATAGGCCCAGAGCTCCTCGGGGTCATAGGACAGCGCGGCGGCGATGGCGTCCGATGGCCGCGCGGTGTAGCTGCCGGCCTTGTAGCCCTTGGCGACCGAAGCGTAGAGCAAGACATCCTCGCTGGCCTGGTATTTGATGCCGAAGCGCGGCGAGATATCGTTCCATGATTCGCTGGCCGATACCGGAAAGCCGGGATCGACCACGCCGGAAAGAATGCCGGATTGAGTGAAGCCGAAATCTTTCTCGTCGCGGGTATAGCGCACGCCGGCGATGAATGACAGCGCATCCGTGGCGTGCCATTCCAGTTCAAGAAAGGCCGCATAGGAGTTGGTCTTCAGCGACGGCGAATAGAGGTCGACCAGCTCCATCAGCAGGTTGAACGGATTGCCCGCACCGCCGAGATTGATGCCGGGAGCAAAGGGAATGATCGGCCCCGGCAACGCCTCCAGGGCCGGATAAAGCCCGGCGGCCAACCCCACGGTCCAATCGCTTTCGGCGTCTTCCTTGAAATAATAGGCGCCCGCCGTCCAATCCAGCTTGCCGTCGAAAGCGCTGCCGATCAGGTTGAACTCCTGGCTGATCTGCCATTGTTCGTCGCGATAATCGGCATAGCCGAAGTCGGCGGGGCTGCCGTCCATGTCGCGCTGGTTGCGCGAATCGATGGCGCGGTAGGAGGAGATGGAGCGCAGCAGGAAAGCATCAAATTGATGCTCAATTTTCAGCGATACGCCGCCGCCGTCGAATTCCAGGCGCATCGGATAGGTGCCGTTGTTGACCCGCGGATCGACTGAGGTTACATCAGCGGTGTAGGGCATACCGCTGGGAATGCCAACCAGGCCGTTCCACAACGCAACCAGATTCGGCGGCCCGGCAAGCGTGTTCAGATTCTGCGTGATCCACACCGTGTTGGCGTCGGCGCGAATGCGGGTGTAATCACCCGACAGCACGACGCGGGTCTGGTCGCTGGGCGCCCAGACGAACTTCACGCGCGACACCAAGGTTCCTTCCTCGCCCGATTTGTCATCGTTGGCAAAGGGCCGTTTCTGGAAACCTTCCTGGCTGCGATAGGAGAGCGCAAAGCGCGCGCCCATGGTATCGCCAAGCGGCGCATCAACGTAACCATCAAAGTTAATGCGTTCATCCTCGCCCATGGTGACGCCGATGCGGCCGCCGAATTCGCGGCCGGGATCCGCGGTAGTGACGTTGATGGCGCCGCCCATGGTGTTCTTGCCGTAAAGCGTGCCCTGCGGCCCCTTGAGCACTTCCACTTGGGCGATGTCGGACAGCTCCATCACCGCGCCCTGGGCGCGGCCGAGATAAACGCCGTCCACATACATACCCACGCCCGGGTCGCTGGTCAGCGCATAATCAAGCTGGCCAATCCCGCGGATGAAGAAAACCGCATTGACCGCGCCGCCGATGTCCGTTGCGCCGGCGGATAAGCTCACATTGGGCGTAAATGATCCGATATCGGTAATGGAGGCGAAACTGCGGGCCTGGATTTCCTCGGCGGTGACCGCGGTAATGGCGATCGGGGTGCGCTGCATGCTTTCGGCCTTCTTGCGCGCCGTGACCACGATTACGTCCAGTACCGCGTCCGACTCCTCAACGGGCTGCGCCGCCGTCGGCGCCGACCAGAGCGCGGTGCTGATGCCTAAAGCTACGATGGCCGTGCGGCCCAGAACGTCAGCAGTACTAAAACGACGAATCATTTTATCCTCCCTACCGGCTGACCAGAATTGATTCTTGTACTTTACAGAATATAATACTACTGACAAGTATAATTATATTGCGGGCGCCTATGCGATGGCCCGGCGAACGCTGCCCGGTTAGCGGCGGACGTGATACAATGCCAGGACCAAAAGCCTTGCCTATTGAGACATAAGGAGAGCGCGCTGATGCACCATCCCCGGACCGACGCCGCGGCCAAGGCCGCCGACACCCTCGTCTCTGCCCTCATTACCGCCGTCAATGCCCAGGATTGGGGAGCGCTGGGGGCGCTGGCCAGCGCCGATTGCACTTCCCATGGTCTGCCATTCGTCGGCCCCATGGCCCTGATCGCCCCCTTTGCGGAATTGCGCGCGGCGCTGCCGGACCTGCATTTAAGCGCCGAGCCGGCGATCGTGACCGGCGAGGAGATCATGGTGCGCTACCATGGCCAGGGCGTGCAGCGGGGTTATTACGGTTCAGTGCCGCCCAAAGGCGCTACGGTTCAGGTGGAGGGAATGGACGTACTGCATCTGGCGGACGGCCGCATTCGATCGCGCCGTTCGTATATGGACCGCCTGGTTCTGGTGCAGCAGATGACCGATCCGCAGCCGGGCAGTCTGGATAAAGCCATCGTTCCGACTAAGATCGTCACCCGATTCGATCCGCCGACTTTTCTGGAGGGGGTTCTGGTCGGCAATAAGGGCGAGGTTTACGTTACGCCGTTGCACGAAGGCGCGGTCTATCGCGTCTGGCCGGACGGTCGGCGGGAAAAGTTCTTCCACGTCGAGGCGGGCCATGGTCCCTGGAACGGCGCCTGGTGCATGGTTGCCGCCGCCGATGGCGATGGATTCTTTCTCAATGTCAACGCCGCCGACCCCGCCCGCCATGGCGTATGGCGCATTACCGCAGACGGCCAGGGCCGACCGTTTGCGGCGCTGCCGCCCGGCACCATCCCCAACGGCATTGCCCGCACCAATGCCGGCGATTTGCTGATCGCCGATTCCACCGGCTGCGTGTGGCGTATCGACGGCCAGGGCCGGCCCACGGTGTGGCTGCGTCATGAATGGCTCGCCGGCCGGCCCAACATCGGCCGTTTCCCCGGCGCTAACGGCATCCAGGTATGGAACCAGACGGCGTTCGTCACCAATTCCGACCTCGGCCTGATCATCGCCGTGCCGATTGCGGCGGACGGCGGCGCCGGTACCCCCAGCATCTACAGCGAAGGGATCGGCGGCGACGATTTCGCCATCGATGACGACGGCACGCTTTACGTGACCACCCACCCCTTCAATACCGTGGTGCGCATCGACCGCGATGGCCGCCGCGCGGTGATCGCCGGCGCGGCCGAAGGCGTGGTCGGTCCGACGGCTGCCGCGCTCGGGCGTGACCAGGATGGCCAGCGCGTGTTGTATGTGGTCACCGATGGCGGAATGTTCACCCTGCCCGAAGGCGATCCAGTGCCGCCGGCACAACAAACCCCGGCGCTATTGAAGCTGCGCCTGCCATAGGACTGCCGTGATCAGAATTAGCTCGAAGCGCGAACTGGTTTGCGGGTCCGCGTTTTGACGCTCAGCGCCGCCGGCGCAGAGGCGATGCATACCGAACGAACCGCCAGGTCGGCGATGCGATCGGCGATGGTTTCAGCATCCAGGCGGCCGTTCGGACGATACCAAGTGTAGACCCAGTTGAGCATGCCCTGTAGGGCGAGCACCGCCAGCTTGGGATCGTCCACCGCAAACTCGCCCATCTGCACGCCGCGCGCGATGATCCGCTCGAACTGAGCGTCATGGCGCTGCTTTCTGGCGTGCATGACCTGCTTTTCTTGATCGGGAACTTCTTTCTGCTCGCGCCAGAACATGGCGATGCTGGTGCGGCTGTTGATGACCAGCAGCACCACCCGCCGGCATAGTTCGCGCAACAGATCAGTAGGGTTGCCCTTCTCGATGTCGATGCTGTCAAACACCTCCGCATTACCCTGCATGGTGCGTTCGACGAGGACATGGAGAATGTCATGTTTGTTATGAAAATGGTAATAAATGAAGGGCTTGGTCACCGACAGCTCGGCGGCGATGGCGTCCAGCGTGGTGGATTTGAAGCCCCGCTCGTAGAACAACCGCTCGGCGACTTCCAGAATTTGCTCGCGCTTGAAATCGAACAGCCGGTCACGGATGCTGTTCTTGTCGTCATTTGCACGTCGCTTGGTGGGGCGGCGGCGTGATTTCGACTTCTGCATTTTCCGGTTCTCGGACGTCATAGGCGGCTCATTGGTTGTGCTAATCTCTATGCCGCTGGAACTCGTAACACTACTCCTTGCACCTGCAACACCAGCATCTCGTTGCCAAACTCAGTCGCCGGTGGGCTTGAGCACCTTGTAGGCACCGCGCGCGCCGCCGTCAAGACGGATGGCGGTGCCGTTAAGGAAGGTATTGTCGCAGATGTGCAACACCAGCTTGGCGAAGACCTTGGGATCGGCCAAGCGCTTTGGAAAGGGCATGGTTCCCTCGATCGCCTGCTGCGCCTGCGGCGGCAGCATGGTCATCATCGGTGTCCGGATGCCGGCCGGCGCGATCGCCAGCACGCGGATGCCGGCGTCGCCGAACTCACGCGCCAGCGCTATGGTCAGGCTATGGATGGCGCCCTTGGAGGCGGTATAGGCGGCGGTGAACTCGCTGCCCTCGGTGGCGGCGATGGACGTGGTGTTGATGATCACGCCGCGTTCCCCCTCGTCCAGCGGCGCTAACCCCATCATCTCCGCCGCCGCCAGCCGGATGGTGTTGAAGGTTCCCGACAGGTTGACGGCGATGACGCGGTTGAAGCGCTCCAAGGGCAGGGGGCCGTCCGGACCGACGACCGGGGCAAAATCCGGAATCCCGGCGCAATTGACCAGGATTCTCGCCGGGCCGAGTTGCTGCCGCACGGCGGCGAAAGCGGCCTCGGTGGACGCCGCGTCGCTGACATCGCAAACCACGTCCAGGCCGCCGACCCGCTTAGCGGTGGCGCGCACGACATCGGCCTTGACGTCAAACAGCGCCACCTTGGCCCCGCCGGCGGCAAGGGCGGCGGCCGTGGCTTCGCCCATGCCGCTGGCGGCCCCGGTGACGATGGCGGTCTGGCCTGCAATCTTCATTCAACGATCTCCCCACGACGATTTGAGTAATTGACGGCGATTATAATAGAAAGTATTTTTTTATACCAGTAGGTATTAGACTTTATTACAGCTTTAGGGAGCTCCTCATGAAGGCATTGCGGGTCTACGGCAAGCAGGACTTCCGGCTTGAGGAGGTGGAGGAGCCGCAAGCCGGGCCGGGCGAGGTCAAGCTGGCGGTGCGTTACTGCGGCATCTGCGGCTCGGACGTGCATGACTACATCGATGGCCCGCGGCTGCTGCCGGTGTCCCGGCCGCATCCGCAGACCGGTCGCATGGCCCCCATCACCTATGGCCATGAATTTTCCGCTGAGGTGACGGATATCGGCGCAGGGGTGAGCGGCATCGCTCCCGGGGCGCGCGTGGTGGTGCGGCCCACCATGCCCTGTTATCGCTGCCAATATTGCCGTGAAGGGCGCTCCATACAATGCACCGAGCTTGCCGCCGTCGGCGGCGCCGCCGACGGCGCATTCGCCCGCTATGTGTCGGTGCGCGCCGATTGCGTCCTGCCCTTGCCCGATAGCGTGTCCTGGCAGGCGGGCGCTTATGTCGAGCCGCTGGCCTGCGCGGTGCGCGCCGTTAGGCGCAGCCGCCTGGAGCCGGGCGCGGCGGCGGCGGTGATCGGCGCCGGACCGATTGGATTATTGACCATGCAGATGGCATTGGCGTGCGGCGCGCAGGCCGTACACGTGTTTGAGACCGAAGCGCATCGCCGCGAGCTGGCGCTGCAAATGGGAGCAACCACGGCGCATGATCCGCGCGATGGCGACCCGGGCCGCATCATCGGCGCGTTGACCAAAGGCCGGCGCGCCGACATCGTGTTCGAGTGCGCCGGCTCCGGACCGGCGCTGCACCTTGCCGATGCTGTATGCGGCCGCGGCGGCACCATTCTAGAGATGGGCGTCCATCGCGAGCCGGTGAGATTCGATTTCTTCAATCTATTTTTTCGCGAAAAAAGCATCGTCACCAGCCAAGGGTATACGAACGCGGAGTTCGAGATCGCCATTGCGTTTCTTGCCAATGGCAAAGTCAATCCGCACCCGGCCATGACCAGCGCCACAATCCCGCTCAATGACGTCATGAGTGAAGGATTTGCCGCGCTCCTTGGCCCTGAGCGCGCCGCGCATTGCAAAATTCTCGTGACGCCATGACAAGCAGCGGCGCGACTCCAACATTAAAGGCCGATCATGCTGCGCTGGTCGAGGAATTGACCCGCTTGCTGGGCGACGGTCATGTCAGCACTGATCCGGACGAGTTGGAGTTGTGTTCGGTGGATTTCAGCGAACAGCGCCTAGCCACCGCGGCAGTGGTGGCGCGGCCGGGTTCCGTCGACGATGTGCGCGGCATCATCGCCATCGCCGAAAAGCATGGCGCGCCGCTGGTGCCGCGCGGCGCCAGCATGTCCTATACCTTAGGCCCGATTCCCCAGCGCCCCGGCTCGATCGTCGTCGACATGCGGCGCATGAACCGCATTCTCGACATCAACCTTGACGATCTTACCGTCACCGTCGAGACCGGCGTGACCTGGGCCGAGTTGCGCGCGGCGCTGGCCGGTTGCGCTTACGAAATCCCCTTCCACGGCCCCTTCTCCGGCAGCCGCGCCACGGTGGGCGGCGGTCTGGGTAACTGGGCGGTGGGCTGGGGCAAGGGCGATATCACCACCTACCTACTGGGCGTCGAGGTGGCGCTGGCCGACGGCCGACTGCTGCAAACCGGCGCGCTGGCCACCGATCCGCAGCATCCCGCATTGACCTGCTATGGACCCGATCTGACGCGCCTCTTCATCAACGACGCCGGCAGTCTCGGCATCAAAACCAAGGCATGCTTCCGTCTGGAGCGCAAGGCCGGCGGCAGCGCCTATGCCGCCTGGGGGTTTGCCGAGGAGGATCAGGCGCTGGCGCTGATGAGCGAAATCGGGCGCTTGGGCGTGGCCACCGACTGCTTCGTGTTCGGCCCCTATCACCACCGCGTGTTTTATAGCCGACCGCGGCCGCCGGCCCACGAAGCGAAGGCGCTGCTGCGCGCCATCGCGCGCCAATCCTCCGGGCGGCTGAACGCCGCGCGCAATCTGTTTGATCTGTTGCGCGGCGGCAAGCTTGGTTTTCTCGCCCGCTGGCCGTGGTCGGTGCAAACCATCGTCGATGGCGCCAATCAGCGCGCAGCCGATGCGGCCATGGGCGCGCTGCGTAGCGCCGCGCGCCGCCTCGGCGGCAAGCCGATCCCGCCATCTCTGGTCATCGCCATGCGCGCCATGCCGTTCGTGCCGATCGAGGAACTGATCGTCGGCATCGATGGCGAATGCAGCTTTCCCAGTAATTGTACGGTCTCCCTGTCGCAAGGCATGGCTTTAAAGCGCGCCTTGGATGCGTTCTTCGCCGAGCGCGCGGACTTCATGCGCGCGCACGGGCTGATGGCAACGCGGCTTTATCTGACCACCGCCAATGCCTTCGGCGTCGAGCCCATCATTTACTGGCGTGATCGCATGAATCCCTTGCGCTACAGCGTGCTGGGCGAAGATCGCCGCCGCCGTTTCGGCCATCAGCCGGAAAACGCGACCGCGCGTGAGGCGGCGCTGGCGCTGCGCCGCGAGATGGTAACAAACATCTTCGCGCCCTTCCGGCCGACCCATGTGCAGGTCGGCAAGTATTATCCATATCGCGCTTCACGTCATAACCCGGACTGCTGGAGCGTGCTTGAGGGCATCAAGAACGCCGTCGATCCAAAACGGTTGATGAACCCCGGCGCGCTCGGCCTTGACTGACTCGAATTTAAGGAGACCGGAAGAAATGACCGCCGCCCACGACCTGCAAGCCCTTGCCAAACGCCTGGAGCGCCTGGAAGCGCGCGTCGCCATTACTGAGCTATTGGCCCGGTATGGCCGGGCCTTGGATGAATGGAACGAAGATGACATGCGGCTGGTGATCGCCGATGACGTGATTGCCCGTCATGACGCCGTGGCGCCGCCATTCAAGGGTATCGATATCTTGATTAACATCATGCGCGATTTGCGGCCGAAAGTGCAGGCGGTGCAGCATTTCATCACCAACACCCACGTCGAGCTCGATGATGACGGCGCCCACGCGGTGGCCCGCGCCTTCGTGTTCGCCATGCATGATACCGGCGTCAGCCGCGGCGGCGCGCTGTTGTCCGCCGGCGGCGCCTATCGCATGGAGGTGGCGCGCGCCGATACCAGACTAGGATGGCAGATCAAGACCATCGAGGTCGCCGAAAACTGGTTCGATCCGCGCATCCTCACCGATATCTACACCGATAGCCCGATGAGCGGACAGCAGCCATGAGCGCGCGGCGGCATTTGCGCAACGAGCCGGCCATCGCCGCCGTGTTCGAGCTGCCGCCGGGGCGCTATCCGGAACTCTCCACGCTGGATCTTTATCGAGAAGTTCTGTCGCGCGCCTTGGCGGCATGGCCGCTCAAGGCGCGCGACATCGACGGCCTCCTGGTGCCGCCGGCGGACATGGCCGGCGACCGCCCGGATATTCTCATGCACGAACGATTCGGCGATGAGCTGGGGTTACGCACGGTGCTGTCGGAAACCATGTTCGCCGGCGGCGCCAGTTACGGGCTGATGATCCAACGCGCAGCGCTCGCCATCGCCGACGGCCGGGCGGCGGCGGTGCTGTGCGCCGGCGCAGGCAAATTCCCGCGCCTGGACGAAGCCGGCCGGCGCAGCATGTCGAAGATTTTTCACCCGCAATTCGAACTGCCTTACGGGCCAACGATTCCGGCCATGTATGCGCTCCTTGCCACGCGGCACATGGCCGAGTATGGCACCACGCCGGAACAGCTTGCCGCGGTCTCCGTGGCGGCGCGCGCCTGGGCGCTGCGGCATCCCCATGCCTACATGCGATCCCGCGGCGCAATCAGCGTAGAGGATGTGCTTCAGTCAGCCCTCATCGCCTCGCCATTTCATCTTCTTGATTGCTCGGTGCCATGCGAAGGCGGCGGCGTCATTTTGGTCACCACCGGCGAACTGGCGCGCCGGATCAGCGGCCAGCCCGCCTACATCCGCGGCATGGGCGAATTTCACTCCCACGGCTATCAAAGCCAGACCGACGCCTTCAATATCTCTGTCGGGACTCGCGAGGCGGGCGCGCAGGCGTTCCGCAGCGCCGATATGACTCCCGATGACATCGAGGTTATCGAGATTTATGACGCCTTCTCCGCCATGCCGATCATCTGCCTGGAGGATCTCGGATTCTGTCGCAAGGGCGAAGGCGGCGCGCTCGCTGCCTCGGGGCGCATTCTTCCCGGCGGCGATCTGCCGCTTAATACCTACGGCGGGCTTTTATCCTATGGTCATACGGGGGACGCCTCCGGCCTGTCGATGATCATCGAAGGCGCTTTGCAAGTGATGAACCGGGCCGGCGAGCGGCAAGTGGCGAAAGCCGGTGCCGCGCTGGTGCATTGCTATGGCGGTATGCAGGCCGATCACAGCACGCTCATTCTCTCACGCGAGGCGTAATATCATGGAAGCAAAGCCAATCCCCGCAATCTCCGCCGCTTCGGCTCCCTACTGGGAGGCTGCGGCCAACGGCAAGCTGTTGCTGCAATACTGCGACGACTGTTCGCGTTATCTGTTCTATCCCCGCTCCTGGTGTCCGCATTGCTATGGCGGCGCGCTGGAATGGCGGACGGCAAGCGGACGCGGCGCGGTGCACACCTATTCGGTCGTGCACGCCGCGCCCTGCGTCGGCTTTGAAGCTGATGCGCCCTATGTGGCGGCGGTGATCGATCTGCAGGAAGGACCGCGCATGATGGCGAACATCATCGGCTGCGCAACGGAGACGGTGCGCGTCGGGATGCCGGTGGAAGGGATATTTGAGGCGCGCGGCAACATTCACCTGCCGCAGTTCAGGCCGGTCACCGCCTAATTTATCTCCGCAATGGCCTGTTCCAGCCACGCCCGATCGGCGCGCAGGCAGTCGCAAAGCCATGCCGCAAGCGCCGCATAGGGCTCTGCCTGCGGCGCATCTTTTAGACGCTGCGCGAGTTCCGGCGTCCATGTCAGCAGGCGACGGTCGAGAAAATCGCGCTCGGCCCGCAGCAAGGGCCCCGCATCGGCGCGCATGCCGGATTCCAGAAATGCCAGATAGTGCATACACTCCAGCTCCAGGGCCAGATGATCAGGCCACAACCGGATGCTCTGGCCGTTATAGTTCAAGCCAAAATGCTCATAGAAGCGCACGATATCCTCCCACACCGTCGCCCGCGTCTTCGATGCGAAGTCCGACTCATGCAGGGAAATGGCGCTGCGTCCGTTGCTTGCCTCGAATAACTGCGTATAGCGCTGACTGAGCTCAGCCAGCGGCGGCATCGCGATGATTGGCGACGGTACGGGATTGGGATGGTCGGCAACGGCCAGGCGCAACTCGGCAACAAGCTCCTCCATCCCGCCGCTTGGATGACGAAAGGCCTGCGCGAACAGGCGGTAAAGATCGCATCGCGCCGCGCGATCGGCGCTGACGCCGGCAAGGCTGGGCGGCGCCGAGGGGCGATCTTCAGCACATAGACCGCGTTCAACCGTCATACCGTTTTCCATGCGTGTGATCCTACTCTAGCCGGCGATTTCCAGCGGGATGAATTCGCCGGAGAAGGACTTGCGGCCGGAGCGTTCGCGATTGTGGCCATCCCAGATCGCAAACGCAATGCCGGTTTTTTTGCCCGGCACAAATCGCACCCTGTCCCGGCTGGTTTCCAGCGGCCGCTGAAAGACCACATGCCAACGTCCGTCGGCGTGAATGGCCCGTGCGCTTAAGCCGCTCATCGCGCCATCGTGACGCTGGCTGCTGCCGAAGCCTTCGGCAATGACGTCATAAGGATGCGCCTTGCCCGCCTTCCAGTACCAAGCGTTGGTGGGTTGACCCTTTGCGCCCATGGTCATGGCGCTGGCGTTCCGGGCGAGCGGAAAAATGACCGCCGCGGCATCGACGAAGCGATCCAAGTCATTGATCGTATCGGCCGCCTTCGGCGTTGCCCAGGACAAGCGCAACGTCAACGTCCGCCCATCATGCAGCGCCGCCACTTCCGCCTCTTCGACGCTGCCATGATCGTTGCTGATGGCGAGAAACGGCGATACTTCATCGACCATGGCCAGCGGCGTCGGCATCATCGACAGCCGTTCCTTGGCGGCGCTCGACCAATGAGGCGAGAGCGGATCAGAAAGCGCGGCGGCGGCGGTGGAAACCTTGACGACCTTCACGACTTGTGTCCTCCCTTCGCGGCATGCGGCTCAAGCGGGGCCTCGGTAAAGCCGCCAAAGCGATCCTCCCAGACCCGGCTGATGAGAATATCCATCAGCTCCGAAGGCTCGCCCTTCCTTTTCTTCGCCCGCTCGCGGCCAAGGAGCTCAAGCGACTGGCGCACCGCCGGGCCGAACAATTCTTCCAGTTGCGAGACGGGAATGCGCATCTGATCGGTGAGCTTACCCTCATCGTCATAGGCAAGCGGCGACCATGGCGGAATATAATAGACATTGGGCTCGGTGCCATATTCCGGATGCAGCGGCAACGCCACGCGCCACACCCGCACCAGCTTGTGGACCTGCGACTCGACATCGTCGAGATAGCCGAAGGCGCGGGTGCGGCCGGGACATTGCCGGTTGCAGGCCGGCGCAATTTTTTTCTCCACCCGCGGAAAACACAAGATGCACTTCTCGCTCGTCTCATGGACGGGATTGAAATAGATGGCCTTGTAGGGGCAGGCCTCGACACAGTGGCGATGGCCGCGGCAGCGCTCCTGATCGATGAGCACGATGCCATCCTCCTCGCGCTTGTAGATGGCGTTGGTCGGGCAGGCTTGAAGGCAGGGCGGATTGCTGCAGTGGTAGCACATGCGCGGCAAATAGAAACGATAGCCATTCGGCCATTCGCCGCCGCCTCTGTCCTCGTCCCAGTTATAGCCCCAGGACGGCGTCTCGCCGCTCGCCGTTTTCGGCTCAAAGCGCGCAGCGTTGCCTTTGCCCTGATTGAGCACTTCATCGTGGTTGAACTGGAAATGATCGCCGCAATCGCTCATGGTGGTGAGCACGCCCGGCTGCGGTTCGCCATCGCGAAAACCGCCGCCCTTGTGCTCATAATCGCGCGGGTAGCCATGGCCAGGATAGGTGGTGACATTCATCCAGCGCATATGATCGGTGCCGTCGCGCACCGTCCACAAATTTTTGCACGCCACCACGCAAGTCTGGCAGCCCATGCACTTATTCAAATCGATGACGGTGGCGAGTTGCCGTTTGGCCTTGACCAGATCCCGCTTGCTTCCCTGGGGTGCGTAAACCATCAGGCAACTCCTCGACTCAATTTTTCCACGCCCACGCGCACGCCGCGATCTACCGAGGCATGGGGGCTGCCGTGCATGTAGAAGTAGCGCAACTGCTCGTAGCCGCCGGCGAAGTGAATGGCCTTGGGCATGCCGACCAGCACGCCGTCGAAATTTTGCCAACCGCGGAACTGGTAAGGCTCCCAGTAATAGACGATGACCTGCTTGGGCGCGACGCAGGCCTGCAGGCTGACCATGATCTCAAATTCGCCGACATCATTATATACCCGCACCATCTCGCTGTCGGCGATGCCGAGCGCCGCCGCATCCGCATCGTTGATGAACATCACCGGCTGGCCGCGGTGCAGTCGATTGAGCTGCGGGTTGGCCAGATGCACCGAGTTGATGCTGATTCGCGGATGGCCGCTGGTGATGCGGAAAGGATAATTGCCACCGATCGGCGGAATACCCTTGTGCACCGGCAGCTCCTCGCCAACTTCGAGGAACCATTCGTGATCGATATAGAACTGCATGCGCCGGGCATAGGTCGGGTAGGGTACTTTCTCCTCCGTATGCCAGCGCAGGCTATAAAACGGCTTCTTGGGGTCGAATTCATTGGCCACGGCGTGTTTCTGAAAAGTAACGCCCATGCCGTGCAGCGTCACGGTACCATCGCGGCGAAACTGATCGTAGCTGTAATCACGCGGGAAAATACCGGTGGCGACTTTCACCGCCACCATTTCCCGCACCGCCGCGTCGTGATCCTCGATCGCGCCGCCGAGCGTGTAATGGTGATAAAGATCGGCATAGCGATGCGATTGTCCGAAACGATCGACAAAACTTTCGACGCCGCGCTCGGCGGCGCGCTCGGCAATGGTTTTAAGCAGCCGGCCATAGATGCGCCATTCCTCCATGGCCTCGCCTACCGGTTCGGTCGCCTTTTCGATAAGCGAGATATAGGGACTTGCGGTCATCGACAGCGTCATGTCCTGCTTTTCATAGTACCACGCCGCCGGCAAAACATAGTCGCAGTACATGGCCGAGGATGACAGCCGCGTTTCCACGGTGAAGATGGTCTTGACCTTGGGGAAAAGTTCAGTCGGATACTGGACATTGCCGCTGCGCACCCGCCGCAGCGGGTTGTTGCCGATGTACATCAGCACTTCCGGCGGCTTGCCCGGCGGCGGCAGCACCAGGCCATCCCACCAGCCTTTTGCCTGCGCCTCCTTCATATAGTCGCCAAATGAGCGCGGCATGGCCGGATCCTGCCACTCACGGCGATTCCATAACTTGTCGTAACCGACGTGATTGTAGAACCAGAAGGCTGACGGCGAGTGGCCAAGACGGCGGCTCATCCGCTTCATCATTTCGATGTGTACCAATTCCTCGGTGATTTCGGGGTCCTCTGCGGCAAGTTCGCGCGCCAGCGCCTGGACATATTCGGCGCCGGCGGCCATGCCCCCCTGGGCGATCGGCCGCTCCATCCCGGCCAGCATGGAGATGCCGTCCGCAGGAAAAGACCAGATGGCGATGCCAGTGCCGGGCTTGCCGACATTGCCGCTCAAGGCCATGGCCAACAGCAGGCTGCGCTCCATCAGGTCGCCATGGTAATGCTTGCCGCTGCTAAAGCCGATGTAGGCGCAGGTGCGCCGACTGGCGATCTTGGCCGCCATATCCCGGATCACCGAGGCATGCACGCCGCTAAGCTCTTGCGCCTGTTCCGGACGGTAGCGCTGATCGAGTTGGCGGCGCAGCAAGGCAAATACCGGCGTCACCGTGGCTTTCGCGCCGTCGCGCAGAGTCACGGTATACTCGCCGTCAAGCGCCGGATCAAAGTCATGCCGCAGCGTGCCGCGCGGCGCCGACGCAATGCGTCCTGATTTTTTATCATAGAAATAAAGCTGGTCCTCGCGCCCGCCATCCACTTCAGCAGAGCGCAAGAAACGGCGGGTTTTGGTATGCACCAAGAGCGGCAGGTCGGTCTGCTCGCTGATGAAGCCGGCATTGAAGCTGCCCGTTTCGATCATGACCTGACATGCCGCAAGCCAGAAGGCGGCATCAGTTCCGACTTTCACCGGGATGTGGATGTCCGCGGCATGGGTGGTGGTGTTGGCGTCCGGCGCCAGAATGGCGATCTCAGTGCCGTTGTAGCGCGCCTCGGTGAGAAAGTGATACAACGCCGGCGCGGTATAGGACCAGTTGGCATGGGTCATGACCACCAACTGAGCATCAAAGAAGTTGTCGGGGGTATAGCCGACCTGCATCTTGCCCAGAGTAATCAGGCTGCCGATAAAAGTATCGCCGATTTGCATGTTGTGGTCGGTGATCACGCCATTGAGCGATTCCATGAAGCGGAAGGTGGCGGCCGAGGCGACGTTGCCGGCATGGACGTGCGGCCCGTCAAGCACGAAGCTCGATGTGCCGCCCCGTTGGTGGGCGTCGAGAATGGCGTCGGCGACGGCGGTTAGCGCCTCATCCCAGCTGATGCGCTGCCATTTGCCTTCACCGCGTTCGCCAACGCGCTTTAAGGGATATTTCACCCGTTCGCCGCTGTATAAGCTGGTATGAAAGGCGCAGCCCTTCTGGCAGCCGAGCGGATTGTAATCGGTGTACTTGGGATTGCTGGCCTTGGTGCGCGCCGCCTGCTCCTCGCGCCAGACCAGGCCATTGCGAGTATAGACATGAAACAGACAAGTGCCGGGCGAACAGGCATTGGTGTGCGAGCCCCAGGTGACCTTGTCCCACTGCCACTCCTTGCGGTAGATATCCTCCCAGCCGGCATAGGCGATGGCGCGGGTGCCCGCCAAGACCTCGCCGACGAAAGCGGCGTTGAGGCCGGGCGCCAGCTCGCACAGCGCCAGCGCCACGGTGGATTTAGCGCCAAGGGCGAGAAAGCCGCGGCGCGTGGTGCCAGCCTTAGGCAAGGTCTCAATCTCGTTGGTGGCCATGCTGTTTCCTTAAGACGATGATAGAACGCAATTTGGCGCGCCGTTGACAGCCCGCCCTTAAAGCAACGCCGCTACGGCGCGACGATCGATGATAGAGCTAAGTCCGACAGACGCTGGAAGCGCTCCACGCTGGCGGCTTCCTCCACCAGGCCCGCGGTAAGGGCGACGAAACTCATGTCCTGAACCGGATCGACCCAAAACAGGGTGGCGCCGGCGCCGGCATGGCCGAAGCTGCGCGGCGAGGCCAGCGTACCGAAGTGGTGCGGGAAAATGCCCTCGCCCCGCAGCGAGAAGCCAAGGCCAAGATAGGCGGGAAAATCTTCCCAGCCGCGGCTTTCCCGAGCATAGGTCCACAACGCATTGATCATATTGCCGGTGCAGTTGCGGGTCGCCATGTCCAGCGTCAGCGGCGACAATAGGCGCACGCCGTCCAGCTCGCCGCCGCGGCGCAGCATTTCGCAAAAGCGGTAGAAGTCGGCGGCGGTGGAGTAGACGCCGATGGCCGGCACCTCCGCCGTCTCATTGAGCACTTCGTTGTAACTTTCCAGCATGGGCGGCGGCAACAGGCCGGGCTGCTGATCGCGCACGACGAACGGCACGCGTCGCTTGGCGAGGTCCGAACGCAGTCCCAGCGCGGTATCGCGCATGCCGAGCGGCTTTAAGAGATCTTCATCCAATATTTGTCGGAACGATCGCTTGCCGCCATCGGCGCGGCGCAACAGTTCGGCCAGCACCACATGCGCGGTCAGCCCGCTGTAGCTGACCGCCTCGCCCGGCTTTGACATCAGCGGCAACATGCACACGGCGGCGATCGCGGCCTCAAGCGGCATGCGATCAAGCGGCATCGGCGGCATGCCGCCTAAGCCGCCGGTATGGGCCAGCAGGTGTTGAATGGTGATATGCTGTTTGCCCAGGATGGCGAATTCGGGAATGAGTTCCGCCACCGGCATGGTCAGGCGCAACAGCCCTTGCTCGCAGCGATTGAGCACCAGAACATTGGTCAGAGTCTTGGAGAGCGAGAGCACTCCGAACACATCATCCAGCGCCGTCTTGCGGCCGGCGGCGCGGTCGGCATAGCCGATCGCCTGGTGCATCACCAGCCGGCCATGACGACCGATGGCGATGACGGCGCCGTCATAAAGTCCGGCCTCGATGTCCCGGGCAATGGCCTTGGGCAGCCGCTGCAGACGCTTCGCGTCCATACCGACGGTTTGTGGATCGTTTATCTGCATGCTCCCCCCGCTGGCGCTGGTGTTGATACCGGAAAGAATAATATAATACCGTCTAGAATAATACCGTGTTCGGTGATATGCAAGACTGACTGTGACGCGACGAAAAAATGGCGACCGCAGGAGCCGAGGCTATGAGCCAGCAGACCCTAAGACTGGAAATGGAGGGGGCGATAGGAACCATCATCCTCTCTCGCCCCGAACAGCGCAATACCATCTGCGAAGCATTGGTTATTGAATTAGAGCAGGCATTGGACACCGTTGCAGCCGCGCCGGCCTTGCGAACGCTTATCATCACCGGCAGCGGCAGCTGTTTCATGGCGGGCGGCGATATCAGCATGATGAAGACGGGACTGGCGCATCCTTATGATTTCTTCCGCCTCCATGACCGCATCACCCGCATCGGCAACCGCTTGACCAGACTGCGTATTCCGGTCATCGCCGCGATCAACGGCCATGCCCTGGGCGGCGGCCTGGAGCTGGCGCTGGCCTGCGATATCCGCATTTTATCGACCACGGCGCGCCTCGGCCTGCCCGAGGTCGGGCTCGGCATCATGGCTTCGGCCGGCGGCACGGCGCGGCTGGCGCACCTGATCGGCCGCGAACGGGCGCTCTACCTGGGTCTTACCGGCGAGGCGGTGGATGCCGATGAAGCGCTGCGTCTCGGTTTGGTAGCGCGCTTGGCGGACCCTGAGTCGGTGATGCCGACGACCCGCCAATTGGCCGCGCGAATCGCCGCCCAGGCGCCGGAGGCGGTGGCCATGATCAAGCGCGCGGTGACCTTGGCCGCCGACATGCCGCTTGAGGGGGCGGTGGACTTCTGCCAGGCCGCCGGCATGCTGCTGGGCGGCACCCAGGACTGCCGCGAAGGCTTCAGCGCCTTCCTGGAAAAGCGCCCGCCGCAATGGCAGGGACGCTGATGGACGCCTAGCCGAAAGCTTCTTGTACCGGATAGAATAATTTTCTACTATACGGAATGAAAATAGGCTAGAGATAAAAAACGGAGGGATGATGATGAAGGCGATCGTACTGCGACAAACGGGTCCCGCTGAGACGCTTGATTATGCGCAAATGGAACGGCCGCAGGCGGCCCCCGGCCATATCCTGATCAAGGTGGCGGCGAGCGGGGTCGGTTTCGGCGACGTGCAATTGCGCCGCGGCTTATACCCGCACATGCCGCCGTTGCCGTTCATCACCGGCTATGAAGCCGCCGGCGTGGTGGTAGAGGTCGGGCAGGGCGTATCGCAGGACTGGATGGGCAAGCGGGCGCTCGTCGTCACTCCCGGCGGCTGCGCCGCCGAATATGTCGCCTGTCCCGCCATCTTCGCCGCGCGGCTGCCGGAAACGGTATCCTTTGAAACGGCAGCGGCGATTGGCACCAATTATCTGACTGCGTGGTGTCTGCTGCGCCGGGCCACAGCTTTGTCGGCCGGCGATACGGTGGTGATCTATGCCGCTGCCGGCGGCGTCGGCTCGGCGCTGGTGCAACTGGCGCGGCTTGACGGACTGCGGGTAATCGGCTTGGCGGGTTCGGCGGAGAAATGCCGTTTCGTGCGCGATCAGGGCGCTGATGGCGTCCTGCAATCCGGCGCCGGTCCGCTCGCCGCGCAAGTGCGCGCGCTGGCGGAAAAAGGCGTGCAGGCGGTGTTCAATTCGCTCGGCGGTTCGACGCTGGCCGATGATGTGGCAATGCTGTCGCCATTCGGCCAGATCGTGCTTTACGGCATGGCCGAAGGCCCGCCGACGGCGGAATTCATGATGGCGTTCATGGGCGCTTTCGGTCTTAGCCCGGCGCTGCGGCTGATGAGCCTGGAATCGTTGGCCGCGGCCAATCCGCCGGATATGGGCTTGGCCTTGCAGGAATTGGCGAACCTTGCCGGCGCGGGCCGCATCGCGCCCCATATCCATACCGTGTTGCCGCTGGCGCAAGCCGCCGAGGCGCACCGCCTACTGGAGAGCCGGCAAGTCATGGGCAAAGTCGTGCTTAAGGTTGTGTAGGAGGCCATGGGCGCATGCAGTTGACGGCATATGACTGGATCGCGCGTCACGCCGCGCGGCAGCCGGACAAACCCGCCCTCATCGACGCCCATAGCCGGCGGATGATCAGCTATGCGGCGTTCAATGATCGCGCTCGCATTCTGGCCGCATTGCTTGCGGATGAATTCGGCGTCAGTCGCGGCGCGCGGGTGGCGGTACTGTCGCAGAATACGCCTGAACACTTGGTAGTGCATAACGCCTGCCACAAGGTGGGAGCCATCAATGTGCCGCTGAACTGGCGCTTGACGGCCCGGGAATTGAATCAACAGCTTGTGAATGCTTCGCCGAAGATATTGATCTACCAGAGCCAGTATGCTGAGACGGCGCGGCAAGCCATCGCCGGCAGCGACATACGCCTGCTGGATTGGGGGGACGATGGCTGTGGCGGCGACTATGCTTACTTGCTAAGCCGGGCGCGCCGTGATTTTGCTCCCCTTGCGGTCGCCCTCGCCGAACCATGTGCAATTCTTTATACCTCCGGATCGACGGGACTGCCTAAGGGCGTCATCATCACCCATGCCATGGCGCTGTTCAATGTGATGAACTACGGCACAATCGTGCGCGTCGGTCAGCAATCGGTGCAGCTCTGTTCGCTGCCGCTGTTTCATACCGGGGGCTTGAGCAATGGCTCCAACCCGGCGCTGCACGCCGGCGGCACGGTAATCGTCACCCGTCAATCCGACCCCAATTGGATTCTTGATCTGATTGACGACCGCGAGCTTGGCGTTACCCATTTGATGGGCGTGCCGACCAGTTACCAGATGATCAGCGATCATCCGCGGTTCAACAGCGTCGATCTGTCACGCATTGTCGCGGCCGCCGTGGGCGGCTCGCCGGTGCCGCTCAGTCTGCATCGCCGTTGGTTGGCGCGCGGTGTTCCATTTCAGGAAGGGTACGGCCTGACCGAAGGCGGACCCGGCGTATTCATCAGCGACCTGAACCAACCGATGGAGAAAGTCGGCTCTTGCGGCAAACCGGTGATACATGGCGAATTTCGCCTTGTCACCCGCGACGGCCGCGATGCCGACACCGACGAACTGGGTGAAGTATGGATTCGCGGCGTCACCGTGACGCCGGGATACTGGAACAATCCCGAAGCCACCGCCCAGGCCTTTACCGACGGGTGGTTTCGTACCGGTGATGCGGCGCGGCGCGATGCCGATGGCTATTATTATATCGTTGATCGCTGGAAGGACATGTACATCTCCGGCGGCGAGAATGTCTATCCGGCGGAAGTGGAAAACGTGCTCTATGAAATGTCGGCGATTGCCGAGGTTGCGGTAATCGGCGTCGCCGATGAGCGATGGGGTGAAGTGGGCTGCGCCGCCATTGTGGCGCGCGCGGGCAGTAATCTGAACGCTGAACAGGTTCTGCAGCACTGCAACGGCCGGCTGGCGCGCTATAAAATTCCACGTCACGTGGTTTTCCTCGACCGTTTGCCGCGCAACGCTTTGAACAAAGTGGTCAAGGGTGAATTGCGCGCGCGGTTCGGCGGCGATCAGTTGGTGCGCAAATGAGGGCAAGCATGTCGCCAGGGCGACGGATTCTCGACTTCGAACTGGCCTCCACGCCGGAGGAACGCGCCTTTCAGCGCCGGTTGAGTGATTTTCTGGACCGCGAATTGACTGAGGAAGTGCGTCGCCAGCACCCGCTTGATCTCGGCCTCGGTCCCGAAGGGCGGGAGTTCATGCGCCGGCT
This sequence comes from Pseudomonadota bacterium, assembly GCA_003577275.1. GTDB lineage: Bacteria > Pseudomonadota > Alphaproteobacteria > Sphingomonadales > Govanellaceae > PRO5. Next base: position 233,771 of record QEVO01000001.1, read on the forward strand.
TGGCGCCGCCGGCTTCCTTGGCATCGGCTGGCCGGAGCAATATGGCGGCACCGGCGGCAGCATCGCCATGGAAATCATCCTGTCGCAGGAATTCGCGCGGCGGGAGGCCTATCTGCCTAACAGCGTGGCGCGATTGATGGCGGGGCCGGTAATTCTGCGCCATGGCAGCGAACGGATGAAGCGCGAGTTTCTGCCCCGCATCGCCGCCGGCGAAGTGGAGTTTGGTTTGGGCTATACCGAACCGCCGGCGGGATCAGACTTGGCCGCCATGCAAATGCGCGCGGTGCGCGACGGCGAATACTACATCATCAATGGGCAGAAGGTCTTCAATACGCAGAGCCACTTCGCCGATTACCACTGGCTGGCGGCGCGCACCGACGTCGATGCGCCGCGCCATCGCGCCATCAGCCTGTTTGTCGTCGATCAGCGGGCCCCCGGGGTCACCATCAATCCAATCCACACCCTTGGCGGCGAGCGCACCAATGCCGTTTTTTACGATGACGTGAAGGTGCATGAGAGCCGTCTGGTGGGAGAGCCCAATCGCGGCTTCTATTACATGATCGAAGCCATCGAGCATGAGCGCCTGATGCTGTCGCAAAACATCCGGCTGCGAAACTTTCTCGACCGCTTGGCCGGCTATATGCGCACCGCCATGCGCGATGGCGCTCCCTTGGCGAAGCATCCGGCGGCGCGAGCGCGGCTGGCGCGCATGGAAGCGGAGCTGGAGGCGGCGTTATGCTTCGAGGCCCATGCCCTGTTCCTGCTGCGCGAGGGCAAGACCATCGAATCGGAGGGCACGGTCGTCAAGCTGGTTGGTAGCGAGCTACGGCAGCGCTTCGCTTATGACGCGCTGGATATTCTCGGCGCTTTCGGTCGGCTTGAGGAGGGATCAAAATGGGCGCCGCTGATGGGCGAGGCGGCGCGCATGAGCCGGGCGACAGTCATCGAGACCATCGGCGGCGGCACCAGCGAGGTGTTGCGCAATGTGGTCGCCTATCGTGGCCTGCGCCTGCCGCGCGACCCATGATCGATCGTCGCAAAGAGTGGATGTCATGTACCTGCAACTCGATGAAGAACAGACGTTGATCCGCCAGAGCGCCCGTGAATTTCTGGCGCAGGCTTTTCCGTCGGAGAGAGCGCGCGCGGCGCGGCTTGATCCGCGCGGCATTGACGACGCCTTGTGGCGGCAAATGGCCGATCTTGGCTGGATGGGTCTGGTCGTGCCGGAGCGTTATGGCGGCGCCGGCGCCAGTTTCCTGGATCTTGCCGTGCTGTTGGAGGAAATCGGCTATGCCTGTCTGACCGGGCCATTTTTTTCCACCGCCGTGACGGGCGCGCTCTCTCTCCTCTATGCCGCCGATGAACCGCAGCGCCAGTTGCTATTGCCGTTGCTGGCGCGCGGCGGCCTGAAGCTGGCGTTGGCGCTCGATATCCAGCGCGCAGGTTTTGATCCGTCAACCGTGTCCGTACTCGCCAAAGACAGCGCCGGCGCGCAGCGTCTTTACGGCGCGGCGCTGTTCGTGGCCGATGCCGCGGCGGCGGATATTCTCCTCTGCCCGGCGATACGTGAGGTTGATGGCGCGCTAACCCTCTATCGCGTCGCGCCGGGCGCATCGGGCGTGACGCTTTCGGCCATGCCAACCATCGGCGGCGCGCATCATTACGCCGTCGAACTGACAAATGTCGAGGCGACGGCAGCGGATACGCTCGGCCAATCGACGGAAACGGCGGGCGGTTTACAGCGGGCAATAAGCGAGGCCGCCGTCGCCAAATGCGCGGAAATGGTTGGCGGCGCGCAGCGCGTGCTCGACACCGCCGTAGCCTATGCCCGCGAGCGCGAGCAGTTCGGCCGCCCGATCGGCAGCTTTCAGGCGATCCAGCATCACTGCGTCAACATGCTAATGGATCTGGAGTGCGCGCGCTGGATAAGTTACAAGGCGGCGGCCGCAATCGACCGTGGAGCGCTTGAGCCGTCTCTCGTCGCCAAAGCCAAGGTCTGCTGCAATGAAGCCTATCGCCGCATCGTGCGTCTTGGCCATCAGGTCATGGGCGGCATCGGTTATTGCGAGGAGCATGAAATGCCGCTCTACTTCCGCCATGTCCGCATGGCGGAAACCGCTTTTGGCGATGTTGATGATCATCTTGAGGTGCTGGCGGCGCAGCTCCTGGATGGCAAATCACCGGCCATTACCGAACATGCCGTGAAAGGCGCCGCATCATGAACGCCGCCTTTGATCTAAGCGGCAAGTTGGCGATCATCACCGGCGGCGGCAGCGGGATCGGCCGTGGCATTGCCCGCGCTCTGGCCAAGGCGGGCGCCGATATCGCGCTTTGCGGACGTCGGCTGTCGGTGTGCGAGACGGCGTGCGCTGAAATCCGCCAGACCGGCGTCGCCGCAGAAGCCTTCCGTTGCGACGTCAGTCAGCAGAATGAGGTCGAGGCGATGGTCGCCGCCGTCATCGAACGCTTCGGCCGCATCGACATTCTCGTCAACAACGCCGGCATCGCCGGCGCGGCGCAGCCGTTTCTCGACATCACACTGGAACAATGGCGGCAAACGATCGACATTAACCTCACCGGCATGTTCTTGTGCTCGCAAGCAGTCGGCCGGCATATGGTGCGCGAGGGCCATGGCAAAATCATCAATGTCGCCTCGGTGGGCTCGTTCCTGCCCTTGCCGTGCAGCGCCGATTACAGCGCCAGCAAGGGCGGCGTGATGATGCTGACCCGGGCCATGGCGCTGGAACTGATCCGCCACAACATCCAGGTCAACGCCGTCTGTCCCGGCTATATCGCCACTGAATTAAAGCAGGACACCATCGAGCGCGTGGCGGAAAAGGCGGCGCGCAAGGTGCCGGCCGGGCGGATTGGCCGTAGCGAGGAAGTCGCCGGCGTGGTGGTGTTCCTCGCCTCGTCCGCCAGCGATTATATGGTCGGCTCCAGCGTGGTGATCGACGGCGGCATTATGCTGAAATAGCGTCGCCGGCAGGCGCAAGACCGAAGGTCGCGGCGACGGAACGTCCGGCGGCGAGATCGGCCTGCCATGCCGACTCTAGAGCAAGCTTTGTCTCGGTCGCCCCGATGAGCGAGCGGACGAATTCGGGATTGAGCGCCGCCAAGCCATCATCATCGCCGATGATGAGATCGCCGGGATTGATCCGCAGACCGCCGATCACCACTTCCCCATTGACCGCGCCGCGCTCCCCCACCATCGGCCCGCGCGGCGTGATGGCGCGGGAGAAGACGGAAAAATCCGGCCAGCTCGCCAGTTCGGCCACGTCGCGGATGGCCCCATCGCAGACGAATCCACGCGCGCCAAGGCGGCGCAGATGCCCACCGATGATCTCGCCGATCATCGCTGTATCGATGTGTCCCTGGGCGTCGATCATCAGCACGTCGCCGGGCTTGATCAGATCCAAGGCGTAAAGCACGGCGCTGAAATCCGGCGGCTCGCACTGCGCCGTCACCGCCCGGCCAAAAAGATGCGGCTGGCGGCCCGGCGGGCACAGCGGGCGGATGGCGGGATCGATCTGACACGCGGCGCGGCTGACGTCCACCGCCACCGCCGCCGGGATGGTTCTCCACCGCTCGATGTCATCAGAAGAAAGCGTATCAACGGGAGGGTGTAGAACAGTAACAGTCATGGTTTTGCACTTTCCAACAGTGACAACATGGCGTGACTACGAGCCCGAGCGGTTTTTCAACAGACGGCCGAGCGCGGCAATGCCGTTGACAATCATCTCATCGGATTGCGACGAATAATTCAACCGCGCATGATTGGCCGCTTGCTCCAAGGGAAAGAAGCTGGCGCCGGGCACGTAGGCAACCTTGGCTTTGGGCAGCGCCTCCTCCTCCAGGAAGCGCGCCGTATCAAAGCCGTTGGGAAAGGTGAGCCAGGTGAACAAGCCGCCGCTCGGATCGGTAAATGATATGTCCTGGGGAAAGCTTTGCCGAAGCGCATCGAGCATGAGCGTTTTCTTGCGGCGATAGGCTTGCCTCAGCGACTGGATATGCTGATCGATGTCGTAGCGCTCCAGGAAAAGCGCCGCGGCGGTCATGTTCAAGGTGCTGCATTGGGTATCGACGGCAAGTTTTAACAGGCCAAGCTTCTGGATCAAGTCGTCCGCCGCCACGGCCCATCCGAGTCGCATGCCGGGAGCGAGAATTTTCGAAAAGCTACCGACAAAGATGACGCGGCCCTCCGTATCAAGACTTTTCAGCGTCGGGATCTGCGCGCCTTCATAGCGGATATCTCGATAGGGCGAGTCTTCCAGAACGATCAAATTGTACCGGTTGGCAAGCTCGATGAGCTTCTTGCGGCGCTCCAGGCTCATGGTGACGCCGGTGGGATTTTGAAAATCCGGCACCGTATAGATCAGCTTGACGCCAGGCGTCTCATGCAGCGCGCGCGCCAAGTCATCGGTAGCCATGCCTTCCTCGTCCATGCCGACCGTGACATAGCGCGGCTCATACGGGTTAAAGGCGATAAGCGCGCCAAGAAACGTCGGGCTTTCGGTGATGATGACGTCGCCGCGGTCGATCAACAGCTTTGCCGTCAGGTCCAGGCCCTGCTGCCCGCCCTGCAAGATCAGCACTTCATCCGCCGTGCATTCGATATTTTCTTTTTTCATTCGCGCAGCAATCAGCTCGCGCAGTCGGGGCAGGCCGTTGGAGACGGTGTATTGCAGCGAACTGCGGCCGTTTTCCTGAATGGCCGCCGCATAGACCGTCTGCAACTGTTCCAGCGGAAACAGCGAGGCGTCGGGATAGCCGCCGCCAAAGGAAATGATTTCCGGGTCTGCGCCATACTTCAACAGTTCGCGAATGGCGGAAGGTTTAACGTTATTCATCCGCGCGGCGAATTTGAAATCTCTTATCTGCATGTCTTAACGAACCCGCATGCCGGCCTGTTCATCATAATGCAGCGGCTTCTTCAATTTCGGCAGCGGCGCTTCTGGCGCCTCGCCGACGGCGACGCCATACTTCCAGTCCGGCGGGCAGATGGCGATATAACGCGCATAGCCGCCCAGACCGCCGCCGAATTTGGCGTAACCGATGGCGACCAGGGCCCCCGTCTCCGGCACCTTGTCGAGATTGGCGACCCCCTCGGCTTGCGCATAGCCGTTGTGCATCAGCCATGCCTCGCCCTCCAGCGTCGGCGTTGAATCGGTATCCAAAGGCTCGTGGCCGTGGAACAGAATTTTACGCTCCAGATGCAGGAATTTCAGCGCCGCCAGGCCGACGCCGGGAAACGGCTTTTCCTTGGCCAGCGCTGGATCGGGCCATCTTTTCGACCAGCCCGAGCGCACGAACACCACCGAGCCTTCGGGAATTCTGCCATGCTTGGCCTCAAAGGCTGTAATGTCGGCGACCTCTAAGGCATAGCCGGGGTCCTTCTTCACCTGCTCCTCGATGGAGATGACCACCAGCGGCCGCAGCGCGTAAGTGGCGGGCAGTTCATCGATGGCCGGATATTCCGGCGCCCAATGGGCGGGCGGATCAAGCTGGGTGCCCAACTGATCGGTGCGCAAGGTGTAGCTCGTGGCTTCAAAGCCATGCTTATCGTAAACGAACGTCTCGTCTTTCTCGGCATAGCCGGCCATGGCCGCGCCGGCCTTGGCGGGGGCGAACGACGAGCGGCCAAAGCCGGCCCATACCGGGATGGCGGGCGTGATGGTATGGGTCAGGTCGACATACTTCGCCCCTTTCAAGTGTTCCTGGTAAACTTGCCACAGTCCCGCCTCCTTCGCCGCCGCCGGCGCGGTATGGCTCAGGACCGCCAAGGCGATGGCGAGGCAACGCGCCCGATTGACTTCCATGGTCTCTCCCCCTGGCATAGCGATGGACCCAGCCAAGATAATACCCATCTGCCGCCGGCAATTCGATCCCTCAAGATCGACGCTTGTCGGCTCACCACTATGCCCAAATTGTTGGGCGGCCGCTCCTTCATAAATTAACGGGATTGATGTAAAAATTTTCAAGGGGATTTCCATATAGCACACTGATTTTTATGCGTTTTTCTAAACAGCGCCGCTGCTCGGGCAAGGGTCTGGCCATACCGCCGGCCGCAAAGCCATTTCCGAAAACCTCCGGCTCGGATAAGCTCTCCGCCATGGGACGCACGCATGTGGACGATACCCGGGAACCAGGCAGCGCTTCCGACCAGGAGCGGTGGGGCTTGGTGGCCACCAAATTGTTTCCGCCGTTAAGCGGCGGCCCCTTGGTGGAGCGGGAGCGGCTGCTGAAAGGGTTTGTTGACGCCGCGTTAAAACGCCTGACTCTGGTGACGGCCCCGGCCGGGTTCGGCAAGACCACCTTGCTGGCTCATGGCTACCGCGCCCTGGCGGGGCGCGGCTGCCGGGTCTCCTGGCTGTCGTTGGATGAAGACGACCGCGAGCCGCGGCGCTTCTTGTCCTACATGGTAACGGCGCTGGGCCGCGCCGGCATGCCCCGCGACGAACGTTTGGCGGCGCTCTTGGATTCCGGCGCCGAGCTCAACCTGCCATTGATCCTGCGCCGTTTGGTCAATCTGATTGCCGACTTCGGCGACAGGATCGTGCTGTTCCTCGACGATTATCACCGCGCCGATTGCGAGGCGATCAACGATGTGGTGGAAACCTTCTTGTCGTTGGCCCCCGCTACTTTCCATCTGGCGCTGGCCAGCCGCAGGACGCCCACCCTGCCGCTGGCCAATTTGCGGGTGCGCGACAGCGTCACCGACATTGACGCGCAAGGACTGAAGTTCGACGCCGAGGAGGCTTTCGCCTTCATGGCCAATGCGCGCGGGCTTGATTTGCAGCATGATCTGGTCACTCTCCTGCAGGCGCGCACCGAAGGCTGGGTGGCGGGTCTGCAACTGGCCGCCTTGGCGCTCGGTTCGGGACGGGCGGAAGCCGCCTCGATCGCTTCCTTCAAGGGCGACGCCCGCGATGTCGCCGATTATCTGGCCAGCGAAGTCTTAAGCGCCTTGGAAGAAGATGTGCGGCAGTTCTTGCTGCACACATCCGTGCTTGACCGCATGAATGCCGCGGTGTGCGGCGCCTTGACCGGCCGCGATGACGCGCAGCAGATACTGGAGCGGCTGGAGACCAACAATCTGTTCGTGGTGCCGCTTGATGACACCCAAACCTGGTATCGTTATCATCACATGTTTCGCGATTTCCTCGCCAGCCGTCTGAAGAAAGCCTCGGCGGCGACGCATAAAAATTTATGCGCGGCGGCGGCGGCATGGTTCGAGCGCGAAGGCTATGCCGAAGAGGCGCTCGATTATTGCCTGCAAGGCGGCGAGGATGACCGCGCCGCCGATCTAGTGGAAAATCAGGCCCGCCGTTTGATTTCCTTTGGCCGTCTGCCGGAGCTGTCCAACTGGATCGGCAAACTGCCGGGCCCGGTGGTCGCCCGCCGGCCGCGGCTGTCGATGTTTTTGTGCTGGGCGCTATTTCACACCCAGCAGCACCAGGGCGCCGCCGCGGCGTTGGCGCGGGCGCAAACCATCATCGACACCCTGGACGCCACCGGCAATCTGCCCAATCCCGACGAACGCCGGGATTTGCAGGATGAACTGGAAGTTCTGAAGGCCGGCACCGCCATTGCCGCCGACGATCAGGAGGCGAGCTTTGCCATCACCGCGCGACTGCTGGACCGTAATCCGCCGCGCCACTCGTTCTTCCAGGCCACGCTCCACAATATTCACGGGTACGCCTGTTACGCGCGTTCGGACTTTGACGCGGCGCGGCGCTCTTTCCAGCGGGCGCGGGAAGTCCATCAGGAAGCCGGCGCGGTATTCGGCGTCGTTTACGCCGATATTTTTCTTGGTCAAGTGGATCTCGCGCAAGGATCGCTGCGCGCCGCCTATGCCTTGTTCAACAAGGCGCGCCAGGCGTCGGCGCAATCGCGCCTGGTGCCGCGCAACCTGGTGGCCACCGCCGATGTGATGCGCGCCAGCGTTCTATATGAATGGAATCAGGTGCAGGAAGCGGCGCGCATCCTGGACGAAAGCCTTGATCTGGTCAGCGATTACGGTCACCCCGATGGCCCCTTTACCGGCCTGGTGGTCAGAGCGCGCATCGCCGCCGCCATGGGCGATAACGAGCGGGCGCAAAAAGCGCTGACTGAAGCGCGCATCATGGGCCGGAACGCCGGATCGGACCGTTTCGCCCTTTTAAGCGATCTGGAATATCTGCGCTTTCTGCTGCGGCGCCAGCGCCTGGAGGAAGCCCACCGGTTGGCCCAAGAACACGGCATCGGCCTGACCGATAAGGTGCCCGGCGGCAAAACCGCCTGGGATCGCTGCGCCGTGCTGCGCGCCATGATGCGCCTGCGTCTCGCCGCCGCCATCGGCGAATATCGCTTGGCGGAAGCCTGGATCGATCATCTGCTCGCCTTGGCGCGGCATACCGGGCGGCGGGCGCGGTTGTTGCAGTTTCTGGCGCAGTCGGCCGTCCTGGCGGCGGCCCAAGGTCACCGACGCAAGGCTCTGGCGATGGTGACGGAGGCGTTATCGCTTGGCCACGCCGAAGGATTCATCCGCACTTTTCTTGATGAAGGGGACGTGTTGCAAGACCTCGTGACAGCCTTTCTGCAGGAGTCGAAAGGCGCTGACGGTAGCCCCGATCTGGTGATTCATGCCCGCCGGCTGCTCTTGGCCTATGACGATAAAGCCACGGCGCCGCCGGCATCCGGCGAACGCGCGCAAAGCCGCCTTGAGCCGGCCACCGTCCTGGTGGAGCCCTTAAGCGAGCGCGAGCGCGATGTGCTACGCCTGTTGGCGGCCGGACGACCCAATCGGGCCATCGCGCTCGAATTGCAGCTATCCGAGAACACCGTCAAATGGCACTTGAAGAATATCTTCGAAAAATTGGGCGTCGGCAACCGCACGGCTGCCGTTCTTGCCGCCCAACACCTTGATATCATTTCATAAACTTCTTCCACCCGAAAGGGTGGGTCAGTTCTTTTTAACAGCCACCCGTCCGAGTGTGTTGCGCGTGCAGGTCATCAACTAGCGTGTGCTGCCCATATAAATATCCGCGCAAAATTTTACGGGAGGCGGATACATCCAGGAGGAGGATTGCACTCATGCGGTCAAGAAAGCATATGCGCCGGTCGTTGCTCTGGGCTGGACTGTTCAGTTCCACCATCATGAGCGGCCAGGCATTGGCATCGGGTTTTGAAGAAATCGTCGTCACCGCGCAAAAACGCGCGCAAAGCATCACCGACGTTGGCATGACCATCAATGCCTTCACGTCCAATCAACTGGCCAACTACGGCGCGCGCTCGATGGAGGACATGGCCCTGCTGACGCCCGGCCTGACCATCAGCCAGACCGCCGCCACCGGCGTTCCCATCTACACCATCCGCGGCGTCGGCTTTACCGATTACTCCACCGCCGCCTCTTCCACCGTCGGCATTTATTTTGACGAAGTGGCGATCCCTTATGCGGTGATGACCCGCGGCATCTTCTTTGACGTCGAGCGGGTCGAGGTCTTGAAAGGTCCGCAAGGCGATCTTTACGGCCGCAACACCACCGCCGGCCAGATCAATTTCATCAGCCGCAAGCCCACCGCCGAGTTCGAGGCCGGGGTCGAGGCGGAGTACGCGCGCTTCGATATTCTCGACGTCGAAGGTTACGTCAGCGGCCCCATTGCCGACACCGTGCGCGCCCGCCTGGCGGTCAAAGCGACGCAATCCCTGTCCGACAGCGGCTGGCAGAAAAGCATCACCCGCCCGGACGATCGCCTGGGCGAGCAGGATGTGATCGCCGCGCGCGGCATTATCGATCTGGACGTTCAGGAAAACATCAACCTGATGCTGAACGTGCATTGGATCAAGGACAAGTCCGACAATACCGCGTCCACCGCTTATGACGGCACGCTCATTGGCCTGCCCACCCAAGCTCTGCCCACCATCGGCGTGCCGCCGTTCTCGGTGGGGGAGAACCGTCTGGCGGACTGGGACGACGGCATTTACCGGCCACGCCGCAACAACGAATTGAAGGGCATCACCGCCCGGCTTAATTGGGATTTCGACGGCGTCATCCTCACCTCCGTCACCGGCTACGATAAGTTCGACCGCGCCGAATGGAACGATTGGGACGGCGCACCGTTCCGCGATTCCAACAATCTCAATGAGACCGATCTGGAAACCTTCAGCGAAGAGTTGCGCCTTGCGTCCGATAATGACGGCGCGTTGAGCTGGATCGTCGGCGCTTATTATTCCTGGGATAAGATGTCCGAAACCTACAACTACTTCATGAACGAGTCCTTCTACTCCCTGGCGCTCGGCATCCAAACCCTGGATACCGTCTACAGCCAGAAGACGGAATCGGTCGCCGGCTTTGCTCACGTGGAGTGGGAATTCGCCACCGACTGGCGCTTGACCGCCGGCGCTCGCTATACTGAGGAAGACCGCAAGTGGTCTGGCTGCACCTATGACACCGGCGACGGCACGCTGGCGGCGGGCCTGAACAACATCATCACTCCCTTCTTCATTCTGCCATTAGGACTGCCGGATCCGGGACTGGTGGCGCCCGGTGGCTGCGGCGTTTATGACGATAGGCCGGAGTCGCCCACCTTCGGCACATTTGCGGTCTTTAGCGACAAGATTTCCACCAACAGATGGATGTGGAAATTGGGTCTCGACTACAACGTGACGGAAGACGTGCTGCTTTATGCGACCCTATCCACCGGCTTTAAATCCGGCGGCTTTAACGGCGCCAACTCCAACACGCATATACAGTTGGTGCCCTATGGCCCGGAAAAGCTGACCTCGGTCGAGCTTGGCATGAAAGCGACCATGCTGGACGGCCGCATGCAGTTCAATCTCGCCGGTTTCTGGTACGACTACAAGGACAAGCAGGAAAAGGAATGGGCCATTACTTTCGTCGGCGCTATTTCCGGCCTGACCAACGTGCCGAAATCCCGTATCAAGGGCGCGGAAATGGAGCTGCGCTGGCGCGCCACCGACGAACTGACCATTGATCTCGGCGCGGCTTATCTTGACACCACCATCAAGAAATGGATGGCGGTGGACGGCGTCAACAGCACCTACGGCAACGTGATCTACATTGACGCCTCGGGCCAGGAATTGGCCAACTCGCCCAAGTGGCAGTTTAACGGCACCGTTACCTATGAATGGCTGATCTCTGAAAACCTCCTGGCCATGGTGGCGGCGGACGGCGCCTATAAGGATACCACCACCGGCGGCGTCAACCCGGAAAACGCCACCGATGACTACTTTATCGCCAATGCCCGCGTCGGCGTGCGCGACGCCGACGACCGCTGGAGCGCAACCTTGTGGATGCGTAACGTCTTTAATGAATACTACTACCCGGCGGCGTTCCGCGGCGGCAACGGCCCCTACGTTCGCGTCAACGGCATGCCGCGCACCTGGGGCGTCCGTTTGGGATACAAGTTCTAGACGGCGCAAAAAAGGCAGGCGCGCTGCATTCCCCCAGCGTCGCCTGCCTTTTTTCGCGTATGGCCTCATCGCCGGAAGGAAGAGTCATCATGTTCATGGGTCGACTGCTGACGTTCGTCGCATTAGCCGTAAGCCTTGCCGCCTGCGGCGCCAGGAATGACGCGCCGATCGCTGATACCGTCCTTACCAATGGCCGCATTTATACGGTGGAAAGCGATACGCCGTGGGTCAGCGCGGTGGCGATCAAGGATGGCGTCTACATCGCCCTCGGCGACGACGAGGCCATGCAAAAGCACATCGGCAAGAGCACGCAAGTGATCGACCTCAACGGTCGCATGGCGATGCCCGGCATCAACGACGCCCACTCCCATCCCTTCAGCGGCGCCATCAAGGAGCTTTACGAGTGCAGCTTTCCTTTTTCCGCCGCGCCGGATGAGATCGTCGCCAAGCTTCGCGACTGCGTAGCCGCCAATCCGACGTCCGCCTGGATCACCGGCGGGCAATGGGACAGCGATTTCTTCAAAAATCACCACATCGCCTCGCCGCGCTCGCTCCTGGACAGCGTCTCCGGCGACAAGGCGGTGTTTTTCGCCGATGATTCCGGTCACAACGGCTGGGCCAATTCAAAAGCCCTGGCGCTGGCCGGCATCACCAAACAAACGCCTGATCCCGCCAACGGCAAGATCGGGCGCGACCCTAAAACCGGTGAGCCGAATGGCATCCTTTTGGAAGATGCGGTGACGCTTCTGGAAGCGGTCATTCCGGAGCGCACGTCGGCGGAGTATGTGACGGCCGCGCGCCAGGTGGTGAGCATTGCCAATGCGCTCGGCATCACCGGCATGAAGGACGCCAACGCCAAGCCGCCGGCCATGGCGGCGCTCCAAACCCTGGATAAGGCGGGTGAGTTATCGATGTACATGGCGGCGGCCATTTCCACGCCCTACGGGCACCGCGAGGTGGCGCTGGATTACGCCGCGCTCGAAGCGGCGCGAACACAGTACGCTTCCCCTCATGTGCTGACCGACTTCGTGAAAATTTTCATGGATGGCGTGCCCACCGCGTCGCGCACCGCCGCCATGCTCGCGCCCTATACGCCCGACGCGCACGGCCATGCGGGCGACGGCGTGCTGCATGTGCCGCAGGAACAATTGAGCGCCGATTTGATCGAGCTCGACCGCCGCGGCTTTACCGTCAAGATTCACACCGCCGGCGATCGCTCGGTGCGGGTGGCGCTCAACGCCATCGCGGCGGCGCGCGAGGCTAACGGCAATTCCGGTCTGCGTCACGAGCTCGCCCATGCCGGTTATGTCGATGACGCCGACATGAAACGCTTTGTGACGTTAAACACCGTGGCCGATGTGTCGCCGGTGATCTGGCATCCCTCGCCCATCATCACCTCGGTCATCAATGCCGTGGGCCGGCCGCGCGGTGAACATTATTGGCCGATCCGTCAGTTTCTTGATGACGGTACCGAGGTGGCCGCCGGATCGGACTGGCCGTCCGCCGTCACCTCGCCCACGCCATGGACGGGCATCGAAGCCTTCGTCACCCGTCGCGATCCGGATGGCAAAACGCCCGGCGCGCTGTGGCCGGAGCAGGCCATCACGCTGGAGGAAGCGATCCGTATTTATACCTTGAACGGCGCGCGCGCCCTAAAGCTCGAGCACAAGACCGGCAGCGTGAAAGTCGGCAAGTCCGCTGATCTCATTGTGCTCGATCGCAATCTGTTCGATGTCCCCATCGACGCGGTGGGCGACGCCAAGGTGCTGACGACGTTTTTTGCCGGCAGCATCGTCTACCGGACGCAACCCTGAAAGTTTGTTGATGAAACTGTCCGAGTATCTGTCTCATGACGCGGTCGCGTTGGCCGACTTGGTAAAGCGGGGCGAGCTCGCCGCGCACGAGCCCGCCGTGTGCGCCCTTGACGCCATCGCCCGCTTCGATCCCGCGGTGCAGGCCATGGTGGAAGTCTATAAGGACCGCGCCACGAAGAGCTATGTCGCATCGCTGCCCAGGGGACCGCTTTATGGCGCGCCGATGGTGTTCAAGGACCTGGTGTGCCATGAAGCCGGACAGACGCTGGAGTCAGGGAGCCGACTGGCGAAAGGCCTACGCGCGCCGGGCGCAACTGATCTGGCGAACCGCTTCCAAGCGGCGGGGCTGGTCAACATGGGCCGCGCCAAATCGCCGGAAATGGGCTTTAACTTAAGCACCGAAAGCCTAGCCCATGGGCCGGTGCACAATCCATGGAAAGCCGGCGTATCGGCGGGCGGATCTTCCGGCGGCTCGGCAGCGGCGGTGGCCGCCGGCATGGTGCCGGTGGCGCACGCCAACGATGGCGGCGGCTCGAACCGCATTCCCGCCGCGGTGTGCGGCATCATCGGCTTGAAGCCGACCCGCGGCCGGGTGCCCATCGGGCCCGATAGCGCCGACGGCTTGAACGGTCTGGGCGCGGAGCTGGCGGTCAGCCGCAGCGTGCGCGACATGGCAGTCGTTCTGGATGCGGTGGAAGGCTCCGGAGTCGGCGATCCTTATGAAATCCCCCGGCCCGCCGAGGCTTATGCGAGAGCCATCTCGCGCGATCCTGCCCGCTTACGTATCGCGGTCTGGCGCAAAACCGCCGCCGCCACCCAGGCGACGGCGGAGGTGATGCAGGCGCTGGATGCCGCCGCCGCGCGCTGCCGTGATCTCGGCCACGAGGTGGAGGAGATGGAGCTTGATCTTGGCGTCTCGTGGGAATCGTTCATTGAGGCCAACGCCCGCATCTGGTGCGCCAACATCGCCCACTGGGTAGAAGATCTGGCGGCCTTGACCGGACGGCCCGTCAACCATGACATGCTGGAACACACCACGCTGGCCTGCGTGCGCTTCGGCCAATCCCTGGATGCCGTGAATTTCCTGCGCTCGTTCGATATTTTCAACATCGTGTCCCGCGCCATGGGACGCTTTTTTGCCCGCTACGATGTGCTCCTGTCGCCGACGCTGCCGCGCCCGCCGGTGCCGCACGGCGTCTACAACGCCGATGCCGCGGAGTTGAGCGGTCTTGATTGGACCCGGCAAATTTTCGAAGCCACGCCCTATACCGGGCTCTTTAATGTCACCGGGCAGCCCGCCATCAGCCTGCCCATGGGGTGGAGCGACAGCTTGGATTTGCCCATCGGCCTACAATTTGCCGCTGGCTTCGGGCGTGAGGACACCTTGTTGCAGTTGGCCGCACAACTGGAGCGCGCCGCCGCTTGGGTGATCAAATACCCGCCGCGGCTGTTGGATGTCAGTAAAGAGTGAGAACCGCCATGACGCGCAAAACCGGTTTGGTCTGGCACGAGCTTTACATGTGGCACAACACCGGCGCCTATGCCGGCATCATGCCGCCGGGATTGACCGTGGAGCCCTACGAGCACGCCGAGAATCCCGACACCAAGCGGCGCTTCAAGAACCTGCTGGATGTCACGGGCTTAAGTAAACGTTTGATCGCCATCGAGCCGCGCGCCGCGACCGACGCCGACATCCTGCGCGTGCACACGCCGGACTATGTGGCGAAGATCAAGGCCCTCAACGACAGCGGCGGCGACGCCGGCCCGTTCACGCCCATGGGACGGGGCAGTTATGACATCGCGTGTCTGTCGGCGGGCGGCGTGCTGGCGCTGACCGATGCGGTGGTCGACAATGAAGTGGACAACGGCTACGCCCTGGTGCGGCCGCCGGGCCATCATGCGCTGCCCGATCTCGGCATGGGCTTTTGCATTTTCGCCAACGCCGCCATCGCCGGCCGCCACGCGCTGGACGCTCGCGGCTTGACGCGCATCGCCTACGTGGATTGGGACGTGCACCACGGCAACGGCACCGAGGCGGCGTTCTGGCGCGAACCCCGGGCGCTGACCATCTCGATCCACCAGGATCGCTGCTTTCCGCCCGACAGCGGCGGCATGGAAGCGGTGGGCGAAGGTCCGGGCAAGGGCTTTAATCTCAATATCCCGCTGCCGCCGGGCAGCGGCTTTGGCGCGTACGAGGCGACCTTCGACCGGGTGGTGATCCCGGCCTTGCGCGCCTATAAACCGGAGCTCATCTTCGTACCCTCGGGCTTTGACGCCGGTGCCTACGATCCTTTGGGCCGCATGATGATGCACAGCCGCGGTTATCGCTCGCTGACCGAGAAACTCTTGGCGGCGGCGGATGAGCTGTGCGGCGGACGCCTGGTGATGTGTCATGAAGGCGGCTACAACGCGCCCACCGTGCCCTATTTCGGCTTGGCCGTGTGCGAGGCGCTGTCCGGCGTAAAGACCGGCCTTGAAGACCCCTTCGCCCCCATGCACGAAGGGCTGGGCGGCCAGGAATTGCAGCCCCACCAAGAGGCAATCATCACTCAGGCGGCGGCGCTGGCGCGAGCCATTCCATCCGCCCCTTGATGCAAAATCGTTTATATATTATATATGAAACATCAGTTATTGACTTTAATACGTTCTTGTCTACATTAAAAACATGATAATTCATGTTTCGTAGGTAAGTTGTTTCTCCATGATCACGGCCGCGCAACTGCGGGCTGCCCGAGCGCTCCTTAATATCGACCAACGCCGGCTGGCGGAGCTTTGCGGCCTGTCATTGCCCACCATTCAACGCATGGAAGCCAGCGAATCGGTGATTCGCGGCAATGTGGATTCGCTGATGAAGCTGATCGCCGCGCTGGAGGCGGCGGGGATCGAACTCATCGGCGAGGGCGCGGCCAGTCAATGCGGCGGGCGCGGCGTTCGGTTAAAAACCGAGATGAGCGGCAGGCCCCTCGCCGGCGACGCCGCGGCACCCGAGACGTAACAAGCAAGGCGCGCCCCGATGTCGGACATCCACGCTCTTCTGCTCTGCGTCGCGGCGCTGTTGGCCACCGGTCCGCTCGCCGTGGCGCTGAACAGATGGCCGGGCGCGACGCGGCTATGTTATGGCGCGACATTGCTCCTCACCATTGCTGCCGCGGCGATCGCCGCCGGACGTCTCTTTGGCGATGCCGCAACGCCGCTGACGATAACGCTGCCGCTGGGCCTGCCGTGGCTGGGGGCGCTGTTTCGCCTTGATGCGCTCTCTGCATTTTTTCTGCTGGTGATCAATCTGGGCGCGGCGGCGGCAAGCCTCTACGGTTTGGGTTATGGCCGCCATGAGCACACGCCGCATCGCGTGCTGCCGTTCTTCCCGGCGTTTCTCGCCGGCATGAACCTGGTGACTATGGCGGATGACGCCTTTTGCTTTTTGTTGTCGTGGGAGTTCATGTCGCTGGCCTCCTGGGTGCTGGTGATGGCGCACCACCGCGTCGATGACAACGCCCGCGCCGGTTACGTCTACATTGTCATGGCAAGCTTCGGCACCATGGCCCTCCTGTTGGCCTTCGGTTTGTTGGCGGGGCCGGAGGGCGGCTATGCCTTCGCCGCCATGCGCGAGGCAACCCATGCGCCGTGGCTGGCGGCGCTGGTGTTGATCTTGGTCTTGCTGGGCGCGGGTTCGAAAGCCGGCTTGGCGCCGCTTCATGCCTGGCTGCCGCTGGCTCATCCCGCCGCGCCGAGCCATGTCTCGGCGCTGATGAGCGGCGTCATGACCAAGGTGGCGATTTACGGCTTCATCCGCATCACCTTCGATCTGCTGGGAACGCCGGCGTGGTGGTGGGGCGTGGTCGTGCTCATCATCGGCGGCGTTACCGCCGTCCTGGGCGTGCTCTATGCCCTGATGCAAAACGACTTGAAGCGCATTCTTGCCTACAGCACCATCGAGAACATCGGCTTCATCTTCGTCGGCCTCGGGCTGGCGCTGGCGTTTGCCGCCAATAACATGGCCGGAGCGGCGGCGTTGGCACTGACTGCCGCCTTGTTTCATGTTTTCAATCATACGCTGTTTAAAAGCCTGTTGTTCTTCGGCGCCGGCGCGGTGCTGACGGCAACCGGCGAGCGCGACATGGAAAAATTGGGCGGTCTCATTCACCGCATGCCGATGACCGCGCTGTTCGTACTGGTCGGCTGCGTGGCGATTTCCGCTTTGCCGCCGTTCAATGGCTTTGTGTCGGAATGGTTGACGTTGCAGGCAATCCTCTTAAGTCTCGGCTTGCCGCAATGGGGATTGAAGATCGCGGTGCCGGCGATCGGAGGGCTACTGGCATTGGCGGCGACCTTGGCCGCCGCCTGCTTCGTTCGTCTCTACGGCATCACGTTTCTCGGCCGGCCGCGCACCGCCATTGCCGCCGAGGCGCGGGATGTCGACCTGTGGTCGCGCGCGGCCATGGGCATCCTGGCGCTTCTGTGTTTGCTGGCGGGCATTCTGCCGGGCTTCGTCATCGATGGGCTAGCGCCGGTGACGCAGTACATGGTCGGCGCGCGCATGCCGGCGCAGGCGTCGGTGCCGTGGCTGTCCATCGTCCCCATCGCCGAAAGCCGCAGTTCCTATAACGGCATTCTGGTGTTCATCTTCATTACTTTCTCATCACTCTTGGCGGTTGCCGTCATTCACCGCTTGGCGTCCCGCGCCGTCCGCCGCGCCCCGGCCTGGGACTGCGGGTTCCCCGACGCCAGCCCGGCGCTGCAATATACGGCGGGCAGCTTCGGTCAGCCGCTCCGGCGCGTCTTTGGCACAATGATGTTTCGCGCCCGCGAGGAGGTGGAGATGCCGCCTCCGGGCGACACCAGTCCGGCGCGCCTGCAAGTCAGCCTGCGCGACGTGATCTGGGATACGCTTTACGCACCGCTCGCGAACTTGGTGTTGTTTCTGGCCGGGCATCTCAATCGCCTGCAGTTCCTGACCATCCGCCGCTATCTCGGTCTGGTCTTTTTCTCGCTGGTGTCGCTGTTGGTGGTGTTGGCGCTATGGTCATGATGTCCGCATTGCTCCCCGATCTGTTGATCCAAGGCGCGCAGATGCTGGTGGTGCTGCTGTTATCGCCGCTGTTGACCGGCTTTGTCCGCAAGGTGAAGGCGCGCCTGTTGCGTCGGCAGGGACCGCCGCTCTTGCAGCCTTACCGCGATCTGTTGCGCCTGTTGCGCAAGGAGGCGGTGGTGGCGGAGAATGCTTCCTGGCTGTTTCGCGCCACGCCTTACATGATCTTCGCCGCCACCTGGGTCGCCGCGGCGCTGGTGCCGACCTTCGCCACCGGCTTGCTATTCAGTTGGTCGGCGGACCTTATCGCCATCATCGCGCTTTTGGGCAGCGCGCGCTTTTTCCTGGCGCTCGCCGGCATGGATGTGGGCACCAGCTTTGGCGGCATCGGCTCCAGCCGTGAGGTGATGATCGCGACGCTCGCCGAGCCGGCGATGATCATGATCGTATTTATTCTGGCGCTGATCGCCGGCTCCACCCAGCTCTCCACGGTGGCGGCGTTCATGCAAACGCCGGCGGTGGGCTTGCGCGTGTCGCTGGGCATGGCGCTGTTTGCGCTCCTGATGGTGGCGATCGCCGAGAACGCGCGCATACCGGTGGACAATCCGGCGACGCACCTGGAACTGACCATGGTGCATGAAGCAATGGTGCTGGAATATTCCGGCCGCCATCTGGCGGTCATCGAACTGGCGGCGTCACTGAAGCTTCTCCTCTATCTATCGCTCATCGGCTGCGTCTTCGTTCCGTGGGGTCTGGCGCCGGTGGGGGCCGGCTGGGCAACGCATATCCTGGGCGGCGCGGCTTACGTGGGCAAGCTGTTCGTCGGCGGCTTTATGCTGGCGGTATTTGAAACTTCCATCGCCAAGATGCGGGTCTTCCGCGTGCCCGATTTTCTCGGCGCCGGGTTGATGCTCGGTCTCTTGGGAACCCTGCTGTTGTTCGTGTCGCGGAGCCTTTGATCATGGAAGGTCTGGTATTCGACATCGCACATCTTCTTGCCGGCAGCCTGGTGCTGGTGAGCTTCATGATGCTCTACCAGGACCGGCTTTACGCGCTTCTCAACGTCTTTGCCTTTCACGCCGTGGTGCTGTCGCTATCGGTGGCGTGGCAGGCGTATATTCAAGACGCGCCGCATCTTTATGTGACGGCTCTGATCGCACTGATCTTCAAGGCGATCATCATTCCTCTCTCGCTGCATCGCATCATCGCCCGACTCGGCATTCACCGAGAGATTGAAACCGTGGTCGGCGTCGTCCCCACGATGCTGGCCGGCATGGGGCTGGTGGCGTTGTCCCTGGTGGTGATGCTGCGCGCCACCGCCGAGGCCGATCCCTTGGCGCGCGAAGACCTGGCGTTCGCGCTCTCGGTGTTGCTGTTGGGCCTGCTGATGATGGTGACGCGGCGCAACGCGGTCAGCCAAGTAGTCGGCTTCATGTCGCTGGAAAACGGCCTTATCCTCGCCGCCGCCGGCGCCAAAGGCATGCCGCTGGTGGTGGAAATCAGCGTCGCCTTCTCGGTGCTCATCGCCTTCATCGTCATCGGCATCTTCCTGTTCCGCATTCGCGAGCGATTCGACACCGTGGATGTGCAGACGCTGGACCGCTTTCGGGGAGAGAAGCGATGATGGCGCTGCCCATCAATGCCGTTGCCTTGGTGCTATTGATCCCTGCGGCCGCCGCGGCGCTGTTGGCGCTGTTGCCGGGCTATCGGCTGTCCGCCCGCCTCAACGTGTTGGCAAGCTTTTCGACGCTCATCGCCGCGCTGTCGCTGTTTGTGGAGAAGCCCGACGCAAACAGCTATTTCCTGGTCGATGATCTCAATATCGTCTTTATCGTCTTGAATACCTTTGTCGGCTTCACCACCAGCGTGTTCAGCGCCTCCTATATCGCGCACGAACTGGAAACCGGACGGCTGACGCCCACCTACCTGCGTTTCTATCACGCCATGTATCAGGTGATGATGTTCGGCATGAATCTGGCGCTTCTGGCCAACAACATTGGTCTGATGTGGGTCGCCATCGAGCTAGCGACGCTCACCACCGTGCTCATGGTCGGCATCTATCGCACCCATGAGGCGCTGGAAGCAGCGTGGAAATATTTCATCCTCGGCAGCGTCGGCATCGCGCTGGCGCTGTTTGGCACCATTCTCGTCTACATGGCGGCGCGGCCGGTGGTGGGCGAAGGGCTTTACGGCATGGTGTGGACGATCCTGATCGACCAGGTGGCCGCCTTTGATCCGGCGCTCCTCAACGTCGCCTTTATTTTCCTTCTCCTTGGCTATGGCACCAAGGTGGGCCTGGCGCCCTTGCATGCCTGGCTGCCGGACGCCCACGCCGAAGGCCCGACGCCGATTTCGGCGGTGCTGTCGGGGCTGCTTCTCAATGTGGCGCTTTATGCCGTACTGCGCTTTAAAATGCTGCTCGCCGCCAACGCCGAGGCCATCACGCCCGGACCCTTGATGGCGCTGATGGGGTTGACCTCGCTGGTGTTCGCCGGCTTCATGCTCTATCGCCGGCGCGACATCAAGCGTCTGTTCGCCTATTCCTCCATCGAGCACATGGGCATCATCACCTTCGCCTTCGGCATGGGCGGCCCGCTCGCCAACTTCGCCGGGCTGTTGCACATGACCATGCACAGCCTGACCAAATCGGCGATCTTTTTCGCCGTCGGCCACATCTCCCAGGTCAAGGGCACGCAGAAGATTTCCGACATTCGCGGCCTGACCGAAACCCACCCGGTGCTGGGCTGGGGCTTGGTTCTGGGCGTCGTCGCCATCGCCGGCATGCCGCCGTTGGGCATTTTCATGAGCGAGTTTCTGGTGGTCAGCTCCACCTTCGCCCGCGAGCCGCTCCTCGCCTTGGTGCTGGTGATGGGATTGCTGGTGGCGTTCGGCGCGCTGATGCTGCGTGTGCATGGGCTGGCCTTCGGCGCGCCCACCGGCAGCACTGCGCCGGTCGAAGCCTCCTATCTGCCGATGTTCTGTCATTTAAGCCTGGTGCTGGCGGCCGGCGTCTACCTGCCGCCGGCGCTGGTGACATGGTTCCAGCACATCGCGCGGCTGTTGGGATAAGGGAGAGTTTTGCTCCATGCCGGCATTGCACGACATTATCCGCGAAGGCCGCCTGATCGCCGGCCATCGGCCCTGGCCGCGCGCCATGGTTAGCGCCCGGCAATGGCAGCTTGCCGCCGCCGAGGCCGCCGACGGTCGCTTGACACTCTCCGGCCTGTGGGGAGACGCCGGCGTTGTTCATATGGCGCTCCTGGACGAAGAGAGCGGCGCGGCCGCCGTTTTGAGCTTGGAATGCCCTGAAGGCCGCTTCCCGTCCGTCGGCCGCCTGCACCCGCCGGCCATTCGCTTGGAGCGCGCGCTGCGCGACATTCACGGCCTGGAGCCGGTGGATTGCCCCGATCCCCGGCCATGGATCGATCACGGCGCCGGCGCGCCATATCCGTTTCTTACTGCCGAAGGCGACAGCCTGCATCAGATCGCGGTGGGCCCGGTGCATGCCGGCATCATCGAGCCTGGGCATTTTCGCTTCACCGCCAATGGCGAGACCGTGGTGCGGCTGGAAGAACGGCTGGGCTACGTGCATCGCGGCATTGAAAAATTAATGCGCGGCGCGATGTTGGAGCAGGGCGCGAAGCTTGCCGAGCGCGTCTCGGGCGACAGCACGGTGGCTTATGCGCTGGCGTTCGCCCGCGCCGTCGAGGCGGCGCTGGAACTGGAACCGCCGCCCCGCGCTCTCTACATTCGTGGCTTGATGGCGGAGCTGGAGCGTCTCGCCAATCATTTGGGCGATATTGGCGCCATCTGCAACGACGCCTCGTTTGCCATGATGCACGCCCACTGCGGCATTTTGCGCGAGCGGGTGTTGCGCGCGGCGGACGGCTGTTTCGGCCATCGCCTGATGCGCGATTGCATTCGCCCCGGCGGCGTTGTCAAAGATATCGACGGCGCGGGCCTTGCCTTGCTGGAGGCGCTCGTTAAGGATATTCGCAGCTATTTTCCGGCGCTGGTTAAGCTTTACGATAACACCGCCTCGCTGCAGGACCGCACCGTCACCACCGGCATTTTAAAGCCGGCGTTGGCGCGCCAATACGGCGCCGGCGGTTATGTCGGCCGCGCCTCGGGACGCGCCTTCGACGTCCGCCGCAACATCGCTTATCCGCCCTATGACGAACTTGAGTTTGACGTGCCATCGTTGTCGGACGGCGACGTCAACGCCCGAGTGTGGATTCGCATCCGCGAGGTTGAGCAAAGTCTTTCCCTGATCGAACAGATGATGGCGCGGCTGCCGGCGGGACCAGTGATAACGACATTGCCGCGATGCGCCGGCGAAGGCATGAGTTTGGTCGAAGGCTTTCGCGGCGATGTGCTGATCTGGCTGCGGCTCGGCGATGATGGCCGCATCGCGCGCTGTCATTTGCGCGATCCATCGTGGTTTCAGTGGCCGCTCTTGGAAGCGGTGATCGAAGGCAACATCGTCGCCGACTTTCCGTTGTGCAACAAGTCGTTCAACTGTTCCTACGCCGGGCACGATCTTTAGGGACCAACGCGATGCTCAAATTTCTGCTGCAAGGTCTGACCCGTCCGCCGCTCACGGAAGCGCCGCCTGCGCCCGAGGACGCCGAGCTGGCGGCGCTGGCCGCGCGGCTGCAAGCGGCGGCGCGGCGGCGCTTGGGGCGAAGCTTATCCATTCGCGAGGTTGACGCCGGCTCCTGCAATGCCTGCGAGCTGGAAATCCACGCGCTTAACAACGCCTATTACGATGTGGAACGGTTCGGTCTGCGCTTCGTCGCCTCGCCCCGCCATGCCGACGTGCTCTTGGTCACCGGGCCGGTAACGAACAACATGCGGCAAGCGTTGGAGCGGACCTACAACGCCACGCCCAATCCTAAGTGGGTGGTGGCGGTGGGCGACTGCGCCATCGACGGCGGCTGTTTTGCCGGCAGCGCTGTTGTGGAAGGCGGCGTATCTAAGATAATCCCGGTGGATATCCATATCCCCGGCTGTCCGCCGCCGCCGCTTGAAACTTTAAAAGGGTTGCTGACGCTTTTAGAGCAAATGTAGCGGTCAGGAACCCCAGCCGGGCTTGACGCCTTCGCCGCCGCTGCCCCGCGGTCCCCGCGCCGGACGATGGATGATGGCGAAGCCCTGGGTTTGCGCCGCGTAGCGGACGACCATGAATTTAAAGGTCCAGCCGCTGCCGAACGCCAACACCGCCGCAAAATATGTCAGGGCCGGATAGCGATTGCCGAGCGCCATGTCGGCAATCAGCAACGCCAGCGGCAGCACGTGCCCGAGGAGAAGAAACGGCATGCTGAACGCCGCCAGCACCCGCGCCGCCGCCGTCGGCATTCCCGTCTCGCTGGCCAGCCGATAGCGCCGCCAGCTCCATGCCCGCAGCGTCAGCAGCACCACCAGCGCCACCATGGTCATGGTGAACGCGGCGGAGACCAGCGCCAGTGAGGCGGCAACGCCCTCGGTTAAACCCGTAGCGATGATGAGCGGCGCGAGCGTTGGTTCGCGCCACGCCGGAATGCCCTTGGACGCCTGCAAGATGTGCGCCTGACAATAAAGGAACAGCAAGGCCAGCGCCGCCGTGCCGGCGATGAGCAGCGCATGGCCAAACCACATGGCGGCCGCGCCGACGCCGAAGGCCACCGTCGCCACGAAGCCTTCGCGGGTCATCCATGAGCGTTGAGGATGGAGAAAGACATTCAGCGCGCGAAACGGCCGGCCGATTTCCAGCCACACCAGGCCAAGCCCAGTTCCCATAAAGACAAGGCCGATCAGAACATGCAACAGCGTCGGCTCGCCATAGGCCAGCGCCAGAAGGCTGCTTACGATCAAGCCCGAGCCTGTGCCGCCATACATGAAGTTGCCGGCGGCGCGCCAGTCCCAATAATTCTGTCGATAGGGCGTTATACCGCGCATGGCCTACTTCTCTTCCTCGCCCGCCGCATCCCACAGGTAATAGAAGCCGGGATTGGTGCCAAGCTCCTCGTGCATGCGAAAATGCTCATTGTCGCGCACAAGTTTCGATACGTTACTATCAGGATCGTCGATGTCACCGAAATGCAGCGCCTGGGCGATGCAGGAATTGACGCACGCCGGCGTCGCTTCCGGGTCGACCCCCGGCGTCAGCCCTTTGGCAGTGCCGGCATCGATGCGATCAACGCAGAACGTGCATTTGGTCGCCACGTTGATGCGGCGCGGATCAAATACCGCTTGCTCATTGGCCATGCCCTCGCCGCCATAGGCGAATTCGGCGCGGCTGACTTTGTAACGCGCGTCATAGGGGCAAGCGACGGCGCAATAGCTGCAACCGATGCAGATGTCATAATCGATGGTGACGATGCCGTCATCGCGCTTGCGCGTCGCCGTCGAAGGACACACGTCCAGGCACGGCGGATCGCTGCAATGCTGGCAGCCCACCGGCACGAAGGCGCGATGGACATCGGGATAGACACCGATTTCCATGTCCAGCACCCGCCGCCACTGCACGCCGGGCGGCGTACCGTTGATATGGCGACAGGCCGCGGTGCAGGTCTGACAACCGACGCAGCGGCGCAAATCGGCGACCATGACATAGCGCGTCATGACCGGCCTCCATCAAGCTTGCGAAGTCCGACCCGCACCAGATCAGAGCCCGATCCGGTGGCGTCCATCAGCGCCATGGTCATCGGCGCCACGGTGTTCAGGCTCGGCATCTGGAAATCCTTCGCCACCGGCATCGCCCAGTGGTCGAATTGGCCGAGCGTCAACAGTGTGTCGGGCCGGATGCCCTGGCGCAGCACGGCATGCCCCTTGGTAGCGCGTAAAGAAGAGCGGATCTCCACCAGATCGCCATCTTCAATGCCAAGCTTGCGCGCCGTCTCGGTGTTAATGATGACGCCGGCATGGCCGCCGATGTTGCCAGCCACTTCCCGCATCAACTGAATGCCGGCGTTGGCGCCCCAGGAATACTGCATCGAGCGCGCGGTAAGGAGCCAGAACGGATAATCGTCGATGGAGCCGCCTTCGGCGATCGCGGCTTCCTGCCAGATGCCGGGAAAATCCTTCCATGCCGGCAGCGCCTGGTATTCCTTCAGCTGCGTATCCCACCACTCGATGCCGTGCTCATGGAGCCGGTTGGCGAGCTCCTGGCCGACGCGATAGAGCCGTTCCTGGAATGGCATTTCGAAACGCAAGCCCTGCTCCACCATGCGCGGATAGAGGTACCAGTTGAGGAGCGGGAAGGGCTTGAACTTATATCCGTTCTTCTGAAACCAATCGAGGCCGTCGGTTTCCTTGCCGTCGGTCAGTTCGGCGCTGGCAGCGCGGCACACCGCGTCCCAGATTTCCTCCGGCGTATGGGGCGTTTTTTCATCCAAGGAGAAATCATAATTGTCGCCGGACAGCTTGGTGCAGGCCGCGCCCTTGTTGATGGCGCGGTTGTAGTTTTCCAACAAGCCGGTGCGGCGGGCAAGCTCGGTGGCGATGTCGGTGAAATCCTTGGCCTCGCCCTGCGGCTCGACCATTTTCTGGCGCAGACCGAAGCCCTCGTAATTCCAGAACTGCTCGATGAATTTGGTGCCGCCCATGCGAATGAGCTGCGTGCTTTCGAGATCGGTCGCCTCGGGCAGCAGAATGTCCGCCATGTGATTGGATTCATCGCGGGTATAAGTAAGGGCGACGATGAAGGGAAATTTCGCCATGCGATCGGCGATGGCAGGCGCATCCCAGTTGGAAATCGCCGGGTTGGTGCGGTAAATGAACCATAGATCAGGCAGCGTCGGGCGCGGCCAGTTTTCCGGCGGCTTGTCCTGAAACAGCCACGACAGATACGTCGGGCCCAAGGCCGGGCTCCACGGCGAATCGCCCACCAGCGGCACCAGGGTGTTATAGGCGTTGCGGCTCTTGGGCTTGATCTTCCAGCGTTCGCGGTCGGTGGGATTGAGGGGCTGGGTCATGAAGCCGTCGGCATCCGGCAGCACGCTGGCAAAACGCGAGGTGGCTGGGCGATTGAGCCTGACTGTGGTGCCGAGCGTGCCACCCGGCACTTCCAGCGCGCCGACGAGACAGGCGAGCATGGTGCGCGCCCAGCAGCATTCATAGCCGCCCCAACCGTTGGTCACCGATTTGCCGAGCACCACGGCCACCGGTCGATAGGGCAAGGTGACGCCCTCGATGTCGATGGTCTCGCCCACTCTGGCGTGCGCGAGATACTCATTGGCGACGGTGCGGATGGTATCCTCCGGCACATCGCAAATTTCCGAGGCCCACGCCGGCGTGGCGCCGGCCAGGTGATCGCGCATGGCCTCAAAGGCGGAGCGCACCTCGATCTCGGTGTGCTGCCAGGTTTCGTTATCCGCGCCAACCTCGACGCCGCTGACCCGAAACAGACCTTGCAGCGCCGGCTCGATATCAGGCGAATCGAATGGCAGGGCGCGCTTGGTCTTCATATCCCACACCAACGGCTTGCGGCTTGAAGGATCGCGCATGTAGTAGCCGTTAGGGGCGACGAGATAGGGTGCTGCGGTGCGATCGCGCAAGAACGGCACGTCAAGCGCGTCGAGCGGATGCTCGAAGCACAGCACATGCATGATGGCGTACAAAAACGCCGCGTCGGTCTTGGGCCGAATGG
This sequence comes from Pseudomonadota bacterium, assembly GCA_003577275.1. Lineage (GTDB taxonomy): Bacteria > Pseudomonadota > Alphaproteobacteria > Sphingomonadales > Govanellaceae > PRO5. The sequence continues at coordinate 260,658 of QEVO01000001.1, forward strand.
GCACCCAGCTTGCCGAACAGCCGCCGGTGACGGAGAGATGGGGTTCGACCTGTACCCGCTTCATGCCGCGTATGCGGGCGTTCGAATGACGCCACACGCCGACCACGCCGGCGGAGGCCTCCAGATTGGCGCCGCAGGATATGACGTAATCGCAGCGCGGCGTATCGGAGCCGACGGTGAATGCGCGGTGCCAGAATTCGCCATAGAGATGTTCGGAGTGATAGCACTTGACGCCCTGACCGCTGCCATAACCGAGGTCCACCGCGCCCCAGGCGCTCAAGAACGCCGGGAAGGTGCCCATATAATAGGTCGGCGTGCCGCCGCCGCCGAAGGTGGCGGCGACGCGGGCATAGCCTGACTCGTCGAGCAATCCCTTTTGCCGGATCTCGCGCAGCTTGTCGGCGATGGTATCGAGCGCTTCATCCCACGAGATGGCGACGAAGCCCGGATCCTGATCGCGCCCCTTTTTCGGATTGGTGCGCTTCATCGGCGTCGTGATACGGTGGGGATTATAGGTTTTTTGCACCAGGCCATAGGCTTTGACGCAGCATTTGCCGCCGCCGGGATGCACCTCGGCGGCGCTGAAGTTCGGTTCGCACGCCACCGCAACGCCGTCGCTGACGGACACCGTCAGCAAATCGGGACCGGCGACGCACTGATAACAGTAGGTCGGCTTCTTCTCGACTTGGCGCGGCGTTGCGGTTGGGCTCTTCATAATGCAGCGGCTTTTTCCAGTTTTGCTTTCAGTCTCTTTTGGGTTTTTTCCACATCAACGACAAAGCGCTCGTGGCTACCCTTGCAGATGGCGTCCAATGGATCGCGGGCGCTGACCTCGAAAGTAACCTTCGGCCCGTCGACGGCGGCAATGGTCACCGTGATATCGGCCGCCATGCCAAGGGGCGTGGCCGCCAGATGGTCGATGGCGACCCGGGTGCCCACCGAATCCTTGCCGGGCTCGATATGTCCAAGCAGGAAATCCCGGCAGGTGATTTCAATGTCGCGCACCAATTCCGGCGTGGCGTAGACGCGACCTTCGTCGCCCATAAAACTGATGGTGCGATCCTTATCGACAACAATGCGCCGCGTCGTCGTCAGTCCGGGCTTTAACGTTACGCTCATGTCCTGCTCCTGAAAAATTTTTGTGGTATATAATCGTCATTGCGAGGAACGGAGTGACGAAGCAATCCACAAAACGATATGTGACAAAAAATGGATTGCTTCGCTGACGCTCGCAATGACGACCTCTCCCAGCTTTCGCTGAAGATAACAGGGAAATTACAGCTTCTCGCCACTCCATTCGATCACTCTACGCTTTAATCCACCACCGCCGGCGGGTCCGCGTCATAGTCCCAGTCTGCCCCAGGTTCCGGGTGTTCCGCCAACAGTTTTTTCACCATCTCGATATGGCCGAGCTCCTCGCCGGCGAATTCTTCCGCCAAGCGGCGCAGCTCAGGATCGCGGCTATGCTCGGCGATGGCGGAGAAAAAGCGGTGCGCCTGCTCCTCGCCCATCAGCGCCAATTTCAGGGCATGATAGGGTTTCATCAGGTAATGCGCCTCTGAAATGTCGGCGGCTTCCGGGCTTTCCGGCGTCAGCCATTGAAAAGTCCAGGGTTTTCGTTCCGGTATGGTCATGCCTTGCATGCGCGATTTGATCTCATCGGCGTGCCGTCCCTCGATGGTCGCCAGTCGGTAGAACAGATCGGCGATGGCGGGATTGTTGTGAGCGCTCATTTGATCGCCCAGCAGAAGATAGCGATCGCTGGCCTCGCGCTCGATGGTGTAGGCGTGCAGCAACAGATCGGCGACGGTGGAAATGGGCTGTTCCGACGGTTTTTTCACGTGGCGAACTCCCGCTCCAGATCGGCAACCGCGATTTTCGTCTCGCTTTGCTTAGGCCGATACGGCGGACGCGAACCGCGATAAAGAATGCCGATGTTGAAATTGTCATCACTCATGATGCGCCGCGCGGCGCGGGCCGGATCGTCGGTAGCTTCCACCGGCGCCGGATGCACCACCTTGCGCCACTCCTTCTGCTCTGGACGGAAGGTGACGCACGGGCTCAAGATTTGCACGAAGGAGAAGCCGGGATGGCGGATGGCTTCCACCAGCGTTTGCGCCGTGCCATTGGGATCGCCGGAAAAACAGCGGGCGACGAAGTTGGCGCCCGACGCCAGCGCGATCACGAGGGGATGAAAGGGACGAATGCCGGTGCCGCCGGGGGCGAGCGCGCTCTGCCATTCGGGATCGGTGGTAGGCGACGGCTGGCCTTTGGTCATGCCGTAGACCTGATTGTCCATCACGATATAGGTCAGATCGGGATTACGCCGGCAGGCGTGCAGAAAATGATTGCCGCCGATGGAAAAACCATCGCCATCGCCGCCGGCCACCACTACCGTCAAATCGGGACGCGCCACTTTCACGCCGGTGCCGAGCGCCAGCGCCCGGCCATGCACGCCGTGAAAGCCGTAACAAGTGGTGTAGCTGGCGATGCGCGACGAACAGCCGATGCCAGTAATGAGCGCGATTTTCTCTGGCGGCGTGCCCAACTCGGCGAATGCCTTCTGCATCGCCAGGAGCACCGAATAATCGCCGCAGCCGGGGCACCATACCGGCTTGACGTCCGATTTGTAATCGGCCGGCATGCAGGCTTTAAGAGCGGCTGTCGATTCCACGTTCATTGCATCCTCGCAATCTGGTCGCGAATCTCGCCCGGCGTGAACGCCAGCGGACCGGGTCGATGATAACACTGGGTATCCTTGGGCAGATCGTAATAGGCGCGCAAATAGCGATAAAGCTGCCCAGAATGAGACTGCTCGATAATCAGCGCCCGCTTAACGCCATTGAGCGCTTCCGCCATGCGTTCCGGTTGCACTGGAGATATCAGCCGCAAGGAAATAAGCCGCAAATCCTTGCCGCCGCCATTCAATCGGGAGATCGCCTCGCGGATCGGCGCGCAGCAGGAACCCCAGCTGATGATCGCTATGGGCCCGTCGCCGTCGATATCGGCCCAGCGCTCGCCGTAGTCGAAGGTCGACAGCTTGCGCTGACGCTTCTCGATCTGCGCCAGATGATCGTCGGCCAGCGTCGACGGCCGGCCGCGGATATTATGAGTCAAGCTCTCGCTGATGTACTGACCGCCGGCGACGCCGGGGATGGTCATCGGCGAGACGCCGCTTTCCGTCACCTCATAACGCGCGGCCGGCGCTTGCGGCGCGGCGTTGATCAAGCGATCGGGGCCTTCGCCAGTATCCACCGGCGGCGACAGCACCGCCTGCGCTTGGCCCAAAAACTGATCGGACAGCACGATGGCCGGGGTTTGCAATTTTTCCGCCAGATGCACCGCCCATTGGCTGGTGACGGCGCAATCGCCGATGGAGGTGGGCGCCACCACCACGTGGGGCGCGTCGCCATGGAGCCCATAGACGGCGATGTTAAGATCGGCCTGTTCGGACTTGGTGGCGATGCCGGTGGACGGTCCGCCGCGCATAACGTTGACCACCACGATCGGCACTTCGGCGGCCACCGCCAAGCCGATCGACTCGGCCATCAGCGAATAACCGGGGCCGGAGGTGGCGGTCAGCGACGGCACGCCGCCAAACGACGCGCCGATGATCATATTGATGGACGCAAGCTCATCCTCCGCCTGCACCAGCGCGCCGCCGAGCTTGGTCAGGCGCGGCGCCATCCATTCCAACACTTCGGTGGCGGGGGTAATGGGATAGGCGGCGACGAAGCGCACCCCGCCACGCAACGCGCCCAGGCCCGCGGCCTGATTGCCGCTCATCAGCCAGCGCGTCGCCGTGGCGTCGGCGGCCGGGGCCAGGGTGAAGCGGCCGTCGAGCGCCGGCGCCGCGGCGCGGCCGGCCTGGACCGACTGCAGGCTGCTCTCCAAGGCCTCGCCGCCCTTCTTGCCCAGGCGGCGCTCCACCACCTTGGTGACGATATCGTCAGGAACCCCCAAAACCGCCGCAGCGAGGCCCAGCGCCAGCATATTGGGACGGCCACCGGCGACCTTTTTTAAGATCTCCTGCATCGGCACGTCGATGATCTGAAGGCCGATATCGACCACCGTGGCGGGTGGCGCGCCGGCCGCAGGATCGGCCAGCACCACGCTGTGCGCCGACAGCGGCACCTCCTTGGCGAAACGAGTAAAATTCTGCCAATCGACGGCAATCAGCACGTCGAAGCTGTCGCCATGGCATTCCACCGGCGTGGTCGACAGCCGAAGCAGCGCCGCCGATTCGCCGCCCCGGATCTGCGGCCCCACCGAACGGGTCATCAGGCCGTACCAGCCGGCCTTGGCCGCGGCATCGAGAAGAATGGTTCCCGCCGTCATCACGCCGGCGCCGCCGCTGCCCACCAGCGCGACGGAAACGGATTGGGCTCCCTGCTGTGATTTGGCTGGCATTACCCTCATGCTCCACTGGCTATGTATTTGATGAAATATAATACACGGCGGGCTGCAAAAACTTGACCCAGGTCATGGAATTTACACCTGCGTAAGAGAAAAATATCCATCAAAGAGCGGAGCTTCTGGCATGAATAATACTGCATATAGATGGGAAATGACCGGCGTCGGCGAGCCCCTGCAACGGGCTGAATTCTCGCCCTTTTCGCCGCCGCCGGGCCAGGTGGTGGTGGAGGTGGCCGGCTGCGGCGTCTGCCATACCGATCTCGGCTACTATTATGACGGCGTAAAGCCCAAGCACCCCTTTCCCCTGGCCTTGGGCCATGAGATCAGCGGTCGGGTGGTTGCCGCCGGGGCGGGGGCGGAAGGCGCGCTTAATCAGCCAGTGCTGGTCTATGCGGTCATTCCCTGCGGCGCGTGCGACCTCTGCCAGCGCGGCCTGACCCAGATCTGCCGCCAGCAGCAGATGCCCGGCAATGATATCCAGGGCGGCTTTGCCAGCCATATCACCGTGCCGGCCAACGGCTTTTGCGTCGTCGACGAAGCCCGCCTGAAAAAGGCCGGCCTGGAGCTGGCTGACGTCTCGGTGGTGGCGGATGCGGTCACCACCCCCTATCAGGCGGTGGCGAACGCCAATATCCGTCCCGGCGATCTGGCCATCGTCATCGGTATTGGCGGGGTCGGCGGCTATGCCGTGCAGATCGCCGCCGCCATGGGGGCCACGGTGATCGCCGTCGATATTGACGACGAGAAGCTCAAAACCATCGCCGACTATGGCGCCAGCGCCACCTTCAACGCCCGCGCCATCTCCGGCAAGGATTTGAAGAAAGCGGTTGCCGGCTTTGCCAAGGACAAGGGCCTGCGGTCCACCGAATGGGCGATTTTCGAATGCTCCGGCGCCACGCCCGGCCAGCAGACGGCGTTTGGCCTCTTAACCCACGGCGCCACCTTGTGCGTGGTGGGTTTCACGCCCAATGAGGCCCCGTTCCGGCTGTCGAACCTGATGGCCTTCAGCGCCCGCGCCATCGGCAACTGGGGCTGCGCGCCGGCGCTTTACCCGAATGTGCTGGAGCTGGTCTATGACGGCAAGATTCAACTCAAGCCCTTCATCGAGCATTTTCCGCTCGACGACATTCAATCGGTATTCGCCGCCGTGCATGACGGACATCAACGCCGGCGGCCCATTCTCATCCCTGCGTGAAAAGGATAAAGCAACATGAGCCATCGCAGCGACGTATCCTTGGTCGACCACAATCTGACGGCGGATTTTGCCGCCCCCGGCGTGCGTTATGAAAAGCGCCCCGCCAAGCGGGCCGACGGCAGCGTCATCGACGGTCTTTATAATGTGTGGATCACGCTCGATAACCCATCGCAGTACAATTCCTACACCACCGAGATGGTCAAGGGCGTGATCCTCGGCTTTCGCGCCGCCTCCAACGCCCGCGACGTGGTGGCGGTGGTGTTCACCGGCATCGGCGACAAGGCGTTCTGCACCGGCGGCAACACCAAGGAATACGCTGAATACTACGCCGGCCGGCCGCAGGAATATCGGCAATACATGCGGCTTTTCAACGACATGGTGTCGTCCATCCTGGGCTGCGACAAGCCGGTGATCTGCCGCGCCAACGGCATGCGCATCGGCGGCGGGCAAGAGATCGGCATGGCCTGCGATTTCACCATCGCGCAAGACTTGGCCCGCTTCGGCCAGGCCGGTCCCAAGCACGGTTCGGCGCCGATCGGCGGCGCCACGGATTTTCTGCCGTTGATGGTCGGCGCCGAACAGGCGATGAACACCGGCACGCTGTGCGAACCGTGGAGCGCGCACAAGGCTTACCGCGTCGGCATGCTCACCGACATCGTGCCGGCGTTGAAAGTGGATGGCGAATTCGTCGCCAATCCCACCGTCGAAACCGAACGCTATCTGGATCAATACGGCCGCATCATATTGGGTGAGCCGAAAACCGGCGAGGCCCTGAAGAAGGGCAAGGAAATGATGGCCAAGGGCAAGGTCGACCTGTCGCTGCTTGACCAGAAGGTCGATGAGCTGTGCGCTAAATTGGTCACCACCTTCCCCGATTGCCTGACCAAGACCTTCGAGGAACTGCGCAAGCCCAAGATCGATGCCTGGAACGCCAACAAGGAAGATTCCCGCGCCTGGCTCGCCAACAACATGGTGACCGAAGCCAACGCGGGTTTTCGCGCCTTCAACGAGGGGCCGAAGGATGATCGTGAGATCGACTTCATCGCCCTGCGCCGCGCGATCGCGGCGGGCGAACAATTCACCCCGGAATTGATCGAACGGCTATTGCCAAAGGCAAAGGCGGCGGAATGAGCGGGCCTCTGAACATATCCCTGGAGCGCGGCGGCGAACTGCTGTTGCTCACCTTGGCGCGGCCCAAGGCCAATGTCGTTGACGCCGAAATGATCGCCGCGCTCAACGCGGCCGTTGTCGAGCATCGCGGCAGGAAGAACCTGAAGGCCATCCTCTTGGATGCCGAAGGGCCGAATTTCAGCTTCGGCGCCAGCGTCGAGGAACACCTGCCCGATCAGTGCGCCGCCATGCTAAAGAGCCTGCATGGCCTGTTGATCAACATGATGGAAGCTTACGTGCCGATCCTGGTCGCCATCCGCGGCCAATGTCTGGGCGGCGGCTTGGAAGTGGCGCTGGCCGGCAACTTCCTGTTTTGCGCGCCCGACGCCAAGCTCGGCCAGCCGGAGATCAAGCTCGGCGTCATCGCGCCGGCGGCAACCTCCATCCTGCCGCACCTCATTGGCCGCGCCGCGGCCGAGGACATGCTCATCACCGGCCGCTCGCTGAGCGCCGAGGAAGCCAAGGCCATCGGCTTGGTTCATGAGATCGCTGATGATCCGCGCGCCGCGGCCCTGAGCTATTTTGACAAACATCTGGCGCAAAAAAGCGCTTCGTCGCTGCGGCTGGCTGTACGCGCCGCGCGCTTTGATCTGGTGCAGACCATCAAGAAAACCCTGAACGAGATCGAACGCCTTTATCTTGATGACGTAATGGCGACTCGTGACGCCGTGGAAGGATTGACCGCCTTCCTGGAAAAGCGCGCGCCCAAGTGGGAGAATTGTTGAGCCATGACAACCACCAAAGAGATCATTGATCGCTGCGAAAAGCTCTATGAGGATATGGACTTCACCGCAGCGCGGGCGTGGAAAGAGGCCGCTCCCGGCCGCCATGTCATCGGCTACATGCCGATTTACGTGCCGCGTGAGATCATCCACGCCGCCGGCATGCTGCCGCTGGGCATCCTGGGCGGCGGCGACCAGCTGGAAGTCATTCACGGCGACGCTTACTATCAAAGCTACATCTGCCGCATCCCGCGCTCGACCATCGAGCTGGCGGTCAGCGGCAAGCTTGATTTCACCGACGGCATGCTGTTTCCCTCCATCTGCGACGTCATCCGCAATCTGTCGGGTATGTGGCAATTGATGATGTCGGACAAGTATGCCCGTTACTTCGATGTGCCGCAGAATTATCAGGATGATGTCGGCGGCGTCTACTACACCCAAGAACTCCATGAGCTGAAAGAAGATCTGGAGAAAATCTCCGGCCGCAAGATCACCAACGAGGACCTGCGCAAATCCATTGCCGTCTATAACGAAAACCGCCGGCTGATCAAGGATCTCTATGAGTTGCGCCGCAAGGCGCCATGGAAGGTGCCGACCACCGAGGTCTATCTGTTGTTGCGCGCCGGCATGGTGTTGCCGGTGGAAGAGCACAGCCAGATGCTGAAAGACTATATCGAAGCGGCCAGCACGGAGGATCGGCCGCTGCGCGACAACTGCCGCATCGTCATTCAGGGTATGTTCTGCGAACAGCCGCCCTTGAACCTGATCAAATCCATCGAGCTTGCTGGCTGCTACATCGTTGGCGACGACTTCATGATGGTGACGCGCTGGCTGACCGAGGATGTGCCGCTGGATGGCGATCCTTTGGAAAACCTGTCGCAGGCCTTCCTCCATCATTCGGAAAACGTGTCGGCGAAATACGTCGACCGCGAGGAGGACAAGGGCATTTATCTCGTCGATCTGGTCAAGAAGAACGGCGGCGAGGGCGTCATCTTCACCTCGCCGAGCTTCTGCGACCCGGCGCTCCTTGACCGGCCGTTGCTGCAAGACGTGCTGAAAGCCCATGGCGTTCCTTACATCGCCTTCAAGTACGCCGAAAACTCCGGCCAGATGCAGCCCATTCGCGAACAAGCCGGCACCTTCGCCGATTCCATCAAACTGTGGAGTGAACAATGACCGCGCCAACCCCCACTGCCGCTAAGCCCACCGTTCAAAAAGACCGCTCCATGGCCATGCAAAAGGCGATGGTGGATGGTAACTATGCCCGCCTGGCGCGCGCCGAGGCGGAGCGCCGCAAGGTCGCCTACACCTTCGTGCCGGGCAATATCAACGAGCTCTTGATGTGCTTCGATCTGGTGGTCAACTACCCCGAGATCAACGCCATTCAAAACGGCATGCGCAAGAAAAGCGGCCGCTACATCATGGAAGCGGAAAAGGCCGGCCACTCCGAGGACGTGTGCACCTACGTCAAGGCCGACATCGGCATGATGCTGAAGGGCAACATCGGTCCCAACGACGAACGGCTGCCCAACCCGGATGTGCTGATGCTGTCTTACACCGGCTGCTTTACCTTCATGAAGTGGTTCGAGCTGCTGCGTCATCACTACAAATGCGAAACCACCATGCTGCACGTGCCTTACGAGGGGGGCAGCGGGTTTTCCAAAAACTCCCGCGATTACGTGGTCAAGCAGTTGAAGGAAACGGTGATCCCGACCCTGGAGCGGGTCTCGGGCGTGAAATTCGATATCGATCGTCTGCGCGAGTATCTCAAGGAATCGCAAAAGGCCGAGGAGAATTGGGTGTGGGTGCTGGAAAGCGCCAAGCACAAGCCGTCGCCCATCGATTCCTACTTCGGCGCCATCTACTACATCAGCCCAATCTTCACCGCCTTCCGCGGCACGCCGACGGCGACCGAATACTACGCAGAGCTGCGTAAAGAGGTCGAACAGCGCATCGCCAACGGCCAAGGTCCGATCACGCCGGAAGGCGAGATGAAGAACGAGAAGTATCGCCTGGTGGTGGAAGGGCCGCCGAATTACACCAGCTTCCGCGATTTCTGGAAGATGTTCTATGACGAAGGCGCGGTGATCGTCGCCAGTTCATACGCCAAGGTGGGCGGCACCTACGACTTCGGCTTCCGCCACGATCCCGATCATCCGCTGGAGAGCGTCGCGGAATACTGCCTTAATTGCTACACCAACCACAATCTGCCGGAACGGGTGCGGATGCTGGAAACCTACGTCAACGAGTATCAGGCGGACGGGCTTCTCATCAACTCGATCAAGAGCTGCAACAGCTTCGCCGCCGGCCAGCTGATGATGATGAAGGAAGTGCAGAAGCGCACCGGCAAGCCCGGCGCCTTTATCGAAACCGATCTGGTGGATCCGCGCTACTTCTCGCCGGCCAACGTCAAGAACCGGCTGGAAAGCTACTTCCAGATGATCGACCAGAAGCGCCGCGCCACGGCTGCGTGATTTGAAGGAGTATAGAGATGAGATGTTTTATCGGAATTGATCTCGGCTCCACCACCACCAAGGCGGTGCTGATGGATGAGAACCTGGACGTGCTGGGGCGCGGCATCACCAACTCGCGCTCCAACTACGACACCGCCTGCGCCGTCGCCAAGCAGGAAGCGATCATTGATACCCGCTTTACCTTGCTGCGGCGCAATCTGGGCAAGGCCCCCGGCGTCGCCGGCAAGCTTGACGATGTGCTCGGCGAACTGGAGCGCAATTTCCGCTTGCAGCAATTCCTGGTGCAGCTCGCTGACCTGGAAAAAACCTGCCTGGAATACGCCGATGAAGCGCGCTACGCCTCTTTCGGCAGCGCCATGAACGATATGCTGGCGGAAATCTTCGTCCGACTGCGCAAAGAAGCGCCCGAAATGTTTGCGCCGGGCGCAAAACGCAAGTCCGACTTCTTCCGCGACAACGCCGGCTCGCGCTATATGTCGATCGCCGAGGATCTGGCCAAGCAAACGACCATTCCCTTCGATCTTCTCCTTAACCTTTACGACAAGGCCATCATCGAGGTGGAAAACCGGCCGCCGGCCGAGCACTTGCGCGCCACTTTCCTGCGCGGCCTCGAGGGCGTGCTGGCGCGCGCGCCGGAGCTGGGGGTGACCGCCGATATGGTCGCCGCGCCGGTGCACCAGGCGCTGGATGTGGAGCTGGAGGAAACCTATGTGGTCGGCACCGGCTATGGCCGCGTCCGCCTGCCGTTCTCCAAGGAGCACATCCGCTCGGAAATTCTCTGCCATGGGCTGGGCGCGCATCTGATGTACAACGGCACGCGCACGGTTCTTGACATCGGCGGTCAGGATACTAAGGCCATTCAGGTCGATGAGAAGGGCATTGTTGAAAACTTCCAGATGAATGACCGCTGCGCCGCCGGCTGCGGCCGCTATCTCGGCTATATCGCCGATGAAATGAACATGGGTCTCCATGAATTAGGCCCGATGGCCATGAAGTCGACGAAGTCGGTGCGCATCAACTCCACCTGCACGGTGTTCGCCGGGGCCGAGTTGCGTGATCGCCTGGCGCTCGGCGAAGCCCGCGAGGATATTCTCGCCGGTCTCCACCGCGCCATCATCCTGCGCGCCATGTCGATCATTTCGCGTTCAGGCGGCATCCGCGATCAGTTCACCTTTACCGGCGGCGTCGCCAAGAACGAGGCGGCGGTGCGCGAGCTGCGCAAGCTGATTAAGGAAAACTACGGCGACGTTGTCATCAACATCAACCCGGACTCGATCTATACCGGGGCTTTGGGCGCCGCCGCCTTCGCGCAGCGCGCGGTCATCAACTAAGGAGTGCACGCCATGACGATCACCACAGGCATTGACGTCGGTACCGGCCTTATCAAGACGGTATTGTTTCGCGTCGAGGACAACAGCATCACCTGTCTGGCCAAGCGCACCGACAAAATCCGTCAGCGCGATCCCTTCAAACTGACCGAGGAAGCCTACGATGGGCTGTTGGCGGAGGCCGGCATGACGCGGGGCGATATCGCCTATTGCGCCACAACCGGCGAGGGTGAGAGCATCCCCTTTCATACCGGCCACTTCTACTCCATGACCACCCACGCCCGGGGCGCGCTTTATCTCGATGGCGAGGCGCGGGCCGTTCTCGACATCGGGGCGCTGCATGGCCGCGCCATCCGCATCGACGAACGCGGCAAAGTGCTCGATTACAAAATGACCAGCCAATGCGCCTCCGGTTCCGGGCAATTCCTGGAAAACATCGCCCGCTATCTCGGCGTCGCCCAGGACGAGATCGGCGAACTGTCGAAATCGGCCGACAACCCCGAGGTGGTCAGCGGCATCTGCGCCGTGCTCGCCGAAACCGACGTCATCAACATGGTGTCGCGCAGCATTTCGGCGGCCAACATCCTAAAAGGCATCCACATTTCCATGGCCGATCGGCTATCGAAGCTTCTTAAATCCATCGGCGCCAATGAGGGCGTTGTCATGGCCACCGGCGGATTGGCCCTTGACGCCGGCCTGGTAGCGGCGCTCAATGAGAGCATGCAACAGCAAAAGATCAACATGACGGTCAGAACGCATCCCGATTCGATCTATGCCGGCGCCATTGGTGCCGCCATTTGGGGCGCTTATCGCTATCGCAAGCTGGCGGAGCTTGGTCACCTGGCGAAGGCGTCCTGACACACCCGAGAGAAGGAGGCCAGCCATGGCGCTTATCATTACCGAGGACTGCACCAGTTGCGACGCCTGCGTTGAGGTCTGCCCCAACCAGGCCATCAGCGCCGGGGAGCCGATTTACGTCATTGATCCGTTGCGCTGCACCGAGTGCGTCGGCGCCCACGATGAGCCGCAATGCGTCACCGTGTGCCCCGCAGCCTGCATCGTCAAAGACCCCAATTGGCCGGAAACCCCCGACCAGCTTCTGGCCAAGTACAACGATCTTCACAGTTAAGGAGTTGTCATGACTTTCGTGCGCCAGATCCCGCGCATGCTGCAAGATGAGCACCGGGCGACCATTGCCGTGCTGGAACGACTGGAAAGCATCCTGGCGCGCGCCAAGCCGAATTCGCCGCCGCCGTCGAGCAATGAGCTCAACTCGGCGCTCGGCGATCTTTCCACCGCCATCGAGGGAGAAATCGGCAGCCACTTCGCTTTCGAGGAACAGGAGCTTTTTTCCCGCCTGCGCGAAACCGGCGACCATATGATCGCCGAGCTCTTGACCGCCGAGCATGAGATCATCTTGTCGTTGGGCCGCGATGTCGCCTCCTTGGCGCGCCAAGCCAAGAACGCCGGCTTTAGCGAAGATTCGTGGCGGCTGTTCTATCCCCAAGGCTATGAATTGATCGAGCGCATGGTGGCGCACATCCAGAAGGAAGAGATGGCGCTGCTGCCGATCGTGGATGAACTGTTGGACGAGGAACAGGACGAAATGCTGGCCATGGAGTATGCGGGGCAGCGTTAATCATAGGAGAGGGCGCGATGTCGAAAAGCGAGTTTCCCAAGCATGTGCGGCCGCTGACCGCGGCGGATCTGGAACGCGTCATTGAAATCGACACCCCTTATGCCCTGCGCTCCCGCCGCGGCTTTTTCGAGGCCCGGCTAAAAGCGGCGAAGGCTGATCCCAAGGGCTTCATCTACATCGGCTATGAACGCGGCGGCAACCTACAGGGATATCTGTTCGCCCGGCTGGCCGACGGCGAGTTCGGCGAGGCGGCGCCGGTGGCTTTTCTTGATGCCCTGGCGGTCGATCCCAACGGCACCCACGCCGGGGTCGCCCGGGCGATGATGGGCGGTCTGGAAACCGCGCTGAAGCGGCGCGGCGTGGCCGCCATTCAAAGCGAGGTTGATTGGCGCAACACATCATTGGTGGATTTCCTGGCCGCCGCCGGCTTCGAGCTGGCGCCGCGCCACATCGTGGAGCGCGATCTGTCGACGCCCGTGCCATCGCAACCCATCGCCAGCGAGCGGCCGGCCTCGTACGAAATCGACTACAGCGATCCGCAAAGCGATGATTTCGACGCGCTGGCCCGGGACATCGTGCCCTGCCGTTCGCTCAAGGCCAGCGATCTGCCGGCGCTGGTGCGGATCGGCGGCGAGATTTTCGGCCGCGACCGCGCGACCTATTATCAGCGCAAGATGAATGAGGTCCTAAACGAATCCGGCGTGCGCGTCTCCATGGTGGCCGAGCTGGATGAGCATGTGGTCGGCTTCGTCATGGCGCGGGTGGATTTCGGCGAGTTCGGCCGCCTGGAGCCGGGCGCGGTCATCGACACCATCGAGGTCGATCCCGCCTACCAGCAACGTCACGTCGGCATGGCGTTGATCAGCCAGTTGCAGGCCAACCTAACGAGCCTGCGCGTCGACGTGGCGCGCTCCGCCGTCTATTGGAACCAGTTCGCCTTGCTGGCGTTTCTCGAAGCCAACGGCTTTACGCCGTCGCAGCGCCTGTCGTTCCGTCGCCGGGTGTTTTAAGGCAAGTCGTCATTGCGAGTCGGCGAAGCCGACGAAGCAATCCATATCTGGTCAGTCGGTTGATTTCTGGATTGCTTCGTCACGTTGTTCCTCGCAATGACGGCAAAAACATACCCTACCACCGCAAAAGCGCGCGGCCGTCCGCGGTGATCATCTCCGGCGTCCACGGCGGATCGAACGTAATCCGCACGTCGGGCGTCGGCGAACCCGGCAAATTGGCGATCGCCTCCTCGACGGCCACCAGGATTTGCGAGGCCGCCGGGCAGCCTTCGGAGGTAAGGGTCATCACCACCCGCACGCCGCCGTTTTCCTCGGCGATGTCATAAATCAAGCCCATGTCGACGATGTTGACCCCGGCTTCTGGGTCGTACACCTGCTTTAAGGCTTCGCGCGCCAGGTCCGCCAAGTCCGTCATCATCTACCCCATGATGGTTCGCCGCACCACGTCGCCGGCAAACCACAAAAAAGCCAACGCGCCCGCCATGCCAACCACCGCGCCAAGGGTAACCAGAAGCGGCGTCTCAGCGATAATGCCGGCGGCCACGGCGACGAGGCCGAGGCCATGACAGATGCCGTGGACGCGCAGCGCCGGCTCGTTGGTCAGGGCGGAAACCGATACCGGTCGCCCGCCCGGCCCGCCGGCGTGCATGGTGGCGAGAAACGGCATGATCCGCTGCAAGATGCCCAAAAGAAACGTGAGGAGCCAGCCGACGATGATGATAAAACCGGCAAGCGTTGCGCCGCTATCGCCAACCAACCCCAGCGCCGCCAACAGCGCCAACACCAGGCTTGCCGGCAACAGCGCCCAGGCGGCGCGCACCAGAAGAAACGACAGTCCCAGACGCTGGCGCATGCGGATTTTCAGCACCCTCAGCATGGCGCGCAGATGCAGGCCCATGCCGAATAGGCCAATGAGCGACGCCGCCGCGATCAGCAAGGGCAGATCCCACAGCGCGCCGCCGGCCGCCAGCGCAATGGCGGCAGTAATCAGCCCCATCGTCACATAGCCCAAGAACGGCTTGGGCGCCGGCGCCAGCGCGAACATCGGCACCAAGACATGGCTGAACCCGAGCGCCAACAGCCCCATGAAGCCAAAGGCGGCGATCACGAAATGCGCCAACGCCGCCCCGGCGTGATTGGCAAAAAAGCCCAGGTCATAGTCGGCGATCAACGCCAGCGCCAACAGCGCCAGAATGAGCAACGCCAAAAGCGCCAGCCAGACATGGGCCACGGTCAGGTCGATTTGCGTGGCACCGCGCAGATTGCCGGCGATCAACACCGCGAAAATCGCCAGCGCCAGCGCCACCGCAACGCCGCCGATCATCATCACCGAGCCATCGCCGATGGTCATGCCATAGGTCAAAAGGGCGACGCCGGGAATGTAGAGCCATGACATGAGTTGGCACAGGCCAACCGCGGTGATCGGCCGCTTGGTGACCACCGACAGCAACTGCAACGCCGCGCCGATCGCCGTCATCACCAGAACGCCCAAGGTGATCAGATGGATCGCCGCCAATACCGGGCCGGGGCCGCCGCGATAGCCGATCAGGCCCCCGCCGTGGAGAGCGAGCAGCGCCCAAGCCGCCGCATGATAAAACGCGGCAGCGATGAAAAAGCGGAAGATCAGTGATGCCGGCAGCAGCCGGCCCTTGGCGCCCGCCAGAAATGTTGCTGATGACACGCTCATGCCGCTCCCCGCTGCAGGCGCAGGCGAACCTCGTCGGGCTCGCCCGCCACCAGTTCATGACGCCAGCCGCGTTCGGCCAGTTCAGGATAAAGAAACATCGGCTCGCGCTCGTGATGCACGATCACCGTATCGCCGGTGTCGGGCGCTTCCAGCAACTGCAGGATGGCCAGCATCGGCTGCGGCGGCTGCAGCCCGCGCACGTCGATGTGCATCGCATCCGCCGCGCGCCAGATTTTTGCGCCGCCGTCCGAAGCTGCCGCCGGCGCGCCTTTGCCGGTGCGGTGAAAGGTTATCCGCCAATGGTCGCTCGCTAGCTGTTCGGCATGATCGACAAAGCCTTTGCCGGAGAGCACCCGGCGCAACGGCGCGGGATCGAACGGCGCATCGAGAATGAGCGTCTCGCCCACCGCCAGCGGTCCTGCCTGACGCATGATGACGCCGAGCGGCTCCTCGCCCCGGGCCAAGAACGGCCGCACGTCCAAGCGGTGCGCTTTGGCCGGATCGACGCCGGCCAGCCACACCGGCGGCGCGGCGGGCGCGCTGGCCGTCTCGGCTGCCGCTGCAGGGGCCGGCAGCGGTTCATCGTTGACGGCGGCCAGGACCGCTGCGAGCGGCACGCCCGCCACCTTGGCGGCGTCAGCGAAATTGACCAGCCGGGCCATCACCTTGCGCAGCACCGGGTTGCGTAACTTGGAAAACGTCGGATTGAGCGCGATCAGGCGATCAACCACGGCGGGGTCGGCGGCGATCGCCTCGGCCACCACCGTATCGGGCCCGAACCGCCGCTTGCCGCCGGTGGCGGGGGGAGAGTCCGGCTTATTGTCCTTACTCGTCATGATCTCATCGTCCGACAGGAATTGGCGCACAGACCATGACGTGGGTCAAGCTTTTGTCGGAAAAACCAGCGAAACCGTCTCGGCGATGCAAACCGGCTTTGATTGATTGTCCGCCTCCACCGTCACCACCGTATTGAGCCGCAGGCCGCCGTCGGGAATTTTCGCCGCCTCTTTGAGAACATAGCGCGCACGCAGCCTGCTGCCGACCAGCACCGGGGCGGCGAACCGCACCTTCTCGTAGCCATAATTGATGGCGCGGCCAACGCCATAGTCGCGAAAATAAGGCACGGTGAAGGACGGCAACAGCGACAGGGTGAGGAGGCCATGGGCGATGGTCCCGCCATAGGGGGACTCCCGCTTGGCGCGCTCCACGTCGGTATGCAGCCATTGATGGTCGCCGGTGGCTTCGGCGAAGGTGTTGACCCGCTCCTGGGTGATGGGCAGCCAGTCGGTGACCAGAAATTCCTTGCCCACCAGATCGTTAATGGCGCTGAACGGTTTCATGTCGGGCTCATTCTCCTTTATGATCGCCCACCATAACACCCGGAGCGCAAAGGGAAAACAAGACGCTCGGCAGAAAGCGATAAAAAGGCTAGCATTCGTGCTAGGTGACCAGAGGATCAAGATGGCGCGGCGCAAGATATCGCACGAACCGGTCAGTTGCTTTGCCTGCCAGAATCGGCAGCGCTCGGAATGGTGCGTGCTGACCGAAAATGAGCTGTCCCGTTTTGATAAGGCGAAATCGATCCGGCATTACAAGCCCGGCGAATTCATCTATCACGAGGGCGACCTCTGCCAGGGCATCCACTGCCTGGAAGATGGCCTGGTGGCGCTGCGAAAATATAACGTCGACGGCCAGTCGACCCTGCTTGGCCTGGCCAATCCCGGCCGCACCCTGGGCTATCGCTCGCTGTTGTCGGGCAGCCCCCACGTCACCAGCGCCGAGGTGATCAAGCCGAGCCGCGTCTGTTTCATCGATCGCGCCGTCATCCGCGAGTTGATCGATCACAACCCGGCGCTGGGCTACCAGTTTCTCCGCCGCGCCTCGAAGGATCTCGGCCGCGCCGCGGTGCTTTACCACCAGGGCCAGACATTGAGCGTGCGCGACCGCTTCATTCATCTGCTGTTGGTGTTGCGCAGCAAATACGGCAGCCTCGACAAGGCCGGAGCCTTGACCATCGAACTTCCCTTGTCGCGCCAGGATCTGGCGGCGCTCATCGGCACCCGGCCGGAAACGCTGGCCCGCACCATCCGACAGTTGGAGGACGAGGGCGCGGCCCATTTCGAGGGCCGCCGGATCCGCATCGCTGAGCCTGAGACGCTGTTTGCGGGACTGGGGCTGGAGAGTTAAGCCCTAGTCCGGCTCCTTACGGCTGCGCGGGTCGATGGCCAGGGCCTCGGGCGAGGTTTGCGGCAATGGGCGGAATTCCTGCTTTTCCGCGCGCGGCACCGCCGGCCGGGCGAACGAGAAGCCAAGGGCGGTCAGCGCCAAGACGCCATGCACCACCGCGGTGTAGAGATAAAGCGATTTGAAGCCCGCCAGCTCCATGGCGGTGGAGGCAAGGAGCGAGCCTAAGGTCGAGCCCACCGAAAAAATGAACAACAGCCCGCCCGAGGTCTCGAGGAATTCTCCGGGCCGCGCCCGGTCATGGGCCATGGCGACGCAGATCGCCGACAGGGAAAACGAGGACGCGCCGAAGACAAAGCTCGCCGCCAGCAGCAGCGCATAGGAGCGATCGATGCTGTACGTCATGGCGATGCCGGCCCCGGCCGCCATAAAGCTTGCCGCCGCCACCACCCGGCGGCGGTCGAAGCGGTCCGACAATCGCCCCATCAGCCACTGGCAGGCGGCGCCGCCCCAGATGGTGACGCTCAAGTGAAGGCTCAATTCGCTGGCCGACAGCCCGGCGGCGCGGCCGAACACCGGGCCCAATCCCCAGAACGCCGAATTGGCCAGTCCGACCAGCACGCTGCCCAATACCGCGACCCGGCTGGTGGTCCACAGCTTGTTGACGTCGACCTTGACCTTGGCGGCGATCTTTGGTGCATCGGCGCGGGTTAAGGCCACGGGTATGACCGCCAGCAAGGTCAGAAACGCCGCCAGCGAAAATAGCCGGGGATCGGTGGGGCCAAACAGCGTCAAGGACAATTGGCCAAGCGAAATCATCACCAGGGTGAGGGTGGAATAGGACGACAGCACCACGCCGCGCAGCTCATTGGCGGTCTTGTCATTAAGCCAGCTTTCCACGGCAATGAACACGCCCGCCAGCATGAAGCCCTGCAAAAAGCGCAGCACCAGCCACGCCTTGGCGTCGGTGAAAAAGGAAAAAGCGATGAGCAGCGCCGCCACCGCGCAACCCAGCGCCGCGAAGGCGCGGATATGGCCGACGGCGGCGATGATGCGCGGCACCGACAAGCAGCCGATCATCAGGCCCAAGGTGTAGCCCGACCACGAAAAGCCGATGGCAACATGACTGAAGCCGGCATTGGCGGCGGCGATGGGAATGAGCGCCAGCTGTAACCCATGACCGGTAAACAGAAACGCGGCGCTTAAAAACAGCGCCGATATGGCGATGACCGTGGAGCGCATGAAAGTTCTTTAAGGCGTCGCGCCGCGCAAGTAATCAAGGGCCAGATAGGACAGCGCCCGCACCCCTACCGCCAGGGCGTCGTCATTGACATAAAACAGCGGCGAATGATTGGGCGCCGCTTCGCCCAGCTTCACGCCGGGCTTGTTGACGCCGAGAAAGAAGAACACGCCCGGCGCTTCTTGCTGATAGAAGGCGAAATCCTCCGCGCCCATGACAAGCGTGGATTCGCGGACATTCGCGGCGCCGGCGGCGCGCTCTAAACTCGGACGCATACGATCGGTCAAACCGGGATCATTATAAACTACCGGCGAATAAGGCTTGATGGCCAGTTCGACGCTGGCGCCCCAATGATCGGCGATACCCTTGATGGTCCGCTCCAGCCGCATCAACAGTTGCTCGCGCATGGCGCTGTCGAAGGTGCGGATGGTGCCCGACATTCGCACGCTGTCGGGGATGATGTTGTGACGGATGCCGCCGTCGATATGGCCGACGGTGATGACCGACGGCGCCTTGGTGATGTCAAGCTGGCGGCTGGGAATCATCTGCAGCGCGGTGATGATTTCCCCTGATATGGCGATGGGGTCAATACCGCCCCACGGCATGGAGCCATGAGTCTGCCGGCCTTTGACGGTGAGATGAAATTCATCCGCCGCCGCCATCGCGCCGCGGCTGCGCAGCCCAATGACGCCCGCTTCCGCCGGCCATACATGGAGACCGAAAACGGCAGCCGGCTTGGGGGCGGCGAATGCGCCTTCCTTGAGCATCAGCTTCGCGCCGCCTTCCTCGCCTTCTGGCGCTCCTTCCTCCGCCGGCTGAAATAGAAACAGCACGGTGCCGGGTATCTCGGCGCGCCGGCCGGCGAGCACTTCCGCCACGCCCATCAGGATGGCGGTATGGGCGTCATGGCCGCAGGCATGCATGACCCCGGTTTCCTGGCCGTTGTAGACGGCGCGCGCGGTGGAAGCGAAGGGCAGGCCAGTCTGTTCGGTGACCGGCAGGGCGTCCATGTCGGCCCTGAGGGCCACCACCGGCCCCGGCTTGCCGCCTTTAAGCACGCCGATGACGCCGGTGTGGGCAATGCCTTCCCGCACCTCATCTAACTTGAGTTTTTTCAAGTGCTTGGCCACCAGCTTGGCGGCGCGAACTTCACGGTTGGAAAGCTCTGGGTGCTGGTGGATGTCACGCCGCCATTCAATGACCTTGGGCGCGACCGACGCTGCGGCCGCCGCGATCGCATCCGGCTGCGGTTCGGCCTGAGCCGTCGAGAGCGACAATAGCGCCAGGATTAAGGCGGATCTGAAGGATGGCATGATCATCAAACTACTCTTGGATTTCATTTGGATTTCTTTGGCCTGGGGCATGATTACAGAACGCGGCGCGCCGCACAAGCACGTATACTGCGCCCTTGATTTTGCCTCAAGTCCGAGGGCTTAATAAACGGATGACCACTAGAGGGGAGATATCGCCATGACCAATGCAGTGCCGCCCGCGCCGTCCGACAATCAAGGCCGGGGACCGGAGATTGCGCGCAGCATCGATCTGTTGCTGGTCACCTACATCGCCTACCTCATCGGTCTGATCAGCGGCGGCGTCGGCAGCCTGGTGGGTGTCGTCATCGCCTATCTGAAGCGGGATGACGAGGTCGGCACCTGGCGAGAGAGCCATTACATATGGCTGATCCGCACCTTCTGGATCGGCCTCCTCTACGCCGCCATCGGTTTTTTGACCCTGATCATCCTCATCGGCAAGATCATCCTCTTTGCCACCGTGGTGTGGTTCATCGTGCGGCTGGTCAAAGGCTGGGTGGCCTATGGCAAGGAAATGCCCATCGACAATGCCGAGAGCTGGTTCGTGGGTTGAGGTAGCCCTATTCACGCAAAAACCGCGGCGGTGATGGCGTACATGGCGCCGCTGACCAGGGGCCAGTAGAACAGCTTCGGCAGCAAGTTGTCGCGGTAGTGAATGCTGCGGATCTCACGGTCCGAGGTGAACAGTATGGAATTCACACAGGCAAGCAGAATGATCAGATAGGTCAGAAAGTAGAAGTACTCGACATAAAATACCTTCTTGGCCGCCAACGCGCCGCGCAACTCAATGTGCGACAGGAGGACGGCGAAGAACAGCGCGGCGCAGGTGGTGATGATGGTGGAGGCGGTAAAGCCCACCAGATCCTTATTTTTGGCTTCCCTTGTGACCGTCATCTGCATGGCGAAGATCAACACCAGCACCAGAATGATCGGCGTCATGTACGATACGAAGGCGTCAAGAAATGTGCGCTGGATGATGAGATTGAAGTAGAGTTCTGGTCGCAACTCGATGGAGCGCGACGGCAGTCCGAATCTGGCGCTGTAGGCGTTATCGCGATATTCGAAAAAGGCGCTGCGCGGCGTCCAACCGCCGATGACGATGTCGCGTTCGATGCCGGGCAAGGTGGCGCCGGCAAGCGATGGGTAGTCCTCCAGGTCGGGCGCCAGCAGAATATGTTGGTCGATTTCCTTGGGCCACAGCCGGATCCATACCGCCTCCCAATCCAAGGGAAAACGGCTGTAGCCGAAAGTTTGGCGCAAAGTGACGCGAAACGACCAGCCAACGGTGATGGCAGTTGGCGTTTCGCGCCGATAGGCCTCTTCGATCTCGACGCTTTCGGCCTCGGGCAGGGTGAAGCCCTCGCCGATCTTGGATCCCGCTTTAAACCGCTGCCAGATATAGCCGGTCACGACTACATTATTCGCTGAAACGAATTCCATCGATTTGATGAAAACCCCGGTGGGCAAGAACTGGGGAATGGGGCGATGATCGCGCACCGCG
Organism: Pseudomonadota bacterium; assembly: GCA_003577275.1. Classification (GTDB taxonomy): domain Bacteria; phylum Pseudomonadota; class Alphaproteobacteria; order Sphingomonadales; family Govanellaceae; genus PRO5. Next base: position 282,534 of record QEVO01000001.1, read on the forward strand.
GCGATCAACGTCTGACGCTGGAAATCCTCCAGTTCGCCGCGGCTGGCGATGACTCTGCCCGGCGATACCCGCGCCGGCTCCACCGATAAGGCGAAGGACCAGATGACGCCGATGCCGATCACGAAACTTAGCGAGATCACGATAGACCACGTCCACAGCTCACGATTGGCGCGATGATCCGTCATGGCGGTCAGGTGCAGGAGGTGCAGTGCGGCAACTGTTGCTAAAAGACAAAGCGACAGACTGGTCAGCGTCAGCGTCGTCTGCCGGGCCAACGGCTCGGGCAGCATGGCGTCGCGACGATCGGCGGTCATAGTCAATGTCCATGTGGTATTCGCAATGGATCGCGTAACGCGATGGCAGGATGCGTCGATGCAGGGCGTCTGCCGGCCGGGGTGCGCGGCAATGATTTGTCCGCCATCGGAGACCAGCGTCGCCCGCCCCGAGCCGCCCAGACGCGCCCGTTCCAGCACGCTCTGGATATCCCTCGCGTTCAGGCTGACGTGAACCGCTACCACTGTGTCATGTAGTTTGTCGCCGGCGGCAAAATCCACAGTTACCGTATTCGTCATTTCATTGTGCCGCGGCGGCTGCCACACGGACTGACCGGCTGACGCCCGCAAGAACCAGTCGCTGCCGGTATAGTCGAGGTCATCGTCCAACTGAGCGGCCCGCAAGCCGGCGTCGCCGCGCACGGCGAATGGCGCAAAAAGCCGCCGTTCGGGATCAAACCCATAGCGATCGAAAGCCACGGCCGCCGCCATGACTTCAGGATAACGCGCGACGATTTTTCGCAAGCCCTCGCTGATATGATCCGCCGATTTCGGCGATGATCGGACGAGCGCCGCGGTTTCATCCGCCGCCTGCTGACCGGTCCGGATCAACCGCTCAAGCTCGGTCGCGGCAACCTCGATCTCGGCATTGGTGTTGTCGATCGCCGCTTGCCAGGCCGCTTGCCGCGCGCGGGCGTACTCCGTCGCTTCGCGGCCAATCGCCACGGCCAGCGCAAGGGCGACAATCAGCAACGCGGCAAACAGACACGGATAACGGGAACACACCCGAGGTTTCATGCAAGTCGACCTTCAACGACATCAACAGACGCCGTTGTCCGTCACGCCGTGAAGTCGCCGCTGTTCACGGGCAAGCCGCGGCGCTCGTCTTGGTGCGATTGTCAGGAGTCAGAGCTTATCCATGACGCTTGCCCGCCATGTTGTTATTGCCTGTCTGTGCTGGCTGATCCTCGCCTCGCCGGCGGCGGCCGGCGGCAAGACCATTTCGGTCGGTATGACCGCCGCTTTCAGCGGACCGGCAAAGGCGCTGGGCCTGGGCATGAAGGCCGGCATCAATGCCGCCTTCGCCGAATGGAATGCCCGGGCGTCCGAGGGGGCGGCGCGTTTATCCCTGATCGCCCGGGATGACTCCTATGATCCCGAAGCCGCCGGCGACAATACCCGCCGTCTGATCGAGGAAAATCATGTGTTGGCGCTGATCGGCAACGTCGGCACGCCGACGGCGCGGGTCGCCGCGCCCATTGCCGCCGCCGCCAAGGTACTGTTCTTCGGCGCCATGACCGGCGCTTCGCTGATCAGGCCGCAGCCGCCGAGCCGCTACCTCATCCACCTGCGCGCCAGCTATCAGGAAGAAACCGCCGCCATGGTGGAGGGCCTGTTATCAGCCGGGGTCAAGGTCGATGAAATCGCTTTCCTCACCCAGGACGACGCCTATGGCGAGGATGGCTTTCAAGGCGCTATGGCGGCGCTTAAGGCCAAAGGATACGCGGATGCGGACCGTCTGCCGAGGGGCCGGTACGCCCGCAATTCCCTGGATGTCGAGCCGGCGCTCATTCAGTTGCTGCAAAGCCGCCGCAGTCCGCGCGCGGTGATCATGGTCGCCGCCTATCGCCCGGCGGCGAAATTCATCACCCTTGGCCGTCAGTTGTTCCCCGATGCGCTGTTCTTGAATCTATCGTTCGTCGGCAGCGATGCGCTGGCCAGGGCGCTGGGACCCGCCGGCCGCGACGTCATCATCACCCAGGTGGCGCCGACGCCCGATAGCGACTTGCCGGCCGTGCGTGCCTACCGGCGGGCGCTGGCCAGGCATGAGCCGCAAGCGTCGTTCGATCTTCTGTCGCTAGAAGGATATCTGACGGCCCGGGTGTTGATCGAAGGCATCAAGCGCGCCGGGCCAAATCCCGATCGGGAAGCGGTGATCGACGGCCTGTTGTCGCTGGGCGCGTTCGATATCGGGTTGGGCATGCCGCTTCGCCTATCGGCGGCCGACCATCAGGCCAGCCATCGGGTGTGGCCGACGCGGCTCGTCAACGGCCAAGTCACGGCTATGAACTGGAGCGATCTGGCGAAAACCGGTGAGTAAAGCGACCGTTCGGGCTCAGGCCTGGACGGGATGGGCGGATTTTTCCGCGCCGGGCGGCGGGAAGGGCACCAGGTCAAGCTCGCGGCGAACGATGGAGGCCAACTGGGGATGGGCGCGGTGCTGCTCGGCGATGCGCGCCACCCCTTGCAGCGCCCGATCATGATTGATGAAAGCCAGCGCCGTTAGCCATAAGGTGCGCAGCGTCAAGCCAAGCGATTGATGATCGACATAAAGGAGCGCCAGACGACTTTTCCAGGGCCGCACCAAACGGTCATAATCGCCCTTGGGATCGTTGCTGTGTTCCAGAACCTTGCCGAGGTTGAGAAACATGATGGACGCCAGGTCGGTGATGCCGGGCTTGACCGACAGAATGCGCATTTCCTCTTCGGTAAAGGCGTCAACGATGGCGCGCACCGAGGCCCGCGGACCCACCAGGCTCATGTCGCCTTTCAGGACATGCCAGAACTGGGGCAGCTCATCGAGCTTGGAGGTGCGGATGAAGTGGCCAAGGGCGGTCACCCGGCTATCGCGGGTGGTAATGATCTCGTCCGGGCGCACGCCGGCATGGCGGGAGATCGAGCGCAATTTGATGAACTTGAATGGCTTGCCGCCGGCGCCAATCCGCTCGGCTATATATAAGGGATTATGTCGATCTTCGAGCCAAATCAGCGCCGCCGCCACGGCGATGAAGGGCAAACTGATGGTCAATCCCACTGCGCCGCAGAGGATATCCAGGAGACGCAAGGAAAAAGGCTGGGGTTTGACGGCAACGTGATACTGTCGAAGCGGCTTGGGAAATTGGATGACTGCGCCTGTGGCTGCCACCGTCTCGACTTCAATCCCCCGATACCTAGCGCTGTCGCTATCCAGCATGCGTTCGCCCCTGATATTCTTGCGGTTTTTTCTAGGCTTTTACCGGCTCGTCGTTACGAAAGCCGCCGCATTGTTGCAAACTCTTCCTTTATGAAAGCTTAACAGTCCATCATCCGGGCTAACGACCAGCCTTAAACCTTAAGCCTAAGGCCGTCTTGTGACAATTTTGCGATATGGTGAGGCGCTCATGGTCACAGAGTCTTTCGACTTATATCTTGTCCTTTCCATTAAGTGCTGGAGATTCATTTGTCCAGCGTATTTTTTTGCGTTTTCAATTGATAACAACAGTTAAGCCATCCACGACGGGCGAACCGCCTACCCGTGACGGCTCCCGACTTGTGAACCGCGCTGTTGGGCGCTAGGGTGCGAACGACGCTGAGCATGAGGAGTACCGGCCGATGAAATTCTATGACTGCCAGCCCGCCCCCAGTCCGCGCCGCGTGCGTATGATGATCGCCGAAAAAGGCATTGCCGTGGACAAGATCGAGGTTGATTTACGGAACGGCGAGCATCTGAAGGACTGGTTTCGTCGGATTAACCCCCGCGCTGAGGTCCCAGTGCTGGAGCTTGATGACGGGACCATCATTACCGAAAGCGTGGCCATCTATCGCTACCTGGAGGAGATCCAACCCGAACCGGCGTTGATGGGGCGTAACCCTAAGGAAAAAGCCGTCATCGCCATGTGGGATCATAAGGTGGAGATCGAGGGCTTCTTCGCGGTGGCGGAAGTGTTGCGTAATACCGCCAAAGGCTTCGCCGGGCGGGCCATCACCGGCCCGGAAAGCTATGCCCAAATTCCCGAGCTGGCGGAGCGCGGCCGGCGGCGGGTGGCGGAATTCATGTCAACGCTCAATACTCGGCTCGGAGCGGCGCGCTACCTCGGCGGCGATCAGTTCAGCGTCGCCGATATTTCCGGTCTGGTGGTGGTGGACTTCGCCGGCTGGATCAAGGCCACGATCCCTGATGACCATGTCCACCTCAAGCGCTGGCATGACGAGGTGTCGGCGCGGCCCAGCGCCAAGCTATAACAGCCCCCGCGCCAGGAGCCATTTAGGGGGCGGCCCGCCCCAGCGATAGCGCTTAAGGTCGGTCTTGCCGTAGACGTCGAAATAAACCCCCTCGGTTTCCAAGAGTTCGCGCTGGCGGCCGCTGCCATCCTCGCCGGGGCGGGGACTGATCTCCCCCTTGGCGTTGATCACCCGCTGCCAGGGTATGCGTGCATTGGCGTCCAGATGAAACAAGGCGTAGCCCACCATGCGCGGGGTGCAGCCGGCGATATAATCGGCGATCTGGCCATAGGTCGCCACTTGTCCCTTCGGGATCATGGAGACAAGCTCATAGACCTGATGGTAATAAGTGTCGCCGGTTTTCGGCGCTGTCTTGCCGGTGCGGGTCATCATCGAAACCTAAAACATAACCTCAAGCCATGGAACCTGGATAACATGAGCGAGCTAGTAGAACTTTCGTCCCCCTACCTGTTGTTCTTGGGTGACGCCCGTGATGATCTGGCGGCGAAAACCGCCGCCGGCGTCCATCACTGGCGGCCGCGCCAATGCCTCGGCCAGCTCCGGCTGCCGGGCTGCGCCGCCGATTTGAAGCTTACCGATATGACTCCCGCCGAGGCGGCAAGACAAGGGGCACGCACCATGCTGATCGGCACCGCCAATTCCGGCGGCGTCATCGCCGACAACTGGCTGCCCGGCATCGTCGAGGCGCTGGAGGCGGGGCTGGACGTGGCCAGCGGCCTCCATGAGCGGCTCGATCAGATTCCGACGCTGATGGCGGTCTCGGCGCGCACCGGCCGGCGTCTGATCGACGTGCGCCATCCCAAAGGCAAATTGAAGACCGGCACCGGACGCAAGCGGTCCGGCAAGCGGCTCCTCACCGTCGGCACCGATTGCTCGGTGGGCAAGATGTATACCTCGCTTGCCCTCGAAGCGGCGCTGCGGGAGAAAGGATGCAAGGCTGATTTTCGCGCCACCGGCCAGACCGGCATCATGATTGTCGGCCGCGGCATTTCGGTGGATGCGGTGGTGGCCGATTTCATCGCCGGCGCGGCGGAGGCGTTGAGCCCCGACAACGACGCCGATCACTGGGACGTGGTGGAAGGCCAGGGCTCGCTCCATCATCCGGCGTTCGCGGGCGTGAGCCTGGGACTTCTGCACGGCAGCCAGCCCGACGCCCTGGTGATCTGTCATGAACCGACCCGCCGCCACATGCGGGGCCTCAGCGACGTGCCATTGCCGAGCTTGGAAGCCACCATCGAGGCCAACTTAAGCGCCGCCCGGCTCACCAATCCCAACGTGCGGGTGCTGGGCTTTGCCGTCAACACCTCGAAGCTTGAGGTGGCGGCGGCGCGATCGATGCTGGATGATCTGGAAAAACGCTTCCGGATGCCGGCCTCAGATCCGGTGCGCTTCGGCGTGGCGGCGCTGGCGGCGCGGTTGCTGGCGGAATTTTAAGCGATCACAGCGGCGCGGTGGCGGCGGCCAGCCAGCGCGCGGTATCGGCGTCGACCAGCGGCGTCAAGGCGTTCCGCACTCGGGCGTGGTAGTCATCGAGCCACGCCCGCTCGTCGCCGTTCAGCAGCTCAGGTACGATCAGCTTACGGTCGATGGGGGCGAGGGTGAGCACTTCGAACTCCAGCAGCTCAAGCTCGGCCTTGACGTCGGAGGGGCGCACCGCCAGCAAATTCTCGATGCGGATGCCGAATTCCCCCGCCTTGTAGTAGCCGGGCTCGTTGGAGAGGATCATGCCCGGCAACAGCGCCGCCGCGCCGGTCTTGGCGATGCGCTGCGGTCCTTCGTGCACGCTTAAATAACAGCCCACGCCATGGCCGGTGCCGTGGCTATAATCGAGCCCCTCGCGCCACAGCGCCGCCCGCGCCAAGACGTCAAGCTGCGCGCCGGAAGTGCCGCGCGGGAAGCGGGCGGAGGCGATGGCGATATGGCCTTTGAGCACCAGGGTGAAGATGCGCCGCGCTTCATCCGGCGCTGCGCCGATGGCCACCGTGCGGGTGACGTCGGTGGTGCCGTCGAGATATTGACCGCCGCTATCGATGAGATAGAGCGATCCCGGCGCGATTCGTCGATTGCTCTCATCCGTCACCCGGTAATGCACGATGGCGCCGTTGGGCCCGGCGGCGGATATGGTGTCGAAGCTTAAGTCCTTGAGCATGCCGGTCGCGGCGCGAAATGCTTCCAAGCGTTCGGCGGCAGCGATTTCATCAATCTTGCCGCTTGGGCCTTCGTGATCGATCCAAGCAAGAAAGCGCGTCAGCGCCGCGCCGTCGCGATGATGCGCGGCGCGCATGCCGGCCAGCTCGGTGGCGTTTTTCGTTGCCTTGGGCAGGACGCAGGGATCGCGGCGGCGTTTGATGGTAGCGCCGGCGCCGCTTAAGGTTTGCAGAACGGCAACGGCGGCGGTATCGGCATCGACGGCGACAGTCTTCTTGGCCGCACCCAAGGCGCTCAGGCCGTCGAGAAAAGCGGTCTTGGGATGAATCCGCACCGTGTTGCCCAGATGCGCGCGTAAACGCGGCGTCACCTTGTCGGGATCGATGTAAAGATCGGCCTCGCCGCTGCGATGAAGGATAAGGAACGATAGCGCCACCGGCGTGCGCGCCACGTCGCGGCCGCGTAGGTTCAAGAGCCAGGCGATGGAGTCAAGGGCGGTGATCATCACCGCGTCCACGTCCGTCATCTCCTCGGCGATGGCGGCGCGCTTGGCCGCCGACGCCACGCCGGCATAGGTCACGTCATAGGGCTCCGCCGGCGCCTTCGGCGGCGCCGGCTGATCGGTCCATACCGCGTCGATGGGATTGCCGGCCACCGCCACCAGCGTCAAGCCGGCCGCCGTCAATGTATCTGAGGCTTTGTTGACCCAGCCCTCGTTGTGCAGCCACGGATCATAGCCGATGCGATCGCCCGCCTTGGCCGTTTCGGCGATCCATTTGGCGGCGTCATCCTCCACCAGACTTTTATACTCATAGTCGGCGGCGTCCACCTGGGCGCGCGCCTGCAGGGTGTAGCGGCCATCGACGAAAATCGCCGCCTTGTCCTGGAGCGCCACGGCCAGCCCCGCCGAGCCGTCAAAGCCGGTCAGCCACGCCAGGCGCTGGGCATAGGCGGGGGTGTATTCGCTGCCATGCTCGTCGGTGTGGGCGACCACATAGCCGGCAAGATTGCGGCGCGCTAGTTCCGCCCGCAGGTCCAGCAAGCGTTGATGATGTTGCCCGTTCCTCGTCATGCGCCCGTCTCCGCCGATCTGCCCTCGCCCCAATCGCCCGCCGCCGCCACTCGGGCGATGGCTGAGGTCAGCGTGGTAAGCTCGTTGGGCGCGATGGTCAAGGCCGGCGTCAGGTAGATGATGTTGCCGAAGGGGCGCAGCCACACGCCCTCGGCAACGAAGCGCTGGCGCAGCGCCGCCGGGTTGGCGATCCGCGCCATCTCGATGACGCCAATCGCGCCCTTGACCCGCACATCCACCACGCCGGGAAGGGTCCTTAAGGGGAAAAGGTCGCGTTGCAGCTGGGCTTCGATTTGTTTGGCCTCATTCAGCCTCGGCTCGCGTTCAAACAGATCGAGCGAGGCATTGGCGGCGGCGCAAGCGATGGCGTTGCCCATATAGGTTGGCCCGTGCATCAGCGCGTGCGCGGGATCGTCCGACAGGAACGCATCGAACACGGGGGCGCGCGCCACCGCAGCGGCCAGCGTCACCGCGCCGCCGGTCAGCGCTTTGCCCAGGCAGATGATGTCGGGGATGATGCTGGCCTGATTGACGGCAAAGAGCGAGCCGGTGCGGCCAAAACCGGTGAAAATTTCATCGCAAATGAGGAGCGCGCCGTGACGCTTTGTCGACGCGGCGATGGCGGCCAAGTCGGCGGGCTCATGAAAGCGCATGCCGCCCGCGCCCTGCACCAACGGCTCGATGATGACGGCGGCGATTTCGTCCTGATGAGCATCGAGGAACCGATCGAAGGCGGTGTAGGCTGCCGCGCCGCGTGGCACATCGATGAAGAGCTGCGGTGTTAAGTGGTCCTTGAACAGCGCATGCATGCCGTCGTTCGGATCGCTGACCGCCATCGCCCCGGCGGTATCGCCGTGATAGCCGTGGCGGAAGGCGAGAAACCGCCGCTTGTCCGGCTTGCCGTGACGGATCCAGTATTGCAGCGCCATCTTCATCGCCACTTCCACCGCCACCGAGCCGGAATCGACGAAGAACACGTGCTGCAAGTCGCCGGGCAAGAGCGCGGCCAGGCGGCGCGCCAAGGTCAGGGCTTGTTCGTGGATGAGCCCGCCCAGCATGACATGGGGCAGCGTCGCCGCTTGGGCTTGGATCGCCGCCACGATGTGCGGATGGGCCGCGCCGTGCGCCGCCGTCCACCAGTTGGCGACGCCATCAATCAGCACCCGGCCGTCGGCGAGGGTAAGCCGCGCGCCCTCCATCGCCGCCACCGGCAGCGGCGCGGGCGTGGTCTGCATCTGGGTGTAGGGCAGCCACAGATGCCGCGCCGGATCGGCGAACCAGGATGGAGGCTTATGGGTCATGGCTAGCGTTCGCTTTCCCTGCGTCGATATTCTTGCCCCCTCACCCTACCCTCTCCCCCTTGAGGGGGAGAGGGATGTGAAGGGTTGGCGAGGGCTTGTCCCGAGCCTTACCCGCCTGCGCGGCCAAAGCCGCTTCGACGCGGCGAAGGCCCGGAGCTGGGTGAGGGGGTGACTGACTGTAGCCGTCGTCTCTCGGGCTGTAAAATTTTAGAGCGGCTCGACCCCCAGGCGGGCGAAAAGCTTGGCGTCGCGGCCTTCGGCGGGGTTGGGGGTAGTCAAGAGCTTCTCGCCATAAAAGATCGAATTGGCCCCGGCGAAGAAGCACAAGGCTTGCAATTCATCGCTCATCGCCTCGCGCCCCGCCGAGAGCCGCACCAGCGAGGCCGGCATCATGATCCGCGCCGCGGCGACGGTGCGCACGAACTCGAAGGGATCGAGCGCGCCCTCGCCGAACAACGGCGTGCCTTCCACCTGCACCAGCATGTTGATGGGCACGCTTTCCGGGTGCTGGGGCATGTTGGCGAGCGCCAGCAGCATGCCGGCGCGATGCTCGCGCCCTTCGCCCATGCCGACGATGCCGCCGCAGCATACGTTGAGCCCCGCCGCGCGCACATGCCCCAGGGTATCGAGGCGATCGGCGAAGGTGCGGGTGGAGATGATCTCGCCATAAAACTCCGGCGAGGTGTCGATGTTGTGGTTGTAGTAATCAAGCCCGGCGTCCTTCAAGCGCCGCGCCTGGGCGGCGTCGAGCATGCCCAACGTGACGCAGGTCTCCAGCCCCAGCCCCTTGACCCCTTCCACCATGGCGCACACCTTGTCGAGGTCGCGCTCTTTGGGCGAGCGCCAGGCCGCGCCCATGCAAAAGCGGGTGGCGCCATTGGCCTTGGCGGCGCGCGCCTCGGCCAGCACCGCCTCGATCTCCAGGAGCTTTTCGGCCTTCAGCTCGGTGTCGTAGCGGGCCGACTGCGGGCAATACTTGCAATCCTCCGGGCAGCCGCCGGTCTTGATCGAAAGGAGCTGGGAAAGCTGCACCCGATTGGGGTCGAAATGCTGGCGGTGGATGGCGTGGGCCTCAAAGATGAGGTCGTTCATCGGCCGGCCCAACAGCGCCACGACTTCCGAGACCGTCCAATCGCGCCTAAACCCATCCGCCGGGAGCTTTGCCGAACACGAACAAGAACACGCTTCCGCCACCGCCATCAGCTTATAACCTCTTAAAGTTCCAAAGACTGCCAACTTACCCTCTCCCCCCGGGAGAGGGAAGAGCCTGTCCCCATGATAAGCGGGGAGTGAGGGGGCCTTTTTCCCTCCCAGCCATCCCCTCTCCCACCGGGAGAGGACCAGGCCTGTCCCCGTGATAGGCGGGGAGTGAGGGGCCCTTTTTACGCGCCGCCAAAGTTCATGAGGGAGGGGGAAGAGTCAAGGGGAAGCTGAATTTAATCCTTACCGTTATATGTAGCCCCAAGTTTTTTCATCAACCAATCCATTACAGGGTTGGGGTGGCGACTTTCATCACCCTTAGAATCCATTCTCTCTGCTGGGTTAAAAGTAAGCTCGTAAAATGTAGTTGCTGCAATCTCGTCCTTATAAGCTCCAGCTTGTTTTTTGAAGCCTTCAACAGAGTATGCCAAAGAGTATTTATAAGAATAGTGTTCTTTTAGTTTAAATAGCGCCGCGTGACGTGCCGCTGTAAATTTTGCAAGCCAGACCGCTGGAAGTAGGAAGAGTGCGCGTGCCAGAATTTGCCCGAGAAATTCTGAAGTTGAAGCATTCTGTGAATGAGTAGCAAATAAATTTGTCGCAGTCCTTGCATCGGAAATATTTAATACTTCACCTAAACTGGGTATAATGTAGATCGCTAAGGGAATAACGGTGATAAATAAAAATGCTATTGCACAATAGAATGCCCATCGTGCTATTGTCAGTTCCTTCGAAAGAGAATTTTTTATGTCTCCAAAAGATCCCGCAAGTCCTGCTACTGTCGCGCCAGAAAGCATGTCGCTAGCTTGCTGATTAAGATTTTCAATTATTTTTTTGGTATCATTAATATTCTTTAGTAATTCGAATTGGCGTTCAGTTCCACTAGCAAAATTTTTCTCTCTCTCATCTAATTGGTTCTGAAAATTATCAAATGTTGATTTGTAATTTTCAACGTTGCTTTTCAGTTTTTCTGATTGATCTAATGTTCCACGTATCGTCGTAATAGATTGTGCGCCCTCGCTGGCATATTCTGTTAGTGTTTTTCTATCTTTATCGCTTTCGCTTTTTAATCTCTCAATCTCTCCTTGAAGTGGAATACATTTTGAGTGGATATCTTGTAGCTTTCGGGAATTTTCTTTAGCCTCCTTTAAAAGAACACTGATGTTATTGCGTTGATTTTCTATTTGGCTATAGGTGGCTTCAAAGCCTTTGAGAAATTCTAGAAAATCGACATAACCTTCCCCAGAAATAACGTTTATCAATGGGTAAAGATTACTCAAGACAGAATCAGAAATTTTCCATATGTTTGTAAAATTAGAATCAAGCTGAAACGAAGCTTGGCCATTTTTGCTTGTAAGTGCAAATGAAGCTGAGTTCAATTGGCCTGGTCCACCATTTGTTTCTATATTTCTTATAGCATCTAAAATATTTTTATAGGTGGATATTAATCTATCGATTGATGTAGAGAGATTATCGATGTATGACTGAGGCAATAATATTGTATCTTCGACAATCTTAATTTTATTAGCTAACTGTCCGACTACAACCACCTTCATATCAATCTTCTTTATTGATATGCCTATGGATGATATTGGATTAGATAAATTAAACTGCTCCCCATTCTCTCCTTTTATATTCATCAGCATATTAATTACTTGAGATCGTGTAGTCTCAAGCATTCCAAATTTTGCAGTCAATTCATTTAACTGTGAATCCATTTTATATCCCTATTTATAAAATAGTATTATCTCTCGAACCGGCAAACATTTCTCGAAATATCCGTGTCAGGATAACCGTCGATATCATGAAACGCTGCACACGTTACAGCAGATCAACTCTTCCCGTATTTGCGCATGATCTCCCGGCGCCGGGCGTCCCCCGACAAGCCGCGCTTATCAAGATCACGCAATTCCAGCATCAGGGATGCCGGTACATGCAGTCCCTCTACGGCACTGATTTTGGCAAACCCTTCGCGACCTAGAGTAAAACTTTCTCGCCGCTTACCACTTTGGCTTTGGATGAATATTTGACCCCCGCAATCACGAACCATCTGCTGTGCAGCAGATATTGCTTCCGCTTGACTTTTATAAATACAACTTGCTTCGCTTGAATCGGCCTTCCTGACCGCCCAACGAGCTCCCTCATGCTGTATCAAATAGCGCGCCACGACACCGCTTCTAATCTTATGCAGCTTAATGCCGTTTATCTTTTGGAGGACAAGGATCGCGTCCGGGCGAGACTGTATCAGAATCGCGCCATTGCCCATCGCGGCCTTGGATTCGCACCTCTCCGCCTCCACGATTGCTAACAATTTCCTTGGCTGCTCGCTCTGCCTTTGCCTGAGTGTCGTAAACACCACTGGCTCGGTCTGCCCCAGCCTTCTTTACGGCCCAGTCGCTGCCATGCTTTACAACATACCGGTCGTTCTTGCTCATGCCCTTTTCCCTATTGGTAGTGCCGATTCGCAGGCCTAATATACCATATCTAGAAAAATATTCGAGAACAATTTAGCAACATTTGACGGCGATAGAAACCATCTAAGTTTGGTGCTCGTTCTAATAGCTTGCTGACGCCTAAGGTTGACACAAACGCGGACCCTGCCAAGATGCGGCCAACCTGTTGCCGTCACCCCCGTGAAAACGGGGGTCCAGGCTTAAAACCCTTAAGATGGATTCCCGCTTGCGCGGGAATGACAAGGGAAAGCCGGGAATGACGACAGGCGGATTGAATGAGGTGCCGCTTAGGCCATGGACTCGCTTGACCGCTTCGCCGCCGAGAAGCTGGCGCACATTCGCGCCGCCGGGCTTTATCGCGCGCTCGCCCCCACCGCGCGCGGACCCGGCGCGGCGGCGACCCGCGACGGCCGGCCCCTGATCTCGTTCTCGTGCAACGATTACCTCAATTTATCCCTCCACCCGGAGGTCAAGGCGCGCGCCCAAGCCGCCATCGATGCCCATGGCGCGGGCTCCGGCGCATCAAGGCTGGTCACCGGCAATCACCCGTTGCTGGTTGAGCTGGAGGCGCGGCTCGCCCGCCTTAAAGGCGCGGAAGATGCCGTGGTGTTCGGCAGCGGCTATCTCGCCAATATCGGCATTATCCCCAGCCTGGTCGGGCGCGGCGACCTTATCCTGATCGATGAGCTGGCGCACAACTGCCTTTATATGGGGGCGAAACTGTCAGGGGCGGAGACGCTGGTGTTCCGTCACAACGATATGGACGACCTGGAAGCGCTGCTGCATGCGCAACGGCCTTCTCACGGCCGGGCGATGATCTTGACCGATGGCGTCTTTTCCATGGATGGCGATCTGGCGCCATTGGCAGCGATCTGCCCCCTGGCGCGCGCCCATGATGCTTGGGCTTTGACCGATGACGCCCATGGCATCGGCGTGGTGGGCGATGGCCGGGGCAGCAGTTTTGTCAGCGGCGCAAAAGCCGACGTGCCGTTGCAGATGGGCACGCTATCGAAAGCCATTGGGTCTTATGGCGGCTATTTATGCGCCTCGCACGCCGTCATCGACTATATCCGCAACCGCGCCCGCAGCTTCATCTTCTCCACCGGCCTGCCGCCGGCCAGCGCCGCCGCCGCCATCGCCGCCCTGGACCTCATCGAGCGCGACCCCGCCTTGCGCGCCGCGCCGCTCGTTAAGGCGCGGCTCTTTACCGACCGGCTGGGCCTGCCCGCTCCGCAAAGCCCCATCGTTCCGATCATCGTCGGCGGCGCGGCGGAGACGCTGGCCGCCTCGGCGGCGCTGATGGAGAAGGGCTTTTTGGTCACCGGCATCCGCCCGCCCAGCGTGCCCGAAGGCACGGCGCGCCTGCGCGTCACCTTCTCGGCGGCGCATGCGGATAGCGATGTGCTGGCGCTGGCGGACGCCATCGCCGCGTTGGGGCTGGCGGGCCAGGGATCGCTGGCCGAGAGCGCCTGATGCGGCTTTTCATCACCGCCACCGGCACCGGGGTCGGCAAAACCTATGTCACCGCCGCGCTCATCGCCGCCGCCCGCGGCCGGGGTCTGCGGGCGCGCGCCGTCAAGCCCGTCCTGTCCGGCTTTTCGCCCGATGATCCGACTAGCGACGCCCACCTGCTGCTGGCCGCGCAAGGATTGCCGCCGGCGATGATTGATACGGTATCGCCATGGCGTTATGCCGCGCCGTTGTCGCCGGACATGGCGGCGGCGCGGGAAGGCAACGCCGTGCCCGTCGATGCGGTGATCGCCTTTACCCAGGCGACGCTCCGGGGACCGGAGGACGTGGTTCTTGTCGAAGGGGTGGGCGGCGCGTTCGTGCCCTTGGACCAACATCGCACGGTGGCCCACTGGATCGCCGCCGTGCCGGCGCGCCCGGTGGTGGTGGCGGGAAGTTATCTCGGCACGCTTAGCCACACCATCGCCACGGTGCGGGCCATGGCCGCCGCCGGCATATCGCCCCTGGCGGTGGTCATCAGCGAAAGCCTCGAAGGGCCGCCGCTCGGCGAGACGATGGCCTCCTTAAGCCCTCACCTGCCGGGGTTGCCGATCCTGCCTCTGCCCCGCGGCGGCGCTGGGCAAGCTTTGCTCAACGCCTTGCGCGCGGCGGCAACATCTGCCTGAGGCGGCCCGGCAAGGTCTGCCGACGTCGATTTTTCTCGTTGAAAACCAATAGCCTATTTCTGGCATGAGGCTTGCTGGGATGGCCCTGAACAACGGGAGATCGAGCCCATGCAAAAAGCGCCCAACGCCCTTCATGCCGCCACCATCCTGCGCCAGATGGAAGATGCCGGCATCGACGCCGAGCCTTATTTCGATATCGTCGCCGCGTCGCTCCTAAAGCGTCATGGACAACAGGCGCTGACCTTCGCCCGCGACGCCGTGGAGCGCTGGCGCGGCGGCAACGACCGCGAAGGTCTGGAATTGTGGGAAGGGGTATGGCGCACCTTGACCACGCGAGTCGCCGCTTCCTTCGACACCACCCCGGCCACGATCCATTGAGGAGTCAGCGGCTTGGCGCTACCGGTTAGGCCGGCCTTCTTAAGGGTGCTATAGTCAGGGCATCTGCCCGACTGCCTCGGTGATGCTTGAAGACGACGGCGCGCCGAGGTTTTTTTTGCGTTTTTTATCCGATCTCCTGCATCCACGGAAACCAATCAAAGAGCACCGTGCCGGTGGTCTGCAACGCGCCGGTGGCCATGGCGATGCCGGTCGCCACCAACAGCAGGCCGATGGCGATTTCCACATAACGGACATAACGGCGAAACCGCGCCAGAAAGCGGGTAAAAGCGCCGACGCCCAACGCCGCGATTAGGAACGGAATGCCGAGCCCGGCCGAGTAAACGGCGAGAAGCGCGATGCCGTCCGCCATGCCCTCGCGGGTGGCGGCAATGGCGAGGATGCTGCCGAGGATGGGACCGATGCACGGCGTCCAGCCGAAGGCGAAGGCCAGCCCGATAAGATACGCGCCCAATGGCCCCAACGGTTTGCGCTCGACATGAAAGCGCGCCTCGCGGTCAAGAAACGACAAACGGAACAGCCCCATGAAGTGGAGGCCAAGGACCACCACCACCACCCCCGCCGCCATGGCCAGCACATCGAGATGCGCGCGCAGCAGGGCGCTCAACGCCGATGCGCCGGCGCCCAGCGCCACGAACACGGTGGAAAAGCCGGCGACAAACGCCAGCGCGCGCAAAAACGTGCGACGCTTCAAGGACGCGCCTGCCGCCGTCAGATCGTCAAGCCCGGCGCCGGCCAAGAACGACAGATAGGCCGGCACCAGCGGCAGCACGCAGGGCGAGACAAAGCTCAACGCGCCGCCCAACAGCGCCACGGCGAATCCCACATCGTCGGTCATCGACTGTCCTTATCTTGCAAGCAGGAGGGGTTAGTTTTTAATCTGCAATCGTCATTCCCGACAAGCCGCGCCTGCAAATGTAGCACGCAAGGTAGAAAAGGCGATAAGCGCGGCGCGATCGGGAATCCAGTAATCATACAGCGCGGTGCAGATAGGCTGAGTTCCCGCTTTCGCGGGAATGACGGGAGGGATGCGATTATGTGCGATTCCATCTGTGCACGCTATGCATCTACGACGACAAGCGGCGGGAGATCGCCCCCGCCACCAAGCCGGCGCAGAGCGCCAGCACCACGGCGATCAGACCATAGGTCGCCGGCCGGGTGTTGGCGAAGTCATAAATCGCCCGCTCCAGTCCGATCTTGGTCACCGACAACGGCGTCGTCTGATGGGCCACCACGACGCCATTGCGCGCCAGATAAATCTCGGCGCTGTAGGTGCCCACCGGCACGGTGGCGGGAAAATAAATCTCGGTGCGAAACAAGGTCTCGCCCAATACGGTCACGGCGTCCGGCCGTTCGGCGAACAACAGCGTTTTTGCCATGCCGCGGTCGATGGCGCGGCGAAAGGTGCCGCTTTCCGCCGTCGGCGGCGGATCCGACCATACCGGCTCGATGTTCTCCAGGCCGAGGCCATAAGCCGCCACTACCTCCGGCAATAGGGTGGCGTGAATGGGCCGGGTGCTGGCGACCACGTAAAACCCGGGCATGTCGCTCGCCACCGCCGAGTGGCGATTGACCCAGATGCCGCCGATGGAGGTTTTCTTGCGCACCTGAATGGAGGTGGCCGGTCCGCGCACCACCACGATGATATCGTGATCGCGGGCATCCAGACGTTGGCCGTTGCTGTCCTTCGCCCAATCGATGGCGCCGAACAACAACAGTGAAGTGCCGGTGAAGCTGGAGGTGATTTCGATCTCATGACTGGAGATATCGGCGATCAGCGCCGCCGCCGCCGCCGGACGGGGCATCCAGAGCAACAGCCAGCTGATGATCATTACCGCGGCGCGCATGGCTCACATCACGATCAGGGAGAATACGTCGCGGGGCGTCACGAACAGGTCAAGCGCCATACGCAGGCCGACCCCCAGCACGATAAGTCCCAACAGTCCGCGCAACTGTTCGCCCTTCAGCTTATAGCCGACCCGCGCGCCGAACTGAGCGCCGATCACCGCGCCGATGAGCAGCAGGAGCGCCAGCACCACATCGACGGTATAGCTATTGAGCGCATGGAAGAAGGTGACGCTGGCGGTCACCAACGTCATCTGAAACAGTGACGTACCGACCACCACGTTGGCCGGCATGTTGAGGAGGTAAATCATCGCCGGCACCAGGATGAAACCGCCGCCGACGCCCATGATGGCCACCAGAACGCCGACGAACGCGCCGAGGATCAAGGGCAGAAAGACGCTCAAATACTGCCGCGATTTGCGAAAGCGCATCTTCAACGGCAGGGCGTCGATCCAGGTGCGCGGCCGTCGCCGCGGCGGCTGCTTGATGCCATGATGCCGCTGCCACAGCACGCGCACGCTTTCGATCAGCATCATCAGCCCGATGCCGGTCAGAAAAAGGACGTAGGAGATGGCAATCAGCAGATCGATCTGTCCGATGCCTTTTAGGAGCGAAAACAGCAGCGCCCCGGCATAGGAGCCGATGAGGCCGCCGAGGGTGAGCACGATGCCCATCTTCAGGTCGACGCCGCCGCGCCGCCAGTGGGCCTGCATGCCGGATACCGAGGCCGCCGTAATCTGATTGGCCCCCGTCGCCACCGCCACCGCCGGCGGCACGCCGGCGAACATCAGGAGCGGCGTCATCAGAAAGCCGCCGCCGACCCCGAACATGCCCGAGAGGAAGCCCACAAGGCCGCCCATGCCCAAGATCAGAAAGACATTGAGCGACATTTCAGCGATCGGCAGATAAATCTGCATGGGCAAGCCGCAGGATGCACAACATATGGACGCTAGAGCATGATGTCATTAGGTCTAGCCAACCTGCGTTGCTCTTGCGGCGAGACGATCCGTCAGGAGCCGCGCGCCGGTCGATGCAGGACCATCGGACAAGCGCGGCGACGTCGCGGGCGGCCGCCGCAAGGCAACCCGAAGGGCCGAGCGCTTTTCCCGCCGTGGGTTCGTCGCCGGGCTTGCCCGTACGTCCTGGTACGCGCTGCGCCCGCCTCCTGCCCACGGCGAAAAATCATCCCGGCGCAGGTGGGTACACCTAATGACATCATGCTCTAGTGCGTCAAGTGTCCGCCTTGTAGCGCTTCGCCGGACAAAGAACCAGTTGTTTTATCTAAAAATTAGACATTCCCTGTCAAAGCCTAGGGACATGGATGGCCGCTGCTTTCCGAAGAAAAAAGCGGCGCCGTCTCTTGACGTTTACGTAAACGTAAACTACATTACCAAGGATTGATTCTGTCGATTCCCAAAGCCATGTCAGACAAGACCTACAGCATATCCGATCTTGCCCAGGAATTCGCCGTCACCCCCCGGGCGCTCCGGTTCTATGAGGATCAAAACCTCATTCAGCCGCAACGGGTCGGTCAAACCCGCATCTATTCCGCCCGCGATCGGGCGCGGCTAGCCTGGATCCTGCGCGCCAAGCGCATCGGTCTGTCGCTGTCGGAAATCGGCGAGCTTCTCGACATGTACGATTTGGGCGACGGCCGGGTTACCCAGCGTCGCGCCACCTTGAAGAAATGCCGCGAGCAGCTTGCTGTGCTGGAACAGCAGCGACGGGACATCGATTCCACCATCGCCGAGCTGATGGACTTTTGTACGCTGATCGAAAACTGCCTGGCCGAAGCGGGTGAAGCCGCCGACGTCGTTGACGCCAATCGCGGCCTGCGCCGCGCCAAGGGATAAAGGAGACCGCAATGCCTACCTACACCGCGCCATTGCGTGACATGAAGTTCCTTTTGAATGAAGTGATCGACCTGCAAAAGTACAGCGATCTTGCCGGCTATGCCGAAGCGACGCCGGACGTGATCGAGGCAGTGCTGGAGGAGGCGGCCAAGTTTACCGGCGAAGTGCTGGCCCCGTTGAATCTGCCGGGCGACGCTGAAGGTTGTCACTGGGACAATGGTGTGGTGCGCACGCCAAAGGGCTTCAAGGCGGCCTATGACACCTATCTGCAAGGCGGCTGGCAGGGCTTGACCGCCAGCGCCGAATGGGGCGGCCAGGAGCTGCCGCAGGTGCTGGGACTGGCCGTCAGCGAAATGATGATCGCCGCCAACTGGGGCTTTGCCATGTATCCGGGCCTGACCAAGGGCGCCACTGAGGCGATCGAGGCCCACGCCAGCGACGACTTGAAAAAGCTCTACCTGCCGAAGATGATCAGCGGCCAATGGTCGGGCACCATGAACCTGACCGAGCCCCATTGCGGCACCGATCTTGGGCTGTTGCGCACCAAGGCGGAACCGCAAGCCGACGGCAGCTACAAGATTTCCGGCACCAAGATTTTCATCTCCGCCGGCGAGCACGATCTGACGGAAAACATCATTCATCTGGTGCTGGCGCGCATTCCCGGCGGCCCGGAGGGCATCAAGGGCATCAGTCTCTTCATCGTGCCGAAGTTTCTGCCCAACGCCGACGGCTCCGTGGGGGCGCGCAACGGCGTAGCTTGCGCCCGCATCGAAGAGAAGATGGGCATTCACTCCAACGCCACCTGCGTGCTCAACTATGAGAACGCCACCGGCTGGCTCATCGGCGAACCGCACAAGGGCATGCGCGCCATGTTCACCATGATGAACGAGGCGCGGCTCGCCGTCGGCTTGCAGGGCTTAGGCATTGCGCAGGTAGCCTATGAAAACGCCGTCGCCTACGCCAAGGAACGCCGCCAGGGCCGCGCCTTGAAAGGCCCGGCGGAGCCTGAGCAGCCGGCGGATTCCATCCTGGTGCATCCCGACGTGCGGCGCATGCTGATGACGGTGCGCGCCTTCGTCGAGGGCGCGCGGGCGCTCGCTTTCTGGACCGGTCTGCAGGTGGACCTGTCGCGCAGGAGCAGCGATGACAAGACCCGCGAGCGGGCCGGCGACCTGTTGGCCATTCTGACGCCGGTGGTCAAGGCCTATCTGACCGACAAGGGTTTTGAATCGACGGTGCTGGCGCAGCAGTGCTACGGCGGTCACGGCTACATCCGCGAATGGGGCGCCGAGCAGTTTGTGCGCGACGCTCGCATCGCGCAGATTTATGAAGGCACCAACGGCGTCCAGGCGATGGATCTGGTGGGCCGCAAATTGCCCGCCGACAGCGGCCGCGCCGTGCGCCGTTTCTTTGGCGCCATCAACGGCTTTTGCGAGGAAAACAAGGACAATAAAAATATTGCGGAATTCGTCGCGCCGTTGGCCGCCACCGCCGCGCAGCTGCAGGACGCCACGATGTGGCTGGTGCAAAACGGCATGAGCAATCCGGAAAACGCCGGCGCGGCGGCGCATGATTACCTCAACTTGATGGCGCTCACCGCCCTTGCCTACGTGTGGGCGATGATGGCCAAGACGGCTCATGGAAAGCTCGCCGGCAGTGGCGACGACAAGGCTTTCTATGAAACCAAGCTGGCCACCGGCCGGTTCTTCCTCAACCGCATTCTGCCCGACGCCGCAACGCATCTGGCGAAACTGAAAAGCGGCGCCACGCCCGTCATGGCGCTCGCCGCCGACGCCTTCTGATCGACAATAAGAGAAAGGTTTTTCACCATGGCCGACGCCTATATTTACGATCACGTCCGCACCCCGCGCGGGCGCGGCAAGAACACCGGCAGCCTGCATGAGATCACGCCTATATCCTTGCTCACGCAAGTGCTGCAAGCGCTGCGCGACCGCAACGAGATGGACGCCGGTCTGGTTGACGATGTGGTCTCCGGCGTCGTTTCGCCGGTGGGCGAACAGGGCTCGGTGATCGCCCGCACCGCGGCGCTGATGGCCGATTATCCAGAGCATGTGCCGGGCTTCCAGGTCGATCGCTTCTGCGCCTCCGGTCTGGTGGCGGTCAACCTGGCGGCGGCGAAGGTGATGTCGGGGCAGGCTGAATTAACCGTCGGCGGCGGCGTCGAGTCGATGTCGCGGGTGCCCATGGGCAGCGACGGCGGCGCGTGGATGACCGATCCGTCGGTGGCCAAGAAATTGAATTTTGTGCCGCAGGGCATCGGCGCCGATCTCATCGCCACGCTGCACGGCTTTAGCCGCGAAGACGTCGACTCGTTTGCCGTGGAAAGCCAGCGCCGCGCCAAGAAGGCGTGGGACGACGGACGGTTCAAGAACTCCATCGTGCCGGTAAAAGACATCCTGGGCATGACCGTTCTTGATCATGATGAATTCATGCGGCCGGAAACCACCATGCAATCATTGGCGGCCTTGAAGCCGTCGTTCGCCGAACAGGGCGAAATGTATGGTTTTACCAGCGTCGCCCTCATGCGCTATCCGGAAGTGGAGCGGATTAATCATGTTCATCACGCCGGCAACTCCAGCGGCATCGTCGATGGCGCGGCGGCCGTCCTGGTGGGATCGAAATCCATCGGCAAGAAATTGAACTTAAAACCACGCGCCCGCATTCGCGCCTTCGCCGACATTGGCTCGGAGCCGACGATCATGCTCACCGGCCCGTCCTATGCGGCGGAAAAGGCCTTAAAGCGCGCCGGCATGACGGCGAAAGATATCGACTTGTGGGAGATCAATGAGGCGTTCGCTTCCGTGGTGTTGCTGTTCATGGAGATGCTGAACATCGATCACAAAGACCTGAACGTCAACGGCGGCGCCATTGCCATGGGCCACCCGTTGGGTGCCACCGGCGCCATGATCCTCGGCACCGCGCTCGATGAGCTGGAGCGCACCGGCAAGGGCACCGCGCTCGTCACCTTGTGCATCGGCGGCGGCATGGGCACCGCCACCATCATTGAACGCGTCAATTAATCGTCGAGCGTACGGAGAATTATATCATGACAAAGACCATCAAGTTCGACCTCGACGGCGATATCGCGGTGCTGACCATTGATCTGCCGGGCAAGTCGATGAATGTCATCACCGAAGAAATGATGCAGGACTTGGAAACCCTCATCGGCAAAGTGATCGGCGATTCCGCCATCAAGGGCGCGGTTATCACCTCCGGCAAGCCGGCCTTCGTGGCCGGCGCCGACCTGTCCATGATGAGCGCCATGAGCGCCATGGCGAAAACCGCCCCCATCGAGGAGACGTTCAAGTTCGTCCTCATCTTAAGCAATCTGCTGCGGCGGATGGAGACCAGCGGCAAGCCGTTCGCGGCGGCGATCAACGGCCTTGCCATGGGCGGCGGCCTGGAAATCTGCTTGGCTTGTCATTACCGCGTGGTGGCGGATGATCCCAAGATTCAGCTCGGTCTGCCGGAAGTGAAGGTGGGCCTGTTGCCCGGCGCCGGCGGCACGCAACGCTTGCCGCGTCTGATGGGCGTGCAGGCGGCGCTGCCTTATCTGTTGCAAGGCCGCTCGATGTCGCCGCAGGAAGCCGCCGGCTTCGGCGTCGTGCACAAGGTGGTGGCGAAGGACGCGCTCCTGGCCGAGGCCAAGCGCTGGGTGCGCGAGGAAGGCAACGCCGTGCAGCCATGGGATCAAAAAAACTTCAAGTTCCCCGGCGGTTCGGGCGCCATGAACGTCAAGGTGGTGCAAACCTTCATGGCCGGCGAAGCCATGCTCAGGAAAGAAACCAAGGACAACTATCCCGCGCCGCAGGCGATCATGAACGCCGTCTATGAAGGCCATCAGGTGCCGATGGATGCGGCGCTTAGGATCGAGTGTCGCTATTTCACCACGCTCATCCTGCGGCCTGAATCGACCAACATGATCCGCACCTTGTTCTTGAACAAGCAAAGCGCCGACAAGCTGGTTCGGCGGCCAAAGAATGTCGCTAAAGCGGAAATCAAGAAGCTCGGCGTGCTCGGCGCCGGCATGATGGGCGCCGGCATCGCCTATGTCTCCGCCATGGCCGGCATGGAGGTGGCGCTCCTCGACATGACGCAGGAGGCGGCGTCGAAGGGCAAGGCCTATTCGGTGGGCCTCCTGGAAAAGGACGTGCGGCGCGGCAAATTATCCCGCGAAAAGGCCGACGCCGCCTTGAACCGCATCACGCCCACCACCGATTACGCGCAGCTTGCCGGGTGCGATCTGATCATCGAGGCGGTGTTCGAGGATGCAAAGATCAAGGCCGATGTAACGGCGAAAACCGAAGCGGTTATGCCTAAATCGGCAATCTTCGCCTCCAATACTTCAACCTTGCCCATTACCGAACTCGCAAAGGCATCAAAACGCCCGGCGCAGTTCATCGGCATTCACTTCTTCTCGCCGGTGGAAAAGATGCCGCTGGTGGAAATCATCATGGGCAAGAAGACCGGCGAGGAAGCGTTGGCCCGCGCCCTTGATTATGTGGCGCAGATCAGAAAGACGCCCATTGTCGTCAACGACAGCCGCGGCTTTTACACCAGCCGCTGTTTCGGCACCTATCCTTCGGAAGCCATCGCCATGCTCAAGGAAGGCATCAATCCGGCGCTGATTGAGAATGCCGGCGTCATGGCCGGCATGCCGGTCGGCCCCTTCGCGGTGGCCGACGAGGTATCCATCGAGCTGATGTACAAGGTGATGAAGGCGACCAGGGCGGCTGTGGGCGATAAATACCAGGAACAGCCCGCCGACAGCGTCGCCGTCGATTTCGTGGAAAAGTTCGGCCGCCTGGGCAAGAAAGCCAAGAAGGGCTTTTATGAGTACCCTGAGGACGGCAAGAAATATCTGTGGCCGGAGCTGGCCAAGCATTTCCCGCGCGCCGACAATCAGCCGACCGTGGAGGAGGTGAAGAAACGTCTCCTTTACCGCCAGGCGGTGGAAGTCGCCCGCTGTTATGAGGAAGGCGTGCTCACCGCGCCCGAGGACGCCGATATCGGCGCCATCTTCGGCTGGGGCTTCGCGCCCTATACCGGCGGACCGCTGTCGATGATCGACACCGTCGGCGTCGCCGCCTTCGTCAAGGAGACGGAGCGCATGGCGCGGGCCTACGGCGCGCGCTACCGTTCGCCCAAGCTGCTGCGCGACATGGCCAAGGAGGGGCGCACCTTCTACGCTGGCTAGCCGTCGCAAACCCTTCTCCGACAAACGGCGCGTTTCGGGGGCTTCCCGGCGCGCCGTTTCTCATTGCTCTCCATGCTATGTTATATTATTACGTCCTTCCTCAAGCATGAGGATTTGGCGTGCTTAAATTATTAGCCTGGGCGATGATGATAGCCCTGACGTCGCCGGCGTTCGCCGGCGATGCCGGCCCGCGCGTCGTCGTGTCCATCGCGCCGCTGCATTCCCTGGCGGCGCAGGTCATGGCCGGCGCCGGCGAACCGGCGCTGTTGATCGATGCCGCCGCATCGCCCCACAGCGTTGCCCTTAAACCCTCGCAAGCGCGGGCGCTGGCCCGCGCCGATCTGGTGATCTGGATCGGCGGCGCCCTGGAGCCCTCGCTCCATAACGCCATCGCCGCCCGGCCGTCGCGGCAGCAGGTCTTGACCTTAATCGACTCCCGCACGCTGCATCGCCTGGCGGGCCGCCGCCAGGCCGCCGAGCGCAGCCGCCCAGCCGGAGCCGGCGACGTCATCGATCCCCATCTGTGGCTTGATCCCGACAATGCCCGGATTATCGTCCGCCTGATCACAACGCGGTTGCAGACGCTGGACCCAGCCCGCGCCGCTCTTTACGCCCGCAACGCGGCCCAGGCCGACGCGCGCCTGCGCGCGCTGTCGCACGCCATCGCGGCCAGACTGGAGCCGCTGCGCGATGCGCCCTTCATGGTTTTTCATGATGCCTACCAGTATCTCGAATACCGCTATCACTTAAAGAATGCGGGCATCATCCGCAGCCATCCCGAGCAGGGCGCCAGCGCTTACCATCTGCGGCGCATCGCCGAGGAGCGGAGAGCCGCCAATGTCGCCTGCGTTTTCGCCGAGCCGCAGTTCGCCGCCGCGCCGGTTTTCAATGATCCGTCAGCGCCGGCGATACGGTATCTTGATCCCCTGGGCCGAGGGCTGCCGGCTGACCCGGACCTTTACCAAAAGATGATAATACGTTTGGTGGATACGCTTGCCGGCTGCCTGGAGCGCGCCGCCGGCGATAAAGGCGTGACGCAATAGGCGGCCGGCGCAAGACAATAGGACATCGCCCGGCCTCGCCACAGCCCCCATAAATCGATTTAAATCAATAATATGGTATCATTTGTTAACCACATTAATCTTATCTAAATTACTTTGAAATAATAATAATTATATACGCTTGGTTGTATCGCCGATTGCTTGTTCATTGGCAGATTGCCCTATCCGAGTTTTTTTTCAGGATGGCTTCACACAGGGCGAGAAAGCCAATGAACATCGTCGACGGTGTTTGGCGGGATGGATGGCGCGGGCATGAGAAATCTTCTGATTTTGGATGATGATGAATTGGTGGGCGCCTTCGTCCGCCGTCTGGCTGCCGAGATGGGATACGCCGTGCGCACCTCCACCACCGTGGAGGCGTTCCGGGCGCATTTCTGGGCGCAGGCGCCGGATGAAATCGTGCTTGATTTGTGGCTGGGCCAAAGCGACGGCATCGAGGTGCTGCGCTTTCTCTCGGCCCAAGGCTGCCGGGCGCGCATCATCCTGTTAAGCGGCATCGACAGCCGCACCCTGGACGCGGCGCGGGCTTTTGCGGAAAGCGTCGGCTTGAACGTCGGCGCGGCATTAAGCAAGCCGGTGCGCGCCGCGGCGCTGCGCGGCGCTCTGACTCCCATTGAAGCGGAAGCGGCGGCGATCAATGCCGAGGCGCTCGCCGCCGGCATCAAGAATGGCGAGCTGCTGCTCGAATATCAGCCGATCATCGCCTGCGCCAACGGCAAACTGTCCGGTCTTGAGGCCTTGGTGCGCTGGCAGCGACCAGAGGGTGGCCGCGTGCCGCCGGATCAGTTCATCCCCATCGCCGAGGCCGAGCCGGAGTTGATGGATGAACTTACCTTCGCCGTCGCCGGCCGCGCCGCCCAGGACTGGCACGTCATATCAAAAGCCGGCTTTACCGGTCATGTGGCGCTGAACATTTCGGCGCAGAACCTGCGTCGCCTGGACTTTCCGGAACGTTTCGCGTCCCTAATCCAAGAGCGTGGCCTGCCCGCCGAGCAGGTGACCTTGGAGCTTACCGAAACCGCGGCGATGACCGATCCTTTGGTGTCGCTGGACGTGCTGGTGCGACTCCGTTTGCGCGGCTTTACCCTGGCGGTGGATGATTTCGGCACCGGCTATTCCTCCCTCTCCATGCTGCGCCGGCTGCCCTACTCGGAGCTGAAAATCGACCGCTCCTTCGTCAAGGACATTCTCGCTTCTCACGACGCCATGGCCATCGTCAAGGCGGTGCTGGCGATGGCCCAGAATATGGGCCTGAACACCGTCGCTGAAGGCGTGGAGGACGCGCAAATCTTAACCACGCTGACCGATGCCGGCGCCACCTGCGCCCAAGGCTACGGCATCAGTCGGCCGCTCGCCTTGCCCAAGCTGGTGGAATGGATTGGCGCGCAGGCGGCAAATGATGCTACGCTGGCCTCCGCAAAGACGCAGGGCAGAACGCAGCCAGCCATGCCGTTGGCGCATTCGGGGGCGGGACACGATGGCGGCGCCGGAATCTCCAACAACAAGCACACCCACTAGGCGGTCGCGGCGATTTATCCGTTCCAGCGTCCTCTGGATCGCTGTGCTGCTGATCTGGGTGCTTGGGGCGTTTACATATTATACCTTGCACGAGCTGACAGCGACCGGCATGGATGCCGATCGGGCGCAGAATGTGCGCTATGAGGCTGAGCGCCTGTTGTCGCTCTTGAAAGACGCCGAAACCGGACAGCGCGGCTTCATCATCACCGGCGATGATGCCTACCTTGAGCCTTACGAGGCCGCCAAGACCCAAACCCACGAGACCCTGGCGGCCCTGCATGCGTTGATCACTGATGATCCGGAACAGCGCCGCCGTCTGGATACCCTCGAGCCGCTGGCGCTCGAGCGACTGGCGCAGATTGCGGCCAATATCGACCTGCGTCGCAACCAGGGGTCAGCGCCATTCGCGATTGGTCGCCTTAATCATGGCAAAGCGACCATGGATAAAATCCGCGACGAAGTTGCCGCCATTGTTGCCCAGCAATCGGCGCGCTACAGCCAAGTCAAGGCGTTGGCCGAAAAAGAGGTCCGCACCTCCATGCGGGCGCTATTGCTCGGCATCGTCATCAGCACCATCGGCATCGGCGTTGTATTCTGGCTGGTGATCCAAGAGATCAAGCGTCGGCAGGCCGCCGAGACGGCGCTGCGCCTTGCAAATGACGAACTGGAGCAGCGGGTGCGAGAGCGGACCGCGCAAATCGAGCGGCAGCGCCGATTTTTGAGCGCCACTCTCACTCACATGCATGATGGCCTGTTCATCAACAAGGGCGGACAGATCGTTTTTGCCAATGATGAGTGCCTGCGTCTGCTCGGGGCCGATTCAGCGCAGCAGGTCATCGGCCGCTCGCCGCTGGATTTTACCCATCCTGATGATCAAGCCATCATTGTCGAACGCATCAAGGCGCTGCAGCAACCGGGCGCTCGACTGCCCCTTAACGAACAACGGGTGGTTCGCCTCGATGGTAAAACCATTGAGGTGGACGTGACGTCCGTATCGTTCATGGATGAAGGCGAATTGGCTATTCTGGTCATCTTGCGCGATATCACCCAGCGCAAAGCCACCGAGCGGCAGTTGCGGCATGCCCACCGCCTGGAGGCGGTCGGCCAGCTTACCGGCGGACTGGCGCACGATTTCAACAATTTGTTGGCGGTAATCATCGGCAATCTTGATCTCTTGGAAGAGGAACTGGAAGATAATCCCAAGGCAGGCGAGCTGGCGGCCATGGCTTTGAAAGCCAGCTTGCGCGGCGCCGAATTGACCCGTCAGCTACTGGCGTTCTCCCGTCAGCAGACGTTGCAGGCGCAAGCCTTCGATCTTAACGACTTGGTCAACAACACCATTCAACTGCTGCGCCGCACGCTGGGCGAGGACATCGAGATTATCACCCACTTGGCGGATGATCTGTGGCCGGCATTCGCCGATCCGACCCAGGTTGAATCGGCGCTGGCCAATCTGGCGATCAACGCCCGCGACGCCATGGCGAACGGCGGCTATTTGACCATTGAAACCAGCAATAGGCATCTTGACGAGCAGTATGCGCAGGAAAATACCGAGGTAACGCCCGGCGATTACATCATGTTGGCGGTATCGGATACAGGCGCCGGCATCCCGCCAGAAGTGATGAGCAAGGTGTTCGAGCCCTTTTTCACCACCAAAAAGGACGGCAAGGGGTCCGGCTTGGGCTTGGCCATGATTTATGGCTTTGCCAAACAATCTGGCGGGCACGTCAAAATATACAGCGAAGTCGGATACGGCACCACCGTCCGGCTTTACCTGCCGCGGGCGGAAATGCTGGAAAAGACCGCTGCAATCGACCTTCACCAGGAACCGGCGGCGGCGCCGACGCCGTCATCCGCCGTCATCCTTGTGGTCGACGACAATCCCGATGTGCGCAGCGTGGCGGTCCGTCAACTTAACGAACTCGGACACCAGACGATCGAGGCCCAGGACGCCGAGGATGCGCTGCGAATCCTTGCCCAGGACCAGCCCATTGATCTCCTATTTACCGACGTGGTGATGCCCGGCGGCATGAGAGGCGACGAATTGGCGCGTCAGGCGCGCCTTCTGCGGCCGGCGCTTAAAGTGCTATTTACTTCCGGCTTCGCGGAAGCTTCCATCGAAAATGGGCACCGATCGTCCGAGGTCAAACGGTGCAATTTGCTCAGCAAGCCCTACCGCAAGCAGGATTTAGCGCAGCGGATCGAGGAAATCTTGCGAAATCCCGCCGCTCCGCTATGACAGATCGGAAAATTTCGTCTTCTGGCGTTGCAGCGACGCCGCCGCGCCCATGGCGACATCAGCGAAGCTTAACTGGCCGGCGTTCCAGGTCGCCACGTAATCAAGCCCCTCGGCGACCGTGTGTTCCCGGGCGTGGTTGAGAACGGCCTTGGCTCCGGCCACCGCCAGCGGTGATTTTTCGGCAATCTCATGGGCCATCTTAAGGGCGTGCGCCAGCACGGCGGCGGCATCCGGCAGCACGGCGTTGACAAAGCCGCAGGCGCGGGCTTCCTCCGCACTCAGGCGGCGGCCGGTGAACGCCAGCTCGCGCAACAGGCCCTCGGGAATTTGTTTTGGCAATCGTTGCAGCGAGCCTAAGTCCGCCACCATGCCGA
Source organism: Pseudomonadota bacterium (assembly GCA_003577275.1). Classification (GTDB taxonomy): domain Bacteria; phylum Pseudomonadota; class Alphaproteobacteria; order Sphingomonadales; family Govanellaceae; genus PRO5. The sequence goes on from QEVO01000001.1 coordinate 311,621, forward strand.
TGTTGATTTCATGGATCTGAAAAAAAGCGTCTGTTGCGGCATAGCGCATGTCGGCGGCGGCGACGAGATCAAGCGCTGCGCCCATGCATGCGCCGTGCACGGCGGCAAGCACCGGCTTGCGAATGGCGGTCATGATGTTGAGCGCTGATTGCAGCTCCAGTATCTGACGGCGCAGACGCTCGCTGCCGCGCGCCGCATCCGCTGTGGTGGGCACGAGGGAACGCAAATAATCAAGATCGATACCGGCGCAGAAATGCGGCCCCTCGCCGGCGATCACCATCGCGCGCACGGACGGGTTATCGTCAAGGTTTCGCATCAGCGCCGGAAAATCTTGCCAGAAGGCGGCATTAAGCGCATTGCGCGCCTCTGCCCGCGCCAAGGTGACGATGGCGACGTGATTTTCGATCTTGGAGTTGAGCATAGGCCTGCTCCCTGCGACAGCGATCCCTCACGCCGCCATCAGATCGCGGCTGATGATCAGGCGCTGAATGTCGGAAGTTCCTTCATAGATCTGGCATACCCGCACGTCGCGATAGATGCGCTCGATGGGGTAGTCCTGCAAATAGCCGTAACCGCCCAAGGTCTGGATCGCCGTCGAGCACACTGCTTCCGCGGTTTCCGAGGCGACGAGCTTGGCCATGCAAGCTTGCGTCAGGCACGGCGCGCCGGCGTCCTTCAGCGCGGCGGCATGCAGCACCAACTGACGCGCCGCTTCCAGGCGCGCCGCCATGTCGGCGAGGCGAAAGCCCACCGCCTGATGCTCGATGATCGGCTTGCCAAAGCTTTGGCGCTCCTTGGCGTAAGCGATGGCGTAATCGAGCGCGGCTTGCGCCATGCCGACGCTTTGCGCGGCGATGCCGATGCGGCCCGCCTCCAAGTTGGCGAGCGCAATCTTATAGCCGTCGCCCTCCGCGCCGAGGAGACAGTCCGCCGGCAGCTTCATGTCCTCGAAGGTAATGGCGCAGGTATCGGACGCCTTTTGCCCCATTTTGTGCTCGATCTTGGAGACCACATAGCCCGGCGTGTCGGTGGGCGCCACAAAGGCGGAAATACCGCGCTTTCCCGCCTCCGGATCGGTGACGGCGAAGATGATCGCTGCGCCGGCGATTTTCCCTGAGGTGATGAACTGTTTGGCGCCGGTAAGCACGTAGCCGTCGTTGCTGCGTTTGGCGCGCGCCTTCAAGGCCGCGGCGTCGGAGCCGGCCTGTGGCTCGGTCAGACAGAACGCGCCGATCATTTTTCCTTGCGCCAGCGGTCTTAAAAACCGCTCCTTCTGGGCGTCGTTGCCGTCTTTTAGAAGCGCCGCGCACACCGGCGCGTTGTTGACGCTCATGATGGTGGATAGCGCGCCGTTGCCGCCGGCGATTTCCATCAGCGCCAGCGCATAGGAGACGTAATCCGCGCCGGCGCCGCCCCACCGTTCCGGCACTGTCATGCCCATGAAGCCGAGCTGGCCCATCTTGGCAAAAATTTCGGCGGGAATTTCACCTGCCGCTTCCCAGGCCTCGGCATGGGGCGCGAGTTCCTCCCGCGCAAACGCGCGCGCCATGTCGCAGATCATGCGCTGATCGTCGGTGAGGATCATGGGGCTTAATTCCCGATTAAGAACGTTACCCGCTTTTCCCTCTCCTTGAGGAGAGGGTCGGAGTGAGGTGACATCCACCTCAAGGCGTCACCTCACCCGGATGCTTACGCATCCACCCTCTCCTCAAAGGAGAGGGTTATTTTTCAATCACGCGGCCAGCTCCACCGCCATGGCGGTGGCTTCGCCGCCGCCGATGCACAACGAGGCGACGCCGCGCTTCAATCCGTACTTTTGCAACGCCGCAATCAGCGTCACCAGAATACGCGCGCCCGAGGCGCCGATGGGGTGCCCCAACGCGCAGGCGCCGCCGTGCACGTTCACCTTGTCGTGCGGCAGGCCCAAATCCTTCATCGCCGCCATGGTGACCACCGCGAAGGCTTCGTTGACCTCGAAGAGATCGAAATCCTTGGCCGACTTACCCACCTTGTCGAAAAGCTTCTGCATCGCGCCCACCGGCGCGGTGGTGAACCATGCCGGCTGTTGCGCGTTGGTGGTATGGCCCAGGATGGTGGCGAGGGGTTTCAAGCCCCGCTTGTCCGCTTCGCTGCGGCGCATCATCACCAACGCCGCCGCGCCGTCGGAAATGGACGAGGAGTTGGCGGCCGTCACGGTGCCGTCTTTGCGGAAGGCGGGTTTTAGTGTGGGGATTTTATCGAGCTTGGCCTTGCCCGGCTGCTCGTCGATCAAGATCTCCTGGGCGGCGCCGCGGCCCTGCACGGTGACGGCGACGATTTCGCTCTTGAAAGAACCGCTGGTGATGGCGGCCTGGGCTCTTTTCAGCGATTCGATGGCGAAAGCGTCCTGCGCCTCGCGGGTGAACTGGTAGTGTTGCGCCGTATCCTCGGCGAAGGTACCCATCAGGCGGCCCCTGTCATAGGCGTCCTCCAGGCCGTCGAGGAACATGTGGTCTTTGACTTCCTGATGGCCGATGCGGTAGCCGGCGCGGGCCTTGGGCAGAATGTAGGGCGAATTGGTCATGCTCTCCATGCCGCCCGCCACCAGCACCTTGTTGGTGCCGGCGAGAAGCGCGTCATGGGCGTACATCGCCGCCTTCATGCCCGAACCGCACATCTTGTTGACGGTGGTGGCGCCGGCGGCGTCGGGGATGCCGGCGCCCTTCGACGCCTGACGGGCCGGGGCCTGGCCGATACCGGCCGGCAGGACGCAGCCCATGATGGTTTCGTCCACATCGGCGGGCGAAATGCCGGCGCGGGCCAGCGCGCCCTTGATGGCGGCCGCGCCTAATTCAGGGGCGGTGACAGACGAAAAATCTCCCTGAAACCCGCCCATGGCGGTGCGGGCCATGCCGACGATGACCACAGGATCCTGAGCCATGATTTAAAACTCCTTCAAGAATGCGATTCCGACCGCGATCTTACCCAGCATTCCGGGGTCCCGCCACTCCTTTTCGCACTTGCGTCATGCCGCGTTGCGCTGCGGTGGGGTGCTCCCGAGGGCAAAGGCGTCCCGCAGCGTCTGCCGCCGCGCCCGGGCCTTCTCCGCCGCCGCCGCCTTGACTGGCCCGAAGCCGCGGATATCCTCAGCCAGGCGGGCAAGCTCCACTGCCTGGCCATGGGTTTGCCGATCCAAGGCGGCGATGATCATCTCCACATCGGCTTCATAGTCGGCGATCAGCGCCCGTTCCAGCTTGCGGTCCGCCGCATAGCCGAAGGGATCGCAGGGCGTGCCGCGCAAGCCCTTGAATTTTGATAGGGTTTTAAACGCAACCAGCATCCAAGAGCCGAACCGGCGTTTCTTGGGCCGGCCGCTTGCCGGATCAGGCCGCGACAGCAAGGGCGGGGCGAGATTGAACTCCAGGCGCACGTCGCCGGCAAATTGCGCCTTGATGCGATCAATAAAGCCGCTCTTGGCGTAAAGCCGCGCCACCTCGTATTCGTCCTTGTAGGCGAGAAGCTTGAAATAGCCGCGGGCCACGGCTTCCGTCAGCTCGCTTGAATCGGGAACGGCCCGCGCTTCGGCGGCGCGCACCCGCTCCACCCGCTCTTGGTAGCGCTCGGCGTAGGCGCGGTTCTGGTAGGCGGTCAAATACTGCGCCCGCCGCGCGATGATCTCATCGAGCGTGTGCGCCGGCGGCGCAGCGGCGGGCAGCGCCGAGGCCGCAAGCTTGGCGATCGCGGCCTCGTCATGGGCCGCCAGACGGCCGCTCCTAAAGGCGCGGATATTCATCTCGATGGCGACGCCATTCAATTCGATCGCCCGCTCGATGGCGTCCGCCGATACCGGGGCCAACCCGCGCTGATAGGCATGGCCGAGCATGAACATGTTGGTGGCGATGGAATCGCCAAAGAGCGCGGTGGCGATAAGGGTGGCGTCAATGAAGGCGCAGGAGTCCGCGCGACAGCGCTGGATGAGAATATCGCGCACCGCCGTATCGCGAAAATCGATGTCTTTATGGAGCACGAAGTCGGCCACCGGCGCGCGGTGGGCGTTGATCACCGCCGCCGTGCGTTCCTTGCTGATGATGTCGACGCCGGCGGGACTGGCCGCCACCACGGCGTCGCAGGCAATGAGCGCGTCGGCGTCACCGGTGGAAATTTTCGGCGCATGCAGATCGCTGCCGGGCGCGCCGAGGCGCACGTAGCTGAACACCGCGCCGCCTTTTTGCGCCAGCCCGGCCATGTCGAGAACGCTCACCGCCTTGCCTTCCAGATGCGCCGCCATGCCGATGAGCGCGCCGATGGTAACGACGCCGGTGCCGCCGATGCCGGTGATGAAGATATTGAACGGTTCATCAAGCGACGGCAGCGCCGGCGCGGGCAGATTACGCAACAGGTCGTCAAATCCTGTGACCTCGGTTTTCTTCAATTCGCCGCCATAGACCGTGACGAACGACGGGCAGAACCCTTTCAGGCACGAGTAATCCTTGTTGCAGGTGGACTGATTGATAATGCGCTTGCGACCGAACTCTGTTTCCAGCGGCTCCACCGATACGCAGTTGGATTGCACCGAACAATCGCCGCAGCCCTCGCATACCAGCTCGTTGATGAAGACTCGCTTATTGGGATCGGGATAGCTGCCGCGCTTGCGCCGGCGGCGTTTTTCTGCGGCGCAGGTCTGATCATAAATCAAGATGGTGACGCCGTGTTCTTCCCGCAGTTGTCGTTGCAGCGTATCAAGGTCGTCGCGGTGGTGAACAGTAATGCCCGACGGCAAGCCGCTGTGGTCGTATTTTGCCGGCTCGTCGGTGACGACGACGATGCGCTTAACCCCTTCGGCGGCCACCTGACGGGCGATCAGCGGCACGCTCAACGGCCCGTCGAACTCCTGGCCGCCGGTCATGGCGATGGCGTCGTTGAAGAGGATTTTGTAGGTGATGTTGACGCCCGCCGCCACCGACTGCCGGATGGCCAAGAGCCCCGAGTGGTAATAGGTGCCATCGCCCAGGTTGGCGAATACGTGACGTTCCTCGGTGAACGGCGCCTGGCCGCACCACGGCGTGCCTTCGCCGCCCATCTGGGTGAAGGTCATGGTGTTGCGGTCCATCCAGGTGGCCATGATGTGGCAGCCGATGCCGGCCAGCGCCCGGCTGCCCTCGGGCACCTTGGTGGAGGTGTTGTGGGGACAGCCGGAACAGAAATAAGGCTTGCGGATGATCGCCGGCGCGAAGGTTTTTTGCGCCGCCTCCCGCGCCGAGTAATAAGCCAGCCGCTCGCGCACCCGCTCGCTGTCGTAAAAGCGGGAGAGCCGCGCCGCGATCACATGGGCGATCTCGCCGACGCTCAAGTCGTTTTCCGGGTGCAGCAGCCAGTCGCCTTTTTCGTCGACCTTACCCACCACCAACGGCCGCACGTCGGCCCGCCAGTTGAAAAGCTGCTGCTTGATCTGGTTTTCGATGAGTTCGCGTTTCTCCTCCACCACCAACACTTCTTCCAGGCCTTCGGAGAAGTGCCGCACACCGTCGGGCTCCAATGGCCACGGCATGCCGACCTTATAGAGCCGCAGGCCGATACGGGCGGCGATCTCCGCCGTGATGCCGATTTCCTCCAAGGCCTGGCGCACGTCCTCATAGGATTTGCCCGAGGTGATGATGCCGAAGCGCGGGTTGGGACTATCCCAGATGATGCGGTTGATGTGGTTTTTCTTGGCGAACGCCAGCGCCGCGAACAGCTTGTAGCGCTGCAGCAGAAAGTCCTGATCCTTCCAATCATCGAGGATGCGGATATTGACGCCGCCGGGCGGCATGTCGAATTCATCGTCGCCTGGCAGCAGAATGGCGCGCCGCTCGCCCTCCAGCGACACCGAGGCGGTGACCTCGATGGTCTCCGAGAGCACCTTGAAGGCGACCCAGCATCCCGAATAGCGCGACATGGCGAAGCCGAGAAGGCCGTATTCCACATATTCATGAACGCTGGAAGGATAAAGGATCGGCATCATCAGGCCGTAGAAAGTATGATCGGTCTGATGCGGCAACGTGGAGGATTTGGCGCCGTGATCATCGCCGGCGATGGCCAGCACGCCGCCGTATCTCGACGTGCCGGCGGCGTTGGCGTGGCGAAACACGTCGCCGCTGCGGTCGACCCCCGGCCCCTTGCCGTACCAGATGCCGAATACGCCGTCCTTCTTGGCCTTTGGGAACAGATTGAGCTGCTGGCTGCCCCACACCATGGTGGCGGCCAAGTCCTCGTTGACGCCGTGACGGAACACGATGTCGTGCTCGGTCAGGATATGCCGGGCGCGGTCCAGCGCCTGGTCATAGGCGCCGAGCGGCGAGCCGCGGTAGCCGGAAATGAAGCCGCCGGTATGGAGCCCGGCGGCCATATCGCGGCGACGCTGCACGATGGGCAGCCGCACCAGCGCCTGGGTTCCCGACAGGTAAATCGAGCCCGCCGACAGCGTATATTTGTCGTCCAGAGTCACCTGCCGCATGTCCATGACGCGCCTCATGCCCTAAGTCATTGCGTATGATGGGCGTATTATGGCACGGCTGACGGGAAATTTTCCGTCGAAGGCGTTCAGTTATCATTAAATATAAGCATTAAATTGCTCGAATTTCCTGATTCGAGGCACAAAACTGCGCTAATGCTATAATGAGAAGCAGGGACGACGGATGGAAAGAGGAGGGTCTTCGGGAATGGGCCTCTCCAGCCTCAGGGGGATGGCTGGAGAGAGTTCCTTGCCATCCGCCGTCTGGCAGGGAGACGCTTCAAGCGCCGCCGGCGTGACGGGAGACGGCTCGGGCGAGCCGGAGATCTGGCGGTGGGTTGGGGGTCAGAGACTTGGGACGGAGCGGGAATACAATGCGCCGCCCGCCGTCAAGATCCGCCAGACCTCCGGTCGCTCGGCCGCGACGACGTCCAAGTCCGTCGTCAAGTCGAGAACCGTGGGGTAGCGCAGGCCGTTGAAGGCCACCGGCTCCCCTAAAGGCCGAAAGTTCAGCCGATAACGCCGCAACAGCCGCAGCATCGGCTCAGTCACCAGCGCCAGCACATGGGTCATGCCATGCTCGGCGCTCATCCGCACGATGGCCGCCATCAACGCCAGCGTCTCCTCGGCGCTGCGCCAGCGGCTCGGCCGCCCGGCATCCACCGCCCGCAAGAACCGCGACGCTTCGGCGGTGGTCGCCGCCGGAAAGTCGCGATCGGCAAGCTCTTTCACCTCGGGCGCGATGGCGTAGCTCGGCAGACTCACCACCGTATTGGGTAGCACCAGACGCACCGACCCGAGGTCATCGCCGCTTTCTCCATCCAACAGCAAACTGTGGACGGAAAATTCGTCGTAGCGGTCCTGTTCGAGGCCGGAAAGCTGTTGCGCCGGATCCTCAAACCCCCGCGCCATGCAGTAGACCTGATAGCGCAGGCGAAACACCCGCTCCAACAGCGCCGGCGTTTCCGCCAGCACCACTTGGATCCCAGCGTCCGACAGCAAGCAGTCGAGCGCGCTGGCCGCCGACCCGTCATGGGCCGCCGCCGTCCCTTCTCCGTTACTCAATTGTCGTACCCACCCTTACTCACACATCGGACATTGTTGGAGATTGTGACGGCGACGCTTTCGTAACGTCGGCTTGTTGATGAAAACATCTATCAGCCCGATCACAAAAATGCTTGGGACAATTCTGTGACAGTGCCGAAGCCGGCGCGGTCAGCCGTTGCCGTCGATTATCGGGAATTTGACGCTGACTTCCAGGCCGCCGGTCGGTCTGTTGCGCGCCGCGACGCTGCCGCCGAGCGCTTCGGCGTTGCGGCGCACGAGCCACAATCCAAGACCTAAATGACCGATTTCCTCGCGATCGCTCGTCCCCGTTCTTTTGGTGTAATAGCGATCGAAGATCTTGGGAAGAGAAATTTCAGGGACACCACATCCTGTGTCTGAGACGACTATTTCAATCCTGGCCGCATCGCGTCTGAGACGCAAAAAAATAGCCCCGCCGGCGGGGGTGAAACTCAAGGCGTTGTCGAGCAGATTTTCAACGATGCCGTCGATGAGTTCGGCCGCCGCGCGCGAGCTGATATCAGGGGCGATGTCGGCGCTGAAATTGGCGCCGCTGCCGGCGCTCATTTTGCCATAGGCGGCGGCGATTTCCCGCAGCCGCGCCGACACATCGATCACCTCGCGGCGGGGATGGATGAGACTGGCGACCAGGTCGTCCACCCGCCATGCCGCCGTGATCAGGCTTTCCAGCCGGTCGAGGGCCTGGTCGATGACCTCCACCGCCCGGGCCAGCCGCGCATCATCGGCGCGCCGGCGCACGGGTTCTATCGATTGCCGGATGATTGCCACCGGCCGCTTGAAGGCATGGGCGTTTTCCACCGCCACCTCGCGGATCAGCTGCGCCGAGCGATCGAGCGCGCTGACCAAACGGTCGAGCTCGCGGCCGACCTCGACGAATTCCCGCGGCCCGATATCATCGGCAAAGCCGCCGCTGCCGCCGCCGGCAAGTCGAATGGTCCGCGCCCGCTCCATCAGTTGGCGAAGGCCGCGCCAGATCAGCCAGACGATCATCGCCGCCACCACCAGGCTGCCGACATAGGCGATGGCGCCGAAGCGGATTTCCGGCGTCTCCCAATAGGGCCGGCCGATGGAGGAATTTTGATAAGCGGCGGTGGACAGCGCCGTCAACAGCGCCCAGCAGCCGTCGGCGGTCAGGAGCGGCGTCACCGCCGTCACCACTTCCTCCTCGGTTTCAACCAGGCGACGGCGGCCCACCACGGCGCGGCCATCGCCGCAGGCGGCGCTTAAATGCGCAAACACCCCCAGGCCCTGCAACGACTGGCGCTCCCGTTCCAGTTCATCGCTGCTGCGTGCCGGCGCGGCGGCGACGTAATAGAAGCCGGCGGACGCACTGTTGTGGGCGGGACGGAAAAACAGCCGCAGCACATTGTCGTCGGCGGCCACGGTTTTGATCACCGCCGGCGCTTCGATCAACCCGCGATCGGCCGTTTCTGACAATACCGGGCGCAGCACTTCCATGGCCAGCCGGCCGCGATCGCGCACGCCATCGAGCAATAGTTCGCGCTTGTCGGCGTCCGCCGCTTCCAGCAGGCGATAAAGACCGAAGGGCAGGGTGAGAAAAATCACCGCCAGCGCCGCCAGCCACAGCGCCAGCGGCATGACGACGCGCCGCTTGCCGTTGGCCGCGCCGAGATCGCTCATGGCCGCCACCGGTAGCCGAAGCCGGCAAAGGTTTCGATGTGGTCGAAGTCGGGATCGACGGCGCGGAACTTGCCGCGGATGCGCTTGATAATGGCGCGCACCGTGGCGCGCAAGCCTTCCTCGCCGTCGCCGGCGTGAAAGCCCTGGCCGTGCACGGTGTCGTAGATGTCGCGGTACTTCATATCGACGCCGGCGCGGGCCGCGAGCGCCGCGACGATATCGAATTCGCGCACCGTCAGCTCCACCGCCCGGCCGCGCCATTCCGCCCGCTTGGTGGCCAGCTTCAAGCTCAAGGCGCCGATATCGCTAACGGCGTCCACGGGCAGGTCCGGCTTTTTGACGCCCAGGCGGATCACCTCGATGCGCCGCAACAGGATGGAAAAACTGCGGGATTTATCGACAAAATCCACCGCGCCGCCGGCCAGCGCCGCTTCCTCGTAGACCTCGTCGGACAACAGGGTAAGGAAAATCACCGGCGTCTTGACGCCGCGGCCGCGCAACACCCGCAGCACTTCGATGCCGTCCATGGCGGGCATTTTCCAATCGAGCAGGATAAGGTCGAAATCCTTGTCCAACGCCGCATAGTTGACGACGGCGCTGCCGTCGGCGAACTCCGCCACGCGATAGCCTTCATCCTCCAGGTTGAGCCGCAGGGCCTCGCGAAACAACGGGTCGTCATCAACGATGGCGACCTTGAGCGCCGCGCCGCCATTGGAAGCCGGCGCAAGATCAGAATTTAAGTCGCGCAATGAACCGTTCATGGCAGCGGTATTGATCTCCGTCGGTCTGCCCTTCGTCGTGAACGCTGACAGACAGGGCGCGGTAGTGCAGCTTTTCCATTTCAGGAAAGAAACGGATGGCCAGCGCGCACTCGCCGTCGCGATAAAGCCATTCCTGACCCGGCGGCACCTCCTTGATGGCCGCAGGCTCGCCCAACAGGCCGCGCATGGCGTCAAAATCAAGTCCCGTCAGGCGTTCCGACAGCCGGGTCGCCGGCGGCGGCTCAAGGCGGGTCTCGATCATCGGCCGCTGCTTTGGCTCCGGCTCGGGCACTGCGGCGGCGCTTTGCGGCGTCGGTTCCGGCGGCGGCGCCTCTGGCGGTGGGGCATCAGGGTCCGGCGCGGCGGCGGTTTGCGCTGGCTTTTCCACCCGTTCCGCCCCCCAGAAGCCCTGCCAGCCATCGCGCAGGCGACTGCATCCCGTGGCAAGGACTGCCGCCAAGCCGATGATCACAAGCCGCAGTCCAATCGATACCATCCAACCCTCGCTGCCGTGGGTTCTGTTTTACCTGCCCGTTCCTAACCGTGCCAAGGAGATTATCGCCGCGATGAGAGGTAGCGATTTTTTTCCGCTAAAATCATGATAGGCTGCGGCATGAAAGCCGCTGCAGGATGCCATGGCCCGACAGACTCCAAAACATGCCGCCGCCCCCGCTCCCGCCGCCGGGTTTGTCGATGACTACCTCGCCTACCTCTTGGCCCGGGCCAGCCATTTGGTGAGCGCCGAGTTTCATGCCCAATTGACCGCCTTGGGGGTCGCGGTGCCGACTTGGCGAGTGCTGTCCGCCTTGTCCGACAGCAACGGACTGACGGTGGGCGAGTTGGCGAAAATCGTGCTTTTGAAGCAGCCGACCTTGAGCAAGGCCTTGGACCGCATGATCGCCGATGGTCTGGTCAGCCGCATCGCCTCCTCGGCCGATCGCCGCCAGGTGCGGGTGTCCATCACGCCCAAGGGCCGGGCCATGGTCGAGGGCCTGATCGCCCGGGCGGTCGAACACGAGGAGTCGGTGCTGTCGAGCTACGGCGCCGCCGAGCGCCAGATCTTGAAGCAGATGCTGAAAACGCTGATCGACCGGCTGTCCCCCCTATCCGAGGCTTGAGCGATGGCAAGCTTTGCGGATCAGGCCAAGTCGCATTACTTCACCTATCCCTATTTCGCCTTTCGGCGGCCGGCCGAGCTTGCAGGCGGCCGCCAACTGCATCCGGTGGCCATCGTCGGCGGCGGCCCGGTGGGCGTTACCGCCGCCTTGGAGCTGGCCCGCTTCGGCGTGCCCTCGGTGGTCATCGAGGCCGATGACACCGTGGCCGAAGGCAGCCGCGCCATCTGTTTTTCCCGCCGCACGCTGGAAATTCTCGACGCGCTCGGCGTCGCCGGGACGGTGATGGAGAAAGCGCTGCCGTGGACCCATGGCACCTCCTATTACAAGGACAAGCCGGTGTTCCGCCTGGAAATGCCCCATGGGGAACACGACAAGTTCTACCCCATGGTCAATCTGCAGCAGTGTTACCTGGAAAAATTCCTCATCGACCGCGCCGCCGCCGCGCCCTTGATCGATATCCGCTGGCAAAGCCGCGTCGTTGGCCTGACCAAGGAGGCCGAGGCGGTCACCCTCGACATCGAGACCCCGGAAGGCCGCTATCCCTTGCGCGCGTGCTATGTGATCGCCGCCGACGGCGCGCGCAGCGTGATGCGGCAGTTGTTGGGGCTGTCGCTCCATGGCCAATCCTATGAAGGACGCTATCTCATCGCCGATATCGTGTTGCGGTCCGATTATCCCACTGAACGGCGCGCCTGGTTCGATCCGCCGTCCAATCCCGGCTCCACCGTGCTGATGCACAAGCAGCCCGACGATATCTGGCGCATCGACTATCAGCTGCGGGACGACGAGGATGCGGAGCAGGAATTGCAGGAGCCGCGCATCCGCCAGCGTATCGCCGATCATCTGTCATTCATCGGCGAGACCAAGCCTTGGGAATTGGATTGGTTCAGCCTTTATAAGGCGCACAGCTTGTGCCTTGACGATTATGTGCAGGAGCGGGTGATCTTCGCCGGCGACGCCGCCCACCTGGCGCCGATCTTTGGCGTCCGCGGCTTGAATTCCGGCATCGCCGACGCCAACAATCTCGGCTGGAAGCTGGCTCTGGTGATTGAGGGCAAAGCCCCGCCGGCGCTCTTGCGAAGCTACGGCGAGGAGCGCCGCGCCGCCACCTTCGACGTCTTCGCCAACGCCGGCAAAAGCACCCTCTTCATGACCCCGCCGAGCCGCGGCTATGCCGTGATGCGCGAGGCGGCGCTGCGCCTGGCTGTCGATCAGCCGCTGACCCGGCCGCTGATCAACCCCCGCCAGTCGCAGCCGTTCTATTACCGGGAAAGCGCCTTGAATACGGATGATAGAGCTTTTGCCGGCGGCCCGCCGCCGGGGGCGCTGCCGCCCGGACGGCGGTTGACCGACGGCGGTTATCTGTGCGACCTGATCGGCCGCGCCTTTACCCTCTTGGCGTTCGCTGACGCCATGCGCGATTATCTTGGCCCATGGCTCGCCGCGCAGGCCGGGGTGTCGCTGACGGTGCTGACCGACGACCTGCGAGCGGACTTTGACGCCGCGCCTGCAAGCCTCTATCTGTTGCGTCCCGACGGCCACGTGGCGGCACGGTTCAAGGCGCGGCCATCGCTTGCCGACCTGGAGGCGGCGCTCAAACGCGCGCAAGGCAACGCCTGACAATCTTCAAGGAGTGACGATGATGAGCCAGGGCCTGAGCGACAGCGATCTCGAACAAGCCTTCGATCGGCTGGCCCAAGCGCTCGATGCGGTGGGCGAAGACAAGGAGCGGAGCTTTCTCGCCGCCCTGGCCCTGGCGCTGGCCGGCAGGATGGCCAGCCTCGCCGAGGTCGACGCCGCCATCGCCATGGCCCAGCGCGCGGCGGAGCGGTGAGCCCGGTGAGCGAGGACGCCAAAACCCGCTGGCTGGCGGTGGCCGCCTTGGTCGCCGCCGGCATGATCGCCGCCGGCCATATCTTCAAATTGTCGCCCGCCATGCCCGTGGTGCGCGCCGCCTTCGGCCTTGACCTGGTGGCCGGCGGCTGGCTGTTTTCCACCACCAACATCCTGGCGGCGCTGACCGGCGTCGCCGCCGGCGTCACCGCCGACCGCTTCGGCTACCGGCGGGTGCTGTTCTTCGGGCTTGCCATCATGGCCGTCGCCTCGGCGTTGGCCACCCTCGCCGCCGCGCCGCCGCTGTTGTTCTTGTGCCGGCTATTGGAGGGCGCGGGATTTTTATCGGTGGTGGTGTCGGCGCCATCGCTGATGGTCAGCGAAACCATCCCCCGCGACCGGCCGTTGGCGCTCTCGTGGTGGACCGTCTATTCGCCGGGCGGCGGGTCTTTGACGATCCTCTTGGCGCCGCAAGTGCTGCGGCTCATCGGCTGGCAAGGGCTGTGGCTCACCTTGAGCGGCGTCGCGCTGGCGGTGCTGACGCTCTTGGCGTCCATGGGATTGAAGGGCCGTCCCCATCACGGCACGCGCGGCGCGCCGTTTCACCGCACGCTGATCGCCGCCGTGCGTCATCCCGGGCCGTGGTGCGCCGCCGGGGCTTTCGCGCTTTACGCCCTGCAATACGTGGCGGTGATGGCTTGGCTGCCGAGCTTCCTGGTAGCTGAGCGGGGCTTGTCGATTGCTCTCGCCGCCGCCTTGACCGCCGTGGTCATGGCGTCCAACATTTCCGGCAATCTCCTCACCGGCGTGTTGTTGCGCGCTGGCCATCGTCACGGCAGCCTGATTACCGCCTCCTCGGTTCTGATGGCGATCTCGGCGCTGATTATTTTTTCCGATCTGCCGGATCTGGCGCGTTATCTCGCCTGCGTCGCGCTCTCCGCCACCGGCGGCGTGCTGCCCGCCGCCGTTCTCGCTTCAGCGCCTGAGATCGCCCCCCATCCCGCCTATATCGGCGCCGTCAACGGGCTCATTGTCCAAGGCACCAACATGGGGCTGCTGGCCGGGCCGCCGGCGCTGGCGGCGGTGGTGGCCTTGAGCGGCCAGTGGAACGACGGGCTGTGGCTGTTCCTGATCGCCGCCGCCGGCGCGGCGGCGCTGGGATTGGCCTTGAACAAGGTCACTGGCGCGCCGCAAAAGCCCTCGCTATAACCGTCGGCGACAAGGGGAGACGCCATGACCGACGCGCCGATGTATCTTGACCGTTCCGGCGATATCGCCGAGCTGGTGCTCAACCGCGCCGACAAGAAGAACGCCCTCACCCAGGCGATGTGGGAGGCCATTGCGGCCTTGGCCGCTGAGATTGACGCCGATTCCGCCATCAAGGTGCTGATCGTGCGTTCGGTGACCCCTGAGGTGTTCAGCGCCGGCGCCGACATCGGCGAGTTTCAGGCCATCGCCAGCGACCCGGCGCGGCGCGAGGCCAACCGGGTGGCGGTGCGCGAAGCGCAGCGCCGGCTGGCCCGGCTGTCGAAGCCCACCATCGCCATGATCGACGGCTCGTGCGTCGGCGGCGGTTGCGGCTTGGCGCTCGCCTGCGACATCCGTTTCGCCGCGCCGTCGGCCCGGCTCGGCATCACCCCGGCCAAGCTTGGCCTGATCTACAGCGTGCAGGACGCCAAGAACCTGGTCGATCTCGTCGGCCCGGCGCACGCCAAGTCGATGCTGTTTACCGGCCGCCTGGTGGATGCCGAGGAGGCGCTCAGGATCGGGCTCGTCAACGCCCTCTACCCCGCCGATCGCTTGGCGGCCGAGACCCGCGCCTTCGCCGAAGCCATCGCCGCCAACTCGCAATGGGGGGTGCGCGGCATCAAGCGCATCGTGCGCCTGATCCTTGATGGCGTCAGCGACGATACGGCGGAAACCGAAGCCATGTTTCGCGACAGCTTCAGCGGCGTCGATCACCAGGAAGGCGTCGCCGCCTTCCTGGCCCGCCGCAAGCCCAACTTCCCGTATCGTTAGCTAAACAGCCCCTTGATCGACAGAATAAAGGCGGTCAACAGCAGCACCACCGTCGGCACGAAGGTGAGCATAAAGCCGGTGCTGCGGCTCGCCGGATCGCGCTGGTAGCTGGCGCCGTAAAGGATGCGGCCGACGATCCACGCCAGGCCGACCAGCGGCACCCAGATGGCGTTGGCCAGGGCCTGCGCCAGCCACAGGGACGGCAGGAACAACACGATTTGCTCCAGGGTATTCTGCTGCACGCGGAAGGTGCGGTTGAATTCCTCCGGGCCGGTCACCGCCGGCGCCTTGACCCCGTGCTTGGCGCGGGCGCGGCCCACCGCCATCCCGGTCCACACGAAATACGCCAACGCCAGCACGCTGACGAGTGCCGTCGAAAAGTACGCTGTCATGATGTCCCGTCTCCCCTTTTTTCGCGACCCTGAGAGTGCGCCTAGGCAAGCCGGGTCGCGCCCGCTACTATGCCTGAAGCCAAGCGACTTGCCCACAAGGATGCGATCACCCGCAATGCCGCCCCGCCGCCTGACCGCCAACGATCCGTCAATCCCGCTTTATCAACAGGTCGCCGACAGCTTGCGCGGCGATATCGAAAACGGCTTTTATGCCGTCGGCAGCTCGCTGCCCACCGAGAACCAGCTCTGCGATCAGTTCGACATCAGCCGACACACCGCCCGCGACGCGCTGCGGTTATTGGAGCAGGCGGGCTTCGTGTCGCGGCGCCGCGGCGCCGGAACATACGTGGAATCGAACCGACCCAAGGCCAAATACGTGCAGATGCTGTCCAGCATCGATGATCTGTTTCGCTATGCCCATGAAACCCGGTTTGAGATCGAGGATGTGCGGCGGCTCAAGGCGTCCCAGGCGCTGGCCGATTTTCTCATCTGCGAACCGGGCGCGCCGCTCATCCGCCTGCGCGGCCGTCGCTTCCAGGCCCTAAGCTCGCGCCCGTTTTCCTTGACCGAGCTTTATCTCGCCCGCCGCTTCGACAGCGCGCTTGACGCCATCGTCGACCATCGCGGGCCGATCTGCGCGCTCATCGAGGAGCATTTCAAGATCCGCATCGCCCGCATCGGTCAGGACATCCAGGCGGTCAATCTGATGAAGGCCGAGGCCGAGCAGCTCGACGTCAAGGACGGCGCGGCGGCCTTGAAGGTGGTGCGCCGCTATTACGAGGATGATGGTTCGCTGATCGAGGTGTCCAGCAACCTCTATCCCGGCACGCGCTTTACCTACACCTCCTGGCTCGACCGCGAGGAAAAGGCGTAGAAAATCTTTTTGTGACGGGGTGAGTAGCGTGGGTTAGCGGCAGCAAACCCGCGAATTTTAAGTTGCTCGTGGGCCCGCTGACGCTTGCCCCACGCTACTTAAATGTCACCGGGTAACTCAAGAACCCGCGAAACCGGGCGCGGCCGCCGCGTTTGAACGCGCCGGCGCGCTCGATCTTGGGAAACCGCGCCAAGAGGCGACCGATGGCGAGCTGGCCCTCCAGGCGCGCCAGCGTCATGCCGGCGCAGGCATGCATGCCGCTGCCGAAGGCCAGGTGACGGTTGGGGGCGCGGGTGATGTCCAGGCGGTCGGGATCGGGAAACTCCTCGGGGTCGCGGTTGGCGGCGCCGATGCCCAGCGTAATCAGCGTGCCTTCCGGGTAGCTCTGGCCGGCGATTTCCACCGCTTCCGCGGCGCGGCGGTTGCCGAGCTGATTGGAGCTTTCGTAGCGCAAAAACTCCTCCACCGCCGACTTGATGAGCGTTGGATCGGCGCGCAGTCGCGCCAACTCCTGGGGGTTTTCCAACAGCGCGGCGATGCCGTTGCCAATGAGGTTGGTGGTGGTTTCATGCCCGGCGTTCAACAAAAAAATGCAGTTTTGCAACAGCTCCTCTTCCGTCAGCCTCTCGCCATCCGCCTCGCCGACGATCAGCCGGCTCAGCATGTCGCTGTCAAGATCGCGCAAGTTGCGGCGGCGATCAGCCACCAGTTCAATGAGATAATTGCGAAAATCCGCCACCGCTTTATTGCCGGCGGCCAGTTGTTCCGCCGTCAGCACCGGCTCCAGCGCGCCTAGGATGAGAAGCGACCATCCGCGCAACGGCCCCCGGTCGGCTTGCGGCACGCCCAGAAGATCGCCGATCACCTGAATGGGGATTGCCGAGGCAAAGTCCTCGATCACGTCCATGCCGCCGCGCGCGGCGGCGGCGTCCAGCAGCCGATCGACGAGGGCGACGAGCATGGGCTCCAGCGCCGACAGGGCGCGGGGATTGAGCCCGCCCATGATCAGGCGGCGCACCCGGGTATGGAGCGGCGGATCGTTGAACACCAGGCTGGAGGTGTGATGGACGTAAAGCCAGCCGTCGCCGAACTTCGGCTTGAACTCGATTTTCTTGTCGGAGGAGAAGCGGCGGTCCTTATAGACCGCCACCACGTCGGCATAGCGGGTGAGCAGGAGCGAGCCGTCGGGCATGCGGTGCACCGGATCGAAGCGGCGCAGGGCATGGTAATAGGGGTAAGGGTCGTCGAGAAAACCCGGCGGCAGATGGGCGAGGTCAAAGCTTTGCGCCGCCTGGCGCGCCGCCTCGTCGCTCCAGGCCTTGGCGGTCATTTGATGAGCCTGGAGAGGTCGCGGAACTCCTCGGTTCCCGACACCCCCAGCCATTCAAAGAGGGTCATCTCGGTGGTTACCGTCTCGATCTCGTTTTTGAGCAGCCGGTCGATGGCGGCGTCCCAGCTTTCCCGCCGCCGCGAGCCCACAGCATCGACCACCACGGCGACGTAATGCCCGGCCTGGGCCAGCCCCAAAGCGGTTTGCAGCACGCAGACGTGCGACTCGATGCCGCAGATGACGATCTGGTCGCGCCCCGACGCCTGGTCGAGATGGCGGACATGGCGGCGGATTTCGGCGTCGGCGGCGCAGGAAAAGTGCATCTTTTCAAAGATTTTGGCGCCTTCGAGGAAGGGTAAGAGCCGGGCCGCCGTGGGGCCCAGGCCTTTCGGGTACTGTTCGGACACGGTGACCGGGATGTCCAGCCGGCGGGCGGCGGTCAACAGCACTTCGGTATTGGCCGCGACCTCGGCCTTGTTGGCGATGTGCGGCAGCAATCGGTCTTGTATATCAATGACAAGAAGCTGTGAGCGGTGGCGCTCCAACAGCATGGCGGTCTCCTTTTTTACAGCCTGTCGGCGCACTAAACCCTAGCAGAAGGTGGTGCGCTCTCGCTAGACTCCAAAGCTCGGATCGGCGTACGATTAATTTTAACGCAGAGACACGAGTGGAAAGGAGTCCCGTCATGGATGCCATCAGCGACCAACGCGCCCGCTTGGGCGATGCCGCCAAGAAATTCATCTCCCAGCCGAAAAAGCTGTTGATCGACGGCCAGTGGGTGGAGGCCGCCAGCGGCAAGACCTTCGCCGTCATCGATCCGGCGACCAATAAGGAAGTGGGCCGCGTCGCCGAGGGCGACAAGGCCGACGTGGACAAGGCGGCCAAGGCGGCGCGCCGCGCCTTTGAAAGCGGCGAATGGCCCCGCTTGCGGCCGATGCAGCGCGAGCGCCTGCTTCACAAGCTGGCCGATCTGGTGGAGGCCAACGCTGACGAACTGGCGCAGCTCGAATCCCTCGACAACGGCAAGCCGGTAATGATGGCGCGCCATGCCGATGTGGCCATGACCGTGGAATTTTTACGCTACATGGCGGGGTGGGCGACCAAGATCGAGGGCAGCACCATCGACGTTTCCCTGTCATACGTACCCCAGGGCGAATTTTTCGCCTACACCCGCAAGGAGCCGGTGGGGGTGTGCGGCCAGATCATTCCCTGGAATTTCCCGCTCCTGATGGCGGCGTGGAAGATCGGGCCGGCGCTGGCCGCCGGCTGCACGGTGGTCCTAAAACCCGCCGAGCAGACGTCCTTGACCGCGCTTCGGCTCGGCGAGCTGGTGATGGAAGCGGGCTTTCCCAAAGGCGTCGTCAATGTCATCACCGGATTTGGCCCCACCGCCGGCGGCGCGCTGGTGGAGCATCCCGAGGTCGACAAGATTGCCTTTACCGGCTCCACCGAGATCGGCAAGCTCATCGGCGTCAACGCCGTGAAGAACCTGAAGCGGGTATCGCTGGAACTCGGCGGCAAGTCGCCGGTGGTCGTCATGGCCGACGCCGACCTGGAGCAGGCCATCCCCGGCGCCGCCATGGCCATCTACTTCAACCAGGGTCAGGTGTGCACGGCGGGGTCGCGGCTTTTCGTGGAACGCAAGGTGTTCGACAAGGTGACCGAGGGTATCGCCGCCTTCGCCAAACAGATGAAGGTGGGCCCCGGCCTTGATCCGTCAACCCAGGTTGGGCCGCTGGTTTCCCAGGAGCAGCAGGAGCGGGTGTTGCGCTACATCCAATCCGGTTTATCGGAAGGGGCCAAGGCGCTCACCGGCGGTAAAAAGGTCGGCGCGACCGGCTGTTTTGTCGAGCCGACCATCTTCGTCGACGTCAAGCCCGATATGAAGATGGTGCGCGAGGAAATCTTCGGTCCTGTGGTGTGCGCGCAAGCCATCGACGATGTGTCGCAGATCCCGGCCATGGCCAACGACACCATCTATGGCCTCGGCGCTTCCGTGTGGAGCACCAACTTGAACTTCGTCCATCGTCTGATCCCAAAAATCAGGGCCGGCACGGTGTGGGTCAACAGCCATAATCTATTGGATCCGGCGCTGCCCTTCGGCGGCTACAAGCACTCGGGCATCGGCCGTGAAATGGGACGGGCGGTGTTTGATCTTTACACCGAAACCAAGTCGGTGTGCATGACGGTCTAATCATTTGGCTTCTTGAACGTTTTCGAGTTTAATCGGCGGCCGAGACGGCGCGGGATCGTGTCCCGCGCCGTCGGACGTGGGAGGGCGTCATGAGGTTGCCGGCAAGTCTGAAAGCGATGGTGATCGCTGCGGTGTTGTTAGCGCTGGCCGGCTGCGGCGAAGACAAGAAGGCAGAAGCGCCGGCGCCGCTCACCTTGCGCGATCTGGGCGCGGAAGTGGTCGCCCGCGAATGCTCGCTCTGCCACCGCGCCGCCGCCGACGGCTCGCTCAGCCGCCTCTCGGGCATTCGCAAGACGCCGGAAGGCTGGGAGATGACGCTGGCGCGCATGGAATCCACGCGCGGCGTCAAGCTGTCGCCGCAGGACCGTCGCGCCGCCGTCAAGTTTCTCGCTGATACCCAGGGGCTGACGCCGCCGGAAACCGCGCCCTATCGCTATGAGCTGGAACGGCGGCCCCATGTTGTCGAATCCGGCCATAACGCTGATGTGATGAGTATGTGCGCGCGCTGTCATGCTTTCGCCCGCGTCGCCCTGCAGCGCCGCGACGCGGAGGAATGGCGGCTTTTGTTTCATACCCACCTTGGGTTGTGGCCGACTCTGGAGTACCAGGCGCTGGCCCGCGACCGCGATTGGTGGGAGGAAGCGCAAGGCTGGGTCGCCACTGCGCTCGGTAAATATTTTCCCTATGACACCCCGGCTTGGCGCGAGTGGGCCGCCGCGCCGGCGGTCGATCTCCAGGGGCGCTGGCGATTTGTCGGCTATATGCCCGGCGAGGGCTTTGCCGATGGCATTATGACCGTCACCCGCAATGCCATTGACGAGTATGGTGTTGCCGCAGAAGAGCAAACAACCGGCGGCGCCGCCATCAATGTCAATTATGCGGCGATCGTCTACTCAAAGTATGAATGGCGCGGACGCGGCAAGCTAGACAATCGCGAGTTTTATGAAGTGGCGGCGCTCAACGCCGATGGCGTGACCATGACCGGCCGCACTTACTGGATTGATGCGCCGGAAGTGGGCAGCAACTTTGTGGCGGTGCGCGCCGACCGCGGCCTTCAGCGTCCCTTGGCGGTGACCAACGAGGGATTGAAGCGTGGCGCGAGCACTGAAATCACTATTCTTGGCGTCGGCATGAAAGGCGAGGTATCGCTGGGCGACGGCGTCGCCGTCCGTGTGACCAGCCGGAGCGAAGACAAAATCATCGTCATGGCGGAGGTTGCTACGGATGCGACGCTGGGCCGGCGTGACGTCCGGGTGGGTGATGCGGTGATGGCTCAGGCGGTGGCTGTCTACGATAAGATAGACCGGATCGAAGTGGCGCCCGGCCAGGCGACGGCGCGTCTCGGCAGCGACAAGATCGCTCCGGTTTCGGCGCAGTTCGAGGCGGTGGCCTACGCCAGCGGCGACGACGGCATCGCGGGAACGGATGACGATTTTCGCATCGGCGTGGTTGCCGCCGCCTGGGATATAGCGCCCTATGACGCGGAAGCGGCGCGCATGAAGGATCACCTTTACGCCGGCAAGATCACGCCGCGCGGCCGCTTTCTGCCATCGGAAGCGGGTCGCAACCCCGAGCGTCTCTATGGCGCCAGCAACGCCGGCGACCTTAACGTGATCGCCACGGTGACGGATGGAGAACGTACGCTGAGCGGCAAGGCGCGCTTGACCGTCACCAAGCCGCTGCCGCCGATGCAAAGGGGCGGCGCATGAGGCGGCGATCGGCGCTGACAATCCTTGGCGCGCTACTGCTCGCCCTTGCCGCTCCCGCTGGCGCGGCGGAGAAGGACTATATCCTCACCGCCGCCAATCCCAACAAGCTTTACCTCATTGATCCTAAAAAGCGCGCCGTGGCGCGCGCCTATGATCTTCCCAAGCCCGACGGCGCGCCCAGCTTCATTGAACCCTCGCCCGACGGCAGGATCGCTTATGTCGTCGCCAACCAGGCCAGGGATATCATCGGCATTGAGTTGACGAGCGGTATGGAAGTGTTTCGCGCCCACATGCCGCAGGCGAAAAATGAACGTGTGATCAATTTTGGTCTGACGGTCAGTCCTGACGGCGCGAAAATTTATTCCTACGAAATTCCGGTGCAGGCTAAGCTTGACCGCTATGAAGCGCAGCCCAATCGCATCGCCGTATACGTCGCTAACGGCGGCCTTGACGCCAAAGCGGAAGCGGTGTTCGTCAATATGCCGCGCCGCATCCGCCTCTTGTTGTTCTCCAAGGACGGCCAGCACCTTTACGCGCTAGGCTCGAATTTCTACACCCTCGATCCGCATACCGGCAGGATCATCGCCGCCTATCCCTTACGGCAATGGCAGGAACCAGATGCTTCGCCCTATGACATGCTTAATTTCTGGCCGACGCCGGAAAGCAGCGGCGTGTTCATGGCGGTGGTGGTCGATGGCCGCGCCGAGGTTGCGCGCAGTTATCAAAACACCGATGTTACCGCCCTCTTTCATCTGGATTTAAGGCAAGGCGTCTTTACTGTCTCTCCCATCAAGGGCGTGCAGGATACGCTGTTCGCCGTGGCGGCCAGTGCGGATAAAAGATTCGCTTTTGGCGGTTTCCGCACGCTGAGCAAGATCGACCTGAAGAAAGGCGCGCTGGTCAAGCGCATCGATCTGGACCGCAGCTACTATCAGTTCAATGTCTCGCGCGACGGTCGTGAGGTTTATATCAGCGGCGCCATGTGCGATATCGTGATCCACGACGCTAATAACCTTGAAAAAAAGGCCGTCGTTCTATTGCCTGATTGTGCGGATATGGCGGGCGCGGCGGTGCGCGTCGTGCGGCTTGATCTTGGGAAATGATGCCGGCTTTATAAGGAAACACCCGTGGCGTATCGGCAATTCAACCTCCTGCGAACGCGGCGTTTCGGGCCGCTGTTCGCCACGCAGTTTCTGGGCGCGTTCAACGACAATCTTTATAAGAACGCGCTGGTGATCCTCATCACCTACCGCCTGGGCGCGACCACGGGGGTTTCACCCGAACTCTTGGTGACGGCGGCGGCGGGCATTTTCATCCTGCCGTTCTTCGTTTTTTCCGGCGTTGCCGGCGAGCTGGCCGATCGCTACGACAAGGCCATGCTCATCCGCTGGACCAAGATCGCGGAAGTGTTGATCATGGCGGCAGGGGTGATCGGTTTCGCCTTGGGCGATGTGTGGTTTCTGATGGGCGTTTTGTTGTTGATGGGGACGCAATCGGCGTTTTTCGGTCCGTTGAAATACGGCATCCTGCCCGATCACCTGGCAGAAGATGAACTCGTCGGCGGCAATGCGCTGATTGAAGCGGCGACGTTTCTCGCCATTCTCGCCGGCACCATCATCGGCGGGCTATTCGTCTTGAAGTACGGCGGCATCGTCATGGTCTCGGCGATGACGGTCATGGTCGCCGTCATCGGCTATGGGGCAAGCCGCAAAATTCCATCCACCCGCGCCGGTGATCCAAGTTTGGAGATTCACTGGAACCCGCTTACCGCCACAACGCGGGTACTGGTTCATGTGGCGCACACGCGGGCGGTTTTCGCCGCCGTCCTGGGCATCGCCTGGTTCTGGTTCTTGGGCTCGGCCTATATGGCGCAGTTTCCCAATCTGGCGAAGGGCGTGCTGGCGGCGGATGAAAGCGTGGTCATTCTGTTTTTGATGGTATTCGCCGCCGGCATCGGCGCGGGTTCGCTTCTCGCCGGCATTTTGCTGCACGGGCAGATCTCGGCGCGCTTCGTGCCGTGGGCGGGGGCGGCAATGGCGCTGTTCTCCCTTGACCTATTGCAGGTGGAGATGGTCAGCAGCGCCACTTTACGCGATATTCCGGCGTTTCTGGCCTCGATAGCCGGCTGGCGGCTATTGGCCGACTTGTTCGGGCTGTCCCTGGCGGCAGGACTTTATGTGGTGCCGCTCTACGCCATTCTGCAAACCCGGAGCGACCCGGCGCACTGCGCCCGCGCCATCGCCGGGCTAAATATCACCGACGCCGCTTTCATGGTGGCGTCCTCGATTCTGGGGCTGGCGGCGCTGGCTTCGGGGGTCAGCGTGCCAACTTTCCTGGCGCTTTCCGGCGCGGCGAGCCTGCCGGCGGCGCTCCTGGTCACGTGGGGGGTGAAGCCTTCAGCGCGGCGTCAAGCAGGGTGAGAACCTCAGGCTCATCCCAGGCCGCCGGGCCGCTGTGGCGGGCCAGCTCATAGCCGTTCCGGTCGACGATCAAGGTTACCGGCAAGCCGAAGATACCCAATTCCCGACTTAAAGGTCCGCCGGGATCGGTGTAGGCGGTCAAGTATTTGACCCCGATGCCGTCCAGGAAGGGCTTGGCGGCGGCCACCCCGCCGCGGTCGATGGAGATGGCGAGGACGGCGATGGGCTTGTCCTTGGTTGCCGCCGCCAAGCGGTCGAGGGCGGGCATTTCCTCCCGGCAGGGGGCGCACCAGGTGGCCCAAAAGTTAACCACCACCACCTTGCCTTTAAACTCAGCAAAGGATACCGGCTTGCCCGCCGGATCGAGAAACGGCCGCTCGGGTAAGAGTTTGGCCTCCGCCGCCGGCGCCAGGTTGGCAAGTCCGCCCACGGCATGCCCTTGCAGCCAGGCGGTGTTTGGCGTATTCCCTCGGTCGGCGCCGATGTCTTTCAGCGCCAGATAGATAACGGCGGCCGCCACGCTTAGGGCGGCGGCGATGACGACGATGCGGCGCATGCCAAGCTCTCCTCCTTTGCGGAATGTGACCATGACGGGCAAGAAAGACAAGGCGAAAACGATCCCCGCGGCCAACGCGCTGTGGGGCGGGCGGTTTGGCGCCGGGCCGGCGGAGATCATGGAAAAGATCAACGCCTCCATCGGCTTCGACCATCGGCTCTACCGTCAGGACATCGCCGGCTCGCGCGCCCATTGCCGCATGCTGGTGGCGCAACGGATCATCGCCGAAGCGGACGGCGCGGCGATCTTACAGGGCCTTGATCAGGTGGAGGCCGAGATCGCCGCCGGCAAGATGGTCTTCGATCCCAAGCTCGAAGACATTCACATGCACGTGGAATCGCGGCTCAAGGAAATCATTGGCGAGGCGGCCGGGCGGCTGCACACCGCGCGCTCGCGCAACGATCAGGTAGCCACTGATTTTCGTCTCTGGGTGCGCGACGCCATCGACGCCATCGACGGCGCGCTTCATGAGCTCTTGGCGGCGCTTATCGATCGGGCGGAGGAATACGCCGACGCGGTGATGCCGGGCTTTACCCATTTGCAGGCGGCGCAACCGGTGACCTTCGGCCATCACTTGCTGGCTTATGGCGAGATGTTCAGCCGCGACCGCGGCCGGCTCGCCGATTGCCGCCGGCGCTTGAATGAATGCCCGCTGGGGTCAGCGGCGCTGGCCGGCACGTCCTATCCCATCGATCGCGACATGACCGCTGCGGCGCTCGGCTTTGACCGGCCCGCCGCCAATTCCCTCGATGCGGTATCCGATCGCGATTTCGCGCTGGAATTTTTGTCGGCGGCGTCGATCACGGCGGTGCACCTGTCGCGGCTGGCCGAGGAAATCGTGTTGTGGGCGAGTGCGCAGTTCGGCTTTATCTCCTTGAGCGACGCCTTTACCACCGGCTCGTCGATCATGCCGCAAAAGCGCAACCCAGACGCCGCCGAACTCGCCCGCGCCAAGGCGGGGCGGGTGATCGGCGCGCTCAATAGTCTGCTCATCGTCATGAAGGGGCTGCCGCTCGCCTATTCCAAGGACATGCAGGAAGACAAGGAGGCGACCTTCGATGCGGCGAATGCGCTGGCGCTATCGCTGGCGGCGATGACCGGCATGGTGCGCGATCTGACCGCCAATCGTCAGCGCATGGCGTCGGCCGCCGGCGTCGGCTTTACCACCGCCACCGATCTTGCCGACTGGCTGGTGCAGCGTCTGGCGATGCCGTTTAGGCGCGCCCATCATGTGGCCGGGGCGCTGGTGAAGTTGGCGGAAGAAAAAGGCTGCGGCCTGGAAGCCTTGACGTTGCCCGACATGCAAACGGTGGAGCCGGCCATCACGGCCGAAGTATTCACGGTGCTCGGGGTGGAAAATTCGGTGAAAAGCCGCACCAGCTTCGGCGGCACGGCGCCAACGCGGGTGCGCGAGGCGGCGCGCCGCGCCCGGGAGAGATTGTCATGAGATTAATCGCGCTTCTCCTGTTGTGCCTGACGGCGGCGTCTTGCGGCAAGAAGGGGGATCTGATGCCGCCCCCCGGTTATGAAGCGCCGGCGAAGTAGGGGCAGCATGGATCATTTTCAATACAAGAACGGCGAACTGCATGCCGAAAACGTACCGCTGCGACGCATCGCGGCGGCGGTGGGTACGCCGTTTTACTGCTATTCGACGGCAACCCTGGTGCGTCACTACCGCGTCTTTCGCGATGCCATGGCGGGAATGGACGCGCTCGTCTGCTTTGCCGTCAAGGCCAACAGCAATCTGGCGGTGCTGCGCACGCTGGCCCGCCAAGGCGCCGGCGCCGACGTGGTGTCGGGCGGCGAGCTGAAGCGGGCGCTGGCCGCCGGCATTCCAGCGGAGCGCATCGTGTTTTCCGGCGTCGGCAAGACGCCGGAGGAAATGACGGCGGCGCTTAATGTCGGCATTTTGCAGTTCAATGTCGAATCGGAAGCTGAGCTGGCGGCGTTGTCGGCGGTGGCCTTCCGGCTTGGCCGGCGCGCCGCGGTGGCGTTTCGCGTTAACCCGGATGTCGACGCCAAGACCCACGCTAAGATTTCCACCGGCAAGGCGGAAAACAAGTTTGGCGTGCCGTGGTCGCGGGCGCGGCAGCTATATGCGCGCGCCGCGCAGTTGCCGGGCATTGATGTGGTTGGCGTCGACGTGCACATCGGTTCGCAGTTGACCGAGCTGGGGCCGTTTGACGAGGCCTTCGGTCGGGTCGTCGACCTGGTGCGCGCCTTGCGAGCGGACGGACACGCCATCCGGCGGGTCGATCTCGGCGGCGGGCTCGGCATTCCTTACGACCGCGCCGGCGCGCCGCCGCCGCATCCGGAGCGCTACGCCGAGGTGGTGCGGCGCGCGGTGTCCGGCCTTGATTGTCAGATCATCTTGGAGCCAGGGCGGCTGATCGCCGGCAACGCCGGGGTGCTGGTGGCCAAGGTGATCTATGTCAAGGAAGGGGAAAGCCGCCGCTTCGTCATCATCGACGCGGCGATGAACGATCTCATTCGGCCGAGCCTTTATGACGCCTACCATGAAATCGTGCCGGTGCGCGCGGCTTCGCCGAACGTCATTATGACGGCGGCGGATGTGGTTGGCCCGGTGTGCGAGACCGGCGACGTCTTTGCCACCGATCGCGCGTTGCCGCCGTTGGCGGCGGATGATCTGGTGGCCATCCTGTCGGCGGGCGCGTATGGCGCGGTCATGGCGTCGACCTATAATTCACGAGCGTTGGTGCCGGAAGTCTTGGTGGATGGCGAGGCGTTCGCCGTGGCCCGGCGTCGTGTGACGGCTGAGGAATGGCTGGCGTTTGAAAGCCTGCCCGATTGGCTGAAGGATTGAGCGCTGAGAGGGGAGAGCGTTCCTGTTGCGAACAGACCAACATCTGCCCACCGTGGGTCGCGTTCGCAGCCGGACGCTGGCGGCCGCCAAGGCGCTGATGCCGGCGCTGGGCATCGCCGCCGGCTTTACCGCGCTGTCGCTCCTGAATTTGTGGGACAACGCGCCGCCGGCGCTCCATGCCCTGATCTTCATCGCCGCCCTGGTGGTGGGCGCGATCAGCGTGCTGCATGCGTTGCGGGCGCTGATTGCGCCCTCGCCGCGGCGCGCCTTGCATTGGGCGTGGTATCTGACGCTGCCGCCGTTGTTGATCATCGGCAGCTTCGCCGCCGGCGATGATTGGCAACGGCGGCTGACGGTCGGCTTTCGCCCCGGCTTGCTGTTCGCGCCGCCGCCCATGGAGATCGAGGCGACGGCGACGCCGCCGGCCTATACCCGCCAGCCGGTGATCCGCTTGAAAATCCCCAGCGACGGCAATGTCATTGCGTTGCCGGTGGACTCGCGGATTGAAGTGCGGGCATCGGGCGCGCGCTTTGCGCCGCTGTTGGCCTGGGGCAGCGAATCGGTGCTGTTGCGGCCGGAAAAGCCCGGCGTATTCGCCATCGAGGGCGAGGTGCGGCGCGACGGCGACGTGCGGGTCACCTTCGCCGGGCGCACGCTGGCGGGCTGGCGTTTCAAAGTGGTTGAAGACGCGCCGCCGAAAGTCGCGCTGGCGGCGGCGCCCACGGTGACGGCGCGGGGATCGCTGCGGTTGCATGTCGAGGCCAGCGATGACTATGGCATCGACTATGCAGCGATACGGCTGCGCCGCGTCGATGGCGGCGAGGAGGCGCTCATCGATTTGCCCATATACGGCGCAAAACAAGTGGAGGAAATCATCTATCGTGATTTGCGCACCCATGCTTTCGCCGGCGCGCAGGTGACGCTGCAGGTGGTGGCGGTGGATGGTCGCACCCAGGAAGGCGTCAGCGAGCCGTTGCCGTTCCAGCTGCCGCAGAGGCGCTTCAAGAATGCCGTCGCGCAATCCTTGGCGGCGATCCGCGAGACGATCAGGGATGGCAGCATTGAAGATCTGGAACAGGCGACGCGTCGTCTGGCGGCGGTTTCCGAATCGGCGGCTGTTCATGCCGATGTGACGGTGCAACTTGGGGTGCGCACCGCCTATCAACGCCTGCGCTCGGGCGTTGATGAACAGGGGCGGCAGGATATCATCAATTTGTTGTGGGACCTGGCGCTGCGCGCCGAAGACGGCGCATTGAGCCAGACCGAGACGCAACTCCATGACGCCATAGAAAACCTGAAGATCGCCTTGAAAAAAGGTATGGAGCCCGCGAAAACCGAAGCGGCGATGCAAGAGCTGGCCTCGGCGTTCGAAGCTTACGGCCGCGCCCGCAGCCGGCGTTTGGGCGGGGCGCTTGGCGATCGTGAAAATTTCGATTGGGTAGCGGTGCAGCGCTTTCTGTCGCGGCTTGCTGATGTCATGACGGCGGGTGACGCCGTCGCTGCCGTGGCGCAGTTGTCCGATCTGGAAGCCGGACTGGAGGAGCGCGGCGCGCTCATGCTGTCGGCGATAGCCTATCGTCGTTTCCTGGTGGCCAATTATGCGCGCCGGCTGTTGGACGACGTGGCGCGCGAACAGCGCCAGTTGCTGTCGCGATCGGTGGAGCCGGCGTCCGGTGACGGCGCCGCCGGCGATCAGGCGGCGCTGCGCGAGGTCATTACCGGCGTCATCGAGCAGCTCGATCGCGCCGGCGTTGACAACATCGAATCGCTGCGCCGCGCCAAGGCGGCCATGGATGATGCTTTACGGCAGTTGGCCGCCGGCGAAGCAAAAGAAGCGGCGATGTCGCAGGCGCAGGCGCTCACCGCGCTCGATGTGGCGGGAAAGGCGCTCGCCGCCGTACCGTCGCCGCTCGCCACTGCGCCCGACGGCCGGCTGCACGATCCCTTGGGCCGGCCGCTGCCGCCGCTTCCCGGCACCGGCGTCGATAATGAGGTCGGGCGCGGCAAGCCTTAAGACGCCGCCGCCAGCGCCCGCGCCACGGCGGCGCCGATCTCATCAAGGGAGAACGGTTTTGAAATGACGTCGTGAATGAGTTCGTCAAGATTGTGCGCGCGCTGCTTCTCGGCGGCATAGCCGGTCATCAGCAGCACTGGCATGCCAGGATAGGCGGCGGTCACCTTGAGCGCCAGCGCGATGCCGTCCATCACCGGCATGACGATATCGGTCAGCAACAGATCGAACGGCTCTTCCTCCAGCGCTTGCAGCGCCGCGCCGCCGTCGGCCACCGCCCGCACGCGATGGCCATGATGCTCCAGGGCGCGACAGACGAAGGCGCGCACCGTCTCTTCATCTTCGGCCACCAGGATGTTCGCCATGGCGCTGCGCCCTTTACCTCTTGTCGCCGCCGACAAAGGTGACGCGGATGTCCTGCGCATCCGGCGGCGGATTGGCGAGCCTGGTTTCAAACTCCACCACCTCGCCCGGCGCTACGGTTTTTGTCTTAGCCTCAAACACCCAGGTCTTTAAATCCAGCGCGCGATTGTCTAAGAGCACCACCTCGATCGGCGGCAGGTGGGCGGCGTTCTCGCCGATATTCTCGATCTTGCCGCGAATGACCAGCGTCAGCACGCCCTCGATGAAACGCTGCGAGGGTTCCAGATCGCGAAACTTCAATCGCTCGTTGAGGGTGATCGGCGGCCGCGCGCGTTGCTCGTTGCTTGCCTGCCACGCGGTCATCGGATCAACGCCGACGAGGGCATAAAGATGATGAAGCTGCGGCCAGGCGGTGACGAGCGGACGCGGAAACGCCGCCAGGACGCCGATCACGCAGGCGACAAAGCCGAAAAGCCCGGCCCAGCCCCAGGCGCTGGTCGCCTGCCGCTGGCGCGGCAAGGCCGGCAGATTGGCGCGGGGCGCCGGCCGCCGCGGCCGGCGCGCCTCCGCGGCGTCAGCGTCGGCATTGGGTTCATCGGGGGCGCTGCTGGCGGCGGGCGGCTCGGGCGCCAGCGGCGGCTCTTCCGCGCCGGACGGCAGGGGCGGCGGCGTCTCAAACCAGGTATGTCCGCAGCGGGCGCAACGAACGGTGCGCCCGCTCGGCCTGAGGAGCGCGTCGTTCACCAGATACCGGGTCGCGCAATCTGGGCAGGTGAGAATCATCTAATGCCCTGTTAAGACGCCCATTTCGGCCTTTATAGGGGCTGCCCCCATATAACGCAATAGCGCCGCCGCCGGGCCGTTGCCCCTGGACGCCTTACCCCCGCCTGTGCCATGTTGAGCGCCGAATAATGATCGGGGCTTGCCGGCAAGCAGGCCAGCGGTGAGGTCGAGTTGATTCTGTTTGAAAATGTCGGCATGCGCTATGGGTTGGGGCCCGAGGTGCTGCACAACATCAGCTTCGAGCTGAGGGCGGGCTCCTTCCATTTTCTCACCGGGCCGAGCGGCGCCGGCAAGTCGTCGTTGATGCGGCTGTTATACTTGGCGCATCGCCCGTCGCGGGGCAGCATCACCATGTTCGGCAAGAATGTCGTGGCGGCGCGGCGCGACGAGTTGCCGGCGTTGCGGCGGCGCATCGGCGTGGTGTTTCAGGATTTTCGCTTGCTCGAGCACTTGACGGCGCTGGAAAACGTCATGCTGCCGTTGCGCATCGCCGGCGGCGAGGAAAAGCTCATCCGCGAGCATGCCGAGGAGCTCCTGCATTGGGTGGGCCTGGGCGATCGCCTGGCCGCCCGGCCGTCCACCTTGTCGGGCGGCGAGCAGCAGCGGGTGGCGATCGCCCGGGCGGTGATCGCCAAGCCCGATCTTCTCTTGGCCGACGAGCCCACCGGCAACGTGGATTCCGAAATGGCCGACCGCTTGATGCATCTCCTCATGGAATTGAACAAGCATGGCACCACGATGTTGATCGCTACCCATGACATGGCGGTGGTCAACAGCATGGGCGCGGCGCAGCTTCATCTCGCAGGCGGCGTGCTGCAGCTTGTCGGCGCGCGGGGGAGCGGCCATGGCGCGTAGGCGATTAAAAGCCCTGGCTGCCGGCGCTGATCGCGTCAGCACGCGGCTGTTGCCGTGGGTGGTGGCGGTGATGGTCTTTCTCTCGGCGCTGGCGCTGGCCGCCCTGCTGGCGGTTCATGGCTCGGTCTCGGCCTGGACGGGCGACATGGAGCGCAAACTGACGGTGCAGGTGACCACCGGCGATCAGGCGTCGCGCGAGCGTCAGGTGAGCGCCGCCGCCGCCTACCTGCGCGCGCTGCCCGGCGTCGATGCGGTGCATATTTTGGCTGATCGCGAAATCCTTGATCTTTTGGAACCATGGCTCGGCGCCGGCAACGTCGACGGCGACCTGCCGGTGCCGGCGCTCATTGACGTCACCCTCGCCGAGGGCGCAACGGTGCATCCATCGGCGATCGCGGCGCGGCTGAAAACAGTGGCTCCCGATGCCTCGCTCGACGATCATGAACAATGGCTCGGCCGGGTGCGCGATCTGGCGGCGATGATCGAAGGCGTCGCCGTTGCGGTGCTGGCGTTGGTGACCCTGGCCACCATCGCCATCGTGGTGTTCGGCGCCCACGCCGGGCTTGCTGCGCACCGCGCCACCATCGAGACGCTGCATCTCATCGGCGCGCACGATAAATTGATCGCGCGGGAATTCCAGGACCGCTTTCTCCTCTTGGGCCTGAAGGGCGGCGTCATTGGCCTGGCGCTGGCGGCGGCCTCGATCTTCGTCGCGCGGCGGATCATCGGCGAGCTTGGCGTCGGCGTTCTGGGGCCGATGACGATCAGCATGGAAGAACTTGCGGCGCTCTTCAGTCTGCCGCTTTTTGCCGCCCTCGTTACCATGCTGACGGCGCGCTTTACCGTTCTTGCCGCGCTGCGGCGCATGGTGTGAGACCTCGCCATGGCTCGTCCCCGCCGCCGACCGAGAAAGACCGTCTATATCCTCAACGCGTTGGCGATCCTGGCGGCGCTGTGGCTCGGCGGCTTTGTCTGGTTCGTGGCGGCGTTGCCGGAAGCGCCGCAGCAGCCGACGCGGCGAACCGACGGCATCGTCGTGTTGACCGGCGGCGCGTATCGTATCGCGCTCGCCGCCCGGCTGCTGGCCGACGGCATGGCCGAGCGGATGCTGGTGTCGGGCGTTTATACCCTCGTTGACGATGAAACCTTGCGCCGCAGCGTCGGCATCTCGCCCGAGCTTTTCGCCTGCTGCGTCGATCTCGGCCGCGCCGCCACCAACACGGCGGAGAATGCCCAGGAGACGGCGACGTGGGCGGCGGACCATAACTACCGCTCGCTGCGGGTGGTGACCGATTACGACCACATGCCGCGCAGCTTGAAGGAGTTGCAGCGCGCCATGCCCACGGTCGAACTGATCGCTCATCCGGTATCGCGCTATACCGTCGGCAAGGACATGAAACGCGCCAGTTTGAGCCGACTGGCGCTGGAATATCTGAAGTTTTCCCGGGTCGCGCTCAGCGTTTGGAGCGCCGATCTGTGGCGCGCGCTGCAGGAGGCGCTCTAAATGACGGCGTTCAAATCGGCGGTGTTTAGCGGCTGCCTCGCGCTATGGACGGTTTTCATCGGCGGCATCATCGGCTTTCCGGCGTTTTTCTTGCAGCGCCGCGCCGCCTTCGTCATTCAACGCTGGTGGGGGCGTGGCGTCTTGGTGCTGCTGCGCGTCTTCGCCGGCGTGCGCTTTGAAATCATTGGCCGGGAGAAACGGCCGCCGGGCAATATTCTCATCGCCTCCAAGCATCAGTCGATGTGGGATACGGTGATTTTTCTGCTATTGGAAGAAACGCCGCCCGCCTTCGTGTTGAAGAAGGAGCTTATCAAGATCCCAGTCTACGGCTGGTATTGCCTCAAGGCCGGCATGCTGCCCATCGACCGCGACGGCGGCGCGCTGGCGCTGCGCGCGCTACAGCGCTTGGCCAAGCAGCGGTTTGCCGAAGGCCGCTCCATCGTCATCTTTCCCGAAGGTACGCGGATGAAGCCGGGCGAACATCAGCCCTACCAGTCGGGCGTCGCCGGCCTTTACAAGATCCTCAACGTGCCGGTCGCGCCGGTGGCGCTCAACTCCGGCTTGTTTTGGCCCAAGGCGGGGCTAACCGGCAGGCGGGGGGTCATCCGCCTGGAATACCTCGACCCCATCCCGCCGGGTCTCGACAAGCGCGCCTTCCTCGACCTCCTGGAGGCGCGAATCGAGCCGGCGACCCGCCGCCTGGAGGCGATGGAGGCTGCTCCCCCCTTGTGAATCATGGGGAAAACCCCAAAACAGCGCGGCGGCGCGCCGGTTTCAGGCGCAAGTTATCCACAGCCCCATGTGGAAACATAACGTGAACATGTGGTTGACCTCGCCGCCCCCTCGCGCCTACACTTCGTCAAAGAGTCGCCCCCGTCCTGGGCCAGCCACAAGGTATCCTTCACGCCATGACCGCCATCGCCGCCATTTCGCAGCAGATTTGGGACATGAAATACCGCTTCAAGCCAGCCCCCGGCGCGGCCGAGGCGACGGTTGCGGAAGACAAGACCGTGGAGGACACCTGGCGGCGGGTGGCAGAGGCCGTCGCCGCGCCGGAACGGCCGGAGGCGCGGGACGCCTGGACGGAAAAATTTTATCAGGCGCTCACAGATTTCAAGTTCCTGCCCGCCGGCCGCATTCTCGCCGGCGCCGGCACGGGCCGCGACGTGACCTTGTTCAACTGCTTCGTCATGGGCCGCGTTCCTGACAGCCTCGACGGCATTTTCGAGCATTTGAAGGAAGCGGCGCTGACCATGCAGCAGGGCGGCGGCATCGGCTATGACTTCTCGACGCTCAGGCCCAAGGGCGCGCCGGTCAAGGGCGTGGGCGCCGACGCCTCGGGACCGCTGTCGTTCATGGACGTGTGGGACGCCATGTGCCGCACCATCATGTCGGCGGGCTATCGCCGCGGCGCCATGATGGCCACCATGCGCTGCGATCATCCCGACATCGAGGCCTTCATTGACGCCAAGGCGGAACAGGGCCGCCTGCGCATGTTCAATCTTTCCGTTCTGGTCAGCGACGCTTTCATGGCGGCGGTGAAGAATGACGAGGCGTGGGAGTTGAAGTTCGACGGCCGGGTGTGGAAGAGTCTGCGCGCCCGCGCGCTGTGGGACAAGATCATGCGCGCCACCTACGCCTACGCCGAGCCGGGCGTGATTTTCATCGATCGCATCAACGCCAAGAACAACCTCTATTACTGCGAAGAAATCTTTGCCACCAACCCATGCGTGCCGGCGGATACCTGGGTCCACACCGCCCAGGGGCCGCGGCAGGTGCGTGATCTTGTGGGCGTGTCGTTTGAGGCGCTCGTCGATGGCAAAGTCCATGCATCCGGCGTTGGTGGGTTCTTCTTTACCGGCCGCAAGCCGGTGGTGCGGTTGCAAACCCGCGAAGGCTATGCGCTGCGCCTGACCGCCGATCATCGCGTGCGACGCCTGACCAAGCGGACACGGTATGTCACCGAAACGGCATGGGCTGCGGCCGGCGACCTTTGCCCGGGGGATGAAATCATCCTCCACAATCATCGCGGGATTGATTGCTGGGAGGGACCCGGCAGCGAAGGCGAGGGCTATCTCATTGGCCTGTTGGTGGGTGATGGCGTCATCAAGACTGACAAGGCGGTCTTAAGCGCCTGGCCCGGCGCGCAGACCGCCAACGGCGACGAGGCGCGGCCAGGGGTGCGCGGCGTGATGGAGACGGCCCTTGCCGCCGCCCGCGCGCTGCCCCATCGCGCCGATTTTCAAGGCTGGGTGGCGGTGCCGGGCCGCGGCGAATACCGCTTGAGTCTTGCCAGCATCACCGCCCTTGCCGCCGAGCTTGGCTTGACGCCCGGCGACAAGGCGATCACTCCGGCCATCGAATCAGCATCCAGCGAGTTCTGCCGCGGCTTCTTGCGCGGCCTTTTCGATGCCGACGGCAGCATCCAAGGAAACCAGACCAAAGGCATCAGCATTCGCTTGTCGCAAAGCGATGAAGAGCGGCTGCAAGCAGTGCAGCGCATGTTGCAGCGCTTTGGCATGGCGAGCGCGATTTACCGCACCCGCCGCCCGGCGATGGTGCGCGATCTGCCTGACGGCAAGGGCGCGGTGGCGGCTTACCATACCCAAGCGCAGCATGAGCTGGTGATCAGCGGCGACAACATCGCGGTTTTTGCCGAGAAGGTCGGCTTTGCCGATACCGACAAGGCGCGGCGCTTGAAAACGGCGCTGGCGTCGTATGCTCGCGCGGCGAACCGCGAACGCTTCTTTGCTACCGTGCTTGAGGTCGTCGGTGACGGCGAGGAAGATGTTTTCGATGTAGCAGTGCCGGGCATCAACGCCTTCGACGCCAACGGGCTTTATGTGCACAACTGCGGCGAACAGCCGCTGCCGCCCTATGGCGCGTGTTTGTTGGGCTCGATCAATCTGGCGCGGCTGGTGAGCGAGCCGTTCACTGACAGCGCCCATATCGATGAAGATGCTTTGCAGGATCTTGTCGCCGTCGCCGTCCGGATGATGGACAACGTCATCGACATCTCGCGCTTTCCCTTGCCGGCGCAGCGGAACGAAGCGCAGGCGAAGCGCCGCATCGGACTTGGCGTCACCGGCCTCGCCGATGCGTTGATCATGTGCGGCAAGCGTTACGGCAGCCCGGACTCGCTGACCCTCATCCGGCGCTGGATGCGCGCGCTGGAGCGCGCATCTTATGGCGCGTCCGCCGACATCGCCGCCGAGAAGGGATCGTTCCCGCTCTATGACAAGGATAAATTCCTGGCCGGCGAAACCGTGCTGAGTCTCGATGACGACATCCGCGCGGCGATCGCAGCGAAGGGCATCCGCAATGCGCTTTTGACCTCCATTGCGCCCACCGGCACCATTTCGCTGTTTGCCGATAATGTCTCCTCCGGTCTGGAGCCGGTGTTCAGCTTCTCCTACATGCGCAAGGTGCTGATGCCCGACGGCAGCCGCGCCGAGGAGGAGGTCAGCGATTACGCTTACCGTCTCTATCGTCGTCTTTATGGCGATAATACGCCGTTGCCCGACAGTTTCGTCACCGCGCTGTCACTGTCTCCCCTTGATCACGTGCGGGTGCAGGCGGCGGTGCAGGAATTCGTCGACAGCTCGATCTCCAAAACCATCAACTGCCCGGAAGACATCAGCTTCGAGGATTTCAAGGACGTCTACCTGGAAGCCTTCGACCTCGGCTGCAAGGGCTGCACCACCTATCGCCCCAACGAGGTGACGGGGGCGGTGTTGGAAGTGAAAAAAGAGGACAAGAAAAAATCCGAAGCGCAAGCCGAATTGCCATTAGTCGCGCCGGCGGCGCGGCCGAAAGATGTCTATGAGGCGGGCGGCATCGTTTACATGACGAAGCCACTGGACCGTCCCGAGGTGCTGCCGGGTCAGACCTATAAGGTGCGCTGGCCCGATTCCGATCACGCCATCTATATCACCTTGAACGATGTCGTTCAGGACGGCCGCCGCCGGCCGTTCGAGGTGTTCATCAATTCGAAAAACATGGAGCATTACGCCTGGACGGTGGCGCTCACCCGCATGATCAGCGCGGTGTTTCGCCGCGGCGGCGACGTCTCGTTCGTGGTCGAGGAGCTAAAGGCGGTTTTCGACCCCCGCGGCGGGCATTGGGTCAACGGCCATTACGTGCCGTCGCTCCTCGCCGCCATCGGCGAGGTGATCGAGCAGCACATGATCGCCATCGGGTTCATTGCGCCGCCAGACACCTCGTTTGTCGAAGCGGCGCGGCGCAAGGTGGCCGCCGGCGATCCGGAAGAACCGAATCCGGGGGGCTTGCGCGCCTGTCCGAAATGCAATTCACCGTCGCTCATTCGCCAGGAGGGATGCGACACCTGCGTCAGCTGCGGATATTCAAAGTGCGGTTAGGCGGCGCGTTGTGGGATCGTTGCCGGTCCTATGGGCGGCGGCTGCGCGGCGACGGCTTGCGCTTCAAGCTGATGATCGCGGCGCTGGCGGCGCTGTTGGCCGCCTACAGCGTCTACTGGATCATGGCCGCCCGCCGGGCGGAGGCGGCTCTCATCGCCTGGATAGAAAACGAGAAGGCGCAGGGCCATGATATTCGCTATAGCGCGCTCGATGTCGGCGGCTATCCCTATCGCATCGAAGCGACGCTGCGCGATTTTCACCTCAGCGGCGCTGCCGCCGGCTTCGCCTGGGAATTCAACGCGCCGGCGTTCGCCGGGGTCATCCTGCCGTGGCGGCCGCGCCACTTTATCCTGTTCGCCAAAGAAGCGACCGCGCGCTTGGCGCCGGCCGACGGCGCGGCGGCGACATTTGCGGCAACCGCGCTGCGCGCCAGCGTAGTGACGGCGGATGGTGACATGTTAGAGCGGGTATCGATCACCGCCGATCGCTTGCTATCCAAGGGGGAGGGCGATGCCGGCCTGGGGCTCGAGGCGACTGACAGCGAACTCCATTGGCGCGCCGGCGCGCCGGCGTCGCGCCTGACGCCGGCGGTGAGCGCGGAAGCCGAGGACGGGGTGCGGGAGCCGCTGGCTTGGCAGTTGGCGGTGAAAGGGAGGGACATCACCGATCCGCGCCTGGCGGCGTCGCCTTATGGCGATAAGATTGCCGAGTTGGCGCTGGTGATGGAGTTGCGCAGCGGCGGTCTTAATCCGCAAGCGACGCCGGCCACCATCGCCGCCTGGCGCGATAGCGGCGGCACGCTGGAGGTGCCGAGTCTAAAACTGGAATGGGGCGCGCTCGATCTGACGCTGTCGGGCAGCGCCACGCTCGATCAGCAGTTCCGGCCCTTGGGCGCTTTTACTGCCGAGGTTATGGGCTACGAACCGGCGATCGACCACTTGCGGGCCAAGGGCGATATCTCGCCCGAGGAGGCGTCGGCGGCCAAGGAAACCTTGGCCGCCATCGTCAACGGCGAGAAGGGCCGGCTGCCGGTGCCGATCACCATGCAGGCCGGGCGGATGTTTTTAGGACCGCTGCCGGTGGCCAATCTGCCGCCGCTGGTGGAGCCGCCGGCGCTCTCAGCAAAACCCTAACTTTTTTCCTGACGGCCGAAATCGGGGCGCGCGGTTTCCTGACCGGCGTCGATGATCTGGCGGCGGATGGCGCGGGTGCGCGAGAACAGCTCATAAAGCGTTTGGCCGTCACCCCAGCGGATGGCGCGCTGCAGGGCGGTGAGGTCTTCGGAAAAGCGGCCGAGCATTTCCAACACCGCGTCCTTGTTGGTCAGGAACACGTCACGCCACATGGTGGGGTCGGAGGCGGCGATACGGGTGAAATCGCGAAAGCCGCCGGCGCTGTATTTGATCACTTCCGAATTGGTCACGGTTTCCAGATCGGAGGCGGTGCCGACGATGTTGTAGGCAATAAGGTGCGGCACGTGGCTGGTGATCGCCAGCACCAGATCGTGGTGCTTGGCGTCCATGATCTCGACCTTGCTGCCGCAGCGCTCCCAGAACGCTTTGACCTTGGCCACCGCATCCTTGTCGGAGCCGTTGGCGGGGGTGAGAATGCACCAGCGGCCGTCGAACAGTTCGGCAAAACCCGCCGCCGGTCCCGAATGCTCGGTGCCGGCCACCGGATGGGCGGGCACGAAATGGACGCCGGCCGGCAGCTCTGGGCCGACGCTGTCCACCACCGCCTGCTTGACCGAGCCGACGTCGCTGATGATGGCGCCGGGCTTCAACTGGGGCGCGATCGCCTTGGCGATCTCGCCATAGCTGCCGACGGGGGTGCACAAGATCACCAAATCGGCATCCTTGACCGCGGCCGGAATATCCTCGATCACCACATCGACGATGTTGAGCGATTTCAAGGTCTTGGCGCTGGCTCCCGGCCGCACGCCGGCGACCACGCGCCGCGCCACCTGATCCCGACGCACGGCGCGGGCGATGGAGGAGCCGATGAGCCCAACGCCGATCAAGGCCACGGTATCAAACAGCGGTTCGGATTGCTTGGCCATCATTGCCGCCCGCTTTCCAGGAAAGACTTCAGGAGCCGCAGCGCCTCGCGGTTTTCCTCTTCCAGCCCAATGGTCATGCGCAGGCAATCGCCCAAACCCTGTTTGGGCAGCCAGCGCAACAGCACGCCGTTCTTGGTCAAGAACGCGTTGGCCGCCTCGGCCGTGACGCCATCACGCTCGGGAAAGCGGATGAGGATGAAATTGGCGGCGCTCGGCGCCACCGTCAGTCCAAGATCGCTGACCGCATCCGTCATCTGCTGCCGCCAGATGGCGTTGTAGTTGCGGGCGCGGGCCACCCATTCCTGATCGCGCACGGCGGCGATGCCGGCGGCCTGGGTGGGAGCCGGCACGTTGAAGGGATCACGCAGCCGCTCCAGTGTCTCGGTCACCTCGGCGCTGCCGTAGCCCCAGCCCAAGCGCAGGGCGGCGATGCCATAAATCTTCGAGAAGGTGCGGGTGACCAGCACATTGGGAAAGTTCGCCACCAGTTCATGGCCGGCCACATAGTCGTCGCTGTCGACGTATTCGGCGTAAGCGGCGTCCAGCACCAAGAGCACATGGGGCGGCAGGCCGCCGGCCAGCCGCTCGATCTCATGGCGCGGCAGATAGGTGCCGGTGGGGTTGTTGGGGTTGGCGAGGAACACGATGCGGGTGCGCGCCGTCACCGCGTCGAGGATGGCCTTGACGTCGGCGGTGTAATTGACGTCCGCCGCCTCCACCGGGGTGGCCCCTACCGAGCGGGCGGCGATGGGGTACATCATGAAGCCGTAGCGGCTGTAAATGACTTCGGTGTCGGGGCCGGCGTAGGCGCGGCAGGCCAGTTTTAGAATCTCGTCGGAGCCAAGGCCGCAGACGATGCGCGCCGGATCAAGGCCGTGCGCCTCGCCGATGGCTTCTTTCAAATCCCAGGAGGTGGCGTCGGGGTAGCGGTGGAGCGTGGTGGCGGCATCGCGGTAGGCGGCCAGCACCCGCGGGCTGGCGCCGAGCGCCGACTCGTTGGACGACAGCTTGATGACCCGCGCCGCGCCGGGGGCTTTGGAGCGTCCCCCCTCGTACACGTCAAGCTTCTCTAGCCAGGGATTGGGCTTTAGGGATGACATCGGCGTCAAACTCAAGGGCGCGAGAGATCGAGCGGCCGCGCATGCCCGCCGACGACATACGCCTTGGTCCCAAGGGCTCGCTCCAGCGCCGCGGCATCGCCGCCGAAGCCGGGAGCCGACGCCAGGAGCGCGGTCGTGCCGTCGGGCGCTTTATACGTCGCAAGGGGGGAAAGGTCGAGAGGCATGCGTAACGCCGCCTCGTCCGTCAAGCCGAGGCCGACGACGAGCGTCAGGTCGTCGCCGCTGGCGTCCGGCATGCCCTTGGCGATGACGAAGGCGGTGGGTGAAGGGGGCCCAAAAACAGGAAGCCGCGCAACGATGCGCGGCCCCGCTGGCGTGCGAAATAGCGGATTGAGCCACCAGGCGTCTTGTCCAGGGTCGCCAAGCGCCGCCAATACCGCCCCGCCATCGGCCACGGCGGCGATGGCGTCATTGGCGCTGGGGGTGGTCGTGATCGGCGTCGCCGCGCCGAAATGACGTCGGGCGAGATCGCGCACCTCCATATTCTCGACCGAGATCACCTTAAACGGCCATTGCAGGCGCAAGTAGGCGGAAACCATGGTGCGCCACAACGACAATACGGCGTCAGCCGGCAAGCTTCCGCGATGGCGGGCCGCCACCTGGCGCAGGATCTGCGCCTCGCGCCCGGGACGGAAAAACGCGCCATCGCCGCCCGCCTGGCGCTTCCACTGGCCCAATGTCTCGACGATCTCGGCCCGCGCCATCAACAGATCATGGATTTGCGCATCAATCTTGTCGATGGATCGGCGCAAGTCCTCAAGGCTTGCGTTGGACTGAAGTTTAGGCTCCGTCATGGCAATGGTCTTGCTCTAGGGGTGTTTCTGGTCGGAACCTAGTCATAAGCCCGGGCAAAAGCAAAAGGAAAGCGGCGGCCGGCGATATTGACATTACCCCCCGGGCTGTTAGCAATGAGCGGTCTTGACGATTGGCAGGAAGGCGGCCGGGACAAGATGACCGGAAATAAGGGAAAAAAGCCTCGTGGGCTGGCGGGCTTCGCGCCCGGCGAGCAGGCGGGATTGAGCGTCATTCTGGGCGCCGCCGCGCCCTTGCGCCTGGATTGCGGCGCCGAGCTCGGGCCCTTTACCGTCGCCTATCAGACTTATGGCGCGCTCAATGCCGCCAAGTCCAACGCCGTGCTCGTCTGCCATGCGCTGACCGGCGACCACTTCTGCGCCGGCGACAACCCCTTTACCGGCAAGGCCGGGTGGTGGGATCTGATGGTCGGCCCCGGCAAGCCCTTGGATACCGACCGCTACTTCGTCATTTGTCCCAATGTGCTCGGCAGTTGCTATGGCACCACCGGGCCGCGCGACATCAACCCGGCCACCGGCGAGCCATGGGGTCTGGCGTTTCCGGTGATCACCATCCGCGACATGGTGCGCGCCCAGGCGATGCTTCTCGATCATTTAGGCATTGCCGATCTGTTTTGCGTCATCGGCGGCTCTATGGGCGGCATGCAGGTGCTGGAATGGGTGGTCAATTACCCCGAGCGGGTGTTCTCGGCCATTCCCATCGCCGCCACCTCCAAGCATTCGGCGCAAAACATCGCCTTTCACGAGGTCGGCCGCCAGGCGGTGA
This sequence comes from Pseudomonadota bacterium, assembly GCA_003577275.1. Classification (GTDB taxonomy): domain Bacteria; phylum Pseudomonadota; class Alphaproteobacteria; order Sphingomonadales; family Govanellaceae; genus PRO5. The sequence continues at coordinate 353,500 of QEVO01000001.1, forward strand.
TGGCCGATCCCAACTGGCATGGCGGCGCTTATTTTCGCCACAACGTGACGCCGCACGCCGGTCTGGCGGTGGCGCGCATGGCGGCGCACATCACCTATATGTCGGAAGCGGGACTGACCCGCCGCTTCGGCCGGGCATTGCAGGATCGCGACGCCTTCACTTACGGCTTTGACGCCGATTTCGAGGTGGAAAGCTACCTGCGTCATCAGGGCATCACCTTCGTCGATCGCTTCGACGCCAATTGTTATCTTTATATCACCCGCGCCATGGATTATTTCGATCTGGCGGCGGATTACGGCGGCGTTCTGGCCAAGGCGTTCGCGCGCGCCCGCGCGCGCTTTTGCGTCATGTCGTTCACCAGCGACTGGCTTTATCCCACCGCCGAGAGCCGCGCCATCGTGCATGCCTTGAATGCGGTCGCCGCGCCGGTGAGCTTTGTCGAGATCGAGAGCGACAAGGGACACGACTCGTTCCTCCTCGATGTGCCGGAGATGTTCGCCATCCTGCGCGGCTTTCTCGATTCCGCGGCGCGGCAGCGTGGGCTATGAGGGAGCGGGCGATGAACCGGCCGCAAGATATCCGCGTCGATCTTCTGCTCATCGGTCAGATGGTGCGGCCGGGCTCGCGGGTGCTGGACGTCGGTTGCGGCGATGGCGCGCTTCTGGATTATCTCGTCAGCGAGCGCGGCGCGGACGCCCGTGGCATCGAGATCAGTCAGGCCGGCGTCAACGCCTGCGTGGCGCGCGGGCTATCGGTGGTGCAGGGCGACGCCGACACCGACTTGAAGGACTATCCATCGGGCGCATTTGATTATGCAATCCTCAGCCAGACCTTGCAGGCGACGCGCAATCCGAGGAATGTGCTTATCGAGCTGTTGCGCATCGGCAAACGCGCCATTGTCTCGTTTCCCAACTTCGGCTATTGGCGGGTGCGCGGCGGACTGTTTTTCAAAGGCTGCATGCCCAACACCGGCACGTTGGACAATCCGTGGTATTCGACGCCCAATATTCATTTCTGCACCATTCGCGATTTCGTGAATTTGTGCAACGAGCTTGGCATCACCATCGAAAAAAGCCTGGCGATATCATCCAGTGGTCGCCCCATTCCCTGGGCCCATTCGCTGTGGGTAGCAAATATCGCCGCCGATCAAGGCTTGTTCGTGCTGCGACGCTAAATAAGTTTCGCCAACCGCCGCGAATAATCCACAAAGCCCCAGATCCGCTTGCGCACCCGTTGATCCGATGCGGCGGCAGCGGGCAGATCAATCGCTTCGTCCCAAACATCGCGCATGATGTTGGAGAGGGCTGCCGCGCTTTCCGTCATCAGGCGTTGCGCCTCCTGATCGTCATGGCCAAGGGTGTATCGCCAGATGTTGGTGGGACGCAGTAACTTATCGATCAGCGCCATCAGCAATTCATCCTTCACGTCGGGAAGCACCGGCGTTGCTTCCTGATCGTGGGGAATCTGCGCCAGACGCGGGAAGAATTGCTTGAGATAAAGTCGGTCAAGCAACCGCTCTTCCAGCAGGCCGGCGGGCAGCGCCATGCACAGCTTCATCAATCGCGCGTCATAGAACGGCGCACGGACCTTGAAGCGATGACCAAGCAATCCGAAGTGTTCGCCGATGAAGCGCCGCTGGCGGTTTTTCAAGTCCCAGGCCATTAGCGCCTGGTGATGGTAGGGATACGCTTCGACTTCTGCTGCCGCGCTGACGCGGCGGATGAGCGCGTCATCCGCCAGACCAAGGGAGGAGGCGAGGGCGGACGCCTTGGCTGCCGGTATGCCGGATTTGCGGACGATCGCCGCCAACAAGGCTGGGCGGTTTTGCGCGTTGTCATGCATCCAGTTGCTGATGTTATCGCCGAGGAGCGAGCCGCCGCCGTAGCCATGGAGCAATACCGTTCCTTGGGGGTGAGGCAGCGACAGCAAATTGGCGATTTGTAAGAGCGACGGATCGTCTTGCCCTTCGGTGACGTCGAGAAAATGCGCGCGATGGCGGCGCAGCACGTCATCGGGGTAAGGCAGCAACTGGTGATCGAGCTGCAAGCGACGGGCGATCCAGCGGGCGATAACGGCGTCGCGATCACGCCAGCGGCCATAGGTATAGGCTTGCAGCGGTATGTTCATGGCGCGCGCCCTGGCCGCCAGAATGCGGCTGTCAAATCCGCCGCTCAAGGCGATGATCGGGCGTTGCCCGGTCGGCATGGGCAATGCGTGCAGGTGGTCGCTGATGATGGCGTCGATGTCAGTCAACAAAGAATGGGCCAGCGCCCCCATCACATCGGGCAGGTCGCTGATCAAGCCATGGCGGAGCGTCGTTTGCAGTCCGGCGGCGGTCGACCAGGTGGCGGCGCTGTCTGCCGGCAGGCGACGAATACGCTGATGCAGAGTTTGTTCGTCGAGGACATGGCCGAAGACAAGGAGCGCCAGTAACGCTTCGCGATCCAGCGGTCGCGCCAAGGCCGGCCGCAGCTTTACCAGGTCGAGAAGCCGAGAGGCAAAGAAAACCTCCTCGCCGTCGCGGGCGACATAAAGCGGCTTCAAATTCAAGGGATCGCTGGTGATGGTCAGCGTGTCGTCGCGCCAGGCGATGCGATTGAAGATTTGCGGCGCGGATGATGCCGTTTCCGCGGCAAAGGTATCGAGAATCTCGATCTCCTCGCCGTGGCCCGCCGGCGCATCCTCGCCCATCCAGGCGATCGTGGCCTGGCCCAGGCGGCGGCAGCGAAAGCCCGTCGCCTCGATCTCGGCCGCGCCGCGAGGAGAGAGGCGAATGAGCAAACGATCGCTAACGATCATGGCCGCGGCTCTTTGTGGTTGCGGTTCATTGTCGGCACCGCCGGCGTCGGCGCCAGCCGGCGGGCGCGGGCCGGCTCCACGGTGGCATTGAGCGCATAAAGCCGCTTTTCCGCTTCCATTAGCACCACGCCGCCCAGCCGCCGCCACCATCGCCCGCCGACGCTTTCCGCTGCCATGAGCGCCCGCAGGCCGGCGCTTGACGTCATTGGCGGCGCAAACAGCGAAGCGCTGCGCCGCGTCGGCGTGAAAAGGTGCGTACGCAGCACCGCCTCCAACTGCCCGACGCTATAAGGGCGGCCGTAGCCAAACGGCGTGCGCTCGAAAAACGCCCAACTGCCGGTGCGGTTGGGGGCGATCACCAAGAGCCGCCCGCCGTCGGCCAGCACTCGCCACGCTTCCCGCAGCATGGGCTTCAAGCTTTCGCTGGTTTCCAGATAATGCACCATCAAGATGAGATCGATGGCGCCGTCGGCGAGCGGCAGCGCCGTTTCGCTGGCAAGGGCGGCGAGATTGCCGCGCCGGCTGATCACCGGCCAGGGATGAACGCCCTGGTGGCTCGGCATCAAGGCGATCACCCGCTCGGCCTGGCGGCGCGAGACGACGCCATCGGGCACCAGAGCGCCAAGGTAAGGGACGGCATAGCCGAGCCCCAGCACCCGGCGACCGGCGACATCGGGCCACAACTCGCCCAGCCGCGCGCTGACCAGGCGCGCCGTTACGACGCCGAGCGGGGAGGCGTAAAAATCGCGCAGCCGAACGACATCGATTTGCATACCGAACTGACCTCCCCTTGGGGAGATCAGTTTTAGTACATATGCTGGCCGCCGTTAATAGACACCGTGGAGCCGGTGATGAAGCCGGCGTCGTCGGCAACCAGGAACAGGACGCCGCGGGCGATCTCTTCCGCCTTGCCTAAGCGTCCCACCGGGATCTTGGCGATGACCTTCTCCATGGCCTGGGGCGGCACCGCCGCCACCATGTCGGTGTCGGTGTAGCCGGGGGCCAGGGAATTGACGGTAACGCCGAAGCGGGCGCCTTCCAGCGCCAGCGCCTTGGTGAAGCCATGGATGCCGGCCTTGGCCGCCGAATAATTGACCTGGCCGTACTGCCCGCCTTGCCCGTTGATGGAGCTGACGTTGACGATGCGGCCGAATTTGCGCTCCACCATGCCGGGGAACACCGCCTTGGCCATGTTGAAGCAGGACGTCAGATCGGTGTCGATCACCGCCCGCCAAGCCTCGAAGGACATCTTCATCAGCGTACCGTCGCGGGTGATGCCGGCGTTGTTGATCAGGACGTCCACCGGCCCCACGGACGCGGCCACTTCCGCCACGCCCTTCTGGCACGCCTCATAGTCGGCCACGTCCCATTGGAAGGTCTTGATGCCGGTCTCTGTTTCAAACTGCTTAGCCGCCGCGCCATTGCCGGCATAGGTTGCGGCTACCTTGTAGCCCGCTGCTTTGAGCGCCTGGGAAATTGCCTTGCCGATGCCCCGGGTTCCGCCGGTAACCAACGCTACTCGCGTCATGGGTTATGTATCCTCTCTTTTCTGTGCCATCCGTAGGTTATCGCAACAACTCATTCCCCGAATGATCGCGCCGGCCGATCTGACGTCGGCTTAATGGGAAGCGTCGATGACCCTTAATTGAGCTGAATCGATGGGTTTATCCGTCAATTTATGTTGCAGCGCAACATAAAAATTTGTCCGGACAACTTTTAACACAAAGTAAAAAGCCAAGCAACAAGCGGTTGCCATAATCCTGGGCGCGCGCCGCCGCCGGCGACCATGGCGACATGGCCGGTGGCGGCGCGGTGGATGCGGACGTTGGGCAGGGCCTCCGCCAGCGCCAGGGCGGAGGCCGGGGGCACGATGCGGTCGGCGCGGGGCACGGCGACGAAGGCGGGGCAGGTCAGGCGGCGGGGATCGATCACCTCGCCGGCAACCCGCCAGACGCCATGGCCGGGCGCATTCTCGGCATACCATTGGTTGAGGCATTGGTCGGCCACCCGCCGCGGCAGCGGCGCGCCGCCGTTGGCCCAATCCTCCATCAGCACGAAGGCGCGGGCGGCCGGACTGTCGGGGTCGAGGACGGCGAAGCGACGGAATTTGCGGTCGGTCAGCGTCGGGTCGAGGCTGGCGAAAAATATTTGCAGCACGTCCACCGGCACCGGTTCAGCGGGCGGCAGCAGCGCCAGCGACCCGCCCAGCGCCGCCGCCCGGCGGTAGGCGATGCCTTCGGCGTGAAAGTCCCACGGCGTGGCGAGAAAAGCCGCGCCACGCACCAGCTCCGGCCGGCGCAGCGCCACCGGCAGCGCCAGATTGCCGCCCATGCAGTAGCCGAGGAGCGCCGCCGGCTGGCCGGTCTGCGCCGCCACATGGGCGAGTGCGGTCTCCAGGCGGGCGATGTAATCGTCGACGCTAAAATCGGCCTCGGCGGCGCCGGGCGCGCCCCAATCCATCAGGAAGGGATGAAATCCCCGTTGTTTTAAATAGCGCATCAGGCTCATGCCGCGCTCCAGATCGAGGATATGGGCGGGGTTGACCAGCGACGGCGCGGCCAGCACCGGTAGCGCGCCGGCCGGGCCGCCGAAGTCCCGCAGGCATGATGTCCCCAATTCCAGCGCCGCCGGGGCGTCTTGCAGGCGGCGGTGCGCGGGATGGGTTTGGTAACGTTTGACCCCGTCCAGGAAGGCGCCGACCCGCGCCAGCGCCGCACTCATCACCGCCTCGGCCAGCTTGACGCCCTCAGCGGCGCACAGATCTTGGTGCAGCGCCGCCGCTTCGGCGGCAAGGGAGGGGTGAGTGGGAGCCAGTCCCTGGACAAACGCCGGCAGCGCCGCTGCCCCCGATAGCCAAGTGGACTGGCAGGCGGCAAGATGAAAGGCGAAGGGCCGCGGCGAAATCGCCCGGTGGGCGGGAACGCCGGCCTTAGTCATCTTTGCTGTTCTCTACTGTTGGCAAGGCGATGTCGTTGGACCAAGCCAACAGGTTGCGCTGCCAGAAATCGAGGTAGCGCGCCGCCAGCAAGGTCAGCGCCGTCGCCTCCGGCGGCGCGGCCTCCGGTTGTTGCGGCGCGGATGGTGCGGTTTTTCGAGCCATTGCAGGACGACTCTGAGGCCGATTGTGCTGTGGCGCAACAAATCTCTTGCGCCGTGCAGCAATTCCGCGTGATTATTCAGCGCAAGGTTTTGCAGCGCACCAGACAGAGGATTGGCCGTGACTGAAACTACGGCGGGCAAAGCGGAACCGGTGGTCATCAAGAAATACGCCAACCGCCGGCTCTACAACACCGAGACGTCGAGCTACGTCACCCTTGATCATCTCTGCCAGATGGTCAAGGACGGCCGGGAGTTCGTGGTCAAGGACGCCAAGACCGGGGAGGACATCACCCGCTCGGTCCTGGCCCAGATCATCTTCGAGGAGGAAAGCAAGGGCCAGACCCTGCTGCCGGTGAACTTCCTGCGCCAGCTCATCACCTTCTACGGCCAGGGTCTCGACGCGGTGGTGCCGGGCTACCTGGAAGCGACCATGGAGATGTTCAGCCGCAATCAGGAGCGCTATCGCGAATATTTCGAAAAGCAGCTCTCCGCCGCCAAGGCGTTTGCCCCCGCCCAGGCCTTCGCCGCCCCGTTCGAGGAAATGGCGCGGCAAAACTTGGCCGCCTTCGAGCGCGCCACCCGCATGTTCTCGCCGTTCATGAAGGGCGAGGGAGCGGCGGAGGACAAGACCGCCCCCGCATCGCCATCGGCCACCTTGGACGATCTGAAGGAGCAATTGAAGGCCATGCAGGCGCAAATCGACGCCCTGAGCCGCAAGGCTGAAAAGTAAACCTTCGCCACACTGTGACCATCGTCACGGAAAATTCCACGAAACCGCCATACCTTCGCGCCATGGATGCCATGTTCTTCTGGCACGCTTAATGCACAGTTGGCAGAGCAGGGACGCCGGAATCGGAGGAGACGGAAGATGATGAAATCGGTTCAGGAAACCCGGTCGTTACGGGAAACCGCTGTGAAATTAGTACGTTGCATCGGCTCCCGGGCCGCGCTGGAGTATTGCCACAGCTACCATTGGCAGGGACTTTACGAAGAAATTCTGGCGCTCAGCGCCACCCCCGACCGTCGGCAATGAAAACAGGGTTGCGCCATTTCGGGACAACCCTGGGCCGATAGCGCACGTTTTGCCTAGCGCGTCGGGATCGGCGTCTCGCCGCGATAATCGTAAAACCCACGCTGCGTCTTCTGGCCAAGCCAGCCCGCCTCGACATATTTCACCAAAAGCGGACAGGGCCGGTACTTGGAATCCGCCAGCCCCTCATAAAGCACCTGCATGATGGACAGGCAGGTATCAAGGCCGATGAAATCAGCAAGCTCCAGCGGCCCCATGGGGTGATTGGCGCCAAGCTTCATGGCGGTATCGATGGCCTGCACCGATCCCACGCCTTCATAAAGGGTATAGACCGCCTCGTTGATCATCGGCAGCAGGATGCGGTTGACGATAAAGGCGGGAAAATCCTCGGCGTTGGCCGTGGTCTTGCCCAGCTTTTCCGTAAACGTCTTGATCTTTTGGAAGGTTTCCTCGTTGGTGGCGATGCCGCGAATGAGCTCCACGAGCTGCATCAGCGGCACCGGGTTCATGAAGTGCAGGCCCATGAACATTTCCGGCCGGTCGGTGGCGGCGGCGAGCCGGGTGATGGAGATCGACGAGGTATTGGAGGCAAGGATGGTGTCCTTGCTCAAGACCGGACATAACGCCTTGAAAATTTCCCGCTTGATGGGTTCCTTTTCGGTGGCCGCCTCCACCACCAGATCGGCGTCCCGCAGCGGCTCGTAGCTGTCGATGAGCACAATGCGCTTCATCGCCGCATCTTTTTCGGCCTGGGTGATCTTGCCGCGGTGGACCTGTCGGCCCATGTTCTGTTTGATGACCTCCAGGCCGGCCTTGGCGTGCTCCATATCGACGTCCTTCAACAGAACGTCGAACCCTGCCAAGGCGCTGACATGGGCAATGCCATTGCCCATCTGTCCCGCGCCGATTATGCCAACCTTCTTGAACATCAGCTCAACAGACCCCATGAGATCAACCTACCGGCTGTTTGATCTTAATTTTTGCCGGCATTCATACGTGCCGGGCAGCTTACAACGCTTCCGCCAGCTCCGGAAGCGCTTTGAACAGGTCGGCCACCAGGCCATAATCGGCGACCTGGAAGATCGGCGCTTCCTCGTCCTTGTTGATGGCGACGATGACTTTCGAATCCTTCATCCCGGCCAGATGCTGAATGGCGCCCGAGATGCCCACCGCGATATAGAGCTGCGGCGCGACGATCTTGCCGGTTTGGCCGACCTGATAGTCGTTGGGCACGAAGCCGGCGTCCACCGCCGCGCGCGACGCGCCCACCGCGGCGTTGAGCTTGTCGGCCACCGCCTCGATGAGCTTGAAGTTCTCGCCCGAGCCCATGCCGCGGCCGCCGGAGACGATGATCTTGGCGCTGGTCAGTTCGGGGCGCTCCGACTTCGACAGTTCCTGGCCAATGAATTTGGACAGGCCGGGATTACCCGCGCCATCAACCTTTTCAATGGCCGCCGAGCCGCCCGATGCGGCGGCCTTGTCGAAGGCGGTGCCGCGCACGGTGATGACCTTCTTGGCATCAGACGACTGCACGGTGGCGATGGCGTTGCCGGCGTAGATCGGCCGCTCGAAGGTATCGGGCGAGATCACCGCCGTGATGTCGGAAATCTGCGCCACGTCGAGCCGGGCGGCGACACGGGGCATGACATTCTTGCCGGTGGTCGTCGCCGGCGCCAGCACGGCGTCATAGCCGCCGGCCAGCTTGACCAGGATGCCGGACAGGGTTTCCGCCAGCGGATGCTCGTTGGCTGCATCATCCACCAGGAGCACCTTGCGCACGCCGGCGATTTGGGAGGCCGCATCGGCGACCGCCTGGCAGCTCGATCCGACCACCAGCACATCGACATCGCCGCCAAGGGCCTTGGCCGCGGTGACCGTCACCAGGGTGGCGTCTTTCAGGGATTTATTGTCGTGTTCGACAAGTACCAGAGCAGCCATGGTCAGATCACCTTTGCTTCATTCTTCAGCTTGTCGACGAGTTCGGCCACCGAGGCCACCTTGACGCCGGCCTGGCGCTTGGGCGGTTCGCTGACTTTAAGAACCTTCAGCCGCGGCGTGGTATCGACGCCGAAATCCGCTGGCGTCTTTTCGGCGATGGGCTTCTTTCTGGCGCTCATGATATTGGGCAGCGAGGCATAGCGCGGCTCGTTCAAACGCAGGTCGGAGGTGACCACCGCCGGCAGCTTCAGCTCGACGGTTTCCAGACCGCCATCCACTTCCCGCACCACCTTCACCTCTCCGGCGCCGAGCTCGACCTTGGAGGCAAATGTTCCCTGCGGCCAGCCCAAAAGCTCGGCCAGCATCTGGCCGGTCTGGTTGCAGTCGTTGTCGATGGCCTGTTTGCCGAGAATGACCAGCTGCGGCTGTTCGGCCTCGACGACGCCCTTTAGGATCTTGGCTACGCCTAAGGGCTCGACCTCGCCCTCGGCCTTGACCAGGATGCCGCGGTCGGCGCCCATGGCGAGCGCGGTGCGGATGGTTTCCTGGGCCTGCGCCGGTCCGACCGAGACGGCGATGACTTCCTTAGCCTTGCCGGCTTCTTTGATGCGCAACGCCTCCTCGACGGCGATTTCGTCGAAGGGGTTCATCGACATCTTGATGCCGGCGAGCTCGATGCCGGTCTGATCTGCCTTGACGCGAATTTTGACGTTGTAGTCAACGACCCGCTTTACCGCGACCACGATTTTCATCCGGAGGTCTCTCCTTATTTGCTGGTTCTTCTGACCATCCCGCCGCCCCCATGGCGACCCTTGTCGGGCTCCCGCCGCGCCGATTCTATTGCGGCGCAGCAATGGAGCCTTGCACAACTACTCCAGGGTCGGCATGAAGTCAATCAAAGCTGTACGGACAATATGCCTTAAAACATTGTTTTAACGGGTGCCGCCCGGCGTCCATAAAACATCCCCCATGCCCTTGTCGTTGACATAGCGACTGAGGACGAACAGCAGGTCGGAGAGCCGGTTGCAATACTTAATGGCTTCCGGGTTGATGGCGACTTCGGCGGCGGCCGCCACCATCAGCCGCTCGGCTCGGCGGGTGACGGTGCGGGCGAGGTGGAGGTAGGCGGCGACGGCCGCGCCGCCGGGCAGGATGAAGGAGGTCAAGGGGGCAAGCTCGGCGTTCAGGCGATCGATATCGGCTTCCAGCCGGGCGGTTTGGGCCGGCAGGATGCGCAGCGCCTGGGGGTCATCGAAGTTCTCCCCCGGGGTGGCGAGGTCGGCCCCAAGGTCAAAGAGCTCATTCTGGATACGCGCCAGCAGGGCGTCGATGTCGCCCTCGGTGTGCAGGCGGACGATGCCGATCACGGCGTTGGCCTCATCCACCGTGCCATAAGCGGCGATCCGCAGATCGTCCTTGCGCACCCGCGAGCCGTCCGCCAGCGAGGTTTCGCCCTTATCGCCGCCCCGGGTATAGATTTTCGTCAATTTGACCATGGCGCGCCGCTCACGATTTGCCGCTGAAGTACAAGATGGCGGCGATCACTAAGATGGCGACGAACTGCGCCCAGACCCGCGCCTGCATCAGCTTGTTGCTCCACCGCTTGGAGGTGTCGCCGCCGCGCGCCATGACGATGACGCCGGCAAACAGGATAGCGACCACGATCGCCACCAGGAAGGGGAGGAGATAGCGTAATGCGTCCATATTCGCCTTCGTTATTAGTGCTCCCCCTCACCCAACTACGGGTAAGGCTCGCATAAGTGCTCGCCAACCCTTCGTATCCCTCTCCCTCGAGGGAGAGGGTAGGGTGAGGGGGCGTCATTGCGAGGCGGCGAAGTCGACGAAGCAATCCAGGCAAACCCTGGACCGCCACGGCGCTTTCAGCGCCTCGCGGTGACATGATAACTTAATTCGCCGCGCCGAAGAGCCGCCTTGCGATCACGTCGGCCTGAATTTCCGCCGCGCCCTCGAAGATATTGAGGATGCGGGCGTCGCACAAGACGCGGCTGATGGGATATTCCATGGCGTAACCGTTGCCGCCATGAACCTGCAGGGCATTGTCGGCGGTGGCCCAGGCGACGCGGGCGGCCAAGAGCTTGGCCATGCCGGCCTCCAGGTCGCAGCGCTTGCCCTGATCCTTCTGGCGGGCGGCGAAGTAGGAGAGCTGGCGCGCCATCATGATTTCCACCACGCTCCAGGCGAGCTTGCCGTGGACCCGGGGGAAGGCGTAGATCGGTTTGCCGAACTGCACCCGCTCGGTGGCGTATTTCAAGCCCAGCTCCAGGGCGCACTGGGCGACGCCCAAGGCCCGCGCCGCGGTCTGGATGCGCGCCGATTCGAAGGTCGCCATCAGCTGCTTGAAGCCGTTGCCTTCCGTCCCGCCTAAGAGGTTTTCAGCCTTGACCTCGAAATCGTCGAAGCCAAGCTCGTATTCCTTCATGCCGCGATAACCCAAGACCTCGATCTCGCCGCCGGTCATGCCCTTGGCTGGGAACGGGTTGGCGTCATCGCCGCGCGGTTTTTCGGCGATCAGCATGCTCAAGCCCTTATAGCCCGGCTGATCGGGATTGGTGCGCGCCAGCAAGGTCATGATGTCGGCGCGCGCGGCGTGGGTGATCCAGGTCTTGTTGCCGGTCACTTTATAAACTGCTTCGCCGTTGTCGTTGGTGGCCTTAACGGCGCGGGTCTTCAAGGAGCCAAGATCAGAGCCGGTATTGGGTTCGGTAAAGACCGCGGTGGGCAGCACCGTGCCGGAAGCGATGAGCGGCAGCCACTTTTGTTTTTGCGCCTCGGTGCCGCCGTTCAAGATCAATTCGGCGGCAATCTCCGAGCGCGTGCCCAAAGAGCCGACGCCAATATAGGCGCGGCTTAATTCTTCAGAGACCACGCACATCGACGTCTTGCCAAGCCCCAAGCCGCCATATTGTTCGGGAATGGTCAGGCCGAAGACGCCCAGCTCGCTCATCTTGGCGATGACATCCATCGGGATGAACTCATCGCGCAGATGCCAGTCGTGGGCGAACGGGATCACTTCCTCGGCGGCGAAACGACGAAATTCGTCGCGGATCATGACGTAGGTTTCTTCCAGGCCCAACTCGCCAAAGACGCCGGTATCGACGCTGTGCTCCACCAGCTCGGCGATGCGAGCGCGCACGTCGGGCGCATTGCCGGCCTCCGTGAGCGCCATGACCGCTGGCTGCGACGCGAAGTCGGCCACCGCCTCGGCGCTCAGCCACAAATCGGCCGGGCGCACGATCTCGCCCTGACTCATGCTGACGCCGCCGGCAAGCTGCGCCAGATACTCGCCGAATCCAGCTTGCAGGATCAGCGTTTCCAACTCGCCGAATTTGCTGTCGTGATGGAGGCGGCGCGCCCAATCGAGCGTTTGGCGCAAGGTCTCGACATACGTCGCAAACCAGGCGAAGCCATGAACCGCGAATTGATTTTCCTCCGCCGCCCGGCGGTCAAGCTGACCCGCCGTCATCACGTGCTGCGAAACGCTGTCGCGCGCCTGCGCCAGCAGCGTTTCCGCGGCGGCCAACGCCTCCTCGCAGGTGTCGAGCAGGCTCGCCGTCGTCTCGCTGTCGCGCATCGCCACTATCTCGGCCGTCATTGCGTTACGCCCTTTCCCTGCCGGCGTCGATGACGTCCTCAAAGGTGCGCAGGCCCGGGTATTGCGCGTTCACCAGCACCGCCATGTTGCCGGGCTTGTGCTGGTTCTTCCACATCTTGGTGTGGGCGCGCGGAATATCCTTCCAGGAAAACACTTCCGACATGCAAGGATCGATGCGTCGTTCGATCACCAATTGGTTGGCTTGGCTCGCCTGCAGCAGATTGGCGAAGTGGCTGCCCTGAATGCGCTTTTGCCGCATCCACACGAAGCGGGCGTCGAAGGTGATGTTGTAGCCCGAGGTGCCGGCGCAAAACACCACCATGCCGCCGCGCTTGACCACGAAGCAGGACACCGGGAAGGTCTGTTCGCCGGGATGCTCGAACACGAAATCCACATCGTTGCCCTTGCCGGTGATGTCCCAGATCGCCTTGCCGAATTTGCGCGCCTCCTTCATGAACTCGCCGAACTCCGGCGAGTTGACCGGCGGCATCTGGCCCCAGCAATTGAAGTTCTTGCGGTTGATGACGCCCTTGGCGCCCAAGGAGAGCACGAAATCGGCTTTTGAATCGTCCGAGATGACGCCGATGGCGTTGGCCCCGGCGGTGGCGATGAGCTGAATCGCCATCGAGCCAAGGCCGCCCGAGGCGCCCCACACCAGCACGTTGTGGCCGGGGCGCAGGATATGCGGGCGATGGCCGAACAGCATGCGGTAGGCGGTGGCCAGCGTCAGGGTATAGCAGGCGCTCTCCTCCCAGGTTAAATGCTTCGGCCGTTTCATCAGCTGACGGGCCTGGACGCGGGCGAACTGGGCGAAGGAGCCGTCCGGCGTCTCATAGCCCCAGATGCGCTGGGAGGGCGAGAACATGGGATCGCCGCCATTGCACTCCTCGTCGTCGCCGTCGTCCTGATTGCAGTGGACCACCACCTCGTCGCCGACCTTGAAGCGCTTCACCTTGGCGCCGACCTTGTAGACGATGCCGGAAGCGTCCGAGCCGGCGATGTGATAGGGGGCCTTGTGGACGTCGAAGGGTGAAATCGGCACCCCCAGTCCCGCCCACACGCCGTTGTAGTTGACGCCCGCCGCCATCACCAGGATGAGCGCCTCATCGTCGCCGATTTCAGGGGTGTCGACGACCTCGATCTGCATCGCCTTTTCCGGCTCGCCGTGCCGTTCGCGGCGGATGATCCAGCCGTACATCTGCTTTGGCACATGGCCTAAGGGCGGAATCTCGCCGATTTCATAGAGATCCTTCTTGGGCAGGCCGGCGGTGGCGGCTTCCTGCGGCGTGGCGGCGTGGTCGGCGGCGCTGGTCATGGTCTAAAAACCCTCCGTTCGGGCGGCGGCCTTCGGTGCGGCGCAGCAAAATTCCTTGATTTTTCATCCAAGTTTTTTGCGTCGGTTGCCCCAAAGAGCGCACTGTAGTATGTGTTTCCTAGTTTACGGGCGCTTTTTTGCGTTGCAATAATAGCAAGTAAATTTCGTTCGTAAACCAGTTTTGCGACAGTTTATTATAAGAATGTCCTAAATTATGCAAATTAAATAATAAACTTGTCCGAACATATTAAAGAAAGAAAACCATGACCGACCGAATCAATAGGCCACCTGCAAAGCGCGATGCGCCCTGGCTGTTTCGCACCTATTCCGGCCATTCCTCGGCCGCGGCGTCCAATGAACTCTACCGCACCAACTTGACCCGTGGCCAGACCGGACTGTCGGTGGCCTTCGACCTGCCGACCCAGACCGGCTATGACAGCGACCATGTGCTGGCGCGGGGCGAGGTGGGCAAGGTGGGGGTGCCGATCTGCCACTTGGGCGACATGCGGGCGCTGTTTGACGGCATTCCCTTGGAGCGCATGAACACCTCCATGACCATCAACGCCACCGCGCCCTGGCTCCTGGCGCTTTACGTGGCGGCGGCGGAAGAGCAGGGGGCGGACCGCGCCAAGCTGCAGGGCACGGTGCAAAACGACATCATCAAGGAATATCTGTCGCGCGGCACCTACATCTTCCCGCCGAAAGTGAGCTTGAAGCTCACCACCGACGTCATCAGCTTCGCCTATCGCGAAATCCCCAAATGGAACCCCACCAACGTCTGCTCCTATCATCTCCAAGAAGCGGGGGCGACGCCGGTGCAGGAGCTGGCCTTCGCCCTCGCCACCGCCATCGCCATACTCGATGCGCTGAAAGACGGCGGCCAGATCGCCGATGAAGATTTTCCCGAGGTGGTGGGGCGGATCAGCTTCTTCGTCAACGCCGGCCTGAAGTTCATCACCGAGATGTGCAAGATGCGCGCCTTTGTGGAGCTTTGGGATGAGATTACCCGCGAACGCTATGGCGTGATGGACGAAAAGCTGCGCCGCTTTCGCTACGGCGTGCAGGTCAACAGTTTGGGGCTGACCGAGCAGCAACCGGAAAACAACGTCTATCGCATCCTCCTTGAAATGCTTGCCGTGGTCTTGTCGAAGAAGGCGCGGGCGAGAGCGGTGCAATTGCCGGCATGGAACGAGGCGTTGGGTCTGCCGCGGCCATGGGATCAGCAATGGAGCCTGCGCCTGCAGCAGATTGTCGCCTACGAGACCGATCTTCTCGAGTACGGCGACATCTTCGATGGCGCCAGCGTGATCGACGCCAAGGTTGAGGAATTGAAAGCGGCGGCGCGGGAAGAATTGCAGCGCATCGGCGATCGCGGCGGCGCCATCGCCGCCATTGAATCGAGCTACATGAAAGAGCGGCTGGTGGAATCGAACGCGGCGCGATTGGCGCGTATCGAAGCCGGCGAGCAAGTGGTGGTGGGCGTCAACAAGTTTACCGACAGCGCGCCCTCGCCCCTGACCGACAGCGACGACGGCGGCTTCATGACCGTCGATCCGGCAGCGGAGGCCGCGCAGATTGACCGCTTAAATGCCTGGCGCGCCGCGCGCGACGCCAAGGCGGTGGCGGCCGCGCTCGCCAGCCTGCGCGCCGCCGCGCGCGAAGGGCGCAACATCATGGAGCCGTCCATCGTCGCGGCCAAGGCCGGCGTTACCACCGGCGAATGGGCGGCGACGTTGCGCGAAATCTACGGCGAATACCGCGCCCCCACGGGCGTCGGTCGGGCGGTCAGCAACCAGAGCAATGAGGCGTTGGACGCCTTGCGCGCTCGGGTGGCGGCGGTGTCATCGAAGCTCGGCCGGCGGCTGAAGATTCTGGTGGGCAAGCCGGGGCTTGACGGCCATTCCAACGGCGCGGAACAAATCGCGGTCAGGGCCCGAGATAGCGGCATGGACCTGGTTTATGACGGCATCCGCCTAACCCCGGCGCAGATCGTCGAGAAGGCGGCTGTGGAAAATGTCCACGTGGTGGGGCTGTCGATCCTGTCAGGCAGCCATTTGGAACTCGTCAGCGAGGTAATGCGGCGGCTGCAGGACGCCGGCCTGGCCCATGTTCCGGTGGTGGTGGGCGGCATCATCCCGCCGGAAGACGCCGCCAAGTTGACGGCTTTGGGCGTCGCCCGCATTTACACGCCCAAGGATTTTCAGGTCAACGACATCATGGGGGATATCGTCACCCTGGTGGACAATGCGGCCTAAGCCCGGCGGCGGCTGCCGGCGCGGGTGGTCAAGGCTTCCGCGGCCTCTTTGAAGGAAATGACGCGGCCGGGCAGGGTGGCGGCGGACACCGGTTCGCGCCGGCCGCGCGGCTTGGGCGCGTCCATCGTCTCCGCGGCCAGCGCGGTTACCGTTTCGGTGAGCAGCAGCGCCTCATCCGCCAAGGCCTTGACGGTTTGGCCGGCCGTTGCCGGGGAGCTGGCGCCGGCCGTAGCGGCTATCCCTTCAAGCGCCACGGCTTGCGCCTGCAGCACGGTTTCCTGAACTGCGGTCAAGGCGGTTGCCGGGGTTTGAACGGCGGGGGATTCCTGATCGAGACGGCGGGCCGCCGGGGTGCGCACCGGCGTGCCTTCCAGGCGGCGGATGGCGCGGTCCATGGCCCGCGCGACGCGACGCGAAATCGTCTCTAAGCTCCGCGTCAGATCGCCGACGCTTTCCAGGATGCCAAACCGCTCCGTAATCGACCGTGCCATGAGCTTGTCCCCTTCATTCGAGACTCGCTAGCCTAAGAGCCCGGCCGTTATAATTAGGTTAAAATGTGAGGGGAGTTTGAAAGTTATGAGCGCCGGGCGGCGGCGATGAGGCGGCGCACGCCCTGCGGGGTGGTTCCCGACCGGCGCAGCGCCTCCAGGGTGGCGGCGCGGTCGCGCTTGGCGAAGCGCCGGCCGGCGTCGTCCAGCAGCAGCGGGTGATGGTGGTAGCGCGGGCTGGGCAGACCGAGGAGCGCCTGCAGCAGCCGCTGAATATGGGTGGCGTGAAAGAGGTCTAGGCCGCGGGTGACGAGCGATACGCCCTGGATAGCGTCATCGACGGTGACCGCCAGGTGGTAGCTGGTGGGGGCGTCCTTGCGCGCCAGCACAACGTCGCCCAAAAGCTCCGGCTGCGCCGCCACTTTGCCCGCCGCGGCATCCTCGAAAAAGAGCGGCGCGGGGACAAGGCGGCGGGCGCGATCCACGTCAAGCCGCAGGGCATAGGGCGCGCCCGAGTCCAGCCGTTTGCGACGTTCCTCGTCGCTCAGGTGACGGCACAAACCGGGATAAAGCGCGCCCTCCGGCCCATGAGGCGCGGCGCCGGCGCGCTCAATCTCGGCGGCGATGTCCTTGCGGGTGCAAAAGCAGGGGTAGATCACGCCCATCTCCTGCAATTGACCAAGGGCGGCGGCGTAGTCGGCCAGATGCTCGGACTGACGGCGCACCGGTTCCTCCCAGATCAGGCCAAGCCAGGCCAAATCCTCGAAAATTCCTGCCACAAATTCAGCTCGGCAGCGGCGGGCGTCGAT
Source organism: Pseudomonadota bacterium (assembly GCA_003577275.1). Lineage (GTDB taxonomy): Bacteria > Pseudomonadota > Alphaproteobacteria > Sphingomonadales > Govanellaceae > PRO5. Next base: position 370,846 of record QEVO01000001.1, read on the forward strand.
GTCCTCAATGCGGAGCAGAAACCGTCCGTCGGCGGCACGGGCGGCGTCATGGGCAAAGAGCGCGGCGAAGGCATGGCCCAAGTGCAGCCGCCCGGTGGGGCTTGGCGCAAAGCGCGTCACAACCTCGCGCATCGGGACGTTAACCACAAAGAATTCCTGTTGTCATAAATGCTGCATACCGTATCTTGTAGAGTAATCGCTAGTTTGCGGTACGGGAGAAAGTGGTGCAAGCGCAGGTATTGCCACTGGAAAGTTGCCCGGCTCTGGTGCTTAACGCCGATTTTCAGCCGTTGAGCTACTTTCCGCTGTCGCTGTGGCATTGGCAGACGGTGGTCAAGGCGGTGTTCCTCGACCGGGTGCAGATCGTGTCCGAGTATGACCGGGTGATCCGCTCGCCGTCGTTCGAGTTTCGCCTACCCAGCGTCATTGCCTTGAAGAAATACATAAAGCCGGCCAAGCATCCGGCGTTCACCCGCTTCAACCTGTTCTTGCGCGACCGCTTCACCTGCCAGTATTGCGGCGGTACGCAGCGCAATGGCCTTGACCTGACCTTCGATCATGTGGTGCCGCGCGCCCACGGCGGGCGCACGACGTGGGAGAACGTCACCACCGCCTGCGCCCCCTGCAATCTATCAAAAGGCGGCCGGACGCCGAGGGAAGCGGACATGATGCCGATGTCCTGGCCCTACCAGCCCACGGTCTTCCAGTTGCAGGCCAACGGCCGCGCCTTCCCGCCCAACCACCTGCACGAAAGCTGGCGCGACTATCTTTATTGGGACACCGTGCTGGAGCCGTAGCCGCCCGGCGTTAATCCAGGCGGGTGGCCAATATCTTGTCGATGCGGCGGCCGTCCAGATCAACGACTTCGAAGCGGTATCCATGGCTGGTTGTGGCATCCCCGACCTTGGGCAGGGCGCCAAAGGCATGGATGACAAATCCCGCCGCCGTTTCCGCAGGGGGGCGCTTTTCAAGATGCAGTCCCAGCCGTTCGGCGAACTCATCCAACGGCAGCCACCCCGAGATCAGCAGCGATCCATCTTCCCGCGTGACAATGCCAGGCTCCGGCGCTCCCGCCTCCACGCGGAAGGCGCCGACAATGGACTCAAGAATGTCAGCGGAGGTTATCACGCCTTCAAAGGAACCATACTCATCATGCACCAGACCCATGTGGATGTCGGACTTGCGGAGAATTTCCAGCGCGTCCAGCATATCTGCGGCATCGGGGATAACGGGCGCCTGGCGCAGCAAGGCGCGGATATCAATCTCGCTATTCTCCAGTCCGCGGCCAATCAGATCCTTAACCCAAAGTATTCCCAGTAAGTCGTCAGGATTGCCCTCATGGGCCGGCAGTCGTGAATGCGGGCTTTTGAGGACATCGGCGATAATTTTATTCGTCTTGTCGCGCAAGTTGATCATGTCTACGTCGCCACGGGGCGTCATCGCAACGCGCACCGGGCGATCTCCCAGCCGCAACACGCTGGTAATCATATTTCGTTCGGCGGATTCCAGAACGCCGGCTCGTTCAGCCTCCATGACCAGGAGTTTGATTTCTTCCTCGGTCACGGCGCTTTCCGACCCTGGCCGGCGTCCCAACAACCGCAGGACAACATTGCCGGAGTGGTCGAGCACCCATACCACCGGCGCGGCAATGCGCGACAACAACATCATGGCGGGCGCGACGCGCACGGCAATGGCTTCAGGGTTGCGCAGGGCGATCTGCTTGGGCACCAGTTCGCCAATGATCAGCGACAGATAGGTGATGGCGGTGACGATAACGCCGACGCCCACCACATAAGACAGGTTGGCGGACATGCCGTTATCCATCAGCCAGTTGCTGAACCGGTCCCCGAGCGTAGCGCCGGAAAAAGCGCCAGACAGCACACCAACCAGAGTGATGCCGATCTGCACCGTGGACAGAAATCGGCCCGGAGCTTCCGCCAGAGCAAGGGCGCGGCGCGCCCCGCCTATCCGCCGATCTACCATGGTTTTCAAGCGCGCCCGCCGCGACGACACGATGGCCAGCTCGCTCATCGCCAGCACGCCATTCAGGACGATGAGGAGCAAGACAGCGGCTATTTCAAAATAAATCATATGCGGGTCGAAGCGCCGGTTTGATCAAGGAATCACAGCCGTTCCGACAGCCAGATGGCGGCGCGGCAGCCGGCCTTGATGGCCGCTGACAGGACGCGGTATCCCGGCGCATCCTCGGCGCCATGGGCGATGGCGGCGTCGCGATGAGCGATCTCGTCGCGGCGGCAGTCGGCGATGGTGGCGGAGAGTTCCGCTTCATCCTCGCCCAAGGCGGCGATCTGGCGGGCGTAGTGCTCGTCGATGGCTTCCTCCACCGCCGCCGTGCAGGCCATGGCGGCCTTCTCGCCCATGAACGCGGTGGCGGCGCCCAGGGCGTAGCCCGCCACGTGCCACAAGGGGGCAAGCGCTGTTGGCCGCACCCGGCGCTTCAAGATCAACTCATCGAAGGTTTCCAGGTGGCGCTTTTCCTGCCGCTCCATGTGGCGGATGGTCTTGCTCAACGGGTGCTTGTCGCCCAGCACGTCGAGCTGGCCGCGATAGATGCGCGCCGCGCCGTATTCCCCGGCATGGTCGACGCGCACCAGGCGCGCAATCAGGGTTTGGCGATCGAGGTCGCCGGGCAGGCGGTCCTCGGCGGTCTGGGGGGCGGTCTGGCGAGGGGCGGTCATGGCGATGCCTTTTTGCGCGGGCGGGCGAAGTAGCCGCAGATGGCGGCGAGGCCCAGCGACAGCAGCACATTATATCCCGCCATGGAGACGCCGAACAGCGACCAGGCGACCTCATCGCAGCGCGCGATCGGGGTCGCCATCAGTTTGTTCAACATCATCTCCACGTCGCCCACCAGATCATTGGCGGCGCAAGCGTCCAGCCCCCGCCACCACCGCTGCTCGACGCCGACATGATAGAAGGCGATCCCTGCGCCGCTGAAAAACACCGCCGCCAGTACGCCCATCATCCAGCGCACCATGGAGCGAGCGCCGATGCGTTCCAGCGAATAGCCGAGAAACGCCAGCGCCGCCGCCAGCATGTAGACGTAGCGCTGCCACCAGCACAGCTCGCACGGGGCAAGGCCGCCCCAATGCTCGAAAGCGAAGGCGCTGCCGAGGATTGTAAGCGCGGCAAGGCCGATCAGAAACACAGGGGAGCGCAGGGCGGACATGCGGTTCCAGTTCATAAATACTTCAAGGCGACGAAGCCGCCGATCAGCAAAGCAAATAACAGCACGGTGAGCAAGCCCAGCCGCCGTTCGATGAATTGGCGCATGGGCGGGCCGAAATACTTCAGCAACGCCGCCATGAGAAAGAAGATGCCGCCCCGCGACAACAGGCTGGCGATAAAAAAGGTCATGAGATTCAAAGAGGTAACACCGCTCGCGATGGTGATGACCTTGTACGGGAAGGGGGTCGCGCCGAAGAAGGCGACGATCCAGCCGCCCCATTCGTTGTAGCTCTCCTTAAAACGGGCGAACTCGGCCTCGAAGCCGTAAAGACGGATCATCGGTTCGCCGAGGAGATCGAACAGGAAATAGCCGATGGCGTAGCCGGCAAAGCCGCCGGCCACCGACGCCGCCGTGCATACCCCGGCGATCAGCCAGGCCCGGCCGGGGGCGGCCAGCACCATGGGGATGAGCAGGAAATGCGGCGGCACCGGGAATAGCGAGCTTTCGATGAAGGCGATGGCCGCCAGCCAGCCCAAGGCATGGGGATGGGCGGCCAGCGCCAGCGTCTTGTCGTATAAGCGGCGCAGCATGGCGCGACCTTGTTCCCCCATCATCCGGTTGGCTGGGGCAAGGTATCGACGACCGCCGCCGCGGTCAACGGCATAGCCGCACTGGGCTGTTGACGGCAAAGTCGCCATCGCTATCATGCGCGGGTCTTCCGGGGGCCTGACTCGCTCATGCCCCCGTCCCCGGCCCGGGTGGCGGAACTGGTAGACGCGCCGGACTCAAAATCCGGTGATAGCGATATCGTGTGGGTTCGAGTCCCACCCCGGGCACCACCTTGCCGCTTTTCTGGAAGCTCTTTTACGGCCGCACGCCGATGACGGCCAAAAATTCCCGCCGGGTGGCGGGGTTGTCGCGAAACGCCCCGGTCATGCGGCTCGTCACCATGGTCACGCCGGGCTTGTGTACGCCGCGGGTGGTCATGCATTGGTGGGTGGCCTCGATGACCACGGCGACGCCCAAGGGCTCTAACACCTCGGAAATACAGTCGGCGATCTGGGCGGTCATTTTTTCCTGCACTTGCAGGCGCTTGGCGAAAGCTTCCACGACCCTGGCCAGCTTGGAGATGCCGACCACGCGGTTCGTCGGCAGGTAGCCGACATGGGCCTTGCCGATAATCGGGGCCAAGTGGTGTTCGCAGTGGCTTTCAAAATCGATGTCCTTCAAAAGCACCATCTCGTCATAGCCCTCTACCTCCTCGAAGGTGCGCTTCAGGTAGGCGGTGGGGTCCATGACGTAGCCGCCGAACCACTCCTCAAAGGCGCGCGCCACCCGGCGCGGCGTATCTTGCAGCCCCTCCCGCGTCGGGTCGTCGCCGGCCCATCGCAGCAGCGTGCGCACCGCTTCTTCCGCTTCTTCGCGGGCAGGGCGGAGTGGCGCGTCGGCGGCGGGACGGGCGAACGTGGCGATCTGGGACGGGCTCATCGGGCAATCTCATTTTCTGTGCAAATTATTATGATATTTTGAAGTTTAGGATTTTTCGGGCAGTCTGGCTATGTCCTACGGCTGGCGCGGGCAAAAAGATCATCGCCGACGGTCTATTCTGGGCTTGCCCAAGGATAAACGCTTTTGCTACTCATTAGCAACAAGATCAACTCGTCAAGGAAATCTCATGCGGATATGGATTGCCGCCGTTCTTGCTACCGGTTTGGCCTCGGCGTCGGCCATTGCCCAGTCCCACCTCAGCGATCCGGAAGGCGAGGTCGATGACGCCGGCCATGACTACGTCGGCGGCCGTCCCGACCATCCCAGCGAAGCCTGGCTGGTGGTGCGCGGCGGCAAGCTTTACGCCGACTGGATGGAAGCGCTGATGAAAAAAGGCCCGGAACAATCGCATCCGGCCTATCCTGCGGGCGGCGACCAATCCGGCGCGGCAACCTGGCGCTGCACCGCCTGCCATGGCTGGGATTATGGCACCCTGGCCGGGAAAGGGCCGTGGACGGAGGCGGACGTTACCGTCATCTTGCGCGATGACCGCCATCGCTACAGCGAGGACATGCTGCCGGCGGCGGAGATGGCGGCGTTGACCCTGTTTCTTAACAAGGGAGCGGCCGACACCGCTCCTTTCATCGATCGCGCCGCCGGTAAATCCAAAGGCGCGGCGGCGCAAGGCCAGCCCTATTACGAGACCATCTGCGCCGCCTGTCACGGCTATGACGGCCGCACGCTGGGCTTCTGGGATGGCGCCACCCTAACCTATCTTGGCACCGAGGCGGCGCAAGACCCGGCCAAGGTGTTCCACATGGCCCGCTTTGGCCATCCCGGCGAGCCCATGGTGGCGCTCTACCTGTTGCCGCCGGCGACGGTGGCTGACATTCTGGCCTTCGTCCAGACGTTGCCCACGGGCGACCGCTAAAAGGCGCGCCCATGAGCAACGAGACCATGGCCAAATTCGGCTGGCCGCACAGCGAGATTGCGGCCTATACCCACTGGACGGTGCTGGTGCGGCCCAAGCAGGTAACCCTGGGATCGCTGGTGCTGGTCAACCGCTCCCAGGCTACGGCTTTTGCCGCCTTGAGCGCCGCCGCTTTCGCCGAGCTTGGCCGGGCGGTCGCCGACATCGAGGCGACGCTGAGCCGGCTCTGGGGCTATGACAAAATCAACTACCTGATGCTGATGATGGTGGACCCGCATGTCCATTTCCACGCCCTGCCGCGCTACCAGGGCCCGCGAACCTTTGCCGGCAGGACGTTTAGCGATCCGGCCTGGCCGGGCCCGCCCAACCTGGCGTTGGCGGAGGATATATCGGCGGATGATCTGACCGCGATCCAAAACGCTCTTCAGGCGGCCTGGCCGAAATTGCCCTGAATTCTTAATCCATTGCGACCGACGCTAACGGTTTAGCAAGAAACCCTGCCTAGACTCTGCGCGGATCAATGGAGAATTCCGATGCGGAGCTACCGGATTGGCGGGGTGATCGGCGGCATGGCCGCCGTTGTCGGTTTGGCCGCGCCAGAGGGTCAGGCGGCAACGCTGACGGCTATTGCCGAAGCGCCGGTGGGGGCCATGGAGCTTGCCGTCGGCCATGCCCGACTGCATCAGACGCAAAACAAAGACCTTGGTCCCGACGTGGGTTTTGACCACGCGATGAGCGTCAATCACCACTGGGAAAGCGGCGTGGCGTACGACTGGGAATACCAGTTTACCGGCAGCGTCATCGTCTTCAAGCTCGGCGACACCACGGTAACGACGCCGGCCTCGCTGGCTGACGCGGCGACGGGGTTTGCCGGCAGTCTGCGCAATTTAAGATTCGCCAGCGACGAGGCTTACGAGCATCATGGCGACGATGATGACGACGATGGCCATGGCCAGGATAACGGCCATAAAGGCAACGACAAAGACAAAGACAAGGATAAGGACAAGGATAAGGACAAGGACAAGGACAAGGACAAGGACAAGAACAACGACGACAGCAAGGACAAGGATAAAGACAAGGATAAAAACAAAAATAAGCGAGACGATGACCACGAAGACAAAGACAAAGATAAAAATAAAGACAAAGACAAAGACAAAGACAAAGACAAAGACAAAGACAAAGATAAAAATAAGAGCGGTCACGACGACGATGATGACAAGAGCAAATCAGTCTTCGCCATCCCCAGCGATCTGGCGCTGTTCTTCTCCATCGACGAAATCAACGGCCAGTCAACCGGCCTTAGCGGATTTACGTTGCTGTTAGGGGACAGTTTGGATTTTGCCTACAATGCAGATCTGGGCGACGCCTTCACGTTGAAGGGCACCGCCAAGGCCAGCTGGTCGGGCAAATTGAAACACAGCCCCAATCAGAATTTCGCGCTGTCCATCGGCGCCTTTACCTACGATGATCCGACGCAGCAGGCGGGCGATATTGTCCCGCCGGACAATGACGCCGATGACGAGGGCCGCAATGCGCGCGCCGCGCCGTCGCCCTCCGCGCTTGCCCTACTGTTGACGGCCGGCCCGATGCTGTGGGCGGCATCGCGCCGCCGCCGTGGCGGATAAATTCCCAAAGGCTGTTACATCCGCCAATTGAGCATCACCGAGACGATGTGCTCCTGGTAGTCAACACTCGCCAGATTGGAGATGGCGTTAATGAATTCGTATTGCGGCTTTGCGCTGATGTTGCCGAAGAGCGGCGCCTCAAGGCTGGCGCGGAAGTGATGGCGTTTGTCCAGGCGTTCTTCGCCGATCGAAGGCGTGAGGTTGGAGAAATTTTTCACGGAGTAACGGTAGTCGGCGCGAAAAACCAGCGTCATATCGTCCGCCGCGATCGGCGCTTTGATGCCGACATCGAAGTAATGCCCCCAATAGGTAAATTCCGCTCCGTCGGCTTTCTCGCGCAATAACTTGTAGCCGGCATGAACATTGCTTTTCGGCGCAAAGGAATAATAGCCGGTAACGCCGACGTTATGCTGACGGGAATCGCGCGGCGCAAGATCGTCATAGTCGCGCCACTGATATTCATAAGACGCACGGACGTAAACATCCTTGCCGACGCTGCCGCCCAGGCCGGGGCGTACGCTGTGGATGTCCAGAAAACCATCGCCGCCCAACAGGATGTGGCTGAAGCGGTAGCCGATGCTGGCGTCGAGGCCGCCGAATTTCGTCGCGCCGGTCAGCGACAGTCCGTGAATTTGCAAATCAAAGTCGCTCAAATCCTCGTGCAGGCTTTGAAAGAAATCATAGCCGATTTCCAGCGAGCTATTGCCGTTCTGGATCGGCTTGAAGCTCAAGGCGGCTTCCAGGAGCGCCGCGACATCGCCCTCGTCGGTCGCCAGATCCTGGGCATCTACCGTAATGTTGCTGTCGTATTCGCCGCCTATGCCGACGCCGATATCAAAGTTCTTATCATCCGCCGCGGCAGCGCTTTGCAAAGGTGCGCCCAGGAGCGTTGCGATAAGCAGCGTATAGGATACGGCGGTAGCTTGATCGAGCCGTTTCATGACTGGTCCCCATCCAATGGTTTCAAGTTTTATGGCCGCATCGCATGGGAGGTGTTATTGGCTGGACGCGAAAAAGGGAGACCGCACCGTCGATTAAGAAGATGCAGTCATCTTCGCGAGCGCCGCCCTCCATGGCGGGTTGCCCGGCTAAAACTCGGCGTATCCGTGGATGCCCAGTTCCCTGTACCCGTTACCCAGAGCCGCAGGGTCGTGGCGAAAGATGGTGAAAGTAGGGCGGAAGATGGTCAGCAAAGGGTAAATAAAAGTCGTATTTTTCCATAAATATGAATGAGTTAAGATACCTGATCCGGAACCGCCCGGCAGGGGCTGCTAGCGATTCCTCTTGACAAAACAACGACCCTCACGTCACCTGTCGGGGCTGAGCGCGTTCTGGATTTCGACCCCTGACTGCCGCCGGTGTCAGGTAGCTGACAATGGCCGATCTCTCAGGTTTCGACCGGTAACTTACGCTTCGCACCTTGATCGACTACTCTATGCGGAGGTACTGGTATGCCTGAGGGCACCGTCAAATGGTATAACCCCACCAAGGGGTTCGGTTTCATCGTTCCCGCCAGCGGCGGGAAGGATGTGTTTGTTCACATCAGCGCCGTCGAGCAGGCGGGCTTAAGCGGCCTTAATGAAGGCGACAAGGTCTCGTTCGAATTAACGACGGATCGCCGGGATCGGGTTTCTGCCGGCGAACTGAAGGTGCTCGAACGGGCGCCGGCGCAACAGCGGCCGCGCCGCAGCTTCGATTCGCGTTCTTAAAACTCAACGCGCGCGTCCGAGCAGAATAAAGATGAATGTCGCGGGGTCCGGCAACGGACCCCGTGATTTTTTAGGCCCACGATGTTCATTGAATAATGACCACCGGGGCAAAGCCGCCGCCCGGCGTGCGAAAATTGGTGGTCTGCCCTTGATAGAGCCTGGCCGCGGCCAGGAGCGGCGCGCCGGCATAGGTGTAAAGCCGCACGTCCATCTTCTGCATGTGTTCGTCGTTGCCGATCCGCACTCGGCGCTGGCTGGGGGCGGCGAAAGCCTGGGCGATGTAGCCGCCGCGGCGAATATCCTCGAAGACGCCGCGCGTCAACTTGTCGCCGCGATAGACCGCCTTGCCGGCATAGCCGGCGGCCGGCTTGAAGAATAAGCCCTTGCGGGCCGCCCATAAGGCGTCGGCATTCTCTGCGGTCACCATTTCGGCGCGCGGGATGGCGGCAAGCCAGGCGCGGATATCGGGCGCTACGCCCAATGCCGTCAAGCGATCAGGGTTGGAGAGCAGGGTTAGATTGCGCTTGTCGGCCAACAGCGCATGATGGCGCGGGCCAGGCGTCACCACCACGCCGCCCGCCAGATACGCGGCGCGCAGCGCGGCCGCCGGCGCGCTCGCCAGACTAAAGTCCACCAGGCGGTTATAAACCAGATCGATGGCCAGATCGCCCAGCATCAGACGGCCGTCTTGAAAGCCAAGCTCGGCCGGATCGGCGATCACCGTCTTGACGCCGCGGCGGGTGAAGAAGGCCTGGGCCAGCAGGAATTCGGGGTAAAGGTATTGCTCGGCGGGATTGTCGTCGACGATGGCGATGACCGCCGGTATGCCGTGGCGGCCCTGGAGCCGCCATTCGGCCTCGAACATGCGCCACACATTGTCTTCGAACTGTGTCAAGAGATCGTTTGCGGCCAGCGCCTGCACCCTATCGCAACAGGCGGTCTGGGCTCTGGCCAGAAGGGCATTGAGAAAGGCCCCGCCGGCGTTGGTGTTGATCTCAATGAGCTGCGGGCCGGTGGCGGTGAGATGGAAATCATAGCCCATGAAGACGCCGCGGCTGGCGACCTCGTGGCGCGCGATGGCCGGCGCCCAGGCCAGGACCGCCGCCTGATAAGCGGGCTCCAGCGCCACCGTTTCGATGGCCGCGGCTATGGCCGCCATGGCGTCAAAATCCGCTTTGCCGAGGAAGATCGGCGCATGGGAGAAAAGGTGGGCGCGCTGCGCCGTCAGCGCCTGCCATGGAACGCTTTCGGCAGCGGCGGCCTCGACCGCCGACCATACCCGAGCGGGATCAACGGCGATGCAGGAGCAATCGCGGTTAAGCTGCTCCTCAAGTTTTAGCGACGGCTGCGGGTTCAACATAAGTCATCTAAGCCTTGGCTTAAGGCGGCATGGTAGCGATAGGGCCGCCCGGATTCACCACTTGTCTTAGTTCAATATTTCATATATTCTCGAAAAATGGAAACAAAATCTGCGATCGCCGGTTTAAGCGCCCTGGCCAATGACACCCGTCTGGCCGCCTTTCGTCTGCTGGTGCAGGCGGGGCCGGCGGGGATGGCGGCGGGCGAGCTGGCGCGGCGGCTCGCGGTGCGTCCCAACACTCTGACCGCCGCCCTCACCATTCTCAGCCATGCCGATCTGGTGGTTGCACGGCGAGCCGGACGCTCGGTCATCTATGCGGTGCGCTACGAGACGATGCGCGCGCTCCTGGCGTTCATGACGGAAAACTGCTGCGCGGGTTCATCAGCCTGAAGTGGATGCGTGAACGCCTCCCTGTCTTCCACATATCAGAATGGGAGGGTGTTCCTTACTGAGATTGCTGTTGCATCTCTTGATTCATTAACCTCATCTGCTCGTTAAGTTCGTTCATTTGCCGGGTCATCTCGCGCATGCGTTCCTGTTCCATTTGTCCGCTACCAGCGCCATTGGTTTCCATTATCTGGCGCATCTTGCGCATCTGTTTGCGTAGCATTTCAGTCTGATTTTCCATCAGACGCAGCCGTTCCCGAATATTCTTGGTGGCTTGAACTTGTTGCATATTAGTCTGCATTTTTTTATCCCGGCTTAGCATTTCTTGGTGAATGCGGTCGCGATCTTGGCTTCTGGTCATGTCCTTGGCCCGTGTCGTGTCCATATCGCCACGGCCAGTCATCGTTTGCGTGGCGCCACCTCTGCTGCCGCCACCCCCGCCACCTCCTCCCCCTTGGGCCAATACAGTACCAGGATCAGCCGCCAATAGCAGAGCGGCCAGAGGTAGCGCGATAAAGCGACGGGAAAGATGGTTGGGTCTCATTTCATGCCTCCTGAAAGTATATGACAAGTAATGTGGGGAGATGCTTTGTTACACATACGCCTCTAATGCCTTGGCCTCACTGATGATCGTCAATGGAGCAGGCTATTTTTAAGCGGCTGTTCTAGATCATGCCGCGCTACGAGACGATGCGCGCGCGCTCCTGGCGTTCATGACGGAAAACTGCTGCGCGAATTCCTTACCGTACGTTCCCGAAGCGTAAGAGTTCGCCGTAAAACCGGTGGCCGACGTGTCGCTTTTTCTTACAACTTGAAGCTTAGGAACAGCGATAAAATCAGCTTAGTAATTGATTTTCAATGGGCGGCATAAAGCTTGCATAGGAAAAAAGACGTAGTAGGGTTGATGGATATTCAAACTCCCGAGGAGGCCGGCATGCGCCAGATGATGAAACGGATCGTATTTATGGCGGGCGTCATGCTTGCCGTCGGCTTCGCCGCTCCGGCCAGCGCGGCCCTGCTGACGTTTAATTTTGCCGGGACATTGAACGCTGGCAATACCATTGATGGCTATGGCCCGGGATCACCCTTTTCGGGTAGTCTGAGTTATAACGTTCCGCAAGCTCCCATTGCGGCCTGCACCAACAACTGCCAATATCTGCCGGACGCGGTCAGCGTATCGTTTGGCGTCGCCGGCCTGACCTCGCCGGGCGGCGGCACCAATCGCCTGCGGGTGCAAAACAACGTTGGTCCCGGTCTCGATTCATTCTCGCTTAATCTTAACGCCGGGATCGTCGACACCATCCCCAATGTCACCGTGACCGGGGTTTCGATGGTGCTGCAGGACAACCAGGGGACGGTATTCGCCAATGCCTCCTTGCCCTTGACCTTTCCGCCGATTACCGATTTTGAGATCCGTTCGATCACCTTTAATTTCATTGACAATCTTGGGCTGACCGGCACCGCGGTCGGCACCTTGAGCAGCTTTGAAATCGCGCAAGCGTCCGAGCCGGGCATGCTCGGTCTCCTGGGGATCGGCATGATCGCCCTGGCGTTGAGCCGGCGTCGCGCTTAATCAACAGCCCCCGTCCCTTTGGAGGGTGACCGGGGCTCTCCCTCATGTATGTTATACCCCACGTCCAATGCGGCGGCAGGGGATATGACCGTCACGTCTACATCGAGGACGGCCGCGATGAAGGGCGAAAGAATTTGTCTGGCTTATTTCAAATTACCAAACTACTTGCCAACGCCAGCGTTAATCGCAAAGAACCTTATCCAGCTTCATTAAGAGACGTTCTTAATGAAAAGATGGCGGATGAGGCGGGCGCCGTCATCAAAAGCTGGCCTGGGTATGGGGAAACGCCGCTCATCAGCCTTGATGGCTTGGCGCGCGCCGTCGGTGTGAAAAAAGTTTGGTACAAGGATGAGAGCGCGCGCTTTGGCTTGCGCAGCTTCAAGGCCCTGGGCGGCGCCTATGCGGTGTTGCGCATCCTGTTGGATATGCTCATCGCCGAGGGCGAAAAAGTTGACATCAACGAGCGCGATATCTTCAGTAGCGAGCGCTTGCGAAATCTTGCCCGCACCGTAACGGTGACTTGCGCCACCGACGGCAACCATGGCCGCTCGGTCGCCTGGGGCTGTCAGATGTTGGGCTGCCGTTGCGTCATCTATTTACATGAAGGCGTCAGCATGGAGCGGCAAAAGGCGATCGAATCCTTCGGCGCGGAGATTGTGCGCTGCAAGGGGAATTACGATGACTCGGTGCGTCACGCCGCGCAGGATGCGGCGACATATAACCGGATCGTCGTCTCCGATACCTCTTATCCCGGCTATACGGACATCCCGAAATATGTGATGGCCGGGTATACGGTTATGTCGGGCGAAATTATCGACCGGATTGGCCCAGAACTCAGCCATGTTTTCGTGCAAGGCGGCGTCGGCGGTCTGGCGGCCGCCCTGCTGGCGCACTTCTGGATGGCGTTCGGCAATCAGCGCCCGCATTTTCTGGTGATCGAACCCGACAAGGCCGATTGCCTTTATCAAAGCGCGCTGGCCGGCGCTCCCGCCGTCGTCCATGGCATGCTGGACACCATCATGGCGGGCCTTGCCTGCGGCGAGCCATCGCATCTGGCGTGGGCGATACTCGCCCAAGGCGCGGACAGCTTCGCCACCATTCCCGACGCCGGCGTTCCCGACGCCATGCGCTTGCTGGCGCGCAGCCCCTATGGCGACCCTAAGATCGAAGCCGGAGAATCGGCGGTGGCGGGCCTGGCGTTTCTGCTCGCCGCCGCTTCGCGGCCGGAGATTGTGCGATCGCTGGGGCTCGATCAAAACGCCGAGATCCTGGTGATTGGATCAGAGGGCGCCACCGACCCCATCCTTTATCAGCGGATTATTGCCGGCCAGATTGCGTGATGCCCAGCGTGACCAAACCCAGCTGATGATGTAAACCTACCCATTAATCGCCCATCTTGCCCCTTGCCATCCTGTATCCATTCGGATACAATGCGCCATGTATACGATTCTGCGCAGCGACGAGTTTGATGAATGGCTTAAGGGCCTGAAGGATGACCGGGCGACGGTGCGCATCGTTGCTCGCATCCGCTCAGCCGAAGCGGGAAATTTCGGAGACGTGGCGCGGCGTTTGGGAAAGGATTGAAGCATGGCCAAAGCAAAACCAGCGGTGCAAAAGTTTCGGTCCTTTGACGGGGCCGACTATCTGAAAAATTCGGCCATGATGCTGGACTATCTGGACGTGGCCGCCCAAGACCCAAACCCCGATGTGTTCCTGATGGCGCTGGCCGACGTTGCCAAGGCGCGGGGCATGGCGGAAATTGCCAAGGCAACCGGGCTTGGCCGGGAAAGCCTCTATAAGGCGCTCTCGCCCGGCGCCAAACCGCGATACGAAACCATTGCCAAAGTGGTGCAGGCTTTAGGCGGCAAACTGACCATCGCTGCTTAAATGGAGAGACTTTAGTTTTGGCGCGGCGAGAGGTTGAGCCGCAAGGTTGCAAGCTTGCCCCCTGTCCTTGTGCCGGCGCCGCTCACTGAATCTACAGTGAGCTTAGGCGGCGGCGTGAATGGTGATGCCCAGCGCCTTGGTAACTTTCATGATGGTGCTGAATTCCGGCCTGCCATCCGGCGACAGCGCCTTGTAAAGATTCTCCCGGGATAGCCCGGTTTCCCGCGCAATCTTCGTCATGCCCTTGGCGCGGGCAATATCGCCCAGGGCGGCGGCGATCAGCGCCGGATCGCCATCTTCAAAAGCGGCGGTGAGGTAAGCGGCCATATCGCGCTTGGATTTCAGATAATCCGCTGCGTCCCAGCGTTGGGTTTTAACCTTGGCCATGGCTTTTTCTCCTATACATCCTGGGCCAGTTCCTTTGCTCTGGCGATGTCCTTGGCTTGCGTCCGCTTATCGCCCCCAGCCAGCAGCACAATGAGCTTTTGCCCCTACTGCACGAAATACACCCGGTAGCCGGGGCCATAGTCGATCCGCAATTCCGAAACGCCTTCACCCACCGGGCGCACATCTCCCGGATTGCCCAAGGACAAGCGGCGAATCCGCAAATTGATCCGGGCGCGGGCAGTGAAATCACGCAAGCCCTTAAGCCATTTATGAAATACATCTGTCTGGCGGATTTCAATCACAACCCATATGTAGTTTATAAACTACAATTCGTCAAGAACGGACTAATGGGTCATTTATCGGGGTAGGAGGTTCAATGGCGCGCCCGAAGAGATTCGAACTCCTGACCCCCAGATTCGTAGTTAGCCGGTATAGCATTTCCAGACGTTCCCCGAAATTCCAAATTCACCAAAAATATCTAATAAATCAAAGATATTACAGAATATCAAAATTCTTGGAGATTTCCCCGAGTTCCGTTATGGTGATTGCTAGGTGCTTACTAGCGGTCTTCTAGCAATCACCAAATAAGCACGGGGCTAGCCATGGCGGTGAAGATAACCAAGCGGACGGTGGACGCGGCAAAGCCGGGGGAGCGGGACCGCTTTCTATGGGATGCGGACCCCAAGGGCTTCGGCCTGAAAGTCACCCCAGCGGGGAACAAGGTCTATATCCTGCAATACCGCATGGGCGGACGGGAAAGCCCTGTGAGGCGCTTCACCATTGGCAAGCATGGCAGCCCCTGGACCCCGGACACGGCACGGGATGAAGCCCGGCGACTGCTGGCGGAAGTAGGCAAGGGTGTTGACCCCATGGCTACTAAGCGCCAGCGCCGGGAAGATGCCGTTAACCTGGAATTTGAACGCTATGCCGCTCAGTTCATTGAACGCTATGCCAAGGTGAATCAAGCCCGGTCATGGACGGAAGCCAAGCGGGTCTTGGACCGTGACCTTATTCCGGCCTTCAAAGGGCGAACCATTGCTGACCTGACGCGCCGGGACATTGCCCACACCTTGGAGGAAATAGACCGCCGCGCGCCCGCCGTGGCCCGCTTTGCCCATGCCACCTTGCGCAAGCTGTTCCGCTGGGCGGTGGGGCGGGAAGATATTTCATCTTCCCCCATGGCCGATATGCCAGCCTTCAAGCCCCTGGCTTCCCGTGACCGAGTATTGAGCGACGCTGAATTGCGCGCCGTGTGGCTGGCCTGTGACAAGCTGGACCATCCCTTTGGCCCGTTCGTGCGGCTTCTGGTTGCCACTGGGCAGCGATTGTCCGAAGTGGCGGAAATGGATTTTTCGGAGGTCGACTTTGACGCGGCGCAGTGGACCATCCCGGCGGCACGGGCGAAGAACGGATTGGCGCACACCGTCCCCTTGAACAACGCCGCCCTGAGCCTATTGGAAGCCTTGGGAGCGCATACCCGCAAACGTGGCCTAATCTTCACCACCACCGGCAAGACGCCCATTAGCGGCTTTTCCAAGGCCAAGAAACGGCTGGACCGCCTGGCGCTGGAAATCCTGCAACAAGACGCGGTTGAGAACGGCGGCAAGGCCGATGACGGGCACCTTGCCCCCTGGCGCTATCATGACCTGCGCCGCACCCTGGCCACCGGCCTGCAACGGCTGGGAACCCGTCTGGAAGTGACCGAGGCGGTTCTAAATCATATATCGGGCAGCCGGGCGGGCATTGTGGGGGTCTACCAGCGCCACAACTGGGCCGATGAAAAGCGCGCCGCCCTGGCTGCCTGGGATGCCCACCTGAGCGCCATCATCGATGGCAAAGGCAAGGGGGCGAACGTCATCGCCCTGGCGGATAGACGGGGGTAAGGGCGCTTGTCACAACATAGCAAAGATGCTATATGGAAAGTGGAATGCCTCAATGCTAAGGTAGAGGCGGAAATCCTGGCCCTTCCGGCGGATATGCAAGCCCGGCTGTGGCGCATTGCCGAATTGTTGGAAGTATGGGGGCCGCACAAGGTGGGGATGCCCTATACCCGGCACCTGGAAGGCAGGATTTGGGAAATCCGGCTGTCGGGTAAGGCGGGCATTTCCCGCGTGATGTACGCGGCCTTGATGGACCGCAAGCTGATTTTGTTGCGGGCTTTCGTGAAGAAAACCCAAAAGACGCCCCGGCAGGAAATCGACCTAGCCTTGCGGCGATTGAAGGAGAGTGAATCGTGACCGTGCCGTTTTCCAAGCTCAAGAAAGAGATGCTGAAAAACCCAGTGGTGAAAAAAGCCTATGATGATATGGCGGAAGAATTTGAAATCGCCGCCGCACTCATTGAGGCGCGCGCCAAGGCGGGATTGAGTCAAGACGAATTGGCAAAACGCATGGGCACCACGCAAAGCGCCATCGCCCGCATTGAAAGCGGCAAGCATTGGCCGAGCAAGAAAACGCTGGAAGGCTACGCCAAGGCGACCGGCCTGCGGCCCACCATCCGGTTTGTGCGGGCGAGTTAATCCGAACTGGCGCGGCTAGGTGAGGAACAATCATGAGCGATATTGTCAAACTGAGCGATATTCGGAAAGCACGGCGGAAACAAACTTCGGCCCCCTTACCGGATACCTTGTCATTCGTGAGCAAAAGGAAAGGTGGCGGCTTCAATTACTGGGACGTGAAACCGACCGGCTGTTCTTCCAAAGACTGCGAAACAGGCAAGGTGCTTGCCGAGGAATACTTGGCCTTTATCGGTGCTAACCCCACGATAGGCAACGTCTCCTTACTGGCCTGCATCGTGCGCGATATGTTTGAACAGGCGAAGAATGGCGGCGCTTGGAGTGGGGTGCATACCGCCTTTCTAAGCGACGTGAATGGCTACGCTATGATGGTCGCCCGTGTTGCGGTGTTGCCCGCCTGACCTCTTAAAGTTGACCTTGGCGCGGCTAGGTTTGGCCGCCGAACATCCCGTCCCGCACGGGACCGCCGCGCCATACCTTTCATGCGGGTAGCCTATGCGGGGGCGATGTGAAAAAGCTTGACGCACGAAATCGCGGTCTAGTTTGGACCTTCGATGCTTGGCGCATTACCGGAAAATGGATTGCAAGAACCAGTACGCTAGCTGATCCGTTCCCGTCCCATCATGTTGACACTACATTGGTTGAAATGTTTGGCGGGGACAATCCAGATGCCTATGTGCGGCGGCAAAAAATTGGTGCCCTTGCGCAACATTTACTCGAGTGTGAATTGCTCACCGGAAACTTGGTAGCAAGTTTCCTTAAGGACGAACAGGCGCGCCCAATTCCGACATGGGCTTGGTCTAACCCTCACAGAACGAAATATGCATGGCGTGAGGGGCTACTTCCACTTGATATACGGTTGCCGGATGAATGGCAGCAATGGAATTGCCGCCCTTGCGCATTAGACCGTAAACAGTTTGGCAACTGGATACGAGAGCAGCTTCCTGCTCTGATAGCGCCGCCAAAAGAAATTCCAGACCTCGCACAGATCGAACAGGAAATGCCTGTACTCATTAAAACACGGCTACCATCAGATCGGCCATGGATAGAATTGTCAGAGGCATTAACGTGGATAGCTTTTGACATTTCTATAAGCAAAGACAGACTTGGCCATGCGACCGACGCGGGCGAGCTAGGCCAGTCATCTGAGGTGGTCGAGACTGAACTTAGTAATGCCCTGATTCGCTTGGCTGATTTGGCAGCCGGTGGAAATATCGGATTGCGTGGTAAGTGGACGGATGGGGATAACTTTGAAGACACGCTCACTGAAGCCATACCCCAGCAACGTTTCCATGATTTCAGGCGTTACGATATTTTGCGCGATGGCTTGGGTTTTGGAAATGGTTTTAGTCCATCAGACCCATTAGCATTTCTGGACACGTCCCGAGGCCAATATTTTAGCGTCACGGTAAATCGGGCTGAGCTTCTGAAAGCTTTTCCGTCTCAGTCAAATGCAGCGCTTGAAAGCAGTGATGTGATGCTAAATAACTCTACAATAGAGTTGGATCAGCCCCAGCCTGACAGCCAAGTAAAAACTGTATCTAAAGTGGCACTAGAGGCCTGGATAAAGAAAACGACAGGGACAGCTTCCGGGGGAAGGCGGCTAGGGCAAGATGTAGCTTGGAAGTTAGCATGTGAGCATTTCGAGGATGAACACTTAAAAGTGCCAAGAGAGATTTTTAGATCCGCATATCAAAGCGCGGCCCCTTCACACCTAACAGCGCGTGGAAGGCCAAGAAAAAACTCGCCAAAATAATATCGCCGGAATTTTCGGCGGCGCATTTTGCGATATTTTTCGGCGTATTTTTATGGATGTAGGCTTCTCCTGTCGTCCCAACGTGCCGGGGCGATGATGCAACAGACAGGAGATATTCATGCATCCACCGGACCATCAAAAGCTTCGCACACCTGAGGCCGCCAAGCGGCTGGGGGTTGCCCCTTCCACCATGGCTAAATGGCGTGTCTATGGCTGTGGGCCAAGTTACGCCGTTTTAGGCGTGCGTGGCCCCGTCGTCTATGACCCCGCCGACCTTGACGCCTGGGCAGCTTCCAAGAAGCGCACCAGCACCAGTGACGTTGGGAGGGCCGCATGACACAGAAACGAAGAAACCCCACCGGGCAGGGTGGGGCTCTCCAAAATATCGAGATGCTGGCAGGCTTCGATGGATTGGAGATTACCCCCAGAAGCCCATTTAATCAAGCCATCCGGCACATATCCCGGCGGGCGCGGGTATCCCGTCCCCATGCCAGTGTATTAGCAGAGCTGATGGGGGTGCGGCGATGAACCGGCTTAAGGTTATATTTGAAATCGGCGATGGCGGGCAAACCCGCCACACCGTCACGGGCCGCGATGCCTGGGCATTGCTGGAACTGCACAGGGTGGGGGAAACCGGCTGCACGCCCATTGATAACCCCGGCCCGCGATGGTCCGCTTATGTGTTCAATCTTCGCAAATTGGGCGTGGCCATCGCCACGGTGAACGAATCCCACAAGGGACCATTTCCCGGCAGCCATGCCCGCTATGTGCTGCAAAGCCCGATCCGCATTGTATCCGTCACCGGCGGGGAAAGGGCAGCGGCATGACTATCATTCATGAGCTAAAGAAACCCGGCGGGGATTTGGTGCGGCTGATGCTGACCGAATACCGGGGCAAGCGCTATGCCGATATCCGGCTTTGGGCGGACAAGGGCAGCGAAGGCCACATAGCCACAAAGAAGGGCGTCACCGTGCCCCTGGATAGCCTGGACGGCTTTGCGGAAGCCTTTGCCAAGGCCGCCGCACTTGCCCGTTCTGACGGCTCCTAATCGGCAATAAATGGGGGCGGTGGGAAACCATCGCCCTTCATTTTTCCCCCGAATTAAAAACTTGCGATGACCTTCAAACACGCAAATGCCCAAGGCGTTGTTTCCAAACGCATTGCCCCGCCTGTACCCCAGTTGGCACAGTGTTTGCAATTATATCACGCGTATATTAGTGACGGCATATCCCCGCCCGCACCACAAGCCCGACGCATGGCCCGCCAGCGTTTAAGCCGTGACCGTGTAAGCCATTCCCTGAGTGAAAGCCAAGCGCAAAACATAATCGACGCGGCGCATTTTGCGGCCACCATGGCCAAGCCCTTAAACCGCTTCACCACCATCCATTGGCAGCAAGCGGGCGTCACCACAAACATTCAAGGAGCAACGTTGCGTTTCCTGAAACTGGCGGCGGACTGGCTACGGCTGCGGGGCGAAACGCTGGCCTATATCTGGGTACGGGAATCCGGCGATGGCAAGGGCGAACACGTCCACATTCTGTTGCATGTGCCGCCTTATCTGGGGCGCGCCTTTTCATCCCGGCAACGGGGCTGGCTGAAAGCCTGTGGGGCGTCATTCTCCAAAGGGATGATATTCAGCCGTCCCGTGGGCAGAAGCCTATCCCATGCCTTTGTGGGCATCCGCTATGGCGAACCTTATCAAGACCATCTAGATGCGGCGCTGAACTATGTGCTGAAAAGTACAAGCCCGCATGCCCATGCCCGCCTTGGCTTGCCAAAACATGAACCCAGCGGGGTCATCATCGGTAAGCGCTGTTCCACTAGTCAGAACATCGGGCGGGCGGCGCGATTGCCGCGTGTGGTTCCATAAAATGAATGGCTACTTTTCAATATGTTACATTGCTGTGAACGGCTTAACGAGACCATTACGCATGCGTAATAATCATACCAGGTAAAAATGAGGCGCGCGTGCCTGAGGAGGGGCAAGCGCCCACAGTATGCGCGCCTGGGTACAAATGGGGCAAAGAGCCGCGAAACCCATCTCCGTGATTGCTAGGTGATTGCTAGAGCAGATTTTAGATGATTTTGAGGGGATACCAAAAAGGCGAAAATATCTAATAAAATCAAGTGGCGCGCCCGAAGAGATTCGAACTCCTGACCCCCAGATTCGTAGTCTGGTGCTCTATCCAGCTGAGCTACGGGCGCCCTTGGCCTTGATGGCAAGCAGGCGGCGAACCTAGCCGCATCTCCTCTAAATGGCAAGCCCTTCCCCGCGCTTGTGGCGACGGGGGGGAATGGCTAAAGTCCGCCCTGATGACCAGTCGCCGACAGAGCCTCGTTCTCCTTGCGCTGACGCTCCTCCTTGCGGGGTGCGCCCAGGGCCAATGGCCGCATTTGGGCGCGGTGGAGCGGCCGGTGACGGCGGTGGCTCCGGCCGCCGGCGGGGCGGCAACGGAGACACCGGCTCCCGCGCCCGCCGTCGCATCGACGGTGGATCGCGCCCGGCTCGCAGCCTTGCGCGCCCGCTTTGATGAACTGCGGGCCACCCTGCAAGGCAGCCTTGGCGTCTATGAGGCGATGCTGGATCGCCACCTGGCGGAAGCGCCGGCCACGCCCTATTTTGCCGAGGCGTGGAGCGGCGCGCAGTCGGCCTTAAGCCGCATGAGCGCCGAGATCGACGAGCTGCGGGCGCTCAATGACGAGGCGACGGCCTTCGCCGCGCCCTTGATCGCAATCCCCGCCGCCGGCGCCGATCTGCAGGAGGTGGGTAAACTGGTGGCGGACGTGGATGGCGCGCTGGGGCGTTGGCGGCAGCGGCTTTACGCCGAACAGAACCGTCTGGCGGTGCTGACGCCGGCGGCGGTGGGCGAACCCGGTCCCAATGCCATCGACGCCCACAACCGCACCGCCTTTGCCGAGATCAGATTCACCGCCGCCGCGCCGGCCTTCGAAGCCAAGCTCCGGACGGCGGTGCGCGCCCTCCAGGCGCAGGTGTCCAATGTCGCTTTCGATGTCATTGTCCGTGGCCCGGCATCGGCGCGGGATGAGGAACAGGCGGCGCTGCGCCGGGTGTTGCGGGCGCTCAAGGCGTCGGGCGTCGGCTATGAGCATACCGCCATCGCCTTAACGCCGGACGGCGAGAGCGTGGCGGTGGCGATCTATTTGAAGAAAACCTCCCTGTAGGCTTTGGCGTCCCCTAAGGTTGTGGCGGCCAGCACGCCGTGCGCCACGGCGCGGGCGACGCAATCAGCGGCCACCGCGCCAAGCCGGGTCAGCGCCAGCGGCCGGTTGTCGCCCAACTCCCGCTCTCCCGTCGCCAAGGCGAACAGGGTGTCGCCGTCAAACGGCGTGTGCACCGGCCGGATGGCGCGCGCCAAGCCGTCGTGCGCCATGATGGCCAGACGTTCGGCTTCCGCTTTGGTCAGCCGGGCATTGGTGGCGACGACGCCGATGGTGGTATTGGCGGCCGGCAGCGCCGCCTTGGCAAGATCGGGCGTCATCGAAACCCCTTGGCCATTTCGCGGTAAAGCAAGGGCGGGCAGTGCGCCGAATTCCCCTCCTTGCTCAAAGGGGGCGGCCATGAGCGCGTCCGATGGGCCTCCCGTCGTGACGCTGCCGAAGGAATTAACCGCGATCAGCGCGCCGACGATAAATCCGTCGCCGCAATCGGCCGAGGCGCTGCCCAACCCGCCTTTCAGCGCTCCGGCAATGGCGCCGAAGCCGGCCCCGGCGTTGCCTAAGGAGAAGACTTCGCCGGCGGCCGCCAGCGCTTGGCGGCCCAACCCGGCGTAGGGCGGGGCCTCGCCCCACTCCTTGTCGCCGCCGTTGCCGAGATCATAAAGGATCGCCGCCGGCACCACCGGCACGGCGCGCGGGGTGAGGGCAAGGCCGATACCCCGCGCCGACAGCGCCGCGGCCACGGCGTCCGCCGCCGCCAGGCCGAACACCGAACCACCGGCCAGCACGATGGCGTGGGCTTCCGCCACCAGACAATTGGGGTCGAGGGCCGGGGTCTCCCGGGTGCCCGGCGCTCCGCCCCGCACATCAACGCCCACCGTCGCCGGCCGCGTCGGCAGGATCACGGTGACGCCTGAGCGCGTCGCTTCATCGGCGGCGTTGCCGATCAGGACGCCTGGCACGTCGGTGATGAGATTTCGCCGCCCCGGCTTGACCATGCGTTCCTTGATCCTCTATCGCTGATGCTTAGAGAAGCTACGGATGTTTCCGTCGCCGCGTCAATCGGAGTTAAGGCATTTGAGGATTACCTGGACACGTCTGCTGCTGGCGGCGCTGATTTTCGCCCATGGCCCGGCGCTGGCCCGGGCCCCGGCGGTGGCGCATCACGAAATGGTTGCGGCGGCCAACCCTTATGCCGCCGAGGCGGGGCTCGCGATCTTGCAGCAGGGCGGCGGCGCGATTGATGCGGCGATCGCCGTGCAGTTGGTGTTGGGGTTGGTGGAGCCGCAATCCTCAGGGATCGGCGGCGGCGCCTTCCTGCTTTATTACGCGCCGGTGGAGAATGGCGCGCCGATCTTGACCACGGTCGATGGCCGCGAAACCGCCCCCGCCGGCGTCACGCCGCTGCTGTTTGCCGGCACGCCGCGCACTTTTGAAGGCTATCTGGAGGCGGTGGCCGGCGGCCGCTCGGTGGGCACGCCCGGGGTCATCGCCATGCTGGCGCTCGCCCATGAACGTTATGGCCGCCTGCCGTGGGGCGACCTGTTCGCGCCGGCCATCAGGCTTGCCGAGGACGGGTTCATCGTCTCGCCGCGGCTGCAATACTTGGCCGACAGCGATCCCCTGTTGCGGGATTTTCCCGCCGCCAAGGGCTATTTGTTCGACCAGGCGGGCAAGGCGCTCAGCGCCGGCACGCCCCTGAAGAATCCCGCCTACGCCGCTACCTTGCGGGCCATTCAACACCATGGGCCACGGGCTTTCTATGAGGGGCGCATCGCCAAGCACATGGTGCGCGCAGTCAGACAGGCGCCGCGCCACCCCGGCGCGTTGTCGCTCGATGACTTACGAGCCTATCGGGCGCTGGAGCGCGCGCCGCTCTGCGGCGTTTATCGCGGTCGGGAAATCTGCGGCATGGGGCCGCCGTCCTCCGGCGGCACCACGGTGCTGGCGATGCTGAAGCTTCTTGAACGGTTCGATCTGGCGGCGGAACAGCCGATGTCGCCCCGCGCCCTGCATCTGATCGTCGAGGCCGCGCGGCTGGCCTACGCCGACCGCGACCGTTATGTGGCCGATCCCGACAAGGTCATGGTGCCGACGGCGGGGCTCGTCGATGAGCAATATTTGAAAGCCCGCTCGGCGCTGATCGATCCCGCGCGCGCCATGACGACGGTTGCGCCCGGCGCGCCGCCCGGCGCGCCGCCGCGGGGGGCGGGGATCACCCCCGAAGTGCCGTCGACCAGCCATTTCGTGGTGGTGGATAAAAAAGGCGCGGTGGTCTCCATGACCACCAGCGTCGAGAGCGCGTTCGGCAGCCGATTGTTCGTGGATGGCTTCTTTCTCAATAACCAGTTGACCGATTTTGCCTTCGAGCCGGTGGCCGACGGCGCGCCGGTGGCCAACCGGGTGGAGCCGGGCAAGCGGCCGCGCAGCTCGATGTCGCCGACCATCGTATTTGATCGCGACGGACGATTCGAGCTGGCCGTCGGCTCGCCCGGCGGCAACGCCATCATCGGCTTTGTCGCCAAGACGCTGATCGGCGTACTTGATTGGGGGCTTGATATTCAGGCCGCCATCGAATTGCCGAACTTCATCGCCGCAGGCGGACCCGTGACCCTGGAGGAAGGCGCGCCCGCCGGCCTTGCGCCGGCGTTGTCGGCGCTTGGCCATACCGTCACAACGCGACGCATCGCCAGCGGCCTGCACGGCGTGATGGCGGTGGGCGAAGGCAGGGATCGGCATTTGCAAGGCGGCGCCGACCCGCGCCGCGAAGGCGTGGCGATCGGAGAATAGTCAGCGCGGCAGCGTGATGCGGAACGTCGTACCGGCGGCATCGCTGTCAATGAGCGTGATGGCGCCGCCGTGGGCCTCGACGATTTCCTTGGCGATGGCCAGCCCTAAGCCGCTGCCGCCGGCGGTGGCGCTGCCGCGAAACGGCTCGAACAGATGCGCGCGCGTGGCGGCCGGCAGGCCGGGGCCGGTATCCGACACCTCGATCACGGTGGCGGCGTCATCCTGGCGCGCGGCGACGCGAATATCGCAGGGCGCAGCTTTTGCCGGCGCGGCCTCGATGGCGTCGCGGGCATTGCGGCACAAGTTCATCAGCACGCGGAAGAATTGTTCGCCATCGACCCGCACGGTCATGGCGTCATCTACCGTATTGCAGAAGCGAAGCTTGCCGCCGTCCTCCCGCATCAGGCCCAGCGCGGCGACGACTTCTCCCACCAGCGCGCGCAGATTGACCGTTGTTGGCTGCAAGGTCGTCTCCGGCGCGCGGCCATAAGCCAGCGTCGCCGCGCACAGATTGATGGCGCGGTCGATGGCGCGCATGAAGCGCGGCGACAGCGCCCGCACGGTCGGGTCTTCCACCGTGGCGAGGCGGTCGGACAGCAGTTGCGCGCCAGCGAGGATGTTGCGCAGATCATGATTGATCTTGGCCACCGCGGTGCCGAGATTGGCGAGCCGCGTCTTTTGCGTAAGCGCCGCTTGCAGGTCGGCCTGCATGGTGGCAAGCTCGCGCTCCACAACGCCGATCTCGTCGCTGCGCGCCGACGGATTCAAGCGCGAGGAAATGGCCTCCGGCGCTTGCCGGAACGCCACCACGCTGCGAGTGATGCGGCGGATGGG
Source organism: Pseudomonadota bacterium (assembly GCA_003577275.1). Taxonomy (GTDB): domain Bacteria; phylum Pseudomonadota; class Alphaproteobacteria; order Sphingomonadales; family Govanellaceae; genus PRO5. The sequence goes on from QEVO01000001.1 coordinate 396,455, forward strand.
CTGCACCATGAGGCCGGTGAGCGCCACATAAACCAGGCCGGCGGTGACCAGCGAAATGACGATGGAGAGCAGCAGGATGTTGCGCGAGTAGTCGATCATGGCGCGCTTCAATTCGCCGGGATAGAGCATGATCTGCACATATTCGCCGGAGCCTTTGCGGGCGCTGCCCGTCACCTCGATCAGGCGATCGTCAGCAAGCAAGATCATGGTCTCGAAAGCATCGCCAATCAGCGTCCATGGCCGGGCGGCGCGCAGGTCATACATGGCGGCGATATTCATGGCCATGTCGCCGCGTAAAATCAGCCGCCGCGCATCGCCGCGCTTTAGCACCACCGCCGCGACGCCGGCGTTGGTCAAAAGCTCGCGCGCCAGATCGGCGCTCAGCATATGGCTGGATGTCGCCTCCAAGGCGAGCGCCGCGATCTGCGCCGAGCCCAGCCGCTCCTCCAACCAGGTGCGGCGATATTGGGCGATGGAGGGCACGTAGATCAGCACTTCGGCCAGCATCACGAAGGCCGCCGTCAGAATGAGGAGGCGCGCCGACAATTTGGATTTGAGGGCCTTCAGGATGCCCCGCCGCATGACGTCCTTCGTTTGTTGGCGCAGCGATCCGTCAGCCGAGCTTGGCCAAGAGAGCGACGAGCCGCCTTGTCCACGGACCAAACAGGGCGGGTTCGTAAAAAGCGCCAGCGGCGCGCTTCGTCGCCTCGCCCAAGGTCGGGTACGGGGCAATATAGCCGGCCAGCGCGCTCAGCTTCAAGTTGCGGCTGAGCGCCAGACACCACGGCTGAATGAGGTCGCCGGCATGGGGGCCGACAATGCCGACGCCCAGGATACGGCCGCCTTTACCGGCGATGATCTTGATCAGGCCTTCGGTCTCGCCCTCGGTCCTGGCGCGATCGTTGTCGGCGAATTTCCCGGTGATGACGCGGATGTCGCCGTGGCCGGCGGCGCGGGCGGCGGCTTCGGTGAACCCTACCTGGGCCAGCTCGGGCGCGCTGAAGGTGCACCACGGGGTGATATCCGCGCGCGCCCGAACGGGCAGGCGAAACAGGGCATGGCGGATGACGATGCCGGCGTCGTAGCCCGCCATATGGGTAAAAAGCGCCCGGCCGGTGACGTCGCCAATGGCGTAAACCCGGCGATTGGCGGTGCGCAGCCGACGATCCACCACGACGCCCCGGGGGGTGGCGGCGATGCCGGCCGCCACAAGTCCCAGGCCGTCGATGTTGGGCCGGCGGCCGGCGGCGATCAGCAGGCGGCTGCCGCGCAGCGTCTCGCCGCCGGCGGTGTGGGCGGCAATGCCGGCATCCGTAGCGCTGACGCGGACCAGGGTGTCGCGCCGCATCTCGACGCCGTCCCGGCGCAAGGAGTCCAAGACCACGGCGGCAAGCTCGGGATCGTCGCGCTTGAGAAAACTATGGCTGACGATGGTCACCCGGCTGCCTAAGCGGCGAAACGCCTGCCCCAGCTCGCAGCCGATGGGTCCGCCGCCGAGCACGATCAAGTGCGCGGGCAGGGCTTCCAGGTCGAATATCGTCTCGTTGGTCAGAAAGGGCGTCACGGCCAGGCCGGGGATGCCGGGGATCGCCGGCGAGGAGCCGGTGGCGATGACGAAGCGGCGGGCGCGGATGATCCGCTCCCCGGCGGCGACGCGGTCGGGGGCGATGAAATACGCCGCCTCGCGGATCACGGTGCAGCCCAGGGCTGCGAAACGCTCCTCTGAATCATGGGGCGCGATGGCGGCGATGACGCTTTGCAGATGATCGCGCACGGCGGCGAAATCGACCTTCGGCGGGTCATAGGTGACGCCGAGGCGCTCGCCCACTAAGCTCGCCCGGCGGGCGGCGGCGATCAGCGCTTTGGACGGCACGCAGCCGAAATTCAGACAATCGCCGCCCATGCGGCCCTTTTCAACGAGCGCCACGCGCACACCCAGCCGCGCCGCCGCCGCAGCGACGCTCAAGCCGCCGGCGCCGGCGCCGATGACGCAGATATCGGCGGCGATCTCGTTATTCATCAGCCGACCTTAATACGCCGAGCCGACGCAATAAGATGGGCAATGCCGCCAGCGCCGACAGCGCCAGCAAGGGCAGCAGCACCGGGGGCGTGAAGATGATATTCAGATCGGGCGCGCCGCCGGCGTCGAGAATGGCCCCAAGACCGCTGCCGACGCTGGCGTAGACAAAAGTGCCGGGCATGATGCCAAAGAACGTGGTGGCGACATAAAGCGAAGTGCGCACGCCCAAAAACGCCGGTGCGATGTTGACCACAAAAAACGGAAAGACCGGCGCTAATCTTAGAATCAGCAGATAGCTCGCGGCATGACGCTTAAATCCCGTCTCGAAGCGCTTCAGCCACGGCGCGGCGCAATTTTTCAAGAAATCGCCGAAGGCATAGCGGGCGGCAAGAAAAACGATGGTTGCTCCCATGGTCGCGCTGATGACCGTCGCCGCGCCGCCGATGAGGGTTCCGAACAGAAAGCCGCCTGCGACGGTCAAGAGCGTGGCAACCGGTAGTGACAAGGCGACGACTGCACCATAGAACGCGGTATAGATCAGGAGCGCCGCAAGCTGGTGATCGGCGACGTATGCTTGTAACGCGGCGCGATGCTCACGCAGCGCGGCGAGGCTTAAATAGCGATCAAGATCGAACGCGAACGCCAGCGCCGCCGCCGCGAGGAGCAGTCCAAGCGGCAGTACACGCCGCCATCTCGTGTGCGTCGCCGTTGTCGCAATCATCGGTTTATTTCACCGTGGCGGCGTCGTTGAGACGCCAATCATAGCGATAATCGACGATGCGCCGGCTGTCTTCAATCTGCTCTTTAAGGTCGGGCGCGGCATAGCGCAGGAGATGGTCAAGCAGATAGTCGCGCGCGCCGCCGAAATCATCGGCGTACCATTTATAGATCGACGATACCTCAATGCCCGCGTCGGTGACCTTGACGCCGCGCGAGTGATTGACGAAAGAACGCGCCGCCACTTCGAGCATCAGTTTCAAACGATCGGCGGTATAGGCGGTAAGCGCCAGATTGGGGCAGCCGAGGGAGGCGCAATTGAGCGCATAATGAATACGCGCGTCGCGCCAGATCGGCCGCAGGATGCTGTGTTCGATCTCGTCGAGCGACAAGGGCTCGCCGGTGACGGTAACCAGCTTTGCTCCCCACGGGCCGGTGGAAAAGAAGCCCTTGGACAGGTTGATGTCGCGGATGCTGTTGACCGGGTAATGGTCGAGCACCACCTTGACGGTGACGGCGTTATAAAGGTTGATCCAATAGGCCAACTGCTGGTCCCGGGTCAGGCGGTCGACCTTAACAGCGCCCAAGGCCTTGATGTAGGCGGCCAGCGCCTGGCGATCTTCGGCCGTCACCTTGCCGTAAGCCACACGGTTAATGCCGTCCGCGCCGACCACCACGTAGGTCTGCAGAAAGCGGTCCCAGGGCCCGTGATCGACTCGCAGGGTGGCAACCATGGAATGGGCCTGCCAGCGCGGCAGCAGCCGCATTTCCGGCGCCGCCGCCGCCGAAACGGCCATCAGCCCCGCCGCCATCGCCGCCAGGCCAAGCGCCCGCCATCTTCGGCGCACCCATTGTCGCGCTGTTCTCACCATCAGCTCCATCCCCCCGACCCCTCTTAATTATCGCCACAAGGTACTCTATTTTGGCCGCAGGCGCATGGCCCTATCACCGGGGCGTGATCGGCCGCGAGAGATTTTGACGGTATCTGCCGGTCGTTGACTTCCGGCCGCCCAGCCACTATAGAGCAAGGCTGATTTGGCGCGCCCCGCCATCATGGGGCGGGCGAGCTTAAGAATACGGAGGTTAGCGTGAAACGGACTTTTCAACCGAGCCGGCTGGTGCGCAAGCGCCGCCATGGCTTTCGCGCCCGGATGGCGACCAAGGGTGGCCGGGGGGTTCTCTCGTCGCGCCGCGCCAAGGGGCGCAAGCGGTTAAGCGCTTAACCCTCCCGACCTGGCGGATTGGCATCGCCGGCCTGCGGTTACGCGGCCGGCGATTCGCATTTTAGAGGGCGATATGCGGCCCATGGTGCTGAAGCGACGAGGGGATTTCCTGCGGGTGGCCGCCGGCGGCCGCAAGTGGGCGACCCCCGGCATTCTGGTGCAGGCCGCTCCGACGCCACCTGGCATCCCCCCCGTCAGCCTACGCTACGGCATCACCGCCAGCCGCAAGGTCGGCAACGCGGTAACCCGCAACCGCGCCAAGCGCCGGCTGCGGGCGCTGGCGGTCAATCACCTGCCGCTGGTGGCCGCCCCCGGCTTCGACTACGTGCTCATCGCCCGCCAGGCCACCGCCAGCCGGCCGTTCACGGCCCTGATCGATGACTTGAACGCCGCAGTCTCTCGGCTTAAGGTAGCGCGCCCCAAGGATGGGAATGGGTGATGGCGGCGACGGATTGGGTTAAGTTTATGGCGCTGGCGCCGGTGCGGGTCTATCGCTACCTCATCTCGCCGCTCATTCCTCCACGCTGCCGGTTTACCCCGACCTGCTCAGCTTACGCCATCGAGGCCGTGGAGAGTCATGGTCTGGGGCGCGGCTTTGCCCTGGCGCTGCGGCGGTTGGCGCGCTGCCATCCCTGGGGCGGTTCCGGCTTCGATCCGGTGCCGCCGTCCCCTTCGACCTATCAACCGTCCGACCGGTAAGCGTATTTTGATGTCTGAAAATAAAAACCTGATCCTCGCCTTCGTGATTTCGCTGGTCATCCTCCTCGGCTATGACCTGTTGTTCATGCGCCCGAAGATGGAGGCGGAGCGCGCGCGCCAGGCGGCGGAGAGCGAAGCGGCGGCGACGCCGCCGGCCGCCGCGGTGGGCGATCTGCCGCCGGTGCGAGAAACGGCGGTCCCCATTAGCCGCGAGGACGTCATCAAGCAAGCGCCGCGCATCGCCATCCGCTCGGCGAAATTGACCGGCTCCGTCTCGCTCGTCGGCGGCCGCATCGATGATCTGGTGCTGACCGACTATCGCACTTCGTTGGATAAGGGCGCGCCGGCGGTGACGTTGCTGTCGCCCGTCGGCTCGGCGGACGCCTACTTCGTTGACGTCGGCTGGGCGGTGGCGCCGGGTAGCGGCATTGACGTGCCGACGGCGGATAGCGTGTGGAGCAGCCGCGATACCGTACTGTCGCCGGGCAAGCCGGTGACGCTCACCTGGCAAAGCCCGCAGGGCGTCACATTCACCCGCACCATCGCCGTTGACGATAATTATCTTTTTACGGTGACGCAGCGGGTCGATAACGGCAGCGACAAGACTCTGAGCATGGCGCCATTCGCCTTGGCCTCGCGCCGCGGCGCGCCGGCGGGGCAGGCCACCTATATTCTTCATGAAGGGCCGATCGGCGTCTTCGGCGAAACCCTGGTGGAAAAATCCTACGGTGAGATCGAGGAAGAAGGCCGCTTTACGCAGCAGGGCGCCGGCGGCTGGCTCGGCATGACCGACAAGTACTGGCTGACCGCGCTCATTCCCGATCAGGGACACGCCTATGAGGGACGCTTCGCCTTTGTCGGCGATAACGGCGCCAAGCGCTATCAGGTGGATTATCGGCTGGACGCCCGCGCCATCGCGCCGGGACAATCGAGCGAAGTGACGAGCCGGATTTTCGCCGGCGCCAAGGTGGTGTCGCTGCTCGACGATTATGAACAGAAGCTGGGCATTTCGCGCTTCGACCGCGGCGTCGACTGGGGCTGGTTCTATTGGTTCACCAAGCCGATTTTTTATACCTTGCATTATTTCCATAACGTGATGGGCAACTTCGGACTGGCCATCATGGCGCTGACCGTCCTCTTGAAGCTCGCCTTCTTTCCGCTCGCCAACAAATCCTATGTGGCGATGAACAAGATGAAGCAGCTGCAACCCAAGATGCAGGCCATCAAAGAACGCTGCGGCGACGACAAGCTGCGCATGCAGCAGGAAATGATGGAGCTCTACAAAAAAGAGCAGGTCAACCCGATGGCGGGTTGCCTGCCGATCCTGTTGCAGATCCCGGTGTTCTTCGCGCTCTATAAGGTGCTATTCGTTACGCTGGAGATGCGTCATGCGCCGTTTTACGGCTGGGTGCATGATCTCTCGGCGCCCGATCCGTTGACGGTGGTCAATCTCTTTGGCCTTATTCCCTGGGATCCGCCGCAGCTTCTCGCCATCGGCATCTGGCCGATTCTGATGGGCGTCACCATGTACATCCAGCAGCGCCTCAACCCGACGCCGCCCGATCCCATTCAGGCCAAGGTGATGATGTTCCTGCCGCTGATTTTTACCTTCATGCTGGCATCATTCCCGGTCGGTCTCGTCATTTACTGGACGTGGAACAACCTGTTGTCGATCCTGCAGCAGTGGGTGATCATGAAGCGCATGGCGGCGGCTCCGGCGTAAAACCCATGACCGAAGCGGACGAGGCGATCGATCGCGGACGTTGGCTGTTTGCCCAGCCGTGCGCGTTTCTAAAAGGCGTCGTCGCGCTTGACGCCCTGCCGCCCGCCGATCTGGCCGAGGTGGCGTTCGCCGGGCGCTCCAACGTCGGCAAGTCGAGCCTCTTGAACGCGCTGACCGGCCGCAAGGCGCTGGCTCGCGCCTCCAATACCCCGGGCCGCACCCGGGAGATCAATTTCTTTCGTCTGGGCAATGAAACCGGCCCGGCGCTCTATCTCGTCGATCTGCCCGGCTATGGCTACGCCAAGGCCCCGAAGTCCATGGTCGAGCGCTGGGTCAGACTCCTTAAAAGCTATTTGAAGGGCCGCCCCAGCTTGCGGCGCGTCTGTCTCCTGGTGGATGCCCGGCATGGCATAAAGCCCAGCGATGAAGAGATGATGGACATGCTGGACGAGGCGGCGGTGTCGTTCCAGGTGGTGCTGACCAAGGCCGACAAGCTGACCGTCGCCGAGCGCCAGAGGGCCGTCGCCGCCGCCGAAGCGCAGGCCAAGCGCCATGCCGCGGCTTACCCCGAGGCGCTCATGACCAGCGCTGAGACGGGCTCTGGGATCGCGGAGTTGCGCGCCCGCATCGCCGCCTTTGCGAGCGGATAAAGTTTAGGCTATAACCCGGCCGAATTCTTAGACGGACTCTAAGCTCGCGAGGGGGCGCTTAAGGCCATGGCTGAGACCACATCGAAGCTGACGGATAAGGAAAAGGAACAGAAGCGCTGGCTGAAGCAGGCCGGGACGCTGGTCGAGGCGCTGCCCTATATGCGCCGCTACAACGGCAAGACCTTCGTCATCAAGTACGGCGGCCATGCCATGGGCGACGAGGCGCGCTCCTTAGAGTTCGCCCGCGACATCGTGCTTCTCAAACAGGTGGGCATCAACCCCATCGTGGTGCATGGCGGCGGTCCGCAGATCGGCCGCATGCTGGAGCGCTTGAAAATTCAAAGCTCGTTCGTCGATGGCTTGCGGGTCACCGACGCCGCCACCATGGAAATCGCCGAGATGGTGCTCTCCGGCAGCATCAACAAATCCATCGTCGCTTCCATCAACGAAGCGGGCGGCATGGCGGTGGGATTGTCGGGCAAGGACGGTAATCTGGTGCGGGCGCGGCGCATCCAGCGCACCCGGCGCGACCCTGATTCCAACATCGAGCAAGCAGTGGACATCGGGTTTGTCGGCGATCCCCACGAAGTCAACCCGCATGTGTTGGAAGTCTTCACCCGCTCCGACATCATTCCGGTGATCGCGCCCATCGGCTTTGGCGATAATGGCGATACCTACAACATCAATGCCGACACCATGGCCGGCGCCATCGCCAAGGCGGTCAAGGCGGAGCGGCTGCTACTGCTGACCGATGTTGCCGGCGTGCTCGACGGCGCGGGGCAACTGATTGCCGCCATGACGGCGCGGGAAGCGCACAAATACATCGCCGACGGCACCATTCACGGCGGCATGGTGCCGAAGATCGAAACCTGTCTGGATGTGGTGGACGCCGGCGTGCCGGGCGCGGTGATCATCGACGGCCGTGTGCCGCACGCCGTGCTCCTCGAAGTGTTCACTGAACACGGCGTCGGCACGCTCATCCGGCGCGAGAGCGTAGTATAGGGTGTCCTCGGTGCAGATAGCATGGTCATTGCGAGCGCCCCGCGCGCTTTGCGCGCAGATTTTATAATTGCGGCGCTACACGCCGCGAAGCAATCCTGCTTCTATTTTCTGGATCGCCACGGCGCGTTCCGCGCCTCGCGATGACGAGACGTGACGGTCATGCGAGCGAAGCGAAGCAATCCATGCGATGACCTGGATTGCTTCGTCGGCTTGCGCTTCCTCGCAATGACGATTCTATTTATCTCGAAGGCGCATCTACTTCAGAAAGCGCTCAAAGAGGCTGGCCATCAGATCGTTGCTTAAGGGGTAGTCCATGCCGCCGCGGGCGTTCAGGATCTGCTGCGGCGGCACGAAGGCGACCTCGGTCTGCACGCGATAGGCGGTGCGCATGGACAGCCCCGCCTTCCATACCAGCGCCGTAACATTGCGGCCGTTCTTCGATGCAAACACCTTGCGCACCGTGGCGTCATCGCAATGCGCCAGGATGGCCAGCGCCTGGATCACCACCTCGCGCTGCTTGTTGTCGATGGCTTCGGTGATGAAGGCGTCGTTCAGGAGACCGCGGGCGTGAAAATCCCGCACCGTTTGCGTCACCGAGTCGATATCATCCTGATTGACGGATTCGTTGGCCAAGCGCTCCTTGACCCGGCCCAAGAGCGCCTTGCCGTCGCCGGCGCCCAGATCATTGCGCTCCACCATCACCTCCACCAGCGCCGAGGCGACAAAGGTGGCGATGCGGCGCATCAGACGCAACGACAGATTGGGACGCTTGGCCAAGGGCTCGTGCCATTCGATTACGTCCGGCGCATGATCGACGATGAAGTTCAAGGTATCCTCGCGAATGCGCGCGCTTTGGTTGGCCAGGAGCGCGGCCACCGCCGGCACGTCGAGGGAAGCGGCGATTTCCTGCGCCACGTCCTCGCCGAGCCCTTGCCGGCGGGCAATGGCGACGAGCGCGTCATGGGCCTTGGTATAGGCGATGATTTCCCGCAAGTCCTCGTCGCTCAAGAGCGGCGAATATTCCAGTATCGGCGCGCAAACTTGTGATTCCTGGTCACGTGCCAGATGCTGGATGACGGCTTTAGGCGCATGCGGCGATGCTTTCAACTCCTCGGCGATAACCTGGCGCACGTGGGTTGCCTGGTCTTTGGCGAGAAGGTCGAGAAGCTCGATGACCCGCTCGCGGGTTTCCCGAATTTCGCCGGCGTCGCAATCGGGCAGCAGCCGCGCCACCTTGCGCGCCAGTTCGACGCGCACCTCGTCTTCCTTGTCGTTCGCCAGCAGGCGATTGGCGTGATAGGGGGTGAGCGCGTTGCGCGCCACTTCGCGGCGGATCTCGCTCGATTGCTCGCCGGCCAGATAGTAGAGCATTTCCGGGCGCGCATCGACGCGGCTGGCAAGCTCCAGCTTGGCGGCGTGGTTTTTCTCCTCCAGAATGGCCCGCGCCTGTTCATAGGACAGCCGCGCCGGCAAGGCCGTAGGCGACGGTTGAGGATTTTTCATCGTTGGCCGGAACACCGCGTTGTCACTCCCTTGCGCAATAAGGCTATGCGCCGCCGGCGGCCAGCGCTTGCGCCCATTGGCCGCGTCCCTTGCGCTTGGCCTCGTCAAGCGCCGCCGACGCCAGCGCCAGCAAGGCCGGCGCCGAAGCCTGCTTGGCCGCCATGGGCCAGGGGGCGACGCCGCAGCTTAAGCTCAGCGTAGATTTGGCCAAGCCATTGGCGTCGGCGATTGCCTTCAGCGTAGCCTTCAGCCGTTCGATTTTGCTCACCGCGCCATTCAGATCGCTGCGATCGAGCCACAACGCAAACCGCGCCTCGCCCAGCCAGGCCAGCAAGTCGCCATGGCGCGTGCTGTGGCGCAAGGTGCGGGCGAACTCGTTCAGGATGGCTTCGCCGATGGCGTGATCAATGCGCGCCATGGCGGCGAGATAACCGTCGATTTCCAACACCAAGAGATGCGACGTCCGGCTCGATTGCCCGGCGCTCTCCAAGCGTGCGGCGAGCGCACGATCGAAATCCGCGCCGTTGTGGAGGTTGTGCAGATCATCGATGCCCGGCGCGCGGGCGCTGGCGGCGGTCAGCCGCGCGTGATCCAGCACCACGCCCAGCGTATTGGCGGCCAGTTCGAAGGGAGCGGCCAGCGCGGCGTCGTCATTGCCCGATGCCTCCGCCAAGGCGACCATCAGCACGCCAAGGATGGTGGCGCCAAGCCGGACCGGCACCGCCAGGAGCGGCTTGTCGCCTGGTTCAGCGAGCAAGAGCGGCCGCACGCCGCCGCCGCTATCCGGGCGCGTCATGGCGGCGACGATGGGCCGCAGATTGGGATGCGCCGCAATCTTGTGCGGGTCGCAGGCGACCAGGCCGTCCTCGGCGACGAGAAAGATGGCGCAAGAAGCGCCCCAGGCCTCGCCGATGATGGCGGCGGCTTGGCGGACGATGTCGCGCTGCCGCAAACCGCGCCCGGCCAGGGCCAAAATATCGGATGACAGGGATTCGGCGCGGGCCAAGCGGCGCGTCGCCTCTTGCTGTTCCCGTTCGGCGGTGATGTCGCGGCAGATGCCGCGGGCGCCGCCATAGCGCCCATCCGAGCTGATCACCGGAAGGGCCGAGATCATGACTTCGGCCAGCGAGCCGTCGCCGCGCCATAAGCGGCGGATGGCGCCGTCGATGCGGGCGCGGGCCGTGAACGGATTGTCGGCGGCGCTATCATCCTCGGCTAGAAAATCAACAGCGGCGCGCCCGGTCATTTCGTGGGCGGCATAGCCGAAGCCGCCGATGGGCGAGACATAGCGCAAGATGCCGCCGGCGTCGGTCTCCCAGGCAAAGTCGCCGGCGCAGCTCAACAAATCCTTGAACATCTGTCGGGAGTCCACCAGCGCCTGGGTCAGATTCTGCTCCAGCGTCGTGTCGCGGGCCAAAATGATCACCGCCGGCGCGGATGAGCGGCTCTGTTTGCCGCGGCTGAGGCGGCCGGGCATGGCGATCAGCTCCACATGATGGACGCCGGCCTTGCCGCGCAAGGTGACTTTATGGGTGATCGGCGCGCCATGGGCGAAGGTGCGGTGGACTAGGGTGGCCACCGGGCTGTCGGCGTTTTTCAGGGCCTCCTCCAGGAGACCGGCATGAACGTTGGCCGCAAGAACCTTCAAGTCGCCATCGACGGCCAGGGCCGGACCGGGAAATTTGCCGATGACGTCGGGCGACAGCAGGGCCGCGCCGACCTCGCCCGACGGCCGAGGAAGCTTGTCCCCGGCCGGTAATTTCATCACCTTGGCTGTCTCGCGCGATACTTGAACCACGAAATTCCCTCACCGCCACCGGGTAAAGACTAGCGGCCGAGCGTTAATACAGCTTTAATCAGGCCGCCGACGTCTGTTGACAGCGGCCTTGGCCTTTGCCATCTCATGGCGGCAAGAAAGCAACCATTAAAGGGGATCGACGCGTGCCCACCGATGTTTCCGCCTGCCAAGCCGTTATTGAAGCGGCCTGGGATAACCGTGACGCCATCAACGCCCAGACCACGGGAGAGGTGCGGGAGGCCGTGGACGCGGCGCTCCTGGCCCTGGATCAGGGGAAGCTGCGGGTGGCGAGCAAGGAAAAGGGGGGGTGGACGGTCCATCAATGGCTCAAAAAAGCGGTGCTTTTATCCTTTCGGCTGAATGACATGGCCCCGATACCCGGGGGTCCGGGCGGGGCCCTTTGGTTTGACAAAGTGGCCCCCAAATTCGCCGGCTGGGACGAGGCGCGCTTTCGCGCCGCCGGCTTTCGCGCCGTGCCCGGCTCCCTGGTGCGGCGAGGCGCCTATATTGCCCCGGGGGTGATCCTGATGCCGAGCTTCGTCAACCTCGGGGCCTATGTGGATCAGGGCACCATGGTGGATACCTGGGTCACCATCGGCTCCTGCGCCCAGATCGGCAAGAATTGTCATATTTCGGGCGGCGTCGGCATCGGCGGGGTGTTGGAGCCCCTCCAGGCCGGCCCGGTGGTGATCGAGGATAACTGCTTCATCGGCGCCCGCTCGGAAGTGGCCGAGGGGGTGGTGGTGGAGGAAGGCGCGGTCTTGTCCATGGGGGTGTTCATCGGCGCGTCCACCAAGATCATCGACCGCGACACCGGCGAGGTGTTTTACGGCCGGGTGCCGGCCTACTCGGTGGTGGTGCCGGGCGCGCTGCCGGGCAAGCCGCTGCCCGATGGCGCGCCGGGGCCCAGCCTTTACGCCGCCGTCATCGTCAAGAAGGTGGACGCCCGCACCCGGGAGAAGACCTCCATCAACGAGCTGTTGCGGTCGTGAACCGGACCCCGGCGATGGTTGACCCCCGCGATCCCGTCGCTCTCACTCAGGCATTGATCCGTTGCCCGAGCGTGACGCCGGTGGACGCCGGCGCGCTCGACGTGCTGGAAGCGGCGCTCAAAGGTCTGGGCTTTGCCTGCCACCGCCTGCGCTTTACGGAAGCGGGGGCTGAGGCGGTGGATAATCTGTACGCCCGCATTGGCGACCGGCAGCCTAACTTTTGCTTTGCCGGCCATACCGACGTGGTGCCGGCGGGCAGCGTCGAGGAATGGTCATCCGACCCCTTCGCCGCGACCCTTGCGGGCGGCATGATCATGGGTCGCGGCGCCGCCGACATGAAGGGCGCGATCGCCGCCTTCGTGGCGGCGGCGGCAGGGTTCATTGACGACCATGGCGGCAAGCTCCCCGGCAGCGTCAGCCTCCTCATCACCGGTGACGAGGAAGGGGTCGCCATCAACGGCACCCGCAAGGTGCTCGACTGGATGCGGCAGCATGGCGAGGCGATGGATGCCTGCGTGGTGGGCGAGCCGTCCAATCCCCATGCGCTTGGCGACATGATCAAGATCGGCCGGCGCGGCAGCTTGAACGCCGAGATCACCATCCATGGCGCGCGCGGCCATGTCGCCTATCCGCAGCTCGCCGACAATCCCATTCCGCGGCTGATCAAATTGCTCGACAAACTGATCTCGCATCGCCTCGATGAAGGCACGGCGCAATTCGATCCCTCCAACCTGGAAGTCACTTCCATCGACGTCGGCAACCCGGCGGTCAACGTCATTCCCTCGCGCGCCACGGCGCGGCTCAACATTCGCTTCAACGATCGCCATAGCGCGGCCTCGCTGATGCGCTGGCTGCAAGCATGCTGCGCCGAGGCCGGCCAGCACGACTTGACCATTCAGGTCTCGGGCGAAGCGTTCCTGACCGCGCCGGGGCCGTTCACCGATGTGGTGGCGGGCGCGGTGGAAACAGTCACCGGGCGGCGGCCGGAACTATCGACCAGCGGCGGCACGTCGGACGCGCGCTTCATCAAGGACATGTGTCCGGTGGTGGAATTCGGTGCGGTGGGCGAGACCATGCACAAGACGGACGAGCGCATCGCGGTCGCCGACCTCGACACCTTACGCCGCATCTATCGTCTGATCCTCGAGCGCTATTTCGCGACTCAACGTTCGTAATCCGCCGCCACGAAATAAAGCCCGTCGGGCGGCGCGGTGGGGCCGCAGGCGGCGCGGTCGCGTGCCTGTAGCGCTTTCGTCACGTCGTCCGCCGACCACTTGCCTTCGCCCACCAGTTTCAGCGTGCCGACCATGGAACGCACCTGATGGTGCAGGAACGAGCGCGCGGCGGCGTGGATGAAAATTTCCGCGCCGTCGCGCTCGACCACCAAATGATCGAGGGTCTTGACCGGCGACGCCGCCTGGCACTGGGCATGGCGAAAGGTGGTGAAGTCATGCTTGCCGACCAGGCGCTGCGCCGCCTCGTGCATGGCTTCATCATCGAGCGGCACCGGTACCTGCCACGCCTTGCCGCGATCCAGCGTCAACGGCGCGCGGCGGTTGATGATGCGGTAAAGATAGGTACGGCGGATGGCCGAGAAGCGGGCGTGAAAATCATCCGGAACTTCTTGCGCGCCAAGCACGGCGATGCCTTGTTGGCAGAGATAGAAGTTGAGCGCGCCCTCGATGCGTTCAATGGGGCGGGGTGCTGCAAGATCAAAATGCGCCGCCATGCCCAGCGCGTGCACGCCGGCGTCGGTGCGGCCGGCGGCGTGAACCCGCGCCTCCTCGCCGCAGAAGGACAGAATGGCGGCTTCCAGCGCGCTTTGCACGCTCGGCCCGTTGGCCTGCGTCTGCCAGCCGACGAAGCGGCTGCCGTCATATTCGAGAAGGAGTTTGTATCTCGGCATGGGGCGTACTGTGCCGTCAGCCCAGCACGCTGCCAAGGGGGATTGGCAGTCCACGGACAAAAGTTGCCGCGTCCATTGCCCCTTTGCCCTCGCGCTGCAAGCGGGTGAGCGCCACCGCGCCCTCGCCGCAGGCGACGGTCAACGGCAAAGCAATCACCGCGCCCGGCGCGCCGCTCACGTCCGCCACCTGCGCCGCCAGCGCCTTGACCCGCGCGCCATTGAGTGCGAACCAGGCGCCGGGGTGGGGCGAGAAGGCGTGGATCTGACGCTTGACGTCAAGGGCCGGGCGCGTCCAGTCGATGCGGGCCTCGCGCTTGTCGATCTTGGCGGCATGAATTACCCCCTCGGCCGGCTGCGGCCGCGCCGTCATCTCGCCGGCGGCGACGCCTTCAAGGGCGCGTACCATGAGGGAAGCGCCGATCCGGCTTAAGCGGTCATGGAGCGTGCCAGCGGTGTCGGCCTCGGCAATGGGCGTCGCTTCTTTCAAGACCATGGGCCCGGTATCAAGCCCGGCGTCCATTTTCATGATGGTAACGCCGGTCTCCAAGTCGCCAGCCAGGATCGCCCGCTGGATCGGGGCTGCCCCCCGCCAGCGCGGCAACAGCGAGCCATGGACGTTAAAACAGCCCAGGCTCGGCAGATCGAGCACAGCCTTGGGCAGCATCAGGCCATAGGCCGCCACCACGACGGCGTCGAGATTAAGGCTGCGCAGTCGCTCGACCTCCGCCGGGTCTTTCAAGCTGGTCGGGGTATGGACGGGCAGACCCAGGGCGGCGGCCGCGGCGGCCACTGGGGAGGGGCGGGGTTTTTGGCCGCGTCCCGCCGGGCGGGGCGGTTGGCTGTAGACGGCGACTATTTGGTGTCCTGCCGCCTGGAGCGCCGCCAAGGTCGGCACGGCGAAATCGGGGGTGCCCATGAAGGCGAGACGCAAGGGGGTTGGCACGATCCGCCCGCCCTTAGCCGACAGCGCCGATACGCTGCGCCTTTTTCAGCTTGCGCAGGATCATGCCGCGTTTGAGGGCGGAGATGTGGTCGATAAAGAGAATGCCGTCCAGGTGGTCCATTTCGTGCTGGAGGCAGGTGGCGAGCAGGCCGGTGGCGTGAATTTCCTGGGGCTTGCCCTGGTAGTCGAGGTAGCGCACACGCACCTCCGCCGGGCGCTCGACATCGGCGTAATGCTCGGGCACCGACAGGCAACCCTCGTTGTAAAGGGCCAATTCCTCGGACGCCCAAAGAATTTCGGGGTTTACAAAGAAATGGGGCTGGCGCGCCTCGCCTTCGCCGGCGGTGTCGATGACCAGCACCCTTTTCGCCACCCCTACCTGGATCGCCGCCAGGCCGACCCCCGGAGCGTCGTACATGGTCTCCAGCATGTCGTCCATCAGCCGGCGCACGGCGTCATCCACCGCCGCCACCGGGGTGGAGACGGCCTTCAGGCGCGGGTCGGGCGCGGTGAGGATGGGCATGAGGGCCATGGCATTTTCCAAAAGACTAAGTGGTGATGGTTTAGGTAATATGGGGGCCGGACCCCGTCAAGGAGCATGGGCAGATGATGGTTGATCCCTTGTTTAGCCTGATCGCCGTCGCGGCGGCGGTGACGCTGGCCGTTCTGGTGCTATGGCTCAAGGGCGAGCGGGGCCGCGCCGAGGCTCAGGCCAAGATCGACCAGTTGACCCAGATCGCCGGTTCGCTCGATGCCGCCAACCGCGAGCTTGCCGGCCGGCTTGGCCAGTTGGCGGATTCCCAGGCGCGGGCCACGGCGCAATTGACGAAATCCCTGGAAGAGCGGCTCGATGCGGTATCGCAGCGGCTGGGCGAAGGCTTGGAGAAATCCGCCACCACCACCGCCAAGACCATCGGCGAGCTGCAAACCCGGCTTACCGTCATCGACGAGGCGCAAAAGCACATCAGCGAGCTTTCCGGCCAGGTCATCGGATTGCAGGACATTCTCGCCAACAAGCAGGCGCGCGGCGCATTCGGCGAAATCCAGCTCAACGCCATCGTGCAGAATGCGTTGCCGCCCTCGGCCTATGAATTCCAGACGGTGCTGTCCAATAACCGCCGCGCCGACTGTCTGATCAAGCTGCCCAACCCGCCGGGCGCCATCGTCATTGACGCCAAGTTTCCCCTGGAAAGCTATCAGGCGCTCAGAAACGCGCCGGACGATGGCGCGCGGGCGGCGGCGGCGCGGCAGTTCGCTGCCGATGTGTTGCGCCACGTGGCGGCCATCGCCGAGCGCTACATCATCGCCGGCGAAACCGCGGAATCAGCCTTGATGTTCCTGCCCAGCGAAGCGGTTTATGCCGAGCTGCACGCCTCGTTTCAGGGCGTGATGGAGAAGGCCTACGCGGCGCGGGTGTGGATCGTCTCGCCCACCACCTTGATGGCGACCTTGAACACTGTGCGCGCGGTCTTGAAAGACGCGCAGATGCGCGAGCAGGCGCACGTCATCCAGCGTGAGGTGGGGTTGTTGCTCGCCGATGTCGGCCGGCTTGACGATCGGGTGGGCAAGTTGCAAACCCACTTTGCCCAGGCGGAGCAGGATTTAAAACAGATCGGCATTTCCACCGCCAAAATCACCAGCCGCGCCGAACGCATCGAGGCGGTGGAGCTGGAAGATCCGGACGCCCTCGCCGGCGCGACAAAATCCCGTCCGACGCTGGTGGTCAGCGAGTAAGGGGATCTTGTCCCGCGAAACAGATAGACCGATGAATTCAAAGTCATAAAAAATCGTCATTGCGAGGAACGACCTGCCTTCGCCGAAGCGAAGCCGCTTCGGCTTCGCGCAGGCAGGAGTGACGAAGCAATCCAGAACTTTATTTTCTGGATCGCCACGCCGCTTAACAGCGGCTCGCGATGACGATAAATACGCCCCCTTAAAA
The DNA here is from genome assembly GCA_003577275.1 of Pseudomonadota bacterium. Classification (GTDB taxonomy): domain Bacteria; phylum Pseudomonadota; class Alphaproteobacteria; order Sphingomonadales; family Govanellaceae; genus PRO5. The sequence goes on from QEVO01000001.1 coordinate 413,570, forward strand.
CGGCCGGCGGCTTTTCAAGGCGGCGGCCAGGGTGCCTTCATCCAAATAATCAAGTTCGCCGCCCACCGGCACGCCATGCGCCAATTGCGAGACGGCGACGTTGGTTTGCGCCAGCCGGTCCATGATGTAATGGGCGGTGGTTTGTCCATCCACCGTGGCGTTGGTGGCCAGGATCACTTCCTTGATCTCGCCGCCGCGCACCCGTTCCACCAGGCTGGCGATGTTGAGATCTTCCGGGCCGACGCCATCGAGCGCGGAGAGCACGCCGCCCAGCACATGATAAAGCCCGCGATAAGCGCCGGCGCGCTCCAACGCCCACAAGTCGCTGACATCCTCGACCACGCACACCAGCGCGCGGTCGCGGCGCGGATCGGCGCACAGTTGGCAAGGATTGGCGGTATCAAGATTTCCGCACACGCGACACGGCGCGACATGCTCGGCCGCCGCCTCCAACGCCTGCGCCAAGGGCAGCATCAAGCTTTCCTTGCGTTTGATAAGATAGAGCACGGCGCGCCGCGCCGAACGCGGGCCCAAGCCCGGCAGCTTGGCGAGCAGCCGGATGAGATTTTCCAGTTCCGAGCCTTGGGGGGAAGCGCCGGCCATAGGGTTCGTCCTTTAGCGCAAAGGCGCGATCGTCCAGCCCTTCGCCGTCATTCCCGCGTAAGCGGGAATCCAGAAATAGCCTGGACCCCCGCCTTCGCGGGGGTGACAATAAAGGATAGGACACATCATTACGATAAGCGCGAACAAGACTTCAGAACGGCATTTTGAAGCCGGGCGGCAGGCTCATGCCGCCGGTGATCTTGCTCATTTCCTCGCTCATGCGCGCCTCGACCTTGGCGCGGGCATCGGCGTGCGCGGCCTTGAGGAGGTCTTCGAGCACCTCGGCTTCATCAGCCACCAGGAGCGAGGGATCGATCTTGACGCCGTGAAGCGCGCCCTTGCCGTTCAAGGTGATGCTGACCATGCCGCCGCCGGAGGTGCCCGTTACTTCCATCGCTTCCAGCGCCGTCTGCATCGCCTGCATGCGCTCCTGCACCTGCTGCGCCTGCTTCATCAATTGGCCAAGATTTTTCATCAACGCCCTTCCCTAAACTTGTTAATCATCGAGTCCGAAGGCGTCGACATCCGATCCTTCGGGCGTAAACATTTCTTCAAGCTCGCCGGATGACGCGCGATCGCGAATATCGGTGATTTCCGCGCCGGGAAACGCCGCGAGAATATCGCGCACCAAGGGATCACGCTCGATCTCGGCGCGCAGCCGCGCCTTCATCGCCTGTTCCTGATCGTGCAGCGTCGCCTCGCCATCGTCCTGCGACAGGCTGACGATCCACGGCCGGCCGGTCCATTCTTTGAGGCGGGTGGTGACCTTGTTCAATAAATCGGCGGGTGCTTCCGGCTTCAGGCGCACCTCCAGACGGCCGGGCGCGAAGCGCACCAGATGCACGTTGTCGGTCAAGTTTTGCGCAATGCGCATTTCGCGATGGGTCTCAAACAGCGCCACCACATCGGCAAAACGCTGCGGCTCGGCGTAGGCGGTGGGCGCCGATTCAGGCGCTGAGATGGGCGCGCTGCGGGCGGCGCTGACGGCGCTGGTCTCGCCGCCGCCGCGCGCTATCGGCGATGACGCGGGCCGGCTTGGCGCGCCCAGCGATCGGCTGCCGGCCGCGCGGCGGGCGAGGTCGGCCGGGCTCGGCAGATCGGCGACATGGGCCAGGCGCACGATGATCATTTCGGCGGCGGCGATGGGCGAGGGCGCGGCGCGCACTTCCTCCAAGCCTTTCAACAGCATCTGCCAAGCGCGGGTCAACACCGGGATGGAGAGATCGCGGGCGAACTCGCCGCCCAGGGTGCGCTCGGCCTCGCTCACCGCGACATCGCTGCCGGCGTCCGGCGCCACTTTCAGCCTTGTCACCCAATGCGTCAGTTCCAGCAGATCCTGCAATACCACCAGAGGATCGGCGCCTTGATCGTACTGGCTGCGCAGGCGTGAGAGCGCGTCTTCAACCTCGCCCGCCATGATGGCGCGATAAAGATCGAGCACTTGCGCGCGGTCGGCCAGTCCCAGCATATCGCGCACTTGGCCTTCATCCACCGCGCCCGCGCCGTGAGCGATCGCTTGATCAAGAAGCGACAGCCCATCGCGCACCGAGCCTTCGGCGGCCCGCGCGATGAGCGCCAGCGCGGCGTCATCGATCTCGGCGTTTTCTTTTTTGGCGATGGCGCGGAAGTGCTCGATCAAGAGCCGCGTCTCCACCCGCTTCAAATCGAAGCGCTGACAGCGCGACAGCACGGTCACCGGCACCTTGCGAATCTCGGTGGTGGCGAAGATGAATTTCACATGGGGCGGCGGTTCTTCCAGCGTCTTTAGAAGCGCGTTGAACGCATTGCGCGACAGCATGTGCACTTCGTCGATGATGTAGATTTTATAGCGCGCCGACACCGGGCTGTAGCGCACGCCCTCGATGATCTCGCGAATATCCTCAACGCCGGTGCGGCTGGCGGCGTCCATTTCCAAAACGTCCACGTGGCGCGAATCGGCGATCGAGCGGCAGGGCTCGCATTGGCCGCAAGGGCTGACCGTGGGCCCGCCCTTGCCGTCGGGGCCGACGCAGTTAAGAGCGCGGGCGATGAGCCGGGCGGTGGAGGTCTTGCCGACGCCGCGCACCCCAGTGAGGATGAAGGCGTGGGCCAGCCGGCCCGAGGCGATGGCGTTCGCCAACGTGCGCACCATGGCGTCCTGGCCGATGAGTTCGGCGAAGGTCTGCGGCCGGTACTTGCGGGCCAGCACCCGATAGCCGTCGTCGCGGGCAGTGGTCGCGGGGCCGGCGAGGTCGGTCATGGGGAGACTGTCTCCGTCTCAGCGCTCTATTAAGGGGGCGCATCGTGTCAATGCGGGTGGGAGCTGGCAGGCGACCCAAGCGAATCTCGTTACGGCTGCTTCCTTCCGGACCTGACCGGGTTGGCGAGCAGCTTGCCCGCCGCCAGACTCCCGGTCCAGTATATCGGGCATTTCGCCCCGGGGTGCAAGTCCGGGGGCGGCAACAGGGAGAACTATCAGGTGATTGCTTTTACCGGGGGCATAATCGACCGCGCCGACGCCAGACGGAACGATAAGGCATGGCTGGAGGAACAACGCCATAGCCGCGACCTGCGGGTGTTGGCGCTGGCGGACTTAAAGCCGCTCCTTGCCAACGGCGGCCTCAGCTGGCTGGCGCCGGAGGATATCCCCGAGGACGCCTGGGCGACGCGGCTGGCGGTGCTCCTGGGCCTCATTGGCGGCGCGCCGCGATTCGCCCTCGATCTGAGCGGCCTCAGCCTGCCCGCCGGGCGGGGAGACTATGTGGATTTGCGCGCCGCCGCCGGCCTCTTGCCGCCGGACGAGCTGGCGCTGGCTGGCCTGGCGCGCTCGCTCGTCGACTGGCACGCCCGGCACCGCTTTTGCGCCGCCTGCGGCGGCCCCACCGCGCTGCGGCGGGGCGGGGCGCATCGCCAGTGCATCACCGAGGCCTGCGCCGCCGAGCATTTCCCTCGGGTCGATCCGGTGGCGATCATGCTGGCGACCCGGGGCGAGCACTGCCTGATGGGCCGCCAGACCCGCTTCCCGCCGGGCATGTTCTCGGCGCTCGCCGGCTTCATCGAGGCCGGGGAGAGCATCGAGGAGGCGGTGCGGCGCGAGATCATGGAAGAGGCCGGCGTGGCGGTGGGCGCTGTACGTTATATCGCCAGCCAGCCCTGGCCGTTCCCCTCAAGCCTGATGATCGGCTGTCTGGCCGAGGCGCTAAGCAAAGAGCTTATCCCCGACAGCGACGAACTGGAGGAATTGCGCTGGTTCAGCCGCGACGAGGTCAGGCAGGCGCTTTGCGGCCAAGCCAAGGATTTCTTCGTGCCGCCACCCATCGCCATCGCCCATCACTTGCTGAAGGCGTGGATTGCGGGCGGTTAGCCGTTCTTCAGCCGGAAGGGGTGCGCCGGGTAGACGCCGAAGATGCGGATCGAGGTGGTGAAAAACGCCAGTTCTTCCATGGCGAATTTCACCCGCTGCTCGCTGGGGTGGCCTTCGATGTCGGCATAGAACTGGGTGGCGGTGAAATTGCCGTCCACCTGATAACTTTCCAGCTTGGTCATGTTGATGCCGTTGGTGGCGAAGCCGCCGAGCGCCTTGTAAAGCGCCGCCGGCACGTTGCGCACCTGGAACATGAAGCTGGTGATGGTTGGTCCGTTGTCGGCCGGCGGCTCGGCCGCCTCCCGGGCCATGATGATAAAGCGGGTGGTGTTGTGCTCGGCGTCCTCGATGTCTGAGGCGAGGATTTTCAGGCCATAAATCTCCGCCGCCAGGGCCGAGGCGATGGCGCCTACCGCCGGATCATTACGTTCGGCGATCCATTTCGCCGCCCCGGCGGTGTCGGCGTGCACCAAGGATTTGAGCCCCAAGCGGCGCAGCGTCCCCCGGCACTGCCCCAGCGCCTGGACATGACTGTGCACCTCTTTGAGGGTCTGCAAGGTGGCGCTCTTAGGGGCGAGAAGCTGGTGGTTTACCCGCAAGAAGTGCTCGCCGATGATGTGCAGACTGGAATGGGGCAGGAGCTGGTGAATGTCGGCGACGCGGCCGGCCACCGAGTTTTCGATGGGGATCATGCCGAGCCGCGCCGCGCCGTCTTCCACCGCCTGGAACAAGTCCTCGAAGGTGGCGCAGGGCAGCGCCTCCATGGTCGGGTACACCTGCCGGCAGGCGAGGTGAGAATTGGCGCCGGGCTCGCCCTGGAAAGCTATGCGGTTGGTACGATCGGCCGCCATGGCCCCTCTTCCTGGTTATTTTTGAAGGGGCGCAGTATCCATGGCGCGGCCATGCCTGTCAACGCGGGGCGCCGGCGGCCTAGACGCTTGTTCTTGGTCGCAAACGACGGTACATAAAGGCAGTCAATTGGCGCCTGGACCGTGCCGGGCGGAACCGTAGGGAAGACGGGGGCAAGACCTTGAATATATTTGAATTGAATAAGATCGCCGCCGCCGTGATCGTCAGCGCGCTGGTCATCATGGGCATCAACCAGGTCGGCCACATGATGTTTAAGCAGGAACCGGCCGAGCGCGCCGCTCCGGCTGCCGCGCCCGCAGCGGAAGAAACAGCCGCCATGAGCGAGGAAGCCGCCGCTCCGGCCGAAGAGGCCGTTGCCGCTGCGGAAGAGGCCGCTGCCCCAGCGGAAGAAGCAGCACCGGAAGCCGCTGCGCCCGCCGAGCCTGTAGCGGCTCCCGCTGAGGCGACGCCAGCGGCCGAAGCTCCCACCGCTCCCACAGCAGCTCCAGTCCCCGCAGCGCCGGCGGCCGTCCCAGCCGCCGCCGGTTCGGCCCTGGCCGCGCTCTTGGCGCAAGCCAAGCCCGAGGATGGCGTCAAGGTCTTCAGGAAATGCTCCGCCTGTCACACGGCGGAAGCCGGCGCGCCCAACCGCACCGGGCCCAATCTTTATAATACCGTCGGTCGTCCGGTGGCTGGGCATGCCGGGTTCACCTACTCCGACGCCATGAAGAGCCACGGCGGGACCTGGACCTTCGAAGCGCTGGACGCTTATCTGGAAAATCCAAAGGACGCCATTCCCGGCAATAAGATGTCCTTCATCGGCTTGAAGAAGCCGACCGACCGTGCGGCGGTGGTCGTTTATTTGAATTCCAAGAGCGACAACCCGCTGCCGCTGCCCGCTGCGCCGTAATATTCTAAAGACGCCGGGCGCGCAGCCAGGCGTCCGGCTTTTCCCGCCGCACGATGGCGATCACCTCTTCCAAGGGGTCGATGGTGACCGCCATCGAGGAAGCGTTGGCGTGCAACAGCCGCCTCTCATCCGCCATGATGCCGACGTGACCGGGAAAGAAGACGATATCGCCGCGCCGCAGCGGCGCGCCTTCGGCCAACGCTTCGCCCACCGTCGCCGCCTGCATGTCGGAATCGCGCAAGGTGCGCCGGCCGCACGCCAACAGCGGCATCTGGACCAACCCCGAGCAGTCGATGCCCGCCGCCGTCCGCCCGCCCCATAAATAAGGCGCGCCGAGAAAGCGTTCCGCGGCATCCAGCGGGTCGGCAAGCCATTCCCCCAGCGGGCGGACATGACGTACCGGCACCCAGCCGCCGTCAGCCAGCGGCAGGAAGCCTTTGACCGGGGCGGCGTCAACGATCGCCAATAGGCTGCCGAAATAAAGGGGATGCAACGGCGGCCGCTTCAGGTCGGGCGCGGCATAGCGGTGGCTGGCGGTGGCCGACAGCCAATGGGTGGGCTCGGCCGCCTCGGCCAGCATCGAGGCCGGCAGGTAGCCGACATAGTCGTCGCGGGTCGATTGGCCCCACGCCAGGCCATCGGCCTGGTCATAAACCAGAAATCCTTCGCCATAGAGAAGCTCGCTGGCCATGGTGGCTGCGTCGGGTTTGGACCACAGCGGCGCGGCGGCGGCGGTGACGCGGCGCAGTGCGCCCACCACGTAGCGCTCTGCCGGGATCTGATCTCTCAGGCTCTCTGCCGCCACGTCCGGTCGGGCCGGCGTCAGCCGGGGGTCAAAAGACGTCATGACGTCAACTCCGCCTGAGCCAGGGCCGCGCCGGCCGCCTCGATGCGCGCCGCAAGGTCGCTTAAAAAAACCGAGCCGGCGACGGTGCGCTGAATTAGGACATTGCGCTTGTCGGTCTCGTCCTTGCGCCGTCGAGCGAGCCCCAAGGTCGCCAAGCGGTCGAGCGCGCGAGTGACCACGGGCTTGGAGAGCTGCAACGCGGCGGCCAGACCGCGCACGGTGTGCGGCGGCGGCAGCAAATAGACATGCAGCAGGATTGCCAGTTGCCGCGCGGTGAGGTCTGGCGCGTCGCTTTGCACGGTGGCGCTCAAGGCCCGCTGCCATAACGTCAGCGCCGATATGCCCTTCAAGCTGTCCATGTCGTTCTCTTAAGAGACTGTTGTGAAACTCAGCATAACACGGTCATTCCCGCGAAAGCGGGAATCTACTGTTTGCGCAATACACTGTATTCCCTATGGATTCCGGATCGCGCCGCTACGCGGCTTGTCCGGAATGACGATGCTAATCCTGCAAAAAACCACTTTCGCAGAAACCTCCTTCAAGCCAAAGGATAGCGCGCTTTGAGCATGGCGAAAACCGCCCGCAATGCCATCGCCTCGCCACCCTGCGGCCGGCCGGGCCGGCTTTTCTTGTTCCAGGCGAAGATATCAAGGTGCACCCAGCGCCGCCGCTCGGCGAGGAACTTTCTTAGAAACAATGCGGCGGTGATCGCCCCGGCGAAGCCGCTGGCGGAGGAATTGGCGATATCGGCGATGGGGCTTTTCAAGTCGTCGAGATAGGGCGTCCACAGCGGCAGCCGCCACACCGGATCGCAGGTAGCCTGGGCGGCGGCGCTGAGCGCCGCGGCAATCTCCTCGTCGTCGGTAAAGAAGGGCGGAATGTCGGGGCCCAAGGCGACCCGCGCCGCGCCGGTCAAGGTGGCGAAATCGATGATGAAGTCGGGGGCGTCCTCGTCGGCGAGCGCCAGCGCATCGGCGAGGATCAAGCGGCCTTCGGCGTCGGTATTCTCGATTTCCACGCGCAACCCCTTGCGGGTGGCGATGACGTCGCCGGGGCGGTAGGCGTTGCCGCTGACGCTGTTTTCCACCGCCGGAATGAGCACCCGCAGGCGCACCGGCAACTTTTCGCTCATCACCAGGTGGGCCAGCGCCAGGGCGTGGGCGGCCCCGCCCATATCCTTTTTCATGTCGCGCATGCCGCCGGAGGGTTTGATGTCGAGCCCGCCGCTGTCGAAGCAAACGCCCTTGCCGATCACGGTCAGACGGGGGGCGGCGGGATCACCCCATTCAAAGTCCACCAGCCGCGGCGGCCGGGCGCTGCCGCGGCCGACGGTATGAATGGCGTTCAGGCGGTGGCTGAGCAGATCATCGCCGATGACCTCGGTGAGCGCCGCGTCATGGCGTTCGGCCAGGCGACGCGCCGCCGCCGCCAGTTCCGCCGGCCCCATGTCGGCGGCCGGGGTGTTGACCAGATCGCGGATGAGAAAGATCGCCTCCACCACGGTTTGCAGCGCCGCCAGATCGACGCCGGCAGGGGTTTCCAACAGCCGCGGCTCGCTTGGCTTGTCGGTTTTGTAGCGGTCAAAGCGGTACTGTTGCAGGCACCAGCCGAGCGCGGCAAGGTCGGCGCTGGATGCCGGCAGCGGCGCATCAAGGCGATAGCGTCCGCCGGGAACGGCGGCGGCGATCTTGGCGAAAAACCACGGCCCCGCAGCGGCGATATCGTCGCTGCCGAGGCCGGCGAGAATGGCGGCGATGTGGCCGTTGCGCGCCGGAACGCTCAGCACTTCGTCCCGCGCCGCCTGGAAGCGATGGCGCTCTACCCAGTGCCGGGTGGTGTCCGGCTGCGAGGCAAGCCAGCCTGACGCCTCGGCTGCGGTCAGGATCACGATGGGAATGATGTCGTCATCGCCCGCAGGCGGAAAAATCGGAAGCGTTACGGACATGACTGTCTGCTCTCGCTAATGTGAAGTATGCCCATCTAATGTGGGGTTCTGAAATTTGTAAAATCAGTTATATCAGCACCGAATCCAACTTCGAAATCAAAATGACCCTAGTGTTGTGGAACTGAAGTTCGCGAAGGGACGGGCTGCAATATGAGGCGAACCTCGGATTCAGGACACTCGCAAATGTGGAAGGTAAAAACATGACCAAACGTACCCTGGCGATCGGCGACAAACGCTATTCCTCATGGTCCCTCAGACCATGGCTGCTCCTTAAAATGGCGGGCATTCCTTTCCAAGAAGCCTGCATCAAGTTGCGTCAGCCCACGACCCTGGCCGAGTGCCTGCGTTATTCGCCGACGGGCAAGGTGCCGGTGCTGCTCGACGGCGCGCTGACCATCTGGGACACGTTGGCGATTGCCGAATATGTCGCTGAAACCTGGCCGGAGAAGCAATTATGGCCGGCTGATCGCGCGGTCCGGGCGCGGGCGCGCAGCGTGGTCGCCGAAATGCATTCGGGATTTGCCGACATGCGGCGCGAAATGGCCATGGACTGCATCAGCGTCCTGCCGCGGCCCGAGTTGAGCGAAGGGGCCACGCGGGACGTGGCCCGGGTGCAGGAAATCTGGCAAAGCTGCCGTGAGGCGGCGCAGGGCGGACCGTTCCTGTTCGGGGCATTTACCATCGCCGACGCCTTCTTTGCGCCGGTGGCGACCCGTTTTGTCACCTATCAAATTCCCATGACAGGCGCGGTTCAAGCCTATGCCGATACCATCCTGTCCCTGCCGGCGATGCAGGAGTGGATCGCGGCGGCGACGCAGGAGTGAGCCAGGCTCGTCTTGCTACTGTTATCAAATTATGATAACAGTTGTCCATGATCCAACGCCGCGACCCGAGCCTTGATTTACTGCTCGATCTTGACGGCCAGGTTCTGGTGGTGGATCCGGCAGGCGGATATTGGGTTAAGTTCGTGGTGACGCGGGTGCCGCCTACGGCGGAGCGGCCCCATGGTCTTGACTACTCGCTGACGCTGCACGGCCCGGAGGGCGAACGACTGGTCGGGTTTGATAATGCCCATCCAGTGGGCAAGCGGCATCACCATCAACCGCATGACCATCACCATCGGTTGAGGACTGTCAAACCCTACGATTATCGCGATGCGGCGACTTTGCTGGGCGATTTTTGGACTATGGTTGATGCCGTGTTACGAGACAGAGGAGTGATCCCATGACCACCCTGAAAGTGGGCATCGCCAGCTATGAAGACATGAAGGCGCGCACCTTGGCCATTGCGCGCGGCGCCCGGCGCCCGTCACCCGACGAGCCGAAGGTATGGTTTACTTCGACTGAGTCTTTCGCCAAGGTATTATCGGCAGGCAATCGCAAATTGCTGCGCACCATAGCTGAGAAAACGCCGGGGTCGCTTGAGGAATTATCGCGACTTACCGGGCGGGCGAAGTCGAACCTGTCGCGCACGCTTAAGACGATGGAGGGCTACGGACTAGTGCGCTTGGAGCGCGGCAAACGGGGGCAAATTACGCCAAAAATAATGGCCGATCGCGTGGAATTACAGCTACCGATCATCGCCGGAAAGGGCTTGGTTTAAGGATAATCGCAGCGATCCATGGTGACGACGATCAGGCCGTGCGAACCGGCTTGAATCTGGAATCGGAATTCGTCGCTGCCGATGGCGATGGCGTGTTGCAGCGGCAGGATGCCTTGGGCGCGGCTGGTTGCGCCGTTCAGATGCAGAAAGTTCACCACCACCGGTTGCGCCGGGTCGAACCAGGCTTCAGGCGCGCCGGATTGATTAAGGGCGGAACGGCCCTCGGCGCGCACCGTGATGGCGTTGTCGGCAAAGCTCGCCGCCGCTCCTTCCTCGCCGCCGCCCAACGGCGTGCGCACCCGGAAGCGCTTGGTGGCGGGCGTATTGTCGCAGCGCCGCGTAACGCTGGCGGCGCTGATGATCTCATTCAAGCGGGCTAGCGAGACGCCCTCGGCCGTCTTGCGCCGCACCGTCTCCAGCAGCGATCCTTCCTCGGCGCTGGGCAACTGGGCCTGAAGGGCCGACTCGCGCACTACCGCCTCGCGGGCCGCCGCCTCCAGATCGCCAACCTTGGTTTGCAGCGTCTGGTTGGCGGTTTTTAGATCATTCGCCTCGCGCCAGGCCACCTTGGAGGCGGTTGCCCAAGCGTACCAGCCGGCGAGGATAATGAGCCCCAGGAAGAAGGCCCATTTCATGACAAACGCCAACAGCCGCCGGCGTCGCCGTTGGCGTTCACGTTGCAGGGAAGAGCCGAGCTTCACAATGGGCATTCCTTAGGCCGGAGGCAGGGCGAAATGGCGGAGGGGATGAGATTCGAACTCACGAGGGGCTTTCACCCCCACACACTTTCCAGGCGTGCGCCTTAAACCACTCGGCCACCCCTCCGCTATGCATTGTCATGCCCCTGAGGGCAAAACCAACGGCACTATACTCATAGAAATGAGGGAGGCAAGAAGTACGCTCCGCCGCGACACGGATGGCGGATTTCAAGCGTCAGGGCTATACTGCCGACACCGGAGGGGCGGGGGCCTGCAAAGGACGACGCGATGGTGCGAAAGACCCTGGCCTGGACGGCATTCTGCTTTGCCATTGCCGTGCTAGCCTCGGAAATCTGGGCGTTTGGCGACAGCGGCCACCATGTCTCGCTGAACCTGGGCGACGTGTGGCGGAGCCTCTCGCCCGCCACCTATGGGCAGGCCGAGACGTTTATCATCACCAAGGTTTCCGCGAAAATTTGGCAGCCTGGATTGACCACGGTGTTGGCGGCGCCGCTGTGGCTGTCGCTGGCCGCGCTGGGCGCCGGCATATATCCCTGGCAGCGGCAGCCTAGCCGCCATCCACTTTGAGGGCGGCGATGAAGGCGTCATGGGGGATTTCCACCTTGCCGTAGGTGCGCATCCGCTTCTTGCCTTCCTTCTGCTTTTCCAGGAGCTTGCGCTTGCGGGTGATGTCGCCGCCATAGCACTTGGCGGTGACGTCTTTTCTGAGCGCCGAAATGGTCTCCCGCGCCACCACCCGGCCGCCGATCGCCGCCTGGATGGGAATTTTAAAGAGGTGGCGGGGGATTAAGTCCTTCAGCCGCTCGCACAGCGCCCGGCCACGAGATTCGGCGCGGCTCTTATGCACCATGGTGGACAAGGCATCCACCGGCTCGCCGTTGACCAGGATCGACATTTTAACCAGGTCGCCGTCGCGGTAGCCGTCCATCTGATAATCGAAGCTGGCATAGCCGCGGCTGACCGATTTCAAGCGGTCATAGAAATCGTAGACCACCTCGTTCAAGGGCAGGCGGTAGACCAGCATGGCGCGGCTGCCGGCGTAGGTCAGCTCCACCTGCTCGCCGCGCTTATCCTCACAGAGCTTCAAGACCGAGCCCAAATGCTCGTCGGGGACGAAGATGGTGGCCTTGATCCACGGTTCCTCGATCCTTTCAATCTTCACCGGATCGGGCATGTCGGCGGGATTATGAAGCTCGCGCATCTCGCCGTTGGTCAGATGCACGCGGTAAATAACGCTGGGCGCGGTGGTAATGAGGTCAAGGTCGAATTCGCGATGCAGCCGCTCCTGAATGATCTCCAGGTGCAGCATGCCCAAAAAGCCGCAGCGGAAGCCGAAGCCCAGCGCCGCCGAGCTTTCCGGCTCGAACTCGAAACTGGCGTCGTTCAAGCGCAATTTGTGCAGGCTTTCCCGCAAATGCTCGAACTGGGCGGCGTCGGCCGGAAACAGGCCGCAGAATACCACCGGCTGCACCGGCTTGAAGCCGGGCAGCGGCGCGGATGCCAGCCGCCCTTCCTCGGTCAGGGTGTCGCCGACCTTGGTCTGCGCCACTTCCTTGATGGCGGCGGTCAGGAAGCCCATCTCGCCGGGGCCTAGCTCGTCGACAATGACGTGCTTAGGCGTAAAGACGCCGACCCGCTCCACGGTATGGGTGCTGCCTGCCGCCATCATGCGGATCTTCATGCCCTTTTTGAGCCGCCCGTCGACGATGCGCACCAGCACGACGACGCCGAGATAGGGGTCATACCAGCTATCGACGAGGAGGGCCTTTAAGGGCGCGTTGATGTCGCCCTTGGGCGGCGGCAGGCGGGTTACCAGGGCTTCCAGCACGTCGCGCACGCCAAGCCCGGTCTTGGCCGAGATCGGCACCGCATTCGAGGCGTCAAGGCCGATCACATCCTCGATCTGCTGGCGCACCCGTTCGGGCTCCGCCGCCGGCAGGTCGATCTTGTTCAAGACCGGCACAATCTCGTGATTGTTCTCGATCGCCTGATAGACGTTGGCGAGCGTCTGCGCCTCCACCCCTTGGCTGGCGTCGACCACCAGGAGCGAGCCTTCGCAGGCGGCCAAGGACCGGCTGACCTCATAGGCGAAGTCCACATGGCCCGGCGTATCCATCAGGTTGAGGATGTAGGTCTTGCCGTCCGTGGCCTGATAGTTGAGGCGCACCGTCTGGGCCTTGATGGTGATGCCGCGCTCGCGCTCGATATCCATGGAATCCAGCACCTGTTCGCGCATCTCACGCTCAGATAGGCCGCCGCAGTGCTGAATGAGGCGATCGGCAAGCGTCGACTTGCCGTGGTCGATGTGGGCGATGATGGCGAAGTTGCGGATTTGGCTGAGCTCTGGCATGCGGCGCTTGTATCATTGTCGGCGCGCCGTCGCTAGTGTCCTGATTTTCAAAATTCGTCCTACCTCTATATCAGCATACAGGCGAATTTTGAAAATCAACAGGACACTAGCAATCTATTGAATCCTAGTGTCGTTTTGGTTTTCGAAGGTTGCTACGGTGCGGATATAACTGATTGCGCCAACTTTGGAAACCACGACACTAGCTTCTTTAAGGTCACCAATCCGACATGGTTTTGGTAGCCTTTCTGACTGCCAGAAAGCGGCGCATTTGCAACAAGCCTTCAGCCAGCATCTTGGAGCGCCGGGACCACAACTCCGCCTCGCGCATCAAGACCTCCACCAGTTGGCGGCCTTCCTCGCCCTGACTTAAGAGCTTGGCAACAACTTGGTCGGCCTCCGACCAGGCGTGGGCGATCATGGTTTGATAATGTTCCGAAATGTCCTCATTGACGCGCACCGTAAAGCCGGAATTGCCAAAAATGTCGACCATCTCCTCGGCGGTGACCAGATAGGGCCGGGCCGGCTCTTTATCCTTCCATTCCTTGTAGGCATCGCTGTTGACGGCGCTGTCACGGCCGAGGAAGTAATCGGTAATGAGGAACAGGCCGTCATTTTTCAGCTTTTTTTGCACCTGACGCACCAGCGCCAGCTTGTCCTCAACGGTGTGCAGGCCTTCCTTGGAAAAGGCGCGGTCGAAGTTGCGCTCAAAGGCGTCCGGATGCTTGGGATCGTAATGCTTAATGATCGCCTTCTTGGCGAGCCCGGCCATGACCGACAGCTCCATGCCGGCCTCCGCCAGTTGTTTGGATTCCTCGACCCCGGTGATCCACACGCCGAACTCCTGGGCCAGCACCCGGCAGGGACCGCCCAGCCCGGCGCCGATGACCAGCGCGCTCATTTCCGGCGATAAGGCGAGCAGCTTCGACAGGGTAACCACATATTCCGGACCGCCTGGTCCGCAATAGCCTTCGCCCCAGATATACTGGGCAATGTCGATCCGCCGGCTGTCCCACGGCTCCACCGGCAGGTTGGGATCGATGGGCTTGGGCGGCGGCGGCGGCGCTTTTACCGGGCGCGGCGGGTCCTTGGGCTCCAGGGCGCGCAGCCGCGCCTCGACATCATGGATGTCGTATCCCTCCCACCAGACCTTGAATTTGGTCTTTAAAGGAATTTTCGGCTTGTTGCCTGAGTCTCCCATCAAACTGCCCGCCACCTTAGTATCCAGCCACGAAAGATCGTGGTTATCCGGCCGCCGCCCTGGCGCGCGCGGCAGCCGATTGCCCCTGATTGGACCCTAGAGGGGAAATGAAAAAAAAGAGTAAAGGGCGTCGCTGGCGCCTAGAGTTTAAGCCGTTCATGGTTCGACAGGACTGTCCTGCGTGACGCCGCAGGCGGCGTCGCAGGGCTCGCCCCGAACGGCTCAAACCTGAAACGCAGCGCCCCGATACTTATACGTTAAATATAAAGAAATCTTTATATAAGATCATCTTTATTCTTGTGTTTTGCCGCCCGTGGCGGTAAGTGGGATCGACCCGGCGGCCAGTCTGCCCCCTGTCCGCCCAACTAAGGAGAAGTGGCGCGTGGCACGGCAAAATTATCTGTTCACCAGCGAATCGGTTTCCGAAGGCCATCCCGACAAGGTCGCCGACCGTATTTCCGACGAAATCCTCGATGCCTATCTGCGGCAAGACCCGGTGTCCCGGGTGGCGCTGGAGACCCTGACCACCACCAACCGCGTGGTGCTGGCCGGGGAAGTGCGCTCGCAGGCGGCGGTGGATCAGACCACCATGGAAGAGATCGTGCGCCGCGCCGTGCGCGACATCGGCTATGAGCAGTCGGGCTTCCATTGGCGGAATCTGGAGGTCCAGGTTTATGTCCACGGCCAATCCTCCGACATCGCCCAGGGCGTCGACGCCGCCGGCAACAAGGACGAAGGCGCGGGCGACCAGGGCATCATGTTCGGCTACGCCTGCCGCGAAACCGACGTCCTGATGCCGGCCCCCTTAACCTTTGCCCACCGCATCCTGAAAACCCTGGCTGACGCCCGCCACGGCGGGGTGAAGGAGCTGGGCCCCGACGCCAAAAGCCAAGTCACCTTGGCTTATGAGAACGGTAAGCCGGTCAAGGCCACTAAGATCGTCGTCTCCACCCAGCATGATGAGGCGCTCAGCCAAGATCAGGTCAAAAAACTGGTGCTGCCCTATGTGGAAGCCGCGCTGCCCAAGGGCTGGATGCCGGGGCTGGAGGACATCTACATCAACCCCACCGGCAAGTTCGTCATCGGCGGCCCCGACGGCGACGCCGGCCTCACCGGACGCAAGATCATCGTTGATACCTACGGCGGCGCGGCCCCCCATGGCGGTGGCGCGTTTTCCGGCAAGGATCCGACCAAGGTCGACCGCTCGGCGGCCTATGCGGCGCGCTATTTGGCGAAAAACGTCGTTGCCGCCGGCCTGGCCGAGCGCTGCACCATTCAAATCTCCTACGCCATCGGCGTCTCTCATCCGCTGTCGTTCTATGTCGACCTTCACGGCACCGGCGCGGTGGGCGAGGACAAGCTGGAACAGGTGCTGCCCGAGCTGTTTGATCTTCGGCCGCGCGGCATTCGCGAGCGTCTGGCGCTCAACCGGCCGATTTACGCCCGCACCTCCGCTTATGGCCACTTCGGCCGCGAGCCCGACAGCGACGGCGGTTTTAGCTGGGAAAAGACCGATCTGGTGGACGCCCTGCGCGCCGCGCTTTAAAAACCTCTCTTCATGACCGGGCAGGCTAGCGACCATCGCTTCTATGGCCGGCGCAAGGGGCATCCCTTGCGCGCCTGGTCGCAGATGCTGGTGGATGACCTGTTGCCCAAGATCCGCCTGACCCTGCCTGATGTCGGCCCCCTCGATCTGAGCGCGGTCTTTCCCGAGCCGTCACGGCCGCTGTGGCTGGAGATCGGCTTCGGCCGCGGCGAGCACCTGGCGGCCCAGGCCATGGCCCACCCGCAAGTCAATTTCATCGGCTGCGAGCCGTTCTTGAACGGGGTCGCCGGCTTGCTCCAGGAAATTGACGCCAAGAGCTTGAAAAACATTCGTATTTTCGACGAGGACGCGCGCCGGCTGCTGCCCCGGCTGGCCGATGCCTCGGTGGACCGCCTGTTCCTCCTTTATCCCGATCCCTGGCCCAAGCTCCGCCACCACAAGCGCCGCTTCGTCAACCGGGAGAACTTAGACCAGATGGCCCGCGCCTTACGCCCCGGCGGCGAGTTCCTGTTCGCCACCGATCATAGGGACTATTGCGCTTGGACCTTGCGCGAAGTCTTAAGCCATGGCGCTTTCTTGTGGACCGCCGAGGGGCCCGAGGATTGGCGGCGGCCGCCCATCGGCTGGGTCGCCACCCGCTACGAGCAAAAGGCGCTGGCCGCCGGCGGCCGCGCCGTCTACCTGTCCTTTCGCCGCCGGCCGTGAGGGCTATGTAAAAGGACCGTAGGGGTGGTATAGTAGGAAACGCTTGCAGTGGTGCGCCGCATCACTATATTACCGCCAGTCGACTCCGACGTGTAGATCACGAGCCTTATCGGAAGTGGGTCATTGGCCCACTTTTTTATTGGGTCGACCCGCAAAAATCGCGGTGCGCCGGTTCCGATGAGGCTCGGACGGGGCCGCACGGCGGCGGGGAGACATCGTGGCGATTGACAAAGAGCCGCTGGCAGACCTGATCGCGCCTTGGGTGGAGGCGGAGGGGTTCGAGCTTGTGCGCGTGTCGGTCATGAAGGCGCCGGGGCGGAGCCGAGGCTTGACCGTGCAGGTGCTGGCGGAGCGGCCGGGCGGCGGCATGTCGGTGGATGACTGCGCTAAGCTCAATCGGGCGCTTTCGGAGCGGCTCGACGCGGTCGACCCGATCCACGGCGCTTATGTGCTGGAGGTCAGCTCGCCGGGGATCGATCGGCCATTGGTGCGCCGCGGCGACTTTGAGCGTTTTGCCGGACAACAAGTCAGGTTGGAAACGACCGAGCCGGTGGCGGGCCGTCGCCGGTTCAAGGGCAGGCTGTTGGGCTTATCCGGCGAGGCGGTGCTCGTCGACGTCGAGGGCGAGCGCATGGCGTTCGCCCTGGATAGCATCGCCAAGGCGAAGCTTGCCGCGAGCGAGGCGCTGGCGGCGGCCAAGCGCGGCGGGTGAATAAGACAGGATTTTAGATTTCATATGCAGGATATGGAGTTTTGAAGATGGCAGTGGCTGTGAGCGCAAATCGGCTTGAGCTTTTGCAAATCGCCGATGCGGTGGCGCGCGAGAAGACCATCGACAAGGACGTGGTCTTGGGCGCCATGGAGGAAGCCATTCAGAAGGCGGCGCGCTCGCGCTATGGCGCCGAGAACGAAATCCAGGCCCAGATCGACCGCAAGACCGGCGAAATTCGCCTGTTTCGCATTCTCGAAGTGGTCGAGACGGTGGAAAATCCCGCCACCCAGATCGATCTCGCCGAAGCGCAGGCGCGCAAGGCCGACGCCAAGATCGGCGATTTTCTCGCCGACAGTCTGCCGCCGCTCGATTTTGGCCGCGTCGCGGCGCAGACCGCCAAGCAGGTGATCGTGCAGAAGGTGCGCGACGCCGAGCGCGAACGCCAGTACAACGAATTCAAGGATCGCGTCGGCGACATCATCTCCGGCGTGGTGAAACGGGTCGAATACGGCAACGTCATCATCGACATCGGCCGCGCCGAAGCCATCATCCGCCGCGACCAGTTGATCCCGCGCGAGCATTTCCGCAACGGCGACCGCGTGCGCGCCTTCATCTATGAAGTACGCCGCGAGCAGCGCGGCCCGCAGATTCTGCTGTCGCGCACCCGGCCGGAATTCATGGCCAAGCTTTTCATGCAGGAAGTGCCGGAAATTTACGACGGCATCATCGAAATCAAGGCGGTGGCCCGCGATCCCGGCAGCCGCGCCAAGATCGCCGTCATGTCCAACGACCACAGCATCGATCCGGTGGGCGCCTGCGTCGGCATGCGCGGCAGCCGCGTGCAGGCGGTGGTCGGCGAACTGCAGGGCGAGAAGATCGATATCATCCCGTGGTCGCCCGATCCCGCCACCTTCGTCGTCAGCGCGCTGGCGCCGGCGGATGTGGTCAAGGTGGTGATGGACGAGGACAGCCGGCGCATTGAGGTGGTGGTGCCCGACGATCAGTTGAGCCTCGCCATCGGCCGGCGCGGCCAGAACGTGCGGCTCGCCTCGCAGCTTACCGGCTGGATCATCGACATCCTGACCGAGGCTGACGAATCGCAGCGCCGCCAGGAAGAATTCAAGCAACGCACGGCGCAGTTCGTCGCCGCGCTCGACGTTGACGAAACCTTGGCCCAACTCCTGGTCGCCGAAGGCTTCGCCGATCTGGAGGACGTGGCCTACGTCGACGCCGGCGAGTTCGCCAGCATCGAGGGCTTTGACGCGGAGCTGGTGGACGTGCTGCAATCGCGCGCCCGCGAGGCCTTGGCGGCGCAAACGGCGGAAGCCGAGGAAAAGCGCGTCGCCCTTGGCGTGTCCGATGACTTGGCCGCCATCGAGGGCTTGACGCCGCAGATGCTGGTCGCCTTGGGCGAGGCGGGCGTCAAGACCATCGATGACCTGGGCGATCTGGCCAGCGACGAGCTCGTTGGCGCTGAAGACGGCATCTTACGCGACTTCGGCTTAAGCGAGGAGGAGGCCAACGCCATCATCATGGCTGCCCGCGCCCATTGGTTTGCCGACGAGGAAGCGGCGACCGGCGACGCGGCCGGTTAACCGTTTACGAGCCGAAGAAGGATGCACCCGGCGTGGCCAAACCCCAGGAGGCAGAGCGCGAACGACGCTGCCTGGTGACCGGCGAAAGCGGTCCCGCCGATGGGCTGTTGCGATTCGTTATTGCCCCCGATGGCGCGGTGACGCCCGATCTTGCCGGCAAGCTGCCGGGGCGCGGTTTTTGGGTGACCCTACGGCGTGACGCCGTCGATACGGCAGTCAAGAAAAAGCTGTTTCAAGCCGCCGCCGCCCGCGCCGGCATCACCGGGCCGGTCACGGCGGATGAGCGTCTTGGCCAACAGGTCGGCGATCTGCTAACAAAGAACGCCCTTGGCCTCCTTGGCCTGGCCAAGCGGGCGGGGCTGGTGTCCACCGGCTTTGAAAAGGCCAAGGCGGTGCTGGCGGAGCGCCCCGATGCGCTGTTGGTTTTCGCCGCCGACGGCAGCTTGGACGGCCGGCGCAAGCTGGTCCGTCGCGACCGCCAGGTGGTCGATCTTTTCGACCGCGAGCAATTGAGTTTGGCGTTGGGACGGGAAAATGTGGTACATGCTGCCCTGGTCCCGGAAGGGGTCGGGGCGCGTTTCGTCGCCGTATCGCGCCGGCTGGCCGCTTACCAGGCGGCAAGGCCCAGCGAGCAGACGACGACAACCGGGAGGAAACGGGCGGCAGGCGGCCATAAACCGCGTCGCCCATCAGCACTAAAGGCAAGTAGGAATGAGTGATACCGATAGCCAGGACGACACCAAGACCAGCGAGGGCCGACGGACGCTGCAATTGAAGCGGCCGCTGGAAGGCGCTCCCTTGCGCAGCGGGTTTGCGTCCGGCGGCCGCGGCAAGCCCACGGTCATCGTCGAGCACAAGCGCAAGCGGGCGGTGGTTGGCCGTCCCGGTACGCCGACGCCGGCTGGCCGGCAGGAGCCCCCGGTCCAGACCTTTGATCCTTCCCTGTTGAAGCCGAAGCGGGTGGAAAAGGCTGCGCCCGAGCCGGTCAGCGAAGAACCCGCCCGCAGCTTGACCGAGGAAGAGCGGGTGGCCCGCCTGCGGGCGCTGGAAGGCGCCAAGCACGCCGAAGAGGAGATGCGTCGCCACGAAGAGGAAATCGCCCGCCGCTTCGCCGAGGAGCAGGCGCGCCGCGATTCCGAGGACCGCGCCGCCCAGGAAGCGCGCCGCCGCCGCGAGGAGGACGCCAAGCGCAAGGCCGAGGAGGAAGACCGTCGGCGCGGCGAGGAAGAACGCCGCAAACAAGAGGAAGAATCGAAGAAGCGCGAGGACGAGGCCCGACAGGCCGGCGTCCAGGCCAAGCAGAAGTTGGAAAGCCGCCGCCCTGCCTTGGGCGAGTTGGAGGAAGAAGAAGTCGAGGAAACGGCCTTTCGACGGCCCGGCAAAGTGGCGGTGCATCGGCCGACGCCGGTCCGCAAGGGCGAGGAAAAGCGCCGCGCGCCGAAGCTGACGGTCACCAAGGCCTTGACCGATGACGAGGAAGGACCGCGGCCGCGCAGCCTGGCCGCCTTGCGCCGCGCCCGCGAGAAGGAAAAGCGCCATCTGCGTAATGACTCTCAGCCGCCGCAAAAAGTGGTGCGCGACGTCATCATTCCGGAAGCCATCACCGTTCAGGAACTGGCCAACCGCATGGCGGAACGTTCGGTGGACGTCATCCGCGCGCTGATGAAAATGGGCGTCATGGCCACCATCAATGACGTGCTCGACGCCGATACCGCCGAACTCCTGGTCAATGAATTCGGCCATAAGATGAAACGGGTGAGCGAGGCGGACGTGGAGATTGGTCTTGAAGGCGAAGCCGACCGCGCGGAGGATCTGCGGCCGCGACCGCCCATCGTTACCGTCATGGGTCACGTCGACCACGGCAAGACGTCGCTCCTCGACGCGCTGCGCACCACCGACGTGGCGGCCGGCGAAGCGGGCGGCATCACCCAACACATCGGCGCCTATCAAGTGCAGATGAAGTCGGGCGCCAAGATCACCTTCCTCGACACCCCGGGCCACGAAGCGTTCACCGCCATGCGCTCGCGCGGCGCGAAAGTCACCGACATCGTGGTCTTGGTGGTGGCCGCCGATGACGGCGTCATGCCGCAGACCGTGGAGGCGATCAATCACGCCCGCGCCGCCGAGGTGCCCATCATCGTCGCCATCAACAAGGTCGATAAGCCGGGCGCTAACCCGAACCGGGTGCGTCAGGAGCTCCTCCAGCATGGCGTGGTGGTGGAGGACATGGGCGGCGACATTCTGGATGTCGAAGTCTCAGCGATCAAGAAGACCAACCTTGATAAGCTGGAGGAAGCAATCCTCCTGCAATCGGAAATCCTCGAACTGAAAGCCAATCCCAATCGCGCCGCCGAAGGCGTGGTGGTGGAAGCGAAACTCGACAAAGGACGCGGCCCAGTGGCCACCGTGCTCATCCGTCGCGGCACCTTGAAAGTCGGCGACGTGCTGGTGGCCGGTTCGGAATGGGGCCGGGTGCGCGCCTTGATGGACGATCGCGGTCAGCGCGTGGACGCCGCCGCGCCGGCGCAGCCGGTGGAAATCTTAGGGCTTAACGGCACGCCCGGCGCCGGCGATGACTTCATCGTTGTCGAGAACGAGGCGCGGGCGCGGGAGATTGCCGATTTCCGCGGCCGTCAGCGCAGCGCGCGCCGTCACGCCATCGGCCGGCCGGCAACGCTGGAGACCATGTTCGACCGCTTGAAGGCGGGCGAAGTGAAGTTCCTGCCGATCGTGATCAAGGCCGATGCCCAAGGCTCGGTGGAAGCCATCGCCGCCGCCCTCGACAAGCTCGGCACCGACGAAGTGGAAGCGCGCCTCATCCACGGCGCGGTGGGCGCCATCACCGAAAGCGACGTGACGTTGGCGCAAGCCTCGCACGCGCCGATCATGGCGTTCAACGTGCGCGCCAGCAAACAGGCGCGAGAATTGGCGGAGCACGATGGCGTCGAGATCCGCTACTACTCGGTGATTTACGATCTCGTCGACGATGTGAAGAAGGCCCTGTCGGGTCTGCTCACGCCGGAGCGCCGGGAAACCATTCTCGGCACCGCCGAAGTGTTGCAGGTGTTCTCCGCCGGCAAGGCCGGCCGCGCCGCCGGCTGTCTGGTCACCGATGGCGTCATGCGCGCCAACGCCAAGGCGCGACTGTTGCGCGACAACGTGGTGGTGTTCGACGGCGAATTGTCATCGCTGCGCCGCTTCAAGGACGAAGTTGCGGAAGTCAAGGCCGGCACCGAGTGCGGCATCGCGTTTAAGAACTACACCGACATGAAGGCCGGCGACGTGGTCGAGGTCTACACCGTCGAAGAAGTCACGCGCACGCTCTAACGGTTAAGCGATGAATCCAGCAACGAAAGGGGGCTTGCGATGCGCGCCGGGCAAAGCCACAGGTTGTTGCGGGTGGGCGAGGCGTTGCGCCACGCCCTATCCGACATTTTGATGCGCGGCGATCTGCGCGATCCGGCGCTGGAAGGGGCGTCGGTCACGGTGACCGAGGTGCGCCCCAGCGCCGACCTGCGCCACGCCACGGTCTACATCATGCCGTTGGGCGGCAAGGATACTGACGAGGTGCTCGACGGGCTGGCCCGCTCTGCCGGCTATTTGAGCAGCCACGCGGCGCAACGGGTCAGGATGAAGTTTTTTCCCAAGTTCATCTTCCGCCTCGATCCGTCGTTTGACACCGCCGATCGCATCGAAAAGCTGTTGCGCGACCCCCGGGTCGCCCGCGATCTTGAGCACGAACAAACGCCGCCGGACGAAGAATAGGGACCATCGCCTTGGCAAGACGCAATCGCGGCCGGCCGATCTCCGGCTGGCTCAACCTCGATAAGCCGGCCGGCATGACCTCGACTCAGGCGGTGGGCGCGGTGCGCCGCTTGCTTGACGCCCAGAAAGTGGGCCATGGCGGCACCCTCGACCCTCTGGCCACTGGGGTGCTGCCCATCGCGCTCGGCGAAGCCACCAAGACCGTCGCCTATGTCATGGATGGCGAGAAGGAATACGAATTCACCATCCGCTGGGGCGAGGAGCGGGATACCGATGACGCCGAGGGGGCGGTGGTAGCCGCTTCCGATAAGCGCCCCAGCCGGGCCGAGGTGGCGGCCGCTCTTCCCGCGTTCATCGGGGAAATCTCCCAGCTGCCGCCGGCCTTCTCCGCCCTTAAAGTAGCCGGCGAGCGGGCCTATGACATCGCCCGCCGGGGGGACGAGGTGGCGCTCCACCCCCGCACCGTCACCGTGCGCGCCTTTGCCCCGGCCAAGGGGGCTTTGGACGACGCAAATCACATGACTTTTCAAGTGGTTTGCGGCAAGGGCACCTATGTGCGCGCGCTGGCCCGCGACTTGGCGCGGGCCCTGGGCACGGTAGGCCACGTGGCGGCGCTTCGACGCACCCGGGTCGGGCCGTTTCGGTCCGAGGCGGCGATTTCTCTGGATCGGCTCGCCGATTTGGTCCATAGTGCGCCGCTTGATAGCGTACTACTTCCGGTAAAGACCGCGCTGGACGACATCCCGGCCCTGGCCATTACCGGCGGTGAGGCGGAACGCCTCAAGGCGGGGCAGCCGCTCCGCGTCCCTAGCCGAAAGCAGGGCATCGTCCAGGTTCGCTCGGGCGATGCTCTTATTGCTTTGGGCGAAGTGGACGGCGGCTTGTTGCGGCCCCTGCGTGTGTTCAACATCTAAACGGTTTGAAGGAGCAACCGATGTCGATAGCTGCTGAGCGGAAGCAGTCACTGATCAATGAATTCGCAACCAAGCCCGGCGATACGGGCTCACCCGAAGTGCAGGTGGCGATCCTGACTGAACGGATCAACAATCTCACCGATCACTTCAAAACCCACGTCAAGGACAACCATTCGCGCCGCGGGCTTCTCAAGCTCGTCAATCAGCGCCGTCGTCTCCTTGACTATTTAAAGAGCGGCGACGAAAGACGCTATGCTCAACTCATCGAGCGACTTGGGCTGCGCAAGTAGCGGTGGCGCGCGTGAGCGTTGCATCGAGGCGGACAAGGACACGACTTGCCGCCGATGCAACCGGTTTGCTCACGCCTGGACCGCTGATCGGCGCTGCCGTCGCGGCAGGTTCGTATAGGAAAGAAGCATGTTTGAAATCTATCGCAAGGAATTAGATTGGGGCGGCCGCAAGCTGGTCCTGGAAACCGGGCATATCGCCCGCCAGGCAGACGGCGCGGTTCTCGCCACGTATGGCGGCACCACCGTGTTGTGCGTCGCCGTTGCCGCCAAGCAACCAAAAGCCGGGATCGATTTTTTCCCGCTCACCGTCAACTACATCGAGCGCGCTTATGCCGCCGGCAAGATTCCCGGCGGTTTCTTCAAGCGCGAAGGCCGCCCGAGCGAAAAGGAAACCCTGGTTTCCCGTCTCATCGACCGGCCGATCCGGCCGCTGTTCGCCGATGATTTCCGCAATGAGACCCAGGTCACGTGCACAGTGTTGAGTCACGACATCGAGAACGACGCCGACGTCGTCGCCATGATTGGGGCGAGCGCTGCGCTGACTCTGTCGGGCATCCCCTTCTTCGGTCCCATCGGCGCCGCCAAGGTCGGATACAAGGATGGCGCGTACATCTTGAACCCCACCAAGGATCAGCTGGAGACCAGCGAGCTGGAGCTGGTGGTCGCCGGCACCCGCGACGCCGTGCTGATGGTCGAATCGGAAGCCAAGGAGCTCTCCGAAGAGGTCATGCTCGGCGCGGTGATGTTTGGTCATCAAGCGATGGCGCCGGTGATCGACGCCATTATCGAACTCGCCGGCGCCGCCGCCAAGGATCCCTGGGATCTGCCGCCGGCCGCCGATGTATCCGCTATCAAGAAGGCCATCGCCGATCTGGCGGAATCCGACCTGCGCGCCGCGTACAAGGAAACCCGCAAGCAGATTCGCGTCGCCAAGATCGACGAAGCGAAATCTCGCGTCAAAACCGCGCTCATCGATGAGGCGGGCCATGATCCTATCCTTATCGGCGATCTGCTGAAGAAGCTGGAGAAGGATATCGTCCGCAACGATATTCTCGACACTGGCCGGCGCATCGATGGCCGCGATCTCGTCACCGTGCGGCCGATCGTCGCCGAAGTGGGGGTGCTGCCGCGCTCGCACGGCTCGGCGCTGTTCACCCGCGGCGAAACGCAGGCGCTGGTGGTCACCACGCTCGGCACCGGCGACGATGAGCAGATCATCGACGCGCTGGAAGGCGAATACCGCGAGCGCTTCCTTCTGCACTACAACTTCCCGCCCTATTCGGTGAACGAGGTAGGCCGCGTTGGCTTTACCGGGCGGCGCGAAGTGGGCCATGGCAAGCTGGCGTGGCGGGCAGTTCAGGCGGTGCTGCCGGACAAGGAAGCCTTTCCCTACACCATCCGCGTGGTGTCGGAAATCACCGAGTCCAACGGCTCGTCCTCCATGGCTTCGGTGTGCGGCGCGTCCTTGTCGATGATGGATGCTGGCGTACCGCTTACGCATCCGGTGTCGGGCATCGCCATGGGGCTCATTCTGGAAGGCGATCGCTATGCGGTGCTGTCCGACATTCTCGGCGATGAGGATCATTTGGGCGATATGGACTTCAAGGTCGCCGGCACCGCCAAGGGCGTCACCGCCTTGCAGATGGACATCAAGATCGCCGGCATCACCGAGGAGATCATGAAAAAGGCGTTGGCCCAGGCCAACGGCGGGCGCATGCACATCCTCGGCGAAATGGACAAGGCGCTGTCCGGCGCGCGCGAGGAAATGAGCGTGCACGCGCCGCGCATCGAGACCTTCAAGATCAACCGCGACAAGATTCGCGAAGTGATCGGCACCGGCGGCAAGGTGATCCGCGAAATCTGCGAGGTTACCGGCGCCAAGGTCGACATCGAGGACGATGGCACCATCAAGGTGGCGTCCGCCAACCTCGACGCCATCAAGCAGGCGGTGAAGTGGATTCAAGGCATCGTCGCCGAGCCCGAAGTCGGGGTGGTCTATGACGGCAAGGTAGTCAAGGTCGTCGACTTCGGCGCCTTCGTCAATTTCCTCGGCAGTCGCGATGGCTTGGTGCACATCTCCGAACTGGCGCCGCGCCGGGTGGCCAAGGTGACCGACGTGGTCAACGAAGGCGATGCGGTCAAGGTCAAGGTGCTGGGCGTCGACGAGCGCGGCAAGGTGCGGCTGAGCATGAAGGTGGTCAATCAGGAGACCGGCGAGACCATCGAGCCGGCCGACAAGTCCCGCGCCAAGGAAGAGGCCGACGCCTGAGCGGTAACGCATTGGCGTATCCGGCTTTCAACTGTATACTGTTCCAAGGGCGCTGGGGGTATCCTCCGGCGCCTTTGTTGCTGGTTTGGTAAGGATTGAGTTGATGAAGGCATTGAAACCGTTGTTGATTTCTGGTCGCGAGGTGCTGCCGCTCGTTGAAGGCGGCAAGGGCGTCTCGGTGACCACCGGCGTTTCCTCTGGGGCCTGGGCGGCGGCCGGCGGGGTCGGTACGGTATCCTGCGTCAACGCCGACGCTTTCGACGCCTTTGGCAACATCATCCCGCAGGTTTATCGCGGCGCCACCCGCCGCGACCGGCACGAGGAACTGGTCAAGTACGGCATCGAAGGCGGCATCGCCCAGATCAAGAAAGCCTATGAAATCGCCAGTGGTCAGGGCCGCCTCCATATTAACGTGCTGTGGGAGATGGGCGGTGCCGAGCGGGTGCTGCGCGCCGTTCTGGAGAAGACCAAGGGCTTGGTGCACGGCGTTACCTGCGGCGCCGGCATGCCGTATCGCCTGTCCGAAATCGCCGCCGAGTTCAAGGTCCACTACCACCCCATCGTATCCTCGGCCCGCGCCTTTAATGCGCTGTGGAAACGCGCCTACCGCAAATACGCCGAGTGGTTGGGGAGCGTGGTCTACGAGGACCCATGGCTGGCCGGCGGCCATAACGGCCTATCGAATTCCGAAGATCCGACCAAGCCGGAAGATCCCTATCCCCGGGTGCTGGCGTTGCGTCAGCAGATGCGTGAGTTCGGCCTCGGCGAGACGCCGATCATCATGGCCGGCGGGGTGTGGTATTTGCGCGACTGGGCCAACTGGATCGACAACTCCGAGTTGGGGCCGATCGCCTTCCAGTATGGCACTCGGCCGCTGCTGACCAAGGAAAGTCCCATTCCGGAGGCCTGGAAGCAGAAGCTTCTGACCTTGAAGGAAGGCGATGTGTTGCTGCACCGCTTCAGCCCCACCGGGTTTTACTCCTCGGCGGTCAAGAACGCTTTCCTGGACGAACTTGTGGCGCGCAGCGAGCGGCAGATTCCGTTCGCGCCCTTGCCGGTGGGCGAGCTGACGGAAGCGTTGCAACTGGCCAAGCGCGAGGTCTTCGTCGCCCACGCCGACCGCGTGCATGCCCTGGCTTGGATGCGCGACGGCTACACCGAAGCCTTGTCGACCCCAGATCAGACGCTGATTTTCGTTACCCCTCAGAAGCGCGAGGAAATCCGCGCCGACCAGGTCGCCTGCATGGGCTGCTTAAGCCAGTGCTCATTTTCCAACTGGGCCGATAACGAGACCAATTCCACCGGCCGCAAGGCCGATCCCCGCAGCTTTTGCATCCAAAAGACCTTGCAGGAGATCGCCCATGGCGGCGATATCGAGCACAACCTGATGTTTGCCGGGCACAACGCCTATAAATTCGCCTCCGACCCCTTTTATTCCAACGGCTTCGTACCCACCGTGCGCCAGCTGGTGGACCGCATCCTGACCGGTGACTAAGCATCCTGTTATAGCTGCGCTTGATTTTTAATAACCGTAAAGCCATCTTAGAGGTGGATCGGGTGGTTATATCGCGGGTAGGCGATTCGCGAATTCAAGGAAGCCAGGCGGACATGAAGCCTCACATGCATCAAATCAAGCCTCAACCCTATGCCCGGGCATTGGAACGCCTGCGCTCGGTGGGCTTGCGGCCGACCCGCCAGCGGCTGGCGCTGGCGCGGCTCCTCTTTGATCGCGGCATGGAGCGGCACATCACCGCCGAGGCGCTGCATGAGGAAGTGCAGGCCACCGGCGCCAAGGTGTCGCTGGCCACCATCTACAATACCCTCCATCAGTTCACCGACATGGGGCTGTTGCGGGAGGTGGTGGTCGACTGCGGCCGCGCCTACTTCGACACCAATGTCGGCGACCATCATCATTTCTTCTTCGAGGATGAAGGCCGGCTCGACGACATCCCGGCCAGCAACGTCCGCTTTGCGGAAATGCCCGCCCCGCCCGAAGGCTCGGCGGTGGTGGGCGTGGACGTGGTGATCCGGGTCCGCCGCCAGCAGAAGTAGGCGGTTATTCGGGCTTATCGTCCGCCGGCAGGACGCCCCATAGCGCGTCCATCGTCAGCCAGCCGCTCTTGCCCTCGATTTTGATCTTGCACCAGCTCAGGCGGCAGCCATCCAGCTCGCCGATCACCCCGTCCTCGGCCCGCAGGACCGGCACGCTCGCCGGGTGAGGGGATTCATAGAGCGTGCGCACCCCCTCTCGGCCGCCGGCGATGACCACGGTGCGCCGGCCAGACAGCAGGCTGCCGTGTATCCATCCCACCTCGCCGTCGCGATCGCGCACTTTGCGCCAGATGTCGTATTCGGCCTCCACCAGCACCGGCAGGCCGCGCCGGCCGTAGAGCCACTTGATGGGATACTGGGTGCCGGGGCCGGTGCGCATATTGACCTCGCGGGCGCCCAGGGAGACGAAACGCGGCACCGGCAGCCCCGAGGCTCCGACCTTCAGGGGCGTTGGATCGCTTTCCGCCGCCCCGGCTGGGGTCAACAACAGGCCGGCCGCCAGCAAGCCGAGCAGGGCGGCGCGGCGGCGTGGGGGGATTCTTGAAGGTTTCATGAGGGTGTTGTTTAGGGGCCAAGACGCCGGGTGGTCAAGCCGCTTGCGACGGGGTGCGACAAGGTATTAAGATTTGTCCGGACATCTCATTATTTGAAAGCCCAAACCAGTTCTGCTACACAAGATTTAAGATCGTATCGCCAGCCGCAAAACGGTGGTAGAAACGGGCGCTTTTTAAGCAAAGCCGTCCGGGGTCCAGGGTATCAGTCAAAGAGGAAGGTATGAGCCAGAAGAAGCCTCTCGTCATCGTGACGCGAAAGCTTCCCGATCAGATCGAGACACGGATGGCGGAGCTCTTTGACGTTCGGCTCAACGTCGAAGACAAGCCGTTCAGCGATCGCGATCTCATTGAGGCGGTCAAAACGGCGGACATCCTGGTGCCGACGGTCACCGACCGCATCACCGCCGGCATCCTGTCGCACACCAACCCCAATCTGCGCCTGATTGCCAATTTCGGCACCGGCATCGACCACATCGACCTAGCCTCGGCCCGCCAGCGCGGCATCACCATCACCAATACCCCCGGCGTCCTGACCGAGGATACCGCCGACATGACCATGGCCCTGATGCTGGCCGTGCCGCGCCGCCTGACCGAGGGCGAACGCCTGTTGCGCGCCGGCAAATGGCAGGGCTGGTCGCCCACCAGCATGCTGGGCAACCGTATTTGGGGCAAGCGGCTGGGCATCATCGGCATGGGCCGCATCGGCCAGGCGGTGGCGCGCCGCGCTCGCGCCTTCGGGCTGTCCATCCACTATCACAACCGCAGCCGGGTCGGTGAGGATATCGAGGCGGAGCTGGAAGCGACGTTCTGGGAAAGCCTGGATCAAATGCTGGCCCGGGTGGATATCGTATCGGTCAACTGCCCGCACACCCCGGCCACCTATCATCTGCTGTCCAGCCGGCGGCTCGATCTTTTGAAGCCGCACGCCTTCATCATCAACACCTCGCGCGGCGAGGTGATCGACGAGAATGCGCTGGTGCGGCTATTGCGCGACGGCAAGATCGGCGGCGCCGGCCTCGACGTTTTCGAGCACGAGCCGGCGATCAATCCCAAACTTCTGGAGTTGCCCAATGTGGTGCTGCTGCCGCATATGGGGTCCGCGACCCTGGAAGGCCGCCTCGACATGGGCGAGAAGGTGATCATCAACATCAAGACATTCGTCGATGGCCACACCCCGCCCGATCGCGTGCTCAGCGACTGGCAGGATAATCTTTATCTGTAAGGCCCGCACGACGGGCACTTGGGATCGCGCTTCAGCTTCACCTTGCGGGTGCGCGCCAAGAGCGCGTCGTAAAGCACTAAATGACCGGCGAGACTGTCGCCAATGCCGATGATCTCTTTCAGCACTTCCACCGCCTGCCACGTTCCCATCACGCCGGCCACCGCGCCCAGGATGCCGGCCTCGGCGCAATTTTGCACTTGCGGCGGCGCTTCCGGCACAAAGCAGCGATAGCAGGGCAGATCGTCGCCGGCGAACGGCTTGAAGGTTGCCAATTGCCCCTCGAATTGGCTCAAGGCGGCGGAGACCAGAATCTTTTTTTGCCGCACGCAGGCGTCGTTGACGGCAAAGCGGGTGGCGAAATTGTCCGAACCTTCGGCGACAACGTCATAATCGGCGATGATCGCATCGGCATTATCCGCGGCGATCTTGACCGGATGCTCAATGACCTTAACGCCGGGATTGATGGCGGCCAGCGTGCGCGCCGCGCTCGTAGTTTTCAGTTCGCCGATGGCGGCGGTGGCGTGCGCCACCTGGCGCTGCAGGTTGGACAGCGACACCCGGTCGTCATCGACGATGCCGATGACGCCGACGCCGGCGGCGGCAAGATAGAGAAGCAGCGGCGAGCCCAAACCACCGGCGCCGATCACCAGCACGCGGGCCGATAAAAGCGCTTTCTGGCCAGCGCCGCCAACATCCTTGAGCACGATGTGACGGGCGTAGCGTTCCAGCTCGTCGTCGGAAAGATCCATGGGTTGCCGGTCACAACCCCTCAAACAACGCAGTCGTCAGGTAACGTTCCGCGAATGAGGGAATGATGGCGACGATGAGCTTGCCTTTCATCTCCGGCCGTTTCGCCACTTCCAAGGCGGCAGCCACCGCCGCGCCCGAGGAAATGCCCACCGGAATGCCTTCCTCCCGCGCCACCTGGCGCGCTACGGCGAAAGCGGTTTCGTTGCCGATGGTGATCACTTCGTCAATCAGCTTGGTGTCGAGGATGGACGGCACGAAGCCGGCGCCGATGCCCTGGATTTTGTGCGGCCCCGCCTGGCCCTTGGACAGCATCGGGCTGTCCTCGGGCTCCACCGCCACCATGCGCACCGAGGGTTTGCGTTTTTTAAGCACCTCGCCGACGCCGGTCAGCGTGCCGCCGGTGCCGACGCCGGAAATCACCACGTCGACGCGGCCGTCGGTGTCGTTCCAAATCTCCTCCGCGGTGGTGATGCGGTGAATGGCGGGATTGGCCGGGTTATCAAACTGCTGCGGCATCACTGCGTTGGGATTTTGCGCCAGGATTTCATTGGCCCGCGCAATCGCCCCCTTCATGCCCTGCGCCGCCGGCGTCAGTTCCAATTGCGCGCCGAGAAGCGCCAGCATCTTGCGCCGCTCGATGGACATACTCTCGGGCATGACGAGTATGAGCTTATAGCCCTTGGCGGCGCAGACGAAGGCGAGCGCAATGCCGGTGTTGCCTGAGGTCGGCTCGACAATGAGCGTGTCGGGCTTAATCTTGCCGGCTTTCTCCAGGGCTTCGATCATCGACACGCCGATGCGATCCTTGACCGAGGCGATGGGATTGAAGAACTCCAGCTTGGCGACCACGTCCGCGCCCAGTCCCTTGGTCATGCGGTTGAGGCGCACCAGCGGCGTATTGCCGATGGTTTCCGTGATGCTGTCGTAAATCTTGCCGTGTCCTTTGGTGCCTTCCGTTGTTACCGACATGGATCACCTCATGAATTTTCTTGCGTGGGGTTAAATGTTGAAATCGAGGCCGTTGGCCGCTTCGATCTGGATGCCGCGATTATCGGCGGCGTCGCACAGCTCCTCGATGGTCACCGCATTCAAGCGCCGCGTGATGTCGCGGTTGATCTCATCGATGAACGGCCAGATGACTTTTTTGCCAAGCTCAGACTGGGAGTCGTACTCGTTGCGCTCCGATCCGCCTTCCAGCGCGCTCACCACGTCGATGATCTCGCCCACCGTGATGCGCCGCCGTTCGCGGGCCAAGAAATAACCGCCACGCGGCCCACGAAGACCTTTAAGCACGCCGGCGCGCACCAATTGCTGCATGACCTGCTCCAGATAGCGCTGGGGAATGCCCTGGCGGCGGGTGATGTCCTTCGACTGCACGGGCTCGGCGCGGCCATTGTAGGCGATGTCCACCACTGCTTCCAAAGCATAGATCATTTTCTTTGATAGCCGAAACATGTCCCCTCAAACCCTGCCTGATGCGTCATATCCCCGTCGAGCCGAAGCCGCCGCCGCCGCGCGCGCTGTCGGGCAACTCCGTTGCTTCGCGCCAGCTCGCCCGGGTCACCGGCGCCACCACCATCTGGGCGATGCGCATGCCACGGCTGACGGCGAACGGCTCTCCCCCATGATTGATCAGAATGACCTTGATCTCGCCGCGATAATCGGCATCCACCGTGCCCGGACTGTTGAGCACGGTGACGCCGTGCTTGGCGGCGAGCCCCGAGCGCGGCCGCACCTGCGCCTCATAGCCCGGCGGCAAGGCGATGGCGAGGCCGGTGGGTATGAGCGCCCGCGCGCCGGGAGCGAGCGTTATCGCCTCGCCGTCCGGCAGCGCCGCCCGCAGATCCATGCCGGCGGCGTGCGGCGTTTCGTATGCCGGCAGGTCCAGTCCCGCCCCATGGGGCAGGCGGGTGACGGCGACCGCAACGCCGCTCGTGACCATCGCATCCATGCTTTAAGCCACCCCGGTCAGCGCGCCGGCGATGCGCTCGGCGAGGCGAGCGGCGACGTCCTCCTTGGTGGCGGTGGGCCAGTCCTCCACGCCGTTGGCCGTCACCAAGTGCACGGTATTGCATTCGCCGCCCATGACGCCCTTCTCGTGGCAGACATCATTGGCGATAATCCAGTCGCAGCCCTTGCGGGCCAGCTTGTCCTGGGCATAGGCGACGACGTTCTCGGTCTCGGCGGCGAAGCCCACCACCAGCTTCGGCCGCCGGCGGTTGTGGCGAGAGAGCGTGGCCAGGATGTCGGGATTCTCGATCAGCTCCACGGACGGCGGCGCGCCGTTCTTTTTCAGCTTCTGCCCGCCGCCAACGGCCGCCCGCCAGTCGGACACCGCAGCGACGCACACCGCCACGTCGGCGGGAAGCGCCGCTTCCGTCGCCGCTAGCATGTCGCGCGCTGATTCAACGCACACTCGGGCCACCCCGGCGGGGGCGTTCAGCGCGGTGGGGCCGGAAATCAGGGTGGTGCGGGCGCCCAGACGGGCCAGCGCGCCGGCGATGGCATAGCCCTGCTTGCCCGACGAGCGGTTGGCGATATAGCGCACCGGGTCGATGGCTTCCCAGGTCGGGCCGGCGGTGACCAGCGCGTGCCGCCCGGCCAATGGGCGCGGCGCGGCCTGCAGGCGATCAAGAATCACGCTCAGGATGGCGTCGGGCTCGGCCATGCGCCCCGGCCCGGTCTCGCCGCAGGCGAGCGCGCCCGAGCCCGGCTCGATCACCGTCACGCCGTCGGCCTTCAAGGTGGCGACGTTGCGCTGGGTCGCCGGGTGCAGCCACATGCGGGCGTTCATCGCCGGAGCGATGATCACCGGCTTGTCGGTGGCGAGAAGCGCGGTGGAGGCCAGGTCATTGGCCAGCCCATTGGCGAGCTTGGCCATAAGATCGGCGGTGGCCGGCGCCACCACCACCAGGGACGCCTCGCGGGACAGCCGGATGTGGCCCATTTCCGATTCGTCGGTGAGCGAGAAGAGATCGCCATAGACCTTATCTCCGGCCAGGCTCGATACCGACAGCGGGGTGACAAATTCCGCCCCTCCCTTGGTCAGGATGACCCGCACCTGAACCCCGGCCTCGCGCAGCCGGCGAATCAGCTCGAGGCACTTATAGGCGGCGATGCCGCCGCCGATGATCAGCAGTACGCGCTGTTGCTCGGTCATGGGATGTCCAAATATGTCCACTCTCGACAAAACTACTGGCTTTAAGGTGGAATCGCAACCTTTCCACGGAAAGAAACTGTACTTAAAACAAGTTAGCGGACCAGCGCTGCCGCCAAGGCCAGGGTGGCGATGAGTCCGCCCAGAAATCCGTAGATCATCGGCCGCCAGGGTCCGGGGTTGGCGGGCGCGGGACGCAGCGCCGCCAGCGTTTCATCAGAAAGCTTAAGGCCGGCCTTGCGACTCTCCTCCAGCACCGCATCCAGGTTGGCGAGCGCGGCGGGCAGCCGTTCGGCGGCATGGAGCGCCGCGTCGCCCAAGGTCTTCAGGCGGGCGGCGGGCGAAAGGTTATCCTTGATCCATTTCTCGATCACCGGCCGCGAGGCTTCCCACATGTTGATTTCCGGATTGAGCTGGGAGGCCACTCCTTCCGCCATAACCATGGTCTTTTGTAGGAGCAACAGCTGCGGCTGGGTCTGCATGGCGAAGGTTTCGGTGGTCTTGAGCAACTGGGCCAGCAGATTGCCCAGCGAAATGTCGCGCAAGGGCCGATCGGCGATGGGCTCGCCGATGGCGCGCAGGGCCTGGGCGAACTTGGCCCGGGATTGGCTCGCCGGCACATAGCCGGCGCGGAAATGGGCGTCCGCCACCCGTTCGTAATCGCGCTCCAGAAAACCATAGAGGATTTCGGCCATGGTGCGCCGGGTTTCCGCATCGAGCCGGCCCATGATGCCGAAATCAACGGCGATCAGGCGGCCGTTAGGGCTGGCGAACAGATTGCCGTGATGGAGGTCGCCATGGAAGAAGCCATGGACCAGCGCCTGAGACAGGAAGGTCTGCACCAGATGGGCGGCCAACGCCGGCAGATCAACGCCGGCGGCGAGGAGCGCCGGGCGGTCGCCCACCGGAATGCCGTAGACCCGCTCCAAGGTCAATACCCGGCGGGCGGTGAGCGGCCAGATCACCGCGGGTACGCTGTAATAGGGATCGTCGGCGGAGTTTTGCCGCAACTCGGAGGCCGCCGCGCCCTCATAGCGCAGGTCAAGCTCCATGGCCACGGTCTGGGCGAAGGCGTCGATCACCGCGGTGGGCCGCAGCCGGCGCAGCGCCGGCTCGAAGCGCTCCAGCTTGGCCGCCGCCCAGCGGAAGGAGGCGAGGTCGCGCTGAAAGGACTGCTCGATGCCCGGCCGCAGCACCTTGACCGCCACCGCTTGGCCGTCGATGGTTTCGGCGAAATGCACCTGGGCGATGGAGGCGGCGGCCACCGCCTCGTCCTCGAAGCGGGCGAACAACTGGGCGA
The DNA here is from genome assembly GCA_003577275.1 of Pseudomonadota bacterium. Classification (GTDB taxonomy): domain Bacteria; phylum Pseudomonadota; class Alphaproteobacteria; order Sphingomonadales; family Govanellaceae; genus PRO5. Next base: position 448,767 of record QEVO01000001.1, read on the forward strand.
TCGGCTTGCCTAGCTGCTCTTCGATGGTTTGCCGCGCCGCCGCGCCGGGAAACGGCGGCAGGCGGTCCTGCAAGGCGGTTAGATCAAGCGCCAGCTCCTCGCCCACCAGATCGGGGCGGGTGGACAGCGCCTGCCCAGCCTTGATGAAGGTCGGCCCCATGGCCTGCAGCGCCGCCGCCAGCCGCTGGCCCGGTCGGGCGTCGCTGCTTTGTCGCCGCACCGACAGCTTCAGCAGCGTCAGGGCGAGCTGCGCCGAGCGTGGCTTTGGGCCCAAGAGATCGAGAATGAACAGCGCGTCATGGCGCGCCAGGATGCGGGCGATGGCGAGAAGCCGGAAGGAATGTCGAAGCGCGCCGGCCATGGCTTGAACTTTTTAAAGCCGCCAGGCGCTGTGCAGCGCCACGATGCCGCCCGACAGGTTGCGGTAACCGGCGCGCGCCAGTCCCGCCGCCGTCATCATCTCGGCGAAGCGGGCCTGGGCCGGGAAGCGGCGGATGCTTTCCACCAGATACTGGTAAGACTCGCGGTCCTCGGTGACCATCTCGCCCAAGGCCGGGATGACGTTGAAGGAATAGGCGTCGTAGAGCTTATCAAGGCCGGGCAGCACGACGTGGGAGAATTCCAGGCACAGGAAGCGGCCGCCGGGTTTTAGCACGCGGCGCGCCTCGGCCAGGGCGCGGTCGATATGGGTGACGTTGCGGATGCCGAAGGCGATGGTGTAGGCGTCGACGCTGGCGTCGGGCAGCGGCAGCGCCTCGGCATTGCCGCACAGCCAGCGGATATCATTCATCAAATTGCGGTCGATGGCGCGGTCGCGCCCCACCGTCAGCATCGCCGGGTTGATGTCGCATACGGTGATGTCGAGGGGTGCGTCCGGCCAACGCGTTTTCACCCGCTCGATGACGCGAAAGGCGATGTCGCCGGTGCCGCCCGCCACGTCGAGCAGGGATAGCCCCGGCCGGGGCGCCAGCGCATCCACCAGCGCCGTCTTCCAGAGCCGATGCACGCCCAGACTCATCAGGTCGTTCATCAGGTCGTAGCGGTCGGCCACGTTGTCAAACACCTGGCGCACCAGGGTTGCCTTTTCCGCCGCCGGCACGTCGCGAAAGCCGAAGGAGGCGGTCTTTCGCCCGTCGTCGTGCGGCTTGTCAGTTACTGGCGCGGCGCTATGCTCGGACATGAGCGGCACCATAGAGCATCGTGCCAACATATGGAACCGTTCTGACGGAGACAAAGCATCAGCCATGCCCGAATTGCCCGAGGTTGAAACCGTGCGCCGCGGCATCGCGCCGGTGCTGGAAGGCCGCCGCCTGATCCGCGTGCTGCAACGCCGGGCCGATCTGCGGGTACCGTTTCCCCAGGGCTTTGTCGCCCGGCTGGAGGGCCGCCGGGTGGAGGCCGTGGGCCGGCGGGCCAAGTATCTGACCCTGGCGCTCGACAGCGGCGAGACGCTCCTGGTGCATCTTGGCATGTCGGGCAGCTTCGTGATCAAGCCCGGCGGCGCCGGCGGCAACGTCTTGGAGCCGCACGACCACGCGGTATTCGATACCGAAGCCGGCGACCGCCTGGTGTTCAATGATCCCCGCCGCTTCGGGCTGATGACCCTGGCCGAGACCGCCCGGCTCGATCAGACGGCGGAACTGAAAGACCTGGGCCCCGAGCCGCTCAGCGAGGAGTTCGCGGCGGACGTTCTGGCGGCGGCGCTGGCGCGTCGCCACACGCCGATCAAGGCGGCGCTCCTCGACCAGCGGGTGGTGGCGGGGCTGGGCAACATCTATGTCAGCGAGGCGCTCTATCGCGCCGGCATCTCGCCGCGACGCTCCTCCCATACCATTGGCGCGGCGCGCGCCGCGCGCCTGGCGGACGCCATCAAGGCGGTGCTTAAGGACGCCATCGCCGCCGGCGGCTCCACGCTGAATGATTACGTTCAGGCCGATGGTACGCTCGGCTATTTCCAGCACGCCTTTCGTGTTTATGACCGGGAGGGCAAGCCGTGCGCGACGCCCGGCTGCGGACGGCCGGTGCGCCGCATCGTGCAAAGCGGCCGCTCGACCTTCTATTGTCCGGCCTGCCAGCGTTGAAAAAAGCCCCGGGGTGTGGTGTAAGAGCTCTAAGAACAGAGAAAAATTTTGGAGATGGGTCACATGCAACACTATGAAAACATTATCGTCGAGCGTCTGGACGGGGTCGCCGTCATCACCTTAAACCGGCCGAAGGCGCTCAACGCCCTCAACGGCCAGTTGATGGACGAACTGACCGACGCCTTGCGCGCCATCGAGGCCGACGCCGCCATCGGCGCCACGGTGATCACCGGCTCGGAAAAAGCCTTTGCCGCCGGCGCCGATATCAAGGAAATGCAATCGAAATCCTACATGGACGTGTTCATGGAGGACTTCATCACCAATAACTGGGAAGCGGCCACCCGCTGCCGCAAGCCAATCATCGCCGCGGTGGCGGGCTATGCTCTGGGCGGCGGCTGCGAACTGGCCATGATGTGCGACTTCATCATCGCCGCCGACAACGCCAAGTTCGGCCAGCCGGAAATCAACTTGGGCGTCATCCCGGGGGCCGGCGGCACCCAACGCCTGACCCGCTTTGTCGGCAAATCGAAGGCCATGGACATGTGCCTCACGGGCCGCATGATGGACGCCGCCGAGGCCGAGCGCGCAGGGCTCGTCAGCCGGGTGGTGCCGCTCGATAAGCTCAAGGAGGAGGCGCTGAAGGCCGCCCAGACCATCGCCAAACTATCGCGGCCGGCGGTGATGATCGCCAAGGAGGCGGTCAACCGCGCCTACGAGACGACCCTGACCGAAGGCGTGCGCTTCGAGCGCCGGGTGTTCCATTCCCTGTTCGCCACCGAGGACCAGAAGGAAGGCATGAGCGCCTTTGCCGAAAAGCGCCCGGCCCAGTTCAAGCATCGCTAGCGCTACGCCGGCTATTGACCGCGCCGGCGGGCGCGGGTATAAGCCTGCGACGATTTTTATGGCCGTGCCTTGGGTCAAGGCGCGGCCTTACGGCTTATAATGCAGGCAAGGACTAGACTCATGGCGAATAATCCGCAGGCCAAGAAACGCATCCGGCAGACCGCTCGGCGCAGCGCGGTGAATACCGCGCGCGTCAGCCGCATCCGCACCTTCGTGCGCAAGGTCGAGGAAGCGATCGAGAGCGGCAACAAGGCGGCCGCCGAGTCGGCCTTGGCCGCGGTGCAGCCGGAGTTGATGCGGGGCGCCGCCAAGGGCGTCATGCACAAGAGTACGGCGTCGCGCAAGGTGTCGCGACTCACCCGCCGCGTCAAGGCGATGGCGTAAGCAAAAAACGAATCGGCGCGCCCCAACGGCGAGCATTTTTCACGCGGCCGCACCACTTCCCGGTGCGGCCGTCGCCTTTTGATACACTCGTTCCTGTTCTGACCGTTCCTCCCTGTCGCATGGAGCGGCGGGTGGCAAAAATGAGTCCCCATATTTTGTGGTTGTAGGCCTGCACGCTACAACTGCGCCGACCTTTTCCCGCGTTCTCGTTCCGGACCCGTTGTATCGTCGCGAGGCTGTCGTTACGCTACACGGCTCATGCGTCGCGGGGGACTTTTTTCGTCCTATTCGTCAGATCGGGAAACGGCCCTTCATGCCTCTGATAACGGGGCGCTCCGCCTATGGGCGGATGGCGACGCGAGGTTGGGTTTTGCGGATTGGGTAACGATACAATCATGCGGGATTATGCAGGCGATATTCCGCCTACGAAAGCTTGGGAGATTTTGGCCAACGACCGGCGTGCGGCGCTGATCGATGTGCGCACCGTGCCGGAATGGAACTTTGTCGGCGTCCCCGACTTGAGCGGGCTTAACAAGAACGCGGCGCTGATCTCGTGGCAAAATTATCCCGACATGGCGCGCAACGATGAGTTCGAGACGGCGGTCGAGGCGCTGGGCGTGGCCAAGGACTCGCCGCTGTTGTTTCTCTGTCGCTCCGGCGCGCGCTCGCGGGCGGCGGCGATCGCCATGACGGCGCGAGGATACAAGGCTTGTTATAATGTTGCGGAAGGCTTCGAAGGGGACGTCGACGCCGCGCATCATCGCGGCAGCAAGAACGGCTGGAAGGTGGCGGGGCTGCCCTGGGTGCAACGATAGGATCAAAAAAATAGCGACGTGAACTTTATTGGCGTTGGCGAAAAGCGGGAACAGGGATGTGACGTTCGTTGAGACAATCAAGCGAGAGACGGACACGGGAATGACCGACTTGGAAACCCAGTGGGGACGGGTTCAAAGTCGCCTCAAGACGGAATTCGGCGAGGCGGCGTATAACAGCTGGCTGAAGCCCTTAAGTCTCATCCATGCGGATGGCGGCCGCGTGCAGATGGCGGTGCCGACGCGCTTCATGCGCGATTGGGTGCAGTCGCACTACATGGATCGTCTGCGCGATTTATGGTCGGTGGAAAATCCCGACATCGAGGAAGTGGAGCTGAAAGTCGCCTCCGGTTTTCGTCGCTCCAATGCCAGCGTTGCCCGCGCGGAAGCCACGCCGACAGAAGCAGCGCCAACGCCGTCGGCGCGCACGCTGCGCCAGAACGATGACGATGACGAATTCGGCGCGCCTTTGGATCCGCGCTTCACCTTCGAGGATTTCGTGGTCGGCAAATCCAACGAGCTCGCCTACGCCGCCGCGCGCCGGGTTGCGGAATCAAAAGCGGTGAATTTCAATCCGCTGTTTCTGCACGGCGGCGTCGGGCTGGGCAAAACGCATTTGATGCACGCCATCGCTTGGCACGTTCGCCGGCAAGCGCCGCAGCGCCGGGTGATTTATCTGTCCGCCGAAAAGTTCATGTATCAGTTCATCAGCGCGCTTCGCTACAAGGACACCATGGCCTTCAAGCAAAAGTTTCGCGCGGTCGATGTGCTGATGATCGACGACGTGCAGTTCATCGCCAACAAGAACTCGACCCAGGAGGAATTCTTTCACACCTTCAACGCGCTCATTGACCACCACCGCCAGGTGGTGATCTCCGCCGACCGCTCGCCATCCGATCTGGAAGGCATCGAGGAGCGCATCCGCTCGCGCTTGGGCTGGGGCCTGGTCGCCGACATTCACCCCACCGACTACGAACTGCGGCTCGGCATCCTGCAGCAGAAGGTGGATGGCATCAATGGCGCCAAGGTGCCCAGCGAAGTGCTGGAGTTTCTCGCTCGCCGCATCGCCTCCAACGTGCGCGAGTTGGAAGGCGCCTTGAACCGGGTGGTGGCGCACGCCACCCTGATCGGCCGGCCGATCACCATGGCGCTGGCCGAAACCGTGTTGCAGGACCTGTTGCGTGCCAATGATCGTCGTATTACTGTTGAGGATATTCAACGTAGAGTAGCTGAATACTACAACCTCCGCCTGGCCGATCTCCTCTCCCCGCGCCGGGCCCGGACCGTGGCGCGGCCTCGGCAGGTGGCCATGTACCTCTCTAAACAGCTGACCACCCGCTCCCTGCCCGACATCGGCCGCAAGTTCGGCGGCCGCGACCACACCACCGTCATGCACGCCGTCAAACGGGTCGAGGAACTGGTCCGCAGCGACGGCACGTTGGAGGAGGATATTCATCACCTCCGCCGGCTCGTCGAGGGCTAAAATACTCAAGTTTTTGCTGTCGTTGAGCCGCAAGACCGGATATCTTGTGTCGACTGATTTTGGCCGTCTAAGGGTATGCAGTAGCCGGGGCAAAACACGCACATGAAGCTGACGATCGAACGCGCGGAACTCTTAAAAGCGCTCAGCCACGTCCAAAGCGTGGTCGAGCGGCGCAACACCATTCCGATCCTGTCCAACGTCAAGCTGGCGGCGGAGGACGGCAAGCTGGCGCTGACCGCCACCGACCTTGACCTGGCCTTCATCGAGGCGATCGACGCCAGGGTGGACGTGGGCGGCCTCACCACCGCGCCGGCGCTCACCTTGCATGACATCGTGCGCAAAATTCCCGAAGGCGCGCAGATCGACCTCACGGTGACCGGCGAAGGCCAGCGCCTGCAGGTCGCCGCCGGCCGTTCGCGGTTTACGCTGTCCTGCCTGCCGGCCCAGGACTTTCCCGAAATCAAGGACGATAACCTGCCCCACCGCTTCAAGTTGTCGGCATCGGACCTGAAGCGCCTCATCGACAAGACGCGCTTTGCGGTATCCACCGAGGAAACGCGCTACTACCTCAATGGCATCTATTTCCATGTCACCGATACTGATGGCGGCCAGGTGCTGCGGGCGGTGGCCACCGACGGCCACCGTTTGGCGCGGGTGGAAATGCCGGCCCCGGCCGGGGCCAAGGGCATGCCGGGGGTGATCGTGCCGCGCAAGACCGTCAACGAGCTGAGAAAGCTGATCGACGAATTCGCCGGGGAAATCAGCGTCGGCCTGTCCGACAGCAAGATCCGCTTCACCTTCAATGACGCCGTGCTGTCGTCCAAGCTCATCGACGGCACCTTCCCCGACTATGGCCGGGTGATCCCGGCCAACAACGACAAGGTGGCGGAGCTTGACGCCAGGCTCTTCGCCGACGCCGTGGATCGCGTCTCCACCATCTCCACCGATAAGACGCGGGCGGTGAAATTGGCGCTCAACGGCAACAAGCTTGAACTGTCGGTGACCAGCCCCGACAACGGCGCCGCCACCGACGAACTGGCCGCGACCTATACCGGCGCGCCGCTGGAAGTCGGCTTCAATTCCCGTTATCTCCTCGATATCCTGGCGCAGATCGACGGCAACACGGCGCAGATGCTGTTGGCCGATGCGGCCTCGCCGACGCTCCTAAAGGATGCCGAGGACGAGGGCGCGCTTTACGTCCTGATGCCGATGCGGGTGTGACCCGCCCGCCGTTGATGAGCAGGTACGCCGCCGCCGATCTTCCCCTCACCGCTCGGATTGTGCCCGAGGAGCGGGCGACCATGCGCTATGCGGTCACGCGGCTGATTTTAAGCGATTTCAGGAACTATCGTCAGGCGCGGCTGACGCCGGCGGCGGATGTCGTGGTGCTGACCGGCGACAACGGCGCCGGCAAGACCAACTTGTTGGAAGCTATTTCCTTCCTCTCCCCCGGCCGCGGCCTACGTGGGGCGCGGCTGGGCGACGTCACCCGCCAAGGGGCGGACGCCTGGGCGGTGGCGGCGCGGGCGGAAGGCGCGGCCGGCGCGTTCGAGGTCGGCACCGGGCTTGGCCGGCGGTTGGCCGAGGGCGGCGATGATGATGGCGGCGAGCGGCGGCTGGTGCACCTCGATGGCGCGCCGGCCAGCGGCCCAGCGGCCTTGGGCGAGGTGTTGCGCGTCGCCTGGCTGACGCCGCAGATGGACCGGCTGTTTCTCGAAGGGCCGCCCGGCCGGCGGCGGTTTCTGGACCGCCTGACGCTCGCCCTCCATCCCGCCCACGGGCGCGAGGTGGCGGCCTATGAGCGCGCCATGCGGGAGCGCAACCGGCTGCTGGCCGAGGGGCCGGCGGACCCCTTGTGGCTGACGGCGCTGGAAGGCCGCATGGCCGAACACGGCGTCGCCGTGGCGGCGGCGAGATTGGATGCGGTGGAGCGGCTGCAGGCGGCGGCGGATGCCGCCGGTGGAGCCTTTCCCATGGCCGATCTGGCGGTGGAGGGGGCGGTGGAGGCTGACCTGGCCAGCGTTCCCGCGGTGGAGGCCGAGGATCGTCTGAAACAGCGGCTCAAGGTTGCCCGCCATCGGGACGCCGCCGCGGGCCGCACCGGCGAGGGGCCGCACTTGTCCGACCTGAAAGCCCGGCATCGCGCCAAGGGCATGGCGGCGGCGCTATGCTCCACCGGCGAACAGAAGGCGCTCCTCATCGGCGTCGTGCTGGCGGCGGCCAGGCTATCAAAAATCGACGATGGCGCGCCGCCCGTCCTTCTTCTTGACGAAATTACCGCGCATCTTGACGAAAGGCGGCGGGGCGCGCTGTTTGACGAGCTTCAGGCGTTGGGCGCGCAGGCCTGGCTGTCGGGCACCGACCCGGCGCTGTTTGCCGACTTGAAAGGCCGCGCCGACTTTTTCGCCGTGACGGCGGGAACCATTACCAACATCAGCGACTGACAACGAAAGACCAGGAATGAGCGACGATCAACGCACCAAAGCCGAAGACGCGGCGGCCGCCTATGGCGCCGAATCCATCAAGGTGCTGCGCGGTCTTGACGCGGTGCGAAAGCGGCCCGGCATGTATATCGGCGACACCGAGGACGGCTCGGGCCTCCATCACATGGTGTTCGAGGTCACCGATAACGCCATCGACGAGGCGCTCGCCGGCTATTGCGACCAGGTGTCGGTGGTGTTGAACGCCAACGGCTCGGTCACGGTGACCGACAACGGGCGCGGCATTCCCACCGACATTCACGCCGAGGAAGGCGTCTCGGCGGCCCAGGTCATCATGACCCAGCTGCATGCCGGCGGCAAATTCGACCAGAACTCCTACAAGGTGTCGGGCGGGCTTCATGGCGTCGGCGTGTCGGTGGTCAACGCGCTGTCGGAAACCTTGGAGCTGCGCATCTGGCGCGGCGGCAAGGAACACTTCATGCGCTTTCGCCATGGCGAGGCGGAAGAAGACTTGAAAGTGGTGGGCGACGCGCCGGCTGGGCGCACCGGCACCGAGGTGACGTTCCTGCCCTCCACCCAAACCTTCAAGATCACCGAATTCGACTTCGATCGCCTGGAGCATCGCCTGCGCGAGCTGGCGTTTTTGAATTCCGGCGTGCGCATCGTGCTCGAAGATCGTCGCCATGCCGACGTGCGCAAGGTCGACATGCGCTATGACGGCGGCATTAACGCCTTCGTCAAGTATCTCGACCGCAACAAGACGCCGCTCATTCCCGAACCCATCGCCATTTCCGGCGAGAAGGACGGCATCGTCGTCGAGGTGGCGTTGCAGTGGAACGACGGCTACCACGAAAACATGTACTGCTTTACCAACAATATTCCGCAGCGCGACGGCGGCACGCATTTGGCCGGGTTTCGCGCCGCGCTGACCCGCACCATCAACACCTACGCCACCGAATCCGGCTTGGCGAAGAAGGAAAAGGTGCAACTGACCGGCGATGACGCGCGCGAAGGCTTGACTTGCGTGCTTTCGGTCAAGGTGCCGGACCCCAAGTTCTCCTCGCAAACCAAGGACAAGCTCGTCTCCTCGGAAGTGCGGCCGGTGGTGGAAAGCGTCTTTGGCGACAAGCTGGGCCTATGGTTCGGCGAACACCCGAGCGAAACCCGCGCCGTCATCTCCAAGATCGTCGAAGCGGCGGCGGCGCGCGAAGCGGCGCGCAAGGCGCGCGAATTGACGCGGCGCAAGGGCGCCTTGGATATGGCCAGCCTGCCGGGCAAGCTCGCCGACTGTCAGGAGCGCGATCCAGCGAAGTCGGAGCTTTTCATCGTCGAGGGCGACAGCGCCGGCGGCTCGGCGAAAAGCGGCCGCGACCGCCGCACCCAGGCGATCCTGCCGTTGCGCGGCAAGATCTTGAACGTTGAGCGCGCGCGCTTTGACCGCATGCTGTCATCAAGCGAAATCGGCACGCTGATTACCGCCCTTGGCACCGGCATCGGCCGCGATGATTTTGACATCGAAAAACTGCGCTACCACAAGGTCATCATCATGACCGACGCCGACGTCGACGGCGCGCATATCCGCACCCTGCTCTTGACCTTCTTTTACCGCCAGATGCCGGAGCTGATCGAGAAAGGCTATCTCTATATCGCCCAGCCGCCGCTTTATAAAGTAGCGCGCGGCAAGTCGGAGGTTTATCTGAAAAACGACCTGGCGCTGGAGCAGCACTTGATCGGTGTCAGCATCGACGACATGGTGTTTGTCAGCCACACCGGCGAACAGCGCGCCGGCGCCGATTTGCGCGCGCTTATTGAACACGCGCGCGCCGTCAAGGCGTTAAAAAGTCAGATCCCGGCGCGCTATAATCCCGATATCGTCGAACGCCTCAGTGTGCGCGGCGTTTTAACGCCGGCGGCGATTTTCGGCGCTGCGGCAACGACGTTGCTTGCCGATGTGGTGGCTGACTTGAACGCCGCCGCCGCCGACGGTGAAGCAGGCTGGGCGGTGCGCGCCGGCGAGGCGGGCGCGGTGGTGTTCACCCACGAGGTGCGCGGCGTGGTCGATACCTTCGTCATCGACAAAAGCTTCATCGACAGCATCGAAGCGCAGCGCTTGAACGCCAAGGCGGCGGAGATGAAAGATACCTACGCCAAACCCGGCGTCTTGAAGGTGAAGGATGAGGCGGCGACCATCGCCTTGCCGAGCGCGCTGTTGGCGGCGGTGCTCGGCCATGGCCGTAAAGGGCTTACCATTCAGCGCTACAAAGGACTGGGCGAAATGAACCCCGGCCAGTTGTGGGAGACCACGCTTGATCCGCAAGCGCGCACGCTGTTGCAGGTCAAGGTCAGTCATGCCGACACGGCGGATGAAATCTTTTCCAAACTGATGGGCGACGTGGTCGAGCCGCGCCGCGAGTTCATCCAGGATAACGCGCTGGCGGTGGTCAATCTCGACGTTTGACATGGCCAAGAATGACAACGCCGCCGAGCAAAAGCCGCGCGCTAGAAAAAAGCGCGGCGCTTGGCGTTGGGTGCTCGGCGGCCTTGCCTGGTTCGTCATTGCGCTGATCATCGCCGGCATTTACCTCACCCACGATCTGCCGCCCATCGACGCCGCCGCGCCGCCGCGGCCGGAGCCCAGCATGGTGATCGTCGCCCGCGATGGCTCCACCATCGCCACTTATGGCGACGTCTACGGCGATTGGCTGCGCTTTGAGGAATTTCCCGAGCCGCTCGTCGCCGCCGCCATCGCCACCGAGGATCGGCGGTTTTTCAGCCACATCGGCATCGATATCAAAGGAATTTTACGCGCCGGGGTGAAGAACATGCTGGCCGGCGGCCTGGTGGAAGGCGGCAGCACCATCACGCAGCAATTGGCGAAAAATCTCTTTCTTTCTTCGGAACGCACGTTGCGGCGCAAGGTGCAGGAAATCATTCTGGCGTTATGGTTGGAACTGCGCCTGAAGAAACGCGACATCCTGACGCTTTATTTCAACCGCATGTTTTTCGGCGACCGCGCCTACAGCGTCGACGCCGCCGCGCGCACCTATTTCGGCCACAGCGCGCGCAAGCTTTCCGTCGCCGAGGCGGCGCTCCTCGTTGGTCTGTTGAAAGCGCCGTCGGCGCTGGCGCCCACCCGCGACTATGAAGCGGCAGTGGCGCGCAGCCATGAGGTCATCGACAACATGGTGGAGGTGGGCGCGCTGGATGCCGAGGAAGCGGCGGCTGCCAAGATGAAACCGCCCAAGGTGCTGCGCTCGCTGGTGGGCACCGATTCGCGCTATTTCGCCGACTGGGTGAGCGACAGCGTGGCGCAACAGGACAAGGCGCGCGGCGTGCCGCTCATCGTCGAGACGACGCTCGATCCGAGAGCGCAGGAAATCGCCGAGCGGGCGCTCCTGCGTTCCCTTAACAGCGATGGCATTCCCGGCAACATCACCCAGGGCGCGGTGGTGGTGATGACCGCCGACGGCGCGGTGCGCGCCATGGTGGGTGGCCGCGCTTACGGCGAAAGCCAGTTCAACCGCGCCGTACAGGCGCGCCGGCAGCCGGGTTCGGCGTTCAAGCTCTTTGTCTATCTGGCGGCGCTGGAAGTAGGCATGACGCCGGACGATGTGCTGCGCGACAGCCCGGTGGTTTTTGATGGCTGGGAGCCCGCCAACTACGATGGCCAGTATCAGGGCGCGGTGACGCTGCGCTGGGCGTTCGCCCAGTCGATCAACACGGTGGCGGTCAAGTTATCGGAAATGGTCGACCGTCACCGCGTCATCAAGGTGGCGCGCCAGCTCGGCGTCGCCAGCCCGTTAAAAGCCACGCCCAGCCTGGCGCTGGGCGCGTCCGAAGTGACGCTATTGGAATTAACCGCGGCCTACGCCGGTGTCGCCAACGGCGGCTATGCGGTCACCCCCAGCGGCATTGCCGAAGTCAGAAGCAACAAAGGCAAGCTCCTGTCACGGCGAAAGCGCGGCGTCGGTCCGCAGGTGATCGCGCCGGGCGCTAACGAGCTGATGCGCTCCATGCTTGAGGACGTGGTGCGCTACGGCACCGGCAGCGCCGCCCGGCTCGGCGACCGCCCGGCCTACGGCAAGACCGGCACCAGCCAGGAGTCGCGCGACGCCTGGTTCATCGGCTTTGCCGGCGACTATGTGGTGGGGGTGTGGCTCGGCAATGACGACGGCACGCCGATGCGCCAGGTCTCCGGCGGCGCCGCCCCGGCCCGACTGTGGCGGACGGTGATGGAAGGGCTCATCCACGGCAATCGGCTGGTGCCGTCCGGGCGGCCGATGATGCGGCCCGGCTCAGGGGAGGCCGAGAAGGCGCAAAGCCCCGGCTTCTTCCAGCGTCTCAAAGAACGCATGAAGGCGTTGGAGGGGGAGTAATTTACCCCACCCGTTGCAAGGCGGCGCCCTCTCGGCCGAGCCAGGCGCGGGCCGGCGCGGGATCGCCCACCAGACGGCGGACATGGGCCCAGAAGCGGCGGGAATGGTTCATTTCCTTCAAATGGGCGACCTCGTGGGCGACCACGTAGTCGATGATCCAGCCGGGGGCCATCACCAGCCGCCACGAAAACGACAACGTGCCGGTGGCCGAACAGCTACCCCAGCGGCCCATAGGGTCATTGAGCCGCAGCCGACTGTAGCTGACGTCGAGCGCGGCGGTGTAATGCGCCACCCGGGGCGTCAATTCCTCGCCGGCGCGGCTTTTCAGGTAACGGCGGACGCGGTTGGCGACCTCGCTTATCTCGCCGCCCACCCGAAGCGCCGCCGGTTCGGCCTCCACCGCCGGCTGGCGGCCGGCCATGGCGTCATGAATGATGACGTGCGGCCGGCCCAGGATCGGCACCTCCTCGCCAGGCGCGAGGCGGATGGCCGGCGGCAGCGCCGCCCGCTGGCGGGCGAGCCAGCCCTTGTGTTCGGTGGCGAACAGCGCCGCTTCCCGCACCGATACCCCCTGCGGCACGGTGAGAATGGCGGCTCCGGTGCGGTTGTCCAGGCGCAAGCTCAGCTGTCGCGCCCGGGGCGAGCGGCGGACGATCAAGTTATCGTCAATCTGCAAGAACCTCGATGACATGGTCCTCCAACGGTCCGGCGCGGCGCTCCGAGACGGCCCAGGCGCGCACCGAGACGCCGGCGTCGTGCACGGTGTCGCGTGTGCCGGAGACCAGCGGGTGCCAGGAGGGCAGATCCTTCCCTTCGGCCAGCAGCCGATAGGCGCAGGTCACCGGCATCCACTTAAGCTTGTCGATATTTTGCGGCGTCAGCAAGACGCAATCCGGCACCAGACGCTGCCGCTCGGCATATTTCCGGCAGCGGCAGGTGCGCAGGTCGAGGAGCCGGCAGACCACGTTGGTATTGACGATGCGGCCGGTATCCTCATCCTCGAGCTTTAAGAGACAGCAGCGACCGCAGCCGTCGCACAGCGATTCCCATTCCGCCGGGGTCAGGCGGTCCAGCGGCTTGGCCTTCCAGAACGGCAGGGGCATTAAAGAAGGTCTTTCAGCCGCGCCGCCATGGCCTCGGGCTTGGTGCCGGGGGAGAAATGGGTGACATATTTGCCATCCGGCCCCATCAGATAGACGATGGCGCTGTGGTCCATCAGGTAGCTGTCATCGTCAGCCGCCTCCATGGCGGCCTTCTGATAATAGATGCGGTAGGCGCGGGCGGCGGCGGCGATCTCCTCCGCCGTACCGGTCAGCCCGATAAGGCGGGGATGAAACGCCTTGACGTAGGCCGCCATCACCGCCACCGTATCGCGCGCCGGGTCGATGGTGATGAACACCGGCGTGACCTCGGCCGCCGTCTTTTGGTCCAGCATGTCGAGCGCCGCCGACATCGACTGCAATTCCACCGGGCAGACGTCGGGGCAGAAAGTATAGCCAAAGAAAACAAGCGTGTAGCGACCGCGAAAGTCGGCTTCGGTGACCCGTTTCCCGGTCTGGTCGACGAGCGAGAAGGGGCCGCCGATGAGGGTCGTGGGATCAGCCACGCGGGTCGGGCCATTGGCCTTGGTGAACCATAGGGCCGCGACGATGGCGGCCACCGCCGCCGCCGCGACGAGAAGCCATAATGGCGCCGTCATTTTGTGTTTGTCTGCCATAAGCAGAATGTTGTCCGACGTGGCGCGCGGTTTGTCAACCGCTTGCGGACTCCTTATATAAGGCCAAGGCATCAAGGAACAAAGGATGAGAGGATCGATGGGTCCGGGACGTGTAACGATCATAAGCCTGCGGCGAAAGTGGATGGCGGCGGCAATTTTTCTGGCGGCGGCCGTGCTTGGGCTTACCCCCGCAGCGGCGCAGTTTTCCCCCACCTTCCAGTTCATGCAGGCGCTAAAAAAACAGGATTTCTACGGCATTAAGACCAATGTCTTGAAGGGCGCCAATGTCAACGCCCGGGACGACGACGGTACGCCGGCCCTGGTCCTTGCCGCCGGCATGGGCGAAGCGGGCGTGGTGCGCTTTCTCATCGAACAGGGCGCCAATGTCGACGCCGCCAGCGGCTCGAACAAGGAGACGGCGCTGATGCGCGCCGCCGCCAACGGCGATAAATTCTCCACCGCGGTGCTGCTTTACTTTAAAGCCAATCCCAATATGGGCGACAAGCTGGGCGAGACGGCCCTGATGAAGGCGGTGAAAAGCGGCAACGCCGATGTCATCAAGCTGTTCATCGACGCCAAGGCGGATTTGATGGTGGAGGACAACACCGGCCATACCGCGCTCGATTACGCCAAGAGCAGCCGCAAAAGCTCCATCGTCAAGCTCTTGACCGAGGCCGGCGCGGAGTATTGAACGGCGTTACACTTGAAAGGCGAGAAAAGGAATAACAGACTAAATCTTAGGTGCTGATTTTAGTTTCTTTTGTAGTTTAACCCGTTTCTTAACCTCCTTTATTGGCTCTTCGACAGGAAGGTCTTCCGGCATGGTTGCGCCGCTTTGACGCATAACTTCCCGGACATCTTGTGCGATCTTCCTATTTCGTCTGATTACGTTATGTTCTCCACGGATATCTTCCTTTTTTATTACGTCCGCAGCCATGTTCATCTGGAATTCATTTGCTGACAATTCCAACGGCCCCGCGAAGTCAAATGGATTATCGTCGGGTTTTAGGCCTTTCTTTGTCTTAACATCACGCCCGGTCATCCCATAAAGTCCTTGGTAACGTGCGTCATGAAAAAGAGGCTGTTTGTTATTGGGAACGCCAGCTTCCTTGGCGACTCCACTTACGATTTTAAACGCGGAACTGACTTTTTCCCTAAGGTGTAGTCGTTTTTCATCTGCACTAAGGGCGTCATATTCTTCCATGCGGTGTGTTTGCACTAAAAAGTAAGCTTGTGCAGCGGCAATCTCAGGTTTATGTGGGTCACCGTTCATTGCAATTAAACGACATGCTCCACGTGAGAGAAAATAATCTGTCCCACGTCTTTTTGCTCCCCCACCAACTCCCATCATTTTGTGCGTCAACACAATTTGATGGGATGGATCAATCCCATTTCCAATCATTGCATCTCGCGCACGCTCAATAACGGCTTCAAACTCCCGCCAGCTTGGATATCCCAGTATCTCATTGATTTCCCTAGCCATCCAATAACTGACCCCCCTGGCAGTTTGATGTTTAACCGCTTCCAATTGTTCGATGGTGTGAAGATAATTCGGGTGATGCTCGATTTCATGTGACATTAGAAGAAATCCCTTGTAGTCACGACATCCCATCACATATCATACATCACATACAGGAGTCGATGCTATGAATGAGCGCAAGAAAATAGAAAATCGCCTGCAGAAAAAAGAACAGGAAATCAATGCATTAGAAGAAAAGATCAAAGCTGCAAGGGTATATGTTCAAGCGTTGCGGGATATCCTAAAGATGTTAGATGATGAACTTAGTGAAGCAAACCCCGAATCGATTTTACGCCCTGGCAGTGCGGTTGCCGAAACAAGACTAGCAATTCTTCATAAAGGCGCACCTCTTCACATCAATGATATTCTGTCTATTCTTGGTAAGAAAGTAACCCGTGAATCTAAAGCGTCGTTAACCAGTTCATTAGCGGCGTACGTTCGGAGAAACGACATTTTTACGCGCCCAGCTCCCAACACCTTTGGGCTGATTGAATTAGGACATGAAACGGTTGAAGACAGCACAACAGAACCACCTGAGAATTTTGGTGGTTTTGGCCCCCCTCAATCACTTGATGAGGAGATTCCCTTCTAAAATAAACTCTTAAGTTCTTAATGCCCCTACTTGGTCTTGGTTTCCCGGTCGGGATGGGCGCCGGTATAGAGCACGATGCCGGCGCGCTGGCCGAAGCTGAGGCTGGCGGCGGCCGAGCAGTCGGTCAGGATCACTTTCGCCGCGCCGGCGGCGCGCACCGTCTCGGCGACGCTCAAACGCCAATCCTCGCGGAAATTCTCAAACAGCGCCGGTTTCCAGGAAATCTTATAGAAATGCGCGTTTAAGCGCCGCGGGTCGCTCATGGCGAAGGCGTAGATGTCCCAGTCGGCCAGGCATAGCTTATGGCCGCTGCGGGCCAGGCGATCGCGGGCGGCGATAAAGGTCTCAGGCTCGCGCAATGCCTCCAGCCAGTTCAGCTCGATCAGCGCCGGGGTGCGGGACAACCGTTTGTAGGCCTCATGGAAGCGGTCGAATTCCGGCAGCAGCACCGTCATAGGATGAAGCGGCAGCACCAAGGTGCGCGGCGCCGAGCGGCTGTTGTCAAAACAGGCGGCCATGAAGTCAGGGGTCATTTCGTCGCTGAGCACGTCGAGCAGCCAGCGGTCGGACATGCCGGAGGTGGTGGAGAGGCCGCGGTGGGCGCGCATCAGGCTTAAATGGAAACGGATCTCCGATAAAATCGGCGACAGCCGGCCGTCGCGATCGATGGCGAATACTGCGCTGGTCTGAAGGTCGTCGAGGAGGCGCGGGCGCTCCGGCTTGGGTTCCGGGTCGGCGGCGGGGCGCGTCAGCTCCGTGAAGGCGACAATGCTGGGGCTTTCCTCGTCTTGCGCCGCCGGCCGCAGCAGGCTGCCGGTCCAGGCGAGAAAGGCGTCGTAGTGCCGCTCCATGTCGTAGTAGGTGCAAAAACGGTCGCTGTCGGAGGCGTTCTCCACCTCGCGGAAGTAGGGGTCGTCGGAGAACATGTAGCGCAGGCGCAGCACCACCTCGTCCATGGCGGCGACGGTGACATCCTTGGCGATGAACACGATGTCGTGGTTGGAGAGGCGGAAGATTTCACCCTCATAGCGCCGCGCCAGGGGCAGGAAGGCTTCCGCCGCCAGCCGCAGGTCTTGGGGATGCTGGCTGGCGCGGCTGAGACGCGAAAGATGCACCAGCGCCGCTCGCCGCCCCTTGCGATGCAGCCGCAGCCGCTTGGCGTAATCGGCGAGGACTTCCTCTTGGCTCGGCAACGAGGATGGCGTGGCGGTACGGCGCTTTCTGAACACCCAAAACCCTTGTGACGTTGAAGCTCGACTTTAACCCATGGCGTAACGCCAGCCATGATCACACGGCGCAGCTTGCAAATAGGTTAAGAACGGCGGTTACAGCCGGTGCAGCCACCAGGCGTCCTCGTTGATGGAATAGATCGGCCGGTAATGGACGATGCTTTCCGCCCGTACCGGGGCGGGGAGCTGGTTGTCGAGGATCAGGGTCTGGTCGTCGAGATAAAGCGCCAGTACGGCGTGGGGCGTCTTCAAGTTCAAATCCTCGACCACCACCACCCGCATGCGGGCGGGATCAAAGCCCAGCGCTTTGAGTGAGAAGTACTTGGCGATGGCGTAATCCTCGCAGTCGCCGTCCTTGCGCAAAAACTCGTAGACCGTCGCCCAGTAGTCGGCCATGCCATAATTGGCGCTGTCGGTGATGTACGGCGCTTGGTTCAGGAAGCCATTGACGCGATTGATCTTTTCGCCCCGCGCCAGGGCCTTCAGGGCGCTCAAGAGGGCGCGCCACTCGTCATCCCGGCATTTGAAGGAAGCGCTCAAGCGGCAGGGCAGCTTGCGTCCCGTGCGCTCGGTTTCCCACTGGTGGCGGGCGAGCATGTCGGTCCATTTGGAGAAGGCCGACAGGGTTGAGCCCTTGATCTCCTGCGAGCCGAACAGCCCCGCCGCCGTGGCCGGGGCGGCGTAAAGGAGGCTGCAAGCGAGTACCACGATAAGCCGGCGCACGGCGAACACCTATGGTCAAAGGAAGGCGAAACCAGTATCGTGATGGAACGTGCCAGAAAAAGGGTTAACTCCTTGTTAACGCTAAATCTACGGGGGCGATGATCGACCAGGGCGAAGCGCGCGGCGAGGTATTTTCCGCCCTCGATGAACGGCGGCTGCGGCGCTGGGCGGCGGTGCTGGCCGGCGGCCTGTTCCTGGCCGCCGCGATTGGCTTTCTGGTGGTGTTTCGCTTCGCCGAAGCGAGCCGGGCGCGGGATTTGGAAACCTGGCGCGAGCGCTTGACGCTGGTGGCGCAAGCCCGCGCCGCGGCCGCCGACGAATGGCTGGCGGCGCAGCGCGAGGTGGTGCGCGGCATCGCCGGCAATACCACGGTGCGATTTTTTTTCACCGAACTGTCCTGGACCGGCAAGCTGCAGGACATCACCGACGGCGAAGCGCGCGTTGAAATCATGCGCCATTTGTTGACCTTCACCGCCAGCCAATCGGGATTTGCCGCGCCGCCCGCCGGCGCTGATATCCCCGCCAATATCGAGCGGCCGGGCCGGGCCGGGCTGGCGGTGGCGATGCTTGATGGCCGCGCCGTGGCGTCCACCGCCTGGATGCCCAAAATCGGTCCCCTGCTCGACCAGTACCGCGCCTTGCGGCCCAAGGCGGACGCGGTGGAAATCATCGGTCCCTACCGTGGCGAGAGCGGCGAGGCGACGCTGGCGGTGGTGGCGCCGATCGCGCCGGTGGAGGGCGCGGACGGCGGCGCGCCGGTGGGGCTGGCGATCGGGGTGCGGCTGTTGGGCGACGGGCTTTATACCCGCTTGCGGCAGCCGGGCGATGATGCGGGCGGCGGCGAGAGCTATCTGGTGCGCCGCCGGGACGCCGCCATCGACGTGCTGTCGCCTCTGGCGGACGGCACCGCGCCGCTGGTCCACGCCTTGCCTGACGAGCCGGACGAAGCGGCGGCGTTTGCCGCGTTGCATCCCGGCGCCTTTGCCGTGAAACGCAATTACGACGGCAAGCAAGTTCTGGTGGTGGGCGCGCCCCTGGAGCAGGCGCCATGGACGGTGGTGCGCGCCGTCAACGCCAAGGCGGCGCTGGGCGAGATCACGGCCCGGCGCAACGCCATGCTGTTGATCTTGAGCCTCATCATCGCGCTTCTGGCCGCCGCTGGTCTGATGCTGTGGCGTCACGGCGCGTCCATCCGGGCGGCGGCGGCGGCGGCGCAAGCCTCGGATCTGGCCGGCCGCTTCCGCGCCCTGTCGGATTTCCTGCAAGGGGTGATGGACGTTCAGCCGACCCAGATCCTGGCCCTTGATGCCGAGGGTCGCTGCCGCTTCGGCAATCGTCAGGCGGCAACCGAGGCCGGCCAGACCGCCATGGATCTGGAGGGCAAGTCGCTTGCCGCCATATTCGGCCGTGAATTCGGCGAAGTTCTCGCCGCCGGCAGCCGCCGCGCCCTGGCCGAAGGAACGCTGATCACCGCCACCCATCGCATTGGCCGGGAGGGAGCAGTCCGGGATTTCATCGCCAGCTATGCGCCGGTGACCTTGCCGCGCCACGGCGAGGCCGCGCCCGAACAGGGGACGCTCCTGGTGATCGAGGACGTGACCGCGCTGGTGGGCGAGCGCGACCGTCGCGAGGCAACGCTGCGGCAGCTGGTGGCCACCATCGTCACCCTCATCGACAGCCGCGATCCATACGCGGCGCAACATTCGCGCTGGGTCGCCGAGCTGGCCCGCGCCATTGCCGAAGAGATGGGCTTGAGTGCCGCCGAGATTGAGACGGCGGAAGCGGCCGCGGCCCTCCTGAATTTGGGCAAGCTCTTGGTCCGCCGCGAAATTCTGACAAAATCCGAGGCCTTGGCGCCGGCGGAGATCGATGAAGTGCGCTCCAGCCTCTTGAAAAGCGCCGAGCTGTTGCGCGGCATCCCGTTCGACGGCCCGGTGGTGGAAACCCTGGAGCAGGCGCAGGCCCATTGGGACGGCAGCGGCATCCCGGCCGGCCTGAAGGGCGACGCCATTCTGCCCACCGCCCGGGCGCTTGCCGTGGCCAATGCCTTCATCGCCATGATCAGCGCCCGCGCCTACCGCGCGCCGCTGCCCATCGAAATGGCCATCCAGCTGCTCCTCGGCCAAGCCGGCGCCATCTACGACCGACGGCCGGTGGCGGCGCTGATCCATTATCTGGATAGCCGCGGCGGGCGGGAGATTTGGGAACAGCGCTCCCGCGACAGCGTGCGCTTTGCCTCGTCCGCAGAAGAATAGTCTTACATACCGCCGCCGGGGCTGGCCCAGGCGTAGCGCATCAGGCCTTCGGTGATGTAGTCAAAGGTTTCGTCCAGGGAGTCGGTCTTGAAGAACAGGTCAAGATCGCCGGAACTGACCGTGCCATAGCGCACCAGGGCCGGGAAATTCAGCACCTCATCCCAGAATTTGCTGCCGAACAACACGATCGGCACCTTCTTGGTCATTTTGCGGGTTTGCAGCAGGGTCAGGATTTCCAGGATCTCGTCCAACGTGCCATAGCCGCCGGGCATGGCGATGAACGCCTTGGCGAGATAGGCGAACCAGAACTTGCGCATGAAGAAGTAATGGAACTGGAAGCTCAAGTCGCCGGTGATAAAGGGATTGCCGGTATCCTCCATGGGCAGCGAGATGCCCAGACCGACGCTTTCGCCGCCGGCTTCCGCCGCGCCGCGGTTGGTCGCTTCCATGATGCCGGGGCCGCCGCCCGAGCAGACCACGAAACGGCGCACCGTCTCCTCCAGGGACAGCGACCATTCGGTCAGCCGCCGGGCCAGTTCGCGGGTCGCCTCGTAGTAGACCGACATCTCCAGTAGCCGCTCGGCGGCGGCGATATCCCCGCCCTCGGCGCGGGCCAGCGCCAGCGCCGCTTCCGCCGCCTCCCGCGATTTCAGCCGTGCCGAGCCGAAAAACACGATGGTGTCTTGGATACGGTGGCGCTCGAACCGCTCCTTGGGGGCGAAATATTCGGACAGGATGCGTACCGGGCGCGCCGCCGGGCTGTGGATAAAGAGCTCGTCGGTATAGGCTTTGATCGGTGGCGGCGAGGGGCGGGGGCGCTTGCGATTGGACATGATGAGGCGATACTACAGCGGTTTGCTTTTGGATTGAATTAATTTCACACGATCGTCATCCCCGCCTCGAGCGGGGATCCATTTTTGTTTTCAATAAGATGCCGGATGCCCGCTCGGGGCGGGAATGACCATTAGAGTGTCATGCCAATGGCCACACGCCCCAGCCGGAATCCACAGGCGGAAATATAAAACCGAAATGGTTTCCGATCGCTTGATGACGGCTACGGCCCGCCGGGCGCGAAAAAAATGCCCTGCCGCTAAAGCGGCAGGGCAATTGGTGCACAGAGAGATTAAGAGGGAAGGAAGAAAACTTCAGTGTTAATGTCGCTTGCGCACTTGCGTGCGCCCAACTGAGCCCCATCTCGCCCCACCAGTGACAGAAACCCACGGTGCGACATCAAACACTGCGGCTAATTTTCAGAGCAGAGCCCATCCAACCAGGCCGGTCACGTTGCCGCGACACCCCAAACCTAGCGAATCGCCCCCTCGCCCGACTTGACTTAGATCAAGAGCCAGGGAAAAAACTTCATTTTTTGTCAGTTGGAGCTGCGAACCGCCGCCGCCCGGCCATTCTCGCGATAGAAGATGTGCTGGCCGACCCGCGCCGTCTCCACCAGGGCCGGGGCCCAAGTTGGGGCGACATAGCGGGCATGGTAGTGGGTCGAGGCGTTGGTCACGTCCTCGCCGACCCCGGCCAGGGTCTGCAACGCCACCTCCAGGGAGCGCCGCCAGGCGGTGATATCATGGGGCCGGTCCGAACGGCCGTCGCAGGCAAAGGAAAACTGGCAGCGGTTCTTTAAGTGTTCGTTTTGGAACACCACGCCGCACACGGTTTGGGGATAGCGGCGGTCCTTGACGCGGTTGAGCACCACGTGGGCGACGGCGCGCTGGCCGGCATCGCTTTCGCCCCGGGCCTCGAAGTAGACCGCCTGGGCTAGGCATCTGTATTGCTGGCCGACAGCGATTTCCCGTTTTGAGACAGTTCCGACCTCGGCGGCGACCGCGCCAAAATAACCCGTCAGCCGCGTCAGACTGGCGACGGTGGTCGAGATCTGGTTTACGACAGAGCCGCTCTCGGGCGCCGGCTTGGGGGAAATTTCACTTGCCAATGAAGGCGTTAATGCCCCAAGGGTGGTCAGGGTGATGAGGACTCCAGCGATCGCTGAGATACGTTTCGCCATTGTCATTCTCCTAATCGGCACGTCAACTCGATCAAATAAGCATCAAGCTTTCATAAAATTGTAAGCAAATGACGTGCCATCCCCCTTGGTGAGACACCCCGCGGAGAAATCGCCAGGAAAATCGTCGAGAACGAGGTAAAAAACAAGTAAAAAATGCGCCATCACAACTCCGTGAGACTTGACGAATTCACGCGGCGACAAAAAGATTTGCTGTAACATGAAGGAATTACTTCCTTTTTTCGGAGAGACGTCATGCGACTACCAGTGGCTTGGCTGCATGCTTTGATCATTGGCTTTTTCCTTCCTGCCGCCGCCATCGCCCAAACCGATGCCCGTCTGCAAGAGATCGCCACCGGCGACCACAGATCGGCGGAAAACCGCGCCCGCAATGACTTTCGCCACCCCGTTGAAACGCTGAGCTTTTTTGGTCTTAAAGACGATATGACCGTGGTCGAATTATGGCCGGGCGGGGGGTGGTACACGGAAATTCTCGCCCCCTACCTGCGGGACAAAGGGCGGTTCATCGCCGCCGGCTTCGATCAGGAGGTCAAGGACGGCTATTACGCCCGCGGCACCGCGGCCCTGGCCGCCAAATTGGCGGCGCGGCCCGATCTTTACGACCGGGTGACGGTGAGTGAGCTGGCACCGCCCCATAAGCTGGACATCGCTCCCGCCGGTTCGGCGGACATGGTGCTGACCTTCCGCAACCTCCATAACTGGATGGGCCAGGGTCAGGCGGAAGCGGTCCTGGCCGCCGCCTATCTGGCCTTGAAGCCCGGCGGCGTGCTGGGGCTGGTGGAGCACCGCGGCGATCCCGCCAAGCCCCAGGATCCGGCGGCGAAATCAGGCTATGTCACCGAGGCATACGCCATCGCCCTGGCGGAACGGGCAGGCTTTCGTCTGGCCGCGCGCTCGGAGATCAACGCCAACCCCAAGGACACCAAGGATCATCCCAAGGGGGTGTGGACGTTGCCGCCCAACCTGGCGCTGGGCGAAGAGAGCCGCGCGCATTACCAGGCCATCGGCGAAAGCGACCGCATGACCTTGAAATTCGTCAAGCCGGCGGAGTGATCTAGCGGCGCTCGTCGCCGGTGATGCCGGCCGCCCACATGACCCCCACCACTGCGCCCTTGATGCAGGGCAGGAAGGCCAGGGTCAGGGCCGCCGTCAGCGCCGGCCACAGCGCCATGTGCAGCGCCACCGACGGGTGGGCGATCTGCTCGGTCAACAGCATCGCCGGCACCACGATGTGGCCCACCGTCAGGATGGTGAAATAGGGCGGCGCATCGTCGGCCCGGATCTCGCCCAGGGCCGCGCCGCAAGAAGCGCAAGCGGCGGTGAGCTTCAAATAGCCGGCAAAGGCGTTGCCGTGCCCGCACTGGGGGCAGCGGCGGCGCAAGCCGCGGCCCAGGGCGCGCCACCAGATCGGGCGCTGGGTAAAGCTCAAGCGAGCGGGATGATTGGTCATGGGACTCTCTCTGTGTTTTGTATTTTTTGCGTGGCGGAAGCGTGTAGCATATAAACCCTCCGTCGACCAAGTCGCCAACTATTAAGAAAGGCCCGCCGGTGTCCCGATCAGATTTCAGTTTTTTTGTGCCGTTACGGGCGCGATACTCGGAAGTGGACGCCCAAGGCGTGGTTTATACGTCCCATTACTTGACCTATTACGATATCGCCATCACCGAATACATGCGCCGCTTCGGCCATCTCTCCGATCTCAACAAGGTGAAAAGTGGCGTCGACGTTCACACCGTCAAGGCGACGGTGGAGTGGAAAGCGCCGATCCTGGTGGATGAAGAGGTGGACATCTGCATCCGGGTGTCCCGCATCGGCCGCTCCAGCATGACGTTTACCGGCGAAATTCACCGCAAGGGTGAAGACAGGGCGGTCAATCTCGGCGAAGTCATCTGGGTCAATACCGATCAAAAGGCGCGCAAGGCGGTGCCGTTCGATGCCGACCTCATAGCGCGTATCCGCGCCGCCGAGGGCGATAAGCTAGTGATGGGTTAAGGTTTTTCCAACCGCGCCATTAGGCTGGAGGTGTCCCACCGGCCGCCGCCCATGGCCTGCACCTCGGCGTAGAACTGATCGACCAGTGCGGTCAGCGGCAGCTTGGCATGGTTGAGGCGCGCTTCGTCCAGGGCGATGGCGAGATCCTTTCTCATCCAATCCACGGCAAAGCCGAAATTGAACTTGCCGTCGATCATGGTGACGGCGCGGTTGTCCATCTGCCACGACCCGGCGGCGCCCTTGGAGATGGTTTCGATCACCGCCGCCGCATCAAGTCCCGCCGCCTTGGCGAAATGGAGGCCCTCGGCCAGCCCCTGCACCACGCCGGCGATGCAGATCTGATTGACCATCTTGGCGAGCTGACCCGACCCCGCCGGCCCTAAGAGCTTGACGAAGCGGGCGTAGGCGTCGATCGCCGGCCGCGCCTGCGCGAAGGCGTCGTCGTCGCCGCCCACCATGACGGTCAGCACGCCCTTTTCGGCTCCAGCCTGGCCGCCAGACACCGGCGCATCGAGGAAGAGGAGGCCGCGCCGCGCCGCTTCGCCATAAAGTTCGCGGGCGATGGCGGCGGAGGCGGTGGTGTGATCAACGAAGATCGCGTTCTTTTTCATGGCGTCGAAGGCGCCGCCGGGGCCCAGCGTGACCTGCCGCAGGTGATCGTCGTTGCCGACGCAGGCAAAGACGATGTCGGCGTCGCGGACCGCATCGGCCGGGGTGCGCCCGGCGTGGCCCTTGTGCTCCACGGCCCAGCGGTCGGCGGTGGCCAGCGTGCGGTTGTAAACGGTGACGCGATGGCCGGCGCGGGCCAAGTGTCCGGCCATCGGATATCCCATGACGCCAAGTCCCAGGAATGCCAATGTGAGGGCCATAGTCGTATGCTCCTTGCCTGCGAAAACCGCCCCGGACCATAGCGTGTCCGTCGCTGCAAAGAAACTGGCTGTCGGCGAGTGACAATGCTAAAACTCCGGCACCTGCCGCCGCTGGAGTCGATGCCGTGGACGATCGCGAAATCCTGAAGTTACAGCGCTACCTCAATACCCTGTTCGGTTCCCATGCCGTGCGTGTCAAACGGGGCCCGCAAAAAGAAGCGGCGGAAGTGGAAGTCGATGAGGAGTTTGTCGGCACCATCTACCGCGACGATGAGGAGGGCGAGGTGTCCTACACCTTCACCATGGTGATCCTCGATGTCGACCTTGAGAAAAACGGCGCCGCCGCACGCTGAGCGCATAGCCGTCAGCTTGCTCTGCGCCGCGACGGTGGCGGGCTGCGTCATCACCGGCCGCGATCTCGATCGCCGCTACGCCGCCGTCAGCGATGACCCGGCGCGCATTCTGGTCTGCCACGGTTACGGCTGTGATGAGCGGCAGGAGGTGTCCCTGACCGCCGAGGAATGGGGATATATCGTCGCCCTATTCGCACCGCCGGCGGCATCCGCCGCTGTTGAGCGGGCGCGCGTGGCGGCGGCCATCGGGCGCATGGAGCGGTTCATCGGGCCAAAAACCGGCACCGCCGGCGATCAGGCGCGCTCGGCGGTCTTTACCTTCGACGCCCGCGGCCAGATGGATTGCCTGGACGAATCCACCAACACCACCCGCTACTTGCGCCTGTTCGCGGCGCACGGACTATTGCGTTTTCATGCCATCGGCGCCATCGCCTACCGCGGTCGCCTTGTTGACGGGATAGGGCCGCACAACGCCGCCACCCTGCGGGACATCGCCACCGGCCAAGAATTCGCCGTCGATTCCTGGTTTCACGCCAACGGCCAGCCGGCGGAAATCGCGCCGCTTGACGACTGGCGGCGCGGCTGGCGGCCCACCGCCGACGCTCCACCTGGCGGCGGAAACGTCGGTGGCGGCCCTGCTTTGCCTTAAGGGTTACTCGACCAGACCTTCGCTCTCGCTATCGTCGTCGTCATCAAGAATGAGATAAAGCCCGACGCCGGCGGCCACCGCCAGGCCAAGCCACAGCCAGCCATTGCCGTTGCCGCTATTGCCCAGGAAATTCAAGGACTTTTCCTGGTCGATCGCCTTGCCCTCGGCATCCAGGGTCAGGGCCGTCAGATTGCCGAAGCGGAAAGTGGTCAACTGGTCCTGGGACAACCGCACCTCGGCCAGATTGACCTTGTAGTAGGTATTATCCCGATACCCGACGGCGCCATCGAAGTTGCGGGTGGCGGTCAAGCCGAGGCCGATCCAGGCTGGCTTTTCCGCCGCGGTGCGCGGGCCGAAGGGCAGGGTCAAGCGGACGCCTGCGGTGACTTCCTTATCGGCGGCCAGACCTTCGAACCGCTCGAACGCAAACGCTGGAGATACCGTTACAGAAGCGAATACTGCGGCGGTAGCGCCGGCAATCACTCTCTTTAACATGGGATCCTCCCTTGAATGGAGATGGCAGGAAGGCCATGGTCTCACCGCGGCGGGTTTTAGGCAAGCCGGCGCCGGCGAAGAATTCTATTGAACGACGGCGATTCGGTCAGTAATAGGGGTCGGTCGCGCCCGGCGATGAATAAAAAAACCCAGCCGCGGGCGGCGAACGGAGCAAAAGCTCGGGCAGGGAAGCATGACCAGGACCATCGTGATCGTAGGCGCGGGGCAGGCGGCGGCGCAGGCCATCCAGACGCTGCAAGCCAACGAATTTGACGGCAAGATCGCGCTCGTCGGCGATGAGGCTTACGTGCCCTATGAGCGGCCGCCCTTATCCAAGGGACTCTTGGCCGGCGAGATCGAGCTGGAAAAACTGTTCTTCAAGAAGCCGGCGTATTTTGCCGAAAAGGGCATCGATCTGCGCTTGAAGACCACCGTGACGCGGATCGAGCGGGCAGCCAAGCGGTTAAAGCTGGATGACGGCTCGACCTTGGCTTACGACCAATTGCTGCTCGCCACCGGCGCGCGGGTCCGCCGCATCTCCATTCCCGGCGCCGATCTGCCGGGCATTCATTATCTGCGCGGCATCGACGATGTGCTGGGCATCCGCGCCGAGCTGGCGCCCGGCAAGCGACTGGTGCTGGTGGGCGCGGGCTACATCGGCCTGGAAGTGGCGGCGGTGGCCAACAAGCTCGGGGCCGAGGTCTTGGTCCTGGAAATGATGGACCGCGTCATGGCGCGGGTGGTGGCGCCGCCGGTATCGGCGTTTTACGATCAGGTGCATCGCGCCGCCGGCGTGGATATTCGCTTGCAAACCGGCGTGGTGGCGTTCGAGGGCGATGGCCGGGTCACCGCGGTGGTTACCGACAAGGGCGATAAGGTTGCTGCCGACATGGTCATTGTCGGCATCGGCGTGGTGCCCAATGTGGAGCTGGCCAAGGACGCCGGCTTGGCGGTGGACAACGGCATCGTGGTCGATGACTGCTGCCGCACCAGCGATCCTGATATTTTCGCCGCCGGCGATGTCACCAATCATCCCAGCGCGCTAATGGGCCGCAACATCCGCTTGGAATCGGTGCAAAATGCGGTCAGCCAAGGCCGCGCCGCGGCGCTCGCCATGCTGGGCAAGCCGGAGCCGTATAACGAGGTGCCGTGGTTCTGGTCGGATCAGTATGATCTGAAGCTGCAGATCGCAGGTTTGTCGGAGCCAACGGACGAAGCCATCGTGCGCGGCGATCCGGCGACGCGCAAATTCTCCGTGGCGTATTTGCGCGACGGCGTTTTCGTCGCCATCAACACCATCAACATGCTCAAGGATTTTCTTCCCGCGAAAAAACTCATCGCGGAAAAACGAGTGGTGGACAAGCCAAAATTGGCTGACCCCAATGTGTCTTTGAAAGAACTATAACAATAAGCAGTTGTAAACTCTAAGCCGGCGGATTGAGGATAACGGATGTCAAAGATTATTGTCACCACGCAAAAGGGTAAAACCCGCGAAGTGAAGGGGGCAAGCGGCAGCTCGCTGATGGAAATTTTACGCGACGCCGACATGGGCGTTGCGGCGATTTGCGGCGGTGTATGCTCATGCGCCACCTGTCATGTCTACATCAATGGCGAATGGGAAAAGAAGCTGCCGCCGCGCAGCGAAGAAGAGACCGATTTGTTGAAGGAGCTGGAAAGCTACGATCCGTCGGCCTCCCGCTTAAGCTGCCAGATCGAATTCACCGAGGAACTCGACGGTCTAACGCTCACCGTCGCGCCGGAAGAATAACAGTCTACAGCACCCGTAACTTCTGCACCGGGATGCGAGCGCGCACGGCGTCGACCTTGGCCTTGTCCAGCGTGGCGTAAAGAATGGTTTCCTCCTCGCCCGCTTCGGCGATAACTTCGCCCCAGGGGTCGACGATCAGCGAATGGCCCCAGGTGCGTTTCGCACCCTGATCGAAGGTTCCGGTTTGATCGGGCGCCACCACGTATGATTGAAACTCGATGGCGCGGGATTGGATCAGCGTCTTCCAGTGCGCCTGTCCGGTGGCGTAGGTAAACGCGCTGGGGATCACGATCACCTCCGCGCCCTTGTCCTGCAAGGCGCGAAAAAGCTCGCCGAAGCGCAGATCAAAGCAAATGGCGCAGCCCACGGTCAAATCGCCGAGGGGATAGGTGACGATGTTCTCGCCGCGTCCCACCACGGCGGACTCTAAATAGCTCGCGCCATCGGGCGAGGTGATGTCGAAGCGGTGTATCTTGCGGTAGCGGGCGATTTCGCGGCCTTTGCCGTCAAACACCACGCTGGTGTTATAAGGCTTATCGGCGCTCGTCTCGCTCATGCTGCCGGCGTGCACGGTGACGCCATGGCGGCGGGCAAAGTCGCCGAGCGCCGTATAGACCGCGCCGCCCGGCATGTCCTCGGCGTGTCTTGCCATGAGCGCGGCATCGGTGGAATAGCAGGTGAAATTTTCCGGCAGCACGATCAAATCCGGCGCGCCTTCGGCCACCGCGCGCGCCATCAGCGCCAAGGCGCGGCGCACATTATCGGCCTTGTCGGCTTGCGCGTTCATCTGGATGACGGCGACCTTGATCATGAACATCTTATAAGGTGGAATCTTGACGTATGCCAAGCCGGAAGCGCACGGCCGATTCGGCATCGGCGATGACGCGCTCCAAAGGCTGATCGGCGGCGATCTGCAGCCAGCCGATATCGCCCACATCGACCGCGAGTTGTTTTTCCAGAACCGCCAGATCGGCGTCGGAGATGTCCTTATCTCTGCCGCCGACGCGCCGCCGCAATGCTGCCGCCGGCGCATCAAGCCATAATCCGCAAAACGGTGCGTCCGCCGCCCTTGCTGTCGCTTCGGCGGCCTGGCGCGTCGCCGGGTCCATGTGCGTGGCGTCGAGGATCACCGACCAGCCGGCGCGTAGCGCCCGCGCGGCGTCTTCCCGCATGATGTCGAACACCTGGCGCGACACCGCCGGCGCGTAAGCGTCTTGGCTCAGACGATCCTCGGGACGCTTGCCCAACAAGCGCTTGCGCACTTCATCGCTGCGGATGAGGAGCGCGCCGGGCGGCGGCGCAAGATTTGCGGCGAGCGAGCGCGCCACCGTCGATTTGCCGCTGCCCGACAGCCCGCCGACGGCCACCACCCAAGGCGTGTGCGGCGCCATAAGTTGCCTGGCCGTGGCCAGATAGCGCCGACCACGGTCAAGTTTACCCACAAGGCCGGTGGCCATGGCGCGCACTAGCGCCCGATAGCCGAGGTATAACGGCAGCAAGGACAGGCCGTCCATGTCACGGGTGGCCATCAGATAGCGGTTGAAAAATCCGTTGGCTTGCAGCGGCAAGTCGTGGGCCACCATATCCATCAGCGGGAACGCCATGTCGTGGAGCGTATCGACGCAGGCAATGTCATCGCTGAATTCGATGGCGTCAAACGGCACCGGATGGTCGTTGATGAGGGCAATGTTGCCAAGGTGCATATCGCCGTGGCAAAGGCGCACGAAGCCTTGGTCTTTGCGGTTGTTGATTTCATCCGATTTGCTGGCGGCGAGGATGAGCAATATGTCAGAAAGTTCACAGGCGGCGGCGGTAAAGGCTGCATCGCTTGCCATGGCGAAGGCGGCGTGGACATTAAGGAGCGATGCGTGAAAAGCCGCCGCGCCGCCTTTATCATGACAGGGCGGCAGGGTTTTGTGAAATGCCGCCAGGGCGTCGGCCAGTTCCAAAGCATGGGACAGACGGAAGCGATGGGTTGCGGCGGCGTGATCTGCAAGGTCTTCTTCCGCGAACCGGCGCATATGCAGCACCCAGTCCACCGCTGCGCCCGGCCCACCCAAATGCAGGCGGCCGTCTTTTTCCGTAACCGGCAGCACATCGAGATAAATATCGGGTGCGGTGCGGCGATTGAGTTCCAGCTCGCGCCGACAGAGCGCATGACGCAATTCCAGCGTTGAATAGTCAAGGAACGGCATTTTGCGGGCGCGCTTCAATTTGTAGGCATTGGCGCCCGCCAGAAAGACATGGGATGTCGGCGTTGAGCGCACGGCGACAGGATGGCCGCCATGGGTATTAGGATCGGACAGAAACGCGACTACGGCGCGCTGCGCTTCTTCCGTATCTGAAAAATCAGCGCCGGCCATAGCGCCAGCCGTCGGCCAGCGCGGCGATGACGATCTCGGCGCAGGCGCGGGAATCGGAATCCGCCTTGTGGTGATCGAGGGGGATCGACAAATAGCGGCAGACGTCCGGCAGCTTGGTGGGCCGTACCTGCCATAGGCTCCGCGCCAGGTCGACGGTGCACAGGAACGGCAAGCGCGGCGGCGTGATGGCGTACGTCTCGCAGCAGCCGTAAAGCACGCCGCGGTCAAAACCGGCGTTGTGGGCGGAGATGAAATCGACGCCATCGAAGAGATCGGCGATCTGCGGCCAGATGCCGGCGAAATCCGGCGCCTCGGCGACATCCTTCCAGGTCAGTCCATGGATGTGGGTATACCAGAATTCCTTGGACGGCGGCCGGATCAGGTGATGCGCCTCGGCGACGATCCGGCCCTTGGACACCCGCGCCAGCCCGATGGCGCAGGCGCTGTCACGGCGGTTGTTGGCGGTCTCGAAATCAATGGCGATAAATTCAGTCATGGCGTGGGCGCATGGTGTCACGGCCCCGGCCGGCGATCAACTGGTCAGTTGCGGTCTTTAACACGTCTTTTCTTCAGCTGCCCTTCGACAAGCTCAGGGCGGGCAGGCGCGGGCCACGCTGTTTCAAGAGGCGCGACGGCTCCAGGTGAAGATCCGTGGCGACTTGAAGCCCTTCGGCATCCGGCTCCGACGCCATCAAGCGGCAGCCGCCGAGCTGACCCGCGAACAGAAGCACGAAGCCCGGCTACGCATCCCACTTGGCGGCAATTACAGAAGCCTGTCGAAGGACGAATGGGTAAAGTGAGACGCTGCCTGGGCCTTAGGACCGCAAGGTGGCTCCGGTGCGCGCCCCCACCGCCGCCACCAGCCGGCCGGCGATGGCGTCGATCTCGGCGTCGGTCAGCGTGCGGTCGTCGGCTTGCAGGCGGACGCTGACGGCGACGGATTTCTTGCCCTCGCCGACATGGGGCCCCTCATAGACGTCAAACACGCCGATGTCGCGGATCAGGGTCTTTTCCGCCCCGCGCAGCGCCCGCACGATATCATCGGCCGTGACCTTGCGATCGACCACGAAGGCGAAATCGCGCTCCACCATTTGGAAGTCGGAGGCTTTCAAGGGCCCTCGCGACCGTCCGCCGCGGGCTTTGGGTAGCGGGATGGCTTCCAGAAAGACCTCAAAGGTGGCCACCGGGCCGTTCAGGCCGAGGGCGGCCAGCACCGCCGGGTGGATCTCGCCGAAGCGGGCGAGGACCGTCTTGGGGCCAAGCTTCAAGACGCCGGAACGGCCGGGATGATACCAGCCGGGGGCCTCCGCCGCCGTTTGCAGGTTATCCACCGGGGCGCCGGCGGCCGCCAGCGCGGCCAGGGCATCGGCTTTGCCGACAAAGGCGTCAACCGGGGTCTGCTGTCCGCTCCAATGCCGCTCGCCGGTCATCCCGCCGCGCACGCCGGCGGCCACCAGCCGCTGCTCCTCCGGCTTGTCGCCGTGAAACTCGTTGCCGACCTCAAACAGGCCGAGATTTACCGCCCCGCGGTCGGCGTTGCGCCCCAGCGCCCGCAGCAGATTGGGCAGCAGGGAAGGCCGCATGGTGTCAAGATCGGCGCTGATGGGATTGGCCAGCCGCAAAGAGGAAGGCACGCCGCCAAAGAGGTCGGCGGCGGCGCTGGCCAGGAACGACCAAGTGACCGCTTCGCGCAAGCCCCGGCCGGCCAGGGTGCGCTTGACCAGCCGCACCCGCTTTTGACCTGACGTCATGACGCCCATGGGGGCGACGGGCCGCGTCATGGGAACCGCCGGCACGTTATCGTAGCCGTGGACGCGCAGCACCTCTTCCACCAGATCGGCCTCGCCGTCGATATCGGGCCGCCACGATGGGACGGCAACCTCAAGCCGCGCGCCGTCACCGGAAATCTTGAAGCCAAGCGCGGATAAGATGCGCCTGCAGTCTGTCTCGGGCAGGGTCAAGCCGCCCAGCGATCCCACCCGGGAAGGGCGGAAGGCAACGGATTTCACCTCGCCAGGGACGGCGCCGGCGATCACCAGCTCGCTGGGCTGACCGCCGCACAGGTCGAGGATCAGACGGGTGGCTAGCTCGGCGCCGGGGATGGTGGTCGCCGGATCAACGCCGCGCTCGAAGCGGTAGCGGGCGTCGCTCAAGATGCCCAGCGCGCGGCCGGTGGCGGCGATGGTGAGAGGATCAAAGAGGGCGGATTCCACGAACACATTGACCGTGCCGTCGCTGCACCCAGTTTCCTCGCCGCCGATGACGCCGCCCAGCCCCAAGGCGCGAGCCTCGTCGGCGATGACGCACATCTCCTCGCTTAGGGTATAGGTTCGGCCATCGAGCGCCAGCACGCGCTCTCCAGCCTTGGCCAGGCGCACGATGATGTCGCCGGAAAGCTTATCGGCGTCATAGACGTGAAGCGGCCGGCCGCGGTCATACATGACATAGTTGGTGACGTCGACCAGGGCCGAGATCGGCCGCAAGCCGATCGCTTTCAGGCGGTCCTGCAGCCACTTCGGGCTGGGACCGTTCTTGACGCCGCGGATATAACGTCCGACGAACACCGGCGAGACATGCGCCTTGTCCTTGGGCAGGCCCATGCGCACCCCGACCGGGCTTTGAAAGACGCCGGGTACGGGGGCGATGTCCGCGCCCTTCAGCCGTCCCAGCCCGGCCGCCGCCAGATCGCGGGCGACGCCGAAGACGCCCAGGGCGTCAGGCCGGTTGGGGGTGATGGCGATGTCGATCACCGGATCATCAAGGCCGGCATAGCGGGCGAACGGCTGGCCCACCGGGGCATCGCCGGGCAGTTCGATGATGCCTTCATGGTTGTCGCTCAGTTGCAACTCCCGCTCCGAACACAGCATGCCGTTGGATTTGACGCCGCGGATTTCGGTCGGCTTCAAGGTGATGTCGCTGCCGGGAATGTAGGAGCCCATGGGCGCGAACACGCCCTTCATGCCGGTGCGCGCATTGGGCGCGCCGCACACCACCTCCATCACCTCGCGGCCGGTGTCGACCTTGCATACCCGCAGGCGGTCGGCATTGGGGTGCTGCTTGGCCTCCAGCACGTGGGCGACGATGAAGGGGGAAAGCTTTTTCGCGCGATCCTCCACCCCCTCGACCTCCAGGCCAAGCGCGGTCAGCTTGGCGACGATCTCTTCAAGCGTCGCCGCGGTCTCAAGATGCTCTTTGAGCCAGGACAGGGTGAATTTCATTGGACGCCTCGTTGCCCAAGAGCCGGAATATCGAGCGCGGAAAAGCCGTAGTGGCGCAGCCAACGCACATCGGAATAAAAGAACTGCCGCAAATCCGGAATGCCGTATTTCAGCATCGCCAGGCGGTCGATGCCGCAGCCGAAGGCAAAGCCCTGATACTCGTTGGGATCAAGGCCGACGTTGGCGATCACCCGCGGGTGCACCATGCCGCAGCCGAGGATCTCCAGCCAGTCGTCGCCCTCGCCGAAGGCGATCTCGCCCTCTTTGAAGGCGCAGCCGATGTCCACCTCCGCCGATGGCTCGGTGAAGGGGAAGTAGCTGGGGCGGAAGCGCATCTTGACCTTCTCCACCTCGAAGAAGGCGCGCGCGAAAGCCTCCAGGCAGCCTTTCAGATGCCCCATGTGGGTCTCGCGGTCGATCACCAGCCCTTCCACCTGATGAAACATCGGGGTGTGGGTGGCGTCGGAATCGCAGCGGTAGGTGCGACCCGGCGCGATGATGCGAATGGGCGGCTTAGCCGTCAGCATAGTGCGGATCTGCACCGGCGAGGTATGGGTGCGCAGGAGCTTGCGCTCGCCCGTCTCGTTGGGCTCCAGATAGAAGGTGTCGTGCATCTCCCGCGCGGGGTGGCCCGGGGGGAAGTTCAAGGCCGCAAAATTATGAAAATCATCTTCGATGTCAGGGCCTTCGGCGACGGAAAAGCCCATGTCGGCGAAGATTTCGATGACCTCGTCCATGACCTGGCTGACGGGGTGAATGGAGCCCTGGGGCTCGGGCCGCGCCGGCAGCGTCACGTCCACCCGCTCGGCTTCCAGTCGCGCGGCCAGCGCCGCAGCCTCCAGCGCCTGACGGCGCTGGGCGATGGCGTCGGTCAGGCGGTCCTTCAGGCCGTTATAAAGCGGCCCAAAGGTCTTGCGCTCTTCGGCGCCCATGCCCCCCAGCGCCTTCATCAGCTCGCTGATCCGGCCTTTCTTGCCCAGCGCCGCCACCCGCACCGCCTCTAAGGCGGCAAGATCGGCGGCGGCCGTGACGGCGGCCATCAGCTCTTGTTCTAAGTCTTTAATTTCATTCATGATCTTTGACTCTGTCGCGCTATTTTTGAACACGAAAAAAGGGCTCCTTCCCCACGGGAAGGCCCTTTTCTCGCTTAACCGATAAAGTGGGAGCTTGGTGCCTCAGGCGGCCTTGGCGAGGGCAGCCTGCACCTGCTCGGCGAGCGCCTTGAACGCCTCCGGTTCACGGACGGCGAGATCGGCGAGCACCTTGCGGTCAAGGTCGATCTGGGCCTTCTTCAGGCCGTCCATAAATCGGGAGTAGGTCAGTCCGTACAGCCGCGCCCCGGCGTTGATGCGCTGAATCCACAGCGCCCGGAACTGGCGTTTGCGGTTGCGGCGGTCGCGATAGGCGTATTGCAGCGACTTCTCCACCGCCTCGACAGCGGCGCGATAGACGTTTTTCTTACGACCACGGAAGCCTTTGGCCTGATCGAGAATTTTCTTGTGACGGGCGCGGGCCGTCACTCCCCGTTTGACGCGAGCCATGGGTAATACCCCTTAAGCGTAAGGCAGAAATTGTTTGACGATCTTCGCATCCTGGTCCGCCAGCGTGGCGGCGCCGCGCTGGTTGCGGATTTGCTTATTGGTACGCTTGATCATGCCGTGCCGTTTACCGGCCTGGCCGGCTTTGACCTTACCCGAGGCGGTCAGACGGAAGCGCTTCTTAGCGCCGCTTTTGGTCTTCATCTTGGGCATTTTGCAATCCTTCATATATTCTTTAGATGTCATGGACTTCCATGAGCTCCGGCTGGATGCCTTCGTGGGTGAGCAGGCATGCCCTGCCATCTCACCCGTTTAGAGCCCGAGGGTTATAACGAGTAAGGTTTGGAAAGGCAAGAGCCGGTCAGCAGCGTCTTAAGGGTTGCGCCGTTCATGGTTCGACAGGCTCACCATGAACGGGATAAAGTCCCGTTCGCCCTGAGCGTGTCGAAGGGCGAATGGGAAGTTCAAGAGGCCGCCACCCGGCCTTGGTCCTAAAGTTACGGAGATTTCATGCATCGCCTGCTTGCTTTTGTCGCCACCCTGATCGCCACAGCCTTGCTTGCCTTCAGTCCCGCACGGGCGGCAGAAGCCGCCGACGCCGGCAGCGCCGCCTCGCCCGCCTTGTGGGCGGTGGATGGCGGCCAGGGCCAAGTGGTCATCATGGGCTCGATCCACCTCCTAAAACCCGGCACCCCATGGCTGACCAACCGTCTGCAGAGCATGGTGGCCGGCGCCGATACCATCGCCGTCGAGATCGATCGGACCCCGGCAGCCAACGCCCGCATTCAGGCGCTGATGCAGGAGCGGGGATTTTACGCCAACGGCGGCTCGCTGGAAGCGACGCTGCCGCCCCAGCTCTATCGCGGCGCTGTCGCCATCGCCGGCATGCTTGGCATACCGGAACAGCAATTCCGCCGCTTTCGGCCGTGGGCGGCATCCATGGTGATCGGGCTTGGCGCGGTGATCAAGGCCGGCTTCGATCCCGCCCATGGCGTCGAAGAGACGCTGTTGCGGCTGGCCCGCCAGGACGGCAAGGCGATCGTCAGTCTGGAAACCGCGGATGAGGTGGTTGCCGCATTGGCCGACCACCCCGACAGCTTGCAGGCTGATATGCTGCGACAGGCGGTGGATGAGTTCGATACGGTCGACGCCATGCTCAGCGAGCTGACCGCCGCCTGGGTTACCGGCGACATGGCGGCGTTGGAGACGCTGTTGTTGGACCGTATGAAGGAGTCGCCGGCGTTCTATCGGACGCTGATCGTGGAGCGCAACCGCGCCTGGCTGCCGCAGGTGAAAACCATCCTGGAAACGCCGGGCCGCCATGTGGTGATGGTCGGCGCCGCCCACCTGCTCGGCGATGATAACCTGCTCAAAATGCTCGAAGCGGCGGGGTATAAGGTGCGGCGGATCGAAGGGTAGGGCGGAGAGAGGACTCTGTGAAAGTGGTATTTTGAAACTTAACACCGTCATTCCCGACAAGCCGCTGACAAACGGCGCGATCGGGAATCCACCTCCCCGCTTTCGCGGGGATGACGATTGGATAATGGAATGTCGTGGTAAGGGGCAAGCAGCCTAAGCCGAGGCCTTACTTCGGGCCTAAGACCATGACCACCTGGCGGCCTTCCGATTTTGCTTCCTGCTCGATCTTGGCGATCTCGGCGGTATCGGCCTCGATGCGCTTTAAGACCGCCAGCCCCAAATCCTGGTGGGCCATTTCCCGGCCGCGGAAGCGCAGCGTCACCTTGACCTTGTCGCCTTCGTCCAAGAATTTCTTGATCGACCGCATCTTGACCTCATAGTCATGGGTCTCGATGCCGGGTCGGATCTTGATTTCCTTGATTTCGATAGTCTTCTGCTTCTTGCGGGCAAGATTGGCTTTTTTCTGTTCGGCGTATTTGTACTTGCCGAAATCGAGAATCTTGCATACCGGCGGGCTCGAGTCGGGGGAAACCTCGACGAGATCGAGGCCGGCCTCAACCGCCATCGTAAGCGCTTTCTCTATCCCTACTACGCCGTGGTTTTCGCCATCCTGATCGATCAGACGGACTTCACGGACCTTGATTTGATCGTTAACGCGCGGACCCTCCTGAGAGGGGGGAGCGCCCATGGGAGCTCTGGCTATGAAACTTCCTCCTTTACTGGGGCGCGATGGCACGCCGCCAATAACTTAGTTGTCATCGTTTATCGGAGGCGACAAAACACCCCCTCCCACCGCAGCGCGGCTAGAAGGGTGCTTTCGCCTCCGCCACAAGTCTATTCACGGCGTCGTCAAGCGCAAGGCTTTCTTGCTTGTCGACGCTCAAGCGACGGAGGTTGACTGTCCGCTCCGCCGCCTCGCGTTCGCCCACCACCAGGATGACCGGGGTCTTGGCCAGGGAATGTTCGCGTACTTTGTAGTTAATTTTCTCATTGCGAACATCCGCCTCGGCCCTGATTCCCGCCTGTCGCAAGGCATTGAGAACCGCGTAGGCATAGTCATCGGCCTTGGAGGTAATGGTGGCGACCACCACCTGCTCAGGGGCAAGCCACAGCGGGAAGCGCCCGGCGTAATGCTCAATGAGGATGCCGGTGAAACGCTCCAGGGAACCAAACAGCGCCCGGTGCAGCATCACCGGATGGTGCTTGGCGCCGTCGGCGCCGATGTAGGTGGCGCCCAGCCGGCCCGGCAGATTAAGATCGACCTGCAGCGTGCCGCACTGCCAGTCGCGGCCGATGGCGTCGCGGAGCACGAATTCGATCTTGGGGCCATAGAACGCGCCCTCGCCGGGGTTATAGCTATAGTCCAGCCCGGTGGCCTCGATGGCGGCCTTCAAGGCCGCTTCCGACTTGTCCCAAACGTCGTTTGAACCGATGCGCTTTGACGGCCGGTCGGAGAATTTCAGGCGCACGTCGGTAAAGCCGAAGTCCTTGTAGATGTCGAGAATGAGCCTTGTGACGGTGACGCATTCATCCTGCAACTGGTCTTCGCTACAAAAGATATGAGCATCGTCCTGAGTAAAGGCGCGCACCCGCATCAGGCCATGCAGCGCGCCCGACGGCTCATAACGATGCACCTTGCCAAACTCCGCCATTTTCAGGGGCAGATCGCGGTAGCTCTTCATGCCGATCTTGAACACCTGCACGCAGCCCGGACAGTTCATCGGTTTGATGGCGTAGGTGCGCTCGTCCGGCGTCACGGTGGTGTACATGTTCTCGCCGAACTTTTCCCAGTGTCCGGACGCTTCCCATAAGGAACGGTCCATGACCTCGGGCGTATTAATCTCTAGATAGCCGGCGGCGTCCTGGCGGCGGCGCATGTAGGTGATGAGCGTTTGAAACAGCGTCCAACCTTTGGGATGCCAGAACACCGCGCCCGGCGCTTCCTCCTGGAAGTGAAACAGGCTCATCTCCTTGCCGAGCTTGCGGTGATCGCGCTTCTCGGCTTCTTCCAGGCGATTAAGATACTCTTTCAGTTCCTTCTCGTCGCGCCAAGCGGTGCCGTAGATGCGTTGCAGCATTTCGTTCCTGGCATCGCCGCGCCAGTAGGCGCCGGCCACCGACATCAGCTTGAAGGCATGGCCGAGCTTGCCCGTTGACGGCAGATGCGGGCCGCGACAGAGGTCGATGAAATCGCCCTGGCGGTAGAGCGTGATGTCCTCGTCGCCGGGGATCGCCTCGATGATCTGCGCCTTGTAGTGCTCGCCATCCTGCTTGAAGAAATCGATGGCGTCGGCGCGCTGCCACACTTCGCGCACGATGCGCTCATCACGATCGACGATCTCGTGCATGCGGGCCTCGATCCGGGCGAGGTCTTCCGGCGTGAACGGTTCGGCGCGGGAGAAATCGTAATAAAAGCCGTTCTCGATGGCCGGACCGATGGTGACCTGGGTCTCGGGGTAAAGCTCTTGCACCGCCTCGGCCATGATGTGCGCCGCGTCATGGCGCAACAGCTCCAGCGCCTCCTCGTTCTTGCGAGTGACGATGGCGACCTTGGCGTCGCGATCGATGAGGCGCGACAAATCCCGCAACTCGCCGTCAACGCGCATGGCGAGGGCGGCCTTGGCTAGCCCGGGTCCGATGTCGGCGGCCAGCGTCTCGCCGGTGACGGCGCGGTCATAGCGGCGTTGACTGCCATCGGGCAGGGTAATGGTTACGGCACGGTGCGGCTCACGCTCGCTCATGGCGGTTCTCGTCCAACGATGGGGCTCTTTTGGTCAGCCCGGAAGGTAGTGGGATTTCCCGCCCTGTCAAGCGCTGCGGCGGGTTTCCGCCTGGCCCGCCGCCAGAACGCGGGCGTAGACCTCAAAGGTGCGACGGCACATCGCTTCCAGGGTGAAATGCCGCTCGATGTGGGCACGGGCGGCCAGCGCGATGCGCTCGCGCTTGGCGGGGCCGAGCGATAACCCTTCCGCGATGGCGGTACTCAAGGCCGCCGCATCCCGCGGTTTGAACAGCCAGCC
Source organism: Pseudomonadota bacterium (assembly GCA_003577275.1). Taxonomy (GTDB): domain Bacteria; phylum Pseudomonadota; class Alphaproteobacteria; order Sphingomonadales; family Govanellaceae; genus PRO5. The sequence goes on from QEVO01000001.1 coordinate 488,938, forward strand.
GGCCTCCGGCGCGCGCACGATCTCGGGCGCGCTGCCATGATCGGCGGCCACCACCGGCCGACCCATGGCCTGCGCCTCGGCGGCGGCCAGGGCGAAGGCTTCCGGCTCCAGGCTTGGGATAACCACCAGGTCGGCCAGCATGTAGAGCGCCGGCATATCGTCGCAAAAGCCGCCGAAGCGCACCTTGCCCTCAAGATTTTTGGCGACGATCAGTTCCTCGATCTCCTGACGGTAGGTGTCGTTCTGGCTGTCGTCGCCCAGCATCAGGCAATAGAACGGCCGCGCGCCGAGAAGGGCCAGCGCCTCGATGAGGAGGGCATGGCCTTTTTCCGGCAGCAATGACGCCGGCATGATGATCAAGGGCACGCCGTCGGGCAGCAGGAGTTTTTGCGCGTGCTTGATCAGCCGGTCGGCGTTGATCGCGCCGGGATTGAAGCGCGCCAGATTGATGCCGTGCGGGATGACCGTCAGCCGGTCATTGGCGATCCCTAGAACGTTGCGCGCCTCAGCGGCGACGAAATCGGACACCGCAATGACATGATCGGCGTGGCGCAAGGCGTCGGCGTACCAGTGATGGATGCGGCGCGTCGGCATATCACAATCGTGAAGGGTGACGATGACCGGCAGCTTGGCGAAGCGTTGCGCTTTTACCGTCGCCCAGGCGGCGGGAGCGCTGCGGGCGTGAAAAATGTCGATCCCGTCACGCCCGGCCAAGCGGCTCAAGTGCCAGGCCAGCTTCAACATCAGCCAAGGCGATTCACTATCTACCCGCAGGGTTTCATGGGTGATGCCGCCGCGCAACACTTCCGGCAACAATCGCCCACCTTCCGAGACGATGAGGGCGCGGCCGCCGGCGCGCACCAGGGCCATGGACAAGTCGATGGCGCTGCGCGCCGTTCCGCCGACTTCAAGACGCGGCAGGATCTCCAGCACCGACAGCGCTTGCCGCGCCGCCGGCGATTCGCTAGCTAAAGAAGCTGACGATGAAGAAGGGTCAATGGGCATGGTTCAACGAATCGAAGTCTCTGACGGCACCATCATTGCCTATGAACGGACGCCGGGGAAGGGGCCGGGCGTGATTTTTCTTGGCGGCTTCATGTCGGACATGACCGGCGCCAAGGCGACGGCGCTGGAGGCGCATTGCCAAACCGCCGGTCGGGCGTTCGTCCGCTTCGATTATCTCGGGCATGGCCAATCGTCGGGCGCGGTGCGCGACGGCACCATCGGCCGCTGGCTGGCAGATTCGCTCCTGGCATTCGACCGCCTGACCGCAGGACCGCAGATCGTCATCGGCTCCAGCATGGGCAGTTGGCTGGCGCTGTTGTTGACGCTGGCCCGCCCGGACCGCGTCAAGGCGCTGATCGGCATCGGCTCGGCGCCCGACTTTACCCGCGAGCTGATGTGGCCGAATTTTTCCGAGGACGAAAAGCGGCAACTCCTCGCCAGCGGGTTCATCGAGCAGCCGTCCTATTACAGCCCCGATCCTTACGTCATCAGTTACCGGCTGATCGAAGAGGCGGATCGACATTTGCTGCTGGCGCGCGAGATCGCCATCGAGTGTCCGGTGCGGCTCTATCACGGCCTCCTTGATCATGATGTTCCCTGGCAGCTTGCCCAGCGTCTCATGGAACGCTTGAGATCAAAAGATGTGACGCTGACGCTGGTCAAGAACGGTGATCATCGGCTGTCATCGCCGGCCGACATTGCGCGCCTGATTGCCGAGGTGGAAGCCTTGGCTGCGTTATAACAGGGCCTTCAGTCCTTCCCGGTAGGTCGGGTAAAGCAGCCGCACGCCAAGCTCGCTCTTGATACGATCGTTGCGCACCCGCTTGTTTTCGGCGTAAAAACTTTTCGCCATCTCGCTTAGCGACGGATCATCGGCGCTGACGGTCGGCGGCGGCGGCAGGCCAAGCAACGCCGCGGCGTAATCCATCACCGTCTCGGGCGGCGCCGCCTCGTCATCGCAGACATTGTAAAGGCGGCCAGGATGGGGACGCCGCATAGAGGCCATAAGAACTTGCACGATGTCATCGACATGGATGCGCGAGAATACCTGTCCGGGTTTGATCACGCGCCGCGCCTCGCCGCGCTTTAAGGACTCCAACTGATTGCGTCCCGGGCCATAGATGCCGGCCAGGCGGAAGACATGCACCGGCAGGCCGCGCCGGCGATAAAGATCAAGCCATTGCCGTTCAGCCAGCGCCCGGCGTTGGCCGCGCGGCGTCGTGGGAGCTGGCGGGGAGTCTTCATCCACCCAAGCGCCCCCTTTGTCGCCATAGACGCCGGTGGTGGACAAATAGCCAAGCCAATGCAAGCCCGGCAGCCGGCGCAAGGCATCGGCCATGATCCGCGCCGCCGGATCGCCCGCCTCATCCGGCGGTATGCTGAGCAGCACATGGCTGACATCATCGGGAAGCTTGATTTCCGCGCTGCCGTCAAAGGCATGGAGCCGAATGCCATCAACGCTATCTGCTTCGGGCGCGCGGCGAGTGCCGGACACCCTCCAGCCCGCGGCCAGAAGATCGCGCGCCAGATGGCTTGCCGTATAGCCGAGCCCGAAACAAAAAAGGTGATGGGTCATACTTTCGCTCAGGTCTTGTGCATCTCTGTCATACGATGCTACGACCGGGAAAGCCAAAAGGTTTGCACCCATGTTGATGATTTTAGCCGTTGTGGTTCAGCTTGCCGCCGCCGACAACCCGTTCGCGGGCGCGCCGCAGCCGGACGCCGCGCGCTATCAGGCTTGTCTCGCCCAGGCGGCCGTCAACCCGGTGGTGGCGCGCCGCGCCGCCGAGCTGTGGCTGGACAACGAGGGCGGCGCGCCGGCCAAGCACTGCTTAGGGGCCGCGCTGGCGGGCCTCGGGCAGATGGAAGAGGCCGCCGCCTGGGTAGAGGATGCGGCGCATGACGTCGCCGCCGGCAAAAGCGCCGCCGCGCTGGGCGCCTTACGCACGCCGGAACTCATCGCCGAGTTGAAGGCCCAGGCTGCCGACTATTGGCTGGAGGCGCGCGACTATGAGATCGCCCTGGCGCGGCTTGAGGAAGCGATCGCGCTGGTCTCGGCGGCGTCGGAGAAAATGGTCGATTACCTGATTCTCTATGCCCGCGCCGCCGCTGGGTTGGGTCGATACGCGCTCGCCGTCGACTCGCTAACCCAGCTCATCGACCGCCACCCCGACCATGCCGAGGCTCATGTGCTGCGCGCCACTGCGTCGCGCCACCTCGGACATTACGAGGAGGCGGAAGTTGATCTGACCCGTGCGCTGACGCTCTCGCCCGATGACAAGGATGCGTTGCTGGAACGCGGCATCGTGCGCCGCTTGGGCGGCGACACCGAAGGGGCCAAAGCCGATTGGCGGCGAATCGTGACGCTTTATCCGGAGAGTGACGCGGCAGCCACGGCGCAGCGCAATCTGAAGCTTCTCGAAGGTGGGTATTGAGGAGTTATTGCAAAACTAATTCCATGTCATTGCGAGGAGACCTTCAGGTCGACGACGCAATCCACAAAACAATATGCGGCAAAAAATGGATTGCTTCGCTGACGCTCGCAATGACGTTCCCTCACCTTACCCATTCGGCGCGCACGTCGGCATCGGGTTCGCCATCAAGGTGCGCGCGGCGTAACTCAGCGAAAGCGGCGGCGGAAAGCAGGCGCGACAACGCCCACACCGCCATGGCGCGCACCAGCGGCGAGGCATCAGCGAGCAACATTTTGGCGGTTTCAGCCAATGTCGCATCGCCCGAATTGCCGATAGCGATCAGCACATTGCGGACGAAGCGATCACGGCCCAGGCGCTTGACGGGCGAGCCGGAAAACAGTGCGCGGAAGGCGGCATCATCAAGCTGCGCCAGCTCGACAAGTTTGGGCGCGGTCAGATCGGGGCGCGGCTGCAGCGCGGCTTCGCGGGCGATTTGAGCGAACTTGTTCCACGGGCAAACCGCCAGACAATCATCGCAGCCGTAAATGCGATTGCCCATCAACGCGCGAAGCTCGCGGGCGATGTGTCCCTTATGCTCGATGGTCAGATACGAAATGCAGCGCCGGGCATCGAGCACGTAGGGCGCGGGAAAAGCCTTGGTGGGGCAGATATCCAGACAGCGCCGGCAGTCGCCGCAGCGGTCGGCATGGGGCGCGTCGGGGATCAGGTCGAGCGTGGTGAAGATCGCGCCCAGGAACGTCCACGAGCCGAGATCGCGCGTCACCAGATTGGTATGCTTACCCTGCCAGCCGAGACCGGCGGCGGCGGCCAGCGGCTTTTCCATCACCGGCGCGGTGTCGACGAAGACCTTGACTTGCGCGCCGTAGGTTCCGGCGATGAAACGCGCCACTGCTTTGAGGCGCTTTTTGACGAGATCGTGATAATCGCGGTTTTGCGCATAAACCGAAATCACGCCGCGATCAACGCGGCTCAAGCGCGCCAGCGCGTCTTCCTCGGGGCCATAGTTCATCGCCATCATGACGACGCTTTTCGCCTCCGGCCACAGGGCTCGCGGGTCGCGCCGCCAACCCGCCTTCTCAACGAGCCACGCCATATCGCCATGATAGCCGCGCCGCAATGCTTCCATCAGATGATCGCCCGAACCTGAAACGGCGGCAGGATCGGCGACGCCGACGAGATCGAAGCCGGCGCGGCGCGCCTCGGTAAAGATGCGGGCTTTGGCCTCAGAAATCGAGGTCGGCATAATGGGCGGGTGGCCGCAAGCCGGCGACGAAATCCTTCAGGATCGGCCGCATGCTGGGGCGCGATTTGATGCGCACGTACCACGCCTTGGCGCGTTCATTGGCGTCCCACGGAACCGCGCCCAGATAATCCGCGGCAGAGAGGTGAGCGGCGGCGGCGATGTCGGCCAGCGTCATGCGGTCGCCGGCCAACCAGTCGCGCCGATCGGCGAGGTAGGCGATGTAATCAAGATGAATGCGGATGTTGTGGGCGGCGACGCGCAGGGCGTCCGAATCGGGCTCGCCCAGGCGCAGGAAACGCTTCATCACCTTTTCGGTGACGACATAATTGGTCACCTCGCGATAAAACTTGGCGTCGAACCACCATAGCAGCCGCCGCACCTCGGCGCGCATGTGCGGCGTCTCGCCCATCAGATTGCGTTCAGGATAGGCTTCTTCCAGGTATTCGGTGATGGCGTGATTGTCGACCACTACCAGGCCGCTGGCCTCGATCAGCACCGGCACCGTACCCGAGGGATTGAGCGCCAGGAACTCGCGCCGCCGCTCCCAGGTTTTTTCAACCTTCAGCTCGACCTCGAGCCCTTTTTCCGCCAGCACGATCCGCGCCTTGCGGGAATAGGAGCAAAACCAACTGTGATAGAGTGTTCGCATGGGGGCAATTTAGCTTAACTGTTATAGTAAAAATAGGCTCATCGTGCATGGCCGCGCAGCCACTCCTCAAGGATGTTGAATGTGAACCGCTGGCTTTCATAAAGCGGGTTTAGGAAGGCATAGAGGGCGTCGGCGTCCGCCGTGATGGTCAGGCCGTTGGTTTTTAGAAAGGTGTACGTTGCGGCAAACGCCACGCGCTTATTGCCGTCAATGAAGGGATGATTTTGCGACAGGCTTTCCCATAGCGCGGCGGCTTGCGCGATCAGGTCGGGATAGTAGCCAGTTTGCGGGCGAAACAGTGCCGCTTCAAGAAGGCCGGCGTCGCGTAAGCCCGGCTCGCCGCCATAGCGGGCGATCAGGTCGGCGTGAATGGTGATTACTTCCGTTGCCGTCAGGTAGTCGGTCACTTGGCCAGTCGTTCATAGAGCGTGGCATAATGGTCATGGCTCGCTTGGTAGTGAGCCATGATGTGGCGGCGCGGGGTGGCGCGCCGGCGCTCCTCAAGGTAGATGCGTAGGGCATCTTCAATCACCGCCTGAAGCTGCCGGCCATCCTCTTCGGCGGTGCGGCGGATTTCTGCCAACAGTGTCGCTTCTACCTGAGTGGCGAATTTTTGACGAGAGATGTTCATGGGCTTACCTCAATTAATTACTTTATTTTATCATGATTAATCATGAAATATCAAGAAATATACTAAAAAAGGAGGCCGCGATAATCTCGCGGCCCCTTACATGGAAGATAAAAATGCTTTATCGATCAAGCCGTTGCGGCCAAGTAGCCGGTTTCCTCCAGGGGCGCGGCGAGGCGGTCGACGATCTCCTTCGGGCAGACCTGCCAGAAGAGTCCGCGGGTGGCGTCCCAGTTGGCCAGAATGGTGGCGGCATGGGCCGATTGGGTCTCCGCTGCGTGCTCGCCAACCAGGCGCTTGACCACTCCTTCCCAGTGCGCCGAGGCGATGCGCCGCACCACCACCGAATCGGGGTTCAGATGGCTCATGAAGGTCTCGTTCTCGTCATAGACGAAGGCCATGCCGCCGGTCATGCCGGCGGCGAAATTGTCGCCCACTTCGCCCAGAATCACCGCGACGCCGCCGGTCATGTACTCGCAGCCGTTGGCGCCGCAGCCCTCGATCACCACCTCGGCGCCTGAGTTGCGCACCGCGAAGCGCTCGCCGGCCTGGCCGGCGGCGAACAGCTTGCCGGCGGTGGCGCCATAAAGCACGGTGTTGCCGATGATGGTGTTGTAGTTGCTGACCAACGGGCTTGAGGTCATGGGACGGACCACGATGGTGCCGCCCGACAGTCCCTTGCCGACGTAATCATTGGCGTCGCCGAACACTTCGAGCTTTAGGCCCTGTACCGCGAACGCCCCCAGTGACTGCCCGGCCGAGCCGCGCAGGCGCACGGTGATATGGCCGGGCTTCAAGCCGGTCATGCCGAAGCGGCGCACGATGTGCGAAGAAAACCGCGTGCCGATGGCGCGCAGGGTGTTGCGCACGGTATAGGTGAGCTGCATCTTCTCGCCCTGCTCGAACACCGCCTTGGCGTCTTCGACCATCTTGGCGTCGAGAGTGTCAGGCACCGGATTGCGCCAGGTGGCGCGGGTCTTGCGGTCGCCGGGGGCGACGTCGACGCGGGCCAAGAGCGGGTTTAAGTCCAGATCGTCCAAGTGCGCCGCGCCGCGGTTGACTTGCGCCAACAGGTCGCTGCGGCCGATGATGTCGTCGATGGAGCGATAGCCGAGCTTGGCGATGATCTCGCGCACTTCCTCGGCGACGAAGCTGAAGAGGTTGACGACTTTCTCCGGCGTGCCGGTGAATTTCTTGCGCAGCTCCGGGTCTTGCGTGCACACGCCCACCGGACAGGTGTTGGAGTGGCACTGGCGCACCATGATGCAGCCCATGGCGACGAGCGACGCCGTGCCGACGCCGTATTCCTCGGCGCCCAAGAGCGCCGCCACCACCACGTCGCGCCCGGTTTTGATGCCGCCGTCGACGCGCAACGTCACGCGATCGCGCAATTTGTTCAAGGTCAGCACCTGATGCACTTCCGACAGGCCCATTTCCCACGGCGTGCCGGCGTACTTGATGCTGGTCTGCGGGCTCGCCCCGGTGCCGCCGCAGTTGCCGGAGATCAGGATCACGTCGGCCTTGGCCTTGGCGACGCCGGCGGCGATGGTGCCGATGCCGGCCGCCGAAACGAGCTTGACGCACACCCGCGCTATGGGATTGATCTGCTTTAGGTCATAGATGAGCTGCGCCAGATCCTCGATAGAATAAATATCGTGGTGCGGCGGCGGCGAGATCAGCATCACGCCGGGCGTCGAATGGCGCAGCCGTGCGATCTCGACTGTTACCTTGAAGCCCGGCAGCTGGCCGCCTTCGCCGGGCTTGGCGCCTTGCGCGATCTTGATCTCGATCTCGCTGCAATTGTTCAAATATTCGGCAGTAACGCCGAACCGCCCCGAGGCGATCTGCTTGATGGGTGAATTGGCATTGTCGCCGTTCTCCCGCGGCCGATAACGCTCCGCGCCTTCGCCGCCTTCGCCCGAGGACGATTTGGCGCCGATGCGGTTCATGGCGATAGTCAAGGTTTCGTGCGCCTCCGCCGACAGCGCGCCTAACGACATACCGGGGGTGATGAAACGCTTTCTGATCTCGGTGATGGATTCCACTTCCTCCAGCGCGCCCGGCTTTGCCGGATACTTGAAATCAAGAAGGTCGCGCAAATTGACCGGCGGCATGTCGTAAAGCGCGTGCGCGTATTTCAAATACAGGGAATAGGAATCGGTGGCCACCGCCTGCTGCATCATGTGGATCAGGGGGCCGTCGAAAGCATGCACCTCGCCGCCCTTGCGGTAGCGGTAGATGCCGCCGATGGGCAAGCTGATCACATCATCGCGATAAGCCTTGGCGTGCTGTTCGAGAATTTTCTTCTGCACGCCGGCGGAGCCGATGCCAGAAATTTTCGACGGCATGCCGGGGAAGAATTCCAGCACCAGCGAGCGGCTCAATCCCACCGCTTCGAAATTATAGCCGCCGCGATAGGAGCTGATGACCGAGATGCCCATCTTGGACATGATCTTCAAAATGCCTTGGTCGATGGCGGTGCGGAAATTGCGCAGACACTCGTCGAATGATTGGTCGCCGAACAGCCCGCGACGGTGGCGATCGGCGATGGATTCTTGCGCCAGATAGGCATTGACCGTGGTGGCGCCGACGCCGATCAGCACCGCGAAGTAATGGGTGTCCAGACACTCCGAGGAGCGCACGTTGATCGAGGTATAGGTACGCAAGCCCTGCCGCATCAGGTGCGAGTGAACGCCGCCGGCGGCCAGAATCATCGGGATCGGCGCGCGATCCTCGCTGATGTATTCGTCGGTTAAAAAGAGCTGACCCTTGCCGGCGCGCACCGCATCCTCCGCCTCCGAGCGGATGCGTTTGATGGCGTCCTTCAAGGCGTCGTCGCCGCCGTCCGTCGGGAAGGTGCAGTCGATCACCTGGGCGCTGTCGCCCCAGTGCTTTAACAGCAGATCGTATTCGCCGTTGGTGAGCACCGGCGAGGACAGCACCAGCACATTGGTCTGATTGGCGTTCTGCTCCAGCACGTTGTTGAAGTTGCCGAACCGCGTTTTTAAGCTCATCACGCGGTATTCGCGTAAACTATCGATGGGCGGGTTGGTGACTTGGCTGAAGTTCTGCCTGAAATAGTGGCTGAGCGGCCGATACTGGCTGGAAAGCACGGCCAAGGGCGTGTCGTCGCCCATGGAGCCGACGGCTTCCTTGCCTTCTTCCGCCAGCGGCTGGAGAATGAGTTCGAGGTCTTCCACCGAATAGCCGGCGGCCACTTGGCGACGCCGCAATTCTTCCTTGTCGAAGTGCGGCGTTTCCTTCACCGCCTTGCGGTCAAACAGGTTGTCGAAGGTTTTGAAGTTTTTCACCCACTCCTGATAAGGATGCTCGGCGGCCAGATAGTCCTTCAGCTCGCGATCGTGATAAAACACGCCGCGCTCCAGATCGACGCCGATCATCTGCCCTGGCCCTAAGCGCCCTTTCTCCTTCACCTTGGCTTCCGGGATCATCACCATGCCGGTTTCTGATCCGACCGCCAACAGTCCGTCGTTGGTGACGGTGTAGCGCATGGGACGCAGACCATTGCGGTCAAGCCCGGCGATGATCCAGCGCCCGTCGGTGGCGGCGATGGCGGCGGGGCCGTCCCACGGCTCCATCACCGAGTTGGCGTAGGCGTACATGGCGCGGTGGCTGTCCGGCATCGACGAGGTTTTCTTCGACCACGATTCCGGAATCAACAGCGTTTTCACCAATGGCGCGATGCGGCCGGCGCGCACCATCGCCTCGAACACGCTGTCGAGCGCCGCCGAGTCGGAAGCGCCCGATGGGATCAAGGGCTTGATCACGTCGCTGGCTTCGCCGAACGCCATCGCCGCCATCTTGATTTCGTGGTTGCGCATCCAGTTCTTGTTGCCGCGGATGGTGTTGATCTCGCCGTTGTGCGCCAGCATGCGGAACGGCTGCGCCAGCCACCAGGTGGGGAAGGTATTGGTGGAATAGCGCTGATGATAGATGGCGAAGTTGGAGACGAAGCGGCCATCCAACAGATCGGGGTAAAACGACGACAATTGTTCGGCGAGGAACAACCCCTTGTAGATGATGGAGCGGCACGACAGCGTGCAGACGTAAAAATCCTTGATATGCTGCGCCAGCACCGCCTTTTCGATCTTGCGGCGAATCAGGTAGAGCTCACGCTCGAACTGCTCCTCGGGCACGCCGCGCGGGTTGCCGACCATGATCTGCTCGATCTCGGGGCGGGTGGCGTTGGCCTTTTCGCCGATCACCGAGGCGTCCACCGGCACCTGCCGCCAGCCGTAGATGTAATAGCCGTAATCGAGAATTTCCGATTCGACGATGGCGCGGCAGGCTTCCTGCGCCGCCATGTCGGTGCGCGGCAGAAACACCATGCCGACGGCGAGCTTGCCTTCCATCACCTTGTGGCCGGCGCGGGTCACCTGCTCGCGGAAGAAATCCTGCGGAATGGCGATGTGAATGCCGGCGCCGTCGCCGGTCTTGCCGTCGGCGTCCACCGCGCCGCGATGCCATACCGACTTTAAGGCCTCGATGCCAGCCAGCACCACGCGACGGCTGGGTTTGCCGTCGATGGCGGCAATGAGGCCGACGCCGCAGGCGTCATGCTCGTCCTCGGGGTCATACATCCCCTCGCGGCCTAAGCGTTCGGCTTCGCGCTGCTGCCATTGCACGATCGCTGCGGCTGTCGCCAGTTCGTTATTATTGGTGTGTTGGGCCGACATGGAAATTTCTCCGTTAAGACGCTGCAACCAGCACTTTGCGTTTGCGCGAGCGGGCGGCGGGCGCGGGCCGCGCCGCCAAATACTTGTCGATGGCCGTCGCCGCCTCGCGGCCATCGCGGATCGCCCACACCACCAGCGACGCGCCACGCACGATATCGCCCACCGCGAATACGCCGTCCAGGTTGGTCATGGCGGTCTTATGATCGACCTTCACCGTGCCCCAGCGCGTCACCTCCAGCTCCGGCGTATTAAACAGCGTTGGCAGGTCTTCCGGGTCGAATCCTAAAGCCTTGATCACCAAGTCGGCCTCGATTCTGAATGTAGAGTCCTTCACTGCTTCCGGCGAGCGGCGGCCGCTGGCGTCGGGCGAGCCTAAGCGCATGCGCTGCGCCAGCACGGCCTTGACCGCGCCGACGCCATCGCCGCCGTCGCCGACGAAGGCTTGCGGCGCCGACAGCCAGATGAATTCGACGCCTTCTTCCTCGGCGTTTTTCACCTCGCGCATCGAGCCCGGCATGTTGTCGCGGTCACGGCGATAGAGACACTTGACTGATTTGGCGCCCTGACGCACGGCGGTGCGCACGCAGTCCATGGCGGTGTCGCCGCCGCCGATGACGACGACATGTCTGCCCGCTGCGTTCAATTGGCCGGAGTTGAAGGCCGCCACCGTATCGCCCAAGCCGACGCGGTTGGCGGCGATCAGATAATCGAGCGCCGGCACCGCGTTATCAAGGCCCGCGCCCGGCACGGCAACGTCGCGGGGTTTATAGACGCCGGTGGCGATGAGCACGGCGTCGTGGCGGTCGCGCAGCTCTTGCAGCGTGGCGTCGCGCCCCACTTCGAAGTTGAGATGAAAGATCACGCCGCTATCGACATATTGCTTGGCGCGACGCTGCACCACCTCTTTTTCCAGCTTGAAGCCGGGGATGCCGTAGATCAGCAAGCCGCCGATCCGGTCATAGCGGTCATAGACATGGACCTCATACCCGCGCCGGCGCAACCGTTCGGCGGCTGCCAGACCGCCGGGCCCCGCGCCGATGATGCCAACCGAGGCGGGCAGTTCGCGCTTGGGCGTAAAGGGTTTGATCCAACCCTGATCCCAGGCGGTGTCGGTGATGTAACGCTCCACCGCGCCGATGGTCACCGAATCGAAGTTTCGCTCGATGACGCAATTGCCCTCGCACAGGCGATCCTGCGGGCAGATGCGGCCGCACACCTCGGGCAGGGTGTTGGTGGCGCTGGCCAGCTCGTAGGCCTCTTCCAGCCGGCCTTCGGCGGTCAGCTTCAGCCAGTCGGGGATGTTGTTGCTCAAGGGGCAATGGATCTGGCAATAGGGCACGCCGCATTGCGAACAGCGCGCCGCCTGCTCCGCCGCCTGGCTGGTGGAGAAGCGATCATAGATCTCCTTGAAGTCGACGGCGCGCTCGGCGGCGCTCCGCTTGGTCGGCATGCGTTGCTCGACGGTGACGAATTTGAGCATTTTTTGCGCCATCGTCCTTACACTCTGGTTGGGTTGCTTGGCCGGGAACTCAGCGGGGAGTATATCGGCCAGCGTGCGGGCCACAAAGGAAAAAAGCACATTTAGGACAATAAAGCTGACCTAAATTAGGACAATTTTTGCAATATTAGCCCCGAGCGATGGATCTGGCCCGCCATAAGGAGGGCATTTTAGTACCGTAACGGACCTAATTACCGAGAGCAAGACAGATCAGCGCCACCGAACCGAGGGTGATTCGGTACCAGGCGAAGGGGCCAAAGCCGTGCCGGCTGACGAAAGCAACCAGCGATTTGACCACCATCAGCGCCGCCGCGAAAGCCACCAGGAAGCCAATGGCGATCGATATCCCATTGTCCAGGCTAAGCGCCGCGCGCTGCTGATAAAGGTCGTAAGCCGTCGCCGCCGCCATGGTGGGGATGGCCAGAAAGAAGGAATATTCGGTGGCGGCGCGGCGGTCGACGCCCATCAACAGCGCCCCCATGATGGTGGCGCCGGAGCGCGACACGCCGGGAAACATCGCCAGGCACTGCATCACGCCGATGCGCAGCGCCAGGCCAGCGGAAAAGTCCTCCACCCGGTGATGGCGGGCTTGTTTGACCAGGCGCTCGATGAGCAGGATGGCGACGCCGCCGATGACCAGGGCCCAGGCGACGCCCCAGGGATTTTCCAGAAGCTCCTTGATTTTTTTATAGACCACAACCCCCACCGCCATGGCCGGCAGGAAGCCCAAAAGAACGGCGATCACAAACCGCCGCGCCCCCGGTTCGCCCTGAAGGAGGCCCACGGCGACGGTCGTCAGCTTCTGACGGTAAGCCAAGCAGACCGCCAGGATGGCCCCCAGTTGAATGGCGATCTTGAAGGTGCCGCCAGGGTCGGAGAACCCCAGGAAATGATCGGCCAGCACCAGATGCCCGGTGGAGGAGACGGGGATGAATTCGGTCAGTCCCTCCAACAGCCCAAGCAGAAAGACCTGGACGAGGTGCAGCATGTCCATGGCGGCGCGCTCCTTGATTTTTTAAGGGCTATTCGGCGCTGGGCCGGGCGAACTGGCCGAGCTTGCGGTAGCGCTTCAGATAGGTTGGCGCAATCGACTCCGCCGGCGTCGGCGCAATGCCGAGCGTTGTCAAGCCGCCCGTTCCCGTCACTACATTATCCCGCGCCAGCAGGCGGACCTGGTCGACGGTAAGGGGCGGCGTGGGCAGTATCTGCAGGAAAAACGCCAGTATCTTGGCGGCAAAGAACGGCAGGGGGATGAGCGGCCGCGCGACGCCGATTTCCTGGAACACGTATTCATATACCTGCCGCAAGGTATAGATGGTGGGGCCGCCCAGCTCATAGGTCTGGCCGGCGGCCGCCGGGCTTTCCAGCGCCGCCATGATGGCGTCGGCCACATCGCCTACATAGACCGGCTGAAACTTGGTATCGCCGCCGATCAGCGGCAGCACCCACAGCATCTTCGCCAGGCCGGCGAAGCGGTTATAAAAACCGTCATCGGGGCCGAAGACGACGCTGGGGCGAAAGATGACAGCGGCAGGATATGCCGCCTTGACCCGCGCCTCGCCCCGCGCCTTGGTGCGGGCGTAGCGGGCGGACGATGCGGCATCGGCGCCTAGGGCCGAGAGGTGGACCAGGCGGCCGACGCCGGCCGCGGCGGCGGCTTCGGCGATGAGCCCGGCGCCTTCATCCTGCAGGGCAGCGAACTTCTGCGCCCCCGTCTCATAAAGGATGCCGACCAGGTTGACCACCGCCTCAGCGCCGCTGACCGCCGCCTTGACCGAGGCGGCGTCACGCACATTGGCCTGCATCAGCTGAATCTGCCCCACCGCGCCCAGGGGCTTTAAAAACATCGCTTCGTTGGGACGCCGCACCGCCACCCGCACCCGGTAGCCCTTTGCCGCCAGACGCTGCACCAGATGGCGGCCGATGAAGCCCGAGCCGCCGAATACCGTCACCAGGCGATCCGCCATCGCGCTCTCCGTAAAGACATGCCCCCACCGCGGCGGCCGGCCAGGATGCCCGCCGCCTGCCGTCTGGTTAGCAAAATTCCCCTCATATCTCTAACCTTTTTTATCCTCAGGGGCGACGCGGCCGCAGGGCTTGACATTACGTCGGCCAAAGAGTAGCGACAGGGGACTTTTTTAGCACCCGTGCCCAGGTGGCGGAATTGGTAGACGCACTAGCTTCAGGTGCTAGCGGTCGAAAGATCGTGGAGGTTCGAGTCCTCTCCTGGGCACCACTTGACGTTCCTTAAACTGTTTTCCCTTCATCCCTAAAGCACGATATCTCCAGATTGGCGGCCTGCCCGGCGCTGGCTTGCGCCGTGCGGCGGCGGAAAGCCGATTTCATGAAATCGGAAAAAACTTTTCGCCAAGCGGCTTGATCTGGTGGGCGGCGGCTTTGCAGAGCCATCAAGATACCGCTTTAATCCCAAGACGGGCGCTAAGAGGAGCAAACGTCCCCGCGTGACAGGGGAGCGGGATTTTCAGGGAAAGGCTCTACCATGCATATCAGGCAAGTGTTGGCGGCGTGCCTCCTGTTGGTCATGGCCGGCGCGGCGGCGGCCTCGCCGCCGGTGCGGGTGCTGGAAAACACCACCGAGCGGCGGCAGAACGAAATGCTGCCGATGCGCGACGGCGTGCGGCTGTGGACCAGCATCCACTTTCCCAAGGGCATGACGGCAAAAGCGCCGGCGATCTTGGTGCGCACGCCTTATGCCTTTGAAATGGAAAGCACCTTGGCCCAGGGCATGGTCGCCGACTTCGCCGCCGCCGGCTACATCATCATCTTCCAAAACGAGCGGGGGCATTTTTGGTCGGAAGGCGAAACCCGGATCATCGCCAATAGCGCCGAGGATGGCTATGACACCATCGATTGGATTGCCAAGCAGCCGTGGTCAAACGGCAAGGTCGGCACCTTCGGCTGTTCCTCCTCCGGCGACAGTCAAGTAAAATTGGCGTCCCTCGGCCATCCCGCCCATGGCGCGGCGATGACCATGTCATCGGGGTCATCCGTCGGCGTCTTGGGCGCTTTTCATGAGCAAGGGGCATTCTATCGCGGCGGCGTGCCGCAGGTGCCGTGGTGGACGTGGTATGCGGCGGCAGGCATCAGCGATTATCCGAAATTTCCCGCCGGCATTTCCGATCATAACCGGGACTGGCTGGCGCATTCCTTGCGCGATTGGCTGGCAAGAACGCCCGAGTCCAATTACAACCCCGAAACCGGGTACCCTGAGGATCTTTTGGTCAGTCACTTGCCCTCCATGGATGTTGTTCGCGCCGTCAATGGCCAGATCACGGAGTTTGAAAAATTCATCCGCCGCCAGCCCAATGATCCGGCGTGGAAGAAGGAAAGTTTCTTCAGCGCGGGCGATCCTTACGGCGTGCCGACCTTATGGGTGTTCCAGGCCTATGATATCGGGCTCAGCCCAAACGTGGCGGCGTTTGAATATGCTCATGCCAAGGCGGACAAGAAGGACATCAGAGACAGTCAATACATGCTCATATCCGCCAAAGGTCATTGCTCCATGTTGACCGAAACGGCGCACACCATCAACGGCGAGCGCTATGTGGGAGACGCCAGATACCCATACAAAAAAGCCTTTATTGAGTGGTTCGACCATTGGCTGAAGGACAAGAAAGGGAAGGCGCTGAAAAAGCCGCGAGCGGAAGTATATGTTTCAGGGCGCAATCAGTGGCGGCAGTTCGTCTCCTGGCCGCCGGCGGGCGCGCAACAAGTGTCCTACTACCTCGACAGCGAGGGCCGCGCCAATAGCCGGCATGGCGACGGACGACTGAGAGCCGCGGCGGCGGCGACCGTGCGCCAGGATGCTTATGAGTACGATCCCCGCTATCCCGTGCCCTCGGTGGGCGGCGACGTGTGTTGTGTGGGACCGAAATATCAGCCAGGCAGCTATGACCAGTCACAAGTAGAGGCGCGGAATGATGTTTTGGTCTACACCTCGGAGCCGTTGCCGCAGGCATTGGAGGTGGTCGGCTTCGTCGAGGCGGTGATTTTTGTCTCGTCCGATGCGCCGGATACGGATTTTACCGCCAAGCTGGTGGACGTAGACGCCGAGGGCCGGGCCTATAACGTCGGCGACAGCATTCAGCGGGCGCGCTGGCGGGATGGCTATGATAAACCGAAGATGATGGAAAAGGGGGGCGTTTATGAACTGCGCATCGGGCCGTTCTTCGCCGCCAACCGCTTCAACGCCGGCCACCGCCTACGGCTGGACATCACCAGCAGCAATTTTCCCCGCTATGAACGCAACCTCAACACCGGCGGCAATAATTTCGACGAGACGGCGGGTCGCACGGCGCGCAACGTGATTCATCACGGGTCGCAATATCCGTCGCGGATCATCCTGCCGGCGCTGGCGGAAGAGCCGGACAGATAGGCCCCGTCGGCTGCCGCAGAACTAATAAATATCAGGCTATTTCAAAGTAATAGAGGGGATCAACGTGGTCCCGCGCGAATCGGCTTGAGGTTGGTTTTTCCGGGCTTACTTTGGCAAATTCAGACGGCTTTCGGCAAAGAACCATCCGCCTGCCCTGTCCAATCGCCTCATTTTTCGGTCCTCTTGCAAGAGGCAGTCGCCAAGGCTTGTGTTCTAATGCACGGACGCAATCCCTGCCTGGCGCAGGGCGTTTCGGGAACTTTATGGCGGGAGGAAAAATACATGAAAAGAACAAGCGGTTCAGTCACGGCTATCAAGTATGGCGCTTCGAGCATCGCCGCTTTGAGCGTGGCGTTCGGCATCCTGGCGTCCGCCCGCGCGGCGGAGGATAAGCTCGCCCTGGAGGAAGTGCTGGTCACCGCCTCCAAGCGCGGCTTCGCCGAGACGCTGCAGAGCGTGCCCTTAAGCATTCAGGCCTTGACCGAACGCACCCTGGAACAGGCGGGGGCCAAGGACTTTTTCGATTTCGCCCGCATGGCGCCCAGCGTGTCGGTGGTGGACCAGGGCATCGGCTCCGCCCAGGTATCGATCCGCGGCGTGCGCGTCGGCATCATTCCGGCGCAGACCACGCAGGAAAAGCCGCTGACCAGCATCTATTATGACGATCTGCCGGTGTCGTTCGCCAATTTCAACCCCAACCTCGACCTCTTCGACGTGCAGCGGGTGGAAGTGTTGCGCGGACCGCAGGGCACGCTTTACGGCGCCGGCGCCATGGGCGGCAATATCCGCTTCGTCACCAACCGCGCCAGTCTTACCGACTGGGAGGTGAAGGGCGAAGGCACCATCGCCACCATCCGTCACGGCGGCGAGATATATGACCTGAAAGGTCTGGTCAACGCGCCGGTGGTGGAAGATAAGCTGGCGCTGCGCATAACCGGCACCATGAATTGGGACGACGGCTATATCGACAACGTGTTCCTCGGGGAAAAAGATTGGAACAGAAGCCGCCGCAAAGGGGTGCGGGCGTCCGCCTTGTTTCAGCCCAGCGAAGACTTGTCGATCATCGCCAACCTCATTTACCAGGATATGGAGTTCGATCACGGCCGCGGCCAGATCAACATTCCGGGGCTGCGCAATCCCACCCAAAGCTATTACGGCGCGCTGCCGTTCTTGGACGAGATCGCGATCTATAACCTGACGGTGGAATACGATCTCGGGTGGGCCAATTTCTTCTCCTCCTCGTCGTACTATGATCGCAACATGAATGAATCCGGTTCGGTGCAGGAGCTCATGGAAGCATTTTTCGGCGTCCAGACGCCCTATCCCAACCGGGTGTTGTGGGACAATCGGGATTTCGTGCAGGAATTCCGCCTCACCTCACCGCAAGAACAGCGGCTGACCTGGGTGGTTGGCGCATTTTACGCCAACCAGAAAACCGACTATATGCAGGACTTCACGTACCCGGGCTTTGGCGAGATGTTCGAGATCCCCACCGACATGTTCGGCGCGCCGGAGGACGTGCTGTTTTACGGCGATGTCAGCAACCGCCAGAAACAGTATGCGCTATTCGGCGAGGCGACCTACAATATAACCGAGGAGCTGCATTTCACCGCCGGTCTTCGTTGGTTTGACTGGAAGCAAAAGTTCGATCTCTTGTACGCCGGATTTTTCCAAGGCGGACTTTATACTCTGGTCGATAAAACCTCGGCCAACAAATTCACGCCCAAGTTCACGCTGTCCTATGAGGGCAGCGACGATTGGATGGTCTACGCCACCGCCGCCAAGGGCTATCGCCTGGGCGGCATGAACGATCCGGTGCCGAGCGATCTTTGCGCCGATGACTTGAACGAAGTCGGCCTGACCGAAGCGCCCACCACCTTTGCTCCCGACAGCCTGTGGAGCTATGAGCTGGGCGCCAAGACGCAGTGGTTCGAACGCCGCATGACCTTGAACGCCGCCCTGTTCTACATCGACTGGACCGCCGTTCAAACCCTGAAACGGCTGCCCAATTGCGGTTTCTACTTCACCGAGAACGTCGGCAAGGTGGAAAGCAAGGGCATCGAGGTTGAGATGGTCGCCATGCCGGTGCGCGGACTGACGGTGATGCTCAGCGGCACCTATACCGATGCGACGTTGGCCGAGGATGTGCCGAACCTGTTTGGCGTCGAGGGCGATCGCGTGCCCTATGTGCCGAAATTCGCGCTGAGCGCATCGGTGGAATACATGCAGCCCATCGCCAACTCGATGGATGGCTACATCCGCTTCGATTTGCAACATGTCGGCCATCGCAATACAGAGTTCAATGAAGCGCTGGGCATCGACATGGATTCCTATCAAATCGGCAACGTCCATGTGGGCGTGCAGATGGAGAGATGGGAAGTCGCTTTGTTTGTGAAGAATATCTGGGACAAGCGGGCGATATTGAGCGCCGAGAACAACTTCGGCATCGATAGCTGGACCATTGAGCGCCCGCGCACCATCGGCTTGACAGTCCGGGCGCATTACTGATCTTCTCGCCGTCGGGTCTGAGAAAGAAGGAGCGCCGCCCATGACGTTTGAGGATCATGATCCGACGGTCAGGGGCGGGCCATCCTTCACCCGGCGGCGCTTCCTGCAATCGGCGAGTCTGGCGGCGCTGGCCGTCGGCGCCTTGGGCGGTATGGCGACGGAAAGCTTGTTCCGTCCCGCCCGGGCGCAAATCGCCACAACCGCGGCCAAGGTGCGGGAGATTGAGAACGTCTGGATTCCCATGCCCGATGGCGCGCGGCTGGCGGCCCGTGTTTGGCTGCCCGTGGGCGCAGAGCAAAACCCCGTGCCCGCCATTTGGAATTATTGCCCTTATTTCAAGCGCAGCTTCACCCGGCTTGGCGATGACATGCGTTTTCCCTACTACGCGGCGCGCGGCTATGCTTGCGTGCGGGTCGATATCCGCGGCTCCGGCGATTCCGACGGCCGGCCGATGGATGAATACGTCAAGCAAGAGCAAGACGACGCCCTGGAAGTGATCAAGTGGATCGCCGCGCAGCCCTGGTGCAGCGGCGCGGTGGGCATGGAAGGCATTTCCTGGAGCGGCTTTAACTCCCTGCAAGTGGCGGCGCGCCGCCCGCCGGCGTTGAAAGCCATCATCACCCACTGCTCCACCGATGATCGCTACGCCGATGACGCCCATTACAAAGGCGGCTGCATTCTCCACGATCAGTTCAACTGGGGCGCCATGTTCTGGACCATCCAGGGCCAACCCTCGGACCCGGAAATTACCGGCGCGGAAGGGTGGAAAGAACGGTGGCTTGAGCGCCTCAATGCCGTTGACCTAAATCTGGGAACATGGCTTACCCATCAGACGCGGGACGATTTTTGGAAGCATGCTTCGGTGTGCGAAGATTACAGTCAGATCCAGTGTCCGGTGTACGCCATCGGCGGTTGGGTCGACGCCTACAAGAATACGGTGTTTCGGCTGCTGGAGAACCTTAAGGTTCCCGCCAAGGGCCTGGTGGGGCCGTGGACTCACACCTACCCGCATACCGGCGTGCCGGGGCCGGCCGTCGGTTATCTGGATGAGGCGCTACGGTGGTGGGATCATTGGCTGAAGGGCATTGACACCGGCATCATGACCGAGCCCAAGCTGCGCGTCTGGATGCAAGATAAAGCGGCGGCGGAAGACATGAAGGAAACGCCGGGCCGCTGGGTGGCGGAAGAGTCATGGCCCTCCGCGCGCATCCGCAATAAAAATTATATCCTGAATGCCGGCGGCCGGCTGCAGGAAAAATCCAAAGGCGAAGCCAAGATTGACCTTCTCCCCATGCAAACGGTGGGGCTGTCGTCGGGCAACTGGTGTCCCTCCGGCGGCACATCGCCCGAGGATTTGCGCATCGAATTGGCGCAAGATCAACGCCTGGACGATGCGCGGTCGCTGACCTTCGACAGCGAACCGTTGACCCGCGACATGGAAATTCTTGGCGCGCCCACGCTGACGCTGGAGCTGTCGGTGGACCGGCCGGTGGCGTTCGTGGCGGTGCGCTTAAACGAGGTCTGGCCGTCCGGGGAATCCAACCGCGCGACTTATGGCATTCTCAATCTGACCCATCGCAACAGCCACGAATTCCCCGAAGCGTTGGAGCCGGGCCGCCGCTACAAGGTCACCGTCAAGCTCGATCATACGGCGCATGTGTTCAGCGCCGGCAATCGAATCCGCGTGGCGGTTTCAACCTCCTATTGGCCGATGATCCTGCCGTCGCCGGAACCGGTGACGTTGTCGCTCTACGCCGGCGCCAGCAAGCTCACGCTGCCGGTGCGGCCGCCGCGCCTGGCGGATCGCGCCTTGCAGGATTTTGGCCCGCCGGTGGCGCCCGATATCGCCGCCAAGTTTGGCGATCCAAAGCCGGGCGAGCGGGTGGTGGAATGGGATGTCGCCCGCAGCAAACAAACCATTCGTCATACCGGCGCCAGGGAACGGGCGCTCATCCTCGCCACCAACACGGAAATATTTTCGGCCAACGACATCACCTACGAAATTGCCGACCATGATCCCACCAGCGCCATGATCGAGCAGCGCTGCATGATGGGCAGCGCCCGGGGCGATTGGCGGCCGCAGGTTCATTCCACCGCCCGCATCACCATGACCAAGGACGAACTGATCCTGGTCGGGGAAATGATCGCCTATTATGGCGAAGAAAAAGTGTTTGCGCGCGCCTGGGAGCGCAAAATACCGCGCCGCCTGGTTTAGCCGGCGAATCGCCGTTATTTGCATAAAAATTGATTCTGCAGACGATTTCCCGTACCCTCTAGGCCAACAGAGGGACCCATATTGTCGCAAGGCTTTGCACCAACGTTGAGAAACCGGCTTGAGAATGGCCCAGCGATTGCCCGCGCCCCGTTGGTGGGCGGCGCGGCGCGCCTGCAGGACGCCTTTGAGCTCATTGACACCGCCATCGACGCCAGCCGTCTTTATACCCTGGAGCGGTCTGATTTCCGGCTGGCCGGCGCGCGCTTCGATATTTCCCGGCAGGAAGGGCGGGGCTATTGGGAATTCCTGCGCCTGGCCAAGGATCTGTTCGTCATCATCAGCGATATGACCTATCGCGACAAGGTGCCGGTGCAGGTGCCGGGCGAGGATTTCATCGAATTTCATTTCCACTTCAGCGGCCGCCTCAGCCTGATGCCGGCGCCGGACGCCATGCCCATTGACGTCCAGGGGCCGAGCCTGTTGATCTGGCGTCAGGCGTCGGGGTGCGACATTACCGAATATATCCATGGCGGGCTGCGCGATACCACGCTGACGGTCTATTGCCGCCGCTCCGCGCTTGATCGCTATTTCGGCCGCTATGTGGAAACCTTGCCGTCAAATATCCTCAACTGTGAGGACGTCGGCTTTTTGCGCATGCCGATCTATCCCAAGCTTGCCACCAAAGTCAGCAACATCATTCGCTCGCCTTATGATGGCGCGCTGCGGTTGGTGTCCAGCGAGGCCATGGTGGTGGAGATGTTGTGCGAAGTGATGTCCATGATGCAGGCGCATCAGCAGGATACCGAGTCCAGCCTCAGCCTTTCTGACCGCGACATCAGATGCCTGCAAAAGGCGCAGGAAATGCTGCTGGAGCGCCATACGCCGCCGCCCACCATCCAGGATATTGCCCACAATATCGGCATGAGCACCACCAAGCTCAAATCGGGTTTTCGGGCGATCTTCGGCAAGACCATTCACGAATACGCCCATGACCTGCGCATGGATTACGCCTGCGATCTGTTGAAAAACCGCGACCTTCCCATTGCCGTGGTGTCGGAAATGCTGGGCTATGAGTACCAGAACAGCTTCACCGTCGCCTTCAAGAAGCACCATGGCGTATTGCCCAAGGAATATCGCCGCTCGCCATTTGACGCTTCTTAGAATTTAGCGCCATGCCGCCATTTGCCCGGTTTTCTGCCGGCCATCTTAAAAGTTATTGCTCCCCCCTTAAAACGGCCATCGGTTAATTCCCTATAGTCAGGGTAGATACTTGTCGGTTTGCGTCCATTTGGTTGATGGGGGGTCACGGACTTTGACCATGAAGTCACAGGCGCGGGTGGTTGTCATTGGCGGCGGGGTTGTGGGCTGCTCGGTGCTCTATCACCTGACGAAATTCGGCTGCCGGGACGCGGTGCTGTTGGAGCGCAAGGTGCTGACAGCGGGATCCACCTGGCATGCCGCGGCGGGGTTTCACGCCTTCAACGGCGACCCCAACATTGCCAAGCTTCAGGCTTATACCATCTCGCTTTACCAGGAAATTCAGGAAGCCGGCGAGCAGAACGTCGGCTTGCACGTGCCGGGCGGCATCAATCTGGCGGCGACTCCGGAACGCTGGGAGTTTTTGCGCACCGAATGGTCGCGGCATCGCTTCATGGGGCTCGATACCCATCTCATCGGTCCCGCAGAGATCAAAAAAATGTGCCCGATCGTCGATGTCGGCGATGTCATCGGCGGGCTTTACGATCCCCACGATGGCCATCTTGATCCATACGGCTGCACCCATGCCTATGCCCGGGCGGCGCGCAAGAACGGGGCCGAGATTTACCAGCAGACCAAGGTGGAGGCATTGACGCCGCGCGCCGCCGGCGGTTGGGACGTGGTCACCGATCAAGGCACCATTTGCGCCGAACATGTGATCAACGCCGCCGGTCTGTGGGCGCGGGAAGTGGGAGCCATGGCGGGGGTGCGCCTGCCGCTCATCCCCATGGAGCACCATTACCTGATCACCGAAAACATCCCCGAGCTGGAAGCGCTTGATCGGGAAATTCCGGTCACCGTCGATCTTGACGGCGAAATCTACCTACGACAGGAGCACAAGGGCGTGCTCCTCGGGGTTTATGAAAAGAATTCCACGCCGTGGGCCTTGAGCGGCACGCCGTGGTCTTACGGCGAAACCGATCTGTTGCCGCCCCACCTTGAACGTCTGGAAGACAACTTGGTGCAGGGCTTCAAGCGCTTCCCCAGCGTCGGCGCGGCGGGCATCAAGCGGGTGGTCAACGGCCCCTTCACCTTCACGCCTGACGGCAACCCCTTGGTGGGCCCGGTGCGGGGCCTGCGCAATTACTGGGTCGCCTGCGGCTGCATGGCCGGCTTCAGCCAGGGCGGCGGCGTCGGCCTGGCGCTGGCGCAGTGGATCCTGGAAGGCGAGCCGCAGGATAACGTCTACGCCATGGACGTCGCCCGCTTCGGTGAATTCGCCACCCCCGCCTACACCGCCGCCAAGGCGCGGGAATTTTACGAGCACCGCTTTTACCTGGCGCGGCCCAACGAGCAATGGCCGGCGGGGCGGCCGGCCAAGACGACGCCGGTTTACGATCTGCAGCAGGCGGCCAACGCGGTGTTCGGCGTCACCTACGGCCAGGAAATGGCGTTGTGGTTCGCGCCCCCCGGCTCTGAGCCCGTCGAGACCCCCACCTTCCGCCGCTCCAACGCCTTTCAGCCGGTGGGCGAGGAATGCCGGGCGGTGCGTGCCGGCGTCGGCGTCTTTGATGCCAGCGGCTACGCCAAGTACGAGGTCAGCGGCCCGGCGGCCGAGACCTGGCTCGATCATTTGCTGGCCTGCCGCCTGCCGGCGATCGGCCGCGCCCGCCTGGCCCCCATGCTGGCGCCCTCGGGCCGCCTGATGGGCGATCTGACGGTGATGCGGCTGGCCGCCGACCGCTTCATGGTCACCGGCTCGGGCTATCTTCAGGAATGGCACCTGCGCTGGTTCGAGCACCATCTGCCTGAGCGCGGCGTTCAGGTGAGCAATGTCTCCGACAGCCTGTTGATGCTGGCCGTTGCCGGACCCAAGGCCGCCGCGCTGGTTGGCCGCTTGACCGGCGGCGATCATGATCCCGCCGCCATGCCGCTGTTATCGGTCATGGAGCGCGATATCGGCTTGGCGCCGGCGCGCCTCGCCCGCCTGTCGCTGACCGGCGAAACCGGCTATGAGATATACGTGCCGAGCCAATACCTGCGCGCGCTCTATGTCCGCTTGCTGGAAGAGGGCAGGGATCTCGGCATCCGGCCTTACGGCGTCTGGGCGTTGCTGTCGCTGCGGCTGGAGAAAAGCTATGGCATCTGGTCGCGGGAGTTCGCCACCGACTACACCCCCCGCATGTGCGGCCTGGATCGCTTCGTCGACTATGGCAAGGCCGACTTCATCGGCCGGGAGGCGGCGCTGCGCGAGCGCGAGGCGACGCCTCCGCGCCAGTTGGCGACCTTCATCGTCGACGCTAAGGACGCCGATGCCGCCGGCTTCGAACCGATCTGGATCGGCGAGCGCGTGGTCGGCTACACCACGTCGGGCGGCTATGGCCACACGGTGGGCGAAAGCCTGGCCATGGGCTATGTGGCGAGCGCCGATATCAGCCCTGACGCGCCTTATGAAATCCACATCCTGGGCGAGCGCCGCAAGGCGCGGATGATCCGGGAGCCAATTTACGATCCGGCAGGCGCACGCATGCGGCGCAGCGCTGCGGCACGGTAGAACCTTCGTCGGCTTGTGCAGTCCGCCCCCCTGCCTTATGGTGCGCGGAAAGAGGAGGCGGCGGATGACCATCCATTTGCATCACGGCGATCTGCCCGATGGGCTGAAGTTCCCCGGCGGCGCGGCGATTGCCGTCGATACCGAGACCTTGGGCCTCAATCTCACCCGCGATCGCCTCTGTCTGGTCCAGCTTTCCGCCGATGGGGCCGAGTTCCACCTGGTCAAGATCGCCGCCGGTCAGCCCGCCGCTCCCAACCTGAAGCGCCTGCTGGAAGACCCTGCCAGGCTCAAGATTTTCCATTATGCCCGGTTCGATCTGGCCATGCTCAAGCGCGGCCTCGGCATCGCCGTCGGCCCGGTTTACTGCACCAAGGTCGCCTCCCGGCTGGTGCGCACCTATACCGACCGCCATGGCTTGAAGGACTTGTGCCGGGAGCTCCTGGACGTCGACCTCTCCAAGCAGCAGCAGTCCTCCAACTGGGGGGCGGACGCGCTCAGCGAGGCCCAGCTCGCCTATGCCGCCGCCGATGTCCAGCACCTGCACGCCTTGCGGGCAAAGCTCGACGACATGCTCGCCCGCACCGGCCGCGACGCTCTGGCGGCGGCCTGTTTCGCCTTTCTGCCGACCCGCGCCGAGCTCGACCTGGCGGGGTGGGGCGAGGAAGACATTTTTTCTCATTAATTTTCTCACGAAGTGGCGTTTATATTGCTACTATGAGCAGCACGGCATGAGTTTTGCTTGCCGCGCGGTTGGCGTGCGTTCAGGTTGAAAGTGGGCAGCAGCAGATGGCTGAAAAAACGTCATCGGGAGATAGTCAGACGCCATCCGGGCACGGCAGGCCGTCGCCCGAGGCCGAAGAGCGCCTGGGGCAGTTTTTCTCCGAGCGGCCGGCGGCGGAGGCCGACGAGAGCATCACCAAATGGCTCAAGCGGGGGCTGCCCATCGCCACCGTGATTCTGGTGATCATGGTCGTGCTATGGCCGATCCTCAACGATACCGGCACCAGCATCACCCTGTCCTATGAAGCCGTGCAGCGCCATGGCGAGCAGATTCGCATGGTCGGCGCCAAATATACCGGCACCGACATCAAGGACCGGCCGTTCGAGCTGAGCGCCGACCTTGCCGTCCAGGAAGGCCCGAAGGCCGAGAAGGTCACCTTGGAAGGGGTGCGGGCTAGCCTTGATACCGGCGAGCGGGGCAAGGTGACGGTGGCCGGCAAGTCCGGGGTCTACCGGCCCAAGGCGGAAAAGCTGATGGTCGCGGGCGGCATCGAACTGGCCTCCGATACCGGATATGTGCTGTCCGCCGAGGCGGCCGAGGTCGATTTGAAAACCGGCACCGGGCGCAGCGCCACGCCGGTTTCCGGCTCGGCGCCGTTCGGCTCGTTCTCGGCCAACAGCTTCGAAATCAATGTCCGCGATCGCTTGCTGAAGCTGGAGGGCGGCGTCAGGGTACGCCTCAACCCCGGCGAATTGGATAATGTCGACGCCGGCACCGGCGAGGCCATGGAATAATACCAGCCGGGCCTGAAGGAAAAGGGAAACGTGAGTTAATGACAATAGACAACCGAACCATGAAAGCAGTTCTTGTCGCCTTGGCGCTGGCGCCGGCATTGGCCGGCAGCGCTCCGGGCAGCGACCCAGTTTCCGCCTTAAAAGAGCATGATATTCGCCAAGCGATTGACATTTCCGCCGACCGCTTGGAAGTGCGCACCAAGGATAACGTGGCGGTGTTCGAGGGCCGGGTCGAGGCGGTGCAGGAGGATCTGAAGCTGCAGGCCGACCGCATCACCGTGCATTACCAGTTGCGCCGCGCCGAAACGCCCAACGATCGGCCGCCGGCCATCGCCCGCATCGACGCCACCGGCAATGTGCAGTTGTCCTCGCCCAGCGAGCGGGTGGCCGGCGACTGGGGCGTCTACGACATGGAGCAGAAAATCGTCACCCTGGGCGGCTCGGTGATCCTGACCCGCGATGAAACCATGGTGCGCGGCGACCGGCTGCAAGTCAATTTGGAGACCGGCGTCACCCGGCTGGAGACGGCGGACGCGGGGGCCGGCGTCGGCGGCGAGCAGGGCCGTGTGCGCGGCCGTTTCGTGCCGGCGGAAAAGCAGCAATAGGGAAGGCCATTGGGGGGGATCACACACTAAATTTTAAGGCATTACGCGTTCAATGGATGACAACATGACAGCGACGATGACGGCGCAGGAACGGGGAAGCAAAGCCTTCCCCTCGGCAACGGAAAGCGGCGCGGCGCCCATAGCGTCGCTGGCCGCTGGGCTAGTCGTGCGCGGCGTCGGCAAGACCTATAAGAAGCGGCCGGTGCTGCGCGGCGTCGGCCTGGCGGTGCGGCGCGGCGAGGTGGTGGGTCTCCTCGGCCCCAACGGCGCCGGCAAGACCACCTGCTTTTACACCATCATCGGCCTCATCGCGCCCGATCAGGGCGAGATCGTCTTGGACGGCAAGGCGATCACCGACATGCCGATGTATCGCCGCGCCCGGCTTGGCATCGGTTATTTGCCGCAGGAAGCCTCGATCTTTCGCGGCATGACGGTGGAGGACAACATCCGCTCGGTGCTGGAGGTGACCGAACGCGATCGCGAGACACGGGAGCAGATGCTGGACGATCTGTTGACCGAGTTCGCTATCTCTCACTTGCGGCGCACGCCGGCGGTGGCGCTGTCGGGCGGCGAGCGGCGACGTTGTGAAATCGCCCGCGCCCTGGCGGCGCGGCCCAGCATCATCCTGCTGGACGAACCGTTCGCCGGCATCGATCCCATCGCCATCAACGACATTCGCGAACTGGTGCGCCACTTAAAAGACCGCGGTCTTGGCGTGCTGATCACCGACCACAATGTGCGCGAGACCCTGGATATCATCGACCGCGCCTACATCATCCACGACGGGGCGGTGCTGATGGAGGGAACGCCGTCGGAAATCGTCGCCAACAAGGACGTGCGGCGGGTCTATCTCGGCGAACGCTTCAGCTGGTAGGTAGAGGTCATGGCGTTATCTCCAAGACTGGAGCTTAAGCATACCCAGACGCTGGTGATGACGCCGCAACTGCAACAGGCGATCAAGCTGTTGCAGTACACCAATCTCGAACTGAACGATTTCGTGGTTCAGGAAGTGGAGCGCAATCCACTTCTGGAGTTCGGTGAGGAGGACGCACCGATCGCCAACGAAGGCGAGGCCCCGCCGCCGCCGGATGCCGAGGGGGCGGCCACCGCCAGCGATATTATGCTCAACGATGGCGCGCCACAGGCCAGCGAGGCGCTCGATACCGACTTTGAGAACGTTTACAACAACGACGCCGCGACGGATCGGACCGAAAGCGGACTGGGCTCGGGCCTGAACGGCGGCAGCGGCGGTCGCACGGATTTCAGCGATTCCACCCTCGACTTTCAGGACAATCTGACGGCTGAGACAACGCTCAAGGATCATTTGGAAAGCCAGCTTGGGCTGGCCGGGTTCGCGCCGCCCGAGGAGATGATCGCCCATTTCCTCATCGATCTGGTGGATGAAGCCGGTTATATCCGCGAGAATTTGCAGGGCGTGGCCGAAAAGCTCGACTGCGAGGTTCAGGAGGTGGAGGCGGTGCTGGCCCGCTTGCAGGAATTCGAGCCGGCCGGCGTGTTCGCCCGCAGCCTGCAGGAATGCCTGGCGCTGCAACTGAAGGACCGCAACCGTTACGATCCGGCCATGGCGGCGCTCCTTGGCAACCTTGATCTGGTGGCGCGCCGGGATATGATGGCGCTGAAGCGGCTGTGCGGCGTCGACGGCGATGACTTGGCCGACATGATCGGGGAGCTAAAGGCGCTCAACCCCAAGCCCGGCCTCGCCTTTTCCAGCGAAACGGTGCAGGTGGTGGCGCCTGATGTGTTTGTCCGCCGCGCCGCCAAGGGCAAATGGCAGGTGGAGCTTAACAACGATACTCTGCCCAAGGTGCTTCTCAATGCCCGTTACTACGCCGAGGTTGCCGGCCGGGCCCAAAGCAAAGAAGAAAAAGCCTTTATTTCCGAGTGCTTAAGTTCCGCCAACTGGCTCGTCAAAGCGCTCGATCAGCGGGCGCGCACGATTTTGAAGGTGGCGAGCGAGATCGTGCGCCAGCAGGAGGGCTTCTTCCTCTATGGGGTGAAGCATCTCAGGCCCTTGAATTTAAAGACCATTGCGGACGCCATTGCGATGCATGAAAGCACCGTCAGCCGGGTCACCACCAACAAGTACCTGGCCTGCGACCGTGGCCTGTTTGAGCTGAAGTACTTCTTTACCTCAGCCATCCCGGCATCCGGCGACGGCGAGGCCCATTCGGCGGAAGCGGTTAAGGAACGCATTAAGGAATTAATAGATGCGGAGAAGCCAGACGGTATTCTGTCCGATGACAAACTGGTCGAAATCCTGCGCGGACAGGAAATCGACATCGCCCGCCGCACCGTGGCCAAGTATCGGGAAGCACTGAAGATTCCCTCTTCGGTGCAGCGCCGGCGGCTGAAATCCGTAAGCCTTCAGTGAAGGTTGCCCCTGCCGGCGGCGGCCAGATGTGCTATGGTGAAGGTTGACAGAGTGTAGGCCGCCCTCTATCTTGCGCGGCCTTATAAAACCCATCTTGCGCTGGGGCAGACTACCACCTTCTTGGGGATGTTGATCTTAACATGAAAGTCGTCGTAAACGGCCATCAGATCAGTGTGGGGGACGCGCTGCGCTTTCACGTTGATGAAAATCTGAAAACTGTCGTTGGTAAGTACTTTACCAACAGCATCGAAGCGACGGTGACCTTCTCCAAGGAGGGCGCGTTCCATCGCGCCGATTGCACGGTGCATATCGGTAAGGATCTGTTCCTGCACGCCCGCGCCGACGACGCCGACATCTACGCGGCGTTCAACCAGGCGGTGGAGCGGCTGGACAAACGGCTCCGGCGGTATAAGAACCGACTCAAGGATCATCACAAACGCCGGCTGGATAGCGCGGCAGACGCCTGGCGGGTTTCCTATTCGGTCATTCCGGCGGCGGAAGATCTGCCGGAGGAAGCTCATGGCGATATGAACGGCGGGCCGGTCACCGTGGCGGAATCGACCACACAAATCCCGCGGCTGACGGTCAGTGACGCGGTGATGCAGCTTGACTTGGCGGACAATCCGGTGTTGGTGTTTCGCAACAGCGCGCATGATGAGATTAACGTGGTCTATCGGCGCAAGGATGGGAATATCGGCTGGATCGATCCCGCCAAACGCAGCAAGGAAGCTTGATCGGTATGGAGATCGCTGACCTCGTCAGCCTGAACGCCGTCATTCCTAAACTTAAAGCTTCAAGCAAGAAGCAGGCGCTTCAGGAATTATCGTCGCACGCCGCGAAATTCGTGGGCCATCCGGCGCACCAGATTTTTGACGTGCTGCGCGGCCGCGAGCAGCTCGGCACCACCGGCATCGGCCAGGGGGTGGCCATTCCGCACGGCAAAATCGCCGGCCTTGACAGAATCTACGGGTTTTTTGCCCGGCTGGCGGCGCCCATCGATTTTGAATCCCTCGACGGTCAACCGGTAGACTTGATTTTCATGCTGCTGGCGCCCGAAACCGCCGGCGCCGATCATCTGAAGGCGTTGGCCCGGGTCTCCCGCCTGCTGCGCGACCAGCGGGTGTGCGACAAGATCCGCGGCTCCAATAACGCCGATGCGATCTATGCCTTGCTGACGGAATCTCCCGCTTCCCACGCCGCCTGACAGGCGCTTAGCGCCTAGTGCAGCCAGGTGGGGTGCATGTTATTTTCCATGGATATCGCCACCGCGGTTTCGAAACTATCGAAGATCGCCAACTCGCGACCGCTGGCGGCGTGAACGGCAAACCCGGTCGTGCCGTGATGCAGGATCGGTTTGATGTAGACAACGTCGTTCTCACCCAACTGGGCGAACATTTCCGGCGTCATCCGTTTCAGGTCATGCTGTAAGATTGCCATCACCATACTCCACTCGACATCTTAAATAGCAAGACGACTGACGTCCCCAGACGTGCCATCTTCAACCTGCGATGTCGGCGGTTATTCCCTGCGGGAGGGGCAATCCGGGTCGGATCGCGGCAGAGTTTGGAACGTCATCTCCTCGCAACGAGCAAGCCTGACATCGCGTCCAGCCGGGGCCCTTTTTGGCGCCTCGCCCAGACTTACCGTCCTTTCGGACCGGCACTTCATAGGTGGGGTGGCGGCCCCCAGACGTCAAGAGAGCGGAGCCTTAGGCTCTGCGGATGCTGATGCGGGTAGCTGGCCCTCATTGCTTTCCGGCGGCCGCACCCAGCATTCGGCGCCGCGTTCCTTCAGCGTGGCGCACAAAGCCTCCGCTTCGGCGCGGTCGGTCAACGGTCCGGCGTTCAAGCGGTAGTAGAAGCCGCGGGGGTCCTGCTGGCGCGCGCCGAAATCGATCTCGGTGCGGCGCGGCGGCAGGTGGCCGATGACGTCCGCATTGCGGGTTTTCAGGGTTTCCCACCCGGCCTTTAGCTGGCTGGCCTTGCGGTAGGCGGCGAGCTGCAGCGCCCAGCCTTGGCGGGCGTCAAGGAGCGGGATGTCGCTCAAGTCGGCGTCAGCCTGAGCTATCGGCGCGCCGGTGGATACGGGTTCGGCGGCAGGCTCGGGAGCTGGCTCCGGGGTCGGCTCGGGGGCCGCTGCGACGGCGACTTCCGGCGCTGCCGGCGGCGCGCCGACCACCGCCACGGCCGCCAGTCGCTGGCCTTGACCGTCGGCGAAGCGTTCATAGCCGGGGGCGTTCAGGTCGCGTTGCGGGAATTTGCCGCCGTTCATCAGGGCATAAAGCCGGGTCTGCGGCGGCAGGCTGCTTAAGGTGGTGAAGAAAGCCATCTGATGCGCCGTCCGTTCGGCATCGAGGTCAACCGCCAGCAGGCTCGTTGACTTTGCCTGATCGCCCGCCAGGGCATAGGCCAGGGCGAGATTTTGCCGCACCGCGGCCCCGCCGCCCTCATCGCGCACGATGGCCTCTAGGACGGCGATGCCGTCCTCGGGCGCGCCATGGAGGGCCAGCGACAGGCCGTAATTGTTGCGCAGGCGCACATCGCCATCGCTGTCCAAGGCGCGGCGGTAGACCGCGATGGCGTCCTCATGTCGGCCTAAAAGATCGGCGCAGAGCGCCTTGCCGCGCAGCGCCTCAGGATGGGTTGGCGACAGGGCAAGGGCGGCGTCGAGGACGGAATCGGCCGCCTCCGGTTGGCCGAGCGCCAGCAGCGCCATGCCTAGGCCGGCATGGGCGTCGGCGCTGTCGTCATCGGCACCCGCCGCCTGACGGAAGGCGGCCTCGGCCTCGACATACTGACCGAGCGCCGTCAGCGACCGACCAAGGCCGATGAGCGGCTCGGCATCGCCCGAATCCTTGGCGTGAGCGGCGCGGAAGAGCGGCAGCGCCGCCGTGTGTTCGCCGCGCGCCGCCATGCCTTCGGCCAGCGCCAAAAGGCTGCCGGATTGGCCGGCGGCGGTGGTCTTGGCGCTGGTCACTGCCGGCGAGGTGTGGCTGCAGGCGGCAACCGACAGCACGAGGAGCGCCGCAGCCGCCGTCATGGCAAGACTGCCGGAGCGGGGAACGATCAAGGGGAATAAGCCGCGTCGCATCGGATTGGTCATGGTTCGGCGGTCCGTGTTGGCGTCAAAACTATCAAGCTCCCGTCACGGGGCCTACCCTAATGACGGTAGCGGAGAAGTCTTTCGATCCTCTTAAGGATAGGTAAAAAGCCGCCTTTTTCCGTCAGCACTTGCCGCCCGGTTGGTGCAGGCAGTCGCAATGGCGCATGTTGCCATCGTAACTGTGACGTTCCAGGTATTCATCCAGGGCCTGGGTTAGGATGTCTTGACTGCTGCGCTTTGAATGCGCTGAAAATACCCGCAGCCGCAAATGGCGCTCCTCGTCGAGGCGCAGCGTCAGGGCCGCTCGATTGCCGCCGACATCGGTAGGCCCAGCCGCCCGACCGCCAAAGTCACGCGATTTTCCGCCGTTATTTTTGGCTGCCTTGACCTCGGCCGCCGGCGGCGGCGCGAAGCGTGGACGAGCCGCGCTAGCCTCGGCAAGCTGCGTCAGGTCATGGCGCGGCGTCTCCCCCTCCGTGGCTTCGGCAAAGGGGTAGTAGATGGGAGATGCCGTCTGGGCGGGGGCCGCCTGGCCCTTTCGCGCCAAAAGAGCGCCGGTTAATCTTGCGGGTCGTTTCATGGATATTGAGCCTCCGATCACGATGCGTTGATCTGGCGGCGGCCAAATCCCGCCGGCCGGACAAAGGCTTCGCGTCGCAAGCTAGCGTTGGATTGAAAAACAGTGCGCCGGAAATTCTTTTCGAGCCGGTCGCTAAGATAGGTCCACAGATTGAAGATTTCCTTGGCCGAATTGCCGTTAGGGGCCAGTTCGACGACGGTGCGCCCGTCGATCATGCTGGAGGCGAAATCCGTGCGATGATGAATGGTGACGGGGGCGACCGTGCCATGCTGGGAGAGGGCAACGGCGGCATCGGCGGTAATGCGGGCGCGCGGCGTCGCGCCATTGACCACGAACACCACCGGTTTGCCGGCGCGCTCCGCCAGCTCCACGGTGGCGCCGGCGGCGCGCAGATCGTGGGGGCTCGGCCGGGTGGGGATGACCACCAAGTCAGCGATGGCGATCACGCTTTGGATCGCCGTGGTGATCGCCGGCGGGGTGTCGATGATGGCGAGCTTAAAGCCCTGCGCGCGCAGGTTATCAAGATCGATCAGCAGCCGGGCAATGGTGGTGTGGGCAAACGCCGGCGCTTGCTCATGGCGGGCGTTCCACCATTCCGACAGGCTGCCTTGGGGATCTGTATCGACCAAGACCACCGGTCCGGCCCCGGCGCGTTCCGCCTGAACGGCCAAATGTCCGCTAAGCGTCGTCTTGCCGGACCCGCCCTTTTGCGAAGCCATAGCGACTACTTGCATTATCCCAACCCTAGTTTGCGCCGCCAATCGAGGCTGGCGCGGATCATGCGCGTCAGAACGTTAAAATAATCGTCGAGACGTTAATAATCTGTAAAACCGGTTGGCCCTATCGTAACTTTTAGGTCCAGTATTTTCATTATCTTGGCGCACCAGGCAGGCGTTGGCCTTGGCATTGTTAACCATAAATGCAATTCTAAAACTCCCTGGTTGGAGGGCTTTTTCGTCATGATCCGGGCGCGACGGACGGCCGTGTTGGCGCTGGTTTCCCTGTGCCTCCTGACTGCCGGCGCAGCGGCCGGCATTCGCGAGGGCGCAGACGCTTACGGCCGCGGCGATTATGCAACGGCGCTCAAAGAGTGGTTGCCGGCGGCGGAACAGGGGGACGCCAACGCCCTTTTCAACTTGGGTCAGCTCTACCGCCTGGGCCAGGGCGTGCCCAAAGATGTTCAAAAAGCGGAAGATTATTATCGACGCTCTGCCGAAAAAGGGCATATCGGCGCGCAAGGCAACCTCGGCACGCTCTATTATTTCGCCGTGCCCAATGCGCCGCGGGTTGATGATGCCTTGAAATGGTGGCAACGCGCCGCTACCAAGGGCGATGCGCGCTCGCAATACATGCTGGGCGTGGTGTTCTACAACGGCAAGGACGTGCCGCGCGATCCGGTGCGCGCCTACGGCTGGATGCGGTTGGCCGTCGCCGCCGGCCTGGCGGAAGCGGTGGCGGCGGAAAAGGTGCTGATCAGCAACCTCTCTGTGAGCGAACTGGCCGCCGGCGCGGCCCTGTCGCAGACTTTGCTGTCCGGCGGCGCGGCGGCAAGCCCACAACCCAAGGCCGCGCCCAGCCCGCCCCCGGCTGCGCCAGTAGGTGGCGGCTTCTTCGTCCAGGTGGGGGCTGTGGCCGATCCCGGCCAGGCGCAAGCGATGATCGACAATCTCGCTACGGCGCAGCCGGCGTTGGCCGGGCTTGCCAGCCGCAGCGAGGAGGTGACGACCGCTGCCGGGCAACGGCTTTATCGGGTGCAATTCGGCCCGCTGCAGAGCCGGGCGGCGGCGCAAAAAGTTTGCAACGAGCTTAAGGCTGCGGATAGGGATTGTTTCGTGACGCCAGCTCGCTGACCGCCATCAGGCCACGCAGGGAATTGCCGATATAAAGCCGGTCGGCCGACCGCAGGTCAGCCGGGTAGAGCGTCGCTTCGCGGGCGCGGCCGCTCTTTAATAATTCCGCGCGCAAAATGCCCGGCAACAAGCCGGCGCTCAACGGCGGGGTCAGGAGAACGCCATCGCGTTCGACAAAGATGGTGGTGAAACTGCCCTCGGTTACTTCGCCGCGCTCATTGGTCAACACCGCTTCGAAGCACCCTTGCGCCTGCGCTTCTCGAAGCGCTTGTTGGTACGGCGTGCGCGCCGTCGTCTTGTGATACAAGAAAGCATCGCGAGAGTTGATGACAACATTGGAGACGCAGAGGCGAAGCGATTCCGGCGCCGGCGACAATGGCGTAGCCGTCAACGCGATCACGCCGCGCTCGGAGAGCAGAAGACGCACCCGGTGCGGCGTCGGCGGCAAGCTGGCTGCAAGATCAGCGAGCGCGGCGCCAATGGCGTCGCGGTCGACGGTAAATCGGAAATAGGTCGCCGATTGGGTCAATCTTTGCACATGCGCATCCAGGCGCAAGAAACCGCCGTCGGGCTGCCAGCGCAACGTTTCCACCAGATCAAAGGCCGGCGCGGCGGTGGTGAGAAACGCGGCTTTGAGAAGGCATTCCTGATATTCCGCATCGGCCACCGAATCAATGACGATGCCGCTGCCGATGCCCAGCGATCCCTGCCAAGTCCTGGCGCGACGCTTGTCAGGCTTGAGCGTCAAGGTGCGGATGGGGACGCTGAAGGTCATGTCGCGCTCGGGCGTGATGTAGCCGATGGCGCCGGTGTAAACGCCGCGCGGTGGCTGTTCCAGGTCGCGAATGATTTCCATGGCGCGGATCTTCGGCGCGCCGGTCACCGAGCCGCAGGGAAACAGGCTGGCGAACAATGTCTGCAGCGGCGTCTCCGGTGCGATCCTGGCGCTAACCGTCGAGGTCATTTGCAACAGCGTGCGGTAGGTTTCAATGTCGAACAAGGCCGGCACTTCCACGCTTCCCGGCTGTGCGAGGCGGCTCAAGTCGTTGCGCAACAGATCGACGATCATCAGGTTTTCCGCCTGGGATTTGGCGTCGCCGCGCAGCGCATCGGCGATATTTCTATCCTCTTCCAGCGTTCGGCCGCGCGGCGCGGTGCCTTTCATCGGCCGCGCCGTCAACTGGGGCCCGCGTTTTTGGAAAAAGAGTTCGGGAGAAAGCGACAGGATATCCCAGTCCTCGTTATGGATGTGCGCGCCGTAGGCCACCGGCTGCGCCCGGCGCAAGCGCGTAAACAAATCATCGGGCCAGCCTTGCAAGCTAAAATGCAGCGGGAACGTAAAGTTGATCTGATAGACGTCGCCAGCCAAGAGATAATTCTTGATGGCGGCAATCGCTGTTTCATACCGCGCCTTGTCGACGCTCGGCGTGATATCGTCGACTAATACTGCGCCGCCCCGGTCTGCGTGCGCCGGCGCAAGATCAGGCGTGGTGAACACGCCAAACCAGGCAAGCGGCATGTCACTCAAGACTGGCGCTATGGGGCGCAGCTTCGGCTCCAGGGCATAGCCCGCCTCATAGGCGATCCAGCCGGCGACATAATGGCCGCGCGCCAGCGCCGCTTCCAATTGCTGGAATAAGGCATCAACTTCGCCATAGTCATGACACGCAATGATGTCGAGCGGCGCGCGAAACAACAGCCGCTTGCCGACGCCGGCGCGATTGTCGTCCAGCAAGACGAAAGGGCCGGTTGTGCGTTCTGACATTGCTACCCGTCAATGGTCGGTGGGAGGGCCGGCGGCGCGTCCGGTTTAGCGGATCGGCAGCGCCGTGGTGGAGCTTACCTGTTTTAAGGTAAAGCTGGAGCGGATGCTGGCAACTCCGGGAATGCGGGTCAAGGTGGTCTTGAGGAAATGTTCGTAAGTCTCCAGATCCGGCATGACCAGACGCAGGTGATAATCGGCGTCGCCGGTCATCAGGTAGCATTCCATCACCTCGGGACACTCATGGATGGCGTTCTCGAACTTCTCCAGATATTCCTCGGTCTGCCGCTCCAAGGTGACCTGCACGAAGATGGTGATCTGCAGGCCCACCTTGCGCGGCTCCACCAAGGCGACATAGTCGCGGATGACGCCGGCTTCCTCCAGCGCCCGCACCCGGCGCAGGCAAGGGGAGGGCGACAGCCCCACCGCCTCGGCCAGTTCGACATTGCTTAAGCGGCCATTCTTCTGAAGGATGGTGAGGATTTTACGATCGATGGCATCAAGGGCGATTGTTGACACTTTATTGTACTTTTCAGCAAGAGTTGCGCAATCTTATGCCAAATATTAGGGCAAGTTCTGGCATCTTCGCAACAACATATGGGGGATAGAGCGGTAGAATCTCCATCAATAAAGACGTGCCGCCCATAGGGGCGGCGCGCGCTTTCTGGCGGAGTGTGAAAACCCATGACCAAGGCGGCTCATCCGGCGGCGGATAGCGGCGCAGCGTATCTGGCCAACCTCAATAAGCTGGAGCTTCTCGGGCTTCTGGATCGGAAGGTGCAGTGGCTGTCGGCCTGGACCATTCACCACGCCAACCACGTGCGATCGAGCCGCGACGGCTTGAAGGTCGGCGGCCATCAGGCGTCCAGCGCCTCGCTGGCGCAAATTTTGTCGACGCTATTCTTCAGCGTGCTGAAGCCCGAGGACCGGGTGGCGGTCAAGCCCCATGCCAGCCCGGCGTTTCATTCCATCCAGTATCTGCTGGGTAATCAAAGTCTGGATCAGTTGCAGCGCTTCCGGGCGATGGGCGGCGCGCAGTCCTACCCGTCGCGCACCAAGGACAAGGACGACGTGGATTTCTCCACCGGCTCGGTGGGGCTTGGCGTGGCGATGACGCTGTTTTCCTCGATCGCCCAGGATTATCTCTTGGCCAAGGGCTGGCTGGCGGAGGAAAAGGCCGGGCGGATGATCGCGCTTCTGGGCGACGCCGAGCTTGATGAGGGCAACATCTACGAAGCGCTGATCGAAGGCGCCAAGCACGACGTGCGGAATCTGTGGTGGATCATCGACTACAACCGGCAAAGCCTGGACTCGGTGACGCCGGATCGCATGTTCGCCCGCTTCGAGGAAATTTTCGAGGCCTCGGGCTGGAAGGTCATTACGCTCAAATACGGCAAAAAGCAGCAGGCGGCGTTCCGCAAAGCCGGCGGCCAGGCGCTCAAATCCTGGATCGACAATGCGCCCAATTCACTCTATTCGGCGCTGACCTATAAGGGCGGCGCGGCGTGGCGCGAGCGCCTGACCCAGGACATTGGCGGCGAGCGCGGCGTCAAGGCGCTCCTCGCCGATTATGCTGATGAGGAGTTGCAGGAGCTGATGACCAACTTGGGCGGCCATGACATCGAGCTCTTGTTGGAAACCTTCCACGGCGTGACCAGCGATGCGCCGCACTGCTTCATTGCTTACACGGTCAAGGGTCACGGTCTGCCGCTCCAGGGCCATAAGGACAACCATGCGGGTCTGATGAACGACAAGCAGATGGAAGAATTTCGCGACCGCATGGGGGTACCGGAGGGGGCCGAGTGGCAGCCGTTCGCCGGCATGGAGGATCGCGCCGAAGAATTGCAGGCGTTTATCGAGGATGTTCCTTTCTTGGCCAAGCGCAATCGTCGTTATATCGCGCCGATGGTGCCGGTGCCGGATCGTGAGGCCTTCGCCGTGGCGGCGGAGGCCAAGCAATCAACCCAGGTCGCCTTCGGCAAGATCATGAATGATCTGGCGCGCGGCGACAGTGAGCTGGCGACGCATCTGTTGACCACTTCGCCCGACGTGACGGTGTCCACCAATCTCGGCGGCTGGGTCAACCGCCGCGGCATCTTCCATGCGCAGGCCAAGGAAGACGTGTTCATGGAAGAGAACGTCCTATCGCCGCAGCGCTGGGCGATGTCCACCGCCGGCCAGCATCTGGAGCTGGGCATTGCCGAGAACAATCTCTTTCTGGCGCTCGCCGCGTTCGGCCTGACGGGATCGCTGTTTGGCACCCGGGTGCTGCCGGTGGGGACGCTTTAT
Organism: Pseudomonadota bacterium; assembly: GCA_003577275.1. Lineage (GTDB taxonomy): Bacteria > Pseudomonadota > Alphaproteobacteria > Sphingomonadales > Govanellaceae > PRO5. The sequence goes on from QEVO01000001.1 coordinate 528,058, forward strand.
GATCCCTTCATCTGCCGCGGCCTCGACGCCTTGATCTACGGCTGTTATCAGGACTCCCGCTTCATGGTGGTGGCGACGCCTTCGGGGTTGACCTTGGCGCCGGAAGGCGGCGCGCACCAGTCGGTCATGACGCCGCTCATCGGCATGGGACAGGACAAGCTCGCTTATTTCGAGCCGGCTTATGTGGACGAGTTGGCCGAGATCATGCGCTGGGGATTTGACTACATGCAGCGCGACGACGGCGGCTCGGTCTATTTGCGACTTTCTACGCGCGTGATCGAGCAGCCGGCGCGCGCCAACGATGCCTGGCGGGAAGAATTGCTGGAAGGCGCTTACTGGCAGGCGCCGCCGGCGGATGGAGCGGAGATCGCCATCGTCTACACCGGGGCGACCGCGCCCGAGGCGCTGGCCGCCTTCGAGGCGTTGCGGGAGGATGCGCCGGGCGCGGGCCTTCTCGCCGTGCCGTCGCCGGACCGGCTCTATGCCGGCTGGTTTGACAGCCAGCGCCGCCGCCAGATCACGGGCAAGCGCCAGCCAAGCCACGCCGAGCGGTTGTTGACTCCCCTCGCGCCCCACGGCGCGCTGGTCACGGTGATCGACGGCGCGCCGCAGACGCTGGCCTGGCTCGGTTCGGTCAAGGGCCATCGGGTAGCGCCTCTGGGCGTCGATCATTTCGGCCAGTCGGCGGATATCCCTGATCTTTACCGCGTCTACCGGCTGGATGCCGACGCCATCCTCGACGCCTGCGCCAACGCGCTGCTACGGGATTAGGTAAGGGTAATATATAGCCCCATCACCGCCGCCACGGTGATCATCGCCCAAGTCAATAACGTGCCGATGAAGCGAAAGGGGTTGGGCGCCACGGCGGTGCGTAAGCCGATGGCGTGAGAAATCCGCCCCACGGTCAGCGCGGTTCCCATGATGCACAACAAGGCCTCCGGCTGATCATTGACCTCCAGGAGGGCGAGGAGGAACAGGGCCAAAGGCACATACTCGGCGAAATTGCCGTGGGTGCGGATTTTCAGTTCCAGGTTGGTCTTGCCGCCGGCGCCAATGCTGACCTTTTCGGTAACCCGGCCGCGCACCACCAGAATTGACAAAAAGATGAAGATAAGGGCGTTCAGTGAGGTAAACGCCAGCGTGATCGGCAATATCATGGCAAAAATCTCCCCTTGACATCTTAGACGCTGACGATGATGAGAGAGACCGTCGCTTCCAGCAACTCGTTTTTTTGATTTGAGGATGACGATGATCGATGACCTGATCGAAGGCTATCGCCGCTATCGCGCCGGCTGGACCGAGGCCGAGCGGGAGCTTTATCGCCAACTGGTGGAGCATGGCCAGTCGCCCAAGGTGATGGTGATCGCCTGCTGCGACAGCAGGGTCGACCCGTCGATCATTCTCGACGCCAAGCCGGGCTCGCTGTTCATGGTCAGGAACGTCGCCAACCTGGTGCCGCCGTTTGAGCGCGACGGCGCCTACCATGGCACCAGCGCCGCCCTGGAGTTCGCGGTGCGGCGCTTGAACGTTGATCATATCATCGTCATGGGCCACGCCCACTGCGGCGGCATCAGGGCGCTTTATGAAGAAAATCAGGAATCATCCGCGAGCGATTTCATTCTCGGCTGGATGCGCATCGTCGCCGAGGCGGGGCGTCACGTGCACGCAAATTGCCGCGACATGACGCCGCCGCAACAGCACCGCGCGCTGGAGCAGGAGGCGATTCGGGTCAGCATCAGGAATCTGTTGACCTTTCCCTGGATTGAAAGCCAGGTGAGCGCGGGCAAGCTGCATCTGCACGGCTGGTATTATGCGTTGGCGGAAGGCATCCTGATGGCGCTTGATCCTCGGAGCAATGAGTTTCGCTCGCTCCTTGACGGTAACGTAAAGAAATAAAAAAAGCCGCGGCGCTCGGCCGCGGCTTTCTTTCGCCGATAGTAGGCTGTTAAAAATCCACCGCAACGCCGGCCACCACGGTGCGCGGCTTGCCGGGCCGCAAGCCCGCCGGACGGCGCGCCACGGCATATTCCTTGTCGGTTAAATTCTGCACCGATCCGAAGAGCCGCACCGAATCCGAGATCTGGTAGCGGCCGGCAATATCGAATACTGCTCGGCCATTGATTTTTTCCGCCGCTGCGATCGCGCCCTGGCCTGGCTCGGTGCGTATGGCGCTGATGTAGTTCATGCTCAAGTCAATGCCCCAGGCATCTTTGGCGACGCCGATGACGGCGTTGAGCTGATGCTTCGGCAGATAGGGCAGATTATCGCCATCGGTCACCGTGCCCCAATAACCGCTCACAAAGCTGGTTTTGAACTCAGCGTCGGTGAAGGTATAGGTAAGAGAAACAGGGAGCGAAACGTCCCATTCCAATTCGGCGCCAAGATCGGCGCTGGCGGCGACTTCCATGCCGATCACTTTCACCGCGCCGCCATTGAACTGATCGCCAATTTCTCCTTGATTGCAGCCGCTGGCGTTGGTGCAGGTGCCGAGGATGTTGGAATAGTCACTGTAGAACCCGATGGCTTCAAGGGCCAGCGTGCGGTTGTTATAGCGCACGCCGGCTTCCCAGTTGGTGCTCTTTTCCTCTTTGGCCTCGGCGCTGCCGGGACCGGGAGGACTGAAGCCACGATGGACGCCGGCGATCAGATTCACGCGCTCGTTGACGCTGTAGGTGACGCCGATACCAGGGATCAGCACCTTGATCGAGCTCTTATTGACGCTGGTCGGACCTGCGGCGCGGGCAGGATCGGCGGTGGAATAATTCAGGCGCTTCAAATCGATATCTTCATACCGCAGGCCCGGCACGATGAGCCAATCGCCGAGCCGCATTTCATCTTGCACATAGAACGCCCAGGCTTGAGCTTGCCCCACCCGGTTTTCCTGCGAGCCCGGCGCGCCCGCCGACGTCAGCACCATGGTTCCGTTGAGCATCTGATAACGGTCGTCATTCTGGAAACGATCTTCCTCATCTTCGTGATAACGAACGCTGATTTCCAGATCATGCCGCGCCGCGCCGGTGTTGAAATGCACGCCGGCGATGGATTGAATGCCCTGGGCGTAATATTCGCGGTTGTTGTTGCGCACTCGCAAGGCGTTGGCGGCGCTATCGATGTCGCCGCGCAGGATGCCGATGGCGGTGGCGTTGGCCGCTGGATTATCGAGCACGCTACTCAAACTCACCGTACCGCCGCCGGGATTAAGATCATTGAGCTTGTACCAAGCGCGCTTGAAGCGGTTGTAGTAGGCAACGGTGGTCAGATCCACCGTATCGTTGAAAGAGATGAAGTGCGTGCCCTGCACCTGCCAGTGTTCGGTATCGATGTTGTCGAGCGCGGATGCGGCGTAGCGGCGGTAGGGCGTGGCCGAGAAATCCGCGTCGGTCAGACCGAGATAGGTCTCGTCCGACTGCTGATCGGTGTAGGACAGCTTGAGCTCGAAGGATTGGTAAAGGTCGGCGTCTTTGGCGCTGCTGACGCGAAACTTGGCGAGATAATCCTCAAGCTCATAGCCGGTCTCGCTGCCGGTATCGAGCTTCTTGAAGCCGTCGGAACCGCTTTGATAGGTCTCAAAGATCGCGCCGAGATGATCGGTGGAGCCGCCGGCATAGCCATGAATTTGATAAAGGCTGTCGCTGCCGAGGCGAACGTCGGCGTGGCCCGACAGCTCATCGGGAATGCCGGTGCTGACCAGGTTCACCGCGCCGCCCACGGTGCGTGGGCCAAACTTGATGGCGCTCGATCCCTTGCGCACTTCTACCGCCGACATCCGGGCCGAGGTGGGGAAGTAATAAGCGGCCGGGGCGGCATAGGGCGCGGGCGCGATCAGCACGCCGTCTTCCATCAGGGTGATTTTTTCCGAGCGCTCGGTGCCGGTGCCGCGAATGCCGATGTTGGGGCGCAGGCCAAAGCCCTCTTCTTCTTGGATGATGACCCCCGGCACCTGGCGGAGGATGCGGTGGATGTCCTCGTATTCGAATTTTTCCAGTTGCAGCTTATCGATAAGCTGGGCCGAGCCCGGAATCTCTTTCTGCTTGGCTGCCGTGCCGATGACGCTGATGTAGGCGATCATGCGGTCGGAATGCGGGTCGGCAGCGGCGACGGCGGCTTCCTCGCCAACCGCTGCCGTCGCGGCCAAGATGACGGGCAGCGCCGTTGCGGCGGCGCGATGGCGTAGCTTCGTAGTCATTACCCCCTCCTGATCAGTAGGTATGGATCCTATATTTTTTGCGAGTCATTCTTAACTGCAAGAACAGCGATAGCCAAGAATCGGGAGGAAGGCAAGATGAAAATGATTATTAACTGCATTAATTTTCCGATTTAGGCTTGTCAGCCGAGGGCGGGGGAGGTTAGAGCAGGCAAGGCCATCAAACGGAATGATCTTTATGCGCGCCTTAAGATACCTTTCGCTCTGCCTGGGAGTTGCGGCGGCGGGCTGCGCCACCTCGCCCACCCGCGAGTTGTTGGCAGATTTCGGCGATCAGACCACCGCCTGGTCGGAGATGGGCATCTGCGCCGGCTATGGCTGCACCACTTATTACAAGCTGGGGCTTGATGCGGCGGAGGCGGGGCGCATCGTGGCGGCCTATGGCGCGCCAGCGGCGTCGCCCGCCGACGAACGGCAAGCCATCCGCCGCGCCATCGCTGAGATCGAGATCATCGTTGGGCCAAAGACCGGCACCGCCGGCGACGAGCCAGGGGCGGCCATCATCAACTTCTCCCGCCGCGGCCAGATGGATTGCATCGACGAGTCGTTCAACACCACCACCTATTTAAGGCTGATGGAAAAGAGCGGATTATTACGCTTTCACCGGGTGGGCGAGCCGCTGCGGCGGGGCTATTTCCTGGATCGCTGGCCGCACAACACGGCGACGATCACCGACACTGCCGATAACCGCCGCTACGTGGTCGATTCCTGGTTTCACGGCAACGGCGTGCCGCCGGAGATCGTGCCAGCCGAAGAGTGGCTAAAGGGCTGGCGCCCTGAAACCCAATTGCCGGCGCGCGCCGGCGGCCAGACCGCGGCTATCTCTCAATAGCGGCGGATCAGCATGGCGCGCCGCGCCAGCGAGCGTAGGGCGGCGTCGTAGGCCACGGCGGCGGCATCGCCCAGGCCAACCACGGTGTAGCGCCCCGGCGCTGTCCCCGCCAGCAACCGACCGTAGAGCCGCCGCCCGCCGTCCAGTTCGGCCAGACATTCCTTGCCCACGAGGCGCGCCGCTTCCGCCACCGGCACCGGCAGGCAGATCACCGTGTCGCCGACCTGAAAGTCGGCGGTGGGCTGGGCAATTTTCAACGCCACGGCGCCCGCGCCCGGAGGATGGAGCGACAATGTTTCACCGTCGGCGGGGATGATTTCCCCGCCGGTCGATAAAGTGCCAGCGAAAGGCACCGGGCCATCGCCGTCCATCGGCATCAGCTCGGCCACCGAGCACTGCAGCGCCGTGGCGATCTTTTCCAGCCAGTCGAGGGTGACCTTGCGGCTCCCGGTTTCAAGCCGGCCAATGGTCTGCGCCGTGGTCGGCTGGGGCCGGATTAGCGCGGCAACCTGATGAAGGGTCAGACCTTTTTGCTTGCGAATCTCGCGTATTTTATTGTGCATGCTAAACCTCTTTAGCCAGTTTTAAGGCATTTTTGGTTTTATTTCAATCACAAAACCAAAAAATATAACCAATATGGAAAAAATTATTGACAGCCCAAAGTTTTCAATGATAGCTGCAAAATGTACCAATTTGGTGAATTTATGGAGGCGGACATGCGGCAAAATACAGCGGTCGATACCCGGAGCTCGGCGGAGCCCGTCAGCAGGCGGGCGGCGCGACTCCTGCTGCGGCTGAGCGCCGGCGAGACGGTCCATGCCACTGACGACGGTGTTTTCTTCGGCGGCGAAGACGTGACGGCGGAGGTGGCGGCGCTGATCGCCCATGATCTGGCGGCGCGGGACCGTCGGGGCGGCGTGCGGCTGACCGCGCCCGGCGCCGGTTACGCCAAGCGCCTGGCCGCGCGCTCGGCCCTCCGCCGCGCCGGTCGGCAGGGGGATGCAGCAGCGCTGGCGGTGATTGCGCCGTATCGCGATCAACATCAAGACATCGATATCATGATGGCGTCCGATGGCGACAAAGTCGCAGAACGGCGCTTTTTCAACCATCGGGAATGCCCGCTGGCTTGGCTGCGCCGGCGTCGCGACCGGGCTGGCCGGCCGCTCATCGCCGACCGCCAGTTCGAGGCCGGCATGCGCTTGCGTAACGACTTCGAGCGCGGCGGTCTATCGCCGCGGGTCACCGCCTCCTGGAGCGCGCTGCCCGTGGGCCGCGCCGGGGCGGCAAGCCGGCGCGGCGGCCTCGATCCCAGCGACAGTCAGATGAGCGCCCGCCAGCGCTTCCGCCGCGCCGTCACCGCTCTGGGGCCGGGCCTTGCCGAGGTGGCGATCCGCACCTGCTGCGCTTATGAGGGGCTGGAAGCGGTAGAGAAGAGCCTGGACTGGCCGGCGCGCTCGGGCAAGGTGGTGTTGAGCTTGGCTTTATCTCGGCTGGCCGATTATTACGGAATTGGAAAAAAATAACCAAATAGGTTATTTTTATATTGACTAATAAAACGCTCATGGTTATACTTTAGTCAAGATCGAGAAAAAGGTTCGCAGGCGCCATCGCGCCGATGATACGAAAGGCCGCTCCCGCTAGAGAGCGGCCTTTTGCTGTTGTGCGCCTTGAGTTTGATGAGGATGGAATGGCGAAGGCCACGAGCTGGACGCCGCGCAAGCGCGGCCAATTCCTCAGCGCGCTGCGCAAAACCGGCAATGTCACGGCGGCGGCCGAGGCGGCGGGACTGTCGCGCAGCCAGGCCTATCAGCTGCGGCGCAGCGACGACGGTTTTCGCCAGGATTGGGACGACGCTTTGCAGGCGGCGATCGATGATCTGGAAGAGGAGCTGCGGCGCCGCGCGCTGCACGGCGTCGAGCAGCCGATCTACTATGGCGGCAAGGAATGCGGCCGGGTGCGGACCTATAACGATGCCCTGGGGATGTTCTTGTTGCGCGCCCGCCGCCGGGAGCTGTTCGACAAAGCGGGCGAGGACGGATCGGCGGTCTCCATCGACGCCTCGCCGCTGGCCGAGATCCAAGAACGCTTGAAGCGCCTGCGCGCCCGTCAAGCCAAGGGCCGCAAGTCGGATGGCGATAAGCCGTGACCGGCGATGAGGAGGGGCAACGCTCGCTGGCCGAAGTCATGGCCGCTCTGCCGACGGGCGATGAAGCGGATATCCTGGGCGCGCTGAAGGTCGCCGACCTTACGGAGCTTCTTTATGAGTGGCGGTTCTGGGCCCGACCGCAGCAACTGCCGCCGCCGGGAGAATGGGCAACCTGGCTCATTCTGGCCGGCCGCGGCTTCGGCAAGACCCGCACCGGGGCGGAGTGGGTGCGCGGCCTGGCGGAACACGCCGGCCCCGGTTTTCGCATCGCGTTGGTGGGAGAGACGGCGGTCGATGTGCGGCAGGTGATGGTGGAGGGCGAATCCGGTCTCCTGCCCTGCGCCCGGCCGGACTTCAGGCCCCGCTTCGAACCGTCGAAGCGCTGCCTCACCTGGCCCCAGGGGGCGCAGGCTTTTCTCTACTCGGCGGACGATCCGGAGCAATTACGCGGACCGCAGCATCATGTGGCTTGGTGCGACGAGCTGGCGAAATGGCGGCGCGCCGGGGAGACGTGGAGCAACTTGCAACTGGGCCTGCGTCTTGGCGAGCGGCCGCAAGTAGTGGTGACGACGACGCCCCGGCCCCTGAGGCTGCTGAAAGACTTGCTCGCCGATCCGATGACGGTGGTGACCCGCGGCTCGACCTACGACAACCGCGGCAATCTGCCGTCGGCTTTTTTCCGGCAAGTGGTGGAAAAGTATGCCGGCACGCGGCTGGGCCGGCAGGAGATCGAGGCCGAAATTCTGGAGGATACCCCGGGCGCGCTGTGGACGCGGGCCTTGTTGCGGGCCTGTCGCGCCACCGCTGCGCCGGTCATGCGCCGGGTGGTGGTGGGCGTCGATCCGCCGGTGACCGGCGGTGAGAAGGCCGACGCCTGCGGCATCGTGGTGGCCGGCGAGGGCGAGGACGGCCGCTATTACGTGCTGGAGGATCGCACCACGGTGGGAGCCAGCGTCCACGGCTGGGCGCGGGCGGCGGTCGCCGCCTATCACGACCATGAAGCCGACCGGCTGGTGGCGGAGGTGAACAATGGCGGCGATCTGGTGGCCGCCGTCATTCGCCAGGTTGATCCAACCATCAGCTATCGCGCGGTGCGGGCCAGCCGCGGCAAATGGGCGCGCGCCGAACCCATCGCCGCCCTTTATGAACAGGGCCGGGTCAGCCACCTAGCGGCCATGCCGGCGCTGGAGGATCAGATGGCCAGTTACGCGCCGGGCGGGGATATGGCCTATGGCAGCCCGGACCGGTTGGACGCCCTGGTGTGGGCGCTGAGCGAATTGGCGCTCGGGATGAGCGCCAATCCGCGATTACGAACGATCGGTTAAGCTCTAAGTTATTGAGCGCGCGCTGCTTTATAGGCGCGAATGGCCTCATTGAATTCGTTGCCCGTCGCCACTTCGGCATCCACCGCCGCGTTATAGCGCTCGACAAAGCTTTTTTGCATATCGGCCGTCAGCTGTTCCTTCGGCACCAAGGCTTCCTGGGCCTGCAGGCAATTGCGAAACGTCTCGCTATCGGCGAGGAATTTTTTGACCGCGCTCTGGGCAGCGATCATATCCTCCTGGGTGGCGGCGGCGCCGCTGGGGATGGCCGGCGCCGGCGGCCGGGTGCAATCGTCGGCCAAGGCGCTGCCGGCACTGAGCGCCAAGGTCATGGTAAAGGCAATGGTTACAATAGATTTCATGAAGCAACGTCTCCAAAGAGCAAACCCTCGACCGACCGGGGTCGGCCGCAACGGAGGCGGATTATAAACTGACGGGCCGGCCAAAGGCTAGCCCGTCACGATTCCATTCATCACCACCAAGTTCGACGGCATTCGGGCTGAGGAGCCACGCTTCCGGCTCGAACGGCGGCGGCGAGGGCATGCCCTGCAGTTTTTCATGATAGGCCCTGACCCCAAGTGCAGACCCGCATGACCTTCGCCGCCCGCGACTATTCTTAGATGTGGAGAGGCACAGATGAGTTCATTCAGTGAGCGCGTAAAGCGCCTGTTTTGGCCAAGCGGCGCGCCGATCGAGGCCAAGCGAAGCGCCGTCGCCGGCCTCTTGGGCAGCGAATTTTCCACCTGGGTCGGAACGGCGGGGCCGCGCTGGACCAGCCGCAATTATCGCCGGCTGGCCGAGGAGGGCTATCGCAAGAACGTCATCGTCCACCGCTGTGTGCGGCTGATCGCCGAAAGCGCCGCCTCGGTGCCGTGGCGGCTGACCCGCAACGGCAAGGCCATCGACCGTCACCCGCTGCTTGACCTCCTCAATCGCCCCAACCCGATGGAAGCCGGCAAGGCGCTGTTTGAAAATTTCTATGCCTTCTTAAGCATCGCCGGCGACAGCTATCTGGAGATGGTGACTGCCGCCGACGGCGCGCCCGCCGAGCTATACGTGCTGCGGCCCGATCGTATGAAAGTTATTCCCGGTCCCAGCGGCTGGCCGCGCGCCTATCGCTATGAGGCCGGCGGCCAGGTCCACGATTTCGCGGTCGATCAGCTGACCGGCCAGTCGGCGGTTTTGCATATGAAAACCTTCAACCCGCTGGACGAGACTTACGGAATGTCGCCCCTGGAAGCCGCCGCCTTCGGCATCGACATTCATAATGCGGCCAGCGGCTGGAACAAGGCGCTGTTCGACAACGCCGCCCGGCCATCGGGCGCGCTGGTCTACGAACCGGGCGACGCCGGCCACTTGAGCGATGAGCAATTCGCCCGGCTGAAAGAAGAGCTTGCCGATACCTACCAGGGTGCGCTCAATGCCGGCCGCCCCATGCTGTTGGAAGGCGGCTTGAAATGGCAGCCGATGGCGTTCTCGCCCCAGGACATGGAGTTCGTCGAGGGTAAGCATGTGGCGTCCCGCGAGATCGCTCTGGCCTTTGGCGTGCCGCCGCTCCTTCTCAATATCCCCGGCGACAATACCTACGCCAACTACCAGGAAGCCAATCGCGCGCTGTGGCGGCTGACGCTGCTGCCGCTTCTGGAAAAGACGGTTTGCGCTCTTAATCACTGGCTGGTGGATGATTTCGGCGACGGCCTGGCGCTCGACATCGATCGCGACGCCATCTCGGCGCTGCAAGCGGAGCGCGCCGCCGCCTGGGAGCGGGTCGGCGCCGCCCGGTTTTTGACCATCAACGAAAAACGCCGGGCGGTGGGCCTGGAGCCGCTCCCCGGCGGCGACGTTCTAGTGTCCTGATTTGCGAAATTCGCATGATTTCTATATCAGCGCTTAAGCGAATTTTGCAAATTGAAAGGACACTAGCAACCTATTGAATCCTAGTGTCGTTTTGGTTTTTGAAGTTCGTGTGAGCGGCCTATATCAGTCATGAAACGAACTTCAAAAACCACGACACTAGTGGATGCGCCGCCCGCTGTACCGAAATGACACAATTGTCTAAAAAAGGCACAGCGTCGCTGGACAATAATGGGACGGCGGGCGGGACTTTAATTCAAAAAATAAGAAAAATCCGCGCAAATGCCGGCCAATCGGCACTTGGCACGGTTTCTGCTTTGATGAGGTCGAACGATGTTGCCAATGACAAAGACTTTCGGAGCGACGACCATGACCAGCGGTAAGCGAATGATCCCTCAGGCAGGCAAACGGCGGGTGGCGATTTGGGCCGCCGCCGCATGGCTTGCCGGGGCGGGAAGCGCTTATGCCGAGAAGTGGCCGAACCTCGATCCGGCTTTTGTCATTCACCCTCTTCACTCACTCACTCCTGCCCCGGCGTTGCGGTCCTGCTGAGACGGCGCCGCGCCGGACACCAGTTACCTTCGCGTCGCAAACTAGCGGCCTCTCCCCGGAGAGGCCGTTTTTTTATCCATTGATCGCAGCCAACAGACAATGGCCGATACCGATACGTTTCCCTATTACCGCTTTGCCCGCCTGGTGCGACAAGCCAATCTTGAAGGCGCATCGTTCGAAACCTTGCGGCAATTGATTGCCGAAGCGAGCGACCAGGGCGCAGCGCGGGCCTTAGAACGCTGTGGCCTGCATGACCATGACGCCGGCCGCGACATCGGCGAACTGCGGGCGCTTCTCGATGCTTGGCGCGACACCAAGCGCACGGCGCGCCGCAGCCTGGTGCGCTGGCTGATTTCGACCGCCCTTGCCGCCATGCTGGTGGGCGCGGCGATCAAAGTTCGTCTGCTGCATCTGCCGTAACCCGTACTGATCAAGAGGGATAGATGTCCACACCGCTTGCCACAAGCGGCGCCATGACGCGCGCCGACGGCGGCTATTTTGCCGGCTATGCCAGCGTCTTTGGCCGCATCGACAAGGGCCGCGATATCGTCGTGAAAGGCGCGTTCGCCCGCTCCATCGCCGAGCGGGGGCCGCGCGGCATCAAAGTATTGTGGCAGCATGATCCGCGCGAACCCATCGGGGTTTTGGAGGAGATTCGCGAAGACGATTACGGGCTGTTCGTGCGCGCCCGCTTACTGCACGACGTGCGCCGCACCAGCGAGGCGCGGGCGTTGTTGCAGGCGGCGGCCGTCGATGGGTTGTCCATCGGCTATAAAACCGTTGCCGCCGATACCGACGATCGCACCGGCGTACGCCAGTTGAGGGATGTCGATCTGTGGGAAGTGTCATTGGTCACCTTCCCGATGCAGGAAGCGGCGCGGGTGGTGCAGTTCAAGAGCGCTGCCGGGTGGGTCGATGTCGTCCGCGCGCTGCGGCAATTCGAATGGGGAATGAGCGAGCTCGCCATCCGCGCGCGGCATCGGCTGGGCACAACCCCACATTTTAAGGTCACAGACACAAGGAGGTTCATATGACCGCTCAAGAGTTCGACTCTCCCGATACCCGGGAAGTCAAGGCCGCCGTCGACGCGCTGGGACGCGCGTTTGAGGATTTCAAGGCCGTCAACAACGCAGCGGATGCCGAACACGCGCGGCATGGCGCTATCGATGTGGTGCTGGAAGAAAAGGTGGAGCGCCTGAACAAGGAGGTCTCCGGCTTGAGTGGCCGGCTGGAACGTTTGCAGCTTGCCATCAATCGGCCGCACCGCGAGGGACGGAGCGAGATCTCCGGCCCGGCGGCCGAACATAAGCGGGCGTTCTGCGATCGTTTCATGCGCAAGGGTAATGAACAGGGCTTGCAGGAGCTGGAGGAAAAGGCGCTCTCCATTGGCGTCGGCGCCGACGGCGGTTATGCCGTGCCGCAGGAGATCGATCAGAAGATCGACGCGCGGCTGAAGGATTTCTCGCCCATTCGCCGCCTGGCGACGGTGGTGCAGATCGGCTCAGCCAATTACCGCAAGCTGGTCAATCTAGCGACCGGTGCGTCAGGCTGGGTGGGCGAAACGGCGGCGCGGCCAGTCACGGCATCCACCCAATTTGCCGAAGTGGCGCCGCCGCTGGGCGAGATCTACGCCAACCCGGCGGCCACCCAGGCGATGCTCGACGATGCCTTCTTCGATGTCGAAGCGTGGCTGGCGGAAGAAATCGCCGCCGAATTCGGCATTCAGGAAGGCGCAGCCTTCGTCAGCGGCAACGGCACCGATAAGCCGAAAGGATTTTTATCCTACACCACGGCGGCCACCAATGACGCCGGCCGCGCTTTCGGCACGTTGCAGCATGTGGTGACTGGCGTAAACGGCGGCTTTCCGGCCAGCAATCCATCGGACATCCTGATTGATCTTGTGCATGCCCTGCGGCCTGTCTATCGCGGCGGCGCAGCGTTCGTGATGAACACCAATACCATCTCGCTCATTCGCAAGTTCAAGGATTCCACCGGCGATTATTTGTGGCGGCCGGGCCTGGGCGAGGCCGGACCGGCGACGCTGCTCGGCTATCCGCTGATCGAAGCCCAGGATATGCCGGACATCGCCACCAACAGCCTGTCCATCGCCTTCGGCAACTTCGAGCGCGGCTATATCATCACCGACCGCACTGGCGTGCGCGTGTTGCGCGATCCGTTCTCGAACAAACCTTATGTGCATTTCTACGCCACCAAGCGCGTTGGCGGCGGCGTGGTCAACTCGGAAGCGATCAAGCTGTTGAAATTCTCCGTCTAAGGCGGCAGAGGGCGGCCGCTCGCGGTCGCCCTCCTTAACTTTAAGCGAGGCTGAAATCATGACCGTCTATATGTGTGACGTTATCGGCGATGGCACGGATGATAACCCCTTCCGTCCCGCCATCGACGATCATCTGAAAGGCTGGTCGGCCATTGACGGGCGCGAGGATGCGACGCAAGGCGCGGGCTCCATGGTGGTGTTTTGTTCGCCCACGCCCCAAGAAGCGGCAGCGATCGCCGCGGACGAGCGCATCGAGGCCTTGGCATGACGGAGCGGCAGCGCATAGAGGCGGCTTTGGCACGCGCGCCCGGAGGGTTGCCTGAGGGAGCGTTCGACGGCAGAGAGCGCGCGGCGGTGGCAGCGGTTCTGGCGCGGAGGTTTCCTGGATTCCAGATTGCCGCCGGCGCATCTAAGGCGCAGGTCGTCACGGATCTAGTAGAGTTTCTCTTGTCGCATCAGCGGAGGTAGGCCCATGGGCACCTTCGTTCAAGACAGCTTCACCGACAGCGACGCGACGAATCTTTCCAGTCATACCGGCGAGACCGGCGCGACGTGGGCCAAGCTCACCGGGTATACCGGAAATTGCTATATCAACGGCAACGTCCTTGAGAACGAGGACGGCAGCGACGCCGATGCCGCCTACTACGCCAGCGGCGCGCCGGCCAGCGCCGACTATGACGTCGAGGCGAAGTACACGTGGGTAAGCAGCCAGTTGTGCGACTGGCGAATCTGCGGCCGCATCGACACGTCAAACGGCAATTATTACTCCTTCTACTACCGGCGCGGCAGCAACACCTATCGCCTGACCAAGCGAGTCAGCGGCACGACGACGACATTGGCGAGCGCGGCGGGGAGCAGCCCGAACAGCGGCTCCTGGCTGACGCTGCGGCTCAATCTCAACGGCAGTGCGCTGGAGGGATTCGAGGGCGCGTCTTCCGTCCTGTCGACGACCGATTCCTCCATCACGGCCGCCGGCAAGGCCGGCGTCGCCGCCACCTCCACCGGCGTCAGCGGACCGCGCATTCGCTGGGATGATTTCCTGGCCACCGAGGCGGGCGGCGATACCGCCATCAGCCCGGCGAACGCCAGCCACGGTCACAGCGCCGGCAACGTTACGCTGGGGCAGACGCATGCGCTGAGCATCAGCGCCGCCGTCCATACCCACGCGGCGCAAAATGTCGCATTGTCGGTTTCGGGCGCGCTCGACATCGCCAATGGGACGCATGGCCACGCGGCCGACAATCTGACGCTGGCGCAGCACAGCCAGATCATTATCGCCGCAGGACTGCATGGCCATGCGGCGGATATGGCGTCTCTGTCGCAAGTTCATCTGTTGAGCGTGTCGCCAGCCCTTCATGCCCATGCCGCAAGCTTAGCGGTTCTGGCGGCGGAGGGGGTGCTGGCGCCTCCGCCGCGGCGGCTTCAGCCCGAGGCGCGATTGATCGTTGCCGCTGACGGTAGAACCAGAACCATGACTGCTGCGAAAAGAAACCGCAGCCTTACTCCGGAGCGATAGACCATGGCCAAGATAGTTCATGACGACGTTCTTGACGGCGCGCTGAACGTCGTGAAAAACAACTGCACGCGCATGACGGCGTGCAGCCAGCAGCCGACCACGTATACGGAGGGCAACGCCACCTATGCGCTGGCCGATGTGACCATGGCGTCAGGCGATTTTACCGCGGCGGATGGTGACACTTCGGGCCGTAAACTGACGGTGGCGCAAAAAACCGGCGTTGCCGTGGATGCCAGCGGCACGGCAACCCATGTGGCGCTCCTCGATGTCACGAACTCCAAACTTTTATATGTGACGACCTGCACTTCCCAAGCGCTCACCGCCGGCAACACCATGACGTTCAACAGCTGGAAGATCGAGATCGCCGATCCGGCGTAAGGAGAACCGACGATGACCGTTCTTCTGAAAGATCCGAACGCAGCGCTTGATTACAGCGTCGACTGGTCGGCCTATCTTGAAGCAGGAGAGACCTTGGCCGGCAGCGCCTGGCAGATTGATCCCGCCGGCGAGCTTGCCTATACGGCCGCGTCCTTTGACACCGCAAGCGCCACGGCGACGCTCACGGGCGGCGTCATCGGCCATGTCTACCGCGTCACCAACCGCATCACCACGTCCTTGGGGCGCATCGATGATCGCTCCTTCATCCTCCGGGTGGAAGATCAATGAGCAATCTCCTGCTTTTCAGCGGACCAGCCGTCGAGCCCGTGACCATTGCCGAGGCCAAGACCTTCTTGCGTCTCGACACCTCCGACGATGACGCGTTGGTTGCCGCCGCCATTGTGGCGGCGCGCCAAGCGTGCGAGAGCTTCACCGGCCGCGCCCTGATCACCCAAAGCTGGCAGCTCTATCTCGATCATTGGCCCGAGCGCGACATCGTTCTGCCGCGCCCGCCGCTGCAATCGGTTACCAGCATCAACACATTCGATGCCGACGGCGTCGGCGCGACGCTCGATCCGGCCACCTATTGGGTGGATGTTTCGGCCTTGCCGGGTCGGGTGCGGCGGCGCAGCGATGCGGTATGGCCATCGCCCGGGCGCAATGTCGCCGGCATCGAGATTACCTATATCGCCGGCTATGGCGACAGCTGGAACGACGTGCCGGAACCGTTGCGGCAAGGCATATTGATGACCGTCGCCAATTTCTACGAATACCGCGATGCGCTTCACCCGGTGACGCTGCCGGCGCCCATCGCGGCGCTGTGGCGGCCTTATCGCCTGGTGCGGCTATGAGCGCGGCCAAACCTAAGATCGGGGCATTGCGCGAGCGCGTGACCTTGGAAGCCGAGCACACTCAGGAAGGG
This sequence comes from Pseudomonadota bacterium, assembly GCA_003577275.1. GTDB lineage: Bacteria > Pseudomonadota > Alphaproteobacteria > Sphingomonadales > Govanellaceae > PRO5. Next base: position 544,059 of record QEVO01000001.1, read on the forward strand.
CTTGGCGGCGGCTATAGCCGCGCCAGCGAAATGCTGGGTCTTGCCTGGGCGGCAATCACCGCAAAAAACTCCGAGGTTATCGTCAAGGGCGGCCAGCGCCGGCGGCGGCAAACCTTCGAGGTCATCATCCGCAAACGCGAGCGGCTGGAGGATATTCGCCGCGTGCTATGGCTGGGGCGGACGTTGGCGGTCGTCGGCGTCATGACGCTGCCTACCCGCGGCTATGCCGCGTTGATATGCGAAGAGGAGACGGCGGTATGATCGACGTTGAGATCGTGCGTTCCCGCCGCAACCGTCTCGGTATTCTCGACGAGCTCGGCGGCGCGGCGGGAGAAGCGATGCTTGGTTTTGCCGAGGAACTGGCGGACGAAGCCCGTGTTCGGGTGATGGAGCAGCGCCACCCGACGCGAGCGCTGCCCAGCGCCCTTGCCGACAGCATTGTCGTGGAGACCACCGAGAGCGGCGCGGCGGTGCGCGCCACTGCGCCTTATGCGCCTTACGTGGAATTCGGCACCCGGCGCATGGCGGCGCGGCCGTTCCTGGCCCCGGCTGCGGAATACATGCGCGGCGTCGCGGGGAGCGCCATCGCTGACGCCCTCCGCCGGCTGCTGCGAGGAGGGGCTTTATGACCGCTATCGGCTGGGAGCTGCAACAAGCGGTGATCGAGGCGCTGCAAGGCGATAGCGAAATCATGGCGATTGCCAATGGCATCTACGATTTCGTGCCGGAAACGGCGGCAATGCCCTATGTGCGGGCGGCCGTCGTCTCGTCGCGGCCATGGTCGGCGAAAACCTTCGATGGCCGGGAAGACGTGGTGCGTCTTGACATCTGGAGCGAGTCCTTGAGCCGCCAAACCGTGCTGACGCTGATGGATCTGGCGCGAACGCGGCTGACGTCGGCGGCGCTCAGCATGACGGGAGCGACGGTGGTTCTGGTCAATTTCGAATTTGGCGAGATCATCGCCGAGCCGGACGGCGAGGCGCTGCACGGCGTCATGCGCTTTCGCGTTCTGGCGCAATAACCATCCCCATTTATGGAAGGAGTAAACCATGGCTGCTGAAAAGGGCCGCGCCTTTCTGGTGAAGATCGGCGACGGCGGCGCACCGGAGACCTTCGCCACCATTGGCGGCCTGCGCGCGACATCGCTGACCATCAACAACGAAGTTGTCGACATCACCAGCAAAACTTCCGCCGGCTGGCGCGAGCTGCTCGCCGGCGCCGGCATTCGCGCGCTCGCCATCGCTGGTGGCGGCGTCTTTACCGACAGCGCTGCCGAAGGATTGCTGCGCGGCAAGGCCCTTGCCGGCTCCATCGATAACTATGAGATCGTGTTCGAAAGCGGCGCAAAATTTTCCGGCGCCTTTTATGTCTCGTCTCTGGAATATGCCGGCGACCATAACGGCGAGCGCACCTATTCCCTACGCCTGGAGAGCTCGGGCGTCATCAGCTACACGACGGCGTAAAGATCATGGCCAACCGACTGCGTGGGGAAAGCGAGATTACGCTTGGCGGCGTCACCTACCGTCTGCGTCCGACCTTTGCCGCGATCATGGAGATCGAGGACCGTCTGGGCGGCGTGGTGCCGCTGGCGGTGCGGGCGGCGCGCGGCGAATTCGGCCTGAAAGACTTGACGGTGATCGTCTGGGCGACGCTGAACGCGGTGGAAGGGCAGAAACTGGAGCTTGCCGCAGTGGGCGATTTCATCCTTGAGCGCGGCATCGCCGAGACCACGCCCATGGTGCGTGACGTGTTGACGCAAATATTGGGCGGCAGCCATGACGGCGGCTGACTCCGACACGGCGGCGCGGATGGATTGGGCGGCGGCGGCAGGCGTGGCCTTGACGCGGCTCGGCTGGCCGCCGCCGGTGTTCTGGGCGGCGACGCCGGCGGAACTGCGGCTGGCCTTAAAAGCCCTGACGATCACGCAGGGGATATCACCGCCGCTCGGCCGGCGTGAGCTTGAGACGCTGCGTCGCCGCTTCCCCGATCGCGTTTCGGATTAATCAACCCAAGCAGGATATTGTCATGGCGGAGACCGTGCTTGATAGCCTCGTCGTCAAGATCGAGGCCGATACCCGCGGCCTGGAGGCGGGAGTCAGCCGCACCACCGCCAGCCTGCAAGGGCTCGAAACCTTCGCCGGCCGCGCCCACGGCGCCACGCTTGAGCTTGGCGGCATCGCCGGCGGCATGGCCAATGAACTTGGCGCAGCCGCCGAGCGGGCCAGCGATCGCATGGCCGGCGCGTTCGCCCGCATGGCGCGCAGCGGCCGGTTGTCGTTTGAAGGCTTGCGCGACGCGGCGCTGGCGGCCATCGCCGAGATCGTCGCCAACCTGCTATCGGTGGGCATTAGAAATATTTTCGGCAGCGTGTTTTCCACGGTGCTGCTACCGGGGCGCGCCGGCGGCGGCGCGGTTTCGCCGGCGCAAGCCTATGTGGTGGGCGAGCGCGGCCCCGAGCTGTTCGTGCCGCAAGTTGCAGGGCGCATCACCGCGCCCTCTGCCGCGGCGCAGTTTCGTGAACCGCCGTCGCGCGGCCGCGCCGCTATCACCATCAACGTGCAAGGCGCGGGCGATGGCGAAGCCTTGCGGCAAAGCTCGTCGCAGGTGGCGCTGGCGGTTCGCCGCGCCCTCATGCGCGCCGAGCGGAGTTTATAGATGTATTGGCTCGCCACGGCGGCGGATCAGCGCGAGCGCGCCTATATACGCCGCTTCAGCCCGCCCTACTGGACGGTGAACTTCCCGCGGCCGATGATGGCGGCGGTCAGCGCCACCTCGGCTGCGAGCCTGGCGGTCAAACTGGTGTTCTTGAAATATAATGACCTTGCCGGTCTGATTTGGAACTCCGTCGATCCGTACGATCACCCGCTGTTATCTTATGAGACGCGCAAAGATTACTCTGGCGTGGTGTGGTCGTTTCGCTGGCAAAGCGACGGCCTGAAGGGGCTGGATGCGGTCAATGGGCCGACGTTGACCATCGAAGGCCGCGATGCCTTGGGCGCGGCCAAGACCTGGTACGTGCGGTTATGGAATTACGCCGTCGGCACCGCCACGGATGCCATCATCACCCTTGATTTCGATGATCTTGATGGCGGTTTTCTGTTGCCGTCGGAAGCCGACCCGGTTTATCCCCGGGACATCGACCGGCTGTTCATCAGTCTGGTGGCCGATGTTTACAATCCGTCCAATAGCGCCCCCATTGAGCCCTCGCCCGGCGTTTTTGCCGAACACGTCGCCGATCTGACCCTATCGCAAATCAACGTCAGCGGATCTCGCGCCATGCTCGCCATCGGCGACGGCCATGTGAAAGTGCATGACCTGCGGCTCGCCAACGGCTATGACGATGTCTACAACGTGACGCCAGCGCGGGTGATGCGCAATGCGCTCTACCTCGGCTATCGCGACTGGATCGATCATTACCTCGGCATGAGTCACTATTTCTCGCTCACCTGGAACGCCGGCGAGGCGCGCTTCGTTATTGACCCGACCAAAGCAAAACTTAACCCGGCAGCGGACCTGTGGCATCAGGATTTTCTCGCTCAGGCTAAAACGTATGGCTTCAAGGTCGTCCTGTCGCTATCATACGAACTGTTGGATGATCATGCCCCTGCCGCCTGGAAACAGCGCACTCATGACGGCGGCGCGGCGCAGACCGGCTGGTCGCCGCCGTCGACGCTGATCGCTCCCACCAATTCAACAGCGCTCTCGTATCTGCGCGACGTCTGGCTGGCGCTGGCCGGCATCCAGTCATCCTTGAGCGCAGCGATCATTTTCCAGATCGGCGAGCCGTGGTGGTGGCACCAGCTGACCGGCGATCAAGCGCCGTGCTTTTATGACGCGACGACGACGGCGCTTTATACCTCGGAGACCGCCAATCCCGTGCCGGCCATGCACCAGTCGATTTTTGACACACCCACCCCGGCGCAGCAGGATTATCTGGATTGGCTCGGCGGCAAACTTGGCGCATCGACGCTGTGGCTTCGCGATCAGCTCAAGGCAACTTACCCGGCGGCGGACGTGACTTTGCTTTTTTATGCGCCGCAGGTGCTCAATCCGGCGGCGCCCATGCTCCTAAGCGTCAATTATCCCGTTGCGTCGTGGGTCTACCCCGCCTTCGATTTTTTAGAGATCGAGGATTACGATTATGTGATTGATGGCGATTGGCCGCAGCACGCGGCGGGCTTGGCGGCCATTGCCGATGACTTAGGCTATGGCCCGGCGGACAGTCATTATTTCTCAGGCTTCAATCTGCTGCCCAATATGCCGCAGGTGTGGGCCAACATCGATCAGGCGATATCGGATGCGCGCGCGCGCGATTTTGCCGAGGTCTTTGTGTGGGCTTATCCGCAAATTTTGCGCGACGGCTTTGTCTATTTTGCCGATCAGGAGGATGACGTGACAGGCTTTCACGAGGTGCGCTTCCCCGAGGCCATCAGCTTCGGCTCGTCGGGCGGCCCGCGCTTTGCGACCACCGTGGTGGAGACCATCTCCGGCCATGAGCAGCGCAACGCCGACTGGCAGCAGGCGCGCGCCGTCTATGATGTCGGCACCGGCCTTAAAACCGAAAGCGATCTTTTCGCACTCCTCGCTTTCTTTCGCGCCCGTCAGGGCCGGGCCTACGGTTTTCGCTTCAAGGATTGGTCGGATTTTCGCTCCGCTGATCCCGGCGTCGCGCCAACCCCCACCGACCAGGCGATCGGCGTTGGCGATGGCGCAACGACGGCGTTTCAACTGACCAAGCGTTATGTCAGCGGCGCGACCGTCTTCGATCGCGTCATTCGCAAGCCGGTCGCCGGAACGGTGCGCGTGGCGCTCAACGGCGTCGAGGCGGTGAGCGGTTGGAGCGTGGATGCGGCCACCGGCGTCATCACCTTCACGACGCCGCCGGCGGTGGGCGTTGCCGTCACCGCCGGTTTTGAGTTCGATGTGCCGGTGCGTTTCCGCGATGATAGCCTGGCGATTTCCCTGGAAACCTTCGCCGCCGGCGATGCGCCGTCGGTGGGACTGATCGAGGTGCGGCTCTGATGCGTACCATCGCCGCGGCGCTGGCGTCGCACTTGTCGGCGGAGGTGACGACCCTTGCCATGTGTTTTGCCGTGCGCCGGCGCGACGGCGTGCGCTTAGGATTCACCACCGCCGATCAGGCGCTTGAAATCGATGGCGCGCGGTACTTGCCCGGCGCCGGCCTGACGCCCAGCGACATCGCCGCCAGCCGGCAGATGAATGTAGACGAGATGGAAGTGGTCGGCGTGCTCTCGGCGCACAGCATCAGCGACAATGATTTGCGGGCTGGCCTTTATGATTTCGCCGAGGTTGAAATTTTTCTCGTCAATTGGGCATCCCCCAGCGATGGCCGGGTGACGCTGCTGCGCGGCTGGCTGGGCGAGGCGACGTTGAAGAACGGCGCTTTCGTGGCCGAGGTGCGCGGCCTTGCCCAGTCCTTGCAGCAAACCTTCGGCGAGGTCTATTCGCCGGAATGCCGCGCCGATCTGGGCGACGCGCGCTGCCGGGCGGATTTGAGCGCTGTGACCGTGACCGCCACGGTCGCAACCGCCGGCACCACGCGCGCCTTTACCGCCACCGCGCTGGGCGTGGCTGACGGCTGGTATGACTATGGCGTGCTGCGCTGGCTGACCGGGGTCAATGCCGGACGTCGCATCGAGGTCAAGCGCCAGCTCGGCAACACCCTCGAACTTTACGACGCCATGCCCTTAGCGCCAGCCATCGGGGATGTGTTCAGTCTGGCCGCCGGCTGCGACAAGCGGTTCGCCACCTGCAAAACCAAATTCGCCAACGCCGCCAACTTTCGCGGCGAGCCGCACGTACCGGGAATCGATTCGCTGCTCGACTATCCGGGCTTACGCTGAGGGCGTTGCCGTCTCCACCGGTGCGGCAGTCTCTTCCTGGCCGTCCGGCTTTTTGGGGAAGAGCTGATCGTGGGCCTGATTGACCCGGGCGTTGATGGCGGCGATGCCGCTGGCGATGGCCTGCAGGTTGAAGACCTCGCCCCGGTAATAAAGCCGGCTGGCTTGTGGATCATAGAGGCGGTAAATGTGCTCGTCCTTGGGCGTCTTGTCGCCCAACGCCTCCTTGGGGCCGAGGAAATCAAAGGCGATCACCTGATTTTTGCTGGCGTTGATCCAGTCCTCGGTCTTCTCGTCGGCCAAGTCCCACAGGTTGCGCAAGCGATCGTCAGCCAGGGGGAAGTCATCGGGCAGGCCCAGCGCGCGGCGCAAGAATTCGCCGCGCCGCTTGGCCTTGGCCCGGGTCGGCCATAACAGGCGCACCACTTGGGAGGCGCTGGTCAGAAACGCCTGGGCGGCGAAAAACGCGCCGGCCTTCGCCTTCTTCTCCATGGACTGGTTGAAAAGCTGCAGCGCCGCCTCGGTGTACATGCATTGGTTTCTCAGCTCATGAACGTAAAGCGCGAACGTATTGGCATCCATGGACAAGGTCATAGCATCGACTCCCTCGAAGGGCGCCTATCATAGTGGCTTCGCCGGCGATTTGAAGCGCAATCTGATCCCCCCTTTGGGCTTACGCGGCCGCATCATTAAGACGGCGCGAGGGTTTATCGGCACCCCCTTCCTGCACCAGGGCCGGACCCCCGGACGGGGGCTCGATTGCTTAGGCGTCATGGTGGCGATCGGCCGCGCCCTTGGGCTTTTTGACTATGATGTGGCCGGCTATCCGCGCCATCCCACCGATGATCTGCCCTTGCCCCCCCATATCGCCGCCGCCGGGTTTACGCCCATCCCCCTCGCCCAGGCGCGGCCTGGCGACGCCTTGCTGATGCGGATCATCCGTCAGCCGCAGCATGTGGCGCTCCTCACCGATATCGGGCTGCTTCATGCCTGGCTACAGGCCGGGGCGGTGGTGGAGCATGGCCTGGATCCCTGGTGGCGGCGGCGCATCATCGCCGCCTATGCCTTTCCCGGAGTGAGATGACATGGCGACACTGGTATTGGGAGCCGTTGGCTATGCCTTGGGGGCCTCGGCGGGGGGGATCATCGGCAGCGTGCTCGGCGCTGCCGGCGCCATTATCGGCAGCCAAGTGGGCGGGGTCATCGACCGCGAGGTGTTCGGCCTCGGCGGCGGCCGCACGGCGGAGGGGCCGCGACTGGGCGACCTGAGCGTGCAAAGCTCGGCCTATGGCCAGGCCATTCCCTTGGCCTATGGCACGACGCGGCTGGCCGGCAATGTCATCTGGTCCACCGGCCTTATGGAGACCCGCCATGAGGAGACGAAAAAGGTCAAGGGCGGCAAGGGCGGCGGCTCGACCAAGGTCACCAATGTCACCTATACCTACAGCGCCTCCTTCGCCGTCGCCATAAGCGCCCGTCCGATCGCCGGCATCGGCCGCATCTGGGCCGATGGTAAGCTGTTGCGCGACAGTTCCGGCCGACTGGCGGTTGACGGCGTACTGCGGATCTATGACGGCGGAGAAGACCAAACTCCCGATCCCTTGATCGAGGCCAAGGAAGGGGTGGGCAACGCACCCGCCTATCGCGGTCTTGCCTATGTGGTGTTCGAGCAGTTGGCGCTGGCCGAATACGCCAACCGCATTCCCAACCTGACCTTCGAGGTGATTGCTGATGACGGCGGCGATGTGGCGCTGGCGACGGTGGTTGCCGACCTGGCGGCGCGCGCCGGACTGGCGGCGATTGACGTCAGCGCGCTCAGCGATACGGTTTCGGGCTTCGTCATCGGCCGCCAGATGAGCTACCGCCAGGCGTTGGAGCTGTTGGCGCAGGCCTATCGCTTCGATGTGGTTGAGGTCGATGGCGTGCTGATATGCGCACCGCTGGATCGCGCCAGCGTGGCGACCGTCGCATATAATGATCTGGCGCGTCCCGAGCGCGGCTCCGATGCGGCGATCACGGTGCGCGGCCAGGAAATGGAGCTGCCGCGGGAAATCGCCCTGCGTTACATCGATCCGGCGCGGGATTTTCAGGCGGGCGTGCAGCGCGCGCGCCGCGCCGCCACGCTCAGTCATGTTGCCCAGACGCGGGATTTGCCGCTGGTGCTTGACGCCAGCGCGGCCAAGCGCGCCGCCGAGATCGAGCTGGCGCTGGCCTGGCTGCGTCGCGAGGCGCTTTCCTTTGCCTTACCGCTGCGCTGGCTCCGGCTTGCGCCGGGCGATGTGATAACGCTTAATCTTACAAACATTGCGCCGGTAAGCGTGATCCTCGATGAGGTGCAGATGGGCGGCGGCCGCGTGCGCTGCCGCGCCACGCCTTACGCCGCCGCCGTGTTGGGCAGCGCGGCGGCGGGCGATGGCGGCGCGGTGCCGGCGCAAGTTATTCCCGAGTTGGCCGCAACGATTTATTTCCTCCTCAATCTGCCGCCGGTGAGTGCGGCGGACGGCGCGCAGCCGACTTTCTACGTCGCGCTGAGCAGCGCCACCGATGGCTGGCGCGGCGCGGTATTGTTCCGTTCCGTGGACGCTGGGGCATCGTATGAAGAAATCGCCGCCAGCGCCGCGCCGGCAACGGTGGGTGAAACGGTGAATGCGCTGGCGGATGGTCCCTGCAACTATTGGGACGAGGCGAACGCGCTGACGGTGACGCTCCTCAGCACCGGCATGACGCTGGAATCCCGTCCCGAGCTTGCCATTCTCAACGGCGCCAACGCGGCGCTGGTGGGCGATGAAATCATTCAGTTCCGCAACGCCTTCTTGAACATGGATGGCGATTGGGTGCTCAGCGGCCTGTTGCGCGGCCGGCGCGGCACGGAACGGCACATGACAGGCCATAGCGCCGGCGAGCGATTCATTTTGCTGGAAGCTTCCGCGGTGCTGCCGATTGAAACCACGCTCGGCGCCATGGGCCGCGAAGACCTTTATAAAGGCGTTTCCGTGGGCGCATTGATCGAGGATGCGACCGCCACCGCCTTTACCTATACGGCGGAACACTTGAAGCCGTTCGCGCCGGCGCACGCCAGCGGCGCGCGCGATGGCTCGGGCAATCTGACGCTGAGCTGGATTCGTCGCACCCGCATCGGCGGCGATTGGCTCGATGGCGCGGATGCGCCCTTGGGCGAAGAGGCGGAAGCTTACGAAGTCGATATCATGAACGGCAGCAACGTCATGCGTACGCTGACATCTGGCGCTGCGACGGCAACGTATACGGCAGCCGATCAGACCGCTGATTTCGGCGCGCCGCAAAGCTTTGTAACGGTGCGTATTTATCAATTAAGCGCCACCGTCGGACGCGGCGCGGCGCTGCAAGCGACACTCTAGGAGACACGTCCCATGGCCGATCAAACCCCGCGCCTGAAATTGCCCTACATTCGGGCAAGCCAAGCGCAAAAGGAAGTAACCCACAATGCCGCCCTCAATTTGGCGGATGCCCTGATCCAAGCGGTGGTCGAGGATAAGGACTTAAGCGCGCCGCCCGGTTCGCCGGCGGAGGGCCAAGTGTGGATTGTCGCCGCCGCCGCCACCGGCGCCTGGGCCGGCCAGAGCGGCAAGCTCGCCCACTATATCGGCGGCGCCTGGGTATTTTTGACCCCCGCCGAGGGCTGGCGGGCATGGCTGCGTGATGAGGCGCTGGAGGCCCGCTACACCGGCTCCGCCTGGGTGGTGGGCGAGGAGCGGGTGGTCAAGGTCATGGTCGGCGGCGCCCAAGTCATTGGCGCGCAGCAGTCAGCCATCGCCGATGCCGCGGGCGGCGCCACGGTCGATGCGGAGGCGCGCACCGCTTTGAACGCCCTTCTGGCTGCCTGCCGCGCCCATGGCCTGATCGCTACGTAACAGTCTTTTTTCCTTTCCATCCATTGTCCCGCCTGTCCCGCCCCGACACGATAAGTGTCGGGGTTTTTTACATTTTTCGGCTTCCATCTCGCCATCCAATCGCCAGCCGCTTGTAATCAAAGCAAATACCTTGGCTGGCCCAACTTTTGCTTGTACGTTATCCACAGGGGGGCCTGTTCGGTAGTTAGAACATGAAAGCCCGGAGGTGTGACATGGATGACCATGTTGGACCGATGCCGAAGATGATCTGGACCGGCATCAATTGGCGCCCTGACCGTCGCGACGGCGATGATGGCCGGCTCGGCCGCCGACGCACTGATTCCTGGATGCCATATAGCACGCCGTATGTCGCCCAGGCGTTGGCCCAGCAGGGCAAACGCGGCATCATTTCTCCCCCTTACCATAATGGCAAGGCCATCCGCCCGATGCCGCGACGGACCACCAATGCCTAAATAGTCACAATTTGCTGAAATTTGTCCGCAATTTCACCACACTAGTCTGCTAATGACAACAATCAAGCGGGCGCGATGCCAGCGGTCTTTCAAGTATCCATGAACACAAGGAGAGGAACAATGAACAGAGCGGCGCGTGTATTTATCGCCACCAGCCTTGGCGCAATGGCCATACCGGCGATTGCAGCGGAAAACGACCCTTGGTATTTCGCCATTCGCGGCGGTGCAGCCATCACTCAAGATTCGCAATATGAGAGTTCCGCCACCGGACTTTCCGGTGACGCGGACCATAAAACCGGCATCGCTTTCGGCGCCGGCATCGGCTACGACTTCGGCGACGCGGCGTTGGAGTTCGAGTTGTCGCGTCGTCAGAACACGGTTGAAACCGTCACCTTGTCCAACGCTGGCGGTCTTGGTACGGGTACGGGTAGGATCGGCGTTGATGGCAAGACCAGAGCCACCGCCGGCATGCTCAACCTTTATTATGCGCCCGACGTCGAGTTTATGTTGAAGCCTTATGTCGGCTTCGGCATGGGAATGGCCGATGTGGACTACAAAAACCATCGTCTCGAGAACGGCCTCGGCATTGCCGATGATTCGAAGATGGTGTTCGCTTATCAAGGCATCGCCGGACTACGTTACGCAATTTCCCGGGCGGTGGATATGACCCTCGATTATCGCTATTTCTCCACCGAGAATCCGAAGTTGAAAGACGCCCTCGGCCGTTCGTTCAAAGGCGACTACGACAGTCATGCCTTCATGGTCGGACTGGTGTGGCGCTTCGGCGGGGCGAAAGAGGTGGCGGCGGCGCCGGAACCCGCCTATGTCGCCGCGCCGGCTCCGGCGCCGGAACCGACGCCGCCGGCGGTCGAGCCGGCGGCCGGCCCGCAACCGGTGGAGTTCATCATCTATTTTGACTGGGACAGCTCGGTGATCACGGCGGATGCCGCCCGCATCCTGGATGAGGCGGCTGAGGCGGCCAAGGGGCGCTCGCCGGTCAAGGTGGTGCTTAAGGGCCATACCGATACCTCGGGCAAGAACGCCTATAACGACAGCCTTTCGCAACGCCGCGTCATTGCCGCAGAGCAGGAGCTCATCACGCGCGGCGTGGCGGCGGACGCCATCGCCATCAGCAGCTTTGGCGAGGAACAGCCGGCGGTGTCCACCGGCGACGGCATTCGCGAGCCGATGAACCGGCGCGTCGAAATCAGAATCGAATAGACGCATAAAATTCAATTGTGGAAACGGGCATCCCTTGCAAGGGATGCCCGTTTTTTTATTTCTCAGGCCAGCGCTTCAAGGCCAGGCCGGCGATCAGCGACAACAGCGACAACGCCAGCAGAAACAGGCCCAACGGCACGGCGGAATGATTGCCCGCCAGCGCCAGCAACAATGTCGCGGCGGTGGATGCCGCCATTTGCAGGAAAGATGACAACGCCGACGAGGTGCCGGCGATTTGCGGATAGCGGTTGGTTGATCCCGCCAGACAATTGGGCAGCGCCATGCCCGAGCCGCAGGACATGACGGCGAACGGCAACATGATCGACATCACCGATATTGGGGCCATAAGCGCCAGGATGAGCAACGCCGCCGAACCGATGACGGCGATGCCGGCGCCGATGCGGATGGTGGGATCGATCTGGCTGCGGCCGGAAGTTCTGGTGGCGAGAAAATTGCCGATGAAGTAGCCGGCGACGCCAACGCAGGAATAATAGCCATAGGCGCTGGGCGTAATGCCGACGACATCGATCAGGAGGAACGGCGCCGAGGCGAAAAAACACAACACCGCCGAAACATGTCCGGCGCCGCTTAAAGTATAGGCTACGAACGGTGGCGAGCGTAACAGCCGAGCGAAGGCATGGGCGATGTCCTTCACGCTGGCCGGCGAACCGGCCAGCCGGGGCCGGGTTTCCGGCAGCCGCAGGCTAACCCAGGTCAAAAGTCCCAACCCTACGATCGCCAACATCCCGAACGCCGTCTGCCAGCCGCCGATGTCCTGGAGCTGACCGCCCAATAGCGGCCCCAAAGCCGGCGACAGGGTGGTCGCCATGGCGACGAAGGCGAAGGCGCGGGCGGTGCGTTCAGGCCCAAAGAGGTCGCGCACGATGGCGCGCGACAACACTCCGCCGGCGGCGGCGCAGCAGGCTTGCAAAAAACGCCCCACGGCCAGCCACTCGATACCGGGGGCGAACATGCAGGCCAGGGAGAGCAGCGAAAACAGCGCCAGGCCGATCAGCAGAACCGGCTTGCGGCCGACGCTGTCGGAAATCGGGCCATAGAGAATTTGCCCGATGGCAAGGCCAGCGATATAGGCCGTGAACGTGAGCTTGACTTCGCCCATGGAAGCGCCGAACTCGGCCGAGAGCGAAGGCATGGACGGCGTATAGAGACTGGCCGCCAGACGCGGCACGGCGGCCAACAGGGTGACGATGGCAATGGTGGTTCTGAGCGACGGGGCGGCAGGCATGATGCGGCGACTATAGCGGCCGCCCGCCGAGGGACAAGAAAAAGTTCAGAAGGATGACGTGACCGTCAGCCAAGCACGCTGGCGAGCTGCATGGCCAGAGACATGTCGCCGGCAACCTTCAGTCGGCCGGTCATGAAGGCCATTTGCGGGTTAAGGTCGCCGGACAAGATGCTGCTCAAGTCTGCTTGGGAGAGCGTCAAGGTAACGTCCGCCGGGCCGTCCCCTTGGCTGATCGTAGCGCCATCGATAATTAGAATGTCACTACCGCCAAGATCAAACTTCACTCGGCGCGACAATGTCGCGCCCTTTATCTTCGTCTTCAGATCACCGAGCACCGCATCTTCGATCATGGCCTGCTCCTTATAGCTAGATAGCTAGATGGAAAAATCGGGCGCCACGGCGGCATGGCCGTACTTTACGGAAGGGCCGGCGGCGCGAATGCGTTCGCGGGCGCTTAAGGGCTTGTTGCGCGCCGCCACCTCGGTCGGATAAATGGCGACCACTTGGCAGGCTTGCTCGCTGGCCTTGGCTTTCTCCAAGGCGCCGGCAAGGCTCGTCTCATCAAATGGCGTGGCGGCGGCGATGTCCTCGACCCAAGCCCCGGCGCCATCATTGACAAAATAGACGATCACGCCGTCCCGCAACCGGTTGGCGGTAATGACCTTGAAAACTTCACCTTGTTCTTCCATACGCCGCTATTCTCCCATCAGATGACCGCACTATATCACACCCTACCGCATCTGACACGGCGCCGTCTGTCCATAACAGGAAAAAATCAGTCAATGAACCGATCGGCCGGCAGGCGGACGGTCACGGTGGTGCCTTGGCCTTCGACGCTGGCGATGCTCACCGAGCCGCCATGCTGTTCGATCAACACCTTGGCCAGCGGCAGGCCGACGCCGATGCCGGCCTTGGGATTGGTGTAGGTATCCTCGATGCGGCGGTAGGGCTGGAAGGCGCAGGCCAGCTCATTTTTGGCGATGCCGACGCCGGTGTCCCGGCACCTGATTTCCGCCCCGCCCTTGCCGCGACGCAAGGTTAAGTGGACGCGGCCGCCTTCGGGGGTGAATTTGATGGCGTTGGAGACCAGCACCATCAGCACCTGGCGGATCCGCGCCTCATCGCCGCGGAACCTCGGCAGGGGGTCGACGATATCGCGCGCCAGCTCTACCTTGGCTGCCGCCGCCTTGCCGGCCATGGCGGCTAGCACCGCCTCCACACAGGTTGCCAACGAGAACTCGTGGTCGAAAAGCTCAAACCGTCCGTCCTCGGAATGGCTGAGGTCGAGAAGGCCATTGATCAAACGCAACAGATCCTGGCCGGCGGCGTGAATATCGCGGGCGTAGGCCCGATACTCCTCGGCTTGCAGCGGTCCTAACAGACCGGAGGTCATGATTTCAGAGAACCCCAAAATGCCGTTGAGTGGGGTGCGCAGATCGTGGCTGAGAAAGGTCAGGATGCGGTTGGTGATTTCTCTGGTCGCCGCATCTTCGGCCCTCCAGGCGGGTTTGGCGCGCATGATGCAGACGAAATTGCCGTTGCTTGCCGTAGAGGTATAGGGGCGCACCGTGAGTTCCACCGGCTGCGGTTCCTGCCGCTTGCCGACCACGTCGACGATGACGACGGTTGGCTTGCCGTTCTCCACCGCCCGCTCGATCTGACGCATCGCTCGACGGCCGTGGTTGCGGTTGACGGCAAGCAGGGAGAATAACGGATTGCCGCATACCTCATCCCGGCGGTAACCGATTTGGCGCTCGAACTGGCGGTTGACGTCAACGACGATGGGGGCCACCGTCTGGCCTTTGCTGGCGACGATGGCGATGGCCTCATCCACCTCATGGAACACCGAGTCAAAAAGACCGGGCCGGGCGGCGGCTGGCGGGGCATCGCCGGCAATTGCCATGGCTTTCGAGCGTGGTGACGCCTTATCTCCGGCGGCGGTCGCTCGCTTCATGCCCGTGATCACCCTCCGTCGCGCCGGACGCGCCTTAATGGCTCTATTGGCGGTCAATCTGGCGTTGACAAATACAATACCTGGTGATCTTCCTCCAAAGCGAATCGCAAATCAATGCAAAAAAAGCGGCCCGCAGAAGGGGCCGCTTTGAGGTTGTGGAGGATGCTATCTTCTAATCTAGCGATTCACCAGGTTATCAGCGACGCTGCAGGCGGCGGGCCCCATCAGCACCACGAACAGCGTCGGCATGATGAACACGATCAGCGGAATGGTCATGATCGCCGGCAGGCGGGCTGCTTTTTCCTCGGCCCGCATCATGCGTTCGTTGCGAAATTCGGCGGACAGCACCCTAAGCGACTGAGCCAACGGCGTGCCGTATTTTTCCGCCTGGATCAGCGTTGCGGTGACCGCCTTGATCGCCGGCAGCGCCACGCGGTTGGTCAAATTGATCAGCGCCTGGCGACGCTCCGGGAGGAAGCCGAGCTCAATGGCGGTCAGACCGAACTCGTCGGCCAGCTCCGGACTGCCGCGCTCGTTCTCGCGCGCCACCCGCTGCAGGGCGGAATCAAGGGTCAGGCCCGCCTCGGCGCAGATCACCAGCAAATCCAAGGCATCCGGCAGCGACTTGCGGATGGCGTCCCGCCGCCGGGAAATCATGTTCTTTAAGTAAACGTCAGGCGCGGCGGAGGCCAGCAGCATGGCGCCCACTCCGCCGGCGAATTTCATGAAGCGCGGCCAATCGACGACCTGGAAGCCGAATATGATGACAAAGGCGATGATGCCGATGAGCGCCGGCAGCACCATCTTGAAGAACATATAGACGACAATGGCGTCCTTGGAGCGAATGCCGGCCTCGGCAAGCTGGGCCCCGATCTTCTTTTGCTGCTCCTCCTTCAAGATATTGAAGCGGTTGGTCAGCTGCTTCATCAGGCTGACGCTTTTGGCGCGGTTGGTGGGCAGGCGTTTCTTGGGCGCCAGATAGCCGGCCTTGAGCGCGTCGCGGCGGGATTTTAAGGCTTTCAGGCGGCCGTGCATGGGGGTGCGGACAAGGCCCGAACTCCACACCGCGAGCACCATCAGAAAGGCCGCGCTGCCAGCGAGCAGCGTGATCAGGTCTTCGACCTTAAGGCCCAACGGCAAATAATCGGCGATCGTCATATTTCAAACGAAATCATCTTAGAGATCATGAACATACCGATGCCCATCCAGATCAGCGAGCCGACGGAAGCGATCTGCGCCCGCGGATCGGTATAAAGCACCGAGGCGTATTCCGGATTCATCGTCATGATGATCCCGAACATAATGAACGGCAGCGCGCCGATGATCATGGCGCTGGCGCGCCCTTCGGACGACATCGCCTTGATCTTCAGGCGCATCTGTTGCCGGCTGCGCAAGATAGTCGAGAGATTGCTCAAGGTTTCGGCCAAGTTGCCGCCGGTTTCCTGCTGCACCGACAGACTGATGACGAAAAATTTGAATTCTTGCGTGGCCAGGCGGTCGGTCGCCGACCACAGCGCATCAGACATGGTTTTTCCTAAGCGGATATCGTCCGAGATCTTGCGAAATTCGACGCCCACCGGGTCATCCATTTCACGGCCGACGGCAAAGATCGATTCGGTGACCGGCAGACCCGATTTCAAGCCGCGCACGATGAGGTCAATAGCCTCCGGAAACAGCGTGGTGAACTTCTTCTGCCGCATGGCGATCATGCGTGAGACGGCAAAGTGCGGAATGAATAGCCCGATGAAGATGCCCAGCAGAATGGCCGCCACCACCGGCATGCCGCTGGCGATCGCCATCAGAAGCGACGCGCCAATGACAGAGATGGCATTGAACAAGGCGTAGTGGCCGAGGGAAATGGTCTTGCCGGTTTGATTGAGTCGCTGACGCAATTCCGCCGGACGCGGCAGAAGCCTTTTCAACGCGCTATCAAGACTGCTTTCGCGGGCGTAAAGCAGAAGCTTGCGCGCCGCATCGCCGCCTTTGCCGCGGGCCGAAGCGGCATAGCGCGTGCGCATCTTCGTCAGACGTTGCTGCATGGCGCGATTGGCGGGACTTAATATCCCCACGACGAACACCACCGAGATCATCAGCACGATCGTGGCGCCGAATACGCCGATCATGATCACGTCGGGATTGATGTTGTTCATGGCCTACCTCACATCGCCTCTAGGAGCGCGCGCTGCAACCCGAAGTACTCGGCCTTGGGCAGGAAGTGCGGCCGCACTCCGGTGGAGCGGAACTTGCCGCGCAGCTTGCCGTTATCATCCTCGCCTTCGAATTCGAACACAAACAAATCCTGCGTCGTAATCACGTCGCCTTCCATGCCGACGACCTCGGTCACCGCCTGGACGCGACGCACGCCGTCGCGCATGCGCGATACCTGGACAATCAGATCGACCGCCGAGGCGATTTGCGCACGAATGGCCTTGGTCGGCAGATTTACCGAACCCATGCTGACCATGTTTTCAAGACGCACCAATGCCTCGCGCGGACGATTGGCGTGGAGCGTACACATCGAACCGTCGTGGCCGGTGTTCATGGCCTGCAGCACGTCCAGCGCTTCGCCGCCGCGCACCTCGCCCAGGATGATGCGATCTGGGCGCATACGCAGCGCGTTTTTTACCAGGTCGCGCATGGTGATCTCGCCGTGGCCTTCCAGATTCGGCGGCCGGGTCTCCAGGCGCACCACATGCGGCTGCTGTAGCTGCAATTCGGCGGCGTCCTCGATGGTCACCACGCGCTCGCCGGGATCGATAAGGCGAGACAGCGCATTCAGCATCGTCGTCTTACCGGAACCCGTACCGCCGGAGATGAGAATATTGAGGCGCGAGGCTGCGGCAATCTTCAGCACCGTCGACATCTGCGGCGAGATGCTGTTGGATTCGATCATGCGATCAAGCGTGATTTTGCGCTTGGCGAATTTACGAATTGAAATCGACGCGCCGTCAATGGCAAGGGGCGGAATGATGATGTTGACGCGGCTGCCGTCCTTCAAGCGGGCGTCGCACAACGGCGTCGATTCGTCGACGCGTCGACCGATGGCGGAGACGATGCGCGTGCAGATATTCATCAAATGCGACTGATCGCGAAACTTGACGTCGGTCAGCTCCAGTCTGCCGCCGCGCTCAACGTAGACCTGCGACGGGCCGTTGACCATGATATCGGTGATGGCCTCATCCTGCAGCAGAGGCTCCAGCGGACCCAACCCCAACATGTCATTGAGGAGCATGGTGACCAGATCGCGCTGCTCCTTCAGGTTCAGGTTGATCTTCTGCTGAACCATCAATTCGCTGACAATCTCGCTGATCTGTTCGGCCAGTTCGCCGCGCTCCATTTCGCTGGCGGCGGCGGCGTCGATGTGTTCCATCAACAGCGGCTGCAGCTTGTTCTTGGCCTCAGAAATGGTTTCCTTGCTGGTGGATTGCTTGGCGCGAGCCTTGCCCTTGCTCGGCGTCGCCTGCTCCTCTTCTTCCTTGGTCAAGAGGTCGTTGAGAAAGACGGTAAGCAGATCGCGGCGCTCCAGCTCGTTGAGCTGAACGTTGAGCTGTCGCGTCTGTTCGCGGATGATGTTATCAATTTCGCTCGATAATTCCGCCGTTGACTTGCGCCTGGAATCGCCGGGCGGGAACGTTTTCTTGATTATGGGATCGAGTATCTCAAACATCCTGTCGACGGATACGCCGTTGGCCGAGGCGGGGGGCGTTGCTGCCTCGCTGCCGGAGCCGGAGGGGGAGGTATTCGTCAACGGCGCGGGCGCGCTTGGCGCGGCGGACTCAAGGCGAGGCACGCCGCTGCGGCCGAAGCCGAAGCCTGGTTTGCGCTGAAGATCGGGAGAAATCCCGGGTAATTGGCGACGACCGAACGACACGATGACTTACTTTTGACCTTTTCCCAAAAGACGAGACCACACGGATTCCGATTTTACCTCTTCAGGCGCGCCGACGATGGTCTCGGCGGCTTCCCTCAGCTTGGCGATAATCTTGCTGCCGGGCGCCGCTTGCGCGATGAACTTTGCTTGCTTGGCTGAGGCAACGACGGATTTTGGATCAAACGGGATCAGCCAATCGATCTTGCGCTCGATCGAGGCTTCAAAATCCTTCTGGTCGACTTCAACCGGACCATTCTGGCCAAGGCCATTGACCGCGACGTATACTTTTGCCGATGGCGCGATTTCCTTGACGAAGTTCAGCAGACGGATGGTGTCGCGGGCGGCGGCAAGAGACAGGTCGGTTACAATGATAACGTCCGTCGCCTCACTGATGACGAACGGGTGCTGCGCGGCGACATAGCGCGGCAGGTCCATAACTAGAACCTGATACTTGGCGCGCAGCTCTTCGATCAGATGAGTCATCGCCGCCGGATCGGCATGAATAGGTTCCGATACCGAAGCTTCGGCGCTCAAAATGGCAAGGTTTTCGCTTTCCTTGATCACGGCGCGCTCGACAAACAAACTGTCGACCCGTCCCGGATTATCCAACGCATCGACCAGACCGCGGGCTGGCTCCAGGTCGAATACCAGGGCGCTGGTACCGAAATGGATATCAAGATCGAGAAGCGCGGTTGATTTTCCCATCCGGTGCGCGGTGATCCACGCCAGTGTGGAGGCGATAAGGCTGGAGCCGGAGCCGCCGCGGCTGCCGATCACCGCAACCGAGCGGTGCGATACCGCCTCCGTCATCGGCGCCGCTTCTTGCGGCGCGGCGGTAAGATGCTCAGCCTGCTCAATCGCGGCGCGAATATCATTGGGCGATACCGGCTTGATGAAGTAATCGATCACGCCCGCATCGATCAGTTCGCGATAGAAACTGACGTCGTTGAGAGTGCCGATGGCGATAACAGAGGTGCCGGGCTCGCATACCTCCGCCAGGGCGTTCATGTCACCCTTGGGGTCGATGGAGTCAGACAGGTCAACCACCAGGAACTGCGGCGACGGCGACGCGCCAAGGGAGCGAATAGCGTTTTCGATGCCGCCCATGCTGACGCTTTCCAGCGACCAGCCGCGTTCGGCGAGGATCGGCACCAAGGACTCGGTGGCGCTCGCTTCGCAGACAAAGGCGGCGAATTCGTTGCCGGGAGCCTTGGGGGAGTAATGTTTCTTCGATGTAGCCATTGTCGGACGTCCTTTACTACTTGGCGGGCGTATCAGCGCTGCCGCCGCCGCTCTTTCCGGCGCTGGACTTGGCCGGCCATTTAACCTTGTCGGCATGATAGCGTTCGATGGCGGTTGCCGCCTGCGCGCCATCCGGTCCAGCAAAATTGTCGCCCTCAATCAGGTCGCGAGGATTGGCGACCATCAGGCCAAGCGCGGTGGCGTTGGCGCAGCCGAAGTTGGAGGAGGGGGCGTTTTCATAATTCGGCCATGCCTTCTGCCGCCAGTCGGGGCAGGAGGGCAGGGTAACCACGTAACGTTCAACGGCGACGCGCACCGCGCCGGCGGCGGCGCCCAGCGGAACGGGCGAGGGCGCTACCGCGTATCCGGCGGTATTTAAATAGCGCGTCACGGCAGCGCCGGCGGCGGCGCTATCGCCGGAGTCAAGCACCAAACGATCGCCATAGCCGTAATCGACGCCGTTGAGAAACTCCACAAGCTCGGCGGCAGCGGCGGATGAAAGCTGCGTTTCATTCGCCGCCATTTTCACGTCGTGGGTTAAGCGCACCATTTCAACGGCGTTGCGCTTCTCGGTCTCGCTTCCCGACCATTCGGCGTTCTGGTGCGAGCAAGCGGTCATGGCCAGCGTCATCAGCGTCAGCACGGCGACGCGCCCCACGGTGAAAAATTTCTGCGTGTTCGCCATGATGCGTCTCCTAATTCAACATGAAGCCGGCGGGGGTGACCGAAGGCTTGCCGCTCTTGTCGATGGTGGCGGGGGTGGCGTCCTGCGGGGTCGCGCGGTAGCTCTGGCCGTCAAGATAGCGTTCCTTGTCGTTGGGCACGATGAAACCGTCGTTGGGGATCGGGATCTTCTTGCCGGACACCGGCCGCACGATATAGGGAGTGACGATGATCAAAAGCTCGGTTTCGCGGCGCTGGAAGCGATCGGAGCGGAACAGCGCGCCCAACACCGGCACATCGCCCAGGCCAGGAAACTTCTGCAGCTCGCGCTCGATATCGTTTTGCAACAGGCCCGCCACCGCGAAGCTTTGGCCGCTGGCCAGCTCCACCGTGGTCTCGGCGCGCCGCACCGTCAGCGCCGGTATATTGAAGCCGTTGATGGTGATCGACCCGGACGATGACAACTGGCTGACTTCCGGCTGAACCTTGAGATTGATCTTGCTGTTGCTCATCACCGTCGGCGTGAACTTCAGCCCGACGCCGAATTGGCGGTAGTCGATGGTGATGACGCCGTTTTCCTGCGGCACGGGAATCGGAAACTCGCCGCCAGCCAGGAACGAGGCGTGCTCGCCGGAAAGCGCCGTCAAGTTCGGCTCGGCCAGCACGGTGAGGAATCCTTCGATGTCCAGCGCATCGACGATAGCGTTCAGGTCGACCTTGCCGGAGACCAGGCTGCCGACGTAGCTGCCGCTGTCCTTGCCGCCGGTAAAGAAATGGCGCGTCGGCTTGGTGGGGTCAAAAAAGCCGGGCACGGTATCTCCCGGCACCACCGGCCAGGCATAGGATCCGGCTTTTTCGCTGACAAACTCCATCACGTCGGCGGCGTTCTGCAGGCCGATCATGCTATTGCCGATGCCGACCATGCCCTCCCAATTAAAGCCGAGCTGCTTGGTGACATCGCGCGCCACTTCCGCAATGCGGACCCGCAAGTTCACCTGGTTGGGCGTGGCGATCGACATGCGGTTGACCACCTGCTGGTCCTCGCCCGCCAGTTTCAACGCCAGCGATTGCACGTCGTTGGCCTCCTCGGGCGACTTGACGGTGCCGGTCAGCACCAGCATGCCGTTCATCTGGTGGACATCGACCTTCATCTCCGGAGAAATTTGATGCAGCGCCGACTTCAATTGCGTCAGGTTGTGGGTGACGTTGATGGTGCTGCTGAAGATAACGTCGTCACCGCCGGATACCGCGTAAAGCGTGGTCGTTCCCGGCTTCTTGCCGAAGACATAGATCAGACGCGGCGATTTGACGTGCACGTCGGCCACCGCCGCATCGGCGATGAAAACGTTGGTCGCCGGCTTATCGAGCCGCACCAGCGTGCCGGTGCTGACCTCAAGATCAAGCGAGACCTCGGCCGATCTGAATACCGCCGCGGCTTCGGCATGGCTGAAGAGCGAGGCGAGACTTACCGCCGCGATCGCCGCCATGGTCATGGCGGCCAAGGTTCGCATGCGCAGCTTTTTCATTAAGATCGACATCGTTATTATCTCCCGCTCTCAGCCGTGACGTTTTTGCCGGTGCCGCCGCGCACCACGACGACAGCGTCGCCGCTGCGGCCGCCGCCGGCGACAAGGCGGCTGATATCGCTATCTCGGGTGTAGCTTTCGCCTTTTTGCGGCACCATTGGCGCAAGATCCCCGCCGTCGGCCATGACGTCAGGATCGCCGACGCTGCGCAGGCTGAGGACGATATCCCCCATTTCCTGGGCCAGCGCCACGCTTTCGGCCTGCTTGGGCGTGACCTCTATGGTCACTGTCTTGGCCACGGCCGGCGCCGTTTGTTGATCATCGGCGCGTTGATCGATGGCGATCACGCGAACGTTGGTCAACAATGTTTGCGAGCCGTAGTTGATTTTGCCGGCGCGATCGTCATTGGTAATCTTTTGCGTCAGCATCACGTCGACGCGATCGCCGGGAAAGACAAAGCCGCCAACGCCGCTCATGGCTGTTACCTTCACCGCCACGGCGCGCATGCCGGGCGTCAGCACGGCGGAGAGAAAGCCGCGATCGCCCTTCTTGACGATGCGGGTGCGGCCGACCGGCTCGCCGCTGTGGATGCCGCTGCGCACCACCGCGCCGAGGATGTCGTCCATTTCCCTGCCGGTCACTCGAAGGATGTAGTCCGCCGGCACTTCCTTCAAGGGCCAGCGCTGCCAGGCAAGATCGCTTTTTTGCACGATGCGGCCCGCTGGCAGATTGGCGGCGGCGACCAGGATTTGATGGTCCATTTTGGGCGCCGTTTCGGCGACTTCCGTCTTCGGCTGTTCCGAGGCCAGCCAGCTGCGGGCCAACAAGGCGGCAATGCCGGCAATCACCAACGCCGCCACGATGAGAACGATGCTTCGCGTATTGAGCGTCATTTCGCGTTATTCCTCTGCCGTTTGCTGCGGCCGCTTTCTAGCCGATCAATCCGGCCCGGGCTCCGAGAACCCAGGCCACGTAAAGCCCGCCGGCGGCAATGCCCAAGCCATAAGGCACCTTCGGAGCCGTCATCGTAGAGCTTAAGGTGTTTACAATCGGTGAAGTTGTGGCATTAGCCCGGGCTTTCTCGCGCACCAAGACGCCCAGGCTGACCCCGCCGCCGACCAGGGAGGTGATAAATAAGAACATAATCACCAACTGCGGTCCCGCCCACAACGCCACCGCGCCCAGGAGCTTGACGTCGCCGCCGCCCATGACGCCGGCGGCGAACAGCCCGGTGGCGCCGGCGAACACCAGGCCGGCCACCAGCACGGCCGACCAGGCCTGGCGCCAAACGTCGCCATAAAGTCGTGCGCCGCCATCCGCCAGGGCGTATTCCGTCAGCATCAGAATCAGCCAACCGCCGGCAACCGCCAGGCATAGCCAGTTGGGGATGATGTAGCGGCGGGCATCGCTGATTGCTGCGGCAACCATTAGCGCCGCCAGCACGGCCGGCAGCAGCAGTTCCGCCATCGCGGGAAAACCCATTTCACCCTCTTGCGTCATCGCTTGGCGGCGGATGGTAAGGATCCGCCACCCTTCATTGTCATTGGTGCGGTCCGCTTGACGCGAACCGAGAGACACAAACGGCCCCGGGAATAAGGGACCCGGAGCCGTTTGATAGCGTTGGAAAAATGACCCCAGGCCGGGGATTAGCCGGCGGCGGTGGCCAGTTCGTCGTTCACCGTTGTAAAGGTGGTCGACAACGAAGAACCGACGTTGGTCAGAGCCCCGATCGCGACGATCGAGATGAGGGCGGCGATCAGACCGTATTCGATAGCGGTAGCGCCGGCCTCATTTTTACGAAGTCTTTTCAAAAGATTGATGAGCATCACTCGTCTCCAGTTGCCAAGTTATGGTGATGCCACTATCGCTGAAATGTCTGAAGAAATGGTTAATGCGATGGGGTCTAGTTTAATTCTTTTTTGCCACGAGAAAGTGACGGCGCTTTTTATTCGGTGGTCCGGGTGGTCAGCACGATCTCCCGGGGCGGGGCGCCGGCGGGACGGGTGAAGACCGCATAGTGCAGCCGCCGAGCGATTTCCCGGGCAAAAGCCAAGCGCAAGTCATACATCGGCGACGGGGCGTCGTCGGCGGCGTCCGGGCGGGCTATTGGCGCCCGGACCTCCACCGCGCCGTTGGGCAGGGAATGGATGGTCACTGTCAACGTACTATGGGGGGCGCTTTCGGCAATGGCCGCGCCCAAGATATTCGCCAGGCACGCCTCCAAATAAGTGGGATCGCAGGCGATAATGGCCGGCACCGCTTCGTCCGCCAGGCGCGCCAGCACCGGCTTTGCCGCCGCCGCGGACTCGGTGGCGGCCATGGCGACGCGCAGGGCTTGAGCGACGCCGACGGAGCGAGTCTTCAGCGCGCTCTTGCCGGAAACCAGGGGGGCATACTCCAGAATGTCCGAGATCATCCGGTTTACCGTCTGGCCGGCGGCGACGATGCGATTCGCGTAATCCCGGTAATGGGGGGCGACGGCGCCCAGGCTACCCTGGGCGATCATCTCGGAAAAGCCCAGGATGGCGTTTAAAGGGGTGCGCAATTCATGGCTTAAGTTCTGCACCGCCGCCAGTACCGAAGGGTCGATGGCGGTTGAGGCTGCGCTGTTCGTCGCCGGCGCAATGGCCGGTTGGCGGCGGCCGACAGGGGGACTCGGGCGCGCCGCAGCCGGCGGCCCTGCCAGGACAGCCGCCCCGCGGTAGCCTTGGAAGCGACCGTTACCAATATCAAAGACCGGCACCGCCGCCAGCCGCCAGAGATTGACGGCAGAGCCTTGCGCCCGGCTTTCCACCTTCAAGTCGGCAAAGGGCCGCCATCGCCCAAGCACCTCTTCCAGGGCGTTGCGTCCCGGCTCGTCATTGGCCGGCTTCAATAGTTCGGGTAAGGCAGCGCCGACCAGCAGCGCCGGCGGCTGGCCGAAGGCGACCGTGGCGCCGTCGGAGACATAGATCAGCCGGCCGCTGCGGTCGGTTTCCCACTGCCAATCCGCCGCCGTGCGCACGAAATCCTGCAACCGTCCCCGATTGCGGCGGATGGCGGCAGCGGCCAAGTCCAGATCCTGAAAAGATGGCGAAGGGACGGCGGCAGCCGGCGGCTCGACCGCGATTTCGACCATGGCCGGCTCTGCTTTGGCGTCCGCCTTAACTGGCTCCGCCGCGGGTGTCAGTTTGGCTGAAACCTTGGCTGGCATCGGTTCAGGAGAGAATTTCTCCCCTTCCAGCAAGGACTTAACATCCTCGGGCAGATCGCGGCGGCGCAACAGGCGGCTGCGCGCCGCCAGCGAGCCGGTGCGGGCAATATCGACCATCAGCGCCGGCGACAGGGCGGCGTGCTCGATCAAGGGGCCGCAGACCTCGTCCACGTCCTCGATCAGCAGGCGCACCAGGGGCTCCGGCGGGCTATCCATGGAATAAAGCTGGGCTGCCAAATCGCGCCGTAGGGAAAGGCCGACCTTTGGCCGCAACAGGCGCAAGATCTGATATAGCGTCTCGCGGTCGGCGGCGGCGGCGGGCAGCCGCTTGTGTAAAAACAGGTCACACAAGTGGCGAAACAGCAAGGTTCGGCTTTCCGGCGACCGGGAAACCGCCAACTCCAGAAGTCTGCCGACAGCGCTGGCCGGGCGGCTGCCACTCCTTATTGAATCTATCGCCATATCCGCATTCTGGCATACTTCCGGGGGGGCGCAAAGCGCTCCCACGGCGGCCGGGACAAATTTTCTCTGTGTAATATTATTGCTGAAATGGCGTCCGAAGTGGTCTTATATTATAGCCCTAACAATAAGGACATTCATGACCAAGGTTAAGCTGGACGACATCGATCGGCGCCTGCTCGCCATCCTGCAGGATGACGGCCGGGTGACCAACGTCGACCTGGCGGAGCGGGTGGGCATCACCGCCCCGCCTTGCCTGCGCCGGGTGCGGGCGCTGGAAGAGGCCGGGTACATCAAGGGCTACCACGCCGAGCTTGACGGCGAGGCGTTGGGCTATGAGATCATCGTATTCGCCATGATCGGCCTACACAGCCAAGCCGAGGCCGACTTGCGCGCTTTTGAGGCCAGGGTCGCCAAGTGGCCGCTGGTGCGCGAGTGTTACATGCTGAATGGCGAGATCGATTTCATCTTAAAAATAGTCGCCCGCGACCTGCATCAGTTTCAAAGCTTTCTGACCGGCCACTTGACGCCCGCTCCCAATGTCGCCAGCGTCAAGACATCGCTAACCATACGCTGTTCGAAAAAAGTGCCGAGCGTTCCCTTTGACGACCTCTAAGTCATCTTCCGTCACGCGGCTCCTTCCTTGCCCGGTGGTTTTTTCATGAGCCCGGCGCGCAAACTGTTATTCACGCTGATCGGCGTCTTCATTGCGGCGGCGCTGCTCTACCGCCTGCAATCGCCGTCGCCGGAAGAAAGAGCGGCAAGGGGCGGCGGCGAGACAACCGAGGCCGGCGCTGCGCCCAAGCTGCGGCTGCCCGATGCGGTAACGCCGCTGGCCTACCGCCTGCGCTTTGCCATCGATCCGCAGGCGGAACAGTATTCGGGGCATGCGGAAATCGACGTTGAGCTTGCCGCGCCGACCCAACGTATCGCGCTCAACGGCAAAGGCCTCAGCGTTCGCCAGGCGCGGGTCTTCACCTCCGGGGGGGAAGCCGTGTCGGCGGCATATCGCGAAATTCCAGGCACGGGGCTGGCCGAATTGCGACTGCGCCGCCCGGTGGACACCAAGCTCGCCACCATCGTCATTGACTATGCGGCGCCGTTTGGCGCCCTTGAGGGCGTCTATAAAGTGGTCAGCGGCAATCAGCCGTTCATATTCACCCAGTTCGAAGCGACCTCGGCGCGCATGGCCTTTCCCGGTTTCGATGAGCCGCGCTTTAAGACGCCCTATCATGTGTCGTTCCGCGTGCCGGCTGGGCAAACCGTTGTCGGCAACACCCAAGTGGCGGTGGAGCGGCTGCTGGGCGACGGTCACAAGATCGTCGTTCTGGCGCCGACGGCCGCCTTGCCGACCTATCTCGTTGCCTTCGCCATCGGTCCGCTGGAGGTCGTGGACGGCAAGACCATGGCCGCCAACCAGCACCGCGCCGCCGCCATTCCGTTGCGGGCGGTAACGCCGCCCGGCAAAGGCGATCTGGCGCGCCCGGCGCTGGCGCGCACCGAGGATATCCTGACCGCCATCGAAGCTTATACCGGCATTGGCTACCCTTACGCTAAGCTCGATCTCATCGCCGCGCCGGACTTTGCCGCCTCGGCGATGGAAAATCCCGGGGCCATCGTTTATCGCGACAGTCTGTTGTTGCTGGGCGATGCGCCATCTGAGGAACGGTTGCGAAAATTCGACAGCATTCATGCCCATGAACTGGCGCACCAATGGTTCGGCAATCTGGTCACCTCGGCGTGGTGGGAAGACATCTGGCTCAATGAATCGTTTGCCGATTGGCTGGCGGCCAAGATGCTGTCCCGCCTCTATCCTGGCCGAGGCTTCGACAAGGACATTAGCCGCGGCGCCCGCACCGCCATGGCGCTCGACGCCGGCGCAAACGTGCGCGCCGTGCGGCAACCGATCCGCACGCAGCAAGATATCGACGCCGCCTTCACGCCGATTACCTACGAGAAGGGGGCGGCGATTCTCACCATGTTTGAAGCCTACATGGGGGCCGATAAATTCCGCGCCGCCATCAGGCACTACTTGCAGAAACATGCCGGCGGCACTGCCGCCACCGAGGATTTCCTGAAGGCGATTACCGAAACCATGGGCGAGGAAAGCGTTGCCGCCGCCTTGAAAAGTTTTATCGATCAACCGGGCGCGCCGCTGGCGACGGTGGCATGGAGTTGTCCGCAAACGGGCGTGACAATCAATGTATCGCAATCGCGATATCGTCCGCTCGGCGCGCCGGCTGACGCCGAAGCGTTGTGGTCGATCCCGATGTGCGTCCGGCTGTTAAGCTCGGATGGCCAGGACGCCACCGAATGCATCATGGCCAAGCGCCAGCATCAGACCTTCTATTTGCGGGAGGCCAACTGTCCAGCGGCGATCGTGCCCAATGCCGGCGGCCGCGGCTATTACCGCTGGCGTCTGTCGGCTGAGGACTGGCGGTACATGGGCGATCGCGCGGCGCTGCTGCGGCCGGCTGAAGTTTTATCCTTCGCCGATAACTTGTCGGCCGCGTTCCGTGACGGCTCTCTCGCCTTCGGCGATTATTTGCCATTGATCCGCCAATTGGCGGCCAGCGCCGATGACGATGCGGCCACCGTGCCCATCGCGGATTTGAAATTCCTGCTGCACAACGTCGTGCCGCAGGACGCGCAAGCGCAAACCGCCGCCCGCGCGCTGATCGCCGATATTTATCGGCCGCGTCTGGAAGTCGGACTTGAAAATCTCGATGCTGAGACGTCGGATGATGGCGATGAGACTCGCGAACCGCTGCGGCGATTGCTCAGCCTGTACATTGTGGATTTGCAGGATCCGGCGATCACCGCCCTGATGGCGGCGCGCGGCAAGGCGTATGTGGGATACGGCCGAAGCGCGGCCGATGCTTCCGCCGTGGCCGGCGACTTCCGCCGCGTCGCCTTCAGCGCCGCCTTGATGGCGGAAGGATCGCCTTTCGCCGAGCATCTACTCACCGCCATGCAAGGCCAGGATGATCCGGCGTTTCGCGAAGACGTGGTCTTGGCGCTGGCCGCCACGCCGCACACAGAGACGATTGGCCGCCTGCTTGAGTATCTTTTAACGTCGCAAGCGCGGGGCGATGAATTGCACCGCAGCGTAGCCATGCTGGCGCATAACTCTGCCGCCGCGTCGTTGGTCTGGCCGTGGCTCGTTACCCATCTCGACGCCATTCTGGCGCGGCTGCCGGAGTGGCGGAAAGGCGAGGTGGCGACGGCGGCGGCCGGGTTCTGTCAGACCGAGGATGCGGTTCTGGTGCGCCAGACGCTGCAGGATCGTTTGGCGGCCATCGGCGCCGAGCAGCGGTTGGCCGAAACCGTCGCCGCCATCCAGCGCTGCGCGGCGCTGAAGGCGGCGGTGTCAGAGCAGGTCTTGTCGGCGTTCGGCATAGAGGCGATGGTAGCGCCGCCGCCGATGCCGGAGATCAAATGAATTCGATATTGACGACTTCGTAGTATTTGTCGCCGCCTGGCGTGATGACTTCTACCTCCTCGCCGACGGCGCGGCCGATCAGCGCCTTGCCCAACGGCGAGGTATAGGAGATCCGCCCGTCCTTGACGTCCGCTTCATGGGCGCCGACAATTTTGTAGCGGATCTGTTTGTCGTCCTCGTCCGCCACCGTAACGGTGCAGGCGAACATTACCCGACTGCCGGACAAATCACGCGGATCAATGACCTCGGCGCGGGCGAGCTGGCTTTCGAGCTCGGTGATTCGCGCTTCGGTGAAGCCCTGCTTTTCCTTGGCGGCGTGGTATTCCGCGTTTTCCGACAAGTCGCCGTGGCCGCGCGCCTCTTCGATCGCCCGGATGATCGCCGGCCGCTCCTTCGATTTCAATTCCTTCAGCTCGGCTTCGAGCTTCTGGAACCCCTCGATGGTCATGGGAATTTTTTCAACCATCGCCAATCCGTTTCTTAAATTTATCAACCAGTTGCAAATAAAACCCCGTCCGACAACCGTGTGGTCGTCGGCGGGCGCTAATCCCCACGCCAATCCATCAGCGGACGCGTTAAGACGGGAAACCAATATAGGATTGAAGCGGCTCCACTTCAAGCGCGCCTGAACGCAAGGTCTCGATGGCTTCCACCGCGGCGATGGCCCCAGCCACCGTCGTGTAGTGGGGGATGCGGTTCATCAATGCGGTACGGCGGATATCGTAGCTGTCGGCGATGGATTGCGCCCCTTCGGTGGTGTTGAACACCAGTTGCACCTCGCCGTTCTTCATGGCGTCGACGATGTGCGGCCGGCCCTGCATCACCTTGTTGACCCGGCTGACCGCCAGGCCGGCCTGCTCCAGGAAGTCCGCCGTGCCACTGGTGGCGATGACCTTGAAGCCCATGGCCAAGAGCTTGCGCACGGCGTCGATGAGGAGCGGCTTATCCAGATTGCGCACCGAGACGAAGACGGTGCCGCTGAGCGGCAGGGTGACGCCGGCGGCGAGCTGGCTCTTGGCGAACGACTTGGCGAAGCTGCGATCGAGCCCCATGACCTCGCCGGTGGAGCGCATTTCGGGGCCAAGCAGGATGTCGACGCCGGGGAAGCGGGCGAAGGGGAATACCGCTTCCTTGACGGCGATATGATTAAAGCCGTCGGCGGGAAGGGTAAAGTCGGCCAGCCGTTCGCCGGCCATGATCCGGGCGGCGATCTTGGCGATGGGCGCGCCGATGGTCTTGGCCACGAACGGCACCGTGCGGCTGGCCCGGGGATTGACTTCCAGGATATAGACCGCTCCGTCCTTGACCGCGTATTGCACGTTCATCAGACCGACCACGTTTAAGGCCTTGGCCAGGGCCTCGGTCTGCTGGCGGATGTCGGCGATGACCCCATCGGGCAGCGAATAGGGGGGCAGCGAGCAGGCCGAATCGCCGGAATGAATGCCAGCTTCCTCGATATGCTGCATGATGCCGGCGACTTGCACGGTCTTGCCGTCGGCCAGCGCATCCACATCGACCTCGATGGCGTTGGCGAGATAGCTGTCGATCAGCACCGGACTGTCGCCGGAGACGGTGACCGCCTCCGCCATGTAGCGCTCCAGCTGCGTCCCGTCATAGACGATCTGCATGGCGCGGCCGCCGAGCACGTAGGACGGACGAATGAGCACCGGATAGCCAATGGTCTCGGCGACGGCGCGGGCCTCATCGAGCGAGGTGGCAAGGCCGTTCCTCGGCTGGCGCAGATCGAGCTGGGCCAGCAGCTCCTGGAAGCGCTTGCGGTCTTCCGCCAGATCGATGGCGTCGGGCGAGGTGCCCAGGATCGGCACCCGGGCCGCCTCCAGCGCCTTGGCGAGCTTCAAGGGCGTTTGGCCGCCGAATTGCACGATGACGCCCAGAAACGTCCCTTTCGATTGCTCGGTGCGGATGATCTCCAGCACGTCCTCGACGGTCAGCGGCTCGAAGTAGAGCCGGTCGGAGGTGTCGTAATCGGTGGAAACCGTCTCCGGGTTGCAATTGACCATGATGGTCTCGAAACCGGCATCGGAAAGGGCGAAGGCGGCATGGCAGCAGCAGTAGTCAAATTCGATGCCCTGGCCGATGCGATTGGGGCCGCCGCCCAGGATCATGATTTTCTTGGCCGCCGTGGGCTGCGCCTCGCATTCCGCCGCGCCCAGGAAATCGGTCTCGTAGGTTGAGTACATGTAAGGCGTGCGCGCCTCGAACTCGGCGCCGCAGGTGTCGATGCGCTTGAAGACGGGATGCAGGTTCATCGCCTGACGCCGTGCGCGCACGTCGCTTTCCCTCAACTGCGTCAGCTTGGCCAACTGGGCATCGGAAAAGCCCAGCATTTTCAGCCGCAAAAAGCCGTCGCGATCGGCCGGCAGGCCATTTTTCTTAACGTCATTTTCGGCATCGACGATGAGCGCCAACTGGCGCAGGAACCACGGTTCGTAATGAGTGACGGCATGGACGTCCTCCACCGTCAAGCCGAGACGCAGCGCTTGCCCGGCCACCAACAGGCGGTCCGGCGTGGGGCGCGCCAGCGCCCGCAAGATCGCCTCGCGGTCCGGGCTGTCGGGATCGACGCCGGGAATGGCGATTGCATCCAAGCCTGTCAAGCCGGTCTCCAACGAGCGCAGCGCCTTTTGCAAGGATTCCGGGAACGAACGGCCGATGGCCATCGCCTCGCCCACCGACTTCATGGCGGTATTGAGAAGCGGCTCGCTGCCGGGAAATTTTTCAAACGTGAAGCGCGGTACCTTGGTGACCACGTAATCGATGGTCGGCTCGAAGGAAGCCGGCGTCGCCTTGGTGATGTCGTTGGTCAATTCGTCCAGCGTGTAGCCGACGGCCAATTTCGCCGCCACCTTGGCGATGGGAAAGCCGGTGGCCTTGGACGCCAGCGCCGAGGAGCGCGAGACGCGCGGGTTCATTTCGATGATGATCAGTCGCCCGTCTTTGGGATTGACCGCGAACTGCACGTTGGAGCCGCCGGTCTCGACGCCGATTTCCCGCAACACCGCGATCGAGGCGTCGCGCATGCGCTGATATTCCTTGTCGGTCAGCGTCAGCGCCGGCGCAACGGTGATGGAATCGCCGGTGTGCACGCCCATGGGATCGACGTTCTCGATGGAGCAGACGATGATGCAGTTGTCCGCCTTGTCGCGGATCACTTCCATCTCGTACTCTTTCCAGCCGAGCACGGATTCCTCCACCAGCACCTCGTTGGTGGGCGAGGCGTCGAGCCCGCGCGCGACGATCTCCTCGAATTCCTCGCGGTTGTAGGCGATGCCGCCGCCGGTGCCGCCAAGCGTGAAGCTGGGGCGGATGATCGCCGGCAAGCCGACGCAATCAAGGGCCTCGCCCGCTTCGGATAGCGAATGCACGATGACGCTCTTCGGCGATTCAAGGCCGATCTTGGTCATCGCTTCGCGGAACAGCTCGCGATCCTCAGCCTTGGCGATGGCTTCCTCGTTGGCGCCGATGAGAATGACATTGTGTTTTTTCAAGGCGCCGCTTTTGGCCAGCGCCAGGGCGGTATTGAGCGCCGTCTGGCCGCCCATGGTGGGCAGAATGGCGTCGGGTCTTTCGCGGGCGATGATTTTTTCCACCATCTCCGGCGTGATCGGCTCGATGTAGGTGGCGTCGGCCATTTCGGGATCGGTCATGATGGTGGCGGGATTGGAATTCACCAGAATGACGCGATAGCCCTCCTCGCGCAGCGCCTTGCAGGCTTGCGCTCCGGAATAATCGAACTCGCATGCTTGGCCGATGACGATCGGACCAGCGCCGATAATGAGGATGGAGTTGATGTCAGTGCGCTTAGGCATATGATGACTCAAAGAGGCCCTCCCCCTTGAGGGGGAGGGAGGGGAGAGGGTGAGTAACATGGTCCAAAGAAATCATGCAACGATTAGCCATGCCCGTCAGATGCGATCTGCTCTGACCATTGCCGAGAAGGCATTGTGGGAAGAACTGCGGGCCAAACGATTTGCGGGTGTGAAGTTCACACGGCAGGTTCCCATTGGTCCCTATGTTGCCGATTTTGCCGCTCGTCGCCATCGGTTGGTGATCGAACTCGATGGCGGGCAACATGCGCTGGACGTCGAACGCGACGCTGTGCGTACGGCGTTCTTGGAAAGCCAAGGTTTTCGCGTCATTCGCTTTTGGAATTCCGAGGTTCTGGCGAATATGGCAGGTGTTCTGACGGTTATTGCAGAGGCGCTGAAAGAGCCCCCTCTCCCTATCCCTCCCCCCATGGGGGGGAGGTGAAAGTAAGGATTTCGCCTGCGACTCTTTCCTCATCTCTTGTGCTCTTTCACCATATCTATAAAGCGATCAAAAAGATAATGGCTGTCTTGCGGACCGGGCGAGGCTTCGGGATGATGCTGCACCGAGATCACCGGCTTGCCCGCCACGATGAGACCGCACACCGTGCGATCGAAAAGCGAGATGTGGCTGACCTTGACATCGGGCGGCAGGCTATCGGCGTCCACCGTGAAGCCGTGGTTCATGGAGGTGATTTCCACCTTGGCCGTCGTCAGGTCTTTGACCGGATGATTGGCGCCGCGGTGCCCCTGGTGCATTTTCACCGTGCGGCCGCCCAAGGCAATGGCCAGCATCTGGTGGCCAAGGCAGATCCCTAAGATCGGTTTGCCGGTGGCCAGCAGCTCGCGGATCACCGGCACCGCATATATGCCGGTGGCCGCCGGATCGCCGGGGCCATTGGAGAGCACGATGCCATCTGGCTGATGGCGCAAAATATCATCCTTGGTGGCGCTGGCGGGGACGACGGTTACCCGCGCGCCGGCGCTGGCGAGCGAGCGTAGGATGTTGCGCTTGACGCCGTAATCCACCACCACCACATGCGCCTGGGACGCGCTCAGCCGGCCATAGCCGCCGCCGTTGTCGAAGCTCCAGCGGGTTTCCTCCCACGCATAGGTCTGCCGGCAAGTGACGTCTTTGGCCAAGTCCATGCCTTCCAGACCTGGCCAGCTGCGGGCTTTCGCCACCAACGCCGGGATATCGAAACGGCCATCGGGGTTGTGGGCGATAACGCCGTTGGGTGCGCCGTTTAAGCGAATGAGGCGGGTCAGCCGGCGGGTGTCAAGCCCGGCGATGCCGATCAGGTTCTGTCCCTTCAGCCAGCGGTCAAAGGCCGATTGCGCTCGGTAATTGGCCGGCTCGGTGACCACGTTGCGCACGATGAGTCCACGCGCGGCGGCGGTTGCGGTCTCGATGTCGGCGGCGTTGGCGCCGACGTTGCCGATGTGGGGAAAGGTGAAGGTGATGATCTGCCCGGCGTAGGAAGGATCGGTCAGAATCTCCTGATAGCCGGTCATGGCGGTATTAAAGCAGACCTCGCCCACCGCGTCGCCCACCGCGCCAAAGCCTTTGCCCCAGAACACCGCGCCGTCGGCCAGGACGAGGGCGGCGGTGGCGTCAGGCGTCGGCGGCGTCAGCGCTTGGGCGTGATCGGACATGGTACCACCTTAAGGGTTCCGCTTAGGGTTAAAGTACTGCGGGAAACGCCCCCGGTCGCAAGCGGTCGAAGATGCTTGCCTGCCGGGGCCTCGCGGATCAGCTCAAGACGCCCGGTCGGAGGTGGGGCGAGCCAGCGCAAATTGGCCGGAAGATACGGGATGCCCCCACCCCCGTCAAGGATAACGAAATAAAAAAATACTCTTATTTATCAAAGAATTATTTTATTCGTTCTGAAATTGCTTCAGGCCCGGGTTTGAATTAAAGTCGACGGCTTACGCGGAGTAATATGACATCTGGGTTGCGGCGGGGGTGCGGTTATCCGCCCGCGCTTTGCCGGAAGGGGGAGTTGATGCTTCAGGACAGGTTGAAGGAAGCGCAAAAAGACGCGCTCAAAACAGGCGACAAGGAGCGATTATCGACGCTGCGCTTGATCCTGGCCGCCATCAAGAACCGGGAAATTTCCTTGCGCGGCGATGGCAAGGGGCCGATCAGCGATGATGGCATCATCGAACTCCTGCACACCATGATCAAACAGCGCCGCGAAAGCATCCGGCTCTATGAGCAAGGCGGCCGCACCGACTTGGTGGACAAGGAAAAGAGCGAAATCGCCGTCATTGAAAAGTTCCTGCCGGCGCAGCTGACGGCGGAGGAGATCAACGCCCTGTGCGCCCAGGCGGTCAGCGAGCTGGAGGCCAAGGGCTTGAAGGACATGGGCCGGGTGATGAGCCTGCTGAAGGAGCGCCATGCCGGCAGCATGGATTTCAACAAGGCGAGCGCCGAAGTGCGGCGGCTGCTGTCCGCCTGATACGTTTACTTTCCGGTTTCGTTTAGGAGGGGCATGTCGGTATCTCCCGCATACCTGGATGACCTGCGCCAGCGTCTGCCCTTGAGCGGGGTGGTCGCCCGCAAGGTGCGACTGGTGCGGCGGGGGCGGGAATTTACCGGCCTGTGCCCGTTTCATCACGAAAAGACGCCGTCGTTCACGGTCAGCGACGACAAGGGCTTCTACCACTGCTTCGGCTGCGGCGCCCATGGCGACGTCATCCGCTTCGTCATGGAGTCCGATAATCTGCCGTTTCGCGAGGCGGTGGAGCGGCTGGCGCGTGAAGCCGGCATGCCGCCGCCGGAAATCGATCTGGAGGCGGAAGCCAAGGCCAAGGAACGGCTTGGTCTTTTGGAGGCCGAGGAAGCCGCCGCCGCCTGGTTTGAAAGCCAGCTGTGGTCGGCTTCGGGGCGCGAAGCCTTGGCCTATCTGCGCCGCCGCGGCTTGGCGGATGAGACCATCCGCGGCTTCCGTTTGGGCTATGCCCCCGCCGCCCGCACCCTGTTGAAAGACGCCATGCTGGCGCGCGGCTTTAGCGAGGACGTGCTGGTGCGCTCCGGGCTGGTCATCCTGCCCGAGGACGGCGGCCCTACCTTCGACCGTTTCCGCCATCGGGTGATGTTCCCGATCCGCGACGGCCGCGGCCGTGTCATCGCCTTTGGCGGCCGGGCGCTGGATGACGCTCCGGCCAAGTACCTCAACTCGCCGGAAAGCGAGCTTTTTCATAAGGGTCACACCCTGTACAACCTTGACCAGGCGCGCGGCCCGGCGCGGGAGCGCGGCGGCGTCCTGGTGGTCGAAGGCTATATGGATGTCATCAGCCTGGCCCAGGCCGGCTTTCGGGAAGCGGTGGCGCCGCTCGGCACCGCCTTGACCGAAGAACAACTGACTTTGTTATGGCGCACGGTGCCCGAACCGACCTTGTGTTTTGACGGCGACGCCGCCGGCCGGCGCGCCGCGGCGCGGGCCATGGAGCGGGCGCTCCCTGGCCTGGCCCCCGGCCATTCCTTGCGTTTTTTGCTATTGCCCCAGGGGGAAGACCCCGACAGCTTGGTGCAAGCTCAGGGCGCCGCGGCTTTTGCGGCGCTGCAGGCGGGCAGCAAAAGCCTGGCCGACATGCTGTGGTCGACCCTATTGGAAGCCTACCCTACCGATACGCCGGAACGTCGCGCCGCCTTTGACGAGGCAATCAAGAAGACGGTGGCGCGCATCGCCGACCATCGGGTGCGCAGTCACTATGAATCCGACATGGCGGCCCGGCGGCGGCGCCTGTTCGCCCCGCTTCCGGCCGATCGGCCGGGCCGGGAGCCCGGCCGGGGGCGAGGGTCGGGAACCTTGCGGCGGGGCCAGACCGATATCCGCCGCCCGGGCCGGCTGTCGGCCGCCCTGATGGGTCAGGACGATCGCGCCGGCCGCTCTCGGCGGCGGGAGCAGTTGATCCTCGCCTGTGTTCTTAACCATCCCCTGCTCATCGAGCGCCACGAAGAGGAGCTGGCGGGGCTGGAATTGCAGAACCCCGACCTTGACAAGTTGCGGAGCGAAATCATACGTATAGCGGCTTCCGATCATGATCTTGACATGGCGGCCCTGCGCCGCCATCTGATGGAGAGTGGCTTCGGTAAGGCGATTGATGGCTTGGATACGGCCTCTGCCCCCCTGTGGTTTGCGCAACCGGATGCGGCGCTCATAGATGTGGAACAGGGCTGGCGGCACGTGGTTGCCCTGCATCGTCGCTTGTCTACCCTCGAACGCGAAATCAAGCGGTTAGAGGATGAGTTGGCGCGGGATTTTTCTGACGAAGCTCTAGGTCGCTTGCGGGCGCTGAAAGTGCAGCTCGATCAGGCCGAAGGGCGGGAAGTGATGGTGGCGGGATATGGCGTCGCCTCGGGCCGGGAACCGACGGTCTGAGGACGGCGCTGTTTGGATTTTCGCCAGCGCCTGAGTGGATGGGGCGCGCGGCGGTGTTAGGAGTGGCCCATGGCGACAAAGGCTTCGCAGGCGGCGGAACGCGCCGAAGCGACGGAAGAGACGACGGACAGACCGCTCATTGATTCGGCGGAGCAGACGGTCAAGAAGATGATCGCCCAGGCCAAGGAGCGGGGCTACATCACCTATGACGAGCTTAACCGCGCTTTGCCGCAGGACGAAATGTCCTCCGAGCAGATCGAAGACATCATGACCATGCTCTCGGAGCTTGGGGTCAACGTGGTCGATACCGACGAGGTGGACGAACCGGCCGCCGCCGATGACGGCGAAGTCGTCGCCGAGGCGGAGGAAATTCCCGCCGGCGACGGCGGCGACGATTTCGAATTTTCGGCCCCCGAGAAAACCCAGGCCGGCGACCGCACCGATGACCCGGTGCGCATGTATCTGCGGGAGATGGGCAGCGTCGAGCTCCTCTCCCGCGAGGGTGAGATTGCCATCGCCAAGCGCATCGAGGCCGGCCGGGAAACCATGATCGCTGGCTTGTGCGAAAGCCCGATGACCTTCAAGGCGCTCATCTCCTGGAGCGAGCACTTGAACGCCGGGCAGCTTCTGTTGCGCGACATCATCGATCTTGACGCCACCTATGGCGCCGCCGACGGCGAAGGTAGCGGCGGCGCCGCGGTTGCCGCCGCGGCCGGCGATGATCTTGATCTGGATGAGCCTGCTGGCGAGGAAGGCGAGCTTGAGGGCGACGGCGAGGACGGCGAGAACAATATGTCGCTGGCGGCCATGGAGGAAGCCTTAAAGCCGGCGGTGCTTGATACCCTGTCGCAGATCACAGCGATTTATAAGAAGCTCGCCAAGCTGCAGGAAGCGCGGCTTGAGGCGCAGATGGCCAGCGATGAATTGTCTTCCCAGCAGCAGCGCAAGCTGGAAAAGATGCATCAGGAGGTCGTCGATCTCGTCAAAAGCCTGCGCTTCAACAACGCGCGCATCGAGGCGCTGGTGGAGCAGCTCTACAGCCTCAACAAGAAGCTGATGAGCTATGAAGGTCGGCTGCTGCGGCTGGCGGAAAGCCACCGCATCGATCGTCAGGCATTCTTGAACGCCTATATGGGCAGCGAGCTGGAACCCGATTGGCTGGGGAGCGTGGCCAAGCTTTCCGGCCGCGGCTGGCAGAATTTCTCCACTCGCGAGGCCGAGACGGTCAATCAGATCCGCGCCGAGATCGCCGAGATCAGCCAGGACGCCGGCTTGCCCATCGGCGAATTTCGCCGCATCGTGCAAATGGTGCAAAAGGGCGAGAAGGAAGCGCGCATCGCCAAGAAGGAAATGGTGGAGGCGAACCTGCGCCTGGTCATTTCCATCGCCAAGAAGTACACCAATCGCGGCTTGCAGTTTCTCGATCTCATTCAGGAAGGCAATATCGGCCTGATGAAGGCGGTGGACAAGTTTGAATACCGCCGCGGCTATAAATTCTCCACCTACGCCACATGGTGGATTCGGCAGGCGATCACCCGCTCCATCGCCGATCAGGCGCGCACCATCCGCATCCCGGTGCACATGATCGAAACCATCAACAAGCTGGTGCGCACGGGCCGCCAGATGCTGCACGAATACGGCCGCGAGGCGACGCCGGAGGAGCTGGCGGAACGCTTGAGCATGCCGTTGGAAAAAGTGCGCAAGGTGATGAAGATCGCCAAGGAGCCGATCAGCCTGGAGACCCCCATCGGCGACGAGGAAGACAGCCACCTGGGCGATTTCATCGAGGACAAGAACGCCATCCTGCCGGTGGAATCCGCCATTCAATCGAACTTGCGCGATACCACCACAAGAGTGCTCGCTTCGCTGACGCCGCGCGAGGAGCGGGTGCTGCGCATGCGCTTCGGCATCGGCATGAACACCGATCATACGTTGGAGGAAGTCGGCCAGCAGTTCTCGGTGACGCGCGAGCGCATCCGTCAGATCGAAGCCAAAGCCCTGCGTAAACTGAAGCACCCCAGCCGCAGCCGCAAGCTCAGAAGCTTCCTGGATACGTGAAGGGTAAAGACTGTTTTTGTGGAGCGATATCTGCTATGGCGGTCGCTCGACTTCTTCGTGGGCCTGTAGCTCAGGTGGTTAGAGCGGACCGCTCATAACGGTTTGGTCGCAGGTTCGAGTCCTGCCGGGCCCACCATTCAGTCTTGTTCTTAATGCTGTGTCCGCCGTTGACATGGGATATGGCGGGATTTGCCGGGATAGTGCGGGATTTTCGTGTTGGTTTTCATCCATGGTTTGGCTGGAGAACAGCCTTAGCTGGGCCATTTGCGGGTTATTTGTGGCTTGTTCTCCGCTTCGGGCCTTGGCCTCCAAACCGTCAATCAGATGTCGGATGTCGGAAGAAAGTGCGACTTTAGCCCGAACTGAATTCGAGATACTTAGTCTGACTTCAGTCACGCGAACCCGAGAGCTCGTCTCTGTTCGTTCCAAGCATGAGGGATAGTGCGGCAGCGTTTCAGCTTTTCAGCGGTAAGGTCAATGGGCTGCGTGCCGTTGAGAATATTGGTGACAATATCCGGCGCCAGAAAGGCCAGGGGAAGAACGCGGCTGACATCAGCAATATCCATGGCATTGGCCTTGGCGATATCGGTAATGGAAGTGCCCGACTTTAATTGGTCGAACCAGACGTGAGCCCGGGCGATCAGTTTTCTTATAGCGCCGTCGCGTTTGGAATTGTCTTGTTCTAGCCCAGGAAGGACGATCCGCATCTCAACGCCGCGCCGCTTCAGTTGCACCGGTAGGGTGATGGTGTGATGCCTTGGGGCGTCGTCGTCATTAACATCGATGCCGAGGGCATCGCCCAGCGCGTTGATATTGAAGACAATGGCTACTTCATAAAGATTCACCCGAACCTGGTTGATGATGGGCAGTACCTTGGTTTTCATGTCGGCGGGAGACACGGTGTCGATATTCTCTGTCAGGTTCTTCGTTGCTACGGTTGTTCGTGTGATGATGCCCGCCGTAAGATTTTCTGCACCTAATACCTTTAGCACTTTGACCGGATCACTCAGGAATGTCTTGATCGCGCTGAGGACGATGCTCTCGACCTCTTTTGCGGGGAGCCGCCAGCCCTGGCTCATGTTTGACTTCTTGGTCATGAATGAGGCGGAGACGTAGTAGCGATAGATGCGGCCTTGTTTCTTGGCATGAGTGACAACCATGGGCTCGCCGGTTGAATCAAGTAGGAGTCGGGATAGCCAGCCATGGGATGGGACGTTGCGGGTCGCCTTGCGAGCGCCGCCGTTGGCGGCCAATAATGTTTGTACATGGCCCCAAACCTCTTGGTTTATGATGGTCTCATGCTGCCCTTGGTAAATCTTGTCCCTATGGCGGATCTTGCCGATGTAAAGCGGGTTCTTCAGCAGGCAGTAAAGCTGACCCCGGGAGAAGAGACGGCCACCCACCACTTTGCCCGATTGCTGGGTGTAGCGCTTGCTGGTAAGGCCCAGCCGGTCGGCTCCTGTTTTCAAGGCGCGGACACATTTGACCTTCAGATAGGTGTCATAGAGCCAGTTGATCGTCTGGGCTTCAGATTCATTGATAACCAGTTGCCGGTCCTTGAGATCGTACCCTACGGGCACGGGACTATCCTAAATTTTATGTTTGGGGTCATATAGATAGCGAAGGAAGGAGCATCATATGACGATTGAGCGCGAGGTTTTGGACCGGCTTTTGGCGGGGCATGATCCCCAGGATATTTTCAGCAAGGACGGGCTTCTGGATGAGTTGAAGAAGGCGTTATCGGAGCGGGTTCTCAATGCCGAGCTGGACGTTCACCTTGAGAACGAACAGGCGGCGGGGCGTGAGAACCGGCGTAATGGGCGTTCGAGTAAGACCGTTGTAACCGGGACCTCGAAGGTGGTTCTGGATATTCCCCGGGACCGGTCGGGTCCCTTTGATCCCCAGTTGATCGCCAAGTAGCAGCGCCGGTTTCCGGATTTTGATCAGAAGATCATATCCATGTATGCCCGTGGGCTTTCGGTGCGGGAGATCCGGGGCCATCTGGAGGAGCTTTATGGGATTGATGTCTCCCCGGACCTGATTTCCCGGGTGACGGACACCGTGATGGACGCCGTGGCCGAATGGCAAAATCGGCCCCTGGATGCCTGTTATCCCCTGGTGTTTTTTGACGCTATCCGCCTCAAGATCCGGGACGAGGGGTTTGTTCGCAACAAGGCCGTTTATATGGCGCTCGGCATTCTGCCTGATGGCGCCAAGGAGATCCTGGGCCTGTGGATTGAGCAGACCGAAGGGGCAAAGTTCTGGCTGCGGGTGATGAACGAACTCAAAACCCGGGGCGTCCAGGACATCCTGATCGCCGTTGTGGATGGGCTCAAGGGGTTCCCGGAAGCCATTACCGCGGTATTCCCCGAAGCTACGGTTCAAACGTGCATTGTTCACCTGATCCGGCACGCCATGGGCTTTGTGTCCTGGAAGGACCGCAAAGCGGTCGCCGCAGCCCTGAGAAGCGTCTACAAAGCCCGCGATGCCGAGGCCGGGCAGAAAGCGCTCAGCTCCTTTGAAGCCGGTGAATGGGGCCGCAAATATCCCGCCATCGCCCAAAGCTGGCGCCGCAACTGGGAGCATGTGATCCCGTTCTTCGCTTTCCCCGAGGCCGTGCGCAGGATCATATATACGACAAACGCCATCGCGGCCCTGAACTCAAAATTGCGTCGCGCCGTTCGAGCCAGGGGACATTTCCCAAATGACGAGGCGGCCATGAAGCTGCTCTATCTGATCTTGAACCGATCCGAGAAAGAGTGGAAAATGCCGCCGCGTGAAGGGTTCGAGGCGAAAACGCAGTTCGCCGTCATCTTCGGAGAGCGTTTCATAAACGCATAACTACATTGAAACTCCGAGCACAAAATATCTGACAGTCTCGCCATAAAGCCCCTCTGCGATAATAAAACGATGACATAAACTAGCCAAAAAGTAGTCCTTAGCTACGCCAGCCCCAAAAAACAACATAATGCAAATGCCCCACTTTCTCTATCACTGGCGCGAGTGAGCCATACCGTCAAACCCTTGGGAATTCCGTTAGTGGTCCAGATCTGAGACGGCCAAGTTCCACAAATTCAATGGAAAAAGCATCGCCATAAATACAGGTCATTGCCCCAGCCAAAATTATGAACCAGAAAATAGTTCAAAAAGGAAACGCAGTTCGGTTCAATTAAAGCTCATATGCAGGTGATATAACCGCCTGAAAACTTTAATCTTATTAAGATATCCCTATCGCCATCATCATCGCCATCATCCTATAATTTTTGGGAAATGTGAAAAACATTCGGCTGTAAGTGGTTTCCGTCATTCGATGGCAGTTTTCAGATAATAAATTGAACTTAGAAAATAGCCGGAATAGCCGAAATTATCTATTAAAACGAGGTGTTGCATGCAACTAGATAGGGACCTCTTATGT
Organism: Pseudomonadota bacterium; assembly: GCA_003577275.1. Classification (GTDB taxonomy): domain Bacteria; phylum Pseudomonadota; class Alphaproteobacteria; order Sphingomonadales; family Govanellaceae; genus PRO5. The sequence continues at coordinate 586,767 of QEVO01000001.1, forward strand.
GAGGCATACCGGCGTATGGCGACAATAAGGGCATTTGAAGAGCGGGTGGGAGCGGATTCGCTGGCAGGGCTTATTCCTGGATTCGTTCATTTATATGTCGGGGGGGAAGCTTCCGCTGTCGGCGTTTGTATGAACTTAAAGGATGGTGATTGGATCGGTTCTAACCATCGCGGTCATGGCCATTGCATCGCCAAAGGCTGTGATGTTAGGGGTATGATGCTTGAAATATACGGCAAGGAAGGCGGTCTTTGCGGCGGCAAGGGCGGTTCCATGCATATTGCCGACTTAGATAAAGGCATGCTGGGCGCCAATGGCATTGTGGGCGGTTCTCCGCCATTGGCTGTTGGGGCTGCGCTATCCGCCAAGTGTTTGCGTAATAATGGCGTGGCCGTTGCTTTTCTGGGCGATGGCGCCTCCAACCAGGGAACGACAGCGGAGGCGCTCAATATGGCCGTCGTATTGAAGGTTCCCGTGGTATTCGTAATTGAGAATAATGGCTATGGTGAGTTTACGGCCGCCAGTTATCATAGCGCAGGGGTTGACCTAGCGACACGTGCGGCAGGATTTGGCCTACCGTCTACTAAGGTTGATGGTAAAGACTTTTTTGCTGTCTATGATGCCGCGCAAGATGCAATTGAAAAAGCTCGCAAATATTTGCAACCAAGCGTGTTGGAGGTATCGGTTAACCGTTGGCATGGGCACTTTACCGGCGACCCGCAGCCATATCGTTCCGCTGATGAATTGGCTGCAGTGCGACGTCAAGATCCGTTGCTTATTTTCCGCAAGAAAGTGACGGAGGCTGGTCTACTCAGCAAAGAACAACTGGATGATATTGATAAAAACGCCTCGACCTTTATCGATAGAAACGCCAAAGAGGCGATTGCTGCTTCGGTACCTGATGCGCAGGCACTGCTGACAGATGTTTATGTTTCATACTAAACAAAATTGAATTTAGAGTTGGGGACTATTGATGCCAAAAAAATCTATGCGAACGGCTATTAACGAAGCCATGCGTTTGGAAATGCGTCGTGACCCTACCGTTATACTTCTTGGCGAAGATGTGGCGGGAGGGCGTGGCGGTACGGCGGAACTTGAAGATGCTGTTGGCGGTGTCCTCGGGGTTACAAAGGGATTATATCGTGAATTTGGCCCAGAGCGCGTCATTGATACGCCCATAACAGAGAGCGCCATTATGGGCGCAGCCGCCGGCGCCGCGGTTACTGGTTTGCGACCGATCGCCGAATTGATGTTTGTTGATTTTATGGGCGTGTGCTTTGATCAGATATTTAATCAAGCTGCAAAGTTCCGTTATATGTTTGGCGGTAAGGCGAAAACTCCATTGGTGGTTCGGGCAATGTCCGGGGCTGGCCTTCGCGCCGGCGCCCAGCATTCGCAATCCCTGCACTCTATTTTTACCCATATCCCTGGCCTGAAAGTTGTCGTGCCCTCCGATCCGTATGATGCCAAGGGGCTGCTAATACAAGCTATTCGGGATGATGATCCCGTTATTTTTCTTGAACATAAGGCAATGTATGATCTTGAAGGCGAGGTGCCGGATGGCGCCTATACCATCCCATTTGGAGAAGCAAATATTCTACGCGAAGGGGATGATGTTACAATAGTCGCTCTGGCGCGCATGGTCCACGTCTCCATGGAAGCTGCTAAAAAATTACAGGAAAATGGCATCAAGGCTACGGTCATTGATCCACGAACCACATCGCCCCTAGATGAGCAGACGATACTGGAAAGCGTTGAGAATACAGGGCGGCTAGTGGTCGTGGATGAGGCAAATCCAAGATGTAGCTTTGCCACAGACATAGCGGCGCTAGTGGCGGATAAAGCTTTTAACCATTTACGGGCTCCCATTCAATTAGTAACGGCCCCCCACACACCAGTCCCTTTCGCGCCGAATCTGGAAGATGCCTACATTCCCAATACAACACAGGTTATTGCTGCTGTCCTAAAAGTCATGCAGCATGACAGGAACCGAGCGGCATGAGTAATATTTCAGCAATCATAATGCCAAGATGGGGCCTGACCATGGAGGAGGGCACGGTAACAGGATGGCTGGTCTCCGTTGGCGCTTCGATTCAGTCGGGTGATGACATCGTTGATGTGGAGTCGAGCAAACTATCCGGAACAGTCGAAGCCCCCGCAACAGGTATCTTGAGACGGCAAACCGTGCCGGAAGGGCAGTCCGTTCCGACAGGCACGTTGTTGGGTGTAATCACTGATCAATCCACCACCGAAAGCGAAATAGATGAATTTGTGCAATCCTTCAAAGTAGTAGTGCCTGAGCAAACGGACGATGATGCTGCGCTTGCACGCGAAATAGACGTTGACGGACATAAGTTTAGCTACTTGCGTATGGGGGATGCCCCAAAAAAAGTGCTTCTCATCCATGGATTCGGCGGAGATGCTTCAAGCTGGGGATATGTCCAGCAATCTCTTTCGTTGCAGTATGATACCATTGCCCTGGATTTGCTGGGCCATGGCGGATCATCGAAATCAGTTCCGGATGGATCGTTGGCTGGTCAGAGTGGAAATGTTGCGGCATTCATTAGCGCCCTTGAGCTTAATAATGTTCACATTGTCGGGCACTCCATGGGGGCTGGAATAGCTCTTGCGCTTGCGTTTTCCAGACCTGACTTGGTATCATCGTTAACGCTATTGGCCCCTGTTAGCCTTGGTGGTGAGATAAACGCAGATTATCTGAAATCATTTATCAAGGCTGAGAAACGGCGAGATCTGGAAGCAGTATTGCGCCAGTTATTTTATGACGGATCCGCCGTCAACCGCGCTCTTGTGGATGATGTAATCAAATATAAAAGGTTGGATGGCGTCACGGAAGCACTGCAGACAATATTGAGTTCATTTGCGCCTGAGGGTGATCAGAGAGATATTTGGCGAGATCGCCTAGGCGAACTGAAGGTACCTGTAACGATAGTCTGGGGGAAAAATGACCAGATAGTGCCTTCATCTCATGCAGACGGGCTTGAGAGTGTAGCCAATGTAATTTTGATCGAGAACGTTGGTCATATGCCGCAGGTTGAGCGTCCGGATCAGGTAATTGCTGCCGCAAAAGAGACAATAGAGCGCGCTAAGTAGATTTATCAGGCGGGCTTGGTGCGAAATTTCTAATCAGGAGCGCAGGAAAAATGAATCAGATATTAGCTGGAAAGTCTATTGTCATTACCGGCGCCGCAAGGGGCATAGGTGAGGCGATCGCGCAGGGGCTGGCGGCTGCTGGCGCTGCCATCACCATTGGCGATCTCGATAAGAAGTCTGCGGAGGCGGCTGCAGATAGAATATGCTCGACTGGAGGCAAGGCAATTGGCGTGTCGGTCAATGTTACTGATCGTAGTGCCGTTGTGGCGATGATCAAGGCATCTTGTGACGCGCATGGTTCCTTGCACGGTATTGTTAATAATGCTGGAATTGCGCAGACGAAGATATTTACTGAAATTACGGAACAGGACTGGCGACGCATCATGGAGGTCAACAGTCTCGGTGTTCTGATTTGCATGCAGGAAGCAGCCAAAGTTTTTATTGCTCAAAAGAATGGCGGTAAGATCCTCAATGTTGCCTCTATCGCAGGTAAGCAGGGCTTTGAGCCATTGGCGCATTACTCCGCTAGCAAATTCAGCGTCGTAGCTTTTACGCAAGCCGGGGCAAAAGCATTTGGCCAACATCGTATTAATGTTAATGCAATATGCCCCGGAATTGTTGCCACGAAAATGTGGGATGATATAGGACGAGGTTTTAGGGAAGCAGGGCTGGCGGAAAAAGACGAAGATGCTTTCAACCAATACGCTGAAGGCATTTTGCTTGGACGCTCATCAACGCCGGAAGACTTGGCTGGCGTTTCACGCTTTCTCATGTCATCAGAATCAGACTATATGACTGGTCAGGCCCTGGTCGTTGATGGTGGCATAATTTTCTCCTGAACCGACTGTGCTTAGATTAAATATTGGTGGTGTGGATATGATTAAAGTGACAGGCGATACGACCCTTTCCAATAGTTTTATGGGAAATACCATACAGATTTGCGTCGTTACGAAAGATATGTTCAGAACCCTGGAAGGATTTGTCCAGCTCGGCGTTGGTCCATGGAGAGTATATACCTTCAGCCCGGAGAACGTATCAGATCAGACATATCGTGGAAAATCTCAGCCCTATTCAATGCGGCTAGCTGTGGCGTGGACCGGTACGACATTCTGGGAAGTTATAGAACCCCTGGAAGGAGAAAGCATCTATAAGGATTGGCTTAAGAAACATGGAGAGGGAATCCAGCACGTTGCCCAGGAGTGTGCGCCGCTGGCATTCGATGACCAGGTCGCCGAATTTGAACGCAGAGGTTTAAGCGTGGTTCAGTCAGGCGTATGGAATGACCAGGTCCGTTATGCCTACATAGGTACGGAGGATCTTGCGGGCATGGCGATTGAACTCTTTACATTTCCGGAGGGCTTCAGTTTTCCGGAGCCGGAGGTATGGTACCCTGGTCCACCTCCAGGTCATGAAGGCCATGCAGCGTAGTCGCGCGGAGCAAATCATGGCAAGAGGCTTTGTATTTCAAAGCCGGGGTACTTTAAGAATTTACATGAAAGGTCAAGATCATGGGTAGGGCATCAGGGAAAGTGGTTCTGATTACTGGGGGATTGTCCGGTATTGGGACGTCATCTGCGGTCTTGCTTGCCCGTGAAGGGGCGCAGGTTGTTGTAACGGATATTACTGAAAACAACCGGGAAACGGTTCTAAACAGCATTAATTCAGCAGGCCAACATAAGGCGCATTACTATCGCCAAGACGTTACATCAGAAGATGAATGGAAAAAAATTACAGACACAATTTTGAAGCAATTCGGGCGGCTCGATGCGGTCGTTAACAGCGCCGGCGTCGGAATTGGCGGCAATATTGAAGAAGCCACCTATGAACATTTCAAATTTGTGAACACCGTTAACTATGACGGCGTATTTCTTGGAACAAAATATGGCATTGAAGCCATACGCCGCAGCGGCGACCACGGCGGCTCCATTGTGAATATGTCTTCTATTGAAGGAATTATAGCGGATCCTAATTTAGCTGCTTATAATGGAAGTAAGGGCGGCGTCCGCCTTTTGTCCAAATCCGCTGCCTTGCATTGCGCCAAATCTGGTTATAAAATTCGCGTCAACACAATTCACCCCGGCTATATTCTGACGGATATGGTAAGAAACTATATAGGCAGTCAGGAAAACCCCAAAGCCGTATGGGATTATATCGCCAGCCTTCATCCCGTGGGTCATCTGGGCGAGCCGGATGATATCGGTCATGCGGTGGTTTATCTTGTATCAGATGAGTCACGCTTTATGACGGGCACGGAAATGATTATCGACGGCGGGTATACCGCTCAATAAAAAAATATCATATGGACTACCATAAAGCGCCTTATATCAGCTCAGGTAGGCATAGGGCGCTTTGCGACTCTGACAGCATGGCCTTATACAACTTTAAGATCGCTTGCATTGATATTGTTTGTTACAAGTAATTGGTGAAGCAGCTGCGTACGCGAACTCACTGCGGATTTAGAGAAAATTGATCTCAGGTGGTTCTCTACGGTACGAACGCTGACGTTTAATTTCTCGGCAATTTCAGCATTGCGCATGCCTTCGGCAATGCATGCAACAAGTTCAAGTTCACGGGCAGTAATTTTGTGGATGCGCGCCCAGCTCATGATCGCGCTATCCTGCTGTGGCGGATCAGCGACCAGAATATAATCCAGCGAATCCTTGCCAAGAGCGGATTTTATCTGCACTTGATAGCTTTCTGGAATATTTGACAGCCCAATAGATGAGAGAAAGCAGGAAATATCCTTTGCTCTCAGCGTACGGCCGGCAAAATTCCTTAGCGCATGTTGCAGCCCAGGGAAATATGTTATTGATGGACTATAGACAAATTCTCCATACTTGTCACTTGCCAGTGAAATCACTTCCAGTCTACCGGACTGATCAAGCTTAATCTCAAAAATAAACTTGTGATTATTTTTGGTGGTTGCCGTCTGTTTCATCTCTCCGATTACGTGATGTAAAGCAAAATTTTCAACGCGCGAAACCAATGCGGAAATCAGAAATCTGGCGCGGTCAAAATCACTTTCCGTAAAGTCGGGGCGGTTATCATCCCGTTGAAATCCAAGCACCACCACAGGCAATTTGGGAATAGAGGGGCGGATCATAATTCCAAGTACGTGATCAAGGTTTTCCTGATGCAAGAATTCGTTGAAGTAAAGCGAATCTTGCTTATTGCTTAAATCAAGATGATCTGAAACCCTCATCAATTTGGCGCCATTGGGTCTTATGGTGCAGTTCCCAGAAGTTGAGTAGGCCGTGCCGCATATGGGGTCCAAAGCAACGAATGTACTGTTATACTCTCGAAGAACATCTCTAGTCATATTGATGGTTGTCGCTTTGCCGAGCCAGGGCCTGCCAGCATGAGTAAAAAGCTCAAATGCGCAAGCGGTATCAGCATCAAGGTAACAGATAAGATCCCTTAGAGAGGTCTCCATGAACTCATCAATATTTTGAGTATTGCAGAGCCTATCGATCATCTGGATGGTATGATGAATATGATCATCATCTTTTCTGTTCAACATAAAGCCTCCGTAGCGAATTATTGGATAGTATAATTTATTGGCGGCTGGCCAAGAACAGCTCACAAACTCATTACCCGGACGTCACTAATATAACACCCGAATTCGCACGTAAAAGTAGCAGATTTTCTTAATTTGCACAAGGAATTGCTTTGGTAGCTCGCCAGCCGTTTCGAGTCGCATGGCTTTATCTAACCAATAATGAGCATATCTACGCGCCAAGTCTACACACCCTTGGATAGCGCAGATTGCGCTGGCTAGCGCTGAGAAGAGTAAAAAGGCGGTTGGCCTGTCGCTAATGGGAAAGAGCGAGGCGTGCATGGAAAGAATTGTAACAAACGCCGATTCTTAAGAGCACGGATAGGTCTTGGCCATGAAACAAGCCACTCCGATGCACTCACGGCTTTTGCCTTGGGGTGAAAACCCAGTCATATCGCATTGTTTTTAAATATATTTTTTTATTTAAGAGCAATGGGGCAAGAAGAAGAAAGTCCTGGCGAAGCGGTAGGTGATTTACGTCATGATCAGAATAGGCAGGAATGAGATGAATCATTTAACTTGGAGGCCGTGAGTGCTGCGGCATGGATGATTGCTTGAATATAGGGAGAAAAAAATGACGATAAATAATAAGCGCATGATTGAACGCCTTGCTGGTAAGCGTAAAAGGGGGCACGGCTCGGCGCTGGCAAAGCTATTTCTATGCACCAGTTTGGTAAATCTGCTCGCCCTTGCCTCTATTGAGGTGAATGCAGAAGAAGTAGATACTGCGAATGATAGTGATTTGGGCGGTTTCGGAGAAATCGTCGTTACGGCGCAAAAACGTGCCGAGAGGGCGCAAGATGTGCCAATCTCGATCTCGGCCTTTAATGATAAGACCCTGACAGAGGCCAATATTCAGGATATTTATGATCTACCTAAGCTGGCTCCTAACTTCAATATGAACCGCGGCTCCGCTGTCACCGCAATACGCCTTAACATCAGAGGCGTCGGCGCTGCCGGCAACACGGCCATTGAACCCAGCGTAGCAACCTTTGTTGATGGCGTATACGTGCCTCGGCCCGGCGCTATGTTCGCGACCTTCTTCGATGTTTCCGGCATTGAAGTATTGCGCGGCCCCCAGGGTACGCTGTTTGGACGAAACGCAAGCGTAGGCGCGCTCAACTTGAGAACGGCTCTGCCGGAAGATGAATGGAGCGGCAAGATCAAGGCGGAAGCCGCCTCGGGGGAACGCTATCGTCTTGAAGGCCATGTAAACGCGCCGCTATCGGATACCACCTCGCTCCGCATTGCGGCGGTGGGCGAGCAGTTTGACGGCGTATGGAAGAATCTGATTGATCCTGCAACTCGTGGCGATGATTACGAGCGTTTCGGCGGTCTGGATACCATGGGTATTCGCGCCACGCTGCGCAGCAAGTTAACAGATCAGTTAACCTGGGTTCTGCGAGGTGAATACACTGACCTCGACGGGCAGGGAATGACACTTTACCAATTTGATTATACTTCAATAGGGCCCGCACAATTGGCGAACTTCATTGCCCGGCTGGGGGGTCATATTCCGTACCAGAACCCAACGCACAGAACGACAAGTCAGTATCTGGAAGGGCTCTATAAGGATAAACAGTGGGCAATCACCAGTGAATTGTCTTATGAATTTACGTCGGACTACACCTTGAAGTGGATCGGCAGCTACCGCGATTGGGATAGCTTCCAAACAGATGGTGACCTTGTGTTTGCTGCCCAGCCGATCCTGGGCCGGGCGATGCCGTTCAGAAGCAAGAGCCATAATCACGAATTACAGCTTATTTCGCCGACGGATATGTTTGATGATCGGTTCTCTTTTGTAGCCGGTCTTTACTACTTTCACGAAAAATATTTCCTGGGCGAGGATTGGCTCAATTTGGGTGAATATTGTAATGTAGTTGTGGGGCTTGCAGCGCCCGCCCTGGTTCCGGCGTGTCTAGGCGGCACAAAAACACTGACAAACCTGGATTTTAACCAGAAGTCTGAAAGCTTTGCCGCCTATTCTCAGGGAACCTTTAAGATCACACAAGACTTGGATGTTACCCTTGGCGTCCGCTATACGGATGAGAAAAAGAGTGCTAATTTCCTTCAAGAGGTCATCAGTCCCGGCGGGAATCTATTAAGAGCTCCGGAGGTATCGCCATTAAAATTTAGTGATAGTAAGGTTACCTGGCGCGCCAATTTATCCTGGCGGCCAATGGAAGACGTAATGCTGTTCGCATCCTTCTCAACAGGGTATAAATCCGGCGGGTTTAATGCTGGCGGAGCAGCGGCAGCGCTTAATTCAGCTCGTCGTGTTTATGATGGCGAAAACGTCGATAATTATGAAGCCGGCGTGAAAAGCCAGTGGCTGGATCGCAAAATTACGGCCAATCTTACTTTCTATCGCATGGAAATTGGTGGTTTCCAGGATCGGTCATTCGATGGGTTGAGCTTTGTGGTGGCAAACGCCGGCAGCCTTCGCCATCAGGGGTTTGAACTGGATGGACAAATTCGCCCAGGATACGGCATAACCCTTAACTATGGGGTTGCATACCTGGATTCAGAATTTACATCATTCCCTGCGGCTTCCGGTCTGCCCGGTTTTGGCGGTACGCAGAATCTGAAGGGCGCACCAGCGACATTTGCGCCAAGATGGCAAGGCTCCGTGGGCGCCCAGTATGATGGTGAATTGCCACAAGGGCTTGAATGGTCGCTGCGCAGTGACGTCAGCTTTATCTCAAAGCATAATGCGGGTGCGGCAACCGATAATAACCCGCAGACCATACAAAAAGGATATGCAACGGTATCGGCCAGGCTCGCGGTGCGTTCGCCCGATACCGGCTGGGAAGTTGCAGTATTTGGGGACAATATTTTCGATAAGCGCTATTGCATCTTGCGCCCCTACCAACCACTTGACGGTCTTTGGGGGCTACGTGATGCAACTACCGGCGGTAGCGGCGTACAATGCGTACCTGGCCAGCCGCAAACGTATGGCATATCCTTTTCTAAGGAATTCTAGTTTGACACACTCGAAACGCAATAAATGGTAAAATTTGGGGCGCTCAAATGGCGGTTGCTGTTTGAGCGTCCATTTTTTGTTCTTATGCCGCCGATATTTTCTGCTCGCGCCAAGAGATTGGTGGTACCCTGTTGATTAACTATCGGCGCTGGATCATGGAGGGTGTGATGAAAAAACCTAAACTCCGGGATACCCTGCTGCTGACAACTTTGTGGATGGGGACGGCCTATGGCGCGCCCGCAATGGCGGCGGAGCCCTACTGGGGCGATACCCATGTCCATACGACCTATTCCATGGACGCCTTTATGTTCGGCACCAACATTGATCCCAGCGCCGCCTACCGTTTTGCTCGCGGCGTGCCTGTTATTCAACCGGTGACAGGGGCGTGGATTCAGATCAGACGGCCCTTGGACTTCATTGTTATTTCCGACCATGCCGAGATGCTGGGCGTGGCGGCCGGGGTTGCGACGGAAGAATCCTTGATCAGCTCTACATCGACTGGCAGGAAGTATATTCAGTGGTTTAAGGAAGGAAGACTTGGTGATATTTACGCTGATTTTGTAAAAGTTTTAGTTGGTGGCGAAGATACGGACGTTAATGATGACAGAATAAAAAAATCGATCTGGTCGCGTGTCGCCGATGCGGCGGATTTAAACAATCTGCCGGGAAAGTTTACCGCGTTCACGGGGTGGGAGTGGACATCTAACACCAATGGCGCCAATCTGCACCGGGTTGTCTTCACGCCCGCCGATGCCTCAACCGCAAAAAAATTTACGCCTTATTCCGCCTTTGATTCCGCCAAGCCGGAAGATCTCTGGAAGTGGCTGACAAAAATCAGAAAGGAAACCGGCGCTGATTTTGTCGCCATTCCACATAATTCAAACGTATCAAAAGGCAAGATGTTCGATATGGCGGACAGCGAAGGCCGGCCCATATCGGCGGAGTACGCCAGGAACAGAATGATGTGGGAAGTCGCGGCCGAAGTAACCCAGATCAAGGGCACGTCGGAAACCCATCCGGCGCTGTCACCGACTGATGAATTTGCTGGATTTGAATTATACACCACGCTCCTGCAAGGCAGAAAAGATGGCGTTAAAGCAGTCGCCCGGCCATCGGAAGCTGATTATCTGCGCAGCGCGTTGAAGCGCGGCATGGAAATTCAGCAAAGAACCGGGGTGAACCCCTATAAAGTCGGACTTATTGGTTCATCCGATACCCACACGGGCTTAGCATCATCTGACGAGGATGAATTCTACGGCAAGTCAGTGATCGATATGCTGCCGGCTGACAAGGAAAAGGAATTTCCCGGCATCCCAACCAACGGCTGGGAAATGTCGGCCTCGGGCTTGGCCGCGGTTTGGGCCACGGAAAATACCCGTGAAGCGATATTCGCCGCATTCAAGCGCCGGGAGGTGTACGCCACCACGGGCCCGCGCATTATGTTGCGCTTCTTCGGCGGGTTTGGCTTTAATGCGGAGGACGCCAGCGCGGCTGATATAGCCTCTGTTGGTTATGCCCGCGGCGTTCCCATGGGCGGCGACCTTCTGCGGGCGCCCAAAGACAAGGCGCCGAGCTTCTTGGTGCATGCCGTCCGCGATCCCATTGGCGCTAACCTGGATCGGGTGCAGATTATCAAGGGCTGGGTAGATGCGAGCGGCAAGGCCCAAGAGCGCATCTACGATGTTGCGTGGTCCGGCAATCGGACGATGGATGTTAATGGAAAGCTGGAAGCGGTTGGCGATACTGTTGATACGGAGAATGTCCGTTACAGCAATAGCATCGGCTCCCCGCAATTGTCGAGGGTATGGGTTGATCCCGACTTTAACCCCAGCGAGACGGCATTCTATTATGTCCGGGTGCTGCAAATCCCGACGCCAAGATTCTCGCTCTATGATGCGAAAGCGCTGCAGATTGATCACTCCGAAACAGGGCAGCCGGCTTCCATTCAAGAACGGGCATACTCGTCTCCGATCTGGTATAACCCAAAGTAAAGGGGTGTATAAGAAGACACTAACATATGTGCGCTAGACTTATTGTATGGGTAGTTTTAATACTATGGAGAGGCGCCTTTCCTGCCAATGCGCATGAGGCTCACCCTCTTTATATTAGCTTAGAAGAAAGCAATGATGGGAGTATTGTAGCCCATCTAAAGCTTCCAGAAACAATACCAATCAATGAAGGGCCCATTCTGCTTATTCCAGATGGTTGTATGGTAACGAGCGGGATAGGTTCGATAAAGAATCCACAAACATGGATAGCGCCGGTGTCGTTCCGCTGTCAGGGTGGATTAAGTGAGAAAATTTTTTCCATAAAATATGCAGTAGGCAACCCGGCTATTACTTCATTAATTCGGATAGCCTGGCGAGACAGAAGCGAAACAATAAAAATACTTCCGCCCAATGAGCTGACATGGAGCTTCCCAAAAGAGCAAAAATTTTTCGATGTGGCAGTTAGCTATTTTAAACTGGGTGTAGAACATATTTGGACCGGAATTGATCATCTATTGTTTGTGGCTGCGCTTGTCATGTTGGTGACGCGCATTAATCTCCTTATCTGGACGATTACGGGTTTTACCATAGCTCATTCTATTACATTGGCCCTGGCAGCATTGGACATTGTAAATATTGCAATTCCGCCAACCGAGGCGGTCATAGCGCTTTCAATCGTATTTATCGCCCGTGAGCTTGCGGATAAAAGGCAGGATACAATTGGGAAACGATTTCCCATCGCGGTGTCCTTTATTTTTGGATTGCTTCATGGCTTCGGATTTGCCGCAGCATTAGCCGAGATTGGATTGCCCAAACAAAATGTCGCGAGCGGCCTGCTGTTTTTCAATATTGGCGTCGAGATAGGACAGATTGCTTTTATATTACTTCTATTATCAATATTTTCTGTGTCTTACCACCTTATTCGCAAGATGTCCGAACCATATATGCCCCTAATTTCACGATGGGGGCACAAAACTTTAGCCGCTTATGGATTAGGCGCATTGGCAACATTCTGGTTTTTTCAGAGAATTGAAATTTTGATATAGAGGATTACTATTTTTTAGAATGAGCATATTTGCCGCAGCCAAGTTAGGATCTGCCTCCTGCTCAAAAGGCCAGGTAAATAGTTGATCGATGTGGAGATCTCAGATGCGACGTTTATTGAAGGATCCATTTACACATTTCTTGTTATTGGGCGCGTTTATTTATTGGCTCTATGGCAGTGTAACAAATCACGGCGTGCTTAGTAGACAAAATGAGGTGTATGTTTCCCGCGCCCAAGTACTGAATTATATGCAGTACAAGGCAAAGTTATTTGATGAGGAGAGATTTTCAGATTATCTCTCTAGCCTTTCAGACGCGCAAAAAAAATTACTTGTAGATAATTTTATTGAGGACGAAATTCTTTATAAAGAGGCCCTACGTCTGGGGCTTGATCAAGGGGATTTTATTATCAAGCAAAGGTTGGCATCAAAAGTGCGCTTCCTGCTGGAAGATTCCGCTAGTCAAACCCAACCCAGGGATAACGGTCTGGAGGCATATTTCAAAGAAAATATAAACAGATATGTTCAGCCGGCTTCAATAACTTTTACTCATATCTTTTTCGATAAATCAATTCGCGGTAAGGATAAGGCTTCTCAAGATGCGATAAATGCGCTTCATATTATGAATGAGGGGAAAGAAAGCCAAGATCGTTTAGGAGACCGATTCCCATTTTTGATTAATTATGCAGACCGAACACAGCGCTATGTTGCTGATCACTTTGGTGAATCCATGAGTGAAAAGATATTATCACTAACGCCGAATGAGAAAAAATGGCAAGGACCATTCGAATCTAATTACGGATACCATATTATCCTCCTTTATGACATTAAGAGTGAACGCGTACCGAGCATAGATGAGATTCGTCCTCAGTTGACTTCGGATTTTCTGCAAGAAAAGCAGGATGCGGCACTCCGAGACTCAATTAAGGAAGTAAAGAGCAGGTATCATATAAGAGTGGATGCTGATATATAAGGCCGTTTATGTTTGATAACATGATGTTGCCAGTCTTCATGACCTGCTCCCCGGAAAGTCCCTGATTTAGGGTTAGTCTGCTCTTCGCTAGAGGAGACGGACGGTGATGATATCCCGTTTTAGCGAGGAGCAGATCATTGGCCTTACACCTCTTTGGTGATATATATTCATGACATAGCGGTTTGAGAGCAATTATTCTTCTAATAACAATAATTCTTGATTTTTTAATATTTGATAACTTACAGCCTTGATATCGTCTGATATAAACGCATCCCATGATCAGCTTATTTATTATTGCCGGCGCGCTTGTGTCTGTACTCCCCGCCTTCGCTGTTGCGGGTGAGTACATTCCTGAAATTATCGTATCTGAGCGTCATCTTCCACGGTCTGAGGGAATGGATGCGTATTCTGGGGTTAAGTTAGGGGCGGATGTGTTGCAAACATCGTCGTTCCCCCGGCTTGATGACGTGCTGAGATCCATCCCCGGCGTTGATCTCTTTCGGCGGACATCGAGCCGAGTGGCGCATCCGACGGCACAAGGGTTAAGCATGCGGGGGATTGGCCCCAATGGCGCTGGCCGAGCGCTAGTGCTGTTGGATGGCGTGCCCCAGAACGATCCTTTTGGGGGCTGGGTTTATTGGAGCGTCATGCCAACCTCTGATATTGCCGAGATAGAGGTGGTCCGCGGCGGCGGGGCGGGGGGCTGGGGGAACACGGCTTTAGCGGGGGCGGTGATTTTACGCTCCCGCGCCATAGACGGAACCGGCGGCGCCTTTGAGGGATCTTACAGTAGTAAAGACACAGCGTCGCTTGCCGGCAACGCACAGGTTGATCTGGGCTCGGCGGCGGTGTTTGCAGGCGGGCATTATGATCGCTCTGATGGGTATTACACCTTGCGCCGGGACCAGCGTGGAATGGTGGATCAGCCGCTGGCGTCCGAGACCAAGGTGGGACGCGTCGGCGTGCGCTGGCGGTTGGGTGACATTACCACGGCGACAGTGAAGTTCTCTGCCTTTGAGGAGGAGCGGAATAATGGCAGTCCAATGGCTGACAATAAGACGCGTTCCTATGACGTGAGCCTGCGCCTGGTGCGGGAAGAAGCCGACGGCGATGGGTTTGAAGTAACACTCTACGGAACGGATCGCCGCTTTAAGAGCCGGTTCAGTTCCATCTCCAATGACCGGTTGAGCGAGGTGCCCGCGCTCGACCAGTACAATGTTCCCGCCAAGGCCTTTGGCGCCGCTGCGCTTTTACGTCGCTCCATGGGCTTCGGCGGGGTGATGGAAGTGGGGCTGGACATGCGCCGTCTGGAGGGGGAGACGCGGGAACGCTTTTTCCTCTCCGGAGGGGAATTCCAACGTGATCGGCGGGCGGGCGGCGATCAGTTGATGGCGGGGGGGTTCATGGATTACACAACCCGGCCCGCGCACAAGGTCAAAATCACCGGTGGGGTGCGCCTGGATTACCTGAAAAACTTCGATGGTTCACGGATCGAGCGCACCATTGCCACAGGGGATATTCTTCGGACTGATGTCTTCGCTGATACGGATCACTGGGTGGCAAACGGCCGGCTGGGGGTGGTCTATGAGGCAAGTGAGGACATCAGCCTAAGGGGTGCGGCATATTCCGGCTTTCGCCTGCCCACCATCAACGAGCTTTATCGCCCGTTCCGGGTGCGGAATGATATCACCGAGGCCAATCCGCTTTTGAAGCCGGAACGTCTGTGGGGCTTGGAGGCCGGACTGCGGGTTGCGCCGGCGTACGCTCTCTCCCTCGACGTCACCGCTTTCGTGAACTGGCTCAACGACGGCATCGCCAATGTGCTGATCACAGATCAGCCTGGGTTTAATGCCGGGCTTAACACCTTTGTCCCTGTAGGCGGCACGTTGAGCCAGCGCCGTAATCTGGACCGCGTTCGCGCTTTGGGCCTTGAAACTTCACTCACCTGGACACCTAACCCGACCTGGACCATAGAAGCGCAGTATCTATTGAGCGCCCCCAAGGTGACCAAGGCCGATGCTCAGCCGAACCTTGTGGGAGAGCGGCCGCCGCAAACTTCCCGCCACCAGGGCAACGTCAGCATCGTCTGGGCGCCGGACACCGGCCCCTTCAATGCTCGTTTAACCATCCATGGTAGTTCGCAAGCCTTTGAAGACGGTCTCAATATGCAGTCCATCGATGGGTATGTCGCAGCCGATGTTCACCTCGGCTACCAGCTCACTCCCACGGCCAGTTTGTTCCTGGCGGCGGAAAATATCCTGGGCGCCACAATCGAAACTGGTAATTCCGCCAGCGGCCTCATCACCATTGGAACGCCGCGGTTGATATCAGTGGGGATAAGGGTGAGTTTATAGCGGAGATCGTTTAATACCCAAGTTAATTTCGTAGAAATTATCCGCGTAATGGATCTTTTTGGCATGGCCCGGATATTCTCCCGCTATAAGCCATCCAGCAGTAAGAAGCTATGAGGATAAGCCATGATCAGCAGCGCCAGGACCATCAAGGATCTGCCGGAACATTTCAATGCCGCGGTTGATTTGATTGCAGGCAATCTTGCCGCCGGACGAGGCGATAAGGCGGCGGTTATCGATTGTGATGGAGCGACCACCTACGGCCAGCTGGCGGAGCGGGTGGATCGCATGGCCAATGCGCTCTTGGCCGCCGGCATCAGGCGCGAGCAGCGGATTTTGCTGTGCTTGTTGGATACCGTGGACTTCCCCACGGTTTTTCTGGGCGCCATCAAGGCAGGGATTGTTCCGGTGCCGCTCAACACGCTGTTGGTGGAGGATGACTATCGGTGGATCCTGCACAATAGCGGCGCGGCCGCCGTCATCGTTACCGACGAGCTGTCGCCGCAATGGCAACGAATTGCCCGGGAAAATCCATCCGTTCAATTCTTCTCAAGCGGCCAAGATGGTCCCTGGCCAAAACTTAGGGACATGCTTAAGGCCGCTGATCCCCAGGCTGAGCCTGCCGCTACGCATCGCGACGAAGTGGCGTTCTGGCTTTACACATCCGGCTCCACCGGTCGGCCGAAGGGCGTCATGCATACCCATGGCTCGCTGCGGCTGACGGTAAATCTCTATGGTCAAGGCATTGTGCGCTATCGGCCGTCCGATATCGTTCTCTCGGTCGCCAAGCAATTCTTTGCCTATGGTCTCGGCAATTCCTTGACCTTTCCTTATGCCGCGGGGGCGACGGTGGTTTTGCACCGGGACAGGGCCACGCCATCGGCGATCAGCGATCTCCTGCGCCGGCACCAAGTGACGATCTTGAACGGCGTGCCGACCTTCTTTGCCGGCTGGCTGGCCAGCGACGATATCCCGACGCGCCAGAAGGCGCCGGCGCTCAGGCTTGCCACGTCGGCCGGAGAATGCTTGCCGGCCCATATCGGCCAGGCGTTTCATGATCGTTTCCAGATTGATGTTATCGATGGTCTCGGCTCGACGGAAATGCTGCATATCTTCCTGTCGCAGGTTCCCGGCGCGGTGCGCTACGGCTGTACCGGCCGACCGGTTCCAGGGTATGAAGTGCGTATCGTTGATGATGCCGGCAACGCGTTGCCGCCCGGGGAAATCGGCGAGTTGCAGGTCAAGGGACCGACCATGGCGGCGGGGTATTGGAAGAACCGCCCGCAGTCCGTGACGACGTTTCTTGGCGAGTGGATGCGCACCGGGGATAAATATTCATGCGACGTTGATGGCTGGTACGCTTATGCCGGCCGTTCCGATGATATGCTGAAAGTGGGCGGCATTTATGTGTCCCCCATGGAGGTGGAGGCGGCCCTGGCGTGCCACGATGCCGTGTTGGAAGTCGCCGTGGTCGGCGCGGCGGACGCGGACGATCTGATCAAGCCGCGCGCCCACGTGGTGCTGAAGGCCGGGTATATGGCTTCCCTTGAGATGGAAGTTTCCTTGAAAAACCACGTCAAGACCCGGCTTGCACCCTATAAATATCCGCGCTGGATCAAATTCATGGAGGAGTTGCCCAAAACCGCCACCGGCAAGATCCAACGCTTTCATCTGCGGGATTAGGGCGCGGCCAGGGCGCAACATACGACCGGACGCCATCAACCAGAGAGAGAAAAATCATTGGATTTGGAGTCCGGATTCTAGGGAATAACTGACAGGCCCGCCTTAGATAAATTACCATCTTTAGGGCTTAATTCGTTCCGGGACCAATGTCCTCATTTAACTTTCGTTCCATAATGGAGCATAAAATTGGTTTTGACTTCCCTTGCCGCTTCATGGAACTTTCGCCGTAGCCAGGCGACTGTTGGACTCTTTTCATCTCGGACGTGATAGCCAGCCACAATCTTTACGGGCGCAAACTCAAACGGCATATCAAAGGTTTTCATGTTGTGAAGCTTGATAAGCTCACCAAAAATGATCTGCGGCACAGTAATAGCGTAACCACCTGCCGCCGCCACGGCGGGCAATGACGTAGCGCGTGAAACTTGCACCGCCACATCGCGATGAATGCCCATGTTGCGCAATTGTAATTCTGGCGCCTGATAGGCGGTGAATTCCGGTCTGACGATAACATATTTCATCTCCAGGAAATCCTGTCGTGACAGGGATCTTTTTTTTGCATAAGGGCTAGAATTGGCGACAGCAATGCATACCGGGTCGGATAGAAGCTCGTCAAAACGGACCCGTTTGAAAGTACGATCGGTGTCAACCCAGGCGCTGATGCAAAGATCAATGTCATCAGATTCCATGCTGCTGGCCAAGTCCAGGCTGCGGATGGGGATAAGCTGAAGCTTGATATTTCTCAAATATGGGGAGACAGCTTTTAGGAAATAGGGCAGTAGCTGCACTTCCAGAAAATCATCGAGGGCAACCCGAAACAGACGCATGGACTCCGCAGGATCGAATTCGGCAGCAGTTTCCATGCAGGAGCGGATTTGAGTCAAAACGCTGTGGCTGACGGCGATCAGCGATTTGCCGTATTGCGTGGGTATCTGCCCCTGTCGGCCACGGATGAAAATGGGATCCCCGGTTATTTCACGCAACCGCGCCAATGCATTGCTGATGGCGGGCTGCGTGACATTCATCTTCTCGGCAGCCTTGGATATGGTGCCATACATGGATATGGCCTGCACAACCTTAAGCAGGTTCAAATCGAAGGTTCGCGTATCCATCCTATTAGCATACCCTGAATTATATAATATCACCTATATTATAAATTTTGATGATATTTGAAATAATAATATAAAATTTGAGTGTTGGAAAGAGGGCACTACTCTAATGCGGTAAGGCTTTTGCGGCCATGCCAAGAAATAATCAACGCGGGCCGTGAACATTTGGGAGGCATGTTAATGGCTATTTTCACAGGGAAACTATCTTTATCGCGTTGGACACTAACTACTGCTTTGGTGTCGGCGGGCAGCGTATGGTGCGGGCCGGCGCTGGCGCAATCGACGTCACTGGAAGAAATCATTGTGACATCGCAAAAGCAGGCGGAATCGTTGCAGGATGTGCCGGTGGCCGTCAGTGTGGTGACCGGCGATAAGATGGAGCGCTACGGCATCCAGACGTTTGAAGACCTTACCGCCTCCATTCCCAACGTGCATGTTGGGGAAAATACCATTGGGGATGGGTTGTTCATCCGCGGCATCGGCTCCGGCGTGAACCAGGGGTTTGAACAGTCCGTCGGCATTTTCATGGATGATATCTATTATGGCCGAGGACGTATTACCCGTTCCATGATGTTTGACCTGGAGCGGGTCGAAGTCTTGAAAGGGCCACAGGGCATTCTGTTTGGCAAGAACACCATCGGCGGCGCGCTCAATATCGCCAGCCGGGGCGTTTCCTCGGAATTTGAAGGCTATGTGGATGGCCGGTATGAATTCCGTGATAACGAAATCGAAGTATCGGCGGCCGTATCTGGCCCGGTTTCCGACAAATTCCGGGTGCGGGCCGCGGTGCGCTACCGTGATCTGGGCGGCTTTATCAAGAACGTTTCGCTGGATCGTCACGAACCCTCCCGAGAGGAAATCGCCACTCGCCTGACGGCGGCTTGGGATATTACCGATAATCTCGAAGCCATCGCCCGCTTCCAGTATGGCGAACTTGATATTCAGGGTCGGTCGGCGCAGCCGGCTTTTTGTACGCCTGCGTATTTGACTTTTGCCGGGCCTGCGGAAGATTGCACCTTTAACCAGACGCGGTCGGCTGTGGTGTCGCAATCCCTGTTGGGCGATGACGAATTTGAAAAGTTCGACTTTCACACCATTGGCCTAACCGTCAATTGGGACGTTAAAGACCATACAATCACCAGTGTCACATCCTATGTGAAGTACGACGATTCCACGGTTATCGATGGCGACTTTGCTGACCGGGATCTTCTGGTGGTGGACCAGCAGGAAGAATTCGAGGTCTTCTCTCAGGAATTGCGGGTAGTATCATCCCACTCGGGACCTCTGCGATACATTATTGGCGCTTATTTTGAAACCACGAATCTGACCACCTTGAATGACTGGCACGTCAATACAGCTTTGCGTGGTCTACCTTCGGGCAGCCGCTTGATCGGCAACGATCAGGATTCCGAATCGTGGGCCGTATTTGCACAAGCGTCCTATGATATTCTAGATGAGCTGACGGTGGTCTTAGGCGCGCGTTATACCGAGGAAACTAAGAAAGATATCCAAGAGCTGGTGATTGCTAATCTGTTCACGCGGACGCCAAATCCAGCTTTGGAGCCATTTTTCAAGGCCGCGCTCAATTCTGAACCTCACCTTTTTAACGAGCGACGCAAGACCACGGATTTCAACCCGTCCGCCACCCTTGAATGGCGGCCAAATGGCGAAACGTTAATCTATGGCAGCGTGAAGACCGGCTTCAAGGCCGGCGGTTTTGACCATGCCGCTTCCGTCGCTGATGTGGCAGCCTTTGAATACGATGACGAAACCGCCACCAGCTTTGAATTGGGCGCCAAGCTTGATCTATTGGACGGCGCCGCTACGCTGAATATTGCCGCGTTCCACACCACCTTTAAAAACCTTCAGGTTAGCACTTATGACGGGACGTTGGGGTATAAGGTCGGCAACGCTGCAAAAGTCACTTCCAAAGGGGTTGAAGTGGATGGTCGTTGGCGGGCCACACCGGAACTCATCTTAGGGTTGTCCGTTGCCTATCTCGACTCAGCCTATGATGCTTTCCCCGGCGCCCAGTGTTATTTTGGACAGACTGTGGAACAAGGATGTGTTGGCGGGCTCCAGGATTTGTCCGGCAAGCCCACCCAGTTTTCGCCGGAATGGTCCGGCAACTTCAATATCGACTACGTACGGCCGATTTCCAATGATTATGAACTTCTGGCCAATCTTGATATCAACTTCACGGATGATAGCGTCATCGCCAACGACGTAGACCCTTTTTTCATTCAACAGGCGTATGCGAAAATAGACGCGCGCCTGGGAGTGGCCAATACTTCGCAGGGTTGGGAAATTGCGGTGATCGGTAAGAACTTGACCGATAAGAAGACATTCAACTGGGGCAATGACACGCCATTGTTCCCTGGCTCCTATTACAAACATCTGGAACGACCAATGACGATTGCAGTGCAAGGACGTCTACGTTTTTGAGCCTGTCTTATGGGCGGCCGTTCTGATTTCAAGTGCGAGTAGGGCTCATGAGACATACGATTTTCTATGCCTTAGCAATAGCGGCAGCGGCGTCATTGGCGACGGGGTGCAGCAAAGTCTCCCGTGATGAAGCCGCCAACCAGATAAAACCTACGGCAGAAAAGATCGGCGCGGCCCGCATTAATGATGCGACCCTTGTCATGGCAGATAAGGACCAAGCCAATTGGCTGACCCATGGCCGTACCTACAGCGAACAACGCTTCAGTCCGCTCAACCAGATCAATGATAAATCCATCGCCAATCTTGGCCTGGCATGGGAAGCGTCGCTGGAAACGTTTCGTGGGATTGAAGCCACGCCCATCGTTGTTGATGGCGTCATGTATGTGACCGGCTCATGGAGCAAAGTTTATGCCTTTGACGCTAAAACCGGGCAACGTAAATGGGCTTACGACCCGCAGGTGTTGCCGGAAAAAGCGGCGCATGCATGCTGTGACGTGGTCAACCGGGGCGTGGCTGTTTATAACGGTAAGGTATTTGTCGGCACGATCGATGGCCGTCTGATTGCGCTGGATGCCGCTTCCGGCCAGCCAGTATGGTCAACCCAGACGGTGGATGTAGACAGACCCTATACGATAACCGGCGCTCCCCGGGTGGTCAAAGGGAAGGTCATCATTGGCAACGGCGGCGCCGAGTATGGCGTTAGGGGGTTTGTTTCCGCCTATGACGTCGATGACGGCGGCTTGGTGTGGCGTTTTTACACCGTTCCGGGCAATCCAACGGACGGTTTTGAAAATAACGCCATGAAAAAAGCTGCTGAAACATGGACGGGGGAATGGTGGAAATATGGCGGCGGCGGCACGGTTTGGGACTCCATGGCCTATGATCCGGAATTGGATCTCCTCTACATCGGCGTCGGCAACGGCTCGCCGTGGAACCAAAAGGTCAGAAGCCCGAAGGGCGGCGATAATCTCTACTTATCGTCTATCGTGGCGCTGCGGCCGGATACCGGCGACTATGTCTGGCATTATCAGACCACGCCGGGAGAAACGTGGGATTTCACCGCCACCCAGCACATCATGCTGGCGGATATGGAACTTGGCGGGATGGTGCGCAAAGTGCTGATGCAGGCGCCCAAGAATGGTTTCTTTTATGTCATCGATCGCGCCACCGGCAAATTAATTTCCGCCAATAACTTTGTGCCGGTAACCTGGGCCACGCACATTGATCTTAAAACCGGTCGTCCTGTTGAAAACCCGGAAGCGCGCTATCCTGAGGGCCGGGCGGTGGTCAAACCGTCCCCGTTCGGGGCGCACAATTGGCACCCTATGGCGTACAGCCCGCTGACCGGCTTGGTGTACATCCCGGCCCAGGATGTACCGTTTCTGTATCAGGATAAGGTTGATGATAAGTTTGATCCCGATACCTTCAATACCATGACCGACTGGGCCGTGGGCGAACTGCCATCGCAGGAAGCGCAGCGTAAAGAACTGAAGGCGATGATTAAGGGTGAGCTTGTTGCCTGGAATCCGGTTACTCAAAAAGCTGCCTGGCGGGTGCGGTATGATCGCATGTGGAACGGCGGCGTGTTGGCGACGGCAGGCAACCTCGTATTCCAGGGGCGCGCAGATGACTCATTCGCAGCCTATGCGGCAGATACCGGGGCTCTGTTGTGGTCCGTGCCGGTGGGAACGGGCATTGTTTCTGGGCCTGTTTCCTATCTGGTCGATGGCGAACAGTACGTGGCGGTAACCGCGGGCTGGGGCTCGGTCATGACCCTGGTGGCGGGGTATCTTTCGGGACCAAAGCCGGGTCCGGTGGAGGGCCGTGTGCTGGTTTTCAAGTTGGGCGGCACGGACAAAATTGATTTGCCCCAGAATGGCATGCTGTCTGTGCCGGAACCGCCGCATCAAAGCGCGTCTGCGGCAACCATTGAATCCGGCAAACGGCTTTATGCCCGCTACTGCTTCATGTGCCATGGGGATAGCGTGATCAGCGGCGGCTCTATTCCCGACCTGCGCTATTCCGGCACGCTGGCTGATGACGCTTGGTTTGATGTCGTCCTGAACGGTGCTTTAGCCGAACGAGGTATGCGCAGCTTCCAATCCTCCATAGACAGGGCAGGGGCAGAGGCGATCCGCGCTTATGTATTAAGCCGCGCCTGGGCTGCCTACGAAGACGAAACGGCGAACATAGCGCGCAAGAAGCCCTGATACATCCGGCGAATCGTGATGTGTGGGAAACGCAGCAATAGCTAGCGCTGTCCATGGCGCACTGCTCTTATGGTGAGACTACGGAGAAAAGGTATGATGCAGGCAACCAGCTTAAGAATGGCAATGATGTTCACCTTGGCGTCCATTTTGGATGGCGGCCTGAGTTTGGGCTTTGCCCAAAACACTAAAGACCTGCCGGAACCGCCTGTTGGCGTGGCCACCGAGATGACGCGGGCGGCGCAACAAGTCGTGGCGCGGCGCTTGCCCTTAATGGAGCGGAGTGATTTTGAGAACGCCACGCGTGGTCTAGTGGCGCAGATTGAAGAAAAGCAAATACTCAACCCGGACGGCAGCGTTGCCTGGGACACCAGCTGGTATGATTTCATGAAGGCGGATGCGCCGTCCACGGCAAATCCTTCCCTCTGGCGTCAGGGGCAGTTGAATGCGGTACATGGTCTATTCAAGGTAACCGATGGCATATGGCAATTCCGCGGGTATGATCTGGCGGTGATGACCTTTATCAAGGGCAAACACGGCTGGATCGTGGTGGACCCGCAGACCACTCCTGCGGTTGCCGCAGCCGGACTGAAACTTGCGAACAAGCATCTGGGCGAGCGGCCGGTTTCCGCCATCATATACACCCATTCCCACTTGGATCATTTCGGCGGCGTTCGTGGCATTGCATCGGAAGAAGATATTGCCAGGCGCGGGGTTCAGGTCATTGCGCCGCATGGGTTCACGGCTGAAGCAGTGAGCGAGAATGTGTTGGCCGGACCGCATATGGATCGGCGTTTGGTATTTCAAATTGGCAATCATCTGCCATTTGAGGCTGAAGGTCATATCGGCACCGGCTTAGGCCAGCGTTTAGCCACGGGTAATATTAGCTTCCTGGCGCCCACCAAGGAGATCAGTCCTGACGGAGAATCCTTGGTGATCGATGGCGTCCAATTTGAGTTTCTTGATGCCGCCGATACCGAGGCTCCGGCGGAACTGGTCTTTTATTTACCCAAGCAGCGCGCTATCTGCACAAGCGAAGTCGTGACGCGGAATTTTCACAATGTGCTTACCCCACGGGGCGCTAAAGTGCGCGACACCTTGAAATGGAGTAAGGTTATTGATGATATCCTGCAAAAATTTGGCGGCCAGGCGGAAGTCTCCTTCGCCTCGCATCATTGGCCAACCTGGGGGAGCGATAACGTGCAGCGTATGCTGCGCAATCAGCGTGATCTTTACCGCTATGTTCATGATCAAACGCTGCGCCGGGCCAATCATGGTCAAACCATGCACGAGATCGCGGAAGATCTGGCAGAGCCGTCGTTCGCAGCAGCTGATTTCGCCGTGCGCGATTACTATGGCACCATGAACCATAATGCCAAGGCAGTATACCAGCACTACTTTGGCTGGTGGGATGGCGTGCCGGCCAATTACCATCCCTTGCCGCCGGAAGACGAGGCCAAACACTATGTAGATTCTATGGGCGGGTCGGATGCCGTGATGCGTAAGGCGATTAACGCTTTTGAAGCAGGGAACTATCGTTGGGCTGCTACGGTGTTCAATGATTTGGTCTTTGCCGATCCGGAAAATGCTAAGGCAAAAGCATGGCTGGCCGCCAGTTACGAACAGATGGGTTTCCAGGCAGAATCCGGAGCGTGGCGCAATTATTATCTGACGGCGGCCATGGAGCTGCGCCGGGATGTTCCGCGCCACAGTCAAGGGGCATCATCGCAAAATCTGGCCTTCCTGCCTGCGGTACCGACCATGCTGTTGTTTGACTCTCTGGCGGTTCGTTTCGATCCGGCGCGGTTCCATCACGCGCCGGTGGTGCTGCAATTCCTATTTCCCGACCGGAACGAAACGGTGAATGTAGATATCACCGAGGCAGTAGCCTTCCCAAGGCAGGGTCGTGATCCTAAAGCAGCAGTTACCGTGGAGCTTACCCGGCCCGTTCTGGACCAGCTTGCCGCCGGTCAAGCAACCTTGCAGCAACTCATAGCAAGGCAGGATGTGAAAGTTTTGGATGGAAGCGATGTCCCCCTTAAGGCTTTTTTTATGGCGCTGGATAGCTTCTCGGGCAATTTCAATGTCGTGACGCCATAATTGCGTTTCAGCGATATTGGAATTTGCTCGGTTCCTTTGGTAGTCCACATCTGTGTATCGCGCCGATGTTCAGCAAATTTGTTTGTAGCCATTTTGATCATGTCCCTTGACGTGGCGTAGCTGGCGGCATTGGTCGCCATGCTTGTCGGCGTAGGCAGGGTTGATCAACTTGTATCTGGCGCGCTGGACGGCCCATTGGTCATGTTGTTCCATGAGGATAGCGCCGACGAGGCGGGCGGTGGCGGCTTCGTTAGGGAGCGAGCAGAACCGCCGCCGAGGGCGGCGTAAGTCCGCGCAGTCCGACCGTCCCAGCGTGGATCTCCCACTCTCGGCGCACACAATCATAAGTCACTATCCCAAGAAAGCTGTTACCGGCACATCAAGCTTATCCAACGGACGAGTAATGATATCGATAAGAGTGGGCCCATCGTGAGTGAGCGCAGCGGCCAAAGCCGGCGCCAATTGGTGCGGATATTCCACCCGCCATGATTTTATGCCATATGCGGCGGCGATGGCGGCGTGATCCGAACATGAAAAATCCACTTCATAGACGCCGCTATTATAGCTTTCTTTTTGCGCCGCCTTGATCCAAGAGAAGCCACTGTTGTTAATAACAATTAACGTTGCCGGAATTTTAAGCCGCGTAATGGTCTCCAACTCACCGGAGGAGAAGCCGAAGCTGCCGTCTCCCATGATGCCGATGATTTTTCGACCGGTGGCGGCAAAATGCGCGCCCACCACACCGGGCAGCGAAAATCCCAGTCCGCCGAAGGTGCGATGAAAGATGAAGGAGTGCCCCGAGTTCTGTGTCTCATAAAAGGCGCACAGATAAGGCGTCGGCGTTCCCGGGTCGGAGATAATCAACACGTCAGGCGGCAGCGCTTTCTGCATCTCGGCGACAATCCGCTCAGGATAGATTGGCGCCTCGTCGGACGTAGCGTGTTGCAAAAATCGCTCCCGCCGCTGAGCCTTCGCCCGTGCTGCTGCCGCATATCCCCAGCCTCGGCCGGGCTTACTTGTGGAAAAGAGCCCAAGTTCCTGGTTGAGCGCATCAAGCGTAAGCTTGGCGTCCCCAAGCATGCCGACAGCGGTGTAATAACAGGCGCCGATTGTGGCGGGGTCGATGTCGATGTGTAGGATCGTCTTCTCGCCAACCCGCGGGCTGGTCAATTTTTGCGTGGTTACGGACCCGACGTGGCATCCGATGTAAATTATCAGGTCGCTCTCATTCACGACCTCGCGGGCGATTGCGGTTGAACCGTTGGTGCCAATCGTTCCCAGGGCCAACGCATGGGCTTCCGCGATGGTTCCTTTTGCCGAGATCGTGGTGCCGATCGGCGCGCCGATTGCTTCAGCAAAGATTCGCAGTTCCTCCCAGGCTCTGGCATGGCGCACGCCGCCGCCGCAAATGATGATGGGCCTTTCGGCTTTTTGGATATGCTGAATCGCAGCTTTGATCGCGGCATCACCCGGACGAACAGGGCGGGCTGGGAAGTATCCTAGCGACTTATCTGCCCAAAGGTCCGCTGCATCCACCTCTCCTTTTAAGACATCATAAGGCAAACCGATATGGGCGGCGCCCGGCGTCGCCGTGGTCATGGAGGTAAAGGCGGCGCGAAATGCGGTGGGAATATTCTGTGCGATTTCCACAACCCTGGTGTTTTTCGTGAAGGGACGGAACATCGCCTCCTGATCGCCTTCCGTCAGCACGAATTTTCCACGCCCCGCAACAGGAATATCCGTTGTGATAGCGAGCACTGGGATCTTGGTGCCATTGGCTTCCCCAACGCCAGGCAACATGTAGGTGGCGCCGGCGCCGCTCGGCCCCTCGACAACACCGACCTTACTGGTAAGGCGCGCATAAACATCCGCCATGTAAGCCGCGCAGCGCTCGTCCCGGGCAAGAATATGCGTCAGGCCATGCTTAAGACGCGCCAGCGAGTCGTAAAGAGGCAGGCTGGTGTCGCCGCATACACCGAAAATATGCGTAATATCATGTAGTTCTAGCATACGCACAACGGCGTCGGAGGCGGTAATTCTGGCGGCGTACTTACTCATGGTCACTGGCGCTCTTCTCATTACTAGAGTATCGGTAAGAAATCAGCGTCATTGCAGGTCTTTTAGCGACATGCATTGTCGTTCATGACTCCTCATGATCGAGATCGGCAAGATCTTTGATGGGGATTGGTTTTACCGGCCAGCGCTGACCGATGAGGGCATCAACCGTTGGTGCATCGCGGTGGGTCATGAGCAGCAGGCCACGGGTCTTTTCCGCGCAAAAGCGACCCTGGCACCGGCCCAGGCCAAAGCGCCCGTTTAGCTTCACTTCTCTTGCCGAGAGCGAAGATCTGGCGGAGAAGATAGACAAGTCACCGACGGTTTGTTGTTCACAGCGGCATAAAATCGTCTCATCAGGCGGCAGATGGTATTCGGCGCTCGGGCAGGCCTTGAAAACCTCAGCCAACAGCTTCTGGAACTTTCGGTACTTCTCAATATCCGCCGCAGCGCGGCATGGTTCCGTTGCCGGCTTTACGCCCAGCGCCAGCAGCAGCCGGTGCGCGGCGCTGCTTCCGCTTAACGCGGCCGCCCGTCCGCCCAGCGCCTCGTTACAATCACCGGCATAAATGACGACTGGCCCCTTCTGAGGATTGAGATTCTGCCTTGGCAAGCCGATATTGTTTGGGCGAAGTCCGTTATGCAGGGCTATGATATCCGCCCTGTAGCGGTGGAGTTTATCCCGCCTACGGACGACTACGGAAAATGCCCCGCCATCCTTGTGAATTTCCTCTAGGCGCGCCCCCCGTAGCCATGGAACGCCGGCGCGCGCCATGGCCGTCAGATAAGAGCCGCCTTCCCGCAGATAAGACAGCGGCAGGGCCAAGGCCGCAAAGGCATGGCGCGGCGGGTTTGCCGCCTCGATCACCGCCACGGGCGGACGGCCGAGCTTTACAAGCTGCGCCGCTGCGGCAAGCAGCAGCGGGCCCGAGCCGGCCAGCAGAATATCCCCCGGCGGCGGCGTGCCGGATTCCTTAACGGCAACCTGAAGGCCCCCTGCGGTCATTACCTTTGGCAGATGCCATCCCGGCAAAGGCTCCACATATTCGATGGCGCCCGTTGCAACCACTATCGCCCGCGGCGCAAGAGTATAGGCTTTGCCCGAAGCGCGATTATTAAGCGCGACAACCCCGGCGGCATCCATTCCAATAAAGACAGTCTGCAACTCAGTCCGAATGCGCGCCGCCTGAGCCGTCAGCCGCCCGGACAGATTGCGCCATGTGTCCGCCAGATCGGATGGCAGCAATCGACGAGAATTATCCCCAAAGTTTCGAAAAAGAACGCCGCCCAATTTTGGCGCCTGGTCAATGAGTATGACGCTCAAGTTGGCCTCGGCGATATCACAGGCCGCGGCAACGCCGGCAGGGCCGCCGCCAACCACAAGGATGTCCGGTGTTACGCGCATGCGCCGGCCTCGCTGCCGCTTGGCGATCCCTCGTGATAGGATGCCGGATAAACCTTCATCTTGTCCTTAACGGGGGTCATGCATGCCTCCACGATCCCATGCCCTTCAACCTCCACCAGGCAGCCTTGACATGCGCCGATGCCGCAAAAGAGACCATAGACCTGGCCGGTACAGGAAACACCAAAACCCGAATCGCAAATTTTTGCCCGAAGCAGCACAAATGCGAGAGTCTCTCCCGCAGTGCAAACGATAGGCTGATCCTGCCAATAGATGACGGCGTTTATGACTCCCTCCTTTTACGCTGTGGGGAATCGGGTGCTAGCGCTTCGACGCCTGGCGGAATATCTTTGCCTGCCATCATCCTCGCCATGGCGTCACCGGCCAACGGAGCAAGACATATGCCGTCCCCCTCAAACCCTGTTGCTACCCATAGTCCGGGAGCTTCTTTGACCTGCCCGAGATACGGCAGCCCGTCCGGCGTTGCCGCGCGCACGCCGGCAAAAACCCTGATAACGCTCATCTCGCCCAAGAAAGGCATGTACTCCACCGCCCGCGCAAGAATCCGTTGCACGGCGGCAAATTCCGTATGTTGGTCGTCATCATCTTCTTCGCGAGTGCCGCCGATCAGATATTGGTCATAGGGAAGCGGATCGATTACCAATGCGCAGGCGCGCGCCGCGCTGCCGGAATCAACCGATTGTCCGACATCAGCTTTCTTCTTTTCAAGCAAGTAAGACGCAAAAATGAAGTTGCCGGGCAGCTTATAGACGCTTCTCCTTCGCTCGGTGACGATGAGCTGCCCGCGCCTTGGCCACAAATTAAGCCAAGGCAGCAAGGCATTCGATCCCAGGCCCGCCGCTACGACGACGTCATCCGCCTCGATTACGCCTTCGGATGTCTGCACCGTCGGGCCACGCCCGCTTTTAACGCCCGGCTGCAGCTTTAGCGCGGATGCTTCGCATATTACCTTGGCGCCGCTTGCCCTTAAAAAGCGATCAACGACTTTATAGCCAACCGCATGACCTTCTCCCTGAACCTCAACAAGGCCGGAAATATTACTAGCAAGGCAGGGAATGGATTTTTGAATGTCGCTGCCCTCGGTGACCTTAAGGGAAACGCCGGCCCGGCTCAGCTCATCGGCTTGCGCATGCATGGCAGCCACTTCCCAGTCATTGGCGGCGGCGAGGAATGTTGATCGCGAAAAATACGCGCCCTGCATAACGCCGCCCTTATCAGCAAGGCCCACATACTGCTCCCTGCTTCTGATGGCGAGATTCATCAACACTCCAGGGGCCTTTGTGGCGACGGAAACGCTGCCGTCAGAGGCGCCGGACGCCCCCGCACTCGGCCCAATCCGATCAATGACCGTTACCTGAGCGCCTGTCCTCGCCAAATAGTAGGCGATGGATGCTCCGATGACACCCGCGCCGATCACGACAACGCTGCGCTTTGAACAATCACCACTCATCGTCAGCCGGCCTTATTCTTCGTCTTTAATCATGTGCATTAAAGGTCATCATTCCACGGCAATGAGGGAGCGTCGATACAAATGAACGGCTTCAACTTCGTGCATTCCTTCTAAATGGAAGACTGGGATTGAGAACCGTTTTAAGGCCCATGAAGCCTCCTTCGCTTGATTAGAGGGGAGCATGGACATAGGCGGTCTTCGTCTCGGTAAAGAACTCGGCCGCGTATCGTCCCTGCTCTCGGGAGCCATAGCTTGATCCCCGCCTGCCGCCAAAGGGGACATGATAGTCCACGCCGGCCGTCGGCAGGTTGACCATGACAAGTCCGGCTTTGGAACGGCGTTTGAAATCCTGGGCATAAGCTAGAGACGTTGTGCAGATCCCGGATGAAAGAGCGAAATCGCTATCATTGGCCGTATGAACGGCCTCCTCATAATCGTCGACTTTCAAGATACTGACTACGGGTCCAAATATCTCCTCACGAACATGCTGCATATCATTGCTGCATCCTGCGATCACGGCCGGAGACATGTAGTAGCCACCGCATGCCAGCTGCAGGCGTTCCCCGCCGTATAACACGCGGCCTCCCTCCTTGCGGGCGATGTCCACGTATTTCATGTTGGTCTCTAGCTGGCGTTCATCTACGACAGGGCCGATCTTGGTCGCGGCATCCAAGGCATGTCCCACCGTCAGCGCCTTTGCCTTCTCGACCATTCTGTCAACCAGCGCGTCATGAATGGCGGGGGTGGCGATGATGCGGGTGTTGGACGTGCAACGCTGGCCGGTGGATAGCAGAGATCCGCCCACCGCGCACTCCGCCGCCAAATCGAGATCCGCGTCATCAAGGATAATCAAGGGGCTTTTTCCGCCCATTTCCTGCTGAATTTTGCCGCCGCGGCTTGTCACCATCTCACGGATGGTCCGTCCGGTGGCAACCGATCCCGTAAAGGTGACGGCGGCCACATGATTAGAACGGCTGATTTCGTCACCGACGACGGAGCCGCGTCCCATCACCAAATTGATGACGCCGCCAGGCGCGCCGCATCTGGAAATGATTTCCACCAGATGCCATCCTAAAGCAGGGGTAAGATCGGCCGGCTTGAAGACAACGGTGTTTCCGAAGGCAAGGGCGGGTGCGATCTTCCAGGCGGGAATTGCGATGGGGAAGTTCCATGGCGTAATGACGCCGACGACGCCGACCGGCTCCCTGATAACCTCGACAGCGACGCCCGGTCGTATGGACTGGATAATATCGCCGGCAAGCCGCAACGCCTCCTGGGCATAAAACTTGAAGATCTGGCTGGCGCGCAGCACCTCGGCAACTCCTTCGGCTCGGATCTTTCCCTCTTCGCGCGACAAAAGCTCACCCAGCTCTTCCCGCCGCGCTGAAAGTTCTATACCGACCTGTTCCAGAACATCTGCCCGTTGCTGTGGGGACGTCGCGCTCCACTGGCCAAACGCTGCATAAGCTGCAGCGATGGCTGTGCGTACCTGCTCGCGACTGGCGTTGCAATACTCGCCAACGATATCGCCGGTATCGGATGGATTTATATTAATCGTGACCTCATCGCCGGCGAGCCAAGCGCCGCCAATGTAATTGGCGAATTCTATCATTTATCATTCACCATCTGCAAGACGCTGAAACTTACCATAGGCCAGCGCCGCCAAAGCCAAGTCCGCCAACGAAAGACCGCGAAACATAAAAGCAAGGCGCTCCTGATCGTTAGTCCTGCCTGGTTTTTCTCCCAGCACAAGATCAGTAAGATCGGCAAAAATTAAACAATTGCGCGCAAGAGGGGAGGACAGCGCCGCTTCCTGCGCGGAATCATCGACATAAATCCGATCAAAGCCCTTCATTTTGTGGTAGATCCAGCTTGTCGGCATATCGGTTCCTATGGCAAGACTGCCTGGCTGCATCCAATCGGCATCGATGAAGGGAGGCAGGCTCGGCGTCATGGTGACGGCGGATACCACGATGTCTGCTGCTTCCATCGCCGTCTGGGCGGTTTGGGCAATCACGGTCTGCAATCCAAGATGCGCCGCCTGACGACATAATATATTTGCGCTCCGCCTGCTGCGGGAAAATGCACGGATTTCTTGTAAAGGAAAAAGCTCGGAAAAAATGCGAAGATGGCTTTGCGCTTGCACGCCGCAGCCGATGAAGGCGAGCGACCGTGGTTCCGTACGGGCGAGACGGAGTGCAGCAACAGCGCTCAGCGCGGCGGTTCGTATGGCGGTGACCCAGTTTCCATCAATCACGGCGATCAGTTGGCCGGTGCTGCTGTCCAGAAGCGTTATTGAGGCATTAATGATCGGTAGGCCCTTTTCCGGGTTTTGCGGATGCAGGGCCGCTGCCTTGACCATGATCAGAGCGGGGTCATCCGCCGCTGCCAGCATTGCATTCAAATATCGGCCATCAGGCGTCGTTATGGCGACTTTTGGCGCCGCCCAGGCCTGTTTCATGGCGTGCCGCTTGATCAGGCTTTCTACGGCATCTGCCGCTTCCCGCGCCGTTATGCCAAGGCTATCCAACGCCTCGCGAGAAAGATACATGAATGGCGCTGAAGCGTGTTTCACGTTGCCGTAGCCTCCGTATCGGATCAAACCGCCCCTGTTTTATGCTCCGCCGGCCGCGTCAGCAGTGAGATAATGATCGCCAGCGTGGCGGAAATTCCTATTCCCCAGAATATGTTGAACCATGCCGAGGCGGCGGCGCCGCTGACCAGCGCGACCCGCGCCCCCCACGGGGTCAGACACGAATTCACGCTGCCCTGGGTAAACGGTTGTCGCGTTTTTTTCCAAAGAAGGCCGACGATTAAAGTAGGAACGACAGCCCCTCCCACCACGGCATACGCATTGGAAAACACGCTAATGATCGATTCAGAATAAAGGGCGATGGCGCAACCGAGAACGCCTACCAAAAGCGTTACCCTTTTGGCGATGATGATGAGTTGCTGATCCGTCAATGCGGGTCTGAACGGATAAATAAGGTCGTTGACGATGATGACAGCCGTGGAGTTCAGCAGCGAATCCGCCGACGACATCGCCGCGGCGAGCACCAGAGCAAAAACCATGGCCGTTACCAGGAGCGGCATGTAATTCATGATATACCACGGCATGGCAAGGGTAGGATCGACGCCGGGATGCAGCGTCCTAATGGTCATCCCGACCAAGGTGGTCAGGCTGACCATGACGACCACCAGAATGCCGCTTACCAGCATTGCCCTTTGCGCGGTTGCGCCGTCTTTTGCTGCAAAGCACCGCTGCCAGTAGATTTGCGCCGACAATACGCCAAACAGCCCGATGAGGAATTTTTCAGCAAGATCAATCACCGATACGTGGCTAAAACTCATGAACTCGGGGCCGGCGGTTGCGCTCAGCTTCTCCGAAAGAACGGGCAGGCTCCATTCGATCGGAGAGAAGGCAAAATAATAGAAAATTGCCCCAAAAATGACGATCATTATTCCTTGGATCAGATCAGTCCAGACGACCGATAGAATGCCGCCCAGATAGGTGTAGACGATAAACACGACATTGAAAAATATTATAACGGGCACTGGGCTCATGTTGGTAAATTGCTGGAAAATATAGCCAAGACCCATCGCCTGGCCGCCCAGCCAGGCAACCAGGATAATGCAGGTCAATACGCCGGAAATCGCTCTGGCGATCTTATCGCGGTGGAGAAGGTCATACATCATTTCTGAGATGGTGATATAGGAGAAACGCCCTGCTAACCCTGCAAACAATAGGGCAAAAACGATCTTTGATCCCTGCTCGCCGAACACAAACGCGATATGACTGATGCCTTCCTTAAACCCTTCAGTGGCATGGCCGATAAAGTTGCCGGCCCCCATAATGGTAGCTATATCGCTGAATAATATAAGAAAAAATGGCAAGGAACCGCCGCCGATGGCATACATGGCGAAACTGCTTGAGGCGGATTCCTTGACCTTGAACGATACCAGCAGAAAAACCAGGCAAAATATGATGGTGATAGCGAATATGATATACGTCAACAGCATAATGGCACCTTAAAGTGTTTCCTATCCTATCGGCCCCGGCATTTCCGCGACTATCCTAGACCACAAAGGAAAGGGTGGATATACCACCCTTTCCCTGTTGCTCCTTAATAGCAGTATCAGAAATTATACCTAAGCTTACCGTAATAGAAGCCGCCATCAATGCCGTGGGGGGCCGTGGTTGGGTATTTGGATCCGACGATGAAATCCCAGGGATTCCGATCAGGAAAATTGTTAAACAAGTTCTGAGCGCCGACCACCATTTCAACGTTTTCCATCAGGCGTACCCCCACCTCCAGATCCACAGTTATTTCCGAACCGGCTTCGATAAGTAAGGCGCTGGAATGAACGTGAGCCTCGGTGTAAGACCCGAAGTAGTTCACCCTAGCCATGACGCGCCAGCTTTTCTCGGCATGGTTCGCCATGATATATCCTCGCCATTTCGGATTATTTTTCTCTAGCTGCAATACCCGAGCCGCGCTGAGCAACTCATCGGGGTCCGTCGGGTCGAAGGACGTAACTTCGGTCTTTGTCCAGTTAACGGCGAGGCTTACCGAAGTATCCCCCGTAGAGGTGACTCTAAGAGGCGCAGTTGCTACGATATCGACGCCTTGGGTCTTGGAGTCGAAATCGTTGGTAAAGAAGCGGAAGCTACTGATGACCGACGCGCCTCCAAAACCGGCCGCAACCAAAGCGTCGCGCTCTTCGTCCGTCAGGCTTTGAGTTGCCGATTGAGTAAGACGATCCTTCATCTTAATGTGATAATAATCGACGGTAACGCTAAGTCTCTCCGTGTCAAACACAAATCCTACACTGAAGCTGTCTGAGGTTTCGGGATCCAATTGCTTGCCGCCCTTGCTCATGGCAATGGGGTTTGTAGAGGGAATTATGCCCGTTTCACTGAGTGTACCATCCTCATTGGCAACGGAGGTTAGAGTACTGAAATTCTGCTGGCCTGGGGTAGGGGCATGAAAGCCCGTCGCATATGTAGACCGCAGACCGATGGCGTTGGTCACCTTATATAGGCCAGATACTTTGAAAGTGGTCTCGGAGCCGAAGTCGGAAAAATCTTCGTATCGCACGGCACCGCCGAGGACGAGGGATTTCGTCACATCCGTCTCAAGATCGAGATAGAAGGCGATGTTGCTGCGATCCCAGGAGCCGGAGATATTCGGGGCAAACCCAGGGAACGCCTCTTGACCAACGGCAAAACCTTGATCCGTGAGAATGCCGGCCTCCCACGACTCCGGTTGACCCGAACGAACGCTATACTTCTCCCGGCGCCACTCAAAGCCTCCGGCGATGTTAAGGGGCGATGCCAGCCAGGCAACAGGCAGAGGATAGGACAAGTCAATGTTGACGTTCCGCTCGCTCTGGCTTCTGGCGCCTAAGTCATCGAACACCGTAGGCATTAACGCGCCCAGACTAGGCGCCGTTACGTCCTCCATATCGAAATTAATGGAGTTACGGCCGGCATAGATGCTAACATCATAGCGCAGTCCGTTTTCCATTTCGCCCCGAAGGCCCATGGAGCCCCATAAATCTTTTAGATTGCCGCCAAAGTTGGGTGTATACCCGCCGGGGAAAAGTTCAAGTATTGAAAAGCAGTTGGGGTCTGGCAACACGGCATCAAGGCGCGCCTGGGCATCGGGCACCCCCACTAGAATAGGATCATTCACTACGCCGGTGCCACCGAAATCTATGCCGCCGTCGCAGTTCATGCCGTCGTTGGGCGTCATATCGCCAATCAGGTAGCGCCTGCCTTCTCCTTCCGTATCGGTATAAACTCCCGGCCGCTCAGTAGGATTGCGATAGAAAAAATCGCTCTCGGTGCGACGCTTGGAATAGCCGCCGAAAGCATAGAATTCCCGCCCGTCGCCAGCGTCTAACGCCAAATTCACCATGGTTTTCAGGTCGTCTTCAAGTTTAGGTGAGCCGTACTGTTGCGCCGGATCTTCGACAAAGATGTTGCCGGCGGCGATCAAAGCGGCGGCGTCAGCCCGCTGAACGGCCCGGTTCGTCCGATCTGCCTCTTGGAATTCCCCGCTGAAGCGGACAAATCCTATATCCCCCAGTGGCAGACCGTATGTGCCAGAGACCTGGTAGGTATCGCCATCCCCCTCGTAAGTGCTGCCGAGCTTGCCTTCGATGACGCCGCCTTCGGCAGCATCATTCAAAATGAAATTGATCACGCCTGCAATGGCGTCTGACCCGTATTGCGCGGCGGCGCCATCGCGCAGCACCTCGATCTGCTTGAGGGCAATGCTAGGGATCGAGGAAATATCAGGCCCTTGCGAACCATCGGCGATGCCGCCGGCAAACGTCGGAATATCCGGACCGCGATGGCGACGCTTGCCATTGACAAGCACGAGAGTGTGGTCAGGAGAGAGCCCTCTCAAGGTCGCCGGCCGGACGGTGGTCGAGGTACCGCTAATGGGATGCGCGCCCACGAAGAACGATGGCACCATGGTGCGCATCATATCGGAAACATCCGAGAACCCTTGCTGCGTAAATGTGTCCGCTGAAATGATATCAACGGGCGACGGCATATCCGTCGGCGATCTGACTTCACGACGGGTGCCAGTTACGATAACCTCTTCGACCACATTCCCGTCTTCTGCCGGCGGCGCATTGGTTGCCGCCCCTACTTGGCTGACAAGAGCGGTGCTTGACAACAACACGCCCAATAAAGGCCGAATAAGACGCTGCCGTGTCATCCACGATATATCAACATTTGTACTCCCTGCGAGTTTTGACATGAGAAACTCCCCTAATGTAATTGTGGTTATTCTTGGCGCCGAGGTAAATATGATCGGAATGGCACCCATCAGGGTACAGCATGCAGGTGGCCGTCACTGCAAGGCAATGCAAAAAGGAAGAGAAAAATTGGGGGCGTATTTGTAGGATACTCTAAGCGCAAGAGTAAGCGCGAGTCTCAAACCGCGGCTATGCAATGAATGCCAACGGACCTCAGCAGGCCACTGAAAACCCCTCTATCGTCCTTGCGGGCGGCCTCATTGCAATGCCCGGTCGAGTGTTTTTCAGCAACCCCTTTATGTCAGGCGGGGTGTAATTAGATCCTGGCAAGCTAGGAATAGCTCCTTAATGTAGGGGCTGTGGGATAAATATTGGGAGTGGCCGAAGTAGATCATTACCTTCGGTATGTTGTCCATGACCATGGTTTCCAGATTGGTGGTTCCAGGATCAATGCACCAGCTAGGAATGATGGAAAAACCCAGCCCATTATTGACGCACTGCAGAACGCTGCGGACACCCGATGTTGAAACTGCAACCTTCGGTTCCTCACCGGCGGTCATAAGAAAATCCGTAGCGATGTTGCGCACTACCTGGCCAGGCTCGTAGGTAACGAATGGCTTATCCTTTGCCCACGCTGGGACATCCTCCGGCGACGGCGGCGCCGGCCAGCCCTTGGGGTAGATCAGACTGAGCCTGTATCCGCCGATCACCCGTTGGGGCACGGCCGGATTGCCAAAAAAAACCTCGCCTACCGAGACGTCAAGCTTACCACCCATGATGAGATCGGGAAGCATCGTGTCGCGCTCAATGGTCTGGATTTCCATGTTAGGGAAACGATCGCGCAAACGCAGCAGAACCTTCGGGAAAAGATAAATAAAGATTGCCGAAGGAAGGCCTACACGAAGCAAAGGCCGCTCAGCCGTCAGTACGGCTGACAATCGATCCAGCATGGATTGAAGCTCCGGGCGAATAAGATTGTAGATCGCCAGACCCTGGTCGGTTAGCTCAATCCGCTTTATTCCTTTTTTCGATTTAACGAGCCTGTAACCAAGGTCCGTTTCCAAACGCCGGATATGATTGGATACCGATTGATAGGATATGTTGAGGTCGCGCGCTGCGGCGGAGAAAGAACCTTCATGAGCGACATGAAAAAATGTTTGGATAAGCGAAAGTTTGACCTTCACGTAAGCCCCCATCCGCCTCAGCCGTCAGACCCTTTGCCGCGCATCCTATGTCTTTTCCATCAAAACATAGAGCGATTTATCGGGCCGCCGGCTATCTGCTTCTGCAAAACGCATTGGCTTATGCCTCTTCTTTGTCTCGCACCTGCCAATTTACCGGCAGCATATACCATATTTTTTACATATGCCGCAATTTCTTCTATAGCCGCGCACATTGCGCTTGCGATTGTTTGATTTTTTGCCATATTTTTCTGAAATACCATTTCAAAATCATACCAGATGATGTTCCCATACGCAATTGTGGTTCAAGGATGAGCCGTTATGAACTTCGACCTTTCCGCCGACCAACAAGCCATTGTCTGCAACATTTCAGCGTTGATGGAAGATTTTGACGACGATTACTGGTTGACGCTGGATCGCACCGGCGACTTTCCGGAAGCTTTCTATCGCAAGATCGTGGAGGCGGGATGGATCGGCATTGCTATGC
This sequence comes from Pseudomonadota bacterium, assembly GCA_003577275.1. GTDB lineage: Bacteria > Pseudomonadota > Alphaproteobacteria > Sphingomonadales > Govanellaceae > PRO5. Next base: position 625,680 of record QEVO01000001.1, read on the forward strand.
CGGAAGCATACGGCGGCGCCGGTCTCGGCATAACGGATGCAGCTCTGATGATGTCTACGGTCGCCAATACCGCCGGCGCGATGGCCGCTGCATCAGCCATTCATATCAACATGTTTGGTCCGCACCCCATCGTTGTCTTCGGTAGCGATGAGCAGAAGAAAGCCTGGCTGCCGCCGCTCATTGCTGGCGAGGATCGCTGCTGCTTTGGCGTTACCGAGCCGGACGCGGGGCTTGATTCCACCAATATTAAGACAGTTGCCCTGCAACAGGGCGATCATTATGTGATTAGCGGCCGCAAGCTATGGACATCCTGCGCCAAAAGAGCCAACAAGATAATCATCCTGGCGCGCACCACGCCGCGTGCTGAATGCGCACGTCCGACGGACGGCATCTCGCTGTTTTATACGGACCTTGACCGGCAGTATATAGAAACCCGCGAAATCGACAAAATGGGCCGCAAGGCAGTCGATTCAAATATGACGTTCATTGACGAGCTTCCGGTGCCCAAGAGCCATCTGATTGGCGAGGAAGGAAAAGGATTCAGATATATATTGCATGGCCTGAATCCTGAACGCATCCTGATCGCTGCCGAGGCGATCGGCGTTGGCCGTAACGCGCTCGACAGAGCCGCGCGCTACGCGAGAGAGCGAATTGTCTTCGGCCGGCCCATAGGCATGAATCAGGCCATCCAGCACCCCCTTGCCATCAACTGGGTAGAACTGGAGGCCGCCTATCTGATGTGCATGCGGGCGGCCGCCGCCTACGACCAAGGACTGCCCTGCGGAGCGTTGGCGAACGCCGCCAAGTATCTTGCCGCAGAAGCCGGATTTAAGGCCGCCACGCGCGCCGTCATGACCCATGGCGGTATGGGATACGCCAAGGAATATCACGTGGAAAGACTAATGCGCGAGGTGATGATACCGCGGCTTGCCCCCATAAGCATGGAGCTTGCCCTCAGCTACGTGGCGGAGAAGGTACTCAATCTGCCGAAATCCTACTAGGAGAACCCGCGATGGCGGCCCAGAACCATGGTGCGCTGCATGGCGTAAAGATCGTTGACTTGAGCCGCGTGCTGAGCGGGCCTTTTTGCACGCAGATTCTTGCTGATCATGGCGCCGACGTTATCAAGGTTGAGTCGCCGGATGGCGATGAGGTGCGGCGTTGGGGGCCCCCGTTCAAGCACGGCATGGCATCCTATTTCATCGGCGTTAATCGCAACAAACGCTCCATCGGCGTCGATTTGAGCCGCCAGCCGGGGCGTGACGCTCTGGTAAGGCTGCTCGACGGCGCCGATGTGCTGCTTGAGAACTTCAAGCCGGGAACGATGGAAAAATGGGGGCTCGGGTATGGCCAGCTTAGCGACCGCTTCCCCAGCCTGATCTACTGCCGGATTTCCGGGTTCGGTGCGGAGGGTCCGCTGGGTGGATTTCCAGGATACGACGCCATTCTACAGGCCATGTGCGGTCTTATGTCCGTCAATGGCGATCCTCAGGCCAGAGGCGTGAGGCTTGGCATTCCGATTGTCGACATTGCAAGTGGCCTATATACGGCTATCGCCATTGTCATGGGCCTTGTAGAGCGCAGCAGATCCGGCCTTGGCCAGTTCATCGATATGACGCTTTACGATTCAGCGCTCGCCATTCTTCATCCTTATCTGGCCAATTACCTGCTTTCGGGGGAGCGCCCGGTCAGCACCGGCAACGCCCATCCCAACATCAGCCCCTATGATAAATTTCCCACACGGACATGCGAAATTTTTCTGGGAATTGGCAACGACCGGGCATTTCAGCGGCTGTGTGCGGAATTGCAGCATCCGCACCTGGCGGAGGATGAGCGCTTTCGCAGCAATGCCGATCGGGTAAGGAATAAGCAGCCGCTTCGTGAAATTCTGGAGAATGTACTATCCCAGTACGATGGCCATGCTTTATGCCGGCAATTATTGAGCCTGGGACTTGCGGCCGGACCGGTAGCATCCGTTGATGAGGCTTTCACCCACGCGCACACCCGGTTTCGCAACATGGCTATCGAGGAAGATTGGTATCGCGGCGTTGCAAGCCCAGTGAAATTCAGCCGCAGCAAAGGCGTGGGACTTGTATGTCCACCGCCTGAGCTGGGACAAAATGGCAGGCAGATTCTTCTCCAGCATGGCTACAGCGATGCCGAAATCAATGCTTTGGTTGCTGACGGCGTTATTTGCGGCATTGCCAGCAGTTAAAACAACATACTTATAATTATGATAAGGCGGCGGCCACCTTTTCGCCGATCTGTACCATTTCGCCAGCGTATGCCCGTTCCAGTTTTGATAGCGACAACGCATTGCTGACGACCATGATGTTGAACGCGCCTACGGCAATCCCCTGTCTTAGAATGGGAACGCCGATGGCCCGTATGGTCTGGGTATTCTCGCAATCGCTTACTGCATATCCGCGCCGGCGTGCTTGCCGGAATATATCTTCAAGCGTCTTAGGCCGGCGGGCAATCCTGCTGTCCGGGTAATTTCCTTTGGCGATGGAGGCGATAATCCGGTTACGCGCCGCTTCCGGAATGAAAGCGCAATAGGCGCGTCCCAGGGCGGTCAGAAGCAGCGGAACTCTTGATCCGACCGTGCGATTGACGGAAAGCGTTCCGGGCTTGCGGCTCGTATTGATAATAACCATTTCATTGTCATTAAAGATCGCGATATCCGAGGGCCAGGTAACCTTGGCGCGAAAACTATCAATATGCGGCGCCACGACGCGAGTGATTTCTCGCGCCTCGATAAATCCTGAGGATAGCCGCAGAACTTTCGCTGCCGGCCAGTATGCATCGTCGTCTGCTGATTGGGCAATATAGCCGGAGGCCAGCAGTGTTTCAAGAATTCGTACAATGGTAGGCTTTGGAAGATTCGTCAGTCGGTAAATGTCTCCCACGCTCGCCTGTCCCAGTTCATTGATGGCCTTTAAGACTTCCAGTCCGCGGGTCAGGGCATTTATCGGAGAATAGCTCGACATATAGAAGCTCAACGTGTGTGGAGGAGAACATAACGCCTGGACCGCCGTCAGGCAAGATCATCCAAAGCATCCTTCTCGATCAATTTCTTGTCGCGTCTGTTAGGGCTCCCGATGCCGCCGCCGCCCGGCGTGTTGACAATCAGCACGTCGCCCGGCGCGATGATGCCCAGCCCTTTGGGCTTGATCGGCCGGTTCGAGCGCAGCCACAAGGCGCCCTTGGCGCCGTCGCCGCCGCCGCTGCACCCTCGCGCGGGGTGTATCACGCGATCGAAAGCGCTGAGCAGTTCCACATCCCTGTCGTCGCGGTTCTCGATCTCGATGCTAAGGCCGTGGCCGCCTCGCCATTGCCCTGCGCCGCCGGAGCCTTTCCGCAGCTCTTTCCGCCAGAAAAGCAGTGGTGTTAAGGCCTCTATGATCTCGACCGGCGTGCCGCGCACGCCGCTTGGATAAGCGGTCGCCGACAGCCCGTCCTTGCCCGGCCGCGCGCCGGCGCCGCCATTGGTCACGGCGGTTAGCGCGAAGCCGGGGTTGCCGCCTTTGGACGGCTGGCGAAAGTTCATCAGCCATAAGCAGGAGGCTCCTTCCGCCGGCACGCGCTCGGGAATGATTTGCCGCAGACAGCCAAAAATTACATCCGGCAGCATCTGGCCGATCACATGTCGGGAGGAGACCGGTGCCGGACGCTGGGCGTTCAGCAGGCAATCCTTAGGAGCTGTAACCTTGATCGGTGCTAAAGACCCGGCATTATTGGCCACTTCAGGCGCCAGCACGCAGCGCAAGGCGAAACAGGTGTAAGCGCTGGTATAGGACATGGGCACGTTAATCCCATACTCGCTAGGCCCCGATGTGCCGCTGTAGTCGACGGTTACGCCATCATCATTGATGGTAATCGCGGCCTTAAGAACCAGCTCTTTTTCATAACCATCGATAACCATGGAGTTCTCGTAGGCGCCAGCGGGAAGCTTGCGGATCGCTGACAAGACGGCTGTTTGGGAATTATCAATGATTGTATCCGCAAGATCATCAAGGACATCAAGGCCAAACTCATCCATCATGGCGAAGGCTCGCTCGCAGCCTGTCCGGTTGCAGCTAATCAGCGAGTTCAGATCGCCTTCAAGCTCGACCGGCAGGCGCGTATTCGCCCGCAGCACCGCCAGCAGCGTTTCGTTCCATCTGCCTTGGTCAAGTATTTTCAGGAAGGGAACCGATAGCCCCTCCATGAAAACATCCCTGCCCATGGGGCCAAAACCCAATCCGCCGATATCGGTCAGATGGCTGGTGCAGGAAAACAGCGCCACCACCCTGCCATTTCTGAAAGCAGGCGTAGTCACCACCAGATCATTCAGATGGCCGGTACCGCGCCATGGATCGTTGGTAACATAGGCATCTCCCTCACGCATGTCGGGAATGGGAAATTCTTTGATAAAATGCTTTACCGACTCCGCCATGGAGTTGACATGACCGGGCGTTCCCGTCACAGCCTGGGCAAGCATGCGGCCTTTGGTGTCAAAGATGCCGGCGGAAAGGTCGCCGCATTCGCGGACAATGGGGCTGAACGCAGTTCGCAGCAGGGCCTGCGCCTGTTCTTCCACAACCGCCAGCAGGCGATTCCACATCACTTGGAGATGGATGCTTCCCAAATTTTTCTTGTTCATCGAAAGAAACTCCCGTCAATCTGCCCGCGAGTCACCCAGCCGCTTTAGGACGATGCAATAATGCTCATTTATGCTAGCGCGGTAGGAAGCGCTGACAAAGGTGGTAGTTTCATCTTCAACGATAAGACAGGGGCCGGAGCATGTTGCTCCGGGCCGCAGATCGCAGCGGTTATAAACAGCCACCTTGATGGTTGAGGCCGTTTGGTGATCAAATATCTCATGCTCGCCGCAAGGCGATGCTCGATAAGTCGCGGCGGACATCTGCGGCGTGATCGCCGGTTCCGCCGCCGCTGCGGAGACCGTAACCGTCCAAGTCATGATCTCGATCCCGGCAGCGTCCAGCGTGCGGCTGAATAACCGTTGATATTCGCGTTCAAAAGCGGTTCTTATGGTGGCGCAGTCATCCGGCACTAGCGGTCGCTCCGGCAATGGCGCCATGATTTCATGACCCTGCCCGACATAGCGCATATAGGCGCCGCGGCGGGAAACAAGCGCCTTATTAAGCGCGCCGGGAGAGACGATGTCAGTGGCTTCCTTCTCCATATCAGCGATAAGCGCGTTAATCTGGCCCGCATCAAAAGAATCCAGCAGGGTAAACTTACTACGCACCACCTCATACGACACGGGAGCGCGCAGAAAACCCACCGCCGACCCGACACCGGCATTGGGCGGAATGATGATGGTATCTACACCAAGCTTCTCCCCCATGCGCACCGCATGCAGCGGCGCTCCGCCGCCAAAAGCCATCATGGTGTGATCTTCCATCGCCTTGCCGCGTTCTACGGTATGAACGCGTACGGCGTTGGACATGTTTTCCTCGACGATCTCACACACGCCGAATGCAGCCGTCACCACATCAGCGCCGATTTTCATGCCGATATGGCGTTCCAAGGCACGATTGGCATTATCGGGATTAAGTCTGATGGATCCGCCCGCGAATCTATTCGGGTCGAGGCGACCTAGAATGAGGTTTGCATCGGTTACTGCCGGCCGATCGCCGCCATTAGGATAGCATGCGGGACCAGGCACAGACCCGGCGCTCTCCGGCCCCACCGCAATCCGCTTCATGATATCGATCTTAGCAAGGGATCCGCCGCCAGCGCCGATCTCCACCATTTCAATCACTGGAATGCGCAATGGTAGCCCGCTTCCCTTGACGAATCTGGCCGTTCGATCCACTTCAAAACTGCGCGATGTTTCGGGTTTACCATTTTCAATCAAACAGACTTTGGCGGTGGTGCCGCCCATGTCAAACGAGAGCAGCTTGTCAATGCCGTGTTGCTTGGCAATGTGGCTGGCGAATATCGCGCCGCCCGCCGGGCCGCTTTCCACCAAGCGAATAGGGAAGCGTTGCGCCGCCTCAAGCGTGGTCAGACCGCCGCCTGACGACATGAGATAAAGCGGACAGGAAAACCCTCTCTTCTCAAGCTCCACTGCCAGCCGCCCCAGATAACCCGCCATAACCGGCTGCACGTACGCGTTGGCGCATGCCGTGGATGTCCGTTCATACTCTCTGATTTCGGGACAGACTTCCGACGACAGGGTAATATATAAATCAGGCAGCGAATTTTTAAGAATATCTTTTATTCGCTTCTCATGGATATCGTTGGCGTAGCTGTGGAGCAGGGCAATGGCGATACTTTTAATGTTCTGCTGGCGTAATGCAGGGATGATCGCCATTACGGCAGCCTCATCGATCGGAAGGATAATTTCCCCGCGTGACGTAAGTCGCTCAGGTACGGTAAATCTCAGGTGGCGGGGAACGATAGGCTTCGGCTTCTCAAGAAAAATATCATACTGGTCATAGCGGCCTTCATCGCCGATCTCCAGTATGTCACGAAAGCCCCGCGTTGCCACCAGAGCGGTTGCAGCGCCCTTGCGCTCAAGGATGGCGTTGGTGGCTAGCGTTGTGCCATGGATGAAGACGTCGACTTGATCCGGCGTGATCTCAGCCTTGCCGATCAACACCTTGATCCCTTCTATCACCGCACGCTCGGGCGCGGCCGGCGTCGTTAAAATCTTATGTGTGAAACGCTTATTACCGCATTCCAACACCAGATCGGTAAATGTGCCGCCGATATCGGCCGCCATTCTGTTCTTTATCTCCATTCCAGCTTTAACCTCGCTTGCAAGCGGTATTATTGTCTGGCCACCGTTCTTCTTCCGTCATCAACGCTTTTATGGGACAAAAGCCGCGTGCCCTCAAGACATTGCAGATCTTACCCGATTTTACACCTTCATGGCATATAGGAAACGTCACAACCCATGGCCGGAGTTTTGTATTTGATTCCAATATGCTTCCTTATTAACTGTGAAGGCGGGACGCCTCCATTTGCGATGACGCCGCCCCACGCCGGCAGACAATGACGTACTCAGGAAATGCTTGAAATGACCGCTCCCAAGAAGCTGACCGGTGGGCAGCATGTCGTTCGGCAACTCATCCGCCACGGTGTGACGCATGCGTTTTGCGTGCCAGGCGAAAGCTATCTGGGTGTATTGGATGCACTCTATGAGGCAGCGGACAAAATCCTTTTGACGACTACAAGGGCCGAAATGGGTGCCTGCCATATGGCGGAGGCTTATGGTAAAATCACCGGGCGGCCGGGAATTTGCTTCGTTTCCAGAGGGCCGGGCGCTACCCATGCTATGATAGGCTGTCATGCAGCAAAGCAGGACTCAACGCCGCTCATACTTTTCGTCGGCCTGGTGGAGCGCGCCGCAGAGGGCCGCGAGGCAGTGCAGGAAATAGATCTGCGTTCTATGTTCTCCGGCATGGCCAAGGATGTCCTCATCGTCGAGGATCCTCGCCGCATCCCGGAACTGGTCAGCAGAGCCTTCCATACCGCCGTGGCTGGCCGCCCGGGACCGGTGGTCATCGGCTTGCCGGAGGACCTTTGCGATGAAACCTGCACAGCCGGTGAGGTCAGTCCGTACCAGATTGTTAAGGCATTTCCCAATCCAGCACACCTACGGCGGTTACGCGAGCTATTGCAGAAATCCTATAGGCCGCTTTTAATGTTGGGTGGCGGTGGTTGGAGCGCCGAGGGCGTCGACAACATACGACGCTTCGCGGAAATCTATGATCTTCCCGTCGTTACCACCTTCCGTTGCCAGGATCTCTTTGATAATTTTCACGGCAACTTTGCCGGGCAAAGCAGTCTGGGCATGGACAGAAGGATAGCCGAACTGATTGCGTGCTCAGATCTTCTCATCGCAGTCGGCACCAGGCTAGGTGAATTCTCTACTGAAAATTACACCCTCGTTCAACCGCCATGTCCACGTCAGAAGCTGGTGCACGTTCATCCCGATCCGGAAGAGTTGGGACGTGTTTATCAAGGAGAACTATTGATCAACGCCGGTCCCGACGAATTTGCCAGTGCTTGCGCCGGTCTATCCTATCATGGGACCATGACATGGAAAAAATGGACACGTCAGGCGCATAAGAATTTTGAAAAAACACTCATGCCAGATCCGACGCCGGGAAAAGTCAATCTTGCCCGGATCATGCAGGAGATACAAGACCGGATGACGCATAACACTCTCATCGCCTGCGATGGCGGAAATTTCGCAACTTGGCTGAATAGATATATTCGATTTTCTCGCTTTCGTTCTTTTATCGGTCCCACCTGCGGCGCCATGGGATATGGCGTTCCGGCGGCAATTTCCGCCAAGATTACGCTACCCGAGCGGGATGTATTGTGTTTTGTCGGCGATGGCGGGTTCCTGATGACGGGTCAGGAATTGGCGACCGCGGTGCAATATAATGTGGCCTTCACCTGCCTGGTATTCAATAATAATTTGTTCGGCACCATTCGGATGCACCAGGAATGCAAGCACCCCGGGAGGGTCATCGCTACGAGCCTGATGAATCCTGATTTTGCTGCTCTTGCGCGCTCTTTCGGCGCCTTCGGCGCGGTGGTGCGCGAAACTGCAGAATTCGCTCCGGCGCTTGCAGAGGCCAGGGCCTGCGGCAGGCCCGCCCTGATCGAGATACAAACTGACCCGGAGGCCATCACCACCCGCACTACGCTGACGCAGATACGCGAAGCGGCCATGGCAGGACGCAGCAAATAATGATTGCTCGCTACCGCTGCCGCGAGATTTAGCAAGAAGGGATCAATCGATGAAATTGAAAAACAGCGTAGCCATCGTAACCGGAGCGGCGCAAGGCTTAGGCCTTGCCTGCGTTGAGCGCTTGGCAAAGGAAGGGGCAAAGGTCGTCCTCTCTGACATCAATTTCGAACGCGGACGCGCCGCAGCGGACGCCCTTGCCCAGAAAGGGCTCGCTGTGGCCTTCCACCAAGCCGACGTGACAAAGAAGCAGGAAGCAGAGTGTCTGGCGCAGGCTGCCCATACCCATTTCGGCGGCATCCATATACTGGTCAACAATGCCGGAATAACTCACGACGCGGATTTCCTCGAACTTACCGAAGATGATTTCGACCGCGTGCTTGCCACTAATCTTAAATCCATGTTTCTGGTCGGGCAAGCGGTCGCCCGACAAATGGTAGCCGCCAAGACTCAAGGCGCCATTATCAACATGTCTTCCGCCAATGCTATCCTGGCGATTCCCCGGCAGGTTCCTTATGTGGTGTCAAAGGGAGGTGTCAGGCAACTGACGGCAGTGATGGCGCTGGCGCTGGCACCCCATAATATCCGGGTCAATGCGGTAGGGCCGGGTACTATCCTGACCGAATTGGCCAAAAAGGCGGTATTGACCAACAAGAAGAGCTGCCACGCTATTCTCTCGCGCACGCCGCTTGGCCGATTCGGCAAACCGGAAGAGGTGGCAAGCATCGTGGCTTTTCTGGCAAGCGATGATGCCTCCTATCTTACGGGACAGACCATCTATCCAGACGGCGGACGGCTTGTGCTCAACTACACGGTGCCGGTAACCGCTTAGATTCTGGATCAGGGCCGATTGTCAGCGCAAGCGAGAGGTTCTCTGATAATTTACACCTGATTGTGGTCAATGACGATCCTGTCGGTAAGCGGGTGGATCTGGCAAGTGAGTATAAATCTGACCGCCAAGTCCTCGTCTTGCTGATATCGTGATCACGCGCCGCCGCCAACACTTCGGCGCAATCGAGCGGCACGGAAGAAAGTGAGCGGTCAAATTGAGGGCCGAACCGTTGCCGGCGAAACACGCATTACCGGACACGAGTTTTATTATGATTAAATTACTCGCAATAGGGACCATACGTCTACGCCATGCTACTATCGGACTGGTGACTCGGCGTGGCGAGGTCCAAGGTCCGGCAAAGGGGCCCCCTCGCGGGGCTTTTTCTTTACGGGGGATCGGGTAATAAAGCTCGGGGCTCTTGGCCGATCGCTCAGACTGACATTAGGAAATACGTCTCCATCGGGCGTGCCTTCACCCTGGAAAGTAATAACAAATCACTCATGGCAATCCCACTCAAGGAGCTGACATTGAAGCAACACATAGCGCTATTCGCAAGAAATTTAATAGGCGCTGAGATTAAATAACATATCGATCGATCGATATATAAATCTGAATAAAATTCATTAGACCATTATCCTTTTTTCTTAAAATTATCGTTTTAATATAGTATGTTATATAACTTATAGATCGTTCGATACGTAATGATTGACAATCATCGGCTCTGTGGCTAGTGTCGCGGTTGTGAAGTTCGTTTCATTGCCGATGTCAGCCGATCAAACGAACTTAAAAAAAACTAAAACGACGCTAGGGATCACTAGGTTGCTAGTGTCCTTATCGATTTCCGGATTTTGTCAGGCGGCTGACATGGAGGGAGTGCGAATTTTACACTTCGGGACTTTCACTTTGCACCAACGACATTGACTAAAGGATGCCATTAGTAAAATGGCGCACGTCCTAAACGACTTGAAGAGGATAGTTGAAAACATTAGCAAGCCAATGATCAATGGGTGTAGGTGTCAATACATTTTAGTCGGCATGCTTGCACCGGGAAGCGTGCATCTGCGCTGCTGATTGGATGTATAAATGGCGACCATAGAACCTGGAAGTTTGGAGGCAACGAGTGAAGAATCAAATTAAAAAAAGTAAGAAAAAAATAGATTCCAGAGAAAAACTGCTGGAGACGGCAGTCAGCCTGTTCGTTGAGAGGGGGTTTAAGGGAACGTCCATTCGCGGCATCGCAGATGCCTTGGGCGTTAGTATTTCCAATATTTACCATTATTTCGGCAGTAAGGAAGGTTTGTGGGTTGAAATACTTCGCTATTCGGTCGAGGGGTTGCCCGATAAGTTGCGTGGAATATGCGCGCTTGACATGGACCCCCTGGAAAAATTCAAACTTCTACTTAGAACCCACCTCGAATTTGCCGACCGGCACCGCAGAGAAGCAAAAATCTATTTCATGAACGAAGATGTGCTCTCGGATCATGGAATGGAAATAAATCGCCGGCTGCAAGCCGATATACGGGATATTTATTTATCACAGCTTACGGAACTCGATAAATTAGGATTGCTGCATTGCCGTCATCTTAAGATCGACGCTTACAATATTTTCGCAGTTCTAATGTGGCAGCTTCGGTGGCGGCACGAGAAGATGGATATAGGTTCCGATCAGGTCCATGACATTCTCATTGATTTCATCATAAGAGGGTTAATTAACCAGGAGAATGCCGGGAAAAAATCCATTAAATCTAAAACCGGAAAACGAAAAAAAACAACATAGCGATTGGGGAAATAGTGATGGGCTTCTCTATCGACATAGATACTGGCGGGACATTCACGGACGGATTCTTATGCCAGGGCGGCGAGGTGCGTACGGTCAAGGTGCCGACGACGCCACACGACCTTACAATTTGCTTTTCCGAGTGCATTAAGGCTGGCGCCAAGGCTTTTGGGTTGAGCGATGAGGATCTTCTCTATGATACCGATATCATTCGCTTTTCCAATACAATAGGCACCAATACGATCATTCAAAGGGACGGCACGCGCATTGGGCTTCTGATCTCCAAGGGAAGCGGTCATCCGACGCCGGCGTGCGGCGCGCCTGATAATCACGCCCTGGTGCAACCCAATATGGTGGTTGAGCTTGCCGAGGAAACGGATGAAGCCGGCGTCGTTCGTATAAGCCCGACGCCAGATGACGTCCTTCGCTCTGCCCAAAGTTTGATTGATGCGGGGGCCCGTTGCTTGGTTGTCTCCTTCTCAAACTCGGAAATAAACCCTGCCAATGAACGCGAGGTCCGCCGCATCATCAAAGCGGAATATCCTCGCGATTACTTAGGATCAATTCCGGTTTTTCTTGCATCCGACCTGACGCCTTTTTCCGGAAATGAGGAACGGATCAACACGGTGGTTCTTAACGCCTATGTGCACGCCAAATTAACGCGGCTGCTGTATCAGGCAGGTGAAAATTTACGGCAGCGTCAGTATCGCAAAACTTTGTTTATTGGCCATAATAACGGCACGGTTGCGCGGGTGGCGAAGACACGCGCATTTCAAACATACAACTCCGGGCCAGCCGCTGGATTGCTTGGAGTACAGTGGATCGGTAAACTTTATAATAAGAGCCGTCTCATATCGACCGATATGGGGGGGACGTCATTTGACATCGCCTGGATAAAGGATGGCGAGCCAAGCTATGCGTTGCGGCCGAATGTGGAGGGCTTCGCTTGCAATCTGCCGATGATGGAGATTGCGGCGTTTGGCGCTGGCGGCGGTTCAATTGCGCGGGTAATAGATGGCGTATTGCAGGTTGGCCCTCAGTCGGCGGGGGCATTACCCGGTCCTGTATGTTTCGGACTTGGCGGTTCTGAGCCAACCGTTACAGATGCCAATCTCGTATTGGGCATTCTTGACCCCGCTTACTTCCTAGGCGGATCCATGCGGCTTGACCGCGAGAAGGCATATTCAAGCATTACCGAAAATATCGCTACGCCTCTCGGCCTCACTGTAGAAGCCGCTGCCATTGCAATACGAGCCAAGGTTGATAGCGCCATGGGACGTGAGGTCGCCTCTGTTGCGCGCGGCTTGGGGGATGGCGAGGAGCCGATTATTATCGCCTATGGCGGTGCCGGTGGATTGCATGCATGCGCCATTGCCGAAGAGGCAGGAATTGACGCAACAATATTGACGCCGTTCTCTGCTGTTTTCTCGGCATTTTCTTCCTCACTTATCGATGTTGGGCATATATATTACCGCCGACTGGGCGTCCTGCTGGGTAGTGGCGATAGCATAAAACGTATTGAAGCGGCAATCGATGGCATGGAAAGTGAGGCCCAGCGAGATATGCGTGGCGAGGGGATCGATTTTGCCAATGTGACCTCTCAACTACATTTTCTGATCAGCGATAAGAAAAACCATAAACAAACATTGCTTCCAGTAAGTTTGAACGTATTCCGGCAGAGCGGAACCACCGGAGTTCTTCGGCATGCGGCGGAAATAAAGGGGCTTTCGGCGGATGATATTGAAGTGGATACCCTTGGTTATCTGGCGCAGGCCCCGGTAAGCCCATATAGCCCTTTTCTAAGGGCGCGAGCGGACGTTCCCGTCGGTAATGCCGTCAAAGGAAAAAGGTCTGTCTATGACGCAAGGGAGAAGAAAGCTATCGACATTCCCGTTTATGACCGTGACTTGCTGTTCTCCAGCCATACTCTAACGGGCCCAGCGATCGTAGAATCGGAGCAAACGACAATCTTTGTCCAAAGAGGATGGCGACTTTCCATTGATGACTACAATAACGCTAAGTTGGAAGGAGACCGCCGCCGTGAAAGTTAGGATCACAGAGAATCTCGACATTGATCTCACCAAGGTAATGTGGTGCTGCCATAATTGCAGTCAAGCGATCATTGATGCTCGCGAGAACTATAAGAAGGGTCTTTTAATTGCGGAGCGGCAACTTGAAGAGGTTCATCCGTCGCTGGTTTCGGGGCAAAAGTTCAGCTTCACCCATGACCAAAAGTATTGCCGACTGATTGAGTTTTATTGCCCGAATTGCGGAATTATGGTCGAAAACGAATATCTTCCGCCAGGCCATCCGCTCACCCACGATATTGAACTTGATATTGACGCTCTTAATGCGAAGCATGGTGTGTAAATGACGACGCCAAGGCAGGTATTCGATGAGTATCTTGCGGGCCGGGCGCGGCGGCACGTGGTTGCTCCATTTGCGGAGCATCTGGCGGCGCGCATTGCCGGTACTAATTACCAAGCAATGACTGCTGATGCGGCGAGCTGGGCGGCATCCCTTCAAAAGATGGCCAGTTTTTTGAAGCTTGATGGCGTTATTGTCGGCGCCGACACGACTTTGCTGGCGGAGGCCATGGGAGCGCCCATCATATGGCGGGGCGATTGGCCGGAAATAGGCGGAAGACCGGTTTCCATGGCTGGAGATTTTAATCATCATGGCCGGCTTGGAACCGCTGTTGAAACGGCAAATAGACTATTTCAAATAATTCGTGGCACCCATGGCTGTATAGCCGCCATGGTTGGACCGATGACGCTTGCTAATCAGATTTATGGCGCGGAAAACGCACGCGAAGGATTGGGCACGCTGAAGGCGGCGTTAGTATCGGTAGCAGAGGCATTTTCTAAGACGCGGCCAGATATTTTGTTGCTGCTTGAAAGCGCAAACCTTACAGAATGCGCAAATATTTCCCACTATCGCCGGATTATTAGTGCGATTAAGAATGTAGCGTCCTATTACAACATAAAACTTGGCATATATGCTGAAGATTTCGCGTATGCGCAACTCTTGGAAATTTCACATCTTAACGCGGATTTATATATTTTTGGCGGGACATCATGCCAGTCGAGACCGCCCATTAATGATCTTGAGAACGTCAATGCGGGGTTGGGAATTGCGCTGCATATGGATAATTTCGCCAGGATAGCGCCAGACGCTTTAGATTTTATGAAAGATCGGAACGATAATCCTGCTTTGTTCATCACAAGTTTTGGAGAAATCGCGGCTGATGCAGAGATTGAGAATATCCGCAATTTTTTGACCGATATTGGAAATATTTCCTTAGAGGAAAAGAGACAGGAGGAGTCAATTGGGATTTAACATTGGCATAGACATCGGCGGCACCTTCACCGACTGTTTTATTGCGGATGCAGGGGGGAAAAACCTGGCTTGCAAGACCCCAACGACGCATTACGATCTTTCGGTCGGTTTCATGAAGGGAATTAAAGAGCTGGCCAGATTATACGGCAAGCCACTCGAGGCATTTCTTGCCGAGTGTGACTCTGTGCGCTACTCAACCACGGTCGGGACAAACGCGGTTATTGAACGGACTGGCCCTAAACTTGGCTTGATTACGACGGCAGGTTTTGAAGACACTATATATATCGGCCGCGCCAGAAGCTGGGGAGACGGCGCTTCCCTGACCGAGATGCGCGATCAGGCCAGAGTGCAAAAGCCTGAGCCCCTGATCCAGCCTGATATGGTGGTGGGCATCCGGGAGCGCATAGATTCCTCTGGCAAAGTCGTCATGCCTCTATCGCGTGAAGATGTTCTTAGAAAAGTGCAGACCCTTGTCGATCGCGGCGCCATGGGATTTGTCGTAAGCCTTTTATGGTCATTTAGAAACCCCGAACACGAACGCATGATCAAAGAGATTATAGAAGAGGAATATCCTGAGGATTATTTGGGATCCTTGCCTGTCATATTGTCATCTGACGTGTCCGCAAAAGGAGGAGAATACCCCCGCACCATGACGGCCGTAGTTAATGCCTACATTCATGGGCTGATGGCGGATGAGTTAAACAAGCTTAGTAATGAATTGCGAGATGGCGGTTTTAGACGCCCAATTACATTGGTCCACAATACCGGCGGAACCAAGAAGGCGTCAAGAACGCGGGCCGTTCTTACTCACAACGCTGGTCCTGTAGCAGGAATGTATGGCGCGGTGTTTCAGGGTCGGATTACTGGCGACCGCAATATCATCTTCACGGATATGGGAGGCACATCTTTCGACATTGGCGTGATCGCCAACGGACAGACGAGGTCGCATGACTTTGCTCCGGTCATTGACCGCTGGCGGACAAACATTCCGGCCATTGAAGTGAAGTCCATTGGAGCCGGGGGCGGATCCATTGCCTGGATCAATAAAATTATGGGCAATACTCTTCAGGTAGGTCCGCGATCGTCGGGCTCAATGCCAGGCCCCGCCTGCTACAATCAAGGCGGGGAGGAGCCGACCGTAACTGACGCTGATTTGGTGCTTGGGTTTTACAATCCAGACAATTATCTCGGCGGCAAGATGTCGCTGGACCCCGAACTCGCGACTGATGTCATAAAGGAGAAGATTGCGCGACCGCTTGACATTACCGTGGCGGAGGCGGCGTGGCGCATCAGGCGCCTGGTTGATGCTCAAATGGGGCAGGAAGCGTTCAACGAGGTCGCGCTTAAGGGCCACGATCCGCGCGTATTCTCGCTTTATGCTTGCGGCGGCGCCGGCGCGGCGCATGCCTGCAACTTTGCAGGGCATATCGGCGTTAATAGAATTATTGTTCCATTCAGTTCCTCGGTATACGGGGCTTTTGGCGCCTCAATCATGAATATCAGGGAAATCTGGGAACGTAGCCTGTCGCTGAAAATATTACGCGGAACGGATCAAAGGTATCTGGAAGATATTGAAGCATTCAACCGCCCGGTGCGCGAACTGAAAGAACTGGCGGTTCGAGACCTGCGTCTTGAGGGATACTCAGAAAACCAGATTTCATTCACGCTCGATCTGGATATGCGGTACGGCGGCAGCCAATACAACCTCACAAAAGTCACCTTTTCGCGCTTTGAGCTTAAAAGCGCCGAAGACTATCGTGAATTATGCGATCTCTTCATCGTTCGCTATGCCGAGGCCTATTCGGCCGAGGCGGGATTCCCGCAAGGCGGCATCAGCATTGAAGGCTTCCGCCTAACCGCAGAAGTCATAGGCGCGGATAAAAATATGCCAGCGGAAAAAATGGATGAAATTCAGCCGGATCGCAAATCCTTGAAGGGTCAGCGGCCCATCTACTGGGATCCCGCGGATGGATATGTCGACACGAATATTTTTGATTGGGCGGCGTTACGCCCGGGAAACCAACTTGCTGGCCCTGCGGTTATAGAATCTCCCCACACCACTTTTGTTGTGCCCAAGGGGTGGCTGTTCTCAATGGATATGCATCGCAATGGCATTGTAGAACGGGTTCAGCTTAATACCAAAGCCCAAGGCAGACGCATGGAGAAAGTGCTATGAGCGCAAAAACCTATGATAGAGACCATGAGGTTGTGCAGCGGCTGCGGCCTGAACCCATGACGCCTGAGGAAGCAGCGGCGCAAGGCGCTATCGCGGATATCGATTTCGAGATCTTTTGCCACAAAATGCAAATGATAACTCATGAGGGCAAGGAGACGACGATGAAACTGGGCGCATCAACGGCGATGCGTGCAGGAGACATCGCCTTTGGCATCTTCACGGCCCAGGGAGACCTTTCTATTTGCGCAACGGGCATTTACCATCACGCGGTTCTTGGACAGATTCCGATCAAATATATCGTTAAGCATTGGCTCAACGAATCTGCGGTCAGCGTCAACGATGGGGATTCATTTTTTTACAACGACCCATTCTATGGCGGCGTTCATGCGGCAGACATGGGTCTGGCTATCCCCGTATTTTACGATGGCCGGCTGATCTGCTTTGTTGGCGCGGCGGTGCATACGGGGGAATGCGGCGGCAGCGAGCCTGGCGGATTCGTTCAGAATGCCAAATCAAAATATGATGAAGGGCTTATTGCGCCACCCATCAAGGTGGGCGAGAATTATACGCTGCGCGAAGATATTCTAAATATGTTCGCGGCCATGAATCGCGATCCGAGAGCCATGATTCTGGATATTAAGGCGCGCTTGGCGGCGGCCCGCATAGCGCAACGTCGTATCTTGGAGGTTGTCGAAGAACAGGGAGTGGAGTTTTTCGTAGGCTCTCTGCGTCGTGTTCTCAAAGTGACGAGCGAGGCGGCCCGCAGGAAAGTATCTCTTCTAAATGACGGCGTTTACCGCCAGCCTCGCTTTCTTGACATGATTGGCACGGAAGCTGGCCTGGTGAAAATAAATCTGGCGGTCATTAAGAAAGGCGATCGGCTGACCCTGGATTTGACAGGCAGCTCTCCCATGATGGGGGGCAAGCCCATGAATTGTTTTTTCCAAGGCATCATTGGCCTTGCCATGGTCTACTTCTGTGGTTGGTTCTTTAATGATCTACCGGCCAATAATGGCCTTCTGGAAGCCGTGGATTGGAAATTTCCGGATGACAGCTTCATTAATGCGCATGGCGACACTTCAACATCCCTCGCCCCGGTGGTGCAGGTCTGTTTCTCGCTGGGCATGTTTCTTTGCGGCGCCAAAATGGTATACAGCAGCAACCCCGATCGGGCATCCGCGCCATGGTACATGGGGTTTGGCTGCCCCATTTATGCCGGCCGGAACCAGCATGGGGAACCGGTGGCGGACGTTACGCCCGAGGTAAATGGCGGCGGCGGCGGTGCGCTCTCCGATCATGATGGCGCCGATGTTGCGGGCGCTTGGTTCGCCACCCTTAGCGATTGCACCGATGTCGAAATAACCGAAACTGACCGGCCAATCCTATACCTTTCTCGCAATTTGTTCAGCGGCTCCGTTGGCCATGGAAAATATCGCGGCGGCGCCGGGGTTGGGATTGCCATGATGGTTCACCATGTTCCAGAACTGGCCATGGGGGCATTCGGTTCCGGCGCTCATTTTCCCATGACCCTTGGACTTTTTGGCGGCTACGCCGTACCGCCGACGTTCATTCAGGTTGTTCAGGGCAGCAATATGGACCAACTGATGCACGACAATAAAGAGCCGCTGCCGCGCAACTTGACGGAGGTTTATGACGCCGCCAATCCCGAGCGGGGAGAACGAGCATTTGAAGATGTAAATATGTTGGTCAGGCCGCTTCATAATGGAGATACTTATTATATGTCTGTTGGCGGCGGTGGCGGCTATGGTGACGCCATTCAGCGCGATCCTGAAGCCGTCCTGCGCGATTTGAAATTTGGCAGAATCACGGCCTGGGCAGCGCAAAACATATATCACGTGGTCTATGACGCAGAGGCTTTGCGACTGGATGAGGCGGCCACGCAGTCTCGTCGGCAAGAAGTGCTGGAAGCGCGCAAGAAAATTGGCCGGCCTTATGACGAATTCATGGCGGATTGGCAAAAACTGTCCCCGCCCAATGATATTACGCAATATTACGGAGCCTATCCGTATCCTGAGAAGGGCGTTGCGCCGCAACCGATGACGTTAGCCGCGACGATGTGAGGTGATTTGATGGCGCTTCAACCGTTGGATATGAGAAGCCGCACTGTTCACCAAATTCTGGCGGACAGAGTTGATCGTTACGGCAATCGGGATTTTATCCGGTTTTGTGATCAAGTTTTCGGATTTCAGGATTTAGACCGGGAATCGAACAGGGTCGCTGCCGGTCTCCAGGCCCTCGGCGTTGCCAAGGGCGATAAGGTTGCGATCATGCTTGAAAACCGACCCGAATATCTTTTCCTGTGGTTTGGCCTGTCAAAACTTGGCGCCGTGGAAGTGCCTTTGAATACGGCGCATAAGGGAGACCTTCTCGCTTATATGATCAACCACTCTGATTGCCGTATGATAGTAATTGAATCGTTATATGTTGCTGAGTTGGCGTTTTGCTTGAAGGATCTAAGCAAGCTTGAAAAGGTAATCGTCATGGATGAGAGTGGCGTCTCCCTGTCGCTGCCCAGGATTAGCTATGACGCGCTGACAAGCAATGACGGAAAGTTCGATGCGCCTGAAGTGACATGGTCGGACCCATTGGCGATTCTCTTTACATCAGGTACGACTGGCCCCTCGAAAGGAGCGGTTCTGCCGCAAAACTATCCGCTTCACCTTGCCGAAACCATAGTCAAGACCGCCCGCTACACCGAAGCGGATTGCCTGTACAATGCCTTACCGCTCTTTCATGGCAATGCGCAATTCCTGTCAACCATGCCAGCCCTGCTGAGCGGCGCCAGGATGGTGCTGGCGCCGCGTTTCTCGGCATCCAATTTCTGGAGCGATGTACGGCAGTACGGTTGCACTGAATTCAATTATATAGGGGGCATCATTCCGATTCTGCTCAAGGCGGAAGAACGGCCGGACGATGCCGATAATCCTTTACGCATCATGTTTGGCGGCGGCTGCCCCGTAAATTTATTTGATCCCTTTCAAAAACGATTTGGCGTCAAGCTGATTGAGGGTTATGGCATGAGTGAAATCGGCCTGCCGCTGATGAATTCAATCGATGATCCCAGGTCCGGGAATTGTGGCCGCGTCCACCCTGATTATGAAACAAAGCTGGTGGACGATGATGGCGTCGAGGTGGATGTCGACATGCCGGGGGAACTTCTGATCCGTTCAAAGAAACCATATTCCATGCTGCTTGAATACTACAATATGCCGGAAAAGACGGTGGAAGCCTGGCGCGATCTTTGGTTTCATACCGGCGATTACCTACGGCGCGATCAAGATGGCTACTATTATTTTATTGATCGCAAGAAAGATGCGCTGCGTCGCAACGGCGAGAACATTTCCTCCTATGAAGTAGAGAGAACGATCAACTCTCATCCGGCGGTTCTTGAATCCGCGGCAGTGGCCGTGGTGTCGGATCTTGCGGAAGATGAGGTCATGGTATGCCTATCTTGTAGGCAAGGAAAAACCGTAACGCCTGAAGAACTTATCCAGTTCTGCGAACAGCGCATGGCTTATTTCATGGTGCCGCGCTACGTAAGGATCATGGATGAGCTTCCCAAGACCCCAACGCAGAGGATCCAAAAATATCGCCTGCGTGAAGAAGGAGTGACTTCGGATACATGGGATCGGGGCCATATATCAAAAAGGAAAAAAAATGTCGGCTGAATTTGTAAGCGACCTACCGTCAGAAGTTGCGCCTGAGACATCATGCCCGCCGATCCGGTCAGGCATCTTCACTCATTCCGTAAGTGGGGAAAATGATGAGCCAAGCCTTCTAGGCGGGTATTGTTGCGCCTGCGATAGCTATCACTTTCCTCGCAGCCGGTATTGCCGCCGCTGTCTTGGGGCGGTTGAGGAAGCCAGAATCGGCGGTTCGGGAAGAATATACAGTTTCACGGCGGTGCGCACGAAGCCGCCATTCGGCCTGCCTCAACCCTATGGCGTGGGGTTTGTGGATCTTACCCACAGCGGACTGCGCGTTCTTGGCTTGATTGATCCCGGCTCTATTGATGATTGCGTCATTGGGGATCCGGTGGTGCTGGCCGTCAAGCCGTTAGGTCATGATGGAACAGGGCAAGCATGTTTGCGCCCCTATTTTACACTGATGAAAAATGATACCAAACCAGCGGGATCGCGGGCATGACGGATGTTTGTGTCATAGGCGCTGGGATCCTCCCGTTCGCGCGGCATGATAACATGTCGCTTTCGGACCTAGCAGTTGAGGCGGCGTACCGGGCTATCAAGGACGCTAATATTGCTCCCGGTATTATTGAAACCGGTTATTTTGCCAACGTCCTGGGTAGTAGGCTATTTGGCGACTCGACTGTAGGACAGAGTGTTTTTGCGTCGGTTGGCGTTGCGGGCGGCCCTATTCTTAATATTGAAAATGCCTGCGCTTCGGGCTCAACGGCGTTTTATCTTGCTTTCCATGCGATTAAATCGGGGCTGACGGAGTACGCCATCGTTGTCGGTGCCGAGAAGATGTGCGTCTCAGGAATGGGTCTGCTTAATTCCAGCGAAACTGACATTGAAACTAAGCTCGGTTTGGTGACGCCGGCGAGCTTTGCTATGCGGGCGAAGCGGTACATGTATGAATTTAATATGACGCGGGAGGAACTGGCGCAGGTCACTGTCAAGAACCGCAAGCATGCGGCGGCCAACCCGTTGGCCTTGTTCCAAACGCCGGTTACAGTTGAAGAAGTCCTGGGCTCCTCGATGATTGCGGATCCTTTGACCAAGCTTCAGTGCTGCCCAATGGCGGACGGAGCGGCGGCGCTGGTCTTGGCGAAGGCAAGTTCGGCCCTTGCTGGCAAGAGACCCATACGGATTAATTCAGTCGTCCTGAATTCGGGCATTTATAATAATCCGATTGACCTTATCAGGTGGGAAACCGATCGAAGAAGCTGTCAGAATGCCTATGATGCGGCCGCGTTGGGACCAGACGACCTGGACTTGGTGGAATGTCATGATCCGTTTACGATTGCGGAAATTTTGCATTATGAAGCGCTTGAACTTTGTCCCGCGGGCATGGGTGCGGCATTATTGGCGGATGGGGCGACAAGCCTTGGCGGACGCATCCCGGTCAATGTATCGGGAGGGTTGATCGGACGCGGTCACCCGCTGGCGGCGACCGGCGTTGCCCAGATTGTCGAAATTGTTGCTCAATTACGGAAAGAAGCGAAGGCTCGGCAGGTTGAGGATGCCAGGGTAGGGCTAGCCCATTGCATGGGGGCGGACCTGCAAGGCGACGCGCGGGCCTGCACGGTAACCATCTTATCGAATTACGATTAAGGGAAAAGCCGGGAAGGCCGCAATTTTTTTCGAAAATTTACGTATCGATCGTTCGATAAGTAAGATTCGCGATCATGAATTAGGAATTACTGTTACAATCAGGAGGATAGAATGGGACTGATGAAATTGGGATTTTTCCTAGGCAATACAGCGTGTGTGGCTTTGGCGACGGCGGCATTGGCGACCACGCAAAAAGCGGCAGCGGAAGAGGAGTCTTATAAAAGCGCTACGCTTGAGGAAATCGTTGTAACGTCGCGAAAGCGTGAGGAGAGCCTGCAGCAGGTTCCAATCTCGGTAACCGCCATAACTGCGACGGATATGGAGGCGCGTTCATTCAGCAGTCTTAAGGACATCGGGCAATATACTCCTGGCCTTTCCATCGATAATCAAGGGCAGGCAGGTAAATCCGCAAGCTTGATTTATATTCGCGGCATTGGCCAAACAGATGTGACCATCACCAATGATCCAGGCGTAGGCGTCTATATTGACGGCGTTTACCTCGGACGCATGCAAGGCCTTGACCTTGAAATGATGGATCTGGAGCGAATAGAGGTACTGCGCGGCCCTCAAGGAACACTTTTCGGGAAAAACACCATTGGCGGCGCCATCAATGTCGTCTCGGCCAAGCCCAATTTTGACTGGGGCGCAAAGTTGAAAGTCGTGACTGGTCAGTACGATCGTATCGATGGTCTCGCCAATCTCAATGTTCCTGTGGTCCAAGATAAGCTGGCGATAAAGCTTTCAGGGTCCACACGCAATCAGGATGGCTATGGCCACAGTCTTTTCGATGGCCAGAAGATGGGCAATACCAATAGTCTCTCGGGACGAGGAACGGCTTTGTTCATGCCTGCGGAGCATCTGGAAGTTCTGGTATCTGTTGATGGCACGCGGGTAAGGGAACAAGCCTCCCCATTCAAAATGACGACGGCGCAGTCGCCATTGGTCCAGCTGGTGAACCTTGTTGCGTCCCCACCCTATGACGACCGCTGGCATACGGATGGCTATTACACAAATTATAGCACTGGCGCTAACCGGAATGATTCCGATCATTGGGGGACATCGCTTTCAATTGATTGGGATACCGGTCCGGTCAATATAAAATCCATTACATCCTACCGGGAAAATGAAAGCACCTATGGCACCGACTTTGACGGCTCGCCTATAGATTTGGTCGAGCAAACCATATTCGTCGATCAGGACCAATTTTCGCAGGAATTTCAGGTGGGAGGATCATCATTCAATGACCGGCTGGCCTGGGTTGCCGGCCTTTACTATTTTACGGAAAGCGCGCATCAGACCTATACCGATTACATTGCCGTCCCGCTTCAGGCGCTTGGCGTTGACCTTAGCTTTATATACGACCTCACCATTAAGAATAAATCGTATGCCGCCTATGGCCAGGGAACATATTCGCTGACAGACGAGTTGAGCATCACGGCAGGTCTGCGCTACACTTATGAAAAAAAGAATGGCGAGGTGTTTCATTATTCGCCGATTTCTGGCGCAACCCTGCTTCCACTCACCACAAACAGCGATGATTGGACGGCGTTCTCGCCGCGGGTCAGCCTCGAATACCAATGGAATCCCGATCTCATGACCTATGTGTCGGCGGCCCAGGGCTTTAAAAGCGGCGGCTTCAACGGCCTGACATCCACCTCGGAAGCCTTTACCAGTTATGATCCGGAAAAAGTATGGACCTATGAAGCCGGTTTCCGCTCTGACCTGTTAAGTAAGCGCTTACGCTTCAACGCAACTGCATACCTTAGCAAGTACAACGACATTCAGTTTACGGTCATCAAGGGCGACTCGGAGGGGCGTCCGTCCGTTGAAGTGGGCAATGCGGGTAAAGCCGAGATCAAAGGGATAGAGCTTGAACTTGTAGCGGTGCCTGTTGCCGGTCTGACAATTAATGGCGGCCTGGGGTATATTGACGCCAAGTATACGGAAGCCGATCCCGGAGCGCAGGTAACGGTGAACAGCAAATTTGTAAGAACTCCTAAATGGACAGCCACCTTGTCCGGCGAGTATGTCATGCCGGTTCTGGATCGCTTTGAATTGATAACGAGACTGGATTACGCTTACAAGAGCAAGATATATCACGATGTGGCCAATAGCCCGGTGGGGATACAAAAAGGATACGGCCTTCTTAACGGTCGCATGACCTTGGCAAGCCAGGATCAGGTGTGGGCGGTTTCCGCGTTCGTCACCAATCTGACAAACAAAAAATATCTATTATCAGCGCTTGATTTCATGGATTCATTGGGTCTTGCGACATATGAATATGCGGCTCCGCGGCGGTGGGGGGCAAGTTTCGAATACAATTTCTAGGCCCGGATATTGCCTGCTTCGCAGTAAATTCATAGGAGGCACGAATGACCTATATAGATCCTCAATGTGCGGCGTTTCTGAAGCATTTGAATGAAAGTGGCTTTAGAGCCGCACATACCATTTCCATTGAAGAATCCAGGGATGCTCTTACGGCCATGGTGGTGGGGCTAACGAAATCCAAGACACCTATAAAGAAAGTGGAAGACAGATTAGTTCCAGGGCCTGGGGGAAACATACCAGTTCGTATTTTCTGGCCCCGGTTGCCCAAGGAAGGAGAGTTGATGCCCGGTCTGTGCTACATACATGGCGGTGGGTTTTATATGGGGAGCATAGATACCCATGACCATGTTTGTCGCAATATTGCCAACATGGGGGATATGGTGGTGGCGTCGATTGATTACCGCCTAGCGCCAGAGAATAAATTTCCAGCCGCCGTCGACGACTGTTACGCCGCAGTGCAATGGATTTCCGATAACGCAGCCAGTCTAGGGATTGACCCCGATCGCATTGCCATTGCCGGCGATAGCGCCGGCGGCACGCTGGTAGTGACGACTTCAATGCTGGCGCGCGATCGGGGTGGGCCGAAGATAGCGGCCCAGGCGCCGATTTATGCCCCCCTTGATATTAGGGATAATCCCCCATATCCGTCTCGAATAAAACTTGGTACGGGCGAATATTTCATTCATGAAAAAGACCTCGCATATATCGCCCGCGCTTATTTGAACGACCCTGAAGCGGAAGCGGCTGATTGGCGGGTATCACCGCTGTGCGCCACGGATTATTCCAACCTGCCCCGTGCGCTGGTTGTCACTGCGGAGCTTGATCCAGTGTGTGATGAAAATAAAATCTATGCGGATCGTCTTAAGGAGGCGGGTGTGCCGGCTGACTATCTATGCGTTCCAGGCGCGGTGCATCCTTTTTTCATTCTCGATGACATGATCGACATCGGGCGTAAATGCCAAAAAGATGTTGCCGAATGGCTTGGGAAAACACTACGCGCATAATTAGACGAGTGTGAAGGAGGCAAAGATTATGGATACTCCCGCAAAGCAGGCCGTCTCAGATTTTATTACTAAACTGGACGCCTTCCTTAAAGGAGAAGCGGTGAATATTTCTCCGCTTCTGAATGATAACGTGGTCGTTCAGGTCAGCGGCAGCTCCTCTATTTCCGGAAGATTCCCGGGCAAGAAAATTGTAAGGCGCGTTCTGGCTGAGACGGTTTTGTCGCGTATCAATAAAAATACGTGGTCGGTTAGCTTGGATAGAATGATAGGCGCCGGTCCCAGGATCGCAACGCTACTGACCATTACCGGTGAGACTATCGAGGGACGCGTTTATAATCCTGATAGATTTGATTGCGGGTGTATTTTTGAAGTGAAGGATCATTTGATCACTGAGATCTGGTTGTTCCCGGATATACGAGAGATTGAGACAATCCTCTTTGGGCGTATTTTCGTACGGAATCAGTCATCCCAATCATCATAAAAAGGTCAACCGAATCAAAAGGAGCAGACTTCATGGACAAATCAAGTGCACGAAAGGTTGTTGAGCAATTTTGTGATGAATTGCATAGGGCATTGACCGGCGAAGCAGTCAATCCATTTCTACTATTGCACCAGGATATAGAGTTTCGCCATCCTGATATTGGGCTTATGAAAGGAGCATCGGAAGTTTCCGATCGTGTGAGCGCGGCCATTGCCAAACTTTGGAAGATCGGTCCCGACTGCGGTTTTTACCCAATGGAGTTCATTGAGGAAGGTGACCAGGTCGCCGTTGCTTCCATGAGTCATTCAGAAGGTCGCAGTACTGGCGACCCATACAATAACACATATTTTTTTCTTATGAAGGTGAAGGACGGGAAAATTACCTATTTTCATGAGTCGCTTGACAGTTCGGTTGTTGAGCGTTCAGGCTTTGATAAGCACATCGAAGGTAATGTGAGATATCCGAGATGAAGTTATGTGCAGTTACAGTATTCGCCTGACACTTGCCGCTTCTGGGACTTGGATAATTTAAGCGGCTTTTTTTTGGAGTTTATCCTCCTTTTCAGGTTTTGGCAGGCTTGCAGCGAAGACGGTAGCGGGCGTTCTGCCGTTCATGTTTCGGCCCTGGTGGGGCCGCTTGGTGTTGTAGCTGGCGAGGTAGGCGTCGAGATCGTTCTGCATCTCATCAAGGCTGTCGTAGAGCTTGGTCCGCCCCATGACCCGGAAGCGCTCGTTTAGGAGCGCCCGATGCAGGCGTGCGACGTAGCCGTTGGGCTGCGGGCGGCGCGTCGTTGTTCATGGCATGGACGGCAGTCACCGGCAGCTTTAAGGTATAGAGGCGTCCCCGGGTGGCTGGTCGATCGGCCCCGCGGCCTCAAAAGGCTGAAAATTGCGCCTGATTTCATGGAATTGCTGGTGCCAATAGCTCATTACCTTGCGTGCCTTGGACACACTGTCCAAATCCGTCGCCAATTCCAGCAAACTCAGCTTGCGGCGTGCTACTTTGTCTTTCGTGGTCATGTCGAACTCCTGCTGAAGGTTGGATGTGTCGTGGAAAACAAATCCTACCCCCATTCAGGAGCAGCATGGCCACACCGGGCCTTAATACGAGAAAGCTCAGTGTGACCCTAACTGTCAGGTACACACAAGCTCAGCTCACAAAGGATTGGATTACGGCGCGTGTATCAGCAGCTAACTCATTGGAATTTGGGCTTTTCTGTCGCTCTCACCTTAAGGCTTGGGCCAAGAGCGATCTGAATAATTGGAATTTGGTAAACGGCTCGTCCCCCGTTTTCTCCGGCCCTTATCTCATCCCCCTTTTATCGTGGATTGTTCCTAACGGGGGAGTCTGTTTCCTTGGCGGCGTAGTCAAGCCAAGCGAGAATATAATGACTGAGAAGAACAATCAGGCAGATCGCGAAAAGCCCGCCGACTGGCCGGGCGGGTCGCCCGGCGGCATTTCCGCCACTGTCGGGCGGGATGGCGCGGCTGAGAAGGTTCGTGAGAATTTCCGGCGGATGGTCGCCGGTGACGCCGCCCCCGGCGAATGGGCCTATAGCTGGCGCCGAGAGTTGAACCGGGGCGGGTTCCGTGCGGTCGATTTTCTGATGGAGGAAATCGTCAACAGCGGCAAATGCATCGGTTGCGCGTCTTGCGTGACCATCTGCCCGACGGATGTCTTCGATTATCGGCAGGAAACCCCGGTAGATACCCGTACGGATGCCTGTGTGCAATGCGTTTTGTGTACGGAAGTGTGCCCTGTTTTGCGTCCGGCTGACCAGGATATGGACGCTTTGGTCCAGTACGGAGATAATCCGCTGGATGAGGGGTATGGACCCTATGTTTATGGTCTGTATACGCGATCTACAGATCAGGAAATTCTGGCGCGCTGTCAGGATGGCGGGCTTGTGTCCACGCTCTTGACGTTCGGTCTGGCCAATGGCTCATTAAAAGGGGCCGTGATCGGCGATGTGTTGCCGGAGGATAACCAGATCGGGCGGCATATTCTGGCCAAAACTCGCGAGCATGTCCTGCAAAGCGCCGCGTCACGCTATACCTATTCACCCAATAATCTGGCGTTGGCTGACGCCATGGGCGCAGATGTCAACCCCATTGCCGTTGTTGGCGTTCCTTGTCAGATCAATGGGTTGCGCTACCAGCAAAATTCGGCAATTTCCCAATCTATGGTGAAATGGCTGCGCAAGAACGTGGCTTTGACAATTGGGCTGTTCTGTTCCGAGGCGTTTACCCATGAAAGTCTTGATAAGCTTGCTGAAATTATTGGGACTGAGCGGCGCAAAATCCGCAACATCAACATCAAGGGCAAGGTGGTTGTCCGGCTGGATGATGGAGAGGTTAGAGAGGCCTCCCTTAAAAAGTACCGCGAATTTGCGCGCCCGGCGTGTCTCTATTGCACGGATTATTCCGCGGAACTAGCCGACATTGGCGCGGGCGGGATCGGCCTGGATGGCTGGACCTATACGCTGGTTCGGACCAAGCGTGGGCACGAGGCCCTTCAGGCGGCCATAGAAGCCGGGCTTTTGCAAACCCGTCCGCTTTCCGATGAACCGCGCGGTGAATTCCTGATGCAGAAACTTTCTGCGGACAAAAAGCAGAACCGCCCCCACCCGGCCCAAATGCCGACCTATCAGGAGCGTGCCGCTCAGGCGTATCTGGACCCCAAAACCTATTACACCAAAGGACCCGGCGCCCGGAAGGCGGAGCCTGATAATGGATGATGGTATGATGATGGCCTCTCAGCCTCAGATAATGGATAGTCTGTGCGTGGCGGTTGCCGGACAGGGCGGCGATGGTTCCCTGACCCTGGTGACCCTGATTGCCCGCGCTCTTGCCGATTACGGTTATCACATCTACGAATCCCGTAACGTTGCCTCACGGATCAAAGGCGGACATGCGGCGGCGTTTCTGCGAGCCGGTGTTGACCCCGTTCCGGCTCAGGGTCATGACCTTGACCTGCTGATCGCCTTTGACGTGGAAGCTATTGAAATTCTCGGACCTCGGGTTGTTGAAAATGGCGTGATTATTTTTGACAGCTCTTCTGAACCTTGTCCGATGGGCGGCCTTAAGGCCGGGGTTGAAATCGTTGATGTGCCGTTCGGTCGGTATGCTGTACGGGAATTGCGCCGGGATTTGTACAAAAACAGCCTTGGGTATGCGGTGACTTGCGCCATTCTCGGGCTTAAGGGTGATTTGGTCCGAGCCAAGATGCGGGAAGTTTACAGCCGCCTTCCCGCCAATGTGATCGCCGCCAACCTTGCCGCGATGGAAACGGGCTTTCAGGTCGCCGGGAATTTTGGCTATCGAGGGGGGCGGTCACGCTGGCAACCGCGCACACTGAACCCGACGCCTAAGCACCACATGACCGGGAACGAAGCGCTCGCGTTCGGTTTCCTTGCCGCCGGCGGACGGTTTTTCGCGGGATACCCCATCACGCCTGCCACGGATATCATGGAATGGCTGGAGAAATATCTGCCCGATCTGGGCGGGGTGGTGATACAGGCGGAAGATGAGCTGGCGTCGATCAACATGGCGTTGGGAGCGGCGATGACCGGCGCCCGAACGATGACAGCGTCTTCAGGACCGGGAATTGCGCTGATGACGGAAGGCATCAGTCAGGCAGGTTCCGCAGAATTGCCGGTTGTGATTGTCAATTGCCAGCGGGCCGGTCCTTCAACGGGGATGCCGACCAAGCCGGAGCAAAGCGACATTGGCCTGATGACGCAGGGCGCAAACGGAGATTTCCCCCGCGTTGTTCTTTGTCCGGCGACGCCCGGTGAATGTTTTGAGGCCGGGCGTCTGGCGACGGATATCGCCGAGATCGCCCAGATCCCGGTGTTTGTGGCGCTGGATCAGGTTGTTGCACAGGATAAAGCCACCTTTACCCTGCCGCACATGGGCAGCCTGACCATTAATCGTGGGAAGCGCCTTGCCGGGACAAAGGGGCCCGGTGGTCCTGATTATCGGCGCTATCAGCTCACCGATGACGGGATATCGCCATGGACCATTCCGGGGACGCCGGAGGGGATGAGTCTGGTCACTGGCAATGAGCGTAATGAGTGGGGGCACGTGGATACGGGGCCTGACAACCGTCGCCGGATGATGGACAAGCGGGCGCGCAAGCTGGAAACGATCAGCGCCATGCTGCCCACAGCGGTAAACTGGGGGGATGCATCTTCGGAGATCGGGATCATTGGCGTCGGCATGGAGCGGGGCGTCATGCGTGACCTTACAAGCCTGCTTGCCAAACAAAATAAATCAGCGGCCTTTCATTCCCCGCGCACCTTGTGGCCGGTATTGCCAGAGACCCTTGAATTCATTGCCGGGAAATCGCGTGTTTTTGTGATTGAGCATAATCAGGAAGGCCAGCTTTTCCGCCTGCTTGGCGGCGCACTCGCGTCCCGCAGCCATATGACGAATATTACTCGCTATGACGGTCGGGCCTTTTCTCCCGAAGACCTGTTCCGCCGCTTGCATGAGGAGGGCGCAGATCTATGACGCTGACCTTTAAACCCAAAGCGCCGATCTGGTGCGCAGGATGTGGCCATTTTGGCGTTCACACGGCCCTGACGCATGCCTTAAAAGCGGCACACGTGCCGGCGCACGAAGCCTTGATCATTGCCGGGATTGGCTGTTCGGGGTCTATCCAGAACAACCTGAATGCCTATGGATATCACGCCCTGCATGGCCGGGTGCTGCCCACGGCAACCGGGGCGGCCCTTGCCAATCCGAACCTCTTGGTCATTGGCGCTGGCGGCGATGGTGATGGCTATGCCATTGGCGGCGGGCATCTGCTCCATAGTTTCAAGCGAAACCCATCGTTGGTCTACATCGTGATGAACAACGGCGTGTACGGGCTGACCAAAGGGCAAAACTCCCCCACCGCTGGTGCAGCGCTGACGAACGGGGAAGCGCCGCTGGATGCCGTGCAGCTAGGCTTGTCAGTTTCCGGCAGTACGTTTATTGCCCGTGGTTTTGTCGGCTGGTGGGATCAACTGGCCGCCTTGATCCGTGAGGGCATTCAGCATGCGCGCGCCCATTGCGGCTTCGCCTTTATTGAAGCTATATCGCCTTGCGTGACCTATAATGATAGCTACCCCGAGTGGGACGGAAAGCTGGCGGATATTTCTCAGGATAAGGCCTATGACCCAGCAGATCGCGTTCAGGCGATGTCCCGCGTCATGCGGCTGTCTGAACAGGGCAAGCTTGCTGTCGGGAAAATCCTGCATACGACAGGCTCCACGCTGGATCAGCGACATAACGTGAATGCTCAACGTGCGCCCGCCCTGCAGGGCGTCCTTCCAGCGAACAACGTTTCGACTTACGAAGCGATTGCCAGGGATCATCTGGTCTAGGCGACGATTTGAAACGAATGGGAGCTAGCCTCACGGCGGAGAGCGGAAGAGGTCCTGCTCTGCGGGCCGGAGAAGATTTTTGCTGGTCTGAGCGCTGGCATCGGCCCGCAAGCCGCGGATCAGAATCACGGGGCGTCCCTCACCGCCTTCCCCGCTGACTAGGCAGGCGGCGCTTGCCAGCATGTCCGCAAGGGCGAGTTGAGTGACCTTCAGCGGACGTCCAAAGGCATCGCTATCGCCGCGTTTATCCCATAACGCACTGATGCCGCTGACCCCGATGGCAACGCCGGTTGTTCCCAACCGCCAAGGGCGGCCATGGCTGTCGGCAATGATGATTCCGAGAGAGGCGTTTGTCTCTGCTTCCAGCGTTGCTCTGAGGCTTGCCGCGCTGGCATCGACGTCTTCAGGCAGCAGGAGGACGGTGTCTTCGTTGCCTTCAATGTTGGAGCGGTCAATACCGGCATTGGCCATGATATGGCCGCTGTGATGCCTGGTGATCAGGACGTCAGGGGCAGCCGCTACAATATCACTGGCTTCTTCAAGGATCAGAGCAACGAGGCGGGGGTCTTTGCCGGTTTTTTCCGCAACGGCCCGCGCCTTGGCGCTAATGGTCACGTCGTTCAGGTTCCTATAGCGTCCTTCAGCCTTGGAGACGACTTTCTGGCTGATGACGAGGATATCGCCGTTCTCCAACGGCATTTTGGCCTTCAAGCAGGCCGCAAGGATGAGGCGCGCCAGCGATTGCCCCGGCGACACCCAGGGGAAATCCGGGATGGCGCTGATTTCCAGCCTTTGAGGCAGTAAGATCATGATCGGGTGCTCCCGCGTTCTGCCAGAATATTAAGGATTTTTCCCGCCCTCTACCCCCATTTTTTGAGGATATAGCCACATCGGGAAAGGCGGTACCCTTGAACGGATCAAGTTGACTTGATTGCGTGGCCACGAAATTCGAGAACTGCTCAGGATGAGGAAGATTGCCGTACTTTGCGGGGGTGTTGGCGGGGCCAGGTTTGCTCAGGCGTTGTACGCTTCGTTCCCCGCCGCTTCCTTGAATCTGATTGTGAATGTAGGGGATGATTTCGAGCATTTGGGCCTGAAAATCTGCCCTGATCTGGATACGGTCTATTACACGCTCACTGGCCGCAATGATGAAGCCCGTGGCTGGGGCGTTGCGGGGGAAAGCTGGCATTGCCTTGAAACGCTGTCGGCGTTGGGCGCGGAGAGCTGGTTCCAGTTGGGGGACTGGGATTTGGCCCTGCACTTGGCGCGTACGGAGATGATAAGGAAAGGGGCGCGTCTGACGGAAGTCTGCGCGCATCTTGTTCAGCAGTCGAAATTGAAATGCACACTGCTGCCCGTGACCGATGATCCGCTTCGCACCCAAATTCGCTCCAGAGGGCAAGTGCTGGATTTTCAGGAATATTTTGTCCGAGAAAAATGCGCCCCTGTGTATGACGGGGTGCTGTTTGCCGGGGCGGAGACGGCGCAGATGACGCCCGAGGTGAAAGGCCTGCTGACAGGCAAGGGGATCGATTGCCTGATGATTGCGCCGTCAAACCCCTATTTGAGCATTGCTCCCATGCTGGCCATCCCGGGGATGAGAGAAGCGCTTCATAACCGGCAGTTTCCCGTGATTGCGGTATCGCCCTTGATCGGCGGGCAGGCCGTCAAAGGGCCTTTGGTTAAAATAATGGCTGAACGCGGCATGTCACCATCGCCAGTCGGCATCGCACAGGAATATGCGGGGCTGATTGATGGCTTTGTTTGCGACATAGCCGACCAGACCAAACAGGAAGAACTTGAAGCCATGGGCGTGCAGGTGAAATTTACAGAAACACTGATGAGCAAACCGGGCGTGAAAAAGACCTTAGCTGAAGCGGCGCTTGCGTTCGCGCAGGCCATCGGCGCAGCGGAAACAAAGGATCCGTCATGACCGAAAAGATAACCGCGATTGTCCCGATCAAATCACCATCCTCGGCGAAGTCGCGATTACGCGCGGCCTTGGGGCGGGAAGGAACGGGCGCGCTAGCATGGGCGCTTGCCGGCCACACATTGGCCGTTATCGAAAGCTGCGGGGTAATTGATGAATTGATTGTCCTGACCGATGATGACGAGATTGAGCGCTGGGTCCGCATGCGCGGGCATGTTTGTTTGCGGGATGAACCTGCGCTGAGCCTTTCGGCCAATCTGGAATTGGTCGTGGAAAGTTTGCGGCCTCCGTCGCCGCACAAAAAAAGCGCAGCGAACCAACATCGTCTGGTGATCATTCCAGCGGACCTGCCTCTGCTCAACCGTTCCGCCGTAGAACGTCTTATTGGCCAACATGAGAAAGGGGTCCTGTTATGCGCCACGCAGCGGGATGGCGGTACATCGGCGATGATCTTTGAGGCGGCAACCCGATTTCCCCTTCAATATGGCCTTGTGGCAAGCGCTTCGGCCCATCAGCAAGTGTGTGAGCGCATGGGCGTGCCGATCAGCGTGATCTGTCTGCCGGAATTCGCAAGTGATCTGGATGTGCCGGGGGATATGCGTCATCCTCTGCGTCATCAGTGGTCGCAGGATGTCGCTGAAACGCTCAAGACGCATGCGCGGGATCAACAAAGAGGGAAAGATACGCCATGTCTGACCTAACCAATAAGTCTGGAGCTTCATTACTCACGGTTTATGGCCCATCCCCGGAGACGCTGGCCTATTGGCGGGAAAAGGCGCAAGCCCCAGCGGCTGCCCTTCAGGAAGAGGCGCGAGCCCTGAAAACTGCTGGGCATGGCGCAAACGTAAGTTATTCCCGCAAGGTGTTTATCCCTCTCACGCAGTTGTGCCGGAATGTGTGCCATTACTGTACTTTCGCCAAGGCCCCTTCCGGTCAACGCCGGCCGTATCTCAGCCGCGCTCAAGTCTTGGAAATCGCCACACAGGGACAGCGGGCCGGGTGCAAGGAGGCGTTGTTTACACTCGGGGACAAGCCTGAGAGGCGCTATCACGTTGCTCAAGAGTCTTTGGCTGCGGAAGGATATTCCAGCACATTGGCCTATTTGCAGGAGATGGCCCGGACCGTATTGGCGGAAACTGGGTTAATCCCGCACATCAATGCCGGGGTGCTGACCTTTGAGGATTATCAGGCGTTACGTCCGGTTGCGGCGTCCATGGGCATGATGCTGGAAAGCACGTCTTTGCGGTTGATGGAAAAGGGCATGGCGCATCACGGCTCGCCAGACAAACACCCTGAAGTCCGTCTGGCCTCGCTCATCGCTGCCGGAAAGGCGCGGGTGCCGATGACGAGCGGCTTGTTGATCGGCATCGGCGAAACCCGTGAGGAACGCCTGCACACCTTGCTGACCCTGAAAAGCATTCATGCCGCATATGGCCATATTCAGGAGATCATCATTCAGAATTTTGCCCCCAAGCCAGATACGAAAATGGCGGCGTGGCCGGAAGTTGACGTTCAGGAACTCGTTTGGACACTGGCTATCGCCCGGCTGATTTTCGGACCACAGATGAATATTCAGGCCCCGCCCAATCTGAACGAAGAACGAATCAGCCATCTGCTAGCATCTGGGATCAATGACTGGGGCGGCATTTCGCCGGTAACGAAAGATCACGTCAATCCAGAGAAAATGTGGCCGCAAATCAGTGAGCTAGCCAGAAAGACCCGCGCCGAAGGGATGGAGCTGGTCGAACGCCTCTGTTTGTATCCGTCGTATGTCCATAACTCAGCCGCATGGCTCGATAAAGCGCTTCACCCGGCGGTGATCAGGCTCGCGGACACACACGGTCTGGCCCATGATGGCAGGTGGTTCGCCGGTGATGATCGCCTTCCTCCCGTCGATTTTCCGAACGGGCGGGAACGCGCGGGCGTCCAGTCGCCTGCGCTCCATCTCTCGGGTTTGGCTGTGCAGGCAAGGCAACCTTTGAGCGCCGCGCAAATGATGGACCTTTTCGGCGCCCATGGACGAAACTTTGATTATGTCTGCGCCGCTGCCGATGAACGTCGGAAGGCTCAAGTTGGCGACAAGGTCAGCTATGTGGTCAACCGGAATATCAATTACACCAACATCTGCCAGTACCGCTGTCATTTCTGCGCCTTCGCCAAGGGCAAGACGCAGACGCATTTGCGGGGCAGAGCCTACCTGCTGGATTATGAAGAAATTGCCCGTCGCACCAAAGAAGCCGCTGCTGCCGGGGCAACGGAGGTTTGTTTGCAAGGAGGCATCCATCCGCAGTTTACCGGCCAGACGTATCTGGATATCCTCAAGACCGTCAAAAAAGCCGTGCCGGAAATGCACATTCACGCATTTTCGCCGCTGGAGGTCTTCCATGGCGCAGAGACGTTAGGTCTTTCTTTGGAAGACTTCCTCAAGGAATTGAAGCTCGCCGGATTGGGGAGCATGCCGGGCACGGCGGCGGAAATTCTGGATGATACGGTCCGGGCGGAACTTTGCCCGGACAAGCTTTCGACCGCTGAATGGCGGGAGGTGGTGAGCACAGCGCATAAAGTCGGGTTGAAAACTACGGCCACCATCATGTTCGGGCATATGGAACGCGCCGAAAGCTGGGTGAAACACCTGCAAATCCTGCGGGCGATACAGGAAGAAACCGGCGGATTGACGGAATTTGTTCCCCTGCCCTTTGTGCATATGGAATCCCCCATATATCTCGCTGGCAAGGCCCGCAAAGGTCCCACCTGGCGAGAGGCCGTTTTGATGCACGCCGTTGCCCGCCTGTATTTTGGCGATATTCTCCCGAATATCCAGACGTCCTGGGTAAAAATGGGGGTGCGGGGGGCGCAATTCTGCCTTTCAGCCGGGGCGAATGACCTCGGCGGCATCCTGATGGATGAAACTATTTCCCGGTCGGCGGGCGCAAAAAACGGCGGGGCGGTAAGCGTGGAATGCCTGCAGGGCTTGTGTGAGGGGGCAGGTCGGGTCATTTATCAACGAACGACGCTCTACGCCCCGATTGGGGAAGAAAATCTCACCTATCGGGATGTTGTGTAGGATGCACGATTGATTGCGTTTGATTAATTTCTGGGTTTAGAGTGCTAAGAGCATTCCCGCAGAATTGAGAGGCAATCTTGGCCAAGGCGGCGGTTCAGTCAAGTGAACGGATAACGATTACACGAGAAGAACTCCTCAGAGAGGTGATTGAGGCGTCATCCGCTTCCGTCTTTCTGTTGGTTGCGCCTGCCGGATACGGCAAGACAACTTTGCTGTCCCAGCACTATGCTCAAAAGCAGAAGGAAAATGTCAGCACCATCTGGATGGATTGCGATCAGGACCTTGCCGATGCCAGCGCCTTTGCCGCCCGGTTGCAGGACTTGATTGCTGCGGAGAGTAGGCAGATTAAGGGTGCGGAAACGTCCTCCTCAAAGCAGGACTTCCAAACAATGGCTAATCTTTTCGACCTAACGCAAATTCTGGTCCGGCAGCTCGAACGGCTCGAGCGTCAAACCTTTATCTATCTGGATGATCTGGAAAAGTTGACCGGAACGCCCGCAGGCGCCCTGGTCGCCCGTCTGTTCAAAATGCTGCCGCCCAACGCCAAATTATTGACGGCGTCACGGCTGCGCCCGGAAGGTGAGATCGCCAAGCTGACAACCATGGGGCAGCTTGTTGAAATTACCTCGGAACAGTTGCGGTTTTCCGAACACGAGATTGAAGAAATTATCGCGAGAACGGGCAGCACTGAAAATGTGGAACGGTTCTTGCGGCAAATGGAGGGGTGGCCGGTCAGTTTGGCATTCATCCATATGGCAGGGGAAAATGGGTTGCTCGCAGGCGGAATGGATTCAGCCATGTCACAGGGGGGGCATGGGCGCAATATGCGCCGGGTGTCAGATTACCTGTCAGAGCAAGTATTCCAGAAGATCCCCGAGGATTTGAAAAATTTTCTTCTGAGAATCGCCTTTCCGGAACAGATCAATGCGGACTTGGCCAACGCCATCACCGGACAGGCAAATGGCGGGCAGATGCTGGAGCGGGTGTGTGCGCGAAATCTTTTTGTTCATCCGTTGAGCAAGGCGGGATCCTGGTATCGTCTGCATCAGATTTTCCGCGATTTTCTGATTGAACGCTTAACGCTGTCGATCGGGGATGAGATTAAGGACATTCATTGCCGGATTGCCCGTTGGTACAGTACTCACGGCAATGTCGGTCCGGCGCTGCGGCATGCGGTGGAAACCGGCGACCTTGAGCTTATCAATGAAGTTCTGTTGACCTCCGGAGGATGGACGGCTTCCCTGGGTCAGGGGACAAATGCGTGGCGGTATTATGATCGTTTTTCCGATGCTCAGATCGCCAATTATCCCCAACTTGTTTTGTGCCGGGTGCACTTATGCGCGCATCGGGGCGAAATCGAGCGGGCCAGAAAGCTGCTCAGAACTTCCCAGCCGAAAATTGCAATCATGGAGAGCGAGGAGCGTTCGGCGCAGGTCGGTTCCATGCTGCAGGCGGGATGGGAAGGTTTAGACCTGCTCGTGGCGAATTTCGAGGAATGGCCGGCGCCGGCTCAAGCCCTTGAGCGTTTCAAAAACACGGCGGTCCATCGGGTCCGCCCGGTGAATAAAGTCACAGCAATTTCAGCCGAGCTTCTTTCATGGCTTTACAACACGACGGGTGAATTCAGCCTCGCGGTTCAGACCGCCGCAAGAGGGAGCCGGATGTGCGAACGCACAGGGGCCTATTTTATCAAACTGTATTCCGATCTGGCCGGTGGCTATAACTATTCGATACTTGGCCAGCCGGATGAGGCCCGAACGCTAATTGACCGTAGTTACCGGGAAGCCTGTCAGATACTGGGCGCAAGCGGCGGGACGACGCTGGCAATACAGGCATTTCAGGCCATGCTGATTGCCGACGCCGGTGATCCTGTCCGCGCCGCAGATATGATCGCTTCCAGCAAAGAGGTCATTGTGGAAGGGGAGGTCTGGCACCAGCTGGCCCGAGAATTCTATCGCATCCTTGCCTGGGGTGAGTTTTTCAGAAATGGGCTGAAAGCCGCGCTGGATACCCTCGATGAGGGATTGACGGTCTTTTCAGACCGCCCCATGCGTCGCACGGAACAGGCGCTCGCTCTGTTGAAGGTGCGCTTTTATCTGGCGGCCGGAGAACCGGATGAGGCCCAAGCCGTTGCCGAGGCATTGGAACTTGAAAAAAAAGTCTGGCGGGGAGATCAGGTCTCCGTACAGGAATGGCAATTGAGTTTGCCCGCAACGCATATTCAGGTCTGGCTCGACATCGCTTCAGGGAATCTGGCCGCTGCGGCCCAGGCGCTGGATGCGCTCAAATTATTCGTGGCCCGAACGCAAGCGCGCAAGTTTCTGCCTGAATTACTTTTGTCAGAAAGCTTGCTCGCCTTGATATCCGAGAAGGAATACGCCGCCTCTGTCAGCCTGATGGAGGCGTTGAGAGCCGCCGAGGAAACAGAAAACAGGCTTCCGCTTCTTGTGAACCTGCCGCATATGAAAATGATCACGTCCAAGTTGTTATCGTCAGACCATCTGGGGGCTGAAGACAGGGTTCTGCTGGCTCAATATCTTGAGGGGGCGAGAACCGCCGCCGGAGAGGATCAGGACGCCGCACCGGCCAAGCGCCCGATCCCTGCCGGACTGAATACCCGCGAAGGCCAGGTGTTCTGGCTTTTGACGGATGGATTTACCAGCAAGGAAATTGCGCGGGAGTTGGGCATTTCTGTGAATACGGCACAGGGATACAGGAAATCCCTATATCACAAACTGCGCATTTCCCGACGATCAAGAATAGTGGAAATTTCGCGCAAGCTCCTTTCTGAAGATGGATAGTATGTTGAATTTATTTGATAAAATCCCCCCAGGCTAATCCCCCCATTTTCGGGGATCGTATTTCCGGTCCATTTAATTTTACATGCAGGCGGAAGAGGAAATGCGGCTGTATGCCGGGGGCAATATCGCGTGTGAAGATTATAAAAAGGGGATCAATCCAATGGCCATGCTGAGCAAAAATACCATTGTAAATGAGCGTCTGGGCAGCGTTTCCAGAAAAGCCCTTGCGATCGGGCTGGGGGTCGGCGTGCTCTCTGGAGGAATGGTCGCTGCGCCGCAAATGGCGGTAGCCCAGGATGGCGGCGGCCAACTAGAGGAAGTGACCGTGATGGCCCGTAAGAGGTCGGAATCCCTGCAGGACATTCCGGACTCCGTTACGGCTTTTTCTGCGGTGGAGATTGAAAATCGCGGCGTGGCCGATCTTGGCGACTTGAGTGGCTCCAGCCCGAACTTCGTGCTGCGGCAGTCTCAGCAGCCGGGGGTTGTGTTCTTTTCCATGCGCGGGGTAACCAGTGCCCGTTTTCAGGAGCCCGCTGCCGCAATCGTGGTTGATGGCGTTCAGCTGACGTCTGAATATCAGATTATTCAGGCGTTCTATGATGTCGAGCAGATCGAAATCCTGCGCGGCCCTCAAGGCTCCTTGTACGGCCGCAATGCCATCGGTGGCGCTGTTGTGGTGACCACCAAGCAACCAGGCAACGAACTCGAAGGGTTTTTGAAAGCCGGATATGGCGAAAATGATGACCTGCGCCTTTCAGGCTCGGTTTCTGCGCCACTGGTGGCAGACAAGTTCTTTGTTAATGTGGTTGCTTCCTATCAGGATTTTGACGGGAATATTAAAAATACGTTCCTCGGGGGAAAGGCAGACCCGGAAGAAGTCAAATACGGGCGCGTCAAATTCAAGATTTTGCCGGCCGAGAATATCTCTTTGGACCTCAAGGCCTCCTATGAAAAACGCGATGGCGGCGTGGGGTATTTCGTGAATATTCCCAGCGGCGATGTCAATGACATAGTGCCCGTCAGCACCGGCACCATGGGCTATGGCGACCGTGAGCTGCTGGATTTCTCCGGCCAGTTGAACTGGGATTTCAGCGGCATGACGTGGACCACCACGGTCTCCTACGCGGAAGTGGACGACAACTTCCTGCAGGATATCGACTACTCTCCGTTGGCCGCCATTGATGCCGTACAATTTGTCGATGTGCAGTCCATCACTGCTGAAACACGGTTGACCTCAAGTGGGGAAACGTCCTTGCGCTGGCTGGTTGGGGCGTATTACGCGGACATTGATCAGGATGTAGGGACCTATCTGAATTTTGAGCCCTGCTTCTTCTTTG
Organism: Pseudomonadota bacterium; assembly: GCA_003577275.1. Taxonomy (GTDB): domain Bacteria; phylum Pseudomonadota; class Alphaproteobacteria; order Sphingomonadales; family Govanellaceae; genus PRO5. Next base: position 666,151 of record QEVO01000001.1, read on the forward strand.
ATCCGGGTTCCTGTCCGCTCGGACCTATCGACCCGGCAACGCAGATTCAACTGCCATTTGGCGTGAATGCCAACAACAACGAAATGTTTGCGTTCTTCGGGCAAGTCAACTACGACCTCACAGAGGCGACGGAACTGACCCTTGGGCTGCGCTATGACCGGGATAAGCGGACACAAGACGATCTGGTGACCCTGACGACCAGCGCCAAGGCCTTTGATGCCGTTCAGCCCAAGCTTTCCCTGTCCCATCGTTTCTCTGAAGAAGTCATGGTCTATGGAACGGTTTCCCGCGGGTTCCGCAGCGGCGCGTTCAACGGCACGAACTTCGTTACGCGTATGTATGATGCCGAAACGCTCTGGAACTACGAAGTGGGCGCCAAGGTTGATCTGTTTGATAATCGTATGCGTGTGAATGCTGCGGCATTCTACATTGATTACAATGATCGTCAGGAATACGTTATCCAGGGGGGAACGGGTGCGCAAACCCTGTTCAATATCCCAAAATCACGGATCACCGGGTTTGAAATAGAAGCCACAGCATTGGTGAGCGATTATTTTACCTTCCTCGGTAGTCTCGGGGTGATCGACAGCAAGGTCAAGACGACGAACACGACGGCTGAGGCGGCTCTCCATGCGCTTAATGGCCTTGATCCCTCGGTGACCTTTGATGGCAATAACCTTCCCAATATTCCCAAGGTGACGTTCAGTTTGGGGCTCGAAGGGGAATACCCGTTGTCCGGGACTCTGGATTTGTTCGGGCGGATTTCCATGACTCATCGCGGCAAGATGCACGCCTCTCTTGGCAATATTGCCGATCAAATGGAATCGGTAAATCTTGTGGACATGCGCCTTGCGCTGCGAATGGATCGCATTGAGTTTGCGGTTTTCGGCGAGAATCTGTTCGATAAGGAATATTACACCGAAACCGCCATTCCCGGTTTTGGGTCCATCAACCCAACCCCTGGTGGTTTCCAGGCTCGTGGCCGGCGTCTCGGCGCTGAAATCAAGATGAGCTTCTAGTTTTTTGAGGCTCATGACGCGATGAGCGGGCGCGGCGATAATCCGCCCGCTTATCCATCTTCCCCCAAGTGGCAAGCGACAAGTGACACTCATGGATTTTATTTATGCCCAAAAGCTGGAGGAGGCGCTGAATGCCCTCAGAACTCAGGCTGGCCGGGCTAAGGTGTTGGCCGGCGGCACGGACCTGATGATCCAGATCGCCAGAGGGGAGAAGCAACCTCAGGCGCTGATCTTCATTGGCCAGCTGAAAGACGATCTTGCCGCCGTCTCTCTTAGCCAGGACGGGCATCTGAACATTGGCGCGCTTGTGACCCATCGGCAGATTTGTGCGGATCGGCAAGTACAGGCGAGCTATCCGGCGCTGGCGACGGCTTCGGCATCTGTCGGCGGGTGGCAGACGCAGTCCGTGGGAACGCTGGCGGGCAATATCTGCAATGCCTCCCCTGCGGCAGACACCATCCCGCCCCTACTGGTTCATGAAGCCGTGGTCACGATTCAAAGCGCGGCCCGTGGTTTGCGCGATGTCTCCCTGGAGTACTTTATCACCGGGCGGCGGCAGATTGCGATCGAGAACGATGAAATGGTTGTCGGCATCACGCTAGCGCCTCTCCCGGCTGATACGGCGGATGCTTACCTCAAAGTCGGGCGGCGCAAGGCGATGGAGGTTGCCATTGCCGGGCTGGCCATGCGCTTGACCATGGCCGGGCCGGAAATCGTCGGCGAGCTGAGAGTGGCAACCTGCGCAACCGGTCCGGTTTCCCGGCGCGCCAGGGAAGTTGAAGCCCTGTTTTCAGGACAGAAATTAACCGATGAACTGGTGACGCAAGGAGCAAGTCTGCTGGGGCGGATGATCCAACCCATTGATGATACGCGCGCCAGCGCGCAGTACCGAAAATTGGTGATCCCGAAGCTATTCCGGGGCGCCGTTCTGGAATGCCTGGCAAAACTGGGGATCGCCATTTCAGGACTGGAGAAAAGCTGATGAAAATCAATTTGAAGGTCAACGGCATTCTGGAGGAAGTGGAGATCGAAGCGTCAACCGTGCTGCTTGATGTCCTGCGGGATAAATTGCATCTGACAGGCGCGAAAGAAGGTTGCCGGGAAGGGGAGTGTGGAGCCTGCACGGTTCTGATCGATGGCCAGCCTGTGGACAGTTGTCTCTATTCCGCTGCCGCTGCGGCCAATACCGAGATCGAGACCGTGGAAGGGATCAGCGCCAATGGCCTTTCGGCAATCCAGAAGGCCATGGTGGAAGAAGGCGGCATCCAGTGCGGCTTTTGTACGCCCGGTATTGTGATGACGCTCACGGCCCTGTTGCGACAAAACGCGGATCCAACGCCAAAAGATGTCGCGGCGGCTCTGAATGGAAATATTTGCCGCTGTACCGGGTACAGCCGGATTGTCTCGGCAACCCTGAAGGCGGCGAAAAATGCAATGGCTCAGAAGGCAGGAGATGCTCATGCCTGAGGTCATCGGCCGCTCTGTCCCCCGTGCTGACGGGCCAGGCAAGGTTACGGGACAGACGCTCTATACAGCGGATATTGAACACAAGGGCATGTTGCATGCCGCCATCCTGCGGTCCCCGACGCCTGCCGGTAAAATTGTCCGCCTCAATGCGGATAAGGCCCGCCAAATGCCGGGTGTAAAGGCTATCGTCACGGCGGCGGATGCGCCGGATGTCAGAGCCGGATGGGCATTGTTTGATACGCCGATGTTTGCCCGGGACGAGGTGCTTTTTGAAGGGGAGCCCATCGCCGCCGTCGCCGCAACGACGCTGGCGCAGAGCCGCGCTGCGGTGGCGGCCATAGAACTCGAAATCCAGGAAATCCCTCCTGTCGGTGATATCGATATGGCGCTGGCGGAAGGCGCGCGTCTGATTCACCCTAAGCTGGCCCAATATGGTTCGGTTCCGGGGATAGTGTTTAACCGCGAAGGTAATGTGGCCTGTAAATACGCCCATGAAGAACCCGGTGTGGACGATGCGTTTGCCAGGGCCGACCGGATCATTGAGGATACCTACGACTTCGGTCGTCAATATCAGGGATACCTCGAACCCAAAGGGACCGTCGTTCAATACCGCGACGGGCGCTATACGGTGCAAAGCGGGCACCAGTATGTGTTCAATCTGCGCGACCGCCTTGCCCAGTTCCTGCAAATCAAACCCAGCGATGTCCGCGTGCAGGGCATGGCGATTGGCGGCGGCTTTGGGGGCAAACTTGATTTCGGCCCCGAACCCTATGCCGCTGTTCTGGCCAAGGCGACCGGTAAACCCGTTAAGCTGATCTTCAGCCGTGAGGAGGACCTGATTGCCGCAACCGTGCGTGAAGGTGCGCGGGTAAGGATCCGCTCAGCGCTGGATAAGGACGGCAACATCATCGGACGGGAGTTTTTTACCGACCATGACAATGGCGCCTACTCCGGCGAATTGATCCTGATGGCGGGCTTGGCGTTGATGTTCTGTCGCGGCGTTTACCGCACTGGACCTATCCGTACGCAGTTCCGTCTAATTTATACCAATACCTCGCCGACCGGCGCATACCGAGGTGTCTCTGGCGTGCCCATGATTAGCGCAATCGAATGCCATATGGATCATATCGCGCGTGAATTAGGGGTGGATCCGAGAGCCTATCGACTAGCCCATACGCTTAATAATAATGAAAAGCTACCCAATGGGCAGATGCTTCATGATGCCGCTATCCTCAGGGAAGCCTATGCGGAAATCGAGAAGATTGCGCCATGGGAGGAAATGAAGAGAACCAAGAAGCCATTGGAAGGCGTGGCGATTGGCAGTACGGTCTGGTTGACCAATCCGCTTCCGGCCTCCGCCACGGTCAAGTTGAACGAAGATGGCTCTGCCCATGTTCTGTCCGGAACATGCGATATCGGCACCGGGGCCATGGCTCAGGGTGTTGTCGGAATCGTGGCGGAAACCCTGGGGCTTGATCCTGCAAATGTTCACATCGTTCAGCCGGATACGGATGTGGCCGCCTATGATGGGGGATCGCAAGGTAGCCGAACAACCCGTGCGGTGGGGCGCGCCGCCGAGCACGCCGCTATGGATGTCCGCCAGAAAATCCTCGATGCAGCAGCCCCGCTGATGCAGACGGAAGCGGCCCGTCTGACCCTCTCCGGCGGGAAAATTCACGATATTGAGGACCCGGGAAAGGCCATCGGCCTGACCGATATTCTCATGATGGGTGCTTTTGCCTCAGGCCCGATCGTCGGGACGGGTAAACATGCCGAACAACCTATCCCATTTGATCCGGGCTGTGCGGTAGGGCTGGCGTTCCCCACGCTGCCCACACCGACCTATCACGTTCATATGGCCAAGGTCGCTGTCTGTCCCATGACCGGAAATGTTGAGGTGAAGCGCTACATCGTCGCGCAGGAAGTCGGCAAAGCTTTAAACCCACAGGGTATTTCCGGCCAGATACAGGGCGGCGTTGCCCAAGGGATCGGTTATGCCCTTCATGAGGGACTCAGAGTAAGGGATGGCCGGTACATGGAGCGTTCTCTGGAAGCCTATCGCTTGCCGTTGGCGGTCGACATTCCGGAAGTAGAAGCCATCATTCTGGAACACCCGGCGGATGAAGGCCCGTTCGGGGCCAAGGGAACGGCCGAGCCGCCGATCGTTCTGGCACCGGCGGTGATCCACAACGCCATTTATGACGCCATTGGCGTGCCGTTGAACAGCATCCCGTTGACGCCAGAGCGCATCCTGGAGGCGCTGGAACGCCGGAAGTCCGCCTAGTTTTCATGGCTTTAGCTACAAAGGGTCCAACATGAAATTCACGCCCATGGCGAATCAAGTTTCGGTTCTCATCGCTCCGTATACGCCGCCGGGAAAACTGATTGGTCTTGCCCGTTATCTGGAAGAACTGAACATTCCCGAGATCTGGGTCGCAGAGGATTATTTCGAGCTTTCGGGCTTTGCCAGCGCCTCTATCATTTTGGGCGCCACCCGTAGCCTGCATTGCGGGATCGGGATTGTCTCTGCCGTGGCGCGTCATCCTGCGGTCACGGCCATGGATATTGCCACCATTGCCAATGCCTTTCCGGGGCGACTGACGGTAGGCATCGGCCATGGGGTGCCGTTCTGGGTCAAGCAGATGGGGCTTTATCCAAAGTCGCCACTCAAGGTGCTGCGTGAGGTTGTGACCAATATTCGGGCGCTTCTGAAAGGTGAGGTCCTGACGCAGCGCGAAGGACATTTTTTCTTTGATAACGTGAAGCTGACCCATATCTGTCCCGATATGGATATTGTGACCGGGGTGGTTGGGGCAAAGTCGCTCCAGCTTTCCGGTGAAATCGCCGACGGCACGCTGGCGAGTGTTATGGCGTCACCCGAATACGTGCGCTACGCCAATGAACAGATCAGCATCGGCGCCGAAAAAACCGGGCGGACGAAACATATCTTCCCGGTGCTGGCGATCTTTGCAGTGGATCCCGACCCTGAGGTTGCGCATAACGCCGCGCGCAACATCATTGCGCCCTACATTCTGGCTGCGGGAAAAACGCCTCTAACCGGGTGTCTGGGTTATGACGACAAGGTGGCCGAGCTTCAGGCCCTCGGTGATCCGCGGAAAATTGCTTTGGAAATGCCCGAAGAATGGGTTCACAAACTTGCCGTGACGGGGACGCCGGCGGACTGTGTGGCCAAAATCCGCGCGCTTCTGGACGCCGGCGCGTCTCAGGTCGCCCTTTCGCTGGCTTTGGCGGATCGCATGGAAGAGCAACTTCAGGTTCTCAGTCGCGATATTCTGCCGCATTTTACCTAAAAGAAGCCTTGCCTGAAAGAGGTGTGTTATGCGTATTGGTGTTGATGTAGGCGGCACGAATACCGACGCCGTGATTATGGATGGACGCAATCTCATTGCGGCGATCAAATCCCCGACCACTGAGAATGTGTCCGACGGCATTGTCGCGGCCATTTCAACAGTCCTCCAGCAATCTGGCGTAAGCAAAAACCAGATCGCTTCTGTCATGATCGGCACTACCCAGTTCACCAATGCGTTCGTGGAGCGCAAGAATCTGTTGCCTGTTGGCGTATTCAGGATTGCGCTGCCGGCGACCAAATCCCTCCGTCCCATGGTGGATTGGCCAGAGGAAATCCGCCAGAATATCGGGGATGCCAGTTACCTGCTGCGCGGAGGGTATCACTATGATGGCCGCGCCAATGTGCCGTTTGACGAAAAAGGCGTGATGGAGGCCGTCAGGGACATGAAGCGCCGGGGGCTGAAAACTGCTGCCGTCACGGCCATGTTTTCCCCCGTGAATGACGATCTGGAAATACGTACAGAGGAAATCATCCGGAACGAAATCCCTGACGCCAAGGTCACGCTATCTTCCAGAATAGGACGGATCGGCCTTCTGGAGCGCGAAAATACCGCGATTATGAATGCCTGCCTCGCCGAAATGGCGACACGGGTGGTGCAATCTTTTTCCAAGGCATTGAAAGATCTGAATATCCAAGCGCCGTTTTTCATCAGTCAGAATGATGGGACGCTGATGCAGGCTGCCGATGTAGAAAAATATCCGGTTCTGACTTTTGCTTCCGGGCCGACGAACAGTATGCGCGGCGCCGCCTTTCTCTCCGGCTTGAAGGAAGCGCTGGTCGCTGATATCGGCGGGACGACTACGGATATCGGCATGCTCAGCGGCGGTTTTCCGCGCGAGTCATCCGTGACTGTGGATATCGGTGGTGTCCGCACCAATTTCCGAATGCCAGACATTCTGGCGCTGGGGTTGGGCGGCGGCAGTCACGTTGTGCCCGAGGGGAGCGGTGTTAAGGTTGGTCCCCGATCCGTGGGATATCAATTGTTGCAAAAGGGCATGGTCTTTGGCGGGAATGTCCTGACCGCAACTGACATTGCGGTGGCCTGCGGCTATGCCGATATCGGCGACCGCAGCAAACTCAGCGGCCTCCCCTCTGCTCTGGCGGACAAGGCGCGGGCGCGCATTCATGCCATCGTGGCCGAGGGAGTGGACCGTATGAAAACCAGTGCGGACCCGGTCCCATTGATCCTCGTTGGCGGCGGCTCTGTGCTGATCCACGATGATATCCCGGGAACGTCAGAGGTCATCATTCCGGAAAATGCCGGGGTGGCCAACGCCATCGGAGCTTCCATCGCGCAGGTGAGTGGCGAAGTGGACCGCGTTTATTCCTATGAAACAAAGGGCCGGGAAGCGGCCATTGATGAAGCCCGCAAAGAAGCGATCAAGGCGGCAATTGCTGCCGGGGCGGATGCGCAAACCGTAGAGGTCACGGATATTGAGGAAGTGCCGCTCGCCTATGTCCCCGGCGGCGCCGTTCGCCTTCGCCTGAAAGTCACCGGTGATCTGCAACTGGCGACACCTGGCGCTATCTGAGCACCGCCAGACGCAAATATATTGGGAGAGAGAATGAAGCTTGCCATTGAGGATTTGGTGGACCTGGCCCGTGGCGCCGCCCTGTTGGGCACTGGCGGCGGCGGTGACCCTTATATCGGACGCCTGATGGCGCAGGAAGCCATTCGTGAATGTGGCATGCCTGAAATCGTGGAGCTTGAAGATGTGCCGGATGATGCGCAGGTCTTCACCTCCGCCATGTTGGGCGCGCCTTCTGTCCTGATTGAGAAAATCGCCAGCGGCGACGATGTTGAGACCTCGGTCCGTAAACTGGAAGAACGCCTTGGCCGCAGGGCTGATTTCATCACGCCGATCGAGATCGGCGGTTGCAACTCCATGATCCCGATCGTTGCCGCCGCGCGTATGGGAATACCACTGGTTAACGCGGACGGGATGGGCCGGGCGTTCCCGGAGCTGCAGATGGTGACGTTTAACGTCTATGGCGTTTCCGCAACGCCTTTGGCCATGGTGGATGAAAACCTTTCCTCTGTGGTGATCGAGACCAACAGCGCCAAGGCGGCCGAGGATTTTGCCCGGGTGAATGCGGTCCAGATGGGACTGAGCGTCATGATTTCCTGCTACCCCATGCGTGGCCATGAGCTGAAGAAAACAGGTGTGCCGGGAACCCTGACCATGGCCCTGAATATCGGGCGCGCCATTGCCGAGGGCAGAAAGTCTGGTAATCCGGCAGAGTCGCTGATCGCTTTTTTGAAGACCAACCCCTATTACGGCCGGTGTAAGATCCTATTTACCGGTAAGATCACGGACTTAAGACGGGATACCAGCCGGGGCTTTACTATTGGCGAATGTACGTTGCAGGCAATCGACGCTCAGGATGTAATGAAGATCACATTCCAGAATGAGAATCTGGTTGCCAAGATGAACGGGCGTACAGTCGCGATCGTGCCGGACCTGATCTGCATTATGGATAGCGAGACGGCTGAGCCGATCACAACAGAAGCGCTCAAATACGGTCAGCGCGTGAGCGTTGTAGGAATGAGCGCGGCGCCGGTAATGCGGACGCCGGAGGCGTTATCCGTTTTTGGCCCCTCTTGCTTTGGACTTAAAGAAGAGTTCACGCCGATTGAGATTTTGCATGGCGATATCGTTGGAGCAGAGGGCGTAAACGTTTAGTCACAGGCCCCATTGATTGATCCAGAAATTGCTGGTTGCGGCGATGCAGATGACGGAGCCAGGCGGTATGAAGTTTTTCAGTTCATTCCGCCTTTGGTTCGGCCTATGCGTCGGGAAAAAAGGCCCTTTTTAAAAAAACTGACCACCGTCCGATGAACCTTGCGATGCATCCCGCCAGCGCAGACCGTTCATGATTATGAAATGATACCATTGATCACTCGTCGGTCATCAACTCGGGGAACCCCGTGAGAGAGCGGAAAGTAAGGCCCTATCAAACGCATCTGTGACTTTAAAAGCAGAAACTAGTCGCTCATGGCGCACCCCTAATGGAACTGCCATTGAATCAACTCAGCGCAGCATCCGCAGTATATTTAACAAGTTCTGAGGCCAACTTATAAATAGGAACCCTATGGGGAACAGGGTACTATTGACGGCTTATCTATTGCAACCCGCGCAGGATGCTTACATCCGTCGTTTTTGTTACCTTGACAATCAGTTCGGGGCGACTGGAGACGCCCAATTTGCGGAAAATTTTGTTTAAGTGAGATTGAACCGTATTGAGGCTGATGGAGATTTTATCGGCAATCTCATAATTGCGTAGGCCTTCCACCACCAACTGTACGATCTCGGCCTCGCGCTTGCTTAAGCCCAGATTCAACAACCGGTTCAGCGGACAAAGGCTGCGCTCGTCAGGCAGTACGTAAACCAGGATGCGCCAGCGGCCATAAATCGTCTTATGCGCCCGCACATGCACCTGGGCAGAAGCGGTGCGCTGCCGATTGGAGATGCTGAGCGTATGCTCAAATTTTTCAACATCCGCATCCTTCCTAAGCCGATGGTGGTATTCCGTCAGCAAAGCGGACAGTTCAGGAGGAAGCGCCGGTGAGGCGTGACGCCTGCCGGTTGCGCCATCGGCGTCGGCGGCGAACCACTCATGGGCATTGGCGTCGCAATAAAGGACGGCGAGATGCTCATCCAAAATCAGCAAGCCGACCCTTGAGATGACGGAAGCGCTTTGCTCCAAAAGCGAAAAGCTTTCCTGATATTTTTCCTGTTGAATGGCGCGGCCCAAGGCGTTGGCGATGGCCGACACCGATAGCATCGCTTTGACATTATCGGTGACGGTAAAATCCGGGTCTCGCTTGGGGCGAAATAACCCAAGGGTGGCGATGGAGTTGCCATGGATAACCAGCTCCATGCGCAGCATGTGGTAAATATCAAAGGGATGCATGTATTCCCGATAGAATGAAGTTTCCATTAAGTCGTGATAGGAAACGATGTCGCTGCCAATTCTCACTTCCGGCACCAGCTCCATGCCGGGCTGGCTCATCAACGTGCGGGCAAATGGATCAATGATGAGGGCGCGATAGGAGTAGCTGCGCGGAAAAACTTCCGGCAGTCCGCGCACCATGTAGCGGTCAAAGGTGGCGATCGGCGATCCTTGCGGGCGCAGCAGAAACATGCTGCACGGCGCGCGAAAGATATCCTCCATCTGACGCAGGGTTTCGCTGCGCAGGTCATCAACCGAGTCGATTTCACTAACAACCCGGTTCAGCCGGATAACTTGATCGATATCCGCTTGGCTTAAGAGGGGCATCCAGGCGCCTCAAATGCTAAATTAAATAGCCCATCGTTATTTTCATGATTTTCCATGATTTTTCATTCTAGCTTACGGACTGCGCCTTAAGAATATAAAAATATCTAATATTCCCAGTTTATTAGGCTTTAACGCCCAAGGCGGCCGCCCGTCATCACAGTTTCCTGTGATTGTGGGGAATGCGGCAATTTGGCAGAATCACCCTGAAGAGAAGCGGCGTTACCCGCTAAGGGAGTATTTGATATGGATAAAATCGTAGAAGGCAAGCTCGATAAGCCCGCCAAGCGCAAGCCACGGTCGGAGACTCGGGGCGAACGGGTGCCGCCGCAGGGCGAGGGCGGGTTTGACGTCAACTGGTATCCGGTGTGTCTGTCCAACGACGTTCGGGCGGGCGAGGTCAAGGGAATGGATTTCCTTGACGGCCGGGTGGTGGTGTTCCGGGGCGAGAACGGCGTGGTGACGGTGATGAGCGCCTATTGCCGGCATTTTGGCGCCGATCTGGGGGTTGGCGGCAAGGTGATGGGCAATGAGCTCCAGTGCCCCTATCACCACTGGCGCTATGGCCAGGACGGCGCGTGCAAGCACATTCCCATTGGCGGCGCGATCCCGAAGAACGCCCGCCAATTCGTGTTTCCGACCATCGAGAAATGGGGCCTCATCTTCGCCTTCAACGGCCTGGAGCCCACCTATCAGCTGCCCGAGTTTCCCATTCCGGCGGATAAATTGATGTACCGCACCTTTGGCACGCTGAAATTCAAGCTCGATATCGGCCTGCAAATCACCAACAGCGTCGATTTTCAGCATCTGATCATTCTGCATGGGCTGGACATCGAAAAATACCCCAACGTCGAGTTTCATGAGAACGGCATGCGGCAGACCGGCGGCATGGCGTGGCGCGACAACATGCGGGGCGGCGGCGCCAAATCGGTGATCGAGGCGCAGATCGTCGGCAGCAATTTCCTGGTCTTTGGCGGCGATCTGGCGGGCATCAACGCCTATGCCGTGGTCGTCGGCACGCCCATCACCAAGGAAGGCTGCACCTATGGCTATACCATCATGGCCATGCCCCGGTTTCCCGAAAGCGCCGGCGGCGCGGCGGCAACCAATACGGCGCTGGGCGCCTTGGAGCGTTGGTCCCATGCCTTGATGGTGGAGGACGATCAGCCGATCATGGACAATATCAGTTTCCGCATGGACAACGTACTGCACCACGACCGCTATGTGGCGCAGATGTTCCGTTTCCTGCAAAATTATCCCAGGGCCCATCCATCGGCGGAATATATCAGAAAGTAGCGACAAGCTACCAAACTGCCAATCTATTGAGAGAGCTAGTGCTCCACTGGCAATATCGCGGTGGATAAGAGGGACTGCTTTATCAAAAATCTGCAAAGCACAGGAAGAATGATGAAAACCGGCATTGAAACCATCGTCTCGTATTTTCCCGACACCAAGGTGACGGATAAGGATTACGCGCATCTAAAACCGCTGATGCCGGAATGGATGTCCATGCCCAAGGAAAAGCGGCGGTTTCCCGATCCGCACGCCAACGAGATCATGGCGGTGAAAGTGGCGGAAAAAGCATTGAAGTCCGCCAACCTGAAGCCCGAGGATATCGACCTTATCATCTGTCAAAGCTTCGGTGGCCGCTTCATCGTGCCGGGGCTGGCGGCCTTCGTGCATAAAAAACTGGGATTTCGTTTGAAAACGCCGGCCTGGAACATTCAGGACATCTGCGCGAGCTTCCTTGATGGTTGCGAACTCGCCTCCAACATGATCAAGGCTGGCGGCGAATATAAGCGGGTGCTGGTGATGGCGGTCTCCGCCTTGGAAACCGGCGGCTGGGGCACCGATCCCTCGCATCCAGTGGCGGCGGTGATGGGCGACGGCGCGGGCGCTGCCATTGTTTCCGCACAAAATCTGCGTGGTGAGTTCCTGGCCTACAACAGCGAAACCTACGGCGAAATTTATGAGCCTGCGGTGATGGCCTTCGATCCTCCCGAGCACCCTGAATTATTAAAAGGCACCAAGTGGGTGATCAACAAGGGCGGCTGCGGGCCGCATCTGACGCCGGAATTCGAGGATATGTACGACACCATCCTGTCGGACATGGTGGTTGAAGCGCTGTCGAGCGCCAGCCGCAAGGCCGGCATCAAGGTGTCGGAGATCGATATCGTCGTCGCCCATCAGGCGTTCACGGGGCTTCTCAATATTTGGCAGAAGGCGACGGAGCCGCTGGGTCTGCCGCGCGATCACTGGCGATCGACGTGGGATCGATACGGTAACGTCGGCGCATGCGACATTCCTGTGACCATGGCCGATCTCTTGGCGGAGAACGCCATTCCGAAAGGCGCAGTCCTCGCGTTGTTCTCGCCCGGCGGCGGCGGCCATACGCCAACCATCATCATGCGCTGGAACGGATAATATGAAAAAAGGCGCGTCACGTCGGATTGTCAGAGAGAGGGTATTCTTGGGCGGATATAACATGGGAGGAAAGCAGATGAATAAACACAGCTATACGGCATTGGCGACGATACTGGGGCTGACGGGCATTGTGCTTGGGGACATGAATTCGGCATACGCCGAACCCGTGGCTGCGGCATCGGTTGCTCTTGAAGAGGTCGTGGTATCGGCGCGGAGAAAGGAAGAAAACCTGCAAAAAGTTCCGGTTTCCGTTGTCGCCTTCACCGAGAAGGATTTGCGAAAGAACCTGATCAGCAATTTGCAAGACGTCGGCGCGCAATCGGCAAACGTCATGATCATGCCATCCAGCAATGCGGGCGCATCCGCCGCCTCGATCTATATTCGCGGTATTGGACAGTTCGATGAAATCGTCACCACGGATCCGGGCGTCGGCGTTTACATCGATGGCGTATATTTTGCCCGCACCACAGGCGCGCTTCTCAACATTGGCGACTTCCAGCGCGTCGAGGTATTGCGCGGGCCGCAAGGGACGCTGTTTGGCAAGAATACCATCGGCGGCGCCGTCAACATCACCACCAAAAAGCCCGGCCATGAGCTTGGCGGCTATATCGACGCCAGCTACGGCCGGTTTGATCGTATCGACGTGAAGGGGGCATTTAATATGCCCATCATCGCCGATACCTTATCGGCGCGCGTGTCCGCGTCCTCGGTCAATGCCGATGGCTTTGCGCGTCAGGCAAATGGCGTCGATACGGGCAATAAGGACACTCAGGGCATTCGCGGTCAGTTACGGTGGACGCCCTCGGCAAATGTGGATGTGGTGTTGTCGGCGGACAAGAGCCGCATCGATGAGCGCTTGGAGCCGCGTTCAACCTCTTATATCGACCCTACTGCGCCCATTGCAGCAGCTTTCAATTTCCTGGGCAGCATGTTTCCGGAATTTTTTGAAGGCGCTCCTGATTTTGGCCCCCAGTACTTCTCGCCCAGCCCCTATTCGAATTATGCCACGGGTGAGAACACCAATAAATTGGATGCCTGGGGAACTTCCTTGCATGTCACCTGGCAACTTAATGAAGACATCACCCTGACCTCTATCACTTCCTATCGCAGTCAGGAAAGCCGTTCCGCGTTGGATGGCGACGCAACGCCCGCCATCTTCATTCAGTTCAATGAGGATATCGACCAAAATCAATTCAGCCACGAAGCGCAGGTGAAAGGCGTCTCCTTCGATGGCAAGCTGGATTGGGTGACTGGCGTCATTTATTTCCATGAAGATGCGGATATGGTGACGGATTCGTTCCAGGTGCCGGATTTGCGGTTCTTCATCGGCGATACGTCACGACACGATATCCAGGGCATCAAGAATAACAGCATCGGCCTGTTTGCCGAAGGCACCTATCACATGACAGACCAATTCAGCGCCACTCTTGGTCTGCGCTATACTTATGAGAAGAAGAAGTGGACGCACGATCTGCGCCAGCAGTATTTTGGCGCCTCACTGATCCCGCCGGGCACGGAGACCGAGAGCTGGAATCCCGTCACGCCCAAGGTAGGGTTGCAGTATCGGCCAACGGAAGACGTGATGACTTACGTCTCATTGTCCAGAGGCTTCCGCAGTGGCGGCTTCAATGGCCGGGCGAACACCGCTGGGGTACAAAGCTTTGATCCCGAATTTGTCTGGACCTATGAGGCAGGCTTTAAATCGCAGTGGTTCGATAATACGCTACGCCTGAATGGCGCGGCCTTTTATAACGACTATCGTGACCTGCAAATTCTCGTGGTCACGGCGACGCCCGAGGGCGGGTTCGAGATTTTCACCCGCAATGCCGCCAAGGCCAAAACCCAAGGATTTGAACTGGAAATGTTGGCGGCCCCGGTGGAGGGCCTGGAGCTTTCCGGTTCGGTGGGATACTTGGACGCCAAGATCAAAAAATCCGAATCTCCGGCCATTCCGGCGGGCAACCGCTTGCAAATGTCGCCCAAATGGTCGGTTAACCTGGGCGCGCAATATACAGTTCCCATCGAATCTTTCGGCAACGCAAGTTTCCGTGTCGATTGGGCGCATAAAAGCAAGATTTATTATAATGCGGAAAACAGCGACGCCATTGCCGATGATTTTTCTTCTCTGAATGCCAGGATTTCTTTCCTGTCCGAAAAAGGCTGGGAACTTGCTGGTTTCGTTACCAACCTGACCAATGCCCACAATGCCGTGGGCGGCTTTGATGCGCCGGCTTTTGGTTTCGGCATTCAACAATGGGGCCGGCCGCGGGAATACGGCGTGTCCGTCAGGGTGGAGTTCTAAGCCATGGCCGCCACGGCAATGAGCTCCTCCTTTCTTGAAACACTGGCGCACAAGGAAGCCATAAAGGAACAGATATACACTTACTGCCGGGCGGTGGATCGGGGCGATAAGGCGCTGATGCGCAGCGTCTATCACCCGGACGCCACCGATAATCACGGGGTTTTTGAAGGACTGGCCTCTGATTTCGTCAATCTCGATGTGAATAAGATCATGCCGGGCCTGCTCATCACCCAGCATTCCATCAGCAATATACTGATCGAGCTTGAAGGCGATGCGGCGACGGTGGAATCCTACGTCACCGCCTATCATCGGGTAAGGGGGGATGATGGAGAATACGATCTCTTGATGTGGGGCCGGTATCTCGACCGCTTCGAGCGGCGCCATGGCGCATGGAAAATTGCGCGCCGGCAGTGCGTGTTCGACGGCATCCGTCACGACAAGGCGAGCGCCGATTGGGGCATGGATTGGTGCGCCAACTTCCGCCCTCTCGGTCGGCGCGATGGCCGGGATCCGCTTTATAGTCTTTAACAGTCCCTCGTACCTAGCAGCCGGCCGTAGCCGGATATGCTGTCGGTGATGCCGCAGATCGTCAGGCAGTCCCACATCATGGCCTGATTGCTGGCGATGACCGGCACGTTCAACCGTTGCTCCAGCCTGTCTATTACTTCGAGGCTGCGCAGGGCGCCGCAGCAGATAAAAAGCGCGTCCGAGCCGGAGCGGAAAATCTCCACGGCGCGTTCATAAATGAACTCCGGCGCGGTGTTGGTGATCTGCGCGTTGGTTTCATAGCAAAGACTGTGATAGGCCATCAGATCAAAGCCGTTTGCCTGCAAATGGGCTTTGGTCGCCTCATTGAGAAAGGGCGGATAGGGCGCCAGAACGGAAATTCTGGTGGCGCCAATGTGTTTTAAGGCGCGAATGGAAGCGCCGATCACGGTCGTCGCCTGGGCGTCGGGGCACGCCTCCTTCATGGCGGCGCAGGCAACGTCCTCTCCCATCGCCATGGTGCCGCCGCTGCAGGTAAAGCAGACCACATCAAGAGGGATGCCGGGCAGCAGCAGGGATGCGCTGTAGCACAAATTGTTTCGCATCAGCGCGATGGTGTCGGCGGTCATCTCATCGGCGGATTGCACGCGGCTGATATGCACGCCCACGCCTGGCGGCGCCAGCCGAAACACATCGTCTTCCACGGTTTCTTCATTGGAGAGCACGATGAAGCCCAATTTTGCGCGCCAGTGGCGGCCCTGATCGAATTGCGGCGCGGTCATGACGCAGGGCTCCCGATTGTTGCCGATTTTTGTTGCGCTTTCGCTCCCGTCAACAGCAGCAGAAAGGAGCCTAGAACACAGACAGCGCCAAGCATCACATTATGGTCGTAATCGCCAGGCGTGGAAATAAACCCGCCGGCTCCGGGGGCCAGCGCATAGCCGACCTTCATCATGGCAAGCGCCAAGACGATGGTTTTTCCCGTGGCGTCCGATTGCGCCAGGATGGCCAACTGGTAGGGAGCGGTGAAGGTCCAGCAAAAGGCGAAAACGCTGACCGCAGCCATGAAAATTATCGCCTCCGGGAATGCGGTCAAGGCGTACATGCTGATAATGATGCAAAGCGTTGCGGCAAAAATCAACCGCATCCGGCCAAATCTATCCTGAAGAAACGTGACGGATAGCGCGCCGCAAATGCTGGCAAGCAGCGACCAGCTGATGATCTTGCCGATGGCGGTTGGCGAGTAACCGTTGAAGGTTCCGATGCGCTCCACATAGGCCCATACCAGCATCACGCCAAGACCAAAGAGAAAAATGCCAAACAGCATTGCATAATGCGTCCAACCCAGCGTTCCACGTCGGACGTCGGACGACTGCTCAGCCGCCGGGGGCTTGCCATGTTCGGGAATGAACAGGGCGACCAGGAATATCGGGGCTCCGGCCAGCAGCAGGAAATAAAAAAGGCCATTCATACCCCACCAGTTTATGAAGTAGGGTATAAGGAAGGTGGCTAGCGCGCCGGTCAGCATCTGCGCGACGATAAAAATGGCGAAATTCCTGTCATGACGGCTGGTATCGGCAATGTGGGAGAACGCCACCGACATCAAGGCAATGCCAGCGGCGCCGGAAAGAAAGCGCATGACGAACAAGGCATAAAAACTGTCCTTGGCCATGATGGACATGAGCTGCGAAGCAAGAAAGAGACTGAGCGCCACGACCGCCAGCCGTCGCCAATTCAGGTTTCTGATCCACAGCGAAAGGGCAACCGATCCGGCGAACATTCCCGCCAAGTCCGCCGATCCGATGATGCCCGCCTGACGCGGCGAATAGACGCCGCTGTCGCTCAGCGCGCCGAGAAAGATCGGCGTCACCAGAAACATCAGCGAGCCCACCGCGCCGGCGACGATGGAGGCCATCAGGCAGGGCATGCTGTTGAGGCGACGCCGCCAGTCCTGCCCATGGCCGGCAAAAAGAATGTCTTGGGCCGCGTCAGTCATGATATTCCCCGTCTCGCCGCCGGTTATTATACTATACTAATTAGCTTAGTCATAATAATTAATCGAAGTTCCCGCCGGAGGATCACCGCCCGAGCGCAGAGGGTCAAATGCCGCGCTTCACGGCGGCGATCGCCAGGTCCTCAATCTGATTTTGCATGGCGGTCACCAGCTTGCCGAACGCCTTCGGGTCCGATTTTGCGTTTGGGAAGGGGCGGGTCAGCGCCAGGCGCACGAGTATCGTGCCCAGCATGGTGTGAAAAAATACCGTCGCGTCGGTAGCCTTGAAAAGTCCCTGCTGCTGTCCGTCCCGCAAAATCTTTTCCAAACGCAGGATCATCGGCCGTAAGGTGCCGCCTTCTTGCTCCAATGTTCCCGGCTTTCCGGCCACGCGATTGAATTCCGGCAGTCCCTCTACGGTCGTGAAATCCAACAGCAGCAGCCGAACTTGCGCAATATTGGAAGCAAAATAGATCACCTGCCGATTGACGCCTTTTTTCAATAGAGCCACTGGGCTGTCGCCATCGGTATCGATAAAATCCTGGGCCAGCGTTTTGATGGCGCGGTCGATGATCGACGACAGGATTTCCTTCTTTCCCTTAAAATGCGTGTAAAGGGAGGGGAACTGTATGCCGATGGCGTCGGCAATGTCCTGCAAACGAAATCCCTCAATTCCTTTATCTTCGATAATTTGTTCAGCAACATCGACAATAAGCTCGGCGGTGCCCACATCGATATCGCGTTTCAATTTTCTCCTGGATCTCATCCGGCATTCTCAATGTAAGTAGAAACAACAAACGCCTTATATACTAAAGCATCCCCGTGCAACATCAGGCGACATTGTATAATTCCCGTCAGGACTGCTCAACCTTCCCGTTGGCCATGGTATAACGCCTTATATTATTTAAATAAATTTTCAGAACTCACGGCGGATCGAGAAACCGGCTATAAGGCGAGCCCCTGACGGAAAGCGGCAGTGCAGCCGTCCACGAGATTTACGATAACCGTCTCTCCCAACTCGCGGCAGGCGCCGGAGGTGGGGCAGAGCGCGCCTGAGGGCGGCACATGCTGCGTTTCGGGCGGAAAGGCGTCATAGGGCGGGAAGCGGGCGAAAACATCCGGCGGATAGCGATCCTGCTGCACCAGTTCAGGGTGCAGGTAGAGCATCACCGACGTTTCGAGCTTGCCGGCATGCTCCAGCGCGATGGAGGAAAAGCCCTCGGGATAGAAGGGACGCAAGCGTTCAAGGTCCAGAATGGCGTTGACGTTGGGCTTGACGATTTTAAAGTCCGTGACGCCGGCGTATTTCAATTCGCGAATGGCGACATCGCAGGCTTCCAGAACATACATGTCATTCTCGTAGTGAATATCCACCAGCCCCAGCTTGTGCACGCCATGGCGGGCGAATTCGCGAACGACATCGACCAAATGGTCAATCAGCGTCTTGGCGTCCAGACTGGTGGTGCCGCAAAAATGATTGCCGCCGCCGGAGCGGCACTGCGACTTGCAGCCATAGGTTATGGTTGGGGCCACGATCGCGCCGATGGCGTCAGCGCAACGCTTGGCGATGGCTTCGGCGATCAACAGATCGGTCGCCAACGGCAAGTGCGGGCCATGCTGTTCGATGGCGCCGATGGGAAGCAGGACGGCTTCTTTGCCGTTTTGCACTCTTTCCTGGTAATCGACCCAACTCAAGTTGGCCATCAAAATCTGTTTATCCATGGGAAACTTCCTTATGGGCGGGAGATGTTGATTTTATCTCATGGCATGGACAGAAAGCATCACGCTCCGGCTCTTTCCTTTCGCTTGAGGATGAAGGCCATCAGATCACGCAAAATCATCGCCGCCAACTGGGTGGTAATTTCCGAATGATCATAGGAAGGCGCCACTTCAACAAGGTCGCATCCTATAATATTTCCCTTCTCGGCGATACCTTTAAGAATCTTGCGGATTTCCGGGTAATAAAAGCCGCCGGGGGAGGGCGTGCCGGTGCCCGGGGCGACCGATGCGTCCATGCCGTCAATATCAATGGTGATATAGTAGTTGGCGCTGGCGGGTATCCGGCGTAGGGTTTCCGCAATGCCGGTGGTTCTGATCTGCTCAACGCTCAAGATAACGCTGCCGTATGCCTTGGCGTCCGCGAAATCCGAGACTGAACTGCTGCCGGTGCCGCGGATGCCAAGTTGCGCCATGCCTTGAATATAGCCCATCTCGGATGCCCGCCGCATCGGGCTGCCTTGGCCGTTCTTCTGGCCGGCGACGTCGTTGACGAAATCGAGGTGGGCGTCAATCTGAACAATGGCGAAGGGGCCGATATCATTGAGCGCCTGGAGTACGGGAATGGTTACCGCATGATCGCCGCCCAGACCAAAGGGGATCGCGCCACGGGAGACGATTTTGCGCACCATCTGGCGGATGTTGGCGAAACAGGCATCGACGTCGCCGTGCAGCATGTCCACATCGCCGCAATCGACGATCTTCCACTGCGGGCCAAAATAGGTTGTACCATCATCATGGTCGTAACTTGTGTGCGGCGAGAACTGGCACAAGCACGAACCTTCCCGGATGCCGCTGGGACCAAAGCGCGCTCCTGCGCGATACTGCGTGCCAAGATCAAACGGCATGCCATAGACGGCGATATCGGCGTCAAGTTCATCCAAGTTGGTTACAATCGGCGTTCGGCCGAAGGAGCGTATCCCGGTGAAAGGCAAGTTCAGTTTCTTAACCGTCATTCTTTATGTCTCTCTTTTCAGGATACGCTCATTCTAATCCGGGTATGCGTCCGCCTTAGAAGCTGAGGCGGGAATTGATGCCGATGGTGCGCGGCCGGGCGCGGGTGAACGTCGGCGGCACATTGCGGTCGGTGTCCACGCCGGCGACAATCCGCTCATCCCATATGTTCTTGACAAAGAGCGAGGTCTCCCACCTGTCGGTCTGTATGCCGATGGAGAAGTTGCCCGAGACGTGGGAGGGTATTTCCGTCCGCAGCGCGCCGCCTTCAAATTCGGTATAGCTGTTGCCGGTGTATTGCACGTCGCCACGGACGAACAATTGATAGTCGTCATTGGCCAGGGGCGTGCTGTAGTCAAGGGAAGCATTCAACAGCCAGCGCGGCACGTTGGGCGCGCGCGATCCGATGCCGGCATTCGCCTCATCCGTCGATGAGGTTAAGGTAGAGTCGGTGAAGGAGCCGCCTGCTTTAAAGATCAGTCCCTCCGTCAGGGCGGCGGACAGCTCGATCTCCACCCCCTTGCTGGTCACTTCGCCGGCGTTAAAGATGGTGGTGAAGCCGCATTGCAGGAAAGTCGTCGTCTGGACGTCGCTCCATTTCACGTAATAGGCGGCGGCATTGACGATCAGGCGATTGTCCAGCCAACTGGTCTTGGCGCCAAGCTCGTAGTTCCACAGACTGTCGGAGCCGAAGGTGCGGGGCAGCGCGCCCAAGCCCCGGCTTTGCACTTCAGCCGAGCAGGCCTCGCCGATGGGGCCGGTGGTGGGCACCGGCTCATTGATGCCGCCCAAGCGAAAACCCTTGGCGGCTTGCAAGTAGACCAGAACATCCTCATTGGGCTGGTAGGAAAGACCAAATTTCGGATTGATGCCGCTATCGGAGGTCGAGTCGTCGATGATGTCGACGCCGCCATTGGCCAGGCCGGCGTGGAAGAGATAGAAATCCTGCTTCCAGTCAAAGGCGCGAGCGCCGACGGTGAAGGCCACCTGATCGGTGACGTTGAAGCTCATCTCGCCAAAGAGCGCAAACTGCCGCTGTTTGATTTCCTGATTACCATCGAACAGGGAATCATCCTGTGCGCCAAAGAATGAGGACGGCGGCAGGCCGTAGAGAACCAGCAAATCTTCCAGACCTGGCAGCGGCACTTCTTCAACAAATGACCGCTCCTGTTTTTGATAATAGCCGCCAATCAGCCAAGTGACGGCGCTGTCCGCGTTTGAGGCCAGCCTGGTTTCCTGCACGAAGTCCTTGACCTCGTTGTAGACCACCACCTGCGAAACCAGCGGCGTTACGCCATCAGCAAGAACCGGGCCAAGATTTATCCGGCCGCGGAAGGTATCATCCAGGCGATTGTCGAAATCACGGTCAAAGTACGATGTCGAGGAAGACAGCGTGGCCCAGGACAGATTCCAATTAAACGCCATGTTAGCGATATAAAATTCATCATCGAAGGGATCTTCGATGAATTTGGCGACCTGAAGCTCATCGCTGATGACCAGATCCTCGCCAGTGGCCGATACGTCGATGCCGCCATTGACGCCCATGGCCTGGGCCAAGCCAGGCAGAAATTCATCCTGCCGTCCATCGGCGCTAGCATCCTGATAGATCAGGCTGACGGTCAAATCGAACGAATCGGAGGCCTGGAATTTGGCGGCGATGCGGCCGCCGAGCGCATCGTCATCGTTGTAGTTTTTCTCGCCATTGACAATGTTGTCGATGAAGCCGGAGTTCTTTTGATAGTAGGCGACGCCGCGCACGGCGAATTTTCCTTCCGCCACCGGCAGGTTGATCATGCCTTTGGCCGCATAATTCTCGCCGCCGCTCTTGGTGGTGGAGACCAGGCCATCAATCACGCCTTCGACTTTCTCCAGGTTGGGTTGCTTGGTCAGCACCCGCACCGTGCCCGCCATGGAGCCGGCGCCATAAAGCGTGCCTTGCGGGCCGCGCAACACTTCGATGCGCTCAATGTCGAACAGCGTGAGGTCCGGATTGAAGGCGTTGGCGGTCACCGGGATATCATTGAAATAGATGCCCACCGTGGATTTGTTTTGCGGCTGGATATGGGCGATGCGGCCGGTGGTGATGCCGCGGATGGTGATTTGCGTCTGGCCCGGTCCCTGATTGATCGCCGACAGGCTGGGCACCAGACGCGCGTAGTCGTCAAATCCGAATAACTGTTGGCGTTCAATGGCGTTGCCGCTGATCGCCTGGATGCTCAAGGCAACGTCTTGCAACGCTTCGGCGCCGCGCTTTTGCGCCGTTACCGTGATTTCCTCCAATGCGGTTGGCGCATCGGCCGCCATGGCCTGTCCCGCCCCGGACATAAGCGCCACCGCCGCTACGGTCGTCCTGTAAATTGATCCCCTGGTCATAGCTGACACTCCTCCTCGCTTTTTATGGGAAGTTCCTAAAACGGTATCGAATGATTAAACTAAACTATATCGTATAGTTTATGATTGGGCTATTTTTGAAAATCGTCAAGAACAATTTTCTTGATATGGCGGGACCGTGGGGAGAAGAGGGCCATTAGCCTTCATCCGCAAAGTGTTTCATTTTTATAGTTGTGAAGTAAAAAAATGTATCATATAGTTCAGCTAACCCCACGATTTTACGGATTACCGCTCTGGCGGTTGTCTCATCGGCACGCATTGCCGGGAGGAGGGTGAGCGTATGGCGGCTGTGCAATCCACGTCGGTCAAATGGGTTCCCACCTATTGCTATAACTGCGTCGCCGGGCCGGACCTGATGACGGTCAAGGTCGAGGATGGCGTCGCCACCCAAATACGGCCGAATTTCGCCGCCGACGGCATTCATCCGGCCTGCGGGCGGATCTGCGTCAAGGCTTATGGGTTGGTGCAGAAGACTTATAACCCGCACCGCATCCTGACGCCGATGCGCCGCACCAATCCCAAGAAGGGCCGTGATCAAAATCCCGGCTGGAAGCCGATTACCTGGGATGAGGCGATGAATGAAATCGCGACGCGGCTGTTGGATATCCGCGCCCGCGGGCTGAGCGACGAGGGCGGCTATCCGCGTGTCGCCGCCACCTTCGGCCATGGCGGCACGCCGGCCGCCTATATGGGCACGTTTCCGGCTTTTCTAGCGGCCTGGGGACCGATGGATTTGTCGTTGGGTTCGGGCCAGGGCGTCAAATGCGTCCATTCCGAGCATCTTTACGGTGAATATTGGCACCGCGCCTTCACGGTGGCCGCCGATACGGTCAACAGCCGTTACATCGTCTCCTTCGGCACCAATGTGGAAGCCGCCGGCGGCGCCTGCGCGGTATGGCGTCATGCCGACGCTCGCACCCGCGGCATCAAGCGGGTGCAGATCGAGCCGCATTTGTCGATCACCGGGGCAGCGTCGGCGGAATGGGTGCCGATCAAACCGAAGACCGACCCCGCGTTTCTGTTCGCCATGATTCATGTGCTGCTGCATGAGCATCCCCGCGCAGCCTTGGACGTTGCCTTTTTACGCGACCGCACCGCGTCACCCTATCTCGTCGGTCCCAACGGCTACTACCTGCGCGATCCGCAAAGCCGCAAGCCGCTGATGTGGAGCAATGGCGCTGCCGTGCCGTTCGACGCCGCCGACGCCCAACCGGAAATCGATGGTCGCTTTACTGTCGACTCTGCGGTTGAAGTCGGCCCCGACGGCAAGATCTGGGAACATCAGAACGTCGAGGGGGTAACCGCCTTGACGCTCACCGCCGAGGCCATGCGCGGCTATTCACCGGAATGGGCGGCTAGCGTGTGTGAAATTTCCGCCGACACCATCCGCCGCGTCGCCAACGAGTATCTGGAAAACGCCTCGGTGGGGGCCACCATTGTGGTCGATGGCCGCACGCTGCCCTATCGCCCGGTGGCGGTGACGCTGGGCAAGACCGTCAACAACGGCTGGGGCGCGTATCACGCCTGCTGGGCGCGCACCATGCTGGCCACCCTTGTGGGCGCGCTGGAAGTGCCGGGCGGCACGCTGGGCACCACGGTGCGCCTCAACCGCCCGCACGAGAACCGCCTGGAAAGTGTCCGCGTCGGCGAGGACGGCTTCATGGCGGCCTCGCTCAATCCCACCGACAAGGAGCACTGGGAAAGCAAGCCCTCGGGGCGCAACGCCCATAAGACGCTGGTGCCGATCGTCGGCAACTCATCCTGGAGCCAGGCCTTGGGGCCGACCCATCTGGCCTGGATGTTCCTGCGCGACGCGCCCGCTGACTGGCCGCGCCCGAGCTATCCCGACATCTGGTTTCTTTATCGCACCAATCCGGCGATTTCCTTCTGGGATACGCGGCAACTGAGCGACACCATGGCCCGCATGCCGTTTGTGGTCGGCTTTGCCTACACCCAGGACGAAACCAATTGGATGGCGGATATCCTGCTGCCCGACGCCACTGACCTCGAAAGCACGCAGCTTATCCGCATGGGCGGCACCAAATACACCGAACAGCACTGGGCGCACCAGGGCGTGGCGCTGCGTCAGCCGGCGGTGGCGGCTGAAGGCGACACCCGCGACTTTACCTGGATCGCCGGCGAGTTGGCGCGCCGCTGCGGCCTTACCGAGCGTTACAACAAGGCGATCAATCGCGGCGCCGGCTGCATGCCGCTCAAGGGCGAAGGCTTCGATTTTTCGCTGGAGGAAAACAAAGACTATTCAGTTGATGAAATCTGGGACCGCGCCTGCAAGGCGGCGACGGCGGAACTGTCGCAGGGCAAGGACGTCCATGGCCTGGATTGGTTCAAGGAGCACGGCTTTTATGTCATCCCCTTTAACCGCGCCGATTGGTATCTGACGCCAACCATGATCGAGAAGGGCCTGCGTTACGAACTGCCCTACCAGGAGCGGCTGTTCCGCGTCGGCAAGGAACTAAAGTCGCGCATGAACGAGGCCGGCCATAACTGGTGGGAGGAGCAGCTGGAGGAATACGAAGCGATCCCGCGCTGGCATGATTTTCCCGGCATGTGGATCAAAACGTTAAAAAAGATGGGCGGCGATCCGGCCGACTATCCGTTGTGGGGCATCACCACCAAGGTGATGCAGTACACCACCGGCAACAATGTGGCGATCCAACTGATGCACGAGGTCGCCGGCAACGTGCGCGGCGTCGGCCGCGTCATGCTCAATGCCAAGACGGCGAAAAATCTCGGCATCCGGCGCGGCGATCTGGTCGAGGTGCGTTCCATCACCGGCGTTA
The DNA here is from genome assembly GCA_003577275.1 of Pseudomonadota bacterium. Lineage (GTDB taxonomy): Bacteria > Pseudomonadota > Alphaproteobacteria > Sphingomonadales > Govanellaceae > PRO5. The sequence continues at coordinate 691,412 of QEVO01000001.1, forward strand.
CCCGGGGCGAGGCCGAGCCGGTCAATGGCATCCGTCCTGACACCGTGGTCATTCCCGGCCAGTTCGATCACTGGGCGACGCCCTACGCCAAGGATCTCGGCTACCCGAGCCTCAACACCGTCGCTCCCTTGTCGCTCGATCTGACTGATTCCACCGGCTCGGGCGCTGACGTGGTGCTGGTATCCGTGCGTAAGGTGGAGGAGAGCGTGCAATGACCCGCTATGTCATGGTTGCCGATTTGCGCCGCTGCGTCGGTTGCCAGACTTGCACGGCGGCCTGCAAGCTCGCCAACGGCACGCCGCCCGGCGTCATGTGGCGCAAGGTGGTGGATATCGAGGTCGGCGAATATCCCGACGTGCAGCGGGTGTTCGTGCCCACCGGCTGCCAGCATTGCGATGAGCCGCCTTGTGTTTCCGTTTGCCCCTCGACCGCCTCGGAGAAACGCGAGGACGGTTTTGTCACCATCGACTACGACATCTGCATCGGCTGCGGCTACTGCATCACCGCCTGTCCCTATGAGGCCCGCCATAAAGTCGATGCGCCGATCTGGGCTTACGGCGAACAGCCGATGCGCCATGAACAGGCGCGCTTTGATGAGCGCAAATTGGGCGTGGCGCAAAAATGCACCTTCTGCGTCGATACGGTTGACGCCGGTCTGGCCAAGGGATTGAAGCCCGGCGTCGATCCCGATGCGACGCCGGCCTGCGTCAATGCCTGCATCGGCCGCGCCATGGCGTTCGGCGATTTGGACGATCCCGACAGCAACGTCTCGCGCCTGTTGCGCGAGAACAAGCACTTCCGCATGCACGAAGACATCGGCACCGGGCCGGGCTTCTACTATCTTTGGGACAAAGAGGAGTTGCCGCTGTGAAACCCATTCTTGCTTCCGGTCCCTGGCCAAGGCTGCAACGGGCGTGGGATGTGCGCGCGGCGTGTAATTTCATGGGCGGCGGCGCCGGCGCCGGCCTCATCATGGCGTCTTTTGTCGGCGCCCTTGTGGGTCAGACGTGGCTGGCGTCGGCATGTCTGGGGCTGGCGCTGGTCGGCTTTGGCCTGACCATGGTGTTTTTCGAGATCGGCCGGCCCTGGCGCTCGCTCAATGTATTCCTCCATCCCCAGACCTCGTGGATGACCCGGGAGGGGGTGGTGGCGGTGCCATTGTTTGGTAGCGGCGCTATTGCTTTGGCGGCAGGCTGGCTGGGGTGGCGGGAAGCGGCCATTGCCGCTCTGGCCCTGACCAGCCTGCTGGCGGTGGGGTTTCTTTATTGCCAGGCCCGCATCCTGCGCGCGGCCAAGGGCATCCCCACCTGGCGCAACCCGGCGCTGACGCCCTATATCCTCATCACCGGCCTGACCGAAGGAACTGGTCTGTTTGCTGCTTTCCATCCTTCTGCGGCGGCGGTTGTGTTGGCGCTTCTTATCCTGCGTTTTATCGCTTGGCGGCGTTACCGCCGCGCCCTTGGCCAAAGCGGCGCGCCGGAGGCCAGCCTGGACGTTCTCGACCGCCTGGCGCGATGGCTGTTGATCGGCGGCCATGCGTTGCCGGGGCTCCTCCTGGGAGCGGCATTATTGCTGCCGCAATGGCCGGCATTGGCGGTCTTCGGTGGTCTTCTTGCGGCTTTCTTCGGCCTCTATGCCAAGCTGGTATTGATCACCCGCGCCGCCCGCACCCAGGGCTTCGCCATCCCCCGCACGCCGGTGCGGGGACGCGGCTCCAGCCGTCAGGCCGCCTCCCGTCCCGGCTGGGCCTCGCGCTAGGCGACATGGCCTAGAATCGGCTTGCGCCGGGGGGAAGGATTGGGGTAAACCCACTCTGCCTTACGCGGTCGTGGCGGAATTGGTAGACGCGCAGCGTTGAGGTCGCTGTGGGGCAACCCGTGGAAGTTCGAGTCTTCTCGACCGCACCAATATCAAGAAACACCGTGGCTCATGTAACCTGATGCCGCGGTTTTTCTTTTTCAGATATAGTCAAGTTCAGTAGGTTTATGGCGGGGAGTTCAGGATGGCGCCAGACGACAGCGAACCGAACGATGGCTCGGAAGCCTACCCGCTGTCGCCGGACTTCGTCGCGCAGGTCGGCGAAGCGCTGGAGGCGGGCGATGCGGCCGCTGTTCTCACCCTTGTCGAACCCCTCCACGAAGCCGACATCGCCGACCTCATCGGCCTGATCTCACCGGAAGAGCGGCCGAGGCTCATCGCCGCCTTAGGCCCGGTTTTCAATCCCGAGGTGTTGAGCGAACTCGATGAGACGGTGCGCGCCGAGCTGCTGGAGACGGCAAAACCGGCGGAGCTGGCGGCTGCTGTCGCGCAGCTTGATACCGATGACGCGGTCGACATCCTGGAAGAACTCGATGAGGACAAGCGCCAGGAGGTGCTGGACGTTCTCCCGGCCGAGGAGCGCACCGCGGTCGAGGAAGGACTGTCATACCCGGAAGAAAGCGCCGGCCGACTGATGCGGCGCGAACTGGTGGCGGTGCCGCAATTCTGGACCGTCGGTCAGACCATCGACCACTTGCGCGAAAGCGATGACCTGCCCGACGATTTTCATGAAATCTTCGTCGTCGATCCGCGCTATCACCCGGTGGGCGCGATTCCGCTCAATCGCATCATGCGCGCCAAGCGCCCGGTGGCGGTGGCTGAGATTATGGAAACCGAACCCGACCTCATTCCCGCCACCATGGACCAGGAAGAGGTGGCGCATATCTTCAAGCAGTACAATCTGCTATCGGCGCCGGTGGTCGATGGCAGCGGTCGGCTGGCGGGGGTGATCACCGTTGATGACGTGGTGGACGTCATTCAGGAAGAAGCGGAGGAGGATATATTACGCATGGCCGGTGTATCGGATGCCGGTTTGAACGAATCCGTTCGCGACGTCAGCAAGACCCGCCTTCTTTGGCTGTCGGTGAACCTCGGCACCGCCGTGCTGGCGTCGTGGGTGATTTCGCTGTTTGACGTGACCATCGAAAAACTGGTGGCGCTGGCGGTGTTGATGCCCATCGTGGCGTCCATGGGCGGCAACGCCGGCCATCAGACCATGACCGTGGCGGTGCGCGCCCTGGCGACCCGCGAGTTGATGCCGGCCAATGCGTTGCGGGTGGTCAAGCGGGAAGTGCTGGTCGGGCTGATCAACGGCATATTGCTGGCGCTCATCATCGGCGTGGTGGCGGGCGTCTGGTTTTCCAGCCCGCTTTTGGGATTCGTGCTGGGCTGGGCCCTGGTCATCAACTTCTTCGTGGCGGGTTTGTGCGGCGTTCTCATTCCCATTGGTTTGCAGCGGTTGGGCGTCGACCCGGCGGTCGCCTCCAGCGTCTTTTTGACCACGGTTACCGATGTGGTGGGCTTTTTCTCGTTTCTTGGCCTTGCCGCCTGGATTCTGCTGTAAGCGGGTGGTTATGCCTGTACGACGCCGCCGGGCGGCAGCACCGCCATGTTGTCGATAAGACGGGTATTGCCGACCCGCGCCGCCGCCAACAGTCGCGCCGGACGCTTGACCTCGGTGACGGGGCGCAGCGTGTCGGCATCCCGCAACTCCACGTAATCCACGGCGTTAAACCCTGCCGTGAGCAGCGCCTCCGCAGCCTGCGCCAGTACGGCGGGAATGTCGGCGGCGCCGGCCTCGATGGCCCGAACCGTGGCGGTCAGGGTGCGGGGCAGGGCGGCGGCGATTTGCCGTTCCTTAGCGCTCAAATAGGCGTTGCGGCTGGAGCGCGCCAGTCCATCCGGCTCCCGCGACGTCGGCGCGGGCAGAATGGTCACCGGAATATCCAGGTCCAGCGCCAGACGGCGCAGCACTTGGTATTGCTGGTAATCCTTTTCGCCAAACAGCGCCACGTCGGGCAGGCATTGCAGCAGGAGCTTGGTCACCACGGTCGCCACGCCATCAAAATGTCCGGGGCGGGCGGCGCCGCACAGTCCTTCGGATACCCCTGCCACCGATACCGTGGTGGCAAAGCCCGGCGGGTACATCTCGGCGACGCTGGGCAGGAACAACAGCGAGGTATCCACCGATTCCAGTTTTTCCACATCCTCGGGCACGGTGCGGGGGTAGCGGTCGAAGTCCTCGCCGGCGCCGAATTGCTTGGGGTTGACGAAGATGCTGACCACCACCCGGTCGGCGTGGCGTTGCGCCAAGCGCACGATGGACAGGTGCCCTTCATGCAGCGCCCCCATGGTGGGGACAAAGGCGGTCTTCAGCCCCTGCCGCCGCCATTGGGCGACGTGCTGGCGCAGCTCGGCGACGGTGCGGGCGACGGGCAGGGGCGCGGTGGACACGAGGCAGGCACTCCTTTGCCGCGCACCTTAACGCAGCGCGCGCTGGGCTCCAAGATCGAGTTTCGACCGTAGAACAAAGTTACCAAGTCCTAACCATAATTTTCCAGATATTGCGGTCGCCGGTCGCTAGCTCTCTCCATCTTGCTATGCTAAGCATACCGGCCGTTATTTGATGGAGTTGGGTTTCGTGGTCACAGAGTTACTTGGTCCCCCCCTTGGCCCCTCGGCCGCTCATATCATCGTTCTGGGCAATGAAAAGGGCGGGTCGGGCAAATCCACCACCGCGCTGCATGTGATCGTCGGCTTGTTGGCGCAAGGGGCGCGGGTCGGCAGCATCGACGTTGATTCGCGGCAGGCGACGCTGACCCGCTATATCGAAAACCGCCGCCAGACGTTGGAGCAAGCCAACCTGTCCTTGGCCATGCCGCGCCATCATCGGGTGCCGCGGTCGTCCGCCGAAACGGTGGCGGCGCAGCAACAGGAGGAAAGCGAGCGGTTTTTGCAATCGATCTCCGATTTGGCGGCTGCCCACGATTACGTGGTGATCGATTGCCCGGGCAGCGACAGTTATCTCGCCCGTCTTGCTCACTCGTATGCCGATACGCTCATTACCCCCATCAACGACAGCTTCGTCGATCTTGATCTGTTGGCCCGTATCGATCCGGAAACCTTTAAAGTGGTGCGGCCAAGTCTATACAGCGAACTGGTGTGGGACAGCCGCAAGCGCAAGGCGCTGCGCAGCCGCGGCGTCATCGATTGGGTGGTGATCCGCAACCGCATGTCGAACCTCGACGCCCATAACAAGCGGCGGGTGCATGATGCCCTGGCCGAACTGGAAAAGCGCATCGGCTTTCGCGGTCTGGCGGGCTTGAGCGAACGGGTAATCTACCGCGAGCTTTTTCTGAAAGGCCTGACGCTGTTTGATTATCAGGATACCGGTCTGGAGCGCGAAATGACCATGAGCCATGTCGCGGCGCGCCAGGAACTGCGCCATCTCATCGACGGCTTGAACCTGCCTCGCCGGGCCATGGTGGCGGCGGAATAAACGGGCCTTTCCTCCCGGCGCGGACGCGCTACACTCGGCGGCAAGACAAACAGGAAGGAAGGGCGGTCATGCAGTGGCTGGCGCTGGGCGTTTTGCTGCTGGCGGTTTTCCTGCTGCTGGTGCGCTGGCTGGGAACCGCCAAGCCGACCACATTCGTGCGGCTGGTGCGCTCCGGCGGCGTGCTGCTGTTCGTCGCCTTGGCGGTGCTGGCGTTCGTGTTGAAGCGGCCGCTCCTGGCGCTGCCGCTCCTTGCGGCGGCGGCGGTTTTCCTGCGCCCGGCAAAGCGGCCGGCAGGTAGCGAGGCCAGACCTTCGCCCGCCGGGCCGATGACCCGGGAAGAGGCTTACGAGGTATTGGGCCTGAAACCGGGGGCCGGCGAGGAGGAGATCAAGGACGCCCATCGCCGGCTGATGCAGAAAATCCACCCCGATCGCGGCGGCTCGGACTATCTGGCGGCCAAGATCAATCAGGCAAAAGACCTTCTTCTGGGCAAGCGCTGACGGCTTTCACCAAGTCTTTACCGTCGCTCCGCCATAGGGTAGGTCAGAGATAGCGATCACAGGGAACCCCCACCGGCCATGCATAACCGCCCCTACCGTTTCGATCCGACCATCCTGCGGGAATACGACATTCGCGGCATCGTCGGCAAAACCCTGACGCTCAAGGATGCGGAAAATCTGGGCAAGGCGTTCGGCACCCTGGTGCGGCGCAGATTGGGCAACCACAAAGCGCCGCGGCTCAAGGTCGGCCGCGACGGCCGCCTCAGCTCGACCGAGATGGAAGCCGCCCTGGTCCATGGCCTGATGTCCACTGGCGTCACCGTGGAGCGGATCGGGCTTGGGCCGACGCCGATGCTCTACTTCTCGGTGTTCGACGACCAGGCGGACGGCGGCATCATGATCACCGGCTCCCATAATCCGCCCGACTACAACGGCTTTAAGATGATGCTGGGCAAGGAGCCGGTGTTCGGCGACCGCATTCAGGAGCTGGGCCGCATCGCCGCGTCGGGCGATTTCGAGATGGGCGCGGGGCGGGTGATCGACAAGCCGAAGAAGGCGGCCTACGTCAAGCGGCTGCTGCAAGATATCGACGGCGGGTATTACCGCGGCGCGCCCCTTAAGGTGGTGTGGGATCCCGGCAACGGCGCGGCCGCCGAGGTCCTGGCTGATATCGTGGCCAAGCTTCCCGGCGGCCATCGCGTCATCAACGGCGAGGTCGACGGCACCTTTCCCAACCATCACCCCGATCCCACGGTGCCGGAAAACCTGGCCCAGCTTCAGGCGGCGGTGGCGGCGGACAAGGCGGATCTCGGCATTGCCTTTGACGGCGACGGCGACCGCATCGGCGCGATCGATGCTGAGGGCCGCATCGTGTGGGGCGATCAGTTGCTGGCCATTCTGGCCGAGGATGTGCTGGCCGATCAGCCGGGCAGCACCATCATCGCTGACGTCAAGGCGAGCCAGGTGCTGTTCGACCGCATCGCCGCCCTGGGCGGCAAGCCGCTGATGTGGAAGACCGGGCACTCGCTGATTAAATCCAAGATGCAGGAAACCAGCGCGCCGCTGGCCGGCGAAATGAGCGGCCATATCTTTTTCAAGCACCGCTACTATGGCTTTGATGACGCGCTTTATGCGGCAATCCGCTTGCTGTTGCGGGTCTCGCGGGAGCCGGGCCGCTTGGCGGCGCTGCGCGCTGCCCTGCCGGCGGTGATCAACACGCCCGAATTGCGCTTTCCTTGTTCCGAGGCGCGCAAGTTCGCGGTGGTGCCGGAAGTCTTGGCGCGGCTCAAGGCCGCCGGAGCGACGGTGGACGCCACCGACGGCGTGCGGGTGACCACGGCTGACGGCTGGTGGCTGTTGCGCGCCTCCAATACCCAGGACGTGCTGGTCGCCCGCTGCGAGGCGGCGGACGAGGCCGGGCTGGGGCGGTTGAAAAGCGCCCTCGTCGAGCAATTGCGCCTCAGCGGCATCACCCCGCCGGCACTGTAAGACCATCCCCATTCACTGCCTTCATTGACAGGCGGCGACCTTCCGTATTAAATTTGTTCGTCAGCCAAACAAAATAACCATAATAGATTGGAGTGCCACGCAGGTGACGGTGGGGGGCAAATCAATATTCACGGGCATGAACGCGGCTGACGCCGTGCTGGGGCCGATATTATCATCATCCACCCCTGACCGCACCGCCCTGTTGTGCGGCGAGCGGGAAATTTCCTATCGTGCGCTGGATGAAATGGCGGCCCGCGCCGGCAACGCGCTGCGCGCCTTGGGCTGCGGGGTGGGCGATCGCGTGCTGGTGCTCATGGACGATCGCCCGGAATTCTTTTTTGCCTATTTTGGCGCGATGAAAATCGGCGCGGCGCCGGTGGCCGTCAACCTGCGGCTGGCGGCCAAGGATTTGCGTTACATCATCGACGACAGCGCCTGTCGGGCGGTCATCGTCGATGGAGAATTCCAGGCGGTCTGCCGGGAGGCGATCAGCGGCATGGCCGCGCCGCCGCTCCTCATCCTCGGCACGACGTCGCGCGAGGGATTTCCCGGCCTCATCGAGCTGATGAACGCGCAGCCGGCCACGCTTGCCTCGGTGTTGTTGCAGCCGGACGACATGGCGTTATGGATGTATAGCTCCGGCACCACCGGCGCGCCGAAAGCGGTGGTGCATGCGCAAAAATCCATCCCGACGCTGGATCGCTATCTGGGACCGGTGTATGGCGTCGGCGCTGAAGATCGGGTTTTCTGTTCCTCCAAGCTGTTTTTTGCCTTTGCGCTCGGCCATGTGCTGGCGGCGCTGCGCCTGGGCGCCGCCGTGGTGCTTTATACCGGCTGGCCGTCGGCGGAAGCGATTGCCGAAACCATCGAGCGTTATCGGCCGCAAGTGGTGTTCAGCGTGCCGACGCTCTATCGCGCTATGCTGGAAGCGGATCTGGCCGGTACGGCGGCATTTCGCGCCGTCCGCCATTACATTTCCGCCGGCGAGCATTTGCCGGAAACGTTGTTTCATCGCTGGCAAGCCGCCACCGGCCGGCCGATCCTGGAAGGCATCGGCTCCACGGAAGCGTTCATCATGTTCCTCGGCAACCGCCCGGATGATGTGAAAGCGGGAAGCGTCGGTAAACCGCTGCCCGCCACCGAGGTCAAGCTGGTGGCGGAGGATGGGTCTTTGATAACCGGCGCAGACACGCCCGGCGTGCTCTATGTGCGCTCCGACAGCCTGGCCAAGGGCTACTGGCATCAGGACGAGAAAACCGCGGCGGCGTTTCAAGACGGATTTTACTGCACCGGCGATGTCTTCATCCGCGATGCGGAAGGGTATTACTGGCACCAGGGACGCAATGACGACATGCTCAAATTGTCGGGGCAGTGGGTCAGTCCGGTGGAAATCGAGCATCATGTCTTAACCAACCCTAAGGTCTCGCAGGCCGCCGTCGTGGGGGTTGAGGATGAGGCGGGTCTGGTCCGCCTGGCGTTGTGTCTGGTGCCCATCGATCCGGAGCAGGATCGCGCCCTCTTGCAGGAGGAATTGACGGCCTTGCTGACCGCCAGGCTATCCATCTATAAATGCCCGCGGCGGTTCGTCTTTCTCGATGACCTGCCGAAATCGCCCACCGGCAAGACTCAGCGCTTCAAGCTGCGTCAGATTGCCGTCAGCCGCTTGGATGTGAGCGCGTGACATGAAAAGCGAGAAACGAACATCCGCCGGCAAGGGTCTCGTGCCTGTCGAGCGCGGCATGTTGGAAGACCTGGTCGGCTATCATGTGCGTAAGGCGCAGGCCATCATCTTTGACGATTTCATGCGCGCCATGGCGCCCGAGCGACTCTCGCCGGGCCAGTTTGGCGTGCTGGTGATGATCAGCGCCAATCAGGGCATGAATCAATCGACGCTGGCCAAAGCCCTCGGCATCGAACGCTCCACCATGGTGGCGGTGATCACCGGCTTGGAGAAGCGCGGCTTGATCAAGCGTCTGCCCTTGGCCACCGACCGGCGCGCCAACATCCTGGCGCTGACGCCCAAGGGCGATCTTCTCCTCGATAAGGTCAAGGCCAAGGTGCGCGCCCATGAAAATAAAGTCACCGCTCGCCTGACGGCGGACGAAACGCAGACCCTGGTGAGCCTGTTGCAGAAAATCGGCGGGTAGGAAGGAGTTCGAGTCGGTCTCGACTGTCATTGCGAGCCCTTTCTAGGGGCGAAGCAATCCATGCTTTTTGTGGATCGCCACGGCCATTTCATGGCCTCGCGATGACGAAAAACGGTCGCCGTCTTAACTTTCTTCAAACAACCGACGGGCCAGGGCGCGGGTGAGATTGGCCGCCACCTTGCGGCGATAGCCGGGCGGATAGAAGGTGCTGGGCATGGGCGTGATCTGCTTGGGCAGTAATGCCGTCAGCGCGTCCACATCGAACGGTCCTTGCAGCAGCCCCTCGGTCTTTCTCAACATCACGGGATAGGAATTGGTGCCGGTAAAGGCGACGCGAATATCGCTGAGCCGATCGCCTTGCCGTTTCAAGGCGATGGCGACGCCGGCCAGCGGAAAATCAATGGAGCCGCGCACCCGCGCCTTGGCGTAGCCGCTTCGCCAGCCATCGCCGCTCTTAATGATCACGGCGGTCAGCATTTCGCCTTTCTCAAGCTTCAGGTGCGCCGCGCCGTCATCGTTGTACATCTCGCTTAACGGCAGGGAGCGCACGCCGTTGGGGCCGCTGATTTCGACTTCAGCGTCGAATACCATCAACGCCGGCGCCAGATCGCCGCTGAAGGCGGCGAAACAGCGGCTGCCGGACGGCGCCACATGGCACACCTCGCCCTTGTTCTTCAGGCAGTAGTTATTGCTGACGCGCCACCATTCGCTCTGGTTATAGTAAAGGCAGCGGGTGTCGAGGCAAAGGTTGCCGCCCACCGTCGCCACCTGGCGATGGGTGGGAGCCGCCACTTGACGCGCCGCCTCGGCGATGGCCGGGTATTCTTTGGCGATCAGTCCGTGCGCGGCGAGTTCGTTCAGCGTCACTCCGGCGCCGATTCGCACCCCACCGTTCTGCTGCGCGTCGATGGCGGTGATTTCCGCAACGCCGCCGATATCGATAAGCGTTTGCGGCGCGACGATGCCGCGGCGAACGTTGACCATCAAATCGGTGCCGCCGGCGATATAGCGCGCGTCCGCATGGGCGGCATAAGCGGCGACCGCCTGCTGAACGGTGGCGGGGCGCACCACTTTAAAGTCGGGCAAGTATTCCATCAGCGTCCTCCTGCGGCCGGCGCGCGTTTCTTGGCGCGCTCTTCCTTAACGAGCGCATCCATGATCCGCTCCGGCGTCAGCGGCGTTTCCAGCAGCCGCACCTTGATCGCGTCATAGACGGCGTTGGCGACCGCCGGGATGACGCTGGATAGCGCGCCTTCGCTGGCTTCCTTGGCCCCGAACGGGCCGTTGGGATCGATGCTTTCGACGATCTTGACCTCGATGGGTGGCGATTCGACGATGGTGGGCACGCGGTAATCCAGCATGTTGGCGGCCAGCGGCAGACCCTCATGAAAGCGGGTTTCCTCGCTTAGCGCTTGGCCGAGACCCATCCACACCGCGCCCTGAACCTGGCCTTCGACCGACAGCGGATTGAGCGCAAAACCGCAATCATGCGCCACCCAAACCTTATCCACGTTGACCCGCGCCGTCACCTCGTCGACGGTTACTTCCACCACGCAGGCGGCATAGGAATAAGCCATGCTGGGCCCCACCGCCGCGCCATGAAATTTGCCGCCCTGGAACTGCTTGGGCACGGTGAACGTGCCTTTGACCGTCAACGTGCCGGTATCCACCAGCGCCTCGGTGACCACCTCTTTGAACGAAATGTCCGAGCCTTGCTGACCGGCGATGCGATAGGTCTCGCCCAGGCACTCCACTTCTTCCGTCGGCACAGCGAGCTTGCGCGCGGCGGCGCTAACCAGAATGGCCTTCAAGTTTTGCGCCGCTTCCAGGGCGGCGTTGCCAACCATGAAGGTGACGCGGGAAGAATAGGAGCCGTTGTCCTTCGGGGTAATGCGGCTGTCGTTGGCGATCACGGTCAGGCGGTCGAAATCAACGCCCAGCACTTCGCCCACCACCTGGGCCAGAATGGTGCTGGAGCCCTGGCCGATATCGGCGGCGCCGGTCAGAATGGTGATGCCGCCGTCAAAGTCGAGCTTCAAGTTCACCACCGCGTGCGGCTCGCCGGTCCAGTGCACGGGTTTCGCCGCGCCGCTGACATAATGCGAGCAGGCAAATCCCAAGCCCTTGCCGGGCGGCAGCTTGCCCTTGCGTTGCCGCCAGCCCGAGGCTTCCTCGACCCAGTCGATGCACTCGGGCAGGCCATAGGAGGTGACCTCCATGTCGTTGATGGTGCGCACCGGCGCTTTTAAGAGGTTGGCGCGCCGCACCTGGAAGGGATCAAGGCCGGCTTCCGTCGCCATGGTATCGAGGAGGCATTCAAAGGCATGCCGAACATCCACCGTGCCATGGCCGCGCATGGCGCCGCAGGTCGGGCGATTGGCATAGACGCGAAAGCCGTCGTATTGCACGGCGGGGATATCATAAATGGCGTTTAGAAGCGCGCCGGCATAAAGAATGGTGACGATGCCGTAGCCGCCGTAAGCGCCGCCGGTCTGAGTGGCCTCGCACTGGCAGGCGGTGAGCTTGCCCTGTTTGGTCATGCCGATCTTCAACTTGACCCGGGTGTGCGGCCGGCCGCGATGGGTGAGGAAGGTTTCCTCGCGGCTCAGCTTCATGCGCACCTTGCCGCCGGCGGCGCGGGCCAAGAGGCAAGCGATGATTTCAAAATTCAAGGTTTCGGTGCGCGCCCCGAAACCGCCGCCGATGAACGGCTTGATCACCCGCACTTTCGATTCGTCCAAATCCAGGCAGCGGGCGATCCGCAAATGTACGTAGAACGGCACCTGCGTTACGGAATGAAGCGTGATGCGATCACGCTCCACGTCATACTCGGCCAGCGCGGCGTGAGGCTCCATGTGCATATGGGTGACCTCGGCGCATTCGAACGTTTCCTCGCGCACCAGGTCGGCGGCGGCAAAGCCTGCCGCCACATCGCCGAACTCGTGATGGACCTCGCGCTCCAGGTTGCCGGGGCGGTCATCATGGAGATTGACCGCGCCCGGCGCACGCGATGAGTCCACATCGTAATAGGCCGGCAGTTCCTCAACCTCCATGTGGATCAGCCGCAAGGCCGCTTCCGCCGTCGCGATGTCAACCGCCGCCACCGCCGCCACCGGCTCGCCGCGATAACGCACCCGGTCCCGGGCCAAGGGGTATTCGTTTTGCGCGATGGGCAGGATGCCATAGGGCTTGTCGCACGCCTCGCCGGTGATGACGGCGATGACGCCGGGTAACTGCCGCGCCTTGGATACGTCGACATTCAATATCCTGGCGTGGCTATAGGGGCTGCGATAGATGCGGCCCACCAGCGCATCGGTATGCTCCAGATCGGCGGTGTATTTGGCGCGGCCGCTGACTTTTTCGATGCCGTCGATGAGCGGCGCGCGCCGCCCGACCATCGGCTGTCCCGGTTTGCCACGCAACGGGGTAGCGTCGTTCATAGGGGTTCTCCACTGGCGGCGGCGCGCACCGATTCGATGATTTTGACATAGCCGGTGCAGCGGCAGATGTTGCCGCCCAGCGCTTCCTGGGTTTCGCTATCGGTAGGATGAGGATTGGTTCTTAACAGTCCTTCGGCGGCCATGATCATGCCCGGCGTGCAATAGCCGCATTGCGAACCGAGCTTTTCGTTAAACGCCCGTTGCAGCCGCGACAGCCGTCCGCCTTGGGCGCAGCCTTCCACGGTTTCCACATGGCGGCCGGCGCATGAGGCGGCGAGCGTCAGGCAGGAGAGCTGCGGCCGACCGTCGATAAGCACGGTGCAAGCCCCGCACTCGCCGCCGTCGCAGCCCATCTTGGTGCCGGTCAAATGGGCGACTTCCCGAAGAAAATCAATGAGTAGCATGTTGTCGGCGACGGCATATTCGCCGTTTTGGCCGTTCAGGTTAAGCCGCAACATTGACTTGGACATGGCCGCTTTCTTTCGCTAAATCCGCAGATATATATTGTTCTGGTACCGAACAATCTGTATCCTAGCGCAAAGCCGTTCGAGGCACAATCAGAATCTACGTCTTGTCAGGGGGATGGCGCTTGATCGGTCCAGGCGGCGGGGCGTAAAGTTTAAGAATAAAGTATTGGATAAACCATGGTACCGACGACCTACGCGCAATCAGACAAACAGATTTTCCAGTTTCTGCGGGCGCTGCGGCAGCAAGGACAGCCCGCCGCCCTGGTGACGGTGACCGATATCGAACGCACCGGCCCACGCCCGCGCGGCTCCCATATGGCGGTATCCATCACCGGCGACCGGGTGGGTTATGTGACCAGCGGTTGCCTGGAGCAGGCGGTGGCCGGCGATGCCGTCGCCGCGATGAAGGACAACGCCGATCGCATCGTCCGTTATGGCGAAAATTCGCAATACCTCGATTTCCGGCTGCCGTGCGGCGGGGGTATGGCGTTCCACATCCATGTCGATCCCGATCTGGCGCTTCTTGACCGTTGTCTGACCGCCATGGAGCTCCGGGAGCCGTTCGGGCTGGCTTTCGAGCCGAATGGAGGCAGGGTAGAGTTTCTCGACGACCACGCCGTCGCCACGGGCTGGGTTGAGGATAAATTCCTGCGCCGGTACGCGCCGGCCTTGCGCTTTGTTCTGGTGGGCAGCGGCGCCGAGCTGGAAATGATGACGCGGCTCGCGAGCGCGGCGGGCTATGAGGTGCTGGCCTACAGCTCCGACGAAAGCATCCTGGCGCTGTGCCAAGCCCATGACGCGCAGATTTTCCAGTTGACCAGCGCGCAGCATATTCCGCCCTTACCCAACGACCAGTGGACGGCCTTTATCTTTCTCTTTCACGAGCATGAACTGGAGTATCCCCTGATCAAGGCAGCCTTGGGCGGACCGGCGTTTTATATTGGCGCTCTGGGCAGCAAGCGCACGCAGGCCACGCGCCTGGCCAACCTGCGGCAAGCGGGCGTCGATGAGGCGACGCTTGCCCGTATCGGCGGCCCCATCGGGCTGATCCCTTCCGCCCGCGATCCGGCCATTCTGGCGATCTCGGTAGTGGCGGAAGTGGTCGACCGCTACCGGCAGCTTGAGATGAAGCCATGATCCCGCTGACGGCCGTATCGGTCGTTGTGCTGGCCGCGGGGTTGTCGAAACGTCACCCCGGGGAAAACAAGCTGGCGCGGCCTTTGCGCGGCAAGCCGCTGGCCGCCCATGTCGCCGACACGCTGGCGACGTTGCCGTTCTTGCAGCGCATCGCCGTGGTTGCCGAGCTCGACGCCAAGATCGCCGAGATTTTTGCCCGCCGTAATTTTACTGTTATCGCCAATGCTGAACCGGCGCGGGGGCAGGGGCATTCCCTGGCGTTGGGCGTGGCGCGGGCGCTGCAAGACAACAGGTCGCAAGCGATCATGGTTTGCCTGGCCGATATGCCGTTCGTCAGCGCCCGGCTGATCGAAAAACTGGCGGCCGCCCTGTCAACGGACAGCGATGCCGCCATCTGCGTGGTGGGCGATCACATCACGCCGCCGGCCATCTTTCGCCGCCGTCACGCTGAACCGCTGTTGACCCTTGATGGCGACGTTGGGGCCCGAAAAATCGTCGCCGCGCTGACCCATGTGGCGAAGGTCGAGGCGTCGCCGGATCTTCTTGCTGACTTTGATACCGACGAGGATTTCAAAGGTCAAAATTGATGCGGTCATGAAAAAAACGCGGACAGGCATTCCCCCGTCCGCGTTTTGATTTTTCGCCGCCGTTCCCTTGCGGGAACGCGGGCAAGGCTAGATCGATTCCTTCAGCTCCTTGGCGGCGCGGAAGGCGACTTTCTTGCTGGCCTTGATCTTGATCGCTTCGCCGGTGGCGGGGTTGCGGCCCATGCGGGCGGCGCGCTTGCGGACCTGCAGAACGCCAAGCCCGGCCAGACGGATGCGAACGCCCTTCTTCAGGTTCTTCACCACAAGATCGACCACGTCGTTCATGATCGTCTCGGCCTGCTTCTTGGCCATTTCATGGGCTGCGGCGATATCCGCCGCCAGGTGCTTCAAAGTAACTACCGATGGCGTTGCTTTGGCCGCGGCTTTCGCCGGCTTGCGCGCAGCCTTGGCCGGGGCGGCCTTCTTCGCGGGTTTAGCTTTAGCTTTGGCTTTAGTGGCTGGTTTACGTGCCATTAGTGGAGGCTCCCTTTTATGCAAAACCGATTGCCTAGAGAATCACGCTTTTATGCGGAAAACAAGGGCGAAAATGATGTATCTTGAAATAGTTTTTGCAGCAAGATCGTCGATCAATGCAGCAAAATGGGCCATAAATGCACAACCTTGCGCAAAAGGCTATGGAAAAAGTACGGGATATGAGGGGCAAAAGATGAGTAATAACGGCGATTTTTCCCTTGCCGGCGTGCGTGAAACGGCGCGGTTGATTGCCCCTTATATCCGCCGCACGCCGGTTTTCCGTTGGCGCGGCGATGGCGCGGCGCGCTGTTTGGGCCATGATATTGACGCCTATCTTAAGTGCGAGCTGTTCCAGGTTTCCGGCACCTTTAAGGCCCGTGGCGTCATTTCGGTTCTATCCCGTCTTTCTCCTGAAATAAGAGCGCCAGGCATTACCGGGTTTAGCGCCGGCAACCATGCCATCGCGTTGGCCTATGCCGGCTCTGCTTTGGGCGTGCCGGCCAAGGTGGTGATGGTATCAAGCGCCAATCCGGCGCGCCGCGCGCGGGCGGCCAATTACGGCGCTGAGCTGATTATCGAAGCCGACGCCGCAAGCGCTCGGGCGCGGGCGGAGGAAATCGTCGCCCGCGACGGCATGACCCTGGTTCACCCATTTGAAGGGCTATACACGGTTCTAGGCACCGGCACGCTGGGGCTGGAAATTGTCGAGGATATCGACGCCCTTGACGCCATCGTGGTCGGCGTCGGCGGCGGCGGTCTGGCGGCGGGCGTGGCCACGGCGGCGAAACTGGCGCGCCCCGAGATCAAGGTTTACGGTATTGAGCCGGAAGGCGCGCCGGTGATTTCACGCTCGCTGGCCGCCGGCGCGCCGGTTACTTTGACAGACATTCGCACCATCGCTGATAGCTTGGCGCCGCCGTTCACCGGCCCGACCACCTTTGCTTTGTGCCGCGATCATCTGGACGACGTGGTGACACTTCCCGACAGCGCGCTCATCGACGCCATGCGGGTTCTCTATGATGATTTAAAGCTGGCGGTAGAGCCGGGCGGCGTTGCGGCGCTGGCCGGCGCCATCGGCCCGTTGCGGCAACGCCTTAAAGGTAAGCGCGTCGCCATCATCCTCTGCGGCTCCAACATCGACTTGGTGACTTTCCAGAAGTTCACGGCGCAAGGCTGATCGTCAAATCTCTCACCCACCCCAGGCTCATTGTTTGCGTGTCGTCGCTGTCGCCGGATAGCGCGACGGCGACGAGGGGCGGCGCGTCCGCATCGAAGATGCGCCGATAATCCGCCGCCAAGTTGACGGTCTCCGATCGCCAAACGCCGGTAGGTTCGCTGGCCGGTCGCAGGATAATGATGGCGCCGTCTTTTTTGAGAAAAGGGTTGGGCAGCAGCGCGCCCGTCGCGGCATCGCCGCCCCAGGTGTAACTGAGCGCATGGCCGGTGGTTGGCAAGCCGCGTTGGTTGCGAACCATGCCGCCCAGTCGCGCCCAAAAATTTGGCTTCTTCGCCGCCGCGAACCAGAAATGAACGGCGAGCGCGCGATCATCCTTGCCCTTGCGCGTCAGGTCCGTGGCGGGCACGGGAGCATCGACGCGCCATTTCCATGTTGCGGTCTTTGCCGCCACGCCGGGATCGAGCCGGCGCACCAACAGGCCGGAGCTGCGATCCGCCGCCACCCGCACGCCCTCCGGCGTGACCATAAAGCGGGTGGCCGGGAGATGCGGGAAGGTAACCGGCCGCCACTCTCCGGCGTTCTCGGGCTGCGTCAGGGACATCGCCAATCCCATCGCCAGCAAGATGACCGCTACCCACATCGCCGCCGCCTCCAGGAGGTATTATACACCCATCCCAGGAAGGGGGTCGCGCGGCGCATTGCGCTGTGCTAGAGAATGTTCCGCATCAGAACAATATACCCTACAGATAAATGGAGTTGATGGACCAATGAACTTGCAAGGTACGGCAGCCGTGGTCACCGGGGGCGCCTCCGGTCTCGGCGAAGCAACAGCGCGGGAACTCGCCAAGGCGGGCGCAAAAGTCACGATTTTTGATCTCAATGAGGAGCGGGGACAGGCGGTTGCCAAAGATATCGGCGGCGCCTTCGCCAAGGTTGACGTCGCGGATGAAGCCAGCGTCAACGCCGGCCTCGACGTCGGCGCCAAGGCCCATGGCCAGGCTCGCGTGCTCGTCAACTGCGCTGGCATCGCCATCGGCGAGAAGACGGTGGCCAAGGGCGTTCCCCACGACCTGGGGCGCTTCACCAAGCTGATCCAGGTCAATCTCATCGGCACCTTCAATTGCATCCGCCTGACGGCGGCGCGCATGGTTGCGCTGGATCCGCTGGTGGACGGCGAGCGGGGCGTCATCGTCAACACCGCATCGGTCGCAGCCTTCGAAGGGCAGATCGGGCAGGTTGCTTACTCAGCGTCAAAAGGCGGCGTGGTCGGCATGACGGTGCCCATCGCCCGTGATCTGGCGGGCGACGGCATTCGGGTGTGCACCATTGCGCCCGGCCTGTTCTTGACGCCGATGATGAAGGGCCTGCCGCAGAATATTCAGGATGCCCTGGGCGCCAGCGTGCCCTTCCCCAAGCGTCTGGGCGAGCCGGCGGAGTATGCCATGTTGGCCCGGCACATCTGCGAGAACCGCATGCTCAATGGCGAGACGATCCGCCTCGATGGCGCCATCCGTTTAGCGCCGCGCTGATCATCCCAACAAGGAATACGCCAACGAAAAAGGGGGCCTCTAAGCCCCCTTTTCTCATGCGTAATTAAGTCATTTATGCCAGGCCCGCCAACTGGTCGATGATCTTGGCAAAGGCGATATCGCGGCTGGTGACGCGGCCGACTTTATGGGTGGTCAGGGTCACTTCAACGCGATTGTAGTCATTGCGCCATTCGGGGTGATGGCCCAGGCGCTCGGCCTCCATGGCGACGCGGCCCATGAAACTGAATGCTTGATTGAAATCGGGGAAAACAAATGTCTTGGCGATGGCGTCGCGGCCGCTGACCTTGTTCCAGCCGGTGAGGCCGGAGGTAGACTTTCCCGCCTTGGCTTTGGCGGGTGCTTTGGCGCGCTTGCCGCGCCCGGGGATCTTCTTTGCTGCGACCGGCGCCGCTCCCGCTTTCTTTCCTGCGCTTGCCGGAGATAGAGGGGCGGACGCCGGTTTTTTCGCAACAGACTTGCGAACCTTGCGCTTACGCGCCGCTGGTTTAGCGGCGCGTGCGCTAGGTACCGCTACTTTTTTTTTTGGCGAGCTTTACGCTTCGCGGGAGTCTTCTTGGCGGCCTTGCGCTTCGCCGGGGCCTTCTTCTTGGCGGCGGCTTTGCGCTTGGCTGGCTTCTTCGCAGCTTTGCGCTTCGCCGGAGCCTTTTTCCTGGCGGCGGCTTTGCGCTTGGCTGGCTTCTTGGCTACTTTGCGCTTCGCCGGGGCCTTTTTCTTGGCGGCGGCTTTGCGTTTCGCCGGAGCTTTCTTCGCTCTGGCGGGAGCAGCCTTCTTACGCTTACGTGCCGGCTTCTTAGCCGGGGCAGTTTCACTCGCTACAGTCTTGGGCTTCCGGGCCATATCAATCTCCTCTCCCTTATGAGCCTCAAACTTGGCCGGCCAACAAACGCTCTACAAACATTGGCACGACCTCGCCTGCGGGACCATAAAGCTTAAGAGTAAACAAATCTTCACCAAGTGATGGGTCAAGATTCAGCTCTACGGTCTGCGCAGTTCCGTACCGGCGCACCGTTTGGATGAAACCGGCGGCCGGATATACATTGCCCGACGTCCCGATGGAGACGAACAGGTCGCATTCTTCAAGATGCCGTTCGATGGCGTCCATTTCGAACGGCATTTCGCCAAACCATACGATATGCGGCCGTAAACGACCGACCGCATCGCAGGCGGGGCAGGGTGTCTCTGGCGTCAGATCCCCCTCCCAATGAAGGACTGCGCCGCACGCCGGGCAGCGCACCTTGAGGATCTCGCCATGCATGTGAATGAGGCGCCGGGTGCCGGCGCGCTCGTGCAGGTCATCGACGTTCTGGGTCACCACCCAGACCTCGCCGTCGTGCGCCTCTTCCAGGCGGGCCAGTGCGTAATGGGCGGCATTGGGCTGCGCCTGCCGCGCGCGGCGGCGGCGCATGTTATAGAAGTCGTGAACCTTCTGGGGATCGCGGCGAAAGGCTTGCGGCGTCGCCACGTCGTCGATGGCGTACTTGGACCAGATGCCGTTTTTATCGCGAAAAGTATCCAATCCGGACTCTGCGGAAATACCTGCCCCGGTGAGGATCACGATATGCTCGTATGCGGCGGGCATGCCTTTTCTAAACGCCGCTCCTCTTGCCCTTCATTCGTCTCTCGCGCATCATGCGCGGGTGCTTCGCGGTATGGTTATCATCCGAAACGAGAAAGATTGCAAGTGCAAACCGTAATCCGGATTCTTTTTGTCTGTCTCGGCAACATTTGTCGCTCGCCGCTCGCGGAAGGAATCTTCCGTTCGCGCGCGACGGAAATGGGATTGATCGAGGGGCCTGATGGCGACTTCATCGCTGACTCCGCGGGCACTGGAAACTGGCATGCGGGATCGCCGCCAGACCGCCGCTCCATCGCCGTCGCGGCGCGCCATCATGTCGATATCCGAGCGCTGCGGGCCCGTCAGGTGCGGGCGGATGACTTCGAGGAGTTCGATTATCTGATCGCCATGGACCGCGACAATTTGCAGGCGCTGGAGGCGCTCTGTCCCAACCATCGACGCGACCGCCTGCACCTCCTGATGTCGTTCGCCAAGGGCACGCCGATCAGGATTTGAGCGCGTCTATGCGGTCATCGAAGAGGGCGTGGAAGGACTCCTAACGCACCTGCGCCCGCAGCGCTGAGCGCGGCGGATTCAGCGCAGCGGGTAGCGCGCCTCGATACGGTAAAATGAGCCATTTTCGCTCATTTTACTGCTATAAAGCAGATATTCCTCCACCATGAACGGCGGCGTTTTCAGACCGCCGTAGGCATCCAGAAAAGCCGCCACGCCCGCCGCGCCGGCGCGCCCGTTGGACAGTCTGGCGAGCGTGATATGGGGGGCGAATTTCCGCTCCTCCACCGGCATGCCGATGCGGGCCAGCGCTGCTTCGATCTTGTCGTGAAGGTGGACCACGGAGTCCTTTGGCGAGACTCCCGCCCACAGCATCCGCGGCGCCGACGGAGGACCGAAGACGCCCGCGCCCTCCACTGCCAACGGGAACGCCGGCGCGTCGATCGCAGACAGCGCCGTGTCGATGTCATCGGCGGCGGTCTCCTCGACCTCACCGATGAACTTGAGGGTCAGGTGAAGCTGATCGTCGCGCTGCCAGCGCGCGCCGCGGATGCCGCTCTGGAGGGTGAGGAGATAGCGCCGCACCTCCGGCGGCAGGCCGACGCCAACGAAGAGACGGATCACCGCCGGCCTCGCTTCAGTTCCCGCGCCACCAGCGGCGCCAGTCGCGCGGCGATGCGCGCCGCGCCCTTCTCGTTGGGGTGCATGCCGTCCTCCTGTAAGTACGCCGGGTTGGCGGCGACGCCATCGAGAAAGAAGCCATAGAACGCCACGCTATGCTTCTTCGCCAGCGCCGGATAGAGTCCGTTGAACGCCGCGCCGTAGTCAGAACCAAGGTTCGGCGGCGCCATCATGCCGGCCAGAATGACGGCAATATGGCGCTGGCGCAGCGTGCGGATGATCCAATCAAGGTTGTTGCGGGTGACGGCGGGGTCGATGCCGCGCAGTGCGTCGTTGGCCCCCAATTCGACGATGACGAGGTCCGGTTTCATGCCTGCCGCGCCGTCCAGCAGCCACGGCAAACGCGCCCGCCCGCCGGTGGAAGTGTCGCCCGAGACGCCGCCATTGACCACCGTTGCCGGCATGCCCAGGCGACGCAGCGCCGCCTCAAGCTGCGCCGGAAACGCATTCGCCGGTTCCAGTCCATACCCCGCCGTCAGACTGTCTCCGAAGGCGAGCACCACCGGTTCGCGCGCCCATGCCGGGCACGCTGCAAGGGCAAGAAAGACATAGACGCCAATCAGCCGAAGGAGGATCATTGCGACACCAATCTTTGATCCGCAGGGCATTTCCTGCGTATTGCAAGTATACTCCAAGAAAACTGCGGCAAAACTTCGTCACGAGACAAAGGGTGGCCGCGACAGGTAGAGTATCCAGTCAGAGGCCGATCCGTGACCGTATCTTCGCCGTCCGCCATCATCACCACCCGCGATGTCTGTCTTACCTTGCCGAGCGCGGCGGGGCCGGTAGCGATCTTGAAGGACGTCACCCTGACCATTCCGCGCGGTATGGCCGTCGCCATCGTCGGACCCTCGGGCTCGGGCAAATCGAGCCTGATGGCGATTTTGAGTGGCCTGGAGCAAGCCACATCGGGGCGCGTCGAGGTGGACGGCGCCGATCTTGCCGCCATGAATGAAGATGCGCTGGCCCGCTTTCGCCGCGGCCGTATCGGCATCATCCTGCAGTCCTTTCATTTGGTGCCGACCATGACGGCGCTGGAAAACGTCGCCGTGCCGCTGGAGCTGATGGGGCGGCGGGATGCCTTCTCGGCGGCGCGGTCGGAACTGGCGGCGGTGGGGTTGGGTCATCGCGTCGATCATTACCCGGCGCAGCTCTCGGGCGGGGAACAGCAGCGCGTCGCCATCGCCCGCGCCCTGGCGCCGCGGCCGTCGCTGCTGTTTGCCGACGAGCCGACCGGCAATCTCGACAGCGCCACCGGCGCGGCGATCATCGAGCTGATTTTTCGTCTTCAGGACGAGCGCGCCGCCACCTTGGTGATGATCACCCATGACGCGACGCTGGCGGCGCGCGCCGACCGCATCTTCACCATGAGCGATGGGCGGGTGGTGGCGGAGTCATCGCCCACGGTTGCCGTCGGTGAGGGACGAGGGGTGGCGTCATGACGTCAGCCGCGCCGCGTCGTTTTCTTGCCCTGCGCTTGGCGCTGCGCGATGCCCGCGGCGGCATCAAGGGCCTGCGCATCTTCGTCGCCTGCTTGGTGCTGGGCGTTGCCGCCATGGCCGGCGTCGGTTCCTTGACCTTTGCCATCAGGGAGGGCTTGAGCCGCGAGGGGCAAAGCCTGCTCGGCGGCGACGTCGAGGCAACCCTGTCGCAGCGCGCCGCCAGCGCCGAGGAGATGGCGTACCTCGCGGACTCCGGGACGGTATCGGCGGTCCGCTATATTCGCAGCATGGTGCGCGATGTGCGAAGCGACGAACGCCGCCTGGCTGAGGTCAAGGCGGTGGATGACGCCTATCCGCTTTATGGCAATGTCGGTCTATCGCCGATGATGCCGGTGACGGCGGCGCTGCGGCTGCGCGATGGCGCGTGGGGCGCGGCGCTGGCCCCGGAATTGGTCGCCCACCTGCAAGCGCGCCTTGGCGACCGGCTGCGCCTTGGCGGCATTGAGCTGGAGTTGCGCGCCGTGCTGACCGGCGAACCCGACGGCGCGGTCGACGGCTTTGAATTGGCGCCGCGGCTGCTGATCCATGCCGATGCCTTGGATGACAGCGGACTGTTGAGCAAAGGCGCGCTGGTGCGCCACAGCTATCGCGTCAAGCTGGCGCCGACCTATACGCCGAAAGCTTGGCGGACGGAGGCCGAGGCGCGCTTCCCCGATGCCGGCTGGCGGCTCCGCGATCGCGACAATGGCGCGCCGCAGGTGCGGGAATTCGCCGACCGGGTGGGACAATTTCTGCTCCTGGTCGGATTGACCACGTTGATCGTCGGCGGCGTCGGCGTTGCCGGGGCGGTGCGCGCTTATCTTGGCCGCCGCGTCGATACCATCGCCACGCTGAAGGCGCTTGGCGCGCAGAGCGGCTTTATTCGCCGTCTTTACCTTTTGGAAATTATCATCCTGGCGATCCCGTGCGTTGCCGTTGGCCTCGTCCTTGGCGCATCCGCGCCCTGGCTTGCCCATTGGGCGGCGGCCGATCGCTTGCCGGCGCCGTTGGCGCTGGCCGTCTATCCGCTGCCGCTCTTGAAAGCCGGCGTTGCCGGTCTGCTCATCGCCATCGCGTTTACGCTGCTGCCGGTGGAGACGGCGCGACTTGTTCCCGCCGCCAGGCTTTATCGTCGTCACGTGGCGGATGATGGCGCGCGGTCGCGAAGGTTGGGGCCGCTGGCCATCGCCTTTGGCATCGTCGTCGTCGCCGTGTCGCCATTTCTCGCCACCGAGGAGCCGCGGCTGGTGGCTTGGTTTTTTGCCGCCAGCGTCGCGCTGTTCTTGTTGTTGTTCATCGCCGGCGTGGCCATTGAAGTTGCGGCGCGACGCTTGCCGCGCGTGGCGAACCCTGCCATCCGCTTGGGGGTGGCGAATTTATGCCGTCCCGGCGCGCCGACCCGCTCAACGGTGGTGGCGCTGGGTCTCGGCCTGACGCTGTTTGCGGTGCTGGCGTTGATCGAAGCGAATTTGGAGCATCAGGTCTCAAAAACCCTGCCCGGCCGCGCCCCGGCTTTTTACTTCATCGACATTCAGGGCGATCAGAAGGAGCCGTTTGTCGCCGCCGCCGCCGCGCTTGACGGCGTCGAGGATATCCATCCCGTCCCTTATGTGCGCGGCCAGATCATCGCGCTAAACGGCAATCCGGCGGATGTCATGACAGTGGCGCCGGAAGCGCGCTGGGCGCTGCGCGGCGACCGCGGCTTGACCTTCGCCGCCGATCTCCCGGCGGGGAATCGCTTGGTCGCCGGGGAGTGGTGGCCACGGAACTATGAGGGACCGCCGGCGATTTCGTTCGATGCCGAATTGGCGCGCGGCATGGGGCTTGGCGTTGGCGACACCATGACCATCTCCGTCCTCGGCCGTCCGATCACCGCCCGCATCATGAGCTTGCGGGAGATCGACTGGGGAACGCTCGGCATCAACTTCGCGATCGTATTCGATCCGACAACGCTGCAGGGCGCTCCCTATACCTACCTGGCGACGCTGAGCGCCGAACCGCACGTTGAAGCCGAAGTATTCCGCCGCTTGACGGATGCTTTCCCCAACGTCTCGGCGGTGCGCATGAAGGAGGTGTTGGAAGAAGTGCGGCGGCTGGTTATCGCCATGGGCGCGGCGGTGCGGCTGGCGGCGGCGATTACCATCCTGGCCGGGATTTTGGTGCTGGCCGGGGCGACGGCGGCCGGCCAGCGCGACCATATCTATGACGCCGTGATCTTGAAGCTGGTGGGCGGCACGCGGGCGACGGTATTCGCCAGCTTGCTGGTGGAGTACGTGACGCTGGGTCTGACGGCGGGCGTCATCGCGGCGGCGCTCGGCACGCTGGCGGCGTTCGTGGTGGTGACCGAAGTGATGGCGATGTCGTGGTCTTTTTTCCCCGCCTCTTTAGGGTTAACGCTGGCGTTAAGCATGGCCTTGACGGTGCTGTTGGGCCTCCTTGGCACCGGTGCGGCCTTGGCCGCCCGGCCGGCGGCGGCGCTGCGCGACCTGGCGGCTTGAGGCCGGCAAGCTTCCGGTTTTACTTGAAATCCTGGGCTTTGATGCCAATATCGGGGTACTCAACCCTGACTCTAACGTGAGGTTTTTCGATGGTTGAACGGTTTGACGTGCGTCGCAACACCCTGGACACGGCCCGCGCCGGCGCGGCGGTCGATGAGGGACTGCGGTCGTATATGCTGAAAGTCTACAACTACATGGCCTCGGCCTTGCTGCTCACCGGCATGGTGGCGATGCTCACCGCGCAGAGCGAGACCATGATGCAGGCGATCTTCGGCACGCCCTTGATGTGGGTGGTGATTTTTACCCCCCTGGTGCTGGTCTTTGCCTTAAGCGCCGGTGTCAACCGCATGCGCGCCTCGACCTTGCAGGCGTTGTTTTGGGTCTATGCCGCCCTGGTCGGGCTGTCCATCGCCTCGATCTTCGTCATCTATACTGGGGAAAGCATCGCTCGGGTGTTTTTCATCACCGCGGCGTCGTTTGGGGCCTTGAGCTTGTGGGGCTACACCACCAAGCGCGATCTGACGGGTTTCGGCTCATTCCTGATCATGGGGCTCTTTGGCATCATCATCGCCAGCGTGGTCAACATCTTCCTCAAATCCACCGGGCTGCAATTCGCGGTGTCCGTGCTCGGCGTGCTGATCTTCGCCGGCCTGACCGCCTATGACACCCAGAAGATCAAGGAGATGTACTGGCATGCCGACGGCGGCGAGGTTGCGACCAAGAAAGCGGTGATGGGGGCGTTGAGTCTTTATCTCGATTTCTTGAACATGTTCCTCATGCTGTTGCGGCTGTTCGGCGAACGCCGCTGATCCGCACGACATCAATCCATACCAACGGAACCCCGGCCACGCGCCGGGGTTCTTTTTTTGACCGCTTGCAAAAAAATCCCCCGCTCCAGGGAAGGAAAGCGGGGGAAGGAGGGTGGGGGGAGGAAAATGAACGTCGTCGGTAAAGCGGACTTTTCTTAAAGCGGCACGAACAAGCGCACTTGCAGCGCCTGGCTGGGCTGGCGGATGGTGGTCACCTTGGGCGGCTGATAGAGGTGGCTGGTGGCGGTGGTCTTTTCCCGCCGCAGGGTATCGAGCCGCCAGTCGTTCCACACCACTTGCGGCGGCAGCGTCGGCTCAGACTTCGGTTCTTCGGTCTCGGTTGCCTGTGCGGCGACGGCGACCTCCGCTTTTGCCGCCTGAGCCTGCACCCAACGCGGCAGGGCGTCGCTGTCTTGCGCCATCACCTGGGCCAGGGCGGGATCGCCGTCGCA
This sequence comes from Pseudomonadota bacterium, assembly GCA_003577275.1. Lineage (GTDB taxonomy): Bacteria > Pseudomonadota > Alphaproteobacteria > Sphingomonadales > Govanellaceae > PRO5. The sequence goes on from QEVO01000001.1 coordinate 717,685, forward strand.
CTCAACGATGATGGCAAGTCCCGCCGCTTCGGTCGCACGCGCGAGTGCGCTCAAGCCCGCCTGATCGGGGTGGCAGTCGCCCAGTACCGGGCCGGCGCCGCCCATTGCCAACGCCCCTGCCAGCGGCATCGCTTTCGCCAGGGCATCGCACATGGATGCATACGCTGTCTGTAGGAAAAAACCGCGCCCCTTCGCCTTCCGCATCGTCTCATACCTCGCGCCAATCGGTGTCCTTGTGACCCCCACCGAGGCTCGACCCGGCCCTCTTTTGGGGTCCGTGGCTTCGTACCGGCGACCAGTTTGGCGCGGCGGTTTTAACGATAAGTTAAGGAATGTATACGTTTTTTAACGAATTCACCGAAAGATAAAGACAAATGCCAAATGCCGGCCCAAACCGCCGCCCAGGAAGGGTTTGCCTTCGCCGCTTATATTGAGTAAAAGTCCCGCCGTGGACGCTCCCTGGCGTCCGGCCGAGAGGCCTTGAGCACCCGTAGCTCAGTTGGATAGAGCGCTGCCCTCCGAAGGCAGAGGTCACACGTTCGAGTCGTGTCGGGTGCGCCAAATTTATAATATAATTCAGATAGTTATAACCGATCATTTTTCTGGCGTATCTTAGCTTCTCCGTCGCGGAAGCACCACGAAAGCACGCGGACGGTAATTGAGGTTCGCTGGGAAGGGTTTAATAGAAGAACGAAATTTCCTAGTTTAAGGTGCTGATTTTCTCCTGAGAAAAGGCTGCTTTGATTATAAATAGCGAGAATCACAGGGGCCGTGACATGAATATTGTTCAAGTATTTCAACAGGCTCCCACGGAAGAAAGCTGCGTTAAGCATCTTGAAAAAATCCGCTGGAAAGACAAGTCGGTATATCCCTATTGCGGTTCCGTCCACTCCCTGAACGTCGAAAAAGAACGGCGCCATTTCTGCTACGGCTGCAAAACCTCGTTCTCCGTTACGGTTGGCGCGACCTTCCACCACACCCATCTCCCTCTGCACAAATGGTTTCTGGCCATCGCACTCATCCTGAATGCCAGGAAGGGCATTTCAGCCCTGCAACTTTCTCGCGATCTTCAATGGACGAGTGCTACATCGGCGGGAAGCCGCGCAAGGGCAAGAAATACGACGATGATGATAAGCCCAAGCGCGGGCGCGGCACTAAAAAGGCCCCTGTCATCGGGGCCGTCGAGCGCTGCGGCAACGTCACGGCCCGCACCGTCGATAAGCGCAAGATGAAGGGCAAGCACCTGCGGGCTTTTGTCAAGGAGCGCGTCAACGTTATGTCGGCTTGCCTCGTCACCGATGAGTACACAGCCTACAACGGGATGCACAAGGTTCTCCCGCATGTCGTTATCAAGCACTCGGACTGGCATGTGGACGGAAATATCCATACCAACACGATTGAAGGATTTTGGGCGCTTCTGAAACGAGGCATGTTCGGCCAGTTTCACAGCGTCGACAAAAAGCATCTTCAAAAATATGTTGATGAGTTTTGCTGCCGCTACAACAACCGCGCAAATGATGACGTCTTCGGCCTCACGATTTGCAAAGCATTAGGAGTACAGAATAACACTCGAATCTCACTATAGATCTGCGATCAGCATATTAGGATCAGATGTCGAGGCTTACGTGCTGGATCAAGTTGATGGCGAAAAGCAGAACAAGCCGAGATGCGTTCTGAGCAAGCGCGGGAGTGCCGACGCCCTTGGCCTTCAATCTGATGGCGGGAGCGCCCTGTGGCGAACTTTGACCAGAAAAGGCATAGGGTCCGTAATGCCCGAAAATCTGCGTCAAAAACTCGATAATCCTATCATTTTCAGATACATAGATACCGGGGCCAAAAATGCTGAGAATGCCGTGGGCTGAACCGTCCATGGCTACGATACCAGCACCTTTGTAGAGGTTCGGAAAGTCCTGATGGACGCCCGCCGTGCCGGGAAGCTGACGCAGACGCAAATGTTTCTGGCGGAACGGGCAGAAATGATGCTTCTGTCTCTCGCCAATACGACCTTGGACTCCATCGTCTATCAAGAGACGGGCTTCTGGCAAGCCGTCGAAGGGCAGAGGGTATTGGAGATACTGGAGAAGTATCTCCAAGATCATGCACGTAAATGGGCCCAAACCTTTCCCGATGAATTTTGGATCAAGCTCATCAAGGTCAAGGGCTATCCTAGCTACTTCGCCTTGAAACGCCCCGCATTTGTCGGTCATTGGGTCAATGACATCGGTTATGACCGTTTAGTCCCTGGTATCCGCGAGAAACTGAACAAGATTAACCCTCGTCTGGCATCCGATCGCCGGAGAAACACGCACCACCAGCATACAATAGAAGAACATGGCCAATTAAAAACGCACCTGATTAAAGTTATGGCTTACATGGATGTCGCGGCGAACGATACGCAATTTATGCGTCTCCTGAACCGAGGCGCGCCCCGCTTTGGCGACACATATGAAATGCCGCTGGATGACGTTTAATCCAGATTAAAAAACAGCTTATAATAAATCGGAACTAGAATGTTAACACCTTAAACTAGGAAATTCCGTTAAATTATACCCGTGGCCGACCCTGTCTGTCGGCCATGCTGCCGGATGGGTGGATTGCGTATACAAGGGGATGCGCCGCCGTTTGATCGCCGGTTCGGAGGGTCCCTTGCGCCGGTTATGATATTGGGTACAATGCATGCGCCGTAGGCCGCTACATGAGGCAGGGTCGGATGCTAGGGGAGAATATCCGCAAGAGCAGGTTAGCTGACGGTGGATTTCGTTATTTTCAGGACGACTTTTGCCGGCGGGAATTTCGCGTTACCGCGCAACCCCTGGCGCGTGGCGCTTTTTCATGGGAGCTGGAGCATTTCGACTTCGGCCAGTTCCAGCTGACGGAGCTGGTTTGCGATCCGCTGGAAATTTCCCACACCTATTCGGATATCCGGGATGGCGGCTCATCCAGCTACTATGTAACGTTGCAGCTGGCGGGGCGCTCTGTTGTATCTCAACAGGGGCGCAATTCCAGTCTTGGCCCTGGCGACTATACCATAGTAGATAGCCGATTTCCCTATAAAATCAAATATGATGAGCCGGTTCGACGCGTAATCCTGCGCTTGCCGCACGATGCCCTGCACCGGCGGTTGAAATTTTGCGGCAATCCCGTTGCCTTGCGGTTCCACGGCAATTCCGGGATCAATGCCATCTTTGTCAACTTTATTGATACGCTGCTGCGCGAGCGGCACGCCATCAATAAAAAGCACTTTAATATGCTGTTTGGCCGCGTTTCCGATTTCCTTATCGCCTCTTTTGAAAGCACGGACCAACGATCCGCCGGCGTGGAGCAAAGCGCCAGACAAATCAACCAGCTCGGCATGATCCAGAACTATATTGAGGGAAACATATCCAATCCGGCGCTGTCGCCCAAGCTTATCGCCGACGCCTTCAATATCACCGACCGTTACTTGCACTATCTATTCAAGTCTACCGGCCAAACGGTGGTAAATTGGATTTGGCAGCGGCGTCTGGAGCGCTGTCAGGCGGACCTTTCCAATGCGGGACTTTCCGGTCGCACCATATCCGAGATTTGTTATGCCTGGGGCTTTAACGACTCGGCGCATTTCAGCCGTAAATTCAAGCAGCATTTCGGCGTGTCTCCTCGCTCATTTCGTAATTCCTTGACCCTAGACCGTCACTCCTGATCCCTTTATTGCAAGGGTCGTCAATTCGGCACCGATCATATTGGTGTTCGCTTACGGGCAAGCTTGCACGGCGTTCAATTCCTATAATCCCCGTCAGCCGCCATGCTGACGCGAAGCGATGGCATGGGGGCATCATGGACCCCTAACAAGTGGTTTCTCCAAGAAATGGTTCTTGGCATAGATTGTCTCAAGCAAGCCATTCGCGACAGGATGAGCAACAGGCAGCTTGTATCGCTGGCCGAACGGCGTGCAGGGGTTGATAATATTGCCGCCTTTGGCAGCGGCGGGTCATTAAAACCGCTGACCTGGCAAACATTGGGCGGCGTGCGGGCAGCGAAATTTCAGCCGCGGCAAGCCTCCGGTACGGGTATGGTGATATATGCCCATGGCGGGGCCTTTGTGGCGGGATCTCCGCATTCCCATCAGGTGCTTTGTGAGAATATTGCGCGGTACGCCGGCGTGCCGGTGCTCTCGATAGCCTACCGCCTGGCGCCGGAACATCCGCATCCGGCGGCGGTTGATGATCTGACGGCGGTCTACCAGGCATTGCTCGACCAAGGCAGTGATCCGTCCAGGCTCGTATTGGCGGGCGATTCAGCGGGCGCCACCATTGCGCTGTTGGCCCTGTGTCGCCTCAGGGATGATGGCCGAACCATGCCCAAGGCGGCGGTGATGATAAGCCCGCTTTATGATTTCACCTGTAGCTCCTCCACCTACGCGGATATGGCGACTGTAGACCCCTTCATTACCCGCACCGGATTGGTGGAGGATATCAATCAGTATTTATGCGACGGCGTCGCCAGCATCGATGATTTGCAAAAAGCTCTTGGCAATTTAACCGGCCTGCCGCCTTTGTTGATTCAGGTCGGGTCCGATGAAGTTCTGCTGGGTGATGCGGAAATGCTGGCGCAGAACGCCGGTCGGGCCGGCGTCCCGGTTGTCTTGGAAGTGTGGCCCCATATGTCGCATGTCTGGCATTTGTTTCCGGCCTATGTGGATGAGGCGCTGGAGGCCAGCAGGGCGATCGGCCGCTTTATTGAACAAGCCTTGGCGAAATGAGGCGAGGGCGATGCAATCAAGCCTCAGGTTCAATACTGGTCATGTTTCAGTTCTGGGTCAGACAAGACGGGCTGCATCAAATGGTGGATTCTGTGAGCATAAACAATTGGGGCCTTTGCAGGGCATGGCAACACTGATTCGACAGAAGAATGCTATTAAAGGAGTGAGGAAATGAAGTCTGAAAAAAATAAATATAATTCAGGACGTTATTGTGCTTCGGTTAGCGCGCTTGCGCTGCTCTTGACAGCCGTTGCCGGCGCCGCTGCGGCTGCCGAAGGCGCTGCTGCGACAGAGGAAAGCGTCGGCACGCTGGGCGAAATCGTCGTCATGTCGCGCCGTAAGCAGGAGAACCTGCAAGAGACGCCGGTGGCGGTGACCGCCATCAATGCCGAAGGTTTGGCGGCGCGCAACATCACCCGGGCCAACCAAATCGCCGAGGTGGCGCCCAACGTGGTGTTTGAACCGGTAGCGCCGCTGACCGGCTCCACCAACAACGGCTCGATTTTCATTCGCGGTATCGGCACCACCGAGTTTTCCCTAGGCACCGAGCCGGGCGTTGGCGTCTATGTGGATGACGTGTATCTGGCGCGCATCATGGGCAACGTGCTCAATGTTGTCGATATCGAAGCCATCGAGGTTCTGCGTGGACCACAAGGCACGCTGTTTGGCCGCAACAGCATTGGCGGCGCCATGATCGTCCGTTCCAAGCGGCCCTCCGATAAATTGGAGGCAAGCCTTGGCGTGGAGTACGGCACGGATGATCTGATCATCGTCAGCGGTTCGGTTGATCTCCCGGTTTCGGATAAGGTGCGGACCAAATTCTCCGTCCAGCGCCGCAAACAAGACGGCTATGTCGAAGATATTTATGATCGGGAGGATTTCGGCCGGCAAAGCAGCTGGTCGGGCCGCGGCACGCTGGAAGTGCAGATAACCGATAATCTGCTGGCCACCACCCATGTCGATTATATGCGGGAAAATAATAGCGCCGCTCCCTATGTATTGATCGATTTATTTGAATCTAACCCCATCGGCGGTGGCGCAACGTTCGTGGCGCTGCGTAACATGGCGCTGGGGTGCGCGAATGGCGCGGCGGGCAATGCCGGCGGCGCTTGCGTCGACCAGTTCTTCATTCTTGGCCCGCACAAGACCGCATTCGGCTATGAAATTGATAATACGTTCATCAACGATTTCAATAAGGAACCATTCCAGTCAAAAGATTTCACCGAAGTGCGCGGCATCAGCCAGACCTTTGTCCTGGACCTCGATAAGGTGGCGATAAAATCGGTTACGGCTTATCGCGATCTGGAGGCGCGCAATCCGCGCAACCCCGATCATACGCCTTATGAAGTTCTGGAGGCCAACAGCGATCTGGAGCAGAAACAGTTCACCCAGGAATTTCAATTCTCCGGCACGATGTTGAATGATCGTCTGGACTGGATTGCCGGTGTTTATTATTTAAAAGAAAGCGGCTACCAGCTTGATTCGGTCAACCTCTTTCCCGTGACCCTGCATTCCGGCGGCTATTTCGAGAACAAAAGCTGGGCCGGCTTCGTCCAGGCATCCTATGACGTTACCGATACCGTGGAAGCCTCGCTGGGCGTCCGCTACACCAAGGAAGATAAGAACTACTCACCGGAGAGCGATGATTTCATCAACGGCCGGACGCAGCTCATTTACGAATTTGCCCCAATCGCCCTGGGGATACCGGGCGCCACGCCCGCCGATCCCAAGATCGTCATGGATCCGCCCATTCCGCTATTGAACAACGATACGCCGCTCAAATTCGAGGAATGGACGCCGCACGCGGATATTTCCTGGAAAGCCACCGAGAACTTGATGCTATATGCGTCCTATTCGCGTGGCTACAAGGCCGGCGGCTTTGAGCAGCGTATTGCGCTGCCGGTGGATGTGGCCCGCACGTTTGATGTCGAGACCGTGGATTCATATGAAGTTGGTTTCAAATCGACCCTGGCTAACAACACGCTTCGCTTGAACGGCGCCATCTATTATACCGACTATAAAGATCTGCAATGTTCGGTGGTGATCGGCATTGCGCCGACCTTCATCAATTGCGGCGATGCGAAGATCAAGGGTTTCGAGCTGGAAGGAAACTGGGTGCCAGATGATGCCTGGATGGTTGATTTTTCCGTCGGCTATACGGATGCGGCTTGGGTTGAAGGATCACTGACCCCGCTCGCTTCTACTGTCGGGATCACCGATAGCAAGAAATTCGCAATGGTTCCAAAGTGGACCATGAGCGGCGCCGTATCCTATATCTTCAGTCTTGGCAACAATGGCACCATCACGCCCAGGGTCGACTGGTCCTATAAGAGCGATATCGAAAAGGATGCGCCCAATACCGCTGTGTTGAAGCAGGAAGCCTACCATCTCTTCAATGTGGGCGTCACCTGGCTTTCGGCGGATGAACGCTATTCTGTCGCCGTCAAGGGTAGGAACATTACCGATAAGATATATCTGCTGGCCGGCGTGCAGCAGAATGACGGTGGTTTCGCGGAGGGCATCTATGCGCGGGGTGCGGAATGGTCGGTGGCTCTGAAGGTAAAATATTAAAGCCGGGGGGCGTGCGCGTTGTCGATCATTCTCAGCTCAAGGCGCACAAACTTCCGGGACTGCACCATCAAACCGTGGCCGGCCATGAACACGGGATAAAAACCATGGAAGTCTGGAGGCAGACCATTGCGCCAGGCGCTGAAACCCCGATCCACTTTCACGACTGTGAAGAAGTCATCGTCATTCTCAGTGGATCGGGGATATGCCGGGCGGGAGAGGAGGATTTTTATTTTTCCGCTAATTCCACGTTGGTGATCGCTCCCAATGTGGTGCATCAGATCGGCAATACATCCGATGACGACATGCAATTAATTGCGGCGCTGGGCATGGCGCCTGTTCGCGTCAAGACAGCGGATGGCGCAGAGCTGAAACTGCCTTGGGATGCTCCCTAATTTCGGCTATGATGAATCGGTATGGGGATGACAAAGGTGTTGGATCGCGACGCGTCATGAAAATGAGCTTTGGCGAACGACTGATTGCCCTGTTGAAGGAAGAGGGGGTGTCCGCTCTTTATTCGCAGGGCGATCTCAGCATGAAGGACATCCAGAAGCACGCCGAGCTTGAGGGCCTGAAAATCATCGGCCCCCGTCATGAAGCGTCCGGCGTTTTCATGGCCATGGGCCATTATGTCCTGACCGGAAAACCGCAAGTGGCGTTGGGCGCCATTGGACCTGGACAGGCCAATCTGCTGCCCGCCGCGGTCACCGCCGCGCAGGAACATATTCCGGTTATTTTGATGGGGGCGCGCCGTCATGGGCGCGTTGACCGGTCCATTCGTCGCGGCCGCTGGCTTTACGCGCCCTTGATGCCGATGTTCGACGCCGTTTGCAAGTTCACCGCCAAGGTTGATAGTTTGGACGTACTGGACGAAGTGGTGCGGGAAGCTTTCCGCCAAGCGCTATCGGGTACGCCGGGGCCGGTTTACATCGAGTATGATTACAAGCTCAATGAAATAAGCGCAGATTTCTCGGATTTGCTGCCGCCGGCGCGCTATCGCGCCTTGCCGCAGCCCGCGCCCCAGTCATCCATATCCCAGGCGGCGGATTTGTTGCGCGCGGCAAAGTCCATCGTGTTGTTGGGGGGCGAGCGGGTGCATCACAGCCGCGCTCATGAGGCATTTGCCCGATTGGCGCGGTTGTTGAAATGCCCGGTTCTGACGACCTATGGCGGCACCGGCGCGTTGCCCGAAACCGATGAACAATGGCTGATGTACATGAGCCGGGCCGGACAACAGGCGCTGGCGGATGCCGATGTTCTCTTGGCGGCGGGCACGTGTTTTCCGGAACTGGCCAATTATGGCCGGCTGCGGCATTTCAGCGCCAATGATAAGCATCGCCAAGTGATCGTGATCGAGCCGGATGCCGCCGCGGTGGGCGTCAACCGCCCGGTGGATATCGCGTTGGTGGGGGCGGTGGACCTGGTGCTGGAGCAATTGATTGCCGCCCTTGCCGGCGGCCCGGCATTTGCGCCGCATCGCCAGTTGCCGGCGTGGCGGCAAGATTATCTGCGGGAACGGCAAGCCATGTTGGACGGCTTGCCCAGAACCAACCGGATTTACCCTGGGCGGTTGATGGCGGAAGCACGCAAGGCGGTGCCGGAAGACGCCATCATCGTGGTGGATGGCGGCTTGACCATGCTTTATCAGCATGCCTGCTTTCAAAAAACATCAACGGATTTTCTCTACACGGCGAATTTTTCTCACCTCGGTACGGGCCTCGGGCTTGCCATTGGCGCCGGGATCGCCACCCAGGGCCGCCGTCCCATTTGCTTGTTGAGCGGCGACGGCGCTTTGGGTTTTCACCTCATGGATTTTGAAACCGCGGTGCGGCACAAGTTGCCGCTGGTGGTCATTTTAAACGATGATCAGGCGCTGGGCGCGGAGATGGCGCAGCACATGGAGCATATCGGCCATCAAATTGAAGTCGCCTTCGGCCCGGTGCGCTACAGCGATATCGCCATCGCCATGGGCGGTTTTGGCGTCTATGTCGACAAGCTGGAAGACATCGTTCCCGCCGTGCGGCAGGCGTTCGCCTCCGGCCGTCCCGCCATCGTTCACGTGGCGACGGATCAGGATGCCAGTTACGCTTACATGCCGCCCTATATCGAGGAATTGGTCAGCTGGCTGGAGGCTGATCCCACGAGTGACGGCGCATGATGTCCCCCGCCGAACATTCCACTGATCGGGAATTCACGCGGATTGGCGCGCTCCTCAAGGCGCAGCGCCAAGCGTTTCTGGCGGATGGCGTTCCCGACCTTGCAACTCGTGTAGACCGGTTGAATCGGTTGGCGCGGCTGTTGTTGGATCATCATGAGGAGATCGTCGCCACCGAATCGGAAGATTTCGGCGGCCGCGCGCCCACCTTGACCCGCGCCGCGGATATTCTGGGCGGGGTGGGCGTTGTCCTGTTCAACCGCGATCATCTGGCCGCCTGGATGTCGCCGCAGCCCGTTGACCTGCCGCCGGAAGCCGCCGGCATGCGCGCCGAGGTGCAGTATCAGCCCCTGGGCGTGGTGGGCGTGATCACCCCATGGAATGGCCCTTTCCTGCTGGCCACCATCGCCGCCGCCAACATCCTGGCGGCCGGTAATCGTCTGATGCTCAAGCCGTCGGAACTGGCGCCGGCGTCCGCCGCGCTCTTGGCTCGGCTGTTTGCGCGCTACTTTGATCCGCTGGAAGCGGTGGTGGTGGAAGGCGACGCCAACGTGTCCCAGGCTTTTGCCCGTCAGCCGTTTGACCACTTGTTGTTTACCGGCTCCAGCCGGGTGGGCCGCGAGGTGATGAAGGCGGCGGCGGAGAACCTGACGCCTGTCACCCTTGAACTGGGCGGCAAGTGCCCGGTGATCATCGGACGCAGCGCCGATGAGGCGGTGATGGCGGCGCGGCTTTCTTACAGCAAATTGATCTTCGGCGGTCAGGTGTGCGTGACGCCGGATTACGTCCTGGCGCCTCAAGGACAGGCGCGGCGCATTGCCGAGGCTGTCTTGGGCGCGGCGCGGCGGCAATATCCCACCGTCTCCGGCAACAAGGATTATACGGCGATCATCAATGATCGCCACGTCTCGCGGCTCCAAGGATTGCTGGAGGATGCCCGGCAAAAGGGGGCGGAGATTATCTCGGCCGCAACGCCGTCGCCGCTGCCCGCCAATGATCGCCGCCTGCCGTTATCTGTGGTGTTGGGCGCAACGGAAGACATGGGCGTCATGCAGGAAGAAATCTTCGGGCCCATTCTGCCGATCCTGGAGTATGATCACATCGCCGCCGCCATCGACTTCATCAACCGGCGGGATCGGCCGCTGGCGGCCTACTATTTTGGCGCCGATGCCGATGAGCTGAAACAGGTTCAAGCTAGTATCTGGACCGGCAGCATGGTGATCAATGATGCGCTGTGCCAGATATTCTATGAAACATTGCCTTTTGGCGGCGTCGGGCCAAGCGGCATGGGCCGTTACCGGGGCTTTGAAGGCTTCAAAACCTTCTCCAATCAGCGGCCGGTGGTTTTTCAAAGTAATGCCGATGAAGCGCTGGCGGCGCAGCGGCCGCCCTATGCCGCCGGCCTGGAGACTTACTTGTTGAACGCCATTAACGGCCTGAAGGCGGCCTTTGCGTCTGCCGACGACAAGTAGCCTGAATGCAGGAAGATCAATCATGACCAGCAACCGCATGACTGCCGGCGAACGCATTGTCCAGTATCTGGCGCAAGAAGGCGTCAAGGTCATTTTCAGTCAGGGCGAATTGTCCTTGATGGACATTCAAAAGCACGCCTTGAAGCAGGGGCTGAAAATGGTGGGCCCGCGCCATGAATCGTCCGGCGTCTTCATGGCCGCCGCTTATTATCGCATGACGGGCGTGCCGCAAGTGGCCATGGGGGCGCAAGGGCCGGGCGTCGCCAATCTGCTGCCGGGCGCGGTAAACTGTCGCGAAGAGCACATCCCGATTGTGCTCATCGGCGCGTGCCGCCAGCATGAGTCCACCACCGGGGTCAGAACGGGCCGCTTTTTGCACAGCGGAACATTGCTGCCGGCTTTTGCGCAAGTATGCAAGTGGGCGGGCAAAATCCTGCATCCCCGCCAGGTGGATGAAATGATGCAGCAGGCGTTCCGCGAGGCCACCAGCGGCACCCCGGGACCAGTATACCTGGAAGTGGATTACGAGGGCCATCAACTGGCCCATGACTACGCGGAAATGCCGACGCCGGAACGCTATCGCCTGATCAAACAGGAGCCATCCCAATCATCCATTGCCCACGCCGTGGCCATGATCAAGGCGGCCCGCGCGCCGATGATCCTGGCGGGGGAGGAGGTGCAAAGCACCCGCACGTTTGAGGAATTGCATGCCTTATCGCGATTGATGAATTGCCCGGTGACCACGCCGATGATGGCGCGCGGCGTGATCAAGGAAACCGATGACCACTTCATCGGCTTTAGCAGCGATACCATCAAGGAAGTGATTGCCGATGCGGACTTGGTTGTGGCGGTCGGCACGCGCATTCCCGAACACATCAATTACGGCCGTCAGCGTCACTGGGCAGATAAAGACGCGGCGCGCCAATGGATCATGATCAACCCGGATCCCGCCGCTTTCGGCATCAACCGGCCGGTTGATCTTTCCATCTTGGGCAGATTGCCCGATGTGCTGCCGCTCTTGAACGCGGCGTTAAAACAGGCGGGCCCTCGGCCCATTCATCCAAAGCTTGCCGGATGGCGCGCCGCGTTCATTAAGGAGCGGCGCGATCGCATTGAAGCGGCACGCGGCAAACAGCCCATGCATCCCTATGAACTGATGGCGGTCGCTCGCGAGGCGGTGCCGGACGATGCCGTCATCGTCACCGAATGCGGTCTTACCGGCGTATATCTCAATGACGCTTTTGAACAGCGCAGCAACGATTATTTGTGGAATGTGACCTTTGGGTTGTTGGGGGCCGGATTGCCGCATGCCATCGGCGCCAAGTTGGCGGTGGGCGATCGGCCGGTCTGTTTGGTGACCGGGGATGGCGGGCTTGGCGTTCACATCATGGAGCTGGAAACCGCCATCCGCCACCAGGTGCCGATCGTTATTATCGTCAATGACGATCAGTCTTTCGCCGCCGAGCTGGCGGCGCTTCATGCAAAAATGGGCGCGACGCCGGAAGCCCGCTTTGCCTACACGCGATTTGACCGGCTTATCGAATCTTTGGGCGGCCATGGCGAATATGTGGAAACCGCGGACAAGATCAAACCGGCCATTGAGCGCGCCTTCAAGTCAGGCAAGACCGCCTTGGTGCAAGTGCGGGTTGATGAGGATAGCGGTCTTAAATATCTGCCCCACGGCAATGCGGATCTCTTCAGCTGGGTGCACGAGGACGCCCGCCTGGCAAGGGGATAAGCGGCCATGAAATAGACTCTAGGCTTCAATGCCTGCGGTTATGGCTGCAAGGCGTGGGGAATTGCCGGATGACTGCGGCGGTATTTGTTGCTTGCCAAGCGCCGTTGCTCCACCAGCATGGTTTTAAGTTCCGTCCCCGATAGGCCCAACCCCTCGGCCATTTGCAGATCGCGCACCGCCAGATCATGGCTATCAAGCGCGGCATAGGATAAGCCGCGCTGCAGCCATGCCTCGGCATAGCGCGGACGGCGTTCAATGGCGTCATCGAAATAGGCGATAGCCTTCACATGTCGTCCTTGGTCGGCATAAACCAGGCCGATCTCCAGCATGATCGCGGCATTGTCGCGTTCGATGGCCAATGCGCGTTGCAGATCGGCAAGAGCATCGCCGAAATTCTTCATTTCGCGATGGAGCGCGCCACGGCGATGGAGCGCCGTCTCATTGTCGGGGTCGAGGTGCAAGGCCTCGTTGTAATCGGCGAGGGCGGCAACTAAATTGCCCCGCAGTTTTTCGGTAAGGCCGCGATTGCTGAAATAACCGGAGACGTCGGGCGCAAGATCAATGGCCCGGTTGAAATCGTCCATGGCCAATTCAAGATCGCCTTCATCGCGATAAAGACGGCCGCGTTCGCTCAAGGCCTTGTGGTGGTCAGGATCAAGCTCGATCGCCCGCGTTAAGTCTGCGATCGCCTCGCGGAATTTGCCGTAACCGGCCATGACGATGGCGCGATTGAAATAGGCGGCGCTGAGTTTTTGCACGCCAATCCCCGGGGTGGAAATCGCCCGCGTGCACGCGGCATAAACAAGCGTGGGATTTTTCTCGTCGCGACAGCCGCTGAAATCCGCCCCGCCGCCTGCTGGCGCCGGCGATGCCAGCAGCAGAACGGCGGCCGCCATTGGCAACGCCAGAGCCTTTCCGTGCCGCCGCGGCGCCGCGCGGTCGCGCTGTGGGGATTGACGGACCGCCATTGCGCCTCCTCCGCCGCCAAGTGATAACGTCAATCCGATCAGTATAGGTATGTTGCCGCCAGGGAGGCAAGGCTGCCTGGGCGAGCCATCAGCCCGCCGCATATTGAACGGCGGGGAAGAAATGCGCCGTTAAGGCGCTTTCGCGCGCGGTTTTTGCGCCGCTTCCACCAATGCGCGAATGGCCCAGCGCTTCACGCGTTGCGCCTCTCGTTCGTCCGTTTGCAGAACATCCTTGAATACCACCCGGGATTCGGTGCCGATGATCAGCGCCAGGATTTTGATCAAGGCGTCGAGCGCCGCTGGCTTGAATTGCTGGCGCGCCGGTTTCAGCGCCGCCTCGATCAACGGCGTACGGCGGTTCTGGCGCACGGGAAGATCGGCGTCATCTTCGGCTCTCAATCCTCGCGTCACCGTGTGCGCCAACATCAGGCGCAGCGACGGCTCATTGGCCAGAATCATGTCATCAAGCGCCGCATCGACGCGAAAGAGGCGCGCCACGGGATCATCCGCCGGCAGATCATCGAACAACCCCTCGGCGTCGGGAAAGGCGATATCAAGCGACGCTTCCGTCAGCAGCGCTTCCACATTCGGAAAATAGCGATAGGCGGTGGCGCGGGACACCAGCGCCTCCTCGGCGATGTCCTCCAGGCTGGGGCGGTGGCCTTGGCGCATCAGCCGCGCGGCGGCCTGCAACAGATCCTTGCGGGTGCGGCTTTTCTGGTTGGGGCGGCCCATCTCTTGCGCTGCCGTTCTTCGTCAATCTTGCGGCAGTTGTCGGATGATATCCGCTAAATCCACCCACACGTTTTCGCGCTTGATGTCGCCGCTATCGGTAAACTCGATGACGTGCAGCAGCCGGAATTTGAGCGGCCGGTTCTTGCCTTCCAGACCGAAAGGTTTGCCGGGCGCGGTGCCGCGCCACAGCGATTCGTCCACCATGAAATCGTCGCCGTAATAGCGCTTCAGCGTTGTAATCTCGCCGTCGGCCAGATCAGCGAACAAGGTCTCGTAAAAGGGGCGAGCGGCGGCGCGGCCGCAGGTAGGCCCCAAGGGCCAGCCGACGATATCGTGCTCTACATCCGGGGCCAGGGTCGCCAGCACGCCGGCCACGTCGTCGCGCGCCTCGTAACCGAAGTGTTCATCCATTTTGCGATCCATGTCGCTGCGGGTGATCGCCACGTCTAAGGTTCCTTCTCTCTGTGCACTCATCGGCAAGCAGGCAGTTTAATGAGACAAAAATCTCATGTCAATACTTATATCTTATGTTTTGAAATTCTACTCCAGATGGGTAGTCTACGGTCCAAGCCCCTTATGCGCAGCACCCGACATTAATTCCAACGGATATGCCCATGACTACCCTGACCCATATCGAGCGGCGGCATACCATTACCTTGCCCCTGGATACGGCGGCGGCGTTTGCCCTCTTTACGCCCAAGGGCGAAATCGCCTGGGTCGATGATTGGCGGCCGGAGTTCCTCTACCCGCCGGATGGCGAACCGCGGGATGGCATGGTGTTTCGCACCGGCCACGGCGGCGAAACGACGCTCTGGGCGTGCGTCGCCTGGGAGCCTGAGGCTCACCATATGCGCTATGCGCGACTAACGCCGGAATCGCGGTTCGGGTTCGTCGATGTGGTCTGCCGCGCCCTGGCGCCGGACATGACCGCGGTGACGGTGGGCTACGACTACACCGCGCTCAGTCCGGCCGGACAGGCCTATCTGGATCGCCTGACCGAGGCGGAGTTCGCCGCCATGATCGATGCCTGGCGTGAGCTCATTATGGCGCGGATCATCGCCGTCAGCGGCGGCGCCAAACGTTGACCAGGAACAACAGCGTGGCGACCAGGATCAGGAGCGAGCCGATGATGGCGACGCCATGCTGGTTCTGCCGCACGGCGCAATAAATGCCCAACGGCATGGCCGCCGCGCCCGCCACGGCAAAGATAAAATGCGCCACCGCCAGCTTGTTCTTGGCGGCGAAATCGAGCCGGTAGCCGATGCCGAACAGCGCCAGCGTCGCCCAGCCGATGAGCAGCAGGTGGGAATGCATGGATTGCAGCGAGAAATCCTGAACCATCCCCATACTGATGCCGAAACCCATGCCGAGAACGGCGAACAGCGTGGCGACGAGAAAAAAATAGCGGTCAATATTCTGTGTCATGCGAAAGCCCCCATTATTGATGACAACAGGTCGCGCTGATTGAATCGTTATGTTTTTTGGTCCCTCCGGCGGACGGATGAAATATATATCACGGCTGGGGCATTTGATGAAGTTGGGAATATCGGTAGGGTGGGTTAAGCGCATGCGAGCCCGCCACAACTTCCGGTCTTCAACTTACGCGCTTAAGCGTTCCCTGATCTCCGCCAGCGTCAGCCGCTGCGCCTTCAGATTGTGAATTTCCTGGCAGCGCGCGATCATCTCCGGCGCGTAAAGCTGATAGCCGGAGGCAGTCAGTTCCGCCACCGTCAGCAACCCTTCGTTGGCCCAGTGACGGATGGTGGGCACGGTTACGCCGGCGGCTTTCGCCACCTCGCCGATCTTCAGCAGACGATCCTCGCGTCGCGGCGCAACCTCGTCCTTGCCCATGGCGGCGTTTAAATAAATATCCAAGGATCGCTCGGCTGCCTTGGCGATCAGTTTATCATAAGGCTCGCGCGCGCCGCCTAATTGCGCCGTCTCCAACGCGCCGAGGTAGGCTAGGCGGTCCTCCTTGCGAATGATGGCGGGCGGGTAACCGTGCATCAGCAACAGTAGATTCATGAGAAGCCGCGCGGCGCGGCCGTTGCCGTCGGTGAAGGGATGGATGGACACCAGCAGGAAATGGGCCTCGCCCGCCAGCGCCACGGGGTGCTCGTCGTGGGGACCGCTCAGCCAGGCCATGAATTCGGCCATCAACTCGGGAACCTTGCGCGGGTTTGGCAGCGCCACCCGCGCGCCGGCGATCCGCACCGGCACGCTGCGGTAGCGGCCGGCGTTGGGATCATCGATGCCGCGTAAGATCATTTGATGCAATGAGAGAATATCCGCTTCCGTCACCGTCGCCGGGGTCTTGGTCGCCAGGGTGCGCACCAGGTCCAATGCTTTGGCGTGGTTGGTTGCCTCCAAGTGCTCGCGCAAGCTTTTGCCGCCGATGGTGAGTCCGCTCTCGATCACGACGGCGGTCTCCCGGCGGCTGAGCGTGTTGCCCTCGATGGCGTTGCTGGTGAAGGTGAGCTCCACCCGGTACCAGTCGTCGAGGTTTTTAACCAGCGCCGGCGGCAACGGCCGCAGCCGATCCAACGCCAGCTTCTTTTTGGTCAGCGCCGCATATCTCATGTATAAAGTATAAGGTATCACCTTATGGTTTTCAACGACGACTTTCGCTGCATTGATCCTGCTATCGGGCGCCAAGGCGGGTTAAATAACCTCCGCTTTTTTCATATTTTTCTAATCTTCGCTCCGCTATCTTGCCGTCCGAAGAGCTAGGAGTAACTGATTGAGCACCCTCATCCCCCACCTCATCCGCGACAGCGCCCGCCGGCTGCCCGCTCACATCGCCCTGGAATACAAGGACGAGCGGCTCAGTTACGCCGAGCTGGAAGCCTTGATGGAAAAGACCGCCCGCGCCGTGCTGGCCGCCGGTCTCGGCCGCGGCGAGCGGGTGGCCATCTACTTGCCCAAACAGATCGAGACCGTGGCGGCAATTTTCGGTGCGAGCCGCGCCGGGGCGGTGTTCGTGCCGGTCAACCCGGCGCTCAAAGGCCGCCAGGTGGCCTACATTCTCAAAGACTGCAACGTGCGGCTCTTTATCACCTCCAACGATCGCTTGGTGGGCTTGGCCGAGGAGTTGAAGGACTGCCCGGACTTGGCGCAAGTGGTGGTGACCAACGACAAGGCGGCCGTCGTCGATCTGCCCGGCGTCAAGCTTACGACTTGGAAAGAATTCATGGCCGGGGGGACGGCCGATCGAAAACCCCATCGGGTGATCGACGCCGATATGACGGCGATCCTTTACACCTCGGGCTCCACCGGCATGCCGAAGGGCGTGGTCTTGTCCCATCGCAACATGGTGGCAGGCGCCAAAAGCGTCGCCGAATATCTGGAAAACAATCCGGACGACGTAATCTTGAGCGTGCTGCCCTTATCCTTCGACGCCGGGCTGAGCCAGCTTACCACCGCCTTTGCGTCGGGCGCGCGGGCGGTGCTGATGAACTATCTGTTGCCGCGGGACGTGGTCAAGGCGGTGGCGCATTACCGCGTCACCGGGTTGACCTGCGTGCCGCCGTTGTGGATTCAGCTCAAAGACATCGAGTGGCCGGCGGAAGCGGTGGAAAACGTGCGCTACATCGCCTCCACCGGCGGCCGCATGCCGCGCCCCGTCATCGCCAAGCTCAGAGAACGGCTGCCCAAGTCCAAGGTCATCATCATGTATGGGCTGACCGAGGCTTTCCGCTCCACCTACCTGCCGTTCGAGGAGATCGACAAGCGCCTCGATTGCATGGGCAAGGCCATTCCCAACGCCGAGATCATGGTGGTGCGGGAAGACGGCACGCCCTGCGAGCCGGGCGAGATCGGCGAACTGGTGCACCGCGGCGCGCTGGTGGCCATGGGCTACTGGAATGACCCCAAGCGCACGGCGGAGCGCTTCAAGCCGGCTCCCGGCCAGCCCGCCGGCATTCCGATCCCGGAAATTGCCGTGTGGTCGGGCGACAAGGTCAAGCGCGACGCCGATAATTATTTCTACTTCGTCGGCCGCAATGACGAGATGATCAAGACCTCGGGCTATCGGGTCAGCCCCACCGAACTCGAAGAAACTCTCTACGCCAGCGGCCTTATCGGCGAGGTGGTGGCGTTGGGGCTGGATGATGCCGAACTCGGCCAGTCCATCGCCGTGGTGGCGACGCCCCGGCAAGGCGCCGCCTTGGACAAGGACGCGCTCATCGCCTACTGTCGCAAGGAGCTGCCGACTTACATGGTGCCGCACCATGTGATCGCGTGGCCGGAGTTGCCGCGCAATCCCAACGGCAAGCTCGACCGCAAGGATATCGGCGACCGCATCCGCGCCGAGATGGGTAAATAAGGGACAGCTATGAAAAAAGATGCGCCGCAGCACGCCGAGATCATCGGCTTTTCCGTCATCGACGGCTGTCTTGCCGTGGGCGGCATGCCGGTAACCAGGCTTGCCGAGCGGGTGGGAGCAACGCCGTTCTTCGCCTACGACCGCGCGCTGATGAGCGCGCGCGTGGCCGAGCTGCGCGCCGCATACCCCAAGGACGTGCACTTTCATTACGCCATCAAGGCCAATCCCATGCCCGCCGTGGTGCAGCACCTGGCGCGGCTGGTGGATGGGCTTGATGTGGCTTCGGCGGGTGAGATGCAGGTGGCGCTCGATACCGGCATTGATCCCTTGACCATCAGCTTCGCCGGTCCCGGCAAGACGGCGCAGGAAATTTCCCAGGCGGTGGCCGCCGGCATCGTCATCAATCTGGAAAGCCCGCATGAAATGGAAGTGGCGGCGGACGCCGCCAAGCGCTTGGGGCTGCGGCCCAAGGTGGCGATCAGAGTCAATCCCGATTTTGAATTGAAAACCTCGGGCATGAAAATGGGCGGCGGACCAAAACAGTTCGGCGTCGATGCCGAACTGGTGCCGCAGATGCTAAAGCGCCTCAGCGCGCTGCCGTTGGATTTCCACGGCTTTCATATTTTCTCCGGCTCGCAGAACCTGCGCGAGGACTCGATCCTGGAAACCCAGGAAAAAACCATCAATCTCGCCTTGGAGTTGGCCGCCCACGCGCCGCGGCCGCCCAAGCTTGTCAATATTGGCGGCGGTCTGGGCATTCCCTATTTTCCCGGCGAACGGCGGCTCGATCTGAAGCTGCTGGGCGAAGGCTTGGAAAGGCTGATGCCGCGTCTGCGCCAAGAACTGCCGGGGGCGGAGACGGTAATCGAACTGGGCCGCTTTCTGGTCGGCGAGGCCGGCGTCTATGTCGCCCGCGTCGTCGATCGCAAGGAGTCGCGCGGCCAGGTGTTTCTCATCACCGACGGTGGGCTCCATCATCAACTGGCGGCGTCGGGCAACTTCGGCCAGGTCATCCGCAAGAATTATCCGGTGGCCATCGCCAATCGCATGGGCGCGCCGGCGAGCGAGGAGGCGAACGTGGTCGGCTGTTTGTGCACGCCCTTGGATCGGCTGGGCGACAAGGTTTCGCTGCCCCGCGCCGAGGTCGGCGATCTGGTGGCGGTGTTCCAATCCGGCGCCTATGGCCTGACTGCCAGTCCCGCGGCCTTCCTCGGCCATCCCCCGGCACGCGAAATTCTGGTTTAGGTCATGAGCGGCATCGCAGGCTGGTTTGGCGGCAGTATCGGCGCACAAGAGGGCGCGGCCATCTTGGCCCGTATGGCGGATGCCATCGGACGGGGCGAGGGGCCGTCGCCGGTCCTGCCGCTTGCCGGCAATGGCTACGGTCTGGCGGCGCGGGTCGGCTTAAGCTTTGCCGATGCCGCCGAAGAGGGGGGTATTGCCGCCGTCATCCACGGTCGGCCGTGGTGGGACGATCCCGAGCTGGCCGCGCTGGCGCAAAAAGTGGGCTTCGCCAAGAGCCTGATCGCCGCCTACCGGCGTTATGAGGAACGCTTCTTGCGTCGCCTGAAAGGCGCGTTCGCCGTCGCCGTCGCGGAACCGGCTAAGGAGGCGGGGCTGGCCGCCATCGACCGTATGGGCATCGCCACCCTGGTCCATGGCCGGGCCGAAGACGGGGCTTGCGTTTTTGCCGCCGCCACCGACGGGGTTTGCGCCTATCCCGGCGCCCCGACGCGCGTCTCGGCGCAGGCAATCTTCAATTATCTCTTCACTTACACCGTGCCGGCGCCCACCGCTATTTACGAGGGCCAGTCGAAGCTGCTGCCCGGCGAGATGATCGTCTGGCGGCAGGGCGAGGCTACCCGCCGCTTCTACTGGACCATGCCCTATACCCAGCGCAAGGGCGCCTCGGCGGAAGACCTGGCCATTGAGCTGAAGGCGCAACTGGCGGATGCCTTTGCCCGCACCGTCGATGGGCTGCCGGTGGGCGATATCGGCGCATTTTTATCGGGCGGGCTCGACTCCAGCACCGTGGCCGGGCTGATGGCCCAGCATTACGGCGGCGGGCGGACCTTTACCATCGCCTTCAACGAGCCGGCGTTCGATGAAAGCGGCTATGCCCGCATCGCCGCCAAGCATTTCGCCACCGATCATCAAGAATACATTCCGACGCCGCGGGATGTGCTTGACCTGATGCCCAAGCTTGCCGAGGCCTATGACGAGCCTTACGGCAATACCTCGGCCATTCCCGCCTATTGCTGCGCCCACATGGCCAGAGAGGCGGGCGTCAAGGTGATGCTGGCCGGCGATGGCGGCGACGAAATCTTCGCCGGTAACGAGCGCTACGCCCAGATGCAGCGGATCGAGAACTTCGGTCGTATCCCGCGGCCGTTGCGGGCGCTTCTCAATCTTGTCCTGGCGCCGCAAGTCGTCGATACCATACCGCTCCTGGGGCAGGCCCGTCGCTGGGCGCGCCGCTATGCGATCCCGATGCCGGAGCGGATGTTTTCCTATGGTTTTCTGGGTGATGTCGACCCGGCTTCCGTGCTGACCGCCGAGCTTGCCCGGACCATCGACTTGGCCGAACCCATGGACATCCTGCGCGAAGTCTATGATCGCCCCGCCAGCGCCGACATGCTCCAGCGCATGATGCACCTCGATCTGAAATCCGCCCTGGCGGACAATGACTTAAGGAAGGTCAACCGGATGTGCGCCGTGGCCGGGGTCGAGGTCAGATATCCACTCCTCGACGATGATCTGGTGGCTTTTGCCGCCAGCGTGCCGTCACGGTTTCTGCTGCCCGGCGCCGACCTGCGCCGGTTCTACAAGGACGCCATGGTCGGCTTCCTGCCGCCGGAAATCCTGGCCAAAACCAAGCACGGCTTCGGCCTACCGTTCGCCCAATGGATCAAGGCCGACCCACCGCTGAAATCCGCCATCGAGGATCTGGTGGCGGCCATGCGTCCGCGCGGCTACTTCAATCCGGCGTTTTTAAGCCAGGTCCAGGCGGCCGTCCGCGATTCGCGACCTACCTCGGTGGACGGCTTTGCCTGGGATATTGCCATCCTTGAATTGTGGCTGGAAAGACACAGTGACCGTTAAAATAGAACCGCCCATTGCAACTAAATCGGCCAAAGCCGCGGAAAGCCGAGGATTTCGCAACAAAAGAATTAGGGGATACCTGCCGTCGCCGGGTGACTCCCATGTCCGAAAAGGCTAAAATTCCCCGTTGCTTCAATATTTCTTAAACTGTTCCGGTTTTTATAGGCGTCGGGAAGCTGCGTCGGGTGATCATGAGCCAGCGGAATACCTCTAACGGCTAGGTCAGCGGCAGGCTTTTTATCACAAGGTCGATCGCAGCGGATTGCGAACGCGATCATGAAGAGGACACGCTCATCCATGACCCAGAGCTTTCAGGGGATTTCTGCAATGAAAGTAATGTTGGCGGCCGTTTTTGGCCTGTTCTTAGTGGCTTGCTCCCATGGCGGCGGCGAATTGCCGTCGGCCAACTTCGTGCCGCCGCAGGAAGGACCGGGGCCAAGCTATGTGGTTGGCCCGCTCGATAACCTGTCGATCTTCGTCTGGCGCAACCCGGAGCTGTCGACCTCGGTGCAGGTTCGCCCCGACGGCCGGTTCTCGGTGCCGCTGATCGATGACATGGTGGCCACCGGCAAGACGCCGACCGAATTGGCGCGGGCGATTGAGGAGAAGCTTGGTTCCTACATCCAAAGCCCGATCGTCACCGTCATGGTCACGGGCTTTGTCGGCCCCTTCGCCCAGCAGGTGCGGGTGGTCGGCGCGGCGGCCAAGCCGCAAGCGATCCCTTACCGCGCCAACATGACGCTTCTGGACGTCATGATCGCGGTGGGCGGGCTGACCGAATTCGCGTCCGGCAACGGCGCGGCCCTGGTGCGCAGCGAGGGCGGCGCCCAGAAGGAATACGGGTTGAGAATTTCGGACCTCCTGAAGGATGGCGATTCCAGCGCCAACGTCGGCATCATGCCGGGCGATGTCATCATCATCCCGGAGAGCTTCTTCTAAGCCTCCGTTATGGCGCGTCCGAGTCTCGTCGGGCAGAAACAACGCGGTCGGCGCCGCTATAAAAATGGGGCGCCGGCCGTGGCATTCGGTGGTCACCGCCACGGCCAGGCTGTCAACAGGCGCGGCGGAGCGGCCTTAGGGTGAAATGACGCGTGGTCACATAACTTTCTTGGGTTTGCTTTAAGTGGCTGTTAATTCGGCGGTTTCATACTAAGGCCAAGTCGAACCAGGGTATTGGCAGGCCAGGCCGGCGCAAGGGCGGGCCTGCCCCCGACGGGAACAGCCAAGACGGCTCGTTCGCTGGTGATGAAGAACCGTCTGCGAGGGTGCGGAAGTAAGGTGCAATGAACGAGATTTATCAACAAATCGTCGCCATCGGGTACGGTATCTGGCAGCGCCGGACCTATGCGCTCATCACCGCCTGGGTGGTGTCGGCGATCGGCTGGTTTCTGGTGGCGCAGATTCCCAACAAATACGAGGCGTCGGCGCGTATTTACGTCGACACCGAAACCATGCTCAACAACTTGATGCGCGGTATTGCGGTCAATACCGACATGATGCAGCAACTGAGCATGGTCCGGCAGACGTTGATCAGCCGGCCGAACATGGAAAAGGTCGTGCGCATGACCGACCTCGACCTTAACGCCAAGAACGAGAACGAGCTGGAAGCGATCATCGTCGACGTACAAAAGCGCATCGGGCTGGCGGTCAGCGGGGCCAATCTTTTCAAGCTGTCGTATGAGGATCCGGACCCGCAGTTGTCGAAAAAGGTGGTGCAGTCCCTGCTAACCTTGTTCGTGGAAGCGAACATTGGCGCCAGCCGCAAGGATTTGACCGGCACCCGCCGCTTTCTTGACGAGCAGTTGCGCAAGCACGAGCAGGAGCTTACCGCCGCTGAACGGCGCAAGGCGGAATTCCAGCAAAAGAATCTCGGCATGCTGCCCGGCGACAGCAATTACTTCCAGAAGCTCCAGGATTCCCGGCAGCAGCTGGTCGTGGCGACTGCTGATCTGGAGGATGCCAAGGTCCGCCGCAACGAGATGAAGCGGCAGTTGGCCAATGTTCCGCCCTATATTACCGCCGCCAGTAACGCCGGCGGCCCGCCCATCGGCGGTACGGTATCCGATCTGCCGCAGCGCATTGCCGCCAAGCAGCGCCGGCTCGATGAACTGCGTGAGCGCGGCTATAAGGAGCAGCACCCCGACGTCATCATCATGAAGGAGACCATCGCGGAGCTGCAAAAAGAGTTCGCCAAAGAGCAGACGATGATCGTCGAGCAGATGGAGAAAGGAGAAGGCGGTCCGATCCCGGGCGGCAGCGCGGTGGCGCCGAACCCGATTTATGAGCAATTGAAAATCCGCCTCATTGACATGGAGACGCTGATCGCCGGCTTGCAAGGGCGGGTTGATCAACACCGTCGGACTGTTGAGCAGTTGGAAAGCATGGCCCAGCGGGTGCCCGAAGTCGAAGCCGAACTGGCCCGCCTCAACCGCGATTATGAAACCATCAAGGCGAACTACGAAAAGCTGTTGCAACGCCGGGAATCGGCGCGCCTGGCCCAGGAGCTGGAAAGCAAGACCGATGGCGTACAGATTCGCGTCATCGATCCGCCGCAAGTTCCAAAATTGCCAAGCAGCCCCAACCGCCTGCTGTTTTTATCCGGCGTGCTGATTGTCGGGTTGGGCGCCGGCATTGGCGTGGCGTTTTTGATGAGCCAGTTGCATACCACCTATGCTACGGTTCAGCGGCTGCGGGAAAACTTCGTCTTCCCGGTGCTGGGCAGCATATCGGCGATTATGACGGAAGAGGAGCAGCGGCTGCACCGTCGTAATCTGATGGCGTTCGGCATTGGCATCGTCGGTTTGTTCGGAGCCTACGGAGGGGTGCTGCTGATTGAGGCCCTCCGCGGCAATCTTCTGGTGGCCTAGGAGGCTTTATGGATCTCATTGAACGCGCAGCGCAGAAGATGAAGAAGGCCGGCGGCTCCCTGGTCGAACGGGCGGCGGAAAAAATGGCGCAGTCCCAGCCCGCGCCCGCCTCGGCGCCGGAAACCAAGGCGGCGATCAGCGCGCCGGAGGCGCGGGAGAACCGCCGCGGTCGCCGCGTCAACATCAATTTCGAGGCCATGAAGGCCGATAACTACTTAACACCCGACAGCGAGCCGACCACCATGGCGGAGGAGTTCCGTCTGGTCAAACGCAGCCTGCTCCTCAATGCCTTCGCCAAGGGCGAAGGGGCCATTCGCAACGGCAACCTCATCCTGGTGACCAGCACCCAGCCCGGCGAGGGCAAGACTTTCTGCGCGGTCAACTTGGCCATGAGCATCGCCACGGAACGGGACGTAACCGTGCTGCTGGTGGATGCCGATACCCATAAGCCCGAGGTCTTGAAAACCCTCGGGGTGGAGGGCGGCCGGGGATTGGTGGACGTGGTGGCCGACCAAAACCTGGACTTAAGCGACTGCCTGTTGCGGACCAATATCGATAACTTAGTACTGTTGCCGGCGGGACGCCAGCACAACCTGACCACGGAGCTTCTGGCCAGCGAACGCATGGGCGTGATCGTCGAGGAAATCGCCAAGCGCTACCCTGACCGGGTGGTTATTTTCGACTCGCCGCCGGCGCTCGCCTCCAGCGTAGCGTCGGTGCTGGCGCTGCACGTCGGGCAGATCCTGTTTGTGGTCGAAGCGGAACGGACGCGCGAACCCCAGTTGAAAGAAGCGTTGTCTCTGGTAAGTTCGTGTCAACACATCAATCTGCTGCTCAACAAATCTCGCTTCTCAGCCGGAGAAAAGAAGTTTGGAACCTATTACGGGTACGGCACCTGAGAGGATAACCTCCAGGGGGGAAACAAATCGGATGACACATCGCGCGTATTATGGCCGTTTTGGTCTGTCGACGGCGCTCATCGCTTGGCTGGCGTCCATCCCGGCGATGGCCGGGCAGTGGCATGCCACCCCGGAGCTTGAGGTGGCCGAAACCTATACCGATAACGTCGATCTCAATGCCACCGGCACCGGCCGCAAAACCGATTTCATTACCCGCATCTCGCCGGGCGTCCAAGTGACCGGCAAGAGCGGCCGCACCACTCTCGACCTGACTTATCGGTTGAATTACCTGATTTTCGCCCGTTCCGATGAGGATACGGACCTACGTCATTTTCTCGACGCCCGCGGCCACAGCGAACTTATTGAGGACTTTTTCTTCCTCGACCTCGGCGGTTCGGTCAACCAGCAGTTTCTCGACCGCGGCGGCGCCGTATCCGGCAACCAGGACAACGCCACCGATAACCGTCGCACGGTGCAGAACTACAATATATCGCCCTATATCCGCCGGCCGCTGGGAACCCTGGCGACGGCCACCGCTCGCTACCGCTTAAGCTATGTCGACGTCAGCGGACCGGCGTCCAACAACCCGCTGCTTGACGTACTGTCGGAAACCGTCAGCCATCACGGCATTGTCCAGCTCGACAGCGGCCCCAGCTTCACCCGCTTGGGCTGGAGCCTGTCGGGCAGCTATACCCGGGATGATCGCACCCAGGGCCGGCGCGACAGCGAACGGGCCATCGGGCGGGCGGAGGCGCGCTATACCGTCAGCCAGATGCTGACGCTCTTGGGCAGCGTCGGCTATGAGGAAATCACTGATACCTCACTGCTTAATGATCGCGATGGCGTCACTTGGGATGCGGGCGTCACCTTGAAGCCGGGCCCGCGCACCGTACTGACGGTGCGGGGCGGCGAACGCTATAATGAAATGAATTGGTCGGTGGTTCTCAACTATAAGGTATCGAACCGCACCCGGCTGCGGGCCGGCTATACCGAGGAGATCACGACCACCCTGCGCATCCTGCAGGATGAGCTCAGCGGCGGCGAGCCGGGCGGCCCGGTCGTTGATCCCGGCGGCTTTTCACTGGTCGACAGCGCCTTCAAGCGCAATCGCGTCTATGGCGGGGTGAACGGCAGCCGCGGCCGCACCACGTTCTCGCTGGACGGCTTTTATGAGGAGCGGCGGTTCGACATCGCCACCACGCCGCCGGAAAATCGCTATGGCGGGCATGGCGTTATCAGCCGACGGCTGTCGCCGCGCTTGACGGCCAATATCGGCGGAAACTATGAAAAAACCGAGGTAAAGGGGTTGGCGGCCCGGGAAGACGACTTCTATGGCGCGCATGCCGGGCTGAATTATAGCTTTTCGCAATACATCTCAGGGGGGGTGACCTACTACTTCACCAGCCGGGAATCCGACGAGGCTTCACGAGACCTTAAGGAAAATGCGGTGAAGATCAACATCCGGGCAACCTTCTAAACCGGGTAACCTTCTAGAGATGTTGAATGTACGTGGAATTCTACAAGCTGACGGGACGGCCGTTCCAATTAACGCCTGACCCGCGCTTTTATTTCGACAGCAGCACCCACCGCAAGGCGATGGCGTACCTGACCTATGGCTTGAACCAGGGGGAGGGCTTCATCATCGTCACCGGCGAGATCGGGGCCGGCAAGACGACGCTGGTGGGCCATCTTTTCGATGAGCTCGACCGGGACCGCTATGTCGCCTCCAAGGTGGTGACGACGCAGCTCAACGCTGACGATACTTTGCGCATGGTGGCCTCCGGCTTCGGCTTGCCCACCGAAGGGGCCGACAAGGCGACCCTGTTGCAGCGGATCGAAAGCTTCTTGCGCGGCCAGGCGCGCTCGGGCAAGCGCGCCCTCCTCATCATCGATGAGGCGCAGAATTTGCCCAAGGGCGCGCTCGAGGAACTGCGCATGCTGTCCAACTTTCAGGACAGCGGCCGGGCGCTCCTGCAAAGTTTTCTCCTCGGCCAGCCGGAATTTCGCGACAAGTGGGCGCTCGACCCCGATCTGGAACAGCTCCGGCAGCGGGTGATCGCCACTCATCACCTGTCCACCATGACCGCCGAGGAGACAGAACATTACATCCGTCACCGCATGGAGCTGGTGGGTTGGCAGGGCGACCCTGAATTCACGGCAGACGCCTTTCAGGCGATTTTTGAATATACCGGCGGCCTGCCGCGCAAATTGAATACGCTGTGCAGCCGTATCCTTCTCTATGGCGCGTTGGAAGAGCTGCGTAAGATCACCGGCGAGGTGGTGCTGGAGGTTATCGCCGATCTGGAACGCGACAACCGCGCCGCGGCCAAAGCGCGCGAAGAGGCGCAAAAAACCAGCGAGGAAGTATCAGCGCTCAAGGCCCATCTTGATGATGAACTAGCGGCCAAGGCCGCTTCCCTCAACGGCAGCGGACATCCGCTTGCCTCGTTAAGCGAAATCGAGCGTCGGCTCGCCGTTTTGGAAGAATATGTTCGCCTCCATGACCAGACCATCAAGCAAGCCCTTGAGATCGCCGCCAAATGGCTGGCGCAGGAAGGTCAGGAAGGGGAGGCCGATGGCCGCGAGTCGTAAGGCAGAGGCGCCGATCCGCAACGCCATGACCTGCGACGTCGAGGATTATTTCCAGGTCCAGGCGTTCGAGGACGTGATCGCGCGCGACGCTTGGAACCATCTGCCAAGCCGGGTCGAGGGTAACACCAACCGGGTGCTCGATCTGTTCGCGCAAGCAAACATCAAGGCGACATTTTTCACGCTGGGATGGGTGGCGGAGCGCTTTCCCGCGCTGGTGCGCCGCATCATCGCCGAGGGCCACGAACTGGCCAGCCACGGCATGGATCATGTGCGCGCCAATCATCAGGACCGCATGACTTTTCGCACCGATGTCAGCGACACTAAGGCGCTTCTGGAGGATATCGGCGGCGTTCCGGTGCGGGGCTACCGCGCCGCGAGTTTTTCCATCGGCGAGCAGAATCTGTGGGCGCTTGAGGTGCTGGCGGAAATCGGCTACCGCTACAGCTCCTCGATTTATCCCATCAAGCATGATCTTTATGGCATGCCGGGCGCGCCGCGCTTTGCTTTTCATCCCTTTCCCGGCAGCAATTTCACGGAAATTCCGGTCACCACCGTGGAGCTGTTCGGCAAGCGCCTGCCCTGCGGCGGTGGCGGCTACTTTCGCCTTTTGCCCTATGCGCTGTCGCGCGCCGCCATGCGCCGCATCAACGTGGAAGGCGGCGCCTGCATGTTTTATTTTCATCCCTGGGAGATTGATCCCGACCAGCCCCGGCAAACTCAAGCGCCCTTGAAATCACGCTTTCGCCACTACACCAACCTTCGTCATATGGAAGCGAAACTGAGCCGCGTGCTGCAAGATTTCTCTTGGGGCCGCGTCGATGACGTATTCCTGAAAGCGGCGTGAGATGGACGTTCGTTTGCTTGCCGACGCCGATCAGGCCCGCTGGGATGCTTACGTGGCAGCCCATGCCGACGGCACTTTCTTTCATCGCGCCGCCTGGGCGCGGGTGATCAGGGAGAGCTTCGGTCACCGCACGCCTTATCTTCTGGCGCTACAAGGCGGTGAGGTTCAGGGCGTGCTGCCGCTGACCGAGATTAGAAGCCGGCTGTTCGGCCGCTCGCTTATTTCCAATGCCTTTTGCGTCTATGGCGGGCCGCTCGCTTCGTCGGATGAAGCGGCGCAAGCGCTGGATGACGCGGCCTGGCGGATCGCCAGGGCAAGCGGCATCGACGTCCTTGAATACCGCAGCCGCGCGCGCCGCCATGTTGATTGGGCGGTCAAGGACAACGTCTATGCAACCTTTCGCAAGGCAATCACCGCCGATCACGACGCCAACATGAAGGCCATTCCGCGCAAGCAGCGCGCCATGGTGCGCAAGGGCATCGAGCGTGGTCTGTCATCCGAAGTCGACGCCACCGTCGATCGCTTTTTCGCCATGTATGCGGAAAGCGTGCGCAATCTCGGCACGCCGGTATTCGCCAAGCGCTACTTCGCTAATCTTTTCCGCGCCTTCGGCAAGGACTGCGACATCGTCACCATCACCCATGACGGCCAAGCGGTCAGCGCGGTGATGAACTTCTATTTTCGCGATGAGGTGCTGCCCTATTACGGCGGCGGCACGACAGCGGCGCGCGCCCTTGCCGCCAACGATTTCATGTATTGGGAGGTGATGCGCCGGGCGGTCGAGGATCGCGGCGCGCGGCTCTTTGATTTCGGCCGCTCCAAGGTCGGCACCGGCGCGTTTTCGTTCAAGAAAAACTGGGGCTTTGAGCCGACGCCGCTTGAATATGAATATAAGCTCGCGCCCGGCGTCACTGTGCCCGACGTCAATCCCTTAAATCCCAAATATCGTCTGATGGTGGCCACCTGGCAGCGGCTGCCGCTATGGCTTGCCAACCGGATCGGGCCGCTGATCGCCCGCGATTTAGGCTGACGCGCCATGGCCGACGTGCTGTTTCTTGCCCACCGCATCCCTTATCCGCCGGACAAGGGCGATAAGATACGTTCCTGGCACATGCTGGCGCATTTGGCGAAACGCCATACCGTGCATTTGGGCTGCTTTGTCGATGACCCGGACGACTGGAAACACCTGCGTTTCCTGGAAGACCTGTGCGGTTCGGTCATGGCGCTTACCCTCCATCCGCGCCGCGCGCGCTTGCGTTCACTGAAAGGACTCATCACCGGGGAGGCGCTATCGGTAACCTATTATCGCGATCGCCGGATGACGGCGTGGGTCGATTGGACGCTCCATCATCGCGCCATCTCCGGCACGGTGCTGTTCTCCTCGCCCATGGCGCAATACGTGCTGGGCAACAAGAAAAGCGCCGGTCGGGTGGTGATGGATTTCGTCGATGTGGATTCCGATAAATGGCGGCAATACGCCGCCTCCAAGCCTTGGCCGATGTCATGGGTTTATCAACGCGAGCACCGCCGGCTCCTTGCCTTCGAGCGGCAGGTTGCGGCTGCGGTTGATGTCAGCGTCTTCGTCTCGCCCAAGGAGGCGGCGCTGTTTCGCGCCCTGGCGTCGGAATCGGCGTCTCGCGTGCATCATTTGAACAATGGCGTCGATTTTAACTACTTCTCGCCCGAGCATGGCTTTGCCTCGCCCTATCCGGCGGGCGAGTCCGCCATCGTCTTTACCGGCGCCATGGACTACTGGGCCAATGTGGATGCCGTCCAATGGTTCGCCCGCGAGGTGTTGCCGGCGGTGCGCGCCTCCATTCCAACGGCGGTCTTTTCCATCGTCGGCGGCCGGCCGACGGCCGCCGTTCAGGCGCTGGCCAAATTGCCGGGGGTGCGGGTAACCGGGCGGGTCGAGGACGTGCGGCCCTACCTGGCCCATGCCGGGGCGGTGGTCTGTCCCCTGCGCATCGCCCGCGGCATCCAGAACAAGGTTCTGGAGGGCATGGCCATGGCCAAGCCGGTGGTGGCCAGCGGGGAAGCTTTCGAAGGCATCGAGGCGACGCCGGGGGAGCATCTCCTGGTTGCCGATGGCGCGGCGGCGTTCGCGGCGGCGGTGATCAATGTCCTCAGCGGCAAGGCCGGGGGCGAAATCGGCCGGCGCGCGCGCGCCTGCGTCCGCGAGCGCTATAGCTGGCCGGCGAGCCTGGCGCATCTGGAGCGCTTTCTTAACCTGTCGGAAGTGACGGCATGATATACCGTGGCGGGACAACGGCTAAGGTGACGTGATGACGGCGGAAGCACAGACGGCTGCAATCAAGGAGCGCCACTGGTATATTGCCGGCGCGCTGTGGCTGGCGGCCATCGTCGCCATCGTGGCGCTGTTTGCCGATACCGCCGCCAGCATGGTGGATACCTGGCATAATTCTGCCACCTATAACCACTGCTTTTTGATCCCCTTGATTGCCGCGTATCTGGCCTGGGAGCGGCGCGAGATTTTTCAACTGACGGCGCCCCAGCCGCACCTTGCGGGACTGCTGCTGGTTGTCGCCGCCGGCTTCCTGTGGCTGCTCGGCCGGTTGGTGGGCGTGCTCATGGTCGAGGAATTCGCCCTGGTGTTCGCCCTGCAAGGCGCGACCTTGGCGATCGTCGGCTGGACCGTGGCGCGCGCCCTCATTCTGCCCATCGGCTTTTTGTTGTTCATGGTGCCGTTCGGCGATTTCCTGGTGCAGCCGCTGCAAAACCTTACCGCCGATTTCGTGGTCTGGTTTTTGCGGCTCATCGGCGTGCCGGTGTTTCGCGACGGGGTTTTTCTGTCGACGCCATCGGGCGAGTTTCATGTCGCCGAAGCCTGCTCCGGCGTGCGCTTTCTCATCGCCATGATCCCTTTGGGCGTGCTCATGGCCGACATGGCGTTCAAGAGCTGGTGGCGGCGGATAGCGGTGGTGGCGCTGTCCTTCGCGGTGCCTATTGTCGCCAACGGCATTCGCGCTTTCGGCATCGTCTATATCGCCTACCTCACCGACAACGAATACGCCACCGGCGTCGATCACATCGTCTACGGCTGGATCTTTTTCAGCATCGTGACGCTGGCCTTGATTTTCATCGGCATGTCGTTTTCCGACAAGCCCATCGACGCGCCGGCCATCGATTTTTCCTGGGTAAGACCGTCGCCGGCAACGCCGTCGGCGAAGATTGGCGTCATCACTCTCCTGATTGCCGCGCTGAGCGCGCCGTGGCCGTGGCTGGCGACGCGCGCCATGACCATCGCGCCGGCGCCCCTGGCTGCCCTGGCGGCGCCGGAGGTGGTAGGCCCGTGGCGGTATATGGCGGACGCCAAAGCGCCGAGTTGGACGCCGCGCTATGAAGGGGTCAGCGATGAGTTGGTGGCGCGCTACCGCCGGAATGATGGCGCCGAAGTTACCTTCTACTATGGCTATTATGCCATCCAGGGCGACGCGGGCGAGCTCATTCAGTTCGGCAACGACATAGCCCCCGGACGCTGGTCCTGGAGCGCCAGCCGGCCCCGCGCCGTCACCCTCGCCAACGGCGACGTTAAGGCTCGGGAAAGCGAAATCTCAGCCGTCGGCGAGGCGCGCCGGGTGTGGCATTGGTACTGGATCGGCGGCCATCTGACCAGCAATGACTACTTGGCCAAGGCGTGGCATCTTTGGGCGCGGTTGAGCCATGGCTCGGACGCCGCCGCGGTGGTCGCTTTTTCCACCCATGAAGGCTATCGTGCGGAGGAGGCTCCCGCCGTGCTGGCGGATTTTCTGGCCCATGTCCGGGCCGATCTGCCGGGCTTTCCAACAATCGGCGCAAAATAAGTAAGTTAAGGGGACGGGTGGATGTGTGGTCTTGTAGGGGTGTTCGACCGCACCGGCGAACGGCAGTTCGACCGGCAGTTGTTGATCCGCATGAATGATATCCTGACTCATCGCGGCCCGGACGGCTGGGGCGTGCATGTGGAGCCGGGGGTGGCGCTGGGTCATCGCCGGCTGGCCATCATTGACCTGACCGAAGCCGGCCATCAGCCGATGAGCAACGAGACGGGTGATATTCAGGTCGTCTTCAACGGCGAAATTTACAATTTCATGGAGGTGCGGGCGGAGCTGGAGAAAATGGGTTATCAGTTCCGCTCCCACTGCGATACCGAGGTCATCGTTTATGGCTGGGATGCCTGGGGGCCGGCCTGCGTCGAGCGCTTTCGCGGCATGTTCGCCATCGCCGTCTGGGACCGCCGCGTCAAGACGTTGTTTCTGGCCCGCGATCGCCTGGGCATCAAGCCGCTTTATTATGCCCACCTGGCCGATGGCCGCCTGGCCTTCGCCTCGGAACTGAAAGCCTTCTTTCCCCTGCCGGACCTGCCGCGCGCACTCGATCCGCAGGCGGTGGAGGACTATTTCGCCTACGGCTATATCCCGGAGCCGAAAACCATCTTAAAAAGCGTTCGCAAATTGCCGCCCGGTCATATCCTGGTGCAGCGGCGCGGCGCGGACGCGGCTGAAGCCAAGGCGTTCTGGAACATTGCCTTTCGCACCGATTCTAGACTTACCCCGGAGGCGGTGCGAGAGGAACTGGTGCCGCGCCTGAAGGAAGCGGTCAAGCTGCGTCTCATCGCCGACGTACCGTTGGGCGCATTCCTCTCCGGCGGCGTCGATTCCAGCGCCGTGGTGGCGTTGATGGCGGGCTTGTCGACGGGCTCGGTCAACACTTATTCCATCGGCTTTGATCAGCCCGACTACGACGAGCGGGATTTCGCCCAAGAGGTGGCCCGGCGCTATCACACCACGCATACCACCCGGGTGGTCAACCCCGATGATTTCGAACTCGTCGACCGCTTGGCCGATCTTTACGATGAACCCTTCGCCGACAGCTCGGCGATGCCCACCTACCGGGTGTGCGAACTGGCGCGCGAGCATGTCACGGTGGCGCTGTCAGGCGATGGCGGCGATGAGTTGTTTGCCGGCTACCGCCGTCATCGCTGGCATATGTACGAGCAGCGCCTGCGCGACCGTCTGCCGTTGATGCTGCGCCGACCGATTTTTGGCGCCCTTGGCCGCTTGTATCCCAAGCTCGATTGGGCGCCCAAATTTCTGCGCGCCAAGTCGACCTTCGAAGCTCTGTCGTTCGATGCCGCGGAAGGCTATTTCCACAGCGTGTCGATCCTGCCCACGAGACTGCGCAATTGTCTGTTGCGTTCCACGTTCCGCAAGAGCTTGGGCGGTTATGAAGCCCTAAGCGTGTTGCGCAACGTCATGGATAACGCGCCGGTGGACAACGAGCTGTCGCGCATTCAGTACGCCGACATCAAAACCTATCTCGCTGGCGATATCCTGACCAAGGTCGATCGCGCCAGCATGGCCCATTCGCTGGAGGTGCGGGTGCCCATCCTCGACCATAAATTCATGGAATGGGCGGCGCAGATTCCGCCGGCGCAGCATATCGAGGGGCGGCAGGGCAAACTGTCGTTTAAACGCTCCTTGGAGCCGCTGTTGTCGGAGCGCACGCTCTATCGGGAAAAGATGGGCTTTGCCGTGCCGCTGGAAACCTGGTTTCGCGGCGCGCTGAAGGACAAGATCAGAAAGGTTGCGCAAAGCGAGCTTCTTGGCGACACTGGCATTCTCGATATGGGCTTCTTAACCCGGCTTGTTGATGAGCATCAATCCGGGCGCTCCAACCATAGCGCCGCCCTATGGGCGGTCCTGATGTTCGAATCGAGCCTTAAACGCGCCCAAATTTCGTGATTAATGGCTCCATGGGGATCCGCGCATGATGACGTACATTCGCTTATGTGTGGTATGGCTTGCCATCGCGGCAAGCGGCGCGAGCGCGGCCTTGGCGCATCCGACGATATCGGAAAATCTGCCCAATCTCGTCCAGGAGGTGCGCCGCAGCATCGTCGGCATCGGCACCTTTCAGGCCTTGCGCCGCCCGCCTATCGATTTGAAAGGGACGGGATTTGTCGTACACGACGGGCGGTATGTGGCCACCAATTATCATGTCGTATCCGGCGGCATCAACGTGACCAACAAGGAAAGGTTGGTTATCATCATCGGTAATGGCCGCAATTACAGCGACCGTGACGCCGAGGTAGTCGCCATCGATCCTGATCATGACGTGGCGATCCTGAAGATTACCGGCGATGCGCTGCCGCCGGCGCGGCTGGGAACCGGCGGCTTGCTGCCGGATGGTACGGCGATTGCCGTCACCGGCTATCCCATCGGCTCGGTGCTAGGCGTTTATCCGGTCACCCATTCCGGCATCATTTCGGCGATCACGCCGATCCGCATCCCGCAACCGGATTCGCGTCTCCTGGACGCCAAGATGATTCTGCGTAATCCGTTTGATGTCTATCAGCTTGATTTAACGGCGTTTCCCGGTAACAGCGGCAGCCCAGTCTATGATATTAACAGCGGCCGGGTGGTGGGGATTTTAAACAGCACCTTCGTCAAGGAGACGAAGGAGCGGGCGCTGACCAATCCCACGGGAATTTCTTTCGCCATTCCCGTGGTTTATATTTACCAGTTGCTACAAAAAGCGGGATTGTAAATTACGGTTCGCGGCCGCCTACGTCGGCCGGCGCGTCGTCACCGGCGGCGGGCATCACCTCATTAAGTTCCCGGGCCTTCGAATCGTCCGCCAGTTCGTGCCCTTCCGGCAGCGCCGGCCGGTCTTGCGCGATCATGGCGCTGTCTTCGGAACGCAGGGCGCTATAGACGGCCACCACCGCCACCACCCAGCCCAGAACGGCGCCAACCACCCATACCAGAACCGAATTGCGCCAGGACAGGCGATCTTTTTCATTATCTTGGGATACGTCCGACATCGTTTGCATTGGCCCCTCAGCTCGAACCGACAGCCAAAGAGACGTTACGCCTGCCAACCAAGAAGAACATGGCCTGCTGTGCGTCAACGACCCGCCGCGATTCCCCAACCCCGGCCTTATGGCACAAGATCGTGCACCCGGCAGGTATAAAACCACAATATCTTCGACTCGTCACCTGTTTTCTCCGCGCCGGCATCAAGGCGCCAGCCGTTCATGGCGGGTCTTTCTTGTAAGGCGATCTCCATCGCCTCAAACCCACGAAAAAACTAAAAGCAAGAATCGGACCACAGCAAAACAGCCCGAACAAAAGCCGAGAATTCCGCGGGATTCTCTTGCAATTAGGATGCGTTCGAAATTGCCAGGTGTAAAACTTGCCGACAGGCAACGCTCAGGTATCGGCATCCAGGGCATAGCCGGCGGCGCGGACGGTGCGGATGACATCCTTGCCGCCGCCGCGGTTGAGCGCCTTGCGCAGCCGGCGGATATGGACGTCCACCGTCCGCAGCTCCACATAGACGTCATGCCCCCACACGGCGTCCAGCAGTTGCTCGCGGGAGAATACCCGGCGGGGGTGCTCCATGAAATGACGCAGGAGACGGAATTCGGTGGGACCGAGATGGAGGGGCGCGCCATCCCGCGTCACCTTGTGTGACGTGGCATCAAGGACGATGCCATCAAAGTGCAGGCTTTGACCCGACAGGGCCGGGCGGATGCGCCGCAAAATGGCATGAATTCGGGCAATCAGTTCCCGGGGCGAGAACGGCTTGGTCAGATAATCATCGGCCCCGGTATCAAGTCCGCGCACCCGATCGGCCTCCTCGGCCCGGGCGGTAAGCATGATTACCGGCACGTTGGCGGTGGCCGGCGCGCGGCGCAACCGGCGGCAGATTTCGATGCCCGACAGGCTGGGCAGCATCCAATCGAGGATAATAAGATCGGGCGGCATCTCCAAGGCTTGGGCCAACCCGTCCTCGCCGTCGCTGGCGACCGTTACCGCAAAGCCCTCCTGCTCGAGGTTATAGCGAATGAGCTCGGTCAAGCTTAAGTCGTCTTCGATGAGGAGGAGGCGGGCGGTCATGGTAGGAGCGTCTCCTATCGAACGGTCGGCGGCGTCACCGAAATCGTTGCCGACTCGTCGCCCTTCGGCCGGTCCTGATCCAGGCGATTGCCGGTGACGAGATAATAGACGATCTCGGCGATGTTGGTGACATGATCGCCGATACGTTCGATATTCTTCGATACGAACAGCAGATGGGTGCACGGCGTGATCAGCCGCGGATTTTCCATCATATAGGTCAACAGTTCGCGAAACAGGCTGCTGTTTAAGCCATCGATCGCCTTGTCGCTCTGCCAGACCATCATCGCCTTGTCGCTGTCGCGATCAATGAAGGCGTCCATGGCATCCTTAAGCATGGTCTTGGCATGAGCCGCCATTTGCGGAATGATGACGGCGGTTTTAATGGGCTCGCTTTGATTCAATACCAAGGATCGTTTGGCGATATTCTTGCCGTAGTCGCCGATGCGCTCCAAAATTGAGGAGATTTTCAAGGCGGAGACGATTTCGCGCAGATCGTCGGCCATCGGCGAGCGGAGCGCGATGAGTTCGATGGCCGTCTGCTCGGCCTCATTTTCCATGATATCGAGAGCTTTATCAGCGGCGATGACTTGCCGCGCGATGTCATCGTTGCGCTTGATCAGCGCGCTGACGCCGTCAGAAATCTGCGTTTCAGCCAGGCCGGCCATGCGCGTAATCAGGCTACGCAGGCGGTTTAAATCTTCATCATAGGAGCGAACGGTGTGGCGATGAACCATGGCGGTAGTCTCCGTCAGCCGTAGCGGCCGGTAATGTAATCCTTGGTTTTTTCATTCCTAGGATTGGTGAAAATCTGCGCCGTCGGGCCGTATTCCATCAATACCCCGAGGTGGAAGAAGGCGGTTCTTTGCGATACCCGCGCCGCCTGCTGCATCGAATGGGTGACGATTACGATGGCATAGCGGGTTCGCAACTCATCGATCAGTTCCTCGATCCGGGCTGTGGCGATGGGGTCCAAGGCGGAGCAGGGTTCGTCCATCAAAATGACTTCGGGATCGACGGCAATGGCGCGGGCGATGCACAAGCGTTGCTGCTGGCCGCCCGACAGAGCGGTGCCGGGCTCATCCATGCGATCCTTGACTTCATCCCAAAGCCCGGATTTTTGCAGGCTGGTAATGACGATTTCGTCTAGCTCGCCGCTGTTGGCGGCTTGGCCATGGATACGCGGGCCATAAGCAACATTGTCATAGATTGATTTTGGGAACGGATTGGGCTTTTGGAACACCATGCCGACCCTGGCGCGCAAATGGACGGGATCGATGGCGGGATCATAAATATCGCTGCCGTCAAGGGTAATCTGCCCGCTGACGCGGCAGCCATCGATCACATCATTCATGCGATTAAAGCAGCGCAGGAAAGTGGATTTGCCGCAGCCGGACGGTCCGATGAATGCGGTTACGGTCTTGTCCAGAATATCAACGCTGACGTCATTCAAGGCAAGTTTGTCGCCGTAATGCACAGACACATTGCGGGCTTGAATTTTGGTGTCCTGCATGGGGGCATCCTGGATAAGGCTTGCCATGCTCGGTTTTCCTAATGTCAATTCGGCAACATCCATGACTCTAATCGCCTTTCGGTTAGACCCTTCTTCGACCAGATTTGGACAATTCTGTTTGCCGTCAACGCGCGCGGCCCGACAGGAGGCCGGCGCAGGGCGTAGCGGAACCTACGGCCAAGCCGGCCGACGCAGCGGACGCCCGTTGCCGGCAAACCCAGGCGGGACGGGCGGATTTGCGCCCATATCGGCGCACAGCCTCTTGACCGTACGTCCGGTACGCTCGGCGGGGCTGTGCTTGATCTGATCATAAATCCGCTCCGTCAGAATGGCCATATCTGGTCGAAGAAGGGTCTAAATGCAATGGCGTCACCATTTTCGCTCGAACCTTTGACGCAGGATAATGGCGGTGATGTTCATGACCAATAGAAAGCCGATCAGCACCAAAATGGCGGCGGAGGTGCGGGCGGCGAAGCCGCGTTCGGGACTGTCGGCCCAGATAAAGATTTGCGTCGGCAGAGCGGTCGCCGGATCCATCAAGCCGCCGGGGTCCGAAGTGATGAAGGCATTCATGCCGATGAGGAGCAGAGGCGCGGTTTCGCCCAACGCCCGCGCCAAGCCGATAATGGCGCCGGTCATGACGCCGGGCAGGGACAGCGGCAGGACGTGATGGAACACCACTTGCTGGCGCGACGCGCCCAGCCCCAGCGCCGCTTCGCGGATGCTGGGCGGCACCGCCTTCAGGGCCACCCGGGTGGCGATGATGATGGTCGGCAGCGTCATCAAGGAAAGCACGATGCCGCCGACCAGCGGCGCGGAGCGGGGCAGCCCCATGAACTGCAAAAACAGCGCCAAGCCCAATAGCCCGAACACCACCGAAGGGATCGCCGCCAGATTGTTGATGTTCACTTCGATGAAGTCGGTAATCTTGTTCCTTGCGGCGAATTCCTCAAGATAGATGGCGGCGGCGATGCCGGCGGGAAAGCTGATCAGAAAACAAACCGCCAAGGCATAGAAGGAGCCGGCGATGGCGCCCTTCAAGCCCGCAAGTTCAGGAAAGCGGCTGTCGGAATTGAAAAACAAGGCCCAGTTGAACGGCGCCGTGATGCGGCCGGAGGCTGCCAGCGCATCATACCAGGCAATTTGCTGATCGCTGATCTTGCGCTGATCTTCCGGCAGTTGGCGGGAAATGACGCCTTTGTGGAGCTGGTCCACCATATCGGTGGCCGGAACCTTAAGAGAGACGGTCTGGCCGATAAGCCGGGGGTTGGCGGTCACTTCGTCGCGCAGCATATATTGCGCACCGTTGCTGATCAGGCCCTGCAAGGCGCGCTGTTGCCGGGGGTTTTTAACCTCGGGAAACAGCGTAAGCAGGCTCTCCTTGATGACGGCGCGGTAATTGCCGGTCTCCGGGCTGTCCGCCTCGATGTCGGCGGGATCCAAATAAACATCGAGCGTGACATGGGTTTGCACGAAGGATGGATAACCGGTCATGATGAGCGAGACAAAGAGCGTCGCCAGCATGGCCACCGCCAGGCCGATGGCGACGAGGCCATAAAGCCGCAAGCGCAAATCCGCCGCCTTGCGCCGCCGCACTCTGTTCATGGCCTCCTTGGTCAGAAAGAAGGACATGGGCGTCTGGGATGGCGAGGCGGGATTATTCATACATTTCCCTATATTTCCGCACGATCCTAAGGGCGATGACATTCAAGCACAGCGTTACGGCAAACAGCACCAGACCCAGCGCAAAGGCTGCCAGCGTCTTGGGGCTGTCAAATTCGGTGTCGCCGATGAGCAAGGTGACGATTTGCACGGTCACCGTGGTCACCGCCTCAAACGGGTTGGCGGTGAGATTGGCGATGAGCCCGGCCGCCATCACCACGATCATGGTCTCGCCGATGGCGCGGCTGATGGCCAGGAGAAAACCGCCGACGATGCCCGGCAGCGCCGCCGGCAGCAACACCGATACGATGGTTTCCGCCTTGGTGGCGCCCAGGGCATAGGCGCCGTCGCGCATCGCCTGCGGCACGGCGCGAATGGCGTCATCGGACAGGGAGGAAATGAACGGCACGATCATGATCCCCATCACCAACCCCGCCGCCAGGGCGCTGTTGGGCGCCATCTCGATGCCAAGGCGCTGGCCGAAAGCGGTGATCGCCGGCGCCACGACCAGCACCGCAAAAAAACCGTAGACCACCGTGGGGATGCCGGACAGGATCTCCAGGGTCGGCTTGATGACGGCGCGGGTTTTCGGCTCGGCGTATTCCACCAGATAAATGGCGCTGAAAAGCCCGATCGGACCGGCCACCAGAATGGCGACGACGGCGATCAATAACGTTCCGGTAAATACCGGAATGGCGCCGAACGCGCCCAACCCCGCCACTTGATCCGCGCGCAGAGGAATTTGCGGCTCCCAGTTGAGCCCGAAGAAGAATTCATGCCACGGGACAAGTTCAAAAAATCTATAGGCCTCAAACAGTAGCGAGAAAACGATGCCGAGCGTGGTCAGAATGGCCACCAGGGAGCAGAAAATCATCAGACCGCTGACAATGCGCTCCACCCGTTGGCGGGCGCGGAACTCCACGGCGAGTTTACGATGCGCCAGATAGAGGGCGACGAACGCAATCCCTAGTCCGCCGGCAAAGAGCGCATACTGGCCAAGCTGCCGCCATTCTTTGTATTGCTCCGCCGCTGCAAGTATAGTCGGGCTAGGCTCGCCAAAAATGCGGCCGTCGGCGACGGTTTTTATTTCGCTTAAGATCAGGTCAAGCGCGCCTTTGTCCATGCCGATGGTGGCTTCGGCGGGCAAGCTCGACATCACCAGCCGATCGATGAGCGGCTGCTGACATAAGCTCCAGATCAGCAAGAAGGCTATGGAGGGAAGCGCCACCCGCAACGCCACGTAAGCGCCATGATAGGACGGCAGGGAATGGAGCCGGGATGACGCGCCAACCGCCAAGGCGCGGGCGCGGGCATTGAACAGGAAAAAGCTCGCCATGGAAAGCGCCAGCAGACACAGGAGGGTGGTTATGAACATCTGGCGGCTCTCTTATTGCGACCTTCTTTGGTAGTGCCTGCTATCAGCTAGGGCCGCCACAATGGTTTTTGCTTGTGGCGGCCCTTTCACACGCATCGATGTTAAATCAACCCTACTACTTTGCCGGCGCCGCCATGGGCTTTGCTTGCAGCACCGCTTTTTGCACCACTGCGCGCTTGGCGTCCGGCAGCGGCACCAAGCCGCGCTCGTGCAGATAGCCGTCAGCTCCCAGCGCCGCATCGCTCACATACTCGGCGATGAATTCATTAAAGCCCTTGATCGCCCGGCGGTGGGCGTTCTTGAAGTACATGTAAATGGGGCGGGAGATGCCGTAGCTGCCGTTGGCGATGGTCTCAAAGGACGGCGCCACGCCGGCAATGGTTACTGCCGATAGACTGTCCTGGTTCTCATAAAGGAACGAATACCCGAAGATGCCCAGCGCCGTTGGATCGCTGTTCAGGCGCTGCACGATCAGGTTGTCATTTTCGCCGGCCTCGATGAACGGACCATCCTGCCGCATGCGGGCGCAGACTTCCTTGGCCTTGTCCTTATCCAGCGTTTTGATTTCAGCAAAACCCTTGCAGCCTTCTTCCATGACCAGTTCGACAAAGGCGTCCCGCGTGCCGGAGGTGGGCGGCGGGCCATAGACGCGAATGGCCATGGCGGGCAGTTTGGCATCGATTTGATTCCAGGTTTTGTACGGGTTGGCCACCAGCTTGCCTTTGATCGGCACTTCGGCCGCCAACGCCAGGTAAAGCTGCCGCTTTGTCAGGTCTATGGCCTTGGCCTTGCGGGAGTGGGCGACGGACAGGCCGTCAAAGCCGATCATGGCTTCGGATATATTGGTGACGCCGTTCTTCGTGCACTGGTCCCACTCCGACTTCTTCATGGCGCGGGAAGCGCCGGTGGCGTCCGGGTGGGACGGGCCGATGCCCTGGCAGAAAATCTTCATGCCGCCGCCGGTGCCCGTGGACTCGACCACGGGCGCCACATTGCCGGTTGCATTGCCGAATTCCTCGGCAACCGCCTGGCTATAAGGAAATACCGTAGACGACCCGACGACGCGGATTTGGTCGCGGGCTGCCGCCTCGCCGGTCCACGCCATGGCGCCAGCGCCTATGCCAAACGCCACGATGAGAGAATGTTTCAGCACGTTTATTCTCCGTATAAATAAGCTGCGGCTCAGGGGAGACCTCCTGAGCGCTGCCCATGGCGGCCTCCTGCCGACGTTCGGACCCTAGGCGCAGGCAATGACTCAATTACGACAGACTTGTGACAGTTTTGTTACGCTGCAGGCGCGGCGGCGTTGGACGGCAGGTAGACCGTCACCGTCGTGCCCAGTCCAGGCACGCTGTCGATGGCGAGCGCTCCCCGGTGGCGGGAGACGATGTGCTTGACGATGGCAAGACCCAGGCCGGTGCCGCCGAGCTTGCGCGAACGGGCGCTGTCCACCCGGTAGAACCGTTCGGTCAGGCGCGGGATGTGCTCAGGAGGAATGGCCTCGCCCTGGTTGAAGACGGTCACGGCGACGCCGCCCTCCGAGCGCCCGGGGATGCGCTCCACCGGCTGCGCGGTGATGTCCACCGGCGTGCCGGCGCGGCCGTATTTGATGGCGTTGTCGATCAGGTTTTGAAACACCTGCACCAGTTGGTCGCGATCGGCTCGCGCCGGCGGCAGCGCGGCGGCAAGCGACAGGCGGATTTCCGGCGCGTCCTTTTTACCGCGCGGCGCCATGGTATTGACGATGTTCTCTAAAAGCGGCGCCAGATCAACCGCGCCGCCGGGCGGCAGGTGTTCGTCCAATTCGATGCGCGACAGGGATAACAGATCTTCAATAAGCCGCAGCATGCGGGCCGCTTCCTCGCCCATGATGGCCAGGAACCGGCGGCGGGCTTCGGCATCATTGGCCGCCGGCCCAGCCAGGGTTTCGATAAAGCCGGCGATGGTCGCCAATGGGGTGCGCAATTCATGACTGGCGTTGGCGACGAAATCGGCGCGCATTTTTTCAACCCGCTTCATTTTCGTCAGATCGAGGATCGACGCCAGGACAAAACGGGCCGTCGCGTCCTCCTCGCCGGCTTCGATGATGCCGGCGCGCATCATGCAGGCCCTCTCCACCGGGTCGAGAAGGGTGAACTCCCGCTCCGCCGGCTGTCCGCTGGCGATGGCGGCGTCGAGCGCCTCGAGGGCGGCGGGATGACGCACATAGAAGGAGATATCTTTGCCGACGATGGCTTCGCCCACCAGGGTGCGGGCGGCGCGGTTGGCATGCAAAACCCGTCGCTTCATGTCGAGGAGAAGGAGAGGGTCGGCCATGCCGTCGACGATGCGGACGAGCGCAAGCGGCGCCGCGCCGCCACGCTCACGCCCGCCAGCGCCGATGCGGAGACGTCGTCGCTCCCGCAGGATATCGGCCCGATAGCGGGCCAGAAGCCACAACAGTGAAATCGCCGCCGTACCCCACAGAACCACCATGGCG
Source organism: Pseudomonadota bacterium (assembly GCA_003577275.1). Taxonomy (GTDB): domain Bacteria; phylum Pseudomonadota; class Alphaproteobacteria; order Sphingomonadales; family Govanellaceae; genus PRO5. The sequence goes on from QEVO01000001.1 coordinate 761,617, forward strand.
ATCCGGTCAACGCGCCCGACAGCGCTTAATGTCAGAATCGCCAATAGGAACGGCAGGGCGGTGGCCGCTATCCGGATATAGTCGATATCTGGGTTTTCCTGCCGCATCCGCCCGCCCGTCCCGCTGTGCACCCCTTAGTTTTACAAGCAATGGCGGTGATATGTTATGGTTTTTTGTCGTCGTTTCCGGATGCTCAAATTGAATTTCAAGTGTCGGAATTTTTTACGTTGACGTGTGAATGGCAACGGATCAAAATTACTAATATATTGATTTTAACTGAAAAATCATTTTTGGCTTAAATCTTGCTAGGATAGAGGATGAATTCTCTGGCCCACGGGGGCAGCGGCGGCTTTGATGGCGCGTTGGCCGTAGGGGTGGTAAGGTTGCATTAGGCTTGTCGGAGTAGCGTATGAACCCGAAAGAGCAGGAAAAAGCGATGACTAATAACCCGGTCGAAGCGGCCAACGACGCGCGTGAGGCTCGCCGTCGTCTGTTGAAGGTGGGAGCCGTTGGCGCGCCGCTGATCCTTACGTTTCGCTCGACCTCGGCCTGGGCGGTATCCGCCGGCTGCCTTATTCAGCCAGGCGACCTGCCGATTCCCGGCGCGATCATCAAGGTCGACCAGAACTTCGAGCCGATACTAAAAGACGGCGTCGATAAACCGAAAAAGAACGACCCTTGGTATGACAATTACCAATCGATTTTCATCTCGAAAGGTTCTGGCGATGTGGCTGACGGCCAGCTTGACAGCGATGCCTTGCGGGCGCTCGTCTACAACAACAATATCGGACAGACCTGTCTGGCCTCCATCAACGGTTTACCCACGGGGTGACGGCGGTGGCCAAGGCCGACGATAGGCAGCAAAGCGGGCCCTCTGTCGGCCCGCTTTCCATTTGGACAGTACCGTCGCCCGAGCGGCTGTTGTGGCATGACCTGGGCGCGGTCGCCGTGGTGTTCAACGCCCGCTCCGGCGATACCCATGTGGTTGATCCCCTAGCCCATGAGGCGTTGGCGCTGCTGGTGGAAAGCCCGCGCACGGCATCGGCCTTGACCGCGGCGCTGGCTGACTTGCTGGAGGCTCCGGAGGCCGAAGTGGGGCCTAAAGTCGAAGCCATCCTGACGGAATTTGACCGCTTAGGCCTCATCTTCCCGCTTGTCACTGTCCATTAAGCCGAGTACCCACGGGGCATGGGGCGGGACGTTCGCGACATCACCCGATCGCCTGAGCACTTCCGGGCGCTGAGACGTGAGGGCTTGCGCTTTCGCGTCGGTCCCTTCGTCGCCCACGTGCGCACGCCGTTTACCCGCCTTCGCCATGATTTTCTCGAAACTTACGAAGGCTTTCCCCTGGCCAGCGAGGCGGAGGCGACGACTTTTCATCTTCAGGTGCGCGCCACCGCGCCGCTACGCCGCTGGCTGCGGCCCAAGCTGATGGCGGACGCCGGTTTTGCCCATACGCCCTTCGTGCCGCTGCCGGGGGATCTGGGTATGCTGGCCATGGAGATGGGCCTCAATTGGCTGGTCGCCACTTCCAGCGACCGTTTTTTGATGTTCCACGCCGGGTTGGTGGAGCGCGGTGGCAAGGCAATCCTCATGCCCGGCGCCTCGGGCATCGGCAAAAGCACGCTGACCGCCGGGCTGTCATTGTCCGGTTGGCGGTTTTTTACCGATGAGTTCGGGCTTCTCGATCCCGACACCTTGGCCTTTCATCCCCACCCTAGACCCATTTCCCTGAAGAATGAATCGATTCCGGTGCTGGCCGAGCGGGTGATGCCCGAACGCTTAGGGAGGCCCTTGCACGAGACGCCGAAAGGCACCATCCGCTACCTCAAGCCGCCCCGGGATGCCCTGGAGCGCATGGCGGATACCGCGCCGGCGTCCTTGATCCTCTATCCGAACTATAACCCCAACGCCAAATCCCAGGTCATTGAACTGCCCAAGCACGAGGCCTTCGCCATGGTGCGCGGCGCGGCGGTCAACTGCGACCGCTTAGGCGAGACGGCGTTTCGCGCCCTCGCGGCGCTGACCGACCGCTGCCGTTCGTTTCGCTTGATCTACCGCTCCCTCGATCAGGCCATTCGCATGGTGTCCGACCTGATGGAGCACGCGCCATGAGGGAAGATGCCCGGCTGCTCCTCACCGTGTTGAAAAACCCGGCCCGCCAAGCCGGATTGTCGGCACAAGCGTGGTCGCAAGTGCTCTATTTGGCCCGCGCCTGCGGCCTCCTTGGCCGGGTGGCGGCGGACGCCGAGCGCTACGGTCTCCTTGACAGTCTTGCCGCCGGCGTGCGCGACCAGCTGATCGGCGCGCGGCGGGTGGCCGAGATGAGCCGCGCCCGACTGTTGTGGGAAATGGACCGGGTGCGTCGGGCGACGCTTGGCCCCGATATCAAGATCGTGCTGTTGAAAGGCGCGGCCTACGTCGCCGCCGGGCTGCCGTGCGCCGCCGGGAGAGTCAGCTCGGATATCGACGTCCTGGTCTCCCGTGATCGTCTGCAATGGCTGGAGGCGGCACTGATGGCCGCCGGCTGGCAGCAGGTCAAAAGCAGCGATTACGATCAGCAGTATTACCGGGATTGGATGCACGAATTGCCGCCGCTGCGCCACCCCGAGCGTAACGCGGTGATCGACATCCATCACACCATCCTGCCGCCCACCAGCCGCTACAAGCCTGATCCGGCCAAGCTCCTGGCCAATGCCCGGATGATCGATGAACGCTTCGCGGTGTTCGCCGATACCGATCTGTTGTTGCACAGCGCATCGCACCTCTTCGCCGACGGCGAACTGCGGGGCGGCTTGCGCGACCTTGTAGACCAGCGCGACCTGATGGTTGAATTTGGTAAGTCCGCCGATTTTTGGCCGCGCTTGAAGGCCCGCTCCGAAGAGTTGGGGCTTGCCCGGCCGTTGGCCTATTCGCTCACCTACGCCCACGATCTTCTGGCCGCCCCAGTGCCGGCGGAGGCGCTGACGGCGGCTCGGCGCGCGTTGCCCTGGCCGCCGCCGCTGCGCTGGGTCATGGATTGGTGCGTTCGCGCCGCCCTGATCCCGCCCCATCTCTTCGACCGCGCAGCCGGCGCGGCGGTGGCGGGGGAGCTTTTATATATCCGCTCCCATTGGCTCCGCATGCCGCCCCTGATGCTGGCCCGGCACTTGGGCGTCAAGGCTTGGAGGCGAACCCTAGGGTCAAGACCCTAGCCATCAGACCACCTCACCCTGGCGCTTCGCGCCCTCCCTCTCCTCAAAGGAGAGGGGGATTTTCCTTCTCCTTCGAGGAGAAGGTGTCACGCGATAGCGTGACGGATGAGGTGGCACTCTCAAGACCGGATATCTATTTGCCGCAACCCGGTCAGCGCCGGCAGCAGTTCATCGTAATGGTCGATGATTTTATTGACCCCCAGCTCATGAATGGGGGTTTCGGTATAGCCGAAGGAGACGCCGATTACCGGCACCCCGGCCCCGCGGGCGGCCTTGACGTCGCTGTCGCTGTCGCCGACCATGACCGCCTCGGCCGCTGTTACCTCGAGCCGGCTCAAGGTTTCCAACAGGTGGCGGGGGTCGGGCTTGCGGAAGCTGAAGCTGTCGCCGCCCAGGATGGCCTGGAAATGCCGGTCGATGCCCAGCGCCGCCAGCAACGGCTCGGTCAGGCCGATGGGCTTGTTGGTGCAGACCGCCAGCCGCACGCCGTGGGCCGAGAGGGCCAGGAGCGCCGCCTCGACGCCGGGAAACAGGGTGCTGCGCTCGGCCACGTGGTCGCCGTAGTAGGCGAGAAAGCGCGGCAGCAGGAGGTCGAGCTCGGCCTCGCTGGCGACAACGCCGCTCACCGCCAGCCCGCGCATCAACAGGTGCCGGCCGCCCCGGCCCACCATGTGGCGGACGTCCATTTCGGGCAACGGCTCGCGGCCCTCGCTCTCCAACACCCAGTTGAGGGCCGAGGTCAGGTCGGGCGCGGTATCGACCAGAGTGCCGTCGAGATCAAAAACGACAGCGCGGGGAAGGGGTAGGGTCATCAATTCGCCACAGGGTTATAATTGCACACCTTGAAAAAAGTCCTTCGCTGGCGCTCAGTGTACTTTTTTCAATTTCATCAATACATTAACGTGGCTTGGGGCGGCCCTGCGCCACGTTAACAAGTTTTCCAGCAAGCTCAAATCCGCCCGCAAAGCCGCCTTAAGGGCGGATTTGGCATTATGATCCCGTGTAAAAGTATACCGAGGTGAAACCGAGGGACTTTTTCACGACGAACCATTATGGAATTCTTAGAACCTTTGTGGCAGGTTTTGGCACAACTTCAAGGCGCTCACAACAACATCGACTCATGACCATAGCCCCCATCGCAGCCATTATCCTCGCCGCCGGCAAAGGCACGCGGATGAAATCCTCCCGCCACAAGGTGCTCCACCCCGTGGGCGGCCGGCCCATGGTGGAGCACGTGATGGCGACGCTCGATACCCTCAACCCTGCCCGGCGGGTGGTGGTGGTGGGCTCCGAGCGGGATCAGGTGGAAGCCCAGATCGGTGACCGGGCAACCTTTGTGGTGCAGGAGCCGCAGCACGGCACCGGGCACGCGGTGCAACAGGCCGCCCCGGCGCTGGCAGATTTTGCGGGCGACGCGGCGGTGCTTTACGGCGACGTGCCGCTGATCACGGCGGACACGCTGCGGCGGATGATCGATGCCCGCACCCATGCCGATCTGGTAGTGTTGGGCTTTCGCGCCGCTGATCCGGCGGCCTATGGCCGCTTGAAGCTCTCAGCCGACGGCGGCCTGGAGGCGATCGTCGAGTTCAAGGACGCCAGCCCTGAGGAACGCCGCATCAATTTATGCAATTCCGGCATCATGGTATTGAGCGCCAAGTTGCTGTTTGATCTTTTGGCCCACGTGAAGAACGACAACGCCAAGGGCGAATATTACCTGACCGATATCGTCGGGCTGGCCCGGGCGCGGGGCTTAAAAGCCGCCGTGGTGGAAACCGATGAAAGCGAGGTCATCGGCGTCAATTCCCGCGCCGAACTGGCGCAAGCGGAAGCGATCTTCCAGGCCCGCGCCCGCGCCGCCGCCATGGCCGACGGCGCGACGCTGATCGCGCCTGAAACCGTTTACTTCTCCTTCGACACCAAGCTTGGCCGCGACGTGGTGGTGGAGCCCAACGTGGTGTTCGGCCCCGGCGTCAGCGTGGGCGACAACGTGGTCATTCACGCCTTCTGCCATTTGGAAGGCGCGAGCATCGCCGAGGGGGCGAGCGTCGGCCCATTCGCGCGGCTGCGGCCCGGCGCGGAACTGCGCAAAAAAGCCAAGGTCGGCAATTTCGTCGAGGTGAAAAAGGCGGTGCTGGAAGAGGGCGCCAAGGTCAACCACCTGACCTACATCGGCGACGCCCGGGTGGGGGCGGGTGCCAACGTTGGGGCCGGCACCATCACCTGCAACTATGACGGCTTTTTCAAATACAAGACTGACATCGGCGCCGGGGCCTTCATCGGCTCCAACACCGCCCTCGTCGCCCCGGTGACAATCGGCGAGGGCGCCATCGTTGGCGCCGGCAGCACCATCACCAAGGATGTCGAGGCGGATGCGCTCGTTGTGACGCGCTCGGAGCAGAGAGAAATCAAAGATTGGGCGGCGAAATTTCGCGCGCGCTCAAAAGCCAAGAAAGATGGGAAGAAGTAGAGCATGTGCGGCATCATCGGCATCGTCGGACAATCGGACGTCTCAGGGCGCATCTTTGATGGCCTGAAGCGCCTGGAATATCGCGGCTACGATTCCGCCGGCATCGCCACCCTGGTCAACGGCCGCATCGAGCGCCGCCGCGCTGAGGGCAAGCTTCTTAATCTCGACGCCCGGCTGAAGGCCGAACCGTTGCCCGGCATGATCGGCATCGGCCACACCCGCTGGGCGACCCACGGCGCGCCCACCGAAAACAACGCCCACCCGCACGCCACCGCTCGCGTCGCGGTGGTGCACAACGGCATCATCGAGAACTTCCGCGAGCTCAGGGAAGAATTGATCGCCAAGGGCCACAAGATCGTTTCCGAAACCGATACCGAGGTGATCGCCCATCTGATCACCGATTGCCTGAACGGCGGCCAGGATCCGCAAGCCGCCGCCCGCGCCGCGGTGGCGCGGCTTCATGGCGCGTTCGCGGTGGCGATCCTGTTTACCGGCGAACATAATTTGATGATGGGCGCTAGGCGCGGCAGCCCCTTGGTGCTGGGCTACGGCGACGGCGAGATGTATTTGGGATCGGATGCTATCGCTCTTGCTCATCTTAGCGACCGCATCTCGTATCTGGAGGAAGGCGACGTGGTGGCGCTCACCCGCACCGGCGCGGTGATCTGGGATGAGGCGGGCCGCGAGGTCAAACGCCCGATCACCAAGACGGCGGTGTCCGGCGCGCTGATTGATAAGGGCAACTACCGCCACTTCATGCAAAAGGAAATCTTCGAGCAGCCGACCGTGATCGCGCAAACGCTGGGGAGCTATATTGATCCGCTGAAGCGTAAAGTGGTGCTGCCCCATTTGCCGTTTGATTTTAAAACCGTGGACAAGGTGACCATCGTCGCCTGCGGCACGTCGTATTATTCCGGCATGGTGGCGGAATACTGGTTCGAGCAGATCGCCAAGGTCGACGCGCAGGTGGACATCGCCTCGGAGTTTCGCTACCGCAACGCGGTCTTAAAACCCGGCGGCATGGCGCTGTTTATCTCCCAATCGGGCGAGACGGCGGATACGCTCGCCGCGCTGCGCTACGCCCGCGAGCACGGCCAGCACATCGTCTCGGTGGTCAACGTGCCGACCTCCTCCATGGCGCGGGAGTCGGACCTCGTGATCGCCACCCACGCCGGGCCGGAAATCGGCGTTGCCTCCACCAAGGCGTTTACCTGTCAATTAAGCGTGCTCGCCTGTCTGGCCATCGGCGCCGGCGCGGCGCGGGGCGCCATCAGCGCGGCGGCGGAAGCAAAGCTGGTCGATGCGCTGACCGACGTGCCGGCGCGCATCGCCGCGGTCTTGAACCATGACGAAGCCATCGAGCGCCTGGCCTATGATATATCGAAGGCGCGGGACGTTTTATATCTGGCGCGCGGCGCGGATTATCCCATTGCGCTCGAGGGCGCCTTAAAACTGAAAGAAATTTCCTACATCCACGCCGAAGGCTATGCGGCGGGCGAAATGAAGCACGGTCCCATCGCGCTCATCGACGAGGCGGTGCCGATCATCGTCATCGCGCCCTCCGGCCCCTTGTTCGATAAAACCACCTCGAACATGCAGGAAGTGATCGCGCGCAAAGGCAAGGTGGTGCTGATCTCCGACCGGGCCGGCGTTACATCGCAAGGTCAACAAGCATGGGCGACGCTGACCATGCCGGAACTGGCGGATTTCATCACGCCGTTGGTCTACGCCGTGCCGGTGCAGCTGTTGGCTTATCACGCCGCCGTGCATAAAGGCACCGATGTGGACCAGCCGCGCAACCTCGCCAAATCGGTGACGGTGGAGTAACGGATGTTTGTATCTCCGTCCTCGGCTCAGTTGGCGGAGAACTGCTTCGTACCTTCTTATATTCCTTCACCCTTTGATGAGACCTCTGCGAAAGTGGAATTCTCAGAATCAAAGTCGTCATTCCCGACAAGCCGCGATCAGCGGCGCGATCGGGAATCCATGGAAATACAGGGTGTTGCAACGAATATGGATTCCCGCTTATCAAGGGTAAAGTAAGAGGATGTCATCTCCGCCCAAACCTATACGTCACGGCGGCTGCCATTGCGGCGCGGTGCGCTTTGAATTTGTGTGCGATGATCCGGCGCAGGTGCTCGACTGCAATTGCTCGATGTGTGCCAAGACCGGGTACTTGCACCTCATCGTGCCGAAGGAAAATTTCAAGCTGTTGACCTCAGCCGAAGCGCTTGCCACCTATACCTTCAACACCGGCGCGGCGAAGCATACATTTTGCAAAGTGTGCGGCATCAAGTCATTCTACTACCCGCGCTCCCACCCGGATGGGATAAGTATAAATTTACGCTGCATTGATGAGGCGGATCGGCCGGAAGTGGTGATTGAAAAGTTCGACGGCAAGAATTGGGAGGCGGCGAGGGAGAGGGTGTGAACAGGAACTACTCTGCAAAACAATAGTCAACAGAGAAGAACCCACCTCACCCTGGCGCTTCGCGCCTTCCCTCTCCTCGAAGGAGAGGGAAGGGGGCAAGTCCTCTCCGCGAAGGAGAGGGAGGGGAGGTCGGTCCTCTCCTCGAAGGAGAAGGAAGCACAACCTTCTCCTTGGAGGAGAAGGTGGCGAGTGAAACGAGCCGGATGAGGTGGCCTTGCTGTCACCGCGAGCCGCGCTTAGCGGCGTGGCGGTCCAAAGGCATGGATTGCTTCGCTGACGCTCGCAATGACGGCGCTGTACTTTTCATCGCCGCCCCCCGTCCATCCCGCAGGGCGTCATTTTTCACCCTGTCTACCCTGGAAAAACCTTGCCCCGACCGGGGCCTTTGGCCTACCCTCGCCCTTAATCGTAAAAATTGATGGAGGCCAAACAATGTCGCTGCCCCTGAAGAACCCCAACTTGCTGCGTCAGGCTTGCTATATCGACGGCGCGTGGGTGCAGGCGGATAGCGGTCGGACCATCGAGGTGACCAACCCCGCTTCGGGCGAAAAATTGGGGACCATTCCCGACATGGGTGCGGCCGAGACGCGGCGCGCCATCGCCGCCGCCGATCGCGCTTGGGGGGCGTGGCGGGCCAGAACCGCCAAGGAGCGGGCGCAAATCTTGCGCCGCTGGTTTGAGCTGATGATGGCCAACCAAAACGATCTTGCTATCATTCTGACCGCCGAGCAGGGCAAGCCCCTGGCCGAGGCCAAGGGCGAGATCGCCTATGCCGCTTCTTTCATCGAATGGTTCGCCGAGGAAGCCAAGCGGGTCTATGGCGACATGATCCCCGGCCATCAGCCGGATAAGCGCATCCTGGTGATGCGCGAGCCCATTGGCGTCTGCGCCGCCATCACGCCGTGGAATTTCCCTTCCGCCATGATCACCCGCAAAGCCGGCCCGGCGTTGGCCGCCGGCTGCCCCATGGTGGTTAAGCCGGCGACGCAAACGCCGTTCTCTGCTTTGGCGCTGGCCGCGCTGGCCGAGGAGGCGGAGCTGCCGGCGGGCGTTTTCTCCGTGGTCACCGGCTCGGCGCGGGCCATCGGCGGAGAGATGACCGGCAACCCGACGGTGCGCAAGGTGACGTTCACCGGCTCCACCGAAATCGGCAAGCTCCTTTTGGAGCAGTGCGCCAAGACGGTGAAAAAGACTTCCATGGAGCTCGGCGGCAATGCGCCGTTCATCGTCTTTGACGACGCTGATCTCGATGCCGCCGTGGCCGGGGCCATGGCGTCGAAATACCGCAACACCGGCCAGACCTGCGTCTGCGCCAATCGCCTTCTGGTGCAGGACAAGGTTTATGACGCCTTCGCCGAAAAGCTCGCCACGGCGGTGAAGAAACTGCGCGTCGGTGATGGCCTGAAGGGTGAGACCGATCAGGGGCCGTTGATTGATGCGGCGGCCGTGGCCAAGGCCGAGGAACACATCGCCGACGCGCTGGCGAAGGGTGCGCGGGTGGTCTTGGGCGGCAAGCGCCACGCGCTGGGCGGCACTTTCTTCGAGCCCACCATTCTGGCCGACGTCAACACCACCATGAAAGTGACGCGGGAGGAAACCTTCGGCCCCGTCGCTCCCTTGTTCCGCTTCCACACGGAAGCAGAGGCGGTTCGGATGGCCAACGATACCGAATTCGGTCTTGCCTCCTACCTCTACGCCCGGGACGTCGGGCGCATCTTCCGCGTCTCGGAGGCGCTGGAATACGGCATCGTCGGCGTCAATACCGGCATCATCTCCACCGAAGTCGCCCCCTTCGGCGGGGTGAAGGAGTCGGGCCTGGGACGCGAAGGCTCCAAGTATGGCATCGACGACTTCACCGAGATGAAATACGTCTGCCTAGGGATTTGACGACGCTTTTAGGCGAAACCCAAGATGAACCGCCACCGGCTGCGGCGCGCTGGCGTTTTTCAGCGCCGAAATCGGGCCGTCCTTGGATGCCATCTGCGCGTACTCGCCGCCGGGCAGCTCCAGCGCGGCAAGCGCGCCGAACGAGCGGAACAAAATGCTCAAGCCCTGACGTGGGAACCCGGGCGCCACCGCGCCATCGGACTTGATCTTGCCCGCCAGATGAATGATCAGCACTTCCCGTCGGCCGGGCAGGAAGCCGATGCCGATGCGGCTCATCACCTTCTTGGCGGCCATGGTGTCGGACGGGAATGACGCATAGCCGATGAACAGCGGCACGCCGGCGATCACGTGGTTGTAGTCTTGCAGTTGGGTATATGACCTGATCTGGCGAATGAAGACGGTGTTTTGCTTGCTGAACGTCAGCGCCCAGGTAGGACGCGCCGGATCGCTGTCGACGTTTTCCGTCAGCATGTCCTTGCGCTCGATGGGCGGCCATTCGACGACGCCGGCGGTGACAAAGGGGCCGGTGACTTCGCCGCAGCTGAAGTTCGCGGCCGCATCGGCGGGAGCAGTCTTGAACGGATTGGCGTTGATGGCAAGATCGACGCGGACTTTCTTTGCCCACTCTTCCGCTGTGCGCAGGCGGATGGGCAGCGGGATTTGGCCCAGCGCTTCATAGCCCGGCGCAACGCCCGTGCGATCCGCACATTCCTTGGTGCCGCCGTGCTTGCTGGTCGTCACCACCACGCGCGGGTCTGAGATGTCGACCAGTGCGACCGCGCCAATGACCTTCATCCCTTCCGGCCGCATCGGCCTTAAGGCGTTTTTCAATATCGCCCGCCAGTCGGCTAAGCAATTGGGACAAGTTAGTTGCGTGTCCGATAGGGTAAACGGCGCCACCACCAGCGGCTGGCTTTCAGCGGCGAGCGCGGGAAGATTCGTCAGAACAAATACAACGACGCCGGCAAGTGCGTGGCGCAGCTTTTTCATCAGTGTCTCCTATGGTTTGGTGCAGCGCTTATCTGACGGATGAAAGGGGAAGCTCGTGAAGGGACTAGGGTCCAGACCCTAATTGCCCTGATTGTTTCCCTGCCGCTGACCATAGCTGGTCCATGTCACAGGCTCGTCTGCCAAGCGAAAGCCAAGGTGATTGGCGACGGGACGCGCGCCTTCCGGATCGGATGGAGTGGTGGCGAATCCGCCCGGCCCCACCACTTGCGCTGAACCGGATCCATCGAGGTTGATCGCGTCGATTGCGCCGAATTCGTGCATTAAGCGACGCAGACGATTGAGCCGGCTGCCGACGACAAAACCATCGACAGTGGTGGAGCGGCCTTCGAGCAGGATAATGATCAAGTGTTGTCTATCGGGCATCACGCCAATGCCAAGACGCGCCAGATTCTTGTCCGGTTTGGTGCCGGTGCCATTGTTTTCTCCTCCGGTCTCGGTAAACAGCGCGGAACCGGCAATGGCAAAGGCGGCTTGATTGAGGTCAGCGTAATCCTGGACTCGGAGAACGCGCGCTGTGCGGTCGTGATTGATCAGCAACGTATCCGCCGGCCATTGAGGATTGGCGTCGATGTTCTCGTGCAAAAGCTCCGGCGCGCCTGGCTGCGGCCAGTCAAGGTGACCATCGTGGAGATTGACGCCGATCACCTCGCCGCAGGGTAACTCAGCCCGCACGCCTTGGTCAGCATCGAAATGAAAGTTCGCGCCGGAGAGGGCGAGTTCCGCGCCGCTCTCCTCCATCCACTGAGGAACGGTGCGCAATAAAACCGGAAGCGGCGCCACAACCGGCGGGTTGGTATAGGCCACAGGCCCCACATGATTGGCGCACGGTCCGTCCATGACGCGGCGCGTCACCATGACCGCCAGTCGCTGATGGCTTAAATCCACCTCGATGATATGGCCGCGAAGGATTTTTGGGCCGAGCTGATTTTGCGGCAGTGCGCGCTGCAAAGCTCCCAGCCAGCCTTCTTTACAGTTCGGGCAGTTAGCGGCCATTGTTTTTGATGTTTCGAAGGTGGCGATATGCCAGGCTTCCGCCTGCGCCGCTGAGGGCAGTGAAAAAACAACCACAAACAGCGCAGCAAAAATGGTGCGAGTAAAAAACAGGGGATTCATCGTCAGCGCCTTTCTAGAGAAGGCGGAGGGCCGCTGTCGGTCCTCCGCGCGTAAGAAATAGGATTGGGGCTTAGCCGAAGGGGTAGCCGCAGGCGACGAGGCTCAGCGCCGCCGCTGACAGGGCCATAATGCGAAGCGCGATCATACGCGTGCTTCTCCTTGTAATGAGGTTGACACAAACGGACCTGGGTTTTTGTCCGTGGGACGAAGACGGCCCATTCCCGCAAACGTGATCATAAAAACCCCTTGCTCACTTGCCGCCGGTCCCTACATTGAGGCGGGCAGGGTCAACGGAGCGGCATGGCATGTACACCTATGATTTCTTCATCATCGGCGCGGGCTCAGGGGGCGTAAGGGCCGCCCGCATGGCGGCGCAGATGGGCGCACGGGTCGGCATTTGCGAGGATTACCGGGTGGGCGGCACCTGCGTCATTCGCGGCTGCGTGCCGAAAAAGCTCCTGGTCTATGCCTCAGAGTTTTCCGGGGCTTTCCAGGATGCCCAAGGCTTCGGCTGGGCGGCCGCCGCGCCGGCCTTCTCTTGGCCGGAGCTGATCGCCGCCAAGGACCGGGAAATCGACCGCCTGAACGGCCTTTACATCAACACCCTGAAGAACGCCGGGGTGACCCAGCATCGGGCGCGCGGGCGGCTTCTTGACCGCCATACCATCGAGTTGTCCGACGCCGATGGAGTGACCACGGTCAGCGCCCGGCATATCCTGATCGCCACTGGGGCCTGGCCGGAGCTCCCCGAAATTCCCGGCATCAGCCATGCCATCACCTCCAACGAGGCGTTTCATTTGGCCGATCTGCCGCGCCGCATCGCGATCGTCGGCGGCGGCTATATCGCAGTAGAATTTATCGGTATTTTCAATGGGTTAGGGTCAAAAGCGACGCAGCTCTACCGGGGCGAGCAGATCTTGCGCGGTTTTGACCGCGATTTGCGCGACGGCCTGGCGGCGGAGATGGTCAAGAAGGGGGTGGATTTAAGGCTCAACACCAATGTCGCCGCCATCGAGCGCCAGGGCGATACCTTGCGCCTTGCCCTGACCAGCGGGTCAACGTTGGAAGTGGACGCCGTGATGTTCGCCACCGGGCGTGCGCCCAATACCCGCGGCCTCGGGCTGGAGGCGGCGGGGGTCGCCCTGGGCAAGAACGGCGAGGTTCTGGTAGATAAATATTCCCGCACCAATGTGGACAACATATACGCCGTGGGCGACGTCACCGGCCGGGTAGCCTTGACCCCGGTGGCCATCAAGGAAGGGACGGCGGTGGCCGAAACTCTCTATGGCAAGGGGCCGACCACTGTTGATTACGCCAATATTCCCACCGCCGTATTCAGCCAGCCGCAGATCGGTACCGTGGGCCTGTCCGAAGAGGACGCGCGTCACGAATACGGCGACATCGACGTCTATAAGGCAAGCTTCCGTCCGATGAAGTTCACCCTGGCGGGGCGCGATGAGCGGGCGCTGATGAAGCTCATTGTCGAGCGCGCCTCGGACCGGGTGGTGGGGGCGCATATGATGGGCCCGGATGCCGCCGAGATCATCCAGGGGCTGGCCATCGCCATCAAGGCCGGGGCCAGGAAGGCCGATTTTGACGCCACGGTGGCCGTCCACCCCTCGGCGGCCGAGGAGTTCGTCCTGATGCGCGAGCCGGTGGCGCGGTCGCAAGCGGCGGAGTAGACTGGTTAAGCCAATAAAAGCTGGCATCCGGGGGCTTGGCGGCTTATACCTGCACCCCAACTTTGTGGCCGTGAAAACTGGAATTTAGGACTATGAGCAAGAGCTGGAGCCCGTCAAGCTGGCGCGACAAGCCCATTCAGCAGATGCCCGCCTATCCCGATGGTGGGCTGGTGCGGCAGGTGGAGGACGAGCTGCGCAGCTACCCGCCGCTGGTGTTCGCCGGCGAGGCGCGGCGGCTGAAGAAGGTCTTGGCTGAGGTGGCGGAAGGCCGGGCTTTTCTCCTCCAGGGCGGCGACTGCGCCGAAAGCTTCGCCGAATTTCATCCCAACAACATCCGCGACACCTTCCGGGTGCTGTTGCAGATGGCGGTGGCGCTGACCTATGCCGCCTCCTGTCCGGTGGTCAAGGTGGGGCGCATCGCCGGTCAATTCGCCAAACCGCGCTCGGCCGATACCGAGGTGCAAAACGGCGTTGAGCTCGCGAGCTACCGGGGCGACATCATCAACGCCATCGAGTTTAGCGAGGAAGGGCGGGTGCCGGACCCCAAGCGCATGCTGCGGGCCTACCTGCAAGCCGCCTCGACCTTGAACCTGTTGCGCGCCTTTGCCCAGGGCGGCTACGCCAACCTGCACAGCGTCCATCGCTGGAATTTGGATTTTGTCGCCAAGAGCGCTTGGGGCGAGCGCTACAAGGCAATGGCTGATCGCATCAGCGAGGCGCTTGACTTCATGCGCGCCTGCGGCGTGCGGCCGGAAGACACGCCGGCGCTGCAAGGCACTGACTTCTTCACTTCTCATGAAGCGCTGCTCTTGGGCTATGAAGAGGCCATGACCCGCGTCGACAGCACCACCGGCGACTGGTACGACACTTCGGCCCATATGTTGTGGGTCGGCGATCGCACCCGTTCGCCCGATGAGGCGCATATCGAATTCCTGCGCGGGGTGAAGAACCCGTTGGGCTGCAAGGTTGGCCCCTCCACCAAGCTCGATGAGCTGTTGCGGGTGCTGGATATTTTAAATCCGCTCAATGAGCCGGGGCGCATCACGCTGATCTGCCGAATGGGATCGGACAAGATCGAGGACAAGCTGCCGCCGATCCTGCGCGCCGTCACCCGCGAGGGACGCAAGGTGGTGTGGTCGTCCGATCCGATGCACGGCAATACGGTGAAGTCGTCGAGCGGCTATAAGACCCGGCCTTTTGATCGTATTCTGGCCGAAGTGCGCAAGTTCTTCGAGATCAACCGCGCCGAGGGCACCTACGCCGGCGGCGTGCATTTCGAGATGACGGGGCAGAATGTCACCGAATGCATCGGCGGCGCCGAGATGATCACCGACGATAAGCTTGCCGCGCGCTATCACACTCACTGCGACCCGCGCTTGAACGCGAGTCAGGCTTTGGAGCTTGCCTTCCTCATCGCCGAAGGGCTGAAAGCGGAACGGCTGGCCATGGCCGACCTCGCCGCCGCGTCGTGACCCTGAAAGGCGGTGCGGCGTGACCGACCGTCTCAATCTCGCCATCGCGCAGCTCAATCCGGTTGTCGGCGACATGACCGGCAACTTGATGCGCATTCGCACCGCGCGGGCTGAGGCCGCGCGTCTGAAGGCCGATCTTGTGGTGATGAGTGAACTCATGACCATCGGCTATCCGCCGGAGGACCTGGTATTGAAGCCGGCGGTGGTGGAGCGATCGCGGGAAATCATCGACGCCCTGGCGCAAGATACCGCCGATGGCGGTCCGGCGCTTCTCTTGGGCGCGCCGTGGCAGGAGGATGGCCTGGTTTATAACGCCGCCGTGCTCATTGCCGACGGCGAGATCAAGGCGGTGCGGTATAAATGCGATCTGCCGAATTACGGCGTATTTGATGAAAAGCGCGTGTTTGCTCCGGGGCCGCTGCCCGAGCCGGTGGATTTCCATACCACCACTGGACGCTTGGTGCGTCTTGGCGTGATGATCTGCGAGGATATGTGGTCGGCTGACGTTTCAGAACACTTGGCGCGCGCCGGCGCCGATATGCTGGTGGTGTTGAACGGCTCGCCGTGGGAGGTCACCAAGCATGATCGGCGCATCCATCATGCGCTGGCGCGGGTGCGCGAAACCGGTATGCCGCTCGTCTATGTCAACCAAGTGGGCGGACAGGACGAATTGGTATTTGATGGCGCCTCCTTCGTGTTCAACCATGACGCCGCGCTCGCCGCGGTGGCGCCGCCGTGGCGGGAGGTTGTGCTTGCCACGCATTGGCAAGACGATCCGCATCAAGGTTGGCTGTGCGCGCGGCAAAAGCCATCATCGATTCCTGATGGCCCCGAGGCCATGTATCTCGCCATGATGACGGGCTTGCGCGATTATGTGGAAAAGAACAGATTTCCCGGCGTTATCCTGGGAATTTCAGGCGGCGTCGACAGCGCGCTGTCGGCGGCGGTGGCGGTGGATGCCCTGGGCGCATCGCGAGTGCGCGCGGTGATGATGCCGTCGCGTTTTACCAGCGCCATGTCGGTGGAGGACGCGCGCAAGGTGACCGAACTGTTGGGGGTTCATCTTGACACCATTCCCATCGAACCGGCGGTGCTGGCGTTTCAACATATGCTGTCCGGGGTTTTTGCCGGCGCCAGCCCCGATGCCACGGAGGAAAACATCCAGGCGCGCATTCGCGGCATTCTCTTGATGGCGTTGAGCAACAAGTTCGGCCACATGCTGTTGACCACCGGCAACAAATCGGAAATGTCGGTGGGCTATGCGACGCTTTACGGCGATATGGCGGGCGGCTACTCGGTGTTGAAGGACATCTATAAGACGGACGTGTTCGCGCTATCGCGCTGGCGCAATCAACACAAGCCCCAGGGCGCGCTGGGGCCAGATGGCCGCGTCATGCCGGAGCGGGTGATCACCCGGCCGCCGACGGCGGAGTTGCGGGCGGACCAGAAGGACGAGGACAGTCTGCCGCCTTATCCCGTGCTGGACGACATTCTTTTCTGCCTGATCGAGGAGGAAATGTCGGCTGAGGAAATCATTGCGCGCGGCCATGCGGCGGAAACCGTGGCGCGGGTGGAGAACATGCTTTACGTCGCCGAATACAAGCGCCGGCAAGCGCCGCCCGGCGTCAAGGTGACGCGCAAAAGCTTCGGCCGCGACCGCCGCTATCCCGTCACCAACAGATTTAGAACGACGCAATGACTGACCGATCAAACGAGATTATCGTGCGCACTTTTCTTCCTAAACATCATTCACTGTCATTCCCGCGAAAGCGGGAATCCATCTTGCCAATAGCCTGGATCCCCGCCTGCGCGGGGATGACGGTGTGTTGACATGACCACCAAAGTCCGTTTTGCGCCCAGTCCCACTGGCTATCTGCACGCCGGTAATTTGCGCGTGGCGCTGATCAACTGGCTTTATGCCCGCCAACAAGGCGGCGAATTCCTGTTGCGCCTGGATGATACCGACGAGGAACGCTCCACGGCGGAATTCGAGGACGCCATTCAGGAAGACCTGACATGGTGCGGCCTCATCTGGGATTCCTTCGTCCGTCAGCGCGACCGTTATGACCGCTATGCGCTGGCGGTGGAGCAGTTGAAGGCGTCGGGCCGGCTTTACGCCTGCTATGAAACGGCGGAAGAATTGGAGTTGAAACGCAAGCTTCAGCTTGCCCGCCACAAGCCGCCGGTTTACGACCGCGAAGGCCTGCATTTGAGCGCCGAGAAGCGCCGCGCCTATGAGGCCGAGGGGCGGCGGCCGCACTGGCGTTTCAAATTACAGGAAAATGTGCGCGTGGTATGGCAGGATCTGGTGCGCGGCGAGGTCGGCGTCGATCTTTCCAGCGTCAGCGATCCGGTGCTGGTGCGCGCCGACGGCACCTATCTTTACACCCTGCCCTCGGTGGTGGATGACGTGGAGCTTCACGCCACTCACGTGCTGCGCGGCGAGGACCACGTCACCAACACGGCGGTGCAAATTCAGATTTATGAAGCGCTGGGCGATCATATGCCGACGTTCGGGCACTTTCCGCTGCTGGTTGGCGCGCATGGCGAAGCCTTGTCCAAGCGCACCGGCAGCCTAAGCTTGCGCACCTTGCGCGAGGAAGGGTTCGAGCCGATGTCGCTGTTGTCGCTGCTGGCGCGGCTTGGCACCTCCGATCCGGTGGAGGCCCATGCCTCCCTTGACGAGTTGGTGGCCGGCTTCAACATTGCGCATTTTGGCCGCGCCACCGCCAAGTTCGATGTGGAGGAGTTGAAGAACCTCAACGCCAAGGTGCTGCACGCGATGCCCTTTGCAGCGGTGCGCGATCGGCTGACGGCGCTCGGCGTCGATAACGCCAGCGAACAGTTCTGGCTGGCGGTGCGGCCCAATCTGGCGTTTCTGAAAGACGCGCGGGAGTGGGCGCGGGTGGTCAACGGACCGCAAGCCGGCATCATCGAGGATGAAAATTTCCTTGCCGAAGCCGGCGCATTATTGCCGCCGGAACCCTGGGATCATGATACGTGGCATGTCTGGACGGCACGGGTGAAGGAAAAAACCGGGGCCAAGGGCAAGTCGCTGTTCCTGCCATTACGCAAGGCGCTGACGGGACACGATCACGGGCCGGATTTATCGGCGCTGCTGCCGTTGATCGGCCGCGACCGGGCGGCAAAACGCTTGCGCGGGGAAGCCGCCTGATGAGCTTGACGCTGTACAATACCCTAAGCCGCAAGAAGGAAGTTTTCCGTCCCATTGATCCCAAGAACGTGCGGCTTTATGTGTGCGGTCCCACGGTTTACGACTACGCCCACATCGGTAATGCGCGGCCGGTGGTGGTGTTTGATGTGCTGGTGCGGCTGCTGCGCCATCTTTATGGCGCGGATCACGTGACGTATGCCCGCAACATCACCGACATCGACGACAAGATCATGGCGCGAGCGGCCGAGATTGGCGCGGACATCGGCGAGATCACCCGGCGCTATGAAGAGGCGTATCGCGACGACATGGCGGCCTTGAACGCGCTGCCGCCGGATATCGAACCTCACGCTACCGGTCATATCGCTGAGATGATCGCCATGGTGGCGCGATTGATCGAACGCGGCCATGCCTACGCCGCCGATGGTCATGTGTTGTTTCATGTGCCGTCGCTGTCGGGATATGGCAAGCTCTCCAATCGCAACCGCGATGAAATGATCGCCGGCGCGCGGGTCGAGGTGGCGACTTATAAAAAAGATCCCGCCGACTTCGTGCTGTGGAAGCCGTCCGCGCCCGATCAGCCGGGTTGGGACAGCCCGTGGGGACGCGGCCGGCCGGGCTGGCACCTGGAATGCTCGTGCATGATCGAGAAAAATCTGGGCGAGACCATCGACATCCACGGCGGCGGCATCGATCTGATTTTTCCCCACCATGAAAACGAAATCGCGCAAAGCGAAGGCGCGCACGCCGGCCATGCCCTGGCCACCTACTGGGTGCACAATGGCTTCGTGACGGTCAATGGCGAAAAGATGTCGAAATCCTTGGGCAACTTCTTTACCGTCCATGATTTGCTAGAGGAATTTCCCGGCCGCGGCGAGGCCATTCGCTTGACCTTATTGAGCGCACACTATCGTCAGCCGCTGGATTTCACCAAGGATGGCGTGCGCGCGGCCAAAGCGCAGCTTGATCGTTGGTATCGTCTCTTGGATGGCGTTAAGCCGAGCGAAGTGCCAGCGTCGGTAATGGATGCGCTGTTTGACGACCTCAATACGCCGCAAGCCATCGCCGAGTTGAACGCGCTGGCTTCGGCCAAGGATTTGTCAGGCTTGCGCGCCGCCTGCGATTTGTTGGGCTTGGCGCAGCGGTCGGCGGAGGAATGGTTTCGCGAAGGCGGTGACGATGCGGCGCGCATCGAGGCCTTGATTGCCGAACGTCTGGCCGCCCGCAAGGCCAAGGATTTCAAGACCGCCGACCGCATCCGCGATGATCTTTTGGCCGAAGGCATCATCCTGGAAGACGGACCGCAGGGCACCACATGGCGGCGGGCGTAAATAAACTTCCCTCTCCTGTGAGGAGAGGGTGGCGGCAAAGCCGCCGGGTGAGGTGGCTACACGTGCCAAACTTCGCACCTCACCCTCCCGCTGACGCGGGTCCCTCCCTCTCCTCGCAGGAGAGGGAATAAAGTGGTTCATCTCACCCCCATCATCATCCTGGTGCGGCCGCAATTGGGCGAGAACATCGGCCATGTCGCCCGCGCCATGGCCAACTGCGGCTTGCGCAAATTACGTCTTGTTGCGCCGCGCGATGGCTGGCCCAATCCGGCGGCGCAAGCGCCGGCGGCGGGCGCTGATTGGGTGCTTGAAGAAACGGAGGTTTTCGCCACGGCGGCTGATGCGGTCGCTGACCTGCATGATGTCTACGCCACCACGGCGCGGCCGCGCGGCATGCTGAAGGAAGTGGCGACGCCCCGCCACGCGGCGCGCGAAATTCGCGCCAAGGAGCAAATGGGGCGGCAGGTCGGCGTATTGTTTGGAGCCGAGGCGACGGGGCTCACCAACGAGGAAATCGTGCTTGCCGAAACGCTGATCACCATTCCGACGGCGCCGGATTTCTCCTCCCTCAATATCGCGCAGGCGGTGCTGCTGATCGCTTACGAGTGGCTGGCGGCGGCGGATGCGACGCCGAATGCGGCGCTCCAGTTGGGCGACGCCGTGCCGGCGACGCAACGAGAGATCGATAATCTGATAGGGCATTTGGAGACGGAGTTGATGCTTTCCGGCTTCTTGCGGCCGCCGGAAAAGATCCCCCATATGATGCGTAATATCCGCAACATTTTTTTGCGCATGAACCTGACCGATCAGGACGTGCGCACGCTTCGGGGCATGATCAAGTCGCTGGCCCTTTATGGCCGCTCGGCCGGCAAGCCGCGGGCGTGACAGAAAAAATGTGAGAGAAATCCGCTGGCGAGTGGGTGCTTCTGTGCTATGAGAAGCAGGCAGGACTTGGCCTTTCCAGTCATAAAAGAAACCGCATGTCGCCCGCCCATTTGCTATTCGCGCTCGCCATCAACCTCGTTTGGGGCGTCAATCTCGTGGTCTTGAAGCTGGGACTCGATGAGCTGTCGCCGATGCTGTTTGGCGCTTTGCGCGCCTCCATTGTGCTGGTCTTTCTGTTACCATGGCTGAAATGGAAGCCAGGTAGCATGAAGATGCTGCTCCTGGCCGCCATGACCGTCGGCCCGTTGCATTTCGCCACCCTGTTTCTTGGCTTTAAACTGATGGGCGATGCCTCGGCGGCATCCATCGTTACTCAGCTCTCGATCCCGTTTTCCACCGTATTGGCGGTGATTTTTCTCGGTGAACGGCTGGGTCCGTGGCGCATCGGCGGCTTGGCCATGGCGTTCTCGGGCGTTGCCTTGATGACCGCCGATCCCCGGGTGTTTTCCTATGTGGACGGCGTCATCGTCTTGACCCTGTCGCAGGTCGCTTATGCCTTCGGCGCGATCTTCATGCGCCAGGTCAAGGATGTCTCGGTGTTCGAGATGCAGGCCTGGACGTCGGCCCTGATTGCCGGGACGCTCATTGGATTTAGTCTGATGTTCGAGCAGGATCAGGGCCAGCAGCTTGCCGAGCTGTCGGCCTTCGGCGTCGGATTGGTGCTTTACACCGGCCTTGGCGCCTCGCTGTTCGGCCATGGCGGCGTTTATTATCTCTATCAGCGCTACCCAGTCTCGACGGTGACTCCGCTGTTTCTCTTATCGCCGGTGTTCGGCATCTTCGCTTCCATCCTTTTGTTGGGCGAAACTTTGACGGTGCGCATGCTGATCGGCGGCATTGTGACCTTTCTCGGCGTATCCGTGGTCACCTTCCGCGAGGCCATGCTGGCCCGCGCCAAGGGGTTATAGAAATTGATCGAGCGGCCATCCCCCAATCATGACGAGCGCCCGCCGGGCAAACCCATCAGCCTGCTTCTTCTCCATTACACCGGCATGAGCACCGCGGCTGGGGCGCTGGCGCGCCTTACCGATCCCGCCGCCAAGGTCAGCGCCCATTATCTGATTGACGAGGATGGGATGGTCTATCGTCTGGTGGACGAGGCGCGTCGCGCCTGGCATGCCGGGGTCAGCGAATGGGCCGGCGAGCGCGATATCAACGGCATCTCCATTGGCATCGAAATGGTCAACCCGGGCCATGTCTATCCCGGCTATGCTGGCGGTTACCGGCAATTTCCCGGGCCGCAGATGGCGGCGCTGATCGCTTTGGCGCGCGATATTCTTGCCCGTCACGCCATTCCGCCGCAGCGGGTGCTGGGACATTCCGACGTCGCCCCAGCGCGCAAAACCGACCCCGGCGAGCTGTTTGATTGGGAGCGGCTGGCGATGGCGGGCATCGGCTTGATGCCGCGCCGTCGTCTTACCCGCCACAAAACGCTCGCGCCCGGCGACAGCGGCCGCTTGGTGCGCGGCTTTCAGAAGCGTCTGCGGCGGTTCGGCTACGGTATTGCGATCAGCGGGATGTATGACCAGGCAACGGAGGGTGTCGTGAAAGCCTTCCAGCGCCATTATCGGCGCAGCCAAGTGGATGGCGTCGCCGATTCAGATACCCGCGCTGCATTGGACGATCTGTTGGATCAGGCGGGGTTGTAGTAGAAAAAAGAAAAGTCTTCTTGGTCATCGCGAGGAGCGGATAAGCGACGAAGCGATCCAGAGGAACTGGATTGCCACGCCCCTTACGGGGCTCGCAATGACTGGTCTAACCTTACTCCGGCTGCAAGGGCATGCCGGTGTGCTGGGCGTTTTCAGTATCGGCCAATAAGCCTTCAGGCTTCGCCTTCAGCACGTCCTTGGTGTCCGGGGCGGTCACCGTATCGAAGGGGCGTTCCGGGCCGCTGCCGCTAAATATGTTGCCGATGTTCGAGCAGCCGGCAAGGCTTGCCAGCACAAAGCAGGAAATAAGCAAAAGACGCATGGGCTTGACGCTCCCGACCGTTCGATGACGCCCACCTGTGGTAAAACATCCCCGGCCTTGACGCAAGCATGCCGCATCGCCATTTTGGCTATGGGTCAGATGGTCGGACGGCCGCCCGGTGAATGCCGGGAGGAAAGTCCGGGCTCCCCGGAGATACGGTGCCGGATAACGTCCGGCGAAGGCGACTTCAGGGAAAGTGCCACAGAAAATATACCGCCCGCCAACGGCTTCGGTCGGTTTGGCGGGTAAGGGTGAAATGGTGCGGTAAGAGCGCACCGCGGTCTCGGTAACGAGAGCGGCAGGGCAAACCCCACCGGGAGCAAGACCAAATAGGGACGGCGCGCCGCCAGGAGCGGCAGGTTTGATCTCCGAACCGCCGTCCGGGTAGGTTGCTAGAGGCGTCCGGCAACGGGCGTTCGAGAGGAATGGCCGTCCATCGGGATCATCTCCCGAGGACAGAACCCGGCTTATAGACCATCTGACCCCTACTCGTTCTTCCCATGTTACCCCAATAGCAACGACGGTGTTACCGCCATGCGCAACGCGGCGGCGATAGCCGTATTTCACGTGTCTTTCACGGTTTGTTCTTAGCGTTTAACGTCTTGTTAACACCCATTTTATACCATGTAATCCCATTGACGCCCATAGGTGCCCATGGTAATCCAATGAGAACCCAACAAACGACTCGTCTTGCCTTTGCAACCAGGGGCCTGCCGCGGGAGGAAATCGGGGAAAAATCACCGTCCATTCAGCCGTTGCCGGGCAGACCAACCGGCAGACAACACTAATCAGGCCGCTTCATGCCGTTGTTTCTGTCCACATTCGTCAACAAGGTCGATCGGAAGGGCAGGGTTTCCGTCCCCGCCAGTTTCCGCGCCGCGCTGGCGAACGGCGAGTGGCCGGGCGTGGTGCTTTATCGCTCGCCGCTGTTGCCGGCGATCGTCGGCGCGGATCTCGCCTACATGGAGCGCCATTCGGCGGAAGTGGACGAGGTGGCGTCGTTGAGCGATCCCCGCCAGGCGCTGTCGGCGTCGATTCTCGCTGACAGCCGTCAGCTCGCCTTCGATCCCGAGGGCCGCATTCTGTTGCCCGCCGATCTCTTAGCCCATGCCGGCATCGACGAGCACGCCGCGTTTGTCGGGCGCGGCAAGACCTTCCAGATCTGGCAACCCGCCGCGCTGGAGGCGTTCAACGCCAAGGCGCAGGCGCTGGTGCAGAAAAATCTGGCGCAGAACGGGGGCCTGGCATGAGGTCAAAGCCGCCCCATCTCTCCGTGCTGCGCCGGGAAGTGGTGGAGTTCTTAAATCCCCGCGACGGTGAGGTTTTCGTCGACGGCACCTTCGGCGCCGGCGGTTACAGCCGCGCCATCCTGGATGCCGCCAAATGCACGGTCTATGGCATCGACCGCGATCCGACGGTGGCGTCTTACGCAGCGGCGGTGACGGCGGCTTATGGCGATCGCTTTCATTTCCTGCCCGGCCGCTTTGGCGACATGATCGAGCTTTTAGGCGGCGTCGGCGTATCCCGCGTCGATGGCGTGGTGCTTGATCTTGGCGTCTCTTCCATGCAACTGGATGAGGCGGCGCGGGGTTTTTCCTTTCAGGCTGACGGTCCCCTGGATATGCGCATGGGGCGCGAGGGGCCGAGCGCCGCCGATCTCGTCAACTCGCTCAGCGCCGAGAAACTGGCGGATCTAATCTACAAGTATGGCGAAGAGCGGCATTCGCGGCGCATCGCCCGCGCCATTGTGGCGGTACGCGCCGATCGCCCGATCACTCGTACCGGCGAGTTGGCAAAGATCGTCGAGCGCGCCGTGCCCGGTCATCAGGCCATCCATCCGGCGACCCGCACCTTCCAGGCGTTGCGCATTTCGGTCAATGACGAACTGGGCGAATTGGAGGGCGGGCTGGCGGCGGCCGAGCGCCTCATTGGCGACGGCGGCCGGCTCATCGTGGTGTCGTTCCACTCGCTGGAAGACCGCATCGTCAAGGCGTTCCTGCGGCAGCGCTCCGGTGAGGTCGGCGGCCCATCGCGTCACCGCCCCAATGTCGCCTTAACCCCGCCAAGTTTTACCCTTATGACGAAAAAAGCCGTGCGGCCGAGCGAGGAGGAAGCGGCGCTGAACCCGCGCGCCCGCTCCGCCCGTCTGCGCGCCGCCCGCCGCACCGCGGCCGCCCCCTGGCCAGTGGAGAGAGCCCTATGATCAGGCTTGCCAACATCGCCGCCCTGGCGGTCGTCGTTGCCGCCGGTGTCGGCCTATACCAATTAAAATACAACACCGAGCGCGTACAGGAAGAGGTGCGGGCGCTCAAAAGCCAGATCACTGCCGACGAGGCGGCGATCAAGGTGCTGCGCGCCGAATGGACCTATCTGGCGCGTCCGGAACGGCTGGAGGCGCTGGGCAATCGCTATCTGGCGCTGCGTCCCACCCAGGCCGGGCAAATCATCGGTTCGGTCGAAGACGTGCCGCTGCGCGACAATCCCGCCGCCGTGGTGGCGCAGGCCGATGATTTCAGGGCCGTGCAGGTGACGCCGGCGCGGGCCCCGGCTCTGCGTCCTGCGCCGACGCCTGCGCCTGCGCCAGACCGGGAGGAGGCGGAAGAACGCTACCTGGAAGTCAGGCATGGCCCTGACAACGACTTATTGGTTCGCATAAATACCACGCTGACGGAGCGGCAGCATGATTAGCGGACAGCGGCCATCGCCCGATCACCGCGACGCCCCGCCGCCCCTGGCGCGGGGCGCGCGCCGTTTTCGGATCGAGGGCGTGCGCAAGGAAGCCATGGAGGTGGCGCGCAGCCGCGTGCTCATTACCGCCGCCATGTTCTTCATTGGTTTTGTGGTCATGGGCGTGCGTCTGCTCGATCTCGGGTTTTTTGAGCGCGTGGTGGAAACCACCATTGCCGCCCAAGGCCGCGCGCCGGTGCTGACCGCCCGCGCCGATATCGTCGATCGCAATGGCGTGGTGCTGGCGACCAATCTGAAAACCGCGTCGCTTTATGCCGACCCTAAGCGCGTGATCGATGTCGAGGACGCCCTTGACAAGCTGCAGGTGGCGCTGCCTGATCTCAACCGCGCCGATATCGTCAACCGCTTGTCCGCCGATTCGCGCTTTGTGTGGATCAAGCGCAACCTGACGCCCGAGGAAAAGTGGCGCATCAACAGCCTCGGCATCCCGGGATTCGCGTTCGAGGATGAAGACCGCCGCGTCTATCCGCAAGGCCGGCTGGCGGCGCACGTTCTGGGCTTCGTCGATATCGACGGCAGGGGACTGGCCGGCATCGAGCGTTTCTTCGACAGCCGCTTGATGAATCCCCACTCACTGCATGAGCCGCTCAAGCTCGCCCTTGATACGCGCGTGCAGCACATTCTGCGCGAAGAGTTGGTAAACGCTGTTGATGCCTTTTCCGCCATTGGCGCGGCGGGGCTGGTGCTCGACGCCCGCACCGGTGAAGTGCTGTCCATGGTCTCGCTGCCGGACTATGACCCCAACGAAGCCAAGGCTTCGCGCAAGGAGACGCTGTTCAACCGCGCCGTTCAGGGCGTCTATGAGCTGGGCTCGGGCTTGAAAACCTTTACCGTCGCCATGGCGCTCGATAGCGGTCACGCCCGTCTTGAGTCGACTTACGATGCGACAAAGCCGCTAAAGATCGCCCGCTTCACCATCAACGATTACCACGCCAAGGCGCGTTGGATGAGCTTGCCGGAGGTGTTCATTCACTCCTCCAACATCGGCACCGCGCGCATGGGTATGGACATTGGCGCCGAAACCCAGCGCGCCTATCTTGATCGCCTAGGGTTGTTGAAGCGGCCGCAGATCGAATTGACGGAAGCGGCCGAGCCGCTATTGCCCCATCCCTGGCGCGAGATCAGCACCATGACCGTCGCTTTCGGCCATGGCATCGCCATCACGCCCTTACATCTTGCCGCCGGCATGGCGGCCGTGGTCAACGGCGGCCGCCTCGTTCCCGCCACCTTATTGACGCAGGATGCCGGCGAATCCACCGGCGTTGAAGCGCGGCGGGTTCTGTCGCCCGAGACTAGCGCCACCATGCGCCGGCTGTTGCGCTTGGCGGTGATTGAAGGCACCGGATCGAAAGCGGACGTGCCGGGCTTCGAGGTTGGCGGCAAAACCGGCAGCGCCGAGAAATCGGCGGCCGGCGGCTATCGTCGCAATGCTTTGCTGTCATCTTTCATT
Organism: Pseudomonadota bacterium; assembly: GCA_003577275.1. Classification (GTDB taxonomy): domain Bacteria; phylum Pseudomonadota; class Alphaproteobacteria; order Sphingomonadales; family Govanellaceae; genus PRO5. The sequence goes on from QEVO01000001.1 coordinate 788,491, forward strand.
GCCGCCTTTCCGACCGATGAGCCGCGCTATGTGGTGCTTGCCATCATTGACGAGCCCAAGGGCACGCCGGAAACCTTCGGCTACGCCACCGGCGGCTGGACGGCGGCGCCGGTGGTCGGCCATGTTATCGCCCGCATCGGGCCGATGCTGGGCGTCAGCCCGCGCCAGGATCAGGAAAACGCCATCCGCAACGCGCTGCTGCTGCCGGTGAGAGAGGAATAGGATGCTGCTTTCGGAACTCATCGACGGCAACGGACGGGCCAGCGCTCTGGAGATCGCCGGCTTGGCGGAAGATAGCCGCCGAGTGCGTCCCGGCTATCTGTTTGCCGCTTTTCCCGGCGCCAAGACTGACGGCGCGCGTTATGTCGCCGACGCCATCGCCCGCGGCGCGGTGGCGGTGCTGACCGCGCCCGATACGCAAATTCCCGACGGTGAAGTCTATCGGCTGGCGGCGACCAATCCGCGCCGTCGCTTCGCCTCGCTGGTGGCCCGTTTCTATGGTCCGCAGCCCGACACCATCGCCGCGGTGACCGGCACCAACGGCAAGACCTCGGTGGCAAGCTTTACCCGTCAGATCTGGCAGCAACTGGGCTTCCCGTCGGCCAGCATCGGCACGCTCGGCGTCATGGCGCCGGGCTATGAAAAGCCGTTGCAGCTGACGACGCCGGACCCCATCACCCTTCATGAAGCGCTGCGCGACTTGAAGGAGCGGGGCGTCGAGCATGTCGCCTGCGAAGCGTCCAGCCATGGCCTGGCGCAATTTCGCCTCGACGGCTTGAACTTGCGCGCGGCGGCGTTCACCAACCTCAGCCGCGATCACATGGATTACCACAAAAGCGAGGAAGACTACTTCTTCACTAAGGCGCGGCTGTTTGGCGAAGTGATGCGTCCGGGCGGCGTCGCGGTGATCAATCTCGACGATCCCTACGGCGCGGAACTGGAAAGCCTGTGCTGGGCGCGCGGCCATAAGGTCATCGGCGTCGGCGGCGAGGGCGATTTACGGCTGTTATCCCGCCAGCCCGTCGAAGGCGGACAAGTGCTGACCATCGCTTATCGCAGCCAGGTGCGCGATTTGACGCTGCCGCTGGTGGGCGCTTTCCAGGCCACCAATGCGCTGGTGGCCGCCGGTCTGGTCATCGGCTGCGGCGGCGCGGCGGACGCGGTGATCGAGGCGATTCAGCATTTGCGCGCCGTTCCGGGACGCTTGCAGCTTGCCGGGCGGCATCCGGCAGGCGCGCGCGTCTATGTCGACTACGCGCACACGCCGGACGCGCTGGGCAACGTGCTTACCGCATTGCGGCCGCACACCCGCGGCAAACTTGTGGTGGTATTCGGCTGCGGCGGCGATCGCGATCGCGGCAAGCGGCCGTTGATGGGTCAGGTGGCGGCGGAACTCGCCGACCGGGTGTTCGTCACCGATGACAATCCGCGCTCGGAAGTGCCGGCGCTCATTCGTCAGGAAATTCTTGCCAGCTGTCCGACGGCCCACGAAATCGGCGACCGCCGCGAGGCGATAAGAGCGGCGGTGGCCTCGCTGGCGGCGGATGATGTGCTGGTGGTTGCCGGAAAGGGCCATGAAACCGGCCAGATCATCGGTAGCGAAGTCAAGGAGTTCAACGACGTGGTGGAAGTGCGGGAGGCGCTCTCGCTCCTGGAGACGACGAGAGGTCGGCAATGAGCGGCGCGTTGTGGACAGCCAACGACATCGCAGCGGTTACCGGCGGCGAGATCATCGGCGGCGATGCCTGGGAAGTATTCGGCATTTCCATCGACAGCCGCAGCCTGGAAGCCGGCGAGCTGTTCGTTGCGCTGCAAGGAACCCAGGCTGACGGCCACGAATTCATTCCCGCGGCGTTTGCCAAGGATGCCGCCGGCGCTCTGGTGTCGCGGGTTGTCGGCGACGCCAAGGGGCCGCTCATTCTCGTTAACGATACGCGCGAGGCGCTGACCCGTTTGGCGCGCGCGGCGCGGTCGCGCACCGCCGCCAAGATCGTCGCGGTGACCGGCAGCGTCGGCAAGACCAGCACTAAGGAGGCGCTGCGCTTGGCGCTCGGTCGCGCTCAGACGACGCATGCCAGCGCCGCAAGCTTCAATAATGACATCGGCGTGCCCTTAAGTTTGGCCCGCATGCCGGCGTCGAGCGAGTTTGGCGTCTTTGAATTGGGCATGAATCACGCCGGCGAGCTGACGCCGCTCAGCCGACTGGTGCGGCCACATGTGGCGCTCATTACCGGGGTCGAGCAGGCGCACAGCGCCTTCTTTCCGAGCCTGGAGGCAATCGCCGACGCCAAAGCGGAAATTTTCGCCGGGTTGGAGCCGGGCGGCGTCGCCATTCTTAATCGCGACAATCGCTTCTTCGATCACCTTGCCGCCATCGCCAGGGCGGCGGGCGTGGCGCGCATCATCAGCTATGGATTTGCCGAGGATGCCGACGTGCGAGTGATGAAGCATGCGCTCCTGGAGGATGTAAGCTGCATCACGGCGTGGGTGCTGGACGAGACTGTCATCTACAAGGTGGGCGCGCCGGGCCGGCACTGGGTGCAAAACAGCTTGGCGGTGCTGGCGACGGTGAAGGCTTTTGACGCCGACCTGGGTCTGGCGGCCTTGGCGCTTGCCGACATGATGCCGGTCAAGGGACGCGGCCAGCGCCACAAAGTCAGGGTCGATGGCCGCTTTTCCATTCTGGTGGTCGATGAAAGCTACAACGCCAATCCGGCTTCCATGCGCGCCGCGCTCGATACCTTGGGCAATATCACGGTGGCTGCGCCGGGATCGGCGAAGTCCAGCCGCGGCCGCCGTATCGCCGTCTTGGGCGACATGAAGGAGCTGGGTGAGGCGGGCCCGCGTCTGCATGCCGGTCTTGCCGCCGCTATCGTCGAGGCCGATGTCGATCAGGTGATCACGGTCGGCGAGCTGATGTCGCACTTGGCGAAAGCGCTGCCCGCCAATCAGCTTCTTGCCCAGGTGGCGACGGCGGATGAGGCGGCGCGGACGCTCATCGCCAACCTCATGCCCAACGACGTGGTGATGGTGAAGGGCTCGCTGTCGATGGCGATGGTCAAGGTGGTCAATGCGCTCCTTGCCCTGGACCGCGGCGAACGACGCCTGGCGGCGAACGGGTAGGAGGCGGCGATGCTCTATCACCTCCTTTACCCCTTAAGCAGCTCGGTGCCCCTGTTCAATGTCTTTAAGTATCTTACTTTCCGCACCGGCGGCGCGGTGATGACGGCGTTGCTGGTCAGCTTTCTTGTCGGCCCGCAGCTCATCCGCTGGCTGAAGAGCAAGCAGAAGAAAGGCCAGCCCATTCGCGACGATGGGCCGCAAAGCCATCTCATCACCAAACAGGGAACGCCGACCATGGGCGGCGTGCTGATTTTGCTGGCGCTGTCGGTGGGCACGCTGCTGTGGGCCGACTTGACCAATCATTATGTCTGGGCGGTGCTGCTGGTCACCATAGGCTTCGGCGGCGTCGGCTTTCTCGACGATTACCTGAAAGTCACCAAACGCAACCCCAAGGGCTTTCCCGGCAAATTGAAATTATTGATGGAGGGCGTCATCGCCGGCGTCGCCATCATTTGGATCATGCTGGCCTCAGGCCCGGAGCTTTCCGGCAAGGTGGCGATTCCGCTCTTAAAGAACGCCATCATCGATTTTGGGCCGGCGTACATTTTATTCGGGCTTATCGTCGTCATCGGCGCCGGCAACGCGGTCAATCTCACCGATGGTTTGGATGGATTGGCGACCATGCCGGTGATCATTGCCGCCGCGACCTTTGCCCTGATTGCCTACGTGGCGGGCAATCTGGTCTTCGCCCAGTATCTGCAGCTCCTGCCGGTGCCGGGTTCGGGCGAACTCGCCGTGTTTTGCGGCGCCATCGTCGGCGCGGGGCTGGGGTTTTTGTGGTTCAACGCGCCGCCCGCCATGGTGTTCATGGGCGACACCGGCTCGCTGTCGCTGGGCGGGGCGCTGGGCGCCGTCGGCGTCGTCACCAAGCATGAAATCGTGCTGGCCATCGTCGGCGGGTTGTTTGTGCTGGAGACGGTGTCGGTGATGGTGCAGGTGGCGTCTTTCAAGCTGACCGGCAAGCGGGTGTTCCGCATGGCCCCCTTGCATCATCATTATGAAGAAAAGGGGTGGGCGGAATCGACGGTGGTGATCCGATTTTGGATCATCGCCGTCATTCTGGCGATCGTTGGCTTGTCTACGTTGAAATTACGCTGAGGTCGCGGGTGATTACAGTGCGCGCATATCAGAGCAAGACGGTGGCGGTGTTCGGTCTCGCCCGCTCCGGCTTGGCCAGCGTCGAGGCGCTCGTCAGCGGCGGCGCGCGGGTGATCGCCGGCGATGACAATGCGGAGAAGTGCGCCGCCGCAAAACGGCTGGGCGCAGAGGTCGTCGATTTCAGCGCCATCGATTGGCGGACGGTGACGGCTTTTGTGGTCAGTCCAGGCGTGCCGCTCACCCACCCCGCGCCGCACCCCTTCATCGCCGCGGCGCAAGCGGCCGGCGTGCCGATCATTGGCGACATGGAGCTATTTGCCCAGGCCCGCGCCGATCTTCCCATCGCCTCGGTGGTGGCGGTGACCGGCACCAATGGCAAGTCGACGACCACGGCGCTCATCGGCCATGTGTTGCAAAAAACCGATCATGCGACGGCGGTGGGCGGCAATATCGGCCGCGCCGTGCTCGATCTCGATCCCTTGCCGGAAGGCGGTATTTATGTGTTGGAGGTATCGTCCTACCAGATCGACCTGATGCAGAGCTTCGTGCCTGACGTTGCCGTGCTCCTCAATATTACGCCCGATCATCTTGACCGTCATGGCGATCTAGCGCACTACGAAGCAGTCAAGGAACGGCTTTTTGCCGGCCAGACGGCAAACCATGCGGCGGTGATCGGCGTTGATGACGCGCACGGCATTCGTTTTGCGGCTAGGCTTGCCGCCGCGCACGGCCAGCGGGTGATTCCGATCTCCGGCGACTATGTGCCGGGCGGCGGTATCGGCATCAAGGACGGCATTTTGCTTGACGGCATCGAAGGCGCGATGGTGCCGATCGGCAATCTGGCCGGCGCGGTGGCCCTGCGCGGCCGACACAATTGGCAGAACGCAGCCGCGGCCTACGCCGCGGCGCGCTCGCTGGGCGTGCCGGCGGGCGCGGCGTTTCGCGCCCTGATGACGTTTCCGGGGCTTGAACACCGCATCGAGCGCGTGGCGATGGTGGGAAACATAGAATTTATCAACGACTCCAAGGCCACCAATGTCGATGCCGCGTCAAAGGCGCTCGCCACCTTCGAACGGATCTACTGGATCGCCGGCGGCAGACCTAAGACCACTGATTTGTCGGCGCTGGCGCCGTTCTTTCCGCGCATTCGCCGTGCTTATCTCATCGGCGAGGCGGCCAGGGATTTCGCCGCTTCCTTAAATGGTACGGTCGATCATGTAATCGCTGGCGATCTTGGCGCGGCGGTGGCCATGGCCCATGCCGATGCCTTGAAGGACGGCGCGCCGTCAACGGTGCTCTTGTCGCCGGCCTGCGCCTCGTTCGATCAGTTCTCGGACTATGAGGCGCGCGGGCGGACCTTCAAGGAACTGGTCGGACGCGTTGTGGCGCATACCGAACTGGCATTTGCCGGGGAGGGACGCTGATGGCGCCATTCACCCGCACCGATCGCAGTCTTCTCGGCCAATGGTGGTGGACGGTGGACCGCTGGCTGTTGTTGAGCCTGTTCATCCTCATCGGCTCGGGCCTGCTGTTGACCATTGGCGCCAGCGTTGCCGTGGCCGAACGGCTGGGACTTAATTCTTTCCATTTCGCCGAACGGCAGGTGGTCTATCTGGCGATCACGTTGGGCATCATGTTCGCCATCTCGCTGGCCTCGCCGAAATCGGTGCGGCGCATCGCCGTCGTCATGCTGCCGATCTGCTTAAGCCTGGTGCTGGCCGCCGCGTTCGTGGGGCCGGAAATCAAGGGCTCGCAGCGTTGGCTGCCGATCGCCAGCTTCACCCTGCAACCCTCGGAGTTTTTAAAGCCCGCCTTCGTGGTGGTGTGCGCCTGGATGTTTTCCGAGCAGATGCGCGAGCCGAGCTTCCCCGGCCGCAAGATCGCCATTGCCCTTTATCTGGCGGTGGCGGCTTCGCTGGTGCTGCAACCCGATATCGGCCAGACCATTCTCATCACCCTGGTCTGGCTTGGTCAGTTCTTTCTCGCCGGCCTGCCGATGATCTGGGTTCTTGGCTGCGGCATCGCCTGCGTCTTTGGCGTGATCGCCGCTTATGTGTTTCTGCCCCATGTGGCCAGCCGCATTGACCGCTTCCTCGACCCCTCAACCGGCGATACCTATCAGATCGACACCGCCTTGAACGCTTTTCGCACCGGCGGCCTGTTCGGACGCGGCCCGGGGGAAGGCCTGGTCAAGCGGGTGCTGCCGGATGCGCACACCGATTTTATTTTCGCGGTGGCCGGCGAGGAGTTCGGGGTGGTGGTTTGCCTGGGTCTGTTGTTGGTGTTCGCCGTCATCGTGGTGCGCGGCCTCGTTAACCTCATGAAGGAACATGATCCCTTCGTGTTTCTGGCCACCTCGGGGCTGTTGATGCAGTTCGGCCTGCAGGCTTACATCAACATCGGCGTTAATCTCGCGGTGCTGCCCAGTAAGGGCATGACGCTGCCGTTCGTCAGCTATGGCGGTTCCTCCATGCTCGCCATCGGCGTCACCATGGGCATGATCCTGGCGCTGTGCCGGCAGCAGAACTACGGGCCGGCCCGGCCGATCCCCAGGAGGCGCGCATGATGCGCCGGCGCTATGCCATCGCGCTGGCTGCCGGCGGCACCGGCGGTCATGTCATACCGGCGCATGCCTTGGCGGTGGAGCTGGCGCGGCGCGGCCACCGTCCGATGCTGGTAACCGATTGGCGCGGCCTGCGGTACGCCCATCTCTTTCCCGGCCTGCCGGTGCACGACCTGAACAGCGCGAGATTGCAGGGCGGTGTTATTGGTCGATTGCTTGGCGTCTGGAGCATGCTCCTGAGCACCGTTCAGGCGATCGGCATCCTGCGCCGGACCCATCCGGCCTGTGTTGTCGGCTTCGGCGGCTATCCGTCGCTGCCGACGGGATTGGCGGCGGCACTCCTCGGCATTCCGCTCTGCCTTCATGAGCAAAACGCCGTGTTCGGCCGCAGCAACCGCTTTCTGTCCCGCCTGGCGGCGGCGGTGGCGTTATCATTCGAGGAGACGGAGCGTCGTCCATCCGCCGATCGCCAATACGTGGTGGTCACCGGCAATCCCATTCGTCGCGCGGTGGCGGCGCTCTCCGGCTCCGCCTACGCTCCGCCCGAAGCCGATGGCGAGTTCCGGCTGTTGGTGATCGGCGGCAGCCAGGGCGCGCAAATTTTAAGCGAGGTGGTGCCGGCGGCGATCTCCGCGCTGCCGCGCGCGGCGCAGCAGCGCTTGAGCGTGGTGCAGCAATGCCGGGAGGAGGACATGCCGGCGGTGCGCGCCGCTTACGCGGCGACCAAGGTGCGGGTGGAAACGGCCGCCTTTCTTGATGACTTGCCGCAACGGCTGGCCGACGCCCATCTGGTGATCGCGCGCGCCGGCGCTTCCACCGTTACCGAACTGAGCGCCGCCGGGCGGCCGTCGATTCTGGTGCCGTTGCCCACCGCCACCGACGATCACCAATGGGCGAACGCCCAGGAACTGGTGGCGGCGGGCGGCGCGTGGGTGATCCGGCAAGATGATTTTACGCCCCCATCCGTGGCGAAGTTGATGCAGAATTTCGCCCGCAATCCGCACAAGCTGGAACAAGCGGCCAGGGCCGCCGCAGCGGTTGGCCGCGTCGACGCCGCGGCGGCGCTGGCCGATCTGGTGGAGCAAGTGGTGGTGGCGTTCGGCCCGTTGGACATTCTGCCGCTGCCGGAGCGGGATCATGGCTTGGCCATGACCGGAGGGCGGCCATGACTCGCGTGCCATTTCAAATCGGACGCATTCACTTTGTCGGCATCGGCGGCATCGGCATGAGCGGCATCGCCGAAGTCATGCACAACCTCGGTTATGACGTGCAAGGCAGCGACATTTCGGAAAACGCCAATGTCAAGCGCCTGCGCGCCCTGGGCGTGCCGGTTGCCATCGGCCATAAGGCGGAAAACCTCGGCGAGGCGCGAGTGGTGGTGGTGTCAACGGCGATCAAGGCCGACAACCCGGAACTTGTCGCCGCCCGCGCTCAGCTTACCCCCATCGTGCGCCGCGCTGAGATGCTGGCCGAGCTGATGCGCCTGAAATGGTGCGTATCGGTGGCCGGCACCCACGGCAAGACCACCACCACCTCGATGATGGCGGCGCTGTTCGATAGCGCCGGCTATGATCCGACAGTGATCAACGGCGGCATCATCAATGCCTATGGCACCAATGCGCGACTGGGGAGCGGCGATTGGATGGTGGTGGAGGCCGACGAATCCGACGGCACCTTCGTCAAGCTGCCATCGACCATCGCGGTGGTGACCAATATCGACCCCGAGCATCTGGATTTCTATGGCGACTTCGAGGCCGAGAAAGCCGCTTTCCTGCGCTTCGTGGAAAACGTGCCGTTTTACGGTTTTGCCGTGCTGTGCATCGACCATGCGGAAGTGCAAGCGCTAATCGGCCGCGTCATCGATCGCCGCATCGTTACCTATGGCTTCAGTCCGCAGGCGGACGTGCGGGGAGTAAACCTCGGCTTTACCAATGGCTGCGCCCGCTATGATGTGGAAATACGCGATCGCCAGACCGACAACATTCGCCGCATCGAAGGTCTGATTTTACCGATGCCCGGCGTGCATAACGTGCAAAATTCTTTGGCGGTTATCGCCGTAGCTGTTGAAATGGGAATCGCCGACGATATAGTAAAGCAGGCGTTCGCCGGTTTCGCCGGCGTCAAGCGTCGGTTCACCAAGGTCGGCGAAGTGAGTGGTATCAGTATAATCGACGACTACGCGCATCATCCGGTGGAAATTGCGGCGGTTTTAAAAGCGGCGCGGCAGGCCTACGCCAACCGGATCGTTGCGGTGGTGCAGCCGCACCGCTTCACCCGGCTGAAGAATCTTTTCGAGGAATTCTGCACCTGCTTTAACGACGCCGATACGGTGATCGTCGCCGACGTCTACACGGCCGGCGAGGAACCGATCGCCGGCATCGACCGCGACTCTTTTGTCGAGGGCTTACGCGCTCGCGGCCATCGCCGGGTGTTGCCGTTGCCCGGCCCCGAGGCGCTGGCCGAGATGGTGGCGGCGGAAGCCGGCGCCGGCGACGCCGTGATCTGCCTGGGCGCGGGCTCCATTTCGGCCTGGGCCTATGCGCTGCCGGAACAGTTGTCCGCCCGGATCGGCGACAAGAAAACGGTGGGAGGGCGCGCATGATGGCGGCCAGCCGCATCGCCGAAACCCTCCTTGACCGCTTGCCGACGACGCGCGGTCCGCTTGAGGCGAACGCGAGCCTTGCCGAACTGACTTGGTTTCGCGTCGGCGGTCCGGCGGAAGTTCTGTTCACGCCGGAGGATGCCGACGATCTGGCGGCGTTTCTGGCGGCCTGTCCGTCCGATGTGCCGGTAACGGTGATCGGTCTTGGCTCCAATCTCTTGGTGCGCGACGGCGGCGTCGATGGCGTGGTCATTCGCCTGGGCCGCGCCTTCCGCGACATCAAGCGCCGCGACAATGCGGTGATCGCCGGCGCCGGGGCGAGCGACGTCAGCGTTGCCGCCTTTGCTCGCGATGCCGGTCTGGCCGGCCTGGAATTCCTGCGCGGCATTCCCGGCACCATCGGCGGCGCGCTGCGCATGAATGCCGGGGCGTATGGCCGCGAGGTTGCCGACGTCTTTCTCGCCGCCGACGCTGTTACCCGGAGCGGACAACGGCTGCGCCTTGCCGCCGCCGACATGGGCTTTGCCTATCGCCACACCAAGGTGGCGGAGGATGTGATTTTCCTTGCCGGAGAATTTGCCGGCACGCCCGACGATCCCGCCGCCATCGCCGCGCGCATGGAAGAAATCAACGCCGCGCGGGAAGACAGCCAGCCGTTGCGCACCCGCACCGGCGGCAGCACCTTCAAAAACCCGCCAGGCGCGCGGGCTTGGCAGCTCATCGATGCCGCCGGCTGTCGCGGGTTGCGCGTCGGCGGCGCGCAGGTGTCGGAAAAGCATTGTAACTTCCTCCTCAACACTGGCAACGCCACGGCAGCCGACATTGAAGCCTTGGGCGAGGAAGTGCGCCGGCGGGTGCGGGCGACGAGCGGCGTCGACCTGCACTGGGAAATCCGCATCATCGGGCGGCCCGTCATCGGGAGGCGCGGCGCATGACGAAAGGGCGTCATATCGCGGTGCTGATGGGCGGCTGGTCGGCCGAACGCGAGGTCTCGCTGGTCAGCGGCAAGGCGGTATCCAAGGCGCTGGGCGAGCTTGGGTTTAGCGTCAGCGAAATTGACGTTCAGCGCGATATCGCTGCCGTGCTGGCGCGCCTCAAGCCAGACGTGGCGTTCAATGCGCTCCATGGCCGCTGGGGCGAGGACGGCGCGATCCAAGGGTTGCTGGAAATTCTCAATATCCCCTACACCCATTCTGGCGTCCTGGCCTCGGCGGTGGCCATGGATAAGCCGGTGGCCAAACATCTGTTCGCCGGCGTCGGCATTCCCTGCGCCGAAGGCCGGGTGCTCAGCCGCGATGATCTCTTGCAAGCAGAGCCGATGGCGCGGCCGTTCGTGGTCAAGCCCTTGAATGAAGGCTCCAGCGTTGGCGTGCACATCGTGCAGCCGGGCGACGACTGGGATTTATCCGACACGCCGGCGCGGGTGCTGGTGGAGCGCTACATTCCGGGGCGCGAGATTCAGGTGGCGGTAATGGATGGCCGGGCGTTGGGCGCCATCGAGATTCGCCCCAAATCGGGGTTCTATGATTACGCCGCGAAGTACACGGTGGGTTTGGCGGTGCATGTGATGCCGGCGCCGCTTGCCGCCAAGGCCTATGATCGGGTGCTCGACTATGCCGAGCGGGCGCACCGTGTCTTGGGCTGCCGTGGCGTGACGCGCTCGGACTTCCGCTATCATGAGGCGGAAGATGAATTCTATATCCTGGAAACCAACACCCAACCCGGCATGACGCCGCTGTCCTTGGTGCCGGAAATCGCCGCCCACAAGGGCATTTCCTTCGCCAACCTGGTGGCTTGGCTGGTTGATGACGCGGGGGTGCAGCGATGAAAGCGGAACGCGATCTCGGCTTCGGCCCCCGGTCACGGACATCCTCGGCGCGCGCCTCAAGGGAGGCCGAGGCAGCGCCCCGCCGCGGCGAGCGCGAGGCGACGCTGGTCCGTCGCCGCCGGGTGCAGAAGGTGCGCCGCATCGCCGTGCCGGCGGTGATCGGCGTGATCGCTTGCGCCGCCTTGATCGGTTGGCAAAGCGGCGCCATCGCCGACATGGTTGGCAGGGTGAGCAAGCAGATCAATACGCAGGCCATCAAGACCGGCCTTGTCATCGACGAAGTGGCGGTCAGCGGCTTGCAGCGCCTCAGCCGCGCCGACATTCTTGAGGCGGTGGCGGTGCCGCCGGGGACGCCGATCTTTGCCGTCGACATTGATGAGATCCGCACCCGGGTGGCCATGATCGGCTGGGTGAAGTCGGTGGTGGTGGCCCGCGAGCTGCCCAATCATCTGCGGGTGCAGATCACCGAACGCAAGCCCATCGCGATATGGCAGCAGCAGGGTCTGTTGGCGCTCATTGATGACGAAGGCGCGGTGATCACCACTGCCGGCCTTGCCGAGTTTGCCGATTTGCCGCAGGTGGTGGGCGTCGGCGCGGAGCGCGCCGCGGCGCGCCTGGCGCCGATCTTGCGCGCCGAGCCGGATCTTTATCGCCACATGCAGGCGGCGGTGCGCGTCGCTGATCGGCGGTGGGACGTGGTGTTCAAGAATGGCGTCCGGGTGCGCCTGCCTGACGGCGGCGAAGCGCTGGCGTGGCGGCGGCTGGCGCAGTTGCAGTCGCAGCACCGCATTCTGGAGCGGGAGATACAGATCGTCGATTTGCGTCAGCCCGACCGGCTGATTCTGCGGTTGACGGCGGAGGAAGTGCATCGCCGGAAGCTGGAGGCTGCTGCCGGCGTCAAAGGGGGACGCGTATAATCATGGCTGCGCATCGCGATAAAATAATAGCTGCGCTTGATGTGGGGTCGACCAAGGTTTGCTGCTTCATTGCGCGGCTGACCGAAGATGGCGGCTTTCGCGTCATCGGCATCGGCCATCAGGTCTCCACCGGCATCAAGTCCGGGGTGGTGGTCGACATGGAGGAAACCGAAACCTCCATCCGCGCCGCCGTGGATACCGCCGAACGCATGGCGGGCTTGGCGGTGGACTCGGCTTATGTGGCGGTTACCGGCGGCGATCTTGCATCAGAGACGGTGACGGTTGACGTCTCGGTGGCCGGTCATGAAATCGGCCAGGTGGATATGCAGCACGCGCTCGATCATGGCCGCGCCGGCTATGACGCCGATGGCCGCGACATCATTCACGCCATGCCGGTTGCCTTCAGTGTCGATGGCGCCGAAGGGGTGCGCGATCCGCGCGGGCTGATCGGCGACCGCTTGAGTTTGAATATGCATCTGGTGTCCGCAGCGCCGGGACCGGTGCGCAATCTGGAAGCCTGCGTCAACCGCGGTCATCTGAAGGTGGCGGGGCTGGTCGCCGCACCTTACGCCTCGGGCTTGGCCACGCTGGTGGAAGATGAAAAAGCCCTGGGCACCATTGTCGTCGACATGGGCGGCGGCACCACATCGATCGCGGTCTTTCTTGATGGCGCGCTGGTCTTTACCGATGTCGTGCCAGTTGGCGGCCATCATGTGACCAACGACATCGCCCGCGGCCTGTTGACGCCCATCGCTCACGCCGAGCGGATGAAGACGCTCTACGGCAGTGCGCTCGCCGGTCCGGCGGATGATCGCGAAGTGATCGATGTGCCGCAACTTGGCGAAGCGGATGGCGACAGCGCCACCCGCATTCCGCGCTCCATGCTGGTCGGCATCATCCGGCCGCGCATCGAAGAAACCTTCGAGCTTGTCCGCGACCGCCTGGTCGACAGCGGCTTCGACAAGCTCGCCGGCCGCCGTCTGGTGCTTACTGGCGGCGCCTCGCAACTTTCGGGCGTGCGTGACCTTGCCGGCCGCATTCTCGACAAACGGGTACGGATCGGCCAGCCCTCCGGCGTCAGCGGGCTGGCGGATCTGACTCAGGGTCCGGCGTTTGCAAGCGCGGTGGGCGTGCTGATCTACGCCACCAGCGGACCCATTGAAGCCTACGCCCGTCCGGCGGCCCGCGAACCGCAGGGCCGCTTGGCGCGCGTCGGCCGCTGGCTGCGCGATAATTTCTAAGCGCGGCGTAACGTTCTTAGTGTTGAGTACCAGACCATAGACACAGGGGTAGTGGAGAATAGCATGACAATATCACTAAGCTTACCCGAGCTGACCGAGCTCAAGCCGCGCATTACCGTCATCGGCGTTGGGGGCGCCGGCGGCAATGCGGTCAACAACATGATCCGCGCCAATTTACAGGGCGTAGATTTCATCGCCGCCAACACCGATGCTCAGGCGTTGCTGCACTCCGCGGCTTCCCGGCGCATTCAGTTGGGGGCGCATCTTACCCAGGGCCTCGGCGCCGGCGCGCGGCCCGACGTCGGCCGTGCGGCGGCCGAGGAAAGCCTGGCTGAAATCATGGAGCACGTCACCGGCAGCCACATGGTGTTCATCACCGCCGGCATGGGCGGCGGCACCGGCACCGGCGCGGCGCCGATCATCGCCGAGGCTATCCGTGAGAAAGGCGTCCTGACGGTTGGCGTGGTGACGAAACCGTTCCAGTTTGAAGGCGCCAAGCGCATGCGGCTGGCCGAGGAAGGCATCACCCAGCTGCAGAAGTTCGTCGATACCTTGATCATCATTCCCAATCAGAACCTGTTCCGCATCGCCACCGAGAAGACCACCATTGCCGACGCCTTCATGATGGCCGACGAGGTGCTGCATTCCGGCGTGCGCGGCGTGACCGACCTGATGATCATGCCCGGCCTCGTCAATCTCGACTTTGCCGACGTGCGCACGGTAATGAGCGAAATGGGCAAGGCGATGATGGGCACCGGCGAGGCGGAAGGGGAGAATCGCGCCCTGGAAGCCGCCGAAGCGGCGATTTCCAACCCGCTCCTCGACGAAGTATCTATGAGGGGTGCTAAAGGGGTGCTGATCAACATCACCGGCGGCATGGACCTTACGCTGTTCGAGGTAGATGAAGCGGCAAACCGTATTCGGGCCGAAGTGGACGCCGACGCCAACATTCTGGTCGGATCGGCGTTGGATGATTCGCTCAATGGCCGGATGCGGGTGTCGGTTGTGGCCACCGGCATCGATTCGGGTGTGGCGGCGCTGGACTTGCGCGCAACCATCGAGCAGCGGATGGCGACCATCGATAAAGCTTCGCTGGTGGAGCGCGCGGTCACCAGCATTACCACCGCTGAGCCGGTCAGCGAGCCGGCGGCGGCTCGGGTCGAGATCGCGGCGGAAGACGCGGTCAGCGACGATCTTTTCATCGCCCCGGCGCCTCTGGAGTTGAGTCGTCCCGCGGTGGAGAGTTTGGCCGAGGCCGAGCCGGTGATGGAGGCGGTGGCGGCTGCCGCATCTCAGCCTGAAAAGAAGGCGCCGTCCTGGTTTGAGCGCATGACTGGCCGCAGCCGTCGACCGACGGACGCGGATCAGGCTCCTGACCTGTTCCGATCGGAGGCGGCGGAGCCTCGAATCACGGTCACCGTGGAACGTCGGGAGCCGGCCGTTGCGGCGGCATCATCGGCGCGCCTGACCGCCGGCGATCGGGTCTCCGGCGGCGGTCGGACGAAAGCAGCCGACCAGCTCGACATCCCGACCTTTTTGCGCCGCCAGGCCAACTGACGGCGCGCTATCTCTACTACCCGCTGTAGACGCCAGCGGCCCGGGTTCCCCAACCCGGGCCGCTAACTATTTGTATGCAAATGATATAGGTGCTCAGGCGCGCTTACGTTGCGGCGCGGCCTTGGCCATTTCGCGTTCGCGCTCGTGGCTGGCCAGCATCTTGACCAGGCTGGAAAGCGTCGATTTGACAGCCGGATCCTTGATCTCGGCGAAGTTTTGCGCCACCTCGATCGCCGAGCGATTGGTGCCGCCGTGCTTGGGTTCGCCGGCCGGCATTTCCTCATCGAAGCCTTCAAAGAAGTAGCCGATGGTGACGCCCAAGGTCTTCGCCAGCTCATAAAGCCGGCCGGCGCTGATGCGGTTGGCGCCGGTTTCGTATTTTTGCACCTGCTGGTGGGAAAGATTGAGGAGGTGGGCCAGGGACTCTTGGGTATAACCCATCATGCTGCGGCGCTGCCGCAGCCGGTCGCCGACATGCACGTCGACTTTTTTGGCAAAGGGGCTCTGCCGCGCGCCGCGGCGGCGGCCGCCAGCCGCCTTGGGGGCCGCTTGCGGGGCCTTTTTGCCGGCCGGACGGCCGCTCTTGGATTTAGGTTCGGTCATCGCACTGCTCCAACGGACTGCTATTGTTTGCTTGTAAGACGTTATAGGGTATCTTCTCTGCCCGATCCGGGGCCTTTGGGGGTTTCGAATCGGGTCGAACGGGTCAAGGTTCTTTCCCGCGTTATCCGTCGTCGCCGTCGCCGCCAAGGCGAGAACGACGTCGGGCTGTGGCAACGAGTAGCACAAAATATGTTCGGGTGCATGCTCAATCCGCTTAGCTCGGGAATAGATATCTAGATAGTTCGCTCCAAGGTTTATCGAAGGGTATACGCAGATCAGTCATGGGCGGTTCAGTGGTCGGTGGAATTTTTTGGCGATCGGGCAGCCGATCGGTGCGTGTGGCGGCGGCGGCGCTTCTTGCGCTGGCGTTAGCCTCCTGCAGCAGCAAGTCGAAGGATGAATATCAGGAGCGTGACGTCTCGACGCTCTATAATATCGCCGGCAACTATGTGGATGATGGCGAATACCGCAACGCCGCCGTGGCGTTTGATGAGGTAGAGCGCCAGCATCCCTACTCGGCATGGGCGCGGCGGGCGCAGCTGATGTCGGCCTACTCTTATTATATGGCGAACAAATATGAGGATGCGATCCTGGCCGCCGAGCGCTTTCTGGCGCTCCATCCCGGCAACAAGGATGCACCTTACGCCTACTATTTGATCGCCATGTGCTATTATGAGCAAATCTCCGATGTCGGCCGCGATCAGAAGATGACCGAGCAGGCGCTCAACGCGCTGGGCGAAGTGGTGCGCCGCTTTCCGCAATCCGATTATGCCCAGGACGCCCGCCTCAAGATCGAGCTGACCCATGACCATCTGGCTGGCAAGGAAATGGAAATCGGCCGTTTCTATCAGCGCACGACGGAGCATCTGGGGGCCGCCATCCGCTTCCGCACGGTGGTGGAAAAATACCCGACCACCACCCACGCGCCCGAGGCGTTGCATCGCATGGTTGAATCCTACCTCGCCCTCGGCATGATCGAGGAAGCGCAGGCCGCCGGCGCCGTCCTGGGTGAAAACTACCCGGGCAGCAAGTGGTACAAGTACAGTTACGCCCTTCTGACCAATACAAAACTGCAAGGCGCGCAGCGCGAGCGTTCGTGGTTTGGCCAGATGTGGGATACGATCTTTTAGGACCACGCACAGACGAGGCCTGACCATGCTCGGCGCGCTGTCGATAAAGGATATTGTCCTGATCGACCGGCTGGAGCTGACCTTCTCACCCGGCTTGAGCGTGCTGACCGGCGAGACCGGCGCCGGGAAATCCATTCTGCTTGATGCCTTGGGACTGGCGCTGGGCGGCCGCGCCGACCGCGCGCTCATTCGCGCCGGCGCCGAGCGGGCGGCGGTCAGCGCCGTTTTTGAGCCAGGCCCGAGCCATGCGGCGTGGGATATCATCCGCGATCAGGGCCTGGAGATTGACCCCGGCGAGCCGCTCATCCTGCGCCGTATTCTGGACGCCGACGGCCGCAGCCGGGCTTTTGTCAATGACGCGCCGGTGGGCGTCGGCCTGCTGCGCGATCTGGGCGATCTGTTGGTGGAAATCCATGGCCAGCACGATGATCGGGGGCTTCTGAACCCGGCCGCCCACCGCCGACTCCTCGATGCCTATGGCGGACTGGATGAGGCGGCGGCGGGTGTGCGGCGGGTCCATGTCCAGTGGCGCGCCGCCGCCGATGCGGTAACGGCGGAGGAAAGCAAGTTAAACGCCGCGCGGGCCGAGGAGGAGTTCCTGCGTTTTGCCGTAAACGAGCTTGCCGAACTGGCGCCAGTGGCGGGGGAGGAGGCGCGCCTATCCGCCCGCCGCACCCTGTTGCAGCAAGGGGAGAAGCTGCGGGGGAGCTTACATGAAATCCTCAGTGACCTGACCCGCGACCATGGCGCGGATGCGGCACTGCGCGGCGCGTTGCGGCGGCTGGAGCGGATGACCGGCGCGGCGGGAGAGATTGTCGCCCCGGTGCTGGCTCCCCTGGAGCGGGCGGCGGTGGAGGCCGCCGAGGCCATCGCGCTCCTGGAAGAAGCGTTGGCGGCCATCGGCGCAGATCCTACCGAATTGGAGCGGGTCGAGGAACGACTGTTCAGCCTGCGCGCCGCGGCGCGCAAGCATCAGGTGCAGGTCGATGATCTGCCGGCGCTGGCGCAGCGCATGGCGGACGAGCTTCGCTCCCTGGATCAGGGCGCCGAGCGGCTGGATGTTCTGAAAAAAGCCGAACGGCAGGCCCGCGCCGCATTCATCGACGCGGCCGCGCGTTTGCGCGATCGTCGCCGCCGCGCCGCAACCGCGCTCGATGCCGCCGTCAACAAGGAACTGCGGCCGTTAAAGCTGGAGAAGGCGCGGTTTTTCACCCGTATCGACCACCTGCCCGAGGCCGAGTGGAGCGCCGAGGGCGGCGAGCGGGTGGAATTCGAGGTGACGACCAATCCCGGCGCGCCATCGGGCCCGTTGATGAAAATCGCCTCAGGCGGCGAACAGTCGCGCTTCATCCTGGCGCTCAAGGTGGTGCTGGCGGCGCGCGGTTCAGCGCCCACGTTGGTGTTTGACGAGGTGGATCGCGGCGTCGGCGGCGCGGTGGCCGACGCGGTGGGCGAGCGTCTGGCGCGGCTTGCCCGCAATGCTCAGGTGCTGGTGGTGACCCATTCGCCCCAGGTGGCGGCCGCCGGCGAACATCATTGGCGGATTTTGAAACGGCTGCGCGCCGCCGCTTCCGGACAGCAAGCGGTGACCGAGGTGGCGGCCCTGGATCGGGACGCGCGCCAGGAAGAGATCGCCCGCATGCTGGCCGGCGCTAAGGTTACCGACGAGGCGCGGGCGGCGGCGGCCCGGCTGATGCAGCGGTGAGAGACGCCATGACGAAAGCCGCTCACAAGCAAACGCCGGTGGAAAAGCTGACGCCCTTGGAAGCGGCCGCAGAACTGGAACGGCTGGCCAAGGAAATCGCCCACCACAACAAGCTTTATTATCAGGAGGATGCGCCGGAAATCAGCGATGCCGAATACGATGCGCTATGGCATCGCAACGCGGCGATCGAGGCGCGGTTTCCCGAGCTCATCCGCAAGGACAGCCCGTCGCATCAAGTGGGGGCGCGGCCATCGGGGCGTTTCGCCAAAGTCAAGCACGCTGTGCCGATGCTCTCCCTTGGCAATGCCTTCGCTGACGACGACATTCATGATTTTGTCGATCGCATCCGCCGGTTTTTGAAGCTTGACGCCGCCGCCGAGATCGCCTTCGCCGTGGAGCCGAAGATCGACGGCCTTTCCATCAATCTGCGGTACAAAAGCGGCGTCCTCATACAGGCGGCGACCCGGGGCGATGGCAGCGAAGGGGAAGACGTCACCCGCAATGTGCGCACCATCAAGGAAATTCCGGAAAAACTGCATGGCAAGGATTCGCCCGACGTCGTGGAGGTGCGGGGTGAAATCTATATGCCGAAATCGGCGTTCCTAAAATTGAACGAGCGACAGGCGGAAAAGGGAGAAAAGATATTCGCCAATCCGCGCAATGCGGCGGCGGGAAGTCTGCGCCAATTGGACCCGAGCATCACCGCGTCGCGGCCCTTGAAGTTTTTCGCCTATGGCTGGGGAGAGGCGAGCGCGCTGCCGGCAAAGACCCACAGCGGCGTGCTGGAGGCATTCGGCAGGTGGGGCTTTATCGTCAATCCGCTGATCAAGGTATGTAAAACGGAGGCGGAGGTTTTGGCGCGCTATCGTTACATCGAAGAAAAGCGCGCCAGCCTTGATTACGATATCGACGGCGTGGTCTACAAGGTCGATCGTCTTGATCTGCAAGCGCGTCTGGGGTTTGTCGCCCGCGCGCCGCGCTGGGCCATCGCCCACAAGTTTTCCGCTGAAAAAGCCGCTACCAAATTGCTCGATATTGATATTCAAGTCGGGCGCACCGGCGTGTTGACGCCGGTGGCGAAATTGCAGCCGGTGTCGGTGGGCGGCGTCATGGTGTCGAACGCGACGCTTCACAACGAGGATGAAATCGAGCGCAAGGATATCCGCATCGGCGATACGGTGATCGTGCAGCGCGCCGGCGATGTGATCCCGCAAATTCTGGGTTTTGTGCAGGAAAAGCGGCCGCGCGACGCCAAGCCCTATAAATTTCCCCACGTCTGCCCGGCATGCGGCAGCCATGCGGTGCGCGAGGAAGGCGAAGTGGCGCGGCGTTGTACCGGCGGCCTTATTTGCCCTGAACAGCGGGTGGAGCGCTTGCGGCATTTCGTATCGCGCAACGCCTTTGATATCGAGGGCTTGGGGGAAAAGCACATCGTCGCCTTCTGGACCGACAAATTGATTGAAAGCCCGGCCGATATTTTCCGTTTGGGTGAGCACAAGGCCGACCTGGAGCAGCGCGAAGGATGGGGCAAGCAGTCGGTGGCTAATTTGTTAAAGGCCATCGAGGCGCGGCGAACGATTGCTCTTGATCGCTTTCTTTACGCGCTGGGCATTCGCCATGTGGGCGAGGTGACGGCGCGCGATCTGGCCAAGGCCTATGGCACGTTCAATGCGCTCTTCCACGCCCTCAAGACCGAAGAAGGACGGCAGGAGCTGCAATCCATTTCCGGCATCGGTCCGGTGGTGGCGCAGGCGCTGGAGGATTTTTTTGGCGAAAAGCACAATCGCGATGTGGTTCATGATTTGTTGCGCGAAGTGACGGTCGAGCCTTATGTTTTCCAGGCGAAGGCGTCGGAAATTAGCGGCAAGACATTGGTATTCACCGGCAACCTCGAAGGCATGAGCCGCAACGAAGCCAAGGCGCGGGCGGAAGCGCTGGGCGCGAAAGTCGCGGGTTCGGTATCGGCGAAAACCGATCTAGTGATCGCCGGCCCCGGCGCAGGTTCGAAGTTGAAGACGGCGCAAGCATTGGGCGTAACGGTGATCGACGAAGACGCCTGGATGGCGATCCTGGAACGATCTGCATAAACTGTCACCTCATCCGCGCTTCGCGCACCTTCTCCTCCAAGGAGAAGGGAATAAAGCCCTCTCCTTGAGGAGAGGGTTGGGTGAGGTGATCAGAGACTTACCGCGTAAGCACCAGCGCGCTCCAGCCGTTGCGGCGGAAGCGTTTGAGCAAAAAGAATCCTTGGCCGCGATAGGCAGCCATCAGCGCCGCCTCCTGCTTTTGCAAAATTCCTGAAAGCACCATGACGCCATCAGGCGTCAAACTGGCGGCGATGGCGGGGGCAAGCTTGATCAGCGGATTGAGAAGAATATTGGCGACCAGAAGATCGGGCTTGCAGCCGGCAACTTGCGGCGCAGCCAGCCCGGCGGCGGTGATGAAGGCGATGCGGCCGGGCATGATCGGACGCCCGATGGCGGCGACGCGGTTGATGCCGGCGTTCTGCCGCGCCACGCGCACTGCGATGGGGTCAATGTCGCTGGCGATGACGCGCGCTCTGCGCCATACCTTGGCCATGGCGATGGCGAGAATGCCGGAACCGCAGCCCACGTCCCACACGAGCTTTGGCGATGCTCTATCGCGCAGCCAATCAATGGCGGCCAGGCAGCTTTGCGTGGTTTCATGGTTGCCGGAGCCGAAGGCTTGCCCGGCCTCGATTTCCAAGGGCGCGGCAAACGGCGGGATTTTATCGGCGTCGTGGCGGCCGTGCACGAAGAAGCGGCCAACCCGCACCGGCGCCAACAGACGCAGGGATTGGCCAACCCAATCCGCGTCTTCGACCGGCGTCAGCGACCATGACGCGCCAAAAGCTTGCAAAGCATTGTCTATGGCTTGTTCTTCGGGCGCGTTGCCGAAGTAGTAGGCTTCCACCGTCCAGACATAGCCTTTCTCGTCGGCCTCGAACGAGGCGAAGGTGGGCGGATGATCCTCGCCGCCCAATGCGCTCAGCGCCTCTTCCGCCGCCGGCGCCATCGCTTCGGCAACGGTCAGCGATACCTTCCAGGTGTGGATTTCCTGCACCGTCACGCCGCCCGCACGAAACTGGCCATGACGCGCTTCGGCGCGCCGTGCTCGAATTCAATTTCCAGCTTGTTGCCGTCCACCGTGCGCACCGTGCCGTAACCGAACTTTTCGTGAAACACTCGTTCGCCGACACGATACGTCGGACCTTCAAGCGCCGGCGCGCGGCGCGGCGTCGGCTCGGTCATCGTCGGCCGGCGGCGCGGCGCGGTCCAGGCCATCAAGTGTTCATCCGGCGCTTCCTGTTCCCAGGTCTTGACGCGGCCGCGATAAAGCCCGGCGCCGCCTTCATGAACCACATGCTCCGTCGGCAGATCATCGATGAAGCGCGACGGCAGACTCGATTGCCATTTGCCGAACACTTGCCGATTGGCGGCATGGAGAATGATCGCCCGTCGCCGCGCGCGGGTAAGGCCGACATAGCCTAGCCGACGCTCTTCCTCCAAGGCCGGCGCGCCGCCTTCATCCAGCGCCCGCTGATTGGGAAACACGCCTTCTTCCCAACCGGGCAGGAACACGGTGTTGAATTCCAATCCTTTCGCCGCATGCAAGGTCATGACGCTGACCTTATCGTCGCCGCCGCCTTCGTTGTTTTCCATCACCAGGCTGACGTGCTCCAAGAATCCGCCCAGGTTCTCGAAGGCGCTCATGGCCCGCACCAGCTCGGCGAGGTTTTCCAATCGCCCCGGCGCTTCCGGTGAGCGGTCTTCGCGCCATAGGGCGATGTAGCCTGATTCTTCCAGCACCGTTTCGGCGAGTTCGATGTGGCTGACCGCCTCCATCAGACCGCGCCAGCGCTCAATGTCGGCAACGAATTGTCCCAGCGCCCGACGCGCGGCCGGTTTTAAGTCCTCGGTTTCAAGGAGCGCCTGGGCGGCGCGCAGGAGCGGCATCTGGCCGGCGCGGGCGGCGATGTGCAGCGCTTGCAACGCCGCCGGGCCAAGGCCGCGTTTGGGCGTGTTGATGATGCGCTCGAACGCCAGATCATCGTCGCCTTGATGAATAAGCCGCAGGTAGGCGAGCGCATCGCGGATTTCCAGCCGCTCATAAAACCGCGGGCCGCCGACGATGCGATAGGGCAGACCGATGTTGAGGAACCGGTCTTCAAACTCGCGGGTCTGGAAGCCGGCGCGCACCAGCACGGCGATTTCCTTCAAGTCATGACCCTGCGTCTGCAAACGTTCGATCATTTCCGCCACCACGCGGGCTTCTTCCGGGCCGTCCCACACGCCGCGCACCATCACCTTCTCGCCATGTCCGGCCTCGGTCCATAACGTCTTGCCGAGCCGGCCCTTGTTCTCGGCGATGAGCCCGGCGGCGGCGGCGAGAATCTGCGGCGTCGAGCGGTAATTCTGTTCCAGCCGGATCACCTTGGCGCCGGGAAAATCGGCTTCAAAGCGCAGGATGTTGCCCACTTCCGCGCCCCGCCAGCCGTAGATCGATTGATCGTCATCGCCGACGCAGCAGATGTTGCGGTGCTGTTGCGCCAACAGCCGCAGCCATAAGTATTGGCTGATGTTGGTGTCCTGATATTCATCCACCAGAATATAACGAAAGCGCCGTTGATAGTTGGCGAGTACGTCCGCGTGCTGCTGGAAAATCGTCAGGTTGTGCAGCAGGAGATCGCCGAAATCGACGGCGTTTAAGGTTCTCAAGCGTTCCTGATACGCTTTATAAAGCATCGCGCCGCGCCCATCGGCGAAGCGCTGCGCCTCGCCGGCGCCGATTTTATCGGGAGTAAGGCCGCGGTTTTTCCATTGGTCGATGAGGCCGGCAAGGCCGCGCGCCGGCCAGCGCTTGTCATCCAGGTCGGCGGCGGCGATCACCTGCTTGAGCAATCTGATCTGATCGTCGGTGTCGAGAATGGTGAAATTGGACTTCAGCCCGACAAGCTCGGCGTGGCGGCGCAGGATTTTCGCCGCCACGGCATGAAAGGTGCCAAGCCACGGCATGCCCTCGACCACGCCGCCGATGAGGCGGCCCACCCGCTCCTGCATTTCCCGCGCCGCCTTATTGGTAAACGTCACGGCGAGGATCTGGCTCGGATAGGCGCGGCCGGTGGCGAGGAGGTGGGCCAGACGGGTGGTCAGCACCCGGGTCTTGCCGGTGCCGGCCCCGGCCAGCACCAACACCGGACCATCCAGCGCTTCCACCGCCTGGCGCTGGCGATCGTTTAAGGTCTCCAGATAGGCGGCGGGAGCATCGCGCGCCGGCGTGGCCAGCTCATTTAAATCGAAGGGATCGGGCATGGGGCCGAGTTTATAACCAAGGGCGACCGGTTTGTCAGCTTGCCGCCGGCAGCGGTACCGGCCGGCGGCGGCGGATGCCGATCTTGTGGCCAACCTCCTTGGGCCGGGCGATGCGGCGATGGGCTTCCAGATAAGCGGTCAGGGTCGCCAACTCGTGGGTCGGGATCGACAGGCTTTTACGGCTTTCAAGGTCGACGTGAACCGCGATCTGTTCCGAGGTGGCGGCCAGGAAATCATCCCGTTCCTGATACATTTCCATGAAACAGTGGATGCGCTTGCGGTCGCGGTCAAGGAGTTGCAGGCGCACCGCCACCGGATCGCCGGCCAGCAGCTCCTGCTGGTAGGTAAAATGGGTCTCCACCACGAACATCGCCGATCCCTTTGCGGCGGCATAGGCGCGGCCCAGACCCACCAGCTCGAAAAAGCCCTCCAGCGCGCGATCAAACAGCGCCGCATAATGAGCGACGTTCATATGACCGTTGTGGTCAACCCAGGCCGGCGGCACCAGGCGCCGTTCAAGGGTAATGGGCGCAGACTCGATCATGCCGGGCGTCAGTCATGGTTTTGCCGTATATTCTGATTAGCATCATTGTCCTCATAAGCCTTTATAGCCTACTCTCAAGTCGACACAAGGACAGCGCCAAAGGTCAATAAAGCTTGAGGAAGGGTCTCATCATAGCCGGCGTGGTGCTGGCGGCGCTCATCGCAGCGGCGCTGATCGTGCCGAGCTTCCTGGATTGGAACAAATACCGCGGCGAGATCGAAAGCGTCGCCGAGGCCGCCACGGGGCGCGACGTGCGCATCGAGGGGGATGTTTCCTTCGCCGTCCTGCCGATGCCGTCGCTGACCGCCGAGAAGGTGGCGTTGGCCAACCTGCCCGCGGGCGAGGCCAAGGACATGGCGACCTTGGATGCCCTGGAGGTGCGGGTCGGCTTCTGGCCGCTGCTTTTTGGCCGGGTCGAGGTCCAAAAAATCGTTCTGGTAAAGCCAGTTATTGCTCTGGAAGTGCTGCCCGACGGGCGCAAGAACTGGGAATTTGCCAGCACCAAGAAAGAGGGGCAGGCGGAAGCTTCGGACGGCGCCATATCGCTGCAACGGTTCGTCATTAAGGACGGTACGTTAAGCTACGTCGATCTGGCGACCAACAAGCGCCATCTGGCCAAGGACATCAACTTGTCCCTGTCGGCCGACGGCAGGGCGGGACCGTTCGATGCCGAGGGGCGGCTCTCCTACCGCGACGTGCCCATAAAGCTTGATCTTTCAATGGGCCGGCGGGACGACAAGGGGGCGGCTCCGGTCAAAGCCAAGCTGGGGTTGGGCAATGCTGACGTGCGCCTCGATGGCGACGCTCGCTTGGAAGACGCCCTTGGATTTAGCGGCGAATTTTCCGCCGAGGCGGACAAGCTGACGTCGCTGCTGGCGGCCGCGAAGCGACTCGGCGGCGGCAAGGAGGAGGCCATGGCCTTCGATCAGCCGCTCCAGGCGCAAGGCAAGATCGCCTATGGCGACGATAAGGTCGCGGTGTCCGATTTGCAGGCCTCGCTGGGCGAAAGCCAGCTTGCCGGCAGCCTGACCCTGGGCTTAAGCGACGCGCCCACCATCAACGCCGCCCTTAAGGCGTCATCCCTCGATCTTGACGCCATCCTGGCCGCCCTGCCGCCAAAGCCCGAGGACGCGCCGGCGATGACCCCGGACGATTTGTTGAAAGCCTTTGATCTCGGCGATTTCAGCGGCCCCATCGAGGTGACGGCGGATGCCATCAGGTATCGTGGGCAGAGCATGCAGCAGGCAGAGATAAAGATCGTCACCTCGCCGCGTGAGACCACGATCCGCCGGGCGCACCTGCGATTGCCTGGCGACACCGACGTCACGGTCTCCGGCGCGCTGGCGCGGGATGGCGATCGCCGTTTCGATGGCCGGGTGAAGATGTCGTCGAAAAGCCTGCGCGATCTTCTGCAATGGCTGGAGGCGGTTCCCGCTGACGTCAGCGCCAACCGCTTGCAGGCATTCTCTCTCGATGGCGCGTTGACGGTTCTCCCAGCGGCGGTGATCGCCAAGGACGCCACCGTGAAGCTGGACGCCACCACGGCCAGGGGCGTGCTGCGTTATGACCTCGGCACGCCGCGGACCCTCACCCTTGACGCTAGCGTCGACCGCTTGAACCTTGACGGCTACGTCGCGAAAGGCACGTGCACATTTGGGGATGACGCCGCCAAGCCGGCAACGCCGCCAGCCGCGCCCAAGGCCAAGGCGGAAACGCTCACCACCATGACCGTCAAGGCGCGCATTGGGCAGTTTTCCTGCGAGGAGCTGACGGGACGCGATCTTGCCGTTGATCTGTCCATGACCGAGGGCGGTCTTGCCATCCGCAAATTGAGCGCCGCCGCGCTTGCCGGCCTGGCTGTCGATATGACGGGCACGGTGCGCGGCGAAGGTGAGAAACAACGCTATAAACTGAGCGGTAAAATTTCCGGCCAATCGCTGGCCGAGGCCAACCGGGTCGCGCCCGGGCTGCTGCCGTTGCCGCCCAACGCCGTCAAGAGCGGTCCGGTGGACGTCACCTTTTCCCTGGATGGCGCGCCCGACCGCATCGCCTTTAATACTTCCGGCGCGCTGGGACCGTCGCGGTTCTCCGGCGTCGGCGCGATGACGCCGGCGGAGAAGGGCAAGGAAGGCTTCCGCTCGCTGGACGCCACCATCACGCTGGCCGGTAATTCTCTCTCGGCGATCATTGGCCAATGGGAACTGGGTCTGCGCGCGCCCTTGCCCCAGGACGACAAACCAGTTTCCCTGCGCGGCGCCTTGAAGGGCCCGGCGACCGCTCTCGATCTTGATCTGAAAGCCGACGTGGCCGGGGGGCAAGCAGCCATCACCGGCACCCTCCATCGCGGCGGGGAAGCCATGACTTATGAGATGAAGGTCAAGGTCAGCGGCAAGGATGCCCGGGCGTTCGTGCGCGGGCTCGGCGTCGGCTTTGCCGAGGATGCCGAGCCGTTGGGCGCGCTGAATTTGGCGACGGACATCACGCGAAGTGAAAAAATATTAAATATCAAAGGCTTGTCTGGCCAGTTCGGGCCGGTCAAGATCAATGGCGCGGCCACCGTCAATCTGGCCGGCGCGAGGCCCATGATCAGCGGCGATTTCAGCGCTGGGGCGATTGAGCTTGATCGCTTCATGAAGCCGGCGCCAAAACCGGATAAAGCGAAAAAAGACACACCGCCGCCGCCGCGTCCTTGGTCCAAAGAACCGTTCAACACGGCTTGGCTGAAAACGTTCGACGCCAATGTAAAGTTGCGCGCCGACAGCCTTACCGCCCGCGGCTATCGCTTCGAACAGCCTAAGTTGACAGTGGTCGTGAATAACGGCCAGCTGCGCGTGGATGGGCTCACCGGCAAGCTGTTCGACGGCGATGTGGCGCTTGATTTCGCCTTCGGTGGCGCGGCTAAAAGCCCGCTCAATCTGAAATTCGATATTCGTAACGCCTCCATGGAAAAGGCGTTGACCACGGCGGCAAATACCAAGGCGGTGACCGGCACGATGAATTTAAGCGGCGCCTTTTCCGGCGCGGGCGCCAGCCCCTATGATCTGGCGCGCTCCATCGATGGCAAAGCCCAGATCGGTCTTTCCGATGGTATTGTGCGCGGCATTGACATGCCAAGGCTTGCCAACGGCCTGAAGACCTTAAGAGATACCGGCGGCCTTGGCTCCTTGATCGGCGGCGCATTGGCCGGCGGGCAAACCAAGCACAAGGGCTTTGCCGGAACTGTTACCTCCAAGGATGGTGAGCTTGGTTTGTCCAATCTGGTGGTTGAATTGGAGGCGGCCAAGGCGCTCTTGGGCGCAAAAGTCAGCCTGCCCAACTGGTCGGTGGCGTCCGCCGGCAAGCTGCAATTGAACGATCAGCCGCAGGTGCCCCCGATTGGCGTGAACATCGGCGGCGCGTTGAACGCGCCCAATGTTACTTATGACACCAAGGCCTTCCGCAATCACATGGCGATGGAGATTGGCCACGCCATATTGCAAAGCACCACCTCGGGCGGCGGCCTGAAACAGCTGTTGCAAGGCAAGCAGCCGGCGACCACCGAAACCGCGCCGGCGACCGAGGGAACAACCACCGCGCCCAGCGAAGCGCAGCCAAGCACGCAACCCGCGCCCGCCAAGCCGGAAGACGCCGGCAAGGTTCTGTTCCAGGAACTGTTGAAAAAACTCGATAAGAAGAAAACGCCGGCGGAACAGCCGCAGCAATAGCAATAGCCTTAGCCGTCCTCCAGCAAGGCCCGATTTTCCAAGACATAAACCCTGAGCGCGCTTGATAGATTGCCAGTACGGGCGCTGTCGATTTCGCTGACCAGCGCCGCCAACGTCAGCCCGCGCCGGCGGGCGATGCGCTGCAACGCCGACCAAAAAGCGTCTTCCAGCGAGATCGAGGTGCGGTGGCCGGTGATGCTGACCGAGCGTTTTTTCAGCTGCGTCACCCGCTACTCTCCCGGCCTGGTCATGCGCTTGGGGTCCACCAGGCGGTAAAATTCCTCTTTCGTCACCACGCCAAGCTCCAGCGCCGATTGCAGCAGCGTCAGGCCCTTCTCGTGCGCGTGCTTGGCGACCTTGGCCGCCTCGTCGTAGCCGATCTTCGGGGCCAGGGCGGTAACCAGCATCAGCGAGCGGTCCACCATCTCCGCGATGCGGGCGCGATCAGGCTCCAGTCCCGCCAGACAGCGCTCGGTAAAGCTGTTGCAGGCGTCGGATAAGAGGCGGATCGACTGCAACAGATTATAGGCAATCACCGGCTTATAGACATTGAGCTCCAGGTGGCCTTGGCTGCCGGCGATGGTGATCGTCACGTGGTTGCCCATTACCTGACAGGTGGCCATGGTCAAGGCCTCGGCCTGGGTCGGGTTGACCTTGCCCGGCATGATCGATGAGCCGGGTTCGTTTTCCGGCAGCCGCAGTTCGCCCACCCCGCAGCGCGGGCCGGAACCCAAGAGCCTGATATCATTGGCGATCTTCGTGCAGCCGACGGCGATGGTATTCAATACCCCCGAGACCTCGACCAGGGTGTCATGGGCGGCCAGCGCCTCGAACTTGTTGCGAGCGGCAAGGAACGGCAGGCCGGTCAGGCGGGCGATTTCCGCCGCCACCGCCACGTCAAAGCCCATGGGCGCATTCAGGCCAGTGCCGACAGCGGTGCCGCCCTGAGCCAGTTCATAGACTCGGTTCAGGCTCGCATGCAGGCGCTCGATGCCGGTGGCGATCTGATGGGCGTAGGCCGAGAATTCCTGACCCAGGGTCAACGGCGTGGCGTCTTGCAAATGGGTGCGGCCGATCTTGACGATATCGTCCCACGCCGCCGCCTTGGCCGCCAGGGTGGCGCGCATGGCCTCCAGCGCCGGCAGCAGCCGGTGATTGATCTCCAGCGCGGCGGCGATGTGCATGGCGGTGGGGAAGGTGTCGTTGGAGGATTGCGAGCGGTTGACGTGATCGTTGGGGTGAACGGGGCTTTTGGCGCCCAGATTACCGCCCAACAGCTCATTGGCGCGGTTGGCGATCACCTCATTGACATTCATGTTGCTCTGGGTGCCCGAACCGGTTTGCCACACGACGAGCGGGAAATGATCTTCGAGCGCGCCCTCGATCACTTCGTCGGCGGCTTGCGCGATGGCCGCCGCCAGCCCTTCCTCCAGCACGCCGAGGCGCTGGTTCGCCAGGGCCGCTGCTTTTTTGACGATGCCGAGCGCGCGGATGAGCGGCAGCGGCATGCGCTCCTCGCCGATGGGGAAATTTAGGAGCGAACGCTGAGTCTGCGCCCCCCAATAGCGGTCGGCAGGCACGTCGATGGGGCCGAAAGTGTCGCTTTCGCGGCGGGTGTTAGCGGGGGACATGATGCTGCCTCCTTGAACCGGAAGGTTCCGAGGCAACCCTACTTCTTCTTGCGGAAGCGGTCGAGGGCGACGACATTGGCGTCGCCGCCGGAGGCAGGACCGTCATCCTCGGGCGGCATCTCCGCCTCTCCGACGGCGGCATTCTTGACGGCATGGCCGGAAGCGGATTTTTTCTTGGTAGCGGCGCTGCCGCGCTGGAACTGCAAGCCAAACTCAACGCTGGGGTCAAGAAAGCCGGTCAAGGCATCAAACGGTATGACCAGGTGCGCCGGCTTCTGGTTAAAGCTGAGGCCCACCTCGAAATGATCGTCGGTCACTTTCAGATCCCAGAATTGGTTCTGCAGCACCACCGTCATCTCTTCTTTGTAGCGTTCCTTCAGGTAGGCGGGGATGGCGACGCCGGGATGGTCGGTGCGAAAGGCGATGTAGAAATGATGCGCCCCTTTCAGGCCATGGGCCGCGGTATCGGCCAGCACTTGACGGACCACGCCGATGAGGGCGTTTTGAACAAGGTCATCGTATAAAATGCGATTCTTATCCGCCATCTGCCTGCCGCCGCGCTCCGGCCGCCAGCGGCAACGGAGAACTTCATTCAAGGTCGTGACATTTTATAGTACGTTCGCCGCGCCGTCGCGAGTCTGAAATTCCGGCGGCAAGACGGAAGGAGGGGGAACCATGCGCGCGGTTTTATGCAAGGCTTTTGGCGGGCCGGAAACCCTGGTTTGCGCGTCGGTTCCGCCGCCGGCCATGAAGCCCGACCACGTCCGGGTCGCCATCCATGCCGCCGGCGTCAATCTCGCCGATACGCTGATCATTCGCGGCCGTTACCAGGACAAGCCCGATTTTCCCTTCTCGCCGGGCAGCGAAGTGGCCGGCGTGGTCAGCGAAATCGGCGCGGGTGTCAGCCGGCTTCAAGTGGGCGACCGGGTGCTGGCGCGCACCGGCTGGGGCGGCTACGCCGAGGAGGCCGTGGTGCCGGAAACCGCCGCCGTGATCCTGCCCGAGGCCATGGATTTCATCACCGCCGCCGGCTTCATCGTGGTCTACGGCACCGCCATCCATGCCCTGGCTGATCGCGGCCGCCTCCGCCCTGGCGAGACGCTTCTGGTGTTGGGCGCGGCGGGTGGCGTCGGCCTGGCGGCGGTGGAGCTGGGCAAGGCGCTGGGCGCCCGCGTGATCGCCGCCGCCAGCTCCGCCGATAAGCTTGCCATCGCCAAGGCTCATGGCGCCGATGACCTCATTGACTATGGTACGGAAGATCTAAAGGAGCGGGTGCGGGCGCTCACCGGCGGCAAGGGGGCGGACGTGATCTATGATCCCATCGGCGGCGAAGCTACCCAAGCCGTGATGAGCGCCATCAATTGGCGCGGTCGCTTACTGGTGGTCGGCTTTGCCAGCGGCGACATTCCGAAGCTCGCCTTGAACCGGGTGCTGATCAAGGGCTGCGACGTTATTGGCGTTTACTGGGGCGACCACCTGCGCCACGACCCCGATGGCCTGGCTGAAGAGATGGTGGCGCTGAGCCGGTTCTACGCGGCGGGTCAGATCCGCCCGCATGTGTCGGCGACCTATCCGCTTGAGGCGGCGGCGGCGGCTCTCCAGGCGATAGAAAACCGCAGCGCTGTCGGAAAAATCGTTCTCCAGGTGCGCGAGGCGAGTGCTTGAAAAGTAGCGAATGGTCAACATGGGATTTCTCCATCAGGGTTTAGACTGTTAAAGACGCACCAGCACCTTTTCGGCAAAGCGCCCGTGCAGAGTACCGATCAGTTTCGCCAGGTTGAGCGTGGCAAGGAGCGACAGCACGCCCAACGGGATCATCAGTAGTAGGACAACCGGGTTGTCGAAGAAGGTATCCATGGCGTAAAGCTCCGCGTGGCCGTCGGCGTGGAAGAAGTCGCCTAAGCCCAGCAATTGCGTCAGCGGGCCGAATATCAGCGATACGGCCAGCGCCAAGCCAGTCACGGCGATGGTGAAATAGATGATGCCCAGCGCCAGGTGCAGCACCATGTAGAGCATGGCGGTCCAGGTGCGCGGATCGCTGAGCATGGCCTTGATGCGCGACCAAAAGGTCAGTTCCGTATCAGGCTTTACCGGCAGGCGGCGCGGCATGCGCACGCCAAGGAGCGTTTCGACGATGCGGCCTTCGACATGGGCAAGGACGCGCACCGAGGCCAGGAACAACAGCGCCACCGGCACGCCGATGATCAAAATCATCAGCCCGAAGGACAGCGACAGGCCGGTGACCACCCAGGTGAAATAGAAAATGCCGGTGGCCAGCGACAGCAACATGTAAAGGAGCGCGCCATAGGCGCGGGGATCGGCGACGGCGGCAAAGAAGCCGCCAAAGCGCTGCTTTTCCCTGGCGGCGGTCGTCTCGCCGAAGGGGCCCTTCTGGGCGCTTTCCAGTTGGCGATATTCCTCCGCCACCTCCTCCGGCGTGCCATAGGCGGCGATGGTTTCGGCGAGAACCGCTTCCTGCGATTTCTCGGGGTGCTGCTGCAAGGCGGCGCGCAGGTGTTCCTCGGCGTCGCTCAGGGCGTCCTGGATGACGGCGCGCGGTTCGCCGACAAGCGCCGCTTTCAGCGCCTCCAGATAGGCTTCCACGCTCAACGGGGTGGTATGGTTGGTCATGGCCTTACTCCTTGACGCCTAAGGCGTTGTCGACGAAATGCCGCATGGACTGCCAAGCCTGCATCCAGGTTTCCAGCACCTCGTGGCCGCGCGGCGTGATGGTGTAGTAACGCCGTGGCGGGCCGCTGGTGGACACCTGAACGCGGCTGGAAAGCAACCCCGACGCCTCAAGCTGGCGCAGCACGGGGTAGAGCGCGCTTTGCTTGAACAACGGGTCGTCGCCAGCCTTTTCCTCCAGCTCCTTGGCGATTTCGTAGCCGTAGCGCTCGCCGCCGGCGCGCGCCATCAGGTTCAGCACCACCAGGGAGGCCAGCCCGCTGACGAGTTCCTTGCGAAATTTTTTCAGGTCTTCCTGAGTCATAGGAATCACTTCCCAATATCCTTGAGTTGACTGTACTGTGAACTTCACAATAGTCAAGACTTAATTATAGCATCGATGAAAATATATATTTTTCAATGACTTGAGAAAATTATGTCTAATTCCGGCCCAATTCGCGGTCCAGAAAGTCGAACATTGTGCGGAAGAAATGGGCTTCCTCCGCGCCATCCAGACGATGACCGGCGCCGGGATAGAGCATGACGTCGAAGGGGATGTTGCGCCGCTGCAACGCCGCCATCAGCTTGCTGGTGTGAACGAATCGCACGTTGTCGTCGGCCAGGCCGTGAATCAGGAGGGGCCGGGCGCGTAAGTTCGCAAGGTCGGCAAAGACGCCGCTGGCGTCATAGGCCGCCGGGTTTTCCTGCGGCAGGCCAAGGAAGCGTTCGCTGTAATGAGTGTCGTAAAGCCGCCAGTCGGTCACCGGCGCGCCGGCGATGATGGCCCGCACGTCCTTGCTGGCGGCCGCCATTTTTAGCGCCAGATAACCGCCGTAGCTCCAGCCGTAGAGCGCAATGCGTTGAGAATCGATGAAGCTTTGCGATTTTAGGAAGGCGATGCCGCGCTGCTGGTCACGCGTCTCCGCCGCGCCCAGCACGCCGTGGAGCGCTGTTTCAAAAGCAACGCCGCGGCGCGCCGTGCCGCGGTTGTCGAGATTGAAGATGGCGTATCCCTTGGCCAGCACCGCCTGATACCACGGCGGCGACCAGGCGCGGTTGACCAGTTGCACGCCGGGGCCGCCATATAGGTGCACGATGACGGGATGGCGGCCGGGGGCGGTCGGGCGATACAGCCGATAATGGAGCGTTGCGCCATCTTGCGCCGTCAACACGCCAAAAGTCGGCGCTATGTGGCGGTCGAGATAAGGCGCGTAAGGATGGCCCGGGGTGATGCGGTTATCCACCAGCCAAGCGCGCACCGCGCCGTCCAGATCGCGCAACAGAATGCTGGGCGGCGTGACGGCATCGGAGAAGCGGTCGACGATCAGCTTGGCGTTTTGAAACAGGGCGGCGGCGTGCCAGCCCGGCTCCGCCGTCAACCGCACCGGCGCATCGTCAGTACCGGGATCAAGGTCGAGGGCATAAAGATGGCGCTCCAAAGGATCGTCGATCCAGCCTTCGACATAAAGCCGGCCGGCGTCCTCCACCACCGACACCAGGCGATCGACGTTGAGCGACGGCGGCGTTAATGGCCCATTGATCTTGCCGCTCCAATCGACGGCGTAGAGACGACGTTTGCCTTCCCGCTCCGATCCCCACACCAGGGTGCGCGCCTGTTGCAATACCCAGTAGTCGTCGCTGATATTGACCCAGGCGTCGCTCTTCTCCTCAAGCAAGGTGCGGACATTATCGCCCCTGCGGTCAAGGACGCGCACCGTCAGCTGGCGCTGATCGCGGCTTTGCGTGATGACCAGCAGCCCCTGGCCGTCGGGCAGCCAGCTGACGCGGGCAAGGTAGTCATCCTTAAGATTGAATTTGGCGCCGTAATGTCGTCCGCTGGCGACATCGATGATCAATAGACGGTTCTTGACATTCTCGCCGCCTGCCTGCGGGTAGGGCTCCGCCGCCGTTTGCTCGCTTCCCGCGAACAGCAACGTTGTCGGCGGATCGTTAAGGGCGCGGGCGTCGTTTTCGACAACGGCGATGGACCTGCCGTCGGGCGACCACCAATAGCCGCTCAAACGATGCACCTCCTCGGCGGAGACGAAGTCGGCAAGGCCGTAGCGCACCAGGGGATCGTTGCTTCTGGTCAGACGCCGTTCCTTGCCGGTGACGCTGTTCAATAGGTAAAGATCGCGGTCGCGCACATAGGAGATGAAATTACCGAGCGGCGCGAAGCGGGCGTCGATTTCCGCCGCGTCCGTGGCAGTCAGACGATTGAGCGCGGAAGTCTTCAGATCATAAACGTAGAGATCGCCGTTTAAGGGCAGCAACAGCCGTGCGCCGTCGCTTGACCAATCAAACTCGGCGATGCCGGCCTCGGTGCGGCGTATGCGCTGCCGGCGCGCCCACTCCTCCTTGGCGAATGCGCCGTTCGTCGTCATGACGGCGGCATCGATGAGGCGGCGGTTGTCGCCGCTTGTCAGCGAATAAAGCCACAGATCGTAACGATCGGGCGTATCCGCCTCCGCCCTTAGGTAAGCGATTTTGTCACCCTGCGGCGAACTGGAGAAACTTTGCGCCTTGATGCCCTCCAGATTGGGCGGCGCGACAAGCCGCTCAAGGGATAGCGCTTCGCTCTGTGCCGATGGAACGGTGGCGAGGAGCCAGACGATCGCGATCAGCGTGATCCGCAGCATGCCGCCCTTTTCATTTGAAGATGACTTGGGGCAGCCAGGTTGCCGCTTCCGGCACCAGGGCAAGACATCCGAGCGCCAATAGCTGCATGATGATGAAGGGGATGACGCCTTTATAAATCTGGCCGGTGGTCACGCTATCGGGGGCGACGCCGCGCAGATAAAACAACGCGAAGCCGAAAGGAGGGGTGAGAAAGGAGGTTTGCAGATTCATGGCGATCATCACCCCCAGCCATACCGGGTTGACTCCCAGGTAAAATAGCACCGGGGCGACGATCGGCACCACCACGAAGACGATTTCAATGAAATCAAGAAAGAATCCGAGCACGAAAATCATCAGCATGACGATGAACATGGCGCCAAAGACGCCGCCGGGCAGATCGGACAGCAGCCGGTGCACCGTCTCATCGCCGCCCAGGCCGCGAAATACCAGCGAGAAAAACGCCGCGCCAATGAGGATGACGAACACCATGGAGGTGATCTCCATGGTCGAACGCATGACATTATTGAGCGTGCCGATGCGATAGGTGCGATAAAGGCTCGCCAAAATGCCCACGGCGATCAGCGCGCAGCAGACATAGGCGGCGACCATCGCCGCTCGCTCACCGGCGGCAACGGTGTCGCGGCCCACTCTTAAATCGAACAGAACAGTCAACGCCAGCACGGCGACCAGCGCCGCCGCGCCCACATATATCAGCAGGGGATGCCGTTCATCGGCGCGCAGGCCGGCCAAGAGGGTGGCGCCGATGGCGCCCACCGCCGCCGCCTCGGTCGGCGTCGCGATGCCGGCAAGGATGGAGCCCAGCACGGCGACGATCAGGATCACCGGCGGCAGCACCGAATGCAACACCTGACGCAACGATGGCTTATCCGCGCCTTCATCGATGATGGCCGGCGCGGCGGCCGGTTTTAGGATGGCTATAGCCACCTGGTAGAGAATATAAAAGACAACCAACACCAGTCCGGGAATGAGTGCGCCGGCGAACAGATCGCCCACCGACAACGGCTCCGGCGCCCAGTTGCCGAGCCGGCGCTGCGCGTCCTGGTAGGCGGACGACAGCACATCGCCCAACAACACCAGCACGATCGACGGCGGGATGATCTGGCCCAGCGTACCGGCCGCGGCGATGGAGCCCGCCGATAGCGCCGGATCATAGCCGCGCTTGATCATGGTGGGCAGCGCCAGCAGTCCCATGGTGACCACGGTAGCGCCGACGATGCCGGTGGAGGCGGCGAGGAGCGCGCCAACGATGGTCACGGAAATGCCCAGGCCGCCGCGCAAGCGGCCGAACAGCCGGCCCATGTTTTCCAAAAGCTCCTCGGCGACCTTGGAGCGCTCCAGCATCACGCCCATGAACACAAACAACGGCACCGCGATCAGCACCTCGTTGGTCATATTGGTGAAGATGCGCTGCGGCAGCGCTGACAGAAACGTCATGTCAAAGACGCCAAGCATTTCACCGATCGCGGCAAAAGCCAGCGCCGTTCCGGCCAGCGTAAACGCCACCGGAAACCCCAGCATCAAGAGCGCGCAGGCGGTGGCAAACAACAACAGATCGAGGGACGCGGCTAATATCATAAAGCTACAACCTCGGCGCCTGTTCCGTGCTCAGCGTCTCGCGGCCGATCAGGACAAGAAGGGAATGAAGGCCAAGCGCCACGCCTTGCAGCGCCATCATGGCGGCAAAAATCAGGATTTCCGTCTTTAATAAATAAACCGCCTGAATGCCGGATGTTTCCCGCGATCCTTCATGTACCGCCCAGGACGCGGCGACATAACTCCAACCGGTGGACCACACCATGAAGCACATGGGGAACAATAGTAAGAGGACGCCAAAAAAATCGACCCAGGCTTTCCAGCGCGCCTTAGCCTCGCGATAGAAAACGTCGACTCGTACATGGCCATTGTGGCGCAAGGTATAGGCCGCGCCCAGCATGTAGAGGGTGGCGAACAGATATAAGAGCGATTCCTGCACAAAGATCGAGCTGACGCCAAATACATAGCGCATGACGACGATGGCGAACTGGATGAGAACCAGGGCGAGTGCGGTCCAGGCGACGATCTTGCCGCTGATATCGCTGAAACGGTCGATGCCGTGGGCGATGCGCCGCAGCGTTTCCACTACTTATCCTTCTCCGCCAAGCACCTTGCGCCGCGCCATGATGAAGGCCTCATCGGAAATAGCGGCATAGGTCATGTATTTTGCCCGCGCCGTCTTGAAGCTTTCGTAGACGCGATGCGTCAGATCATCGGCGCGGCCGATTTCCTCCAAAACTTCGCCAGAGACGCGGCCAAGTTTGCGAATCACGTCGTCGGGAAATGGCTTGGCGCTGATGCCGTGCTCCTTGAGCAGGGTTTGCTGCGCCTCGGCGTTGCGGACCTTGTATTCACAGAGCGAATAAAGACACTCATGGCTGGCGATGTCTTCGAATAATTTACGTTCGGAGTCCGTCAGGTCATTCCAAACAGAAAGATTGACGGCCAGCGCCAACGCCGCGCCGGGCTCGTGAAAGCCGGGATAGTAATAATGCTTGGCGACTTTGTGGAAGCCAAAGGCGAGATCGTTCCAGGGACCCACCCACTCGGCGCCGTCGATCGCTCCTTGTTGGAGGGCGGTAAAAATATCGCCGCCGGGCAGCGCCACCACCGCCGCTCCCAAACGGCGGATCACTTCGCCGCCGACGCCCGGCATGCGCACCTTCAAGCCCTTGAAATCTTCCAGACTCTTGATCTCGCGACGATACCAGCCGCCCATCTGCGCGCCGGTAGCGCAGGCGAGTAATGGCTTGGCGTTGAAGCGGGCGTAAAGTTCATCCCATAATTGCTGGCCGCCGTCAAAATAGATCCAGGCGGCCAACTCCTCGGCGGTCAGGCCGAAAGGCACCGAGGTAAAAAAAGGAAAGGCCTTCGATTTGCCCTGTTGATAATAGTCGGCGTGGTGGGCGAGGTCGGCGGTGCCGCTGGACACCGCGTCAAAGGCCTCGAACGCGCCCACCAGTTCACCGGCGGCATAGACTTTGACGGTAATCGCGCCCTCGGTGATATCGGTAATGCGCTGCGCCACCCGTTCGGCGCTCATGCCCAGGCCGGGGAAATTTTTGGGCCAACTGGTGACCATTTTCAGCGTCCGCTTCTTGCGCAACACCGCCGGCGCGCCATCCGGGGCCTGCCCGGCCCCGTTCTGCTGCCCGCAGCCGGCCAGCGCCGCGGCCCCCGCCGCCGCGGTGACTGTCAAAAACTCCCGTCGTTTCATACCCTGACGATCCCCGTTGCGTGACTTGAAACTTAACCGTTTTTCGTCTGTTGGCCGCCGATTGTAGAGTCTGTCCAAGAATTCGCAAGCTGCTCCCGTCGGCCACGGATCGCCAGGCTCATCCAATGCGGCCGTTAGGTCGCCTATCATTTGCGCTGGGAGGTCTGTTATGCCACTCGGTCGGGCGGGGCGTCGCCCCGAAAGAAGGCCTCCAGGTTGGCGATGGCCTTCATTCCCATGGCGGTGCGGGTCTCCCGGGTGGCGCTGCCGACATGGGGCAGGAGAAAGGTGTTATCCAGGGTCAGGTAGGCTGGATTGATCCGGGGCTCGTCGGTAAAGACGTCAAGCCCCGCCGCCGCCACCTGACCCGACCGCAGCGCCGCGATCAGCGCCTCATCGTCGATGATCGGACCGCGCGCGGTATTGACCACGATGGCGCCCTGGGGCAGCAGGGCCAGGCGCTCGGCATTCAGCAGCCCCCGTGTTTCCTCCGTTAGCGGGCAATGGATGGACAGAAAGTCGGCCTGCGGCAGCAACTCTTCGATGCGTTCATGAAACTGTGCGCCGCCTTCCAGCTCCGGCGGCAGGCGGCGGCGGTTCCAGTAATGGATCGTCATGTCAAAGCCCCGCGCCCGCATGGCCAGCAACTGGCCGATCCGGCCCATGCCGATGATGCCCAGCCGTTTGCCGGTCATCTCGGTGCCGACCATGAAATTGATCGCCCAGTACTTCCAGTTGCCGCTGCGGATCAGCCGTTCTCCCTCGCTGGCGCGGCGGGCGGCGCCGAGCATCAGCAGCAAGGCGATTTCGGCGGTGGCCGCCGACAGCACGTCGGGGGTATTGGTGACGACGATGCCGCGCCGCCTTGCCGCCTCGATGTCGACGTTATCAACGCCCACAGAATGGCAAGCAATGATGCGAACACCGGGAGGCAGCGCCGCCACCGCGTCCGCGTCCAGGCGATCGGTGGGGCTGATCAGGATGCCGTCCACGCCCTCGGCGGCGGCGATGATCTGTTGCGCTGACATGGGGACGTCATCCGGGCTCAGGCGGGCCTGGAAGGAACGCAGAAGCCGCGCCTCGGCGTCAGGCATGAGAGTTCTGGTGACGAGAATCAAGGGTCGTTCCGACATAAGGCAGCCTGTTTATGGAGTGATCAGGAGGCGATGATCTTGCCGGGATTCATGATGTTCAAGGGATCGACGGCGGCCTTCAGCGCCCGCATGACGCTGACCGCTTCGCCCAGCTCGGCGACGAGAAACTCGCGCTTGCCGATGCCGATGCCGTGCTCGCCGGTGCAGGTGCCGTCCATGGCCAAGGCCCGGCTGACCATCCGGTTGTTGACCTCGTGCGCCCGCTTGATCTCCGCCGGGTCATTGGGATCAAACAGCAGGACGACGTGGAAATTGCCGTCGCCGACATGGCCGACGATGGGGGCAAGCAGGCCATGGGCGTCGCAATCGGCCTCGGTCTCCAGAATACACTCGGCGAGCCGGGAGATCGGCACGCAAACGTCGGTGGCCAAGGGCACGGCCCCCGGTCGCAACGCCACCGAGGCGTAAGCGGCGTCATGGCGGGCCTGCCACAGCCGGCTGCGGTCCTCCGGGCGGGTCGCCCAGGCAAAGTCGCCGCCGCCGTAATCCCTGGCGATGTCGCCCACCGCCTTGACTTGTTCCTCAACCCCTGTCTTGCTGCCGTGAAATTCGAGAAACAGCGTCGGCGCTTCCGGGTAACTGAGCTTGGAATAGGCATTGATCGCCTTCATCGACAGGGCGTTCAGCAATTCGATGCGGGCGATGGGAATGCCGCTCTGGATGGTGGTGATTACGGTGTTGACCGCCGCCTCCAGGGTCGGGAAATGCACCACCGCGGACGAGATGGCCTCGGGGATGCCATAGAGCCGTAAGGTCACCTCGGTGATGACCCCGAGCGTCCCTTCCGAGCCGATAAAGAGCCGGGTCAAGTCATAGCCGGCCGCTGATTTGCGCGCCCGCCGCGCGGTGCGGATGACGCGCCCGTCGGGCAGCACCACGTTGAGCGCCAATACGTTCTCGCGCATGGTGCCGTAACGCACCGCGTTGGTGCCCGACGCCCGGGTGGCCGCCATGCCGCCCAGCGAGGCGTCGGCCCCGGGGTCGATGGGGAAAAATAGTCCCTGGTCGCGAATGTAGTCATTGAGCGACTTACGGGTGACGCCGGCCTCCACCGTGGCGTCAAGATCGGCGGCATTGACGCAGACGATGCGGTTCATGCGCGACAGATCGATAGAGACGCCGCCCCGGGGCGCGGTGATATGGCCTTCCAGCGAGGTGCCGGTGCCGTATGGGATCACCGGCAGACGATGCTCGGCGCAGAGCCGCACGATGGCCGCCACATCATTGGTGGTTTCGGCAAAGGCGACGGCGTCAGGCAGCGCCGCCGGGTGATAGGACATGTCCTTGCCATGATGGCCGCGAACGGCCTCGCCGGTGGACAGGCGGTCGCCCAGGAGGGCGCGCAAGGCGGCAATGGCGTCGGGAGCGGCGGCGGGCTTACTGGTCACGGAGGGTACATCCTCGTTTGGTTTGATGCCGACTATACCATGATACAATGGATACTTTAGGAGCCCTATTTTTACAGGAGACGCTCACCATGAACAAAAGCTGGATCATCCTGACGGCCGTCGGCGGCATCTTGATCGGCGCCGCCGTCGCCGCCACCGCCCAGGATCGCACCGCCATCATCACCGCCAGCCGCGCCGAGGCGGTATCCGCCGCCGACGATGGCACGGCCTGGGTGCTCACCAGCCGGGGCGGGGTGATGTTCTGTCGCTTCGAAGGCGGCGAGAGGGTGCGCTGCTTTGACCGCTCGGGGCTGGTGGATAGCGGGTACTGACCCTAATCTTCTAATCCCGTAAGCTGCGCAAGCGAGCCACTTCGCGGAAAAACAGGGCGGTGCTGGCCAGCGCCTCGGTACCGGCGCCGTTGCCGAGCTGGGTGCGCAATGAGCGATAGAGCGGGGCGAAGCGCGGCCACAAGCGCTCGCGGCCGCGCAGATAGGCGTAATGGGTGATGGCGCGCAGCGCCTCGGCGGTGGCGCGCGCCGAGGGCGCGGGGGTTGTCACGGTTCCCCGCAGCCCATCGAAGCTTGGCGCCACCGCGCCATCGGCCGCCACGGCGATCGCCAGGGTGCGGTCGATGGCGTCGCCGGCGGGCCCCAGGAACAACGGCGACAGCCCGGCGTCGGCGGCGCGGCCAAGGGCATAGGCGAAGACGAACTGATCGGCAGAGAAGGTATCGCCATCCGTCAGATTGATGGGGGCCAGCGCCGCGGTATAGCGGCGGGCGATCAGGCCGTTGCCCCGCGCCATCAGTTCCTTGGCGATGAAACGGGCGGCAATTTCGATATCTCGCCATAACGCCGCGTCCGGCGAGGCGTCATGAAGCGCCACCATGGCTTCCAAGGCGGCAATCAAAGTCTGACTGTCATAGGGCGCGCCGGCATCAAGCAACAGCTCGCGCTGGTCGCTCTCCGTCAAGCGCGGCACGGTCATAACGACGTCGCTGATATTTTGCCAAGTGGCGATGGCCGCCTCCAGCAGGCTCTGGTCGCCCATGACTTTATAGGCCCCCACCAGGGCCAGCATGACATGGGCCTGGGTCAAGGGGGATGCCGGTTCCGCGCCGGGGCTGCCCAGGGCGTGGTTCCGCCAGTCGGCGGCCATTGGCGTGCGATAGCGGCTAAGGAGATTGGCCGCCGCCGCCTTCAGCGATTCGTTGAACATGGCGTCCGGGGCGATTTCCTGGGCCGCGGTCAGCAGGATGACTATATCGCACTGGGTTTGCAGATGGGGCGCATCGGCGGGCGGGTTATCGACGATGGCGCTTTTAAAAAGCGGCGTCGCCAGCAAGGGTCGGGCGATATCGGCGACGAACTCCCGTTCCGGATTGACGGCCTTGAAACTGGCGCTGGGAGAAATGATCGTCGCCGCGGCATGGCGGTCGCCGGCGCGTTGCCAGGCGATGACGGCTATCCCTATGACCGCCACGACGACCGTCAGCGTCACCAGGATAATTCTCGACATGCCGGCCTCTCGAAATAAAGCGCCTATCACATAGCATGATTGGCGAGAGCCTGTTAATAAAACGGAAATCTTTTGAATAACGGTGCCCCGGATGCCCCAAGAGTTTGTTTGGCATATCAAAAAAACGCTGAGCCTGGCTTGGCCCATGGTGCTGGCGCAAGGGCTGTCGCTGGTGGCGTTGATCGTCGATACCATCATGGTCGGCCAGGCGGGCATGGCCGAGCTGTCACATTTAAGCGCCGGCCGCTCGTTGATCTTCGTCGTCACCACGGTGGGTATAGGTCTTATCAACGGTATCGTGGTCTTTACCGCCCGCCTGGATGGCGCGGGCGAGGCCCACGCCTGCGGCCGCATCTGGCATGCCGGCTTGATCTACGCTGCGCTGTTGGGCGCTCTGGCGCTGGCCGTGGTCGGCCTGATCGGTCCGCTGATGCTGCATCTTTTCGGTCTGCCGCCAGAGCTTGCGGCGGGCGGCAGCCGTTATCTGGCGGTGATGGCGTTTTCGGTGCCGGGCACATATCTGTTGGTGGCCTGCAGCCTGTTCCTGCAAGGCATCAGCC
The DNA here is from genome assembly GCA_003577275.1 of Pseudomonadota bacterium. Lineage (GTDB taxonomy): Bacteria > Pseudomonadota > Alphaproteobacteria > Sphingomonadales > Govanellaceae > PRO5. The sequence goes on from QEVO01000001.1 coordinate 831,250, forward strand.
GGCCCAAGCCGGCGATGGCGGTGATGCTGGTGCTGGCGCCGCTGAATGTGGCGCTCAACTGGCTGTTCATCTACGGCAAGTTTGGCCTGCCGGCCTGGGGCGCCGCCGGCGCCGCGCTATCGACGGCGCTTTGCCAGTGGTTGGGCGCGATTATTCTGGGGCTTTATATTCTGCGATCAGGCAAGCTCAAACGCTATGGCGTCAATACGCCGCTGGCGGGAGCATGGCGCGACGGCGCGGCGCTGCGTCGTTTCGGCATCCCGCTCGGCATCGCCACCGGGCTTGAATTCGTCGGCATGACAGCGCTCGTCATGTTCGCCGGCCGCATGGGCGAGGTCACAATTTCCGGCTTCGAGGTGGCTTTTAATTTGCAGCTCATCGCCTTCATAACGGTGTTCGGCACCGGGTCGGCGACCGCGGTTCGGGTTGGCAACGCCATCGGGGCGCGGCGCTTTGACGAAATTTTCCTGGTGGGCGCCGCCGGCGCGGCGGTGATCGTCATCATCATGATGCCGTTTGCGCTCCTTTACAGCTTCACGCCCGGGCCCTTCGTCGCCGCCTTCACCCACGACGCCGCGGTGGTGGCGATGACGCTTAGTTTTCTGCCGTTCATTGTCGCGGCGATGGTTTTCGATTCCACGCAGTTTTTGTTTTTGCACGCGCTGCGCGCCGCCGGCGATCAACTGGTGGCGTCCAGCCTGCAAGTCATGGCGTTTCTGGTGCTCATGGTGCCGGCAGGCTGGCTGTTTGGATTTGTATTCGACCTTGGCGGCCGCGGCCTGATGCTGGCCTATGTGACGGGGTGCGTTGCCGCCTCACTGTCACTGGGAGGGCGTTTCGCCATCATCGCGCGACGATATGCCAAGGCCGGCAAATACCAACAGATAAAATAGAGTAGCGACCGGCGGCATGTCGATGAGGGTGCCAAACAGGCCGACCAGCAGGAAGCTTAGCAGCGTCGGCAGCAGAATGATCGCCACGGGGTCGCCGCGCCAGGCGGCGCGGGCGGATGACGCCAGCGCCAGCCCTGCCAGCGCCATAAAGGCCGCCAGACCGAGCAATCCCTGTTCAATAAAAAAGTGCAGATAAATATTTTTTGCGTGCCACGCCAAGTGCTCGAAATCGCTGACCAGGAACCAGCGATCGAGGCCGGCGCTAAATGCGCCGTTTGCAATCAGGTCGCGGCCATCGGGAGCAATGAGGCGCACCTCGGCGATATCGACGATGCCTTGCCCGTTGTGCAGCATCAAGGCGACGGGCCAGTAAAGCAAGCCGTGGCGGCCCAAGTTGCCGGATTGCAGGTCAGCGCTAAACTCGACCCAGCCGGTCGCCGGGCGGCGCTTGAAGTTGTAATTGACGCTCTGGCATTGCGGTACATAGCGCTCGCTGTAGAGAAGATGCTTATGGCAGATCTTGAAGGTGAGATTGGGCGTGCCGGTTTCGGCGCGCAACCGGGCTGATAAACGGTATGTGGTATCCGGCGCCATCGGCAGCCGCTGGATGATGTTAAAGTCGCCGCCGCCCAACCGCAAATAAGCTATATCGTCGGCGCGCCCCAGCGAATAGGTGGCCAGCGGAAAATCCGTGCTCAGCATGTAGGAAAAAAATAACTGGGGAAAACTGCCGACGCCGTTGCCGAGCACTTGCGTGGCCAGCGAGGGATCGATGGCGGCCAACGCGCGTCGCCAATGTTCGGCGCGGGCGGCGAAATCCTTGCCGACAGTGGCGAAGCGGGTCTGCGCTTGTTCGCCGGACAGCGGCGGAATGACGCCGCCCCAAAACAGCGCGGCAAGAAACACGATGCTGGCCGCGCCGATGCGGCCGACATCGCGAAACAGCGGCCGCGCCGCAAGTGCGGAAGCGAAGGCCAGCACGGTGACGGCGACAACCGTGAGCGGCAGCGCCAGCTGGGAACTGGTTTCGGTCCATTTGCTGTGCATGATATCGCCATAGATGCGCAGGCCGACGAACAAGGCGGCGAAGCCGAGAGCGATCAATCCGTAAGGACGCAGCCGCGGCGGCAGGATCAGGCCGACGCTTGTCCCGAGCGCCACCAGAAAAATGCCGAGGATCAGGGGTTCGAAGCCGCCGCGGCTATAAAGCGCGGCAAGCAGCGCGGTAAAGATCAGAAAAATCGCGATGCCCGCCAGCACCGCCAGTCCGTGGGTCTTCAGCTGGCGAAAGTTGCGCGCGGCCATGAGCAGGAATATGCCGATCAACGATACCGCAAAACCGGCGTAAAGCCCCCGTGAGAACGTCACCATTAGCGCGTAAACGCCGCCCGCGAACAGCAACAGCCCCAGCACCTTCAGCCAGGGGCGGCGGGCAAACAGCACCGGGTAGAGCGTCCATGGCGCGGCCAGCGCCAGATAGCCGTCAATGGCCTCGCCGCCGACATGCATGCCGGAAAACAGCCCCGTGACGCGATAGGTGCCGGAGAAATCGAGAAAACTTGCAAGCAGGCCGTAAATATTGCGCGCCGTGACAAGCTCAAGGAGAACGCCGCGCTCCCACAACACGCCAACGATGGCAAGGCCCAGCCCCACCAGAATGCCGGTGATCAGACGATGGCCGGTGAGCCGGGCGTCTTGCCGCCATTCTGCATTCAGGAGCGGCAGCAACAGCCAGGCGGCGGCAAAGCCTTTGGCGACGCGCAAAGCGTTCCAGGGGCTAAGATAGGTGGCGAAACTGTCGAGCGCGACGGCGGGCCACGGGACAAGGCGAAGGCCGACGCTGAGCGCCACCGATAGCGCAAACAGCGCCACGACGAGGTAACGTCGGGAGAACCAGTGGGCGAAAGTCGCAGCGGCGCCATGAAGGCCGTAGCCGACAGCGAGCGTGAGCAGGACGAAAAAATCGAATTCAGTAAAATAAAACCGTCCGCTCCACGGCGCCAGATCAAGCACCGGCAATATCGCCGGCAACACGATCAGCCAAGCCCAGCGCCAGCGCACAAGGAGCGCCGCGTATGCCGCCAGCGCGACCGCCAAGGGCAGGCGGAAGAATGGTAAGTTATAGACGCCCCAGACGGCCGCCAATAAACAGATCAGCGCCAGCGTCAGCGCCGCCGCGCGTCCCGCAAGAGTGGCCGTTTTATGCAAGGCGGTGGCGCTCATTTGCCGTCAATGGTTCCCTTGCCGCGCAAGATGACGCCGGCTCCGATCATTTTATTGCCTTTCAGCTCCGCCGGTATGTCCATGTGATTATGCACGAACGTACCCGAGCGATAGGCGTTGCGAAAGACATTGCCGATGACCGCCAAACGATTTTCCGCATGAATTGCCTCCTCGGCGCCATAACTGAGGAGGGTGGTGTTTTCCGGGGCAGTTCCCTGCTCGATGCGGTTGCCTTCGATGCGGGCAATGCCGCCGGCGGCCAGATCGATCTGGTAGCTGGCGCGCCCATCCGCGCCGTCGAAGATAGCGTTGTTGGCGATGATGGTCTGGCGGGCGCGGCTTTTGACATTGTGGCCGATGCGCGCGCCATAGACTTTTGATTGCGTAAGCGTGAAGGATCGTACATTGCCGATATAGATGTTGTGACCGATGGGGCGGCTGCGGCCGCGCACGTAGTTATTGTAAAATAGTGACTTGGTGATCACGACGTCGCTATCCGGAAACTTGCCGATCATGATGCCCATCTGGTTGTCATGGGCGCTTACGCCATCGAGCGTTAAGCCATTTCCCTCGCCGCGTATCGCTGCGCCGTTATGGTCATCGACCGCGGTTCCGGAAAATTCGATATTTTCGATGCGCACGTTATTGCCGCGAATGACCCAGATCGCCTTGCCTTGCGCGGCGCGTCCCGCCGCGCGCAAATGCGGCCGTCCGCCCACCCCCTTCAAGGTAAGGTTGCTTTGCCGCCATACCGCCACGTCGCTGTCATAAATCGCGGCGGCGATTTCCACGGTATCGCCGTTCTCCGCCACTTTCGCCGCCGCGCTGGGCGCGGCCAGGGGCAATCCCGGGCCAACCTTCCAGACCTGCGGACCGGCGGATGTTGACGCCGGCGGCAGCTTGGCGGCTTTGGAGCCGCGCACGAACTCCACCGACCGCACCTCGTCCGGTTCCACCGGAACGGTGATGGTGCGGCCGTCCTTAAGATGCACCAGCACATCGGCATGGGACGGCAGCGCCAGGAATAACGCCAGGACGGCTATCGGGAAAAATCTCATCTCTGCGCCTCCCGCGCCAGCGCCAAAGCGGCGCGAACGGGCAAGCATAACCGCCTTTGCGCGATCGCGGCAATCTCGTCCGAAGCCATCTGAAAGCAATTGCACTTTCTTAAAATTTGCCACACTCTCTCTTGCCACGGGACGGTCGCTGAGCGGCCTAGCTTGCGCCGGCGATATTGAAAAAAGTATCAGGAGCAGTACATCGGATGGTCAATGAGGTCATTGCGACCGACGCGGTCGTGATAGGGGCGGGGCCGATCGGGCTGTTTACCGTCTTTGAGCTGGGGTTATTGGGTATTAAATGCCATGTCATCGATAACCTGGACCGGGCCGGCGGCCAATGCACGCAGCTCTACCCCGAAAAGCCGATTTTTGACATTCCCAGCCGGCCGCGCTGCACCGGCCAGCAACTGACCGACGATCTGTTGGAACAGGCCAGCCCCTTCGAGCCGGTCTACCATTTCAACGATCAGGTGCAGGAGCTGTGGCGTCAGGACAACGGCCGCTGGCGGGTGCTGACGGCAGCCGGGCTGACGTTCGAGGCGCCCCTGGTGGTGGTGGCGGCGGGGGCCGGCAGCTTCGTGCCCAAAAGGCCGCCCATCGCTGGCATCGAGGCTTACGAGGACAAAAGCGTCTTTTATGCGGTCCGCCGCATGGAGGCTTTCCGCGACAAAAAAGTGGTGATCGTCGGCGGCGGCGATTCGGCGCTCGATTGGGTGCTCAGCCTGCAGCCCCTGGCGGCATCCATGACCCTGGTCCACCGCCGCGAGGAGTTCCGCGCCGCCCCCGATTCGGTGGAGCGGATGAAGGCCTTAGTGGCGGCCGGCAAGATGCGGCTTGTCACCGGCACCATCGGCTCCCTGATCGGCGCCAACGGCCAGCTATCGGCGGTAACCGTCAAGCTGAAGGCAGGCGGCGAGGAAACCCTTCCTTGCGACTCCCTGCTGCCGTTTTTCGGCCTGAAAATCAACCTTGGCCCCCTGGCCGAGTGGGGCCTGACCTTCGAGCACAACCGCATTCTGGTGGACCCCGGCACCTTCGCCACCAACCTTCCTGGTATCTATGCGGTGGGCGATATTTGCACTTACCCCGGCAAATTAAAGCTCATTCTCTCGGGCTTTCACGAGGCGGCGGTGATGGCTCACGCCGCCTTCCATGTGGTGCGGCCCAATGAAAAGATCGTCGCCGGCTATACCACCACCAACAGCGAGTTGCAGCGCCGTCTGGGCGTCGAGGCTGAATAAAAAAAAGCCCCAGGTTCCCCTGGGGCCCGAGTTCAAGGGAGGAACTCACTTACCGGCAGTCGCGGTCATGGCGATGATGGCGCTTCCAATAGCCGTATGCCGGGCCATGGGGCCGGTGGTGCTGGGCCCAGTGGCGGCGATGATGGCGGCCATAGCCATCGCGATAGTGGTAGTCGTTGACATAGGCAAACTGGCCATAGGGGTAGAAAACCGCCGATACCGAGGTCGTGGCGTGGCGGTGGTGACGGTCACGGTCATGGGCCGCAGCGTCTTCAGGCACGGCGAAGAGGGCCAGGGCGGCGGCGCCGAAAGCGGCCAACAGGGTCTGTTTCATGGTATGCTCCATCAGGTTGCTCGATCAGGGTCACGGTGATTCGTCCTCGATCTGCCCCTCAACCACATGACGGGACCAGATTAAGCTCGTTAACCTGAACTTGGTCTGAGAGCGGCGTTCATGCGGGGTTAAAGTTTGCGGGCGTATCGATGGACCATGTGGCGGCTAGGTAAAATCATTGTCCTGGGCTTTATTGCGCTTGCCGTAACGGCGCCGCCCGCCTTCAGCTACGACCCCCCGCGGGGCGACTCGCGGCGGGAGCGCACGGTGGAGCGCAGCCGTGAGGAAAGGCCTAACTACCGGCGCGACGAATTCCAACGCCGCCCGTCGCGACTCTATCCCCACGATGAAGACCGCCGCCGCGCCATGGAGCAGTTCATGGCCCATGATCAGGCGCGCCGCGCCGTGGAGACAGGCGACATTCGCCCCCTGGGCGATATTCGCCGCAATGTGCAGCGCAAATTCAAAGGCCGCATCGTCGGCGTCGACCTCCAGGAAAGCGGCCAGCCCCACGGCCCTGCCTATATTTATGACGTGCGGGTGCTGACGCCGCGTGGTGATGTTCTTTCCGTCAAAATGGATGCCGGCACCGGCGAGATCGTAGGCGTCAAGGGAAAACGCTGATGCGCATTCTGGTAGTTGAGGACGAACCCGATTTGCGGCGCCAGCTCAAAGCCGCGCTCACGGACATCGGCTATGTGGTCGATGAGGCCGCCAACGGCGAAGAAGGTCATTACCTCGGCGAGAATGAAGCCTACGACGCTATCGTGCTCGATATCGGCCTGCCGGTCATGGACGGCATCAGCGTGCTGGAACGCTGGCGCAAGGCGGACCTGAAGACGCCGGTCCTGATCCTGACCGCCCGCGACCGCTGGAGCGACAAGGTATCAGGTCTGGACGCCGGCGCCGACGATTATCTGGTCAAGCCGTTCCGCATGGAGGAATTGCTGGCCCGCGTGCGCGCCCTCATTCGCCGCGCCGCCGGCCTGCCGTCGGCCGAACTGGCCTGCGGCCCGGTGGTGCTCAACACCCGCAGCGGCAAGGTGACGGTGGATGGCGCGCCCATCAGGCTGACCGCGCAGGAATACCGCCTCTTGGCCTATCTCATGCACCATCCCGACAAGGTGATATCGCGCAGCGAGCTGACCGAACACATCTACGACCAGGATTTCGACCGCGATTCCAACACCATCGAAGTCTTCGTCAACCGCATTCGCAAGAAACTGCCGGTGGATATCATCAAGACCGTACGCGGCCTTGGCTATCGAGTGGAAGCGCCGGCCGGGCCGGATGCGGCATGACCGCTGAGGATAAGTCGTTGCCGTCGCGGCGGGCGCGTTCGCTGGCCAATCGGGTCATTCTGTCGGCCGGGGCATGGCTGGCGCTGGGGTTGATCGCCGGCGGCCTGATGCTCTCCTACCTGTTTCGCGATGCGGTGGAGCGCTCCTTTGACGCCCGCCTCGACATGCTGATGGATAACCTCATCGGCGCCGCCAACGAAGGCAGCGAGGGCATGGTGTCGCTCTACCGCTCAATGATGGACCCGCGCTTTGATCGGCCGTATTCGGGCTGGTACTGGCAGATCGGCGCCAAGGGCGAGGCGCCGTTCCGCTCGCGTTCGTTATGGGACCAGGAGTTGCCCAGCGATTTCTCGAAGAGCTATCCGCGCGAACACTACTTTCACCTGGAAGGACCGGAAGGCCAGCATTTGCGGGCGATTGCCCGTGATGTCCGCTTGCCCGGCGTCGATCATATGCACCGTTTCATCATCGCCGGCGATACCTCGGAAGTGGAAAACGATATCGCCGCGTTTAATACCCGGCTGGTGTGGTGGCTCCTCAGCCTCGGCATTCTCCTGTTGGTGACGATGGCGATCCAGGTCAGATTCGGGTTGCGGCCATTAAAGCGCATCGGCGTCGCGCTGGCCGCCATCAGGAATGGCGCCAGTCCGCGCCTGGAGGGCGACTTTCCGCAGGAAATCATGCCCCTGGTGACCGAAACCAACGCCCTTCTCGACCATAACGCGGCGGTGGTGGAGCGGGCGCAAAAGCATGTCGGCAATCTCGCCCATGCCTTAAAGACGCCGCTGACCGTGGTGGCCAACGAGGCGGCATCCGGCGACGGGCCGCTGGCCGAGGTGGTCAGGCGTCAGGCCGACGTCATGCGTCGTCATATCGATCACCATCTGGTGCGGGCGCGGGCGGCGGGACGGGGCTCGGTGATTGGCAGCCGGGCCGAGGTGTTGCCGGCGGTGCGCGACCTGATGCGCGCCATGGAGCGGATCTACGCCGATCGGCGCTTGAGCTTCGAGGTCACCGTCGATGGATCCGCCACCGCGGCGTTCAAGGGCGATCGGCAGGATCTCGATGAAATCCTCGGCAATGTGCTCGACAACGCCGGCAAATGGGCGGCAAGGCGGGTCGTGGCGACCATTGCCGCCGCCGACGGCCGGGTGGCGATCACCATCGACGATGACGGCCCCGGCATCCCGGCCAAGGATCGCGATATGGTGTTCGCCCGCGGCGAGCGCATGGACGAATCGGTGCCGGGGAGCGGGCTTGGCCTCGGCATCGTCCGCGACCTGACGGCGTTGTGCGGCGGCAGCGTCGCCCTTGACACCTCGCCGCTGGGCGGCCTGCGGGTAAAAATCGACCTGCCGAGCGCTTCCTGATCATTCATCCGCCGTTCAGTCGCGCCCTTCTAGACTGCTGATCAATCACGGTCGATCGGAGGGGCCGGTCATGAAAAAAGTCGCCGTTATCGCCATATCTGCGCTTCTCTTAAGCGGCTGTACTCAATATGCCGGCGAGAAGGAGCAGGCGGGTACGTTCCTGGGCGCCGCCACCGGCGCCATCCTGGGGGCCGCCATCGGCTCCAAGACCAAATGCCATCGCCATCACTGCCGGTCGTCGACCAGCGGCAACGCCATGGTCATTGGCGCGTTGGCCGGCGGTATTATCGGCAACAGCATCGGCCGCTCCATGGACGAGCGCGATCGCCGCGCCTGGTCGAACGCCCGCTACGAGGCCCTGGAATATAACCGCTCGGGCGAGCCTTCCTATTGGCACAATCCCGATTCGGGCCATTACGGCGAGGTGACGCCGGAGCCTGCTTATGAGCGCGGACCCGGCGAATACTGCCGCGAATACCAACAGACGGTGACCATTGGCGGCAAGACCGAGAAAGCCTACGGCACCGCTTGCCGCAAACCCGACGGCAGTTGGGAGATCGTCAATGGGTAATGGAATTTTTGGGGCTGATAGAAATTTTGGAATGCGCGGTTTCGGTTTTTAGTCTCTCTCCCTCCCCACTCGTGCCCTGTGGCACATCCGAAATCGCCATGGCGCCCCGACCGAGTAGCGTAGCGGTCGGGGCGTCGCTATTTTGGTGATGTTGTGAACTGTCCGTGCTCAGCGCAAGCCGCCAAAGCGCTCGAAATAGGCGGCAAGGGCGTCGGGCAACGGGCCATCCGCCGTTTCCACGCAGGATTTTAAATGCCGTTCGGTCGGCTCGCTCAAAACGCGGTAGAGATCGCACGCCAGTTTACGGGCGGCGCTGCCCTCCCATTCCGGCGATAGCAACGCCGCCGGTAATTGCGGATCGCGCAAGGTGATGCGGCGAAATTCATGCATCAACAAGGTGCGGGCCGCGAACGCCTGTTCAGGCGACGGGGTTTCACTTTGCACCGCCTGCCACAGCGGCGAAAACATGCCGAGGAATCGCCGATAGCTGGCGCCCAAGGTATCAAGATCCCAGCAGCGGCGAACAAAATTGGCGGCGCCGTCGGTGTTGGCGTTGTCGAGCCGAGCGGTCATTGTCACCGCATGCTTGCTGATACCGAGCTCGCTTAATTTCACCGACAAATCGCTGCCCCGCATGGCGGTGTGGGCAAAGACATAGGGCGCCGCCATGCCAAAGCTCATCCACGCCATTTCCTGGCGCACCCGTTCGCGCTCCTCTGGCCCGAGCGACGCGCTATCGACGATGACCAGCACCCAGGTTCCGTCCCAGGCTTCCGGGCTTTCCTCATAAACGCGATGAAACGCCGCCTCGAAACGGCGGGTGCCGCTGGGGGTCAGGCGGTAATAGGAGCGCCGGCCGACGGGCGTAGCGGCGAGCCAGTCTTCCTTGGCCAGGCGAAAGATGGCGGTGCGCACCAGGCGGGCATTCAGCCCTAGAGGGGCCATCAGATCGATCAGGCTGCCGATCCAGAAGCTGCCGCCGTGGGGCGCGATGGAATCGCCCAAAACCGAGATGATCAGCGACGGCGCACGCGGGTTGGCGCGCTGCAAAATATCCGTGATGATGTCCCCGGTCCGCTGGTTATGGGTCATGCCGATTATAGGCTCCTTGCGGCGATTGGATCGACACCTTAACTGAAAAGAATGTGTCAGGACAATGGGCTGTCGGTGGCGAACCGGCGTCGGCCGACGTATAGTAGAAAACGATGAAAGACGGAGGCGGCATGCCTAAGACGGTGGAATTCTGGTTTGAGTTCGCCAGCACCTATTCCTACCTTGCGGCAGAACATATCGGCGACAGGGCGCGACAGGCGGGGGTTGAGGTGGCATGGCGGCCGTTTTTGCTGGGCCCCATTTTCGCCGCCCAAGGATGGCGCGATTCGCCGTTCAACATTTATCCCGCCAAGGGGCGTTACATGTGGCGCGACATGGAGCGCCTGTGCGCTCAATTCGGTTTGCCGTTTCGCAAGCCGTCGGCGTTTCCGCGCCAGGGCCTGACAGCGGCGCGGTTGACGTTGGTGGGCTTGGCGGAAGGTTGGGGACCAGCGTTTACGCAGGCAGTCTATCGCGCCAACTTCGCCGAAGACCTTGATATCGGCAACGCCGAGGTGCTCTCCTCGATCTTGGCCGACCTTGGCGTTCAGGCCGGCGCGGCCATGGATAAAGCAACCTCGCCCACCATCAAGGAAAGCTTGAAGGCGCAGACCGAGCGCGCCATGGCGCTCGGCGTCTTCGGTGCGCCGAGTTTCATTGTCGGTCAAGAATTATTCTGGGGCCATGATCGCCTGGACCACGCGCTCGCTTGGGCGCAAACGCATTAGAGCCGCGTGTCGATCACCCGCTTGGCCTTGCCTTCGGATCGCTTGATGGCTTCCGGCAGCAGCACATCGACGCTGGTGCTCACGCCGATCAGCGACTTGATGTCATGCTGTAATTGTTTGGCCGCCGCCTGCCGCGTGGCGTCATCGCTCGTCTCGGGCCGCGCTTCGGTGCGCACCGCCAGCATATCCATGTGCCCATCGCGGCTGACCACCAACTCGTAGTGCGGCGCGAGCCGCGCGTCTTTCAAGATCAATTCCTCGATCTGGGTCGGGAACACGTTGACGCCGCGAATGATCAGCATGTCGTCGGAACGGCCGACGATCTTGTCCATGCGCCGCATGGTGCGCGCCGTGCCGGGTAGCAGGCGGGTCAGGTCGCGGGTGCGGTAGCGAATGACCGGCATGCCGACCTTGGTGAGCGAGGTAAACACCAATTCGCCGCTCTCGCCATCCGCCAGCGGCTGTCCGGTCGCTGGATTGACGATCTCGGGATAGAAGTGATCTTCCCAGATGTGCGGACCGTCCTTGGTGTCGATGCACTCGCAGGCGACGCCCGGCCCCATGACTTCCGACAGACCGTAGACGTCGATGGCGTCGATGCCGAACGTTTCCTCGATCTCCAGGCGCATGGCGTGGGTCCAGGGCTCGGCGCCGAACATGCCGAGTTTCAGCGTGCAGGATTTGGGGTCGATGTTCTGCCGCCGGAATTCATCCGCCAAGTGCAGCATGTAGGATGGCGTGCAGAGAATAATGGTGGGCTTGAAATCCTGAATGATCTGCACCTGTTTCTCGGTCTGGCCGCCCGACATCGGGATCACCGTGCAGCCCAATCGCTCCGCGCCGTAATGCGCGCCAAGCCCGCCGGTGAACAGGCCATAGCCATAGCTGACGAGCGCGATATCGTGCGCCGAACCGCCCGCTCCGCGAATGGAGCGCGCCATCACGTTTGACCAGGTAACGATGTCCTCGCGGGTATAACCAACCACCGTGGGTTTGCCGGTGGTGCCGCTGGAGGCATGAATGCGGACGATCTTTTCCATCGGTACGGCGAACATGCCGTAAGGGTAATTGAGCCGCAGATCCTCCTTGGAGGTGGTGGGAAATTTGGCCAGATCGGACAGCTCCTGCAAATCTTCCGGGCGAACGCCGATGGCGTCGCACTTCTTTTTGTAATGCGCGACGTTGTCATAGGCATGTTTGACGGACCATTTCATGCGCTCAAGCTGAAGCGCGGCCAGCTCGTCCCGGCTGGCGGTTTCAATGGGATCAAACGGTGTCGAACGTCGCATGGTTTCAGTCTCCCCAATAAATTTGTCAGACTCTTTCTATGATCATAGCGATGCCCTGGCCGACGCCGATGCACATGGTGCACAGGGCATAGCGTTCCTTGCGTTCCTGCAGTTCATAAGCCGCGCTCATGACGAGCCGCGCGCCGCTCATGCCCAAGGGATGACCCAGCGCGATGGCGCCACCGTTGGGATTGACGTGGTCTGCGTCATCGGCTAGCCCAAGCTCGCGCATCACCGCCAGTCCTTGCGCGGCGAACGCCTCATTCAATTCGATCACCGCCATATCGCCAAGCTTCAGGCCGGCCAGCGCCAACACCTTGCGGCTGGCGGGGGCGGGGCCTATTCCCATGATGCGCGGGGCCACGCCGGCGGTAGCCATGGCGACGACGCGGGCCATGGGGGTGAGATTATGAGCCTTCGCGCCGGCTTCGCTGGCGACGATCAACGCCGCCGCGCCATCGTTGACACCCGAGGCGTTGCCGGCGGTCACCGTGCCGTTCTGGCGGAACGGCGTACCGAGCTTGGTGAGCCCTTCCAGCGTGGTGTCGGCGCGCGGGTGTTCGTCTTTCGCCACCGCCACGGGATCGCCCTTGCGCTGGGGAATTTTCACTGGCGTAATTTCGCGGTCAAAGCGGCCGCGCGCCTGCGCCGCCACCGCGCGTTGCTGGCTTCTGAGCGCGAAAGCATCCTGATCGGCGCGCGAGATGTGGAAATCCTTGGCGACGTTTTCCGCCGTTTCCGGCATGGAATCGATGCCGTATTGTTTTTGCATCAGCTTATTGACGAAACGCCAGCCGATGGTGGTGTCGTAAATCTCCGCGGCGCGGGAAAAGGCGCTGTCGGCCTTGCCCATGACGAAGGGGGCGCGGGTCATGCTTTCAACGCCGCCGGCGATCATCAGATTGGCCTCGCCGGCCTTGATGGCGCGCGCGGCATAGCCTACCGCGTCCATGCCGGAACCGCACAGGCGATTAACGGTGACGCCGGGAACCGATACCGGCAAGCCGGCCAGGAGCAGCGCCATGCGCGCCACGTTGCGATTATCCTCGCCCGCCTGGTTGGCGCAGCCCATCACCACGTCGTCGATGGCGGCAGGATCAAGGTTGGGGTTGCGCTCCAGCACCGCTTTCATGGGAATGGCGGCCAGGTCGTCGGGGCGCACGGACGCCAGAACGCCGCCGTAGCGGCCGATGGGGGTGCGTTGCGCATCGCAGATGAAAGCGTCGGACATATTGGACATGGGGGACATGGGGGCGAAACTCCTAAAGCACGTTTTTTTTCAGCGACGCGGCGCGGCCGCGAAAGGTGGCGATCACGGCGCCGTTCTGGTTGGTGACGACCGCGTCAAAGACTTTCTGGCGGCCGCTGCTGGCGCTTTCCCGCGCGATTGCCGTCAGCGTGTCGCCTTTATGCGCCGGCGCCAGATAGTCGATGACGCAGCCGGACGCCACCATCGCCACGTCTTGCGCGTTGCAGGCGTATGCGAAGGCGCTATCGGCCAAGGTATAGGTCATGCCGCCATGGCAGATGTCATGGCCATTGACCATGTAGGGCTCCACCACCATGGTCAGGATCGCATAGTCAGGTCCAACTTCCTGCACCTTTATGCCCAGGTGTTGGGTGGCGTAATCGCGTTCGTACATAACATCCGTAACTTTGCGGGCAAGCGCATAAGCATCGCGCCCCGACACTTCGTTGGCCACGTTGATCTTCCTTCCATCTTAATCTCTGTCAGCAGCCTTTGAATGCAGGCCTTCTTTTTTCCAGGAAGGCGCTAACCCCTTCCTGATAGTCATGACTATACCCTAATTCCCCCTGGAGGCGGCGCTCCAAGGCCAATTGGGCGGTCAGGTCGTTGCGCCATGCCGCCTCGAAGGCGGTCTTGGTGGCGGCAATGCCTTTGGTGGGGGCGGCGGCGAGCCGGTGGGCCAGCTTGGACGCCGTTTCCAGTAATTTATCGTCGTCCACCGCCTGCCAGATCAAGCCCCAGTCGGCGGCCTTTTCGGCGGGCAGCTTTTCACCGGTAAAAGCCAGCGCGGCGGCCCGCGCCTGACCCAACAGCCGGGGCAGCATATAGGTGGCGCCCGAATCGGGCAACAGTCCAATATTGCAAAACGGCAGCATGAACGCCGCCGAGCGGGCGGCCAGGACAATATCGCAGGCCAAGGCCAGGCTGACCCCGGCCCCGGCCGCCGCGCCGTTGACCGCGCAAACGACCGGCAGCGGCAGCGCGCGCAGGCGTTCGATCAAAGGGTTATAATGGCGTTCCAGCATGACGCCGATGTCCTTGGGCGCGCCATCCGGCTTCACCAGGTCGTCGGACAGGTCCTGGCCGGCGCAAAAGCCGCGCCCCGCGCCGGTCAGCAGCACGGCGCGCACGGACACGTCGGCGGCTGCCCGGTCGAGCGCCGCGGCCAGCTCCTGGTGCATGGCGGTGGTAAAGCTGTTGAGCGCCTCGGGGCGGTTCAAGGTGATGGTCGCCACCCCGGCGTCGACGCCGTAAAGGATGGTGGAGGAGGCTTGGTCGGGCATGACATTCTCTCTGGCAGAGGCATCATCTGGTCTGGAGTCAGGCGATGATATGTTACGTTAATGGACAATCAAGTCAAAAAATAGTATCAAATCATACGCCCGGGCTGCCGGGCCGTGCACCAGAGATGACCAAAAACCCCAATAAGGGATGTGGAGAACCGTCACTATGAAGAACGATTTCTTTGCCCGCCACCAGGCAACTTTGGATCAGGCGATCAAGGCGGCCGAAAGCCGCGGCTATTGGAGCCCTTACCCCGAGGTGCCAAGCCCCAAGGTCTACGGCGAGACCGGCGCGGCGGACGGCGAAGCGGCGTTCAAGGCGCGGCTCAACAAGCCCTTCCGTTTGGATCAGCCGGGGGCGACGGGCGCGGTAGGCGCGGAACGCTCCCCCTGGGGGTTTGATCTTGGCATTACCTATCCCAAGGAAAACCTCGACGTGCTGCTGCCGGCCATGGAAAAGCTCGTGCCCCAGTGGCGGGATGCCGGGATCGAAGGCCGCGTCGGCGTGTGTCTGGAAATCCTCGATCGGCTGAACAAGCGCTCCCACGAAATCGCCCAAGCGGTGATGCACACCAGCGGTCAAGGCTACATGATGGCGTTCCAGGCCGGCGGTCCCCATGCCCAGGATCGCGGGCTGGAGGCGGTGACGTACGCCTATATGGAAATGCGCCGCACCCCGGCCACCGCCCATTGGGAAAAGCCGCAGGGCAAGTATGATCCCTTGAAGATGACCAAGACCTTCCACATCGTGCCGCGCGGGCTGGCGCTGGTCATCGGCTGCGGCACGTTCCCGACCTGGAATACCTATCCGGGCCTGTTCGCAAGTCTCGCCACCGGCAACCCGGTGATCGTCAAGCCGCACCCGCGCGCCATCCTGCCGGCGGCGATTTCGGTGGAGATCGCCCGTCAGGTGCTGAAAGAAGCGGGCTTTGATCCCAATATCGTTTGTCTGGCGGCCGATACCGTGGATGCGCCCATCACCAAGGACATCGCGCTGCGCCCGGAAATCAAGATCATCGATTTTACCGGCTCCACAGCGTTCGGCGATTGGCTGGAACAGAACGCCCGCCAGGCGTTGGTCTATACCGAAAAAGCCGGGGTCAATTCGGTGGTCATCGACAGCGTCGACGATCTTTCCGGCATGGTCAAGAACCTGACCATGACAGTCTGCCTCTATTCCGGCCAGATGTGCACCACGCCGCAGAACTTCTTTGTCCCTAAGGGCGGCATCACCGCCGGCGGCCAGCGTTTAAGCTTCGACGAGGTGGCCAAGGCGATCGCCGGCGGGGTGGAGAAAATGACGGAGGACGGCGAGAAGGCCGCCCCGTTGCTGGGCGGCATTCAGTCGCCCGATACCATCAAGCGCTTGGCTGAGGCGGCGAAGCTCGCCGAGGTGGTGCTGCCGTCGAAGGAATTGAAAACCGCAGCCTTACCCGATGCCACGGTGCGCAGTCCCTTGATCATGAAAACCGACGCCAAGCATCCCGAGGTGTGGAGCGAGGAGCGTTTCGGCCCCATCTATTTCATCATCGCCACCGACAGCACCGACGACAGCATCCGCTTGGTCAAGGACCTGGTGAAAAAGAAGGGCGCCATCACCAGCGGCATCTACTCCACCGACGAGAAGGTGCTGGCCAAGATGGAAGAGGCGATGATGGAGGCGGGCGTGGCGTTGTCGTGCAACCTGACCGGCGGCGTGTTTGTCAACCAGACGGCGGCGTTCAGCGATTATCACGCCACCGGGGCCAACCCGGCGGCCAACGCCTGTCTTGCCGATTCGGCCTTTGTCGCCAACCGCTTCCGTGTGGTGCAAAGCCGCCGCGCCGCGGCCTGAAAAAGTCTTTACGTCACTGCGAGCCGCTGACAAGCGGCGCGGCAGTCCAGTGGTCTTAAAAAGACTGGATGGCCACGCCCCTACGGTGCTCGCTATGACGATTTGCTCAAGGGTGAGGGGCTTTTCATATTCACCTGACCAAGCTACAACAACGATCCGTTGTATTTAGAGCATGATGTTACTAGGTCTACCCAACCTGCGTTGCTCTTGCGGCGAGACGATCCGCCAGGAGCCGCGCGCCGGTCGATGCGGACCCATCGGACAAGCGCGGCGACGTCGCGGGCGTCCGCCGCAAGGCAACCCGGAGGGCCGGGCGCTTTTCCCGCCGTGGGTTCGTCGGCAGGCTTGCCCGTATGTCCTGATACGCGCTGCGCCCGCCTCCTGCCCACGGCGGAAAATCGTCCCGGCGCAGGTGGGTACACCTAGTAACATCATGCTCTAGGCTTAAAACATAGGAGCGGGGACGTGGCAGGGGAAAAAGAAATCATCGGCGTCGTCGGGGCTGGAGCCATGGGGCGGGGCATCGCCCAAATCGCCGCCGTGGGCGGCTTTCCAGTGGTCATCTGGGACGCCAACGGTAAGGTCGCCGAGGAAGCCAAGACTTTCATCGCCGATATGCTCAATCGCGCCGCCGAGAAGGGGCGGATGGCCAAGGACGCCGCCGCTGCCGCCATCGCCCGGATCACGGTCGCCGGCGATCTGCAGGGCTTTGCGCCTAGCACCATCATCATCGAGGCGATCGTCGAGCGGCTCGACATCAAGCAGAAGCTGTTTGCCGATTTAGAAGCGATCGTTGCGGAGACGACGATACTCGCCACCAATACTTCATCCTTGTCGGTGACCGCCATCGCCGCCGGCTGCCAACGCCCGGAACGGGTCGCCGGCTACCACTTTTTCAATCCGGTGCCGTTGATGAAGGTGGTGGAGGTGATCGACGCCGTGCGCACCGCGCCGTGGGTATCGCCGCGCCTGGTTGCGCTCGCCCATGCCATGGGCCACAAACCGGTCAAGGCCCAGGACACGCCGGGCTTTCTCGTCAATCACGCGGGCCGCGCTTATAACACCGAAGCGTTTCGCATGCTCGGCGAAGGCATTGCCGATCCTTGCGTCATTGACGATATCCTGCGCGAAGCCGTAGGCTTCCGCATGGGCCCGTTCGAGCTGATGGATTTGACCGGTTTGGATGTGTCGCATGCGGTGATGGAAAGCGTTTATACGCAGTTCTACGATGAGCCGAAATATCGTCCGAGCGCATTGGCGGCCGCGCGGGTGTCGGCCAAATTATTCGGCCGCAAGACCGGTGAAGGATTCTACCGTTACGAAAAGGGCGAGCAAATACGCCCTGCGGCGATGCCTGCGCCGGATGCGCGGCCGCAAGCGGTCTGGCTTAATCTTGCAGCAGAGAATGTGCGTCGCCTGGTGAGCGACTTGGCGTCGCGCGCCGGCGTTGCGGTGGAGAATGGCGATAAACCATCATCAGATGCGATTGCGGTATTGACGCCACTTGGCGGCGACGCCACCACCACGGCGGTCGAGCGTGGTCTTGACGCAACCCGCACGGTGGCGATCGATCCGTTGTTTGGATTGGAGAAACGCCGCACGCTGATGACGACAAGCGTGACGTCGCCCGCCGCTCGCGACGCCATGCACGGACTTCTCGCCAGCGATGGCGTGGCGGTATCGGTCATTCACGACAGCCCGGGTTTTGTGGCGCAGCGCGTGGTGGCCATGATCGTCAATATCGCCAGCGACATCGCGCAGCAGCGCATCGCCACGTCAGAGGATATCGAGGCGGCGGTGAAACTCGGACTCGGCTATCCCAAAGGTCCGCTTGAATTCGGCGACGCCCTCGGCGCGCCGACGGTATTGCAAATCTTGGAAGCCATGCATAGCTTTTATGGCGATCCGCGCTACCGCCCGAGCCCATGGCTGAAACGCCGCGCCAAGCTTGGGGTGTCGTTGATGACGGCTGAGGCGTAACGGGTATTATTTTCACCTCATCCGGCTCACATGCGTTCGCCACCTTCTCCTCAAAGGAGAAGGTAATAAAGCCCTCTCCTTCGAGGAGAGGGTTGGGTGAGGTGATTTGATTGTAAGTTACGCCGCCAGCTCATTCTCCGCCAGCCGGGCCCAGTATTTGGCGCCGATGGTCAGCGCTTCATCGTTGAAGTCATAGCGCGGGTTATGCAGCATGCAGCCGCCGTCGCCGGGTCCGTTGCCCATCAGCACGTAGCTGCCGGGCCGCTCTTTCAACATGTAGCCGAAATCTTCCGCCGTCAGCAGCGCCTTGGCTTCGGTGTTGATGTTGTGTTCGCCCACCACGTCTGCGGCGGCGCGCGCCGCTGCGGCGACTCCCTCCTTGGTGCTGACCGTCGGCGGGTAGTGTTCGACGAAGCGCACCTCGGCGACCGCGCCGTTGGCCGACGCCACCTCCTTGGCGATGCGGACGATGGCTTTTTTCATCTTGTCCTGAATGTCATCGGAAAAACAGCGCGCGCAACCGCTCAACAGCACCTCATCGGGAATGACGTTATAACTGTCGCCACCCCTGATACGGGTGATCGACACCAACGCCGGCTCGGTGGGATCGAGCACGCGGGACACCACGGTCTGTAACGCGCCGACGATGGCTGCGGCGGCGACGATCTGATCGCTGCCCAACTGCGGCAGGGCGGCATGGGTGCCGGTGCCCTTCACCACAATGTCGAAGGAATCAAAGGACGCCATGATCGGGCCAACCCGCATGGCGAATTGCCCCACCGGCAACCCTGGCATGTTGTGCAACCCGTAAACGGCGTCCACGGGGAAGCGTTCGAACAAGCCCTGTTCGATCATGATGCGGGCGCCGCCGGCGCTTTCTTCCGCCGGCTGGAAAATGAAATGCACCGTGCCGTCAAACGATTTCGTTTCCGCCAAGTACTTCGCCGCCCCCAGCAGCATCGCCGTGTGACCATCATGGCCGCAGGCGTGCATCCGGCCGTCATGCACCGAGCGGTGGGAGAATTTGTTGGCTTCCAGAATGGGCAGCGCGTCCATGTCGGCGCGCAGCCCAATGACCCGTTTCGAGGACCCTGATTTGAGCGTGCCAACCACCCCGGTGCCGGCCAGCCCGCGATTGACGGCAATGCCGAAGCTTTCCAGCTTGGCGGCGACGAAATCGGCGGTCCGCCGTTCCTCGAACGCCAATTCAGGGTGGCGGTGCAGGTCATGCCGCCAAGCCTTAATATCGTTCTTGAAACTGTCGATCCGCTCAATCATCATCTGCCTCGAAACAATGGGTTAAGTTGACGTAACGTCAAGTAATTATAAGGAGGTTTGGATGCTGGCGCGAACAGTTTATGGCGAAGAGCATGAAATGTTTCGGGACGCCGTGCGTCAATTTTTTGAGAAGGAGCTTACGCCCTTCCACGACGAATGGCAGAAGAATCGGCTGGTGCCGCGGGAGTTTTGGCTGAAATCCGGCGCTCTGGGCCTTCTCTGTCCGCAGGTGCCGGCCGAATACGGCGGGCCGGGTGGCGACTACCGCTATCTGCCCATCATCAGCGAGGAATTCGCCCGCATCGGCGCCTCGGGACCGAATTTTGGCGTCCATTCCGACATCACCGCCCAGTACATCTTGAATTACGGCACGGAGGAGCAGAAGAAAACCTGGCTGCCGAAAATGGTCTCGGGCGAAGCGATCGCCGGCATCGCCATGACCGAGCCGGGAGCCGGCAGCGACCTGCAAGGGGTGCGCACCACGGCGGTGCGGCAAGGCGATGAATATGTCATCAACGGCTCCAAGATCTTTATCACCAACGGCATCAGCGCCGATCTCATTCTGGTGGTGGCGAAAACCGATCCTAAGGCCGGGGCCAAGGGCACCAGCCTCATTCTGGTGGAGGCCAACCGTCCGGGTTTTCGCAAAGGGCGCAATCTGGAAAAGATGGGCCTGAAGGCGCAGGACACCGCCGAGTTGTTTTTCGATGACGTGCGGGTGCCGGTGAGCAACCTTCTCGGCGGCGCGGAAAACATGGGCTTCATCCAATTGATGCAGGAATTGCCCCAGGAACGGCTTTCCATCGCCACGTGGGCAATGGGTGGGGCCCAGGCGGCGTTTGATCTGGCCAATGCGTACGTTAAGGATCGCAAGGCGTTCGGCAAGGCCATCGCCGAATTCCAGAACACCCGCTTTGTCCTTGCCGATCTGAAAACCCAGATCGAGGCCGGTTGGGCGTTTCATGACAAATGCGTGGCGCTTCACTGCGAGCATAAGCTCGATGCGGCCGGCGCGGCGATGGTCAAACTGTGGACCACCGAAATGCAAGGCCGGGTGGTGGACGCTTGCCTGCAACTCTTTGGCGGCTACGGCTATATGATGGAATACAAGATCGCCCAGCTTTACGTCGACGCCCGCGTGCAGCGCATCTACGGCGGCACCAGCGAGATCATGAAGGAATTGATTTCTAGGAGTTTGTGAGGAATGTTCCCTCTCCTTTGAGGAGAGGGTTTCTCTTAAGCTGCGCGTGGCGCAATGGTTTTAAGATCGTTGCCGATTTGCCGCCGCCGCTGCATCAGGTCGTAGTCGGTCTGTAGCCCCAAAAAGAATCCTTCGCTGACGCCGAAATAACGGGCCAGGCGCAGATCGGTATCTGCCGTCACCGCGCGCTTGCCGAGCACCAACTCGTTGATCCGGCGCGGCGGTACATGCACGGCGCGGGCGAGCGCATTTTGGCTAAGGTTCATCGGCTTCAAAAATTCCTCCAGAAGAATTTCACCCGGATGCGGGTTTTCCAAAAGCTCGTCCTTAAGAGTGGTAGTCGACGATTTCGACATCGTTCGGACCTCCTTCCGTCCAGCTAAAACAAATCCGCCACCGATCGTTGATGCGGATGCTGTGCTGCCCCAGACGATTGCCTTTCAGCGCTTCCAACCGGTTTCCCGGCGGTACGCGCAGATCATCAAGCTTGCGGGCCTGATTGAGCATACGCAGTTTACGTAGGGCGGCAGCCTGAATGTCCCGAGGCGGCCGCCGACTGACGTATCCGGCCCAAATCTTTTCCGTTTCGCGGTCGGCAAAGCCTCTAATCATAGGCTTTATATAACGTATCGCGTTATATAACGCAAGACGTTATACCCCAATCGGCAGCGCGGTGGTCGATTTGACCTCCTCCATCACCACGTAGGTATGGGTTTGGCTGACGCCGGCAATAGCGGCGAGCTTTTCGCCCAAAAACCGCCGGTAGTGGCCCATGTCGGGCAGGCGGATTTTGACCAGGTAATCGAAGCCGCCGCCCACCATGTGGCATTCCAGGACTTCGTCTAATGCCCTGATCGCCGCGTTGAAGCGGTCGAGATCGGCGGTGGTGGTGCGCTCCAACGTCACCTCCACAAAGGCGATCAGCGCCGCGTTGAGCTTCTCGGGGTTTAGAATCGCCCGATATTCCTGGATATACCCCTCCCGCTCCAGGCGGCGCACCCGCTCCAGGCAGGGGGTGGGGCTCAAGCCCACCGCCTTGGCCAGATCGACATTGGAGATGCGGCCGTCGGCTTGCAGAACGCGCAGGATTTTAAAGTCGATGCGATCTAAGGATTTCTCCGGTTTCATCAGAATAATACTCTGTAAATCTGCCATATTAGTGGATGATATCACGAAAAAACCTAAATATTGGAGACAAATTCTCTGCATATTATGGGATGATTCTCGCCTGAACCATCAAGGTTGGGAGCACCGCCATGCCGGCCAATGCCGCTGTCCATATGCCCGAATCAAAATCCCTGGATGCCTTGCGCCGGCGGCTGCGGGAGGCGACCCATAGGGACGAAACAGCGGCCGCCGAAGGCCTCCTGGAGGCGTTCGCGCTATCCTCAGGGGCGCGGCGGCGCATCGTCAAGCGCGCCCAGGACTTGGTGCTGGCCGCCCGCGCGCAAAGCGATCGCCAGGGCACGCTCGATGCCTTCCTGCAGGAGTTCGGATTATCCAATCGCGAGGGCGTGGCGCTGATGTGTCTGGCCGAGGCGTTGTTGCGGGTGCCCGACGCCGATACCGCCGATAAGCTGATCGCCGAGAAGATCGCTTCCGGCGAATGGGCTGATCACCAGGGCCATTCGGACTCGCTGTTCGTCAATGCCTCCACTTGGGCCTTGATGCTGACCGGGCGGGTGATTGACCTTGATCGCGAGGCGACGGAAAATCTCGCCGGTTGGTTCGGCAAACTCATCGCCCGCACCGGCGAGCCGGTGATCCGCGCCGCCGTCACGCAGGCGATGCGCATCATCGGCGGCCAGTACGTGCTGGGCCGCACCATCGGCGAAGCGCTGGAGCGGGCCCATAAAACCAATCCGCGCCATGTGAACAATTCCTTCGACATGCTGGGCGAGGGCGCGCGCACCGCGCGCGACGCCGAACGCTATTTTCAATCCTACCAGGACTCCATCGCCGCCATCGGCAAGGCGGCCACGGGCGACAGCGTCGCCGAGCGGCACGGCATTTCGGTGAAGCTCTCGGCCTTGCATCCACGTTACGAATGGAAGCTTAAAGACCGTGTGATGGCGGAACTGGGGCCGCGCTTGAAAACGCTGGCGCTGGCCGCCAAGGCGCACAACCTCGGCTTCAACATCGATGCCGAGGAAGCGCGCCGTCTCGATATCTCCCTTGATCTTTTCGAGATGCTGGCCCGTGATCCTGAACTGGCGGGATGGGATGGTTTGGGGCTGGTAATTCAGGCCTATCAGAAGCGCGCGAGCTTCGTCGTCGATTGGCTGATCGCCTTGGGCCGCGATACCAAGCGGTGCTTCATGGTGCGCCTGGTCAAGGGCGCCTACTGGGACAGCGAGATCAAATATGCCCAAGAGCGGGGGTTTGACGACTACCCGGTCTACACTCGCAAGGCCACCACCGATCTGGCGTTTCTGGTGTGCGCGGAAAAACTGATGGCGGCGCGCGACGTCATCTATCCGCAGTTCGCCAGCCACAACGCCCATACCGTGGCGGCGATTCTCGAGCTGGCGAGCGGGCGGCGTGATTTCGAGTTCCAGCGCTTGCATGGCATGGGCGAGCTTCTCTATGGCGCTGTCGATGATCTCTTGGGCGAGCACAAGGCGCGGCTGCGGATTTATGCGCCGGTGGGCGCGCACAAGGATTTGCTGCCCTATCTGGTGCGCCGATTGCTGGAGAATGGCGCCAACAGTTCCTTCGTCAACCGCTTCATGGACGCCAAAGTTCCGGTGGAGGAACTGGTGCAAGACCCGGCGGCCGTGGTGGAAAGCGCGCAGCCGCGCCGTCATCCCAAGATCGCGCCGCCGCGCGGTGTTTTACGCGCCAGCGGTTTAGCCTTAACCGATCGCGATGGCGCGAAGGGCATTGATCTTGATGATCCCTTGGCGGCGGCGCCGCTGCTGGCCGAGATGCAAGCGGCGGCGGCGTCGACCTGGACGGCGGGCGGCAAGGGGGCGGCGGAGGCCGTGCGCCGTCCCGCTAATCGCGCCATGATCGTGGGCAGCGTGACGGTAGCCAGCGCCATAGAGGTGGCCGCCGCCGCATCCGCAGCGGCAGCGGCGCAACCGGCGTGGGATGCTCTGGGCGGGACGGCGCGGGCGGAGATATTGGAGAAAGTTGCCGATCTGCTGGAAGCGCATCAGGGCCGGTTGATGGGGCTCATTGGCGCGGAAGCCGGCCGCACGGTGGGCGATGCGTTATCGGAAGTGCGCGAGGCGGTGGACTTCTGCCGCTATTACGCGGCCGGCGCGCGCGCCCATTTCGCATCGCACGAACCGCTGCCCGGACCCACCGGCGAGAAGAACGAAATTTCCCTGCATGGCCGCGGCGTCTTCGCCTGCATTTCTCCTTGGAATTTTCCGCTGGCGATCTTTTGCGGACAAATTGCCGCAGCCTTGGCGGCGGGCAACACGGTATTGGCCAAGCCCGCCGAACAAACGCCGCTCATCGGCGCCGAAGCGGTGCGTCTGATGCATGAAGCCGGCGTGCCTCGGGATGTTCTTCACCTGCTGCCCGGCGACGGCAGCGTGGGCGCGCTCATTGTCAATGATCCGCACGTGGCCGGCGTCGCCTTCACCGGCTCCACCGAAGTGGCGCGTCTCATCAACCGGTCGCTGGCGGCGAAAGACGGACCCATTGCTACCTTGATCGCCGAGACCGGCGGCCAGAACGCCATGATCGTCGATTCCACGGCATTACCGGAACAGGTGGTCGATGACGCCATCGCCTCGGCGTTTTTAAGCGCCGGCCAGCGCTGCTCGGCATTGCGCGTGCTGTTTTTGCAGGATGATGTGGCCGACGGCATGATCGAGATGCTGATGGGGGCCATGGATGAATTGCAGATCGGCGATCCCCTGGATTTGGCGACCGATATCGGCCCGGTGATCGACGAGGCGGCGCGCGATGTGCTGCTTGCTCATGTGGAGCGCATGACACACGAGGCAAAGATTCTTAAAGTCTGCGCCGTGCCGCCGGGATTAGATAACGGCGTGTTCTTCCCGCCGCACTTAATTGAGATCGATAGCCTTGATCAGCTCACCCGCGAGGTGTTCGGTCCGGTGCTGCATGTGATGCGCTACAAGGCGCGCGATCTCGATCAGGTGATCGAGGCGGTGCGCTGCACCGGCTATGGCCTGACCTTGGGCATTCATACCCGGATCGAGGCCCGCGCCGCCGACATCTTCGCCAAGCTTGGCGTCGGCAACACCTACGTCAATCGCAACATGGTGGGCGCGGTGGTGGGCGTGCAGCCGTTCGGCGGACAAGGGCTATCGGGCACGGGCCCGAAGGCCGGCGGGCCGCATTATCTGTTCCGCTTCGCCAGCGAGAAAACCTTTACCGTCAACACCGCCGCCCAAGGCGGCAACACCGCGCTGTTCTGTTTGCAGGAAGAATAATCAAGGTAACTGTGCCGGGCTGCCCCGTAGCGGTGGCTTTTTAAGCCATCGCTACGGGGGCTTTTTAAGCCATCGCTACGGGGGCTTTTTATCCCGCCAAGACGCCAAAGCGTCCGGCCTGGTAATCAAGCATGGCCTGGCGCGTCTCATCTTCCGTGGTCATCACGAAGGGACCGCGAGCGACCACCGGTTCACCCAAGGGCTGACCGGCCATGACGAGAATCGTGCTGGGTGTTGTCGCGGTCACCACCACATCGCCATGCCCTTTGCCGAAGATCAAGGTATGACCGTCCTGAGCGGCGTGTTCTCCCGCCATCAACGCGCCATGGGCGACGTATATGCCGGCCTGCCAATCGCCGGGCAGGGGCAGGGCGAACCGCGCGCCTTGCGCGAGCGTCACAACCGCCAACGTCAAGGGCGATTTGGGCGCCACCGCGCCCACCGCGTCGGGCAGCGCACCGGCGATCACCAGGCCTTCGACATCGCCGGTCCGACTGCGATAGCGCGGCAGCTCGGCGGCGCGCACCATTTCATATCCCGGCGACAGCGTCTTTTTTCTTTCAGGCAAATTGATCCACACCTGCAGTCCTTCCACCGTGCCGCCGCTTTGTCGCAGCTCCGCCGGCGGCGTTTCGGAGTGAACGATGCCGGAGCCGGCGGTCATCCACTGCACATCGCCAGGACCGACGATGGCATGACCGCCGAAGCTGTCGTGATGCTCGATGGCGCCGCTGATCATGTAGGTGACCGTCTCGAACCCCTTGTGCGGATGGGGCGGAAAGCCCTTCGAGTGAGGGCCGATGGCGGCGGGCCCGAAATGATCGAGCATCAGGAACGGATCGAGGAACACGCCGCCATGGGCGGCAAAGCCGCGCCGGACCGGCATATCAGCGCCTTCGGTTAAGGATACGGCGCGGATGATCTGCGTAACGGGGCGTAAGGATGTCATGCTCAAGCTCCTTTCAGTTTGTGCGCGATCTTGGCCACGTGCTCGCCTTGGAAGCGGGCAAGGTCGAGTTCAAGGTCGCTCGGCGTGCGCGAGCCATCGGCGCCGGCGATGGTTCCGGCGCCGTAGGGCGAGCCGCCGCGCACTTCGCTGATATTGCTCAGACCCGCTGCGGCGTAAGGCAGTCCCACGATCACCATGCCGTGGTGCAACAGCGTGACATGAAACGAGGTGATGGTGGTCTCATTGCCGCCGCCGGTGCCGGTGCTGACGAATACGCTGCCGACTTTGCCGATGAGCGCGCCCTTGACCCACATGCCGCCAGTCTGATCGAGAAAGTTGCGCATCTGCGCCGCCATGTTGCCGAATCTGGTCGGCGTGCCGAAAATGATGCCGTCGTAGTCGGCCAGTTCCTGCGGCGTGGCGATGTCGGCCTTTTGGTCGAGCTTGAACCGCGCCTTGGCGGCAATGTCTTCGGGCACCAATTCGGGAACGCGCTTGATCGTCACCTCGACGCCGTTCACCTTGCGCACGCCCTCGGCGATCGCAGCCGCCATCGCTTCGATGTGGCCGTAGCTGGAATAATAGAGAACGAGAATTTTGGTCATGGTGTTTCTCCGTGCAAAGGCTGGGGGAAAGCCCCGCTGACGGAAGACTAGGGCGATCAAAAATATTAAACAATTATGATAATATTAAAATTATTGTTCGTTATTTATGAACAATGAATGAGAGGCCAATTTCCCAACGCGGCGGACCCGCAAAATGCCCCACCAAGTGGTCGACGAAGGACCGTACCTTGGCGCTGACGAAGCGGCTGGCCGGGAAGACCGCGTGAATATCCAAAGGCGGCAGGACATGGGACTCCAATAGCGGCGCCAGCCGTCCTGACCGCAAATCCTCATGAACGATGAAGGTGGGGGCGTAATAAAGGCCCAAACCTTGCGCCGCCGCTTCGCGCAGAAGATCACCGTTATTGGTGGAAAGCGAGCCCTTGACCGCGACCTCGGTCTCCGCGCCATTCACTAGAAAGCGCCAGCTATCGCCCGAGGTCAGCAGGTTATAGCCAAGACAATTGTGTTGGCTGAGATCTTCCGGGCGCTCCGGTCGGCCATGTTTCTCCAGATAGCCGGGGGCGGCGCAGACGATGCGGTGGGTATAGGACAGGCGACGGGCAATCAGGGTCGAATCCGTTAAACGGCCGATGCGGATGGCCACGTCGACGCCTTCATCCACCAGATCGATGAAGCGATCGGTCAAGCTCAGATCAATGGTCACGTCCGGGTAGAGCCTGGCAAAGTCCGCCAGTGTCCGCCCCAGGTGCCGGATACCGAAGGAGACCCCGGCCGATACCCGCAGCAAGCCGCGCGGGCGATGGGTGAGCGCCGTGGCCTCCCGCTCCGCCTCTTCGACATCAGCCAGGATTTGCTCGGCCCGGGCTTTAAAGCGCACCCCCGCCTCGGTCAGGCTCATGCGCCGGGTGGTGCGGTTCAAAAGCGCGGTGCCTAATTTCGCCTCCAGGTCGCGCATTAGGGTGCTGACAGCGGACTTTGATAGGCGTAGTTTGCGGGCGGCGGCGGTAAAGCCGTCTTCGTCCACCACCGTGACAAAAACGCGCATGGCGGTAAGGCGATCCATGATAAACCTCGTAATCCTAAGGCTTAAAACAATTAGGCCAAGAGTAGATCATTGTTAGGCATCTGGGAACAATATGGCTCGTATCTTTGGCATCGCCGGCTGGAAAAATTCAGGCAAGACCACACTGGTGGAAGGCGTGGTGCGAGAGTTGGTCAAGCGTGGGCTTCGCGTCGCCACCATGAAGCACGCCCACCATGGCTTCGATATCGACCATGAGGGCCGCGACAGCTACCGCCACCGCGAAGCCGGGGCCAGCGAGGTCATCGTCGCTTCGTCCAAACGCTGGGCCATCGTCCATGAACTGCGGGGCGAGGATGAACCCAGTTTTCAGGAGATGCTGGCCAAGCTGTCGCCCGCCGATATCGTCATCGTCGAGGGCTTCAAGAAGGAGCGTTACCCCAAACTCGAAGTGATCGGCCCCACGCCCCGAGACACGCCCCTCTATTTAAGCGACGAGAGCGTGGTCGCGGTGGCTGGCGTCGAACCCGTCAACGCCGGGCTTCCCTATTTCGACCGCGATGATATTTCAGGAATCGTCGATTTTATATTGCGGCATACCAAGTAACTATCTGATTTACATGTACTTTATTGAGTATAGAGGCTTGGCGTCAGTATATTGTTGTAAAATATAACATTTACTGTTATAAATTACAAAATGACATACTATAACCGCATCTCGGAAGCCTCTCTCAGGGAGGCGCTCGCCATTATGCCGGCCGTGTTTTTAAACGGTCCGCGGCAGGCCGGTAAAAGCACGTTGGTCCAGCACCTGGCCGGAACCTTTTTTCCCGCCGATTACGTCACCTTTGATGATGTCGCCGTTTACGCCATTGCCTCCCATGACCCGGAGGGATTTCTGCGTCACTTCGCCAGGCCGGTCATTCTCGATGAAGTGCAAAGGGTGCCGGAGATTTTCCGGGCGTTAAAGCTGTTGATAGATGAACATCGCGCCAAGGGTAAGGCCCAGGCGAACGGTAGATTTCTGCTGACTGGATCGGCAAACATCATGGCGCTGCCGGAATTAGCGAATGCCCTGGTTGGCAGAATGGCTGTCCTTTCGCTCTATCCGTTGTCGGCCGGCGAGGCGATGGGAGACGGCGCGCCGGTCATCAATGGCTGGTTCGATCAGGAAATTGCTTTTAGTAAAGGCGCTGATACGTCCCGCGAAAAAATTTCCGTCGACGAGATTATTCACCGTGCGACGTTCCCTGAAATCACCGGCGCTTCAAGATCACAAAGCGCTTTATGGTTTGATGGCTATCTGACGACGCTGTTGCAGCGGGATGTCAGAGACTTGGCGGAGATTGAGAAAATTCCGGCTCTGCCGAATATCGTAAAAATACTTGCGGCGCGGGCGGGGGGATTGCTGAACGATGCTGATTGTGCGCGCGACGCGAAGCTCAATCCCATGACTTACCGCCGCTACCGGACGCTGCTTCAGCAGCTATTTCTGATTATGCTGGTGCCGCCATGGTATCGCAATATCGGCAAACGTCTGGTCAAGTCGCCAAAATTATTTTTCACCGACACGGCCCTTCTGTGCCACCAACTTGGCGTGGATGTGACGGGCTTGTCGCAGCAAAATCCCGGTCTCTTTGGTCATGTGCTGGAAAATTTTGTGGCTTCGGAGTTGACGAAACAAATGGCGGCGCTCTCGGATGGCGCGCTTTATCATTTTCGCACCCAGGATGATAAAGAGGTTGATTTTATCATCGAGCGGCGCAATGGCGCGCTTCTCGGCATCGAGGTCAAGGCGCGCAGCGCCGTCACGCCAGATGATTTTACCGGCCTTAAGGTACTGAAGAAGCAGGTAGGGAAGGATTTCGTCCGCGGCATCGTGCTCTACACCGGCAAGGACACCATTCCCTTCGGCGACGACATGGTAGCCATGCCGCTTGACAGTTTGTGGACTTTTAACATGAAAGTTTCGACTGATCGGGATATTCGGTATTCTTCCGATCTGATGTCCTACATCTTTTGGGCGCAGTACGGTGACCGTACACGCATAAGGTGCGTTGTTCCGCAAGACGTGATGAATGATCACTTTCTAGACAAAGCAACGCCAGAGCAGCATCGGTCATCCATTATCAAGCACTGGAATATAATCTGGCCGCTATTTATCCGCAAAATTACCGGCGGTGATATAAAGGTCGTTCGCCACGAAGGGCAGAGCATCCGGCAGGTCATCCTGGAGTCGCAAGACTTCGGCCGGCAAGATTTCAGAAAACCATAATTTCGTGTTTTCTTGCTGTTCTCACCGCCCGATGTCTTGGCACGCCCTATGCCTGGGGCATGTCACCAAATGATCGTTGACCATGCCCACCGCTTGCATGAAGGCATATGTGATGGTGGGGCCGCAAAAGACGAAGCCGGCTTGTTTTAAGGCTTTGCTCATGGCTTGGGATTGTTTGGTTTCGGCGGGAATTTTGTGATCCTTGGTCCAGCGGTTCTGGATCGGGCGGCCGTCCACGAAGTCCCACAGGAAATCGCTGAACGAGACGCCCTGATCCGCCAGTTCCAGATAGGCGCGGGCGCTTTTCACCGCGCCTTCCACCTTGGCGCGGTTGCGCACGATGCCGGCGTCAGTCATCAAGGCTTCGATTTTGCGCGGCGTGTAGCGGGCGATTTTTTCCGGCTGGAAGCCATCGAAGGCGCGGCGGAAATTCTCGCGCTTGCGCAAAATGGTGATCCACGACAGTCCGGCCTGAAAGCCATCGAGGATGAGTTTTTCGTAAAGCGCGCGGTCATCGCGCTCTGGTACGCCCCACTCATGATCATGATAGGCGACATACAAGGGATCCGCGCCGCACCACGGACAGCGTTCCGGTTTTGCCATGCTCAATCCTCCTTGCCGGGACGCAACGCGGCGTCCGGCAGCCACGCGGGGCGCTCGGGCGTCACCTGAGCGGCGCCGCAACGATATGACTTTCCCACCTCAAGATCATCAAGTCTCAAGTAGGCGATAGCGCGCGCGCCCAGTCCGCCGCGCATCTCGCCGATCTCTTTGCCGCCCTCGGTGATGGGCGCGCCGCTGGGCGGCAATTCACCCGCCACCCTTACCGGCAGCAGGCGTTTACGCACCTTGCCGCGATGCTTCATGCGCGCCGTCAGCTCCTGGCCGACATAGCAGCCCTTTTGGAAGCTGACGCCGTTTAAGTAATCGAGATTACCCTCCAGGATGAGGAGCTTGTCGACGATAAAGTCGCTGCTGCCCTCCGGGATGCCGAGGCGCAGGCGCTGGGCCTGGTAGGCGCTCTCATCGGCGGGCAATCGCTCCGCCTCGGACAAGGGCAAAATCGCCCGCCGGCCCAGCATGGGGTGGCGGGGGTCTTCGATGCCATCGGGCGTGATCGCCACGGCAAGCTCGGCCGTGCGGTCGGCGATGGTTACCTTGGCCCGCAGTTTGTACAGCATCAGCCGGCGGATCAACTCCTCGCGGCGCGCCGCCTCCACGTCCAACAGCAGGCGCTCGCCGTCATTGACCACCAGGAAGTCGAACAGGTATTTGCCTTGAGGGGTCAGAAGAGCGGCATACAAGGCGCTGCCGGGGGTCAAGGCCATCACATCGTTGGTCACAAGGCCCTGCAAGAAGCTCCGCCGGTCATCGCCGGCGATCTCGATCACGCCGCGCGAGGGCAGCCGAGTATAGGGTGGGGTCGACGTCATACCCCATCAGGTACCCCGTGAATCCTGATCGCGCAAGAGGCGCTCACGCCCTTGTCATCGCCACTGCCGCCGCGTATCAAGGCGTGGGTAAGTTTTTATAAGACCGACAAGGCAGACCATGGCCGACCGTTACGATCTCCTGATCCGCAACGCCACCGTCGTCAATCATGCCGGGGTATTTACGGCCGACATTGCCGCCGTCGGGGGGCGCACGGTTGCCATCGGCGAGCTGAAAACGGCCGCGGCGGCCGAGGAGATCGACGCCACGGGCCTTCATGTGCTGCCCGGCGTCATTGACACCCAGGTGCATTTCCGCGAACCCGGCAACGAGCATAAGGAAGACCTCGCCTCCGGTTCCCTGGCGGCGGTCATGGGCGGGGTGACGGCGGTGTTCGAGATGCCCAACACCAAGCCCGCCACCACCACGGCGGCGGCGCTGGCCGACAAGGTCGCCCGCGCCACGGGTCGGATGTGGTGCGATTTCGCCTTCTACGTCGGGGCGACGGCGCACAACGTCGGCGATCTGGCGAGCCTGGAAACGCTGCCGGGATGCGCCGGGGTCAAGGTGTTCATGGGCTCATCCACCGGCGATCTCTTGGTGGCCGACGATCAGGCGCTGGAGGCGGTATTGCGCGCCGGCCGGCGGCGGGTGGCGATCCATGCCGAGGACGAGACGCGGTTGCAGGAGCGCCGGCCCTTGGCGGAGACTGGCGGCGTCGCCCAGCATCCCATTTGGCGCGACGCCGAGACGGCGCGGCGCGCCACCGAGCGTATTTTGAAGCTTGCCCGTAAAACCAATCGCCTGATCCACGTGCTGCACGTAACCTCGGCCGAGGAACTGCCGCTGCTGGCGGCGAACAAGGACATCGCCTCGGTGGAGACGACGCCGCAGCACCTGACGCTGGCCGCGCCCGAGTGCTATGAAACGCTCGGCGCGCTGGCGCAGATGAACCCGCCGATTAGGGGAGTAGAGCATCGCGACGCCCTGTGGCGGGCCACTGCCTCGGGCGTGGTCGATGTCATCGGCTCCGATCATGCGCCGCACACTCTGGAGGAAAAGGCCAAGCCCTATCCCGCCTCGCCGTCGGGCATGCCGGGGGTGCAGACGTTGCTGCCGCTCCTCCTTGATCACGCCCACGCCGGCCGGCTGTCGCTGATGCGGCTGGTGGACTTGACCAGCGCCGGGGCGCAGCGACTGTTCGGTCTGCGCGCTAAGGGCCGGCTCGCCGTGGGCTATGACGCCGATTACACCATCGTCGATCTGAAAAAATCCTGGGTGGTGGAGGAAAGCTGGCTGCAGAGCAGATGCGGCTGGAGCCCGTTTGTCGGTCGCAGGCTGACCGGCAAACCCGTCGGCACCGTGGTGCGTGGCCATCGCGTGATGTGGGAAGACGAGGTGACAGGCGCGCCCCCCGGCGCGCCGCTGCGCTTTGAAGGCGGCCCTCTCTAGGGTCTCTAGTGCAGCGTCAGGCTCAAGTCGGCATGGGTGAGTTCCTTGGGCGTGATCAGCGCCGAGGATGCGACCTTTACCGAATGCAGCCGGCCATCAAGATTGCGTTCCCAGTACTCCAGAAATCCACGCAGTATGGGAAAGCGGGGGGCCAAGTCGAGCTCTTGCCAGATGAAAGCTTGCAAGAGGCCGGCATGATCCGGCATGTGGTAGAGAATTTCCGCCGTGGTCAGGCGGTAGCCAAGACGCCACAACTGACGACGATCCATCAGAGTCCTCCTTTCAGTGCTTTAAGTTTGACTCTGTTTGAAGCGTCAGACAATTGTCTCGTTGCAGGGTTAATTTTTTCTAATCACATGATCTTGGGGGGAAACGGTCGGGCGTGCTGACGAGTGACTATCATCTGATCGCCGGCATAATCGTCGGCTTGGCGGTGGCGGCGCCCATCGGCCCGGTCAACATCATTTGCATCCAAAAGGCGGTGCGGAAGGGCTTTATCAGCGCCTTCATCGTCGGCCTGGGTGCGGCCTTCGGCGACAGCTTGTTTGGCGCCATCGCCGCCCTCGGGCTCACCGTGGTGACCGATTTCGTCAGTATTCATACCTCCTGGTTTGAGGGCCTCGGGGCGGCGGTGCTGTTGCTCATGGGCTGGCTGTCGTGGCGGGCGCACCCCCATCTGAGCGATCCCGTGCCGTCGGCCGGCGATATGCTGCGTGGGCTTGCCGGCACCTTCATGCTAACCATCACCAACCCGATGACCGCCTTAGGCTTCATCGCACTGTTTGCCGGCATGGGGTTGAGCCGCGATCTTAACCGGCCCGAAGTTGCTACCCTGGTGGCCGGCGTCTTTACCGGCTCAGGCCTGTGGTGGCTGTTCATCTCCCGCCTCGCCAGCGCCTTTCGCGGCCGGCTGGCGGATAAGCATCTGGTTTATATCAATCGCGGATCGGCGGCGATGATCTGGATATTTGCCGGCGTCGCCGCCGTCCGCGCCCTTACCTGAGAAGCAAGGACAGCGGCACGTCGCCCCGCGCCAGGAAATGGGGATTGGTAAAGCCGGCCTTGCCGTAGACCAGGGCCTTGCCATCAAAGGTGATGACCGCGCCGCCGGCGGCGCGTAGGACGGCATCGCCTGCCGCGGTATCCCATTCCATGGTGGGACCAAATCGGGGGTAGATATCGGCGCTGCCCTCGGCCACCAGACAGAACTTCAAGGAGCTCCCCGCCGCGCGGCTGTCGCTAATGGGTAAGCTATTGAGATAGATGTCGGTTTCCGGAGTGCGGTGGGATTTGCTGGCGACCGCCACCAGGGCCTTTTCATCCGCCCGGCGCACCCGGATCGGAACCGCGGCAGCGCCTACCGCCAGGTCGCGGCGCTCGGCGGTCGATCCCATGATGCCGCCGTAAAGCTTGGCCCGGGCCGGGGCATAGACTACGCCCAGCACCGGCTTGCCATCCTCGATCAGGGCGATGTTGACGGTAAAGTCGCCATTGCGGCGGATGAATTCCTTGGTGCCGTCCAAGGGATCGACCAGCCAGAATACGCGGCCCACGGCGGCCGGCCCCTGGCCTTTGGCCATGCTTTCCTCGGCGACGATGGGAATCGTCGGGTCTAGGGCGCGTAAGCCGGCGACGATGATATCCTCGGCGGCATGGTCGGCCGCGGTGACCGGCGAGGAATCGTCCTTATGGGTGACGTCGAAATCCTGATTGTAAATGGCAAGGATGGCAGCGCCGGCCGCTTCCGCCAGCCGCTCCACCGCGCTTAAGGTCAATCGATCGGCGCTTGCCGCCATAACTTACGCTTTCTTAACCAGAAAAAGGCTTGGGTTACAGATATGCAGCAGCCAATATAGCCCCTTGGCGTCGTTGGCAAGTCAAGAGGAGATGCAAAAGCCCATGAATACCGAGATCGCCCTGTCCGCCTTGCTTTGCTCGCGCCTGTGCCATGACCTCATCAGTCCGGTGGGGGCGTTCAGCAACGGCATCGAGATTCTGGCGGATGAAGACGATCCCGACATGCGCCAGGAGGTCTTCAAGCTTCTCGGCCAGAGCGTGCAGCAGGCCGGGGCGCGTCTGACATTTTTCCGCATGGCTTTCGGCGCCGGCGGCGGCTTCGGCGACAGGTCGCCGGCGGACAGCGTGCGCGATACGCTCACCGCCTATTTTGCCGGCGGCAAGGTCGCCATCGATTGGAAGGTATCGCTGGGCGAGCTTGACCGCGATACCGTCAAGATCATCCTCAATCTGGCGCTCCTGGCCGCCGATGCCCTGCCGCGCGGCGGCGGCATCACGGTGGAGGCGATACGCGCCACGGGCGGACTCGATATTGCGGTGGTAGCCCAGGGTGACCGTCTGCTGAATAAGCCGGAGATCGCCAAAATCTTGGCGAACGGCTGTTCGATCGCCGACCTCGATTCCAAGACCGCGCCCGCCTATCTCGTCCATCAACTGGTTGCCGCACAGGGCGGCGCCGTCAAAGTCATCGGCGACGGCCACCAGGCGGTGACATACCGGGTCCGGCTCTAAGGCTTCTCAAAAGTCGTTTACGGGCGCGCCGGCAAACCCGCGTCTGAGTTAAATATTTCTTTCGTTTTCATGCGGTTAATTCCAATCCCCGACTTTACAGCTTCTTAACCTATTTGGCTGATCTTTTAGGGAGCCAGGGAAGGCTACTCCCAAAAGGCGCGTCGCAAGCATCGCAAGAGAACGAAAGCCGGGACCATGGATGATCTTCTAAGCGAATTTCTCACCGAGACAGCGGAAAGCATCGACGTGGTGGACGTCGAGCTGGTCAAGCTGGAGCAAGACCCCAACAACAAGAGCGTGCTGGATAACATTTTCCGTCTCGTCCACACCATTAAGGGCACCTGCGGTTTCCTTGGCCTGCCGCGGCTGGAAAGCGTGGCCCATGCTTCGGAAAATATCCTAGGCAAGTTTCGCGACGGCGCGCTGGAAGTCACGCCCGAGGCGGTGTCGCTGATCCTGGCCTCACTGGATTGCATCAAGGGCATCTTGGCTGGCTTGTCGGCTACCGAGAGCGAACCGGAAGGGGATGACTCCGAGCTCATCGGCCAGTTGAACGCCTATGCGGCGGGCGGCGCGGCGTTAGCGCCGAAAGTCAAGGCAGAGACTCCGCCGCCGGCGCCCCAGCAGGAGCTGGATCGGCCCTTAAAGCCCGGCGAGGTATCGCTGGATGAATTGGAAGCGGCATTCCAGGCCGCCCCCGGGCCGCAAGAGGCGGTTAGCGAAACGCCTGTCCTCGATGAAGAACCGACGGCCAAAGACAACGGCTCGCGCGCCGGGTCCGAGGCGCAGATCGCCGTGCAATCCATTCGCGTCAACGTCGACCTGCTGGAAGACCTGATGAACATGGTCAGCGAACTGGTGCTGACCCGCAACCAGCTATTGCAGATCCTCCGTCGCCAGAGCGACAGCGAATTCTCCGCGCCGTTGCAGCGCTTAAGCCAGTGCACCACTGAACTGCAGGAAGGGGTCATGAAAACCCGCATGCAGCCCATCGGCAATGCCTGGGCCAAGCTGCCGCGGGTGATCCGCGACCTGTCGGTGGAACTGCGTAAAAAAATCGACCTGCAAATGGTGGGCGCGGACACCGAGCTTGATCGCCAGGTGTTGGAGCTGATCAAGGATCCGCTGACCCACATGGTCCGCAACTCCGCTGATCACGGCATTGAAATGCCCAGGGAGCGCGCCGCGGCGGGCAAGCCGGAAACCGGCACCATCCGCCTCAACGCCTTTCATGAAGGCGGCCATATCATCGTTCATGTGTCGGATGACGGCGCCGGGCTCAATGTCGCCAAGCTAAAAAAGAAAATTGTTTCCAATGGCCTGGCGAGCGAGGCCGAAGTCGCGGAAATGACGGACCAGCAGGTCCAGCGCTACATCTTCCATCCCGGTTTCTCCACCGCCGAGAAGGTGACCAATATTTCCGGCCGCGGCGTCGGCATGGATGTGGTGCGCTCCAACATCGAAAAGATCGGCGGCACCATCGATTTGAAATCGGTGGAAGGCCGCGGCACCACGTTCGTCATCAAGATCCCGCTGACGTTGGCCATCGTATCGGCGTTGATCGTCAAGTGCGGTAATGAACGCTTCGCCATTCCGCAAATCAGCGTCCTGGAGCTGGTGCGGGCTTCGGGCAATTCGGAGCACCGTATCGAGCACATCAAGAACACGCCGGTCTTGCGGCTACGCGATCGCTTGCTGCCGTTGGTCGATTTGCATAATGTCTTGAAAGTCGCCCGCGACGATGAAGCGGCGGATGCCGATCGCGAAGAATTCATCGTCGTCTCCCAGGTCGGGTCCTTTACCTTCGGCATTGTCGTCGACCGGGTATTCGACACCGAAGAAATCGTGGTCAAGCCGGTGGCGCCGATTCTGCGGGACATCCAAGTTTATTCCGGCAACACCATTCTTGGCGATGGCAGCGTCATCATGATCTTGGACCCCAACGGCATCGCCGCCACCACCGGCAGCGCCATGGGCGACAGCGATCAGGTCAGCGAGAGCGACGTGGTGGCGACCGACAGCGAAGGCCGCAAGGAAACCATGCTGGTGTTCCGCGCCGGCACGGAAACGCCGCGGGCGGTGCCGCTATCCTTGGTGGCGCGGCTCGAGGAAATTCCGGTCGAGACCATCGAATTCTCCAACGGCTCTCATGTCGTCCAGTATCGCGGTCAGATCATGCCGCTCATCATGGTCGACGAGAGCTGCGAGATGAAGCGCGAAGGCCGCCAATCGGTCATCGTCTTTACCGACCGCGGCCGCACCATGGGCTTGGCGGTGGACGAAATCATCGATATCGTGGAGGATCACGTCGAGGTGGAATTGACCTCGGATCGCACCGGCATCATTGGCACCGCGGTGATCGCCAAGCGGGCGAGCGAAATCGTCGATGTCTCGCATTATCTCCTCAAGGCGTTCGGCGACTGGAAAAAGGGCGCCCGCGCCGAGATGCAGGATGGCGCCAATGGCCGTCGCGTGTTGATGATCGATGACAGCGATTTCTTCCGCAATCTGCTCAAGCCGCTGTTGACCGCCGCGGGGTATCGCGTTGCGTCCGCAGCTTCAGCCAGCGAGGCGCTGCGGATGCGGGAGGAAGGGCAGAAATTCGATATCATCTTAAGCGATATTGAGATGCCCGGCATGGACGGCTTCGAACTTGCCTCCACGCTGCGCCAGGACGGCATTTGGCAGGAGACGCCCATCATCGCCCTCTCAACCCATTCTTCGCCGCAGCATGTCGATCGCGGCCGAGAGGTTGGCTTTGACGACTATGTCGCCAAGTTCGATCGCGATGCACTGTTGGAAAGTCTGGCCGAACATTTGACCAAACGGGGTAAGGCGGCATGAGCAAGGGAACGACAAACGTGACGCAGATCAAACGCACGGAATCAACCGCCGTCGGCGGCGATTTCGTAACCTTCCGCCTTGCCGATCAGCTTCTCGGCATACCGGTGTTGGAAGTACACGATGTGTTGGCGTCGCAAAAGATCACGCCGATACCCTTAGCGCCCCATGCCGTCGCCGGCGTGCTTAACTTGCGCGGGCGTATCGTTACGGCCATCGATCTTAGGGCCAGGCTGGGCTTAGCGGTGAGAAAGACTGATGATAAGCCGATGAGCATTGTGATTGAGCACAACGGCGAACCATACAGCCTGCTAATTGATAAGGTGGGCGAGGTGCTTTCGCTAACGGCGGAGCATTTCGAACGCAACCCGGTCACGCTTGATGCCTGCTGGCAGAGCGTTTCATGCGGCATCTATCGTCTGGACGGCGAACTATTGGTGGCGGTCAACGTCGATCGCCTGCTGGATTTCGCGGTCGCCGCGGCGGCGTAAACTGCAGGACGGAAGAAAACAGTCGGAGCGCAACATGGGTATGGCAACGAAATCCTGCTTGGTGGTTGATGACTCAAAGGTCATCAGAATGGTGGCCCGGCGCATCCTTGAGGAATTGGAATTTTCCATCGAGGAGGCGGAGGACGGCCGGGTGGCGCTGGCGCAATGCAATCGCGCCATGCCGGACGTCGTCCTTCTCGATTGGAACATGCCGAACATGAATGGCCTGGAGTTTTTAAAGGCGCTGCGCGAACAGCCCAACGGCAGCAAGCCGGTCGTCGTCTTCTGCACCACCGAGAATGACATGAGCCACATCAGCGCCGCCATCAGCGCCGGCGCTGACGAATACATCATGAAACCGTTCGATAGGGAAATCATCGAGGCGAAATTCACTCAGGTTGGTTTGCTTTAGGCGCCGCATACCGAGTTGTTCGTTAAACAATTATCCTAATCAAGTGGAGTATTCGGTGTCTCTGGCATCCGCCTCAAAGAAAGCAGACCGAAGCGCCTTCCGCGTCATGGTGGTTGATGACAGCGCGGTCATCCGCGGCTTGATTTCCCGCTGGCTGGAGTCGGACCCCGATATTGAGGTCGTGGCGACCGCCCACAACGGGGCCATGGCTTTGCGCACCCTGGAGGAGGCGCGGCCCGAGGTGGTGATCCTCGACATCGAGATGCCGGAGATGGACGGTCTTACCGCGCTGCCGAAAATCATCGAAGCGGCGCCCCATGTCCAGGTCATTATGGCCTCGACGCTGACGCGGCGGAATGCCGAAATCAGCCTTAAAGCCCTCAAAGCCGGCGCGGCGGATTATATCCCCAAACCGGAAACCAGCCGCGAGGTATCAAGCTCCGCCGCTTTCCGCCAACAGATTTTGCAGAAAATCAAGGCGCTCGGCACGGTGGCGCGGTGCCAGGATCCGGTGCGCGCCGCCCGCGCCCGACGCGCGGCGCGGGGCGCGGCAACCCCGCAGCCGATACCGCCGCGCGCCGTCGCCGCCAGGCCCATCCAGCTTGCCAAACCATCGTCGGCCACGCCGCGCGTCCTCGCTATCGGCGCCTCCACCGGCGGACCGCAGGCGCTGTTTGAGTTTTTCTCCAGCCTTAAGATGACGCCGGGGGTGCCGGTGGTCATCGCCCAGCACATGCCGCCGACCTTTACCTCCATTCTTGCTGAGCATCTGCGCCGCGCCACCGGCCTTGCGTGCGAAGAGGGCAGGGAAGGCGAACGGCTGACGCCCGGCAAGGTCTACATCGCTCCCGGCGATCATCACATGATCGTTGAGACGAAG
Source organism: Pseudomonadota bacterium (assembly GCA_003577275.1). Classification (GTDB taxonomy): domain Bacteria; phylum Pseudomonadota; class Alphaproteobacteria; order Sphingomonadales; family Govanellaceae; genus PRO5. The sequence continues at coordinate 871,443 of QEVO01000001.1, forward strand.
GGCGACGGCGTGTTCATCCGCATCAACCAGGATCCGCCGGAAAACTTCTGCCGGCCGGCGGTGGACCCGCTGTTTCGCACGGTGGCCCGCGTCTATGGCGCGGCGGCGTTGGGCGTCATTCTTACCGGCATGGGGTCAGACGGCCTTAAAGGCAGCAGCGCCATCGTGGCGGCAGGCGGCACCATCCTGGCGCAGGACGAAGCGACAAGCGTGGTGTGGGGCATGCCGGGCGCGGTCAGCACCGCCGGCCTTGCCAGCGCCGTCTTGCCGTTGGGTGAGATCGGGCGGGCGGCCGCCAAATTTATCGGAGGCCGGCGATGACGCCCGATGATTTTGACTTCATCGCCGCCCTGCTGAAATCCCGCTCCGGGCTCATCATCGGCCGTGACAAGGTTTATCTCTTGGAAAGCCGACTGACGCCGGTTGCCCGCCGCCGCGGCTTGGATACCCTGGAGAAGCTGATCGCCGCCATGCGGCGGCAGGCGGATGAAGAGCTGACGCGCACGGTGGTGGAGGCGATGACGACCAACGAGTCATTTTTCTTCCGGGACGCCACTCCCTTCGACATCTTCCGTGATCAGGTCTTGCCGCGATTGCGGGAGCATAACGCCGCCTCCAAGCGCATTCGCGTCTGGTGCGCGGCCGCTTCCTCGGGGCAGGAGCCTTATTCGCTGGCAATCTATATCAAGGAACAGGAGAACCTGTGGCGGGATTGGGCCATTGAAATTTTGGCGACCGACATCTCGACCCAGGTGCTGGACAAGGCGCGCGCCGGAATCTACACCCAATTTGAGGTGCAGCGCGGCCTGCCCATTCGCACCTTGATCAAGTATTTCACTCAAAGCGGCGAAACCTGGCAGCTTTCCAAGCAGATCCGCGACATGGTGACGTTTCGGGAATTCAACCTGCTGGAAAGCTATCGCAACTTCGGGCGGTTTGACGTCATCTTCTGCCGCAACGTACTGATCTATTTCGATCAGGAGACCAAGGCGGACGTGCTCAACCGCATGCGCGAGATTCTGCCCACCCACGGCACGCTGTTTCTGGGCGCGGCGGAAACCGTGCTGGGTTTGACCGATCGCTTCAAGCCGGTGCCGGGACAGCGCGGGCTTTATGTCACCAGCGACGCCGCCGCGGCCGCGCCCGGCTCGGGGGTGCGGCAAAACGCTGCCGCGCGTTAGATCGCCAGGATTTAGAAAAAACCAAAGGGCGTCTCAAAGGACGCCCTTTTGTCATTCTTATTAGGGTGTAAAAACCTAGCCGGCGGCGGCCAATTCCTGGATTTCAGGGTCCGCCTCGCTGGCGGTATCGCGCAACACATAGCCGCGGCCCCAGACGGTCTCGATATAGTTCTCGTTATCGGTGGCGGCGGCCAGTTTCTTGCGCAGCTTGCAAATGAAGACGTCGATGATTTTAAGCTCCGGCTCGTCCATACCGCCGTAAAGGTGGTTGAGGAACATTTCCTTGGTCAGGGTGGTGCCTTTGCGGAGCGACAGCAGTTCGAGCATGGAATATTCCTTGCCCGTCAAATGGACCCGCTGGCCGTTGACTTCCACCGTCTTGGTGTCGAGGTTGACGGCCAGCTTGCCGGTGCGGATGACCGATTGGGAATGGCCCTTGGAGCGGCGGATGATGGCGTGAATGCGGGCCACCAGCTCTTCCTTATGGAAAGGCTTGGTCAGATAATCGTCGGCGCCGAAGCCCAGCCCCTTGACCTTGTTTTCAATCTCGCCCATGCCCGACAGAATGAGGATCGGCGTGGAAACCTTGGCCATGCGCAGCTTTTTGAGCACGTCATAGCCGTGCATGTCGGGCAGGTTGAGGTCGAGAAGGATAATGTCGTAATCATAAAGCTTGCCGAGATCGAGTCCTTCCTCGCCAAGGTCAGTGGTATAGACGTTAAAGCCGTCGCCGGTCAGCATAAGCTCGATGCTGCGGGAAGTGGTGCTGTCATCTTCGATCTGCAAAACGCGCATGCGTCAATCCTCTCTCCTTCGTATCACCCGCGGCGCTTGTGCTTGGGCCGCCCCGGGCTCCCCTTCGCGTACGTTAACCAATACGAATCATTAACACGGATGGTTAATAATAGGTAACCGAAATCAAAAAAATTAACGAACCTTGCCGATTATTAATCGACGGCTACCGGGGCAAACCCTCCGCCGGCCGTCTGTTTTATGGTTTACGGAACTTTAAAAGCTTGGCCCCGAAGATGGAGCGGTCAAGAGTCAAGGAGCGCGTAATCCGTGGATCCCCTACTTCGCGAGTTGGAGCGGCTACAAACCATTGAAGTTTACGGCCGGGTGGCCGGGGTGCGCGGCCTGTTGGTCGAAGTCGCCGGGGCGCACCGCAGCCTGGCTGTCGGCAGCCGGGTGCTGGTCGAGGCGCGGGGCGGGCGCTCCGTGCCGTGCGAGGTGGTCGGTTTCAAGGACGAGCGGGCGCTGGCCATGCCGTTCGCCGCCATTGAAGGCATCGGCATCGGCTGCAAGGTCTTCGTCGCCGATGCGGAGCCGGTGGTCTATCCCTCGCCCGCTTGGCTCGGCCGGGTGGTCAATGCCCTGGGCGAGCCGGTGGACGGCAAAGGGCCGTTGGAGAACGGCAGCGCGCCCTATCGCTTGCGCGCCCAGCCGCCGGCGGCCCATGCCCGCCGCCGGGTGGCCGGCAAGATCGATCTTGGGGTGCGGGCCTTGAACGCCTTCGTCACCTGCTGCAAGGGCCAGCGCATGGGCATCTTCTCCGGCTCCGGGGTCGGCAAGTCGGTGCTGCTGTCCATGCTGGCGCGCTATACCGCCTCCGACGTGGCGGTGATCGGGCTGATTGGCGAGCGCGGCCGCGAGGTGCAGGAGTTTATCGAGGACGATCTGGGGACCGATGGCTTGGCTCGCAGCGTGGTGGTGGTGGCCACCTCCGACGAATCGGCGCTGATGCGGCGGCAGGCGGCCTATCTGGCCTTGACCGTCGCCGAATACTTCCGTGACCTCAACCGCCAAGTCTTATGCCTGATGGATAGCGTCACCCGTTTCGCCATGGCGCAGCGGGAGATCGGCCTCTCCATGGGCGAGCCGCCGGCCAGCAAAGGCTATACCCCCACCGTGTTCGCCGAACTGCCGAAGCTTCTGGAGCGGGCCGGCCCCGGCGTCGGCGAAGGCGCGATCACCGGCCTGTTCTCGGTGCTGGTGGATGGCGACGATCACAACGAGCCCATCGCCGATGCGGTGCGCGGCATCCTCGACGGCCATATCGTGCTGGAACGGCGGATCGCCGAGCGTGGCCGCTTCCCGGCGATCAACGTGCTGCGTTCGGTGTCGCGGACCATGCCCCATTGCAACAGCGATCAGGAAAATGCGCTGGTGGTGGCGGCGCGGCGGCACCTCTCGATCTATAACGACATGGAGGAGATGATTCGGCTGGGCGCCTATCGCAAGGGCAGCAACGCCGAGGTCGATGAAGCGATCCGGCTCAACCCGGCGCTGGAAGGTTTTCTGGCCCAGGACAAGGATGACCAGGCGACTCTGGCCGACGGCTACGCCGCCTTGGCCAGGATTTTGAACGGCTGAGACGAGCATGCGCAGTCTGGCCAGCGTCATCCGGTTGCATCGGTGGAAAGTGGATGAAAAACGGCGGGAGGTGGCCGATCTGGAGGCCATGGCCGAGGCTTTGCGGCAGCGCCTGCAAGATCTGGAACAGGAAATCGAACGGGAAAAAGAGGGGGCGGATGTCCTGGTGGTGGGCTTTGCCTACGCTGCTTATGTCCGCGCCGCCCTCGCCCGGCGGGAGCGGTTCTTGCGCTCCATCACGGACGCCGAGGCGGCGGTGGCCGGTAAACGCCATGAGCTCGCGGAAGCGTTTCGCGAACTGAAGAAATTCGAGGTCGCCGAGGCGCGGCGCCTGGAACGGGCGGCCGCGGAGTCCTCCCGCCGCGAGCGCGCCGAGGCCGATGAAACGGCGCTCAACATTCACCGCCGCCGGGAATAGTTCTAATCCTTCCCAAACGCCCGGTTGCGGCCTACGGGACGTAGGCCGGGAAAGTTGGGGTCAAGCCAGCGCCGTAGCGTGCCGTAGGCGGCATGAAAGGCCTTTTGCCGCACATCCGCCGCGGGGGTGTGGTCGAGGCTTCGGGCGATCTCACCATCCAGGCGGGCAAGATCGTCCGGGCTGATTCGTGATTCGAAAGTTTTATCTGCCCCCTCCGGCAGATCAAAGATGACGCTTTTGATCTCCGCCAGCTTGCCCACATTGACCACCCACTCCAGGCCCGTGAATTGATCGAGTCCCCGCTCCAAAGTCCGAATGCGGTGCTCCAACTGTTTCCTGATCATGGCTTTTTCGCTCCCAAAATTGCGGCGCCGATTCGCCCCTGCTTACGGGCGAAATGCCGGAAATCCGCGGTTTTCCCACTGAAAAAACTACACGCATAGCGAGTATTAAATTTGCCTATTGCAAATTTTCACATATCAGTTGTTTAATAACAACCATCGCGTGTGTCTAGAGCAATAATACAATTATAAAGAGATTTTAGCGGGTTTGCCGCCATGATGTTTCAACCAGCGGATCCTCAAGGAGGGGAAGATGAATACCGATCGTTCTTTACGGCCAAAGCTCGGCCTGTTGCGTCTCGCCGAGAAGCTTGGCAACGTCACACGCGCCTGTCAGTCACTGGGTTACTCGCGCGACAGCTACTATCGCTTCAAGGCGCTCTATGAACGGGGAGGGGCGGATGCCTTACGCAATTTCAGCCGCCGCGGCCCCATGGTCAAGAACCGCGTCACCGAGGACGTGGCGCAGCGGGTTCTTGATCTGACGTACGCCCATCCAACTTGGGGTCAGCAGCGGGTTGCCGATACTTTAAGCAAGGCGGGGGTCAGCGTCTCCTCCAGCGGCGTGCGATCGATCTGGATGCGGGCCGGGCTGGAGACCTTCGAGAAGCGGGTTTTCGCCCTGGCTGCCCGAGCGGAGCAGAACGCGCTGTCGCTCAGCGAGGAGCAGCAGGCGGCCATCGACCGGGCGCGCTCGCAGGGGCGCTTCGCCTCCGGCCGCTACATCGCCGGGCCGGGCAAGGTGTGTTTTCAGGATCTGTCAGTGATCGGCCAGCACCCTAGCTATGGCTCGATCTACCATCATACCTTTATCGATTGCTACAGTCAGTTCGCCATCACGCGCATGGCGACCGAAGGCGAGGCGTTGTCGCCCAGTCGGTTTTTGCAGGAGGACGTGCTGCCGGTGTTTGCCGATAACGGGATTGCCGTCGAATCGGTCAGAACCGATCGCCGCCCGCCCTTCGCCGATCGCCATGGCCGGGTGGAGTATCAGCTTTTCCTGGCAGGAGCGAACATTCGCCAGACCTATCGGCTGGGCCGGGCGGGAAGACAGGACATTTGCAGCCGCCTCGTCGCCACCATGGCGCGGGAAGTTTACCAGCCCCTGTTCCGGCAAGGCAATTTCACCCTTGAGGATGCGCGCGCGAAACTAAAGACATGGATGCGGTCATATAACGAAGAACGGGGCGCAGAAGGGCCCTACTGCTACGGCAAGACGCCCGTGCAGACTTTCAGCGACGCCATGGCGCGGCGCCTGGCGCGCCTGCGCCTGAATTGATCGCTCATCCATTTCCTCAAACATGAAAGTCGCCATCATGAGCCTCTATGACGAAACACAGCGCTGTACCTTGCGCCCTGCAGCGAGGGAAGGAAAACGGCAGCCTGTTTGCCGCCCCTTGCCGTCCCTGTCCCAGCGATTACGCGAGCCTGGGGTTGCCTTTGACAATCGTCGCGTAACGCGCGCCCCGGCGTCCGCGGCGGGCCTGAGCCAACGTTTTTGGCATGCCTGGGTCGAGCACCGTGAGTATCTGACCCAGTTGGCGTGCAGATGGATGTCGGGCAACCGCAGCGATGCCGAGGATGTGGTCAGCCGGGCCGCAATTAAGGCCCACGACCGCTATCTACGGGACGCCAGCCGCATTCGCAATCTGCGATCCTGGCTGGCCCGTCTTCTCCACAACATCTGCATGGATGAACACCGCAAGCGCCAGGTGCGGCATCGCCTGCTCCATCAGTTCCACCCCGAGCAGTTGGAATATCTGGCGCTGGCGGCCAACACGCCCCATCCCGAGTTTGATTTGGAAAACGGCGAATCCATGAACGCCGCCATGGCGGCGATCTTCGAATTGCCGACGCGGCTGCGTCATCCCTTCGTTCTGCGCTTCGTCTTTCAGTATTCCAACCAGGAGATCGCGCGGCATCTCGAACTGAGTGAGGTCAATGTCAGAAAGCGCATCCAATTGGGGCGGTCATTCGTGCGCCGCCGGCTGATGCATTAAAATTTAGACGCGGCGGTTAAGAAAAGGGCGGCCCATCGGGGCCGCCCTTGGTCTGTCAGCGGCATGGCTCTCTCAAGCTTCCGATTCCAGCGCGGCGTTATTGCCGTCCGTAGGGGATTCGGCGCCGGCTTCCGCCGGGGAATCTTCCGTTACGTTCGCGCCGCCATCGCCCGGCGCAGTCGGCGTTTCTAGCGGCGCGGGATCATCACTCGGCTTGCGGCGAAGGGGCTGCATCATGTTGGTATAGGTATCAATCACCCGCTGGATCGACTCCGGCGTTTGCAGGGTGCGAAACTCAAGATCGACGTGGACATGATCCGACGGCCGGCGTCTGCCGCCATCCGCGCCGCGCGGCGACAGCGACACCGTAAACTGGGCCCGGGTTTCACCGCCTTCCGATGGCTCATCGTTCTGTGCGCGCAGCAAGGACAACAGCCGGGTGCGCTCCTCCTTGGCGCTTTCCAGTTTGATGGATAGCTGCACCCGCATGCGCTCCAGCGCCAGCCCGCTTGGCGCCGCCAGCGATACCAGCGGCACCATGGAGTAATAATTCTCATCCAGCTCGACGCGCACCATCTTGGCTTTGAGCGATCCATCAGGCAGACGTTCGAAAAATTCGGACAGGACGCGGATATATTGTTGCGCCACCAGTGAATTGGTTTCGGCGGCGGCGTTCTGCAGGCCGCGGGTGATGCTGACCAGTTGCTGATGTTCCATGGTTTCGTTCTTCCTTCTAAAACGGCGAAAATAGCGCCGAATGCGTGAAATCATGGGGATTCCTCCCATTCCCGGTTTTCAATGCGAACGGCGGGGAGCGATTGAGACGCTCCCCGCCAATCCTTCAGCAGACGTTGCGTGACCGTCCGCGATTACTTGGGCTTTTGGTTGGTGAGAGCGACCTGTTCTTCCTTCGGCGACTTGACGCGGGTGTCGACGGGAAGCGTATCCTTCGACTTTAGTTCCTTGTTCGTGGGCAGGGTGACGGGCTTGGTGGCGGCATCAGTCAGAAAATCGATCACCCGCAATAGCGCTTCCGGCGCCGGCTGACGCTTCAACTGGGTATTGAAGGAATACTTGGCGCGGGTATCGGTCTTGCGGGTCTGCTCCGACTTATGACTGACGCGGCCGGTGATTTTCGCCGAAATCGGCCCCCATCCGACGCTGGCTTCCAATTCCGCCCCGGCTTCAGTGGAGGATGACTCGGCTTCCGAAGCCGTGACTTCCAGCTCGAACGCGACAGATCCGGATTCGATGCAGATGTTGGGATGTTCGATGGCCGCCATCAGCGGCACCGACATGGTGCGTTGCAGAATGCCTTGGTAGTTGCCTTCCTGATCGACCACCGTTTCCTGGTAATCGAACGTCAATTGCACCGCCTTGCCGTCGCGGATGCAGACCGTCTGTAAGAAATCGGCGTAGCTCTTGCTCGCCTGTACCTGGGCCGACACCATCGCCGTCAACGGTCCCGCGATCATCTTGTCGATGGGCAGGGCGTTGATGACGGAGCCGGTGAAGTTTGGATCCAGTGCCATCTCTTAGCTCCTCATCAAGAATATAGAGTTACGGCCCTGCGGGGCCGCGCCGGGCATGACGCATTGACATGCGCCACGCTTCAATCGGACGCGCGAGGGATAAACTGTGTGACGGTGTTCTCGATTGAGGTGGCGCCAAGCGCTTGGCGCAGCAGTTTTGCTTCCTTGCGGCGGCGGGTCGGATAGCCATCGCCGAAGTTTTCAAGTTCATTGACGCAGGCTTGCCAGTCTTTCTGGCAGGCCAGTTCCCAGAATTTCGGCGTGCGACGGGCAAGGTTGGGACCGTACTGGTAAGCGAGCGATGCCAGCACCGTCTGGACTACGTCCGGCAGATGATAGAAGGCGTCCTTGCCTGCCGCCTTATCGTAAGCCTTCTGTAGTTGATCGAAGATAGGGCCGCACGCCGCGGTTTCGATCTGGGCGGCCTCGTCTTGCGTGATCTCCAGCGGCAATTCGCGAAGCAGGTCAACCGCATCCTGTCCCTTGCGGCCGGCGTAAGGGGCAAGCTTTACTTTAAGCTCATCAGCAATGGGCCATTTGCTGATTTCTGTGAGCGTCCGCGCCCCCAGATCCACCCCGGTGGCGATGGTAACGCCGCTGCTGCTGGTGTTTGCAGCCGGAACATAGCCTTTCAGCTGCAATCCCCCTTCCAGGTCAGCAATAAACTTCCAATCGATCATGGACGTTATTTCCTCCTTGGGCGACGAGACGCCAATCCCTCCTTCGCGCATCGTCCCATGACGGACGAGCGCGAAATTCGTGACACCCCCTGGCGCAGGCATCACGCCAGGCCATGGTCGTTCGTCAGATGCTCGGGCATGCCGCCTGAGGACACGAGAAAGCAGATGAAGCAGATACTGGCGGGTGTGGGGACATTCTTTCGCGGCTGGCTTGAACGAGCCGCCGCAGGCTCGCGTTTGGTGACGCCGCAGAGGGATAGCGAGGAGCTTCCGGGAGCGGTGTTTGACCGTGAACTGGCGGTCATCGCCGAACGCCGTCAAGCGGTCGGGCTGCCGCGTCCGGACGCAGAGCGGCCGTCGGCTTCCCTGGGGCTGGTGGGACTCTGCCTGTCGGGCGGCGGCATTCGATCGGCGACCTTCAATCTTGGGGTGGCGCAGACCCTGCATAAGCGCGGGCTGTGGCGGTTTGTGGACTATCTGTCCACCGTATCGGGCGGCGGCTATCTGGGCGGCGCGCTGAGCAGTCTTTACGCCCACGCGACGACGGAGGATGCCGTAAACACGCTCCTCGATGATCTGCCGGAGGGGGCTGCGTCCCGACACTTACGCGACCATTCCAACTATTTGCTGCCGCGCCAGTTCCTGGCCGGGTTGCGTCTGCCCGGGCTGTTTTTGCGCGGCCTTCTGGTCAACCTCCTCATCCTGCTGCCGTTGATCGCCGCGGCGTCGCTGGTCACCTTGTGGATCGCCGGCGAGGCGACGCGGGAAGCCAGCATGACCACGGAGCTGACCGTTCGCGTCGATCCCGAGGGCTACTCGCGGTGGCTGGCGGCGGGAGAGGGCGATCGCTACCGCCGCTACATGAACCTGCGCGACAGCGTGCGCGACTATGCCATCAACGATGAGTTGCCGATCCCCGATGAAGTGGCGATCTTAAAACCGCCGCGCGGCGTGGCGGTCGGCGATCAGCCTGACCGGCAGACGGTGGTGATGCCGCTTCCAGACGCCGGCCGCGTACCGGTGACCTTCATTCCCGCCTTTGAAGGCGAGGCGACGCTGTTCATTCGCGCCTGGCAACAGGCGCCGAACGCCGCCCCGGGAACTGCTTCCGTCGATCCGGTGACCCGGCTGCATGAACTTACCCTTGGCTGGCTGGGCAGCGCGGTGGCCATGGTGCTCTTGGTGCTGGCGCTCTACCCGGCGGCGCAGTGGTTTGCTGAGCGTGGGCGCGCGCCCAATTGGCGCAGCCGCGATCTGTTCACCCGCTGGGTGACCGGCGGCGTGCTGTTGTCCATCGCCGCTGCGGCCTTCGTCAGCGCCCAGCCCTTGGCCATCTATTATTTCGATCTCTTGGGCGAAGTCTCGGTGCCGGGGGTTGGCGATTTGAGCGAAACCTTGACTCTCATCGGCAGCGTCGCCACCGGGCTTGGCGCGCTGTTCTCCGGCTCCCTCGGCCAGCGCGCGCCGCGCCTGTTGCGCCGGCTCGGCATGGTGAGCTTCGCCGCCTTGGGGCCGCTGACCGTATGGCTTCTCTATCTGACGCTGACGCGCTGGATCATCATTCCCGAAACCGCACCCCGGTGGCTTCTAGATATCGCCGCCGCCACGACCCGCACGTTGAGCGATAGCCACCTTGCGGCCGCAGTCGCCGTCATCGTCGAGGCCATCCATCGCGGTTTTGATTTTCTCCATGACCAGTGGCTGTGGCCAGAGCCGACCAGCCACATGGCGGCGGCGACGCTGGCGTGCGCGGTATTTGTCGGGTTGACCACGCGGCTTTTTTATGACGTGAACGCGACCTCGTTTCACCGCTTCTACCGCGACCGCCTGAGCCGCGCCTATTTGATGGGCCGGCTGCAGAGCGATAGCTCTTTCAGTCATGCCGATGATCTGAAATTGTCGGCGCTATCGCCGCGCGCGCCCTATCATCTGATCAACGCTACGCTCAATCTGCAAGGTTCGCGGCGCGGCAATCTGCGCGGCCGCAACGCGGCGTTCTTCCTGATGAGCCGGGAATATGTCGGCAGCCAACTCACCGGCTACCGCGCCACTGAAGACATGGAGGCGCTGCATCCCGCCCTTGATCTTGGCACGGCGATGGCGATCTCCGGCGCGGCCGCTGCGCCCAACATGGGGCGGGCGACCAAGAAAGGTCTGACCTTCGCGCTGACGTTGCTCAACGTGCGCCTAGGCTATTGGTTGCCCCATCCGCGGCTGTTTGCCGCGCCGTTTTATCATCAAACAACGCTGGGACAGATGATGCGAAGGCTGGCGGTACCCTTGGTGCGAGCGACGCCGTGGCATTTGGTGAAGGAAATGCTGGGGCAGCTTGACGAACGCGGCCGGCTGCTCAACCTGTCGGATGGCGGCCATCTGGAGAACTTAGGATTATACGAGCTGTTGCGTCGGCGCTGCCGCTTGATCATTGCCAGCGATGCGGAAGCTGATCCCGGCATGGCGTTTCAGGGGCTGGCCGACGCCATTCGCCTGGCGCGCATCGACCTGGGCGTCACCATCGACATTAACATCGACGCCATCCGCCCCGATGCCCATGGTATGAGCGATAAGCACGGCGCGGTCGGCCGCATTGATTACGGCAACGGCGAAACGGGGCGTCTCATCTACATCAAATCGTCTCTCACCGGCGATGAGAACGTCTATGTGGAAAAATACAAGGCCCTCGACGCCGCCTTTCCGCACCAGACCACCGCCGATCAGTTCTTCGACGAAGAGCAATTCGAAGCCTACCGCGCGCTGGGCGCTCATGCGGCGGATTACGTGCTGGAGGAGGCCAAGGAAGCCTTTGCAGGGCTTTGATTTATATAAAAATATCTAATTGTGTAGAGAAACAATAAGTTGCATGGAAAGTAGTGAAGGGAGTAGATTACCTTGATAAGGGCAACATAGGCTGGATATGATTAGAGATCAGCATCAGGCTATTAAAAAGGCCATTGATAAGTATACGAAAGAGGCCACCAAGTCGCCTCAAGCGGCGCGGGATGCTCTAGTCAAGGAGGGCATTTACCTCAGCAGTGGTAAATTAGCTCCAAAATTTGCTGAACCCCGCGAGAAGCCAATCGTTAAGAAATGAGCCGCCTTCATACGTCGTTTGTTCTGGCCTATCACGGCTGTGATCAAAAGATCGGCGAGCAGATACTTACAGGCAAGGCGACTTTCAAAAAAAGCGAGGAAGATTACGACTGGCTTGGGCCGGGTGTTTATTTTTGGGAGTCAGACCCGCATCGCGCTCGAGAATGGGCGGAAGATAAGAAGCGTCGCGGGATACTGAAGAAGCCCTTTGTTATCGGCGCTGCCATTGACCTTGGACATTGTCTGGATCTCATGAGCAGGGAAGACCTATCTCTGCTTAAGAAAGCATACGACTCATTGCGCGAGATTCATGAAAAGGATTCCAAGCTTGGTCCACTGCCAACTAATTCAGGCGGTGATGATAGGTTCATGCGGCGGCTGGATTGCGCAGTTATCAAGCGCCTGCACTATATCATTGCCGCTAATGAAAACTTGCAGCCCTATGATACGGTTAGGGGACTTTTCACCGAAGGAAACCCACTCTTTCCTGGTAGCGGCTTTCAGGAACGAAGCCATATTCAAATTGCTGTTTGCAATTTTGACAGCATCAAGGGGGTGTTCCGCGTTAAGCAATCTTCTTAACGCTCGAACTTGGTGGACAGCACGATCGATGATGTGGTGCGCTCGATCCCCGGAATGCGGCCGATTTCATCGAGCATGGCGTCGATCTCGCCGGTGGTGTCGGCGCGGATGATGGCGATGAGGTCATAGTGGCCGCTCACCGCATGCAGGGCGCGCAGGCCAAGCATCTGTTTTAGGGCCAGCGTCACCCGATCGGCGAGTTTCGGATTGACGCTGATCATGACGTGCGCGGTGATCTGCCGCGCCGCGTGCGCGTCGCGGTAGCGCACCGTGTAGCCGCCGATGACCCCCGACCGCTCCAGCCGGGCAAGGCGGTCCTGCACGGTGGAGCGCGACAGGCCAAGCCGACGCGCCAGCACCGCCGTGGGCAGCCGGGCGTTTTCCTCCAATAGCCTCAGCAAGGCTTGGTCCGTCTCATCCATTCCGTTATTATGACGGATAATATTATCAAATCAACGGAAAATTTCCGGCAATTCGGCAGATTGCTCCCTTCATTTCAACGGCCAATCTTTTTACGGTTCGAAGAACTTCGGATGGAGGTCCAGATGACGCCGATTCTTCTTTTGGGCGCCGGCAAGATCGGCGCGATGATTGCCGAACTGTTGAGCCAGACGGGCGACTATGAGATCACGGTGGCCGACCGCGACGCCGATGGCTTGAAACGTTTAGGGTTGAACCCGGCGGTCAAGACCCGGGTGCTCGACGTCACCCATCACGAGGCGCTGAAAAAAGCGTTGGCCGGCAAGTATGCGGTCCTAAGCGCTTGCCCGTTCACCGTCACGCCGCTGATCGCCACCGCCGCCAAGGAGGCGGGCGTGCATTATTTCGACCTCACCGAGGACGTGGAAAGCACCCGCATCGTCAAGGAACTGGCGAAGGACGCCAAGACCGCCTTCGTGCCGCAGTGCGGGTTAGCGCCCGGGTTCATTTCCATCGTCGCCTACGATCTCGCCAAGCGCTTCGACACCTTGCACAATGTTCATATGCGGGTTGGCGCGCTACCGAAATATCCTTCGAACGCGCTAAAATACAATCTTACCTGGTCCACCGATGGCCTGATCAACGAATACTGCAATCCCTGCGAAGCAGTGGTGGACGGCGAGCTGCGCGAAGTGCCGCCCTTGGAAGAAAAGGAAAGCTTCTCGCTCGACGGCATCGATTATGAAGCGTTCAATACCTCGGGCGGCCTTGGCACGCTGTGCGAAACGCTGGCCGGCCGGGTCGATAACCTCAACTACCGCACCGTGCGCTATCCCGGCCATTGCGAGATCATGAAGACGCTCATTCGCGATCTGCGCCTCGGCGAACGGCGCGAGTTGTTGAAGAACATCTTCGAGCACGCGCTGCCCATCACCTTGCAGGATGTGGTGCTGGTATTCGTCACGGTGAGCGGCATGCGCCAGGGCCGCTTTATGCAGGAAACCTATGCTCACAAAGTTTATGCCCGGGAGATGTTCGGTCAGGTGTGGAGCGCCATTCAGATCACCACCGCCTCCGGCATCTGCGCCATGGTCGATCTGTTGCGCCAGGGCAAACTGCCGCAGCAGGGCTTCGTGCGTCAGGAAGATACGTTGTTCTCGGATTTCATTCGTAACCGCTTCGGCGCCAACTACGCCCGCGGTGAGGATATCGCGGTCGCCGACAGCGGCAACGGCATTTGCGAAAAGGTTGCCTGAAGCCAATATCGCGGCCTTTGACAAACGGTCATAATCCCCGGCTATACTCATGCCGGAGCTTGACACGTGTCCCCAAAAGCCGCCGGCATGGACTTGCCAGAATTCGCCGCCGACCTGCCAACGGTGCAGGCGGCGGCGCTGCTTCTTGAACGGCAATTGGCTGTCCTCATCACCAATGAAGCCGGCATCGCGGCGGACAGTGACATCGAATGCCTGCACCGTTTCCGGGTGGCGGTGCGCCGCGCCCGCACCTTGATCCAAGCCTTAAAACAGCATCTGCCGCCCGCCATTCTGGGGCTTGGCGAGGACTTGAAGTGGCTGAGCGCGGCGACCGGCCCGTTGCGGGACTTGGATGTGCACCTGACGGGGTTCGAGGCGATGATCAGTCTTGTTCCCGATGAGCCGACGAGCGCCTTTGCGCCGATGCGCGCGGTCCTGGAGAAGCGGCGGCTGGCGGCGCACCATAAGGCCTTGGCCGTACTTCGATCCACCCGCTATCAGGCGCTAAAAAGACGATGGCGGCGGATCGATAATATCCGGCAGCGCACAGCGGATTCGCCGCTGATCGGTCTTGCCGCCGATGCCGCCATTGCCCGCGCCTATGCCCAGGCGCTGAAGAAGGGTGGTAGGATCACCAAGAAAAGTCCCGCCGAGGCGCTGCACGCTTTGCGCAAGGACGGCAAGAAACTGCGCTACCTAATGGAGTTTTTCGCGCCTCTGAAGCAGGAAGAGGCAATAGAGGGGGCCATCAGGACGCTAAAAGAGTTGCAGGATTGCCTAGGGAAACACCAGGATTTTGCCGTTGAGCACGCGGTGGTGCGCAAAATCCGGCTGCAATTTCAAAAAGATACCGTTACACCGAAGGCTACGGTGGCGGCCCTTGCCCACCTCGAGGCAGTCCTGGCCCAGGGCCAAGCCGATGCCCGGGCGCACTTTGCCGGACTGTTTGCGCCGTTCGCCGCGGCCAAGACCCGACGGCTCTTTCATGAATTATATGGCGCCACCCCCTAGATGTTGTGAGGCGGGGGTTGTATCCAAACCAATCCTAGGCGAAGATGAGCGCGGATTCTCTAATTGATGCCAGTCTCTCAATAGGGGAGGAGGGGCTTTCATGTGGACATTGGCGGTCTACACCATCAAGGGCGGCGTCGGCAAAACGGCTACGGCGGTCAATATCGCGGCCGAGGCGGCGCGCGCTGGCTGGCGGGTCTTGCTGTGGGATCTGGACCCGCAAGGGGCCTCGGGCTTTTACCTGCGCACCGAGGGAAAGGCCAAAAGCACCGGCCAGAAGCTGGTGGAAGGCAGCAAGACCCTGATGGACGTCGCGTTGCGCACCGATCAGCCGCGGCTGCACGTGGTGCCGTCCGACATGTCCTACCGCAATCTCGATCTCTTCCTCGACGCCATGAGCAATTCCAAGAAGCGGCTGGGCGAGATGATCCAGCCGGCCGAGGATGAATACAACTTGGTGGTGCTGGATTGCCCGCCGGGGTTGTCCCTACTGTCGGAAAACATCCTGCGCGGCTCTGACGGCATCATGGTGCCGGTCATTCCCACCACGCTGTCCCTGCGCACCCTGGAGCAGCTCAACCAGTTCATCAAGGAACAGAAGCTCGATATCGAACTGTGGCCGTTCCTGTCCATGATCGACAGCCGCAAGCGCCTGCACCGCGACATCGAGGAATCTTTCGACAAGATCGCGCCCAAGCGCCTGAAAACCGAAATCCCCCTCTCCGTCATCGTCGAGCGCATGGGCATTGAGCGCGCGCCGGTGCGCGCCTATGCCCCCACCAGCCGGCCGGCCAAGGCGTTTGCCGACTTGTGGTATGAAGTATCGCTGCGCCTGCCGCCCTACTATCGGACGCTGGCCGCCAGAAGGTCGCGATAAGACAGCCGCCAGGTCTTGAACGGCCGCTGCGCCAGGTAGGTGTTGAAGAACCGGGGATCGCCAGTAACTTCAGGGCCGACCCAGGGCGGGAGCTCTACCTTCTCGTTCGCCGCCTGAAGCTCCACTTCGGCCATCACCAACCCCTCGTTATCGCCCTCAAAGACGTCGATTTCCCAAAGATGCGCGCCATGACGCACGTGATAGCGGCGTTTGATCAGGGGGTAAGGCTTAGCTAAGGTATTCAGCATGGCCGCGGCATCCACGAGCGGGATTTCGTACTCATACTCGTGCCGAGACATGCCGTCGCGGCCGGCCTTGATGGTCAAGTATCCGCGTTCGCCTTTCGCCCGCACCCGCACCGATAGGCCCGGCTCGCTGGTCAGATAGCCCTGACGGATCGCCACCCCCTGATCCGCCGCCGCCCGCCAGCCGTCGCCGGCGAGCAGAAACTTGCGCTCGATTTCGATCATCCGTCCGCCATCTTGCCAAGGAGCGCCCGCTCCTCCTGCTTGTCGAAGCCGGCGCGGTCGGTATCGGCGCGGGCGCTGCGGTCGGTGATCGAGACAAGCCAGGTCGTGATGACCGACGCGGCCATCGAAAACAGCGTCGGATAGTCGTAAGGATAGGGCGCGCTTTCGTTGCCCATAACGACCACCCACACTGCCGGGCTGAGCACCACCAAGGTGATCGCCACCACCAGCCCGACCGCCCCGCCCCACAACGCGCCGCGGGTGGTCAGGCCGCGCCAGAACATGGCGAGGACGAGAATGGGAAAATTGACGCTGGCGGCAATGGACAACGCCAAAAGTCCCAGGAAGGCGACATTCTGACCCTTAAACAGAATGCCAAGGCCAATGGCGATGAGGCCCACGAACAGCGGCGTGATGCGGGCAACCCGCATGATGTCCTTGTCGGTGGCTCGGCCGTGGCGGATGATGTGGGCGTATAGATCATGGGATACCGCCGACGAGGCGGCAAGCGTCAGGCCGGCCACCACCGCCAGAATGGTGGCGAAGGCGACGGCGGAGATGAAGCCCATGAAGAGGTCGCCGACCAGCGCGCCGGCCAGGTGCACCGACGCCATGTTGCCGCCGCCGATCAACGCCCCCGTTGCGGTCTTGGCCTCCGGATGCTGGGCCAGGATGACGATGGCGCCCAGCCCGATAAAGAACACCACGATCTGGAAGTAGCCGATGATGGCGGTTGAATAGAGCGCCGATCGGCGCGCCTCGTGGGCGTCCGGGACGGTAAAAAACCGCATCAGCACATGGGGCAGTCCGGCTGGCCCGAACAGGAAGGCGAGCCCCAAGGACAGCGCCGTGATGGGATCGCCGATGCTGCCCACCGGGCCGACGATGGCGCCGCCGAGGGCGTGGGTTACGGTTGCCGCCTCCAAAAGCTTGCCAAGACTGAAATCGAACTCGGCGAGCACCAGGAGCGCCAACACGGTGCCGCCGAATAGCAGGAGGAGCGCTTTAACGATCTGCACCCAAGTGGTGGCCAGCATGCCGCCGAAAGTGACATAAAGGGTCATCAGGATGCCGACCAGGGTCACCGCCACCTCGTAAGGCAGACCGAACAGCACCTCGATGAGCGCGCCGGCGCCCACCATCTGGGTCAAGAGGTACAAGGTGATCACCGCCAGGCTGCCGGCCGCCGAAATGCCGCGCATGGACACCCGGTCGAGACGGTAGGAGGCGACATCGGCGAAGGTATAGCGGCCGAGGTTGCGCAAGCGGTCGGCGATGAGAAAGAGAATGATCGGCCAGCCGACGGTGCCGCCGATGGAATAAAGGATGCCGTCGAAGCCGAAGGCATAGACCATGGCCGAGATGCCGAGAAAGGTGGAGGCCGACATATAATCGCCGGAGATCGCCAAGCCGTTGGCGGCGCCGCCGAAACGGCTGCCGGCGGCGTAAAACTCGTCAGTGGTGCGCGAGCGGCGGGCGGCGATATAGGTCATGACCAACGTTGCGCCCACGAACAGCACAAACATGCTGATGGCGGACCAGTTAGCTCCATTACTCATGAACGCCGCTCCTTGCGGATGGCTTCCAGGAGGACGTCGCCGCGGCGGTTGAGGAGGCGAACGAACAAAGAGGTGGCGGCGATGGCGCCGGCGATCAATAAAATCGCCATCACGATACCCCGGGAAATGATGGTCCCCTCCATGATCGGTGCGGATAGCCAGCCAGGGGCATAAACCACGGCCAGATTGAAACCAAGGTAAGCCACCACCAGCACCGCCGAGAAAATCAGACTTAGCCGGCGCATGAAGCGGGACAGTTGGGCAAGCAAGGTCATCGGCAATTACCTTTACTCTGAATCAGCCGGCGTTATTGGCTCCAATAACCGATGGAGATGAACGACCACGTACTTCATGTGGGCGTCATCCACGGTGCGCTGGGCGGCGGCTCGCCAGGCCGCCTCGGCCTGGCGATAATTGGGGAAGATGCCGACGATGTCGAGGGCCTTTAGGTCTTCGAACTCAAGGCCGCTGGGGTTTTTGACCCGGCCGCCGAACACGAGGTGCAATTTCTGGTCGGTCACCCAATGCCTCCCTTTGTCTTAAGGGTAGTGTCTTAAAGCTTGAGCCGTTCATGGTTCGACAGGCTCGCCACGAACGGCCGGCAATTTCCGCTCGCCCTGAGCTTGTCGAAGGGCGAATAGGTAAAGTAGGCCATTATGGCCCTAAGCGAAATCTGGCGTCATTCGTCAGAAGTGCCCTAGAATAGAGAACAACCCACCGTAGACAAGCCAAAGAGGATCCCCTCATGATCGAACCGCCCGTTCCCGTGCTGATTTCCATCGTGGCCCCCGATCGGGTCGGGCTGATCGCCGAGGTGACGGGCGCGCTCTACGATTTGGGCGCCAATCTGGGCGATACCGCCTTTGCGGTGCTGGGTGCGGGGTGCGAGTTTTCCTGCGTCGCTGAAATGCCGAAGGCGGTGCCGGCGGCCGAGGTGGAAGCGGCCTTGCGCCGGCTGCCGTCGCTGGCCGGCGCCGACCTTAGGGTGACGGCCTTTCCCTTTGCCGAGGGGAAGGAGGCGGCGGCCGACATTACCCATGTGGTGGAGGTCGAGGGCGGCGACCGACCAGGGCTGATCGCCCGCATGTCCGAGGTCTTCACCGAATTCGGCGCCAACGTGGTGCGCATGAACTCGCGCCGGGTGGCCGGTCCGTCGGGCACCCGGTATCTGACGATGTTTGCGGTGGCGATGCCGGCGGGGCGCGCCGAATCATGCCTGGCGGCGGCGCATAACACCGCCGGTCAGCTCAATCTGCTGTGCCGGTACCGGACGGCTTAAGTCCGCGGTTTGTTGCCGGCGCTGGCGGCAACCTGGCGGGCGGCGATCTGCGTGCGCATGTGCTCCAACAGACGGTCCAGCCCGCCGGTGCCGATGACGGCGGCAAAGTCGTCGCGCTGGGTGATGATCAGGCTGATGCCCTCGGCCTTGACGTCGATGACCTTCAGCCTGCCGCCCCGGTCGGCGCGCACCCGCCAATCGGCCAACACCGGCTCGGCGCCGGGGCGCAGGATTTTGGTATGAACGATGGTGTCCGTCGCCTTGACCGGGGTCGAGCCGGTCAGTTCGACGCCGGCGCTATCAAACTTGGTGATGATGAGATCGTAGAACTTCTCAAACAGGTAATCGGGAAACAGCGCATTATATTCCGCCAACTGGGTATCGAAAGCGGCCCGTTCCTCGGCTGTTAGCCCGTCACGGGGCCGGCCGAAGCGGCCCAAGGAAAGCTTGGCGATATAGTCGACGGCGACGGTGCGATTCATCATCGTCCGCACCGCCGTTTTCTTCTGCAATGAGGTCAACTCGGCATTGCGCAGCGTCGCGAAGACCTCATCGGCGACACTTTGAATGAAGGACTCTGCGTCTTTTTGCGCCGGCGGGGCAGCGGTGGCGGCCGTGCCGCCACCAGCATTACCCGCAACGACGATCACCAGGACGAACCAAAGAGCCTTGACACTCTTAAGTATGCGCCGCTGCATCACAAAGACACTCCTTCAAAGGGGGCGAGATGATCGTAAGCCGGCCTACTTGGTGGCCGTCTTCAAGTAGGCGATCAGGTTTTCGATGTCGTCTTCCTTCTTCAGGCCGACAAATACCATCTTGTTGCCGGGAAAGGCGGTTTTCGGATTCTTCAGCCAATTTTCCAGGTGATCTTCGTCCCACTGAATGTTGGCGTTCTTCAGCGCGTCGGAATATTTATAGCCTGCCGCCGTACCGGCCTTGCGGCCGAAAAGGCCATGTAGGCTCGGTCCCACCATGTTCTTGCCCGCTTCCAGGCTGTGGCAGGTCTTGCACTTCATGAATACTTTCTGCCCCTTGGCGGCGTCGCCATCGGCAAAGGCGGCGGTGGCGAAACTGAACACAACGGCCGCTGCCGCCAACCCTAAACTCTTACGCATAGATCAATCTCCTTTGCTATACCCCTCGGCCCTTGGCGCTCCCAAGGACGTGGGATGTCTACTTAACCTTGACCCGTTCGGTCAAGAGCTACCCGCCGGTCAACGATCTCGCCGCGTCCCACCCGGGAAACGAAGCTTTGCAGATCGCGCTTTACCTCCGGAGCCATCAGGTAAAGCCCGATGATGTTCGGCAGCGACATGGCGAAAATCGCCGCATCGGAAAAATCCACGACCTTGCCGAGACTCATGGTCGCGCCGATCACCGTGGCGGTACAGAACAACAGTTTATAGCTGAGGTCCGCCGCCTTCGACTCGCCGAATAAATATGTCCAGGCTTTAAGGCCATAATAAGACCATGAAATCAGGGTCGAAAAGGCAAACAGCACCACCGCCAGCGACAGAATAACCGGAAACCAGTCGATGACGGTGGCGAAGGCAGCCGAGGTCATGGCCACGCCGTCCAGGCCGTCCTTGGCGTAAGTGCCTGTAATGACGATGACTAGGGCGGTGGCCGTGCATACGATCACGGTATCGACGAAGGGCTCCAGGAGGGCCACCAGGCCCTCGGTGACGGGCTCGTTGGTGCGCACTGCGGCATGGGCGATGGGGGCGGAGCCCAGCCCCGCCTCGTTGGAAAAGGCGGCCCGCCGGAAACCCTGAATGAGGACGCCGAGGATGCCGCCCTCGATGCCTTGCGGCGAAAACGCGCCCTGGAAAATAGCCAGGAAGGCGCTTGGTATGTCGGCCCAATGGAAGCCGATGATCACCGCCGCCGCCGCCAGATATATGCCGCACATGAAGGGCACCAGCCGGGACGTCACCCGGGCGATGCTTTTGATGCCGCCGATGATGACCAGGGCCACCACGGCCGCCATGAGGAGACCAAACAGCCACCCCCGGCCGGCAAAAATACTGTGCTCGCCGCCGGTGACGGCATAGACCTGCTGAAAGGCCTGGTTGACCTGGAACATGTTGCCGCCGCCAAACGAGCCGAGGACGCAAAAAATGGAGAAGACGACCGCCAGGAATGCCCCCAAAGAGCCAAGGCCGCGCCGCTCGAAGCCTTCCTTCAGGTAGTACATCGGTCCGCCGGAGACCACCCCTGTAGCGCTGAAGTGGCGATATTTCACCGCCAGGGTGCATTCGACGAACTTCGTTGTCATGCCAAGCAGGCCGGCCAGGATCATCCAGAAGGTGGCGCCCGGCCCACCGATGCCGATGGCCACCGCGACGCCAGCGATGTTGCCCAGCCCGACGGTGCCGGACAGCGCCGCCGTCAGCGCCTGGAAATGGCTGACTTCGCCCTTGTCCGCCGGGTTGTCATAGTCGCCGCGGGTGATCTTGATTGCCAAGCTGAAGCGGCGGATGTTGACAAAACCGAGGTAGGCCGTAAACCCCGCCGCCGCCGCCATCAGCCACAGCACGATCAGCGGAAACGGCACGCCATTGACGGGAATGGCGGTGAAAATCGCCGCCGAGAAGGCGTCGGTGAACGGAGCGACCGCCTCATTGATCCGCTGGTCGATGCCGGCAACGGCCGGCGTGGCAATGGAAGCAATTAAAAATAATGTTATAAAACAAATACTTAATATCATTTTTATGGGTGTCTCCTGGCGCCGGCGATGGCGGCACCAGAGTTAAGCCCGAAATCCGATTGCGACACAACATGTTTACGCTGACTTAACCAGTTCGGCGGGAGAATAGGCGATCAAGCCATGGCCCCGGCCGTGCGGCCGTGGCAGGGACAGCGAAAGGGATCGCGTTTTGTCGAAAAAGTTATCAAGCGCCGATGTGGCGCGTTTGCTTGCCGACCCCTCCGATTCCAACCGGGCCGATACCGCCCGTAAGGTCGGCCAGCAGTTTACCGACCCCGAGTTGAGCGGAGCCGAACGCCAGATCATCCAGGAAATCTTCCGGGTGATGGTGAAGGATGCCGCGGTGCGGGTGCGGGAGGCGCTGTCCGACACGCTGAAGGACAATCCCGACATTCCCCGCGAGATCGCCCTGGCGCTGGCCAATGATGTCGCCGAGGTGGCGTCGCCGATCCTGGAATTTTCCGACGTCTTCAGCGACGAAGATTTACTCAACATCATCGCCAAGAAGGACAGCGAACACCAGCAAGCCGTGGCGCGCCGGCAGCAAATATCGGAACGGGTCGCCGACGCTCTGGTTGATACCGAAAACGCCAAGGTGGTCTCCACCCTGGTGCAAAACAAAGGCGCGGAGATTTCCACCAAAACCATGAAGCGGGTGGTCGATGTCTTCGCCGACGATCGGAGCATCACCGAAGCTTTGGCGCAACGGCAGAACCTGCCGATCACGGTGGGCGAACGGCTGGTCAATCTGGTGTCGGAGAAAATCCGCGATCATCTGCAGCAGCGTTATAAGATTTCCCAGGAAATGGTGACCGATCTTTTCCTCAACGCCCGGGAAAAGGCCACCATTGGACTGTTGCAACCGGATACCAACCTGCGGGACGTGCTGGCGCTCATCGATCAGCTTCACCGCAACAAGCGGCTGACGCCGACGCTGATTTTGCGCTCCATTTGCATGGGCGATACCACTTTCTTTGAAGCGGCGTTGGCGCGGCTGGCCGATGTGCCGATCGCTAACGCCTATCAGCTCATACATGACCAGAGTGGCCTTGGCTTAAAGCGGCTGTTTGAGAAATGCGGCCTGTCGCCGCGCATGCTTGAGGTGTGCCGCGGGGCGCTGAACGTCGCCGCCGACATGGAGCTTAATTCCGGCGATGATCGCATCCGCTTCCGCCAGCTGGTGATCGAGCGGGTGCTGACCAGGTTCGAGGAAGGCTTTGATCCCGACAATCTCGACTACTTTATCGCCAAGCTCGGGCGCGCTGCCCGGGCGGCGTAACGTGTTTACGCCAGTCGGCCCACGGTCTGCGCCAATAAGACATAGAGCCGGCCGATCTGCGATGACACCAAGGTGACGCTGAGCGCGCCCTTGGGATCGACTTTATCGACCTCCGTCATCAGCTCCTCAAAGCCCTTCAGGAAGGTTTCCACATGGCGGCGAAAATCGCTGTCGGCGCCGTAACGATCGCGGATGCGGCGGCGGCTGGCGCGGTCGCCGAGCTTCAGCGCGCGACGGACAAACAGGCCGCGATCGCCTTTGAGAAACTTCTGCCAGTGCTCATCGCTGACATCATTGGCCAACAGACGGTCGATATCGATGGCGGCGGCTTGCAAGGATTCGATGATGGTTTCGGCGGCGCGGCCGAAGCGCCGCGCGCCGTCGTGAGAGGCGCGGGCGTCCAGGGTCTGCATCTGCGATTCCGCCGCCATCATCTGCCCGCGCACCCGTTCCAGCCGTTCTTCGAGTGCGCTTAAGCGATTGTCGATGGCGCTGCGGAAGGTATCGGTCTCCTCGCCCAGCCGCGCCGTGGCGGCGACGATACGCTCACCATCGGCCTTGATGGTACGGGCGGAGGTCAGGGCGCGCGCCAAGGCTGCCTCGCCTTCGCCGGTAATCGCCGTTAAATGGCTCTGGGCGCGGTCGCCCGCAAGCCGCATCTCCTCGCTGATCTCGCGCAAGCGCGCCAGCATCTGATCGCCGTCGGTCATGAGCGTGCCCTGGGCCGAGGAAAATTCCTTGGCGCTGCGCTTGGCGGCGGTTTCGATGCGCTGCAGATCGCTCTCGATGGTGGCGGACGCCTTTTCAACCGAGCTGACGATTTCCTCAATATCGCTTAAGTTTACCGCCGCCAGATCCACCGCGTCCTTGGTTTCAATGGCCAATTGCTCGCTCGCTTGGCGCAGGTCGCGCCGCCAATGGGCGATGGCTTCATCCAACGCCTGGCGGGTGGTGGCCAGCGCGTCGGCGATGTCATTGCGCATGGCGCCAACCAAGGCTCGACTTGATTGCAGATGGTCGTCATTGTCGGCCAGGGTTTTGGCTGCGGCGCCGATGACGCCTTCAAAGGTTTGCAGGGCGTCGCTCAAGGTCGAGATGGCGCCAAGCAGCGCTTCGCGACCGGCGTCGATGCGGGAAATCGTCGCGTTTGCCTCATCGCGGGCGTGCGTTGCCGTTGCGGCGAAAGTTTCCGCTGTTGCCTGAAGATCGGCGGCGCGGCGCTTGGCTTCCTCCTCCAGGGCGCGGCCGCGCTCGCCCAACAGCTGACACAACCGCGAGGTTTCGCGTTCCATGCCGGCCATGCGGGCGACCAGCCGCGCTTCGGCGTCGTTCGCGGCGTTGCTCAGCGCGCCGATGCCTTCGCTGGTTTCATTGAGCACCGATCGAATGGTCCCGGTCAGGCTCTCAAGTCTCCCCGCCAGCCCGCCGGTTTCGGCCACGGCTTCCTTGATCACTTCGCTTAAAGTGCGCGCTTCGGCGCGCAGACTTTCGCCGGCGGCGGCGGCGTCCTGCCGAGCGGTGGCGGCGGTCTCGCGCAGATCGCGGCGTAGCTCGGCCAGGCCTTCCAGGCTGCCCTGGGCGGTGGCTTCGATCTGCCGCCGCACGTCATTTAAGGACTGGCGTTCGGCGGAGAGGCGGAAGGTGATGGTCTCGGCGGCTTTCTCGGCGCCGGTGGTGGCGGTGAAAAGATCGCCGATCTGGCCCTGGAACCGCCGCTCCAAATGCCCTAAGCGGTCGGAAGCGATATCGCTGGCGGCCTCCAGGTGTTCGATCTGACGTTTCAGTCGGGCGACCAAGCCATCGACGCGGCTTTCGGCGGCGTCGACCGGGGATAAGAGCTCATCGAGCGCATGGGCCAAGTCCAGCCGATAGCCGCGCAAGGGGTCGGTCCTTAGATAGACCAGCGCCGCTAGCCAGACGATGACCAGCGGGCTGACGATGCCGGAGACAAGGCCCGCCGCCTCGCCGAGGTTTAAATCCGCAACCCCGCCCTCGGGCAGCCGCCCCGCCACCCACCAGCCGGCGACGCCGAGCCAAGCCAGCGATGCTAGGGAGGCGATGATGATGGGCCAGTAATGGCGGAAGAAAACCCGCGCCTCGGTCTCGCTCTGCAACGTAGATGCGCCGGCGCGGGCCCTGACGCCCGGCAGCCGGGCGATTTTGCCGTCATCGCCGCCGTTTTCTCTGCCCCCCGAGGCGCCGCGCCCCATATCGCACCGTCCTTCCCTGAAAAGCCCTGCTTGCGCTCATCATAGCAGGCGGTTGGGTAGGCGACAAACGGCTGTCCGGAAACGATGCCGGCCAGATGTGGTCATTATTACCGAGCCTGCCGCAAGATATTGATCAAAGCCTTATTCCGTGGTTATAAGGTTGAAGGATCATAAAATATCGCCGGAGGGGCTTGGGGTAATGAGCGGACTTGATCTTGAGAGATTGAGCGTACTCGTCGTCGAAGACAGCCCCTTCATCCGCTCCCTGATCGTCAACAGCCTTAAAATTCTCGGCGTCGGCAAGGTCACCACCCGCGACCATGGCGGCGAGGGCATCGAATTTTTAAAACTCGTTCACAACGATCCCATGAAAGCCGGGGTGATGACCGTCGACATCGTCATTTCCAACTGGGACATGTCGCCGGTGGACGGCATGATGCTGCTGCGCTGGGTGCGGCGGCACAAGGAATCGCCCAATCGCTTCGCCCCCTTCATCATGATCACCGGTTATACCGAACCGGTGCGGATCCGCGAGGCGCGGGAGATGGGGGTGAACGAGATGCTGGCCAAGCCCTTCACCATCAACGCCTTGGCGCAAAAAATCACGTCGATCATCTTGAAGCCCCGCCAATTCGTTCATAACAAAGACTATTTCGGCCCGGATCGACGGCGGCAAAATCTTCCCTTTGAAGGTCCGGAGCGGCGCATGTTGAAAGACGACAGCGAAGGTGTGGAGGTGGTGCGTGGCTAGCAAGGCCCCGATCAAGGTGCGGTTTTATCGCTTCAAGAACAACTTACGCGAAAAGACCGCTGGTCTTGGCAGCGAGTCGCAAGCCGTGGTCGCCATCGACCCCGAGGCGCTGGCGCGGGCGGAGGCGGCGCTGCAGGAAATGGTCGAAGACTACCCCGATTGGGTCAAGACCCTACTTGACCGGCTGGCGGAGGAGCATCGCCGGGCCGTCGATACTCCCCACGAGCGGCGCGGCCAGTTTGAAAAGATCCGCCGCATCGCCCACGACATGCGCGGCCAGGGCGGCACCTTCAATTACCCGCTGATGACCGATTTCGCCGATTCCCTCTACCAGTTCACCGGCCCCAGCGTCGGCATGACCGACAATCACGTGGAGATCATCAAGGCCCACATCGATTCCATGCGGGTGGTCATCAACGAACGGCTGCAGGGCGACGGCGGCCCCCCCGGCCAGGCTCTGAAAAAAGGGTTGCAGCAGGCCATCGACAAATATACTAAAATTCGTTGAACCGCCGCCCGGCGTATTCATTAAGTTTAGATTTTCTTTAACAATTTGTAGGCACTCTTCTCGCCAGAGAGAAGCGAGGGGAGCAGGCTTTATGTATCCGACGAACGAACGGCGTCTGGTAGCCCGTCTGCAAGAATATTGGAACACCATGCGCGGCGAGCGCGCCATGCCGGCGCTGGCCAATCTGCGCTTTAGGGATTTCGGCCCCGACATCGAGCAGTGCGTTGTGGTGGCTGTCGGCGACACGCCCGATGAGCTGTCGCTGATCCGGGTCGGCGCAACCTTAAAACCGTACGGATGGCGGGCGGCGAAGGGGAGTTCCCTGGCCGATTGCCCGCCCCGCAGCCTGCTGGGTTTGATCGTGCAGCATGTCGGCGAAACCGTGCGTAGCCGGACCCCCTTGCATCGCGGCGGCCATTTTACCAATGGCGGCGCGCGCATGCTGGGACGCGCCATTCTGTTGCCGCTGTCGGATGACGGCGTGCGGGTAACCCATGTCCTGGCCGGCGTCAACTACAAGAAAGCCGCCCGCGAGACCGCGGCCGGCCCCGTTCGCACGCTGCGTCCGCCGCGCCTTAAACGGGCTAAAGCGCGGCAGGAACACGCCACCGGCATGTAAGGGGCATTGGCAAGGCAATCATCATGTACCCGTCGCTTGCCCAGGAACGAAGGTTTGTTTTGCGTCTCTATGAGTATTGGATGACGCTGCGCGGCGATCGCGAGATGCCGACCCACAGGGACGTGGATTTTGCCGCCATGGGAGAAGACGCCGATTATTGCGTCATGATGACGATCACCGACGACATCGGCAAGGTCGTGCTGTCCGCCATCGGCCGCGAGCTGAAGCCCGACGGATGGCAAGGCGTGAGCCGGGGATTGCTCGCCGATTGTCCCGCCGGCGAGGCTTTGGCGACCATCGGCCTGCACTTGAATCAGACCTTGCAGCGGCGCGCGCCGGTCAGTCATGGTGGGCATTTCACGGTGCGCGGCGCGGCGGTGCTGGGACGCGCCATTCTTCTGCCGTTGTCGGATGACGGCGTAACGGTAACCCACGTGCTGGCCGGCGCTAATTACAAGGACGCGGTTGATGATGGAGCGTCAGCCGGAAAGATGGCGGTCGGCCGATGAGCGTGCATATGGCATATGAAGTGCGCGTTCTGCGTGGCGCCGGCTGGCGCGTGGAAGGCATATTCGACGACGAGACCATAGCCGTCGCCGCCGCCAAGAAGGTCGAGGGGCGCGCCGACCGTTCGCCGGTGGTGGTTATCCAGGAAGTTTATGACGCCGCTCGCAACCATTTAAAAAGCCGCAGCATCTACCGCAGCGGCGGCGACCTTTCGGCGCATTCTACCTCAATGGTCCTGCCTTTTCCCAAGGCGGCCGCGCCGCGTCCATCCGCTATTTACAAGCCGACGCGTCGGCCGCCACGCGCCGCTTCCTCCAAGACAAGCGCGGAAATCTGGCCGTGGCTGGCGCTCCTCATCGGCGGCTTTGTCATGATCGTGTTTCTGCTGATGTATATCTGACCTCCGCTTGCCATTAGTATCTCGCCGGTGTTAGCCTTTGGCGCTGTCGCAAGCCGCTGGAGGGTTGAGCATGACCGAAACGCCATCAACGGAACGCGCCGAACGGCCACTGGCGCCGCCGCCCATTCTCTATCTCTCGACCCTGGCGGTTGCCGTTATCCTCGATCGGCTGTTGCCGCTGTCTCACTGGCAGAGCGGCAAGATCACAACCATCATCGGCGTGGCCTTGGCGTTGCTTGCCATGGTGATATTTGCCTCCGCCTGGATGCGGTTCAAGCAAGCCGGCACCCATGCGCCGCACTGGATGCCGACCACGTCCCTGGTGACCGATGGCATTTTCGCCTATTCGCGCAATCCCATTTATGTGGCGATGACCATGCTCTATCTCGGCATTGCAATGATCGTCGCCAGCCTCTGGATGCTGATTTTGTTGCCGCCTCTACTAATCGTCATGCAATTGGGCGTGATCAAGCGCGAGGAAGCGTACTTGCGCGAAAAGTTCGGCCAGCCCTATATCGATTATT
This sequence comes from Pseudomonadota bacterium, assembly GCA_003577275.1. Classification (GTDB taxonomy): domain Bacteria; phylum Pseudomonadota; class Alphaproteobacteria; order Sphingomonadales; family Govanellaceae; genus PRO5. The sequence continues at coordinate 900,023 of QEVO01000001.1, forward strand.
GCGCCCGCGTGCGGCGTTGGGTTTAAAAACTTAATGCATCAATTCGCGCATGGCGCGGTCGAGGCCTTCGAGCGTCAGGGGATACATGCGGTCGCCCATCAAGGTCTTCATCATTGCGGTTGAGGCGCTATAGCCCCACAGTTTTTCCGGCGTCGGGTTGAGCCATACCGCGTGCTCGTAGATGTCCAGCACGCGGCGCATCCACACTTCGCCCGACTCCTCGTTCCAATGCTCCACCGAGCCGCCGGGATAGACGATTTCATAGGGACTCATGGAAGCGTCGCCGACGAAGATCACCTTGTAATCGTGGGGGTAGGTGTGCAGCACCTCATAGGTCGAGGCGAAATCGTTGTGGCGGCGGCGGTTGTCCTTCCACACTTTTTCATAGAGGCAATTGTGGAAGTAGAAATATTCCATGTGCTTGAATTCGCTGCGCGCGGCGGAAAACAATTCCTCGCATAAGCGAATGTGCGGGTCCATGGAGCCGCCGACATCGAAAAACAACAGCACCTTCACCGTATTGTGCCGCTCGGGCCGCATCTGGATATCAAGATATCCCTTATGGGCGGTGGAGCGGATGGTGTCGTCGAGCGCCAATTCTTCCTGCGCGCCCTCGCGGGCGAAGCGCCGCAGCCGGCGCAGCGCCACCTTGATGTTGCGGGTGCCAAGCTCCACCTCGTCGTCGAGGTTCTTGTATTCGCGCTTGTCCCATACCTTTACCGCGCGGCCGTGGCGGCCCTTGTCCTGGCCGATGCGCACGCCTTCGGGATTATAGCCGTAAGCGCCGAATGGCGAGGTGCCGGCGGTGCCGATCCATTTCGATCCGCCCTGATGGCGGCCCTTTTGCTCCTCCAGGCGCTTTTGCAAGGTTTCCATGAGCTTTTCCCAGTCGCCTAGGCCCGCGATTTTCTTCATCTCCTCTTCCGACAGGTAAAGTTCGGCGAGCTTTTTCAGCCATTCCTCGGGAATATCGACGGTATCGTTGCCGGTTCCCAGGTTTTCCAGACCCTTGAATACCGTGCCGAAGACGCGGTCGAACTTGTCAAGATTGCGCTCATCCTTCACCAGGGTTGCGCGCGACAGGTAATAGAAATCATCCACCCGGTAATTGGCGAGCCCGGCTTTGAGGCCCTCCAACAAGGTCAGGTATTCCCGCAACGTGACGGGAATCTTGGCGTCCTTTAAAGCAAAAAAGAAGCTGGTGAACATGGGCTATAGGTACACCAGCTTCGGTGGCGGATGAAAGCCTCTATTTGCCGGTTTCGGGCTTGTCGCTCTTTTTGCCCGGGGCGGGAATTTCCACGAAGGACTTGAACCAGCATTCCTCCTTCAAGCCGCCGGCGCCGCGCAGGATGATGGAGCTGAACTTGTTCACCTGCCGGGTGCCGTTCAGGACAAAGCCGATGGTTTCGGTAAACGGCAGGCCGTGGCAGGGCGACATGAATTCGGCCCGGTACCATTGGCCGGTATCGGATTTGATCAGGATGGCGTCGCGCCCTTCCGCCCGCCAATCGTCGATGCGGCCGCGAAAGTCGGCAAAATGGATGACGGCGTCTTTGCTGGGCTTGTGCTCATCCGCCTGAGCCGCGCCAGAGAGTAGAAGCAAAGCCAGCGCCGCGCTGGCGGTGATCTTGTTCAGCATGGGGACTCTCCTTTGGAGCATTTATGACGGCATTCTATCACCCCTCAGCTTGCTGGTCGCTGAACGACGGGGTGACATGGTTCTGGTCGAAGGGCTATGCTGAGCGGGAGATAGATAGGGAGGACGACCATGCGCGCGATCCTTACGATTTTCCTGGCTTTCATCCTGGCTTGGCCGGCCTTAGCCGATGAGGAGGAGCTGAAAGTCTACTCCGGGGCCATTGCCAAAGACATCTATGCCGGCGGGGCGACCGTTGACGTGGATGCCGACGTAACCGGCGACGTGTTCGCCGGCGGCAGTTCCATCGCCATCGCCGGATCGGTAACAGAGGACGTGTTTGCCGCCGGCGGCCGCGCTTCGGTGCGCGCCAAGGTGGCGGGCGATGTGGTCACGGCGGCCGGCACGGCCACGGTTTCGGGCAATGTTGGCGATAATCTGATCGTCGCTGGCGGCACCATCACCATCGACGGCGCCGTGGGCGGCAAGGCGATCGCGGCCGGCGGCCAGGTGGAAATCGGACGGACAGCGGTGGTGACGGGAAACGCCATTATTGCCGGCGGTCAGGTGGTCATCCATGGTAAGCTCATGAAAAACCTGCGGGTTGTTGGCGGCCGCGTGGTCATTTTGGGAGAAGTCGCGGGCGATATCGACGCCCGGACGGAAAGCCTGACCATCGGCCCCCAAGCCAAGGTCGGCGGCCGGATCGTTCATCGCGGGCCCGAGCGGCCGGAGATCAGCGCTAGCGCCACGGTCGGCGGGCCGGTTGAGCATCACCCGCAGGCGGGTTTGAAGGCGGCGAAGCCGGCATTGGCGGTATGGGCGGCCTCGCTGACGGTGGTGCCGTACCTGTTCTGCCTTGCTGTCGGCTTGGGTGTCCTGTTCCTGGCTCCCGGCTATGCCCGGCGGCTGGCCGAGCGGGTGGCCGGGCAGCCCCTGGCCACTTTCGGGCTGGGCGTGCTCTTGGCCTTCGGCGTACCGGTGGCGCTGCTGGCGTTGATGGTCACCATCATCGGCATTCCCTTCGCCCTCCTGGGCTTTGCGGTCTACGGCGTGATGGTGATGGTGGGGCTGCCGCTGGGCGCGTTCGCCCTGACCCGGCGCTTTGCCGAACGGGGCGGGCGGACGCCGTCGCGAACCAAGGAGGCGGTGATTTTCGCCCTCGGTCTGCTGGCGCTGTTTATCATTGCTCTGATACCGTTCCTCGGCCAGCTTGGCCTGTGGGTGGTGTGGTCGCTGGGCGTCGGCGCCTCGGTCCTGGCGCTTAAGACTGCCGCCGCGACATGAAGGCCAGGCGTTCGAACAAGTGAACGTCCTGCTCGTTTTTCAGGAGCGCGCCGTGCAGCGGCGGAATGAGCTTCTTCGGGTCGCGCTCGCGTAACACTTCCACCGGCAAGGTTTCATTCATCAGGAGCTTCAGCCAGTCGAGAAGCTCCGAGGTGGAGGGCTTTTTCTTCAAGCCCGGCACCTCGCGCACGTCATAAAACAAGGTCAAGGCCTCACGCACCAATTCCTTGTGGATGCCGGGGTAGTGGACCTCGATGATCTCCTTCATGGTCTCCTTGTCGGGAAACTTGATGTAGTGGAAGAAGCAACGGCGCAGGAAGGCATCCGGTAGCTCTTTTTCGTTGTTGGAGGTGATGATCACCAGCGGCCGCGCCTGGGCTTTTACCGTTTCACCGGTCTCATAGACGAAGAACTCCATGCGGTCGAGTTCCTGCAATAGGTCGTTGGGGAACTCGATGTCGGCCTTGTCGATCTCGTCGATCAGCAGAATGGGCGTCGCCTCGGTGGTGAACGCCTCCCACAGCTTGCCTTTTTTGATGTAATTCCTGATGTCATGCACCCGTTCGTCGCCCAGTTGCGAATCGCGCAGGCGGGAGACGGCGTCATACTCATAAAGCCCCTGCTGCGCCTTGGTGGTCGACTTGATATGCCATTCGAGGAGCGGCCGGCCCAAAGCCTTCGCCACCTCCGCCGCCAGCACCGTCTTGCCGGTGCCGGGCTCGCCCTTGATCAGGAGGGGGCGTTCCAGGGTCAACGCGGCGTTGACCGCAATCATCAGGTCTTCGGTGGCCACATAAGTATCGGTGCCGGTAAACTTTTGCATGACTCATACTTCCGTTTGAGAACGGCCCCTAAAATAAACGTTTGAAGGGCGGGATCAATCCCTACTCGAAGCGGGCCCTACTCAAAGCGGATATCGCCGATTTGCAGGTCGTTGCTTTCCGGCGGCAGGCTTTGGAGCTTGCCGTCCTTCAAGGCCGGGCGCAGCGCCGCGGGCGTCACCGCTTTGCTGGCGACCAGGGTGCGGATCATGTGCCATTGGCCCTCCTGCTGGCTAAGGACATTGACCACGGCGTAGGCATTCCACACCGCCACCTCGTTAACGCCGTCGCCGGTCAAGTCCAAGACGATGGCGGCGCAACGCTCCTTGCCGTGCCAGTAATGGGCGCACATCTCTGCCGTACCGGGGGCATCGCGGGAGAAGGCGGCCAGGGCGGCCTCGGTCACCGAGGCGCCGGCGGGATAAATGTCCAGATCGCCCAGCGTTAAAGCCTTCGCCGCTGTCGCCTCCATCTCGGTGGCGCCATAGGCTTTCTGGTACCAAGCGTTGCGGTCTTTCATGGCCTGAAGGTCAGCCAACGCCTTCTTGGCGTCGGGGCGGGCGGCAAACTCCGGGTTGGCCGCCAATTTATCTAAAGCCGCCTGGCCCGGCTTACCCAAATTGAACTTCAAGACGCCTAACGTCTTTATATTGGCCGGCGCGCCGGCTTCCAGGCGGGCCTTCTGGTTGGCCGCCGTCAGATGAAAGGCGTCCAGCGGCGGAATGTGCATCAGCACCGCCACCGCCAGCGCCAGCCGCCACAAATAGGGATTGGCGCGCGTCACGCCGGCCGTCCAGTCGGCTGTGACGCGCAAAGCGGCCACGGCGTAGGCGAGCGCCATCACCATGCCCACCCCGGCCAGCGCGAAGCCGTAGACGCGCTCCACGGTCAGTCCTTCGCCGGCGTAGCGCAGCCACAGGGTATAAAGCCCCAAGCCCGCGTAGATGGGGAGTACGATGAGGAGTCCCCGCACCAGCTTTTTCTGCCACGGCGACGGGGCGGTCTCAGGAGTGCCATCGGCAACGACGCCGTTGATGAACAGAATCGACAGCAGGAGCACCCAGATCAGGATCTCGGCGTCCGCCCCGGTGCGAATGAGGGCGGACAGCCCCTGCACGCCAAGGGCGATGAGGAACAGCACGCCCATGACGGTCAGCGCCACGGCGAACACCCGCAGCGCAGCGGTGGACAGCCGCCGGATGGCGAGGGTGACGCCGCTGATGATGCGCATGATGGCCAGTCCCAGACCGAAGGCCGCGCCGCCGAAACACCAGCCGAATATGTCCTTCTGAAAGAGCTTGGCGAAGAACTCGACCTCGATCATCTGAAAGAGCGCGCCCCACAGGAACAAGATCAGCCACAGGACGCCGACAAAGAGCGCCGACTCCGCCACATTGACCAGGATATCAAAGGCGCGATTGAACCGCCGGGCGTAACGGGTGGCGGGATCTCCCGCCGGCTCGCCGACCCGGGCAGCCAGGGTTAATCCCACCAGATAAACGGTGACAAAGAGACCCGGAGAGGCGGGCAGGGTATCCTTAAAGTGTCCCACCACGCTGCTGAAGGCAAAGGCCAGAACCCCTGCGCCCACGGCGAACAAGACGGTGGCCGGAAGCGTTCGCCGCCATTGCCCAGGCGCGGCCGTGACCAGCAGAAAGGCGGGAGCGGCAAAACAGATGAGAACCAGCGCATCCCTGACCGGTCTGGCGATAGCGTCGCCATGCTCGATGAGGACATAAAGGATCAAGCCCTGGAGAAAGCCGATGAACGGCAGCGTCCAATCCGACTTGAGGCGATCCACCCACTGCATGGCCAAACTCCTATGGCGGAATGGCCCTTAAACTACACTGGGTTGGGAAAGGCTAAAAGGAAATGTCGGCCGGCGATGATGCCATGGCGCGGCGCGCTCGATCTGGCCGGCCAGTTGGAACAACGTATCCTCACGCCCCAGATCGGCGATGAACTGCACGCCGATGGGCAGGTTATCAGCGCTTATGGCCAAGGGCAGCGAGATGGCCGGCGCGCCGGTGACATTGCATAGCGGCGTGAACGGCGTGCCGGCAAACAGCTTGTGCGTCCAATCCAGGGCGGAAAGCCCCGCCTCATCGGCATTATAAATGCCCAAGCGATGGGGCGGCTGCGGCAGGGTGGGGGTGATGAGCACGGTCAAAGCGGGCGAAAAACGCACCCACCGCGCGCGACACTGTATTGCCCACCGCCAGCGCCGCCAGAAGATCGGACGCCGACAGCGCGCGGCCATAGGCATGACAGGCAAGCGTTGTCGCTTCAAGGAAATTGGGCGAGATGGGGCGGCCGGTGGCGGCGCTCAAGCTCTTCACCCAGGGCGCGATGTTGGCGCACCAGATGCGGGCATTGGCTTCCACAAAAGCACCCCACGAGACGCCGAGTTCAGGCCGCGCCTCCTCCACCTGATGGCCAAGCTCGGCGCATAGGGTAGCTGCCGCCTTTGCTGCTTGTGCGCATTCAGGCGCAGTCGCCGCTTCGTTCCACGGCCGGGTAGCGACGGCGATGCGTAACGGTTTGGGATCCTGCGCCATCTCCTCTAGATACGGCCGAACTGGTCGGGCCAAGGGGGAGGGATCGCCGGGCTCCGCGCCAGCCGTGGCGTCGAGCATGGCGGCGCTGTCCCGCAACGAACGACTGACCACATGGCTGCAGCTGAGGCCGTTTAAATATTCGCCGGCGTCGGGGGCCGAGCTGATGCGCCCCCGGCTTGGCTTTAAACCCACCAGGCTGCAACACGCGGCCGGAATACGGATCGAACCGCCGCCGTCGTTGGCCTCGGCGATGGGAACCATGCCGGCGGCCACCGCCGCCGCCGCGCCGCCGCTCGATCCGCCGGCGGAATGGGCGACGTTCCACGGATTGCGGGTCAGGCCATGGAGGCGGTTTTCGGTCGTTATGTTAAAAGCCATCTCCGGGCTGGCGGCGCGGCCGATGATCCGCAGGCCGGCGGCGTGGATGCGGCGGGCCAGCGCGCTGTCATGGTCCGAGATGACACCGGCGCCAAGCCGGCTGCCGCTTTCGTGGCGAACTCCGTTGACCGAGGCGCCGACATCCTTAAGGAGAAAAGGAACGCCTAGAAACGGCGCACCAGGGGCGGCATCGCCGCCGATCGGCGGCTCGAAGGTTTCGATCACGGCGTTGAGGGCCGGGTTGAAGGCGGCGATGGCCGCCAGGGCGGCATCCAGGATTTCCGCCGTTGACGCCTCTTGCTTCCTTACCAACTCGGCAAGGCCCAAGCCGTCGTATTGGGCATAGTCGTGGATGTTCATGGCCTCTCCTCAACCGCCACCATGGAAGGAGGGAGACGAAATGACAACCGGTCGTGATGGGTCGGCAAGCGCAGAAAATTGGGTAGGCGTGCAGTTTGGCAGTTCAATTACCCAAATACGTCGCCAATTCGGCGGCGAGACGGGGCATCAGCGTCGCCCAGGGATCGTCCACCGGGCCGACCAGCAGCCGGCCCTTGGAGAAGAACGGCGGCCGGTCGGGATTGCCGAAGCACCACCACGGCCGCACCGGCAGCAGCCACCAGGTGGGCGTGCCGACGGCGAACGAGAACATGCCCGGCGCGCTGGCCGGGCCGATGGCCAGGTCCACCGCCTTCGACAACGCGGAGACGGCTTCGAGGTCGCCTTTTAAATCGGTATCGTCCCAATGATGGATGGTGACGCCCAATTTCTCCTTAACCAGCGCCCGCTCGGCGGCGGTATCGCCGTATTGCAGGTTGATGAAGTCGGCGTTGGGGGCGGCCTTGAACACCGGCTCCCAGGCCTCGATGGGGGCGTATTGCTTCTTGCGGATGCCGGCTTGCAGGCCGCTGCGCCAGTAGATGCCGATCTTCGGCCGGTCGCCTAAGCTTGCCAACCGCTGACGCCATTTGTTCAATAGCGCCGGGTCGGGAACCAGGAAGCCGTCGGGATAATCGGGCAGATCGGCCACCGTATGCCAGCGGTAAAGCGGCACGCTGCCGCATTCGATGTAAAGATCGGCCGGAACCTTCTCGCCGCCGTTCAATCCTTGCAGGGTGGGCATGCTGCGGTAGCGGTAGGCGTCATGGAAGCCGTCTACGTAGGCGCCGGCGCGGCAGCCGGGGAACGAGCGCTCGAAAAGCCCCACCAGCCGGCGGTCGCAGCCGATGGCGAGCCCCGCCGTCTCTTTTATCAGTTGGGGATAGCTAAGCGCGAACAGGATTTCGTCGCCCAAGCCCTGCTCGGGGCAGACCATCAGATATTTGCCATCCAGGGGGCCGCCGTCCCAGCGCGGCAGGCCATGGGTATAAAAGAGCGAGCCCTTGCGGCGCGGATCCTGCCGCCATTCGTATTCGCGCCAACCTTCGGCAAGCTGCCCCAGCGCCAGATGGGAGGTGGCGAGGCCCATGTGGGCATGGGCAATGTCGGGGCTGACGGCAACCGCCTCGCGGCCGAACCGCAACGCCTCCTCATACTCCCCCGACTGCTCGAAGGCGATCGAGATGTTGTTGAGGATGTTGTAGGACTTGGGCGCCAGCCGATAGGCTTCGGAATAAAACGGGATGGCGTCCTTGTAGCCGTCGCGGGCGGCGACGCAGCTGCCGAGCGTATTCCACAGCGCGGGGTTTTCCGGAAACAGCGGGATCACATCTTTTAGGAAAACGATGGCGTCGTCATATTTATCCTGTTTTTCCAGGGCGCTGGCTATGTTGTTGTAGCCCATGGGATCATTGGGCCGGAGGTCTACATAGATGCGGAACAACTTCTCCATGACCTCGTGCATCTCCAATTCAATGGAGAGATTGCCCAGCACGGAGATGACGTCAGGCTTCGGCCCGTGGATGGCCAGCGCCCGCTCCAGCACTTCCAGCGCCTTGGCGCGCACGCCCAGGCGCGCCATGACATCCGCCGTCGCCACCAGAAGATCGAAATCTTCCGGATTCATGTTCCATGCCTCGACGATGTATTTCGCCGCTTCGGCGTCGTTCCCCTCTTTGAGAAATTTTTGACCTTTTGTCAGGAGTTGCTTGAGCTTGCGTGCTTTACCGTACGTCAATTTTTCGGTTTTCTGAGCGGCAACGGCTGGTCTGGCCATGGTGATCTTGCCCACATTGCTAAGGTTTAGCCTTTGGGTGATCAAAGCATTTTCATGGTTAAGAAAGGCTAAACTTTCTCTGCCTAAGTTCGTTGCGACAAGCGAAAGTTTTAGGTTTTGTTTAGGCCTTGTTAACTCTGACAGGGCAGAATTATCGGCAAGCGGCGGGGGTGTCCCGTCTTTAAGGCTGCCCGAGGATAAAGAGACATGGCGCTCAAAATCTCCTTGAAACCAGGCGAAAAATTCGTCGTCAACGGCGCGGTGATCGCCAACGGCGAGCGGCGCGCCAGCGTGGTTATCCAGAACAAGGTTTCGATTTTACGCGAAAAGGACATTCTGCAAGCCGATGAAGTGGATACGCCGGTCAAGCGCATCTATTTCCCGGTCATGCTGATGTATCTGGATAACGGCGCCAATAAGAAGTACCACGAAGAATTCGTTCTGCGCATGAGCGAACTGATGAGCGTACTGATCGACCCCCAGGCGTTGGCGCTCTGCGTTGATATCAGCGCCGATGTGATCAGCGGCAATTATTATCGGGCGCTGATGGCGTGCAAGAAACTCATCCCATTTGAGGAGGAGAGGCTGAACTATGTCCCTCAAGGCCTATCAGAAGGCGCAGACATCCGCTGAATCTCCCCGTCAGACCGAATATCGCCTGTTTGCGCAAGTGACGGGCGCGCTTATTCGCGCCAAGGAAAGCGGGGTCAAGAACGGCGCCTTTGCCGAGGCGCTGGATTGGAACCGCCGCATGTGGTCGACCTTTACCACCGATTGCGCCATGGAGGGCAATCAACTGCCCAAGGACTTGCGGGCGCGCATCATTTCCATCGGCTTGTGGGTTAACCGCTACACCTCGGACGTCATTCGCCAGGATGCGGATATTGACGCTCTGATCGACGTTAACCGCGCCATCATGGAAGGCCTGGCGGCGCGTCCTGCCGCCGCGTCCGGCGATCCCTCGTCCGGCGTTCAACAGACAATATAGAAGATATTTTCATCGTCATCGCGAGGCGCAATTAGCGCCGAAGCGATCCAGGACGTAAGTTGGACTGCTTCGCCCTTAGCGGCGTGTAGCGCCGCAATTATAAAATTTACGCGCAAAGCGCGCGGGAAGGGGCTCGCAGCGACCATTCCAGATCATCCGGTTACTGGCAAAAATTATTCCTTTGCATAGGCAAAAAGTTCCCAACTCGGCAAAAATTGCCGGGTCATTCCTGCCCAGCAGGCAATTTTTGCCGAGTAAATATGCTTACCGCCCAAGTACTCCCGATGAGGATAAGTTCAGGCGGCGGCGCGCCCCAAATGGTTAATCTCGGGTTTGGAAATTAACTGGCACAACCCTTGCTGATAAGGGGGTGGGCAAAACGCCCGTGAGCAAAATGCTCGTAACACTCAAAAGGAGGCCCAAGAAATGGCTTTTTCCGTCAATACCAATCCAGGCGCTCTCGTTGCCCTGCAAACCCTGAATGCAACGAGCGCAGCTCTAAATAAAACCCAAAGCGCTATCAACACCGGCCTGAAAGTCGCCTCCGCGAAAGACAACGCGGCGGTGTTCGCCATTGCCCAGAACCTGCGTTCCGATGTGGCGGGCTTGAACTCGGTGAAATCGAGCCTTGATCGCGCCATCAGCACCGCCGATGTGGCCCTGGCCGCCGGCGGCGCGGTGTCCGACCTGCTGATCGAAATGAAGGAAAAGGCGGCCTCTGCCGCTGACGCTGGTCTCGATACCGCGAGCCGCACTGCGCTCAATGACGACTTCAAGCAGCTGCGGGATCAGATCACCACGATCGTCAGCAATGCGTCATTCAACGGCATCAATGCCGTCAAGAACAGCGGCAACAACATCGTCGCCATCCTGAATGACACGGCTGGTTCGTCCTTGACCATTACGGCGCAGGATCTGAGCCTGACTGGCGCGAACGTCACCCTTACGCCGGCTGATGTCATTGACACCAAGACCAAGGCGGCGAACGTCGTTACCGCGTTGGAAAACTCGATCTCGAACGTCAACGCCGCGCTGTCGAAGATCGGCGCCGGCGCCAAGCGTCTTGAGATGCAAAAGGCTTTCGTTACGAAGCTGTCCGACGCCATCGAGACAGGTATCGGCAACCTGGTCGACGCCGATCTCGCCAAGGAAAGCGCGAAGTTGCAGTCCCTGCAGGTCAAGCAGCAGCTTGGTCTCCAGGCGCTGTCGATCGCCAACCAAGCGCCGGGTGCGGTGCTCGGTCTCTTCCGTTAATCAGTTGGGGGTGGTGGGGCCGAAATTTCTCGGTCCCACCTAACCAGCTCATGGTCAATCATGCCAGGTGGGACCGGGACCGCAAGAGGCGCGGCCCTGGTATACGTATATGAAGGAGCAATCCGCCATTGGGTCAGGCGGAATGAACAGGAAGGGAATACACACTCAGCCGACCGTGTTGCGTTCGGTTTTGGAGTAGGAGCAAACCAATGATTGAGATTGGTGCAAAATTCCCGATAGGCGGTGATTATCCGCCGGTACGCACGGTGACCAGGAAAGACGCTTCGACCGATGCCGTCGATGACGCCGTGCTCCGGCAAGATGTCGCCGTTACAACTCGTTCAGACAAAGACGAGGCCCTGCCGCTTGTCGATGGCAAGCTGTCGCTGCCCAGGGTGGCGGAGCTACTCGACCGCTTCGTGCCGCAGGAGCTGCCCAATACGCGCCTGCAAATCGAGCATGACGAGAATACCGGGCTGTTCGTCTATAAGTCAGTCAACGCGGAATCAGGAGAAATCGTAAGACAATATCCGGCTGAGGAAATCTTACGGTTCATTTCATTTTATCGGGAGCGCGAAGGCATCCTGGTTGACGACCGCGTCTGAGCGAGACTGAGATTCTCATAGCCGACCGAGGGTCAAGCGACCTTCGGCGTCGTTTGCTGTTTGGAAAAAGGGAACCCCGGCGAAAGATCCGCCGGGGCTTGGCCTTTTGGTAGAATGGGGAACGGATCGCTCTCAGCTTTAGCCGCGGAAAAGCTGCAACACGGCCTGCGGCGCTTGGTTGGCGATGGAGAGCGCCTGTACGCCGAGCTGCTGCTTGACCTGCAAGGACTGCAGCTTGGCGCTTTCGCGCGCCAAGTCGGCATCCACCAGATTGCCGATGCCTGTCTCGATGGCGTCGGACAGCTTATCAGCGAACGAGCGCTGCAACTCCAGCGCCTTGGCGCCGGCGCCGAAGCGGGTCAGCACCGAGTTGACGTTGTCCAGCGACGCGGTAATCGCGGTGACCGCTGCGGTGGCCTTGGTTACGGTGTTGATGGTCTGGGACGCGGTGATGGTGATATTGCCGCCGCCCAGCGTCAAATTCTCGTGCGAGATGGTGATGGTCTGGGTGGCGTCGGGGTTGGTGATCGCCACGATAAGATCGGCGCCGGCGTCAAGGAGGTTGGTGCCGTTGAAGGTGGCGTTGGCGACAATGGTGGTGATCTGATCGCGCAGCTGCTCGAAGTCCTCGGTCAAGGCGTCGCGGCTGGCGGTATCAAGACCGACGTCGGCCGCCGCCACCGCCTTCTCCTTCATCTCGATCAACAGATCGGAGATGGAGCTGGCGGCAGTCATGGCGATATCGGTGGTGCTGATGGAGCGGTCCAGGCTCTGCTTGACGGCATTGAAGCCGCGCAGATCGGCGCGCAGCTTTTGCGCGATGGCGTAAATCGCGGCGTTGTCCTTGGCGCTGGAAATTCGCAAGCCGGTGTTGATATGGCTTTGTGTCTTTTCCAGGTCTGACGTTGTCATATTGAGGTTGCGAAGCGCCGACAGCGCGCTTGCATTGGTGTTTACTGAGAAGGCCATTATCTTTCTCCTTCAGATAAGCTTTCTACGATCCGTCCCATTGAGAACACGGTCTCAAGCCTTCCTCAGCAATCCTCGTGCCAATTTGAATAAAAATTTTAAGTTATTGATATTAAAAGATATTTTTGTAAAATCAGCGTCCATATCAGCGCTTGCGCCATGGTAAAAAATTCCCTTGCCCGGCAGTTTGTGCCGATGTCCTCGCCCCGCCATCAGCGCCATTTTGCCGGGCGATGCAACAAAAACGCCCCCGAGGGGAGCTCGGGGGCGCAAAAGGCGTGCTGGTCTTTTTGATTTTAGATGACTTGATTGAGCGTCAAGGTCGCCGGCGGCGTCTGACGCGGCGTGGCCGGCGCGGCGTTCTTGCCATACCCTTGAGGCGGGCGGGAGCGCCGCGCCACTTCCTCGCCCACCGCTTTCAGCATGCCTTCGCTGACAGTGCGCACCCGTTCCAGAATGCGGCGGTGCTCGTCGAGGAGTTTGCGAAAGGCTGAGGTTTCACGTTTCAGTTCGCGCAGCTGATCGGCGCTGCCGAAAGCGCGGGCGCCGCCGTTCTTGCGCAGGATATCCATTTCACGGCCGTAAGCTGCGGCCAAACGACCCTTTTCTTCGATCAGTGTTGTGGCCTCGCTCGGCCGGCGCTGATTAAGAAGGGTGTTTTCCTGACGCACCACTTCGCCCAGGCGACGGGTGAGCGAGATTAGGGTCAACACCGGATTCTTGGCGTTATCGAGGGCTTCTTGCGGGGGCGTCATGTCCTACCTCCTGAAATCCCATAAGAAAACGGTACACGTTGTCGGCGATGCCGATGCCGCCCTTGGCGGCGATGCTTTTCGAATACTGTTCGTTGAGCATGCCGCGGTAAATCTGTTCGCTAAAACCGCCGCCAAAAGTTGAATTGACGGGGATGCCGGCAGACATGTTTTCCAGAATGCTGGCGATGAATACCGCCTCGAAATCCTCCGCCGCCTTGCGAATGGCGGGATCATCTTTACGCAGTGCAGCGGCGACGGTTTTTTCGCCGGCGATTGCCGCCTGATTTTGCGTGCGGCCGGCGAGCCCCAGTTGCGCAATACCTTGCATGGCATCCATCACATCACCTCGATCTCGGCCTGCAAGGCGCCGGCGGCTTTGATGGCTTGCAGGATGGAAATCAGATCCCGCGGGCCGACGCCGAGCGCGTTCAAGCCATCGACGAGTTCCTGCAGGCTGACGCCGGCCTTGAACACCGCCAGCTGATTTTCCTTGTCGGTCTTCACGTTGACCTCGCTGCGCGGCACCACTGTGGTTTCGCCTTGCTGGGAGAAAGGCGCCGGCTGCGACACTTCGGGCGCTTCGCTGACGCTGATGGTCAAATTGCCCTGGGCGATGGCCACTTCGCTGACCCGGACGTCCGAGCCGATGACGATGACGCCGGAGCGGTCGTCGATGATGACCCGGGCCGGCTGGTCGGGATTGACCGACAATTGTTCGATCTCGGTGAGGAGCGCCACCATGTCGCCGTCGTAACCGTCGGGGCGGCGCACTTCCACGGTGGCCGGATCGAGGGGAGCCGCGGCGGCAATGCCCAGATGGTTGTTGATGGCGGCGGCGATCCGCCGCGCGGTGGTGAAATCGGGGCTGTGCAGTTGCAGCCGGGCTGAAGGCAGGGCGCCCAGGGCATAATTGATTTCGCGCTCGACGATGGCGCCGTTGGGGATGCGGCCGGCGGTCGGCACGCCCTGGGTGATGGAGGCGGCGTCGCCCTTGGCCGAAAAGCCGGCGATCTGCACCGAGCCTTGGGCCACGGCGTAGACTTCGCCGTCGGCGCCCATCAGCGGCGTGACCAACAGGGTGCCGCCGCGCAGATCATCGGCGTCGCCCAGCGAGCTGACGGAAACGTCGATGCGGCTGCCATGGCGGGCAAACGGCGGCAGGCTGGCGGTGACCATCACCGCGGCGACGTTTTCGGTCTTTATTTCCGAGTTGCGGGTGTTGACGCCCAGGCGCTCCAGCATCGCCTCCAGGCTTTGCCGGGTAAACGGCGCGTTTCTGATGGTATCGCCGGTGCGGTTGAGGCCGACCACCAGGCCATAGCCGACCAGCATGTTGTCGCGCACCCCCTCGAAGGTGACGATGTCCTTGACCCGCGAGGCGGCCAGCCCGGCCTCGGCCGGGATCAGCGCCGCAATAATGCAAAGGGCCGCCAGCCCGGGCAGGCGATGGCGGAGCAGGGTGGATATCGACACAAGCATGCTCATCACGGCACTCTTCCAGCAATCATGAAGCGGCAACGGCGGGGACACTTCATCCCCGTGGGGGGATAAGCGAAAATCATGCCAACCGCCAAAGGCCCGGGAAGTGGCGGTTTTCCTTGGAAAATGAAGCGCCTTGTCAAGCTTTTCCGGCGGCAGGAGTTGCCCCAAGCGGCAACTCTTGCCGGCCTTTTAAGGAGCTGTTAACCCAACCGGGCGAAAGTAAAGGCGACTTGAAACACTCTACCTCAGTATCCAGGAAAATCGCCTTGCGCATCTCCGCCACTGGGCAGACCACAGCCGCCGCAACCGCGCGTAAGCGCGGCGTGCGGAGGGCTGGCGGGAGTTTCGATGGCCTGCTGGAGGAAGAAGCGACAAGCGGTCCCGCGGCGGCGCATAGCGCCTTGCCGCTGTCGCCGGTGAGCGGCCTCCTCGCCCTTCAGGAAACCCGGGACGCCGCCGCCGGCCGCTCCAAGGGGCTGGCGCGGGCCGAGGATATGCTCGAGCGGCTGGAGGAGATCCGCCGCGGCCTGATCCTGGGCGCCATTCCCGCATCCCAGCTTCAAAGCCTGGCGGCGACCCTGCGCGATCGCCGGTCGATTGCCTGCGACGAGCGCTTGAACGGGCTTCTCGATGAGGTCGAATTGCGCGCCGCCGTGGAGCTGGCCAAGCTTGGCATCTATCTCAATTCATAGGGTTTTTTTGCCCTTTTTCGTTCAGACTTGCCGGCGGCCGCGGTCTTCACTATAAAGCACCAAAATTTTATCGCAGGGATCGACGTCAGGGCCCCGATACCGACCGGGTCCGAGATGGCATCAAGAGGTTGTTGACCGATGGTGGAATTGCCGAAAGGGTATCGCCCTCACGATAAAGAACCCTTCATGAACGAAAAGCAGCTGGAATATTTCCGGCGCAAGCTTTTGGCTTGGAAGGAAGACATCCTGCGGGAATCGAAGGAAACCTTGCAGCATCTCCAGGAAGACAGCCTGCGCGAGCCCGATGTCGCCGATCGCGCCTCGTCCGAGACCGATTGGTCGGTGGAGCTGCGCACCCGGGACCGCCAACGCAAGCTCATCGCCAAAATCGATGCCGCCCTGGAGCGCATCCGCCATGGCGAATATGGCTACTGCGAGGTAACCGGCGAGCCGATCAGCCTGGAGCGTCTCGACGCTCGCCCCATCGCCACCATGACGCTGGAAGCGCAAGAACAGCACGAGCGCCAGGAGAAGGTCCACCGCGACGAGTAATCGGCAGGAAAGTTCAGGATTTGAAAAAGGGCCGGTTCATTTTGAACCGGCCCTTTTCCGTTACGCTTCACGTTGCGGATGGAACTGTGAAGACTGAGAAGACTTAAATATCAGAACGGCATGATGGCTTCGTAGATCTGCTGGCCGTAGGGCGGCTGCTGCACGTCGGTGATCTGACCGCGCCCGCCGTAGGAAATGCGCGCCTCGGCGATCTGCGTATGCTCGATGCGATTATTGGAACTGATGTCCTCGGGCCGCACGATGCCGGTGACGGTCAGGTCGCGCACTTCGAAATTGACGCGCACTTCCTGACGGCCTTGAATAACCAGGTTGCCATTGGGCAACACCTTGGTCACCACCGCGGCCACGGTCAGGTTGATCGACTCGCTGCGGTCGACGGTGCCGGAACCGGTGTTGGCCGTGTTGCTGCCCATGTTGACGAGATCGCCGCTTTTCTTCAGCCCGAAGGGAAAGCTTTCGATGGCGGCATCATTGGCGTTGTTGCGCGAGCGCTTGGTGGTGTTGTCCACCTTGGCGCTGTCGTTGATGCTGATCTCCACGGTGAGGATGTCGCCGACGCGGCTGGCGCGCGGATCCTTGAAGAAATGCCGGGTGCCGGAGCGCCACAGGGTGTTGCGGCTGCTGGCCTGCTCGCCGGCTTCGGGGGCTGCCGGCGTGGTCGGCGCGAAGGCGGCGTCGGCGGGCGGCAGTTGCGTCGGCGCCTCGATCGGCGACATTTTGGGCGCTCGGCCGACGCGCGACAGTTGCTGTAGGCTGCCGCAGGCGGCCAGCGGTGCGGCAAGGCAGATGATGACAAACGCTTTCTTCAACATGAGCCGGTTCCTTTTCTCGGCGATCACTTAATCGTACTGCGCCACGACTTGCATACCGGTGGTCACCATGACCTGGCGATCCGATACCACGATACCCTCGACGCTGCGGTTTGACGCCGTATTGACCAGGCGGATGCGATCGCCCTTGGCGCCGTTCTCCATGGCGCGGCCCGTCGCCGTCAAGGCAACGCCCGGCTTGGTCAGCGTCATGGTGACGATGTCGCCGCGCTTGACCAGACGCGGCCGTTCGATATCGCTTAAACGCAGCGGCACGCCCGGCCGCAAGGCGCGGCGCGCCGCCATGCCGATCGCATCGTCAGCATTGGCGATCATGTTGCCGTTGACTTGCCGCGCCGGCAAGCTCAGCCAATCAATGTCCTGCGCCGAAATGGCGGCTCCCGGCGCCAGCGTGGTATTCAATACCGGCACATCGATCATGGCGACGATGCGCCCGGTGATGACATCGCTCTGCTTGCCGCCCTTGCCATCGGGATAGCTAAGGGTGGCGTTGAAACTTTCCGAACGCGGGTCGTATTGCAGGCGGGTCACCTTGACAGCGGCAAAATCGCTTGCCGTGGCGACGGCGATGCCGGCCGCGCCAGGATTAAGCGTGATATTACTGGTACGCTTGTCGGCGGGCAGCGCCGCAGCGATCTCTTTGGCGATGACGTCGGTCGGAACGGTGACGCCGCGGCGGGTGATGACGATCGAGGGCGAGGTGGTGGCACTGTCCCACATGGCGCCCGCCGAACGCGCCGTCTCGACAATGTGGGCGGAGCGCACCACCAGTTGGCGGCCGGGGCTTGGCGACTGCGCCACGACGACGCCGGCCCACGAGGGATCGGCCGCATCGCCTTCAAACACGTCGGCCAGGGTAACGACCGGCGCGCTGACGGCAATGGCGCCTTTTAAATGCCGTCCCGCATGAGCTGGCGCGAGCGATAGCAGGCACAGCGCCGAGGCGGCGAGGATGATTTTATAGGGGTTCTTCATGTCAAGATCTTCCTAAGCCGCTACCTTAAGTTCGACACCGTGCTCATCATTTCGTCGGCGGTGCTGATCACCTTGGAATTCATCTCATAGGCGCGCTGGGCGGCGATCAGGGTGGTGACTTCCGCCACCGGATTGACGTTCGAGGTTTCCAACAGGCCGTGCACGATGGTGCCGAACCCGGGGCTGCCCGGCGTGCCGTTGTTGGCGACGCCCGAGGCCGGGGTTTCGATCAAGAGGTTATCGCCCACGGATTCCAAACCGGCGGGATTGGGGAAAGTGGATATCTCAAACCGACCGACCACCTGCGGATCGACCTGTCCGGCAAGCTTCACTTGCACTTCGCCCTGGGGATTGACCGCCACGTCGATGGCTTCCGGCGGAATGGTGATGCCCGGCATGATGATATAGCCGTCGGCATTCACGATCTGTCCTTCCGGGCTGAGCTGAAAGGTGCCGGCGCGGGTATAAGCGTCGCTGCCGTCAGGCAACTGGATGCGGAAATATCCCGCGCCATTGATGGCGAAGTCGTACTGGTTGCCGGTATTGACCAGGTTGCCCTGTTCTGTAATCCGATATACCGATGCGGTCTTGACGCCGACGCCGATCTGGATGCCCGACGGCACCACCGTGCCGGTATCGGACGAGGCGGCGCCGACGCGCTCGATGTTCTGATACAAGAGATCCTGAAATTCCACCCGCTGGCGCTTGAAGCCCGTGGTGTTCATGTTGGCGAGGTTGTTGGAGATCACCTCGACCTGAAGCTGCTGGGCGAGCATTCCGGTGGCGGCGATGCTAAGGGCTTTCATGGTCGTTCATCCTTGCGATAATGGCTCGCTGTTAGCCGATCCGCGACAGGCGGTTGATGGCTTTCGATTCAAGTTCCTGCTGCTGATCGAGCACCTGATCAACCGACTGGTAGCGGCGGGCGATGTTCATCAGATTGGTGATTTCGATGATTGGCTGGACGTTGGAATCCTCGATCATGGCTTGCAGCACTGTATAATTGGTGGCCGGTTGCGCCGGGGTCGGCGATTTGAACAGGCTCTCGCCAACCTTCTCCAGTTTGCTCAGGTCATCAAAGGTCACGACGCCGAGTTTGGCGACAATACCGCGCTCCTTGGTCGACACGGTGCCGTCGTCGGCAATATCAATCTTGGTGTCTTGCGGCGTAAAGGCGATGGGCTGGCCGCCGCTATCGAGCACCGGATGATTGCTGGAGGTTACCAGCGTGCCGTCATCGCCGAGGTGAAAGTGGCCGTTGCGGGTATAGCGCTCGCTGCCGTCGGGCAGCCGGACGCGAAAGAAATTCTTGCCGCTGATCGCCACGTCCAGGGGGTTGCCGGTGGCCCGCATGTTGCCTTCGGAAAAGTCGCGTATCAGCGCCTTGTCCTGCACGAAGGCGACCTCGCGGGCGGCCGGAGTGTCGGTATTGTCCATCTCCATCAGGTATTCCTGAAAGATGGCGCTTTCCTTCTTGAAGGCGGTGGTGTTCATGTTGGCGATGTTGTTGGCCAGAATATCCAAATTCCGGCGCATCGCCACCTGGTGCGAAAGTCCGACGTATAGCGTGGTATCCATCCTCAAAGCTCCTTCCCGTTTGGCGATTTTGCCATTCGAGTAATCCGCCCGTACTTCACTGCATGTCCTGTGCCAAGAAATAAATTCTTTTATATCAATATATTAGCGTAAGTCTTGGCGGACAGGCGGGCGGATTGCGGCAGAGTTTGCCGGGCAAAGCCTGCCGGGAAGCCGGCCATCCGTCAGCCCGCCGGATGCCTCAAATCCGTATCAAATTGTCGCCAATCTCAACCACTTGTTAACCCTCGCCGCTTACCGTTCTCTAACGATTGACAGCAGGGACGAAGGGGCAGGCCCCGGGCGTAGCCCGACGGCGCCGGATGGACCGATGAACAAGAAGACCGACGAGGTAGAACAGCCAGAGCTTGACGCCGACGACTTAGCGAGCGGCCTTGAGAAGAAGAAAAAGCTCAGCGGCAAACAGCTGGTGCTGTTCGTGATCCTGCCGGCAGTGGCGTTGATCATTGTCGGCGTCGTGGCCTTTTTCCTGTTGTCCGGCGGCGAGGACAAGCCGGCCGAGAGCGACGTCGCCAGCGGCGAGAAGACGGAGTTGTTATTTTACGACCTGCCGGAAATGCTGGTCAATTTGAACACCGGCGGTCGCAAGGCCAGTTATCTGAAGATCAAGGTGGCGCTTGAGATCGATCGCCAGAGCATCCTCCTGGAGCTGGAAAAGAAACTGCCGCGGGTGGTCAACGAGTTTCAGGTCTATTTGCGCGAATTGCGCCCGGAAGACCTCAACGGTTCGGCCGGCATGTTCCGCCTTAAGGAAGAACTGCTGACACGGGTCAACACCGCGCTTTATCCGACCCAGGTCAAGGACGTGCTGTTTAAGGAAATGCTGGTCCAGTAAGGGTGTGTTTAGATGGCCGATAATCAAAGCCCGGATGATGGCTCGCTAGACCAGGATAAGCTTTCCGCCGAATGGGCGGCGATGGCCGACGCCCCGCAGGACGACGCCAAGGTCGCCGAAGAATGGGAAAAACTGGCCGCCGAGGAACCCAATCCGCTGGGCGGCGCTCAGGCTGACCGCGTTCTCGATCAAAACGAAATCGACAGCCTGCTCGGCTTTGATGGCGATGATGACGATAACCGCGAACGCACCGGTATCCAGGCGCTGATCAACAGCGGCCTCGTCGCTTACGAGCGGCTGCCGATGCTCGATATCATCTTCGACCGCTTCGTGCGGATGATGTCGACGTCGCTCAGAAATTTTACTTCCGACAACATTGAAGTGTCGATCGACAACACCTCATCGATCCGCTTTGGCGACTATTTGAATTCGATCCCCCTGCCGGCGATGCTGGCGGTGTTCCGCGCCGAGGAATGGGACAATTACGGCCTGATCACCATCGATTCCAACCTCATCTATTCCATCGTCGATGCGCTGCTCGGCGGCCGCCGCGGTACGGCGGCGATGCGCATCGAGGGCCGGCCCTATACCACCATCGAGCAGACGCTGATCGAACGCATGATCTCCGTGGTGCTCAAGGATTTGTGCGCCGCCTTCGAGCCGTTGAGCCCCGTCACTTTCACCCTCGACCGGGTGGAGACCAACCCGCGTTTCGCCTCCATCGCGCAAGCGTCCAACGCGGCCATTTTGGTCAAAATGCGGGCCGATATGGAGGACCGCGGCGGGCGGTTTGAAATGGTGCTGCCCTACGCCACCATCGAGCCGGTGCGCGAGCTGCTGCTGCAGCGCTTCATGGGTGAGAAGTTCGGCCGCGACACCATTTGGGAAAACCATTTGGCCAACGAGCTATGGTACACCGAGGTGCCGGTCGAGGCGGTCTTGGACGAACAGGTGCTGACTCTGGGCGAAGTCATGGGCATGGAAGTCGGCCAAACGTTGATGCTCAATACCGGCCCCGATGCGGAAATCGACGTCCGCTGTAACGGCGTGTCGATGATGAACGGACGGATGGGACGGCTGGGGCCCCATGTCGCCGTCAAGATCGAAAACATCAAGATGCGGAAACGGAAACCATGATCGGTATTGATCTCATCGCCAACGGCGTGGTCGCGGTATTGCTTGCCGTCACCATCGGATTTGCTTTTGTGCTCAATCGCCGCCTGCAGCTCCTGCGGCAGAATCAGGGCGAGCTGCTGCGCCTGGCCACCGCGCTTAATCAGGCGACAGCGCGGGCGCAGGAAGGGATTTACGAATTAAAGGCGGTGGGGCAGACCACCGAGGAAACGCTGAAGCGCGAAGTGGCGCGGGCGCGGGCGCTGGCCGATGAGCTGGCGCTGATCACCGAGGCCGGCAACAATCTGGCCGACAAGCTGGAGGCGGGCCTGACCCGTCGCGCTCGCGAAGCCGCCGATGACGGGCGCCGGCCGCACATCCGCGTCGCCGGCGGACTGGAAGCCCTTGCCGAAGCCGCCGCCAATCATGATGAGCGCCGCCATGCCCTTAAAACCGCCCGCTGACGCCAGCTCCTTTTTAAACCGGTTGCGCCGCGGCAGGCTGTTGCCGCTGGCGATGATCGCCTGCAGCGGTCTGCTGGTGGTGAAAATCTCCGCCATCGTCTCTCAGGCGGTGACGTCAGCGCCGCTGCTGATCGCCGATGCCGTCGCGGCGGAACAGGCCGCCGAAGTGTCGCCCGCCGCCGGCGAACCGGCCAAGACGGAGGCCGCAGATAACAAAACGGAAGCCGCTGCGCCGGCCGCCGATGACGCCAATGCGCCGGCCAGCCCGGAATTCTTGAGCCGCTCGGAAATGGACTTGTTGCAGGATCTATCCGATCGCCGCCAGAAATTGGAGGCGCGATCGCAGGAGCTGGACACCCGGGAGCGCCTGCTGATGGCCACCGAACAGCGCATCGACCGCAAAATCGAGCGCCTAAAGAGCCTGGAAAGCAACATCAAGGCGCTGGTCAAGACCCATGACGAGCAGGCGGAAGCGCAGCTGCAAAATCTGGTCAAAATCTATGAAGCCATGAAGCCCAAGGATGCGGCGCGCATTCTGGAAAAGCTCGATCTGGCGGTGCTCTTGGACGTCATCGAACGGATGAAGCAGAAGAAGGTGGCCGAGGTCTTGGCCCAGATGAACCAGGCCACGGCCACCGAGGTGACCACCGAATTGGCCTTGCGGCGGCAATTGCCGTTTAACGGCGATAATAGCTAACCACCTAAAATAAAAAGATTTTCACTGATTCGGCGCGATCTTCCCGGAAACTTGGGGAAAGCCGCTCCTTAACCGCGCCTTAAGGGCCTTTTGCCTACACTTTCCCGGCACTTGGGAGGGGCGGAAGGAGAGATAGAAGATGCAGGGAGCGACACACCCCATAACGCCGGCCATGGTGCCGGATGACGGCGCGACAGCCCTGTGGCGCATGCGCCACGAGATCGCCGAGCTAGTGGGCTGCATCGAGGCGGCCAAGGCCGAACTCCACGAACTGCAGCCGCAGACCTTAAGCAAGCGCAAGATCCCCGACGCCTCGGACGAATTGGAAGCCATCGTTCAAGAAACCGAACTGGCCGCCGGCAAGGTGATGGACGCTGCGGAAGAGATCGAGTCCCTGGCGCAAAAATCCGACGGTGAGATGGCGGCGTCCTTGGCCGATATCGTCACCCGGCTTTATGAGGCGTCAAGCTTTCAGGACATCACCGGGCAGCGCATCACCAAGGTGGTGGGCACGCTCAGGCAACTGGAAGAACGCTTGAGCAGACTGGCGGAGGCCATCGGCGATACCCATATCGAGGCGGCGCCCGAAATTCATCGCAACGAGAACGGCGAAGTGGTTGACGCCAAGGCGCTGCTCCATGGCCCACAGCTTCCCCAGACCGCCAATGCCCAGGATGACATCGACGCCATATTGGCGAGTTTTGATTGATCATGACCGGCGAGTTAGAACCAGCGCAAGAGCGAAATCCGCTTGATGATTTGGCGGAAGATACGACCGGCGCCAAGACGGTGCAACTCTTTGCCTCGCTTTATCTGATTTTGATCGCCTTCTTCATCGTCCTCAATTCGGTTTCCAATCAGGTGACGGCCAAGGCTGACGCGGCGCTGGAAAGCGTCTACACCACTTTCCGCAAATCCTTTGCGCCCAACAGCGATGAGATTGATTTTCTGGGCTTGAAAAAGCTCGATATCCATTCGCAGGAGTTTTACGACGGCATCAAGGGTCTGTTTACCGAACTGGTGGACTTTCCCGGACGGTTTGCAAGTCAGGGCGGCAATCAGCTCGAAGCGGAATTGGCGACCGCCGTTTTGTTCAACCAGGGCGATGTGCATCTACGGCCCGACCAAACCCGGTTCTTGAACGATCTGGCCGATTTCTTGCGCCGCGAGAGCGGCCAGGCGGAGCGCACGGTCGAGATTTCTTTCGCCGTCACCGAAGCGATGATGGAAGCGGCGCAGCCGGAACAGCAATTGCCGGTATTGCGGGCGGCGGCGTTTGCCCGCGAACTGGAGGATCGCGGCGTGCCGGCGTCCTTGATTAGCACCGGCGTCGTCATCGACCGGCGGGACTTGGTGTGGCTGCGGTTCAATACCCGTCGCAGCGATATTCTTGATCGTGATCGCGGCGGAGAATAGGCCATGCAAATGTTTGAATCGCCGCCGCCGTCCACGCCGTCCCTGGGCTG
Organism: Pseudomonadota bacterium; assembly: GCA_003577275.1. Lineage (GTDB taxonomy): Bacteria > Pseudomonadota > Alphaproteobacteria > Sphingomonadales > Govanellaceae > PRO5. The sequence continues at coordinate 924,155 of QEVO01000001.1, forward strand.
GATGTTGATATTCGCCGACCTCCTGTCGCTGATCCTGACGTTTTTCGTCATGGTGTTTTCCATGAACGCCGTGCAGGTGGACGACTGGCAGGCGGTGGTCAATGCCTTAAGCGACCGTCTGAACCCTGCGCAAAGCCGCTTGCGCGATGAGAAATGGGATGAACACCCCAAGCCGCAGAGCGATTTTCCGGAAAGCCAGAACATTGAGTACTTGAACACGGTCATCGAGGAAATGTTGGCCCGCGACCCGGTGTTGCAAAAGGCCCATGTCCGGCTGCTGGATGACCGCGTGGCGGTCTCGCTGCCGGCTGATCTCCTGTTTTCCGCGGGCAGCTCGGAGATCGCCGATCCCAAGACCTTTGCTTCCCTGGCCGAATTGGCGGCCCTTCTCGGCAATGTTCGCAACGAGATCTCCGTCGTCGGGTATACGGATCCTTCACCGGTTCATGGTAAGACGTTCGCATCGCCCTGGGAGCTGTCGCTCGCCCGGGCGATGGCCATTGCCCGCGTGCTCCGCCGCAGCGGCTACCGGCAGCCGATGCCGGTCTACGGCTATGGCGGCAAGCGCTATGGCGATCTTTTGGATGGACTGCCGATGGCGATCCAGTCGCAGCTGTCGCGCCGGGTCGATATTGTGATCAGGGACTATGAACAGGGACGTTGACAAGGCAAGCATGGGGCGGACGATCGGCGTGATCCTGCATCGCGCCGCGGCGGCTGTTCTGGCGCTCCTCATCATTGCCAGCGGCGCCTTGGCCAACGAGCGGGTGGTGCTGCGCGCCGGCGAGCACAAAGGCTTCAGCCGGCTGGTCTTCGATTGGGCATCCCGGGTTGACTACAAGACGTCGCGGGAAGGCGACCGTCTCGTTATCACCTTTTCCCGTCAGGCCGAACTTGATCTGGTGGAAGTGGCAGGCGGCGCGCTCAGTCGGGTAGCAGATCCGCAAGTCGGCGCGGAAGGAGACAAGCTGGTGCTGCGCTTCAAGGTCCATCCAGAAGCTGCGGTGCGCAATTTCCGTGACGGATCCAAGGTGGTGATCGATATCGCCGATCCCGCCTCGGCATCGTCGGCGTCGGCCACCGCTGCGCCGCAGCGCGAGAAAGAAAAGCCGCAGCCGGCGCCGAAAAAGAAGCAGCAACCGCCGATCCAAGCGGCGCAAAAACCCGCGGCGAAGGCTACGCCTGTGGAAAGCGCGGGCGAGCCCTTGCCCGAAGCCACGGCTCCTTCCACGAAGCTTGCCTACACGGGTGCGCCGATTAGCCTGCAATACGAACCGATTTTCAATGGCGTGCGGCTGACCTATCCGTTGGGCGATGTGCTGCCGGCGGCGGTCTTCGTGCGCGCCGGGCACCTGTGGGTGGTGTTCGAGAAATACCGCCCGGTGGATCAGGGAGCATTAAGCGGCGTTCTGGGCGAGCGCATCAAATCAGCGCAGCAACTCGCCAATCCCATAGCAACGGTTCTGCGCTATCGCATTGCCGACGGTCAGAATGCGGCGGCGCATCGTCGCGGCGGCGCCTGGATCGTCGAGCTGAAGGACAATCATACCTCGCCGCAAATTCCCATCGACATCGCCGGTCAGGAAATGGCGGGTAAGCCGAGCGTCTTTTTGCCCATAACCGACGTCGGCTTGCGCATCGACATTGATGATCCGTTGGTGGGAGATCGTCTGTCGGTGGTGCCGGTCGCGCCTTCGGGGCGCGGCGTGCAGGAGGCGCGCCGGTTCGCCCAGTTTCAGGTCGCCGCCACCGCCCAGGGAATTGTGATTGAAGTCAACGCCGATGGCGTCGAAGTCAACCGCTTCCGCAACGGCGTCGCCATCACCGCGCCCGATGGCCTGGCGCTTTCCGGCAACGTGATCGCTGCCGTTGAACAGCCCGACCCCGACACCGCCGAGAGCGCTCTGCCGCAGCGTCTTATTGACTTCAAGGCGTGGCGGCGCGGCGAGATTGCAGACTATATGGCGATTCGGCATGGCCTCCTTTATCGTCTATCCCGGGCCAATGCGGAGGAACGCAACAGCGTGCGCTGGGATCTGGCGCGGTTCTATCTTGGCCATGGCTTGCCCGATCAGGCGCTGGGCATTCTTCAGGTCATGCAATCGAGCGATCAGGATCTTCTCGATAATGCCGAATTTCGCGCCATCCGCGGCATTTCCTTTGCGTTGCTGCGGCGTTTCGAGGAGGCGCGTAACGATCTTTCCTACAGCGCACTCGATAGCGAACTCGATATCTATCTCTGGCGCGCCTTGGCCGCCGAAGGAGCGGGCGACGGGGAGGGGGCGTTGGCCGCCTTCGAGCGCGGCGCGGATATTCTTCCCAAATATGATGACGCCGAACGCGGGCGGTTTTATCTGGTGGCGGCGCGCGCGGCGCTGGAAACCGGACAATATGACATTATGGAGAACGTCGTCTCGGTTCTGACCGGACTGATGCTGCCCGCCGACGCCAGCATCGAGGCCGAATATTTGCGCGCCAAGTTGCTGATCGCCAAGAAGCAGCCCAAGGTTGCCCGCGAGGCCTTGAAAAAAGTCATCGCCTCGGGCGGACGCGGCTCCGCCGCGCGCGCCAAGCTTGCCGAGATCGAGCTGAGACTCGACAAGAACGAAATGGCGCCGCAAGACGCCATCGATCAGTTGGAGCGTCTGCGCTTTGCCTGGCGCGGCGATGAGTTCGAGCTTAATCTCTTGGATCGGCTGGGCCGCCTTTATACGGCGACCGGCGATTACCGCACCGGCCTTAATACCTTGCGCCAGGCGGTGACCTATTTCGACAAAACGCCGCGCACGCGGAAATTATCGGACCTCATGACCACGGCTTTCCGGGACCTGTTCCTCGACGGCAAAGCCGACGCCATGCCGCCCCTGGAGGCGCTGTCGCTTTATTATGATTTCCGCGAACTGACGCCGCTGGGCGCCGACGGCGACAACATGATCCGCCGGCTGGCTGATCGGCTGGTCTCGGTCGATCTTTTGGAGCGGGCGGCGGCGCTCCTGGAGCATCAGGTGCGCTACCGCCTGGAGGGCGTCGCCCAGGCCGACGTGGCGGTGCGGCTGGCGATGATCTATCTCCTTGATCATAAACCGGAAAAGGCGCTGGCGGTGATTCGCGCCACGCGCCAGACCATTATGCCGGAGGACGTGGAGGCGCGCCGCCGCCGCTTGGAAGCGCGGGCGCTCATCGACCTGGCGCAATATGAAGAGGCCGAGGTGCTGCTGGAGGGTGATCAAACGCGGGATGCCGATCTCTTGCGCGCCGACCTTTTCTGGGGCGCTGGGCGCTGGCCGGAGGTGGTGGCCAACGCCGAGAAGCTACTGGGCCGCCGCTGGGAGCAAAAGAAGTCGCTCTCCAATGACGAGCGCCGCCAGGTATTGCGGATCGCCGTCGCCCTGTCGCTGGCGGAAAATGCCGAAGGGCTACGGGGCTTGCGCGAACGCTACGCCGGGCCAATGGCTGACGGGGCCTACGCCACCGCCTTCAACGTCATTACCGCCAAGCAGGATACCACCGCTAAGGAAATCAAGGAACTGACCGAAAGCATCGCCAGCGTCAACACCCTGGAAGGGTTCATGAGCGCCTATCGGAAAGAATTCAAGGGCTCTTGACGCTTTAACCGAATATCTTCATCTTCTGGCGCCGCTGGGCTGGGCACTTTCGCCCCCTCATAGCTGATGGTGCGCTGTCGATGTTTGATTTCTTGACCGATCCCCAGGTGTGGACGGGTTTTATCACCCTATCGATCCTTGAAATCGTCCTTGGTATCGACAATTTGATCTTCCTTTCCATCGTCTCGGAAAGATTGCCGGCGGCTCAGCGGCCCCGGGCGCGCCGGATCGGTTTGGCGTTGGCGCTCCTCATGCGGGTCGGATTGCTGGCCGGCCTGTCTTGGATCATCGGCCTGACAGCGCCGATTTTCACGGTGGCGGATTTTACCCTCTCCTGGCGCGACGTGGTGCTGGGCGGCGGCGGCATGTTCCTGATCTATAAGGGCACGCAGGAAATTCACGGCATGGTGGAAGGCAAGGAATCCCATGGCGTGGTCAGCGGCGCAAAAGCCGTCTCGTTCGCCTCGGTGATCGCCCAGATCGTGGTGCTGGATTTGGTGTTTTCCCTCGATTCGGTGATTACCGCCGTGGGCATGGTCAATGACCTGCCGGTGATGATCGCCGCGGTGGTGGTGGCCATCGTCGTGATGCTGGTTGCCGCCGAGCCGGTGGCTGGCTTCATCAACCGCCACCCCACGGTGAAAATGCTGGCGCTGGCGTTCCTGCTGTTGGTCGGGGTGGCGCTGGTCGCCGATGGGGCGCACTTCCATATCCCGCGCGGCTACCTCTACTTCGCCATCGCCTTCTCGCTGGCGGTGGAATCGCTCAATCTTATTGCTGCTAAACGCCGAAACTCTTGACCAGGCTGCCGGCGACCAAAGCCCAGCCGTCCACCAGGACGAAGAAGATCAGCTTGAAAGGCAGCGAGATCATCACCGGCGGCAGCATCATCATGCCCATGGACATGAGGATCGACGACACCACGAGGTCGATGACCACGAACGGCACGAAGAGCAGGAAACCGATCTCGAAGGCGCGCCGCAGCTCGCTGATGATGAAGGCGGGGATCAGCACATGGAGCGGCGTCTCCACCGCTGTCTTGGGCGGCGTCAGCTTGCCCAGATCGAAGAACAACTGCAGATCCTGCTCGCGCACCTGACCGAGCATGAAGACGCGGAAGGGCGCCACCGCGAGCTCGAAAGCTTCCCCTTGCTCGATTTCCTCGGCAACCAGCGGGGCGATGCCTTCCTTATAGGATTTCTCGAACGTCGGCGCCATGACAAAGCCGGTCAGGAACAGCGCCAGGCTGATCAGTACCACGTTGGGCGGCGTCTGCTGCGTGCCGATGGCGCTTCTGAGCAAAGAGAGCACGACGATGATGCGGGTAAACGAGGTCAGCACCACGATGATCGACGGCGCCAGCGCCAGCACCGTGGTCAGGAGGATCAACTGAACGATACGGCCGCTGAAGGTGCCGCCTTCGCCCAAGTTGATGGTCACTTCCTGCGCCGCCGCCGGGAAGGCGGCCAGCAGCGACAGGACAACGGCGGTCAGCGCCGCCCAACGCAACGATGATTTCACGACCGGCCCTCCAGCGACGCAGGCATCGCCGGCGGCGGCGTAATATTTTGCTCGATCACCGTTTCGCCGTCGCCGATGAGCACCAGATGCTCCACGTTGTCGCGGCGGATCAGCATCAACCGGCGGCGGGCGTCGAGCGGCAATATCTCGCTCACCGATAGCCGTTTGACGGCGGATTTCGCCGCCGTTGCCCGCGGCGCCAGGCCGAAGCGACGGGCGAGCCAGGCAAAGCCGCCCAGGAGCGCCAGCACAAAAATCAGGGCGGCGAGAAAACGCAGGTAGTCAGGGCTGTCCATATAAATCGCCTTCTGCGGAAGTTGTCGGTTCGTCGCCGTTCTCGGCAACGGTTGTGGAAGCGGCGGGAGCACCCCCGGCGCGGTAAAGATAGGCGAGGATTTCGCTGACCGCGGCCAGTGCTTCCAGAGGCACCGGGCTGCCGACCTCCATGGCCGCCAGAATGGCGGTCAAATCCTTGTCCTGGCGGACCTTGACGTCGTTGGCGAAGGCCAGTTCGAGGATTTTTTCGGCATTCTTGCCGAAGCCGACGGCGGTTACCTGGGGAACCTCGCCGGGCCAGGTCTTGGCGTTCAGCGCCACCGCCGCCTGGCGGTCGCCGACCTGCCGCTGTCCCGGCTGTTTTCTCCCCTCGCGCATCATGCTCCAACTCCGTGGGCCCATTCTTGGCGCTCATGGTTAATGGCTGGTAAAAATTGGGGAAAATTGCAGCGATGCGATTTTTACCTTTTGTTAACAGCCGAGGCGGACAATGAGATCGCTAAAATTTTAATCGAACTCTACGGATTGACACCGGGCAGAAGGCAACGGGCGATCTTGGAGCAGGCCGGATGGACTTGAAGCACCTTACGCTGTTTAAAGCGTTGCAGCACAAGATGGGCTGGCTCAGCCGGCGTCAGGCGGTGCTGTCGCAGAACGTCGCCAACTCCAATACCCCCGATTTCCGCCCCCAGGACTTGAAAAACGTTCGCTTCACTCAGGTCTTGAACCGCGCCGTCGGCGGCAATGTCAAGGTCGCCCGCACCCATCCCAACCATCAAAAGCCGCCCAGCGAGAGCGCGGGCGGCGAGGAATACACCGTGCGCAGCGCCGAATTGAAGCGCAACGGCAACGGCGTCACCGTCGAGCAGGAACTGCTGAAAATGGCCGAAGTGCAAATGGACTATGGCCTTGTCACCAATCTTTACCGCAAGCATGAAAGCATGATCCTCACCGCGCTCGGCCGCAATCGCTGAGCGTTAGGGGAGCATCGGAGACAGCGTTATGGATCTCTCTAAGTCGTTGATGATTTCAGCCGCCGGCCTGAAGGCGCAGTCAGTGCGTATTCGGGTGATTTCGGAGAACCTCGCCAACGCCGATTCGCTGGCCAGCTCGCCCACCGATACGCCTTATCGCCGCAAGGTGGTTTCGTTTCGCAACGAGCTTGATCGCAAGCTCGGCATTCATGAGGTCACGGTCGACGGCGTTACCTTCGACCGCAGCGATTTTGGCAAGCGTTACCAGCCGGGGCATCCCGGCGCCGACGCCGATGGCTATGTCCGCACGCCCAACGTCGAGCCGCTGTTGGAAGTTATGGACATGCGCCAGGCGCAGCGCAGCTATGACGCCAATCTCAACGCCGCCGATACGGCGAAGAACATGATCATGCGCACCATTGATCTGTTGCGGTAAAATAACTCAAGAACGAGGAATACGCCATGTCGATCAAAGGACTTGATGCCGCCAATGCCTATGCCGCAGCGGCGGCGCGCAGCGGCTCCGGTATGTCGGCGAAAGAAGCGCTGTCCGGCGGTTCCGGGTTTGCCGATATGCTCCAGGAAGTCACCACTGGGGTGGCGGAGGCTGCCGAGAAAAGCGAGAAAGCCAGCATCGCCGGGCTTAACCGCCAGATGGATCTGGTGGATGTGGTCAGCGAAGTTTCCAATGCCGAAATGATGGTCAACACCGTGGTGGCGGTGCGCGATCGCGTGATCCAGGCCTATCAGGAAATCATGCGGATGCCGATTTAGAGCATGATGTTATTAGCTCTAGGTTGTGTTGAGGAAAGAGTGGCAAATGGTCGGGTCCGATGTAATTGACGTGGCGCGCGATGCGATTTGGGTGTTTCTGATCGTTGCCGGCCCCACCATGCTGGTGGCGTTGGTGGTGGGCTTGGCGATTTCGCTGATACAGGCGCTGACCCAGATTCAGGAAATGACGCTCACCTTCGTGCCGAAGATCGTGGCGATCTTCGTCTCCCTATTGGTTTTTCTGCCGTTCATGGGCGATGCCCTAAACGGCCTCATGTTCCGCATCTCTGACCGTATCGTGAACGGGCTTTAAGGCATGCTCGGGCAATTTTCTCCCGAGGCGATTTTTGCGTTCTTTCTAGTTTTTTTGCGTCTCGGCTCGGCGCTGATGCTGGCGCCGGCCTTGGGCGAAAGCATGATCCCGGCGCGCATCCGCCTAAGCTTCGCGCTGCTCCTCAGTCTCGTCATTCTGCCTTTGGTGCGCGATACCTTGCCGGCCATCCCGCCTGACGCCATGTCGCTGACCCTGGCCTTGCTGCGCGAAATGCTGATCGGCGTCATTCTTGGCGTCGCCACCCGGTTGATCATGAGCGCGCTGCACGTCATGGGCGTTGTCGTCGCCTATCAGACCGGTCTTGGCGCCGCGCAAGTCTTCGATCCGGTGCAGGGAACGCAGGGCGCCGTGGTTGGCAGTTTTCTGACGTTGCTTGGCATTCTGGTCATTTTCACCACCAACCTCCATCATCTGCTGATCGCCGCCATGCGCGATAGTTACCTGCTGTTTCCCGTCGGCAGCGTTCCCGATATTACCGATTTGACGACCATGATCATCCGCATCGTCTCCGAATCATTCCGTTTAGGCGTTCAGATGTCGGCGCCGTTTCTGGTCTATGGCCTGGTATTCAACATCGGCCTTGGCCTCATTTCCCGCTTGATGCCGCAGCTTCAGGTGTTCTTCATCGCCATGCCCTTGAACATCGCCCTCGGCTTTGTGGTGTTATTCATGGTGATCGGCGCGTCGATGATGTGGTTTGCCGATTATTTTGAGAACACCACCGCCATGTTCCTCAGATAGGATAGGTCATGGCCGAGGAACAAGAAGAGTCGCAAAAAACCGAAGAGCCGTCGCAAAAGAAGCTGGACGACGCCCACAAGCGCGGCGAGGTGGCGAAAAGCCGCGATATCAATCACTGGTTCATGCTGTTGGCCATCGCTTTGGCCGTGATGATTTCGGCGCGGCCGGCGGCCTCGCGCATGACCGAGTATTTTTCCGGGCTGATGAGCAACTCTTACGCCGTTCCCGTCGGCGACGGGGCGATCGGCGATTTGTTGCGCTCGCTCTATCTTAATCTTGCCGTCGCTCTGGCGCTGCCGATGATTCTTTTGATGGCCGGCGCGCTGGCCGGCGCGCTCATCCAACATAAGCCGATTTTCTCCGCCGAACGGATGAAGCCTGATCTATCGAAGATATCCTTGACCAAGGGGTTCAAGCGATTGTTCGGCGCGGCGAACTTCGTTGAGCTTATCAAGACCATCGCAAAATTCATCATTGTCGGCGGCGTGGTGGCGACGATGGTGGCGCCCAAGGCGACGCTTCTGGTGGAGCTGACGGCGCGCGGGCCGGAAAACCTCCTGCCCACCGTCTATGCGCTGACGCTGCGCATGCTGGGCGGCGTGCTGGCCATCATGGCGGTATTGGCGGGCCTTGACTACCTGTTTCAGGTCTATCAACACCGCAAGCGCCTGCGTATGACCAAGCAGGAAGTCAAGGACGAGCATAAGCAGACCGAAGGCGATCCTCACATCAAGGCGCGGCTGCGGCAAATTCGTATGGAGCGGTCGCGCAAGCGCATGATGGCGGCGGTGCCCGAAGCCAGCGTGGTGGTCACCAACCCGACCCATTACGCCGTCGCCCTGAAATATGAGCACGGCGCCATGGAAGCGCCCAAGGTGGTGGCCAAGGGCGTCGATCACATCGCCGCCAAGATCCGCGCCATCGCCGAGGAGCACAAGGTGCCCATCGTGGAAAACCCGCCCTTGGCGCGGGCGCTTCATGCGACCGTCGAAATCGACCAGGAAATCCCGCCGGAGCACTACCGCGCCGTCGCCGAGGTCATCAGCTTCGTCCTCAAACTGCGCCGCAAGGCGGGCGGGCGACGTTGACCGCTTGCAGCGGAAGGAAATGTGCTAATCTGCCCCGGCAGATCGTGAGTTTTAGAGTTGGATGCGGGACGAAGCGACCACGGATAACGCCTTAAAAGCCCGGCGGGCCAGGAGCGCCCAGCGGCGTGGGCTTCGCCGTCCGGTTGCGGCCGGCATGGGGCTGGCGCTGGCGGTGATCGCCGCCGCCGCCGCTTGGTACGTGACCACCGATTCCGCCTGGTGGCTGGCCGGCGGCATTCTCGCCGGCGTGGCGCTGGCCAGCGGCGCTCTCGCCATCGTGCTCCTCGTGCGCGGCGGCCTTTCTTCCTTGACCGCCGCCGATACCGGTTTGATGTTCGCCTCCCTTGACGTGGCCGCCAATGGCCGGGCGATCAGCGATGCCGAGGGGCGCTTGATCTATGCCAACGCCGCCTACCGGGCCATGACGGGCGGCCGCGCCGGCGATCCATCGTCGCCGGTAGAGCTAGCGGTCATCAATGAGGACATGGCGCAGCGTTTAAGGGCGCTTTTGAAGCTGGCCCGCAGCGGCGGGTCGGGCAAGGAGATCGTCGCCATCGACCTGCCCGACGGCGGCCGGCGCTGGCTCAGGGTTGCCGCCGGCGACGGCGGCGCCGATGGCGCCACCATCGTGTGGAAACTGATCGATATCACCAGCGAAGACCTGGAGCGGGAACACGCTCTGGCGGCGGTCAGTCTCATGGGCGCGGCATTGTCGGCCGCCGGCATGGTCTGGGTGGTGGTGGGCAAGAACGGGCGTATCGCCCTGCAAAGCCGGACGGCGCAGGACTTGGCCAACCATGGCGCGACGCTCGCCGGAATTGACGCCGGGTCAGTCATTACGGTCGAGGACAGCGAACGTGGAACGGACAAAGAATTCATCGTGGCGGCGGCGGCGACGTTCAGTCACGACCTGAAACTGGTGCTGCTGCGTGACGCGGCGCAGTCGGTTGCCGCCGGCGATGGCGTCGATGAGCGCTTCCAGCGCTATTTCGCCGAAGCGCCGCTGGCCATCGCCACCATTGATGCCGAGGGCCGTATTCTCGACAGCAACGACCTGTTTTCCCGTCTGCTGCCCGAACGCCTGCCGGAAACGGGGGCGACGCTTGACGACGTCTTTCCCGACAAGGACGCCCGCGAGGTGGCGTGGCGGGTGCGCGAGGCGGTGGAGCGTGGCATCGTGCCGCCGCCCGTCGATGTGCGACTGAAGCGCGATCCCGATCGTCAGGCGCAGTTGTTCGTGCACCGCGCCGGCGGCGATGACCGCCTGATCGCCTATCTCATCGACGTCACCGAGCAGAAGAACCTGGAATTACAGTTCGCGCAATCGCAGAAGATGCAGGCGGTGGGGCAGTTGGCTGGCGGCATCGCCCATGATTTCAATAATCTTTTGACCGCCATCACCGGCTTTTGCGATCTGCTCTTGGTGCGCCATGGCCCCGGCGATCAGTCGTTCGCCGACATCATGCAGATCAAGCAGAACGCCAACCGGGCGGCCAATCTGACGCGTCAGTTGTTGGCTTTTTCGCGCCAGCAGACGCTGCGCCCCAAGGTGCTGATCATCACCGACGTGCTGGCCGAGTTGTCCAATCTGTTGCGCCGTCTCATTGGTGAGAACATCGACCTGAAGATGATCCATGGCCGTAACTTAGGCCCGGTGCGGGTCGACCAGGGCCAGCTTGAGCAGGTGATCATCAACCTGGCCGTCAACGCCCGCGACGCCATGCCCAAGGGCGGCACGCTGACCATCCGCACCGCCAATATTTCCACCGAAGACTCGCGCAAGCTCGGCCATACCTTCATGCCGCCCGCCGATTACGTGCTGGTGGAGGTTACCGATACCGGCATCGGCATCCCCAAGGAGCACCTGGGTAAAATCTTTGAGCCGTTCTTTTCCACCAAGGAAGTGGGTAAGGGCACCGGGCTGGGGCTCTCCACCGTTTATGGCATCGTCAAGCAGACCGGCGGCTTCATCTTTCCCATCAGCGAGCCGGGCAAGGGGGCGACGTTCCGCATCTTCCTGCCGGTGCACCGGGGGGAGGAGGAGGAAAAACCGCCAACCGCCGTCGACGCCGCGCCGGAAAAGCCCAAGGATCTGACCGGCAAGGCTTCGGTGCTCCTGGTGGAGGACGAGGATGCGGTTCGGATGTTTGCTAGCCGGGCCTTGAAGAACAAGGGCTATAAGGTGTGGGAGGCGGCCAGCGGCGAGGCGGCCTTGGAGATCGTCGCCGCCCATGGCGATGAGATCGACCTCCTGATCAGTGACGTGGTGATGCCCAACATGGACGGCCCGACCTTGGTCAAGGCGATCCGCGAACGCAATCAGCGGATGAAGATCATCTTCATCTCCGGCTATGCCGAGGACGCCTTCAAGAAAAACCTCGCCAAGGGCGAAGCCTTCAGCTTCCTGCCCAAGCCCTTCAGCCTCAAGCAGCTGGCCGAAAAGGTCAAAGACGTCCTGGAGGCGTGATCATTTGACCCATAACCCATTGGCCTACTTTAACTGGAGCTATTTCTACTTAAATATACTCAGTTTAACTCTTTTCCGTCATTCCCGCGTAGGCGGGAATCCATAGAAAAATCAAGTCACTGGATCCCCGCTTTCGCGGGGATGACAAGGAAAATAGTGATTTTTGTAATTCATTTTGGACAGAGTATTCTATTTATCATATATGACCCTTTGGGCTATATGAAAGCATAGCGGAGCACGACCATGATCATGACCAGCCAAGCGTATAAGGGCATTGCCCAGGGCCTTAACGAGGCCATTGCCTTTGCCGGCGGCAAAAGGCGGGGCTTTGCCGTCCATAATTTTCCGGTTGCGCCGACTGAGGTGCGCGAAGCGCGTGAACGCCTTGGCCTAACGCAACGGGAATTTGCGGAGAATCTGCTGGGCGTCAGTGTCTTTACTTTGCGTAAATGGGAGCAAGGCCAGCGTCAACCCACGGGCGCGGCAAGAACCCTGATCCGGGTCATTCGCTCCAATCCCGGCGCTGTTCGCAAGGTATTGGCCGACACGGCGGCCTAAAAACCTTCTCATTTGTTCGCAAAATGTTCTTGCCTGACGAGAACAAACGCGGTACATTTGCTTTCATTGCATCGGCGCAAACGCTGTGAAATAACGGAGGCTTGAATGTCGGCGAAATTACGCGTGGTGGAACAGGGACGGGACGATATGGACAGATCGAAGGCGCTGGATGCAGCCTTAAGCCAGATCGAGCGGGCGTTCGGCAAGGGCTCGGTGATGCGGCTGGGCCAGCAAAGCGCGGTGCAGGTGGAGGCGATTTCCACCGGCTCCCTGGGGCTCGACATCGCCCTTGGCATCGGCGGCCTGCCGCGGGGGCGAATCGTTGAAATTTTCGGGCCGGAAAGCTCGGGCAAGACGACGCTCGCCCTGCAGGTGGTGGCGGAAACCCAGAAGCGCGGCGGGGTGGCGGCGTTCGTCGACGCCGAACATGCTCTTGATCCGATTTATGCCAAGAAGCTTGGCGTCAATGTGCAGGAACTCCTCATTTCCCAACCCGACGCCGGCGAGCAGGCGCTGGAGATCGCCGATACCCTGGTGCGCTCCGGCGCGGTGGATATCCTGGTGGTCGACAGCGTGGCGGCGTTGACGCCCCGGGCCGAATTGGAAGGCGAGATGGGCGACAGCCATGTCGGCTTGCAGGCGCGGCTGATGAGCCAGGCCCTGCGCAAGCTGACCGGCTCCATTTCCCGCTCCAAGTGCATCGTTATTTTCATCAACCAGATCCGCATGAAGATCGGCGTCATGTACGGCAGCCCGGAAACCACCACCGGCGGCAATGCGTTGAAGTTTTACGCCTCGGTGCGGCTCGATATCCGCCGTACCGGCGCGATCAAGGACCGCGAGGAAATCGTCGGCAACCAGACCCGGGTCAAGATCGTCAAGAACAAACTGGCGCCGCCGTTCAAGCAGGTGGAGTTTGACATCATGTATGGGGAGGGGATTTCCAAAACCGGCGAACTTGTCGATCTCGGCGTCAAGGCCGGGGTGGTGGAAAAATCCGGGTCGTGGTTCTCCCATGACGGCGAGCGCATCGGCCAGGGCCGGGAAAACGCCAAAAAGTACCTGTTGGAGCATGCCGAGGTGGCCGAAGCCATCGAAAGCGAGATCAGAAAGCGCGCCGGCATTCTCGATCAAGCCCTGCTGGCGCCTGCTGGCGATGCCGAAGATTCATCCTTCGAGGATGCCTAAGGGACACACGCACTGCAAACTTGGCAATAAGCCCGGCCTTAACAGCCGGGCTTTTTCTTTAAGAATAATCGACCCTTGCGGCAGACCGGCCTTGGCTGGACAGGGGCCGGTCGCCACGTTAAAAAGGCGGGCCGGCGGCCGGCGAGCATGGTATATGTCGGGCTCTTAAGGGTTTAGGGATGAAGACGGTCAACGACATCAGGGCGACGTTTCTCGAGTACTTCAAGCGCCACGGCCATGAAGTGGTGCCCAGCGCCCCCTTGGTGCCGCGCAACGACCCGACGCTGATGTTCACCAACGCCGGCATGGTGCCGTTCAAGAACGTCTTTACCGGCCTGGAGCAGCGCCCCTATGCCCGCGCCGCCTCGTCGCAAAAGTGCGTGCGCGCCGGCGGCAAGCACAACGATCTGGACAACGTCGGCTACACCGCCCGCCACCACACCTTCTTTGAGATGCTCGGCAACTTTTCCTTCGGCGACTACTTCAAGGAAGGGGCCATCGAGCTGGCGTGGAATTTGGTCACCCGGGAATATGGCGTACCCGAGGACAAGCTCACCGTCACCGTCTTTCACGATGACGATGAAGCCTTTGGTCTCTGGAAGAAAATCGCCGCCCTGCCGGACGAGCGCATCGTGCGCATCGCCACCGCCGACAACTTCTGGTCCATGGGTGAGACCGGGCCGTGCGGCCCGTGTTCGGAAATTTTCTATGACCATGGTCCCAGTATTGCCGGTGGCCCGCCCGGCACGCCGGACAGTGACGGCGACCGCTTCGTGGAAATCTGGAACCTGGTGTTCATGCAATACGACCAGGTGACGCCCACCGAGCGCGTGCCGCTGCCCAGGCCGTGCATCGATACCGGCATGGGGCTGGAGCGCATTGCGGCGGTGCTGCAAGGCGCCCACGACAATTATCGCATTGACCTCATGCGCCGGCTGATCGACGCCTCGGCGGAATTAACCCATGTCGCGGCCGACGGATCGCACGCTGCTTCCCATCGGGTGATCGCCGATCATTTACGTGCTTCCTCCTTCCTCATCGCCGATGGCGTGCTGCCGTCCAACGAGGGGCGGGGCTACGTGCTGCGGCGGATCATGCGCCGCGCCATGCGCCACGCCCACATGATCGGCGCCAAGGAGCCGCTGATGCACCGTCTGGTGCCGGTACTGGTGGCGGAAATGGGCGGCGCTTACCCTGAACTGGTACGCGCCGAAGCGTTGGTGCGCGAGACATTGAAGCTTGAGGAAATACGCTTCAAGGTGACGTTGGAGCGTGGCTTGCGTCTTCTCGACGAGGAGTTGAACAAGCTGGGCGCCAGCGCGGCGCTGCCGGGCGACGTCGCCTTCAGGCTATACGACACCTACGGCTTTCCTCTCGATCTGACGCAAGACGCGCTGCGCGCCCAGGGTCGCAGCGTCGATATCGAGGGCTTCAACGCCGCCATGGCGCGCCAGCGGGCGGAGGCCCGCAAAGCCTGGGCCGGTTCCGGCGAGGCGGCCACCGAAACGCTGTGGTTTGATCTGCGTGAGCGGGTGGGTGCGACGGAATTTCTTGGTTATGACGCCACCGAGG
Organism: Pseudomonadota bacterium; assembly: GCA_003577275.1. GTDB lineage: Bacteria > Pseudomonadota > Alphaproteobacteria > Sphingomonadales > Govanellaceae > PRO5. The sequence continues at coordinate 939,253 of QEVO01000001.1, forward strand.
CCGAAGGCAAGGTGGTGGCGATCGTAAAAGACGGCCAGGAAGTGGTTACGGCGCAGGCCGGCGACAAGGTGGCCATCGTCGCCAATCAGACGCCGTTTTACGGCGAGTCCGGCGGCCAGATGGGCGATATCGGCGTGATCAGCGCCGAGGGCATGCAGGCGATCGTCACCGACACGCAAAAGAAGGTGGGCGATTTGCATGTGCATCTTGCCCGCATCGAAAACGGAGCAATCACTGTCGGCGATGAAGTGTGTCTGACGGTGGATGCCGATCGGCGTTCAAAACTGCGCGCCAATCATTCGGTCACTCACCTGCTGCATGAAGCGTTGCGCCGAGTGCTGGGCTCTCACGTCACGCAAAAAGGCTCGCTGGTGGCCCCTGATCGCCTACGCTTCGACATCAGCCATCCCAAAGCAGTGAGCGCCGATGAACTGGATCGCGTCGAGGCGGACGTCAACCGCGTCATTCGCTTGAATGAGCCTGTCGATACCCGGGTGATGACGCCGGACGACGCCGTCAAGGCCGGGGCGTTGGCGCTGTTTGGCGAGAAATACGGCGATGAGGTGCGGGTGGTGGCCATGGGCCATAACTCGGGCGATGTCGCGCCGTTCTCGGTGGAATTGTGCGGCGGCACCCACGTATCGCGCACCGGCGACATCGGCTACTTCAAGATCATCAGCGAGAGCGCCGTGGCGGCCGGCGTGCGCCGCATCGAAGGCTTGACCGGCGAGGCGGCGCGGCGCTACGCCGCCGATCAGGAGGCGCTGGTCAAGGAGCTGGCGCAGACCCTGAAAGTTTCACCGGATCAGGTGGTGGCGCGGGTGGCGACGCTGTTGGATGAGCGCCGCGCCGCCGAGCGCGAGATGACGGATTTGCGCCGCAAGCTTGCCATGGGCGGCGGTGGCGGCGAGGGACCGGCGGTGCGCGACGTCGCCGGCGTCGCGTTCCTCGGCCAGACCTTGGACGGCGTGCCAGCCAAGGAATTGAAGGCATTGGCCGATGACGCCAAGAAGCGCCTGAAATCAGGTATCGCTGCTTTCGTCGCCGTCAATGACGGCAAGGCGGCGCTCTTGGTGGCTGTTACCGATGATTTGACGCAACGCTTCAACGCCGTTGAGCTGGTGCGCGCGGGCGCGGCGGCGGTGGGCGGCGCCAGCGGCGGCGGTCGGCCCGATATGGCGCAGGCGGGCGGTCCGGATGGCGCCAAGGCGGCGACGGCCATTGACGCCATCGCCAAGGCCGTGGCCGACGCCGCGGTAACGGCGTAATTTCTTAAGGCAGATTGCGTTCAGGGGGGCGGGTTTTCCCCTCACCCCACCCCTCTCCCGCTGGGAGAGGGAGGGCGCGAAGCGCCAGGGTGAGGGGTGAAAAATCTACCCCAGCGCTTTTTTTAAATTCTCATCGATCTTGTCGAAGAACTTCTCGCTGGTCAGCCACGGCTGATCGGGGCCGATCAGAATAGCCAAATCCTTGGTCATGAAGCCGGCTTCCACCGTCTCGACGCACACCCGCTCCAAGGTTTCAGCGAACCGCACCACGTCCGGCGTGCCATCGAGCTTGCCGCGGTGCGCCAGTCCGCGCGTCCAGGCGAAGATCGAGGCGATGGGATTGGTGGAGGTCTCGCGCCCCTTCTGGTGCTCGCGATAATGGCGGGTGACGGTGCCGTGGGCGGCTTCCGCCTCCACCGTTTTGCCGTCGGGGCTCATCAGCACCGAGGTCATCAGACCTAAGGAGCCAAAGCCCTGGGCCACGGTGTCCGACTGCACGTCACCGTCGTAGTTCTTGCACGCCCACACGAACTTGCCGCTCCATTTCAAGGCGCTGGCCACCATGTCGTCGATCAGGCGGTGTTCATAAGTGATGCCGGCGGCCTTGAACTTGGCGGCGAATTCCTTGTCGAACACCTCCTGGAAGAGATCCTTGAAACGGCCGTCGTAGGCTTTCAGGATGGTGTTCTTGGTGGACAGATAGACCGGCCAGCCGCGGTCCAGGCCGTAGTTCAAAGAGGCGCGGGCGAAATCCCGGATGGACTCGTCCAAATTGTACATGGCCATGGCGACGCCGCTTCCCGGAAACTCGAACACTTCATGCTCGATGACATCCTTGCCGTCCGCCGACTGCCACTTGACGGTCAGCTTGCCGGCGCCGGGGACGCGAAAATCAGTGGCGCGGTATTGGTCGCCGAAGGCATGACGGCCGATGACGATGGGATCGGTCCAGCCGGGCACCAGCCGCGGCACGTTCTTGCAGATGATGGGTTCGCGGAACACGGTGCCGCCCAGAATGTTGCGGATGGTGCCATTGGGCGACTTCCACATCTTCTTGAGCTTGAATTCTTCAACCCGCGCCTCGTCCGGGGTGATGGTGGCGCATTTGACGCCAACGCCGTACTTCTTGATGGCTTCCGCCGAGTCCACTGTTACCTGGTCATTGGTGGCGTCGCGGTGCTCAATGCCAAGATCATAATATTTTAGATCGATGTCGAGGTAGGGGAGGATGAGCTTGCCCTTGATCCAGGCCCAGATGATCCGGGTCATCTCGTCGCCATCCAGTTCAACGACCGGGTTTTTTACCTTGATTTTGGCCATGTCCCCTCCTTGAAGGTCCGCTAAAAAAGTCCGCCTGATATGCGGCGGCACCATAAGCACAGTTCCTTAAAAGTGCAATAACAGCCGCTCTAACAGGCCGTTAAAAAATCCTTCCGCCGTCAATCGCGAGCCCGCCTCTAAATGGGACGAGAGAAGGGGGCCTTTGCTAAGCTCCGTTCGATCCCATTTAGGGGCGGGCGTGGCGATCCAGTTGTTGACCTTATGGATTGCTTCGGTCGCTGACGCTCTCTCGCAATGACCGATCGAGCGTTTTCCAAAAGCCTATCAGATCAACTCTTCCCGATCAGGAAGCGTCGGGGCGGCGGCGGCGCACAGGGCCGGCAGCACGTCCTCTACCGTCTCCACCACCTGGAACAACCGACGGGTGGCTGGGCTGGCGAAGCCTTCATTCACCATATGGCCCATAAAATCCAGAAACGGCGTCCAATAGCCGCCGTCATTGACCAGGACGATGGGCTTGTCGTGGAGCTTGAGTTGCCGCCAAGTGATGACCTCGATGGTTTCGTCCAGCGTGCCGACGCTGCCCGGCAGCGAGACGAAGGCATCCGAATGGTCGAACATCAGGCGCTTGCGGGTGTGCATGTTGGGCACCACGTGTAGCTCGCTTAAGCCCTTCTGGGTGATTTCCACATGGTCCAGATGTTGCGGGATGATGCCCACCACCGCGCCGCCATGGCGTAGAACGGTACGGGCGAGGATGCCCATCAGGCCAACGCTGCCGCCGCCATAGACCAGCCGGATTCCGGCGCCGGCCAATAGCTCGCCCAGCCGCTCGGCGTGGGCGGCAAAGCGGGGATCGCGGCCGACTTTCGAGCCGCAGTAGACGCAGACGGAGCGTAAGGGGAGGGACATCATGTGCTGAAACTGCCCGAGATTCGTCAAATTGTCTGGATAGGATTAAATTATTTATAGCCAGCGAGCCCGCCCTTTTCTACGTTACGGCTCGCCGAGACGGCAAGTTTAAGGGTTGCGGGTGACAGATCAGGACAAAGGCAAGCGGCCATGGAAGCGGTGGCTATTGATCGCCGTGGCGCTGCTTGTGGTCGCCGCCCTGTGGTCGGTGGTGGCGCCGCCGCGGCAGCTTTCCTGGCTTGATCTGGAGAGCATTCTGGGGCCGGAGGAAACCGCGCCGCTCCCTGCGCCGGCCGCGCCCGAGGACGCCACGCCCGCCGCTGTGGCGACGCACCCGAGTTTTGACGTGGTGCGGGTGACCCGGGGCGGCACCGGCTTGATCGCCGGCCGCGCCGCGCCCTTTGCCGAGGTGGAGATCATGGCGGGAAGCGCAGTTCTGGGGCGGGTGACCACCGACCGGCGCGGCGAATGGGTGTTGATTTTCGATCAGCCGCTGTCGCCCGGCGGGGTGGAGATAAGCCTGACCTCCCGCTTACCCGGCAAGGAGGCGGTGGCTTCCACCGAGATCGCCGTGGTGGTGGTGCCGGAAAAAACCCAGGCCTTCGTCGATCCCAGCGATGAGGGCGTGGTGGTGGTCTTAACGCCGCGCGACGGCAAGGGCCGCAGTCTCGTTTTGCAGCGCCCCGCCAGCAGCGCCGACCTGGCGGACGGCCTGATGCTGGACGCCATCGATTATGACCAGACCGGGGCCGCCGTCTTGTCGGGCCGCGCCGCCGCGCGCGCCGAGGTGCGGCTTTATCTCGACGACGCCTACCTGGGAACCGGGATGACCAGCGACAGCGGGCGCTGGATCTACACCCCCGCAGCGCCGCTGGCCGCCGGCGAACATATAGCCCGGCTTGATCAGGTGACCGGCGAGGGTAAGGTGCAGCAGCGTATCGAGATTGCCTTCAATCTCGACCTGGCGGCGGATGCCGCCCGCGCCGAGGGCAGCGTTGTCATCCGGTCCGGCGTCAATCAATGGCTGGTGTCGCGCAAGTTGTCGCCCGGCGACTTCCATTACATCGCGGTCTTTGGCGTTCATAAGGATCAGGTCAAGGATCCCGATGTGGTCTATCCGGGGCAGGTCACCAACCAGCCCTAGACCCGCCATCGGCCTTGCGAATATCGCCTTCAAGGCCCATATCTGCCGGACGTATGGGCGATAATCATCTGAGGAAACGGGAAAAATGCGCCGGCAGGGCTTAAGCGACGTGGTGGCGGACGCCAATCACTGGACGACGCTGAAAACGCTGGCGCCCTATTTGTGGCCGCGCGGCCGGAGCGACTTGAAGCGCCGTGTGGTGTTTTCCCTTCTCGCCCTGGTGGCGGCCAAGGTCATTTCCATCAATGTGCCGTTTCTATTGAAGGGTGCGGTGGATGCGCTCAATGCGCCGACGGCGGTTCTGCTGCCGGTAGGGTTTATCGTCGCCTACGGCTTTGCCCGTTTCGCCAGCGACGCCTTCGGCGAGCTGCGCGATGTGCTGTTCGTGCGCGTCGGACAAGGGGCGATGCGGGTGCTGGCGCTCAGCACCTTCCGCCATCTACACGCGCTATCCTTGCGTTTTCACCTGGAGCGGCGCACCGGCGGCCTTAACCGGGCCATCGAACGCGGCATCAAGGGCATCGACTTTCTGTTGCGCTTCACCCTGTTCAACATCCTGCCGACGCTCCTTGAAATCGTCCTGGTGGCCGGCGTGCTGCTCTTTAAATTCAACGTCTGGTTTGCCCTGGCGGTGGTGACGGCGCTGGCCGGCTATGCGGCCTTTACCTTCTCGGTCACCGAATGGCGGCTGAAATACCGCCGTGAAATGAACGAGCAGGACAACCGCGCCAACACCAAGGCGGTGGACAGCCTCTTGAACTACGAAACCGTGAAATACTTCGGCAACGAGGCCCATGAAGCGCGGCGCTATGATGGCGCGCTGGAAGCCTATCAGTCGGCGGCGATCAAGAGCCAGAAAACCCTGTCGGTCTTGAACGTCGGGCAAGGGGCGATCGTCGCCATCGGACTCATCGTGGTGATGGCGATGGCGGGGCAGGGCGTGGTTTCCGGTCAATTGACGGTGGGCGACTTCGTACTGGTCAACGCCCTCGTGATGCAGGTGTTCATGCCGCTCGACTTTCTCGGCTTCGTCTATCGCGAAATCAAGCAGTCGCTGGTGGACATGGAATTCATGTTTCGTCTGATGCGGGAGAACGCCGAGGTCGAGGATCGTCCCGATGCCGCCGATCTGCAGGCGGGCGGCGGCGAGGTGACGTTCGATCACGTGAACTTTCACTACGACGCCAACCGGCCGATCCTGAAGGATGTCAGTTTCCGCGTGCCGCCCGGCCGGACGGTGGCCATCGTCGGCCCGAGCGGGGCGGGCAAGTCCACCATCTCGCGCATCCTGTTTCGGTTCTATGACATTTCCGGCGGCCGGGTGTTGATCGACGGCCAGGATATTCGCGCCCTCACCCAAGGGAGCCTGCGCGCCGCCATCGGCGTGGTGCCGCAGGATACCGTGCTGTTTAACGACACCATCGGCTACAACATCCGCTATGGCCGGCCGGATGCCTCGGATGCCGAGGTCGAAGAGGCGGCGCGGCTGGCCCGCATCCACGATTTCGTGATGAGCCTGCCGGAACGTTACGACACCATGGTGGGCGAGCGGGGATTGAAGCTGTCGGGCGGCGAGAAGCAGCGGGTGGCGATCGCCCGGACCATCCTGAAAAACCCCCGCATTCTTCTCCTCGACGAGGCGACCTCGGCCCTCGACACCCATACCGAGCGGGAGATCCAGACCTCGTTAAAGGAGGTCTCCGCCGGCCGCACCACCCTGGTCATCGCCCATCGCCTGTCCACCGTGGTCGATGCCGACGAGATCCTGGTGATGGACGCCGGGCGTATCGTCGAACGCGGCACCCATGGCGTTCTCTTGGCCCTGGATGGGGTCTATGCCGCCATGTGGCGGCGCCAGCAGGAGGCGGCGGCGGCGCGGGAGAAGCTGGCCGAGCTTGGCGGCTCGCCCGGCGAGCCCGTTGAACTCCGGGAAACCGTGCTTTAATAAAGGGCGGGCATTTTATAGAGCCGAAAGGCCAACCGAGGCATCATGGATACCATTTTATCCGTCCTGACCCCGATCCACCGCGAAGGCCACAAGTTCGTGGTGCTGTTCGCTCTGGGTACGCTCATTCTGTTCGTCCTATGGGAGCCCCTGGGTTGGCTGGGGGTGATCCTGACCGCCTGGTGCGGCTACTTCTTCCGCGACCCCGACCGGGTGACGCCGACCCGCGACGGGCTGGTGGTCAGTCCCGCCGACGGCGTGGTGCAGAGCGTCGGCGAGGCGATCCCGCCGGCCGAGCTCGGCATGGGCGAGACGCCGCGGCCGCGGGTCAGCGTGTTCATGAATGTCTTTGACGTGCACGTCAACCGTGTGCCGGCCTCTGGCGAAATCGTTCAGGTCGCCTATACCCCCGGCAAGTTCCTCAACGCCGACCTGGAGAAGGCCAGCGAGGAAAACGAGCGCAACGCCGTTCGCATGCGCACCGCCAGCGGCAAGGACATCGCTTTCGTGCAGATTGCCGGCCTGATCGCCCGCCGCATCCTGTGCGAGGTGGAGAGCGGCCGCAAGGTGCTGGCCGGCGAACGCTTCGGCCTTATTCGCTTTGGCAGCCGGGTTGATCTATACTTGGCCGAAGGCATGCGCCCCTTGGTCTGCGTCGGCCAGCGCATGATCGCCGGCGAAACGGTGATCGCCGACGAGAAATCGCGCGAGAAGCAGCGCTTCGGAGAAATCCGCTAACGGATTGTTTTACAAGGTTTTTTGGATGAAAGAACGGCGTCGTCTCCCGATCCTTCCGGCCCGTAGCCTGGTGCCGAACATCGTCACCATTCTGGCCTTGGCGGCGGGCATGACGTCGATCAAGTTCGCCCTGGCCGCCAAGTGGGAATTGGCGGTGGGGGCGATCCTGTTGGCCGCTGTATTCGATGCCCTGGACGGCCGCGTGGCGCGGCTGATGAAGGGCACCTCGCGCTTCGGCGCGGAGCTGGATTCGCTCTCCGACGTCATCAGCTTCGGCTTGGCGCCGGCGATTGTCCTCTATCTGTGGACGTTGCGCGATCTGGGCGGGCTCGGCTGGATGCTGGCCTTGGTGTTCGCCGTCTGCTGCGCGCTGCGCCTTGCCCGTTTCAACGTGATGAGCGAGCAGGAGGAAAAGCCCAGCGAATTCTTCGTCGGCGTACCCTCGCCCATGGGGGCGGTGTTGGCGTTGTGGCCGATGGCCCTGACCTTCCAGCTTGAGGAGCCGGTGTTTCGTTTGCCCTATCTGGTGGCGCCTTATATGGCGGTGGTGGCCTTCCTGATGGTCAGCCAGGTGCCAACGTTTTCCTTGAAAAAGGTGCGAGTGAAGAACGAATACGTGCTGCCGGTGCTGATTTTGGCCGGACTGATGGCGGCGTCGGCCACCGTCTATATCTGGGGCACGCTGTCCTTTGCCTGTCTACTCTATCTCGGGCTCATTCCCTTCAGCGTGCGCTTGTCGCGCAGCCGCAAGGCGGCGATGCAGGCGGAGCGGGCGGCGGCGCGGCAGGCCAAGACGATCGTCACTCACCCCCTGTCGCGGGATGAGCCGCGCCCGCCGTTACATTAGATTTTTTTCACTTGGCTTGAAATGTAAGTTGTCATCCCCGCGGAAGCGGGGATACAGTCCTTTGATTTCACTATGGATTCCCGCTTTCGCGGGAATGACGATTGCACATTGAATGCGGATATGCCTGACCGCAATCTGCTCTAAGTCACCTACTCAGCGGCTTTGGCCGGGAAAGACTCAGCCTCGTCCTTATCGGGCGCCTCGCCCGGCGGCTTCCGGCGTTGCCGGAGCTTCTTGCGGGCATGAATGCGCACCGCCAAAAGACATGGCGTGATCAACAGCGTCAGCACCGTGGCGAAGCTCAAGCCGAAGACGATGGACGTTGCCAGATCGATCCAGATGGCGACCGATGGCGCGCCGAACACTACTTCTCGCGTCATGAAATTGACGTCAAGCCCGAACATCATCGGCAATAACCCGATCACCGTGGTGATGGTGGTCAGCATCACCGGCCGCAGGCGCTGGCTGCCGGTGCGCACGATGGCTTCCAGGGGCGGCAGCGCGGTTTTACGCAAGCGATCATAAGTATCGATGAGAATAATGTTGTTGTTGACGACGATGCCGGCCAGGGACACGATGCCAACCCCGGTCATGATGACAACGAAATCGCGGCCGGTGATCAGCATCCCGAGAAGCACGCCGACCACCGACATCAGCACCGCCGCCATGATGAGAGTGGCGTGATAGAAGCTGTCGAACTGGGCCAGCAGGATGATCGACATCAAAAACACCGCGACAAAAAACGCTTCGGTCAGAAAAACCGTCGCATTGCGCGTTTCCTCATCGTCGCCGCGAAAAGTGTAGCGTACTTGAGGGTTGTTTTCGTTGGCGTCGATCCAGGCCTGGATTTCGTGAATTTTCTCAAACGCGTTATAAGATTCGCCGACGTTGGCGCGCACCGACAACACGCGATTGGCGTTAACGCGCTCAATGGAGCTGACCTTGGGCTTGGCCTCCCGCTTCAGGAAATTGCTCACCGGCACGTTGCCCATGGGGGTTTGCACGCGCAGGGCGTCAAGCTGCTCTAAGGTGCGGTTCTGCTCCGGATAGCGGACACGGATCTCGATTTCCTCGTCGGCGTCATCGGGCCGATACTCACCGATCTTGATGCCATTTGTCACCAGTTGCACGACGTTGCCGACGGTCGCGATGTCGGCGCCAAAGCGGCCGGCCTCGGCGCGGTCCACGGTAAGCTGCCATTCGATGCCGGGCAGCGGCCGGGTATCCTCGATATCCTCCAGACCTTCCAGATCATCCATGTAGGCGCGCAGACGCGCCGCGGCCGGCATGATCAGCGCCGGATCGGCGGCGCTGATTTCAATATCAATATTCTTGCCGCTGACCGGCCCCATCTCTTCCTTAACTGGCTCAACAACGATGCCGGGAAGATGTTTCGTGCGCTCCCTGACCATATCGATGATGTCATCGGCGCGCGGGCGGTCGCGCCAATTCTCCAATAGGAGGGTGACCGAGCCGATTACGTCTTCCGCAACATCGCGGCCGATGCTCATGTTGCCGCCGCCGACCTCGACGTAGCGTGTCTCGATGCCGGCGACATCCTTGATGGCGTCTTCGACCTTGCGCACCATATTGTCGCGCTCCCAGATCGACAGATTGCCGCGGGCATGCACCTGAAGCGTGACGTTATTGGGCTCGCCTTCCGGAAAGAGGATGACCTTGGGGCTGGATACCACATAGAGGGCCGTGATCAGCGCCATGATGCCCAAGGTCCACCCTAGAAAACGCCAGGGATTGCGCACCAGACGCATCAATAGTCTTGCATAAAAGCCGGTCAGACCTTCGAGCTTGTCAAGGTCGAAGGGTTCTTCCGCCGAAAGGTGTTCCAGTGCGGAAGAATGCTCCTTCGAAGCGCGGCCGATTCTGGCGCCAAGGGTGGGCACGAAAATAAGCGCCATCACCAGCGAGGCGGCGAGGGTGTAAATAAGCGTCAATGGCAGGTATTTCATGAACCCGCCGATCATCCCGGGCCAGAACAGCAGCGGCACAAAGGCGGCCAGCGTCGTCGCCGTTGACGAGATAATCGGCCATGCCATGCGTTGCGCCGACAAGGTGTAGGCGGCGCGCGAGGACACGCCTTCGGCCATCTTGCGGTCGGCGAACTCGGTGATGACGATGGCGCCGTCCACCAGCATGCCGACGGCGAGTATGAGACCAAACAGCACCACCTGATTTAAAGTATTGCCGAAGGCGTAAAGAAATAGAATGCCCAGGAGAAACGATCCCGGCACGGACATGCCGACCAGGCCTGCGGCGCGAAAGCCGAGCGCGGCGACCACCACGATCGCCACTAGGAGAACGGCGCTGATAACGCTGTTTTGCAGGCTGGTGATCATATCGACGATATGTTCCGACCGATCCTGAATCAGGTCGACCTTCACCCCGGCGGGCCAATGACGCTCGGCCGCCGCCACCGTGGCGCGAACGCTGGCGATGGTCTCGATGACATTCTCGCCGGTGCGCTTGCGGATATTAAGCGCCACTGCCGGCTTGCCGTTGACGCGGGCGAACGAGGCGGGGTCCATGTAGGTGCGACGGACTTCGGTCAGGTCGCCAAGGGTGACGACGCCGTCGCCGGACACCTTGACCGGCAGGCTCAAGACATCCTTGGCGGATTCGAAAACGCCGGGCACCTTGACGGCAAAGCGGCCTTCGCTCGCTTCCATGGCGCCGGCAGCCACCAGGCGGTTGTTGCGCATGACGACGTTGATGAGGTCTTGCTGCGATACCCGATAGCTTTCCAGCAGCTCGGGCCTGACCACAACCTCCAAGAGCTCTTCACGGTCGCCGGAAATGGCCGCCTCCAGCACGCCGGGCAGGCTCTCGATGCTATCTTGCAGATCCCTTGCCAAGCGCACCAGGACGCGCTCCGGCAATTCGCCGGACAGCACCACGGTGGCGATGGGAAACAGGCTGACGTTGATTTCGGTGACGACCGGCTCGTCGGTGTCATCGGGAAGTTCGGTTTTGCCTTTGTCGATGGCTTCGCGCACATCAAGAAGCGCCTGATCGGCATTAAAGCCGGCATTGAACTCGATGATAATGCCAGCGCCGCCCTCATGGGCGATGGCCTTGACTTCCTTTAAGCCATCAAGGCCGCGCAGATAAGGCTCGATCGGTTTGACGAGTAGCCGCTCGGCGTCTTCCGGCGAAATTCCCTGATGCACGAGATTGATATAGATATAGGGAATATCGACGTCGGGATTTTCTTCCTTGGGGATCGTCGAGTAGGCATAAATGCCGCCGATGAAAATCAGCGCCAGTGTGGTTAGCACGGTGCGGGCATTGGCGATCGCGGTGGCGATGAGCTTATTCATGTTGCCCCGCGATCGTTGACCGGCACTTCGGCCTGAACCTGCACCCGATCGCCCTCTTTGACAAACTGCTGACCGACGACGATCAGCGCCGTCTTGTCGTCCAAGCCGCTGACCCAGACGCCGCGCGCGTCATCGCCGATGACCTTGATTTCCCGGAAGCGGACAATGTCGCCGTCAACCACCCGCACGCCGATCACGCCTTTATCGCTGAGCACCAGCGCCGAGGAGGGGATGACGTGGGCTTGACGTTCGGCGACGGGGATGTGGATCTGCGCGGTGACGCCGTCCTTTAATGAGCCATCCTTGTTGTCGACTTCAAGCTCGATGCGGAAGGTGCGGGTCTCCGGCTTGCCGGCGGCGGCGACATAGCGCAGTTTTCCCGCCATTTCGCGACCATCCACCAGGGTTGCCCGGGCCGGCATGCCGGCCGCAAGATGCGCCACGTTGCGCTCCGACACCTCACCCACCACCAAATAGGGATCAATATCCAACAGCGTGGCGCAGGGGTTGCCCTTTTGCAGATAAGCGCCGATTTCCACGTGGCGTTGATCGAGGATGCCGTCAAAGGGAGCGCGAATCTCGGTAAAGGACAGCTCCACTTCCATACGCCGCACGCCGGCCAGGGCGGCGTCATAGTGCGCCTTGGCGGCGGCGACCTGGGTTTCGGAGCGATGGCCCTTGGCGGCAAGCTCGGTGGCGGCGTTGAACTCCAATCGGCGTTGCGCGGCGAGCGCCTTTGCCTCGGCCAGGCGGGCGGCGCGGTCATCCACCGCCAGCCGGCAGACAACCTGCCCGGCCTTCACCGCCGCGCCTTTGTTGACCGGCAACGCTTCCACCTTGCCATCGGTTTGCGCCTTCAGGTCTACCCGCCGCACGGCTTCGGTGCGGCCCTGCACCACGATATCGGCGCTATAGGCGGCGCCGCCCAGATGACGAACCGTGACCGTCATGGCCGGCTCGGTCGCGGGCGCATTGTCGGCGGTCTTCTTGTCGGAGCCCATCAGGCTGCCGCTCAACAGCCACAGCACCACCAGGCCCAGGATCGCCAAGGCGGCAAGGTAGGATTTTTTAAGCGGCAAGGAGTCGATCCTTTGTTGTAGAGCGGCCAGTTTCTCTACGCACCATGAGAGGAAAACCTTCGGCGGTAATAGTTGAATTTTCATCAGTATCCATCCGCCAGGGCAGGGGGGCTGAGTCGCGCTCAGTTTTACTGGAAGAACCTTTAAAAATCCAGCGCACCGCGCCAATTTTTCTCTATGGCCGAACCCGGAGAAGGGTCGCTTTGGCTTCGCGCCAACCGCCGGCAGGTCTTGGCGAAGAGGATTGCAGATTACCCAAGAGGTTGATATGTCGTTAAAACAACGTATCAAACAAAAGTTTGTCAGATGATGGAGCCTTCGGTGTCTTCTCAGCTCTCTCAAAATCCGCGCCGGGAGCAGGTACGCGACCGTATTCTCGATGTTGCCGAGCGGATGTTCGCCAGTCAAAGCTTCGCCGCCGTCTCGGTGCGGCATATCACGGCTGAAGCCGGGGTCAACCTGGCCGCCATCAATTATTATTTCGGCTCCAAGGCCGGCCTGTTGAAAGCGGTTTTTCTGCGCCGGGCTACCGATCTCAATCGGGAGCGGCTAGGGCAGCTTCAGGCGGTATTAACGGCGCACCCCAGCGGGCCTGTGCCCTTGGAAGGGGTGATAAGGGCGCTGGTGGAGCCGCCCATACGCTGGATGTTCGATCCCAGCCGTGGTCATGCGGTCTTCATCCAGTTTCTGGCCCGTTGCCAGATGGAGGATGAACCGGAACTAAAAGCGCTGTTTTATGAGGATGTGGAGCATTTGCGCCGCTTTCTTCCCGGCCTCCAACGGGCGCTGCCGACGTTGCCGGAAACTGAACTTTATTGGTGCCTGCATTTCACCCTCGGGGCGATGCACTATACGTTCACGCACCTGGAGAGATTACGTTTTATTTCCAATGGTATATGCGATATACAACAGCCGGATGAAGTGGCCGCGCGGCTGGTTGAATTCTGCGCTGCCGGCATGGCGGCAAGGGTGGGCAGGATTTAGCGCCTTTGAAGTGAGATTTTTTCTGGATTTGTCACAAAAATATCTTATGGGAGGGGATACAATATAACTTATAATCATCGTTGATTCATGCTGAAAGCTCCCCCATGTCCCCACATCTGCCCCGTCTGATCTTTATCTTTATTCAATCAGCCATTGGCGCGCTGGCCATCACGGCCCTGGTCGTGTTTTCCCTGGTTGAAGCCGGTGGCAAGCCGGGCATCGCCGCGGCGGTGGCGCTGCCGGTGGTGTTGCTGATCATGGCGCTGTTCTGGCGCTGGGAAAGGCGTTCCCATTCAGGTCAGGAACACAAGCCCTAGACGCGCCGGGCTTCAAGCGCCCTGGAAGGCGTCCTCGACTGACGTCATCAAGATTTCCAGGGGCGAGCCGGTGGCGGATATGGCGCCGACAATCGCAATCACGATCAGCGCCACTATGAGCCCATATTCAATGGCGGTTGCGCCCTGAATATCCTCGCGGACCTTAAAAACACGCCAAGCAAACATTTTTTCAAACCCTTCGCCGTGGATCTTGAGGTCCAGACTACGGGTTGTCCGGCAAATAAGAAGTTAACAGAATAATAGGATTTTAAACGATTTTATACGATTGAAGAGATTCGGCCCGACATCCGGCACGCCAGCGCGGTGCGGTTGTTGACGCCGGCCTTGTCAAAGACCGAGCGCAGGTGATTTTCCACCGTGCGCACGGAGATCCCCAAGCGGTCGGCAATCTGCGGATTGGAAAGCCCGGTGGCCACCAGGTCGGCAATGGCCGCCTCGCGCTTGGTCAGCCCCATGCCGGCCAGGGCATCGGCGGCAGTAGCATCGCTTAAGGTCTTGGAAATCTTAATCAGATAGCGGACGCGGCGGTCATCGCCCACGAGCGGCTCGACGACCGCTTTCAGGCGCAGACCTTGCGGCAGGGTAAATTCCCGTTTGCTGATATGGGCATTCGTAACGCCTTCCCGGGCTTCCAGGCAGGCCTCCACCAGCGGTTCGGGCAGCGCGGCGCCGGCCGATTGGCCAAGGAGCGGCGGCTTGCCCAATAGCGTGGTCACCAGCTTGTTGGCGAAGATCAGGCTCAGTCTTTCGTCAAGAATGAGAATGGCTTCCAGATCCTGCTTGTCGGAAAGGGTGCCGATCAGCCAGTCCCGCTCGTGCAGCCGGTCAAGCACCATGGTCTTGGTCAGCGAGGCTGATAGCGCCGGTACGAACAGGCGGGCTTTTTCCACATCCTCAACGGTGAAGGCGGGGCGGCCTTCCGGCCGGTGCAGGCCGACCACCCCGATGGTGTCAATGCCGCAGCGCACGCCGATCCCCAACACATGATGAACGTTGTGCGGCCGATAGAACTCGGTATAGAACCTGGATTGGCGGAAGGTGCGGTAGTCGACCAGTTGATCGAGAATGGAGACCTCGCTCTTGGCCGAGGTCAGGGCTCGGATGGTGTTGCGCGCCAGCGGGTCAAGGGTCTGATAGTCCGCCAGATAGCGCGCCAGCCCTTCCTCGTCGACGCCATGCGACAGGCCGCCAATGAAAAGCCGTTTCGGACCCTTTTCCGGGGCCAGCAGCAGGCAACTGGTGGCCGCTTCCAACACCCGCTCAAGCCCGTGCAGCGCCGCAAAATATAGATCCTCGAAACGGTCGCAATCCAAGATATCGCGGCTGACTGCGAAATAATCCTTAAAGAGAACCGACGACATCGAGGCCATCGCTTGCCCCTCTCTAGCGGAAATACCCTTGCTTTTCCTCCCCTGGCGGCCGCCGGCGACGGGCCAAGGTCGCAACAGTTTGGGTGATTATTCACTGAACCGACGCCACATGCAAAACAAAAACGCCGGCCGCGGTGCGGTCGGTTCAGGTCGTCATCACCAACAATGCTGTTCTTATCGTGCTCCCGTCATCTCCGCTTTCAATGGGTAAATCCCGCTATGGCACATCTTTCCTCGGCTGCCGACTATGGCCGGCGAAGGGTGCGCGATAGCGCTGGCCGGCCTGACGAGAGGAGGATCAAGCATGGCTCGTTTTGTGGATAAGGTTGCCCTGGTTACCGGCGCCGCCTCGGGCATCGGCCGCGCCGCCGCCCTGGCCTTTGCGGCGGAAGGCGCGCGGGTGGTGGTGGCCGACATCAACGATAAGGGCGGCCGGGAAACGGCGGCTCGGCTCGGCGCGGCGGCGGTTTATGAACCTCTCGATGTCAGCAGCGAAGAAAACTGGCAGCGGGTGATCGCCGCCACGCTCAACCGCTTCGGCCGGCTTGATATTCTGGCCAATGTCGCCGGCATTGGGGTGAGCGGCGACTTCGAGGAGGCGCGGCTCGATGACTGGAACCGCATCGTCGCCGTCAATATGACCGGCCCCTTCCTCGGCGCCAAACATGCCATCCCGGCGATCAAGCGCCATGGCCAGGGCGGCGCCATCGTCACCGTCGCCTCCATCGCCGCCGAGATCGGCGCTTCCGACTTGGCCGCCTATACCGCCTCCAAGGGCGGCGTCAAAATGCTGATGAAATGCGTGGCGCTGCATTGCGCCGAGAAGGGCTACAATATTCGGGTCAATGTGGTGAATCCCACCTTCGTTGACAGCGAAATGCTGGACCCCATCGCCGACCTTTATGGCAGCCGGGACGCCATGCTGGCCAGCATGTCGAAGCTAGTTCCCATCGGTCGGCTGGCCAAACCGGAAGACGTGGCCAAGGCCATATTGTTTCTGGCTTCCGAGGACGCGGCCATGATGACCGGCGCGGTGCTCAATCTCGATGGCGGGCAGCTGGCGGGCTTTCCGGCGCAACATTCAGGATAAAGGAAAAGGTTTATGGGACGCTTATCAGGCAAGATCGCCATCATCACCGGCGGCGCGCAAGGGCTTGGCGAGGGCATCGCCACGGTATTCGCGCGCGAAGGCGCCACCATTATCATCACCGACCTCAATGACAAGGAAGGCCAAGCCACGGCAAAAAAGCTCGGCGGCCATTTCAGGCGTCAGGACGTCAGCATCGAGGCGGAGTGGGAGTCCTTGTTAGCCGAGGTGGAACGCGAATTCGGCGGCATCGACGTGCTGGTCAACAACGCCGGCATCGGTAATACCGGCCGGGCGCAGGACCCGGAACACACCACCCTGGATGATTGGCAGCGCATTCACCGCGTCAACAGCGAGGGCGTGTTCTTGGGCTGCAAGCATGCCATCCCGGCGATGCGGCGGCGCGGCGGCGGCTCCATCGTCAATTTGTCGTCCATCGCCGCCCTGGTGCCGACGCCGTTCATCACGCCCTACGGCGCCGCCAAGGCGGGGGTGCTGCATCTGACCCGCTCGGTGGCGCTCTATTGCGCCGAAACCAAATCCGGCATTCGCTGCAACGCCATTCACCCCGGGCAGATCAGGACCCCGATGCACGACATCCTGGTGCGGCAGATCGCCGAGCGCGAGGGACTTGATGAATCGCTGGTGCGCGGCGAATTCCTCAAAAAAATACCCATGGGCGAGTTCGGCGCCGCCGAGGATATCGGCCATGCGGCGCTCTACTTGGCGTGCGATGAATCCAAGCACGTCACCGGCATCAGCCTGGTGGTGGACGGCGGCATGGATTTATCGCAGTAGGCGAGCTTAGGGTAGGGATATATCTGAGTTTAATGTATCATCGTCATTCCCGCGCAAGCGGGAATCCATAGTAAAGTTAAAGTAAAGAACTGGATCCCCGTTTATCAAAGGGATGACAGAGGAAAATGCTATTTCTTGTAGGTCTATTTGAACGCAAGCCGCGCTTAAGGCCGGCGCACGGGGTCTTTGCCGTCCCAGTTATCTGCGGCGGCCTTGATTGAGGCGAACAGACCGTTGACCTTATCGTTGATCTCGATCAGCTCGATGAACGCCCCGAGCTGCTTGGTGGCGTCCACATAGGCGGCCCGGGCTCCGACGCTGACCCGGGCATAAAGCGCTTCCGGGTATCCCCTTGCCACGAAGCGCTTCAAATCGCCCTCAAAATCCGCCGTGGATACCGCCCAATGATGGAAGCCATAACCGCGGCGCTCGACCATCTCCCGGTAAAGGGAAGGCTTTGTGTCGTTCATCTGAATGAGCTCGACGCACATCGACCCCGAGTAGGCGAGCGCCAGGGTGATATCAAAGTCAGCCGGCTTGCCGCGGTAGCGCAAGTCCAGAAGCTCAAAGTGTTCGAGGAGGAAGAACGGGCCGACGTTCTGGCTTTCGGTCCATTCCTTCATGCTTTTGTGAATGTCCTCGACCACGAAGGCGACCTGCATCATGCCGCCGAGCGGCTGTCCGAAAGGCAATAGTGTCATCGCGCTACCCTCTGTTTGCTGTACTTAAAGCGAGGGCTAAGTCTGACAGAACGCCGGGGGCGGAGGATATGACGGAAATCCCTCAAGAATAGGGTCAGTCGCGATTGCGCATCATCTCGGCAATGGCGAAAAAAGGCTTTTTGACCATTGCCTTAACCTCCTCGCTGGCGCCGATGTCGTTCAGCGCCTTGTCCATGCACAACAGCCATTGGTCGCGCTCGGCGGCGCCGATGGGGTAGGGGGCGTGCGGCTTAGTGAGGCAGACGGCGCCGTATTTCTTCAGGTAATGATGGGGGCCGCCCAGCCAGCCGGAAAGATATTCGTAAAGCTTTTCCTCAATCTCGCTCAAGTCATCCTTGTGCATGGCGCGGATGGTCTGGGCCTCGGGCAGCTCGGTCATGGCTTTATAGAAAGCGGCGGCCAAGCGGCGGATCGCCGCGTCCCCGCCCAACAGGTCGTAGGGCAGTACCCGCGGCTGGTTTGTTGCTGGGTTTTCCTGAATCTTCGACGTATCGTTCATGGTTTCCCCCTGGTGATAGCGTCCCCAATCTCTACCGCCATCTCATAACGCAAGCTTTTCTTCTTGCAAAGAGGGCGCTGAGGCGCGCCGG
Organism: Pseudomonadota bacterium; assembly: GCA_003577275.1. Lineage (GTDB taxonomy): Bacteria > Pseudomonadota > Alphaproteobacteria > Sphingomonadales > Govanellaceae > PRO5. The sequence continues at coordinate 957,691 of QEVO01000001.1, forward strand.
CAGTGTAACCAGAATATTACAGTTTCGCGCTTTGGGCCAAAATGGGCCTTTATCAAAGTTCAGTTGGAGATTCTATGGCTTATGTCCTTGCCTGCGCCATTTGAGCATAGGATATTCCCATGATCTTCACACCACTATCCACAACCTCGCTGTATTCTGTAACCGGAAGATAACAGATATACGCCCGTTGCCTGTTGGGGCGGCGATGTTGGGCGCAAGCGGCCATTATTGGCGGGAAATTCTTTATGCATTCCCTGCGCTTAATCACCCGCGCTCAAGCTTGGTACGCTTCTTGCTGAAAGAGGGTTGGCGGCAAGACTATTTGCCGCACGCACCATGGGCTTTGTTCTAAAGCCCAATCTTTCAAGAGGAGGTACACGTGAATAAATATCAATTGTTGGGCACGGCGTCAGCTTTTGCTTGCCTGATTGCTTTAGGCGGCGCGGCATGGGCGGAACCGGGGCCAGTGGAAGCGGATAACGGCTCGCAAGGAGCCAGCACCGGCGGCGAGAACACTGCGACCGGCGGCAATGCGTCCGATGACGGCAGTCAAACCGCCGGCACCAATGCCGCTGACGAAGGGTCGCAATCCGGCGACGGCGGCAATACGTCCGATACAGACCATGTGGATATCGACAATTCCGGGAATGACAATTCCACGGATAATTCCACCTACACCAAGACTTATAGCTCGGATGATGATAGCACCAGCACATCAACAACCACCGTCACCAAAGACGACAATAGCGATGACGATGGCATCGACATTGATGCCCCAACCGGCAATTCCGATGATGATGTGACGGTCACCAAGACTTCCAGCAAGGACGATCATAGCGATGACGATGGCATCGATATTGACGCGCCTACTGGCAATTCCGATAATGACACAACCGTCACCAAGACTTCCAGTTATTCTAAAGACGATCATAGTGACGACGATGGCATTGACATTGATGCGCCGACCGGCAATCAAGATAACGATACGACGCATACTAATGACAATGATACGACCGTAACTAAAACATCAACCTATACCAAGGACGACCATAGCGACGATGATGGCGTCGATAATGACGGCACCATTTCGCTAGGAAATGATAGTTCTGATCACAGCGACAACAACACCGCGAGCAGTGGCTCCAACATTGCCCACGATGACGCCAAGATCAAGAACGAGGCGGAGAATGAAGGTGACGGATCGGCGGCGGCTAACAATAATTCGGTCGCCAATGTCGATAACACGGACAACTCCAATGAAAGCGAAGCCGAGGTAGAAGATTCTACGGGATCAGCGGCTGCCAATGGGGGGTCCACCGCCAATGTCGATAACTCGCAGAACGATAACTCCACCTTCACTATTAACAAAGACGATAATAGTGATGATGACGGCGTTGACAACGATGGAACGATGAACATCGGCAATAAGTCTTACACCAAAGACAGCAACGACGATAATGACGGCATCGACGCTGATGCGCCGGTCAACATTGGTAATTCATCACACACTAACGACAATGACACGACTTATAACAAGGACGACCACAGCGATGACGATGGCATTGATGTTGATGCCCCGGTGAATATCGGTAATTCTGACGATGACGTTACCATCACGAAAACCGAGACGAAAACCTACACTAAAGACGATCATAGCGATGACGATGGTGTTGACATCGAGAACCTACAAGTGACTGATGCTTTCAATGACAAGAGTGATGACGACGGCCTTGACCTCGACCTGACCATGGGCGACGTCGCCATGAACAGTACGTCTTTGAAGAGCATTGTGTCCGGCAACGCCTTTGTGAATAACAATGGGAAACGGCCGGATACGACGGTAACCACCGGAGATATCGACAATACCGCGATCTCCAACTCCCGCGGCATCAACCAGGTTAACCTGAACACGGGCGTAGCCAGCCAAAACAATACGGTGGCTGTGAGCGCCAAGGTAACCATGCCGCCTGCGGCTCAATAGGTCTGCGTAGGACGTACGGATAGCGGCCCGCGTTGCTATCCGTACGTCAAGACCTTTAAAACCGGCGTCCGGTTTTATGGCGGACATCGGGAAGGAGCAGAGCCATGAAAGCGCTGAACTCTTGGTTGAGGTTGAGGGCTGCGGGCGTTGCAATTGCATCGTCGTTGCTTCTATCGGCCGGCTTTTCAACGGCTTTGGCTGATGAAGATGCGTTGTTCGATAACATCAGCAGCATCGGCGAGGAAGAGCTTGCCAGCAACAGTGGCGGAACGCAGCTCAACCTTGGCGATCTTGGCCTTAACTACGCCAGCAATAATGCGGAAATGGTTGGCAACTCGGTGAGCGGCAACGTCAACACCGGGCAGATCAGCAATAATTCGCTGAACGATGTGAACGGCATCAACTCTTTGATGTTCAATACAGGAAATAACGTAAATTTCCAAAGCAATATGCAGATCAATATTTTCCTCAAGTAATAATAACTGTGTGCGGGCGGATGACGTATTGCTCTTAGGGTATGCCGACACATGAGGACCAGCATTATTTCCCAAGTTAGATTCCCTGTCGCCAGGATATGGCTGGCGGCGGTGATTGCGGTGGCCGGTGCAGGCGTCCTTGACGCGCGCACCGGCTACTTGCAAGCCGGCAACGTATTTCTGCCGACAAAAATCGGTGGTCCGGCCAATATTGAAGTGGTGAGCATCAAGGAGGCCCGTTTTCAGACGGTCATCAAGCAGCAATACGACTTCAGTTGCGGCTCGGCGGCGCTCGCCTCGCTCTTAAGCTTCCACTACGATCAGCCAGTAACAGAGCTTGAGGTGTTCAAGGCAATGTATGATATCGGCGATCAACAACGCATTCAAGCTTATGGATTCTCTCTTCTTGATATGAAGCGGTACCTGCAGTCCAGAGGCTTGCGGGCGGATGGGTTTCGCGTCGACCTTGAACGCCTGGAAAAGGCATCCGTGCCGGCGTTGGTTCTTATCAACACCCACGGGTATAAACACTTCGTGCTGATAAAGGGTATTTCCCGTGATGAAATAGTCGTCGGCGATCCAGCGTTGGGAGTACGTGTCATGCCTAAAGAAGATTTCCTGAAGATGTGGAATGGCATTGCCTTTGTTGTTCGAAGCGACGTTTCCATGGGGCGGCGGCATTTTAACCTGGCGCAGGATTGGGGCGTGCGGAAGCGGGCGCCGTTCGGCAGCGCGCTGAGCCGGCAAAGTCTGGCCTCTTTCACGACGCACTTGACGCAATTGACCAACAGTTTTTGAAAGAACCTACCGTGAGCGAGTATCCTGCCATCATCGACAGCACACCGACGCAGCAGCCCGCGGCGGCACCGCGCCGTGCCGCGCGCCTTAAACGCCAGCTGTTGCTATCCGTTTCGACCTTTGCCGTGGCGTTATGTTATGGCGGTCTTTATTCTGCGAGCCCATTGTTGGCGGTTGGTATAGCCGAGGCGGCGGTGAGCGATCAGCTGGATGCTTTTGCCGACTTAACGCCGCTTCCCGACAGCACGCTGGAAACGCAACGCGGCGGCTTTGCCGTGGGCAATTACAATATCAATGTCGGCGTTACCGTAACCACCTCGATTGATGGGTTTGCCCAGGTGACGACCAATATATCGGTGGAAATGCCCGGCGAGTTGCAGAATATGGGCAATCAAATCGCCGAAATCGCCCAGGAAGCCGTGGCGGCGGCCAATACCGCCGCCGTTGTCGCCGATGCGGTCATGGATTCCGCGCAGGCCGCCACCACGGCAGACGCCGGAGATGACGCGGCTGCGGCCGGCGAGATGGCAGCGGCCGTCGTCGAGCAGGCGCCGCAAGTCGTGGCCCAGTCGGTCAACGATAACCAGACTGCCGCGACGCCGCCGCCGGCGCCGGTGACGCCACCGCCGGCGCTGGAGACGCCAACGCCTGCGGAACAACCGCAGCAGACGGCTGCCCTGCCTGCCGCTGATACCGCCGCCTCGGTCTTTGACGCCATCGCGGCACCCGCGCCCCAGGAAGACGCCGCTCCCGCACCGGCGGTGAACACTGCCGCCGCCGATGCTCCCGCCGCGCCGGCGCAGGCGGTGACCGCCTTCGTCGAGACAGTGCAGACAGAACCGCCGGCCGCACCGGCTCCAACACCAGCGCCTGTACCTTCGCCGGCTCCAGCAGCGACCGTCGTTGCCGAGACGCCTCCGCCTGCACAAACGCCTGCGCCTGTTGTTGCGGAAGCCATGCCGTCGGCCATTGCCGAGCCAGCGCCTGTACCTTCGCCGGCTTCAGCAGCGGCCATCATTGCCGAGACGCCTCCGCCTGCTCAAGCGCCAGCGCCAGTTGTTGTGGAAGCCATACCGCCAGCGGTTACCGAGCCAGCGCCGGTTGTTGCGGAAGCCATGCCGTCGGCCATTGCCGAGCCAGCGCCAGCGGCGATTGTCGTTGTCGAGACGCCTCCGCCTGCTGCGCCAGCACCTGTCGTCGCGGAAGTGATGCCATCGGTAGCGCCGCCTGAGCCCGAACCGTCGCCGGCTCCAGCAGCGATCATCGCTGCCGAGACGCCGTCTCCGGCTGCAACGCCTGAGCCATCCACCGTGGCGGACGCCGCGGCATCACAGCTGGCTGCGCCATCGGCGCCGGCGGCATCGTTACCCACCGTAGCGGACGCGAAAAGTCCCGAGCCCGCGCCAAGCGCGCCAGGCAGCGATGGCCAGAAGGTGCTCACGTTTGCCACGTCGCCGGAGAAACTAACCCAGGTCATTCATACCACCAATACCAATGGCCATGTGTCGCTGGTGATGAACACCTTGGACAACGTATTGATACAGCAAACCGTATCTTTGAATTTGACGGTCGAGAATTTCCGCCAGGTCAACAGTCTTGTGACCTTGCAAAAAAGCATTTCGGCCATTTCCCGTCAGATCGGCATCTTAAGCCTGCGCCACTAGAGGGCGGCGTATTGACGGCCCAATGGTCGATGAAGGAGCCCTCCTCCTCGGGAGTGGTGCTGCAGCGTCAGGGGGTAAATACAAATCGTCTTGCCCCCTGACGTTCGCGCTAGTCTCTTTAAGTCTCTAATCAACCAGCGAGAATGAAAAAGGCACGCGCAGGGTAAATTCCACATCGGGGGATTCCTCGGTCACGCCGACGGCAACGCTCATGCTTAAGCCCGTGCTTTCGCCTAAGCCCAGCGACATGCCAAAGAGAAGAGAGCCGACCTGAAAATCCTGTGAGGACACGTTTGTGTTATTGATAACGCTTTTTGTGCCAAAAATATAATTGTGCTGATAGCCCATGCTCATGGAAAAAGTTTCGTTTAGGGCAAAGCCGACGCCTACGCTGGCGGAGATGGTATCGCCGGGATTGACTCGCTCGATCAGATTATTGCCGACCGTCGCGTTGACATCGCGGGCAATGTTCCACGTATAACCAAGATTGGTGAAGAATACTGCCGGATCGGTTTGGTAGATGAAGGTCATGCTGGGCTCGACGCTCCAGAAGCCAGAACCTGTCGGCAGCTCGGTTTCTATGCCGATGTCATTGCGATCCACCTCGTAGGGGCCCTTGCCGGTGTTGCTCTTGGCGCGTAAATTGGCGACCAGAAAGGGCCATCCCTCCTTGCCGTCATTCAATTGATATTGCATTCCGAATTCAATATCGCCAATGCCGGTGCCGTCGATGTTTTGCAGGAAGGTGGGTTCGCCCGGCGTCTCCGGATTTTGCGAAATGATCGTGGATTCCACCCGATCGTCGCGATAGACGAACGGCACCTTGACGGAAGCCTCCATGCGGTTGGTGATGCCGTAGCGCGCGCCGATCTGCGGCGAAATATAATTGCGCCGCGATTCGGTGGCTTCGATGGCGCCGATCAGCACCGCATCAACGATTTCCACGCCCTGGAAGAAAAAGCGGTTGCTGGAGGTATGGGAAGCAGTCAAGAGCGCCTCTAGGGTGAGCGTGCCGCGGGGCGTCAGCACGCCGCCGACATCGGAGATGATGGTGATATCCTGTTCGGTGCGGCCTTCCCGAGGCCGGGTGGCGGCATCCGCCGGCGCTTGCGCGGCCGCTGCGCCGGCGGGAGCGGGAGGTTGTTTTCTTGCTTCGGGGGCAGGGGCGGGCGCGGCGCTTGCCGCCGTCTGCGGCGCGCCGCCGGCCTTTTCTTGCAAAAGCAGTTGCAACTGCCGGCGTTGCTCCATCAATTCCCGCCGTTGCTGCTCGATCTGCTGCGCCTGCTGCTCCAGCCTCTTGGCTTGCTCTTCGACTTTTCTGCCCAAGGCCTCAATGCTTTGCTCGGCGGTCTGATCGGCAGCAGAAGCGACGGTGGCCTGGAGCAATCCGGCGCACGCCGCCGTTGCCAGTAGATGTGATTTAAGCCGCATTGTCCCTCTCCTGATCGTTTTTCATGATCCCGTAGCGCTTCATCAAGCGGTAGAGCGCCACTCGTGAAATATTCAGATGCCGGGCGGTTTTTTGCACGTTCTGATCATTCTGGCTCAAGCACTCGACGATATAGCCGCGATCAAATTCCTGCCGCGCCCGGGAAAGCGATTTCATGAACCGGTCGCCTTCCCTGTCCTCGCTGATGCCCAGGCGCAGATCATGCGGCAGGATGACCGGTCCCTTGGCCAGCACGGCGGCGCGGCTGACCGCGCCGACAAGCTCGCGGACATTGCCCGGCCACTCATGCTGTTCCATGAGCCGTAAGGCTTTTTTGGAGAAGTGCAGCTTAGGCAAATTGTGTTCTTCGCAGAACTTCTGCAAGTAATGCTCGGCAAGCTGCGGGATATCGCTCAGATGCTTGCGCAGGGGCGGCGCGGCGATGGTCAGGATATTCAGACGATAATACAGATCCTCGCGGAAGGTTCCTTGCTTGATTGCCTCGCGAAGATCGGTGTTGGTTGCCGCGATCATGCGTGGCCGTATCCGGCGCTCGGTGGTGCCGCCGACGCGGGTAAAAACACCATCTTGCAGAAAACGCAAGAGGTAGGGCTGCACTTCCAGCGGCATATCGCCGATCTCGTCAAGAAACAGGGTGCCCTCGTTGGCGTCCTCAATCAACCCTCGTTTCTGACGCGTGGCACCGGTATAGGCGCCGATTTCATGGCCAAACAGTTCCGAGGCGATCAGGCTTGGCGGCAGGGCGGCGCAATTGATGGCGACGAATTTGCCGTTTTTTGTCTTTGATCGCCCATGAATGGTGCGGGCGATCAACTCCTTGCCGGTGCCGCTTTCCCCGGTGATGAGCACGGGCGCATCAACCTTGCTGATACGCTCGATCTCACCATAGATGGCGCGCATTTCCTTGGAAGCGCCGATCAAGTACCCGAAGCTGGCGCGGGTCGCTTTGGGCTGGTAGGCATATTTCTTCTCAAGCTGAATCAGGCCATGCAGGTGGCCAAGGGTATGCAAGAGCCGCTGCATATCCAGTGGAATGGTGTGATAATCATAAAGCCAACCGAAGCGTAGCATCTCCTGCAATTCGTCCGACATGACCTGATCCGAGCGGGTGATGGCGATGAGCCGCAAATGGCCGTATTCCACTAAAATCCGACCGATATCGTCCTTTGATACCTCGGCGCAGCGGCCATCCTCGGTGCCGTCAAACAGCAGCGCAATGCAAAGGTGATTTTCAATCTGTTGCCGAATATCGCCCGGCGTGTTGCAGGGCGCCAGGCGAATGTGACGATCGCGAAGCGCGTTTGTCAGCGTGGTCAAATAACGGGATTTTTGATCGGATACCAAAATGACATGGGCTTGAGGGGGGAAGTGAATGCCGTGTCCGTCAGATGGCGCGAGGGTTGTTTCGCCGTTCTGCTGTAGCTGCGATAGTTCAAGGGGGTCCGGCTGGCCGAAAGGCGCCGTCCTGTCTTCTAAGGAACTCATCTGAACAGCCTTTATGGTTATGGTCTACTTGTTCGCGTCAATAATTACAGACCGCCCCCCTTATTTTTTTGCCCTCACTTAAACCCTGTTCCCGCTAAGTTCCTAGCCGCACGCGTTGATTATAATTATTCGCTTTGCAAATTCATGACGCAGCTTTGCGTACATGCCCTGCCAGCACTAACACCACCGCACAAAAAACTGGATACTTAGAATTTTGGATTTACTCAGGACTCTGACCAACAAAGTTTAAGCAAGATCCGTGCCGTGGGATTAACTATATAATTCTATGAAGAAAAATAGATTTCAGCCCATATTGTGTGAGCGGAAGTTGTAAAAAATTCCGACATAAGTTGGCAATTTTTGTATACACATCTTTGGCGATCAGAGGGCCAGGGCGCATCCAGATCGCCCCTTGTCACCCCCAAAGCGCCGAGGAAAACGGCGATAAGCGTCCTTTGACGCAAGCCATGGCTGGCTGGCGGTCTTCCTTCAGTAGCAGCGGGCCATCCAGATCGCGGTATTCGCACAGACTGGCGACGATGAAGGCCGGGGCCATGGCGAGCGAGGTGCCGCCATTGCAGCCGACCATCAGCCCCAGGCCATGGGCTTGGGCAGCCTTGGCCACCAGGAGGGCCTCGGTCAGGCCGCCGGTCTTGTCGAGCTTGATGTTGATGTAATCATAAAGAGCGGCCAGGTGCTCCATGTCGCCGGGCAGGTGGCAAGATTCATCCGCGGCCAGGGGCAGGGGACACTCATAATCCATCAGCGCATCGTCAAAACCGCGCTTCAAGGGCTGCTCGATGAATTCCACGCCCAATTCCTGTAATTGCGGCGCATAAGCCTTCAACTCATCTATCTCCCATGCTTCGTTGGCATCCACCATCAGGCGGGCGTCGGGGCGCGCCTGGCGCACGGCGCGAATGCGCTCCATGGGGGCGTCTTTGCCGAGCTTGACCTTCAAGAGCTCGAAATCGGCCCGTTCCCGGGCGGCTGCCGCCATGGCTTCCGGCTCCAGGATGCTCAAGGTGACATCGATCAGCAGCGGCCCGGGAGGCGGCGTCAACCCGGCCAGCGCCCAAGCGCTCTTGCCGGATTTCTTGGCTTCCAGATCCCATAAGGCGCAATCCAGGGCGTTGCGCCCGGAGCGGGCCGGCATCAGCTGGCGCAGTTCCTCCCGGCTCAGGCCGGCTTCGATCCGGGGGCGGAGCCGTTCCAGCGCCTGCCGCTCGCCTTCCGGGTTTTGGGCGAACCGGCGGTTGGGCACCGCCTCGCCGCGGCCGCAATAGCCTCCCTCCTCCAGTTCGACCACCAGCACGTCGCAATGGGTGAAGGCGCCGCGGGCAATGACGAAGGGCCGGGCGTAGGGCAGGCTTTCCAGTTTTACGGTCAGCTTCATGACAGTGGAGAACCCTTTCGATTCAAAAATAAGTCCGAATGCCGTCGATCACGGTGTAATCGTCATCCACCAGATAAAGCACCTGCCACTTATCGAACGTGGTGCACGGGTGGGAAATTCCCACCGCCACCAGATCGCCAATGTTTAGCGGGTGATCTTTCGGGCAGGCAAGAAAAGCGTGCTGATCATTCAGGCTGCTGATGGCATAGCCCGCCGTCAATGGCTGCGGCTGTTGATGAAGGCCCGGCCGGTGCCATAAGATCGGCTTCGGCAAATGGACATCGAAGGATACATCGCGCTTGCCCATGGTGAGGAGAGCAATGCCCGGCTCCGGCAAGGATTGCACATAGCCCCATACTTCCAGCGCTGGACGAAAAGGCTCATCCAGCGGCGCGGCGTTGGCCGGCAGGTGGCGAGGATCGGCGAGTATCTGTTCGTAAGTGCCGTGGTCATGCACCAGATAGCAGCCGCTGCGCAACACCGTGACCACCGGCCGCGACAGGGATGTGCGCAAATCACTGGCTACCTGCTCGAAATAGGCCGAGCCGCCGGCGCTGAGAAGAATGGGGCCATCGGCGAACAAGCCGGCGTCATCAGCGGCCTTGGCCACCTCTTTCATCGCTCGGGTCAAGGCTTCGATTTTTGGCGCAGCGCCGCCGCCGCCACCCGCCATCTGAAAAACGCCTTCAAACGCTTCCACGCCACGCAGCGCCAGCAAGGGGCGCGCCTCATGAACGGCGCGGGCCAGCGCCATGGCGTCGGCATGGGACCGCGCGCCGGAGCGCCCGCCCTCGACGCCTACCTCCACCGCCACCTGCAACGGCCGACCGCAGTTGCGCGCCGCCGCGCGCCGGCGAAGCAAGTCGATTCCCGCCAAGCTGTCCACCAGACAATAGAAATCAAAGTCAGGATCGCGCGCCATTTCCTCAAGCACGAAATCAATCCCCACCGGATCCACCAGTTGGTTGGCGAAGAAGATGCGCGCCACGCCAAAGCGGCGGTAGGCGATCACATGCGATACCGTGGCCGCGGTAATGCCCCACGCCCCGTCCTCAAGCTGCCGCTGGAAAAGCTGCGGCGCCATGGTGGTTTTGCCGTGGGGACAAAGCCTGCTGCCGGTCTTTTCCAAAAAGCGCCGCATAGCGCGGCTGTTGTGACGAAGGGCGCTGTCTTTGAGCACCGCCAACGGCAACGGCAGATCATGACGCAACACGTTCCAGCCCTGCTTGCCAAAGTCGCCAAGCCGCAGCGCGTCGGCCTTGGGCGGCAACCCCTTGGTTCCCGGTTCCACCAGAGACTCAGCAATAGACTGTAGGGCAAGGCGTGGCATGGGTACGGTTCCGTGGTTATTTATGGGCTACAACTGGCAGGCGGAAATTATCCGCCTGCTTTCGATACTGCAACCGATACTCGCTACTTCAATTTGCGGAAGTCTTTGAGCAGGGAAATGAGCTGGGTATATTTGCGCCGGCCCAGGCATTTGATGGCGTCATTCTCCAGCGCCCGGATTTGCGGCAGCATCTGCTCGATGACCGTCTCCCCTTTTGGGGTGATAGTCATGACGTTGGAGCGCTTGTCGGTGGAGGAGGGCTTGCGGCGGATGAGCTTTTCCTTCTCAAAATTCTTTAAAACCGGCACCAGGCTGGAGCGATCAAGGCCCGCCGCCGTGGCGATGGCCGATTGACTCAATCCTGGGTTATTGTGGATCAGAACCAGAACCGTCAGATGCCCCGGCAATAGGTTGTCTTTGATGTGATTATGAAAAACCCTTTCCGCGTGACTTTGCGCCAAGCGAAGTTCCACCCCGATCATGTCGGTCAAGGGTCCATAATCCAGGGTCTTTTTCGCATTCATAGCCGACCTGCCCCATGCGATTGCAGGTCATCTTTTAATGGTAAATGGCTGCTATAGGCAATCCCTTCCAGCCAGAGCCGGCGCGCCGCTGAAAAACGAGAAGGGTCAAATAACCTGGGCTGCGTGTTTCGCGGCCGCCAGCAAATCGTTGCCGATTTCGTCCAGCTTGGCTGCCATGTGCTGGCCATGGAACATGATGGCGGAGAGACAAAACTTTAACTTGCCGGCCTCGTCCAGCAGCGGCGCGGAGACGGTGGTCACGCCGGGTAAAAAGACGCCATCATCCAGAGCCCAGCCGCGATCGCGCGTTATCGCTGATTCCGCCAGGAATGTCTCCAGGCTCAGGGGCTGTTGCCAGCGCACGGCGGCGAACCGGTCGGCGATCTCGGCTTGCTGAAGGCCGCCGAAGGCCGCCGCACAGCGGCCATTGGCGCCGCCCAGCATCGGCAAGCGCTGTCCCACCGTCAAATGAATGCGGGTCGCCATCTCGTTATCGACAAAACCTAAGAGCACGAACCGCTCCCTGCGGGTCAGCCGCCAGAGGGAAACGGCGACGCTGTGGTGGTCAGCCAAGCGTTCCAGGTCGCGGCGCAGCATCGAAAAAGCCGCTTCAGGATCCAGCGCCCGCCGGGCCAGCGCCACCGGCCCGCTGCCAAGGGTATAGGTTTTTGCCGTCTGGTCGAAATCTACGAAATCCTCAGCGACCAAGGTCTTCAAGAGATTGAAGCAGGAGCTGGGGCTTATCTTTAGGTCCCGCGCAATGGTGTTAACGCCGCGCGGGGCCGGGTTGGCCGCCAGGTAGCGCAACACCGCAATGGCCTGCGTGACCGAGCCGACTTTTGGCGACACATCGCGTTTCGGATTTTTATCGTTTTTTTCCAACATATTATTCATTCTCTATTATGAATAATCATTCATTATATTGAATATCAGACCGAATCATGTTACAAGCGAAAAATAAATAGAGGGAAGAAGAGAAGATGTCCGGCATTGTCGCGTTCGGGGCCTACGTGCCGCGGCTCCGCTTGCAGCGCCAAGCCGTATTCGCCGCCACCGGGTGGTTCAATCCCGCGTTGAAGACCCTGGCCAAGGGCGAGCGGGCGATGGCGCGATGGGATGAGGATGCGGTGACCATGGCGGCGGAGGCGGCCCGAGATTGCCTGGCCGGGGTCGATCGCGGCGACATTACCAAGGTCATGCTTGCCTCGACCAGCCTGCCGTTCGCCGATCGGCAAAACGCCGGCATCGTAAAAGAGGCGCTCAATCTCGCCGATGCCGTTGGCACAATGGATGTAACCGGCAGTCAGCGCGCCGGCGCCTCGGCCTTGATTGACGCCCTACAGGGCTCCGCAACCAGCGGCCCCGTGCTCTGCGTGGCCTCGGAACGGCGGCGGGCGCGGCCCGGCTCTGAAGCCGAGATGATCAACGGCGATGCCGCCGCGGCAATTCTCGTCGGCCCCGGCGAGCCCCTGGCGCGGTTGGTGGCTAGCTATTCGATCGCCGTGGATTTCATCGACCATTTTCGCAGCGCCGATAAGGATTTCGATTATGCCTGGGAGTCGCGCTGGGCGCGGGAGGAGGGGTATCTCAAGCACGCGCCGGCGGCGGTGCGCGGCGTTCTGGAGCGGGCAGAGTTGACGCCTGCGGATGTCGATCGCTTCATCATGCCGGCGCCGATGCGGGGCGTGCATGAAGCGGTGGCCAAGGCTTGCGGCATTGCCAGCGAAGCGGTCGCCGATCCGCTGGAGGCCACGCTGGGGGATTGCGGCGCGGCGCAGCCCTTATTGATGTTGGCGCGGGCGTTGGCTGTCGCCAAGCCGAAAGAACGGCTGTTGGTAATCGGATTCGGCCAGGGCTGTGATGCTCTTTTGTTGGAAGTCGCGCGCACCGCGCCTGCAACACCGGATAAGCTGGGCGTAGACGGCTGGCTATCCCGCCGCAAGGCGGAGACCAACTATATCAAGCACCTGTTCTTTTCCGGTCTGATTGATCTGGAGCGCGGCATGCGGGCGGAAGCCGATCAGAAAACCGCACTCACCGCGCTTTACCGCAACCGCAAGGCGGTATTGGGACTGGTTGGCGGCAGGTGCAGCAAAACCGGCGTCGTGCAATTTCCACGATCAGAAATCAGCGTTGCCCAGAACGACCGCGCCGTCGGCACCCAGGAAGATTACCCGCTGGCCGACCGCCGGGCGCGCATCGTCACCCACACCGCGGACAACCTGACCTACACGCCGGAGCCGCCGGATTATTACGGCATGATCGAATTCGACGGCGGCGGCCGCATGGTCACCGAGTTCGCCGATGTCGAAGCGGCGGACGTGGATGTCGGCAAGCCCATGCGCATGATGTTCAGGATCAAGGCATTCGATGAACGCCGTGGCTTTCGCAAATATTTTTGGAAGGCGGTTCCCGACTACCTGGCGCCGTCAGGCCAGTGAGCAGCGACGAGTAAGGAGACGGTAATGGCCAGCGGCATTCGCGATAAGGTAGCCATTCTCGGCATGGGCTGCGCCCGCTTCGGCGAGCGGTGGCAAGACGACGCCGAGCATCTCATGGTCGAAGCGTTTCAGGAATGCCTGGCCGACGCCGCCATTGACGTGACTCAGATCGACGCCGCCTGGCTGTCCGTCGGCTTTGACGCCATGAACATCGGTCCTTCCGGCATTCCGCTCGCCATGGCGTTGCGACTGCCCAATGTTGCCGTCACCAAGGTTGAAAATTACTGCGCCTCCGGCACCGAGGCTTTTCGCGGCGCGGTTTATGCGGTGGCCAGCGGCGCCTGCGATATCGCGCTGGCGATGGGCGTGGAGAAGCTGAAGGATACCGGCTATGGCGGTCTGCCGGTGCGCAGCCGCGGCACCATGTTCGACATGGTCGGCGTCACCGGTTCCGCGCCCGGCAATTTTGCGCAAGTCGCCTCTGCCTATCGCGCCAAGCATGGCGTCTCCCGCGAAGACTTGAAACGCGCCATGGCGCACGTGTCGGTAAAAAGCCATGCCAACGGCGCAAAAAACCCCAAGGCGCATTTGCGCAAGCCCATCAGCGAGGAACAGGCGATCAATGCGCCAATGATCGCCGAGCCGCTGGGTCTTTATGATTGCTGCGGCGTCTCCGATGGCGCGGCGTGCGCCATCGTCACCACGCCCGATATCGCGCACGGTCTTGGCAAGCACGCGCTGGTGACGGTCAAGGCGTTGGCGCTGTCCGTATCAAACGGCTGGGAGCTGCAAGGCATGGGCTGGGATGGCTCCTATTTTCATACCACCCGGATCGCCGCCCGCGCCGCCTATCATGAAGCCGGCATCAGAAACCCCCGGCAGGAGATCAGCCTGATGGAGGTTCATGACTGCTTCTCGATCACCGAGCTGGTGACCATGGAAGACCTGGGCATCAGCGCCGAAGGCAACGCCGTGCGCGATGTGCTGGATGGCCTGTTCGATGCCGATGGCGCCATACCCTGCCAGATCGACGGCGGCCTGAAATGCTTCGGTCATCCCATCGGCGCCTCGGGCTTACGGATGATCTACGAAAATTATCTGCAATTGCTCGGCCGCGCCGGCGATCGCCAGCGGTCCACCCCGCCGGCTTATGGCCTGTCGCATAATCTGGGCGGCATGCCCAACCAGAATGTCTCGGCGGTAGCGATCGTCGGACTACTGTAGAATTGCCGCAAGTTAGGCTTTGGAAGCCGTGTTGCCGGATTGTTGTCCGGTAAAGGATCGGGCGATCAGCATTTTCATGATCTCGGTGGTGCCGCCATAGATGCGCTGCGCCCGCACGTCGGCATAAAGCCGGGCGATCGGATATTCCAGCATATACCCGTAGCCGCCATGCAGCTGCACGCAATCATCAACGATCTGCACCAGCGTTTCCGTCGACCACCACTTGATCATCGCCGCCGTGGTGACGTCGATCCCGCCGTTCATGTGCTGCATGATGCAGGAATCAAGGAAGCCGCGCATTACTTCGATTTTTGTTTTGACTTCAGCCAGCTTGAATTGAGTGTTCTGAAAATCGACGATGCGCTGCCCGAAGGCCTGGCGCTCCCGCACATAACGCAGGGTCTGATCAAAGGCATACTCGGACAATCCCAGCGCCCGAACGCCGATCAACAGCCGCTCCCAGGGCAACTGATCCATCAGCTGATAAAGCCCGCGTCCTTCCTCGCCGCCGAGCAGGTTTTCCGTCGGCACCACGACATCATCGAAGAATAATTCGGAGGTGTCTTGAGATTTCATACCGATCTTATCGAGGTTTCGTCCGCGACGAAACCCCGGCGCCTTGGCGGCTTCCACCAGGATAAGGGAAATGGCCTTGGAGCCGGCATTGCGGTCGGTCTTGGCGGCAACGCAAATCAGATCGGCAGTCTGCCCGTTGGTAATGAAAATCTTGGAGCCGTTGAGACGGTAATGATCGCCTTCGCCAATGGCCGTGGTTCTTATGTTGCGCAGATCGGAACCGGCGCTGGGCTCGGTCATGGCGAGCGCGGCGACCATCTCGCCGCTGGCCAGTTTGGGCAGCCAGCGTTCCTTCTGCGCCGGCGTGCCGTGATCGAGAAGATAGGTAATAACGATGTTATGAATGCCCAGTCCCCAGCCCAGATCGCCAGTGCGCGCCTGTTCAAGTAGAATGACCATATCGTGCGCCGGCGCACAGCCGGCGCCGCCCAATTCTGTCGGTATTGCCGCGCCGATCAAGCCAAGCTTGCCGGCCTTGATCCATAAATCGCGATCGACGCGGCCCTGTTTATTCCAGCGCTCGATATGAGGCGTGATCTCGGCATCGCAGAATTTCCGCGCCGTTTGTTGGGTGAGGATCATATCCTCCGTCATCCACGGCCGGGGCGGCAGATTTTCATGGGTCATATGCAAATGTTCTCTGCGCCTGAAGAGGCTGATGTTATCGGGGTGCGCTTCCTATATAGCACAGCCGATCGGATTATGGTCCACGGCCTTGAAGGCGATTTTTTGGATCCAGGGCACCTGACGGGCGGCGGCAAACGCCATGGATCTTGCCTGGGCCGGCCAAGTGGTGACCGAGCTGTAGATCGTGGACCATTTCTGCGTATGGTCGATCAACGGCCGCTGTTCGCGCTCCCAGGCATCCAGCGCCTCGGACATATTGGGGTATTGATCCAGGCTATGGGCAAGGCCGATGGCATTCATCATCGCGCAGGCGCCGCCTTGGCCGAGATTTGGCGCCATGGCGTGCGCGGCGTCACCGATGATAGCCACCTTTCCTGTCGACCAGCGATCCATTTTGATGGTCTCGAAGCGGTCCCAGCGGCCCTGCGTGGTCACGCGATCAAGGGCGCTGGACAGGAAAGGAAATTGTGATTTCCATAGCTTCTTGTTCAGGGGCAAGGCCTTGTATTCGGTATCGGTATCCAAGGTCGTCAACGCCAGGTAAAGTTCGGTTTCGCTTAAGGCCACGGCAAGTATGCGCCGGATCCCAACCCACCACTCGATGCTCATGTTACGGTCGATATCGATGGCGTCCTGGGGTACGCGGGGGACGATAATCCTGATGGCGCCGTCTTTAAGAGGCGTGCGCTTAACACGAAGGCCAAGGGAGTCGCGGTTGGGCGAATTGATGCCATCGGCCACCACCACCAGATCGGCCTTGGCAGTTTTACCGTCGACAAACCGCACAACGCCGCTGGGATCGACGCCAACGGCCTCCGATCCGCTCAAGACTTCTGCGCCGGCGCGAACCGCGGCCTTGTAAATGGCGTTCATCAATTGCGTGCGGCTCATTTCATAGACCCGGCGGCCGATATTGCAACGCTGCTGCGATGTTATTCTATCCTTCTCATCGCGGGTCTGGATGCCGATGAACGGATTGGCGCCGGCGACGGTATCCTCATAGGCGTCAATGGCTTCCAGTACGCGCAGCGCATTTTCGAACATGGACAGGCCGCCTGCGCCGACCAAGCGCAGATCTTCCGCCTTTTCGTGCACGCGAACGCTCCATCCGCGCTTGCCCAGCGCCGCCGCGGCCGTTAATCCGGCAATTCCCGCTCCAATGATCTCAGCGTGTCGGGTCATTTTCCTTCTTCCCTCAAATTCATTATAGCTTCCCCTGATAATGGGCAGCCTGCAGATGGCGCAGGCTGCCCCGCTTTATTGCCGTGACCTATGCCTTAGGCGGCCAAACCTGGGGGAAAAGATCGCAGCCGATGGGGTCGCCCGGCTTCAACCCGGGATCGCCGGGAGGCGTAGCGCTGAATGATTTGGGCTGGTAGGTGATATCGTCGCCCGCAAATCGGAAGGCGATGGCGCGCCGCCACCTGTCGGTGGCGTTGCCGCTGGAAGCGTGCAAGACGCGCAGGCTGTTCATGACCACGTCGCCGGGCATGGTATGGTAATGCACGATATCATACTTGGAGCGATCGGCTTCGATATCGGGAACCGGCAGCAGACCGATCAAGGCTGATTCGGGGATGCCGCTCTTGTCCAGCGCCTCATCGAACTTGCCGCTGCCCTTCATAAAGTTGACGGGCATATAATCTTCTTTGGTGTGGTGCGAACCCTTGACAAATTCAACAGCGCCGCTTTCCTTCGTCGTTTCATCAAGACCGACCCAGAATGAACAAAGCTGCTCGCCCTCATACCAGCCATAAAATTTGTCGGTATGCCAGGGGGTCGGATAGGCCGAGTGTGGCCCCTTGACCAGCATCAAATCAACCAGCAAATAAGCGTGCTTAGAGCGCATGAATTCCGCCGCGATTTGGCCGAGTGGAGACTTGAACACGAAATCGCGGAAATCGGGATCGGTCATCCACATGCCGTAATCCGTCACGAATAAGCCGTTTTTCGGATCATCCTTCCCGACATAATTGGGGGAGGGATTTTTCAGCGCGCGATCCACCGCGGCGCGCAGCCGTTCGACCCAGGCGGTTGACAGCAAATTTCTAAAACAGGTTACGCCGTCACGCTCATATTGCGCGATCTGATTCGTATCAATGACTGTATCGGTAGTGGTCATTTCATTGTTTCCTTCTAGTGAAATTTTCTTGTCTATCGGCAGCTTAGCGCTGGTTCTTTAATGATTATTAGGCCGTGGGCCCTGCCGCCTTTAGCGAGGGCGGACTTGCGAAGTCTTAGAAAGATTGCCATGAGTCGAGAAAAATGTAAATACATTAAAATCACCGATAAAAAAGATACTAGGCCTAAGAGAAGCCAGGCAAATACATGAAAAATAATATATGTACTGACATTCTGTTGAATGTACTGACATATTATTAAATGTATTGACATATTGTTTTTCGAGATGCAAAGTAGCCCTATCAGCGGTCGCCATAGGGGTAATGCGTGGGCAGGTTTAAGGGGCGACGGTTGGGGCAAGGCAATAAATAACAAGCCTGATCGCTCTGAAAAAGCCGCTGAGCAGTAAGAGATTAAGAATCGAGCTAAGAAGCAAAGCAGCTGACGCTTAGTCATCGATGAGGCAGCGGGTGACGCAGGAATTTCTTGCTGATTCGCTGGTGAGGCGTCATTTTTCACGGAAGGGAGATAACAATGCAACAAAGACAGCGGGTCCAGACAGCGCTTGTAATGCTTGTCGCCATGGGGATTGTGGGGGCTGCGCAGGCTGAGCCAGACCCTGCGCCGGCCAGGGGGTTAAGTCTGGAGGAGGTTATCGTTACCGCCACAAAGCGCGCCGAGAATATTCAGAATATTCCGGTGACCATCTCGGCAATGACAGCGGATACGCTGGTAAGACGGGGCATTACGCAGACCCAGGACTTGTCGGGTTCGGTGTCCAGCCTAGTGGTGATGTCGGCGCATGGCAAGGCGCAGCCGAATTTTAACCTACGCGGCGTTGGCGTGGCCAATGAGTTCAATCCCAATATCGCCTCGCCGATCGGACTTTATGTCGATGAGAACTACTTAAGTTTCCGTGCTTCCCATGGTCAGCAGATTTATGACCTGGAGCGCATCGAGGTCGTCAAAGGCCCGCAAGGCACGCTTTATGGTCGCAACACCACCGGCGGCGCCATCAATATCATCACCCGCAAGCCGTCGCTTGGCGACACCAACGGCTACGTGCAAGCCGGATACGGCAATTACGACCGCTGGAAGTTGGCGGGCGCCGTGGAAGGCACGCTAATCAGCGATCGGCTGGGCGTGCGCGTTGCCGGCATCCTGGAAAAGGGCGATGGCTGGCAGAAGAACGTCGATCCGGCCAACGCTCGCACCACCAAGGATTTCAATTCGGTCAATAACGTTGCCGGCCGCGCCATCTTCCGCTTGAAGCCGAGCGAGGATATCAATATCCATTTAAAGGGCTATATCGCCAGGGACAATCCGATTGGCGCAGCCGTAACCACCAAGACTCCGCTGGGAACCGACTTTTTTGGCTATTCTCGCGCCGGCTTGAAGAAAAACGAGTTCGAAGTCGACACGCTCGGCGAACTGTACATCAAGACCTATGGCGTGCAGCTGACGTTTGATTGGGATTTCGGCGATACGACATTCACCTCGATCACCGGCTATGATAGAGCGCGGTATAAGAACCAGACCGATTGCGACGGCGCGCCCATTACGGAGTGCTCCGCCGATTATGACAGCAAGTCCGAGCAGTTTAACCAGGACGTGCGCTTAACCTACAGCTCCGATGGCCTGAAATTGATCGGCGGCCTTTATTACGGCTGGGACCAGATCAACAACGACCCCCGGTTTTGCATCTTCTGCGATCCGGCGCACTTGACCAACTTCAACCCACCGATCTTTACCCCGGCAGCCATTGCCGCCGGCCTATTAAGGCTTAACCAGCCCTTAGGGGCATTGATAGCTCATACCCACTTTGACCAGACGCGGGCATCTTATGCCGGGTACGCCGAGGGATCCTATGAGTTGACGGAAAGACTGAAGGTCACTTTGGGTCTTCGCTTTACCCATGACGATTATCTTTACGCCAACGGCCGCACGATTCTCTATGGTCCGGATCGCGTCACGCCGATGGCGACTTCGGTGCCGCTGACCTTCCCCATCGACCTCACCGTTCCCACCGTTCGGCGTGACGGTTCTGTCGATAGGCTGACCGGGCGGTTGATATTGGATTATCACGTTACCGATGATGTCATGGTATTCGCCAGCTACAGCCGGGGATATCGGGCCGGTTCCTTCAACGGCTTGTCCTACCAAGATGAAAGCCAGATTTACCTGGTCGCTCCGGAAACGCTGCAGGCTTATGAAGTTGGCGTCAAGTCGCAATTCTGGAACAAGCGGGTGCAGTTCAACGCTTCGGCGTTCTACTATGATTACGGCAATCAACAAACGCAGACTTGTCACGGGGGCATTTGCAGCTTAGGCGGCGCTAATGCACGGGTCATCGGGTTTGACGCCGACCTTACGGCGCAGGTTCTGGAAAATTTCAGGCTAACCGCAGGATTAGGGCTCCTGGACAGCGAATATGATAAGGGTGAAATCATCGCCAATCGCCCTGTCGGCGGCAATCCGGTGCCCTATGCGCCGGAGGTTACCGCCAACATCGGCGCCGAATGGAACATCATCGAGACATCGGTCGGCAATGTGGACCTGTATGCCGAAGGCCAATATGTCGGAAAAATGTTCTACGAGCCATATAACGGCGACACGAAAATTCATACTCGCCAGCTCCAAAAAGGATATTGGCTGGTCAATACCCGGCTGAGTCTGACCTCGGAGAAATACACTTTTGCGCTTTGGGCGAAGAATCTCTTCGACAAAGTCTACTATCCGTACGCCGGCGACCAGACCACCTTCATCGGTATGGAATACTTCGTGCGCGGCACGCCACGCACCTATGGGGCTGAGGTGCAGATCAACTTCTAATTTCACTAGCTACCCGGGTTGGCTGGGGGGAGGCGCCTCTCTTGTTTGCAATAAGAGAATGAGAGAGGCGTCACTACCCGCAGAAAATTTCCGGCATGCGGTTGAAAATATAAAACTTCCTTCAGTGGCGATTTATATCTCGTTAAGCGTGAAGAGCTGAGTAATGAAAAAAAACAGTAGGGCTGCACAAGAGGACACGGCTACAAATAAAATTTCCTTGGCCTTTGCCATGACGCACACGCCAGGCCTTTCGGATAGATTGCAAGATGCGCCAGCGTCGCAAGTAGCCAATATCATGGATGCCATGGGCATTGTCAGGAGCCAGATTGAGCAGTCGCGACCAGATGTGATGATCGCGCTGATCAATGATCACTTCGATATGTTCTCCTTGCGCAATCTGCCAACTTTCGCCATTGGCGTCTCGGACCATCATTTTGGACCACCAGAACATTCGCAGGACTGGATCCAGATGAAAAGAACCAAGCATCCCGGCGCGGAACCTTATGCCAGAACCATTCTGGCTGACGCCATAGAGCAAGATTTTGATATAACCAGAGTGGCGTCCTGCGAATTCAACCACAACGTTCTGTTGCCGAAGAAATACTTATGGCCGACGATGGATATTCCCATCGTGCCGGTATTCATCAATTGCTTCTGTCGACCGCTTCCGTCATGGCGGCGTTGTTATGAGCTTGGGCAGGTGATCAGAAGGTCCATTGCTTCGCGACCGGAAAAAGTCGCCATCATGGCTTCTGGCGGCATATCGCATTGGCCGCCATTCGTTGATGAAGAAGAGGCGATATCCGGAGAAAATGAGTTATCGAAACGTATTCTGCGTTGGCAGGCTATGGGGCCTGAGGCCTTATTGAGCGATCCGCAGGTCTCCAAGGATTTACTGGCCCGGGAGAAAGAACTGGCGTCCTCCAATCGCGAACTGATCAACATCGGCTGGGATGAGTGGTTTTTGTCCTCCATGGCCAGTGGCGACCATGAGGCGATTCTTAGCCTTGATAAGGAATCAATTCACAAAGATGGCGGCAATGGCGGCTATGAGATGGCCATGTGGGTTTGCCTGATGGGAATCATGAGCAGCGCGCCATGTAGAACGCTGGTTTATGAACCAGTGAAGGAATGGATGGGCGGTGTAGGGGTCATAACATATTCGTAGTCGGTGATCACGAAGATGGCGGCAGCGCAACCAACAGAAATGCCACAGTTATTGTTGCCGGGGGCAAATGAGTACGCGGCGAATGTGACAAAACTTTCGCAAGCTATTATCAAATCCACTTCAAATATGCTCAATCAGGCCTATGGCGCCGATGAGCTGCAAAAATTGGATATCTACCTGCCACGCTGGGATAAGGCCAGGAAAGACGGATCGGTTCTGATCTTTTTCCACGGTGGCGCCTGGAGAAGCGGCTGCAAGGAGTGGATGGGCTTCATGGCGCCGCCATTCCTGGACCTTGCGTCTATTTTCGTTGCGCCGGGATATCGATTGGCGCCAAAAAACAAATACCCAGACCAGCTCCATGACGCCTTAAGCGCGGTATCGTGGGTATATCGCAATATCGCTGAATTCGGCGGCAATCCGGAGAAAATATATATCGGCGGCCACTCCGCAGGCGGTTATTTGGCGAGCCTGGTTGCGCTTCGAAGGGACTTGTATCCGCAATATGGCCTGCCGGATCATGTGATCCGGTATTGCTTTCCCATCAGCGCGCCATTCGATCTTTCTCGCGTCTCGGATCGCATACTGGATGAATACCTGGCGGACAGATCCATTTGCCGGGAAGGTAGCCCGATCAAGTGGATTGACGAGCATTGCCCGCCCTTTTTTCTGTCATATGGTCAGCTGGATATTCCGAATGTGATCGCCGATAACCGCGCCATGATCGAATTGATGCAAAAATCATCCGCATCCGTTTCCTGGATTGAATGCGCCGGCGCATCTCATTTCGATACCCATGCCCATTGCGTTGAATTCAACCACCCCTGGCGGCGGGAAATTACCAGGATTCTGACCGGCGGCTCTCCTCGTCAGGGGAATCTGGCTGCCGGAGTGGACAGTTTCTAGAGCAGCTACTTGAAGGATTTTTCCATGTTGCCAGAGGCATCCACGGGGTTATTTGATCTGAGCGCTGATCAAATCGCCATCCAATCCGCGGCGAGGAAATTCGCCCAGCAGGAGTTGATTGCGGTCGCGGACGAGATTGAGTCGAGTTCCGAGCCGCTCGACCCTGTCTGGCGTAAGGAATACGCCCGCTCTGGCTTTCTTGGGGTGAATATCGAGGAACGATGGGGCGGCATCGGGCTTTCCAACCTGGAAGCATTGCTCATCGTGAAAGAATTCGCCATGGTGTCTCAGGCTGTGGCCTGGCCGGTGTTTGAAAGCGTGGTGGGGCCGGTGAAGATCATCGAGAAGTTCGCCGGCGAAGACTTGAAGGCCAGGCTGCTGCCAGCGGTGTGTCGCGGCGAGATTGTCATTGCCGCGGCAATGTCGGAGCCCGATGCCGGTTCGGCGTTGACTGATCTTAAAACAACGGCAGTCAAGACGCAAAACGGCTACGTTCTTAATGGTCAGAAGCGCTGGTGCTCGGGCGCCGGCCATGCCGAAGGGTATTTGGTGTTCTGCCGCTTGGGCGACGGGCCGAGGAAAGACAACATGGCGGCGATATACGTCGATCGCGATCATCCCGGACTGTCCTTTGGTCAGCAGGAGAGCCTGATGGGCTTTCGCGGCATCGGCAGCGCCGATATATTCCTCGATAATGTCGAGGTGCCGGAAAGCCATGTGGTGGTTCCCGCCGGCTCCATTGGCAGGCTGATGTCGGTATTCAACCTTGAGCGATGCGGCAACGCCACCATGTGTCTGGCGAATGCGGAAGCGGCCTTTCAAATCAGCCTCGCCTATGTTCAGGAACGTAAGCAATTCGGCAAGCCCATCGTCGATTTCCAGGCGGTGCAGATGCGACTGGCCGATATGTATATGCGGCTACGCGCGGCGGAACTCCTGATTTATCGCGCGGTCGGCTCCTCTGATGCATTGCCGACGGCGGAGGCCAGCAGTCTGGCCAAGTGCTACGCCAATGAAATCGCCCGCGAGGTAACATCCAACGCCATGCAAATCATGGGCGGTTATGGCTATGCCCGCGCCTACGGCGTAGAACGCCGCCATCGTGACGCCTGGGGCTGGGGGGTTGCCGGCGGCGTGATCGATATTCAAAAAATAAACCTTGCTTCTCATTTGGTCGGCCGCCGTTTTTCGCAGCGTTGAATGAATGGAAGCAGATAGGACGTTTCCAATGTTGTGCCTGACGCAGAGTATTAAACGCGCAGTAAGATTATTTGGCGCAGCGCCGGCGCTCAGCTATGGCGATCATGTTTCAACCTGGAATGAGTTCGCGCAACGGGTGGCGAAGTTGGCTGGCGCGATGCGATCAGCAGGCCTCAAGGTCGGCGATCGCGTCGGCGTTCTTGACCACAACAGCGACCGCTATATTGAAATCCTATATGCCGTGTTCTGGGCGGGAGGAATTGTCGTTCCCTTGAACTACCGGCTGACGGCAAGCGAGATCAACAGGCAAATCGACGAATTTGGTTTGAAGATTATTTTTCTTGGCGCTGAATCCTTGATCAGTCTGGATAGGATAACGGCGGCAAATCATGCCAAAGTCATCGATATATGGGGCGCCCGGCCATCTGATCTTGCTCTTGCTTATACGCAATTTCTGGATCAGGGTGAGGAGATTGACGACGCCTCGCCGGGAAACGACGCCACGGCCGCGATCTTTCTGACCAGCGGCACCACGGGCGCTTCCAAGGGCGTTATGCTCAGCCACAGCAATCTCTATATCAATGCCGCCATCATGCAATCCGTTCCTGCCTACCACCGGCATACGGTGCACTTGACCATGGCGCCTTTCTTTCATATCGCGGCCGCGTCCCGCATCTTTACCGTCGCCATGGCCGGCGGACACCATCATGTCATGGCGAAGTTTGATATGGAGGAGATGCGACGTCAGATCGCCAAATACCGTATCACCTCCATTCAAATGGTGCCGACCATGATTGCCCGACTGCTGGACAGCGAGTCTTTTAATCAGCAGGAGCTGTCCTCCCTGACGGATATCGGGTATGGTTCTGCGCCGATTCATGATAAATTGTTGCGCGCCTTGCAAGAGCGCTTGCCCAGCGTGCGATTGACGCAACATTACGGCATGACCGAGCTGTCGCCGGCGGTCACCGCCCTCATGCCCGAGGATCATCGCATAACGGATCAGGGATGCCGCCGGCAGTCGGTGGGGCGCGTGTTGCCGACAGCGGAGATCATGATAGCCGATGCCGATGACAGGGAGCTGGCCCGGGGTGAGGTCGGCGAGATTCTGGCACGCGGCCCCATGGTGATGAAAGGATACTGGAACCGTCCGCAGGATACGGCAACGGCATTGCGCGGCGGTTGGATGCATACGGGCGACGTCGGCTATCTGGATGATGAGGGGTACCTTTACGTCGTCGATCGGATCAAGGATATGATCATTTCCGGCGGCGAGAATATTTATTCCCTTGAGGTGGAAAATGTCCTCAATCTGCACCCGGCGGTGATCGAATCCGCGGTGGTCGGCCTGTCTGACCCCGAGTGGGGGGAGCGGGTGCATGCTGTCGTGGTCTGCCGCGAGGGGATGGAGGTTAGCGAAAAGTCGCTGCGCGACCATTGTCGCGGCCTATTGGCTGGCTATAAGCGCCCTAAAACCTATGAGTTTCGCACGGAGCTTCTGTCTCGCTCCACCTATGGCAAGATCATGAAAGGGGATCTGCGGCGAAGCAGCGTTGGTTGATATACCGTGGAAAATATATGTATTGACATCTAGTATCCCATGCCGATACGCTGCTTATCGTGATTTTAGGCACTTTCCGGGCCTTGCCAGGCTGGATCTATCGCAAGCAGCATGCATGAACAAACGCCAATGAAAGCGCAGAGCTTTTCCACCTCCTATCGCTGGTTCGTGGTTATCGTGCTGACCATTGCCTCGACGTTGTCGTACATCGACCGGCAAATTCTGGCGCTAATGGTGGGGCCGGTTAAACGGGATATCGGCATCAGCGATACCCAGATCAGTCTGCTGATCGGCTTGGCGTTCACCTTTGTCTATTCGGTGCTGATGGTGCCCATGGGGTGGCTAGCGGATAAGCGGTCGCGGCGGACGATCATCGGCATCGGCATTTTTTCCTGGAGCGGGTTTACCGCCGTCAGCGGTCTGGCCAAGGATTATACGCAGTTGTTCTTGGCCCGCATGGGCGTTGGCGTGGGCGAGGCGACGCTGGCGCCCGCCGCTTATTCTCTGCTGGCTGATTATTTTCCCCGCGATCGGCTGCCGCTGGCGATCAGCGTCTTCAGCGCTGCCCCCTTCATCGGCGTCGGGCTGGCCAATATTCTCGGCGGGCCGCTGATAGGCTGGCTGGAGCAGATGCCGCCCGTCGATGTGCCGCTCGTTGGCGCCGTCCGTTCCTGGCAGATGACGTTCTTTGCGGTTGGCATTCCGGGTTTGTTCCTGGCTTTTGTTATGAGAGCAGTCAAGGAACCGCCCCGGGTGGTGGATGTGGCGCAGATTGTCTCGCCCGGAAGGGCCGTCGACGGTGGCCAACTACTGCGGTTCCTAAGGTTAAGACGTAAATTCTTGACCTTTCATTTTCTCGGCTTTTTGTTCCTCGCCATGCAGGGCTATGCATTATTCGCCTGGGTGGTGGAATTTTTCATCCGCCAGCACGATATGCCGCGGGGGCAGATCGGCGTCATTTACGGCATCATTACCCTGGTGGCGGGTCTCGGCGGCAGCATGACCGGCGGCAGTCTGGCGGTATGGATGATGCGGCGGGGATCGTTGGATGCGCCGCTGGTGCTGGTCATTCGCTGCGCGCTGGCGATCGCGCCATTTGCGATTGCCATGCCGCTGGTCCCCGATGCTTGGCTGGCGATCGTGTTGCTGGCGCCTGTAACCTTCATCATGTCCTGGCCGCCGGGACTGAGCGTTGCCGTCTTACAGGCGGTATTGCCGAACGAGATCCGCGCCCGCGCCACGGCGCTATACCTTTTGGCGGTGACCATGGTGGCGGTGACCTTGGGGCCGCTGGTGGTTGGCTTTCTCAACGATTATATCTTCCTCGACGAAAAAGCCATCGGCAAGACCTTGTCAATAATGGCGGCTATCAATTATCCTCTTGGCGCGACCTGCCTTTTCCTGTGTTTGCGGCATTTTCGGAGGGCGCTCGCCGAACTCGATAAAGATAATAAATAGCCATGGCCGGAGTGATTAGTTATATATAATTATGCTGGATTTTGACGGGCTTGGCGATATAGGCTTTCAAGCTATTGGGGAGTGCTCTAAAGGGGCGTTATTGTCGCTGTCGAAGGATTGTACGTTCATGACAGGAACCAAGGGTAAACTTCCAATGGCGCTGAAGGCAGCTGCACGCAAAAAATCGAAGGCAGCAAACAACAGATCAACGGCAAATCCCGTCGGCATCATCGAAAGATCCGCCAATGCCAACATTCTGCCGTTGGAACGGAATATTGTTCACCATTTCGTGAGAATTGTGAATGGATTGAACATCAAGCTTTCGGAAAACATCAGGTTCATGGATATCAATCCGGTTCACTTCCGTGTCATCCAGATTTTATATGAGCATGACGGCTTGACCATTACGGAATTACGCGAGCAATGCGTGATCGCGCAGGCGGTTTTCAGCCGCGTCTTGAAGCAGGTGGAACGCCGCAAGTTGATCAGGCGGGTCGTCGACGAAAATGATAAACGGGTTTATAGGATATATTTGACGAAAAAGGGCGTTGCGACGTATGAAGCGGCTCTGCCGCAAGCCAGTAAGGTAATCGATGAAGCGCTCAGTAACTTGAGCGCAGCAGACGCCGATAAACTGATCAGTCTGGCGGCGATCGTGGATAGGAGCGTCAATCCCTGACGCAACCGCTCGCCTAAAAAAGGACCGCGAACGATAAGTTATTGATATCGTTGCGCGGCCCTGGAAGTTAGAGCTTAGTGCTCTCGAGTGGTAACTTAACGCAAAAAGTCCTCCGCCGGGTTGGCGCGGGGGTAGTTGCGGACATAATCAAAGAATTTCGCCAGAGCGCTATCCACCTTGGTCAGCGTACCGCGCCGATACCTGATGGCTTGCATGATGCCTTTATCTTCGTTCGCCATGTTGGTGGCGACAGTCAAGATATCCTTCAATTTGCTATCGCGCTCGGCTTCCGTCGGCGCGTCGCTGCGCAGAATGGCAACCACTGGGTAGTGAATGGTATGGCCTTTCTTAGGCTGATTGAAGACGCTAAGGGCGCCAAACCATTTACCATTATAGATGCCGTACATATAAAAAATCGTCGTGCCCAAAATGCCGCGGTCATAGGAGATGGGAACGCCGCGCACCACGCCATCAATATGGTAGTGAAAGCCGTATTTATGCCACTTGATGATATCATCGACCCTGTGAAAGTCCGGCGACTCCAGGCCATGCACGACACGCAGGTGGTTCCAATCCGGCGTATTGGCGGAAAGCACCCAGGGGTCAACCGGCCAGTCGAAGGGATCGATATCAGGCATTATCCACAACTGATCATGGGAATAAGGGAAGATTTGCGGAATTTCCCACAGCGCTTCTTCGCCATTAAAGGCCCAAATCAGGCCGAATTTTTCGCACGCGGGAAATTTGAACAAGCATGCGCCCGGAGGCACCGGATCGCCGATGCCGGTGGTTGAGCATTGACCGTTAGTGTCATATTCCCAGTAATGGAAAGGGCAGCGGACCCTGTCATCGATAAGTTCGCCGCCGGCGGCAAGGTCGGCGCCCAGGTGCGAGCAGTAAGCGCTCATGACACGAGGACTGCCATCTTTCGCCCGAAAAACAATGACGCGTCCGTTAAGAAAGTCGACTCCTTTAATATCGCCCGCTTTCACATCTGAGGAAAAGCACAGTGGATACCATGATTGGGCGTATCCGTTAACGCCTTCCTCAGCCACCTCTACGGTAAGGCGCTTACGCGGTTTACGTGACTTCTCCGCGGGATCTGATTTTGGCGGCAGCGGTAAATAGCTCGCCGCTCCCTGTTCGACATTTGCATGACTAGTCATTTAAGTAACCTTTGGTTGGCGCTCATATTCACTTAAGCGCGGTGATTTTGACTTCAATCATCATTCCCGGAACAGCCAGCCGCTGAACTTCGAGCCCCGTGGCCGGCGGGAAGGGATGCTTGCCGAATATCTTCTTTCGAGTATCAAGCCCAACTGTCATCAAGGCATTGATGTCGGTGGTCAGAATAAGCTCGTCAACGATGTTCGATAAAGTCATCCCCTCCGCTTCGAGGATCAATGATATGGTGCGATACACTTCCTCTGTCTGAGCTGCAAAATCGCCTGGCATCCCCACCGTTAAATCGGGGCGGATGGTGCTGACGCCGGCAAGAAACAGCCAGTCTCCCTTGCGCAAGATTTGGCAGAATCCCACGGTCTTTTCCAAATTCTCATGAAGGTGTTTGCGAATTACGTTAGCCATGGGTTCTGCCTCCTTATGTTAGAAACGATACTTGGCGGTAATTCCCCACTCCCGCGGCGGTCCGAAAATCGCCACCGTGCTGCCGGTATAGAGCGGGGTGGTGTTCTGGGCGTAGATCTTCGGGGTCTTGTCTGTCAGGTTACGCACGAATACCTGCAGTTCCAGGTTCTTGATCGACTGAGGGGCATAGGATACGCGCGCATTAACCAAGGCATATCCTTTTTGGTGCTCATCGGGGAAGTTCGGCAAGAAGAATTCGTGCCCCGCTTTATAAGCGACGTTTCCCAGGAGCGTCAGGCTTCCGGCGTTGCCCAGATCGATGACATATTCGGCGCTACCGGCAAGGGTCCATTTCGGCGAATTGATGAGGCGCGTGTCCGGCCGGATCGACTGACCGAGGAGGGCGTTGGGATCAACTTCCTCAATGCTTTGCGCAGTGCGGCCGATACCCAGCGTCAGTGTCAGAGGCTCGATGGGGCGCGCCGCCGCTTCGACCTCAAATCCCCAGACATGCAGTTTTGCGATATTGCCGGCAAGAAAGTCCAGGCTATCAGGATTCAAAGTCGTGCCCTGGAAGTCCTGGTAGTTATAAAAGAACCCGGCTGCGTTTAACCGCAGGCGATGATCGAGTAGGTCGGATTTTAACCCCGCTTCATAAGCCCAGATTTTTTCCGGATCATAGGATTCGGGGAATTGTCCCGCTGGCGCCAAGGAGCGGCCGTTAAAAC
This sequence comes from Pseudomonadota bacterium, assembly GCA_003577275.1. Lineage (GTDB taxonomy): Bacteria > Pseudomonadota > Alphaproteobacteria > Sphingomonadales > Govanellaceae > PRO5. The sequence continues at coordinate 987,903 of QEVO01000001.1, forward strand.
CGCCGGACCGGAAGCCGCGAGAAATGGACGTATAGAGAAGGACGTCTTCCGTCGCCTGAAATTCCAGGCCGAGCCGCGGGCTGATGTTGGTCCAATTCTCGTCGAGTGCGCCTCCGGGGCGCTCGAGGAATCCTGTCAGCTCGCTGAATTCAGTCTTTTTCTCATACGTATACCGGATGCCAGCGGTAACGCTCCATTTATCTGTGAATGAATAGGTAACCTGGCCAAAAGCGGCGTAGCTGTTGGTCTTTTGCGAGACGAAGTTCCAAAAATCGAACCCGGTGAAACCAAAAAAGGTGCCGCGTTCAAAATCAAGATCGCCGGGTCCGTTGCGCACAATGGCATGAAAATAGCTCACGAAGTTCAATTCCGAGGCGTTTTCATGAAAGTAAAAAGCGCCCAGGAGCCACTTCAAGTCACCTTCCAACGCGTCGCCGCCAATCTGTAATTCCTGGCTGAATTGCTTTGACTGGCCATCAAGATCCTGTTCAGCCAAAGGGTAGGGGGTGCCGTCAAAATCAAAGGCCGTCGAATATTCCAGCTCGCGATAGGCGGTGATGGACTTCAATTCCGTATCACCCATGCGATAGGTGGCGGTTAGTGATGCACCCCAAATATCCTGGTCGTCCCCCGAACGGGCATTGGACCATGTTTTGTGGGGATCGCCGGTAATAAAGCGACTATCGGCAAGCGGGAAGCCTTGCGTGGCAAGAATAAAGTTGTTGTAGAAATCAAAGTCAGAAACGCGCACGTTGATCATCTGCTCACCAGCCGAGTTGCCGCGATGACGCGACCCGTCAATGCTGAACAGAAGATCGAAATCATCACTTGCCTTGACCAGGACTTGCGCTCTGCCAACAAGGTTCTCCCGCTTTCCCGCTTCTTCTCCGGTTGCCAATCGCTCGATATACCCGTCCTGATTGATGCTGGCGACGGATATCTTGCTCAACACCTTTGACTCGACGATCGGCAGATCAATGGAGAATTTTCCGTCGAAATGATTGCGGCTGCCGCCGGTCGCTTCGATGATGCCGGCAGTTTCCTCGCCGGGTCTGCTGGTAATAATCTGAATGGCGCCAGCCACCGTATTGCGGCCGAACAAGGTGCCTTGCGGACCACGCAGAACTTCCACATGATCGATATCCACCAGATCCATGCCGGCGCCAATGGTGCGGGCCATGTAAACGCCATCCACATACACGCCCACGCTCTGATCGGTCGTTATAACGAAGTCGAATTGACCAATGCCGCGAATGAAGTAGTGGCCGGTGCTGGTGCTGCCAGATTGGCCGCCCTGGGTGGTGACGTTGGCAACGCTGGCGTTCAAATCGCGAAGATTGGTAACGCCCCGCGATTCCAATTCGTCGGCTTGGAAAGCTGCAACGGAAACCGGAACGCGCTGTAACGATTCCTCCCGTTTGCGGGCGACGACCCTGATTTCTTCCAGGCCGATCGAGGATGAGTCGTCACGCCCCTTGCCGGGGGAGGTTTTTCGTTCCTCCATGGGTTGGGGGGCGGCGCTCGGCGCTTCGCCGGCGTGTCCGATCCAAAACGTATCCGCCGCCACCTGCTTGAAGGTCAGCTTGGTGCCCTGCAGCATCGCTTGCAGCGCGGCTGCGGGCGTGTAACGCCCTTGCACCCCTTCCGAGCGCGCATCGCCGATGGTCTCACCGTTCATCAGGATGGTCACCCCAGCCTGATTGCCGAACGCGACAATGGCGGTGGCCACCGCCTGGGCGGGAATGCTCAGATCGACCGTGACTTCTTCAGCCTGGGCAATGCCGGGATTGGCGCATAAGGCGCATGGCGCGCTGGTTGATAACAGAAGCGCGGCCGCGATGGAGCGCGCGCGTAAGCCCTTGCGATGGGCGGCAATAGATAGACGGGTGACGTTTTCAGTCTGCTGCATGATATCTTCCTCTCCCCTTGACGCCGCAGCCAACCCTAGGCAATACGCTTCTTCATTTGTCGTTAGGGTTGCTGCTTAAGCGTTCGACTATCTAGACGAAGCGGGGACAGCGAGACCTGAATTTTTTTATAAAAAAGCTCGGTCTTTAAGAATCAGCAGGCGTCGTCAGCACGATCAGACCATTCACCTTGCGGTACGCGGCCAGCGGCAGCGCGCCGGTGATTGCTTTCACCACCGGCGCCTGCTCACCCAGAACGATAACCCCCGTCAGCTTCATCTGGCCGATCGAGGGAACGGCCAACACGATCTTGGACTGGAATTGACGGTTAAGGTCGGCCACCACTTCCTCAAGCGGCGTTTCGTGATATATCAACCGTCCCAACCGCCAGGCGGCCGCATCGCGGGGCTCGATTCGGGTTTTACGGCCTGCTGCGGTTGCTTTGGTGATTTCCAACTGATCGCCGGCGGCAAGCTGTGTGGTGGTCGCCGCCTCAACCGTGCTTGGGCTTGCCGATGTCTCCACCCGGCCGCTTTGCACCGCAACCGTCACCAATCGTTCGCCCAGTTTGACATTAAATTCCGTGCCGCGCACGGTCACGGCCACGTTCTCGGCGGTCACCACGAACGGCGTGTCGTTTCTGGCGACGGAAAAGAATGCTTCGCCATGACGTAGGGTGACGGTGCGGCGGTGCGGCGTGATATCCACCACCACTTCCGAATCGGCGCCGACATGGATGGTGGAGCCGTCGCTCAACGCGACGCTTCTGCCTTCGCCCACCGCCGAGGCGATAACAAGCGGGCCGGTATCATGAATGCGCCACCAGAACCCCGTGGCGATTATGGCAAGGCAGGCGGCGATGGCCGCCCAGGCGACAAACCGCCGGCGCGGGATATGGCTGTCGTCCAGAGCTGCGCGCTCGCGTTCCATATCGCGACGCAACGCCGGACCCAGCGGCTCCATCTCCTGCCACAGGCGCTCCGCCTCGGCGTAGGCCGCACGATTGGCGTCGGAAGCGTCCAGCCAGGCGCGAAACGCCTTTTCCTCTGCAGCGTCCATGTCGCCAGCCATTTTCCTGGCTAGCCAGCGGAGGGCTGCTTCATCGGCAAGAACGCTGTATGCACCATTGTTTGCCATGGGATCGCGCAAAACGACTATCTCGCCAGTAAGACGCTTTTGCGGCGGCTTTTCCTGAAGGCCATGCCCGGCGCCTTAAGAGGTCATCTTCAGCCGGCGACGAATTTGCGCCATGGCGTCAATGATGTAGCGCTCCACCATATTTTGGGAAACGCCCAATTCGCGGGCGACTTCCGCATAGGTTTTGCGGCTGAACCGGTGTTCGATGAAGGCCCAGCGGCATTTGGGGGAAAGATCCTGCAGGGCCTCGCGGATCACCTCCAGGCGCTGCTTGGCTTCCAATTCCGCCTCGGCCTCCCGTTCCAGGGCGGAAGGAGCAGGCTGCAAGGTCGTCTGCTGGTGACGGCTAAGCTCGCCGATTTGGTTGTTCTGGCGCTTGCGCTGCCGCATATAGTCGGTGGCCGAATTGACCGCTACTCGGAACATATAGGAGCGTGGGTTGGCGATCACCGATGGGTTGGGAATGCCTAGAAGCTTGGTGAACGTTATCTGCGCGACATCGGCCGCGTCGGCCTCGTTGCCGAGGCGGCGGGTCAAGAATCGGATCAAAGTCTCGTTATGCTCACGGAAAAGGGCGGACCACCCTTCCCGCGCCCCGCTGGCCATCTTCCCTGCTCCCCGCCGGCGGGTCCAGCAAACCCGTCAGCCTTCTGTGCGCTTTAATTACACACCAGTTATGGCCGGCGCGCAAGCCCGCTTGAAGAAGGGTCTAGCTCTTCAGTTGCCCCAGCGGCAGGTCAGTCTTGTAAACAAACTTGGTGAGGGAGATCGAGGAGCTGACTTCCTGCACCCCCTCGATGCGCGACAGCTTGTGCCAGAAGAAGTCCTCATACTCCTCCACATTGGTCACCACGATCTTGAGCAGAAAATCGACATCCCCCATCAAGGTGTGGCATTCCATCACCTGCGGGTAACGGCGCACCGCCTCGACGAAGCGGGGCAGCACGTCCAGGCTGTGGCGGTTCATTTTGACGTGGGCGAACACCATCAGGTCGAGACCGATTTTCTTGGGGTCGAGGATCGCCACCCGGGACTGGATGATCCCGGTATCGACCAGCCGCTGGATGCGCCGCCAGCAGACGGACTTTGAAGATCCGACCCGCTCCGCCAGGTCAGCCACCGGCAGGGTGACGTCTTGTTGCAAAAGCTCCAGAATCTTGACGTCCAGGGCATCCAATGTAACGGTCATTTATCCTGAATATCCTATATAAAATGGAAAATTTTCCCCAAATATATACCAATTCTTGAACAATAGGGAAATATTTTCACAAAATATGGTCCATAATATATTGATATTCCTAGATTGGGCCATGGGCGATGAGTAACGTTCGTTCCTTAAGGCGCACTGGCAAACCGCCGCGCCCCTATCTGCACGTTCCCGAGCCCAAGGCCCGCCCCGGCGAGCCAGCGGATTTCAGCACCTTGGCCATTCCCGAGGCCGGGCGTCAGGCTCGGCCGGCCGTTGATGCTTCGGCTCGCGAGCTGCGGCCATTCGCCGAAGATCTCATCCGGGTGATGGATGGGGAGGGCAGGGCGGTGGGGCCATGGGATCCGAAGCTTGACGCCGACACTTTAAGGCGGGGCTTGCGCGTCATGATGCTGACCCGGGCTTATGACGATCGCATGTACCGCGCCCAGCGTCAGGGCAAGACCTCGTTTTATATGAAATGCACCGGCGAGGAGGCGGTGGCGTCAGCCCAGGCCATGGCGCTCAATCGCGCCGATATGCTGTTTCCCACCTATCGCCAGCAGGGATTGTTGATCGCTCGCGACTGGCCGCTCGTGGATATGATGAATCAAGTTTACTCTAATACCCAGGATCGCCTGAAGGGCCGGCAGATGCCGGTATTTTATTCCAGCGCCGAGGCTGGGTTCTTTTCCATTTCCGGCAATCTCGCCACTCAATACAGCCAGGCCGTGGGCTGGGCCATGGCCGCGGCGATCAAAGGTGACAGCCGCATCGCGGCGGCATGGATCGGCGAGGGCGCGACGGCGGAAGGCGACTTTCATCATGCGCTGACCTTCGCCTCGGTCTACCGCGCGCCGGTGATTTTGAATGTGGTCAACAATCAGTGGGCGATCTCATCGTTTCAGGGCATCGCCGGCGGCGAGGCGACGACGTTTGCCTCCCGCGCCATCGGCTTCGGCATTCCGGCGTTGCGCGTCGACGGCAATGATTTCCTGGCGGTTTATGCTGTCACCCAATGGGCGGCCGAGCGGGCGCGGACCCATGTGGGGCCGACCTTGATCGAGCTTTTCACCTACCGCGCCGCGCCACATTCCACCAGCGATGATCCGTCGAAATACCGACCGGCGGAGGAAGCGCGGCAATGGCCGCTGGGCGATCCCATTGCGCGCTTGAAACAACATCTGATCTCTCTCGGCCAATGGTCGGAGGAACGCCACGTGCAGTTGGAGAGTGAACTGATCGAAGAAGTGCGCGCCGCCGGCAGGCAAGCGGAAAGCTACGGCACGCTGGACAAAGGACCGCACCACAGCGCCAAAACCATGTTCGAGGACGTGTTCAAGGACATGCCCTGGAACCTGCGGCGTCAGCGTCAGGAAAGCGGAGTTTAGATCATGCCGGCGATGACCATGATCCAGGCCTTAAACTCCGCCATGGATATCATGCTGGCGCGCGATCCCAACGTCGTAGTCCTGGGCGAGGACGTGGGCTATTTCGGCGGCGTCTTTCGCTGCACCGATGGCTTGCAGAAAAAGCATGGCCGGCATCGCGTATTCGATACGCCCATCGCCGAGGCGGGCATTTTGGGCGCGGCGGTGGGGATGAGCGTTTACGGTCTGCGCCCGGTGGCGGAAATTCAGTTCGCCGATTACATCTATCCGGCGGCCGATCAATTGATTTCCGAGGCGGCGCGGCTGCGCTATCGCTCGGGCGGCGAGTTCACCGCGCCATTGACGGTGCGCGCCCCGTGCGGCGGCGGCATTTACGGCGGGCAGACGCACAGCCAAAGCCCGGAAGGTATTTTCACCCATGTCTGCGGCTTGAAAACCGTCATCCCGTCCAACCCTTATGACGCCAAGGGACTCCTCATCAGCGCCATCGAGGATGACGACCCGGTGATCTTCTTCGAGCCTAAGCGGCTTTACAACGGCCCCTTTGATGGCCATCACGACAAGCCGACGCTGCCATGGGCGAAGCATCCCCAAGGCGAGGTGCCGGCGGATTATTACACCGTTCCGTTGGGCAAGGCGGCGATTGCGCGGCCGGGTAGCGCTGCGACTGTGATCGCCTATGGCGCCATGGTGCACGTGGCGCTTGCCGCCGTGGAGGAGAGCGGCATCGATGCCGAGGTCATTGATCTGCGCACGCTCATTCCTGTCGATATTGACGCCATCGTTGCCTCGGTGGAGAAAACCGGCCGATGCGTCATCGTTCATGAAGCCACGCGCACCAGCGGTTTTGGCGCCGAATTGTCGGCGCTGGTTCAGGAACATTGTTTTTACCACCTGGAAGCGCCCATCGAGCGGGTGACGGGATACGACACGCCGTACCCGCACGCGCTGGAGTGGGATTATTTTCCAGGGCCGGCGCGCGTCACTGAGGCGCTGCGGCGGGTAACGGAGGCAATGTGATGAATATGGTGAAGAATACTGGATCGCCACGCTTCGCTCGCGATGACGTGGAAGAATGAAAGGGTCATTGCGAGCCGACATTAGGCGGCGTGGCAATCCAGTCTTGGTCAAATCGGCAATGTGGTGACGTTCTTGACTTCCTTCAAGGCGAAGCTGGAATTGACATGAGATACGCCGGGCAGATGGAGAAGCACCTGCTTCAACAGCATTTCATACTCGCGCACGCTGCGAGCGATGACGTGGAGGAGATAGTCGAATTCGCCGCTCATGGAATAGCAGGTGATGACCTCCGGCCGGCCGCGCACCGCTTCCTCGAAAGTGGTCAGCGTCTCTTCGTCGTGCTGCTTCAATTGCACCCGGGCGAAGACATGAATGTCGAGGCCCAAGGCGGCGGCATTCAGCACCATTTGGCGGCCGAGGATGACGCCGTCCTCCTCCAATTGTTTGATCCGTCGCCAGGTGGGGGTATGGCTCAAGCCGATGCGCTCGCCGAGCTCCTTGACCTTGATGTCGGGTTCGGCTTGCAGAGCTCGTATGATTTTCCAGTCCAGCTCATCCATAAATATTCATCCTATAATCCTAATATTTATTAGGATAATTTCCTAAAATGTACCAGATTGAGGCTATTGATCGCAATCCTATTTTTCATGATTCGCCGTATAATCAGGGGGTCTATCGGTTCCACCCAATTGGAAAGGGATGCGGCGCCTCCATGAAAACGGCACGTCGGTTTGTTCCTCCCACCCCGCCCCACGGCAGATTTCAGCTGCCGGATGCGCCCCGCCGCCCCGGTGAACGGCCGGATTTCAGCGCCTTGAAGCTGCAGCCCGCCGGCGCGGCGAACAAGCCCGCCATCGATGTTGATCCGATGGATATTCACGATCTCGCCTTTGGCCTCATTCGCGTCCTGGACGACGAGGGCCAAGCGGTGGGGCCGTGGGCGGCGAAACTGTCCGTCGACACCCTGCGCCAGGGCCTGCGCTTGATGACCTTGCTGCGCATCTACGATGAGCGTATGAACGCGCTGCAACGCCAAGGCAAGCTGTCCTTCTACATGAAGGCGGCGGGGGAGGAGGCGGTGGCCATCGCCCAGACCATGGCGCTGCGCGCCAGCGACATGATTTTCCCCTCCTACCGTCAGCAGGGCGCGCTCATCGCCCGCGGCCGCGAACTTGTCGACATGATGTGTCATTGCTTGTCCAATGCCCGCGACAATCTGAAGGGCCGGCAGTTGCCCATTCATTATTCGTGGAAGGAAGGCAATTTCTTCGGCGTGTCGGGTAATGTGGCGACGCAGTTTTGTCAGGCCGTCGGTTGGGCCATGGCGGCGGCCTATAAGGATACCGATGATGTTGCCATTTCCTGGCTGGGCGACGGCAGCTCGGCGACGCTCGATTTTCATCATGCGATGACCTTTGCCGCTAATTACAACGCGCCGGTGATCTTGAACGTGGTCAACAACCAGTGGGCCATATCGAGCCATCAGAACATCGCCGGCGGCGCGCGCACCACCTTTGCCGCTCGCGCCATCGGCTACGGCATCCCCGGCTTGCGCGTCGACGGCAACGATTTTCTCGCGCTTTATGCGGCGACCGAGTGGGCTGCGGCGCGCGCTCGCGCCGGCCATGGCCCGACGCTGATTGAAGCCTTCACCTACCGCGCCGGCGACCATTCCACCAGCGACGACGCCAGTCGCTATCGCCCCAAGGACGAAGCCGCCGCCTGGCCGCTGGGCGATCCCTTAAAGCGCTTGAAGGATCATCTGATTGGTCGCGGCGCGTGGTCGGAGGAGGATCATCTGCGGCTGGAAAGCGAGCTGAAGGAGAGCGTCGCCAAGGCCTACAAGGAAGCAATTTCTTACGGCACGCTGCACGAAGGCCCGTGGTCGCCGGTCAAGACCATGTTCGAGGATGTTTACGAAGACATGCCGCGTCATTTGCGCCGCCAGCGCCAAGCCCATGGAGTGTAAGACATGGCGCAGATGAGCCTGGTGCAGGCGATCAATTCCGCCCTCGATACCGAACTTGACCACGATCCTAATGTGTTGGTGTTCGGCGAGGATGTCGGCTATTTCGGCGGCGTCTTTCGCGCCACCGATGGCTTGCAGAAAAAATATGGCTCGGCGCGGGTGTTCGATACGCCCATCGCCGAAGGCGGCATCATCGCCGCCGCCATCGGCATGGGCGTTAATGGTTTGCGTCCGGTGGCGGAAATTCAATTCGCCGATTATATTTATCCGGCCTACGATCAGATCGTCAGTGAGCTGTCGCGGCTGCGCTATCGCTCAGCCGGGGAGTTTACCGCGCCGGTGACCATCCGCACGCCGTGCGGCGGCGGCATTCGCGGCGGCCAGACCCACAGCCAAAGCCCGGAGGCGATTTTCGTCCACGTACCCGGCTTGAAAGTGGTGATGCCGTCCAACCCCTATGACGCTAAGGGGCTGTTGATTTCCGCCATCGAGGACAACGACCCGGTGATCTTTTTCGAGCCCAAACGGCTTTATGGCGGGCCGTTTTTCGGCGACCATCAGGCGACCTCGCAAAGCTGGCGCGGGCATCCCAAGGGTGAGGTGCCGGACGGTCGTTATACCGTGCCGATCGGCAAGGCGGAGATCGTGCGCCCCGGTAATGCGTTGACCATCTTGGCCTATGGCACCATGGTGCATGTGGCGTTGGCCGCTGTGGAGCGGCTGGGCGTGGACGCCGAAGTCATCGACCTTAAAACATTGCTGCCTTATGACATGGATACCATCGCCTCGTCGGTGACGCGCACCGGGCGCTGCGTGGTGGTGCACGAAGCGCCGCGCACCGGCGGCTTCGGCGCGGAGCTGATCGCTGAAATTCAGGAAGAATGCTTCTGGTCCTTGGAAGCGCCCATCGTCCGGGTGACGGGTTACGACACGCCTTATCCGCACGCCCACGAGTGGGAATATTTTCCGGGGCAGGGCCGCATCATCGAGGCCATCAACCGCGTTTTGGGAAACTGACATGGCAACATACGTCTTCAAGCTGCCGGATATCGGCGAAGGGGTGGTGGAAGCGGAAATCGCCGCCTGGCATGTGGCGCCCGGCGACACGGTGGCGGAAGACCAGCACCTGGTTGACGTGATGACGGAAAAAGCCACGGTGGAAATCACCTCACCGGTGGCGGGTGTGGTGCAATCCATCACCGGCAAGGCGGGGGATCGCATTCCCGTCGGTTCCGACTTGATCGTATTCGAAACGGATGTGGCGGCGGTCGAGAAAAAGCCGGCGATGGCGGAGGCCAAGCCCGCGCCGACGCTCGTTGAGCCTGGGCCTGCGCCCGCGCTTGCAGCAAGACCAGCGCCAAATGCGAAACCAGTTGCGACCCATCGCGGCCGGCCGCTGGCTTCGCCGGCGGTGCGGCTGCGCGCCTTGGAGAAGGATATTGATCTTAGCAACGTGCCCGGCAGCGGCCCGGCGGGACGCATTACCCATGCCGATCTTGATGCCTTCATCGCCGGCGGCGGACGGTTGGCGGTCAGCGGCGGTCGGCGGAAGCGCACGACGGTTACGGAAGTGCCGATCATCGGCCTGCGTCGCAAGATCGCCGAACGCATGCAGCTTGCCAAACGCAACATTCCGCATATTACCTATGTGGAAGAGGTGGACATCACCGCGCTGGAAGAATTACGGCAGCATCTGAATGCGCAGTACGCCGATCGGCCGAAGCTGACATTGCTGCCCTTTCTTATGCTGGCGCTAGTCAAGGCGCTTCGCCGTGTGCCGCAAGCCAACGCCCATTATGATGAAGCCGGCGGCAAGCTGTTGCAATATGACGCCGTGCATATCGGCATCGCGACGCAAACCGACGCCGGGCTAAAAGTGCCGGTGGTCAAGCATGTCGAAGCGCTTGATATCTGGCAGGCGGCGGCGGAATTGGCGCGCCTCGCCGACGCGGCGCGGGACAACAGGGCGAAAGCCGATGATCTCAGCGGCTCCACCATCACCATTTCCAGCTTGGGCAAATTGGGCGGCATCGTCTCGACGCCCATCGTCAACCTGCCGGAAGTGGCCATTATCGGCGTCAACAACGCGGTGGACCGCCCGGTGGTGAGAAACGGCCAGATCGTCATCCGCCGGATGATGAATCTATCCTCTTCCTTCGATCACCGCATCATTGATGGCGCCGACGCCGCCAATCTGGTGCAGGAGATCAAGGGACTTCTCGAACAACCCGCCGCCATTTTCATCGAGTGAAATCATGACCAATATCAGAACATGCAAGGTCCTCGTCGTCGGGGGCGGTCCCGGCGGCTACGTGGCGGCCATCCGCTCCGGTCAGTTGGGGCTTGATACGGTGATCGTCGAGGCCGATCGGGTCGGCGGCACCTGTCTCATTCGCGGCTGCATTCCGTCAAAAGCAATAATCCACGCCGCCGGTAAGTATGAAGCCATGCAGGCCCACGTCGGCGCAGGCCATCTGGGTATTCGCTTGGATAAGCCGCCTATCCTCGAGATGAAGAAATTGGTGGCGTGGAAGAATGAGGTGGTGGCGCGCCTGAACGCTGGCGTCGAGGCGTTGCTGAAAAAAGCCAAGGTGGAGCGCGTCACCGGCTGGGCGACGTTTCGCGACGGCAAGACCTGCGATGTCAGAACGGCGGATGGTATGCTGACCATCACGGCGGAGCACGTCATTTTGGCCACCGGATCGCGGGCGGTGGAGTTGCCGTTCCTGCCGTTCGGCGGCAATGTCATTTCCTCAACCGAAGCGCTGGATTTGGCCGAGACGCCCACTCATCTTGCCGTTATCGGCGCGGGTTACATTGGGTTGGAGCTCGGCATTGCCTACCGCAAGCTGGGGGCCAAGGTGACGTTCGTGGAGGCGCTCGATCGCCTCCTGCCGCTATATGACAAGGAACTTACTCGGCCCATTGAACAATGGTTGAAGAAGCACGGCGTTGAGGTGCATCTAGAAGCCAAGGCGCGCGGGCTGGAGGAAAAGAAGGGCAAAACCAATCTTGTTTTTGCTGACAAAAATGGCGCGGAGCATCGTCTGAGCGTCGATAAGGTGCTGGTCACCGTCGGCCGCCGTCCCAATACCGAAGGCTGGGGCTTGGAAAACATGGCGGTGGATATGAACGGCCCCTTCGTCAAGGTGGACAAGATGTGCCGTACGTCGATGAAGAACGTATGGGCGATCGGCGACTTGGTGGGCGAGCCGATGCTGGCGCACAAGGCGTCCGCTCAGGGCGAAATGGTGGCCGAGATCATCGCCGGCCATCGCCGCGCCTTTGATCCGGTGGCGATCGCCGCCGTCTGTTTTACCGAGCCTGAGGTGGTGGGCGTCGGTTTGACACCCGACGAGGCGAAGAAAAAAGGCGTCGAGGTGGTGGTGGGCAAGTTTCCCTTTGCCGCCAGCGGCCGCGCGCTTTCCATGGAAGCAGGCGCGGACGGCGGCTTCGTGCGCGTCACCGCCGACAAGGAAAGCCAGGTCATTCTCGGCATTCACGCCGTGGGCGCCCATGTGGCGGAGCTCTCTGGCGAATTCGCACTGGCCTTGGAAATGGGGGCGCGGCTCGATGATATTGCCGGCACGATCCATGTGCATCCGACGCTGACCGAAGCCTTCGCGGAAGCGTCGCTTGCCGCCTTCGGTCGGGCCATACACATTTAGCGCATATTTTGGTTGCGGGGGGCTATTCTGATTGTGCTTTAAACACGCTTTATTACGTCGAGGCTTGGCAGCAGCACACCGTTCCCCTACCGTGAGTGGATGCAGTAAGGGAACGGCGTATGAGGTGGCGGCGGGTATTCCTGGTTCTGGCGTTGGTGTTGTTCAGCGCTAAGGCGCATGCCGGTGGGGCTTTTGAGACCTATGGCGATGTCGCGGCAATCGCAATTCCCGCCATCGCCGGCGCGGTTGCCATCTATCGCAACGATGGCGAGGGCCTGGCGCGGCTGACGACTGCTTATGCCGTCTCCGTTGCGGTGACCGATGGCTTGAAACGGGTCGTGCGCCGGCTGCGGCCGGACGGCAGCAATGACCTGTCCTTTCCGTCGGGCCACGCCACCCGGGCCTTTGCCGGGGCGTCCTATCTCCACTGCCGTTATGGCTTTACCCGCGCGATCCCGGCTTATATTGCCGCCGTTGCGGTGGCCGCCAGCCGGGTCGATGCGGATAAGCACCATTGGAGCGACGTCATCGCCGCCGCCCTTCTCGCCCACGCCATCGCCTGCGCCGTTACCGAGCCGCTAGCGGCCTGAATCCGAAGCTTGCCTCATAGGGCAGCCCGTACCTTCGCGTAAGGGCTTGATTTCGATCATGACGGATGCGCCGCAACCGACTAGAATGGCTGGGCAGCACCAACGAGGAAGGAGCGCCCATGTCATTTCGTACAATCCTCGCGCCGATGGCCTATGAGCGGTCGGCCAAGATCGCCCTGGAAGGGGCGGTGATCCTTGCCCGGATGTTCAATGCCCACATCAGCGCCGTTCATGTACGCTTCGATACCACCGGCATCATGCCCTATGTGATCGGCCCGACGCCGGCGGAGCTCTTGGTGCAAATATCTGAAAATGCTGAGAAAGTTGCCAAGGAGCGGGCGCTGGCGGTGCGCGCCGTGTTCGATGCCGTGGTCAAGTCTGCAGGGATCAAGGTGGTGGATCACGCGGCGCGGGGGGCGACGCCCTCGGCGGCGTGGCGTGAGTCCTTGGGCAGCTTCGACTATCGCTATGGCGTCGAAGGGCGGGTGCATGACCTGGCCGTGGCCCCGCGACCCGAGGCCAACGATCTGGAAAACCGCATCGACGTGCTGGAGGGCCTGTTGTTCAACTCCGGCCGGCCGGTGCTGATGCTGCCCCCTGTCATGCCCAAGGCCATCGGCAGCACGGTGGCGATCGCCTGGAACGGCGGCGTCGAGGCGACGCGGGCGGTGGCCGCCGCCTTGCCGTTCCTGGAGCAGGCCAAACGGGTGATGGTGCTGACCGTCGATGGCGAGGAGCTGGATGGGCCGTCGGCCAAGGATCTGGTGGATAGCCTGGCATGGCATGGCATCAGCGCTGATACGGTGCAGACTCGCGAGGAGGGGCTGTCGGACGGCAAAACCATCCTGAAAGCGGCGGAAAGCTTGAGCGCCGATCTTCTGGTCATGGGCGCCTATTCCCACAGTCGCCTGCGCGAGCTCATTCTCGGCGGCGTCACCCAGGACGTGGTCGAGGCGGCCGTCATACCGGTGCTGATGACGCATTAAAATAGAAACCTCACGGCACGGTGAGGAGGCGGTGAGCAGGCTCCAAAGCGTCGTGGCGGGTAATCTATAGGATAATTGCGGCCTTATGGCTCTATCCCTCGCTTGAAAACTTCACGCGAGGTCGTGATGTATTGTGATTCGAGGCGTCGCCGATCCCTCGTTATTCTCTCCATTGTCGCGGCCCAAGGGGGGCCGTTCCTTGCACAAATGGAGAGATGAACATGAGCAATCGTATGGTTGTAAGATCGGGGTTGATTGCAACTTCCGCCTTGATGGCGGCCTTAAGTATGGCATCAGCAGCGCAGGCCGGCGCTGATAAGGATATGGAAAAATGTTATGGCATCGCCAAGGCCGGCAAGAATGACTGCGCCTCCACGGGCTTTAATTCTTGCGCCGGCACCGCCAAGGCTGATGGCGATAAGGGAGCCTGGATTCTAGTACCCAAAGGCACCTGCGATAAACTCGTCAACGGCAGCACCACCGCGCCACAGGCTTAAGGAACATAACGTCATGGGGAGCCCGGATGCACCATTCCCGCCGATATTGCCACCCGTGGCCGGCATTGGTCTGCGCGCTCCCCATGTTCTTGAAATAATCGAACATCGTCCCGCCATCGGCTGGCTTGAGGCGCATCCGGAGAATTACATGGGGGATGGCGGACCGCCGCATGTTCAATTGAATGCAATTCGTCAAGAGTATGATCTGTCTTTTCACGCCGTCGGCTTGTCATTGGGCAGCGCAGAGGGCATTGATGCGAGGCATGTGCGGCGGCTGCGGGATTTGGCGCACCGCTATGAACCGACGCTGGTATCCGATCATTTGTCATGGAGCGTTGCTGGCGGCGTTTATCTAAACGATCTTTTGCCGTTGCCGCTGACGGAAGAGGCGCTCAACATTGTCTGCGCCAATGTTGACGCGGTGCAAAGCGCGTTAGGGCGGCGCATTCTGGTGGAGAATCCCAGCACCTACATTGCCTTTCAGCATTCGCCGATCCCGGAGCCCGAATTCTTATCCGAACTTAGCCAGCGCACCGGCTGCGGCCTCCTCCTGGACGTCAATAATATCTATGTCAGCGCCATGAATTTGGGGTTCGATCCTCGCCATTACCTGATGGCGGTGCCCGGTGAGCGGGTGGAGGAGATTCACCTCGCTGGTCATGCGTTGTCTCGGCGCGACGGACGAGAGGTGCGTATCGACGATCATGGCTCTCCGGTCTGCGATGCCGTGTGGCGGCTTTACGCCGAAGCGCTATGGCGCTTCGGCCCGCGCCCGACGTTGGTCGAGTGGGATACTGATGTGCCGCCGCTGGCGACTCTTCTGGCCGAAGCCGAAATGGCCGACCGTTATCTCCAGACCTGTCGGGAAGAGACATCATGATGGCGCTGTACGGCTTGCAAGAGCAGTTCGCCCGCGCCGTGCTGGCGGCATCGCCGCAGGCTTGTCCCTGGCTTACCCCGGCCAGCGAGCCCTTTTTCGATATTCACCGCAACAATACCCGGGTGCTGTTGCGCGAGGCGTTGGGCGGCGTCTTTCCCGTGGCCAGAATGCTGGTGGGTGACGATTTTTTTGCCCACACCGCGCGAATGTTCATCACCCAAATGCCGCCTCGCTCGCCGGTGCTGCTCGATTATGGGCGAGACTTTCCGGATTTTCTCGACGCCCTGCCGGCGTCCGCCGGCATTTCCTATCTTGGCGATGTGGCGCGGCTCGAATGGGCGGTGCATCGCGCCTATCATGCTGCCAACGCCGAGCCCCTGGAGGCGGCAGGGCTGGCGGCTGCTTTGCCTTCACCTCCGGCCGATCTGGTCTTCACGACTCATCCGAGCTTGATGCTGGTGCGTTCGCCTTTCGCCGTCGACCAGATTTGGCGCATCCACCAGGAAGGCGGCCCGGCTACAGAGGTCAGAATTGAAGATCGAGCGGCTTATCTTGTCGTGGTACGGCCGCGCCGGACGGTGGAGGTTCTATCTTTTGATGCCGCCGGCTTTGTGGTGGTCGAGGCTCTGGTAAGGGGCGAGCCCTTGGGTCAAGCGCTTGATGCCGGATTATCGGCGTCACCGGCCCTCGCCATCGAGCGGCTGCTGGCCAACCTGCTGACAGCCGGTCTCTTTACGTCCGCTGCCCCGGTGGGGGTGGCAGAACAGGCAGATTCCCATGATTAATCAGATAAAATCTCTTTATGACAAAGGTGTTGCCGCTGCCGAAAGGGTACCCTATGGGCTGACGGCGCTGTTGGTGCGGATTGGTGTTTTTGGCGTTTTCTGGGCTTCGGCAATGACCAAGATTATTTTCGACAAGTCTCCCGCCGACCATCTCCTGGCGCAAATCCCGGCTGTCCTGTCGTTTGGGTGGAGTATCAGCGCGAACGCTTTCTACCTTTTTGAGCATGAGTATCAAGTGCCGCTATTGCCGCCGATCCTGGCCGCCTATCTTGCCACTGCCGCCGAGCTAACCTTTTCTCTATCCGTCCTCCTGGGCCTTTTTACCCGTCTGTCAGCCTTGGTTCTCTTGGGGATGACCCTTGTCATCCAGATCTTTGTCTACCCTGAGTTATGGCTCGTTCACGCCTTGTGGATGGGCGCGCTATTGCTCCTGGTCTCCCGGGGCGGAGGAGGGTTGGCGATCGATCGGCTCCTGCAACGGTTTTTTTATAAGGTTCGGCGCAGGCAAATGCCCGGCTTAGGCGTATAATGTCCGATAGGAGCGGCGTTGCCGCTATCGGGAGAGGGCCTTGAACCTTAGGAGGTAACTATGACCTTTCGATACATACTTCTGGCCTCGGCCGTCAGCCTTCTTGCCTTGCCGGCGGCGGCGTTCCAGCCGGGCGGCAAAATGTCCGGCAAGCACGGCATGGGCGCGATGATGATGCAGGCGGTCGACGCCAACAAGGACGGCGTGATCGACAAAAGCGAGTTTACCGCCCATCACGGCTCGAAATTTTCCGATGCCGACGCCAATAAGGATGGCGTCGTCAGCAAAGAAGAAATGATCAAGCATTGGGACAGCGAGCGGGAGCGCCACCGCAGAATGATGCAGGATCAGGCCTTTTCACGTTTTGACGGCAATGGCGACGGCAAGATTTCCCAGGAGGAATTTTCCGCTGCCGGCGATAAGGCGTTCATGATGATGGACCGCAACAAGGACGGCAAGCTGTCGTCCGACGACCGCCGCATGAAGAGCGGCTATGGCCCCGGCTCCGGCATGATGCCTCCCCCCGACATGCCTGACGACGAATAACCCCCTCCTCGTCAGGACAAAAGGCGGCCGGCCCCACCGGCCGCCTTTTTATTGATGGTCAATGACTTGCCCGAGCGGCCTTGAAACCGTATGTTCGCCCTGATCTTTTCGTCAATTTCAGGAGCGACCGATGTTTACGGGCTCGATCACCGCCCTCATTACCCCCTTTCGCAACGGCAAAGTGGATGAGGATGCCTTTGCCAAGCTGGTCGAGCGGCAGATTGCGCAAGGCACCAACGGGCTGGTGCCTTGCGGCACCACCGGCGAGTCGCCGACCTTGAGCCACGATGAACATCGCCGGGTGACCGAGATTTGCATCGAGGTGGCCAAGAAGCGCGTGCCGGTGATCGCTGGCTGCGGCTCTAATTCGACCGACGAAGCCATCGGCCTGATGGAACATGCCCAAAAGGCCGGGGCGGATGCCGCCCTGATCGTCACGCCTTACTACAACAAACCCACCCAGGAGGGGCTCTATCAGCACTTCAAGGCGCTCCATGACGCCGTTCCGCTGCCGATCATCATCTACAATATTCCCGGCCGCTCGGTGGTCGACATGACGGTGGACACCATGGCCCGCCTCAATAATGACTTGCCGCGCATCATCGGCGTCAAGGACGCCACCGGCGATGTGGCGCGGACGACCCGGCAGCGCCGCGCCTGCGGCCCTGATTTTCTGATGCTGTCGGGAGAGGATATTACCGCGCTGGGCTTTAATGCTCACGGCGGGCGGGGCTGCATTTCGGTGACGTCCAATATTGCGCCGAAACTCTGCGCCGAATTCCAGGCGGCGACGTTGAAGGGCGATTTTGCAAAGGCGCTCCAACTGCAAGACAAGCTGGCTATCCTTCATGACGCCATGTTCGTCGAAACCAGCCCCGGCCCGGTGAAATACGCGGCCAGCCTCCTAGGGTTATGCGCGCCCGATATGCGGCTGCCCATGGCGCCGGTTTCCGAACGCACCAGGGAAGTGGTAAAATCCGCCCTTAGCGCCGTCGGCCTTCTCGGCTGAACGGACCGCAAGCGAGGTTGGTCATGGCCGCTCCCGAGCGCGCGCGCCGCAAGGTCGCGGAAAACCGCAAGGCGCGCCACAACTACTTTATCGATGATACGGTGGAGGCGGGCATCATGCTGGTCGGCACCGAAGTCAAATCGCTGCGCGCCGGCCAGGCCAACATCAATGAAGCCTATGCCGACATGCGCGACGGCGACATTTACCTCGTCAACGCCCACATCCCGGAATATACCCACGGCAACCGCTTCAATCACGATTCGAGGCGGCCGCGCAAGCTCCTGCTGCATCGCCGGGAGATCAACAAGCTGGGCGCGGCGTCCGACCGCAAGGGCTATACCCTGGTGCCGCTGTCGATCTATTTCAACGATCGCGGCCGCGCCAAGGTGGAGCTGGGGCTGGCCCGCGGCAAGGCCGCGCACGATAAGCGCGAGACCATCGCCAAGCGCGACTGGGAACGCCAGAAGGCGCGGCTGGTGAAGGACTACGGCTAACCATTAACTAGTGAATAACATAAAATCGTCATTGCGAGCCCCGACCTGCCTTCACCGAAGCGAAGCCGCCTCGGCTTCGCACCGGCAGGAGGGGCGAAGCAATCCAGTTTTGTTTTATGGATCGCCACGGCGCTTGCAGCGCCTCGCGATGACGGTCTCTATGGAATGGAAGTGCGGCTAAGGCAAATGGCGGCGAATGTCAGCCACCACCGACTCGAACATTTCCCTGGTCAGCCGGCCGGTATTGGTGTTGTAGCGCGAGCAATGAAAGCTGTCATAAAGACGCTGGCCGCCAGGCAGGTCATGAACCGCGCCGTGCGCGAAGCCGTAAGCTGAGAGTTTAAGGTCAAGGGCGCGCAGCGTCGCCTCATGGGCCACGCGGCCGAGCGCCAGGATCGCTTTAAGATGTCCATAGCCGGCGATCTCGGCCTTCAGAAAACGGCCGCAGGTGCGCGCTTCTTCGGGCGTCGGTTTGTTTTCCGGCGGCACGCAGCGCACCGCGTTGGTGATCACCGCACTGACGAGCTTCAGGCCATCGCCGGGATCGGCGCCGTAGCATCCGCGGGCGAACCCGAATTTTAACAAAGTGGGATAAAGAAGATCGCCGGCGTAGTCGCCGGTGAACGGCCGTCCGGTGCGGTTGGCGCCTTTCAACCCCGGAGCGAGGCCGACCACCAGAAGCCGAGGATCAGCGCCGCCGAACGCCGGCACCGCGCCATTGTACCAATCGGGAAAGGTCGCTCGGTTGCCTTCGCGAAACGCCGCCAGGCGGGGACATAAACCACAATCCTTGGGCGGATCGCGCTCGGCGCGGCGCGGCGTGAAACGTGACGTCACGCGTCCTCGGCCTCGCCGTTAATCTCGCGCGAGATATCGTCGCGGATATCATCGAGTTCGATGAAGCCGTCAGCCTGTCGGCGCAACTCGTCGGATACCAGCGAAGGCGCGCCGCGGGTGGTGCTGGCCACCGTGACGCGGGCGCCCTTCCACTGCACCGCCTCCACCAGGCGGCGGAAATCGCCGTCGCCGGAAAACAGCACGATGTGATCGGCGTGGGCGACGAAATCCATGATGTCGACGGCCATCTCCACATCCATATTGCCCTTAATGCGCCGCTGACCTTCGCTGTCGGTAAACGTCTTGGCCGGCTTGGTCACCACCTGATAGCCGTTGTAGTCGAGCCAGTCGACCAGCGGCCGCAACGGCGAGTAATCGCCCTCTTCCAGGAGCGCGGTGTAATAGAAGGCGCGGATGAACCTGCCGCGGGTGACAAAGAAGCTGCGCAGGCGGCGGAAATCCACGTCGATCTTCAAGACCCGGGCGGCGGCATGAAGATTGGCGCCGTCGATGAAGAGGGCGATGCGGTCAGAAGGATGGAACCCGAATTCGTCGGTTTGCTGGGGCATGGGGTTAATTCCTTTAAAATATCGGCGTCAAAAATAATCGCCCGGAGTCTTTGAGCCTGCACCCCGGATGAGGTATAGGCTTAGCCGACCACAGGGCGGCCTGTCCAGGCTGATATCCCGCGAATGAGGAATTTGATGGCGCTCGCGTTTGTTGCTTTAGGAGCCAACCTGCCGTCGCCCCGATTCGGCCCACCTCAGGCAACCCTGCAGGCGGCGTTGGCGGCCCTGGCGGATCGCATCGGTCCGCTGGCCGCCCGCTCGCGTTGGTTTGAAAGCGAGCCGGTGCCAAAATCCGATCAACCCTGGTTCATCAACGGCGTTGCAGCCCTGGAAACATCACTCAAGCCATTGAATATACTTAAAATTTTACACGATATCGAGCGTGAATTCGGGCGCGTGCGCAAGACCCGCTGGGAGGCGCGACTCTTGGACCTGGACTTGTTGGCGGTGGACGGGCAGATCCTGCCCGACCGGGATAGCTGGGCTTCGGCCCCCGCCAATGCCTTTCGCCTGCCTCACCCCCGGCTCCACGAGCGCCGTTTCGTCCTCCTGCCCCTCCTCGATGTGGCCCCCGATTGGCGGCATCCGGTAACCGGCGAGGGGGTTGGCGAGATGCTGGCCAAGCTGCTGGCCAAGCTGCCGGAAAGCGAGGTGGTGCGCCCTTTACAGGGGTAACTCAAGCCTGTATAAGCCTGGGTTTCCTAAGCGACTTTTTGGCCTGAAGGATCGAACGCCATGGCGCGTGTAACTGTCGAAGATTGCGTAGAAAAAGTCCCGAACCGGTTTGAACTGGTGCTGATGGCCGCGCAGCGGGCGCGGCAGATCTCATCCGGCTCGCCGCTTCATCTCGATCGCGACAATGACAAAAACCCGGTGGTCGCCCTGCGCGAGATCGCCGAGGACAAGGTCATGCCGGATGCCATGCGCGAAACCATCATCGGCAGCATGCAAAAGCATGTCGAGGTCGATGAGCCGGAAGAAGAGCCCGATATGTCGTTGCTGCTGGCCGGCCGCAAGGCGGGCGAGGGCGAAGGGTTCGCCGGCAGCGCCATGGCGGATGCTGCGGCGCAGATGCGCGCTCAGTTTGACGAGGACGATGACGCTGGCGGCGAGGAAGGCGACGTCGACGAAGAGTGATCCATTCAGCCGGCGTCTCCTCGCCGGCTCCCCTTGCGGCTATAATCAGCGTATGATGGGGACGGCGCTTGGCGTGCCGCGCTCAGGCGGTTCTTTTATTGATCATCGGCAGGAGAGGCGGAGGTGATCCGGCAATACGAGCTTGTCGAGCGGGTCCGCGCCTACGACCCGCAAGCCGATGAACAATTGCTCAATCGCGCCTATGTGTTTTCCATGAAGGCCCACGGCTCGCAGCAGCGCGCCTCCGGCGACCCTTATTTCTCCCACCCCTTGGAGGTCGCCGGCATCCTCACCGATATGCAGCTCGACGGCGCCACCATCGTTACGGCGCTGTTGCACGATACCATTGAGGATACCCTCGCCACCTACGCCGAAATCGAGGAACTGTTCGGCGAGGAAGTGGTCAAGCTGGTCGATGGGGTGACCAAGCTGTCGCGCATTGAGATGAAATCGGAGGCGGTGCATCAGGCCGAGAATTTCCGCAAATTCCTGCTCGCCATGTCCAACGACATCCGCGTGCTGTTGGTGAAGCTGGCGGATCGTCTCCATAACATGCGCACGCTGCATTACATCAGGGATGCGGAAAAGCGCCGTCGCATCGCCATGGAGACCATGGATATCTATGCGCCGCTGGCGGCCCGCATCGGCATGCACGAGATCAAAGAGGAGCTCGAAGAGCTGGCGTTCGAGCAGTTGTTTCCGGAAGCTCGCGAATCCATTGTCGCGCGGCTAAATTTTCTCCATTCCCAGGGCGGCGAGGATTTGCGCCAGCGCATCATCGAGCAGCTAAAGTCCCTCCTCGATAAGCATGGCATCAAGGCCAAGATCACCGGGCGCGAGAAAACCCCATATTCCATCTGGCGCAAGATGGAGCGGCACAGCATCACCTTCGAGCAGCTTTCCGACATTATGGCCTTTCGCGTCATTGTCGATAAGGTGGAAACCTGCTATGACGTGCTTGGCGTCATTCATGGTAAGTGGCAGGCGGTGCCGGGCCAGTTCGACGACTACATTTCAACCCCTAAGCAGAATGGCTACCAGTCGCTGCACACGGCGGTGATCGGACCGGAGCGCCAGCGCATCGAGATTCAGATCCGCACCGAGCGCATGCACCAGATCGCCGAGCTGGGCGTGGCCGCTCACTGGCGCTACAAGCAGAAGGCCGGCAAGGTCGACGGCACGCAATACAAGTGGCTGCGTGAATTGCTGGAAATATTGGAGCACGCCTCCTCGCCCGAGGAATTTCTCGAACACACCAAGCTCGCCATGTTCCAGGACCAGGTGTTCTGCTTTACGCCCAAGGGCGAGCTGATCGCCCTGCCCAAGGGCGCGACGCCGGTGGATTTCGCTTATGCCGTGCACTCCCAGATCGGCGATACCTGCGTCGGCGCCAAGGTCAACGGCAAGCCGGTGCCGCTGCGGGCGGAACTGAAGAACGGCGACCAGGTGGAAATTTTGCGCTCCAAGGCGCAGACGCCCAGCCCGCGCTGGGAAAGTTTCGTGGTCACCGCCAAGGCGCGCTCCGCCATTCGCCGCCATGTCCGGCAGCAGCAGCGCAAGGAGTACGAGGAACTTGGCCGTGAAATCCTGCGCCGCGCCTTCGAGCGCGAGGAGCGCGAATTCACCGACAAGGCGATGGCCAACGCCGTCGGTAAATTAAAGCTTCAGGATACGGCCGAACTTTATACCCAGGTCGGCGCCGGCACCTTATCCGACAATCAGGTGCTGGAAGCGATCTTTCCCGGCTTGAAGCTCAAAGCCGTCTTGGCTCGGGCGCTGCCGTTAGCGCGGGACAAGGGCAAAATCAAGGAGCGCAAGGCCGGTGATCTGGCGGTGCCGATCAAGGGCTTAACCCCCGGCGTGGCGGTGCATTTGAGCGAATGCTGCCATCCGCTGCCCGGCGACCGCATCGTTGGCGTCATGCTGCCGGGCAGGGGGGTGCTGGTGCACACCATCGATTGCGAGGCGCTGGAAGCCTTCATGGACATGCCGGAACGCTGGCTTGACCTGTCCTGGCAGCGGGAAGGGGAAAAGGCAGACGTATTCGTCGGCCGCGTCGATCTTATCATTCACAATGAGGTGGGGGCGCTGGCCAAAGTTGCGGAATTGGTTGCCCGCGACGGCGGGAACATCAATAATCTGAAAATCACTGACCGCGATCCCGACTTTTTCCGGCTGATCGTCGATATCGAGGTCCGCGACGTCAAGCACCTGACAGGGATTGTCGCCGCGCTGCGCGCCTCGCCGGTCATTACCTCGGTGGAGCGCATGCGCGGGTAAGAATGAAAAGGGAAACGAGAGAAAAGCCATGAAACACGACGAGGTGCTGCGCCATTTTCGCGAGGCGGGCGCGCTGCTGGAAGGGCACTTTATTTTATCATCGGGGCTGCACAGCCCGATCTACCTGCAATGCGCCCGGGTGCTGATGGATGCCGGCCGCGCCGAAACCCTGTGTCGGGCGCTGGCGGCCAAGATTCGCGATGGCCTGGGCGATAAAATCGACATGGTGGTAGCGCCGGCCATGGGCGGCGTCATCGTCGGCTACGAGCTCGGCCGCCAGTTGGGGTTGTCCTCGATCTTCGCCGAGCGGGTGGAGGGGGCGTTTGCCCTGCGCCGGGGCTTTGAAATTCCCAAGGGGGCGCGGGTCGTCATCTGCGAGGACATTATCACCACCGGCCTGTCGTCGCGGGAATGCATCAATTGCGTGGAAGCCAATGGCGGCAAGGTGGTGGGAGTGGCCTGCCTCATTGACCGCTCCGGCGGCCGGGCCGATCTCGGCGTGCCGTTGTTTTCCCTGACCCGACTCGATATCCCGACCTACGAGCCGACGGCGGTGCCGCCGGAGCTGGCGAAAATCCCCGCCACCAAGCCCGGCAGCCGGGGGTTGAAGGCTTAAGGCACAGAACGCCTTTTCGCCAATCTTGACGCTTGTCCAATTTCATGGGGTGTGGTTATATGCCCACGCCCCAGCCTTAGGTTTACGACAAGCTAGACAGATACCAGTGCGATCGTTTTGGACATCGGCGTTGCGGGGCATCCGCGTCATGGGCGCAAGCTTGGCGCTCTTGGCGCTGCTGTTATACACCCTCATCCCGCCCGGGTTCATGCCTGGCTTGTTGGCCGATGGCGGCCAGGGCTTCGTGGTGTGCACCGGCTATGGCCCCCATGTCGTGGCGGTGGACAGCTCGGGAAATCCCATCGAGGCGCCGACCAAGTCTGGTAAAGCCTCCCCCTGCGCCTTCGCCTTTGCCAGCCCGGCGACGCCTTCGGCGGCAGGGTATGAGCCGGTCCTTTTTGTCATACTGTTGGCGGTGGCGTTATCGCTTCTGAAAACAGCCCTCCTTGCCGCTCGATTCGTTCCCGCCATCGGCCCCCGGGCCCCACCCTCACACCTCTTCTAATCTCTAGGAAATAGCGGTTTTGCCGGCTGCCGTCTTAAGGCGGCGGGCAGTGTCCGCTCATGGCCCCCTCATGTTTTGAATGCGAAGGGGAGCTTCTTTGGCGCCACGAGGAATGAATGATGTCTGTAACAAAGTCTTCTAAACTCGGCCATGGCCGAGCCCATGCTTCTTTTACCGTTTCCTGCGCCGTGATGGCGCTTGTCCTGCCGGCGGCCGCGCAGGAAGTAATGAAACTTCCCGATATGCCGGTTACGGCTGTGGATGATCAACAGGTGCCAGCGGCCGATGCGCAGCTATTTAACGCATCAGAACTCGACGATGCGGCATTGCAGTCTTTGCGGCCCGCCACCAGTGACACGGCAAGTCTTCTGAAAAACATACCCGGCGTGAGCCTGTACGGTGCCGGGGGGGTTTCCAGTCTGCCGGCAATTCACGGTCTGGCCGATGACCGCTTGCGCATTAAGGTCGATGGCATGGACCTGATTTCGGCCTGCGGCAACCACATGAATCCACCTCTCTCCTATATGGACCCGACCAACGTGGAGAGCATCAAGGTGTTTGCCGGCATCACGCCAGTCAGCCTCGGGGGTGACAGCATTGGCGGTACGATTTTGGCGGAGTCGTCCGCGCCCGAGTTCGCCGCTACCGGCGAAGGCGCCCTGCTGAAGGGTGAGACTGGTTTCTATTATCGCAGCAACGGCAACGCCAGAGGCGCCAACGTCAAAGCGACCATCGCCAACGAGACCCTCAGCATGACCTACAGCGGCTCCACAGCGGAAGCCGAAAACTACAAATCAGCCAAGGCATTCAAGGATGCCGGCTTGGCAGCACCGGGTAGAGGGTGGCTGGACGGGGACGAGGTGGGATCAACGGCGTACAGATCACGCAACCATTCGCTTAGCCTCGCCATGCGTAACGAGAACCACCTGACCGAGCTGAAGCTCGGCGTGCAGGACATCCCATTTCAGAACTGGCCCAACCAGCGCATGGACATGACCGGTAACGACAGTATACAAGTCAACCTGCGCCATACCGCCGAACTCGACTGGGGCTCGCTGGAGGGCCGCGTCTATCATGAAAAGACGCGCCACAAGATGCAGTTCGGTGAGGACAAGCTCTTCTGGTACGGCCCTAGCTCACCCAACAACTTCTCCGACAGCGGCATTCCCTGCACTCCCAAAGGCAATCCTGGGGGATGCGCAGCCGGCATGCCCATGGACACCGAGGGCAAAAACACCGGTGTGGCGGTAAAGGCGGATATTAAACTCACGGCACGCGATCTGCTCCGCGTGGGCACCGAGGCCCAGCGCTACCGCCTGGATGACTGGTGGGACCCGGCCGGCAAGGGGATGTGGCCGGACACCTTCTGGAACATCAACGACGGCAAGCGGGACCGGCTGGCCCTGTTCACCGAATGGGAGGCGAGGTGGAGCCCACAGTGGCTCACTCAGTTCGGGATCCGCGCTGAGCGGGTGGAGATGGATGCGGGAGAAGTGCAGGGGTATAACGCCGGTTACTCGGCAGATGCGAATGCCTTCAATACCGCCGACCGCAAGCGGACCGACAACAACTTCGATCTGACCGCCCTGGCGCGCTTTACCCTGGACGCCACGCGCACCATCGAGTTCGGATTGGCCCGCAAGACTCGCTCACCCAACCTCTACGAGCGCTACACCTGGTCAACCGGCGGCATGGCGATGCTCATGGTCAACATGGCCGGTGACGGCAATGGTTATGTCGGCAATCTCGATCTGGATCAGGAGGTTGCCCACACCGCCAGCGTCACCTTCGACTGGCACGATGCCGCCCAGGAGAAGTGGGGGCTGAAGGTGAGCCCGTACTACACCCACGTCAAGGACTACATCGATGCCGAACGGCTCGCTAAAAGCGTGGGCGTAACGGACGATTTCGTCTTCCTTACCTTCGTCAATCAATCGGCCAGATTGTATGGTCTGGATGTATCCGGCCATGTGCTCCTGGCGAAGACCGAGCGCTACGGCAACTTCACCGCCAGCGGCATCCTGAACTATGTTAGGGGTAAAAACCGGACAACCGGAGACAATCTCTACAACATCATGCCGTTGAACGTAAAACTGGCGGTGAGCCATCGCCTGAACAGTTGGACTAATACGATTGAACTCGAATGGGTCGATGACAAGGATAGGGTATCACAGGTGAGGAACGAGATACCGACCGACAGCTACAGCATCGTCCACGTACGCAGCAGCTACGAATGGAAGCGAGTACGCTTCGACATCGGGGTCGAAAACATTTTCGACGAGTTCTACAGCCACCCGCTAAGTGGCGCCTACACCGGTCAGGGCGCGACTATGCCGCCAATACCCGGCCTCGTTCCATGGGGCGTTACTGTTCCCGGCATGGGCCGTTCGATCTATGCCGGGCTAAACATCAAGTTCTAGTCACCGCCGTCGATAGGCGCCAGGGATGGCCGCCTAGCAGCTGAGTTTCGCTCGTCGGAAAGATAAAGGGCGCGAAGATAGAGCATCTCTCCTTCGCGCCCTTATGTCTTGGTTGCACCGCTTGTTGCTCGGCGCCGGCCTTTTCGGGATAAAGTGCGTGTTCCTTCCGCCGGGACCTCACATTAAAGAGCCTCAAAGAGCCTCAAAGAGCCTCGCCCCCGAAAATGCCTTGGGGACAAAACTCTTAATCAGGTACTCTTCGAGAATAATCCACCCGTTGCTAGCAATTCGAAGCCGGGGGTTGTCCAAAGATAGCAATTATGATTAGGTGCTGTGCTTGCTCCGAGCGTGTGGGGTGAGATAGTGAACGATATGGGGCAATTACGAACAATGGGATCGGCGGTCTGGCGCTTTTTCAGCGTCCACCTCGCCGTGCTTGCTCTTGTCGTTCAAGTGATGGCCCCCGCCGGGTTCATGCCCGCAGGCAGCCAGGGTATAGTCCTTTGTTCGGGTAACGGGCCCATGCTGCTGGTCGTGGGGCCGGATGGGCAGCCGGCGAAGGCGCCCTCCGCTCCGCATAAAGATTCTCCCTGTTCCTTTGCCTTTGCCGGCCAAATGGCCGTAGGAAAGGCGGTTATGACAGCCGGCTTCATGCCCGCTGCCGTTCCCGTGCAATTGTGGCGCCCGTCGGCAGCGCCATTATCCCTTGATTTATATCTTGCCGCCACCCCCCGTGCGCCACCGTCCAACCTTGCGTGATTGGTAACATTTTAGGATACCGGCTCGCTTCAGCATAGACGGGTCCTGCTTGTTCCGGCGATCTCATGAACATGGGTCCGCCGCATCATCTCAAGGATATGGTTATGTATAAATCTGATGCTATTCGCGCCGGTGCTGATACGGCATGAACGGCGGCGTCACAAGGAGCGAAAAGCTGAGGCGGACACCGAAATGTGTCCCCAGGCGTCTGCTGGCCGTTTCCTTGTCCCTGGCAATACACGCCGCCATTATCGCCGGTATCCTGACTTGGCCGGCGTCCCATAGTGCGTCATCAGCCGCCGACATGCCCTTCATAATGGTGACGCTAATGCCGGATCCTGACAAGGAGCCCGAACTCAGGCCGGTGTCACTACCACCTCTTAGGAAAAAGGCGGCAGAACAGGAACTTCTGACAATCCCTCCTGAAAAGAAAAAACCACCGGAATATCCCTCCCCGGTCCTGGCCTCGGAAGCGGCGATTGCGGAAATATCGGCCACGGTGCCTGAATCCAGCGCTCCCGCTGACGTTAGTCCAGCCATGCCCGCCCTGACCGCGTCTGAGGCCCATGCGGCTGCCCTTGCAGCCGCAAGGAATGAATACGCAAAAAAACTATGGACCCATCTTGCCCACTACAAGCCGCGACGAATACGAGGCAAAGGGACGGTGGTCGTCGCCTTTATGCTGTCACCCGAAGGGGATCTGTTGTCGGTGGAACTTCAGTCCGACAACGGCAATGATGCCCTCCGTCGGATGGCCATTGCCGCCGTACGAAAGGCGCGCCCCTATCCCAAAGTGCCGCCCGTTCTGGGCGATGGTCCATTCCGCTTTGAAATCGCCTTTGATGCCCAGTGATGGCAGGGAATATTCCCAGGTGAGAAAATTGCCTCGTGTTCATCATTGCTAAAGCAACAAGAGGCGAGTATTTGAGCCATCATGTGGACGCGCTTTTGGCAGTTTTTATGGCCGCGCATGGGGTGGCGCCGTTATGCGACCTACCTGCGCCACCGCCTTGTGCGCATGCCGGGAACTTCCCATACCGTGGCGGTCGGGTTCGCCGCCGGCGCGGCGATGTCCATGACTCCGTTTATGGGCTTTCATTTTATCTTATCAGCGGCCTTGGCCTGGTTCCTGCGCGGCAATATCCTGGCCTCCGCCGTCGGCACCATCATCGGCAATCCGTGGACCTTTCCCGTGATCTGGGTTGTCACCTACGAGATCGGCTGCTGGCTTCTCGGTATCGACGCCCATGCCGTCTCCATCCGGGGACATACCGTGGCCGAGGTGATGCATGACCCGTGGGGCATTCTGTCGCCGGTGCTGCTGCCCATGGTGTTGGGCAGCGTGCCGGCCGGGATTGTGGTATTCTTTGCCGCCTATTGGCCGGCGGCCAAGATCATTGATCGCTATAAGCGCCAGCGCCTGGAACGCCAGCATCGCCGGGCGCTGGCGATGATGGAGCGGATGGCAGCGGCCGGCGCTACAACAGAGGAACGGAAAAATGCCGGGCAAGACTGATCGGCGCGCCTTGCGCCTGGGGGTCAATATCGACCATGTGGCGACCATTAGGAACGCCCGTGGCGGCCATCACCCCGATCCGGTGCGGGCGGCCCACGTGGCGGCGCGTGCCGGGGCTGACGGCATCACCGCCCATCTGCGGGAGGATCGCCGGCATATCTCCGATCATGATATCGCGCGGCTTAGCCGGGAGATCGATCTGCCCTTGAACCTGGAAATGGCGGCCACCGAGGAGATGCTGGCGGTGGCCTTGCGCCACCGGCCGCACGCCGCCTGCATCGTCCCGGAAAAGCGCGAGGAACTGACCACTGAAGGCGGCCTCGACGTCATTGGCGGGCGCGACCAATTGGCGCGCTACATCGCTGCCTTAAAAGAGGCCGGCATCCTGGTCACCCTGTTCATCGATCCCGACGAGGGGCAAATCCGCGCCTCCCATGCCTTAGGAGCCGATCAGGTGGAACTGCACACCGGCGCTTACTGCGAGGCTCAGGGCGAGGCCCGCGCCCGGGAGTTAGCCCGTCTGGCAGCCGGGGCGGCGCAAGCCCATGCCTTGGGGTTGGAGGTCCACGCCGGCCATGGCTTGGCCTATGACACGGTGGCCGATATCGCCCGTATCCCCGAAATCGTCGAATTGAATATCGGCCATTTCCTGGTCGGCGAGGCGATTTTTTGCGGCCTGGAGGCGGCCATTGCCCGGATGCGGGCGCTGATGGATGAGGGGCGGGGCCTTCATTCCCGCGCCCAACTGGGCTGAGCGATGCTGGTCATCGGGCTTGGCAACGACATTATTGATATCCGCCGCATCGAGCAGTCGTTGGAACGCTACGGCCAGCGCTTCATCGACCGGGTGTTTACCCAGATCGAGGTCGAGCGCTCGGAACGAAGGGCCGGCCGCGCTGCCTCCTATGCCAAACGCTTTGCCGCCAAGGAAGCCTGCGCCAAGGCTTTGGGCACCGGCTTTCGCCGCGGCGTGTTCTGGCGTGACATGGGGGTGATCAACCTGCCCACCGGCCGACCGACCCTGGCGCTGACCGGCGGCGCGCTCATCCGCTTGCGGGAAATCACCCCACCGAGCTTCGCGCCGCGCATCGATCTGACCATCACCGACGATTACCCTTGGGCGCAAGCCATCGTGTTGATTACCGCCATCCCCCCCGAACACGCGGCGTTACAGGCTTGACACCACGCCGGCAACTCGGCTTGATGGCGGCCGCAAGTCAAGGATTGACATGGAAGACATCATGGACGACCAGAAAAACGGCTCTCTCGGCGAGACCATCCGCACCATTGCCGTGGCGGTGCTGATCGCCGTGGTGTTCCGGAGTTTCGCCTTTCAGCCGTTCAATATTCCCTCCGAATCCATGGTGCCGACGCTCCTGGTGGGCGATTACCTGTTCGTCTCCAAGTACGCCTACGGCTACAGCCGGCATTCGCTGCCGTTCAGCCCGCCGGTGATGCATGGCCGCATTTTCGAGAAGCCGGTCGAGCGCGGCGACGTGGCGGTCTTCAAGCTGCCGCGCGACGGCCGCACCGATTACATCAAGCGCATCATCGGCCTGCCGGGCGACAAGATTCAAATGATCGACAGCGTCCTCTACATCAACGGAAAGGCGGTAAAGCGCGAGCGCGTCGATGACTATGAAAACGGCGATCCCAATGTCTCCGTTCGCCGCGCCGCGCAATACAAGGAAACGCTGCCCAATGGCGTGTCTTACATGACCCTCGACCTTTACGGCGCCACCGATGCCGATGATACGCCGGTGTTCGAGGTGCCCGCGGGCTATTACTTCGCCATGGGCGACAATCGCGACAATTCCGCCGACAGCCGCCTGCCGATGTCGCGCGGCGTCGGCCTGGTGCCGGCGGAAAATCTCGTCGGCCGGGCCGAGATCATCACCTTTTCCACCGACGGCAACGCCCGTCTGTGGGAGGTCTGGAAGTGGTTTGGCGCCATGCGCTTCAGCCGCTTCTTCACGTCGATTTCTTAAACCCATGACGGACAGCGACCTTTCCCCGCTTTACGATAGCCTCGGCTACCGATTCCAATCGTCCGCCCTGCTGCGCCAAGCGCTCAGCCACGCCAGCCTGGCTGGCGACGTTAACTACGAACGGCTGGAATTTCTTGGCGATCGGGTGCTGGGTCTGGTGGTGGCGGAATGGCTCCTGGAGCGCTACCCGAAACTGAAGGAAGGACCGCTTGCCCAGCGTCTGGCCGCCCTGGTCAAGCGCGAAACCCTGGCCGAGGCGGCCAAGGACTTGGACCTCGCTCGCTATGTCCTGATGTCGCGGGGCGCCGAGGACGAGGGTGGGCGGACAAAGCCGGCCATTCTCGCCGACTGTTGCGAGGCGGTGATCGGGGCGATCTACCTGGATGGCGGCCTGGAGGCGGCGCGGGGCCTTATTCGCCGCGCCTGGGCGCGTTTTTTTGATGGGTTGGGCGAGGCGGCGCGGCACGCCAAGACCGACCTGCAGGAATGGGCGCAGGGGCGGGGGCTGCCGGCGCCCACCTATCGCGAGGTCGAGCGCAGCGGTCCCGATCATGCGCCGCAATTCGTCGTCGCCGTTGATGTGGAAGGATTTGAGCCGGTGACCGGCGAAGGCAGCTCCAAGCGGACGGCGGAGGTTGCCGCTGCCGAGGCGATGTATAAAAAGGTGACCGGCGATGGCCGCTGACGATAAGACACGCTGCGGCTTCATCGCCATCGTCGGCGCGCCCAATGCCGGCAAATCGACGCTGATCAATCAGTTGGTGGGGGCCAAGATCGCCATCGTCAGCCGCAAGGTGCAGACCACCCGCACCCGCACGCTGGGCATCGTCATGGCCGGGCAGTCGCAATTGGTGTTCGTCGATACGCCGGGCATCTTCCGGCCGCGCCGGCGGCTCGACCGCGCCATGGTGGCGGCCGCCTGGGCCGGGGCGGAAGAAGCTGACCTCATCGTCCTGGTGGTCGATGCCGAGCGCAAGGGCGCGGATGAGACCCAGGACATCATCGCCCGTCTCAAGAGCGCCGGACGACAGGCGATCTTGGCCCTCAACAAGATCGACGCGGTGAAGCGGGAATCTCTTCTCAAGCTCGCGGCTGATCTTAATGCCGCGGGCATTTTTACCGATATCTTCATGATCTCGGCCTTGACCGGCGACGGGGTGGCCGACTTGAAGGCGCATCTGTCCGTAGCGGTGCCGGAAGGCCCCTGGCTTTATCCGCCGGACCAACTGGCGGATATTTCCGAGCGTCTCCTGGCGGCGGAAGTGACGCGGGAGAAAATGTACGACCAATTGCACGAGGAACTGCCCTACGCCTCCACCGTCGAAACCGAGGCGTGGGAAGAGCAGAAAGACGGCAGCGTGCGCATTTCGCAGGTGATTTTTGTGGAGCGCGACGGCCAGAAGGCCATTGTCATCGGCAAGAAGGGCCAGCGCCTGAAGGCCATCGGCCAGGCGGCGCGTGAGGAGCTGGAAACGATGCTCGGCCGCCGCGTGCACCTCTTTCTGTTCGTCAAGGTGCGCGAGGGCTGGGGCGAGGATCGCGAGCGCTACCGCGCCCTCGGTCTCGACTATGTGGACTGACGGAGCGGCAGGCCCCACAATCACACCATGGAATGGCGAGACACCGGGATCGTCTTGGGGCTGCGGCGGCATGGCGAGCATGACGCGCTCTTGGAGATTTTGTGCGAAGGACGCGGCCGCGTCCTGGGTATCGTCAAGGGCGGTTACTCCCGCCGTCAGCGCGGCAACCTGCAGCCAGGTAATCTGCTGTCCGTGACGTGGCGGGCGCGGCTGGAAACCCAGATGGGAGTGTTGACCACCGAGATTGCCCGCGTCCACGGGTTGGCGCTCTGCCATGATGTCTTAAGGCTGGAAGCGCTCACCGCGCTCATTGCCATGGCCAGCGCCACGCTGCCGGAGCGCGAGCCGCATCCGGCGGCATTTAGCGGTCTCCTGGCGGTGATCGACCTCTTGGACGCCTCTGGCGATGAGCCGGCGGCCTGGCCGCGGTGGGCGGGGGCGGTGGCGCAGTGGGAGGCGGCGCTGCTCGCCGATCTCGGCTATGGCCTTGATTTGACCGCCTGCGCGGCGACCGGCGGGGTTGATGATCTTATCTATGTGTCGCCGAAATCGGGCCGGGCGGTGAGCGCCGCCGCCGGCCGGGCCTATCACGATAAGTTATTGCCATTGCCGGCGTTTTTGCGGGAAGGCGGTTCCGCCGTCTCGATGGGAGAGGCGGCGGCGGGGCTGACGCTCACCAGCTTTTTTCTTGAACGCCACGTTCTTGGCCCCCATGGCGCGACGCTCCCGCCTGCCCGCCTGCGTTTTGCCGAGCGGGTTGCGTCCGCCGCCCGGCCGGGGGTAGAGTGACGCCCGCGTTTTAAGAGGGTAGGAAATCGACCCCCTCACCCTACCCCTCTCCCCCTAGGAGGGGGAGAGGGATGCGAAGACTTAGCGAGGTCGTGGACCGAGCTTAGTCGGAGCTGGGTGAGGGGGTATTCTCTACCATTTCCTTTAACCTCAACTCTCCAGATTTTTGCCCATGATCAAAGCCGCCGAACAGATCCGCGACGCCGAACTATCCGAGGCGTTGAGCGAGCGTTACCTGTCCTATGCCCTGTCCACCATCATGTCGCGCTCGCTGCCCGACGTGCGGGATGGCTTAAAGCCGGTGCATCGCCGGCTGCTTTTCGCCATGCGGCAGTTGAAGCTTGACCCGGCCACCGGCTTTAAGAAGTGCGCCCGGGTGGTGGGCGACGTCATCGGCAAATACCATCCCCACGGCGATCAGTCGGTCTATGACGCGCTGGTGCGTCTGGCGCAGGATTTTGCCGTTCGCTATCCCCTGGTGGACGGTCAGGGCAACTTCGGCAACATCGACGGCGATAACGCGGCGGCCATGCGCTATACCGAGGCGCGGCTGACCGAGGTCGCCATGGCGCTTCTTGATGGCATCGACGAGGACGCGGTGGATTTCCACCCCACCTACGACGGCGAGGACAGCGAACCCGACGTGCTGCCCGCCGCCTTCCCGAACTTGCTGGCCAATGGCGCTGCCGGCATCGCCGTCGGCATGGCCACCAGCGTGCCGCCGCACAATGTCTCCGAGCTGTGCGACGGACTCCAATATCTTATCCGTCACCCCAACGCCACCACGGCGCAGCTCCTCAACCGCATTCCGGGCCCCGACTTTCCCACCGGCGGCACCATCGTCGAGGCCAAAGAGTCCATTGAGCAGGCCTATGAAACCGGTCGCGGATCGTTTCGGCTGCGGGCGCGTTGGCAGGTGGAGGACACCGGCCGCGGCCAGTATCAGATCGTGGTCACGGAAATTCCCTACCAGGTGCAAAAGTCGAAGCTGATTGAGAAGATCGCCGACCTGATTTCCGATAAGAAGCTGCCGATCCTTCAGGACGTGCGCGACGAGTCGACGGATGAAGTGCGCCTGGTGCTGGAGCCCCGCGCCCGCACGGTGGAAGCCAACGTGCTGATGGAAAGCTTGTTCAAGCTCACCGAGCTTGAGGTGCGCGTGCCCTTGAACCTCAACGTTCTCGACAAGAACCGAACGCCCCGGGTGATGTCCTTGAAGGAAGCCTTGCAGGCCTTTCTTGATCACCGGCTGGAAGTGCTGCTGCGCCGCTCTCGCCATCGCCTGGGCAAGATCGAGCATCGGCTGGAGGTGCTCGAGGGTTATCTCATCGCCTATCTCAATCTTGACGAGGTGATCCGCATCATCCGCGAGGAGGACGAGCCGAAGCCCGCCCTGATGAAGCGCTTCAAGCTCTCCGACGTGCAGGCCGAGGCGATCCTCAACATGCGATTGCGCTCGTTGCGCCGGTTGGAGGAGATGGAGATCAAGGGCGAGCACAAGACGCTGTCGGCGGAAAAGAAGGAACTGAAGGCGCTGCTTGCCGATGAAACCTTGCAATGGAAGCGCATTGCCGAGGAGATCGCGGCGATCAAGGAAAAATTCGGCGCCAAGACCGCGCTTGGCCGGCGGCGCAGCGATTTTGCCGAGGCGCCGATGGTCGATGTGGTGCCTTTAGAGGCGATGATCGAACGCGAACCCATTACCGTCATCTGTTCGGAAAAAGGCTGGATTCGCGCCATGAAGGGCCATCAGGCGCAAAGCGAGGAGATCAAATACAAGGAAGGTGACCAGGCCAAGTTCTGGCTCCATGCCCAGACCACCGACAAAATCCTGCTCTTTGCCTCCAACGGCCGCTTTTATACCTTAAGCGGCGACAAGCTGCCGGGCGGGCGCGGCCATGGCGAGCCGGTGCGCCTCATGATCGATCTTGGCAATGACGAGGAGATCGTCGCCCTCTTTCTCTACCGGCCGGGCAGCCGGCTGCTGGTCGTCTCGGAGGACGGCAAAGGGTTTGTGGTCGAGGCCGACAAGGCGGTGGCGCAGACCCGGGCCGGCAAGCAGGTGATGAATACCGAACCCAAGGCGCGGGCCAAGCTTTGCGTGCCGGCGGACGGCGACCATGTGGCCATTGTTGGCCAGAATCGCAAGCTCCTGGTCTTTCCCTTGGCCGAGTTGCCGGAGATGACCCGTGGGCGGGGCGTGCTCTTGCAGCGCTACCGCGACGGCGGCGTCAGCGACGCCAAGGTGTTCCGCAAGAACGAAGGGTTGACATGGAAGATCGGGGATCGGCAGCGCACGGAGACGGATCTGGCGGATTGGATTGGCTCGCGCGGTAATGCCGGGCGGCTGCCGCCAGCCGGTTTCCCGCGCAGCAACCGCTTCGACTAGGTAAATAGGCCCTAACCCCTTACGCCACGGAGCGGGCGGCGCGGATCAGCTCTTCCGCCCGGTTAAGGCAGACTTTCTGGTCTCCAGCCGCGCTGGCTTTCGGCGTCGACCGGCCGATGGGGCGGCCGAGCACCACCGGCGGCGCGTCGAAGATATCGATCTCCGTCGCTTCAGCGGCTGTGGGCTTTCTTTTGAGCCAAGTAAACATGGACGACGTTTCCTCAAACTTTTTTTTGCCGCTTAACTTTCGCGACATTTTATTACCATTTCATTAAACTTTGGCAATTTTAAGGACGTTTACCACAAGATGTTGTGATCTAGATCACATTTTACGAAAAAAAATCGCGCCGGGATCAATGCAAACCCGGCGCGACGGCGAATTAACCTTAACTCGAAGGTCAGGCTCTTCTGTTCGTTCAGTCTTTAACCTTGTCGTCCTTCTTGGGCTCTGGCGTATAGAGCTGGAACGGGCCCAAGGGGCAGGCATTGCCGCGCCGGATGACGGTGATGAAGTCGACATTGCCGCAGATCTGCGGAATGCTGGTCGAATAGGCAAAGCCGCGTTCGAACTTCAGGCCATGGCAGCGGTAGGGGAACTTGCTGACATAGGTCTTCCCCCCCTTCATGTGAAAGAGCAGGGTGTAATCATCGACCACCTCGGTGCGGTCGATCTGATAGAGCTGGAGACAGGCTGGGGCCGTCTCATCCGGGTTGTTGGCCGGGGCGGCTTTTTCATCGGCCAAGGCCGCCGTCGCTGCCCCGACCGCCACGGCGGCGAACGCCGCCAAGGTAAGGCGAATAGACATGGGGGTCACTCCTCGTTGGCTTCTATGACGGAAGCTATCATAAACCTGCCTTGCCGAATATGTACGATTGCTGAATAAGGGCGGTCGGCATTTACCGTGTATAAACCGATAGTTGAGAAGGTAGCCGCCGGTCCTTTTAGAAACTTGGCGTTTTCCCATGTCGCTTACCCTTCTGCAAAGCAGCTTGACCGCCCTTCTGATCGATGGCAATGCCCATTCGGCCAAGCTGATCACGGCGCTGATTCGCCAGTCGGGCATCGGCTCGGTTATGGTCGCCGCCAACGCGCAGGATGGTCTGCAGCTTTTGCGCTTAGGCTCGCCGGATGTGGTGGTGTGCGACTGGCGCAGCGACGCCAGCTCCCATCAGGATATTTTATGCTGCATTCGCGACCGCAATGCGCCTCACAACCCCCGCGTGCCGGTGGTCATCATGTCAAGCGAGCCGGAGTTGCGCCACGTGCTGCGCGCCCGCGACCTTGGCGCCACCGAATTCGTCGCCAAGCCGGTCTCGCAGCAGGCCATGCATCGGGCCTTGAAGTCGGCGTTGGAGCGGCCGCGGCCGTTCATCGATGAAAAATCGTTCTTCGGTCCCGACCGACGGCGAAAAAAGCAGCCCACCCCCCAGGAGCGCCGGGAGCGGCAGAAAGGAGATCTGGCGACCTAGCGGCCGCCGCTCCTGCCCACCAGGTTAAGAAATGGGAAAAAATTTAACGATATTTTAAGCGTAGCGGCTGACCATAAAGCCGTAAGAATAGGCATATATAAACGCGCCGAAAAATGAGCATGCCGTCATTCGCCGCTATTCGAATGCTGATTGTTGACCCCGACGCTAGCAACGCAAAGTCAGTGCTGGCGTTGCTGCGCGACTGCGGCGTGAAGGAGATAAACGTTTCGCAAACCATACCGGACATGCTGCAGCACCTGGCGGCCCAGCGGGTGGATATTATCTTCTGCAACTGGGTTTCCAACAATCTGCCCGCGCTTGATCTCTTAAAGTGCGTGCGCAACCCCAAGGCGTCGCACAATTATCGCATACCGGTCATCATGATCGTCTCGCAACCGAGCATCGAGCAGATCACCACGGCGCGCGATCTTGGCGCCACGGAGTTTCTTGCCATGCCGCTCTCTTTGAAGGCGATGGAAAGAGTGCTGACTTCGTTGAAAATGCGTCCCCGGGATTTTATTGTCGATCCGGCCTATATCGGACCCGACCGCCGCCGGCGCAAGGTGGGTGTGGCAAAAGAGCGTCGCGGCAAATCCAAGATGACGGCGCAAAACAAAGAAACTGAAAAGGCCTAAGCCCCGTCAGTTCAGACCATTATCCATGGCCTCCAGATAGCCCATCACGCCGCGAAATCCCGATACTCCAAGCTTCCGGTAGATCGACCGCAAGTGATTGCGGACCGTAACCTCGCCGATATTGAATTTGGCGGCCAACACCGGCGTCGATAAGCCCGAGGCTCGCGCCTGCAAGATCTGACGTTCGCGCTTGGTCAATGGCAATACCGATATTTTTTGCGTCAGGTTGGATTTTCTCAACATTTGCCAGCGGGCTTTAAGGCCGCATTTTCCCAACGCTGCTGACAGGTGGTTGGCGACGGTGGCTGGCGAGATCGCCAGCCGCTTGGCGATCTCGGCATTTGTCAGACCTAAGGATGCCTCTCTGGCGATGAGGCTTTCCTGCCGCGTCAGATTGTAATGATCAAAAGTTGCCGCCGCATCGATGGCGTCATTTGCCCGGCAAATGTGCAGGGAGAGGGCGCTTTCCTGGCCATAGGCAAGTTTTCTTATCTCCAGAGGCAGTTGCAGTCCCCACCGGTTGGCGTCGCTGAACGAGATCGTGACTTTAACGTGACGCTTATGCTCCGCTTCAAGAAGCTGGAGGCAAATTGGACGCAGATCGGGGACGATCACCGGCTTTTGGCCCGAAGGTCTTTGAATATCGCGGATGATATCCTGTAGAAATGTCGATAACGACGGCAATCCGCAAATCAAGGCCAATTGCCGATTGAGAATGATGAAATCCTGGTAGGGCAAGTCCCGACCGATTTCTGATAACAGCCAATCAAGCCGACGGTTTTTCTCATGGGCGTAAGCGCGATCCACCGCGCCTTTCAGGAAGGGCGTTATGGTTTCTGCAAAGGTCTCGTCCCGGGGCGTGAAGGGTCCCGCGCCGCGGGAGCGCAGCATCACCAAGCAGCCGAACAAATGGCTGTCGATGGGAATGGAGATCACCATCGAGTGACGAAGGTCGCGCGGCTTCAACAAGGTGCGGTAAAATCGATCGCGGGGCTCCAATCCGACCGGCCAGATGAGTGATGAATTCAACACCTTCGGTCGGCCGAGTCGCCAATTTTCAATCAAATAAGGCCGGCCTGGATCCTCATGAAAATGACTGTGGTGGAGGGTGGGGTACTCATCGTCAATGCCGATGGTGCGTGTTTCCTCCAGCCGCCAACTTGGCGAGCTGGCGAGCAGGAACATCATGCATTTTGCGGGAATGACGCCTTTGATCCGCTGCATGGAGGCATCCATCAGGTCGGACATGGAGCGGCATTCGAGGATCTCGGAACCGATGGAAACGATATGCTGGTAGTCCCTGTCATGCAGCGCGAAGCTCATAGCGTTCCCCCCGCATCCATCTTACGGCCAGCCTGCTAT
Organism: Pseudomonadota bacterium; assembly: GCA_003577275.1. Classification (GTDB taxonomy): domain Bacteria; phylum Pseudomonadota; class Alphaproteobacteria; order Sphingomonadales; family Govanellaceae; genus PRO5. The sequence goes on from QEVO01000001.1 coordinate 1,027,349, forward strand.
CCTGCCTCAACCATATCAGATGCTCGGCCCGCCCTCAATCTGATCAAAACTTCCCGGAAAAATGATCAAACCCGCCTATTTGAGGCGGCCTTGGCCCATGGTCTAATAAATTACCTTAGGGGGCTGATAACCAGAAGAATTCTTAAAAGTGAGAGGAAAGACCATGCGGACATCAGGATTTTTATTCACACGGGGTACGACATCGACGGCCGCCTTATTGTGCGCCGCAGCAATGCCATTTCTGGCTGCGCCCAGCCAGGCGCTCAGCCAGCAAGCGGAGATGGCGGCGCTGGAAGAGATCACCGTCACTGCCCGGAAAAGGGAGGAACGGCTGCAGGATACGCCGGTTTCCATCGTCGCTTTTTCCAAGGATGAAATCGCCCAGCGCCAAATCGTCACCTTATCCGATATCACCCAGCACGCGCCCAATGTGCAGTTTAATCCCAGCGGCGTGGGCGGCAGGAATTCCGGCCAGGGCTTCATCCGCGGCGTCGGCCAGGTCGACTACCTGATGACCACCGACCCCGGCGTCGGCGTTTACGTCGATGGCGTCTATCTCGCCCGCAGTCTGGGCAGCATTTTCGATCTTGTTGACATCGAGCGGATCGAAATTCTGCGTGGTCCGCAAGGCACCCTTTATGGCAAGAACACCATCGGCGGCGCCATCAATATCGTCTCGGCCAAGCCCAGCCTGACCGAGTTTGGCGGCAGCATCGAAGGCAAGGTCGGCCGCTTCGACCGCATCGACATGCGCGCCCGCGGGGAAGCGCCGCTGATCGCCGACAAGCTGGCGGCAAAGGTTGCCGTCAGCGCCCGCAGCGCCGATGGTTTTGGCGCCCGGCTCTTGACCGGGGAAGAGCAGGGGGACGAGGACAGCGCGGCCATCCAAGGGGTGCTGCGCTGGATGGCGTCCGATGACCTGGAGGTCACGCTGTCCTTCGATAAGACCCGGGTGCGCGAAAGATTCTCCCAGACGCACTTGGAAGAGATTTCCGCCGTACCGTTGGTGATGCTCTACAACATGTTCGTGGCTCCCTATGACGATCGCTACATCACTGATGACCCCTACGAAAGCTACGCCACGGAAAATAATTTCAACAATCAGGATATTTGGGGAGTCAACGGCACGCTGGAGTGGAGCCTTGATGGCGTAACCTTGAAATCCATCACCGCCTATCGCCACTTGAAATCGCGGTTCGGCACCGACCCGGACGGCTCGCCAGAGACCATCGTCAATGAAGACGATTTCAATCGTCAGCGCCAGTTCACGCAGGAGCTGCAGCTTTCTGGTTTGTCCTTCAATGACCGTCTGAATTGGGTGATTGGCGGTTATTACCTCCATGAAAACGCCCATACCGATATTGAGGTTTTCCTCTATCCGGATCTTGTGCCGATCATTGGCCTGGATCTGTCGCGAATTATTGATTCGACGCAGATTACCAAAAGCGCCTCGCTTTATGGTCAGGGCAGTTATGCTCTGACCGATCAGTTGAACGCCACGGTAGGCGTTCGCTATACGCACGAGAAAAAGGATTACAGCACGTCGCTCTATCTTTTCTTGAGCGATGTCTATCTGATTGAGCCGATGAGCCGCGATGATTCATGGAATTCCTTCTCGCCGAAGGTTGGTCTTGACTATCGCTGGACCGAACATTTCATGACCTATATCTCCGCCGCCAGCGGCTTCAAAAGCGGCGGCTTTAATGGCCGCTCGACGGTCGCCAACGAAATTCTGCCCTATGATCCGGAAAAGATGTGGAGTTATGAAGCCGGGTTCAAATCCGAATGGCTGGATAACCGCGTGCGCTTTAACGGCACTGTCTTCTACAACGATTATAAGGACATTCAATTCACCTTAAGCTCCGCCGATTCGGAAGGGGTGCAGGTGATCGTTGTTGATAACGCCGCAAAAGCCCGGGTTATGGGCGCGGAGTTTGAATTGCTCGCCATGCCTGCGGAGGGCATGCTGTTGGCGGCCTCAGTCGGCATCATCGACGCGGAGTTCACCTCGGTCGAACCCGGCGCCTTGATCACCGAGGACTCGCATTTTGCCTCGACGCCGAAATTTTCCTCATCGGTATCGGCGCAATATGCCGTACCGCTCAACGACTGGGGTCACCTTACGGTTCGCGGCGACTTCAGTTACCGCAGCAAGATTTATTACGAGGTGAACAACCTGCCGTCGGTCACCCAGAAAAGGTATGGCCTGTTGAACTTGCAAGCCTCATTGGAGCCGGCGGATAGCCGCTACAGCCTGACCCTGGCGGTCAATAACGTCACCAACAAGCGCTATAAAACATCAGCCGTCAGCGTGCTGGACAGCCTAGGTTTTGCATCCGCGCAATATGGCCGGCCGCGGGAATGGTCGCTGGCGGCCAAGGTCAATTTCTAGCAATCAGACAGAGTATAACCAGATGGCGAAGAATTGGCCCCGAAGCGGTTATGTCGTGCTTGGCATTGTAGTGGGGGCGGCGGCCATGGCGGCGATGCTCTCCATGCCGATGGTGGATCCGCCCGGGGCCGCCCCCCTCGCGCAGATCGATGACAGCGGCCGCAGCGTCGAGACGTTCCGTGTTAGCGCTCAGGATATCCTGGCGGTAACCCATGATGGCGGCGGCGCGACACCGCTCTTTCCACAGGCCATCCAGCAAATAAAAGACCCCGCCTTGAGCGGCAGCGAAGTGGTGACGATGAAGGTACGGAATGCGCAAGGTACCATCATCGGCGTTGGCGCCAGATATGTCGCCATTGGCCATGATCCCGCCGCCCGGGACACCTACTGGACGCTGGTGCTGACGCTACGCGGCACGTTGGCCGCTCATTGCGCGCCAAGCGCCCCGGATCAGTGCGGCGCAGTGGTCGGCGGCACCGATGAATTCGCCGCTTTCCGAGGACGGATGATGGAGACCTCGGAAAATGGCGGGTATAGGCTTGTCCTGACCAGTGAGGGGAGAATGGAATGATCTTCCTGAAGAACACGCTGCTGTTTCTGGGTGGGGTCATCCTGGGCGCGGCCTTGTTGGCGACGGGGCTCTACTACTTCCCCTTTCCCCATGCCGCCAGAACGGAACGTATACTGCCGGCCTTTGAAGCCAGCGCCAAGGCGCCGGAGATTTTCCGCTACATGCTCTCCGACCAGACAGATGGCGATGTGATATCGCTGGTCACCTCCGGCGCGCCGGCGATCTTTCCCATGATGCCGGCAACCGACCGCGTGCTCAGCGAACCCAACGTCAAGGATGGCCTGGCGCTCATCAACAAGATGCGGGACGACGGCGGCAACATCGTCGCCATCGCCACTGAATTGGAATCCGGCCATGAGGGGAGCCGCCTGATCAAGGGCAAGGTCATGACCCACACCACCTGGACCGTGATCGCGCCGGGACGCGGCGCTTTGTTTCTCTATCAGGAGGAAGACAACTGGACCCTGTTCAAAAGATTTGTGTTGCCCGGCTTGCTCTTCAACAAGTCCTGGCAGGGAAGCTGGAAAAACCTCAATACCCTGGGACCGCGCCCGGACGGCTACGGACAAGTCATCGGCGGCACGGGCGAGTTTGCCGGCAAGCGCGGCCATTTCATCGAATTTGCCGAATTACGGGATTTCTCGCCCGGCAAACAGCTTGCCGGCACCATGGAATTGCGCGTTGTTTTTGACGAATAACTGCAAGGAGAGCGAGATGCAGACAGCAAAATCTTGGGTGGTAGCCGTAGGGTTGGCGGCGCTTGTCCTGCCGGTTGGCGCAATAGCCCAGGCCAATAATATACCGGCCTACAGCCAGCCTGCGCCGGGCGAGAAGGTGTTGTCGTTCTTCGGCATCCTGCCCGATCACGGCGTGGCGCTGACCACCGGCGGCAAAATGCCGCTGCGCACCGGGCCGGAGGGCATTGCCCTTTTTACCGAGCCGGCGCTCAACAATACCCTGGCGCTGATCATGAAGCTCGCGGACGAGAACGGCAATGTCGTCGGCTTCGCCTCGGAGCTGGAAATTTTCCCTGGCGATCCGGCGGCGGCGGAAATTTCGTGGGATACGGCGTGGACGCTATCCATTCCGGGGCGGGGCATGATTTTTCTGCACCAAATCGAACATTCCGGCGGGCTGGGTCCCAATATCGTCGATCCAACCATGAAATCGGGCAAAAATTGGGTGGGCGACTGGACGGTGACCACCACCGTGGGGCCGCTGCCCAGCGGCCGCGGTCGGATCGTCGGCGGCAGCGGCGAATTCGCCAACATCAAGGGCAGCTTTGTGGAAATCGACCGTCTGACCGGTTTTACCGTAGACGGCGTGATGTTCGGCAAGCTTGAGATTCGCCTATTTCTCGAATAGAGCAGTGACCCTTGTCTGTGGCGAGTCGCCGCGGCCGGGAGGCCGCGGCGCAAGCCCTTTTTGAGTAGATTCCGTCGGTTACAGCTCGCCGCCGGCGGCCTATCGTTTTGCGCTATGGTCCAACGGTGCTTACCGCGGCTAAGGTAAGGGCGGCGGCGTGAGGTTTTTTGTTCTCGATCATTCAAGGGTAAAGGGAGGCGGTCCCGTGCAGTTAAGCCGTGAAGATTTATTGGACTCCTACCGCCGGATGCGCACCATCCGCGCCTTCGAGGACCGCCTCCACGACGAATTTGCGTTGGGCGGCATTCCCGGTTTCGTGCATCTCTACGCCGGGCAGGAGGCGTGCGCGGTGGGCATGTGCATGAATTTAACCGACGAGGATATGATCGGCTCCACCCATCGCGGCCATGGCCACTGCATCGCCAAGGGCTGCGACGTGGAAGCCATGATGCTGGAAATTTACGGCAAGAAGGGCGGACTTTGCGGCGGCAAGGGCGGTTCCATGCATATCGCCGATCTTTCCAAGGGCATGCTGGGGGCCAACGGCATCGTCGGCGGCAACCCGCCGTTGGCGGTGGGCGCGGCGCTGGCCGCCAAGACCTTGAACACGGGCAAGGTGGCGGTGTCCTTTGCCGGCGATGGCGCGTCCAATCAGGGCACCACGTTCGAGGCCATGAACATGGCGGTGGTGCTGCAACTGCCGGTGATCTTCGTCGTCGAGAACAACGGCTACGGTGAAGGCACCGGCGTGTCCTACGCCGTGGGGGCCAAGGATATCGCCCAGCGCGCCGCCGCCTTCGGCATGCCGGGGGTCAGCGTCGATGGCTCGGATTTTTTCACCGTCCATGAGGCAGCCCGCGAAGCGGTGGAGCGGGCGCGCGCCGGCGGCGGCCCCAGCGCCATCGAAATGCGCATCACCCGCTATTACGGTCATTTCGAGGGCGATCCGCAGCTCTATCGCGCGGCGGATGAGGTGCCTGGGTTGCGGGAGACCCTGGACTGCCTGAAAAAATTCCGCCAGCGGGTGACCGAAAGCAAACTATTGGATATGTCGCAACTCGATACCATCGACGCCGAAGTTGCAGCGCTCATTGACCGCGCGGTGGCGAAAGCGAAAGCAGCAGAATTTCCCGGCGCGGCTGACCTGACAACCGACGTTTATGTGAAATACGCCTGACGGAGCAAGAACGATGGCGAAAAAAACCTTCCGGCAAGCGATCAATGAAACTCTTTTTCAAGAAATGCGCCGCGATCCGCGCGTCATCGTCATGGGCGAGGACGTGGCCGGCGGCCAGGGCGGCAGCGGCCAGATCGATGCTTACGGCGGTCCCCTGGGCGTGACCAAGGGATTGATCGGTGAATTCGGCGCAAGTCGCGTCATCGATACGCCGATCACCGAATCCGCCATCATGGGCGCGGCGGCGGGGGCGGCGGTCAATGGCTTGCGTCCGGTGGCGGAATTGATGTTTGTTGATTTCTTCGGCGTGTGTTTCGATCAGATTTATAACCAGGCCGCCAAGTTCCGCTACATGTTCGGCGGCAAGGCCAAGACGCCGCTGGTCATTCGCACCACCATCGGCGCGGGCTTTCGCGCCGCCGCGCAGCATTCGCAAACGCTTTATCCGATCTTTACCCATGTGCCGGGGTTGAAAGTGGTGATCCCGTCCAATGCGTATGACGCCAAGGGATTATTGACGCAGGCCATTCGCGACGATGATCCGGTGATTTTTTGCGAGCACAAGCTTCTCTACGACACCACGGCGGACGTGCCGGACGATCCTTACGCCATTCCCTTCGGCGAGGCGGAGATCACCCGCGACGGCGACGACGTGGCCATCGTCGCCTTCGGCCGCATGGTGCACTTCGCCAACGACGTGGCCGATAAGCTGGCCAAGGAAAAGATCAGCGTGCGGGTGATTGATCCGCGCACCACTTCGCCGTTGGATGAAGACACCATCATCGAAGCGGTTGAAGATACTGGACGTCTGGTGGTGGTGGATGAAAGCCCGCCGCGCTGCTCCATCGCCCGGGATATCGCCGGCTTGGCGGCGGAGCATGCCTTCGGCGCGCTCAAAGCGCCGATTGCCCAGGTCACTTGCCCGCATACGCCGGTGCCGTTCGCGCCGCCGCTGGAGGATTTATACATCCCCTCGCCGGAGAAGATCGAGGCGGCGGTGCGCCGGGTGCTCGCTTACAAAGGTTGATTGGTAATGTCGCAGATTGTGCCGGTCCGTGTTCCTAAGTGGGGCTTGGCCATGACCGAAGGCAAGCTTACCGCCTGGCATAAGGCCGTGGGCGATGCGGTGACGAAAGGCGATGAGCTTGCCGACATCGAATCCAGCAAGATCGCCAACGTGCTGGAAGCCCCGGAGGGCGGCGTGTTGCGGCGGATCGTGGCCAATGTGGAGGAAACGCTGCCGGTGGGCGCGCTTCTCGGCGTCATCGCCGAGGCAAGCGTATCTGACGCCGAAATCGACGCCTATGTGGCGGAAATGAAGGATAAGTTCGCCGCCGAGGCGGCCGAAGCGGAAACGCCCCTGCCGGACAAGATCGACGTTAGCGGCCAGACCATCCAGTACTTGAAACTCGCGCCCGTTGATTTCGAGGGTGGCATGCCGTTGGTGTTGGTCCACGGCTTTGGCGGCGATTTGAACAACTGGCTCTTTAATCAGGCGGAACTGGCGAAGGAACGGGCGGTCTATGCTCTCGATCTGCCGGGGCATGGCGGCTCGTCGAAAGCCGTTGCCGATCCCACGCTCGACGGCTTGACCGGTGTGGTGGCCGCTGCCATTCGCGCCTGGGGCCTCGGCAAGGTCAACGTCGCCGGCCATTCCTTAGGCGCCGCCATGGCGCTTAACCTTGCCCTTAAATACCCCGAACTGGTGAACGCCGTCGTCACCATCTGCGGCGCTGGCTACGGCAGCGCGGTCAATAGGGACTATGTGGACGGCTATCTTGCCGCCGCGCGGCGCAAGGACTTGCAGCCGGTGGCCGAGTTGCTGTTTGCCGAT
>QEVO01000003.1 GCA_003577275.1 Pseudomonadota bacterium
CCCCATGCTAAGCTGTCCACGCCACGGCGGACACGGTGGGCAGCGCCGTGGTTTCCCTACCGACTTCCCCATGCTAAGCTGGTGCCCCAGTTGGCAAGCGCCGGATCGACGCCGTGGTTTCCCTACCGACTTCCCCATGCTAAGCTGCCTTGGAGCGCGCCGTGCCAGCAATGTTAGCCGTGGTTTCCCTACCGACTTCCCCATGCTAAGCTGCGGTCTATAACAGCCGTAATATCGAGGAGGCCGTGGTTTCCCTACCGACTTCCCCATGCTAAGCTCCGCATGGCCTAACCACATCGTTTTCGACTGCCGTGGTTTCCCTACCGACTTCCCCATGCTAAGCTTTAAGCGGGCCGGCCAGGTACGCTCGCCATGCCGTGGTTTCCCTACCGACTTCCCCATGCTAAGCTACTTGCGCCAGACGCATGGCTGTAACCAGGGCCGTGGTTTCCCTACCGACTTCCCCATGCTAAGCTATCAGCAGAGTAACTCAATCCTTGGTATAAGCCGTGGTTTCCCTACCGACTTCCCCATGCTAAGCTGCGAAGAATTTGCCGTCCTTGACCACCCGCGCCGTGGTTTCCCTACCGACTTCCCCATGCTAAGCTCCAACCCATCCGCTCGCGGCGCCGCCCACGGCCGTGGTTTCCCTACCGACTTCCCCATGCTAAGCTGATTTTTCCCATTGACAAACCGCCAACCCGGCCGTGGTTTCCCTACCGACTTCCCCATGCTAAGCTGCCTAGCGGCAGCTATACCGGCTGCATCGCGCCGTGGTTTCCCTACCGACTTCCCCATGCTAAGCTGCGCTTTTTCGAGGTAGTGAACAATGGCGAGCCGTGGTTTCCCTACCGACTTCCCCATGCTAAGCTCAAGGCCGCCGCTTTATGGCGCTGGTCGCCGCCGTGGTTTCCCTACCGACTTCCCCATGCTAAGCTGCCGCCTTCATCGATATGCTGCGGTTTCAAGCCGTGGTTTCCCTACCGACTTCCCCATGCTAAGCTCACTCGTTCAGATAAATAGTGGCAAACTCCGCCGTGGTTTCCCTACCGACTTCCCCATGCTAAGCTACAAAAGCTGTGTATCGTCGCTGTCGCTAGGCCGTGGTTTCCCTACCGACTTCCCCATGCTAAGCTTTGAAACCAAAGAGCACTATCAATCCGAAGGCCGTGGTTTCCCTACCGACTTCCCCATGCTAAGCTGGGGATCGATGAGTGGTATGCCAAGGCCAAGCCGTGGTTTCCCTACCGACTTCCCCATGCTAAGCTTTTGTGTGCCAGTGCTCGACAAGACCGTATGCCGTGGTTTCCCTACCGACTTCCCCATGCTAAGCTAGGTGGCGCGTAACTGGTTGTTCTGGCTGTGATTTTCCGGGTTTTTTCAGCCCCGAAATCACAGCAGAACCAGTTGATTACTGCCGGTCCTTTCGGTTTTTCCCGAATCGCCGACCAGGAATTCCATCCGGGCATACTGCTTTTCCGTCACTTGCAGGGCGCGCACGCTGCCCTTGCCGGGCAACCTTTTTCGCATGCGGGCCAGGTGCTTGTCCACCGCATCCTGGCCCCGGCACACCCGGGCGTATACCGACCATTGCAGCATGATATAGCCGTCATCCTTCAAGAAGCCGCGAAACCGGCTGGCGGTGCGGCGCTGCTCCTTGGTGCCGACGGGCAGGTCGAAGAATACAAACAGCCACATGAATCGCACGTCCTCGCTTTTCATGGCGCGTCCAAGGCGGGTTGCAGCAGCACCGCGGCGCTGCCGGCATCAATGGCGCGCACCAGAGAGGCGGCGATTTTTTCCACCGCCGCCAGCAGCGTCAATTTTTCCTGTTCAATCCACACGGTCTCCGTGAGCACGCCGACCAAGATCTGGCGATCTTCTTTGGATAATGCGGCGGTCGATGGGGCAGGCGCATGCTGCGCCACCAGTCGGTCGATCATCGGCCGCAAGGGTTCAATGAGATCATCCACCAAGTTGAATGCATTCGTGCGCGAGCGATGATGGAGGCCGAACGCCGGCAACAACCCACATGCCACCAACCCTCGCGCCAAGGCCGCCCGCGCGATGGCATAACCGTAATTCAAGCACGCATTGCGCCGGTCGTTTTCATCACTGCGGCGGAAGTCATCGAACAGCGCGCCCCAGTAGGCGCGGGCCGCCCGCGCTTCCACATTGTCGGGATCGCCCGATCCCACTTGCCCGGCCATGGCGCGCAAGGCCTTTGCCGCGGTTGCGTCGCGCATCGCCGCCACCGAGGCTTGATTGTTGATCTTGGCTTTAACAATGGCCTGCCAGCAGCGTTTGCGGAAAGGCTCCGAGGTTTCAACTTGCGCCTGCGCCACATGGGCCTGGGCGTAATGTTGATGAAAAGGCAGCAGCATGCCCGCCGGATGATGCTTGGCGTCGGGCACGATCACCGCCACGCCCTGGCCCGCGCAAGCCGACAGCATGGCGCACGTCACCGTAATCTGCGGCGTATCCAGAATCAGACAGGCGATGTCTTCCAAGGGCAGGCGGATCGATCCGTCATCCTGATTGATGACGATTTGCCCGTCAGCAAAGCTCAGTCGGGCGGGTTTGGCGATGTGCACGCCGCGCCATGCCATGTACGCGTTTCCTGCTTGACCTCATAACGGTTGCCGAAGCGATCCACAGTAAACTTCTTTATGGTTGATAAAGTCTTAATCCCGATACTTCGAATTAGTTGATCTGGCCTATTTTGGAGGGACAGAGTGATTGCGCCAGTATTACGATCAAAACTGCGAAAATATCCCTCCACGATCTCCCCCGTAGATTTGACAACTTCCAGATAACTGAACGAATATACGCTGAAGCAAAACCGATAGCTGGAATCAATGGGCTTGCCGGATGGGATGGCGATATTGGGCGGCGTGGGGTTATTGGCGCGGTCCGCCACCTCATGGCGGTAAATCGGCACCACATAGAATTCATCCTTGCCGCGCTTATTTGGCTTGGCGAAAATATCCACCCGCACCATTTCGCCGCGATCCGCCGCGCCACCGCGTACCGGCACATCCAGTTTTTTGTTGGTCAGCAGGCGCACCTTGCGAATGACATCGCCCTTGGGGGACGTGGGCAGCTTGTCCGCTGGTTTCCCGGCGTCAATCCATGCCCGTAAGCTGTCGATCAGCGCGGCATTGCGCTCCGGGTCTTTGATGCGCGCCAAGTCGGCTGCGGTCAAATCGGCGATAGCCCTGCGTTCATATATTTTCGCCTCGCCGTTTTCGCCGTTCACCACTTGGCGAATGGTGGCGGCATGGCCCTCGCCGCGCGCTCTTCGCCGTTCGCCGCGGGCAACGAAGGTGCGCTCATAGACTGCCTTGACTTCTTCGCGAAATCCTTCCCATGGCTCTGGCACATGTCCTAACTGTCGGGCCTCGCCGCGTCTCTCCGCTTCCTTATACTGTTCCGTCAGCTTGATGATTTCGCTGTCACTGATGGCGGCCACGACCATGGCGTCCAGCGCGTGATGGCGGTCGTCGGGAATGCGCTCGCCATTGACCTTTTTCAACGATTCGATGCCCCACGATTTGCGCAGGGCGGCGGTTAGAGCGCCGGGCCGGCCCCTCACTCGCCATCCCTCATCCTTGGGGTAGAGAGTTTTGGCCAGCCCCATCAAAACCCGCATGGCGTAGCGCGTGTCATTAAGGTTGCGGTTACGGAATTTTTCCGCTGCTTCCTCGGCGTTTCTGAGACGGTAGAAGTTTTTCTTGCGGTTCTTCATGGCAAGGCAGCGTTCCAGCCTAGTTTCGAACGCCATCCACTCCGCATCAGATTTTTCGTCCCTGAACCATTCATAAGGCGTGCGGCCGCGCTTCTCTTGATTGGCGCGCGCTGTGCATAAGGTTTTATTGGCGAAGCTGTCATCGCCAAATCGGCTCCACGGTAATATATGATCGATCTGCACGCTGTTATCTGTCGCCACTAACTGCGATGGGGAAATATTAGCATCCGTGTACAAGCATTTGCCGTTTTGCTCCTTCCACAGTTCATAGCGCAGCAATTCCTCGCCACGGGGAGGGCGGCCGATATGCTCCGCCAATTCCGCCGCAAGATCATCTCGTTGCTTGGTGCGCTTCTTGATGCCGGTTTCAATCTCCCTTCTCTCTTCCAGGCTTTTGCCCATATCGCGCGCCATTTCAATATGTATGGCGCCGGGCAATCCATAGCGGTTGACCAGAGCGCGAATTTGTTTCCATCCTTCGTGAATAGCCTTGCGCGCGATAGGGTTGTTTACAAGGTCGGCGAGTTTTTCGATGGCGAATTCCGTTTGCTCTGCATGATTGTACCCTGCTTTGGCGCAAGCGTCTGAATAGACCAGCCCTTCCAGAAGGTGAGGGATAATATTGCGTGCGGCCTTGTCTGAAATATGCGCCGCGCCGGTGAAGGTTTTGAATGCGCCTTCCTCCAAGCCCTTCATAAGTGCGTCAAATATCAAGGGTTGCAGGCTCAGTTTTTTCAGTTCTGATGATATTTTTGCAATAGTCTCATAGAATGTGATGATCCAAGCAATCTGATCAAGAATGTGCGGCGTAGCAATGAGGTGCGCCCACCCCGCCTCGCCAACAACTTTCCTTAGGGCATAGGTTCCTGCCGCACACGACCCTTTCCTGGCTGCGACGTCATAAGCCTCTTCATCCTGACTTACGCGATTGAATCGAACATTATCGGAGAGTTTCAGTTTTTTTCGAAGGCTTTTATAGGTAAGGGATTTTTGCGCGCCGAAATCACTAATTGCGGCTTTTATTTCGTCCGACGTCAGGCGGCGCTCTTCCTTTCCATCCCGTAACGTCAGGGTATTGAGTTTTGATATCAGACGAAACAACTCAAAGGAATAGCTGTGTTTGGCGGCGCGTCGTTCCTGCCTCTCGAACGGGCAATATCCAACCCTATCGGCGCTATCCTGTAGGGGGCGTTGGAAAAAAGTAATCTTACGATAAGCTTCCTCGAATTGGTCCGTTGCGCGTGAATTTCCCAGAGCTCGCTGCCGCTCAAACAATTTGCGGACCTCATGTTCTTGGTCATCCCGCTTGACGGAACAGGAATAATCTCCCTCCCGGTTCCGGCGGCGTGCAGCATAGTGGGGGTCGCGGGCGAACATTTCGCCAACTGTGCGGTACTTTGCCAAGCGCTCTGCATTTTCCGTCAAAGCGGATAAGACAGCCTTTCCTTCTGGCGGCGCATTGCCGGCAAGATCACTTTTCGAATTGGATTTAAAGCCGCGGTGCTTGGCGATATGTCCAAGTACAACAGCCCATTCCGCCGGCTCCAGCATTTTATCCAACCCTCGGGCGCGCAATTCCCACGGATCAAGACCGGCGCGTTTCAGGGCGTCGGGCCGGGAATGGGCAAGCAGTCCTTGTTCATGGAAAAGTTGGCGCAGTTGCGTCATGCGCTGGCGACGGCGGCGGGTAACGCGACGCAACAGCCTATTCCCACGCCGGATTTGATTGGTTGGCGTCCTCTCCTTATCGGTTTCAGGGACATCGAAAACCCAGCTGCCTGCACCAAGAATTTCGCCTGGGTTGCTCGCCACCGCCCAACCGCAGGAGCCAATGCCGAGATCAATGCCGAAACGCTTGTGCTGGTCCATCTCCACCCCCATTCGTCCTATTCCCTTATGGCAAGCATCAGGTACTTGACCGGGCGTTGTCAATCTGCTTCTATATCTTTGGGAAGTCTGAAGGGAAACCACGGTAACATGGTTTTCCATGAAGAAGAGTGATCCCGCCGTCGGGAAACTGGCGGCGGGAAATCTCTTTTTAAGGGATAAGCCCGTCGCCACTCCTCGATTGCCAGAACCCGGCGCTTCGGCGACACTTAGCCCCATGACCATCGCCCCCGCTTTTACCCCCGCCGCGCCGCCGCTCAACCCGGCGAAGTTCCGCGATCCCCTCGTTACCGCCAAGGGCGAGGCGCGGGCGGCGGTGGCGTTCCGGGGCTTAAAAACCCTGTGGCTCAACACCGGCACGCGGTGCAACCTGGAATGCGTCGGCTGCTATATCGAATCAAGCCCCAAAAACGATCGCCTGGCCTACCTGACGGCGGCCGAGGCGCGGGTCTTTTTCGAGGAAATCGCCCGCGACCGTCTGCCGGTTGAGGACATCGGCCTGACCGGCGGCGAGCCGTTCATGAACCCCGACATCTACCAGATCATGGGCGAGGCGTTGGGGCGGGGCTTTAGGGTCTTGGTGTTGACCAACGCCATGCGGCCGATGCTGCGCTTTAAGGAGCGGCTCATGGCGCTGCACCGCGCCCATGCCGGCCGGCTTGCCGTGCGCGTCTCCATCGACCATCCCGAACCCGAACGCCATGAGATGCTGCGCGGCCCCGGCTCCTGGGCGGCGATGATTGAGGGCGTGCGCTGGCTAATCGCCCACGGCTTTACCGTCCATGTGGCGGGGCGCACCGTGTTCGGCGAGCCGGAGGATGAGCTGCGCGCGGCCTATGCCCGGCGGTTTGCCGAGCTGGGGCTCGCCATCGACGCCGACGATCCTTCCGTCCTGGTGCTGTTTCCGGAGATGGACGCCAGCCGCGACGTGCCGGAAATCACCACCGCCTGCTGGGATATCCTTAAAGTGCGGCCGGAAGACATGATGTGCGCCTCCTCGCGCATGGTGGTCAAGCGTCAGGGAGCCGCGTCGCCGGCGGTGGTCGCCTGCACGCTGTTGCCCTATGATCCGCAATTTGAGCTGGGGCCGACCCTGGCCGCGGCGGCGCGGCCGGTGCGCCTCAATCATCCGCACTGCGCCCGCTTTTGCGTGCTGGGCGGCGCCTCCTGCTCCCGTTAGCTTGACCTTTCCCGGTTCCCTGCCTAAAGAGGTCGCACGCCATCCGACCGATAGGACCCCCCATGAAACATAAGACCGGCTTCGACCGCTCCATCACCAGCAAGTGGCGGCTCTCCACCCAGCTTCTGCGCGCCGGCACTTGGCGCAGCGAGCTGGGCGAGACCAGCGAGGCCATTTTCATGACCTCGGGCTATGCCTATGAGGCGGCCGAGGACGCCGCCGATCGCTTTGCCGGCGTCCAGGACGGCTATACCTATTCGCGGCTCCGCAACCCCTCGAACGCCATGCTGGAAGAGCGCCTGGCGATGATCGAGGGGGCCGAAGCTTGCCGCGCCACGGCCACCGGCATGGCGGCGGTGGCGGCGGCGATCTTGTGCCAGGTGCGGACCGGCGACCACGTGGTCAGCGGCAAGGCGCTGTTCGGCTCCTGCCGCTGGATCATCGACAACCTGCTGCCTCGTTACGGCGTGGAAACCACCCTGGTGGACGGCCGCGACACGGAAGCCTGGGCGCGGGCGGTCAAGCCCAACACCAAGGTGTTTTTCTTGGAATCTCCCGCCAATCCCACCCTCGACATCGTCGATATCGCCGCCGTCTGCCGCATCGCCAAGGCGGCCGGCGCGCGGGTGGTGGTGGACAACGTGTTCGCTACGCCCCTGTTGCAGCGGCCGCTGGAGATGGGGGCGGATATCGTGGTTTATTCCACCACCAAGCACATCGACGGCCAGGGACGGTGCCTGGGTGGCGCCATTCTGTGCTCCAACGCTTTTCTTGCCGACCCCCTGCTGCCCTACTTGCGCAACACCGGGCCGACGCAAAGCCCGTTTAACGCCTGGGTGCTGCTCAAAGGCATGGAAACCCTCGATCTGCGGGTCGAGCGGATGTGCGCCAACGCCGCCCGGGCGGCGGATTTCCTGGCTGCCCAGCCCAAACTGCAAAAGGTCATGTACCCGGGGCGCAAGGATCACCCGCAGCACGATCTCGCCATGCGTCAGATGGGCGGGGTTGGCGGCAGCATCTTGGTGTTTCATGTGCCGGAAGGACGGGCGCAGGCGTTCGCGCTCCTCAACGCCTTGCAGATGATCGACATTTCCAACAACATCGGCGACGCCAAAAGCCTGATGACCCATCCCGCCAGCACCACCCACCAGGGTCTGACGGCGGCGGCGCGGGAGGAACTGGGCATCGGCGAGGGCATGCTGCGCCTGTCGGTGGGGTTGGAGCACCCGGACGATCTGATCGAAGACCTCGCCCAGGCGCTGGCCAAGGTGGGGCTGGGCGGCTGACAGACTGCCCGTATCCCGGCTTTACAAGCCTCCGTCGCGGCGCAAGAATATTCATGGTTCTGGTAAGAAACGGCATGGCTTGAGGATGTACAGGTCGACCACGCGCAATATCCAGGTGACGGTGGAGCCCCGCTATATGGAAGAGCGCTCCGAACCCGCCGAGGCGCGCTATATGTGGGCTTATCGGGTGATGATCGAAAATCAGGGCGGCGAGACGGTGCGCTTGAAAAGCCGCTATTGGCAGATCACCGACGCCCTGGGCCGGGTGCAGGAGGTGCGCGGCGAGGGCGTGGTCGGCGAGCAGCCGGTGCTGCAACCGGGCGAGGCCTTCGAATACACCAGCGGCGCACCCCTGGCGACGCCGTCGGGCGTCATGGTCGGCAGTTTTTTGATGACCACCGGCGCGGGCGACGTGTTTGAAGTGGCGATCCCGGCCTTTTCCCTCGACAGTCCCTATGAAAAGCGATCGGTGAACTAGCATGGCGGAAGACAGCAACGCCGGCCGTCCCTCCCGCCGCGAGGCGGAAGAGGCGGTGCGCACGCTTCTTAAATGGGCCGGCGACGATCCGTCGCGGGAAGGACTGAAGGACACGCCCCGTCGGGTGGCGAGCGCCTTTGAGGAATATTTCGCCGGTTATGCGCAAGACCCGGTGGCCTACCTTGAGCGCACGTTCGAGGAGGTCGAGGGCTATGACGAGATGGTGGTGCTGCGCGACATCGCCTTTGAATCGTTTTGCGAGCACCACATGGCGCCGATCATCGGTTACGCCCATGTCGGCTATCTGCCCAAGGATCGCGTGGTCGGCATTTCCAAGCTCGCCCGGGTAGTTGAGGCCTTCGCCAAGCGTTTGCAGGTGCAGGAGAAGATGACGGCGCAGATCGCCAACACCATTCATGACGTGCTGCGGCCCTTGGGCGTGGCGGTGGTGATCGAGGCGGCGCATCAATGTATGACCACCCGCGGCGTCCATAAACGCGGCGTCACCATGGTTACCAGCACCATGCTCGGCGCATTTCGCCATGATGAAAAAACCCGACGGGAGTTTCTGGCCGTGATCGGCAATCCGCGCAGCCGGACGAGCGACTAGGTTGGTTTCCATAAAATGAACGCACTGGAAATTAAAACTTCCATCGTCATCCCCGCGCAAGCGGGGATCCAGTCCTTAACAAAGAATCTGGATTCCCGCTTTCGCGGGAATGACAAAATGAAGTTGTGTCTGCTGACACTTGAGCGGATTTTCTAGAATGCGTGAATTAGAAAAGGGGGCAGAGTGCTCGACCTCAGGCCAGTACTCTACATCAACGGATTGATGTTGACGGTGCTGGGCATCGGTATGACCGTGCCGGCGCTCATTGATTATTCTTTCGCCAATTCCGACTGGCAAGTGTTTATGGCGGCGTCTGCAACCTCGCTGTTCGTGGCCGGCGCGCTTATTTTCGCCAACCGCGGCGCATATGACCGCTTGACCACCCGGCAGGCTTTTATTCTTACCGTGTCGGCATGGCTCATTCTGCCGGCGTTCGGCGCGTTGCCGTTTGCTTATTCCGCGCTTCAGATCGATTATACCGACGCCTACTTTGAAGCCATGTCCGGCCTTACCACCACCGGCGCCACGGTGCTGGTGGGACTTGATACCGCGCCGCCGGGCATCCTGATGTGGCGGGCGATTCTTAATTGGCTTGGCGGCGTCGGCATCATCGCCATGGCAATCGCGGTATTGCCCATGCTGCAAATCGCCGGTTATCAGCTTTTCAGAATGGAGTCCTCGGACAACTCGGAAAAAATCGTGCCGCGGGTATCGCAGCTCGCCGGCATTATTCTTATGGTTTATCTGGGCATAACCATTGTTTGCATTATTGCTTATGACGCCTCCGGCATGACGTTCTTTGAAGCGGTGGCGCATGCATTCGCGACAGTAGCGACAGGAGGGTTCTCGACTTCCGACGCATCTTTTGGTCATTTCAACAGCCCGCTTCTGGATTTTTGGGCAACACTATTTATGGCATTGTCGGCACTACCCTATACACTCTATTTCCAAGCCATACGCGGGCGTCCGCTATCTTTGGTCAAGGACGACCAAGTGCGATTATTTTTTATAGTGTTGGCAGGTCTTATCGGCATTGCTTCATTGTGGCTGGTCATA
The DNA here is from genome assembly GCA_003577275.1 of Pseudomonadota bacterium. Taxonomy (GTDB): domain Bacteria; phylum Pseudomonadota; class Alphaproteobacteria; order Sphingomonadales; family Govanellaceae; genus PRO5. The sequence goes on from QEVO01000003.1 coordinate 10,246, forward strand.
TTCAAGGACTATGCGCCGCTGACTGCGTTGCGATACACCTCGTTTAACCTCGTTTCCGTTGTCACCACTACCGGCTTCGTCTCGACAGATTACCAGACCTGGGGCGCGTTCGCCGCCGGCCTGTTTTTCTTTGCAACCTTTCTTGGCGGATGTTCGGGGTCAAGCGCCGGCGCCATCAAGATGTTTCGGTTCCGCGTTCTCTTTTCCATGGCCTACGCGCAGGCGCGCAAGCTCCTGCAGCCGAGCAGCGTGCTTCCCGCCCGCTATAACGGACGGCCCGTACCAACGACTGTCATGGGATCCGTGGCGAGCTTCTTTTTTCTCTATGTTGTTGTATTCTTGATCTTCACCATTGCCTGTCTGGCGACTGGCGTTGATCTCATTACGGCGGCTTCCGGCGTTGCTCAAGCGATGGGAAATGTTGGCCCTGGATTGGGCGATGTCATCGGGCCGGCCGGCAACTGCCAATCATTGCCCGCCAGCACCAAGTGGCTTTTCTCCCTGGCGATGCTGGTGGGGCGGCTGGAGCTTCTCACCGTGCTGGTGCTGTTCACGCCCGGCTTCTGGCGGGGTTAATTAAATTCCGACAGCAAAAACCGATATTCGGTTTTGCAGAATTCGCAGGTGGCGGAGATGACGTTTTCTTCCGCCATATCGCTTCTCTCTTCCTCCGAGAAGGAGGAGATGATGAGCCGCAGCCGATCCTCGCTGCAGCGGCAACCGAGCGCTACGTGCGACGGCGCGAACACCCGCACGCCGTCTTCGTGAAACAAGCGATACAGGATATCGTGCAGGCTGAGCGCAGGATCTAGCATCTCATCCCGCCTGACGCTTTGCATCAAGGCGCGGACATGCTGCCAATTTTCCTCGGCAACGTCATCGCCACGGATCTTGCCGCCGCCCGGCAGATGTTGGATCAGCAAGCAGGCGGCGCGCCAGCGCGGGCCATTGCCGTCATCGACCTTGGCGCAGTGAGCGATGATCTCGGACGGCAGTTGTTCGGAATTAAGGAAGTAGGCGCGCACGGCGCGATCCAAAGACGCGCCGGTCAGTTCGACGATGCCCTGATAGCGTTCGGCGTACTGGCCCTGATCGAGGGTAAAGACCAGACGCCCCTGTCCCATCAGCATGCCAAGGTCAAAAGGTCCATCGCCCAGCGCCGCCAGACGCGCCTCATCATAGCGCGCATAGCCGCGCACGACGCCGCCGATGGATACCGAACCGTCAGCGCCGGCGGCGGCGGCGTAATCGGCGACCACCACCGAAACCGGACCATCGCCGCTGGCCTGCAGGGTGAAGATGCCTTCAAACTTCATCATGCTGCCGAGGAGCGCGGCATAGAGCAGCGCCTCGCCGAGGAGGGCGGATACCGCATCGGGATAGTCATGACGGGCAATGATGTCATCGACCACCTCGTCGAGACGGGCGATGCGGCCGCGCACGTCGCGCCCTTCGATGGTGAAGGGCACGACGACATCGGCGTTGACACGCTCTACGGCTTCGAGTTCCGACGACATGTCAATCAAGCTTGCCGAGGCACCACAGGAGAATGGCCTTTTGCACGTGGAGGCGGTTTTCCGCTTCGTCCCACACCACCGAGCGCGGGCCATCGAGCACCTCAGCCGTCACTTCCTTGCCGCGATAGGCCGGCAGACAGTGCATGAACACGGCGTCGGGTTTCGCCTTCTTCATCAGCTCGGCATTGATCTGATAGGGTTTGAGCGCCGCCAGGCGCTCTTCCACATCGGTATCGCCCATGGATACCCAGGTATCGGCGATCAGGCAATCGCTGCCGTCGGCGGCGTAGGCCGGATCATCGCTCAAGGTCACCTTACCGCCGTTGGCGTTGGCCCATTCGATCTCGCCCTGCGGCGGCCGATAGCCGGCAGGGCAGGCTAAGCGCAGCTCGCAGGAAAATCGCGCGGCGGCGTGAATCCAGGTCACCGCCATGTTGTTGCCGTCGCCGATCCAGCTGATGCGCTTGCCGGCGATGGGTCCACGCGCTTCCTCGAAGGTCATGACGTCGGCCATCACTTGGCAGGGATGGCTGCGGTTGGTCAGCGCGTTGATCACTGGGATCCCCGCCTCGCGGGCCAGTTCCTGCACCATGTCGTGGCGATTGGCGCGGATCATGATGGCGTCGACGTAGCGCGACAGCACGCGGGCGGTGTCAGCGACGGATTCGCCGCGGCCGAGCTGCGTGTCCTGGCCCTGCATGACCACGGTGGAACCGCCAAGCTGCCGCATCGCCATCTCGAAGGAGACGCGAGTGCGGGTCGATGATTTCTCGAAGATCATCGCCAGCGTGTAATCGGCCAAGGGCGCGCCGTTGTCGATCTTGCCCTTGGGCCAACCGGCGCGGCGGCGCTTCATATCGAAGGCCGCTTCCAGAATGCGCCGCAGCGTGGCTGCCGGCAATGCGTCGAGGTCGAGAAAGTGCCGGATCGTCATCAAGCGATCTCCTTTACGCCTCAGCCGGCGTCACGGCGGCGAAAGTTTCATCCAGAAGCGCGATCGCCTCGTCCACATGGGCGCGCTCGATGATCAACGGCGGCAAGAGACGCAGCACGTTATCGCCCGCCACCGCCACCAGAAGGCCGCGCGCCCGCGCCGCCGGCACGATCTCCGCCGCCGGCAGTTTGAGCCGCAAGCCCAGCATCAAGCCTAAACCGCGCACGCTGTCGATGACCGCCGGATGGCGGTTGGCCAGCGCCACCAGTTGCGCGCGCATGTAGTCGGCGATGTCTATCACGGTCTTCAGGAATCCAGGTTTGAGAATTTCGCTCAGCACCGCATTGCCCACCGCCATGGCCAACGGATTGCCGCCATAGGTCGAGCCGTGGCTGCCCACCGTCATGCCCTCGGCGGCGCGCGCCGTGGCGAGACACGCGCCCAAGGGAAAACCGCCGCCGATGCCCTTGGCCACCGCCATGATGTCAGGGGCGACGCGGGCCCATTCATGAGCGAACAATTTGCCGGAGCGACCCATGCCGCATTGAATTTCGTCAAAGATGAGCAAGAGATCGTGCTCGTCGGCCAGCGCGCGCAAGCCGTGCAAAAATTCGGCGCTGGCCGGACGCACGCCGCCTTCGCCCTGCACCGGCTCGATCATGATCGCCGCGGTCTCCTCGCTGATGGCGGCGCGGGTCGCTTCCAGATCGCCGAACGGCACTTGATCGAAGCCATCCACCTTGGGGCCAAAACCTTTCAATAGCTTTTCCTGGCCCGAGGCGGCGATGGTCGCCAGCGTGCGGCCATGAAACGCGCCCTCGAAGGTGATGATGCGGAAGCGCTCCGGCCTGCCAATATGGGATTGATATCTGCGCGCCATTTTGATGGCGCACTCCACCGCCTCGGCGCCGGAATTGCCGAAGAACACGGTATCGGCGAACGTCGCCGCCACCAGCCGAACCGCCAGCTCTTCTTGTCCGGGGATGCGAAACAGGTTGGAGGCGTGCCACAACTTCTTGGCCTGCGTTTCCAGCGCGGCGACCAGCGCCGGGTGACAGTGGCCCAGACAATTGACCGCGACGCCGGCGACGAAATCGAGATAGCGCTTGCCGTCGGTATCGTAAAGATAAGGGCCCTCGCCGCGCTCGACCCGCAGGTCGGCGCGCGCGTAGGCCGGCAATAACGGCGGCATCAGCGACTGCTGCGGATCGTCCAAGCGGCTGTTCTTCATCGCAAAGGCCCTTAGCCCTCACAAGGGGGCGTCGAAAAGCCGGGGATTATGGGGACTCAACCCCCCATAGTCAATGGACGAAAACGGCGATCAATAACGCAGTTTATAACCACGTTTAAAGAGCGCGTAGCAGGCCAGCCAGAGGGCGGAATTGAGCGCCAAGGTGACTGCAACGCCGATGGCGATGTCGCTATCGGCGCGGCCCAAGAAGCCGAAGCGGAAGCCGTCGATCAAGTAGAAGAAGGGATTAAGATGGCTCATCGTGCGCCAGACGCCGGGCAGGCGGTCGATGGTATAAAAGGTGCCCGAGAGGAGCGACAGCGGCGTGACGATGAAGTTGGTGACCGCCGCCGTATGGTCGAACTTGTCGGCCCAGATGCCGGTCAGGACGCCGATCAGCGACAGCATCAGGGCGGTGCTGACGCCGAAGTAAAGGATCGCCCACGGGTGGCTTAAGGTCAGCGGCACGAAGGGTAGCATGAGGAGCGTCACCGCAACCCCCACCACCACGCCGCGGGTCAGGCCGCCCATGGCGTAGCCGAAGGTCAGCTCGCCGGGGCTTAAGGGCGGCATCAGCACGTCGACGATGTTGCCCTGCACCTTGGCGATGATGAGCGAGGAGGAGGTGTTGGCGAAGGCGTTCTGCAGAATAGCCATGACGATGAGGCCGGGCCCCAGGAAGGCGGAAAACGGCGCCTCCCAGGTGGTGCGGCCGCCGCCGCCCAAGGCCAGCGCGAAAATCGCCAGGAACAACAGCGTGGTCACCGCCGGCGCGACGATGGTCTGGGTGGAGACCTTCCAGAACCGCCGCACCTCCTTGGCGTACATGGTCCACACGCCCATCCAGTTGATGCGGCCGATGCGGCGGACGGCGAAGCTTTGCGGGGTCTGGGTCGGGGCGGACATGCTGTTCGTCATAGCCGAGGTCTGTTCTAGGTGCAACTTAAGACCGATGCAGCTTGATTTTCCCGTCCCCGGGGATTAGCTAACACCAAGGTCAGAGAAGCGAGGGCACCCATGAGTTGGACCGATGAACGGATATCCCGCCTGAAGGAACTGTGGGAGAAGGGCTTGAGCGCCAGCCAGATCGCCAGCGATCTCGGCAACGTCACCCGCAACGCGGTGATCGGCAAGGCCCATCGCATGGGGCTGTCGTCGCGCCCCTCGCCGGTCAAGGCGGAGGCGCCCAAGGCCCGCGCCACGCCTAAAAAGGCGCCGGAGAAGAAGGCGGTCAAGGAGCGGATCACGCTATTGCAGCTTACCGACCGCATGTGCAAGTGGCCGATCGGCCATCCCGGCGAGCCTGATTTCCATTTCTGCGGCAAAAAGTCCGAGCCGACGGCGCCCTATTGCAAAGAGCACTGCGCCCAGGCTTATCAGACGCAAACCGCGCGGCGTGACCGCCGGCCGGTCAAGGGGCGTTCGCTGGGCCCGCTGCGGTAGGGTAACGTTACGTACAACTATATTATTTTCAATTTACGCCGTCATTCCCGTGAAAGCGGGAATCCATAGTAGAATCAAAGAACTGGATCCCCGCTTGCGCGGGGATGACGATGGAAAAGGGACTTTTTGTAATACCGTCTGAACGCAAGGAAATAGGTAGTGTGGGTCAAGCGTCAGCGGACCCACAACAGCACTAAGCCGCCGTCTTCCACCACGCCAGGGGCGACTCCAGGACGTCCGCGAAGGGCTCGAAGGCCTTGCCCGAGGACTGGGCGGCGATTTCCTGCAGCCGTTTGAGGTGCGCCAGGTAGGCGGCCAGCGCGTCGAGGCCGTACTTGTTGCCGATCTCGATCGCCTCGGGCAGGCTTTTGGCCGTCCACAGCGCTTTCATCAGGCCCGACGCTTCCTCAGCGCTCTTTTCAAAAAAGGCGGCATATTCCTGACTTAGCGCGGTCAGGCCATCGACGGCGGCGGCCTGGGTGGCGTCCGCAATGCAGGCCGCTTCCTCGGCGGCGATTTTCACGTCGCCGGTATCGGCAGCGAACGTCGGCAGCGTCGGTTCAAGCACGGCGTCGGCGGTTGCGGCCTTGGCCGGGCGCTTGGCGGTTTTGGCGGAGGGTTTGGCGGCAGGAGTCTTGTTGGTCATGGGGAGGCCTCGCTGATGCGAATGATGATTGCCGCCAGCTTACCCGATATTATGCTGCATTGCAATAAAACATGACGCAGCGCAACATAAAGTTCATCTAAAGGTCATCGACTACTACCAGCAGGGCGTCCAGGCAGGCGCGGCCCAAAATCTTCGCCCGCGCCGGCGACCAGCCATGCAGGGGATCAGGGCGGTTGGCGGCATCCTTGAACGGCTGCTCCAGGGTCAAGGCCAAAGAGCCGAAGGTCTCGGCGACGAAATTCGAGCACATGGAAAGGTCAGCCTTGCCGGGCTGGGGCACCGGATAGCCATGATCTGTTTGAAAATCCGGGTTCGCCCGCAAGAGCGCCGCGCCATAGGCGGCTGACAGCCGGGTCTGTTTTTCCGACAGCGACGGGATGCCGGCGATGGAGGCGAGGAAATTGTACGGCAGCGCTTCGTCGCCATGAACATCGAGGCAGAAATCGACGCCATGGGCATGCATCGCCTGGCGGGTGAGGTAGACTTCGGGGCTTTTCTCCAGCGAAGGCTCCTGCCAAGCCCGGTTCAAGTTGACGCCCGCTGCGTTGGTGCGCAGATGGCCGCGCCGGCTGCCGTCGGGGTTGATGTTGGGGATGACCCGGAACACCGCTTTTTCCAGAAGCCGGCCGGCCACCGGATCGTTGGGGTCCAAGAGCCGCTCTAAAAGCCCTTCCGCCAGCCATTCGGCCATGGTCTCTCCGGGGTGCTGGCGTGCGATCACCCATACCCGCTTGCGTCCTGCCGCCGCCTCGCCGATGGTCAAAAGATCCAAGTCCTGCCCATCCAGCGTCTGTCCCAGCACTTCCAGCCACACTCGCGGATCGCCGGCCACGCGGGCGATCAGGTCGGCGTGACGCTCCATGGAATAGGGCGCGAAGTAGGCGTAATAAACGGCGTCGCGGTCAGGCCGGTGGTGGATGGTGAGCACGCCGTCGTCGTAAGTCGTGGCCACGCGAAACCAGTTCTGCCGGTCATAAGAAGCAACCGCCCGGTAATCCTCAAAGCCCTTGGGGTAGGCCGCGCCGCCGGCGTTCAGAATCTTTAGCGCGCAGTCCTGATGGCGCGCGCCGGAGAGGCGGAAATAGAACCACTGGTAAAAGTCGGACTGGTTATCTTTCCTGATTTCCAGCTCGATGTTAGATGGATCGGTGATCGTGCGGCAGATGATGTTGCCGCCATCGAAAGCGTCGGTAATGCGCAGCATGATGGGATGAGCCCTTATCTGAACTTATGGGCGTAACCATATCGGCGCTCCATGAATGTGGCAACTATTCCGGCCAGGCGCGATTTAAGATCGCCTCGACATCGACGCCCAGCGGCAGCGTGCCGTAGGTGCGGCCGTGATCGCCAGCGATGCGGGTGGCGATGAAGGCGTCGGCCACCGCCGATGGGGCATGGCGGAGGAGGAGCGAGGCTTGCAGCAATTGAGCGGTGCGTTCGGCAAGGCTGCGGGCGCGCTGTTCGCTGCCGGTTTTGTCGCGCCAAGCTTGGCGCAAAGATTCGCTTGCCTGATCGAAGCGGGCGTCGCTGCCCCGAGCGGCGGAAATTTCCGCCAACACGGCATCGAGCGCCCCGGCCTCCCGTTCCGCCGCGCGCAGGATATCAAGGCAGATGACGTTGCCCGAGCCTTCCCAAATGCTGTTGACCGGCGCTTCGCGGTAAAGCCGCGCCAGGATCGATTCCTCCACATAGCCGATGCCGCCCAAACACTCCATGGCTTCATAGACATAATTGGCGGCCAGCTTGTTGAGCCAGAACTTGGCGAGGGCGACGCCGATGCGGGCAAAGCGCGCCGCATCTTCGCTCGCCGCCGATTGGTCATAGGCGTGGGCGACGCGAAACAACAATGCCATCGCCGCTTCCCACTCAATGGCGAGATCAGCGAGCACGGCGCGCATCAGCGGCTGATCAATGAGCCGGCGCTGAAAGGCGATGCGATGGCGCGCGTGATGCATCGCTTGCAGCAACGCTTGGCGCATCAGCGCCACCGGCGCCATGGAAGCATCCAGCCGGGTGTGGTGCACCATCTCCAAAATGGTTTTCACGCCGCGCCCCGGCTCGCCCACCGGCAAGCCCAAGGTGCCATCATATTCGATTTCACTGGATGCGTTGGAGCAATTGCCAAGCTTGTCCTTCAAACGCTGGATGAAAAACGGGTTGCGCGCGCCGTCGGGCAGGATGCGCGGCACGAAAAAGCAGCTTAAGCCATCGTCGGTTTGCGCCAGGGTCAAAAAGGCGTCCGACATCGGCGCAGAACAGAACCATTTATGGCCCTTCAGGACAAACCAGCCATCACCGGCGGATGTCGCCCGGGTGGTGTTGCTGCGCACGTCCGAACCGCCCTGCTTTTCGGTCATCGCCATGCCCATGGTGGCGGCGGTCTTTTCCGCCACCGGCAAGAGACGCGGATCATAGGCGCGGGCGAGCAGCTTTTGCTCCCATTCGCCGGCGATTGGCGGGTTGCGGCGGATCACCGGCACGGCGGCGTAGGTCATGGTCATCGGGCAGCACACGCCGCCCTCGACCTGGCCGAACAGGTATTCCAGCGCCACGTGGGCGACATGGCCGCCGGGCTCTTTTGCCGCCCAGGCGATGGAGGGGATGCCGTGCGCGGCGGCGAGCCGCATCAGCTCATGATAGGCGGGGTGAAAGCTCACCTCGTCGATCCGCCGGCCGTAGCGGTCGAAGGCGGCCAGTTCCGGCTTGTGGCGATTGGCGGCATCAGCCAGGGCGTAGGTCTCCGCCCGCCCCATGATCCGCCCGAAGGCGTGGATCTCCGGGCGCGCCCATGCCGCGCCGTAACGGCTCAGCGCTTCCTGCAGCGGTAGATCACCGGCGAAAAGATCGATATCGCCCAAAAGCGGCGGCTGGTTGGCGACCTCATGGGTCGGCAGGGTGGAGATCGAATAGGGCGAAGCCATGGCGCACCTCCGTATCCTCAGTTTACGCTACTTTGATCGAAATGCCCAAGGCGCTTGACGGCTTTGCGGCGATTGTGGCCATATGCGCTGGAACGACAGGCAAGGGGGACGCTAGGCATGAACGAGTTCTTCGGCCATCCGCGGGGGCTAGCCGTCTGTTTCCTGACCGAGATGTGGGAGCGCTTCAGCTACTATGGCATGCGGGCGCTGCTGACGCTTTATCTGGTTAAGCATTTCCTGTTTTCCGACCACGCCTCTTATGAAATTTTCGGCGCTTATACCACGCTGGTGTACTTAGGCCCGGTGGTCGGCGGCTACATCGCCGATAAGTATCTGGGATCTCGCAAGGCAGTTACCTTGGGCGCGATTCTCCTCGTGCTCGGGCATTTCGGCATGGCGTTCGAGGGCGCCGACGCCATCGAGCGCATCGCGGCGGATGGGACGCGCGTCATCGAGCGTGATCCGGTGTACTTGCAGATATTCTATTTCTCGCTGGCGCTGATCTGCGTCGGCGTCGCATTCTTGAAGCCCAATATCTCCACCATCGTTGGCGCGTTATATGAAGAAGGCGATCCGCGCCGCGATTCCGGCTTCACTATTTTCTACATGGGGATCAATTTGGGCGCCGCCATCTCCTCCATTGTGTGCGGCTATCTGGGCGAAACGTTCGGTTGGAAATACGGCTTCGGGCTGGCCGGCATCGGCATGCTGATCGGCTTGGTCGTGTTCTTGCGCGGCCAGAAGCACCTGATGGGTCGCGCCGAACCGTCAAACGCGGAAGCCTTAAAGGCGCGCACCAAGATTGGTTTATCGCTGGAAGGGACGATTTACTTGTGCGCCGTCGCCAGCGTCGGCGTCGCCTGGTTCCTGGTGCAAAGCTACGCTCTGGTGGGTGCGCTCCTTGGCGGCACCGGCGTCATCGTCGTCTTGCTGATCCTGTTTGTTTCGTTCTTCAGATGCACGCCCGTAGAGCGCGACCGCATGCTGGTGGCGGCGACCTTGATCGCCTTCTCGGTGCTATTCTGGTCGCTGTTCGAGCAGGCGGGCAGTTCCCTTAATCTGTTCGCCGATCGCGCCGTCGATCGCGCGGTGATGGGCCATGAAATCAAGGCCTCGATTTTTCAATCGCTCAACCCCATTTTCATCATCACCCTGGCGCCGCTGTTTGCCGCGTTGTGGGTGGCGCTCGCCCGGCGCAAGGTGGAGCCCAGCACCCCCACCAAGTTCGCCCTGGCGCTGTTTCAGGCGGGTCTTGGGTTTCTGGCCTTGGCGTTCGGCGCCAGCCTCGCCGGCGAAGACGGCAAAGTGGCGGTGATATGGCTGGTGCTGGCTTATTTTCTGCACACCACCGGCGAATTGTGCCTATCGCCGGTGGGCCTCTCCATGATCACCAAGCTGTCGGTCAAGCGCCTCGTCGGCTTCATGATGGGGGTGTGGTTTTTGTCGAGCGCTGCGGCGCAGTACATCGGCTCGATCATCGCCAAGCAGATGAGCGTATCGGGCGAGGGCGGCGCTGCGGTCGATTCTGCTACGGCATTGACTACCTACGGCAGCGTCTTTCAAAGCATCGGCTGGCTCGGCATTGCTGTCGGCGTCGTGGCGCTGCTCGCCTCTCCCCTCTTACGCCGCGGCATGCATGGGGTGCATTGAGTAGCTTGTTTATCGTCATTGTGAGCGAAGCAATCCAATCCTTTCTGGATCGCCACGGCGTGTTCCGCGCTTCGCGATGACGAGATATGATTGTCATTGCGAGGAGGCGGGAGCCGACGAAGCAATCCAGATCGTCAAGTGGATTGCTTCGCTTCGCTCGCAATGACAATTTTCTACTCGCTCTCCACTTCCTCGCGCAGCAGTTCAAGCTCCAGCCATTCTTCCTCCAGCGCCGCGAGCTTGGCCTGCGATGCCTGCAAGCGCTGGCTTGTGGTCTGAAACGCCGCCGCATCGCGGGCATAAAGTGCGGGGTCGGCCAGCGTCGCCTCCAGCGCCGCGATATCTTTTTGCGCCGCCGCCATCTCGCCGGGCAACTCTTCCAGACGACGTTTGTGCTTGAAGCTGAGGCGGGCGGCGGGCGTTTTCTTTTCGGACGCCTCGATGCGTTTTGCCGGCGCTGGTTTTTCCGTTGTCGCCATAACGCTCGGCTTGCGCTGGCGCAGATAATCGGAATAGCCGCCGGCGTATTCGATGGCCGCACCGTCGCCTTCAAGGGCGATGGTGGAGGTCACCACGCGATCGAGAAAATCGCGGTCGTGGCTGACCAGCAGAAGCGTGCCGGCGTAATCGGCCAGCAGGTCTTCCAAGAGATCGAGCGTTTCCATGTCAAGATCGTTGGTCGGCTCGTCCAGCACCAGCAAATTTGACGGCTTGGCCAGCGTGCGCGCCAACAGCAAGCGATTGCGTTCGCCGCCCGATAGCGAGCCGACCGGCGCGCGCAGCTGCTCCGAGGTGAACAGAAAATCCCGGGCGTAGCTCGCCACGTGCTTCTTGTGCCCCAACACATCGACGTAATCGTTGCCGTCGGCCAGCGCGTCCTGCAAGGTCGCGGTTTCCTTCAAGGCGCTGCGGCTTTGGTCGAGAAACGCCACCGTCAGATTGCTGCCGAGCTTGACCGTTCCCGAATCCGGTTCAAGCCGTTTCAGCAGCACGTTGAGAAGCGTCGATTTGCCGGCGCCGTTGGGGCCGATGACGCCCACCTTGTCGCCGCGGCCGATGCGGGTGGTAAAATCCTTAAACAGCGTCTTGCCGTCAAAGCTCTTGGTAATGCCCCGGGCGTCGATCACTGATTTTCCCGACATCGCGCCGGCATCGACCTTCATCTCCACCGCGCCGGCGCGGGCGATTTGCGCCGCTTTTTCCTTGCGTAAGGCGACGAGCCGCGCCAGCCGGCCCTCGTTGCGCCGCCGCCGGGCGGTGACGCCGCGATGCAGCCAATGCGTTTCCTCCGCGATCTTTTTCTCCAAGCGGGCGCGCGCGGCGTCTTCCTCGACGTAAACCGCTTCCGCCCAGGCGTCGAAGTGGGCAAAGCCCCGATCCAGCCGGCGTACGATGCCGCGATCGAGCCACAACACGGCGGAGGTGACGTTTTTCAGGAACATGCGGTCGTGGCTGATGACGGCGAGCGCGCCGCGAAAAGCGTTGACCTTGCCCTCCAGCCAGTCGATGGCGGCCAGATCCAGGTGGTTGGTGGGCTCATCGAGAAGGAGAATGTCCGGCGCGGCGGCGAAGGCGCGGGCCAGGGCGGCGCGGCGCCTCTCGCCGCCCGATAGGCCGGCGGTGAAGAGATCGGGACTGAGGCCGACCTCGGCCAGGGCGCGTTCGGCGATATGGGCGGCGGGCAGGCCCGCCAGCATGAACGCGCGCAAGGTGGCGAAACGGCTCAAATCCGGCTCTTGCGGCAGATAGACCACCCGCACGCCGGGCTGGACGAAGCGTTCGCCGGCATCGGCCAGGGTGTCGCCGGCGATCACCTTCATCAGCGTCGATTTGCCGGCCCCGTTCCGTCCCACCAGGGATAGACGGTCGCGCCCGCCGATGGCGAGCTCCACCCCGGTGAACAACGGGTGAGCGCCCAGGCGTAGGCGGATATCCTTCAAGGTCAAGATCGGCGGAGCCATGGGGCCGTGTCATGCCAGATAACCGCCTGTCGGCGCAAGGGGGACGCGCGCCTCGCGCAGATGTGAGTAAGCGTCAACAACCGTCAGCGGCCGGCCATGATATGGTCGGCGACAAGAAACGAGAGAGAAAAGAGGGTCCCATGCTGATTCGAATCAGACGCGCCGGCGATGTCCGGGAAAGCGAGATCACGCCAGAAGGCCTCTACCTGTCGCGGCGGCATTTTCTGGCCGGCGGCGCGGCGGCCGCCCTCGGCTTGAGTATGAACCCGGCCCGCGCTGAGACGGCGTTGCGCGCCCTGGGGCCGTTGCGGAAAAGCGGCTTTAGCGCCACGGAAGAGCGCACTCCTTATGAAGCGGTCACCAGCTACAACAATTTTTATGAATTCGGCCTCGATAAGGAAGATCCCGCCGCCAACGCCCACACCTTGAAGCCTAGGCCGTGGTCGTTACGGGTGGAGGGGGAGGTGATGCGGCCGCAGACCCTCGAGGTGGATGACCTGATCGCCAAGACGCCCTTGGAGGAACGCATTTACCGCCTGCGCTGCGTCGAGGCGTGGTCGATGGTGGTGCCCTGGGTGGGCTTTCCCTTGTCATCGCTGTTAAAGCGGGTGGAGCCGACCGGCAAAGCAAAGTATGTGGCGTTCGAAACCCTCCATGACCCGAAGCAGATGCCGGGCCAGAACAAGGAGGCGCTGGAATGGCCCTATCGCGAGGGTCTGCGGTTGGACGAGGCGATGCATCCGCTGGCGATTTTGGCGGTGGGGCTATACGGGCGGGTGCTACCCAATCAGAACGGCGCCCCTATCCGCTTGGTGGTGCCGTGGAAGTACGGCTTTAAAAGCATCAAGTCCATCGTCCGCATCCGCTTGACCGAGCGCCAGCCGCGCACCGCCTGGAATGTCGCCGCGCCTGACGAGTATGGATTTTACGCCAACGTCAACCCCGACGTGGATCACCCGCGCTGGAGCCAAGCCAAGGAACGCCGCATCGGCGATTTCTTCCGCCGCGACACACTGATGTTCAACGGCTATGGCGATGAAGTGGCGCAGCTTTACAGCGGCATGAATTTACGAAGGTATTTCTGATGCGTCCGTCGCTTGATAAAACCATTCTTTTCATCGCCGCATCGCTGCCGGCGTTGGCGTTGTTATGGCTGTTGCCTACCGGCGGGCTGGGCGTCAATCCCATCCGCGAGGGTATGCATTATACCGGCGACTGGGCGATCCGGCTGTTGATCCTGGCGCTGGCCATCACCCCGGCGGCGAAAGTAAGCGGTGCGAAAAAACTTTTCCGCTACCGCCGCATGATCGGGCTGTTTGCCTTCTTCTACGGCCTGTTGCATGTTTTCACCTATGTCGTGCTTGATCACTTCTTCGATGCCGAAACCATCATCAAAGACATCGCCAAGCGGCCATTCATCACCATCGGCATGGGCGTGTTTTTAATCCTCTTGGCGTTGGCCGTCACTTCCACCAATAAGATGGTGCGGCGGTTGGGCGCGCGGCGCTGGCAGGCCTTGCATCGACTGGTCTATGCGGCCGGCATCGGGACCGCGGTGCATTTCACGCTGTCGGTGAAGAAGGATATCACGGAGCCGTTGATCTACAGCGCGATCATCGCCACACTGCTGTTGGCGCGGCTCCTGTTGCGTTATGAACTGCTGCCGCGCCTTAGCTTGAGGTCGAGTTAGCGCGCGCCACCTGCTGCCGGCCGGCGCGCCCATGATAAAAGCCGTTGCTGAACGGCAGGTCGGGCGCGATGGCGCGCAAGCGGCGCGTCGCCTCCGCCGCGCCCAGACGGTGATCCATGACGGCGCGGAATACATCGGCCACCGTCGCCATATCACAGGTGTGCGGCGACAGTCGGATACGGGCGATGCCCTTTGCCGCCAGATCGTCGAGCTCGGAGAGGAGCAGGATGGCGCTGTGGGATAAGGTCTGGGTGCCGTTGATGGCGAGAAAGGCTTCATTGCCCAGCGTGCGCACCACGCGGCCATCCGCATCCTTGTTGCAGACGAACTGACAGCCGTCCTTGTGCAGATGCTCGGCGCGGGCATGAAAGCAGCGCGCCGAAATGGCGAGCGGCAGGCGGCCGAACGCCAGCACTTCGATCTCCGCGGCCCGGGCCGCCGCCAGCGCGGCGACGGCGGCGGCGGGCAGTTCCGGCGGCAGGCAGACGCGCGCCGCGCCGCGCGCCGCTAGAAAGCCAAGCGTCGCCTCGTTATAAACGTTGACCAGCGGGCCCAGCGCATGACGACGGCCGGCCAGCGCGTCGGTGGCGCCGATATCGTTGGCCTCGATCAGGAAATCATCCGTCTTGGCAAGCTCGGCGATGGCGGCCTCTTCGCGCGCGTTCGATATCAGCGCCAGGGTGGATAGCGCCACTTCCTTGCCGGCCGCCTGCAAGCGCGCGATCACGTCAGGCAAAAAAGGTTCGAAAAACGGCGCGCGTTTGGCGCACACCACCTCGCCCACGCACACACTGTCGACATCCGTCTCATCGGCGATGCGAAAATAAAAATCGCGCCATATCTCGGGCGGCCAATTGAACAGCACCGGGCCAAGGGTGATTTTCATGCTCATCGCCAGCTCTTCTTGTACGCGCCGGTGGTCTCGCTCTGGCCTTCGGTCAGGCGACGCAGTTTGGCGACCTCGCCGGCGGGCGGCGGCAGATCGCGGGCGGCGGCGTCCACCACTTTGCGAAAAGCCGACACCACCTCGGCGATATAAGCCTTGCCGCGCTGGCGGCCTTCGATTTTCAGCGCGGTGACGCCGGCGGTCATCAGATCCTTGACGATCTCCGCCACGCTCAAGCTGGTCGGCTCCTCGAACAAATAGCCGGCGCTGTCGCCGACCCGGAAGCGGCCTTTGCACAAGGTGGGGTAACCGGCCGCCTCGTGTTTCTCGAAAACATTGATCACCGAGCCATTCAGGAGTGACACCAACCCCTCGCGGCGTTCTTCATAGCGCACGAAGGCGGCGGGCGAGCACACGCCGTTCATGTTGGGCGACTGGCCGGTGACGTAAGAAGACAACGAGCAGCGCCCTTCCGCCATGGGACACATGCCGCCGAAGGCGAAGACCTCGGTCTCCACGTCGATGGTGGGCGTCAGCGCGGCGATCTCCGGCACCGTCAGCACCCGCGGCAGCACCACCCGCCGCACGCCGAAATTGCGGGCGTAGAAATTGATGGACTGGGCATGGGACGCCGAGGCCTGCACCGACAGGTGCCGCCGCAAGTCAGGGTGAGTGCGGGCGGCATAATCAAGAAGCCCGATATCGGCCAGGATCACCGCGTCCGCCCGTATCCGCGCCGCGTCATCGACGGCATCGCGCCACGGGCGACCATCGCCGGCGCGAGGATAGGTGTTGATGGCGATATAAACCTCAGCGCCGCGCTCATGAGCGAAGGCGATGGCCTCTCTCGCCTCGTCGCGGCTGAAGTTGAGGCCGGGAAAATTGCGGGCGTTGGTTTCGTCGCGAAAGCCGATGTAGACCACATCGGCGCCAGCCTCGACGGCGGCTTTCAGCGCCGCCGGGGTGCCGGCGGGGCAAACCAGTTCCAGCGGCTGGCGAGTGTCAGTCATGACGCCGGCCGCCGGCCAAACAGGATGGTCTTGGCCACGCCGAAGGCCTGGGCGGCGGGCCCGGCCAAATGACCCAACGGCGAGGCCAGATCAGCCGCCAGGTCGATGTCCTCGCCGTCCACGGCGTTGCGCAGGGCCAGGATCACCTCGGTGTCGCCCTCGATGGTAAGGAGGCGGGAGAAGAACAAGGCGTCGCCGTCAAGCCGGCCTTCCAGCAGATCCAGAAGAACGGCCAGGGGGCCGCGAATCACCGCATCCGCCGTATCCCGGGGGTCGGCCAGGCGCAGCCGGGCGCCGGCCGGCGGCGTCAGAGCGAGCAAAAAGGCGAGGGGGAAGCCGCTGGGCTCGATGCGTACACGCTTGCCGCCTAGGGCGCTTAAGCGCTCGAAGACCGCGCCGTGCCGCCGGCGCATGATGGCCATCACTAACGCCAGCAGGGGATTGAAGATTTTCCCTGGATCAGGCAACGGCAATGATGCAGACGGCAGTGGCGCTTTGGCGGTCATGCGCATGAAACGTTTTCTTCCGGCGACAGACGACGTGATTCCCCAAGCATCAGTTAAGTAAAGATCGTCCCCCTTCCTCTCCTTGATGTATGTCAATAAAGTATGATTCTCTGCTTGTTGCTGCGAAGGAGATAATCTAGAATAATTCTAGTATTCAGTAAGAACACCAGAGGAGACCTTCCGTGGTGGTCGCCGTGCAGGACGCATCGCCGTCGTCCGTGATCCATCGTGACGTCGGATTCGTATTTGCAGCATGCGAGCGGGCCTGGCATATCCGAACAGCTTTGCCGTCGCGGACGGCGCGTCGTTTCTCGACCAATGGTGGGGGCGGCTGATGCAGGATGCCGACCAGCGGGGGGGCGTGTCGGAACTGAGATCGCCTACGGACCCTATCGGGGCGCATCACGCCGCGCTGCTCCGCCGCGTCGCTGAAGCCGGCGACAAATCCGCCTTCGCCGACCTTTACACCTACTATGCGCCGCGCCTGAAGACCTACCTGCGCCGCCTCGGCAGCAGCGACGCCGCGGCCGAAGAATTGGTGCAGGAGGTGATGCTGCAGGTGTGGCGCAAGGCCGCCCTGTTTGATCCCGCCCGGGCGGCGGTGACCACCTGGATTTTCACCATCGCCCGCAACAAGCGGATCGACGCCCTGCGCCGCGATCGGCGACCGGCGCTTGAGGCAGGCGATCCTCCGCCGGCAGTCTTCGATGCGCCGCCGGCGGAGCGGGCGCTGGAGCTTGCCTATAATAGCGAACGGCTGCAGGATGCGCTGCAAACCCTGCCGGAAAACCAGGCGACGGTCATCAGCATGTCGTTCCTGGAAGACAAGACTCACAACATGATCGCTGATGAGCTTGATATTCCCTTGGGCACGGTAAAATCGCGCCTGCGGCTGGCGTTTCGCCGCCTGCGGAATGTGCTTGGAGATTTTGCGTGAACCCTCGCCATCACCCCGCGAGCGATTGGCTGCTGGCGCTGGGCGCCGGCACGCTTGATGAAGCCCAGGCCGCGGTGGTGGCGGCTCATGCGGAGTGGTGCCCCGACTGCCGCGCCAAGGTTGATTGCGCCGAAGCCATCGGCGGCGCGATGCTCGCCTCCTTGCCGCCATCGGCGATGTCGGCGGGCGCGTTTGCCCGCTTTCTTCAGCGCATGGCGGCGGCTGATAACCTGCGGGAGCAGGGATCGGCAGCCCCCCTTAATGGCTTTGCGCACAGCGGCCTGCCGCTCAGCTTGGCGAAAATAGTGCCGCACGGCATCGATGTCCTGCCCTGGAAGCGCCTCGCGCCGGGGGTGCGAGGGGTGCGCCTGCCGATACACAGTCGGCATGGCATCCAGTTGTGCCTGTTTGAGGCGGAACCCGGCGCCGTCTTTGACAGCCATACCCATGGCGGCAGCGAGATGAGCCTGGTATTGCGCGGCGCCTATCATGTCAATGGTTTGCGATTCGGGCCCGGCGACAGCGAGGACAGCGAGCCGGGCAGCCGCCACATGGCGGTCGCCGATCCGGAGGAAGGATGCCTGTGCGTGGCCTTCATCGAAGGCGCCAACCGGCCCGATGGCATCCTGGCCAGACTCCTGCAGCCGTTCAAGGGATTATAACAGCCGCTTTTCCCCGCCGTTGCCTGCCGCTACAATCGGCATGGCGGGGGAACTTTGATGAAGCTCGACCAGATCGACCTGAAAATTCTGTCGGCATTGCAACGCGAAGGACGGGCCACCAAGACCCGGGTGGCGGAGCTTGTGGGGTTATCGCCCAGCCCCTGCCATGAGCGCATCAGGCGCCTGGAGAGGGCCGGCTACATCCGCGGCTATCATGCCGAGATCGACATCGACAAGCTCGCCCGGCCGCAGTTGGTGATCGTCGAGATTTGTCTGAAAAGCCATGACGCCGGTGATTTCGAGCGCTTTCGCCGCCACATCACGGGGGTGCCGGAAGTGTTGGAATGCTACCAGACCAGCGGCGTCGTCGATTTCATCCTCAAGGTGGTCGCGCCCAGCATCGAGGCCTACCAGACGCTGATGGATCGCCTGCTGGATGCCGATATCGCCATCGGCCGCTTCAATACCTGCGTCGTCACCAAGCCGGTCAAGCGCTACGGCCCCTATCCTATCGACCTCTTGGCGTCGCCGGATCAGGAATAGCCGCGGAAAAAACCACTGCCGCGCGGCGCTAGCGCGGTAAAAACCACTTGCCGTAAGGGAAACTTCAGCAACCTCTCCACGGGCAGGCGGCATATAATTCCCGTTCTGCGAGGTTTTTGCCGCAACAAGGAGATAGAGACAATGCTGATCGGTGTACCAAAGGAAATCAAGGTCAAAGAGTTTCGCGTCGGCATGGTGCCGGGCAGCGTGCGCGAATTTATCGCCGCCGGCCATCAGGTGCTGGTGGAAACCAACGCCGGCGCTGGCATCGGCATCAATGACGCCGATTACATCGCCGCCGGCGCCAAGATCGCCAAAACCGCCGCCGAGGTCTTCGCCAAAGCCGACATGATCATCAAGGTCAAGGAGCCGCAAGCAGAAGAATGCCGGATGCTGCGTCCTGACCAACTGCTCTTTACCTATCTGCACCTGGCGGCCGATCTCGACCAGGCCAAGGCGCTGCAAAAGTCGGGCGCGGTGGCCATTGCTTATGAAACGGTGACCGATGCCGCCGGCCGCTTGCCGCTGCTGGCCCCCATGAGCGAGGTCGCCGGCCGGATGTCGATCCAGGTCGGCGCGTACTGTCTGCAAAAAGCCAACGGCGGCTCCGGCGTGCTGTTGGGCGGCGTGCCCGGCGTGCCTGCCGGCAAGGTGGTGATCGTCGGCGGCGGCGTTGCCGGCACCAACGCCTTGCGCATGGCGGTGGGGCTGGAGGCCCATGTCACCATTTTCGATAAGTCCATCGACCGCCTGCGTCAGCTCGACGCCGAATTCGGCGGCCGCATCAATGTGGTCTACGCGACGGCGACGGCAATCAGGGAAGCGGCGGCGGAAGCCGACTTAGTGGTTGGCGCCGTATTGGTGCCGGGCGCGGCTGCGCCCAAGGTGCTCAATCGTTCCGACTTGAAAGCCATGCAGCCGGGCTCGGTGCTGGTGGATATTTCCATCGATCAAGGCGGCTGTTTTGAAACCTCGCGGCCGACCACCCATGACGATCCGACCTACGTGGTCGATGGCATCGTGCATTACTGCGTCACCAACATGCCGGGCGCGGTGCCGCGCACGTCGGCGTTCGCCTTGAACAACGCCGTACTGCCCTATGCGCTGGAGCTTGCCAACAAGGGCTACAAGCAGGCGCTGATGGAAAACCGTCACCTTCGCAACGGTCTGAACGTTTATAAGGGACAGATCACCAATCACGCCGTGGCGGAAGCGCTTGATCTTGAGTACGTGGCGGAGATCAAGGAATTCGCTGCGTAAGGAGTTTGGCAAACTCACCCACCGTCATCGCGAGCCGCTGTCAAGCGGCGCGGCGATCCAGAATTTTAGGAATCTGGATTGCCTCGCCCTTGTCAGGGCTCGCAATTGACGACTTACTTGTCCTTGGCGCTTAAGGTCATCGCCGCCAAGTTTGCGAACTTGCCGATGTCGGCGGCGGAAGGATTACGCAGGTAAATGGCGCGAAACCACATGATAGAAAGAAAGCGCGCCACATGCTCCGGCGTGGGAAGTTCCGCCAACAGCGCCGGATTGCGCTCGACATAAACCTCGAACAGAAATTTATCAACCATGCCGCCCACGGCGAAGGCCACCGCCAGCGCTTCGCCGTCGCTCAACTTGGCGTCCGGGCAGCGGCGGCGAATGGTCTCGGCGATGCGTTGGTTCCAGTCGCGGTTGACGCGGCTGTAGAGATCATGAAATTCGGGGTGCTCCTCGTCGAAATGCACCAGCGCCCGGATCAGTCCCGGGTGATCGCGGTAGAAGGTGGCGAACAGCAGATTGGCGTGATAGAGCGCCGCGAACGGCTCGTGGGGCCGCGCCGGATCGCCTTCGATGGCGGTGCGGATATCGATGACGTCGCGCAAGGCCTGGAACACCAGGTCGGCCTTGTCGTGGAAATAATGATAAACGAGGCTGATGTTGACATCGGCTTCCTTGGCGATGTCATTCAGGCGCAGCGCGCGGTAGCCCTTATGCTCCAAGGCCCGCAACGCCGCCGCCTTGAGATTGTCCCGGCTTTTCGAGCCCTTGCGAGTGGGCGGGACCGAGGCCTTGGCGAGGGTGCGGCGCGGCCGCTTGAGGCGCGCCACCACGCCGGCGCGGCGCGCCATGCGGGCCGATGGATCATGATTTCGTGTCACAGCATTCCCAGACAGTTTTGAAATAGCGTTCAACAATATCGGGGAAGTTTCTGACCGACAACAGGAAAACAGCAGCCGCTTAGAGATACTCTAAATTTCGCCGTCCGGGTAGCCGCAAAAAGGAGCCCTCAGGTCCGGCCGGTGCGGATCGCCAGCGCCAGGGCTTCATCCAGCACCTTGCGATCGCCGATCTGGTTGGCGAGGATGAGGATCAGTCGGGCGTTTAAGCGCTGACTGGCCTCTTCC
Source organism: Pseudomonadota bacterium (assembly GCA_003577275.1). GTDB lineage: Bacteria > Pseudomonadota > Alphaproteobacteria > Sphingomonadales > Govanellaceae > PRO5. The sequence goes on from QEVO01000003.1 coordinate 31,191, forward strand.
GACAGGCCGCGGTGGGCCTCGATCAGGGCTTCGTAAAAGCTATCGGGATCGCTGATGCGCGGGGTCAACGCCAGGGTCTCGCTGGTCATGCCGCTGTCTCCTTGATCTGGGCGGGGGCGCGGTGGCCGGCGGCAAGGTCGCGGGCGCGGCGGATGGCTGCGATATCGGCGGCGCGCCAGCGCGCGGTGACATGATGGTCGGGACGCAACAGGTAGACCGTCCCCGGCCTGCCATCATAACGGCGAGCGAGGTGGCCGGCGGCATCCTCGATGACGGCAAGGCCCTGCGGCGCTGCATTAGGATTGCCGATGGCGTAGACCGTCACTGGGATGGCGTCTTGGGCCATGGCCTTGGCGGTTTCCGCCATGGCCTTGTCGGCATCGGCGTCGCCGGCGAAGTAGAGGGCGGTAAAGCCGGTGCCCTTGTGGTTGACGCCGCCATTGTCGCGGGCGAGGAAAGTCAACAGCCACTCGTCTCGGCCATTGACGCGGATGCGGCCATCGGCCGCCGGCGCGCCGGGAACCATCTTGCCGGCAAAGGCGTCGCTGTCGGGCGTATTGAGGGCTGACTCGCGTAAAATAGCCGGCACCGACAGGCGGCCGCTGTTGACGAACGGGCGGGCGAACGGCGCTTCCCGGGCCAGCTCCAGAACGGCGTTGCGGAAGGCGCGGCTGACGGCGCTTTTCGGAGTGATGAAATCGGTGGAGCGGGTAGAATTGAGGAGGTTCTCCTTGGCCGCGTACACCCGCTCGGCATCGTAACTGTCAAGGAGCGCCTCCGGCGCTTTGCCGGCCAGCACCAGTTGCAGCTTCCAGCCGAGATTGTCCGCATCCTGCACGCCGCTGTTGGCGCCCCGCGCGCCGAACGGCGACACCAGATGCGCCGAATCGCCGACGAAGATCACCCGGCCATGGCGGAACTTGTCCAAACGCCGGCACTGGAAGGTGTAGATCGACAGCCACTCGAACTCAAAGTCGACGCCGGGCAGCGCGGCGCGCACCCGCTCGGCCACCCGTTCGGGCTTCATCTCGGCGTCGCGGTCGATATCCCACCCCAATTGTAGGTCGAGCCGCCACACGTCGTCGGGCTGCTTGTGAAGGAGCGCCGACTGGCCGCGATTGAACGGCGGATCGAACCAGAACCGGCGCTCGGAGGGAAAGTCCTGCTTCATCTTGATATCGGCGATGAGGAAGTGGTCCTCGAACACCTGGCCCTCGAAATCGAGTCCCAGCATTTTGCGAATGGGGCTTCTCGAGCCATCGGCGGCGATCAGGTAATCGCAAGCCATCTCATAGCGGCCTTCGGGCGTATCGACGGCGATGGTGACGCCCTTGGCCGCCGGCGTCACCTCGACCACGGTGTTTTTCCAACGGATTTCGCCGCCCAGTTCCTGGAGCCGCGCGATGAGGAATTCTTCGTTGTAGTATTGCTGCAGGTTGATAAAGCCAGGGTACTTGTAGCCTTCCTCGTCCAGCATGTTGAAGGTATAGACGGGCTCGGGATCATCGCCGAAGAACACTTTGCCGACGTTCCAGGTGACGCCCTTGTTCAGCATCACCTCGCCGCATCCCAGGCGGTCCCAGATTTCCAGCGCCCGCTTGGCGTAGCAGATGGCGCGCGAGCCGATACTCACCGTGTTGTCGTCATCCAGAACGACGGTGGCGATGCCGCGCTCCAACAGCTCGATCGCCATGGTCAGGCCCACCGGGCCGGCGCCAACGACGATCACCGGCAGGTGACCGCGCTTGCCGCTGTCAAGCTCCGGCGGCCGCTTGAAGGGATAGCTTCTGCGGGTCGCCATCATTTCTTCGCCTCCGCCCGTTCCAAGGATTGCCACATCGCCTTGTCGCGCTCGGCGGTCCAGATCTGCGGGTCACGGATGCCGCGCGCTTCGTCATAGGCGCGGGTGACATCGAACGGCAGGCAATGATCGAAGATCACCCATTGGCCGTATTTCGGCGCCAGCGCGGCGTACGTTTCCTGGTAGATGGCGTTCAAATCTTTTCCCGCCGCCGCGCCGTTTTTCACTGCGCCGAACATGTCGCGGATGAAGGCGCGGGTGCCGTCGATGGCGGCCTTGACGGTTTCCGGCGTGGTCAGCGCGTCGCCGCGTCCCGGCACCAGCGCCCGCGCGCCCAGCTTTTCTACGTTATCGAGGGTTGCCGGCCAATCGGTCAGATAGGCGTCGCCGGTATAGGGCGTCGCGCCATATTCCACCAGATCGCCGCTGAACAATACCTTTTCCTTGGGCAGCCAGGCGACGGTGTCGCCTTTGGTGTGGCCGCGGCCAAGCTGCATGAGTTTCACCTCGGTCTTGCCGAGATGGATCGTCAATTCGCCTTTAAAAACGATGCTCGGCCAGGTCAGCCCGGGAATGCTGGATGCGCCTTGGAACAGGCGGGGAAAGCGTTCCAGCTCCGATTTGTAATCCTGCGCCCCGCGCTCGACGATCAGGTCGTAGGTATCCTGGCTGGCGATGATGGCTTGCGCGCCGTAAGCGGACGCGCCCAGCACCCGCACCGCGTGATAATGGGTCAGCACCACGTACTTGATGGGCTTGTCGGTGACGGTGCGGATCTTGGCAATGACGTCCGCCGCCATGGCCGGCGTCGCCTGGGTGTCGAGCACCATCACGCCATCGTCGCCGATGATGACGCCGGTATTGGGGTCGCCCTCGGCGGTATAGGCGTAGGCGGTATCGGCGAGCTTGGTGAAGCTGACCTTCTTTTCTTCCAAATCACCTTGGCTGGCGAATGCTTTTGCCATCGGTCCCTCATCTTTCCATGCTAAATTTTATAGAATTATTACAAACTATAGTGCCACGGCGGCAGGGTCCAGTCTGTCCTCATGGATGGGGACAGGGGATCACCCGACGCTCGCCCGCTCGATGGCGGCCAGGCAGAGCGAGAACAGCTCGTTCTGGGTGGCGACGCCGAGCTTATGATACGCCCGTTTGCGGTAGGTCGTCACGCTGGATGGCGCGATCCCCAGATCAAGGGCGATGGCTTCGCTGGTAAAGCCCAGGAGGACGCGGGCGCAGACCTCGCGCTCGCGGGTGGTCAGGCGGTCGAACGGCGGCGCGGCGCGGCCGATCACGGAATGGATGAGCGAGCGCGCGCCGCCGCCCTCAGGGGCCTGGCCGGCGGCAGGGTGCTCGCGCCGCATTTTGTAGTGGGCGGCGATCAGGCTGGTCACCAAGGGCAGGAAGTGCGTCAGCCGCCGCCAGTCCTCGGGCGAATAGCGGCCGCTGCCGCCCATGCGGTAGAAATTACAGTAGACCACCCCGGATTCCACGGCGGCGGCGACCGAGGCCTTGTCAATCAGATCATTCCGCTCGAAAAAATGCTGGCGATAGGCGGGGTCGTAGTCGCTTTTCAGATCCAGGGGGATGATCTCGGTGGCGGATGACGCGCCCTGGCGCAGCCCGGCCAAGGTGGCGAAATGGGGATCGTCGGCAAAATAGCCGCCGACATAGTCGCTGGCCAGTCGTTCGGCCCGCGACTTGGGCATCTTGCTTTGCGTGAACAGGTGTTTGGCTCGGCCCTCGGGCGAGAAGGTGAACACCGCGCAGTGATCCACCGGCACGATGCGGTTTAATAGCCGCATCAGGTGATCGACGAAGGCCGGTTCTCCCAGCGCCTTCGTCACCTCGGTCAGATCATGCAGCCATTCGGGCGGTTCGGCAGCCAAGGCGGGTGTCCTATTTTGCCGCATTGATGTCGCGCACCATTCTTTGCTTGCGGATAATGTCAGCGCGCGCCGCCAGCGCCGGGCCGCAGCGGCACTTGGGCGTCTCGCATCTGATTGCGCTCCTCCTTGGGGCGATACACATCGAGGCGAATTTCATCGATCCGGCGCGGAAAATAATTATTGGATCTATTGCTGTCGGCGGTATCCCAGCGCGGATCGATGGCAATCGCTCTAATCTCTTTTTTAACTGGCAGCAGCTTCGTCATGTGCTTGGGATTGCGCCGCCAGATTTCCGCCGGCAAGGTTTTCTCCTCGCGCGAGCCATCAACATATTCGATTTCCAGAAGGATCGGCATCACCAACCCGCCGCGGTTGGTGAAATCGAGAAGATAAAACAGGCCGCCTTGCTTCAGGATCGCCCGCTCATACGGCTCAAGGCTGGCGAGCAGCGCCTGGTAGTCGTTGCGGTCCTGGTTGGTGACCTGGTGCTCGTCATTCTGATTGTAGAAGTCCTTCAATCCCGGCTTGCCGTCGATGCGCCGTTTCATGCCGCGATCGCGGATCTCGCTTAAGGAGTCCGGCTCTTTGGCTTCCTGGGCTTTTTCCCACGCCCGCTCGATCTCGGGGTTCTCGCTGTTGATGCGCGCCTTGCGCACGTTGTCGAGCGAGATATCGACGTGATCGGTGGTGTAAAACCAGCCGCGCCAGAACCAATCGAGATCGACGGCGGAGGCGTCCTCCATGGTGCGGAAGAAATCCGCCGGCGTCGGCCGCTTGAACATCCAGCGGCGGGCGAATTCGCGGAAGGCGTAATCGAAGGCGGCGCGGCCCAGCACCACCTCGCGCAAGATATAAAGCGCCGTCGCCGGCTTGCGATAGGCGGTGTAATTGAGGTTGGTGATGGATTCCGGGTCGGTCATCACCGGCACCTGATGGGGGTTCGTCATGTGCGGCGCAATGTCCCGCGGCTTGCCGCGCTTGGACGGGTACTTTTCCTCCCACGCCTGTTCGGCCAGATAGCCGAGGAATGAATTTAAGCCTTCATCCAGCCACATCCATTTGCGCTCGTCGGGATTGACGACCATCGGGAAATAATAGTGGCCGACCTCGTGAATGATTACCGAAATGAGATCATATTTGGTCTGGCGGGAATAGGTGACGACGCCGTTGCCATCCTTCTCCGGGCGCGGTCCGTTGAACGAGATCATGGGATATTCCATGCCGCTGCCGGTGCCGTTCACCGCTTGCGCCACCGGGTAGGGGTAGGGGAAGGTGTACTTGCTGTAGATCTCCAGCGTGTGCGCGATCGCCTCGGTGGCGTATTTGTCCCACAGCGGCATGCCTTCGCTGGGGTAGAACGACATCGCCATCACCAAAGGCCCGTTCTGTTGCGCGCGCCCCATGGCGTCCCAGATGAACTTGCGCGAACTGGCGAAGGCGAAGTCGCGGACGTTTTCCGCCTTGAACACCCAGGTTTTCTTGCGCGCCGCGCGGGCCTTCTCCGCCGCCTGCGCCTCTTCGGGGGTGACGATAAACACCGGCGCGGCGGCGTTCCGCGCCGCCGCCAGGCGCTGCCGCTGGCCAGGCGTCAGAGCCTCCTCGGGGTTTTGCAAGACACCGGTCGCCGCCACCACATGATCGGCCGGCACGGTGATCGACACCTCGAAATTGCCGAAGTCGAGGGCAAACTCGCCGGTGCCGAGGTAGGCCTTGTTCTGCCAGCCTTCGCTGTCGGTATAGGCGGCCAGGCGGGGATACCATTCGCCGATGAGAAAAATCGCATTGCCGTCGCTGGCGAAGTATTCATACCCCGCCCGCCCTTTCAGCGCCGCGCGGTCGGGGATGTTGAACTGCCACTCGATGGCGATGGTCGTCTGCCCGCCGGGGGCCACGGGGGCCGCCAGGTCGATGCGCATCATGGTGTCGTGGATAGCGTAGGCCAGCGGCTGGCCGGCGCCGTCCTTGACCGCCTTGATCACATGGCCGCCGGGGAAGACCGGGCGGGTAAGTTCGGCGCGGATGTCGTCGAAGGTGTATTTAACGCTGCTTTTTGCCGGCGTGCTCAGGGCGGCATCGGATTCGGGGGTATTGCGGTTCTGGTCCAGCTGCACCCATAGATAGGCCAAGGCGTCGGGCGAGTTGTTGTGGTAGGTGATGGTTTCGGCCCCGGCGATGGTCCGCTTGTCCTCATCCAGCGTCGCCTTGATCTTGTAGTCGACCCGCTGCTGCCAATAGGCCTTGCCGGGCGCGCCGGAGGCCGTGCGGACGTCATTGGGGGTGGGCAAAATCTCGTCTAGTTGCCGGAACTTATCCGTAAAATCCCCCTTTGTTTGGATGACCGAGTGCGACCACGCCAGACCCGGCAACAACAATCCCATGACGACAACGATCGTCCGTACCATTTGCCCTCCATCGGCTGCAAACCCATGCGGTCGTTCTTGACCATATGACGATACCTTCAGGCCAAGCGCAATTCAAAGCCTTCCGGGAACGTGGCTGACATTTATTAAAATCGAAACCTCTTTTTTAACTATTGTTAACACTTATACCGCAATCTCGCCTCTCAAGAAATGCCTGTCGAAATATGCAGGTCTAAGGAGAAAAGCCCGCCAGACCGTCTCGACGGCGCGGCGGGCCGATACTGGCAACCGGCGCAGGTACCACCATGAAGATTGCCGCACGGCCGAAAAAGCAAAGCCGCCCGCTGGCCCGCCTGTGGCGGGCGCAGGACGGCCTGACGACGCTGGAATTCGCCATCGTGTCGCCGGTCCTCATGCTGATCGTGATGGGGCTGGTGGAAATGGGCTTGGCGATGTTCGCCCAGAGCGTTCTGGAAGGGGCGACCTTTTCCGCTTCCCGGCTGGGCAAGACCGGCTATAGCGCGGCGGCGTCGACCCGCGAAGAGACCATCAGAAACATTCTATCCGAACGCGCCGGCGTGCTGTTGGACGTCAACAAGGTCAGCATGACCTCGCAAACCTACCAGCAGTTCGACCAGATCGGCGATCCCGAGCCGTTCATCGACGCCAACGGCAACGGCGAGCGCGATGAGGGCGAAAATTATACCGACGTCAACGGCAACGGCGTTTACGACACCGACATGGGGGCGTCCGGCCTGGGCAATGCCGGCGAGGTGGTTGTCTACACCGTATCCTACCCCTGGCGCATCATCACGCCGCTGATTTCGCAATTCTTCGGAGTCAACGGCATTCTAAACCTCTCGGCGCGCACGGTGGTGCAAAACGAGCCTTATTGATGAGCGACGGCATGATGAGACGAGCCCGCAAACGCCCACTCTGGACAGACGACGAGGGCGCCGCCGTCGTCGAACTGGCATTGACGCTGCCTTTGCTGCTGCTGTTGTTTTTCGGCGGCTTTGAGCTGACGCGCTTCATCCTGATCACCCATAAGCTGGAAAAGGCCGCCTACACCGTATCCGACGTGGTGGCGCAGCAAACCTCGGTCACGCTGTCGCAGCTTGAGCAAATCATGTCGGCGGCGAGCGAGGTCATGAAACCTTATGAAATCGGCGACAGAGGGACCATCGTATTGTCCTCCGTCTATCAAAACGGCAGCGATTTGCCGACCGTTCAATGGCAGTACGCGGGCGGCGGCACGCTGACGCACGGCAGCAATATCGGCGTCGTCGGCGGTCCCGCCGCCTTGCCGGGCGGGCTGACGCTCAACGACAAGGACAACATCATCGTCACCGAGGTGTTTTATGCCTTCGAGCCGCTGTTCCCGGGCTGGGAGATCGGCCCTTCCAACCTCTACAAGTACGCGATTTTCAAGCCGCGGCTCGGCGCGCTGACCACCGCTCCCAACTAGGAGACGCAAGCCATGATGAGAAAATTGATCGGCTTTTGCCTTAGGCTTAAACGATCCCAAGAGGGGGCGGTAGCGGTGCTGGTGGCGGTGGCCATGGTGGCGCTCACCGGCATCGTCGGCATCGCGGTCGATGTCGGCCGGGCGCAGCTATTGCAGTCGAAACTGTCCAGCGCGCTTGACGCCGCCGGCTTGGCGGCTGCCTCCACCGTCAGCACCACCAACTTGTCCGCCGACGTCGACAAATACCTCAATGTCAACTTCCAGAACTATATGGGATCGCACATCACCAGCAGCAGCGTCACCGTCAATAGCAACAATACGGTGATCACGCTCACCGCTTCGGCCACCTTGCCGACGACCTTCATGCGTATTTTCGGCCATGACGCCATCAATGTTTCGGCGTTGAGCGAAATTACCCGCGCCGTCAGCGGCCTGGAGCTGGCGCTGGTGCTCGACAACACCGGCTCCATGGAAGGCAGCAAGCTTGCGGACTTGAAAACCGCCGCCCATGATCTGGTGGATATTCTGTTCGGCGACGGCAACGCCCATGATCTTTGGGTCGGCGTGGTGCCATTCTCCCAAACCGTGAATATCGGAGCTTCACACGCCGGCTGGATGGATGCGGCCTACACCTCATCGCTGAATTGGGGGCCCGCCAGTTGGATGGGCTGCGTCGATGCGCGCGAGAATGGCGGCGATGTCACAGACGCTCCGCCGTCAACACAGCCACTCAAAGCCTATTACTGGCCCGACGATTCCAACAACGATTGGATCAGGAGCGGCGGCGGCTACCGCACGCCGCTGACCACCGCGCGCGGTCCCAACAAGTACTGTCCGCAGGAAGTTCTGCCCATGACCTCGGATAGGGACGCCATCGATAACGCCATCGACGCCATGCAGGCCGTGGGCTACACCCACATCAATCTCGGCGCGGTGTGGGGCTGGCGCATGCTGTCGCCGCAATGGCGGGGCCTGTGGGGCGGCGACATGGACGCCAATGCCCTGCCCCTTGACTACAACACGCCGCGCATGAACAAGGCCGTCATCATCATGACCGACGGCGAAAACACCGTCAGCAACAACATCCACACCGCCTATTGGTATCCCAGCGACGGCAAACTCGGCACCACCAATACCTCGCAGGCCAAGACGCAGCTCGATCAGCGCCTGTCGCAAGTCTGCACCTCGATGAAGAGCAACAACATCATCGTCTACACCATCGCTTTCGGCAGTCCGGGCTCCACCGTCCAGAATTTATTGCGCAACTGCGCCACCCAGCCCGACTATTACTTCGACTCGCCCACCGGGGCCGAATTGCAGGCCGCCTTCAGGGCCATCGGCGACTCGCTGTCGAACCTGCGAATCAGCAGATAATTGTTGTATGGCAAAGGGTTATAAAGAAAACCCCACGCCCGGGGCGTGGTTACCAATTTACTAAAATCGGCGCTTCTCTTTTAGCCATCGTTAACCACTGATCCTTATCATGGGTCACAGAAAGGGCGAGCGGGTCGGTGCGTCCGTCCATGCCCGAATGGTATTCGTGCGAAGGTGCAAGCGATGAAGATAGGAATGCGGGCTCGAACCTACGGCCAGGCTATCGGCCGTCTGATGCGGCGCATCCGGCAGGATCGACGCGGCAGCGTAATTATTCTGACGGCGCTGTTGATGCCGGCGGTGCTTGGCTTCTCGGCGTTGGGCGTCGACGCCACCTTATGGTACTTGCAGCGGCGCGAACTGCAATCCATCGCCGATGCCGCGGCCATTGCCGGCACGGTGGTTGTCGCCAATGACGTCAACGGCGACGCGGAAGCGGCGGCCATCGCCGATGCGGCGCGCAATGATTTCGTGGTCGGCGATGGTCGCACTCTGACCGTCAACATGCCGCCCGCCAGCGGCGCGTATGTTGGCATGAGCGGCTATGTCGAGGTGCGGGTCACGGAGCAACCGACCCTCTATTTTGTTGACCGCTTTGTGGATAGCCAGGTCACCATCGCCGCGCGCTCGGTGGCGGGCGCGGTGGTGGTTGGCGAGCACTGCATCATTGGGCTTGATCACACAATGGATAAAGCAGTGGAGTTTGCCGGCACCGCCAATGTCTACGTGGAATGCGGCGTCGCCTCGAATTCCAATAGCGCCGAATCGCTTTATCTCGGCGGCACCGCCGATTTGGTGGCAGACCCGGCGCAGGCCTTCGGCGATATTTACATCGGCGGCAATGCGTCCTTGACCACCAAGCATCCGCCGCAGCCCTTGTCGCAGCGGGTCGATGATCCCTACAGCTATCTCAGCCCACCCAGCTCTTCCATGACGTGCGCGGCGACCAACATGCGCGCCTCGGGCACCGTCACCTTAAGTCCCGGCAAATACTGCGGCGGGCTGACGGTGCAGAACGGCAATGTCACCTTCAGCCCGGGAACTTACGTCATCAATAACGGTGATTTCGATGTGCGCGGCACCTCGACGCTGGCCGGCGACGGTGTGACCTTTATCCTGACCGGCGATTCCGCCGCCAAGGTTGGCAATCTCAAGATCACCGGCGGTACGGTGGCCAATCTGACCGCCTCGACATCGGGCGCCTATGAAGGCGTACTGTTCTACCAGGACGCCATTGCTCCCGCCGGCGGCAGCAATTCGGTGTTGGGCGGCTCGTCCATGGAGCTGGAAGGCGCGCTCTATTTCCCGAGCCAGGAGATCCTGTTCTCCGGCGGCTCCGGCGCCAAGCCGGCCTGCCTGCAGATCATCGCTGATAAGGTGACCTTCCAGGGCAACGGCTATGTCGGCAACGATTCGTCGCGCTGCGGCGACATGAACGTCAAGAAGATCACCCAAGTGCGGGTCAAGATCGTCGAGTAGGGTGAGAAGTGCGGTTTGCAAAGGATAGGCAGCCATGAACGGATTGACGCGATTGCTTCACCGCCTGCGCCGCGATGAGCAGGGCATGATCTTCGTCGAAGCCGGCGTGGTGATGAGTTTTCTCGTGCTGTTTCTGATTCTGGTTTATGACGTTGGTGGTCTGTTCGTGCGGCAGATGCAAATCACCAACGCCCTGCGCGCCGGCAGCCAGTATGCCTTGGTGCGCAAGCCGGTGGCGGGCGACTATGCCAACATCCGCGCCGCCATTCTCAACGCCGCACCGGATGCGGCGGTGTCGCCCGTCGTTACCGCCGATGTCGCCTGTCAGTGCGCCGACGGCTCGGCGGTGGTCTGTGACGCGGTGTGCGCTGACGGCAGCGATCGGGAGTCATACCTGACGGTAAGCTATCAGGAAAACTACAGCATGTTGTTCAAGTATCCGGGTTTTAGCAAATCGATCACGCTCGGCGCCACCAATTCGGTGCGCTTGAACTGACATGAAATGGCGTGGAATCCAACAGGTAGTGACGATGCAGCAGCGTAAACAAGAAAAGTTCAGTCTGGGGCGCTTGATCAGGGATGAGCGCGGCGTCGCCGCCATCGAGATGGCGTTCGCGCTGCCGGTATTCATGTTCTGCATCTATGGCATCATCGAATTCGGCCGCTATGCCTATACCCAGGGCGCGCTCCTCTACGCCGCCGAAGAGACCACCCGCTACGCTACGGTGAATTATGACGCCACCACCGATCAGCTAATGAGTATTGCCTCGGGCCATGCGGTTGGGATAAAAAAGCAAAACATTCAGGCGATCAATGTTGATGAAACGCTGAACGCCGTCGATCAAACCAAGCTCATTACGGTGCAGATCCAATATAATCATGAGTTTCTGCTGCCGATCTTCGATGCCGCCGGCGTGACCATCGAAGGCAGCTCCAAAGGATTCTTGGTGGAAAAATGATCCTTCGTCTTGCGCTCATACTGGTGCTGATCTCCTGCGGCGCTGCCGCCGCCAACGGCAAACGGCCGCCGCATCCGGAACCGAAAGCCGCTCATGAAAGCAGCATCATTGACGTCGACATCAGGATCGGCGGCGACGCCCGCCGGATCATCGAGGGGTATTATCGCGATACCTATCGTCCATGCCCGCCGGGGTTGGCCAAGAAGAACCGCCATTGCCTGCCGCCGGGTCAGGCGAAGAAGCGCTACGCCATCGGTGCGCCATTGCCGGCGGGGGTGATGTTCGGTCCGCTGCCTGGTCCGCTGGCGCATCGTCTGCCGCCGCCGCCCCGCGGCTATATCTACGGCTATGTGGACAACGACGTGCTGCTCATGGCTGAAGCCACCCACCGCGTGGTGGACGCCATCGTCGCCATCGACGCCGTGATGAACTCACGCTAGCTCAACGCGGCGGCGCGGACTTTCACGGCGTCGCTGTCCAGCGCCGATTTCAAATGATCGCCGAGCCGCAGCGACAAGGCGGCGATGGTCAGCGTCGGGTTGGCCCAGCCCGAGACCGGGAATACCGAACTGCCGGCGATGTAAAGATTGGCGATGCCATGGACGCGGCAGGCATCGTCGACAACCCCATGCTTGGGGTCGGCGTGCATCCGCGTGGTCCCCATGTGATGGTAGCCGCCGATGTGATGGGAGCTGATCAGCGGGTCCGTCTGCCAGGGGATGGACGGGTCATTGAGCCAGTCCGCCATTTCCACATGGCCCCAGCCCAAGCGCCTCAGTTCGGCGTCCAGGGCTTGCGTGGCGACGCGCACGCTGCGTTTGTCGATGTCCGAGAACCGCCAGTCGAGCACCAGCTTTGGCATACCCAGGGCATCGCGCTCGGCGCCTAAGTAGACGCGGCTGTCGGGGTTGGGAGCCTGCTCGGCGCGCACGATGATGGCCAGCTCGCGCCGGCCAAGTTTGGTCAGCGCCCACGGCCGCAAGGGGTCGACGTATTTTTGCAGCCACACCGCCGATCGCTTGGTGCCGCGCCACAGGCCGCGCCCGAGGTTGGTGGGATTAAGGTTGTGCTTCAGGTCATTATAAAGCTTCATGCCCCAGAACTGATGGGCGACGGGGGCCTGCCGGGCGCCGATGGTGAATGAGGTGTTGAGGATCTGCGCGCGCCGCTGCAAGGCGTCGCTGGGACGGATCAGGGCGGCAATGGGCGCGCCATCATAGTCATGCCGGCGGGCGAAAAGATCCAATAACCGCCACGACCGGTTGGAAATCACCCGGCCGCCGCGGGCGTGCGGGTGTTCCATGAAATAGCGTCCCACCTGATCGTGATCGTTGCCCACCCCCTTCGGCATCACCGAGCGCGAGGCCAACAGCAGCCGCGGGTTCTCCAGGCCGCCCGTCGCCAGCACGAATTGCTTGGCCCGCACCACGGCGGTCAGGCCGCGCAAGTTCTTGATCACCAGGTGATCGATGGCGCGGCCGTTCCAGCGCGGCACGATGTCGCTCACCGTGGCGTGCAGCAGGATGCGGCAGCGCGGATGGTCCTTCAGATCGCGGCTGTTCTTGTGGGTGAAGCGATCGAACTTGTCGTCAAATTTCCAAAAACCCAGCGACAGGTGCGCGCTATCAAACTCGGGAAAAACCAGCCCCTGCCTGGCCAGCGCCTGAGCGGTGGGCAACGGGCCGGCGACCGCGAATTGCGCCTCGGCTTGCTGATAGTAGTCCGCCAATTCCTCGGCCCCGAACGGCCAGCCGCTATGGGCGATCCAGGGCCGGCGCTCGAAGTCGATGGCGTCCAGGCGGGCGACCCGGCCGCCCCAGATGGCGGTGGTGCCGCCAAAAAAGCGCAGCCGGCTGTCCTCCAGGGGGTAGTAGGGATGGCCGGCGGACGAGCCTTCATTCAGGCCGGCGCTGTCGGCTTCGAAATCGGCGCCGCCGCTTTCCAGGATCGCCACCTCGACGCCGGCGGCCAGCAGCCGACGCGCCAGAATGAGACCCGCCGCCCCGGCGCCTATGATGCAGACTTCGGTCGCGATTGGCGGGAGGTTTACCTCCCTATATAAATCAATAAGCATCGGCCCAGCGATATGCGGCGTTTCCGTGTTTTTTTTATGGCTTAGCCGAAAATCTCCGGATCACCAAGGAAATTAGGCGGCGGCGGTGGCCGGTCGGCGGTCAGGCGCGCCTCCCTTTTTGCTTGGCGGCGTGCGGCCAGCGCCCTATGATTCACGGATATTTACTCCAAGGTGCCGGGTGTGGTTAGACGATACGCGCTTATTGCCGCGGTGTGCTTGCTGGCGTTGTGTGGGGCGCTGATCGTTGGCGTCGCGTCGCGGACGCCGCCGGTATTGGCCGGGGCGGCGCTGCCGGCGTTTTCGCTGCCCCGCACCGCGGCCGGCGCGCCGCCGTTGACCGAGGCCGACCTTGCCGGCAGGGTGGTGCTGGTGAATTTCTTTGCCTCCTGGTGCGGGCCTTGCCGGGCCGAGCATCCGCTGTTGATGGAATTGCAGGCAGAACTTCCCATCATCGGCATCAACTATATGGATACCCCTGACGACGCCCGGGATTTTCTCGCCAAGCTCGGCAATCCTTATCGGGACATCGCCGTGGACCGAACGGGCGAGATGGGGCGGCTATTGAACATGGACAGCGTGCCGCGTACCCTCCTGGTGGCCGATGGCCGCGTGGTTTATGCTCACCGCGGCCGCCTGTTGCGACCAATCATTGACGCCGATATCCGACCGCTTATCCAGAAATTCACCGACGCTTGACCCTGCACACCCGGGAGGGGATGATCATGATCTGGGCCATTCTTATCGCGCTTTCCGTTCTCGCGGCGGGGCTCCTGGCGTATGCCTTGTGGCCATGGGCCAGCCAACGCCAGCCCCGGCTTGTCTATCGCGGGTTGGTGGCGGCGCTGGCGGCGGCGGTTCTGGTGGGGCCGAGCCTCGCCTATCGCCTGTCTCAACCGGCGCCGGCGGCGGTGGACCTGTCGGCCTTTCCCCTGCCGAAGGATGGCGCGACGACGGGCGCGTTTGTCTGGGATGGGCCGCTGGCGGGAGGGGCTGGGTCGACCGGCGGCCCCCACCAGGCCGACATGTCGCTCGACGTCATGACCGCCCGGCTGGCGGAAAAACTGAAGAGCCAGCCCGACAACCGCGACGGCTGGGTGCTTCTGGGCCGCTCCTATGCGGCGCTGGGCAACATCGACGGCGCCAAGGCGGTGTTTGCCGACCTGGTGAAGAAGTGGCCCGACGACGTCGAGGTCAAGGTTGCCTATGGCGAAATGCTGATGGCGGCGAACGACGGCAAAATCAGCCCCGAGGCGCGGCGGATTTTCGCCGCCGCCGTTGCCGCTGATCCCGCGCACGTTCGCGCGCAATACGATCTGGCCTTGGCGGAATCCCAAGCCGGCGAGGAGCAGGCGGCTTATGACCGCTGGTTGGCGCTGCTCAAAGGCGCGCCCGCCGATGCGCCGTGGCGACAGGAAGTGGCGGCCAGGGTGCGCGACAGCGCCGCCAAGCTCGGCATCAAGGCCCCTGATATCGCCACCGCGCCGGCCCCGGCGGCGCCATAAACACCATTCTTTTCAATCCCTCACCGTCAGTCGTCGGCATTAAGCACAATTTAAGAAATTTTTATCTATAGTCCGATCCGGCGTCATCATCTTCCCTCGATGCTTCCCGTTTGTGGCGAATGGGAACTCGGACCTGATCAAAAAAGAGAGACGCCTTAGTTTGTAGGGGCATGGGTTGGACCTTCCGATCGCCGAACGGCGTGCGGAATACTGGAAGATGGAAAAATGACAGCAGTAGACACCTCCAGGAAATTCCTGGCAGCTTTTAAGAGCTTCGGCATTCGCGGCCGCTTGATCTCTTTTTTCCTTATGTTTGGCGTCATCCCGGCGACGGTGGTGCTAGCTATTCTCCTGTCGCAGGAAAGTTTTTTCCGCACCGCCATGAGCACCCGGGTGCTGGACGTGGCGACGCAGGTAAACGACGTCATCGACCGCAATCTGTTCGAGCGCTATGGCGACGTGCAGGCGTTCGCGCTTAACCGGGCGGCGAGCAATCCCAAGAACTGGCGCAACGCCAGCGATCAAAATCCGCTGATCAGCGCCATGAACGGCTACATGAAGGGCTACGGCATCTATAAGCTGATGCTGCTGGTGGACACGCAAGGGCGGGTGCTGGCGACCAACACGATGGATCCTGCCGGCCGCTCGCTCGATACGGGGTATCTCTATGGCAAGTCCTTTGCCGATGCGCAATGGTTCCGCAACGCCATATCCGGCACCTTCCTCAACGGCAAGAACGGTTTGACCGGCACCGTGGTGGAACAGCCCTCGGTCAATGCCGAGGTGGCCAGAATCTACAACCAGGACGGCTATACCATCACCTTCGCCGCGCCGGTGCGCGACGAGAATGGTCAGGTGGTCGCGGTGTGGGCGAACTTTGCCGATTTCAGCCTCGTCGAAGCCGTCGTGGCGAGCTACTACGATCAGCTTGCCGCCTACAACATGGCCAGCGCCGAGATCGTGGTCCTCGATCCGGAAGGCCGCATCATTGTCGATTACGATCCCACCTATAAAGGGTTTAGCGGCCTGGCCGAATACAAGCGAAACTTCGACACCATCGGCAAGATGAATCTGGCCACGGGCGGCGTGGAAGCGGCCGAGCGCGCCGTTAAGGGCGAGACCGGGCTGATAACCTCCATGAACATTCGCAAGAAAGTCGAGCAGGTTGCCGGCTTTGCCTATTCCGATGGAGCGTATGATTATCCCGGTCTCGGCTGGTCGGCACTAGTTCGCATCGAACCTCGCGAAGTGTTCGCCACTTGGGAGAACATGATCTCGACCATGTTGATCGCGGTAGCCGCGGCGGCGGTGGCGATCCTGGTGTTTGGCTATGTCATCGGCAACATCTTCTCCAAGCCGATCCGTAGCTTGACCAGCACCATGCTGGCGCTGGCCAATGGCGATAAGACCGTCGACATTCCGGCCACCAACCGCACCGACGAGATCGGCGAAATGGCGCGCACGGTCGAGGTTTTCAAGGCCAACGCCATCGAAGCCGAACGTTTGCAGAAAGAGGCAGAGGAAGCCCGTCGCCGCGAGGAAGAAGCCGAACGGCGTCGGATCGAGGAAGAGCAGGAGCGGCAACGTCGCGAAGCGGCTGCCGAAGAAGAGCGCAAGCGGCAGGCGGAACAGGACAAGCGTCGCTCCATGAACGAGCTTGCCGATCAGTTCGAAGCCAGCGTCATCGGCGTCGTCGACGCCGTGGCGGCGGCGGCCGAGCGGATGAAGGCGACCGCCGAGACCATGTCGGCGGCGGCGGAAGAGACCGACGTGCAGTCGGCCAGCGTCGCCTCGGCGGCGAGCCAAGCCTCCAGCAACGTTCAGACCGTGGCCAGCGCTTCGGAAGAAATGGCGTCGTCGATCTCCGAGATCGGCCGCCAGGTGACGCAGTCCTCGACCATCGCCAAGCGGGCGGTGAGCGAGGCCGAGCGCACCAACTCGCGCATCCAAAGCCTGGCCGAAGCGGCCAACAAGATCGGCGATGTGGTGGACCTGATCACCAATATCGCCGGCCAGACCAACCTCTTGGCGCTCAATGCCACCATCGAGGCGGCGCGCGCCGGGGAAGCCGGCAAGGGCTTCGCGGTCGTCGCTTCGGAAGTCAAGAGCCTGGCCAACCAGACGGCCAAGGCAACCGACGAGATCGCCGAACAGATCACCGGCATTCAAGGCGCCACCACGGAGGCGGTCGAAGCGATCAAGGGCATCAGCACCATCATCGCCGAGATCAACGACATCGCGGCCGGCATCGCCGCGGCGGTGGAGCAGCAGTCGGCGGCGACCAACGAAATCTCGCGCAACGTTCAGGAAGCGGCGCAAGGCACCGAGGCGGTGACCACCAACATCGCCGGAGTTGCCGAAGCGGCCCGCGAAACCGGATCGGCGGCGAGCCAGGTTCTCGGCGCGGCTACCGGCCTTGGCGAACAGGCGTCAGACCTGCGCAGCGCCGTGGAATCCTTCGTCGCCCGCGTCCGCGCCGCTTAAAAAAATATTTCTCCCCACCTGCGAGCCCCGCCTAACCGGCGGGGCTTTTTTTATGCCCGTCCTCTCGGCTCATTCACGATTAATACCTATTTAACTAACATAAGTTATACATTTGTCTTGTCCGCCCCCGATTTACGACCGTGACGCCGAACCGCGGCAACGGTAATTCGATTTTCCCGATCGCGGATGTCGCGCGGGGCTGGGGGTATTGACATGACTGAGTCTCAACATAATCAAGGCCGCACGCGGCGAGGTCTCAACCTTGGCATTCGCGGCCGGCTTATCACCTTCTTTTTATTGTTTGGTATTGCGCCGGCGGCATTGGTGCTGGGCATTCTGCTGTCGCAGACAAAACTTTTCCAGGACGCCATGAGCACTCGGGTGCTGGACGTGGCGACGCAAATCAACGATGTGATCGATCGCAGCCTATTCGAGCGCTATGGCGACGTGCAGGCGTTCGCGCTCAACCGCGCCGCGACAAACCCCAAGAACTGGCGCAAT
Organism: Pseudomonadota bacterium; assembly: GCA_003577275.1. Lineage (GTDB taxonomy): Bacteria > Pseudomonadota > Alphaproteobacteria > Sphingomonadales > Govanellaceae > PRO5. Next base: position 49,082 of record QEVO01000003.1, read on the forward strand.
CATGATGATCAAAATCCGCTGATCAGCGCCATGAATGGCTACATGAAGGGTTACGGCATCTATAAGCTGATGCTGCTGGTGGACACGCAAGGCCGGGTGCTGGCGACCAACACGGTTAACGCCAAGGGCCAACCTCTTGCCACGGATCATCTTTACGATAAGTCCTATGCGGATGCGCCATGGCTGCGCGATGCGCTGACCGGCAATTTTCTGGCTGGCAAGAACGGCTTGACCGGCACCGTTGTGGAACAACCCTCGATCAATGCCGAGGTGGCAAGAATCTATAACCAGGACGGCTATACCATCACTTTCGCCGCGCCGGTGCGCGACGAAAATGGTCAGGTGGTCGCGGTGTGGGCGAACTTTGCTGATTTCGGTCTCGTCGAAGCCATCGTGGCGACCTATTACGATCAGCTTGCCGCCTATGGCATGGACGGCGCCGAAGTGACGGTTCTTGATCGTGAAGGGCGCGTGCTTGTCGATTATGATCCGTCATTCAGAGGCTTTAAGGGTTTGGGCGACTACGGCCGCGACTTTACCGTTATCGGCAAGCTCAATCTTGCCGCCAACGGCGTCGAGGCGGCAGAGCGCGCCGTTGCCGGCGAACGCGGCATCATTACCTCGCAGCACGCCCGCAAGAAAATCGAGCAGGTCTCCGGCTACGCTCGCAGCGTCGGCGTTTATGATTATCCCGGCATGGGCTGGTCGACCTTGGTGCGCATCGAACCGCGCCAAGTGTTTGCGGCCTGGAATACCATGATCATGGTCATGCTTGTGGCGGTGACCCTAGCGGTTGCCGCCATTGTTGGCGCCGGCTATGCCATCGGTAACATTTTCTCAAAGCCGATCCGTAATCTCACCGCCACCATGCTGGCGCTGGCCAACGGCGATAAGGCCGTTGATATTCCGGCCGCCAACCGCACTGACGAAATTGGCGAAATGGCGCGCACCGTCGAGGTCTTCAAGGCCAACGCCATCGAAGCCGAACGGCTGGAGGCGGAGGCCAAGGCGGCGGAGGAAAAAGCCCGCCGCGATGAGGCGGAACGCGAGGCAGCCGACCGCCGCCGCGCCGAGGAGGATCGCCAGCGCGAGAAGGCCGATGCCGAGGTCAAGGCAGCGCGGGCGAAAAGGATGGAGGATATCGTCAATGCCTTCACCCTGGCGGCCAGCGAGGTGGTGCAGGGCGTCGCTTCGGGTTCCTCGCAGCTTCAGGCTAACGCCGAGGGACTTTCCAGCATCGCCGAGGAAACCAGTCGCCAGTCGATGGCGGTGGCGGCCGCCGCCGAACAGGCATCGGCCAACGTCGAGACGGTGGCGGCGGCGGCGGAAGAGCTGGCGGCGTCCCTTGGCGAAGTGACGCGGCGGATCAGCGAAACCTCCAGCATGGCGCGGGGCGCGGCGGATGTGTCGCAGCGCACCAACGTCATCGTCGAGGGCTTGAGCAAAGCCGCCATGGAAATCGGCGACGTGGTGGCGATGATCCAGGATATCGCCGCGCAGACCAATCTGTTGGCGTTGAACGCCACCATCGAGGCGGCGCGCGCCGGAGAGGCCGGCAAGGGCTTTGCCGTGGTGGCGAGCGAGGTCAAATCGCTGGCCGGTCAAACCGCCAGGGCGACCGAAGACATCGCGCAGCAGATCGACCGCATCCAGGAAGTCTCCAAACAGGCGGTGGAAGCCATTGCCGGCATCGGCTCCAGCGTCGTGCGCATTGATGAAAACGCCGGCGCCGTGGCATCGGCGGCCGAGGAGCAGTCGTCCGCCACCAACGAAATCTCCAGTAATGTGCAGCAGGCGGCCACCGGCACCCGGGAAGTCTCCAGCAACATCGTCGGGGTGACGCAAGCCTCCTCGGAGACCGGACGGATGGCCAAAGAGGTGCTGCAAGCTTCGGTCGACTTGAGCCAGCAGGCCGAACGGCTGCGTGAGGTGGTGGGGCAGTTTGTAAAGGACGTAAAGGCGGCATAAGCCTTGGTGAGTTCACAACTAAACGCCCCGCCATTCCGGCGGGGCTTTTTTTATGCTACGTCATGATACGTCTGTGGCTGGTAATGGGTGTATCGAATGAACGATCGGAAAAGAGATGCGGCGCGGCTCCTGGATGAAGCCGTGGTATGGGATAATCATCTGTGCATGCCGCTGCGCGCCGAAGACAGCTTTCTGCCGGAATTGGAGCGCTGCCGCGCCTCGGGCCTCGACGTGGTGAGCCTGAACGTCGGCTTCGGCGGCATGGACTGGGTCGAACACCTGAACATGCTGACCTATTTTCGCGCCTGGCTCGCCCGGCGGCCGGACCGTTACGCGCTGGTGCGCACCGTGGCGGATATTCGCGCCGCCAAGGCGGCGGGCAAGCTTGCCGTCACCTTTGACGTAGAAGGCATGGCGCCGATCGAGGACGATCTGGATCGCATTCAGCTTTTTTATGACCTTGGCGTGCGCTGGATGCTGATCGCCTATAACGAAACCAATAAGATCGGCGGCGGTTGCCAGGATGATGATCCGGGCTTGAGCGATATCGGTCGCCAGGCGATTGACGAAATGGCGCGGGTGGGCATGCCGTTATGCCTCAGTCACACCGGCTATCGCACGGCGCGCGAGGCGCTTGAATATGCCAAGGGCCCGGTGATCTTCTCGCATTCCAACCCGCTTGCCTTAAAAGACCATCCCCGCAACATTCCTGATGATCTCATTGACGGTTGCGCCCGCACCGGCGGCGTCATCGGCATCAACGGCATTGGTAAATTCCTCGGCGAGAACGATGCTTCAACCGAGGCGATCGTGCGGCATGTGGATTATGTCGCCGCGCGGGTCGGTGCGGCGCATGTGGGGCTTAGCCTTGACTATTGCTTTGATCAAGAGGAGTTGGCGGAATTCATCAAGGCCAATCCCGACAAGTTTCCGCCCCATCTCGGTTATGGCGGCAGCTTCGCCATGGCGGCGCCGGAACAGTACCCTCAGATCGCCGAGGCATTGCTGCGGCTTGGCTACGACGAACGCGACATCAAGGGCATTCTCGGCGGCAACTGGCTCAGGATCGCCGAGCAAGTGTGGCGATAAGGACAATCACCTCATCCGCGCTTCGCGCACCTTCTCCTTAAAGGAGAAGGAAGTTCCCTCTCCTTCGAGGAGAGGGCTAGGGTGAGGTGACAATACTTAAACGTATAAATCCTTATAGCGCTCCCTGAGCACGTTCTTTTGGATTTTTCCCATGGCGTTGCGCGGCAGTTCGTCTAGGACGAGCACGCGCTTTGGCACCTTGAACTTGGCCAACGTCTCGCCGAGCGTATGTTGAATCTTTGTTTCATTGATGACGCCCTTGGCGACCACCACCGCGGTCACCGCCTCGCCGAAGTCTTGGTGCGGCAAACCGATCACCGCCGACTCGCGAATTTCCGGCAGCGCATCCAGCGCCGCTTCGATCTCCGCCGGATAGACATTGAAACCGCCGCTGATGATGAGATCCTTGCCGCGCCCCACCAGATAAAGATAGCCCTTGTCGTCGAAGTAGCCGAGATCGCCGGATATGAAATGGCCGTCGGCGCGAAACTCGGCGGCGGTTTTCTCCGGCTGCCGCCAGTAGCCCATAAATACGTTGGGCCCCTTGATCTCGACCACGCCAATCTCGCCCACGCCCAGCACGCGCCCGCTCTGCGGATCGGCGACGCGCACCGATATTCCCGGCAACGGCAGACCGACGCTGCCGGGAATGCGCTCGCCGTCATAGGGGTTCGAGGTATTCATGTTGGTTTCGGTCATACCGTAGCGTTCAAGAATTTTATGACCGGTGCGGGCGGTGAATTCCTTGTGCACCTCGGCGCTTAAGGGGGCCGAGCCGGAAATCAGCAATCGCATGTGGGCGACGGCGGCGCGGGAGAAATCGGGGTGGGCGAGGAGGCGGCTGTAGAACGTCGGCACGCCCATCATGGTGGTGGCCTTAGGCAGCGCGCGCATGATCTCGCCAATGTCGAATTTCGGCAGGAAGATCATCGAGGCGCCGGCCATGGCGATGATGTTGGTGGCGACGAACAGCCCATGGGTATGAAAAATCGGCAGCGCGTGCAGCAACACGTCGCTTGAGGTGAAACGCCAATAATCCACCAGGGTGGCGGCATTGGACGCCAGATTACGGTGGCTGAGCATGGCGCCCTTGGATCGCCCGGTGGTGCCCGAGGTATAAAGAATCGCCGCCAGATCGTCGCCGTTGCATGGCATGTCGAACGGCGCGTCGTCCGCCGCCGCCACGGCGTCCCACAACGAGCCTTGACCTTGCGCATCAAGCGTCAGCACGCGCGCCTGGCCGGCCACCGCGGCGATGGCCTCGGCGCGCGCCGGATCGACCACCACCAGCGCCGGCTCGGCGTCGCCTAAGAAATAGCTCACCTCCGCCGTGGTGTAGGCGGTATTCAAGGGCAGGTAGACGGCGCCCAAGCGGTTGACGCCGAAGAACAGCATCAGCGCTTGCGCCGATTTTTCCACCTGCACCGCCACCCGATCACCAGGTCGAATGCCAAGGCTCTTAAGAGCGTGCGCCGTCTTGGCGGAAGCGGTGATAAGATCGCCATAAGACCACGTTCGCGTTGGCGTGATCAAAAACGGCTGGGCGGTATCACCAGGGAAACGGCGGCTGAGCGCCTGAAATAAACTGCCGGAGGCGAGTGTTGCCGTCATACGCGGTTACAATTCGATGATTTCGGCGGCGGCCGGCGGTTCTTCCGCCAATTCGGTATCGCTTTCAAGCGATGCGCCCGGCGCTGCCGCCTGCACCAATACCGTCAGGTAGGCGGCCAGCATCCGCTCGCGGGCGAATTCGCCAAGCCATATGTTGCGAGACGCGTTCGATGCCTCGCTTGGTTGATCGAGCGTTTCGAGAATCGCCGCCGCCATGCCGTTAATGTCCTGCGACGACACCAGCCGGCCGAACTTGCCGCCGGCGAGAATTTCATGGGCGCCGCAGGCCTCCCGGGTGCTGACGATGGGGGCGCCGGCGGCGAGCGCCTCCAATAGCACATTGGGCGCGCCTTCCCAGTGGGATGACAGCACGAACAGGGCGCTGTGCTTCAAGTAGGCTTCCGGATTGGGCTGATAGCCGGGCAGCGACAAGGCATGCTCGAAGCCCTCGCGCCGCGCGATGTCGTAGAGCCGCCGCCGCGCCGTCTCGCCGCCGTGGCCGATGATGATCAGGCGCAGCGATCGGCGGCGGGCGGCGATGGCCGCCGCCTGCACCAGGCCCTCGAAATTTTTTTGCGCCGCCAGCCGGCCGATGCCCAGCACCACCGGCACATTGCCGCCATTGAGCCAGGGGTGGTCCGGCGGCGGGACGGCATCGGCAAGATCAGCCACTTCGACGCCGTTGCGGATGGCGGTGATTTTATCGGCGTAATGCGGCGTCAGCCGGCGCAAGCGCTGCGCCAGTTCCTCAGAAACCGTGATCACCCGGTCGGCGTAGCGCACCACGACGCGGTAGAAGCCGCCCGCCAATTCCTCGGTGCCGCGATTGAGGATTCCCCGGACGCCCGACGCTCTCGGTCGCACCACGTCGTTGCTGAAGCGACAGATCATCGGGCACGGGCGTCCCGCCGCCGCATGGGCGATGATGGCGGACGGGTGGGCGTGGTTGCCGGCGGAAAAGAACACGCTCGGCCGTATCGCCTTCAGGTAGCGCGACAGCGGCGCGATGGCGAGCACCAGGCTTATGGGCCTTGGCAGGGGCTTTTTGGCGTCCAGCAAGGCGTGCACGTCTACCTTGGGCGACACATCCCGGCGCATCGGGCCGGCGGCCGCGGCCACCACGAGGGTGACCTTCTGGCCGCGCTCGGCGCAGGCATTGGCGATGGCGACGGCGTTGCGGGTGACGCCGGTGGCGGCAAAGTCATGGAGGAATAGGGCAATTCTCGGCATCACCAATGCTTTTGAGTATAGGCCGCCTTACTTATCACCGCCCCATCATAGGATCAATTGTGGAGTTCCTGTGACGATCCCGGACGATAATAATAAAGTGATGCGATATTGATGGTTAACTACCTATTAATAAACCACTTCCGCCCACAGGTCGTAGTCGTCGGCGTCGGTGACGCGGACCTTGAGGATGGCGCCGGGGGCGGGTTCGGGCCCGCCGTTTAAATCCACGAATACGTTGCCGTCGATCTCCGGCGCGTCGCCCTTGGAGCGGGCGATGGCCTGCGCCGCGCCGTCCTCGGTGTCGCCCATATCGTCGACCATGACCTCGATCTCGCGGCCGACCTTCGATGCCATACGTTCGGCGCTGATCTCCTGCTGGACTTCCATGAAGCGGTGCCAACGTTCCTCGCGCACGTCGTCGGGCACCGCCTCGGCAATATCGTTGGCCGCCGCCCCCGCCACCGCCTCGTAACGGAAGACGCCGACGCGATCGAGGTTGGCTTCCTGCAACCAATCGAGGAGAAAGTCGAAATCCTCGTCGGTTTCGCCGGGAAAGCCGACGATGAAGGTGGAGCGGAGGGTAAGGTCAGGAACCAGATCGCGCCAGCGGCGGATGCGCTCCAGGACCTTTTCCTGGTTGGCCGGCCGCCGCATGGCCTTCAAGACGGAAGGGCTGGCGTGCTGAAAGGGGATGTCGATATAGGGCAGGATCTTGCCCTCGGCCATCAACGGCAGCACCTCGTCCACATGGGGGTAGGGGTAGACGTAATGGAGCCGCACCCATACCCCCAGCTCGCCCAAGGCGGCGGCAAGGTCGGTCATATGGGCCTTAACCTCTTGTCCGCGCCAGGAACCGGCGGCGTGAGCGAGATCCAGGCCATAGGCGCTGGTGTCCTGGGAGATGACCAACAGCTCCTTGACCCCGGCGTTTACCAGCTTCTCCGCCTCTTTGAGGACGGCGGCGACGGGCCGACTTTTCAGCCGTCCCCGAATGGAGGGGATGATGCAGAAGGTGCAGCTGTTGTTGCAGCCTTCGGAAATCTTCAAATAAGCGTAATGCCGGGGGGTGAGCTTGATCCCTTGCGGCGGCGCCAGGTCGAGGAAGGGGTCGTGGACCGGCGGCACGGCCTCGTGCACCGCCGAAACCACCGCTTCGTACTGGTGGGGGCCGGTGACCGCCAGCACATTGGGATAGGCCTCGCGGATGCGCCCCGACTCCACGCCCAGGCAGCCGGTAACGATCACTCGGCCGTTTTCCTTGATCGCCTCGCCGATGGCTTCCAGCGATTCTTCCTTGGCGCTGTCGAGAAAGCCGCAGGTGTTGACGATCACCACGTCGGCGCCATCATAATCCTGAGCCACCTCATAGCCTTCCGCGCGCAGGGAGGTCAAAATCCGCTCGGAATCCACCAGGGCCTTGGGGCAGCCTAAGCTGACGATGCCCACTTTCGGGGCGGCATTTAAGGTCGGTTTACGCATGGGCCCTATATAGGGTAGGGCTTATAAGCCCGCCAGAGGAATCATGATTTAAGGGTAAGGGATGGCCGAACCAACGATTTCCGTGATCATTCCCGCCTACAACGCCGCCGCGTTCATCGCCGAGGCGCTCCTCAGCGTGCTTAACCAAACCGCGCCGGCCGACGAGGTGATCGTGGTCAACGACGGCTCCACCGACAACACCCGTCAGGTGGTCGCCTCCTTCGAGCCTCGCTTCGGCGGCCGGCTGATCATCATCGATCAGGCCAACGCCGGCGTCGCCGCGGCGCGCAACGCCGCCTATCGCCGGGCGTCCGGCGCGCTGGTGGCGATGCTGGACGCTGACGACTATTACCTGCCGTCCTTTCTCGCCACGGCGCGGCGCGCCTTCACCTTGATGCCGGACATCGTGCTGTTTTTCGGCGACACCGAAATCGTTGACGCCGACGGCCCGACAGGGCGATTGAATTCCGAAGGCAAGCCGGTGCGGACATTACCGACGATCGAGATCGACGGTCTTTTTAAAGTACAAGGCTCGACCTTCACCACCCTTCTGGAGGGCAGCTATATTCCGGTGTGCGCCGCGGCGGTGCGGCGCGCCACCGCGCTGGCCGTAGGCCTTTTTGATTTAAGCGTGCGCACCTCCGAAGACCGCGATTTCTTCTGCCGCCTGGCGCTGCGCGGGCCGATGGCGTTTAGCCGCGAGGTGATGGCGCACGAGCGCATTCATGGCGGCAACATCAGCATCTCGACGCATCGCGTCGATCTGGCGCGCAATGTCTTGACCGTCATGCGCAAGCTGCGGCGGCCGGAACACGCCTGCCTGATGAGCGATCAGGAGCGCTCAGCGCTGGAAGCGGTTTATAAGGACGAGTTTTTCAACTACGTTTACAACTTATCGTCGGCAGGATGGAAAGCCTATGTCAGGGGTGTGGCGATGCTGCCCGCCGATGAACGGCTTGCCGCCTTGCATCCAAAACATCTGGCGCGCGCCCTTGCCGCCGCCGTGGGAATATCGTCTAATGACTGAGTTTGGGCGGCGCAATCAGGAGATCGTCATGACCTTAAGAAGCATTCTTTTCATGGTGGCGGCGGTGTTCATGAGCTGTCATGCCGCGCAGGCGGCAAGCCTTCCCTCGGCCACCACCGACTACGCGGCGGAGCGCGTCATCGAGTCCGGGCAGGGAAGCTTTTCTCAGAAAGTCCATGTGACGAAATTGAAGGAGCGCGCCGAAACAGTAATGCAGGGCATGAAAATGGTGTCCATTTTCCGCTTCGATAAGAAGGTCTACTGGATGGTGATGCCGGATCATCAGATGTATCAGGAAATCGACTTGGCCAAGGCGGCCAAGGAGCGCGATGCGTCGACCATCACCCAGGATCCCACGGTGGAGGTCAGCGTCATCGGTCCCGATACGGTGGACGGCCATGCCGCCACCAAATACCGGATGTCCACCAGGGATAAATCAGTCCAGGGCTTCATCTGGCTGACCAAGGAAAACATTCCGATCCGCATGGACATGACCACCACGACGCCCAAGGGACAAAAGCAGCAAACCAAAATCATGTTGAAGAATCTGAAGCTGGGGGCCCAGCCCGCGGCGCTCTTTGAAGTGCCCGCCAGTTACGTCAAGATGCCCGCCATGGGCGGCATGGGCGGCAGCATGCCGATGCCGGGGCCGCGTTAGAAACTAAAAATCAACCCCGCGCCGGCGGTGAACTGATCCTTGCTGCCGGCTTTGACGATGGGGCTCGACGCCGCTTCGTCCAGGAACCAGCCATAACTGATAAACTGTCCGATCTGGATTTTCTCGGACAGGAAATATTCCGCGCCAATGGCCAGGCGGGTTTCCACCAGGCCGCTGTTGGGTCGATAGACGGGAAGGCCGTACGTCGAGGCGGCCGCCTGTTCTTCGCTGACGCCGAAATGCGTGCGCAGGTTTTCCTTGTTGCCCCACAGCAGATAGGCAAGGCCCTGCACCCGCCAGCGTTCGCTTTTATAAATCCCGGTTGCCGCTTCCAGATAAGTGGTAAGGCCCTGGCTGTTTTGCAGGCCGGGCCGCAGCTCGACGGTAAAGCGCGCCGGTCCCGTGCGGTATTCCACAAACGGTCCGATCTCCCAGGTGTCGCCGATATCGCCCAAGCCTTGCAGCACCGGACGATCTTTTTCGTCGCGGCCGAAGCGATAGCGGATAAAACCGCCGACGCCCCAATGCTCGCCGCGATGGGCGCGTACTTTCAGCTTCTGTCCGGAAAATGTGATGCGATCCTTGTACTGCAACCGGATGATCGGCGCCAGCGTCCATTCATTGTCGCTCGCCCCGCGGTATTCCGGGGCATAAAGCCCGCCGACGCCGATCCGCGCGCTTAATCCCGGCACAGCCAGATCGTCGGGCCACAACCCTTCGACCATGTCGTGGGCCATGTTGGCGACGTCCTCGAAGCCGCCGATGGTGCGCGCGCCGGCTGCCGGCGACGCCAGTATCAGCGCCGCTGCGGCGGTGACGGCAGCCGCTAGCCGTGAACGTGTTCCCCGATGTCGGCGCAAGGACGCCTCCCTTTATTTTTTATTTGCGGTCGATTTTAGAGATCTTGGTGCCTTCCAGGCTGACGTTAAACATCAGTCCCTGGTTGTTCATGACAAAGCCGACGATGGGGGCCTTGACGGTATTGGTATCGAAATCCTCGCCGGCGCCGATGGTGATCAGCGCCACGCTGCCGTCGACGCCCACCTCCCAGCCGTCCGACTTGCGGAACTTGTTCAATGAGTCCGCCGTCATGAACATCAGAATCTGGGTGCGGGCCTGAGCGCCCAACTGCAAGCCGAAGGAACCGGACGCCGTGGAATAATAATTCACGGTCCGGCCACCTACCCGGAGCGCCCCTTCGCCATATTCGCCGCCAATGCCAATACCGGCTTTATAAACCTTGGGGAAAACCAGGATGCCCTTGGCTTGGCCGGCGAGTTTTTTGCCGGCGGGGGATTTTTTATAAAATTTTTGCAGCGCTTCGTCGACGCGGGCGTTGATTTCCGCCGCGTTCATGGCGAAGGCGTGGTCGAGGGGAGTAACCAACCCGAGAAGCAGTAAACAGATGGCGAGAAACCGCATCACTTCATCCTCCTTACGGTATGCCCCCAACCCAGCCGAGAGCATCGCCGCGCAATGCTGCGATATGCTTTTACCATCAATGGGTAAAGCATAGGCAAACAATTGTGGCCCAAGGGTGGCGGTGAGGATTCTCAATCTTCAAGGGTGGTCAACAGCTTCAGGAGTTCATCGGCTTTTTGCCGCTGGTCCAGCCGGTTACCGCTCAAAATTGCGCCTTCGACGCAATGGGCGACGTGATCCTGTAAAATTTGATCTTCCACCTTGCGTAAGGCCGCCCGCACGGCGCGCACCTGGGTGACCACGTCGATGCAATAACGGTCGCCCTCGATCATGGCGGCCAGACCCCGCACCTGACCTTCGATGCGCCGCAAACGGTTGAGCGTGGCTTTTTTATTTTCCGGATTCATACTTGCAATATACCCTAGGGGGGTATATATGACAAGAGAAGAATTTAAGCCAAGGATAAAACCATGCCCGACCATAGCGCACACCATCACTCCCATGCTCATGGGAGCTCACCCTCCTGCTGCAGCGGCGCTTCGGTGAAAGCGGGGGTAAAGGACCCGGTGTGCGGCATGACCGTGGACCCGGAAAATACGCCGCATCGCCACCGCCATAGCGGGGTCGACTATTTCTTCTGCTCTGGCCGCTGTCGGGAGCGCTTCATCGCCGACCCGGAAAGCTTTCTTAGGCCAGCGGCGGCGGCTGAAGCCTTGCCGGCGGACGCCATCTATACCTGCCCAATGCATCCCGAGGTGCGGCAAGTGGGCCCCGGTACGTGCCCGATTTGCGGCATGGCGCTGGAGCCCGAGACGGTCAGCCTGGAGAATAAACCCAATCCCGAGCTGGCCGATATGAGTCGGCGGTTCTGGGTCGGGCTGGGCCTGACCTTGCCGGTGGTAGCCCTGGAAATGGCCGGCCATCTTGTCGGCCATGGTTGGCTGTTATCACCGGGCCGCTCCAATCTCTTGCAAATGCTGCTCGCGACCCCGGTGGTATGGTGGGCGGGCTGGCCGTTCTTTGTCCGCGGCTGGGCGTCGCTGGCCAGCCGCAATCTTAATATGTTCACGCTGATCGCCTTAGGGGTCGGCGTTGCCTGGGCTTACAGCGCGGCAGCGACGCTGGTCCCCGGCATCTTTCCGCCGGCCTTTCGCGGCATGGGCGGGGCGGTCGCCGTCTATTTCGAGGCGGCGGCGGTGATCGTCGTGCTGGTGCTCCTCGGCCAGGTTCTGGAACTGCGGGCGCGGGAGCGCACCGGCGGCGCGATCCGCGCGCTTCTTGATCTTGCCCCGCGCCAGGCCCGGCGTCTTGCCGCCGACGGCAGCGAGGCGGACATTCCCCTGGACATGGTTCACGTCGGCGATCGTCTGCGGGTGCGGCCGGGAGAGAAGGTGCCGGTGGATGGCGTCATCGAAGAGGGTCGCAGCACCGTCGATGAATCGATGATCACCGGCGAACCCATGCCGGTCACCAAGACGGCGGGCGACAAGGTGGTGGGCGGCACGTTGAACGGCAGCGGCGGTTTTGTCATGCGGGCGGAGCGGGTGGGGCGCGACACCATGCTGGCGCAGATCGTCGCCATGGTGGCGACGGCGCAGCGCAGCCGCGCTCCCGTCCAGCGGCTGGCCGACCAGGTATCAGCGGTGTTCGTGCCGGCGGTGGCGGCGGTGGCGGCGATCGCCTTCCTGGCGTGGTCGCTGTTTGGTCCGGCTCCGGCCATGGGCTACGGGCTGATTGCGGCCGTGTCGGTGCTGATCATCGCCTGCCCGTGCGCGCTGGGGCTGGCCACGCCGATGTCGATCATGGTCAGTGTCGGCCGCGGCGCGCAGGCCGGGGTGCTGATCAAGAATGCCGAGGCGTTGGAACGGTTGTCCAAGGTCGACACCCTGGTGGTGGACAAGACCGGCACGCTGACGCGGGGCAAGCCGGCGGTGACAGCGCTTCATCCGGTGGCCGGCGGCGACGAGGCGACGCTCTTGGCGCTGGCCGCCGGCGTCGAGCGCGGCAGTGAGCATCCCATCGCCCACGCCATCCTGGCGGCGGCTGAGGCGCGGGGATTGACGCTCCGCGACGCCGTGGATTTCGACTCAGCTTCCGGCAAGGGAGTGATCGCCAAGATCGATGGCGCGCCGGTGATGGTGGGCAGCAGCGCCTTTCTGGCCGAACACGGCGTGGCGACGGCGGCGCTCGATGAGGCGGCAGGCCGCTTGCGCGATGATGGGGCGACGGTGGTGTTCGCCGCCGGCGGCGGCCACCTAAAAGGGCTCATCGCCATTGCCGATCCGATCAAGGACACCACCCCGGCGGCCCTGCGGGCGCTCAGCGCCGACGGCGTGCGGGTGGTGATGCTGACCGGCGACGATGAGCGCACGGCGCGTTCGGTCGCCCGCGTCCTGGACATTGCCGAGGTCAAGGCCAGAGTGTTGCCCGAGGACAAGGGGCGGGTGGTAGCGGCGCTTAAGGCCGAGGGCCGCATCGTCGCCATGGCCGGCGATGGCGTCAACGACGCCCCGGCGCTGGCGGCGGCGGATGTCGGCATCGCCATGGGCACCGGCACCGACGTCGCCATCGAAAGCGCCGGAATCACCCTTCTTAAGGGCGACCTGATGGGCATCGTGCGGGCCCGGCATCTCTCCCGCGCGACCATGGCTAACATCAAGCAAAATCTGGTTTTTGCCTTTGGTTACAATGCCTTAGGCGTACCGATTGCGGCCGGCGTTCTCTATCCCATCGCCGGCATCCTGATCAGCCCGATCTTCGCCGCCGCCGCCATGGCCCTAAGCTCGGTCAGCGTCATCGCCAATGCCTTGCGCCTGCGCGCCGTGCGGTTGTGACGCGCCCGGACAGGCGCTTGCCCTGGCCGAAGAGTGCTGTTAGATTGCCGCCGCTCTTCAATCAGAAGGGGCGCGTAGCTCAGCGGTAGAGCACTGCGTTCACATCGCAGGGGTCGCAAGTTCGAACCTTGCCGCGCCCACCATCGTTTACGAAAAAAATCAGCCGGCGGCCGGGGCTTACCGGCCATCGCTCGGCGGTGTTGACCGCCGTCAGTGCCATCGCATCTCCCCCTCTTTACAGATTAAGCGGGCAGGAGCGGGCGTCTGATGTTTTTGCAAAGATTGCGTGTCCCCGATCTCGATCTGTCGCCGGATTTGGCCAGGTTATTGGGCCTCGTTCGCTACTTGGCGGGGGATGGTCGCGATCGCCACCGCTTTATCGGCTATGCCGCAAAGGATGACGACTTGGCGGCGCTGCGGCCGCATGCCGAGCGCATTCGCGCCACGTTTGCCTCGGTCGTGGTGCTGGCCACCGGCGCTTCGGCGGTTGGCGCCAAGGCGCTGATCTGCGCCTGCGCGGCGGCCCGCGCTGAGTCCGGCGCGCCGCGCATCCATTTTGCCGATAATCTCTCCGCCTCCACCCTGGCGCCGCTGTTGCAGACGCTTGACCTGCGCGCAACGCATTTCCTGGTCATTTCCAAATCCGGCCGCACGGTGGAAACATTGGTGCAGTTCATGGTGTTTCTCGAAGCCGCGCGCGCCGCGGTGGGGACGCGGTTGGCGCAACATTTTACGGTCATCACCAGTCTCGGCGATAACCCATTACGCCACCTGGCCGCTCTGGAAGGCTTGCCGATCTTTGATTGCGATCCTGATCTTGATGGTTGCTTTGCGGCGTTTTCGCTGGTCGGCGCGCTGCCGATGCTGGTGGCCGGTTTTGATCCGGCGCGGTTGCGCCAGGGCGGCGCCGCCATGTTGGAGCGGGTGTTCCGCGCCAGCAATGTGCGCGCCATCCCGAGCGCGCTGGGCGCCGCCGCTCATTTCCGCCTTGCCGCAAATGGCAAATGCGCGGCGCACGTGCTCATGACCTATGATCAGCGGCTGATGGAGCTGACGCAATGGCATCGGCATTTATGGGCGGAAAGCCTGGGCAAGAACGGCTGCGGCACAACGCCGCTCGTTGCGCTCGGCCCGCTGGATCAGCACAGCCAAATGCAGTTTTATCTGGAGGGACCCTCCGACAAGTTCGTCACCATTCTGACCTCTGGTTCGCTCGCCGCCGGTCCGGCGGTGCCGGAGGCGGCTTGCCTGCGCCATCCCGATCTACGTTATCTTGCCCGCCAGCGCATCGCCGACATCGTCGCGGCGGAGGCGCACGCCACCATCGAAACCCTGGCGCAGGCCGGCCGGCCGCTACGGCGCATCACCATTTCCGAGCCCGATGAAAAAACCTTGGGCGCGCTGATGATGCACTTCATGTTGGAAACGGTGTTTACGGCGCACCTGTTCGGCATCGATCCTTACGGCCAACCGGCTGTGAGGGAAGAAAAAATCCTCGCCATAGATCATTTGAATGATGCCCGGACGCCGCCTGTCGTCGGGCGCATCGCGTAATGGCGGTTGACGGCCGTCAGTGACGGATGGCGGCCATCTGCGCTATCACTCTTCATCGCATGGAAGGAGACCGTCATGAAAGTCAAGGAAATCATGAGTCCCAAGGTCATCACCATCAACAAGACCGAAAGCATTGCCGATGCGGCGCGCAAAATGCGCGACAATGATATCGGTTTTCTGCCGGTGATGGCGGAAGGTAAAGTGATCGGCGTGGTGACCGATCGCGATATTACCTGCCGCGGCGTCACCCGCGAGCGTGAGCCCAAGGATGTCCGCATCAGCGATGTCATGTCGCCGGACGCGGTATGGTGTCACGCCAATGAAGAGGTCAGTGACGCCATCCGGCTGATGGAGGGACGGCAGATTCGCCGTCTGCCGGTGCTCGACGCGCAGCAGAACCTGGTTGGCATGCTGAGCTTAGGCAACGTTTCGACTCATGTGCCGCATGAGCTGGCCGGCGAGGCGATCGAAGCGATTTCACGGCCTGCGCCACGACCGCCGGCAGGTAGAACCGAAGCTGGCCGCACGGCTGCTTAATTGCAGGCTTCCTCGGCAAGTCTGGTCAGCTTGGCGATATTGCGCAGACGAACACGATAGGGTGTGTCTGCTAGAATGAGGCCGTCGCGCTTGAATTTGGTCAGGGTGCGGCACAATGTTTCCGGCGCCATGCCGAGATAATCGGCGATATCGGCGCGCGACATCGGCATCTCCACCACTGGCATGCCGGTGGCGGCGCACGCCGGCGGCCGCTTGTGCTGCAACAGAAACCACGCCACCTTTCCCGCCGGACTCTTGCGGCTCAAGATGAACATCTTCTCCTGCGTCACCGTCAATTCCCGGCATGTCGCCTCCAGCAGGCGCTTGGCGAACGATGGGCTGCGCCCCAGCACGCGATCCAGGCTAGCGCGGGAAATCCGCCTCACTTGGCAAGGGGTTACCGCTTCGGCGGAATAGGGATAATCAGCATCCATGGCAAAGCCGACGATGGCGCCGGCGCGAAAGAACCCCAGCACGCCGCGCCGGCCGCTTAGGAAAGTTTTATAAAGCTCGACTGTTCCCGTGCAAATTTCAAAGATGGCATCCGCCGAATCGCCTTCGAAGAAAAGCGTTTGTTTGCGGGGAAATTCACTCACGCCAGCGCTGGGCAGTTGTTCGCTGATGCCGGTATTTTTCAAGTAAGGAAGCGCGCGCGCTGCGCCGCCGGCGTATTTAGATTTAAGAATGATGCCGGACTGGGAAGCTTGTTCCATCATTGTTCTCCTAGGGGGCGGAGAGAAGGCGAAGTTTTTTTGAAGTCAGGAAGCGAAGAATAGGGATTCTGCCAGACCATTGAATCCGGGTGATTACTGATTTCGCGACAATTGGTGACAAATTGAAGCTTTTTGTGGCAGACTTGCCGCACCAAGAAAAAATTATCGAGGTGCCGGGGGGATCCTCCATGGAGGTTCGCCTATGGAAACGGTTCTTGTTGTCGATGATAACGCGGAAGTTCAGCAAATGCTGCGGGACTATCTGGCGGAACATGGCTTTCATGTCTGCTCGGCAAATTCCCTCTTAAGCGCTAAAGCCTCGATTGAGGAGCGTCGGCCCAGCATCATCATTCTCGATTCCATGTTGCATGGCGAGCATGGCATTGAATTTCTTAAATATGTTCGCCAATCGCACCCTGATATCGGACTGCTCGTGGTGAGCGAACGGGCGGATGTGGTGGATCGCATCATCGGCTTGGAAGTTGGCGCCGACGATTACATCGCCAAACCCTTTCATCTGCGCGAGGTGCTGGCGCGGGTGAAAAGCGTGCTGCGTCGATCCGGCGCTGCCGTCATGCCGGACTCCCTGATACGCAGCGACGTTTTCTGTTTCGAGGATTGGCGAATCGACACCGACCGACACAAGGTGATTTCCGGCCATGGCGAGGAAATCTCATTGACTTCCGGGGAATATAAGCTGCTGGAAGTATTCGTTCGCCACCCACATCGGGTGTTAAGTCGGGACCACCTCTTGGAGATGATGACATCGCGGCGCTGGGAGCCGTTCGATCGCAGCGTCGATACGCGGGTGCGCCGCTTGCGCGCCAAAATCGAGGAGGATCCGGCGCAGCCGCGATTCATCCTCACCATTCGCGGCGAGGGCTACCTGTTTGCCGCCAATGTCAAACGCGCCTCCTGATATGCCTTCACCCCAGTGTGGCGGAACTGAAGTTCGCAACCAGCGCGGCATCCGTTTTGAGGCGAACTTCGGCTCCAGGACGCAAGAAACACGTTGACGCCGATCAATTCCGGCTGCTGCATCAGAGTGTTATGATGCTCAACGATTACCATGGCGGATGGGTGGTTCATGCCTAATCCCACGCTGGAGAGAGGGGAGACCGTCGCCATCGGGCCCTTAAAGCTCGAAGGCTATCTCCATGCGCCGGCCGCTGCCCACGCCATCGTGGTTTTTGTTCATGGTTCCGGCAGCAGCCGTTTTAGTCCACGCAATCAATACGTTGCCGAAAGATTGGTCCAGCGCGGCTTCGCCACCCTGCTGTTTGACCTGCTGACGGAGGAAGAAGCGCGGCTGCGCGCCAATGTGTTCGATATCCCGTTCCTGGCCGATCACTTGGTCATGGCCAGCGAATGGCTGCGCCGCCAGCCGAAGCTGCAACATCTTGCCCTCGGCTACTTCGGGGCCAGCACCGGCGCGGCCGCGGCGTTCGTTGCGGCGGCCGATCCTTCCTGCGGCGTCAAAGCCATTGTATCGCGGGGCGGTCGGCCTGATCTGGCGGGCGATGCGTTGGCCCGGGTCATGGCGCCAACGCTCTTGATCGTCGGCGGCCACGATCTGGAAGTGCTGGAATTGAACGAGGACGCCTATTTGCATTTGGCGGGTCCGAAGCGTCTGGCGGTGGTGCCCGGCGCCACGCACCTATTCGAAGAGCCGGGCACGCTTGATCAGGTGGTCGACCTCGCCGCAGCCTGGTTTGAACGCTATCTTGTTGAACAGGATGAATAATCGATGTTTGCCGATCGCCGAGAGGCCGGCCGCAAGCTGGCCAAGCGTCTCGCTCACTTCCGCAAGGAGCAGCCGCTGGTGCTGGCGTTGCCGCGCGGCGGCGCACCCATCGGGTATGAGGTCGCCAAGGCGCTTGACGCCGAGCTTGACATTGTCATAGCCCGCAAAATCGGCACGCCGGGACAGCCGGAACTGGCGTTGGGCGCCATCGTCGATGGCGAGCATCCGGAAGTGGTGATCAATGATGACGTGATGCGGGCGGTATCGCCCTCGCCGGCATTTCTGGAGCGGGAAAAGCAATCCTTACTGCGCGAAATCGCGCGGCGCGAAAAAGTGTACCGCGCCGGACGCAAGAAACCGGCGGTCGCCGGTCGCACGGTGATCGTGGTCGATGACGGCATCGCCACCGGGGCGACGGTGCGCGCGGCGCTCTATGCGTTGCGCCGGGCGGGGCCGAAGCGCTTGGTACTGGCGACGCCGGTGGCGCCGGCGGATACCGTCGCCGTGTTGGCGCAGGATGCCGATGAGGTGATTTGCCTGGAAACGCCTGAGCCGTTCTACGCCATCAGTCTGCATTACGGTGATTTTCCCCAACTGGACGATGCTGAAGTGACGGAGATTCTTGCTCAAAGCTGGGCGGCGCGCGCGAGGAAGGCGGCGGCGTCCTCTTGAAACCGCTACAACACGTGAGGCACTGAGATTATGCAAGTCCCCATTGAAATCGCCTATCAAGGCATGGAGCGTTCTGAGGCGTTGGATCAGCGCATCCGCGAGGAGGTCGACAAGCTCGAAACGTTCCATCCCCGCCTCACCTCCTGCCGGGTGGTGGTTACCGCGCCGCACCGCCGCCATCATCAGGGCAACCTCTATACAATCCGCGTACATCTGGAAGCGCCAGGCGGCGTGGACGTCACCGTCAATCGCAATCCCAGCGCCAAACACGCGCACGAAGACCCCTATGTCGCGGTGCGCGACGCCTTCATGGCGGCGCGCCGCCAATTGCAGGACCGAACGCGCAAACAGCAAGGCAAAGTAAAGAGCCACGAGATCGCGCCGCACGGCAAAATCACCCGCCTTTTCAAGGAAGGAGGATACGGCTTCATCGCCGCCGCCGATGGCCGGGAGATTTATTTTCACCGCCACGCGGTGGCGGATGATGAATTTTCCAAACTATCGCCGGGCGATGAGGTGCGGTTTGAAGAAGTGGAGGGCGACAAGGGGCCGCAGGCAACCATCGTGCGCGCCGTCGGCAAGCACCATCTTGTGGAGTAAAGTCTTAGAGCGCTATGCGTTTAAATAGAATCGTGTGCAAGCATAGTGTGTTTTGTCATCCGCTTGATAAGCGGGGATCCAGTTCTTTGATTTCACTATGGATTCCCGCTTATCAAGGGAATGGCGATTATAGGCTGATTATGGCCGCGCCTAACCACATTTTGTTCTAGGAGTTACACCGCCGCCCGCGGCATGCTGCGCACGATGGACTTGAAGTTCGACCAATCAATGGCTGGCCACAGCTCGGTACGGCCATGGCCGAAGGTGCGCACCAGGGTCACCACCTTCATCGCCGTTTCCGCATCCGGGGCATGGAAGATATCAAGATAATTGTAAGGGCCGAACAAGGCGTAATTGCCGATCCAGTCGATGTTGGGACATATTTCTTCAATCTTTTCCTCGACTTGTTTTTCAAGCAATTCCAGCGTTTTAGGATCGCTTTGGCGGTCAGCCGATAATTCCGTCGCCATGACATAAAGCGGCATGGGTCGTTCTCCGCTTGGGGGTTAAGCTTTACCTCTATATCGCCGCGAGAGGATACGCATTGACCGCCATCAGCTTCGCCGCTCTTCCTCAAGGCGCTGATCTTCAAACAAAATCTCAAAAATTCGCGCGGCGTTGCCGGAAAGATTGTGGGTCAATCGTCGCCCCAGATCGCTGTTGCCGCTGTCCCACGCCAGCGCCTCTTCCAAATCTTCGATGGCGCCGCCGGTATCCAGGATGGCCAGTACGCGATGATCGGCGATGTCGCCCGCTAGGCGGCGAATATCCGCCGCCGTCAATTGCTTGGTGGCTGCTTTCTTGGTCATCGTCGAGGCTCCCCTCTGCGCGCTGCGGATCAGTCCGCAGCATACGCGCGCTTGCGACCTTACGAATTGATCGCCGTCAGCCGCGAGTCGCGGCGCCATGATTGCCATATCCGCCGCGCGCCGCTGGACCGTGGCGCAGCATTTTCGTCGATCGCTACGACAGTTCAGGAACTTACCGCGGTGCAGTATCGGGCGGCGGGATCTGGATGCAGTTAGCGCTGGACATTTGTTGCGGATAAGGCCACCTTGCACACCATATAAATTGTGTATGGATTTATAATAAATACTATACATGGGGCGCCATGGTCATCACCCAGGCGCGGTTTGGGGGTTATTCACGTCACGTTAAACACGCTTTGAGACAATGTTCATCACGCGCACCTGGCGCAGGGCGATTGCGCACCGTCAGTTAGGAGACCAAACCGCCGTGCACGGCAAGACTGCCGCCGCGTCTGCTGCAAAGACGCCCTCTCAACGACTAACGGCATTGCCGCGGCCGGAAGGATTAAAGCAGGCGCTGGTCGATGCCTTAATCTGCGCTGTCGGCAAGGATCCCTCCAACGCCACCACCGAAGAATGGTTTCGCGCGCTCGCTCACTATACCCGGGGCTTCATGGCCAAGCGTTGGCTCGACACCAAGCGGCTGCATCACGATCGTGACGTCAAGGCGGTCTATTATTTGTCGATGGAATTCCTGATTGGCCGCTCGCTGCAAAATAATCTTTACAGTCTGGGGCTTGAGGAGGACGTGCGCGAGGCGATGCGGCACCTGGGCGTCGATCTCGATCAGGTCTATGAGGAGGAATACGACGCCGCCCTGGGCAATGGCGGGCTGGGCCGCCTCGCCGCCTGCTTTCTCGACTCGTTGACCACCCAAGGCTTTCCCGCCTATGGCTACAGCATCCGCTATGACAACGGCATGTTCGTGCAGGGCATTGAGAACGGCTGGCAGGTGGAGCAGCCGGAAGATTGGCTGCGCCACGGCAACCCGTGGGAATTTCCCCGCCCGGCGGTGAAATATTTCATCGGCTTTGGCGGCCGTACAGAACATGTCACCGACAATGATGGCCAACCACGCACGCACTGGATTCCCGACAAGGGGCTCTTGGCCACCGCCTATGATCTGGAAGTGCCGGGCTATGGCCAGGATCTGATCAACACCATCCGCCTGTGGTCGGCCCGGCCGATGCGGGAGATCAACCTGCAACACTTCAACAACGGCGATCTGGCCGGCGCGCTGCGCGACAAGTACGAGGCGGAAACTTTGTCGCGCGTGCTCTATCCCGGCACCTCCACCGAAGTTGGCCGCAAGCTGCGGCTGCGCCAGGAGTATTTCTTCGTCAGCGCCTCGTTGCAGGATATTCTCGGCCGTTATCTGGAAAGCACCGACGATTTAAGGATGCTGCCTGACAAGGTGGCGATCCAGCTCAACGACACCCATCCCGCCATCGCCATTCCGGAGATGATGCGCCTGCTGATCGATCAGCATGGGCTGGCATGGCCGGCCGCCTGGTCCATCACCACCGCGATCTTCGCCTATACCAACCACACGCTGCTGCCGGAAGCGCTGGAAGCCTGGCCGGTGGATTTCTTCGCCGAGCTGTTGCCGCGTCACTTGGAGATCATCTACCGCATCAATGAGGATTTCCTGAGCGATGTGGCGGCGCGCTTTCCCGGCGACGACGATCTGTTGCGCCGGGTGTCGATCATCGGCGAGGACGGCGTGCGTCATGTCCGCATGGGACATCTGGCGTTCATCGGCAGCCACAAGGTCAATGGCGTCTCGGCGCTGCATACCGACATCATGAAGGCCAGCACGTTCGCCGACTTCCATCGCCTTTATCCGCAGCGCATCCTCAACAAAACCAACGGCATTTCCTCCCGGCGCTGGCTTAATCTCGCCAATCCGGCGCTCGCCGCGCTGATTACTTCGCGCATCGGCGAGGGCTGGCTCAGAGATCATAACGAGTTGAAAAACCTGACCGGCTTTGCCGATGACGCGGAGTTCCGCGCGGCGTTTTGCGCCATCAAGCAGGCCAACAAGGACCGCCTGTCGGCCCGCATCGCCCGCGACCTCGGCGTGATCGTCAATCCCGCCGCCATGTTCGACGTCCAGGTCAAGCGCATCCACGAATATAAGCGCCAGCTTCTCAATGCCTTGCAGGTGGTGGAGCGCTACAACCGCATCCGCGCCGGCAATACGGCGGGGATGACGCCGCGCACGGTGATTTTCGGCGGCAAGGCGGCGGCCGATTATCATATGGCCAAGCTGATCATCAAGTTGATCAACGACATCGCTCAAGTGGTCAACCATGATCCCGTGGTCGATGGCCTGTTGAAGGTGCTGTTCATTCCCAACTACAGCGTCACCGCCGCCGAACGCATCATCCCCGCCGCCGATCTGTCGGAGCAAATCTCCACCGCCGGCGCGGAAGCCTCGGGCACCGGCAACATGAAGCTGGCCTTGAACGGCGCGCTGACCATCGGCACCCGCGACGGCGCCAACATCGAAATCGGCGACGCCGTGGGCGAGGACAATATCTTCTTCTTCGGCCTTTCCGCCGAGGAGGTGGCGGCGCGCCGCGCCGGCGGCTACGCGCCTTACACCATTCTTGAAACCGACGCCAGACTGGCGGCGGTGCTAGCCATGATTCGCGGCGGCTTTTTTTCGCCCGACGACAAGGACCGCTACACCCATCTCGTCGATACCCTGCTATCGAGCGATTATTTCATGGTGTTGGCTGATTTTGCCGCTTACGTCGCCTGCCAGGACAGGATTGACGCCGCCTATGGCGACCAGGCGTCCTGGACACGCAAGGCCATCATCAACGTCGCCCGCATGGGCGGCTTTTCCTCCGACCGCACCATCCGCGGCTACGCCGAGGACATCTGGCAGGTGGCGCCGTGCTGTCTCATGCCGTCGCGGGGAGCGGACGCGGCATAACCGCCGCCCGTTCCGCCGCCACCGCCGCCAAGACCTCTTGCGCCCAGTCATCGCCAAACAGCGTATCTAGATCAACCGCCAGCCGCCGCCGCCAGTTGGCGTGCTCGAACGCCGTGCCGGGCAGGTTGAGCTGCTCCGTCTCACCCGTCAGGTCGTCGATCTGAACCATCATCAGCCACGCCGCGGCGCGCGCGACGAAGCGATGGAGCGCCAGCGCCAGCGCCGGCGACATCTCCTGCGCGTCAACCTCGCCAGGCAAGAGATGAGCCTCCTGAAGGGCGGTGATCAACGCCGCCTTGTCGGCTGCCCGTTGCGCTTCGGCCAGCGCGGATAGATGCTCACTGGCGAAGAGATGCAAGGCGCGTTTGAGCGCCAAGTCCGCGCCCTGCCAATAGCCCTTCACGGTCGGCAGGTCATGGGTGGAGAGACACGCCATGGCGAGCGCAGGATATTCCTCCGGCGGCTGGAAGCGATGATCGGACTTCTCGAAATAAAGCACGCGGTAGGAAAGAATTTTCTTCTCCGCCAGGCGACGGCGGAAATCCGGCGTCACGGTGCCCAAATCCTCGCCGATGATGACGCAGCCCTGGCGTTGGCTTTCCAGGGCGACGATACGCAACAGGTCATCCGCCGGATAGCGCACATAAGCGCCATGATTGGCGCTCATCCCCGCCGGCACCCAGAACAGGCGCTCCAGTCCCATCACATGATCCAGGCGCAAGGCGCGCACATAGCGCATGTTGGCGCGCATGAGGGCGATGAAGGAGGCGTAAGCGCCGTCATAAAGCGCATGCGGCCGGGGGGCGACCACGCCCCAGGTCTGGCCCTTGGGGTTGAAGTCGTCCGCTGGGGCGCCTAATTCCACGGCGGCGGCATAAAGCTCGCGTCCCAGCCAGGCGTCGGCACCGTAAGCCGAGACGCTGAGCGCCAGATCGCCGTAAAGCCCCAGGGTCAAGCGCGCATCGGCGCGCGCTGCCGCGCTCGTCATTTGCTGGTGACAGCGCCATTGCAGATAAGCATGAAAATCAAGGTGCTGGCGATGGCGGTCGCGAAACTCGGCGACGGCGGCGCTCTTGCAATCCTGATACGCAGGGGGCCAGGTGGTCCACAGATGGCTGCCGAAATGGTCGCATAAAGCCTCGAAGGTGGCGAAGCCTTGCAGCGCCGCGCCGTACTCGCGGCAGAAGCGCTCGAAATCGGCGTTGGGGTGGAAGTCTGCAAAGTCGCGCTCGAAACAGCTGCGCTTGGCGCGCGACACGGCTGAGTAATCAATCTGCGCCGCGGGCGGTGGCGCTGGCGCGCCGACGTCAAGATAAAGCGGATTAAGAAAAAGCCGGCTGCTCGGGGCGTAGGGGCTCGCGTCCTTAGGGCTGCCAAAAAACAGGGCATGGAGCGGATTGAGCCCCACCGTCGCCGCGCCGGTCTCGGCGGCCTGTTCGATCAGTTGCGTCAGGTCGGTAAAATCGCCGATCCCGGCATCATGCGCGCCGCGCAGCGCATAAAGGTGCGCCGCAATCCCCCAGCGGCGCGCGCCCGTTTCCGCCTCGGCCGGCAGATAACACGCAGCGGGCGCGATGATGAGCGGCAGCGGCGTTGCGGGTGGCAGATCAAGTTGGAGCGTGTGGTAGCCCAAGGGCAGATCGGCGCGCAGCTCAAGGCGGTAGCGCATCATCCCCAGTTTATCGTGCCGCGCCTCGGCGACCGCCGTGGCGCCATTAAGTGCGCCCGTTATCGTCTCGCCGCTTTCCAGGACGATGAACCATGGCATATTTTTTATTTCAACGTGCGCCGGCAGATGGCAGATGAGAAAGATCGGCTGCTTTTCCTCGGCGACGATCACCGGCGGCAAGGCTCGCCGCCAGGGCCGTGTTTCCAGTTCGACAATGCTGTGCTCCAGCGCCGCCGCGCCAGCGGCGTCGATCTTCATGGCGGCCAGCAAAGCGCGCGCTGTCTCAGGACCGAGGTCGTGCCACGCGCCGGCGATATCCCAATACCCGGGTTCAATGCCGGCAAGAGTTGCCAGATGCATGAGCCGTGCGTCGCTGAACATCGCCTCTCCGCTCATCCGGCCGTGAGGAGAACAAGCGACCGGGCGGCCAATAATATTTCCGAGCCTGCCGGGAAGCAGACGCCCTCATCCTCGCTTGACTGAGGGCGCGCCGTATCGATGGCCAACGTCCAATTTGCGCCGAAGGCTTTTGGCGGCAGGCGGAAGGGGATGATCTCGGCAGCGGCGTTGAGCAGGATCAGAAGATGCTCGCCCTTTTCTTCCTCCGGTTCAGTATCGGCGGGAAAGCCGAGATGACAGCCGAAGCTTTGCCGCTCGGCGTTGCGCCAATCAGCAGCGGACATTTCCAGGCCGCCGGGCGTCAGCCAGGTGATGTCCTTGACGACCTCGTCGCTGATGGGCCGACCGTGGAAAAACTGCTCCCGGCGCAACGCGGGGTGGCGGGCGCGTAAGCTGAGGAGCTTGCATGCGAAGACAAACAAGGCATGGCCGTCATGGCTTTCCAGTTGCGTCCAATCCATCCAGCTCACCTCATTGTCCTGGCAATAGGCGTTGTTGTTGCCAAGCTGAGTGCGGCCGAACTCGTCGCCGGCGGTAAGCATGGGCACGCCTTGCGAGAACAGCAGCGTCGCCAAAAAATTGCGTTTTTGTTGGGCGCGCATGGCGCCAATGGCGGCGTTAGAGGTCGGCCCTTCCGCGCCGCCGTTCCAGCTATAATTGGCGTCGCTGCCGTCGGCGTTGTTCTCACCGTTGGCGGCGTTGTGTTTGTGGTTGTAGCTGACCAGATCCTCCAAGGTGAAACCGTCATGGGCAGTGACATAGTTCACGCTCGCCCATGGCCGCCGGCCCCGGTGGTGAAAGAAATCGCTGGAGCCGGTCAGGCGAAAGGCTAGATCGGCCACCATGCCAACGTCGCCGCGCCAGAAGCGGCGCACGGTATCGCGATAGCGGTCGTTCCACTCCGACCAGCCCGGCGGGAAGCGTCCCAGTTGATAGCCGTCAACGCCGAGATCCCACGGCTCGGCGATCAGCTTGACATCACGCAAGATCGGATCCTGCCGCGCGGCTTTCAAGAACGCCGCCTCGGGGGTAAAGTGATGATGTTCGCGGGCCAGCGTCACGGCAAGATCGAAGCGAAAGCCGTCGACGTGATACTCCGTCACCCAGTAACGCAGCGCCGACATCACCAACGCCAGAACCTGGGGATGCTCCAGCCGCAAGGTGTTGCCGCAGCCGGCGTCATTGACATAATGGCTGCGCACCGCGCCCAGACGATAATAGCTGGCGTTGTCGATGCCGCGAAACGACAGCGTGGGGCCATGGCTGTCGCCTTCGCCGGTGTGGTTGAACACCACATCCAAGATGACCTCGATGCCGGCGGCATGAAGCGCGCGCACCGCCGCCTTGAACTCGTTGGGATCGCCCTGGGCCAGATAGCGCGGCTCGATGGCGCCATAAGCGAGCGGACTATAGCCCCAGTAATTGACCATGCCGCGCTTGGCCAGATGCGGCTCCTGGGCGATGGCCTGGATCGGCAGCAGCTCCACGGCGGTGATGCCCAAGCGTTGCAGATAGTGGATGACCACAGGCGTCGCCAGCGCCCCCAACGTTCCTTGACTATGAGGAGGTATTTCCGGGTGTCGCTTGGTAAAGCCGCGCCCGTGCATCTCGTAAATGATGGTCTCGCTCCACGGCGTGCGGGGCGGCGTATCGCCTTGCCAATCGAACGCGGCGGCGACTACCCGCGCCTTTGGAACCACATCGGCGTCATCGCGCAAATCCGGGGTGTGGTCATTATCGCCATGGCCGAACTGCCGGGGGTCGAAGGCGTGGGGCGCGTGCAATGCCCGGGCGTAAGGGTCGATCAGCAATTTATGGGGATTGCAGCGATGGCCGGCCAGGGGATCATAGGGGCCATAGACGCGATAGCCGTAGAGTAGGCCCGGCGCGGCGTCCGGCAGATAGCCATGCCATATTTCATCGGTGTATTCGGGCAAGACGTGGCGGGCGACCTCATGCCGGCCGCTGTCATCAAACAGGCACAGCTCCACTTTCTCGGCGACGGCGGAAAAGAGCGCAAAATTGACGCCGCCTTGATCCGCCGTGGCGCCCAGCGGTGACGGTCTGCCGGGGAGGATAACTGCGGTCGGCGGGCGCATCGCTGTCAGCCTTCAGGCGGGTTGCAACAGCACGGTAGCGAGCGGCGGCAGGGTCAAGGACAGACTTTGGGCATAGCCGTGGGCCGGCGTCGGCTCGGCGCGGAGACCGCCGCCGTTGCCGACATCGTTGCCGCCGTAATAGCGCGAATCGGTGTTCAGGATTTCCCGGTAATAGCCGTCGCGCGGCACGCCGATGCGATAGCCCTGTCGCACCACCGGCGTGAAATTGCAGACCGCCACGACAACATCAGCCGGATGCTCGCCCCGGCGCAGGAACGAGATCACGCTGTTGTCCTGATCGTGACAATCGATCCATTGAAAGCCGGCGGCCTCGCAATCGAGAGCATGGAGCGCCGGCAGGCTGCGGTAGAGGCGGTTCAAATCGCGCACCAACGCTTGCACCCCGGCATGGTCGGGATCGCTCAACAGATGCCAGTCGAGGCCAACGTCGTGGTTCCATTCCCGTTCTTGCGCCAATTCGTTGCCCATGAACAGCAGCTTTTTGCCCGGGTGGGCATAGAAAAAACCCAGGTACGCCCGCAAGTTGGCGAACTTCTGCCAGCGGTCGCCGGGCATTTTGCCAAGGAGCGAGCGCTTGTGGTGCACCACCTCGTCATGGGACAAGGGCAGGATGAAGTTTTCATGAAAAGCGTAAAGCAGGCCGAAGGTCAGCTCATCATGATGATACTTGCGGTGGGCGGGATCGCGGGAAATGTAGCGCAGGGTATCGTTCATCCACCCCATGTTCCACTTGTAGCCGAAGCCCAACCCGCCGCACCAGGTAGGCCGCGACACCATGGGCCAGGCGGTGGATTCCTCGGCGATGGTCATCGCGCCGCCGGCTTTTTCATAAACCCGCTCATTCAGGCGGCGCAGAAAATCGATGGCTTCCAGATTCTCCTGCCCGCCGTGGGCATTGGGCAGCCATTGACCATCTGGCCGCGCGTAATCGCGATAGAGCATGGAGGCGACGGCATCGACCCGCAACCCGTCGATGCCGTATTCCTCGATCCAGAACAAGGCATTGGCGAGAAGGTAGTTGGCCACCTCGCGGCGGCCGTGATTGTAGATCAGGGTGTTCCATTCGGGATGCCGGCCTAGGCGCGGGTCGGCGTGCTCATAGAGGTGGGTGCCGTCGAAACGGGCGAGGCCATGGCCATCGCCGGGAAAATGCCCCGCCACCCAATCCATGATCACGCCCAGCCCGCGGTCATGGCAGCGTTTGACGAAGGCGCGGAAGCGATCGGGCGCGCCGAAGCGGCGGGTGGGGGCATAAAGCGCCGTCGGCTGATAGCCCCAGGAGCCGTCGAAAGGATACTCGCTGACCGGCAAGAGCTCGATGTGGGTGAAGCCCATGTCGGCGACATAGGGGATCAGTTGATCGGCTAGCTCATCATAACTTAGATAGCCGCCGTTCGCCTGGCGGCGCCAGGAGCCCAAATGAACCTCGTAGATGGCGATGGGGGCATGGCGGTCCTGGAGCTGTTGGCGGCGCTTGATCCATGCCGCATCCAGCGCCGGCTCGTCAAACAGTCCCTTAACGACGGAAGCGGAGCGCGGCGGCGCTTCGCTCGCCATGGCATAGGGATCGCTTTTCAAAAGCGTCTCGCCGCTGGCGGTTTCCACTTCATACTTGTAAAGCGCCCCCGCCTCCAGGCCGGCGATGAACAGCTCCCAAACGCCGATATCGCGATGCAGTCGCATCCCATGGCGCTGGCCGTTCCAGCCATTGAAATCGCCGACCACGCTGACCCGGCGCGCGTTGGGCGCCCACACGGCAAAGCCGACCCCCACGCGGCCGTGGTGCGTCATGGGATGGGCTCCCAGCTTGGTGAAGGCGTACAGGTGACTGCCTTCGGCCAGCAGGTGGCAGTCGATGTCGCCAAGAATAGGCTGCGTCGGCGGCGCTTTGCTTGCGCTGTCCGCGTGCGGCATCTGCCAAATGTCGGTGCTATCGGTCATCGGCGCCTTGTGCTGATTGCCTTCAAGATAGGCATAAATGGCGACGTCTCTATTGACGGCCGTCAATGAAGGGAGCGGGAGCGGCACCTAGCATGCCCTGAGGCCGCAAGGCCGATTCCCCCCAGCCTTACAAAAAGAAGGGCCCACCCCGAGCATGCGCGTTCTATTTGTTTCCTCGGAAGTTCATCCGCTTGCCAAAACCGGCGGCCTTGCCGATGTCAGCGAGGCGTTGCCCAAGGCGCTGCGCGCCCATGACATTGATGTCCGGCTGCTGATGCCCGCTTATCCGCAGGCCAAAGACCGGCTCATGACGCAAGGAAAACCGATCGCCTTGAAAAACGTCCTGGGATTTGATGACGTCGCGCTCGTTCCCGGATTGCTTCCAGGTTCCGAGCTGCCGATTTGGCTCATTGATTGCCCACGGCTATACGATCGGCCGGGCCGGCTCTATTGCGATCCCGATGGTAAGGAATGGCACGACAACGCCTTGCGGTACGCGCTGTTGTCCCATGTCGCGGCGCGGGTGGCGCGCGCTCAAGCGCCGCTGTCCTGGCGGCCCGATATCGTGCATGCCAATGACTGGCACACCGGCATCGTCCCGGCGCTCTTGAGCGCCGATGCGGCGTCGCGTCCGGCGGTGGTTTTCACCATCCATAACATGGCCTACCAGGGAAATTTTCCGGCGTCCTGCCTTGATTTCATTGGGCTTTCGCCGCACCTCTATCATCCCGAAGGGGTCGAATTCCATCACCGCGTGTCCTTCCTGAAAGCCGGCGTGCGCTACGCCGACCGCATCACCACAGTAAGCCCGACCTACGCGGCGGAGATACTCGATCCCGAATTCGGCCATGGCCTGGAAGGCGTCGCCCGCCTGCGCCAGGGCGACCTGATCGGCATCCTGAACGGCGCCGACTACAGCTTGTGGGATCCGGTCAACGATCGTCACCTGATCGAGCGCTATGATCGCCATGACATCTCGGGCAAGAAAGCCTGCAAGGCCGCGCTGTTGAAGGAATTAATGCTGCCGGCGACTTCGAACGCGCCGCTCATCGCCTTCAACAGTCGGTTGGCGGAGCAGAAAATGGCCGACGTGGTGCTGGAGGTGGTCCCCGCCATCGTGGCGGCCGGCGGCCAGTTCGCCCTCCTCGGCGAAGGCGAGCGGCGTTTCGAGACCGCCTTTGTAGAGCTTGCCCGCCGTTATCCCGATAGCGTCTCGGCGCGCATCGGGTATGACGAGCCGGCGGCGCACCGCCTGCTGGCCGGCGCCGACATCCTGTTGGCGCCGGCTCGCTTCGAGCCCTGCGGCTTAACCCAGCTTTACGCCATGCGCTATGGCACGGCGCCCATCGTGCGGCGCACCGGCGGGCTTGCTGACACCGTGGTTGACGCCACGCCCGAAGCGCTGCATGCCGGCGTCGCCACCGGCCTTTCCTTCCGCGACGTCAGCGCGGCGGCGCTTGGCGAGGCGGTGCGCCGCGCCATCGAGCTGTTCGCCCAGCCGCTGTTGTGGCGGCGGCTGCAGGTGGCGGGCATGCACGCCGATTTCTCTTGGGAATGCTCGGCGCGCCGCTATCTTGACTTATACCGGTCGCTGCGGCCCGAGGCGCGGCTGCGCCGCCGCGTCACACGCGATCATACGCCTGATGATGACGACAGCTACGGCGGGCGCGTCGTCAATAGCCGATAACGCCGGGAAAAGCAGGTCCGGGCGCTGTCATGTCATAGGAACACTAGCTAAGGACGAGGCACCGATGATGATCGACAAAATAACAGAAGAAGAGGTCAGGTTGCGTAGCTATTTCATCTGGGAACGCGAAGGTCGGCCGTTGGGGCGCTCTTGGGAGCATTGGTTCCGCGCCAAGGAAGAATTGAATGCCGAGCGTCCGTCGCCGGTCGTCAATCCGATCATGCAGCCGCGTGTTGAGAGGGAGGTCAAGCCGGCGGCCGCATCGCCGTCTTCTGCCGCGCCGAACAAAAAGCCGCGCAAACGCAAGGCGTGACCTTGCGCCGCAAGACGGCCTCCCGGCAGCGCGCGGCCGTGAATAGGAGCGGAACGCATGGCCTTGTTTCAGCCCAGGAAGCTGCCGCCGGAACTGGATGTTCTCAATGATTTGGCGCTGGACCTTTTTTCCACCTGGAGTCACAGCGGCGATACCTTGTGGGAAATGCTCGACGCCGAGCTGTGGGATCGCACGCGCAATCCCTGGACTATCTTGCAGAATATTTCCAATGATCGTTTGGAATTCCTCGCTGCCGACAGGCATTTTAGGGGCGAACTCGATCGTCTGATCGAGGAGCGTCGCACCCATTTAAAGGAGCCCGGCTGGTTTCGCGGCGCCCATGGCGGCGATGTCTTAAAGCAAGTGGCCTACTTCAGCATGGAGTTCGGTTTGAGCGAAGCCTTGCCGCTCTATGCCGGGGGTCTCGGCGTGCTGGCCGGCGATTATCTGAAGACGGCGAGCGATCTTGACGTGCCGGTGGTCGGCGTCGGGCTGCTTTATCAGGAAGGCTACTTTCGTCAGTTCTTGAATCCCTTAGGCGAGCAGGAAGAGGCTTATCCCTATAACGAACCGCCCAGCATGCCCATCCAGCCGGTATTGACCAAGGGTGGGGCATGGATGCGGGTGGTGATCAACTTGCCGGGCCGGCCGTTATCGCTGCGCATCTGGCGCGCCATAGTGGGGCGGGTGTCGCTGATCCTTCTCGATAGCAATGACTTACGCAATTCTCCGGTGGATCGCGGCATCACCGCCAAGCTTTACGGCGGCGGCCAGGAAATGCGTTTCTTACAGGAAATCGCCCTTGGCATCGGCGGCTGGCGGGCGTTGGAGGCGATGGAGCTTGACGTCGATATTTGCCACATCAACGAAGGCCATGCGGCGTTCGCGATTCTGGAGCGCATTCGCGCCGCGCGGCAGGCGTATAATCTGTCGTTTGCCGAAGCGATGTGGGCGACCCGCGCCGGCAATGTGTTCACCACCCATACGCCGGTGCCCGCCGGATTTGATCTGTTCAACCCGGCGATGATAGCCCGCCATCTGCCCTATATGGACGGCTATTTGGACGCGCTGGGACTTTCCCTCGATCAACTGTTGGGCCTGGGGCGCGCCAATCCCCGCGACGCCAGCGAGCCGTTCAACATGGCCTATCTCGCCATGCGCGGCTCGGGCACCATCAATGCCGTCAGCAAACTGCACGCTCAGGAAAGCCGCCGCCTGTTTCATCAGCTTTTTCCGCGTTGGCCGGAAAGCGAAATTCCGATCACCCATGTCACCAACGGCGCGCATATGCCGACCTGGGATTCGCGCTGGTCGGATGATCTGTGGACCAAGGCCTGCGGCAAGGCACGCTGGCGCGGCACTTTGGAGCAGATGGAGTGCGACATCGGCTGCGCCAGCGACGAGGATATCTGGAATTGCCGCATGATGCAGCGCAGCGCGCTCATCAACTTCGCGCGTCAGCGCGTCGCCCGCCAGCTCGGCCAGCGGGGGTTGAGCCATCGCGATATCGAGGACGCCTGTCAGGCGCTTGATCCCAATGCGTTGACCATCGGCTTCGGGCGGCGCTTCACCGCCTATAAGCGGGCGGATCTGTTGTTGCGCGACCCCATCCGCCTAAAACGCCTGCTGCAAAATCCCACCCGGCCGGTGCAGATCATCGTTGCCGGCAAGGCCCATCCGGCGGATGCCGCCGGCAAGGCCATGATCCGCGCCTGGTATGAGTTCGTGCGCCAGCCAGATATACGGCGTCACGCCATTTTTCTGGAGGATTATGACCTCAGCGTCGCCCTGGAACTGGTGCAGGGCATCGACGTCTGGGTCAATACGCCGCGCCGTCCGTTGGAGGCATGCGGCACCAGCGGCATGAAGGTGCTGGTCAACGGCGGCCTTCACCTGTCGTCCCTGGACGGCTGGTGGTCGGAAGCCTATCAGCCGGAATTCGGCTGGGTCATCGGCGACGACAAGGACAATCGCCATGGCGATTATGATCAGCAGAACGTGGAACAGCTTTATCGCATTTTAGAGCAAGAAATCGTTCCCGAATTCTATGACCGCGACAGCTACGGCATGCCGCGCAAATGGCTGGAGCGGGTGCGCAAGAGCATGATGGCGCTGGCGCCGCATTTCAGCAGCAACCGGATGCTGCGGGAATATGTTGAGCGCTTGTATCTGGACGCCGCCGGTCGCTACCGCAACCGACTTGCCGATAATGCCCGTTTGGCGCGGGAACTACCGCAATGGGAGACCTCCTTGCGCGGTCACTGGCATGAAATTCACTTTAGGAATTTTCAGGCCATTGCCATTGACAATGGTTGGCGCTTCGAGGTGCACGCTTTTCTCGGCGCGATCAAGCCCGATGAGGTGGCGATCGAACTTTTTGCCGCACCGCTGCCCCCTACGCCCTTGGTGCGGCGTCAAATGGATCTCCGGCAGGAGATCCCCGGCGCGGTCCATGGTTATGTTTATGCCGCTGATGTGGCAACCGAGCGGCCGGCGGCGCACTTTACGCCGCGCGTCGTGCCCCGCCGCGAGGATCTCTACCTGCCGGCGGAATTGCCACTGATCGTGTGGCAGCGATAGGAGCAAGGAATATGCTGACGATTTCGCCCGAGAAAATTTGCTTTATTCTGATCAAAGCGCGGGAATTCGACGCCAAGGTGGAGCCGCTGGAGGAAATTCCGGGATCGAACCCCGCCGATGATCGGGACATTGAAATTCTCGAGGACTTCAAGGATGATCCCACCGCCGAGGAGCTATTGTCCGCCATTG
This sequence comes from Pseudomonadota bacterium, assembly GCA_003577275.1. Taxonomy (GTDB): domain Bacteria; phylum Pseudomonadota; class Alphaproteobacteria; order Sphingomonadales; family Govanellaceae; genus PRO5. Next base: position 82,871 of record QEVO01000003.1, read on the forward strand.
GCTCCTTGAACGTCGACGAGCAGCTCGATCTGTTAGCCTTGTTGCTGATCGGTCGCGGCGATTATACGGCGGAAGAATGGGAGGAAGCGCGGGCGGAAGCTCAGGTCATGCGCACGGATAATATTGCCGACTATCTCATGGGCACGCCCAATCTTGGTGATCTGTTGGAGGAGGGCATGAGCGCCTTTAATCTTTCCTGCGAAGACGTCAACTTGGCGCACCTGTGAATAAAAAAAGAAACATAGCCGTCAGCAATGCGGAAATTGCTGCGATCTTTGAAAAGATCGCCGACATTCTTGAATTCGAGAACGCCAACGCCTTTCGCATCCGCGCCTACCGCAACGCCGCCCGCATCGTGAGCAATCTTCCCTGGCAGGTATCCGCCGTGCTCTCGAAAGGCGAGAGCTTGCCGTATCTGCGGGGCATCGGCGCTGATCTGGCCGGCAAGATCGCGGAAATCGTCGCCACCGGCCATTCCTCCATGCTCGACCGCCTAAGCCGGGAAGCGCCCGCCGGACTGGTGGAGCTCTTGGCGCTGCCGGGGCTCGGACCAAAGCGCGCCAAGACGCTTTATGACGAGCTCCACGTCGCCTCCTTGAAAAGCTTGCAGGAGATGGCGGAGCAAGGCCGCATCCGCGCCTTGCCGGGCTTTGGCGCGCGCACGGAAACCCGCATCCTCGATGCCCTCAAGCAGCGCCGCAAGACCGCCGATCGCCATCTCATTTCCGCCGCCGAGCGGGAGGCGAATGCGCTCGTCGCCCATCTGCGCCAGCATCCCATGGTAAAAGACGTCGCCGTCGCCGGCAGCCTGCGCCGGGCGCGGGAGACCATCGGCGATATCGATATCCTGGCGACGGCAGCCAAGGGCAGCGATGTCATCCAGCATTTCGTCGACTACGCGCAAACCCGGGACGTGCAGGCGCAAGGCCCCACGCGGGCGACGATCGTGCTGCGTTCCGGCATTCAGGTTGATCTGCGGGTGGTGCCGGAGGAAAGCTATGGTGCGGCGCTGACCTATTTCACCGGCAGCAAGGCGCACAACATCGCGCTGCGCCGTTTGGCCCGCGAGCGAAGATTGAAGATCAACGAATATGGCGTATTCAAGGGCAAGAAGAGAATTGCCGGTGAGACGGAAGAATCCGTCTACGCTACGCTCGGCCTGCCGTGGATCGCCCCCGAACTGCGGGAGGATCGCGGCGAGATCGAGGCGGCGCGGGAGAAGCGGCTGCCCAAATTGATCGAGCTTGGCGATTTGCAAGGCGATCTGCATGTTCACACCATGGCCTCCGATGGCCGCAACAGCTTGGCCGAGATGGCGGCGGCCGCCGCCGATCATGGGCTTGAGTACGTCGCCATCACCGAGCACAGCCAGCATCTGCGCATATCCCGCGGCCTGACAAAGAAGGAGCTGTTGGCGGAGCTAGACAAGATCGATCGCCAGCGCGAGCGCAAGCCCGGCGTGGTTATTCTCAAAGGCATCGAGGTGGATATTCTGGAAGATGGCGCGCTTGACCTCGATGATGACGTGCTCAGCCGTCTTGATCTGGTGATCGGCGCTGTTCATAGCAACTTTGCGCTTTCCCGGGACAAACAGACCGAACGCCTGATGCGCGCCATGGATCATCCTTATTTTACCATGCTCGCCCATCCCAACGGCCGGCTGTTTCCAACCCGCCCGTCCTATGAGGTCGACATGGAGCGCGTCATCCGCCACGCCAAGTCCCGCGGCTGTTTTCTGGAGCTTAATGCCCAGCCGGAGCGGCTTGATCTTCTGGATGTGCAATGCACCCTGGCCAAGGAGGAAGGGGTGCTGATCGCCATCGCCAGCGATGGCCATAGCGTTTTCGACTACGATTTCCTGCGCTACGGCGTCGCCCAGGCGCGGCGCGGCTGGCTGGAAAAGAGCGATGTCTTAAACACCCGTCCTTATAAGGCCCTAAAGCCGCTCCTGGCGGCGACCATGGGGTAAGGAAGCTGCAACGGACTTGCCGTTGACGCGCGTCAATGTGTCAGAGTCATTCCTCGCCTATTGAAAAAGAATGCCAATTTTGGGTGGGGGAGTCGTCATGCCGCAAGCCAGCCTGACCTTGTTTGCGCTCAACGCCAGCCGCGCGATCGGCGAGCGCATCGCGCAAGCGTTGGAATGCCCGCTCTACCCGCACGAAGAGCGCGAGTTCAGCGATGGCGAACACAAAGCCCGGCCGCTCGATAGCGTACGCGGCCATGATGTTTACGTCATCCAATCGCTCTATGGCGAGCCGACGGCCAGCGTCAACGACAAGCTCTGCCGGCTGCTGTTCTTCGTCGGCGCGCTTCGTGACGCCGGCGCGGCGCGGGTGACGGCCATCGTTCCCTATCTCTGCTATGCCCGCAAGGATCAAAAATCGAAGCCTCGCGATCCGGTCACGACGCGCTACGTCGCCGGTCTGTTTGAAGCGGTCGGCGTCGATCGCGTGGCGGTCATCGACGTCCATAACCGCGCCGCCTTCCAGAATGCCTTTCGTTGCAGCGCCGAGCTTCTCCATGCCGAGCCGCTATTCGTCGATTATTTTGCCGCCCGCTTGCGCCGCCGCGATCTCGTCGTCGTCTCGCCCGATATCGGCGGCGTCAAGGCCGCGGCCTCCTTCGCCGAAGCGATGAGAAAACGGACGGAGCGACAGATCGGCATCGCGATGATGGAAAAATACCGCAGCGAAGGCATCGTCAGCGGCGCCACGTTGGCCGGCGATGTGCGCGGCAAGACGGCCATCATTCTCGATGACATCATCAGCACCGGAACGACCATCCTGCGCGCCGCGTCGGCATGCCGGGAAGCGGGGGCCGAGGAAATCTACGCCGCCGCCAGCCATGGCTTGTTCGTGGCGGAAGCGGAGAAGCTGTTTGGCGGTGGCCTTATCTCCGGCGTCGTCGTCAGCGACACCGTGCCGCCGTTCCGGTTAGAGCCGGACTTGATCAAGGGCCAGCTTGATATCGTTTCCACCGCGCCCATGGTTGCCGAACTCATCGGCCGCCTTCATGGCGCCGCCAGTCTGTAATTCTCCGCCAGGTCCAGATAGGCCTTGGCCTGGCGCGGCCATTTCTCCGGCAGGCGCACGTATTCATCCTTCAAGTGGCAAATGGCGATCCTGGCGCGAAGGAAGGCGCGAAATGACTTATAGAAGGCGATAAGCGATGGCGGCGGCCGATCGCCGGTGATCTCGGCATAGATGTCAAATGCCGATGTCCCGACTTCCGGCGCGCCGATCAGATCGCATTCCATGGCGAGAAAGGACAACTCTTCCGCCGGATCCAACAGCCGGAAGGCGCGGTTGAACTCCAGACAATCGATGATCAGCGGTTCGCTCAACAGAAAAATATGCTCCGGCCGCAGATCGCCATGCGCCTCGATGATCCGCCGCTCTTTGAACAACCGGGCATGCTCGTGGAGAAAATCCATCAGGAACGCCGCCAGTCGCTTGACATGCCGCGCCCGGCCGACGGCGGGAATCAGAAGATCACCCATGGCGGCGCGAATGTCATCCTGATAGTGGCGGTCATAGCTCGCTGCGTCCACGGCAACCGCCGGAGCATCGCGATAGAAGACGCTAAGTTTGGTCAATGCCCGGCGCAGGTCATCTGCTTTTAAGGCGTGGTCGGCAATCATCAGGTCGAGGCGGCAAGCGTCGGGCAGGCGACGCATCTTGACCAGCCAGTCAACGACCTCGGCCGCGCCATCAAGCTGCAAGCGGCCTGCTTGGTTCATGGTCAGCGCCACCACGCCGAGATAGACATCGCCCGCCAACCGCCGGTTGAGGGTCACTTCCAGCTCGCAATCCCGCCGCCGCGCCGCCAGGGTAGAGAAATCAAGAAAATCGTAGCGCACCGGCTTTTTCAGCTTATAGGCATGGCTGTCGGTGAGGAACACCCAGGACATATGGGTTTCCAGCGCGGTCACCCCGCTTGGTCTTTCGGCATAGCTATCGGTGCGGCTCAGATAAGCGACTTTTGCCGCCAGGGACTGGGCCGGCATTGCGCGGACCGCTTGTGACGCTTGATCGATAATGGCCATGGCTCAAGGAATCCCCGCGCGCGGCCTGATGCATTGACCTTGGTCAACGGCAGCGCCTGGGCTTGAGAGTAAACTTGCCATCAAATTAAATAGAATGGACCGTCTGCCCGATCCCGTGGTCAGGCAGGGTTATTGTCATGGAGGTCGCCATGGATATCACGTTGAGCGTCATCAAAGCCGATATCGGCTCCATCGGCGGCCATATCGCGCCGTCGCCCCACGTTCTCGACACGGTCTGCGGGATCGTGCGCGAGAAGGGCGGCAAGCTCCTGATCGATCATTACATCAGCAGCACCGGCGATGACATCGCCATTCTCATGACCCACCGCCGCGGGGCCAACGATCGCGATGTTCACAAATTGGCCTGGGACGCCTTCATGGCCGGCACCCGGATGGCGAAGTCCCAAGGGCTTTACGGCGCCGGGCAGGATCTGTTGAAGGATTCGTTTTCCGGCAATGTGCGCGGCATGGGGCCGGCGGTGGTGGAAATGACGTTTACCGAGCGCGCCGCCGAACCGTTCCTCTTCTTCGCTGCTGACAAGACCGATCCCGGCGCCTTCAATCTGCCGCTTTACATGGCTTTCGCCGATGTCATGAACACGCCCGGCCTCATCTTGTCGTCGGAGATTTCCCGCGGCTTTAAATTCGTCATCATGGACGTCGCGCACACCGAAGGCGACCGGGTGATCGAGCTTAATACGCCGGAGGACATCTATAGCATCGCCACCTTGCTGCGCGACCCGGAACGCTATGTGGTGGAATCCATCTGGTCACGCGCCACTGGCGAACAGGCGGCGGCGGTGGCGACCTCGCGGCTCCATAACATCGCCGGCAAGTACACCGGCAAGGATGATCCAGTGATGCTGGTGCGCGCGCAGATGAAATTTCCCGCCACCGGCGAAATTCTCGCCCCCTTCCAGATCGGGCACTTCGTGGGCGGCGGCATGCGCGGCTCGCATAACATGCCGCTGATGCCGGTGCGGCTTGGCGGCAAGATCAGCTATTTCGATGGCCCGCCGGTGGTGACCTGCGCCGCCTTTTCCATGCGCGAGGGCAAGCTCGTCGGACCGGAGGACGCGTTTGCCCATCCGTTCTGGGATGAGGTCAGAGGGCGGGTTGCGGCCAAGGCCATCGACATGCGCCGCCAAGGATTCGTCGGCGCGGCGATGCTGCCCATGGCGGAACTGGAATATACCGGCGTGGTGGAGCATTTGGCCGCGCTTGAAAGCCGCTTTTATGTGCGCGCCGAGAAAAAGGCTGCCGCCTCAGCGGCGGAATGATCGTTGAGGTCGAGTGTGAACCTGATGGTGACGGGGGACGGCCGACGGGTTTTTCCTTGGGCGGACGGACGATCCGCGTGGCGGAGATAATCGATCGATGGCCAAGCGGGCGGCATGATTACGTCAAGCTGCGCGGTAATGATGGCCATATGTATATATTGCGCTATGATGCCGCCATCGGACATTGGGGATTGTGGATGTTCGAGAAGGGTAAATAGATAGGGGGACCTTGCTCATGACTTTTTCCTTGAGTACCAACGCCTTTTCCGCCGGCGGCAGGATTCCGAAGAAATACACTTACGAAGGAGAAAACCTGTCGCCGCCCTTGACCTGGTCGGGCGCGCCGGCCGGCGTCAAAAGCTTTGCGCTGATATGCAGCGATCCCGACGCCCCTCATGGCGTGTTCCAACACTGGGCGATCTATGACATTCCGGCGCAGCGGACCGGCCTGGAGGAAGGCTTCAAGCCGACGCCGCCGATCAAGCTGGGGCTCAATGATTTCGGCAGCATCCCAGGTTACAGCAACGTCGGCTACGGCGGTCCCTTGCCGCCGCGCGGACACGGACCGCACCGCTATTACTTCCGGCTTTACGCTTTGTCGACCGCCGCCCTGCCCGTCAAAGAGCCGGCCTCCTGTTTGGAAATCGCCCAGGCCGCGGAGCCGTTCATTCTGGCAACGGCGGAGGTCATGGCAACCTACGAGCGCTAAATTTCCAAAGAGCGCCGGCCATCAGCCCATAAAGAACCAGCGAGCTGACGATCAGCGCGATGCCGGCGCCGTTGAGGCCCAGCACCGCCATCAACGGCCAGATCCCGCCCGCGCGTTGACCGCGGTCGTTGCCTGCCACGCCGCTGCGTGTTCCGATAGAAAAGGGTTAAGGTGACGCGGAGTTTTCAGTGATGCCCGGCCACAAGGTCAAGTTAGCCTTTCTTTTCAATCATGAAGCGCTGCATCAGGCATCCCACAGCGCGCCCGTCCTGGGGGCGCTATTGCGGCGCTGGGCAAATGTGGAGATCGACGCCCTGTTTTCTTCCCAAGCGGAGAGAGCCTTTGTTGCCGAGTTGCTGGTCGGCCAGGGAGCTGATCTTAATCGCTGCCGCCGGGTGATGGTGCTTGATATTCCGCGGGTTTATCATCTGGCGGAACGCTTTTTCGGACAGATTGCCCCCTTCCGCCGCATCGCGGTGCTGCGCTCGCATCTGCCGTTGTTTCGCGAATACGATGCGCTGGTGGCGCCGGAAGGCGCCAGCCTCCTGTTGAAAACCCGCTTCAGCCTGACCCGCCTGAAGCTCATTCACACCCGTCACGGCGCCGGCGATCGTTCACAATCCTGGCGGGCGGAGCTTCGTGATTTCGATTTTATTTTTCTGTCGGGAACAAAGGCGCGCGACCGGCTCTTGAAGCTTGGCCATATCCGTGAAGGGAACTACGCCGTCATTGGCTATCCGAAATTTGACGCCATCGATTTTCAGGCAAAAACCCGCGCTCGGCTGTTTGCCAACAGTCGGCCGACAGTGCTTTATGCGCCGCATTTCGATCCTACGCTATCGTCCTGGTATGACTTGGGGCCGGCCATCCTCGACTATTTTATCAAAAATCAGGATTTTAATCTCGTCTTCGCGCCCCATCCGATGCTGTTTCATTGGCGTCTGCACGTATCGCTGCACCCCTTTTGCGTCCGGCTGCGCCCGAACATTCCGGAAAAAGCATCTACTGCGCCGAACATCAAGATTGACCTCAGCAGCGTCTCCCGCGTCGACATGACGTACACCTTGGGCGCGGACATTTACCTTGGCGATGTCAGCAGCCAGGTTTACGAGTTCTTGTGGAAGCCCAGGCCGTGCATCTTCGTCAATGCCCAGCACCTGTCCTGGCGCGACGATCCCGATTTTCTTGATTGGACGGCGGGTCCGGTGGTTTCTTCCATCCCTGAGCTTGACGCCGCCTTGTCAATGGCGATGGCGACGCACGATCGCTATCGAAAAACTCAAGAAGATTTGTTTCGCGCCACGTTCGATCTGACGGAACGTCCCTCCAGCGAGCGCGCCGCCGACGCCATTCTGCAATTCCTCAACGTCAAGAGCGTTCGCCTGGTGGTTGCCCGGTGAAGATTGAGGAATCAAATTCCGCAACATAGGTTATGAAAAAATTTCTATTGAGAATGCGTTGCAAAATCTTTTGCTGTCAACCGCTGTGACATCTCTGTGACAGTCGCTTCAATATCTTCTTAAATTGTAATTTATTTATATAAATGACGCATCATGGCGCGCGAACAACGTCGCGATATCGATGAGATTTTAGCAATTATTTACGGTTGATTATTTTCCGCCGTCGATAATCGCGACAAAGAAAGATGGCGATGCGGACTTCTTTTGGTCGACAACGCATCATCTTGTGACTGTGACGCGAAGAGGGTTCCCGTGGCGCTCAGCGCTGCTATAACGAGTACTTGGTTGATTTATGGCGCGCCTGCGGCGGCGTTTGTCGGCTTTTATCTAAGCCGCAGACGGCAAGATGAACGTCAGGCGCGGATCATTCGCGATGAGGCGATCGAGGCTGGCCTGACCGAGCCTGCCTCGCTTCATCCAGTGATTGATCCGGCCAAGTGCATCGGTTGCGCCACCTGCGTCAGGGCCTGTCCCGAACAGAGCGTGCTCGGCGTCATCAACGGCAAGGCGGACCTGATTGGTCCCACTCACTGCATCGGTCACGGCGCTTGCGCCGCGGCCTGCCCGGTGGGGGCCATTGATCTGGTGTTCGGCACCGAACGGCGGGGCGTGGACATTCCGCAGGTGTCGCCGACTTTTGAAACCAACGTGCCGGGTATCTTCATTGCCGGCGAACTGGGCGGCATGGGACTGATCCGCAACGCCATCACCCAGGGGCGGCAGGCGATGGAGGCCATCGCGGCGCGGGTGAAAAGCGCGGCAGCCGATGCCGTCCCCGCCGGCGTCATGGATGTCGCGGTCATTGGCGCCGGCCCGGCAGGGTTCGCCGCCTCGCTCGCCGCCAAGGAGAAGGGTCTTTCTTTCGTCACCTTGGAGCAGGAAACCTTCGGCGGCACCGTCGCCCACTATCCGCGCGGCAAGATTGTCATGACCGCGCCGGTGGTTCTACCCATCGTCGGCAAAATGCAATTTAGCGAAACCACCAAGGAAGAGCTGTTGGAGTTTTGGCAGGGTATTCGCCGTCGCACCAACCTGCAGGTTCACTATTCCGAGCGGGTAACATCCATCGGCCGTCGGGGCGGATATTTTGAAATCACCACCGAGAAGAACAGCTACAAGGCGCGCAATGTTTTGCTGGCTATCGGCCGGCGCGGCACGCCCCGCAAGCTGGAGGTTGCCGGCGAAACCCTGCCCAAGGTGGTCTACCGGCTGATTGATCCCGAGCAATACAAAGATCAGGACGTGCTAGTGGTGGGCGGCGGCGATAGCGCGCTGGAAGCCGCGGCTTCGCTCGCCGAGGTGCCGGGCACCCTGGTGAGCCTGAGTTATCGCGGCGATGCCTTCGGCCGGGCGAAGCAGAAAAACCGCGAGCGGGTGCGCGCCGCCCAGGCCGCCGGCAGGCTGCGCGTCTATTTGAAATCCGCCGTCGTCGCCATCGATCAGGATGCCGTAACCCTTGAGCACGACGGGGAGCGCAAGGTGTTGCGGAACGACGCCATCATTGTCTGCGCCGGCGGCATCTTGCCCACGGGATTCTTGAAGGAAATCGGCGTTGCCGTCGATACCAAGTACGGGACGCGCTGATCATGACAAAGGGGGGTGAGCGGCGGTACTGGGCACGGACGCTCCACGGCGTATTTGCGCTCATGGTGCTGACCGCCGGTACGGCGTGGGCAAACGATGATTTGGCCGCTGCCCGGGGCGCCATTCGCCGCCGTGATTATCCGACGGCGCAGGAAATCCTTGTCGTGGCCAGCGACGCCGGCAGTGCGGAAGCCGCCTATGAATTGGCCAATCTCTTTCGCAACGGCACGGGTGGGAAAAAGGACTACGCCAAGGCCGCCGACCTCTATGCCCGCGCCGCCAAAAGCGGATTCGCCAAGGCGCAGTACAGTCTGGGTAAACTGTATGAATACGGCTGGGGCGTTGCCGCCGACCGTACCGCCGCGATGGCATGGTATCGCGCCGCCGCGGCCCAAGGCCATGCCGCCGCCCGCGCTAGCCTGGAACATCTGGCCGCCGATAAGCGCGGCCCGCCGGCGGCGCCGGAGGCCAAAACGGAAGCGCGCCAAATCAACGCTCTTGGCGATACGCCGCTGCATCTGGCGGCGGAAGCCGGCGACGTAAAGGCCGTGGACGCGTTGCTCCGCGCCGGCGCCGACAAAAACGCCCGCAACGCTGCGGGCGTTACGCCGTTGATGGCGGCGGTGATGCGCGATCGAGCGCAAGTTCTAGAAACGCTCCTGGCGGCCAAAGCTGACGTCAACATAAAAGACTCCCGCGGCCGCACCGCGCTTGATATCGCCCGCGGCCGCAACGCCGTCGCCCTGGCGCAGCAGCTTGTCTCCCATGGCGCGGTGAGCGGCCTGCGACCATCGCCGCCGTCCGCGGCGGCATCAGCTGCCCGGCTTGACGACCTGACCAAGACCAACCAGCAATTTGCCGGCTGGACGCCTTTGATGATCGCCGCCTGGCGGGGTGAGGCGGCCATCGTCGCCGCCTTGTGCGATCAGGGCTCGTCGTTGGCGGCGCGCAACCCGGAAGGAAAGTCGGCGTTGTCGCTGGCCGCCGGGCAGGGGCATCGCGCCGTGGTCAAACTTCTACTCGAAAAGGGCGCGAACCTCGGCGATGACGCCGATCCGTCCAGCAATCCCCTGCTTGAGGCGAGCAGCCGAAATCACGCCGATGTGGTGAGCGATCTCTTGGCCGCCTATCGACCCGTTCCTCAATTTCCGCAGCTGGTCGATGCCGCGTTAAGGCTGGCCATCGAGCGCAAGACGTGGGAGGCGGCGTTGCGCCTCATGGCCGCCGGCGGCGCGCTGCAGGGCGGCGGCAGTACGGCCGCGCTGCTTGCGGCGGCGCCATTCGCGCCGGTCGATCTTGTCGCCGCGCTGCTTGATCGTGGCATTGATATCAACTCGGCGGATAAATCGGGTCGTACGGCGCTGATGCTGGCTGCCCAGAGCGGCGCAGCGGCAACGGTTAAGCTCCTCATATCCCGTGGCGCGGCGCTGAATCAAGCGGATGCGCAGCATCGTTCGGCGCTGATTTTATCTGCTCAAGGCGGACATGCCGATATTGTCCGGGCATTGATCAAGGCCGGAGCGGCCGTCGATAGCGCCACCTCCACCGGCAATACGGCGCTGATGGTGGCCGTCCAGTCGGGCCGCGCCGATATCGTCGCCGCGCTGCTGCCGGTCACCGCCGACCTTGATGGTAAGAACAAGGCTGGCGAGACCGCGCTTATCCTTGCCGCCCGTCGCGGCAGCGTCGATGTGGTGCGCCTGCTATTGGCAAAAGGCGCCAATCCGCGGCTGAAAAACAACCGCCGTGAGGAGGCCATAGACGTCGTGCCCAACACCCAGCCGACGGTGCGACGGATGATCGCTGACGCCAAGGCGTCCCGTTCCTGGATTTCGGAGGTTTTTTGATGACAGTCACGATCCTGCGACAACGACGAATGGAGTCATCAGCGATGTCTGCCGCCAATGACCAAGCGCCACCGCCGGGCGAACCGAAGGTCGGCGCGGCGCTGCGCGGCATCGGTGCGGTCGTGCCGTGGGCATTCGGCATGGTGGTTGTGTTGGCGCTGTTTGCCGGCTACCGCCTGCGCCATCTGGAGTTGACCACCGCCGAGCACGGCGCGGGCTACGTGCTAGGCATCATCGGCGCGGTGATGATGCTGTTGCTGCTGCTTTATCCATTGCGCAAGCGCGTGCGCGGCCTTGCCTTCATGGGCGGCAATCGCTTCTGGTTCCGTCTGCATATGATATTTGGCGTGGTCGGTCCGGTGCTCATCCTGTATCACGCCAATTTTCGCCTCGGCTCCACCAACAGCAACGTGGCGCTCATCTCCATGCTAGTGGTGGCCGGCAGCGGCCTCGTCGGGCGCTATATTTACGCCAAGATCCATCATGGCCTATATGGCCGCAAGGCGAGCCTTGCCGAACTGCGCGGCACGCTGGACGATGCCCGCAGCGATATCGCCGCGCTGTTTGCCGTCTCCTCGGGCGTGCGTGATGAGCTTTTCGCGTTTTCCGAGCGCGCACTGCAAGAGCCGTCGGGCGTGCTGCACGGCCTTGGCCGCATCGTCACGACGCGGATCGACGCGGCGCGCACGCGCCGCCGCGTTCACCGCCTAGCGCGTCGCGATATCGCCGCGCGTTCTCGTGACGCAGGCTGGAACAGATCGGAAACCCGGCGTCTCTTGCGGTACGTCGATAGCAAATCCCGCGTTTTCGTCAGACAGGCCAGAGCGGTATCGGAATTCGCGCTCTATGAGCGGTTGTTCTCGCTATGGCACGTGCTGCATCTGCCTTTGTTCTTCATGCTGGTGATCGCCGCGATCGTGCATGTGATCGCGGTGCATTTTTATTAGGAGGGAGCCGCGTAAAAAACCGCCGGCAACACATAAAACGACGCGATGGCAAGACGGTTGAACATAATAGGACTGGTGATCGGGACGGCGCTTCTGCTGCTGGCATCGCCTGTCCGCGCCGATACCTTGGAAAAACTGGTCATGCCGGGGCCGGTGACGGCGGCGCATCAGAAAGTGGAGAACGAGTGCGCCAAGTGCCATGCGCCGTTCAATAAGGGCGATCAGAAATCTTTGTGCATCGCTTGCCACGACAAGGTGGGGGCGGACATTAAGGCAGGCCGGGGATTTCATGGCCGCGACTCGGCCGCAAGGTCCCGCGAGTGCAGGACATGCCACAGCGACCACAAGGGCCGCGCCTTCGATATCGTCGGCTTGAACAAGGAGGCTTTCGATCATGGATCAACCAATTTCAAGCTCTCCGGGGCCCACGCCACGGCCGTCTGCGCCGCTTGTCATGCGCCCGGTCGCAAGTTCCGCGATGCCCCGAATAGATGCGTCGATTGCCATGAAAACAGGGACGTTCACAAAGGGAACTTGGGCAGGGACTGCATCAGCTGCCACACCCCGGAAGCTTGGCGCAAGGCGGCCTTTGATCACGCCAAGACGAAATTCCCTCTGACGGGCGCGCATGCAAAAGTTCAATGCAGCGCCTGCCATCCCAGCGCGCGTTACAAGGAAACGCCGTTGGCCTGCATTTCCTGCCATGGACTCAGCGACGTTCACCAGGGCGTCTTTGGCGGCAAATGTGATCAGTGCCACAGCGCCGCCTCCTGGAAGACGGCCAAATTCGATCACGCCAAGACCGATTTTCCCTTGCGCGGCCGTCATGGGGCGCTTGCGTGCGCGCTGTGCCATACGCCGGCCATGAAGAGCGCCAAGTTGGCGAGCGGCTGCGTCGATTGTCACAAGGCAGACGACGTGCATAAGGGAACCAACGGTACCGTCTGCCGCGACTGCCACGGCGAGGTCTCCTGGAAAACCGTCAGCTTCAACCACGACAAGGATACCAAATTTCCGCTGCGCGGCGGCCATAAGAAGGCGGTCTGCACCGATTGCCACAAGCAAGACCCCAAGAAAGTCAGGCTGCAAGCCACGTGCGCCAGTTGTCATGGTGACGCCGACCCGCACAAGGGACAATTGGGCACGGCCTGCGCCGCCTGTCACGGTGAGACGGCCTGGACCGACCAGGTGCGGTTTGATCATGACATGAGCGGCTTTCCGCTGTTGGGCCTGCACGTCGGCGCGCCATGCGAAGCCTGTCACATGACTGCCGCCTATAAAGATGCCGGTGTCGGCTGCACCGATTGCCACTTGGCGGAAGATGCGCACAAGGGGGCGCTGGGGCCCTCTTGCGCCAACTGTCATAACCCTAACGGCTGGGCGTTCTGGCGCTTCGATCATGGGGCAGAGACGGATTTCGCGTTGCAAGGCGGCCATGAAAATCTCGCCTGCGACGCCTGTCATCGCCCCGGCACGGAACCGCAGAAGCTGGCTGATGCCTGCATCTCCTGCCATGCCGGGGATGACATCCATAATGGCCGTTTTGGCGCGCGCTGCGAGCGCTGCCATGGCGTGGATAATTTCAAGAAGGTGAGGATCAAACGATGAAACGCTGGCTCTTTGTCTTCGGCATCGCCGTCATGCTGACGCTGTCGTGGGTTGGCGTTGCGCTTGATGCCGCAATCGCCGCGCCGGAAGAGTTCGATCACGCCGCCACCGGATTCTTGCTGGAGGATGGCCACGCCGGCGTTTCTTGCGAGTCCTGCCATGTCAACGGCGTCTTTGAAGGAACGCCGCGGCGCTGCGCCGCGTGCCATGAGCGCGGCGGTCTTATCAACGCCACGCCTAAACCCGTCAATCACATCAATACGCAGGAAGATTGCGACGCCTGTCACAGTAGCCGCGCCTGGACGCAGTTGACCCGCATGGATCATGGCGCGGTCATCGGCGCGTGCGAGAGCTGTCATAATAACACCATTGCCAGAGGCAAGCAGCCGACCCATATTCAAACCTCGCAGGATTGCGAGGATTGCCATACCACCACTCTTTGGACGGCTGCTGTATTTGATCACAGCGGCGTCAGCGGCGATTGCCAGAGCTGCCATAACGGAGTCACCGCCGGCGGCAAGAACAGATCGCACATGGCAACCTCCAACGCCTGCGAAGACTGCCACGTCACCAGCTCCTGGGGCGCGGTATCGCGCGTAGATCACGCCGCGGTGATCGGCACTTGCGCCAGTTGCCATAATGGCGCGACCGCCGGCGGCAAGGACGCCAATCACATTCCCACCACCGCCGCCTGCGATGATTGCCATGTGACGTCCACTTGGAGCCAGGCCACATTCAGCCACGATGGCGTTTCCGGCAACTGCGTCAGTTGCCATAATGGCGCCATAGAGTCCGGCAAGAATACCGCGCACATCGCCACCAATAACGAATGTGATGATTGCCATACCACCACGGCCTGGTCGCCGGCGACGCGGGTTGATCATGCCGACGTGGTGGGAAGCTGCTTTAGCTGTCATAACGGTACGGTCGCTGCCGGCAAGAACGCCGGTCATTTGCAAAGCAACAATACCTGCGACGATTGTCATACCACCACCGCCTGGGTTCCCGCCAATTTCAGCCACGCGAACGTTACCGGCAACTGCGCCAGTTGTCATAACGGAACGACGGCGATCGGCAAGAATGCCGCCCACCTCAGCACCACCAACGCCTGCGAGGACTGCCATGCGGTAACGGCCTGGACGCCGGCGATACGCGTTGACCATGCGGAAGTAATGGGAACCTGCTTTAGTTGCCATAACGGTACGGTGGCGGAGGGAAAAACCGCCAATCACATTCAATCAGGCAATACCTGCGACGATTGCCATATCACTACCGCCTGGGTGCCGGCCAATTTCGACCATACCGGCATATCGGGCAGTTGCGCCAGCTGCCATAACGGCACCGATGCCGCAGGAAAGGGTGTAACTCACATCGCCACCACCAACACGTGCGAGGATTGCCATACGGTGGTGGCGTGGACGCCGGTTGCCCGCGTTGATCATGCGGATGTGGTTGGTGATTGCTTTAGCTGTCATAACGGCGCCACGGCCACCGGCAAGAACGCCAGCCATATCCAGTCGACCAACGCCTGTGATGATTGCCACACCACCACTGCCTGGGTGCCGACGCATTTTGACCACACCGCCGTGACCGGCACGTGTTTTAGCTGTCATAATGGCGCCAATGCCACCGGCAAGAACGCCACGCATATCCAATCCAGTAACACGTGCGACGATTGCCATACCACCACTGCCTGGGTACCGGCGAATTTTGATCACGCGGGCGTCACCGGCAGCTGCAGCACGTGTCATAACGGCACCAATGCGGCGGGCAAGAACGCCACGCACATCTCTACCACTAACGCCTGCGAGGATTGCCATGGCGTAACGTCTTGGTCGCCGGCGACGCGGGTTGATCATGCCGACGTTATCGGCGCCTGTTATAGCTGTCATAATGGCACAGTGGCGGCGGGTAAAACGCCCAATCATATGGCAACCAGCAACACCTGCGATGACTGCCATGTCACCACCACCTGGAGCGATGTCAGGTTTGATCATACCGGCGTCAGCACCACCTGCACCAGCTGTCATAACGGCGCCACGGCCACCGGCAAGAACGTTGGCCACGTACAAACCTCTGCCGATTGCGATGGCTGCCACACCACGGTTGCCTGGGTGCCAGCCAACTTCGATCATGCCTTGGTCATCGGCTCCTGCTCGTCTTGCCACAATGGCGTCACCGCCGCCGGCAAGCCGGCAAGCCATTTCGTCACCTCGGTGGAGTGCGATAATTGTCATACCGTAACCAGTTGGTCGTTCACCACCTACGATCATGCTTCCGCTAATTATCCGGGAGATCATAGATCGGGCGTTACCTGCTTAAGCTGCCATACCACCAACAGCCAGACCATTGCCTGGCGCTACCCTTCCTATGCGCCTGATTGCGCCGGCTGTCATGCCAACGAATATGAATCCGGCGAACACCGCAAAACGCAAACACCGGCCACCTATTACACGGTGGGCGAACTGCGGGACTGCGCCGGATCCTGCCATACCTATACCGATAGTTCGCTGACCACCGTATCGCGCTATCGCAACAGCCAGCACCGGGTCTCGGATGGAGAATTTCATTGATCGGATATCGTATATTTTCCAACCTTCGCGGCTACCGGCGGCTTGGCTGGTTCGTGATGGCCGCGTTTCTCGTGCTGGCGAGCGTCCGGTGGGCCGAGGCGCGGATCGTCGACACTGTTGATATCAAATCACGCACCGACGGCTATGAGATCGTCGTCAACTTCACTGTGCCGCTGCGCTATCAAGGCCATGCGCCGAAAGGGGCGGCCGATTTCTTTGCCGTTGAACTGCGCGGCGGACCGTCATCCGCCCTTACCAATGGGGAGCTGGGCGCGCAGTTGTCGGAGCGGGCGGAATTAAGCTGGGATCGCGCCTCGGGCGCGCCGCTTGCCGAGATCACCTATGAAGGCGGATCGGCGACGCGGCCGACCATGACTTTTAAATTCACCATGCCGGTGCGGCTTAACGCCAGAAGCGCCAGTGATCAGCGCGCGCTGATCGTCACGGTTATCACGGAAAGGCGACTAGATGAAACGTTGACGCCGCAGCCGCAGGTCTTTGACGGCATCTCCGTCGCCGATGATTTTTCTGGCGCAGACCCGGCGCTGGCCGCCGCCATGGAGGAGGCTTATGGCGCCATGACGTCCGGCGATTATCGTCGCGCCATTCAGCTTTATACCAAGGTGGCGGAAAAGGGCGACGGCGCCATCCGGCGCAAGGCGCAAGAACTGTTAGGGCTGGCGCGGGAGCGCAACGGTCAGCTGGCGCAGGCAAAAGCCGAATACGAAAAATATCTCGCCGCCTATCCCGAAGGCGCGGATGCCGATCGGGTGCGCCAGCGTCTGGCGGCGCTGGTAACCGTGGCGGATAAGCCGAGGGCGGCGCTGCCCGGCAAAAAAGCCGCCGCGCGCGACTCCTCCACCTGGCGCAGCGACATCTACGGCAGTCTGTCGCAGTTTTACTTTCGCGACGAGATCAATCCGGAAAATGGCGATCGTCAAGTCAACCTGTCGCGTTTCACCACCGACGTTGATTTGAACGCCCGCTTCCGCAACGATGCGTACGATATCCGTGCGCTGTTCATCGGCAGTTATGACATGGACCTGCTCGCCGGCGGCGATAACGAGGAGAGGGTTTATAACCTGTCGCTGGAAGCGCGGGGACTGAAGAACGGTCTTTATGGCCGCGTCGGTCGTCAATCCTTGAGTTCGTCCGGCGTTTTCGGCCGTTTCGACGGCGTCCGCCTGGGGTATGAAATCACGCCGGCGATCGCGCTCTCTGGCGTCTACGGCTACCCCGTGGAATCAAGCCGCGACACCCACATCAACACCGACCGCAATTTCTACGGCGCCAGCTTCGATATCGGCGAACCGGCGTCAGCGTGGAGTTTCGGCGGTTACGCCATCGAGCAGCGCAATGACGGCCTCATCGACCGCCGCGCGGTGGGCGGCGAGATCAAGTATTTTGATCCCAAGAAATCGCTTTATGTGCTCGCCGACTACGATATTTTCTTCAAGGACTTAAATCTGGTCATGCTGTTTGGCGCCTGGACGGTGCGGGATGGCACCACGCTGACCCTCAATCTCGATTACCGCAACAGCCCATTTTTGACCACCATGTCGGCGATTCAAGGGCAGGGGGTCGATAATCTGGGCGATCTATTCGAACGTTTCAACGAAGATGAACTTTATGAACTGGCGCAGGACCGTACGGCGCGCAGCAAAACCGCCACTCTCGGCATCACCCAGGACTTGACCGAACGCCTGCAACTGACCGCCGAGGCTACGGCAACCCAATTGTCCGGCACTGCGGCGTCAGGCGGCGTCGAAGGCTTCGCCGCCACCGGCACGGATTTTTATTTCAGCACCCAACTCATCGCCAGCGATCTTTTGCTGGCGGGCGACATCATTTCCTTCGGTCTGCGCTATTACGACACCAGCACCTATCGAAGCTACGGCGCGATCGTCAACGCGCGGTTGCCGATTATGCCGGAGCTCAGGGTCAATCCCCGGGTGCTGGTGGATTATCGCCGGGCTGACAACGGCAACGACCGCCTGTTGGTGCGCCCCTTGGTGCGAATCGATTATCGCTTCAAGCGCTGGCTTCATTTCGAGGCCGAAGGCGGCGTCGAATGGCAGGACGAAACCTTCACCGGCATCAATCAGCAGCTTCTCGGCACCTTCTTCTATATCGGCTACCGGCTGTATTTTTAGAAGATTTTCGCGAGGGGGCCTGTAATTCTTTCCTTGTCATCGCGAGGCCGCGAAGCGGCCGTGGCGATCCAGTGCCTGAAAAAATGGATTGCTTCGCTTCTTGCAGGGCTCGCATGACAACTTTTGAGTTCCAGCAGCGATCTATTATTAGCTTTTGCGGAAATTTTCTGAACCGATGCCTCTTCCTTGACACCGTAATTATTTTAAGCTTAAAATATTTGCGGTGACACAGGGAGACCGTATCAATGTGGCGGCCGCCGGAGCGGATTGCGTATAAAACAAACCCGGGACCATGGCCAAGCGCGGCTGAGGCGGCGGCCTCGCGGCTCTTCAGCCCCATCGCCATCGGTCCCTTGACCTTGCGTCAGCGCACCTGGGTGCCGGCCATGGTGCCATGGCGGGCGACCGAGGACGGCTTTGTCAGCGACGCCGTCATCGACTGGTACCGGCGCTTCGCCCACGGCCGGCCGGGGGCCATGGTGGTGGAGGCGACGGGGATTCGCGACGTCCCCTCCGGCCCCTTGCTGCGCATCGGCCACGACCGCTTCCTGCCCGGCCTGAAGACCCTGACCGACGCCGTGCGCGAGGCGAGCGGCGGCGAAACCAAGCTTTTCATTCAGATCATCGACTTTCTGGCCATCCGCCGCCGGCCGGAGCGGGATAAATACTTCGACCGCTTCTTGGCCGTCACCGACCGCCATCGCGATGCTTTGGGGCTTGGGGACGCGCCCGAGGAAGCGGTGCGCGCCGCGCTCAAGGCGCTCCATGACGAGGCCTTGGCGGAGGTGCTGACGCCGCGCGAGCGGGAAGCGCTGACCATGGGCTATCGCGAGCGGGTGACCGATACCGATCTGCCGCATATCCGCGATTTACCTCAAGCGCTGCCCGGATTGTTCGCTGATGCGGCGCGCCGCGCGCGCGAAGCGGGCTTTGACGGCGTTGAGCTGCATTATGCCCATGCCTATACCATGGCGTCGTTCCTGTCGGCGCTCAACACTCGGCAAGACGGCTATGGCGGATCGCGGGAAAACCGCGCCCGACTGCCGCTGGCGGTCTATGCGGCGGTGCGCGAGGCGGTCGGCGACGACTTCGTGGTCGGCTGCCGTTATTTAAGCGAGGATTGCTTGGCGGGCGGCAATACGGTGGCGGACGCCTGCTATTTCGGCGTTGAATTCGCCCGCGCCGGCATGGATTTCCTGTCCTTGTCCCGGGGCGGCAAGTTCGAGGACGCCGGCCAGCCCAAGGTCGGCGAGGCGGCCTACCCCTATACCGGCCGCAGCGGCTATGAGTGCATGCCGTCCTATATCTCCGACGCCTTCGGGCCTTTTGGCCGCAACCTGGAGCCCGCCGCCCGCATCCGCGCCGCCATCCGCCAGGCCGGCCATGACACGCCCATCGTCGCCGCCGGCGGCATTCATGGCTTTGCCCAGGCCGAGAGCATCCTGCGCGAGGGCCAGGCCGATATCGTCGGCTTCGCCCGCCAGGCGCTGGCCGATCCCGACTGGTTTTTGAAAGTCAGAGGCGGCTTCGGGCCTGAGGTCCGGCTCTGCCGCTATTCCAATTACTGCGAGGCGCTCGATCAGAAACACAAGCCGGTGACTTGCGAGCTGTGGGACCGGGAAGCTCTCGACGCGCCGGGGGTGAAGCGCACCGCCGACGGCAAACGGCGTTTGACCGCCCCGGCGTGGGAACCGCCGGCTTGACGGGGGGCGCAGTCCCTCTTAGGGTGGCCGCGCAAAAAAAGGATGGCCGGGCTCGCCAAGCCCCAGGATGAAAAGCGCTAGCGTCATGGTCAGCAAGATGAAAATATCACGGGCGACAGGCCGGAAAGGCGGCCAATGACGGCCTACCGCAGCGACAGAAAAGTGCGATTCGAGGATTGCGACCCCGCCGGCATCGTCTTCTATCCCCGCTATTTCGAAATGCTCAACGCCACCGTCGAAGAATGGTTCGAGGAGGGCCTCGACCTGCCCTGGCGGGTGTTGGTGCTGGAGCGCAAGAACGGCGTGCCGACGGTCCACATCGAGGCGGAATTTCTCGCCGTCAGCCGGCTGGGCGACGTGTTGACGTTTACCTTGGAAGTGGAGAAGATCGGACGAAGCTCCGCGGTGCTCCGCGTGGTTGCCGCCTGCGGCGATGAGGAGCGCGCCCTGTTCCGGTTGACGCTGGTGCATTTTTCTAACGAAACCTTCAGGTCCAAGCTATGGCCTGAAGAATTGCGTGTGCGCATGGGCGATTATCAAACAGAAAGTGTCGTATCCTTAGGAGAATAAGGTCATGGGCCAAGCTGCAACCGCACCCAAAGCCGCCGCCGCGCGCGCGGCGTTTAATTGGGAAGATCCCTTTTCATTTGAAGACCTGCTGAGCGAAGAAGAGCGCATGGTGCGCGACGCCGCGCGGGACTATTGCCAAGGAAACCTGATGCCTCGGGTGCTCAAGGCGCACCGCGATGAAACCTTCGATCGCGCCATCATGACCGAGATGGGCGCACTGGGCCTTCTGGGCTCCACCATCGACGGCTACGGCTGCGCCGGCACCAACTATGTGTGTTATGGCTTGGTGGCGCGGGAGGTGGAACGGGTGGATTCCGGCTACCGCTCGGCGATGTCGGTGCAATCCTCGCTGGTGATGCACCCCATCCACGCCTACGGCACGGAAGAACAGCGCAAAAAATATCTGCCAAAGTTGGCCACCGGCGAATGGGTGGGCTGTTTCGGCTTGACCGAGCCCGATCACGGCTCCGATCCGGGGGGCATGAAAACGCGGGCCAAGTCGGTGGATGGCGGCTATGTGTTGAACGGCTCCAAGATGTGGATCACCAATTCCCCCATCGCCGACGTGTTCGTGGTGTGGGCCAAGGATGACTCTGGCGAGATCAGGGGCTTTATTCTGGAAAAGGGCATGAAGGGCTTAAGCGCGCCCAAGATCGAAGGCAAGTTTTCGCTGCGCGCCTCGATCACCGGCTCGATCGCCATGCAAGACGTGTTCGTGCCGGCCGACCACCTGCTGCCCAACGTGAAGGGCTTAAAAGGCCCCTTCGGCTGCCTGAACAATGCCCGCTACGGCATCGCTTGGGGCGCGCTCGGCGCCGCCGAGTTTTGCTGGCACGCGGCGCGTTCTTACACCTTGGAGCGCAAGCAGTTCGGCCGGCCGCTGGCCGCCAATCAGCTCATTCAGAAGAAGCTCGCCGACATGCAGACGGAAATTTCCATCGCGCTCCTCGCCTGCTTGCAAGCCGGGCGGTTGAAGGATCAAGGCAAGCTTGCCCCGGAGACGGTATCGCTGATCAAGCGCAACTCCTGCGGCAAGGCCTTGGACATCGCCCGTGTGGCGCGCGATATGCACGGCGGCAACGGCGTGTCGGATGAATACCACGTCATCCGTCATGTCATGAACCTGGAGGCGGTCAACACCTACGAGGGCACCCACGACATCCACGCCCTCATCCTGGGCCGCGCCCAGACCGGCATTCAGGCGTTCTCGGCGGAGTAAATACGCTCCAACAGTCATTGCGAGACCCGATAGGGGCGAAGCAATCCAATAAACAGCGAAATCGCTATGGATTGCTTCGCGGCGTGTAGCGCCGCAATTATAAAATCTGCGCGCAAAGCGCGTGCGGCGCTCGCAATGGCGTCTTATGCTTCCGACCTTACGCTGCGGTCACCCACAGCACCTCGGCGTCGCCGGGGCCGGCGGAAGCCGCCGCGTGGCGCATGGAGCTGTCGATATAAAGGCTGTCGCCGGCTTCCAGGGTCACCGGCTCATAATGCTCGGTGTAAAAGATCACCCGGCCCGATAGCACGTAGAGAAATTCCTCGCCGGAATGACCGGACCAGTTCGGTGATGCGCCTTTCGCCAGCGGCTTGATGGCGGTACGGAATGGCTGGATCTTCTTGCGCGCCAGGGCGCCGGCGAGGATTTCATGATCATAGAGCGCATTCAGGTGATGCTGACCGGTCTTGGCGCGGCTCACCGCCATGCGGCCGGGCGCGGTCACGACCTGCGCGTCGGCGAACAGGTCGGCGATATCGACGGCAAATCCCCGCGCCAATTTCAACAGCAGGTCATAGGTCGGCGACATCTGGCCGTTTTCGATCTTGGACAGCGACGAGCGGGCGATGCCGGTGGCCTCCGCCGCATCGGCCAACGTCCAGCCCCGTTCCTGACGCAGGGCTTTCAAGCGACCACCCAGCCCGGCGGCGGGCGGTGACGTTTCCAGCGCCGAGGATACGGGACGAACGGGTTCCATGCCGAAACTGGCCTTGCTGTTGCCTAAAGGAAACAAGTATCCGATTGGGAATATCGTTGCAATGCTAATCCGCTGGGCTTATCCGCTGGCTGCTCGCTCCGGCGGCAGTACGTCCTCGATCCGATCGATTGCCCGCAAGGCCGGGAAAAGATAGGGGGCGGCGGCCGCCACCAGCAAGGTGCCGATGGCCCCCACCACGACGCAGGGCACGACGCCGATCAGGGCGGCGACGATGCCGGATTCGAACTCGCCCAGCTCGTTGGAGGCGGTGATGAATACCGAATTGACCGCCGCCACCCGGCCGCGCATGGCGTCGGGGGTGGCGAGCTGCACCAGGCTGTGACGGACGAAGACGCTGAACATGTCGGCCGCGCCGCTCACCGCCAGCGCCAGGAGCGACAGCCAGAACGCCGTGGAGAGGCCAAACGCCAGGATCGCTGCGCCGTAGACGCCGACGCCCATGAGCATGGTGACGCCCAGCCGGCGACGGATCGGCCGTTGCGCCAGGTAAAGGCCGGTCAGCACCGCGCCGACGGCGGGGGCGGCGCGCAACCAGCCGTAGCCGGCCGGGCCGACCTGGAGGATGTCGCTGGCAAACGCCGGCAGCAGCGCTGTGGCGCCGCCGAGGAGCACGGCGGCCAGATCGAGGCTGATGGCGCCGAGGATGACCTTGGTCCGCCATACGTAGCGAATGCCCCCGGTGAGCGCCAGCCAGTCCATGGCGGCGCTGCCGGGCACCCCCCGCGGCGCGATGCGGGCAGTTAAAATCGTCGCCGCCAGCAGCAGCGCCGAGGCCAGACCATAAACCCAGCCGGACCCGAAAATGAGCAAGAGGCCGCCCAGCGCCGGTCCGGCGATGGTCGCCGCCTGCCACACGGTCGAACTCCAGCCGATGGCGCTGGGCAGCAGTTCCTTGGGCGCCAGGTTAGCCAGGAGCGCATGGCTGGCGGGGGCGTGAAAGGCGCGTCCCACCGCCAGGAGCGCCAGGGTGCTCAAGATCGGCCACACCGCGCTGCCGCCGCTGAAGGCGAGGATGCCGAGGATCGCCGCGCATGCCAGCTCCAGGCCGAGGCACAGGCGCAGCACCATGGTCCGTTCCCGGGTATCCGCCACATGGCCGGCGGGAAAGCCCAGGACCAGGATCGGCAGGAACTGCACCAGGCCGACGAGGCCGAGGTACAAGGGATCGCCGGTGAGCTGATATACCTGCCAGCCGACAGCGGCGTTGATCATCTGGATGCCGAGATTGCCGCACAGGCGGGCCAGGATGAACCGACGGTAATCGGCGATGCCGAGCACCGCCCAGCCGGAAGAGGAGGAGGGGGAGGAAGCGGTCAAGGAGGGATCCGTTTTTTTGCTAAACGAACAGGTGCGCCCTCTCTTCTAAGGGCTTGCCGGGAGCCGCACAAGTCCCTGATGGGTCTCCTGATGCGTGTAAAATCAATTGATTTTCGGGGTGTTTTTCGGCTCTAATCGCACCACGCTCCCCTCAGCCGGCATCCAGGCTCTAAAATGGCAAAACCGAAAAAGCCCCTCCACCCGGCGCCCGATGATCCGGCCTTTATCCTCGATCGCTACCCGCTCTATGCGCTCAACCGGGCCTCGGCGGTCTATGTGGAGGAAATGAGCAAGGCGCTGAAAACCATTGGTATGGATCAGCCACACTGGCGGGTGCTGACGCTCCTGGAAGACACCAACCCCAGCACGGTGAGCGACATTTCCCGCCGCACCATCATCAAGCTGTCCACCATCACCCGCATTCTGCTTCGCATGGAGGCGGAAGGCTTGGTCAGGCGGTCGCCAAGCGCCGGCGACAGCCGGGTGACGGAAGTCTACATCACCGACGCGGGGCGACAGGCGGTGGACCAGGTAAAAAAGGTCGGCGGCCGGATTTATCGCAAGGCTATCAAGGGCTTGAGCGATGATGACCTGACCCGCCTGATGCGTATCCTGAAAGTGATTGAAGGTAACCTCGGCCGCTCCCCCTATCTCGATTAAAACGCCGGTAAGCGCAAACGCCGGCCGATGACAATTTACTTGCAAAATCACGTGATTTCGGATATTGATAGATAAAGATTAAGCGCTGAAGGAAGCGATTGGTGTTGTTTCCTTAGTCATTGCAAGGAGTCTGCCAGGGCGTGTTGCGCGCAAATTAATAATTGCGGCGCAACGCCGCGGGAACTGACGCGGCAATCCATAGACGGCCGATGTTCGTATGTTCCGGATCGCTTCGGTGGCATGCGCTCCCTCGCGATGACGATGAAATTGCACAAGTCGGGTCAAGGCCCGTCCGCAAAAACCTAAAAGGCTTGCCCCATGGCCGAACGATCATTCAAGGAAGAAGTCAAGAAGCTCCGGCTGGGCCAGGGCGAGGAGTTTCGCGGCGAAGGCATTCTGGCCGTCACCAAGGCGCTGCTGCAAGCCGGCGTCGCCTATGTCGGCGGTTATCAGGGCGCGCCAATTTCGCATCTGATGGATGTGCTTGCCGACGCCCAGGACATTCTTGATGAACTCGGCGTCCATTTCGAGGCTTGCGCATCGGAAGCCGCCGCCGGGGCGATGTTGGCGGCGTCGGTCAATTATCCCTTGCGCGGCGCGGTGACCTGGAAATCGACGGTCGGCACCAATGTCGCCTCAGACGCCTTGGCCAACGTCGCGTCCGGCGGCGTCATGGGCGGCGCGCTCATCATCATCGGCGAGGATTACGGCGAAGGCTCCTCGATCATGCAGGAGCGCAGCCACGCCTTCGCCATGAAATCGCAGATCTGGCTTCTCGATCCGCGACCCAATCTGCCCAGCATCGTCCACATGGTGGAAAAGGGCTTTGAATTGTCGGAAGCCTCCAACACGCCGGTGATGCTGGAGCTGCGCATTCGCGCCTGTCATCTTTATGGCCGCTTCGAGGCCAAGGACAACCGCCGACCGTCGCCGAGCGTGAAAGACGCCATGGAGAATCCGGTGCGCGATGTAACGCGCATCGTGCTGCCGCCATCGAGCTATGTTCACGAACAGGAAAAGATCGATCAGCGTTGGCCCGCCGCCGTCCAGTTCATCAAAGACCATAAATTGAACGAATTCATGGGCGGCGTTGTCGGCGACATTGGCGTCATCGTGCAGGGCGGGCTTTATAACTCGCTGATGCGCACGCTGGAGCTGCAAGGTCTTGCCGACGCTTTCGGCAACACCGAGGCGCCGATCTATGTCCTAAACGTCGCCTATCCTTTGGTGAATGAGGAAATCGTCGGCTTCTGCGCCGATAAGAAGGCGGTTCTGCTGGTTGAGGAAGGACAGCCCGACTTCATCGAGCAGGCGATAAACGCGATTTTACGCAAGGCGGACGTGCAGACCAAAGTGGTCGGCAAGGATGTGCTGCCCATGGCCGGCGAATATACTGCGGATATTCTTGCTCACGGCGTGCGCGCGTTTTTTAACGACCACGCGCCGCATCTTACCTCAGCATCGAAGGCGCTTGCCCATTCGCCAGCGGACGCCGGCGCGCTTCCCGCCAAACTGCCGCCGCGCGTGCCCGGCTTCTGCACCGGCTGTCCGGAACGGCCGATTTTCGCCGCCATGAAGCTGGCGGAAAAGGAGCTTGGGCGCTTTCATGTCAGCAGCGACATCGGCTGCCACCTGTTTTCCATCAACGCCCCGTTCAACATCGGCAACACCACCATGGGCTATGGCTTAGGCTGGGCGGGCGCGTCGGCATTCAATGTCGAGGCCAAGAAGCGCGCCGTCGCGGTGATGGGCGATGGCGGCTTTTGGCATAATGGATTGACCAGCGGCGTTGGCAATGCGGTGTTCAACAAGTCCGACAACGTACTGGTCATTGTCGACAATAATTATTCCGCAGCCACCGGCGGCCAGGACATATTGTCGTCGCGGGCTGAGAATCCCGCCCGCAGCACCAGGCATGCGATAACGGAAGCGGTCAAGGGCGTCGGCGTGAAGTGGGTGAAGCGGGTGCGCAGCTATGACGTGGCGACCTTGCGCGATACCCTGCGCGAGGCCATGACCACGGTGGAAAAAGGCCCCAAGATTATCGTTGCCGAGGGCGAATGCCAGCTCAACCGCCAGCGCCGGGTGAAGCCGCTGACCAATCGCGCGATTAAGCAAGGCGTGCGGGTGGTGCGCGAACGCTTTTATGTCGATAGCGACACCTGCACCGGCGATCATGCCTGCGTGCGCTTATCCGGCTGCCCGTCGTTGACCATACGCGACAATCCTGATCCCTTGAAGGTCGATCCCATCGCCTATGTGGACAACAGTTGCGTCGGCTGCGGTCATTGCGGCGAGGTGGCGCACGCCGCCGTGCTCTGCCCCTCCTTCGCGCGGGTCGAGCTGATTTATAACCCCACCTGGATTGATCGCGCGCTGGCGCGGCTGCGGCAAAGCGTTATTAGTTGGCTGCAACGTCGCGCGGCAAGGAGCATGGCATGACCAGGCCCATTTCCATCGCGGTGGTGGCGCTGGGCGGCCAGGGCGGCGGCGTGTTGGCGCAATGGATCGTCGATCTCGCCGAAGCCAATGGCTATCTGGCGCAATACACCTCCATCGCCGGCGTGGCGCAGCGCACCGGCGCCACCATCTATTTCATCGAAATCTTTCCCGAAGCCGTCGTCAAGGCTACCGGCAAAATGCCGGTGCTGGCGTTGATGCCGGCGCCGGGTGATGTCGATATCGTCATCGCCTCGGAGCTGATGGAAGCCGGACGCGCCGTGACGCGCCGCTTCGTCAGTCCCGATCTGACCACCCTGATCGCCTCGTCGCATCGCGTCTATTCGGTGTCGGAGAAACAAGCGCCGGGCGACGGCCGGGCCGATGATAAGGCGGTTCTGGACGCGCTGCGCCTGGCGGCTAAAAAGCTGGTGTTGTTTGACATGGATCAAGCGGCCGAGGATACATCAAGCGTCATCAGCGCGGTGCTGTTCGGCGCGCTGGCCGGATCGGGCGCACTGCCGTTTTCCCGCGCCGCCTATGAGAACGTCATTACCGCGTCGGGTAAATCGGTCGTCAACAACCTTGCCGGCTTTGCTCGTGGTATTGAGGGGGCGCAAGGTGCGCCACCACAAAGCCCGCATGCCGATGCCTTTCCCGCGTCGGTGCATGACACGCTAGAGCGCGGCGTTGCCCGACTGCAGGATTACCAGGATGCATCCTACGCGGCGCTCTATGTGGAACGGGTGGAAAAATTGCGTGGCGTTGCGACGGATGACCGCCTGCTGCGGGAAACGGCGCGCTATCTGGCGCTGTGGATGTCCTATGAAGACGTGATTCGCGTCGCCGACTTGAAAACCCGCACCGGACGTCTGGAGAAAATCGGCGCGGAGGCGCGGGCGCTGCCCGGTCAGCCTTATTATTCGATCGAATATTTTCATCCCCGCTATGAGGAAGTCTGCGACACCTTGCCGGCGGCGTTGGGAGCCACTTTGTTGAAATCAAACGCCATGCGTCGGCTGCTGGCGCCATTTTTCGCCAAGGGGCGGCAGATTCATACCGCCAAGCTCTCCGGATTTCTGCCGCTTTATACCCTGGCGCGGCTACGGCGTTATCGGCGCGGCACGCTGCGTTTCAAAAAAGAAAACGCCGCCATCGAGGCGTGGCTGGCGCAGGTGATGACCATCGCGCCGCAAGATTACGAACTGGCGGTGGCGATCGCCGAGCTGCCGCGCTTGATTAAAGGCTATGGCGACACTCATGAGCGGGGCATGGATCGCTTCAATCGCATCATGGCGCTGCTACCCAATCTTATCGGCAAGGCGGACGCCGCCGCTAAGGTCAGGGCGTTGCGCGACGCCGCCTTACAAGATGAAGAGGGCCGCGCCTTCGCCGCCGAGCTGCAAAACGTTGCTTAGGCCTGAGGATGCTCCTCACACCGTCATTGCGAACCCCGTAAGGGGTGAAGCAATCCACCTTATTGATCGTTGATTGTAGATTGCTTCGTCACTCCGTTCCTCGCAATGACCTCGCCTTTCCTCACTCCGCGTCGAACTTGATGCCCTGCGCCAATGGCAGCGCGCAGGAGTAATTGATGGTCGAGGTCTGCCGGCGCATGTAGGCCTTCCAGGAGTCCGATCCGGATTCGCGACCGCCGCCGGTTTCCTTCTCGCCGCCGAACGCGCCGCCGATTTCCGCGCCCGAGGTGCCGATGTTGACATTGGCGATGCCGCAGTCAGAGCCGTTGACGGCAACGAAGCGTTCCGCCTCGCGCATGTCGGTGGTGAAGATCGCCGACGACAAGCCTTGCGGCACGTCATTGTTGCGATGGAGCGCGTCCTCGAAATCGTCGTAGCGGAAGACATAGAGAATGGGGGCGAAGGTTTCTTCCCTCACGTTGTCGGCCGCCCCCGTCATCTCAACGATGGCGGGTTGGACATAAAAACCATTTTCCGCGCCTTTGACCGTGACGCGGCCGCCGCCATGGATGCGCGCGCCGTGATCGCGCGCCTGCTGTAGCGCCTGTTCCATGGCCTCAAAGGCGCGGCCGTCGATCAGCGGCCCCACCAGGGTATCGGGGTCGAGCGGATTGCCGATGCGCACCCGGTCGTAGGCGGTTTTCAGGCTGGGCACCAGACGATCATAAACTGAACTGTGGACGAAGATGCGCCGGGTGGAGGTGCAACGCTGGCCGCAGGTGCCCACCGCGCCGAACAGAATGGCACGCCGCGCCATTTCCAGGTCGGCCGAGGGCGTCACGATGATGGCGTTGTTGCCGCCCAGTTCCAGGATGCTGCGGCCGAAACGCGCCGCGACGCGCGGGCCGACGACGCGGCCCATGGCGGTGCTGCCGGTGGCCGAGATCACCGGCACGCGGGGATCATCCAGCAACGCCGCCCCCACTTTGCGGTTGCCGACAATGAGGCTGGACAAACCTTTTGGCGCATCGCCAAAGCGCGCCAGGGCATTCTCCAGCAGACGATGGGCGGCCAGGGCGGAGAGCAGCGTCTTTTCCGACGGCTTCCAAAGCAGCGAATCGCCGCAAACGAGCGCCAGCGCCGCGTTCCACGCCCACACCGCTACCGGAAAATTAAAGGCGCTGATGATGCCTACCGGCCCGATGGGATGCCAGGTTTCCATCATGCGGTGGCCGGGTCGTTCCGACGCGATGGTCAGCCCATAAAGCTGACGTGACAGGCCGACGGCGAAGTCGCAGATGTCGATCATCTCCTGCACTTCGCCCAAGCCTTCCTGTACGATCTTGCCGCACTCCAGCGTGACCAGCGCGCCCAGCGCTTCCTTATGGGCGCGCAGCTCCTCGCCCAACAGCCGCACCAGCTCGCCGCGCCGCGGCGCTGGCACCAGACGCCATTCCTGGAACGCCTTGGCGGCCTGCACGATCTTGGCTTCGACGCTGGCGACATCATCGGCCTTGACCTTGCCGAGAAGCGCGCCGTCGATCGGCGAATGCACCGCAATGCTGCCTTCCTGCAATTCCGCCGGGTTTATTCCCAGATCCTTGAGAATGTCATCGCGTTTCATGAGGGGTCTCCGTTTCGATAGCAGCGCCGCCGACGGGGCGCGAACTCTGCCATGAGAACCGTTCTCAGGCAGGCCGAATCACGTACATTATAGGGGAAGTATATTCCTATAGGAAACAAAAAATAAAATAGTGAATTTGGTGGAGATGCCCGGTGGGGCCCGCCATATGCAGGGGGACGGTCAGGATGCCTCCCCCCAGTAATGGCATTCCCTGGAAACGCAGCCACGTGTATAGGAGTGGCGCGGGGCGGGTATCAGGTGAGTCAGGTGATGGCGTCAGGTTTTTCCAGCGTTTTCAAGGTTGGTATCGGTCCTTCGAGTTCCCATACCGTGGGGCCAATGGTGGCGGCGAAGCGCTTCGTCGATGGGCTCAGCGCGGGCGGAAAGGTGCCGATGACCCAGCGTCTGACGGTGGAGCTTTACGGCTCGCTGGCCCTGACAGGCCTCGGCCATGGCAGCGACAAGGCGGTGATCCTGGGCCTGCTGCGTCATACGCCGCACGGCGTTGATCCTGACGCCATCGACGGGCTTCTGGCCGCGGTTCGGGAGCGGGCAGTTCTGGCCATCGACGGCCATGAGGCAACCTTTGATCCGCGTGCCGATCTTAGTTTCAGGAGCGATGTGCGGCTGCCTTATCATTCCAATGGCCTGCGCTTTCAGGCGTGGGCGGCGGACGGCGAGATTGTGGAGGAGAGGATCTACTACTCGGTGGGCGGCGGCCGCGTCGTCAGCGAAGCCGATGCCGGGCAAAATATCGCCGCCCCGCCTGCCGCGTCTCCCTATCCTTTCCACTCGGCGGCCGAGCTTCTCGACCAGTGCCGCAGGCACGGGCTGTCCATCGCCGATCTGGTGCTGGCCAACGAGGCGGCCATCCGGCCGCCGGCCGAAGTTTTGGCCGAAGTGGACCGCATCCGCGCCGCCATGGACGCCTGTATCGACCGCGGCTGCCGCACCAGGGGCGTGTTGCCGGGCGGCCTGGAGGTGGAGCGCCGCGCGCCCCTGCTTTACGCCAAGCTGGTGGAGCGGCAGGAGCGGGCGCTGCGTGATCCCATGTCGGTGCTCGATTGGGTGAACCTGTGGGCGATGGCGGTCAACGAGGAAAACGCCGCCGGCGGCCGGGTGGTGACTGCGCCCACCAACGGCGCGGCGGGCATCATCCCGGCGGTATTGCGCTATTATGACCGCTTCTGCAACGCCACCGCCGACGGCCCGCGTATCTTTTTATTGACCGCGACGGCGATCGGCCTGTTGTACGAGCGCAATGCCTCGATCTCCGGCGCCGCCGTCGGTTGTCAAGGCGAAGTCGGCGTCGCCTGCTCCATGGCGGCGGCAGGGCTGGCGGCGGCGCAGGGCGGCACCAACGAGCAGGTGGAGAACGCCGCCGAAATCGCCATGGAACATAACCTGGGGCTGACCTGCGATCCGGTGGGCGGTCTGGTGCAGATCCCGTGCATCGAGCGTAACGCCATGGGCGCGGTCAAGGCGATTGACGCCGCCCGCCTGGCGCTTCTCGGCGATGGCCGACACAAGGTGTCGCTGGATAAGGTGATCGAGACCATGCGCCAGACCGGCGCCGACATGTCCGACAAATACAAGGAAACGTCGCAGGGCGGCTTGGCGGTCAACGTCGTGGAGTGCTGACGCCTCATGGGCGGTGGGCAACCGCCGCTTCGGCTGCGGCTCGCTGCCGCGGCAGCGTGACCGTGATCGTGGTGCCGGCATTGACGCCGCTCTTGACCGTCAAGGCGCCGCCATGCAGCTCCACCATGGACTTGGTGATGGCGAGCCCCAGGCCGGTGCCCTCGTAAATGCGATGCAGAGAGGTATCGGCCTGGGTGAACGGCTCAAGGAGGCGCGGAATATCCGCCGGGTTCATACCGATGCCGGTATCGCTGACGACCAGCAATAGACCATCGTCGCTGGTGCGCCTGAGGCGAAGCGATATCCTGCCGCCCTCGACATTGAACTTGATGGCGTTCGACAGCAGATTGGAAATGATCTGCTTGAGCATTCTGGCGTCGGCCCTAAGGGTGGGCAGGTCATCTTCAAGATCGAGCTCCAGAACGATTTTCTTCTCGTCGATGTGGGAATGGTGAATGCGTAGCACCAGATTGAGAATATCTTCAACCGATACCTCTTCCTCGATGATCTCCATCTGCCCGGACTCCAATTTGGAAATGTCCAGGATATCGTTGATGATGGCTAAGAGATGGTCGGCGCTTTCGTGAATGTCGGCGGCGTAGCTCCGGTAATTTTCGGCGATCGGACCGCGCAATTGATCCTTGATCATGGCGGAAAAGCCGATAATGGCGTTCAAGGGCGTGCGCAATTCATGGCTCATATTGGCCATGAATTCGCTTTTGGTGCGGTTCGCCGTCTCAGCCGCTTCCCGGGCGCGGCGCAGCTCCGCCTCCAATTGGGCTCTCGCCATGGCGTTGTCGCGAAACGTCCCCATCGCCGTCGCCATGCCGGCAATCTCGCCCTTGCCGCCGATGTGCGGAATGGTGACATCCAGGTTGCCGTGGGCAAGACGCATGGTGGCCGCGGTCATGTCCTTGATCGGTTCGATCACCCGCCGGCTCATGAACATGAACAAGGCGGCAGCGATGCCGGCGCCGAAAAGAAACAGGCCGGCCTGCACGGACATGGAACGAATGGTTTGCAGGAACGTATTTTCAACCTCCGCTGCGGCCGCGTCTCCCGCCGCGGTATCTACCGCAAACAGACTGTTGATGGCGGCGGTCGACTGCTCGAACCATTGTTGCGGGGATAGCGTATAAGGAGCGCCGGCGATGGCGGCCTGGATGAGGGCGGCGCGCTGGCGATCGAAGTCCTTGAAGTATGCCGTATCGGCGGCTTGCACGGTGCGGCGAACTTCCATCGGCATGCTGGCGTCGCTGGCGAAGAAGCGGGTGATTTTCCAGGCCAGTTCGATCATGCCGCGATTGCGGGCAATGCCGTTGAGGGCGGCGTAAGTCATCGGCGTCTTGGCCGAGATCATGGCGCCGATCATGGCCCGCTCGCGGCCGGCATATTCCACCGCCATCCAGGCGAAGTAACGCAATATCCGCAGATCAGCGAGCAGCGTATCCGGGCTATTGGCGGCCCGCGCCGCCACCAGCCGCAGCATCTGGCAGCCTTCGATAAGATCGGTGATCGCCGTAATCCATTCCTTGGCAAGGTCCGGCTGCCGTTCGGATGCCGAGATGGAGATGGCGACATCCACCTCTGGCCGCAATCGATCAACCCGCGCATGCGCCGCCTTCACCTGCGCCAACAGATCGTTAACGATGTCCGTATGCCGATGAGCGCTGAGAAAATGGATGGTTTCCCGAATGCTGGCGTCTGCGGCTTGGCGGTAATGGGAAACGGAAATAGCCAGATATTCCGGCGCCGGATCAGCGGCGGCCAGCGCGATGGAGGTTACGCCCCGCTCCCGCGCCAAGTTCATCATGCCCGTCGCCAACGGCTCGTCGAGGGAGATGGCGTTTGATGCGCGGTTGTAGCGATCCCAGGAATTGATCGCCAGAATACTGGTGATGATGGCGGCGATGATCGTCAGCGATCCGACAATCAGCAAAAATATTGACCTGAGTGACATCGCTCGCTCCAAACAGGGAATCGATAGAGGGAAGGCGCTGCGGCAGATGTAGGCTCGTTCGAAATAAAGTTACCGACCCTTGGGCGTTGCGATTGGCGGCCATCGCAATGCTGAGATCATAAGAATAATTCTATTTTTTTACGCTGTTCTTCGCCCCTTACACTATCAGAGGGCCGCCCCGGTATCCAAGGCGCGGTTATGCAACATTTGTTACATACATCTCATGATAGTAGAGGAAGTATCGGCTGATCGCCGGTTTTCTTGCATTACTGCCGTACGCTCTCTGATCGCTCGATGCACTTGTCGGCGCGTATCAGCAGCCGTTCGGCGGGAAGCGTTACGGTGACGGTGGTGCCGGCATTGATGGCGCTGTCCACGGTCAACACGCCGCCGTGCAGAGTCACCATTGATTTAGCGATGGCAAGTCCGAGACCGGTACCCTGATGGGAGCGGCTGTGGGCGGCGCTGGCCTGGGCGAAAGGCTCCAAGAGGCGCGGGATATCAGCGGGATCCATGCCGATGCCGGTGTCACGCACGGCAAAGTACACATCGCCGTTCAGCAGACGGCCGGCGGTCAGCGTCACCCGGCCCTCGTCGATATTGAACTTCACCGCGTTGGAGAGAATATTGATCAAGATTTGCTTGAGCATGCGGGCATCGACCAGCAGATCAGGGATTTTCTCCTTGAGCACCAGTTCCACCGCAATGCCGCGTTCATCGGCCCGCTGACGAATGATGCGCAGCACCAGGCTCAGCATTTCCTCCACCGCGACCTCTTCCTCCATCAGCTCCATCTTTCCCGCTTCGAGCTTGGAGATATCGAGAATATCGTTGATGATGGCCAGAAGATGCTCAGCGCTTTCATGAATGTCGACGGCGTATCCCATATAGCCGTCCGGCATCGGTCCGCGCATCTGGTCCTTGATCATGGCGGAGAAGCCGATGATGGCGTTCAAGGGCGTGCGCAACTCATGGCTCATGTTGGCCAGGAATCGCGACTTGGCGGCGTTCGCCACTTCCGCCTCCTCGCGCGCGGCGCGCAATTGCGCTTCATAGGCGCGGATGCCGGAAATGTCGCGAAACAAGCTGACCGTGCGCGGCTGGCCGTCGACGTGCGAGGCCATGGAGGAGCTCCCCCATAGAACGGGAATCACCCGTCCTGACTTGGTGTAGATATTGTCGATCCGCTTTGAGTCGATGGCGGCATCGATGGCGCTGCTCCGCGCCTCGGGCGGCGTCAGAAAAATGCTCAGCGGCTGGTTGATCAGTTCGTGCGCGGCGTATTCCGTCAGGGCGCAGGTCGCCGGGTTTACCTTCTCGATGCGCTGGCGAGTATCGGTGACCACCAGACAGTCGAACATATTGCCGATAATGTCATCAAGATAGGCCGTGGACACGGTTTTCGCCCGCAGATCGCGGACCATGGCCTTCAAGCCTTCAGCCAGTTCACGCAGCTCTTCATCTTTCGGCGACGGCCAGACGAGGTTGGGCCGGCCTTCGGCAATGCCATGCACGGTTTCCCGCAGTTCCTCGATGGGGCGCGACAATCGCCGCGCGGCAAAGGCGCCGACCACCATGCTGATCAAAAGCGCCACGGAAATGGAGACCACCGCCATGCGCAGCAAGCGGTCATAATTTTGGTCGGCGATTTCCTCAAGGGCGGCGTTGTGGCTATCAATCGCGGCATTGATGTGGTTGTGGTTCAGCGTCAGCTCCACCGCTCCCAGGATGCGCTGACCGATCTTGATGGGGGCGGCGACGCGGGTCAGCTTATCTTTGCTCGCCACCAGCCATTCACCCTTGGCGATCACCCGATCGCGGATATCGGCCGCCGCCATGACGCCGAAGTTTTGAATGGTTGGGGTGCCGTCATGCAGGATGGCGCCGCCGGCGTCATAAACCAGGATGTCGCGCACGTCAGGCAGGTTGCGCACGGAACTTAGAAGATTGTATAGCGTCTCGAAATCCTCCTTATAGAGAGGATTGACCAGCGCCGAGCTCATCATGATCAGAAGGCCGCGCCCGCGGCCTTCAAGCTGTTTCATCAGGTGGTGCTGGCTGATGGCGGCGCTAGCCTCCGACATGCTGTTACGATTGATTTCCGCCACATGAAGAAAAATGATGGTCACCACGGCCGACGCCGCCAAGGCGGCGCTGGCCAGCATCAGGGCGTAGCGTTCGCGCAAGCGCAGCGTCATGGCAGGCCCGCGAAGTTATTGTTAAGGCTTCTGCGCAAGTCCTCGAGTTGCGCCAGAGTTTCCGGCGACAGCTTCTGATAGCGACCAACCTTGAAATAGGTTTTAAGTGCCGCCTTGCCGTCCGGATGGTGCGGCATGGCCAGCAGGATGGCCGCAAGCCGTTCTTTAAGCGCGCCGTCAAGCCCGCGCCGCGTCAGCATCAGGCTGCGCACTGTCGGTTTGGTTTGGCCGATGACCTTAAGATCGCGGCGGAATGCCGGCGGTATCTTGGCGTTGTTGCTCCATCTTGTGTTGCTGATCACGCCGGCATCGGCATGACGGCGGACGATTTGCGCCAGAATGCTGGTCTCGCCTCCGGCGAAACTGTAGCTCACGGCTTGGCGGTCAAGCTTCAGCTTGGGATCGTCCGCGGCGCGAAGCGTCAGGCCAGAGGTGGTCAGAAAAGCATAAGGGAGAAAGAATCCGGACATCGAATCGGGGTCTTCGAAGGCCAGGCGGCGGCCGCGCAGCTCTGCAAGCGAGGCGATGCCGTCCTTGCGGGCAAGAATGAGGGTGGCGTAGGTGGCGACGCCGTTCTTCCATTCATGGAGAAAGATGTCCGCCAGCCGCAGCTTTTCCAGCTGCAAGGCGGTAAAGGCGGTCTCGGACAAGTAATCCACCTTGCCCTCGCGCAACAGGCGCGCCATGTGGTCGATATCTTCGGCAACCACCACGGCAGACGCCCGAATGGGCGTGTCGGCCGCCAGTTGCCGCACCACGTAGGCGTTGAGGGCTTCCAGCTTGGGATATTGCTTATCGGGGCTTGACGAGATGCGCCCCAGGACGAGCGTATCTTTGCGCGTGGCCTCAGCGAGGTTCTCGGCCAGGGCCGGCGCCGCCCACAGCCACGCCGCTCCGCAGGCCGCCAGGATGTAAAACCACCACCGCATTCGAACTCTTTCTGAACCCCGCACCGTTCCTCGCCCTGAGGAGAGCATACGATTCTTGGGATTTTGTAAATAGCCGATGTCGCCGCCGCCATTGCCAGGGCAGCGGCGATTGGGTATCTATCCGTCCCCTGCGGCAGCGAGGAAAGTCAATCCATGGCCTCTTATCAATATGTTTACGTCATGAAGGGTCTCAATAAGACCTATCCCGGCGGCAAACAGGTCCTAAAAGACATTACCCTGTCCTTCTTTCCGGGGGCCAAGATCGGCATCATCGGCGTCAACGGTTCGGGCAAATCCACTCTGATGCGGATCATGGGCGGCCTAGACCCCGAGTTTACCGGCGAAGCCTGGGCGGCCGAGGGGGCCAAGGTCGGCTACCTGCCGCAGGAGCCGAAGCTCGATCCGGCAAAAACGGTGTTTGAGAACGTGCTGGAAGGCTTAGGCCCGCTCAAGGCCCTCATCGACCGTTTCAATGAGGTCAGCGCCCGCTTCGCCGAAGAGTTGTCGGATGACGAGATGGCCGCGCTCATCGCCGAGCAGGGCGAATTGCAGGAGAAGATCGACGCCGCCGACGCCTGGGATCTCGACAGCCGGGTGGAGTTGGCGCTCGACGCCCTGCGCTGTCCGCCGGGGGACGCCGCCGTTGCCAATCTGTCGGGCGGCGAGAAGCGCCGGGTGGCGCTGGCCAAGCTCCTCCTGGAGCGTCCCGATCTATTGCTGTTGGACGAGCCCACCAACCACTTGGACGCCGAATCGGTGGCGTGGCTGGAAAAACACCTGCAAGGCTACCCCGGCACCGTCATCCTGGTCACCCACGACCGCTATTTCCTCGATAACGTGGTGGGTTGGATCTTGGAGCTTGACCGCGGCCAAGGCATCCCATGGGAGGGCAATTACTCCTCCTGGCTCGATCAGAAGCAAAAGCGGCTGGAGCAGGAAGGCAAGGCCGAGGAAGCCCGGCAGCGGGCGCTGGACCGCGAATTGGAGTGGATCAGGCAGTCGCCCAAGGCCCGGCAAGCGAAAAGCAAGGCCCGCATCAAGGCCTATGAGGAACTGGTGGCGCGCTCGCAAACGGCGCAGCAAGGTCGCGCCCAGATCGTCATGCCGCCCGCCCCCCGGCTGGGACAAACCGTCATCATCGCCGACCATCTGACCAAGGCCTATGGCGACAAGCTGTTGTTCGAAAACCTCGATTTTCGCCTGCCGCCGGGCGGCATCGTCGGCATCATCGGCCCCAACGGCGCCGGCAAGACCACCCTCTTTCGTCTCATCATGGGCCAGGAAAAGCCCGATTCGGGCTCGCTTACCATCGGCGAGTCGGTGCATCTGGGCTACGTCGACCAGAGCCGCGACGCTCTGGACGACAAAAAGACAGTGTGGGAGGAGGTCTCCGGCGGTCTCGACATGTTCCAGTTCGGCAAGCGCGAGCTGCCGACCCGGGCCTATGTCGGCGCCTTCAACTTCAAGGGCGCCGACCAGCAGAAGAAGGTCGGCCAGCTATCGGGCGGCGAGCGCAACCGGGTGCATATGGCCAAGCTGCTGGCCAAGCCGTGCAACGTGCTTCTTCTCGACGAACCGACCAACGACCTGGATGTGGAAACGCTGCGCGCCTTGGAAGAAGTGCTCGAAGATTTCGCCGGCTGCGCCGTCATCATCAGCCACGACCGCTGGTTTCTCGACCGCATCGCCACTCATATCCTGGCCTTCGAGGGCGACAGCCGGGTGGTGTGGTTTGAAGGCAATTACCAGGAGTACGAGGCCGATCGCCACCGCCGCCTCGGCGCCGACGCCGACCGGCCGCACCGCATCACCTACAAGAAGCTGACCCGGGCATAAGGGTGGTAGGATGGTAGTGTGGGTCAAGCGTTAGCGGACCCACAACCACGCTATTTCGGTTCTTCCGGCTCTTCCTCGAAGATATCTTCTTCTTCCTTGCTGGGTTCCGTCTCGCCGTTGGAAATGCGGAACTTGCGGTTCTGGCGATAGGCGCTGCGCATGGCGGCGTAAAAGTCGGTGGAGTTGCGTTCCAGATCCTCGAGGGTTCCAATGTTGCGCGCCCGGAAATCAACGATTTCCAGCCCGGTGCGGGTGTAGCTCAGATAGGACAGATCCTGGTCGTGCAGTTCGTTGCTGACCGGATCGATGAAAAACTCCGTAACGAAGCCGACGAAATCCCGCGGGTTGGAGGGGCCGAGGAACGGCACCACCAGATAGAATCCCTCGCCGACGCCCCACACCGCCAGGGTTTCGCCGAAATCTTCCGTGTGGCGCTCCATGCCCCATTCGGTGGCCGGATCAAACAGGCCGCCGACGCCGAAGGTGGTGTTGGCGGCAAACCGCCCCAGGGTTACGCCGCCGCGCTCGATCTCGCCTTGCAGGAGGTCGTTGGCGAGTATGAGCGGGGTTTGCAGATTCCACAGAAAATTGGTGATCATCTGACGGATCGGCGTTGGCAGGATGGCGCGATAGACCTGCGCCACCGGCTTCATGAACGCCCGGTCGAACGCCATATTGAAATCGTGGGTGGCCCGGTTTAGGGGCTCTAAGGGGTCGTTGCGCTCCTGAAAAGCGCTGAGCGCCGCCGGATCATCGGCCGGCGGCCGGCTGGCGCAGCCGGCAAGCATCATGGCCGCCGCCAGCAGCAGTGGCACGATCCGTTGCGAACCCCGTGTCGGACTGGTCATCGCCGCGTTTCCTCTTCTTCGTCGCCGGTCGGTTATGGCTCGCCGGCGTTGCCTTCTATGCCATAAGGCCTTGCCAAGCGGTTACCACACAAGAAGAAAACGGCCAAGAGCGGACGTGGTGAAAAATCCTCTTTGACTTTCAGGGGCCGGCGGGTTAGATGAACATATAAAGATTTCTTTATATGTTGACCATGAACCCATATCGGCCATGACCCAAGGGCGCACAGATACCAGGAACCAGGAGCCGACGGAGCAGCCGATCGCCGTCGAGGCGCTGCTGGCGGCGCTCAGGGCGGTGGCCGAACCGACGCGGCTGAGGATACTCGGGCTCTTGTCATCGGGCGAGCTGACGGTCAGCGAATTGACGCAAATCTTGCGGCAAAGCCAGCCCCGGGTGTCCCGCCACCTGAAATTATTGTGCGAGGCCGGGGTGCTCAACCGTTTCCGCGAGGGCACCTGGGTGTTCTACCGCCTGGCCGACGGCGATGGGGTAGGGGCCATGGCCCGCGCTCTGTTGGGCTATCTGTCGTCCAACGACGAGGCCATGGAGCTCGATCGGGAGCGGCTGGCCGAGGTGCGCGCCGCGCGCGGTGCGGCGGCGGCCGCCTACTTTCGCGCCAACGCCAAGGACTGGGACCGCATCCGCTCGCTGCACGTGCCCGAGGAGCAGGTGGAGGAGCGGCTCCTGGCCATCGTCGGCAAAAAGCCCATCGGCGATCTCCTCGATGTCGGCACCGGCACCGGCCGCATGCTGGAGCTGTTCGCCAAGTATGCCGATCACGCGGTGGGCATCGACTTAAGCCGCGACATGCTGGCCCTGGCCCGCGCCAATATCGAGCGTAAAGGTTTTGCCAACTGCCAGGTACGGCTGGGCGACATGTACGATCTGGCGCTGGCCGATCAATCCATCGACCTGGTGCTCTTTCACCAGGTGCTGCATTTCGCCGACGATCCCTTGGCCGCCATTCGCGAGACGGCGCGCATCCTGCGTCCCGGCGGGCGGGTGGTGGTGGCCGATTTTGCGCCCCATGAGTTCGAGTTCCTGCGCGACGAGCAGGCGCACCGCCGGTTGGGCTTTTCTCATGACGAGGTGAAGAGCTGGTTTCGCGCCGCCCGACTGGAGCCCGAGACGGTGGAGGATTTGAAAGGCAAAGGCAAGAAGCTCACCGTCACTCTATGGTCGGCGAGAAAACCAAAACATAATCGGGAAGGACGCCCATCATGACGCCGCCGGACTTTCGCCCCAACCTGTTCGCCTTCGCGCCCGGCGATGTCGCGGTGTCGTTCGAATTCTTTCCGCCCAAAACGGCGGCCATGGAGCAGACGCTGTGGGAAGCGGTGCGGGCGTTGGCGCCGCTGCATCCGCGCTTTGTCTCGGTGACCTACGGCGCCGGCGGCTCGACCCGCGAGCGCACCCATAACACCGTTGTGCGTATCTTGCAGGAAACCGCGCTCATCCCAGCGGCGCATTTAACCTGCGTGGCGGCCAGCCGCGACGAGGTGGATGAAGTGGCGCGGCGCTACTGGGCGGCAGGCGTGCGCCATGTGGTGGCGCTTCGGGGCGATCCGCCGGAAGGCGATACGCGGTTTACGCCGCATCCGCAGGGCTATGAAAACGCCGCCGCGCTGGTAGCCGGCTTGAAGCGCATCGGCGACTTCGACATCAGCGTCGCCTGTTATCCTGAACGCCATGTGGACAGCGCCGATTGGCAGGCGGAGCTTGATAACCTGAAGCGCAAGGTGGATAACGGCGCCAGCCGCGCCATCACCCAGTTCTTTTTCGATCCCGATCTTTATTTCCGTCTGGTGGAGCGCGCCACGGCCGCCGGCATCCACGTTCCCATCGTCCCCGGCATCATGCCGGTGACCAACTTCAAGGGGATCACTAGTTTTGCCGCCCGTTGCGGCGCCAGCGTGCCTAAATGGCTGGCCGAGTTATTCCAGGGCCTGGACGACCATCCCGCCACCCGGCAACTGGTGGCGGCGGCGGTGTCGGCGGAATTATGCCGGCGCTTGTACGACGGCGGCGTCAAGGAGTTTCATTTCTATACCCTCAATCGCGCCGAGCTGACTTACGCCATCTGCCACACCTTAGGCCTGCGGCCGGAGGAGAAACAAACATG
Organism: Pseudomonadota bacterium; assembly: GCA_003577275.1. Lineage (GTDB taxonomy): Bacteria > Pseudomonadota > Alphaproteobacteria > Sphingomonadales > Govanellaceae > PRO5. Next base: position 124,343 of record QEVO01000003.1, read on the forward strand.
ACCCGCGATGAACGTCTGGCGCTGCTGCCGGCGCTGTTGAAAGAGCATATCCTGGTGCTCGACGGCGCCATGGGCACCATGATCCAGCGCCACAAGCTCGATGAGGCGGCCTATCGCGGCGCGCGCTTTGCCTCCTGGAAGCGGGACGTAAAGGGCAACAACGATCTTCTGACGCTGACCCAGCCCGCCATCATCCGCGGCATCCACGAGGCCTACCTGGCGGCCGGCGCCGATATTATCGAGACCAACACGTTTAACGCGACGCGGGTATCCATGGCCGATTACGGCATGGAAGCGTTGGCGGGCGAACTCAATTGCGAAGGAGCGCGGCTGGCCCGCGCCGCCTGCGATGAAGCGCAAGCCAAGGATGGCCGGCCGCGCTATGTGGCGGGCGTGCTGGGGCCCACCAATCGCACCGCGTCGTTGTCGCCCGATGTCAATAATCCGGGTCTGCGCAACATCACCTTTGATGAATTGCACGATGCCTATCGCGAAGCCACGGCGGCGCTGATTGACGGCGGCGCGGATATTATCTTGATCGAGACCATCTTTGATACCCTGAACGCCAAGGCCGCCATCGTCGCGGTGCTGGAAACTTTTGATGAAAAAAACGTTCGTCTGCCAATCATGATTTCCGGCACCATCACCGACGCTTCGGGCCGCACGCTGTCCGGTCAGACGGCGGACGCCTTCTGGTATTCGGTGTCGCATGCTGAACCACTGTCTATTGGCTTGAACTGCGCGCTGGGACCGAAGGAGCTGCGGCAGCACATTCAAACCTTGTCCCGGGTGGCGGACGCCCATGTTTCGGCCCATCCCAACGCCGGCCTGCCCAACGAGTTGGGCGGCTACGATCTGACGCCCGATGACATGGCGCGCCACATCGGCGAATGGGCCCGCGCTGGTCTTGTCAACATCGTCGGCGGCTGCTGCGGCACCACGCCCGATCACATCCGCGCCATCGCCGAGGCGGTGCAGGGCGTTCCACCCCGCGTCCCGCCACCCCACAAGCCGGTGCTGCACTTATCCGGTCTTGAACCGTTGGCGAGCGTGCAATGACGCAAACCGCCACCTTCATCAACATCGGCGAGCGCACCAACGTCACCGGCTCGGCCAAGTTCAAGAAGCTCATTCTCACCGGTGATTATACGGCGGCGCTCGACGTGGCGCGCCAGCAGGTGGAAGCGGGCGCGCAGGTGATCGACATCAACATGGACGAGGCTATGCTCGATTCAGAGGCCGCCATGGTGACGTTTTTGAACCTGATCGCGTCTGAGCCCGACATTTGCCGGGTGCCGGTGATGATCGACTCATCCAAGTGGTCGGTGATCGAAGCGGGCCTGAAGTGCCTGCAGGGCAAGGGCATCGTCAATTCCATCAGCTTGAAGGAAGGCGAGGCGGCATTCCTTGCCCAGGCGCGTAAAGTGCGGCGCTACGGCGCGGCGGTGGTGGTGATGGCCTTCGATGAAGCGGGCCAGGCCGATACCGTGGAACGTAAAGTCGATATCTGCGCCCGCGCCTATAAGCTCCTGACCGAAAAGGTGGGCTTCCCGCCGGAAGACATCATCTTCGATCCCAACATCTTCGCCGTGGCGACGGGGATCGAGGAGCACAACGGTTATGGCCTCGCCTTCATCGAGGCGACGCGGCGCATCAAGGCAACGCTGCCTCATGCCCACGTCTCCGGCGGCGTTTCCAATATTTCGTTTTCGTTTCGCGGCAACGATCGGGTGCGGGAAGCCATGCACTCGGTGTTTCTCTACCACGCCATCGACGCCGGCATGGATATGGGCATCGTCAACGCCGGGCAGATCGCCATTTATTCGGAAATTCCCGCCGAACTGCGGGAACGGGTGGAGGACGTGATCTTGAACCGCCGGCCGGACGCCACCGATCGGCTCCTTGAAATCGCCGACAAGTACAAGGGCGGCGCGGCGGAAAAGGCGGTGGAGGATGAAGCCTGGCGCGCGCTGCCGGTGAACAAGCGCCTCGCCCACGCGCTGGTCAAAGGCATCACCACCTACATAGACGCCGATACCGAGGAAGCGCGGCTGAAAACCACGCGGCCCTTGGATGTCATCGAGGGGCCGCTGATGGATGGCATGAACGTCGTCGGCGACTTGTTCGGCTCGGGCCAGATGTTTTTGCCGCAGGTGGTCAAGTCGGCGCGCGTCATGAAGCAGGCGGTGGCGCATCTCTTGCCTTACATCGAAGCGGAGAAATCCGCCGGCGAGGTGAAGGGCAAGATCCTGATGGCGACGGTGAAGGGCGACGTGCACGACATCGGCAAGAATATCGTCGGCGTGGTGCTGCAATGTAACAACTATCAGGTGATCGACCTCGGCGTCATGGTCTCCACCGATAAGATTTTGGAGACGGCGCAGGCCGAGAAGGTCGACATCATCGGGCTTTCCGGCCTGATCACGCCGTCGTTGGAGGAAATGTGCACGGTGGCCGCGGAAATGGAGCGGCAGGGTTTTACGCAGCCGCTGCTCATCGGCGGCGCCACCACCTCGAAAGTGCACACGGCGGTGAAAATCGCGCCCTGTTACAGTGGTCCCACCGTGCATGTGCTGGATGCTTCCCGCGCCGTGGGCGTGGCGGGCTCGCTCCTCAGCAACGCCATGCGCGATAAATTCGCCGCCGACGTGGCCGACGAGTACGCGCGGCTGCGCGCCAAGCGCGCCGCCAACGACCGCGAGGAGCGGCTCTTGTCCTTGTCTGAGGCGCGAACCCGTAAATTTCCGGTGGATTGGTCGGCCTATGCGCCGACGCGGCCGACGTTCCTCGGATTGAAGGTGTTTGAAGACTACGATTTGCAGGAGCTGGTCAGCCGCATCGACTGGACGCCGTTTTTCCGCACCTGGGAATTGGCCGGCAATTACCCGAAGATTCTAGACGACCCGACGGTGGGCGAGAGCGCCCGTTCCTTGTTTGCCGACGCGCAAGCCATGCTGGCGCGCATCGTTGCCGAGAAGTGGCTGAAGCCCCGGGGCGTTATCGGCTTCTGGGCCGCCAGTAGTATAGGCGATGATGTGGCGCTTTATGATGAGCGCGGCGCGGCGGCGGGCGTGGCGCATTTCCTGCGTCAGCAAGTGGATAAACGCCAAGGAGCCCATGATTTGTGTCTTGCTGATTTTGTCGCGCCAGAAGCGGCGGGTTATCGGGACTATATTGGCGGCTTTGCCGTCACCGCCGGCCACGGCGTGGACGAGCGCGCCAAGGCGTTTGAAGCAAAACACGATGACTACAGCGCGATTCTATTAAAGGCGCTGGCCGACCGCCTGGCGGAAGCTTTCGCCGAGCGGATGCACGAACGGGTGCGCCGGGAATTCTGGGGCTATGCGGCAGATGAAAATTTGTCGAACGAAGACTTGATCCGCGAGCAATATCAGGGCATCCGCCCGGCGCCGGGTTATCCGGCCTGCCCCGATCATTCGGAAAAGCCCGAGCTGTTTCGCTTGCTCAACGCCACGGAGAACACCGGCATCGCGTTGTCGGAAAATTTCGCCATGTGGCCGGCGGCCAGCGTGTCGGGTTATTATATCGCCCACCCGCAAGCGCATTATTTCGGCGTCGGCAAGATCGGCCGCGATCAGGTGGCGGATTACGCCGCGCGCCGCAATGTGACCGTGCAGCAGGCTGAACGATGGCTTAGCCCCAATTTGGCGTATGAACGAAACCGTTGACCTTCTCTTCGTCTATGGCACGCTGAAGGATAAGCGGGCGCATCCCTTGGCGCGCTATTTATGGCGTCATGCTACGTATCTTGGCCGCGCCACGTTCCAGGGCCGGCTTTATCGTCCGGCGCATTATCCCGCCGTGGTGGCGTCCGCCGATCCCGCTGACAAAGTAACTGGCGCGGTGTTTTACTTGCGCAGTCGAGCCATCTTGAAAAAGCTGGATGATTACGAAGGCTGCGGCTCGCGCGATGTCGCGCCTTATCTTTTCCGCCGCCAGATTGTCACCGTCACCGACGCGCGTGGACATCTGCGCCAGGCGTGGATTTATTTGTACAATCGCCACCCTCACCCCAACCCTCTCCCATCGAGGGAGAGGAAGTAGGAAGTAGTTTTCCCTCTCCTTCGAGGAGAGGGTGAGGGTGAGGGTGAGGGTGAGGTGAAGTGCGCACCACGGTCATCTCATCCGCCTCACTAATGTTGGGAACCGTAGGCTGGAGAAGGGCAATCTGGCCTGAGCGGAACGGTCGTTATTGCAGGTTTGTACTGATGCTAAATTTAGATAATGCGCTTAGATAATCATGCAAACTAATCAGTCCTATGCAGGGCTGCGCACCACGCACCGTTAAACTACCGTCTGCCAGACGCGTTGCAATAAGGATGGCCGGTATGCACGGAATATTCAACCCATCGCCTTTTTCGGCAATAAGAGTGAAGGTTTCCTTATGCGGTTCTCCTTGGCAGTTGACGCCGCGTAAGGTCATGTAAAACCCACTACGATCGCTTCCAAGCCAATTGAACCATTCTGACACGCTCTTCATAAGTGGAGCGAAAGTAGAGAGAGATTGCACCAAGCCAAGACGCACTAGCCATGATAACAACCACAATCCAAGATGTAGGAAAGGCACTTCCAGGCTGGCGCAAAAACGAAGACTCTTTAGCGAAGGATAACGTTCTGGGAATAAGGTTAAATCTGGTACGTCACAATGGCTGAATACACGCCACCCTATGCCGGGAAGCGGCCTTAGGTAAAGACCTTGCCAGCCGAAAGCCCATTTCTCATCACCCCTCTTTATGGATTTTATGGGCTTTCCTGCATAACTTAATATAGCCCGCATGGTAGCGAGTCCTGGATTAAGCGCATGGGCCGTAGCAATGCCATACTCTGCATCTTCAAGGGACTGAAAATGAGAGAGATAGTGGTCAAGCAGCGCCGCGGTGAAGCAGGGTACGGTGCTGGCGCCACTGATGACAGCGACACCCTCATTTAAGGCGCGCTGATGCAAGCATGAGATGCCACTAACGAATTCTCGTCCATCCGCAAGATCCAGATAATGACACCCATGATTAATGCAAGCTTCCGCCACAGTATAATCTTGGCCCTGAAACGGTCCGGACGTATGGATTACTAGATCAGGAGTCAGTGTTGTCAAAGCGTTCGAGAAATCTTTGGAAATGTCTAGGGCCGTGCTGATAATGGGGTTGGATGCATTAAGTTGACATGCCAACGCTTCTGCTTTGGCCAGCGATCTGCCAGTCAGGATCAGCTTAATCTTTGAATTAGTGGCAAGGGCACGTGAGATGTATCGGCCGAAATGGCCATATGCACCGATAATGAGAACCCGCATCACCATGTAGGCTTTGCTGCCATTAGGTAGAACACCATGATAAGACTTAAGAATGCTGGCCAGCCCAACCAGAACCAAAGACGAAATAATTGATCGTAACGAGCTGGCAAGGGAGAGTTGGTGCGCAAAGCAACATCTAATAATCGCTTTAACTCTAACTGGATCCACACAACAGGAAGCCAGCAAAGGCCCGCCAGAACATAAAGGCCATAACTGACTACTAGCCAAGGCTCGTTCCAATCATATCCGGCCACCACGATCAACCAAATGCCGGAGAGTGGCTGTATGAGTCCGGACGGCGCGGTAAATAGAAAGTCTGCTTTGACGGTAGTCGACGTAACGAGATGTCGGGCGTGTAGATCAGTGGTCAGTCGGCTGCGGTATTGGAAAAATGCAGTACCAAGGCCCGTTCCAAATAAAATGGTCGAGCTGACGATGTGAAGTGCCTTGGCGAATGGGTAGAATTCCATACCCAATGGGTCTACCTTGGCGATTGCGGCGGGGTAAAGTTCCCTACTTCACCCCTGCCGCCACCTTAAACGGCGCTTCGGTTTTGGCTTTCACTTCCTCGACGCTGACGTCGGGGGCGAGTTCGGTGAGCTTCAGGCCATCCTCTGTCACGTCCATGACGCACAGGTCGGTGATGATACGGTCCACCACGCGCACGCCGGTCAGGGGCAGCGCGCACTGCTTTTTGATTTTGGGCGCGCCGTCCTTGGAGGCGTGTTCCATGATCACCACCACGCGCTTGACGCCGGCCACCAGGTCCATGGCGCCGCCCATGCCCTTGACCATCTTGCCGGGGATCATCCAGTTGGCGAGATCGCCATGTTCGGAGACCTCCATCGCCCCCAGGATCGACAAATCGATATGGCCGCCGCGGATCATGGCGAAACTGTCGGCGGAGGAGAAATAACTGGTCTGCGGCAGTTCGGTGATGGTCTGCTTGCCGGCGTTGATGAGGTCGGGGTCTTCCTCACCTTCATAGGGAAATGGCCCCATGCCGAGCATGCCGTTTTCCGATTGCAGCGTCACCTTCATGCCGGCCGGGATGTAATTGGCGACCAAAGTCGGAATGCCGATGCCGAGGTTGACGTAAAAGCCGTCCTGCAGTTCCCGGGCCGCCCGTTCGGCGATCTGATCGCGTGTCCACGCCATTGTCCGTTCCCCCCCTTCAAGCCCGCTTGCGCACGGTGCGCTGCTCGATGCGCTTTTCGTAATGTGTGCCCTTGATGATCCGGTCGACGAAAATGCCGGGGGTGTGGATGCAGTCGGGGGCGAGCTCGCCCACCTCCACCAGTTCCTCCACCTCGGCCACGGTGACGCGGCCGGCGGTGGCCATCATCGGGTTGAAGTTGCGCGCCGTCTTGCGATAAACGAGGTTGCCTTCCTTATCGCCCTTCCACGCCTTGACGATGGCAAGGTCGGCGGTGAGGCCGGTTTCCATGACGTAGGTTTCGCCGTTGAACTCTTTCAATTCCTTGCCCTCGGCCACCAGGGTGCCGACCCCGGTCTTGGTGTAGAAGGCGGGAATGCCGGCGCCGCCGGCGCGGATGCGCTCGGCCAGCGTGCCCTGGGGGTTGAATTCCAGCTGCAACTCGCCCGACAGGTACTGGCGCTCGAATTCCTTGTTCTCGCCCACGTAAGAGGAAATCATCTTGGCGATCTGCCGGGTGTTCAGGAGCACCCCCAGCCCGAAGCCGTCGACCCCGGCGTTGTTGGAAATGGCGGTCAGGCCCTTCACCCCCGATTCCTTGATCGCCAGGATGAGGTTCTCCGGGATGCCGCACAGGCCGAACCCCCCGGCCATGATCGTCATGTTGTCCCGCAATAGCCCGGCGAGGGCCGAGGCCGCATCCGCATAGACCTTTTTCATGGCAAAAAAGCGCCTCCCATTTCCAAAGAACCGGGCCTTACCTACTGCGCCGGCGGCAAAATCTCAACAAAAACCGGCGAGCCCACCGTGTCGGCGGCGCTCGCTCTTGTCAAAGTCTTTCTTTCTATGCTTTTTATAGCGCCAACCTATCAACGGCTGGGATGGCGTGGCGGATGTCATCAAAATTCCGACAAAGTTCCCATCTAGGCATGGGCAAAACCGGGGCTCTTCATAAACCATGGCGCGTATCGGCATAAAATCAGCTTTTCTTTTCGTCGCTGTCTCTCTGGCGCTTGGCGTTTCGCCGGCCGCCGCCAAGGGCCGGGAATTCCTGGGCGGGTTTCGCGACTGGGACGCCTTCGTGGAGCGCCGCGATAAGGGTGAAAAGAACTGCTATATGATCTCCGTGCCCAAGGAAACCGCCCCGAAAAGCGTCAAGCGGGGGGAAATTTACATCATCATCACCCACTGGCCGCAGGCCAAGATCAGGAACCAGGTCAATGTGGTGGTGGGCTATCCCTTCAAGAAGGACAGCGTGGCCACCGCCCGCATCGATAAGAGGAGCTTCCGTCTGTTCACCGAGGGCGATCGCGCCTGGGCCTATGACGACAAGCAGGATCAGGAAATGACCGCGGCCATGAAAAAGGGCAGCAAGATCGTCGTCGAGGGCGAATCGGCGCGAGGCACCAAGACCTCTGACCGCTACTCTTTAAACGGCTTCTCGGCGGCCTTGAACGCCATCACCAAGGCTTGCTATTGACACCTGGAGAGCGCTCCGTCCGCTTCTCCCCAGCGATAAAGAATGCGGCATACCCAATAATATATAAATTTTCGGTGTCAGATGGGGCGGCGCGCCGGCGCCGCCGCAGTCCCGGCGGCATGCCGCCGCTATCCTCGAGGTGGCGGCGGGAAGCTTCAATTTACAATTCAAGGTAGAGACGACAGTCGGCGCCAGGATATCAACTCTGGCCGCGCAATTACCGTCATAAATCCCATCACACATTCCATCTCCTCTCGTCTTTCGGCAACCGGCCGATCCGTCGGCCTGATGTCATGGGCGGCTTTTCGCCGCGGCAAAGATTGGAGATATGAGATGAATGAAGATGATCTGCTTGCCGTACTTCTTAGCAAACAGAATTTGACTCTGAGCGACCTTCGAAACTCAGGCAACTCTCAGGCAAAGGAATATACCGATCAGTTGCGTTATATCGCGGAAGTGATGCTACGCAGTCTGCTCGAACAGCAACCGCCAGAAACGGAGAACAATAAGCTGCATCCCGGAAGTCTGGCTGCGGGCAAGATCGATCAGTGCGACTCGCGCGTGTCGGCAAAATTGCGGGCATGGCTGACGGACGCGAAAAAAAATGTCGCCACCAGCTCGGTGAGCGGGGAATATCACATCAAACTTATCGTGGAGTTCTTTAATATATGCATCGTGAGGATAGCGGAAGAAGAACGCAATCCGTCAAAGCCGCTCAAGGGAAAAACGCCAAAGGCCAAGAAAAAGGTCGAGATTGTAGAGGTTGGTCCCGACTATGCCTCGATCTATCTGGAGCGCTTTTATGAATATTGCGCGACGGAGGCCATCTACGATCTCTTGTCGGGCAACCTGCATAATCTTGACGCCGCCATCAATGACGCCGGCTGCCAGTGGCGAGTGCCTTTCGTGCTCGATCTTTATAATGGCTTATGGGACCACTTGCTGACGTACTATTCAATCGACGGCATCGAAAGCGCCATCGCCTGTTATGCAGAAAAGCGGTTGGAACTGGTCAGCACGCAACAGTTCGAGACGTTTAGGACATATAAGGACTGGGTGACATCCTATAATAAAGACAAACCCAAAAAAATTGGGGGCTATCCGGCTTTCTGGGAGAAGAAGGCAAAGTTGCTGGATAGTTTTCTGCAGGAACTCTTCACCGCCCCCTCTCAGGTGGAAGATGAGAAGGGCGCAGTCAATTTCTTGCGCATCTGCGCGAGAGCGGAAAGTTTCATCAAGAGCTGGAAGATAGATATTTTCGCCCCGCACACTGCCCTGCAGTATCTTACCTGCTGCAAGATATACACGCTCCGTCACATCCGGCACATGGATTGCTTTGGCCTGTCCTCGGTTCCCGAAGACATCGATGTCACGATGCCGGAGCAGGTTCGCAGAGGGGTTGTGTCCACGATTGCGGAGTGCTCCTATAATTATATGAAATACGTCGTGAAGTATTCCTGCCAGCAGGAAGGGGTGGAATTTAATCCGGAAAGCGGCGCGATCGTTAATGAAACGCTGCATCAAAACAAGCTTTCGGTATCGATCTATAAGCAAATCATGCAGCCGTTCAGGGTCAAGCAGTTGGAAGTTTCCTATCCAACCCATGTGTTCTATGGCCCATTTCGCGCCATCTTGGCTTACCAATGTCACAAGAACCAACCTCTCATCATAGATCTACGCCGGTTGATCTGTAAAAAAATTGGCGAGGAGTACCGATACAGCTTCAACGGCGGTCAAATTCTCTACTACGAGCCGCAAGGAGGCCAATATGTCTATGTTCCAAATCCCAACGAGGAGCAGAAAAATTATGTCTCCATGTGCATAGAGGCCTATAGCATTCTCACCGTGGATGAGAATGGGCGCCACATAGGCCCGGGTAATTATGATGAGGTGGATTTGGGCTTCATTTCACCCGATTTCAACACCTACATCGATGCGGTAACCACGGCCAGCATCGTCAACCTGATTCTCCCGGGGGCGGCCTTGCACGGCGAACTGCCCACCAATCTTTATGCCAAGAATGATCAGTTGGAAGACCTGCCGGAGCTTATTTCGGACAAGGAACATGGCATCCGCGACAATCTCGTCATGCGGGTCTATGAGTCATCTGCTCCGAACCGGTGTCAGAAACAAACGGCCTATTTCCAGACGCTGGTTGGCCCCCAAGCTCCGCTATTGAATTGTCAGGTAACGGATTGGGATATCATTACCGAAAAGGCAGCGTGTATCGCGCTTTTTGGGAAATTTGGCATCGATACCGCTGCCTACCGCCGCTTTGAAATGCGCGATGTGGTAGACACGAACACAAAAAAGTCGAGACGGGAGCGAGTGGGGTTGCGCATCGCCAACACGATTCCCTTTGCGCCGATCCATATTTACGGCTGCACCTATGCCATCAAGCAGCGTGAGCTGGAATATTGGCTAGGCGAGATTGGTCGTCTTGGCGATGATTACACTGACCCGCAGATCATCAGAGGCGAGATCGAGGACTAGGTATCGCCTGCCGCCGCTTGTTACCTCAGCCGGCCCCTTCGTGGGGCCGGCTGATTATTTTATATCGTCGATGCCGCCCGAAGGGAAAAATTGAATAGGATTGGCAATTGTTCTAGCCTATATTTCAAAGGAGACGGCAAAGCAAAATCAGCCCTGAATGGTGCATGTATCTCATGGGTGCCAACCCCAACAACGACGCCCCCCATCGGCCGGAAAGCGGGTCGGTAACTCCCGACCGCCATGGTCTGCCCTTCGCCAATTGGCTCATTGCCTCGAAAGTGATACCCGTCAATCAGCCGGCTTTTCTAATTTCCCGTCAAGCGCTCGGCTTGATGCTGGCGGCGTGTGTGGTCAAAACCGTGACCCTGCTGGAAGCTCCGGGCGGCTATGGCAAAAGCACGCTTCTGGCGCAATGGCGCGATCGGCTGCTGGCTCGCGGCCACACCGTCGGCTGGCTGTTCCTGGATGAGGACGATAACAGCCCGACCATTCTCCTGACATACATCGTCTATGCGCTGACCAAAGGCGGCCTGCCGGTTAGCGACCGCCTGCGCCAGCTTATTGAAACCCTGCCCGATCTGTCGCCCAAGGCGGCGCTCGGCATGCTCTTGAACATCATCGCCGACGCCAATGACAAAGTGCTGTTGATCCTCGATGATTTTGAGGTGTTGGACGATGCCGCGATTGCCTCGGTCATAGCCCCCTTGATCCGACTGGCGCCGGCGAATTTTCACCTGCTGATCGCCAGCCGCGCCCGGCCTCGTTTGGCGCAGGCGCAATTGCATGCCCAGGGCCGTCTGCAGGAGATCAGGCCCGCACAATTGCGCTTCACGTCGGCCGAGATCGAGGAAATCTTTCACGGCCGCCTGTCGAAGCCCGATATTCAGCGGGTCGAGGACTTGACGCAAGGCTGGCCGGTCGCCTTGCAATTGCTGCGCTCGTGGCTCAACCAGGATCCGGCGCGCCTTCCCGGCATCACGGCGATGTCGGGGTTGACGGAAGAAATCATTGAATATTTGTCGGATCAAGTGCTGCGCGCCTTTCCCGAACAGGTGCGCACGCTGTTGATGGAAACGGCGGTGATGCTGCATCTGTCGGATCAGGACATTCGCGAAGTGTGCGGCCCATCGGCCGATTGGTCGGTGCTGTTGAATTGCGAACCGTTGCGGCCGTTTTTGCTGCCCCATGAGGGCAGCGACGGCATTTATCGTCTGCACCCCATCTTGAAGGAATTTCTGCTGCTGGAATTGGCGCGAGCGGCGCCGGCCCGGAAGGCGGAGCTGCATGACAAGGCGGCGCGGTGGTACGCGCAAACCGGACGCCTGTTGCCCGCCATCAGGCAAGCAGACCAGGCTGGCGATCGGGAACTGGAGGCGCAAATCATCGAGGCGGCGGGCGGAGTCCAGATATGGCTGCGCCATGGTCTGGCGATTTCACAGTCGGTCAGCCGGCTGTTGTCCCAGGATCTGCTCGACCGCTGTCCTCGTCTGGCGCTGTTGCGCGCCTTGGTGCTGCTCAAGGAAGGCCGCATGGCCGATGCCCGAGCCCTGTTTCACCGCGTCCGAGAAACCACCGCCGATTTTACTCGTGATCGCGACGGCGGCGATGCGACGGCGCTGCGCAGCGATGCCCTGATGGTTGAGGCGACGCTGCAGGTCAACGATTGCCGCGCCGTCAGCGATACCTACCTGGCCTATTACGAGAAAATCCTTGGCGACGCCTATCGGGAAAGCGAATTCTACGCCGGGCATGTCAAAACCCTGCTCTGTCTGTCCTGTCACCAGCGCGGCCATTTCGAAAAGGCGCGGCGTTATGGTCTGGAGGCGCTCGCCCACTATAGCCGCGAACAGGTCTGGCACGGCGTGGTGTTCGTTCACCTGCACCTTGGCGTTATCGCCTTTGCGCAAGGCAAGCCGGCGGCGGCAGCGGCCAGCTATCTTGAAGCCAAGACTGTCACCCAGCAGTATTTTTCCTCGGACCGCAGCAAGCCTTTGCTCATTCATCCTCTGGTGGCCGAGCTTCATTATGAACGCAACGAGCTGACCGTGGCGCGCCATCATGTGGCCAGCGTCCTGGGCCGGTTGCAGACAATGGAGGCCTGGATGGACATTTATGCGTCCGCCTGTCTGACCGCCGCTTCCCTTGCTTTCGTCGACAAGGGACCGGAAAGCGCTTTGGGCATTATCGCCAAGGCTCAGCAGGATGCCGACAATCGCGGCCTGTCCGGGCTTATGACCTTCCTGCGCGCGGCGGAGATGTTGTTTTTGACGCGCGCGGGACTGGTTGAGCGGGCAACAAAAATCGCCCAAGCCACGGACTGGCGGCTGGACGCCTATCTTGGCGCGGCGGAAAGCGACACCACGTGGCGGGAGCAGGAATTGGTCTTTCTCGCTCGCGCCTCGCTGGCTTTGCGCGCTGGCCGGCCGCAGGAGGCCGTCGCCGAGCTTGGCCGCATCGCTCCCGTCTTGCAAAAGTCGGGCAATGTGCGCGCCACCGCCCGTCTCAACACCATGCGGTCCTTGGCGCTGCAGGCGTCGGGAGATGAGGACGCCGCCGTTGAGCTCATCGCCGAAGTTTTGTCGCAATGCCGGGAAACCGGGTACGTGCGCATTTTCCATGAGGAGCGCGACGGTTGCGCCGCTCTCTTACGTCACTTTATCCGGCGCGCGCCGATGACGGAGCCGTTTAAGAGCGTCAAGACTTATGCCGCCGCGCTCCTGAAGGAGTTGAGCGAGACGCACCGCCCGCCCAGCCCCCGCCAGCTCACGCCGCGGGAATTGGATGTGCTGCGGCAGCTTGGGGAAGGATATCAGGACAAGATGATCGGCCGCATACTCAATATGACGGAAAACACTGTCAAATATCACTTGAAGAGCATTTACGCGAAGCTGCGCGTCTCCTCGCGCACCGAAGCCGTGCGCGAAGCCCAACGCCGGGGGCTGCGGTGAATAGGTGGCGTCTAATAGATTTAACGTACTGATAAATAACAATTCTCTGCAAAAAATATCCCTCGTTCGAGGGGGCTGTCTGTGCGTCCGCTCCCCCCTCTCCATCCTTCCTTAAAACGGCTGTCCCACCCGCCGCGGCGTCTGTTTTGCCGCCCGGCAATTAGGAATACTCCCTGCCCATGACGATGGGCGGCTTAAAAAAAATATTCCTACCTTAAATTTAAATACGGGCTGGGGTTTTTGCGCTTCATGGACTGGCATTCAAGTCTGCGCATAGGCATTGACGTCGGCGGCACCAATACAGATGCGGTGCTGATGCAGGGACGCACGGTGCGCGCCGCCTATAAATCGCCAACCACCTCCAACGTCAGCGACGGCATCATCAATGCTATTAAGACCGTGATGCAGGAAGCGGCGGCGCAGGTATCCGACATCAAATGCGTGATGATCGGCACCACGCAGTTCACCAATGCCTTTGTGGAGCGGCGGCATTTGCAACACGTCGGCGTCATTCGCATTGCCCTGCCCGCCACTAAAGGCCTGCCGCCAATGGTGGATTGGCCCGAGGATATCAAGGCGGCGGTGGGCGGCCATGGTGTCATGGTCAGGGGCGGCTATCAGTATGACGGCAGATTAAACAGCGTCATGGATGAATCCGCCGTTGCCGATGCCGCGCGCTCATTTCGCGCCGCCGGCATCCGTTCGGTGGCGATCTCCTCGTTGTTTTCCCCGGTCAACGGCGATATGGAGCGCCGCGCCGAGGCCATTGTCCGCAATGAAATTCCCGATGTCGCCATCACGCTGTCGCACCAGATCGGCCGGCTGGGGCTTTTGGAGCGTGAAAACGCCGCCATCATGAACGCCAGCTTGGCGGATCTCGCCGGCCGCGTCGTCCGCGCCTTCCGCGACGCCCTCAGCCAGCTCAATCTCAAGGCGCCGTTTTTCATCAGCCAGAACGACGGCACGCTGATGGCCGCCGACTACGTGGAAAAATACCCGGTGCTGACGTTTGCCTCCGGACCGACCAACAGCATGCGCGGCGCCGTCTATTTATCGGGCATCAAGGATGCCATCGTCGCCGACATCGGCGGCACCACCACCGATATCGGCGTCGTTACGGGCGGCTTCCCCCGCGAATCGTCCATCACCTCCGACATCGGCGGGGTGCGCACCAATTTCCGCATGCCCGATATCCTGGCGCTGGGCCTCGGTGGCGGCAGCATCGTCTCGACGACGCTCCCGCTGACCATCGGCCCGCAATCCGTCGGCTATCGGATCACGGAAAAAGCCTTGATTTTCGGCGGCGACACGGTCACCGCCACCGACATCGCCGTCGCCGCCGGCTATGCCGATGTGGGCGATCGGTCGCGCCTTGCCGGGCTTGCGCCTCAGCTTGTCAAGGATGCCGTGGCGCTCATTCACGCCAAGATCGAAGAAGGCATTGACCGCATGAAGGCCAGCGCCGAGCCGACGCCGCTGGTGCTGGTGGGCGGCGGCTCCATTCTGGTGTCGCAGCCGTTGGCCGGCGCTTCTCAGGTGATCGTGCCGGAGCATGCGGCGGTGGCCAACGCCGTCGGCGCCTCCATAGCACAGATCGGCGGTGAGATCGAAGGGGTGTTTTCCTATAGCGCGATCGGCCGCGACGCCGCCATTGCCCAGGCCAAGGAACAAGCGATCAAATCCGCGGTGGCCGCCGGTGCGGATGCCCGCGGCGTAGAAATTACCGATATCGAGGAAGTGCCGCTCGCCTATGTGCCGGGCGGCGCGGTCAGGCTGCGCGTAAAGGCGGCGGGCGCCTTGCGGCTGAGTGAAGAAATGACGGGCTGCGCGGCATGACCGCCGCCGCCCTTGTGTGTGCGTAATGATGACCCTACTTTTTGCATCCAGACGGGAGGACTAATGAAAATGTCTAAGGGTAAGCTGACCATCTCTCAAACCTTGCTGGCGAGCACCGTGTTGACGGCGCTGGCGCTTCCGGTTGTCGCTACGGCGGCCGCGCCAACAACCGCCTTTGAAGAAATTGTCGTCACCTCGCGCAAACGCGAGGAGCGTCTGCAAAGCATTCCCGAAACGGTCACGGTCTTTACCGCAAAGACGATCGAGAATGCCAATATCACGTCGCTGCGCGGGTTTGTGGACTTAACGCCAAATCTCTTGGTGCGCGAAACCTTCCGCACCAATGAAACCTTCCTCACCATGCGCGGCATCGCCAGCGCCCAGGGGGCCTTGCCGCCGGTGGCATTCGTGGTCGACGGCGTGCAAGTGGGCTCCAACGATTTCATCAACCAGGATCTGATGGATATTCAGCAGATCGAAGTGCTGAAAGGACCGCAGGGCACCTTGTATGGTCAGGGCGCCATTGCCGGCGCCATCGTGATCACCACCAAGGAGCCGACCAATGAACTGGAAGGCATGATCAAGGGCAGCTACGGCAACGCCAACTCCTTCCGCGTCGCTGCTGCGGTGTCGGGACCGATCGTCGAGGATAAGCTCTTTGCCCGCGTCTCCGGCTATTACCGCGAAAGCGACGGCTTGATCAAAAGCGCCGCCGGTGATCGCATCACGCCGGACGATCAGGCTTCCATCCGCGGCCGGCTGGAATACCGCGGCGAGCGGCTCAAGCTCAGCCTGCGCGGCTCCTATACCGATGGCGACGGCTACTGCTGCTTCCTCGATATCGTGCCGCTCAATGCCCAGGGCACCATCGATCTGTCCAAGATTGACGATGTGAAAAATCCGGGCTTCCGCGGCAACCTTTTGGGCACCGAGGAGACCAGCTTCCGCGACGTCTCGTTCAAGATCGATTATGATTTCGATGGCGTCACCGTCACCTCCATCACCGGTTATGCCGAAGTGCGCCAGTATGACTTCGGCGACGGCGATTACACACCCAATCCGGTGGTTGCCCAGGATCTGAATTTCGACCAGGATGTGTTCAACCAGGAAGTGCGGTTCACGTCCACCGGCGAAGGGCCGCTGCAATGGATTTTCGGCGGTTTTTATCAGGATCGCCAGGATCGACAACGGGTGATCGTCGGGGCGCAGCATCCGACCAATCCTCAAGGCGGTCTGCCCAGCGGATCGATCCTCAATCAGCTCAACGTCACCGACCGCGAGGCCTGGGCGGTGTTCGGGCAAGCGAGCTATGACATCACGGAAAAACTCAACGCCCTGGTCGGTCTGCGCTATGACCACGACAAGCAGAACAACGAGAACACGCTGGCCGTGGTCAGCAACTATGCCGAGGCTACCTTCACGCAGCTTCAGCCCAAGCTGCAGTTGTCCTACAAGTGGACCGAGGATTTCCTGGCCTACATCACCTATTCGACCGGCTTCCGTTCCGGCGGCTATACCCAGAGCACCGAGTTCGACAACGAAGAGAGCCGGAACTACGAGTTGGGCTTTAAGGGCAGTTTCCTCGATAACGCGCTGACTGTTAACGCCAGCGCCTTTTTCACCGATCTGCGCAATCAGCAGCTGTCGTTCGTGGTCGTGACGCCGACGGAATTCCGCCGCGGCGCGGTGAATATTCCCAAAACCGATATTCACGGCATGGATCTTGAGGTGCAGGCAAGTCCGGTGGAGAACTTGGATCTGACGGCCGGCATCGGCGTTGCCGAAACGACCATCCGCAAGATTGTTCCGTTGGACCCGGCGCTTGGCGACGTGTCCAGCGCCGTCGGCAAGCATTCGCCACTGGTGCCCGGCTTTACTTTCAACTTAGGCGCCACCTACACAGTGCCGGTGTCGGATGGCATGGACGTAGTGATCCATGGCGATTACCGCCGTCATGGCGGCTACTATTTCGACCTGGTCAACACCATTCGCACCCAGTCCGCCGATTTCTTCAGCGGCCGCCTTGCGCTTGAGGGCGAAAATTGGAGCGTGGCCGCCTGGGGCAAGAACCTGAGCAACACCCGCCGCGCCACCCGCGTGTCGGAAACCGGCAATCGGCTGCGTACCCCGAACATGCCGAGAAGCTATGGCATTGAGGCCATCTATAAGTTCTAGCGTGTGCATTCCGCCATTCCTCCCCGCGCCAGCGGGGGGAATGGCGGGCTTTTTCATCCGTTGACGGCTAGAAACCAGCGGCGCGCCCGGGCTGGACTTAAGCATCCGGTGGATTAGACTGTGGTCGAAGAATACGGGAATCTGACAATGGCGGAGACACAGGGGCTGAGCCGGCCGGGCGCGGAATTCACCGACGCACCCGTACCCCAGGAGCAGCGGATTGCCTGGTGGACGATCGCACTGGTCAAAATCGGCATCGTGTTGGCGCTGCCGGGATTCCTGGTCGGCGTGCAGATCGGTAGTTCGATGGGGTTGCGCAACGGCGCCATCGCCTTCTTCGCCGGCGCCGCCATTCTTGCCGCCATCGCCTCGTTGACCGCGACGGTGGCCGCCAAAAGCCATCTGCCGACGTCCATGATCACCCAGTTTCCGTTTGGGCGGATCGGCGCCCGGGCGATCAATCTCATTCTCGCCGTCAGCCTCATCGGCTGGTTCGCCGTAACTGCGGAACTGTTCGGCGATACCCTGGCGCAGATGTTGAGCGCCACCTGGGAGATACATATATCAAGCCGCGTCTTTACCTTCGCCGGCGGTGTGCTGATGGTGGTGACGACGGTATTCGGCTTTAAGGCCATTTCTCGTCTGGCCGATCTGGCCGTACCGCTGCTGCTCCTTCTCCTCGTGATTATCACCTGGCTTGCCGTCAAGGACCATTCCTTGAGCGAGTTGCTTGCCTATGGAGGCAATGGCACGGCGTCGGCGCTCGGCATCGGCATCTCGGCGGTAGTCGGGGGCCCCTCCGTCGGCACCATCATTTTTCCGGACATTGCCCGCTTTGCCCGTTCAGCCAATCATGGCCGCTGTGCCGCCATATTCACCTACGCCATCTGCCTGCCGGTGATGTTCATGATGGTCGCCATCGCCAGCATCGCCACCCAGGAAAGCAATCTGATGATGATGATGCTGGCCTTAGGGCTTGGCGGCGTGGCGCTGCTGTTTCTGGTCTTTAAGGCCTGGACGACCAATGTGGGCAATCTTTATTCATCTTCCTTGTTCTTCTCCGCCTTGGTCAAAACTGCCCCCTTTCGCCTGATCGTGCTTTGCGTCGGCGCGATGGGCGCCCTCGGCGCGCTGTTGGGGATTACCCAATATTTTGTGCCGTTCCTGTTGGTGCTTGGCGTATCCATTCCGCCCATCGCCGGCATTTATGTGACGGATTTCTTTTTGCGCGGCCAGGCGTTCAATGTCAGTGATCTGGAAATGCGCCCGGCCATCGGCGTGCCTGCCTTCATCGCCTGGGCGGCAGGTATTGGCACGGCGACGCTCAGTATTCGTGGGGCGTTGACATTAACCGGCATCCCCGCATGCGATTCTATCATGGTGGCGGCGGCAACTTACCTGATGATTGCGCTTGTTGCGCGTCGGCGGCCGCAACCTCGATCGGAAAGGCGAGCGGCGGCGTCAGAGTGAAATAAAAGAATCATACCGCCCATTTAATAACAGCGTGCAACGCAGTGCTTTTTATGTACATGTCCGGCAACAATCCGATCACAGTCCATGGCCATCGCCGTCTTTCTCAGGCGCGTCGGGATATTCTGCCTGTAAACCGCCGTCCTTGAATAGATTATGGAGTTTGTCATGACCAAGCATATCCGCCTTATCACCACCCATACCACCGACATGTCGCATAAAATGTCGGGGTTGAAACATCTGGAGCGCGAGGGCGAACTGATGTTCAGCCAAGTGCGCCTGGATTACGGGCCGGCCTCCATCGAGTGCGAGTTTGACGATGTGCTGTCAAGCCCCTATATCGCCGGCCGAGCCATGGAGGCGGAAGCCGATGGCGCGCATGCCGTGATCATCGACTGCATGGGCGATCCGGGCCTGCACGCCACCCGTGAAGTGGTGCGCATTCCGGTGCTAGGGGCCGGCGAGACTTCCATGCACGTGGCGGCCACGTTAGGCCACAAGTTCAGCGTCATTACCATCATGGATCGCGTGCGGCCGATTTTGGAGAATCACGCCAAAACTTATGGCCTTTATGAACATATCGCATCCGTCCGCGCGGTCGAGGTGCCGGTGCTGCACATCGGCAACGACAAAGACAAATTGTATGATCTCTTGGCCGATCAATCTCATAAAGCGGTGATCAAGGACAAAGCCGACGTCATCGTGCTGGGCTGCACCGGTTTTTTCGGTTGCGATACCTATATTCGAAAACATCTGCTGGATCGTAATATCGACGTGCCGGTTATCGATCCGTTGCCGACTTCCATCATGGTGGCGGCGGGATTGCTTGAGGTGGGATTGACTCACAGTCTGCGCACTTATCCAAAGCCGCCGATCAAGGAGCGGACGGGTTACCAGATTCCCAATATCTCTGAATGAACAGCACGCGGCGCGGATGCGCCGCTGTAAATGATATAACGAGGACCCATGGCGTTAACCGTTGATAGAGACACCCTGTCTGACCTGGCGCGTGGCGCGGCATTTCTTGGCACTGGAGGCGGCGGCGACCCTTATATCGGATATCTGGTCGCCCGTCAGGCCATTGCCGACTATGGCGCGCCGAAGCTGATCGACGTGGAGGAATTGGACGATGACGCCATGGTGATGTCGATTGCGGGGTTTGGCGCGCCCACGGTGCAACTGGAAAAGCTGGTCTGCGGCGAGGAAGTCGAGTTGGCCCTGACCAAGCTTGAGCAGTATCTCGGCATCAAGGCTGACGCCATCATACCGGCTGAAATCGGCGGCAGCAATTCCATGATACCGATCATGCTGGCGGCGCGGCGCGGCTTGCCGGTGGTTGACGCCGACGGCATGGGACGGGCCTTTCCCGAATTGCAGATGAACTCATTCAGCGCCAATGGCATTCGCGCTACGCCACTGGCCGTAACGGACGAGCACCTCGATTTCGCTATCGTCGAAGCCGAGAACGATAAAAAGGCCGAGGACATGACCCGCGCCCTGGCCATTTCCATGGGGCTTCGGGTTTTTGTCGGATGTTTTCACATGTCCGGCCGGCAGGCCAAGGAAACGGCGGTGCGCGGCACCTTGACCGCCGCCTACGACATCGGCCGGGCCATTCGCGAGGGCCGCGCATCCAACAACGCCGTGGACAGCATCCTTGCCTGCCTGAAGACGACATCCCATTACCGCAACGGGAAAATATTGTTCGACGGCAAGATTGTCGATCTCGTTCGCGAAACAGCGCGCGGCTTTTCTGTCGGCTCGTGTCACTTGGCCGAACTTGCCAATCCGTCAAGCACGTGCACCGTGACTTTTCAGAATGAAAACCTGGAGGCTATTGTCAACGGTGATACAGTCGCCATGGTGCCGGACCTGATATGTATCGTCGATCGCGAAACCGGAGAACCCATACCTACGCAAGCCTTAAAATATGGTCAGCGCGTCAAGGTCATCGGCATGAGCGCGCCCGACCAGTTGCGCACGCCGCAGGCACTGGCGTTGTTCGGTCCGCAGGCTTTCGGCATTGACCGTCCGTTCACGCCGATCGAGGCTCTATAAGGCGTCACGAAGGCATTGGAGAAGCGTCAGAACCGTAATTGCAGTGTGCTAGAAGTAAAGCAGATGCAATGATAGGTTTTTCTTCTGACACAGGTGAATAGATATGGCCAAGTTCAAACACATTCGTCTGTTGACGCCCGTCTACAATGACGTTTCGGTCAGACTACAGGACGTTGAGAATTTACAACGCCGGGATCTAATGATTTCGCAGATTGGCATTCCGGTCGGCACGCCGTCGGTGGAATGTGAATTCGATGAAGCGCTGGCGGCGCCCTATATCGTCGGCCGCGCCATGGAGGCTGAGCGGAACAATAAAGTCATTCAGGAAAACCAGCAGTCGTCGGATGAGGGAAAGAAGCAGATCGTCGACGCTCTGATCGTCGACTGCATGAGCGATCCTGGCTTGCAGGCGGCGCGGGAGACCGTGAGCATTCCAGTCTTCGGTCCGCGCGAGGTCTGCATGCATATTGCCGCGATGCTCGGCCATCGCTTCAGCTATATCGGCATCAAAAGCCGCAACCGCCCGCGCATCGAACGTCATGCGGCAACCTATGGTCTCTTGCATCATATCGCCTCGGTGCGCGCCGTCGATTTGTCAGTCACGGACGTCACCCAAGGCGGCCAGCATCGGCTGCATGAGCGGATCGTTCAGGAGTCGATCGCCGCCGTCGAACAGGATGGCGCCGACATTATCCTGATCGGCTGCACCGCCTTTTTCGGCTGCGAGAAAATCGTCGGCGAGGCGTTGCGGGAGAAGGGGCACGATATCCCCGTCATCAATCCCATTCGCACCACCATCGCCTATGCGGCCGGCCTTTTGGATCTCGGCCTCAGCCATAGCCGGCGGACCTATCCCTTCCCGCCGGTCAAAAAGCGCGTCGGCTACGATATTCCCAACACCTACAATATACTGAATGAGTAGGCCTGATCAGGCGACGGCTGCTGACCAGATACGCCAAGACCCGCAATTGTTAATTGTGGGTCTTTTACTATATAACCCCCATGAGCCGCCATTGGGCGGTCTTAGTTTTCGTGCAGGATGGAGCGGACCCTTGTTGACGACGCCCTTGGGCATCGAGCCTGTGGTAGCGCCTCGCGTGGCGGCGGCGCACCCGGAAGCTTGCGAATCACTGATCGGGTTGACTCGCGATGAAATCGGCGAGCGCCTCAGGGCGGCCGGTATTGCCGAGCGCCAGGTCAAGATGCGCGCCCAGCAGCTGTGGCAGTGGATCTATAACCGCGGGGCCAAGGACTTCGCGGAAATGACTAGTATTTCCAAAGAGCTACGCCAAG
The DNA here is from genome assembly GCA_003577275.1 of Pseudomonadota bacterium. Classification (GTDB taxonomy): domain Bacteria; phylum Pseudomonadota; class Alphaproteobacteria; order Sphingomonadales; family Govanellaceae; genus PRO5. The sequence continues at coordinate 146,560 of QEVO01000003.1, forward strand.
TCCTGGGGGAAAAATTCACGGTCGGTCGGCTGGCGGTGGTGGAGCGACGGGCATCGGTCGATCGCACCCGCAAATGGCTGCTGCGGCTGGAGGATGGTAACGAGGTGGAAACCGTCTTCATCCCCGAGGAGGATCGCGGCACCTTATGCGTCTCCAGCCAGGTGGGCTGCACCTTGACCTGCCGCTTCTGCCATACCGGCACCCAGCGCCTGGTGCGCAATCTGACCCCGGGCGAGATCGTCGGCCAGGTGATGATCGCCCGCGACGACTTGGGCGAATGGCCGTCGCCGGCGGATGGCCGGCTTCTGTCCAACATCGTGCTGATGGGCATGGGCGAGCCGCTCTATAACTTCGAGAACGTCAAGGCGGCGATGCAGATCGTCATGGATGGCGACGGCATTTCGTTGTCGCGCCGCCGCATTACCCTGTCCACGTCCGGCGTCGTGCCGATGATGAGCCGCTGCGGGGCCGAGCTTGGGGTCAATCTCGCCGTCTCGCTCCATGCGGTGCGCGACGAGGTGCGTGATCGCATCATGCCGATCAACAAGAAGTATCCTTTAGCCGAGCTGTTGGCCGCCTGCCGGGACTATCCGGGGGCCACCAACGCCCGCCGCATCACCTTTGAATACATCATGCTCAAGGACATCAACGATTCGGCCGCCGACGCCCGCGAGCTGGTACGGCTCCTGAAAGCCTATGACATTCCGGCCAAGGTCAATCTCATCCCGTTCAACCCCTGGCCGGGCGCGCCCTATGAGCGCTCGTCGGCTGAACGCATCCATCAATTCTCGGAAATCGTCTTTTCCTCAGGTATTTCCGCCCCCGTGCGGACGCCCCGGGGCGAGGATATCCTGGCCGCCTGCGGCCAGTTGAAGTCGGAAAGCGAAAAGCGCCGGAAAAGCGAACAGGCGTCCGAACCGGCCTAACCTTGACCCTTAAGCCTATGCCCTTGTAGGATTTTTAAAGTCCCAAGAGGCAGGAGGCCCCGATGTTCCTACTTTCAAGGGCGCTGACCTTCATCGTCCGCACAGGCACCCTGCACGTCATCGACGCGGGCGGCAAGCGCCATGCCTTCGGCAATGGCCAGGCGCCGGCCGTCACTATCCGCTTTCATGACCGCTGGACGCCGACGCGCATCGCCTTAAATCCGTCGTTGGGCGTCGGTGAGGCCTATATGGATGGCCGTATGACCATCGAGGAGGGCGGCGACATCTTCGCCTTTCTCGATCTGGTGGTGGGCAACATGCGCTGGGAGCGGGGCAGTCCCTTTCACGTTCAGCGCTTTCCCCGCCTCAAGCAGTTCATCAGTTGGCTCCATCAGATCAATCCGGCGGAGCGGTCGCAGCGCAACGTCGCCCATCATTATGACCTTTCGGGCAAGCTCTATGACCTGTTTTTGGACAAGGACCGGCAATATTCCTGCGCCTATTTCCCCACCGGCGGCGAGGATCTGGAAACCGCCCAGCTCTTGAAAAAGGCCCATATCGCCGCAAAACTCCTCCTCAAGCCCGGCCAGCGGGTGCTTGACATCGGTTCGGGCTGGGGCGGCCTCGGGCTTTACTTGAACCGGGTGGCCGGCGTGTCGGTTACGGGGGTCACGCTGTCGGAGGAACAGCACGCCCTGTCCAATGAGCGGGCCCGGGCGGCGGGCGTCGCCGATCGCGTCAAGTTCCGCATGCAGGATTATCGCGGCCTGACCGAGAAATTCGACCGGGTGGTGTCGGTGGGCATGTTCGAGCATGTGGGGGCCCCCCACTATGACCGCTTTTTCGGCAAGCTCCATGATGTCTTGGCCGAGGACGGCGTGGCGCTTCTCCATACCATCGGCCGCGCCGACGGGCCGGGCCGCACCGACCCTTGGACCCGCAAGTACATCTTCCCCGGCGGCTATGTACCCTCGCTGTCGGAAATCGCGCCAGCCATCGAGCGGGCGGGGCTTTACATTACCGACCTGGAGGTGCTGCGGCTCCACTATGCCCGCACCTTGCGGCATTGGTACGACCGCACCCGGGCCAACCGCGACCAGATCATCGCCCTTTATGACGAGCGCTTCTTGCGCATGTGGGAGTTCTACCTCGCCGGGGCGTGGACGGCGTTCGCCCATTCCGGCCACGTGGTGTTCCAATTCCAGCTCGCCAAGCGTCAGGACGCCGCGCCCTTGAGCCGCGACTATATGGCTGAGGCCGAACGGCGCTATCTGGCGCTGGAAAAAGCGCCCCACACCGAGGTCGCCGAATAACCCCTTATCCTGGCTTGCACGAGGCCGGGGTTTGCCTATACTGCGCGCGATTTTTTAGTCTCGAAAAAGGGGCGGTCAATGGCGCGCAAAATCAACAAGGTGGTGCTGGCCTATTCGGGCGGGCTTGATACCTCGGTCATTCTCAAGTGGCTACAGGAGACCTATGGCTGCGAGGTGGTGACCTTTACCGCCGACTTGGGCCAGGGCGAAGAACTGGCCCCGGCGCGCAAGAAAGCCGAAATGGCCGGGGTGAAGGAGATCTTCATCGAGGATCTGCGCGAGGAATTCGTGCGCGACTACGTGTTCCCGATGTTTCGCGCCAATGCGCTTTACGAGGGGGTTTATCTGTTGGGCACCTCCATCGCCCGGCCGCTGATCGCCAAGCGTCAGATCGAGATCGCCCGCGCCACCGGGGCGGACGCCGTCTCCCACGGCGCGACAGGGAAGGGTAACGACCAGGTGCGCTTCGAGCTGAGCTACTATGCCCTCAACCCCGACATCAAGGTGATCGCGCCGTGGCGGGAGTGGGACTTGACCTCCCGCGCCAAGCTACTCGACTTTGCCGAGCGGCATCAGATTCCGATCGCCAAGGATAAGCGCGGCGAAGCGCCGTTTTCCATCGACGCCAACCTGTTGCACACCAGCTCCGAAGGCAAGGTGCTGGAAGACCCGGCACAAGAAGCGCCTCCTTACGTCTACAGCCGCACGGTCTCGCCCGAGGAGGCCCCCGATCAGCCCACCATCATCGAGATCGGCTTTAAGAGGGGTGATGCCGTCTCCATCGACGGCGTGGCGCTGTCGCCGGCGGCCTTGCTCACCAAATTGAACGAGCTTGGCCGCGTCAACGGCATCGGCCGGATCGATCTGGTGGAAAACCGCTTCGTCGGCATGAAATCGCGCGGCATTTATGAAACGCCGGGCGGCGCCATTCTGATGGCGGCGCATCGCGGCATTGAAAGCCTCACTCTCGATCGCGGCGCGGGACATCTCAAAGATGAGCTGATGCCGCGCTACGCCGAGCTCATCTACAACGGCTTCTGGTTCAGCCCCGAGCGGCAAATGCTCCAGGCGCTCATTGACAAGTCCCAGGAAGACGTGGAAGGCGCGGTGCGCTTGAAGCTTTATAAGGGCGGCGTCTACGTCATCGGCCGCACCTCGCCGAAGTCGCTCTACTCCATGCAGCACGTCACCTTCGAGGAAGACGCCGGCGCTTACGACCAGCGCGACGCCGCGGGCTTCATCAAGCTCAATGCGCTGCGGTTGCGGCTCCTGGGACAGCGGGGACGGTTGAAATAATCTGCGGTAAGTCTTTGATCCCCCATATTGCCGAGTATGCATTGCACAGTAGCGCTGCGGGCATGCATATTACGGGAAGGCCAGCCAGACTGATCCTGGATTGCTTAGTCTTGGTGGTTACAATTACGCCTTTTAGGCCATTGCCTTTTTTGTGTGTCAACAAAAACTGCTCCAGTCCGCGCAAGTCTTCCAAGTGATCGGGGATGCGATCTGACCACTTGACTTCAATCGCGGTGATGGGATGCTGTGTCGCTGGGTCAAGCGTAACGAAATCAACTTCCGGCACTCCCGAACGACCACGGACATAATATAAATGGCGTGTGATATGCTCGAACGGTGATTGTGCCAAGTAAGCTGTTTCAACTATACGCCCCAAAATTTTTTCATCAGTTTCCAGCAAAGGTCCAAATAAAGCCGTACGAAGGGATGTATTTGTTAAGTAAACTTTGAATGTATAATCACGTTGAAAGCGGCGGGCATTTTGGTCAAGGCGATATATTCTGCGGATCAAGAATGCGGCTTCCAGGTAATCCAAATATCTCCTGATCGTGTTCTTTGCGACGTTCGATTTCTGACTAAGGCCATCTAAGCTGATCTCTTGACCGCTGTTGTATGCCAACATAACAAATAGTCGATTGAGTTCTTGAGGGTCATTAATGCCATAGAGACTTGGCAAATCCCTTAGAAGGACGCGGTCGGTAATATCCTGACCTATCCGAAACTCGAAATTATCAGCAGCGTTGCCATCAATGGCAGTTTCGGGAAACCCACCAAAATTTATGTAATCGATGAAGGCATCATTCATCTCATCAATGTTGAAGGGATTACCCCCGTTTAAAAACTTTAGATTACGAAAAGCGCAAAATTCGGCAAAGGTGATGCCTGGCAGGAAAAAGTCAGTAAAGCGCCCTGCACCAGACTCGCGGCTTTGCCGCTTTAGGGCGGCGGCGGCGGAACCGGATGCGCAAAAGCGAATATGGGGATTATCATCCACCAGCACTTTCAGATGAATTTCCCAATTTTTCAGATATTGGATTTCATCAAAAAATATATAAAGCGGCGTTTCCCTGCCGTGGCCACACTCAATCTTGAAAAGGTTCACTAGGCGTTCCAGAGGTTCTCCGGTAAAGATCGGTTGATCAAGGGAAGCGTATAATATGGCGTTTCTGGGAATACCTGTCGCAATGAGGTCATCAATGGCTTGCCGCATCATGACGGTTTTACCAATCCGTCGCATGCCAAGCAGGATTATGGCTCGGTTGTATTCAGTCAGGGTAATCAGCTTGAAAAAATCTGTAAAAAAATGACGCCTCGCTGAAAAGCGAGAGGCCTGGGTCGTAGTATCACTCCACCACGGGTTATCGTAGCGCAGGCGATTTTTTAGTTCTTCTTCAGTGACTTGGAGCATAGCCTCACAATAAGATCAATTGATTGATCTTATTTTTATATCACAGGTAAAATTTAAGATCAATCAATTGATCTTAAATTTAAAAAACCAATTAACACATTGAAACTACGTATTTTTCCTCGGAGAAATAATAAGCGGGCGGCAATTCTGGCCGCCCGCGAAGCTCTAAATGGCTGAAAAACTACTTCTTCAGCAAATCGCGGATTTCGGTCAGCAGCACCACGTCCTGCGGCGGCGCGGCGGGCGCGGCCTCTTCTTTCTTCTTGAAGCGGTTGATCTGCTTAATGAGGATGAAGATCGCGAAAGCGACGATGACGAAATTGATCACCTGGTTGATGAACAGGCCATAGCGGATGATCGGCGCGCCGGCGGCTTCCGCCTCGGCCATGGTCGCATAGTCGTTGGTCGACAGCGTTATATATAGACTGGAAAAATCGAGGCCGCCCATGAGAAGCCCGATGGGCGGCATCAGCACGTCCTTGACCAGCGAATTGACGATGGCGCCGAATGCCGCGCCGATGATGATGCCGACCGCCATGTCGACGACATTGCCGCGCATGGCGAAGTCTTTGAACTCCTTCATAAACCCCTGCATGGTGCTTCTCCTGTAAGAAGGTTGCTGGAGCCCCCATGGAATGCGGCGCATCCATCTCCTTAGCGAAGATGGCCAGGATAAGCTGGAAAAGGGCGGAGGATCAATGCGTTAATATTTTGCCGCGGCGATGAGGCGCTCGGCGGCGGTCAGGGTGTTGTCCAGGAGGCAGGCGATGGTCATCGGCCCGACGCCGCCCGGCACCGGGGTGACGGCGCCGGCGATTTGCCGGGCCTGCGCGAAGCAGACGTCGCCGACGAGCCGGGTCTTGCCGTCCTCGGCGGGGATGCGGTTGATGCCGACGTCGATCACCGTCGCGCCAGGCTTGATCCAGTCGCCGCGGATCATCTCCGGCCGGCCGACGGCGGCCACCAGGATGTCGGCCTGCCGGCACTCTGCGGCCAAGTCGCGGGTTTTGGAATGGGCGATGGTGACGGTGCAGCTTTCCCGCACCAAAAGCTGCGCCATCGGCTTGCCGACGATGTTGGAGCGCCCGACCACCACCGCTTTCAGCCCCGTCAGGTCGCCTAAAGTATCCTTCAACAGCATCAGGCAGCCCCACGGCGTGCATGGCACCAGACCCTGGCCGCCGGTGGCGAGAAGCCCGGCGTTGACCACATGGAAGCCGTCCACATCCTTCTGCGGATCGATGGCGGCGATCACCTTCTGCTCGTCCATATGGCGGGGCAGGGGCAGTTGCACCAGGATGCCGTGCACCGCCGGATCATCGTTGAGCTTGGCGATGAGCGCCAACAACTCGGCCTCCGGCGTCTCGACCGGCAGCCGATGCTCGAAGGAGTTCATGCCCACTTCGCGGGTTTGCTGGCCCTTGTTGCGAACGTAAACCTGGCTCGCCGGGTCTTCGCCCACCAGCACCACCGCCAGTCCGGGCGTCTCGCCGGCGCGCGCCTTAAGGTCGGCCACCCGCGTCTTGATCCGCTGCCGCAAGGCCGCCGCGAACGCCTTGCCATCAATGATCCGCGCCGTCATACGCTCTCCCCAAACAACCGTTCTGCCGTTTTCGCCAGCGCTTCGGCGTCGCCTTCAATCAAGGCCCGCTTGTCCCGCGCCAACTCGCCGCGGGTGATCCGCACCGCGCTTTTGGCAACGCCGAAAGCCTTGGCCAGCAGCGCGCACACCGCCGCATTGGCCTTGCCATCCTCGGGCGGCGCGGCGACCCTAATTTTCAGCGTCTGCCGGCCGGCCGCATCGATGGCCAAACCTTCCAGACAATCGCGCCCGCCCTTGGGCGTTACCCTGAGGATAACCGCCAGCCCGTCCTTTTCAGGTTGCCAGGGAACAGCCCGTTGGTCCGCCATGCCAGCGACGTTTTAGTAAACGCCGAGTGCCGCCGCCAGATCCTTGACGATAAAAACTTTCAACACCTGAAGTAAAATCAGGACAACCACCGGCGATAAGTCTAGGCCGCCGAGATTAGGGAGGATGTTGCGCACCGGCCGCAACACCGGCTCGGTGAGCCGGTTTAAGACCTCCCACAGCGTGGCGACGAAGCGGTTATAGGTGTTGATCACGCCGAAGGAAATGAGCCAGCTCATCACCACCATGGCAATGAGGACGAACTGGTAAAGATTGATGAGAGTTACCAGAAGGTAAAAAAGCGCATTCATGCTGAAAGCTCCGCCCCTGCAACAGGGGTTCAGATTTACCCCCTTGCCCAGCCGCATGCAACCCAACTTAACTTCGAAGAAAGAAATTGCCGGTAAAAGTATGGACAATAAACGCAACGAAAAAAACCTGTGGCGACAGGAGGTCGTGTGTTTCTGCCCTATAGTCGCATAGCCCTACCGCGGCTAGAGCGGCCCGACGGGTCGATCCGGGCAACCGGGTCAACCGATCCGACGGGTGAGGTCGATTGGGCGGGGCTGGCCGACGAGGTTGACGGCCTGGTGCGGCAATCGCCGCTGCAAGCCGTCGCCAGCGTCGTCGCCGCCTTGATCGTCGCCACCTTCCTGCCCTCCTTGCATCATGGCGTGGAGCTTGGCTGGCTCTTCTTGGTGCTGGCCATCGAAGGCGTCAGGCTATGGATTTCCGCCCGTCGATATTATGCGCCGGCGACGCGGCCGCTGCCGTGGTGGCGCCGCGCCATGGGCATGCTGGCGGCCGTTCACGGCCTGGCCTGGGGCGGGTTTCTCGCCGCCATGGTTTATATGGATGTGGATTTGACCCATCCGGCGCTGTTCCTGCCCTGGCTGGCAGTCACCATTGCCGCGGTCGCCCTGGGCGCGGCGTCGGCCTGGGTGGCGGTCAGCGCGCTTATTCCCCTGCTGTTGCTGCCCATGGCGGCGCCGCTGGTCGGCGTGGAAGCGTTCGACCCGGTACGGGGCGTCGGCCTGGGTCTTTTCCTCATCGGCGCCCTGTGGGCGGTCTACCGCCTGGAGGCGCTGACCCACGCTGCGGCGGACGCCCGCCGGCAGATCGCCGAGCTAGAAGCGAGATACGCAGCGCAGGCCTATTTACATAGTAAAGACAGCGATCGCGCTGCCGCCATCCTCGGCTATATCAACGTCGCGGTGGCGGTGGTCGGGCGCGATGGTCGTCTGGAGCAGTGGAATCCGCTGTTTGCCGAGCTTATCCCGGCGCTGGGCGCGTTTGATCCGGCTCAGGATCGCGTCTTGCTGGAAGCTGTCTTGCGCCGCCATTACGACCAGGTGGGCCTGAGCGCCGCCGATGCCCAGGCTCGCATCGACAAGACCCTGGCGGAATTGGCTCCCGGCTCGGGGGTTAACGACCTGAAGCGGGAATTCACCGCCCCCAATGGCCGCACCGTCGCGGTGACCGGCCGCCGGCTGCCTGATGATCGCTGGGTGCTGACGCTGGAGGATGTGTCGGTGGCGCGTCAGGCCGCCGCCGATGCGCTGCTCCAGGCCTCGCGCCGCGATCCCTTGACCGGGCTGCCCAATCGCGTGGCGTTCCGGCGCGCTCTTGATCGAACCATCACCCGCGCCCGCCAGGCCAATCAGCCGGTGGGCATCGTCGTGTTCAATATTGGCGCCTTCAAGGACATCAATGACGCCTTCGGCGCGCGGCTGGGCGATGAGGTGCTGCGCCACGTCGCCGCCTGTCTGATCGCCGCCAAGCAGGAGGGCGAGACCATCGGCCGCATCGGCAGCGATGAGTTCGCCATAACCGTCGTAACGGACGTCACCAAGACCTCGCTGGCGCATCGCGCGACAACCATGCTGGAGGCCATCCGGGGACGTCTGCCGGCGTTGCCGGAAAATATGTCGCTGGATGCTTATGCCGGCGCCACCATATTTCCCTACGATGACGGCGAGTCTGAAGTGTTGCTGCGCAGCGCCGGCATCGCGCTGGAACGGGCGCGCCAGGAAGACGGCAACGGCGTCGCCATTTTCGATCGCAGCATGGAGGCCGAGCAGCGGGCCCGCGTGGCGATGATCGAGGATATCCGCCAGGATCTCAACAGCCAGAATTTTGTCTATCATTACCAGCCGCAGATTGACTTGAAGACCAATGAGCTGGTCGGCGCGGAAGCGCTCTTGCGGTGGCGGCATCCCGAGCGCGGCTGGATGTCGCCCGACGTGTTCATTCCCGCCGCCGAGCTGTCGCGGCTCATCATCCCGCTGACTGAACGCATGATCCCGGAAGTGTGCCAGCAGATCGTCGCGTGGGATCGTTGCGGCGCGCCGCCGCTGAAGGTGGCGATCAACTTATCGCCGATTCATTTGCGCAAAAGCGATTTTCCCGATCTCGTGCGCTCCATGCTGGACAACAGCGGCATAGACCCGCGGCGTCTGGAGTTTGAAATTACCGAAAGCATCATGATCAGCGACAACGAGGATGCCCGTCGCACCTTGAGTCGGCTGCGCGATCTTGGGGTGTGTCTGGCGATTGACGATTTCGGCACCGGCTATGCCTCGATCGGCTACTTGCGGCGCATTCCGGTGAGCAAGATCAAGATCGACCGCAGTTTCGTCCGCGAAGCGATCGGCGACCAGGGGGCGCGAACCATCGTCTCGGCCATCGCCGGCCTGGGCCACAGCTTTCGGGTCAGCGTCGTCGCCGAAGGCGTCGAAACCGAGCTGCACGCTCGGGAGGTCACGGCCCTCGGCTGCGATATCGGGCAGGGGTATCACTACGCCGCGGCGCTGCCGGCTGACGAGTTTATCCAATGGTCGAAAGCTCGCGTTGCCGCACCGGCAAATCCGCCCCTCATTAAAATCGCCTGACGGCAAAAAAAGTTGGCGTCGTCGACCCTGCCATGATAGGCAAGAGCGTCCGCGGCTGATGTGTTTTTTAAGCAGCCGAATCCAGGGGGATAGGGAAAATTGAAGCGCTTCTTTAAGCTTTGCCTGGCGCTCGGGATGGCGGCGGCGTTCGCCGGCGCGGCCAACGCCAGTCCCTGGGCGGAAGCCGGCGACCGGCAGTTGCGCAGCGATATCGAACTCCTTGCTCAGTATGGCCTGATCCGCGGCCCGATCACCGCCTGGCCGCTGCCCTGGGCGCAAATTTCCTCCCGGCTTCACGACGACCCCGGCCGGCCGCTGCCGGCGCATATCCGCCTGGCGCTGGCGCGGGTGAAAGCCAAAATGCCGAGCGAGGACGATATTGGCCGGCCGCGGCTGGGGATCGACGCGCGCGGCGCGTCGAGGGCGAAGATCGGCCGCGATTTCGGTGACGCGGCGCGCCACAAGGCGGATGTCACGGCCTCCGCCGAGGTCAACCTCTCCGCCGCCTCGGCCCGCGTCGCGGTGGGCTACCTCGGCGACGATGACGACGGCAAGCTGATCCTCGACGGCAGCTACCTCGCCTTCGCCCTGGGCAATTGGGCGATCTACGGCGGCTGGCTGGATCATTGGTGGGGGCCGGGGTGGTCATCGAGCCTTATCATGTCCACGAATGCCCGTCCTGCGCCGCGCGTCGGCCTGATGCGGCTTGATCCGCGCCCCTTCGGCACCAAGTGGCTGAGCTGGTTGGGGCCATGGCAGTTCAACGTCTTTCTCGGCCGCCTCGATGATAACGAACGGATCATCCGCGATCCCTACTTCGTCGGCATGCGGTTCTCTTTCAGCCCCATTGACAATCTTGACATCGGCCTGTCGCGCACCATCATGCTGTGCGGCGACGGCCGGCCGTGCGGCTTCAACATCTGGACCAAAGCGCTGATCGGCGGCTTTGGCGTCGATAATCCCGATAAGCCCGGCGAGGTCGATCCCAGCAACCAGCTCGCCGGCTATGATGTGCGCTACAGCTTTAACCTCAATGACAGCATATCGACGGCGATCTACGGCCAGATGATCGGCGAGGATCAGAAGTACGCCATTCCCAATAAGTATTCGTTGCTATTGGGCGCAAGCATTCTGGTCCCGGTCGGCAATGAAGGCGAGATGCTGCGCTTTATTCTGGAACACACGGACACAGTAGCGTTCTTGACCGGCAAGGGGCGCTTTCATCAGTATAACGTGTTTTATAACCACAGCCGATACCGCTCCGGCTACCGCTATCACGATGTGGTCATGGGCGACCGCTACGACAGCGACAGCCGCGCCTGGTATTTGAGCGGCATGTTTACCGACAAAGACAGCTGGACCTACCGCGTCGCCGTGCAGCGCGCCAATATCAACATTGATAATGCCGGCCAGAATGCCCTCTCCGCCACTAAGGAGCGGATCCATACCTTGGAGGCGGGGATTACCGTACCGTCGGATTTCGGCACCTTCGATCTGGAGGCGCGCTACTCCGACGACTGGCCGAACACCCCCGGCGTTTCCGACGGCAAAGCGGCCTTGGAGGCCGGTTGGGGCATCCAGTTCTAAGTCTAAGTAATTTCCTAACAAAATATTAACCTAAGCGCCGGACAATGCGACCGTGCGGGGCTCCGCGCCCCGCCTAACGCAGGGATATTGGCGCAGCATGGTTTCGCTGTTTGGCAGCACCTCGGGGACGACGGCGTTCAACTTTCAGCAGTTGGACCTGTCGATGCTGGGCGCCTATTACGAGGCCAAGACGGCGCTCCTGACCGGCACTTCGCTAGCGCCGCCGCGGGCGAGCCGCGGTCCGGCGGTGGTAACGCCCTGGGAGCAGCCGGAGGATACCCGCTCGCTCAATCAGCGGGTTAATGAAGTCAAGGCGCTGCAATCCTTCATCAATCCCAAATCCGACCAGGCGAAGCTCGCCGGCGACAATAAGGACGCCAAGGCGCTCTTTACCCTTTACCAGGCTTATACGCGCCTCAAAGCGGTGGCGGAACTGGCCGCCGACAAAAACACCACCGACGCCAGCCGCGGGCCGCTGGACATCCTGGTCAAGAAAGGCCTGTCGCAGATCCAGGATTACATTGCTAGCGCGGAACTCGATAAGCTCGATTTGATCTACGGCGCCAAAAGCAATCGCGTGGAAACCGGCATCGGGCTCGGCAAAAACCGCACCAAGGTGATCGGCGCGGCGATCCAGAAAGGGGCCAAGGACGATCCCATTCCCGGCATCGTCGGCAACGAGGTGTTTACCGTTTCCATCACCAAATCCGGCGTCACCGACAATTTCGTCATCGACCTGTCGCAAATCGCCGGTCCGATCACGCTCGGCTCGCTGGCGAGCTACATCAATTCGCAGATCATCACGGTCACCACCCTTGATAGCGGGGGCAACACGGTGCCTAAGTACAGCGCGCGCTTTGGCGTCGAAAGCGTGGCTGGGAAGGGCTATGCCCTGGCAGTCAGCGGACTGGTCGCCGAGGACGTGAGCTTGTCGGCGGCGGCTGCTGCGCCAAGCCTGTTTCTCGCCGGCGCGACGCGCCCCGTCGGCAGCGACGCCACCGGCGCGGCGACGTTGATCCGGCTTGATGGCGTCGACGGCGGCGATCCGACGCGGGCCTTGCGGGAAACCTACGCCGGCGTCGGCGCGCCGCTCCTCGAGGTCGAGGAACCCGAGGAAGACCCGCTCAACGGCCGCACCAACGAGGTGGTGGAAAAAATCCGCAAGCAGGTAAGCGACCTGTTCACGGAGCTGGAGATCGACACCGCCGCCGACGCGCCGGATCGGCCGGCGGTGGATACCGCCGCCGCCGCCGTGGCCGTCGACAGCCAGGGTTATGTCTTCGTCGTCGGCGCTACCGCCGGCGATCTGGGCAATGAAATCAACCGATCTGACGGCAGCGATGTTTACCTGAGCAAATACGATGCGTCCGGCAACATCGTTTGGCAGCGCCTCCTGGGCGCAAATGGCACGGCGGAAGGCTTTGCTCTAGCCATCGACAGTAATGACAATGTTATCGTCGCCGGCAGCGTTGATGGCAGTGTGGATGGCGGCGAGCTCTTCAGCGGCACCGACAGTTTCGTCGCCAAGTTCTCCAATGAGGGCGACCGGCTGTGGAAGCAGCAGCTTGATACCGTTGCCACCGATGAAGCGTTGGCGGTAACCGTTGACGCGGCGGGCGATGTGCTGATCGTCGGCCACGCCAGCGGCGTCCTGCAATCGGGCAATACCTTTGGCGGCGCGCGCGACGGCTATGTCGCCAAGCTTTCCGGCAGTTCCGGCGCGGTCGCTGCGACCTCGCTGTTCGGTGGCATCGGCTTCGAGACGGCGAAGGATATCGCCGTCGCCGCCGACGGCAACATCCTGGTGGCGAGCGAAGAGGATGGCCGCGCTGTGGTGCGCAAGCTCGATGCGGCGGACTTTTCCAACATCCTGTGGGCGGTGGACTTGGGCGATCTTGGCGCGGGCGGCGTCGGCGGCTTGGCGGTGGAGGGCGGCGCGGTCTATCTTGCCGGCTCAACCGGCAACAGCGGCTTTGGCGCCGGCTCGACCATCGGCAGCCATGGCGGCGGCCAGGACGGATATGTGGTGAAAATCGACGACGCCGGCGCATCGGCCAGCGCGTCCTGGACGGCGTTCATCGGCACCAGCGCCGGCGACGGCATCAAGGATGTCACGGCAAGCGGCGGCTACGTCTATGTGGCGGGACAAACCGCCGGCGCCTTCGGCGGCGAAACCAAATCCGGCGTTACCGACGCGTTCGCCGCAAAAGTCGACGGCGTGACCGGGACGACGGTTTGGACGGAGCAGATCGGCGGGCTGTCGGGCTATAACGCCGCCGCCGGCATTGCCTTTTCATCGAACGGCAATTCGGTCTTGACCAAGCTTGGCCTTGGCCCCGGTACGTTGCAAATCAGCGAGACCCGCGACGTGACGACGCAGACCACGGTGCGCGCCGGCGATTATTTTTATATCGCCATCAATGGCGGCAAGAAGATGAAGGTAACGGTTCAGGAAGGCGACACCTTCGAGCGTCTGGCGTCACGCATCAATCGCTTGTCGCTGCGTTATATCAAGGCCGAGGAGGTGTTCACCGGCGATGGCCGCAAGTTGAAGATTTCGGTGAAAAATGACTCGGAAATCCAACTGTTCGCCGGCGACGGCGACCGCGACGCCTTGAAAAGCCTGGGCCTGACACCAACCAAGATATTCCCCAACGACCGGCTCTTTGGCACGAAGAAGCAGGATGGCGAAAGCGCCGTAAGCGATGAGCTCGGCGGCATTTTCGGCTTCAAGTTCGAGGATGGCTTGAATGCGGCGAACGAAAACGGCGCCAAGTATCTGTTGGGGAAGGTCAACGACGCCATCGCCGAGGTGCAACGCGCCTACCGCTCGCTCTATAAAGATCCGCTCACCGAATATTTGAAGAGCCAGAGCAAGCCCACTGGGCCGGTGCCGCCGGCGCTGGCCAAGCAACTGGCCAATTATCAGGCGGGCCTTAGCCGGCTGATCGGCGGCGGCATCGTCACATAACTTCCAACGTCGACAGGTCGATAAGATGTTGCAGCAACACCATTGGCGTTTCTTCCTAGTTGCAGTCTTGGCGGGGTTTATCGCCACCTCGGCGATGGCCAGCGGCAAGGAACCGGCGCTCGGCGAGCCGCGCCACATCGCGTTGGAGCCGATGACGGTGTCGATATTCCGCGATTCCCAGACCCGCGGTCTCTTGACCGTTACCGTCAGCCTGGAGCTGGCCGATGCTGACGACCGCGAGCGGGTGCTGGCGGTGATGCCGCGCCTCCAGGATCAATTCGTCATGGCCTTAACAAGGCTCGCCGCTAATCGCGTCGACGTCCGGCGGCCGCTCGACATCGATGGCTTGGCCGGCGTGTTGCAGTCGGCGGCCGACCGCACCATTGGGGCCAAGACCGCACGGGTGCTGGTGGAGGGGGCGACAGTGCGCCGGCTTTGAGCGAGCACCCTATAACCTGCGTTCCCCCTGTTTATAAGCTTTCTAAATGCGCCTAAAGACTAAGAAAATTCTGGCCAGCATTAGAAGAATTCCAACCAGCCACGCCTTGCATATTGGCCACGCCGGCCACCGCGATCCGGTTATTTTCCTACTCAGGCTTGACGGCTTGGGCCAAGTTATGGAATTATTTTGAAAATATTTTGAATTTCAATAATTAAACGCCCCCGATAAGAGCGTAGGCAATGAGGCTTAAACAAATGGGAGAGCGCCATGATCGGCAACAAAGCGTTACTGCTGACGACCGCCATTGTTTCGGTGGCGGGTATCGGACTTGAGTCCACCCTTAACGCCGCCGCGGCCCAGGACGAGGCCTTAATCGAGGAAATCCTGGTTACCGCCACCAAGCGCGAACAAACCCTGCAAGACGTTCCCATCGCCGTCACCGCCTTTAATGCGCAAATGCTGGAAAAGGCCGGCGTCACCGACATGCGCGAATTGACGCAACTCTCGCCCAGCCTGTTCTTGACCAGTTCGGCCTCGGAGGCCGCCGGCGCGGTGGCCCGCATCCGTGGCATCGGCACCACCGGCGACAACCCGGGGCTTGAATCGGCGGTGGCCATCTTCGTCGATGGCGTCTACCGCAACCGCACCAACATCGGCCTTTCCGAGCTCGGCGCAGTGGAGCGCATCGAGGTGCTGCGCGGTCCGCAGGGCACGCTATTTGGCCGCAATACCTCGGCCGGCCTGATCCATGTCATCACCAAGTCGCCCACCGACGAGCTGTCGGGCTATGGCGAGGCGTCTTATGGCAATTACGACGCCATCCGGGTGGCGGCGGGGCTATCGGCGCCGCTGGTGGAGGAAAAATTGGCGGCCCGCGTCGACGGCGTTTATATGCAACGCGACGGCTTCTTCAAGGACAAGGTCACCGACGAGGATTACAACAACCGCGACCGCTACATGCTGCAAGGTCAGTTCGTCGCCACCCCCAACGATGACCTCCGGATCCGCTTCCTGGTCGATTACACGGACCGCGATGAAGATTGCTGCGCGGCGGCGGTGATCCGGCCGAGCGCGGTATCGAACGCCATGATCGGCGTCCTGGGCGCGCAGTTCGGCTCCGGCGCGCTGCCGGGCGAAAGCCCCTATGACCGTCGCTCCGCCACCTCGCCGGGCCGCGGCTTCCAGCAGGACGTGCAGGACTGGGGCGCCTCCATGCAAATCGACTGGGACACCTCGTTTGGCAGCCTGACCTCCATTACCGCCTATCGCGACTGGGAGAACCAGCGCAGCCAGGACGTGGACTTCACCAGTCTCGATCTCGTCTATCGGGATGAGGACGGCTACGTGCAGGACTTTGAAACCTTCAGCCAGGAAATTCGCTTGAACGGCAAATGGGGCGTGCTCGACTGGCTGATCGGCGGCTATTACGCCAACGAAGACCTCAAACTTGAGGACGCCATCCGCTTTGGCACCCAGTTCACCTCGTTCGCCAATCTGCTGGTGGATCTGGCCGACGGCATTCCCGGCAACGGCCAGACCGCGGGCGGCGCGCCATGGCCCGGCTATAACGCCCTGACCGCGCTGGTCACCGGCGGCGCCATCACCCAGGCCTTCCCGGCGGGCAACGGCGTCATCCTCGATTCGTTCAACCAGAATTCGAAAAACTGGGCGCTGTTTACCCATAACATCATCGCGGTGAGCGATACCGTCGATCTGACGCTGGGGTTGCGCTATACCGAGGAGCGCAAGAAGCTCGATGCGCTGGTCACCACCAACAACCCAACCTGCTTGGCCTTAGTGCAGGCGGCGCAAGGCGGGCTTATTCCGGCATCCCTGACGCAGCTTCCCTGCGCGCCGTTCTGGAGCCCGCTTCTGAACGTCGACGGCTCCGACAAGCGCAAGGAGAAGAAGTTCTCCGGCACGGCGGCGCTGAATTTCCGTATGAGCGAGGAAGTCTCCACCTATGCCAGCTACAGCCGCGGCTATAAGGGCGGCGGTTTCAACCTCGACCGCGCCGGCATGGTGCAGGGCGCGGCCAATGTCTCGCAACTGCAGTTTGAGGAAGAAACCGTCGATAGCTTCGAGGTCGGCGCCAAGTACCGTAACGCCAACGGCCGCATCAACATGAGCGGCGCGTTGTTTTATGCCGACTACAACGACTTCCAGCTCAACGCCTTCAACGGCACCAGCTTCGTGGTGGTCAATCTGCCCAAGGCGCGCACCTACGGCGTGGAAGTGGAAGGCATATGGTATCCCACCGACAATCTCACGTTCACCGGCGGCTTGACCTACGCCGATACGCAGTACGGCAAGAAGGGCTTCGACGGGGCATTATTCGCCCCGCCCAGCGCCGGCAATCCGCTCGGCGGCGCGTTCTGGCAGTTGCCGGGCAACACACTGACCAATGCGCCCAAGTGGTCGATCACCGGCGGCGCCACCTACCAGCAGCCCATCGGCAATAGCCTGTCGGTCCTCTTCCACCTCGATGGCCGCTACACCAGCAAGGTCAACACCGGATCGGATCTTGATCTGGAAAAGGTTGAGGACGGCGTGTTCGTGCTGAATGGCCGCATCGGCCTTGGCGATATCAATGAACGCTGGCAGATCGAGGTCTGGGGCCGCAATCTGTTCGACAAGAACTACATGCAGGTCGCTTATGACGCGCCGTTGCAAGGCTCCGGCACGGCGGCCAACACCATTGCTCCTAACACCCAGGTGTTCAACGCCTTCCTGTCGGAACCGCGTACTTATGGCGTGACGGTGCGCGGCAAGTTTTAATGCGAACCTTCGCCCTCCCCCTTTGATGGGGGAGGGTCGGGGTGGGGGTGAAGGTGAACGTGAACGTTTCGCGTTCCGCCACCCCCATCCAAACCTTCCCCCATCGAGGGGGAAGGCTTGAAGGGTCAATAGGCCCTAATGCGCTTCATCCCAATTGTCGCCGACGCCGACGTCGACGGTGAGCGGCGCCGAAATCTCCACCACGGGAGATGCTGCGCCGGACATCACCTCGCGCACCACGGCGGTTGTCGCCTCGACCTCATTCTCGGGAACCTCAAACACCAGTTCGTCATGCACCTGCAATAACATACGCGCCTGGAGTTTTTTCGCCGCCAGCGCCGGTCCCATGCGGATCATGGCGCGACGGATGATGTCGGCGGCGGTGCCTTGAATGGGGGCGTTGATGGCGGCGCGCTCGGCAAAGCCGCGAATGGACGGGTTCTTGTCATTGATGCCCGTGACATGGCAACGCCGGTCGAACAGCGTCTCCACAAAGCCATGCTTACGGCAGAACGCCTTGGTCCGTTCCATATAGTCGCCGATGCCGGGAAAGCGCGCGAAATAGCTGTCGATATAAGCCTGCGCCTCGCGCTGCGGCACGCCCAGTTGCCGCGCTAAGCCGAAGGCGGAAATGCCATAGATGATGCCGAAATTGATCGCCTTGGCCTGCCGGCGTACGGCCGGGTCCATGTTCTCCATCGGCACGCCGAACACCTGGGCGGCGGTCATGGCGTGAATGTCGAGCCCTTGCGCGAAGGCCTCGCGCAGCGCGCTGATATCGGCCATGTGGGCGAACAGACGCAGCTCGATCTGGCTGTAGTCGGCGGCTAGCAGCTTAAAGCCTTCCTTGGCCACGAAGGCGCGGCGGATCTTGCGTCCTTCCTCGGTGCGGATGGGGATGTTCTGCAAATTAGGATCGGTGGACGACAGCCGCCCCGTGCTGGTGGAAGCGAGCGCATAGGAGGTGTGCACGCGGCCCGTAGCATCGTTGATCTGCGCCTGCAGGGCGTCGGTGTAGGTGCTTTTCAGCTTGGCGAGCTGGCGGTAATCCAACACTCGCGCCGGCAGATCATGGCCCTCGGCGGCCAGCGCTTCCAGCACGTCGGCATGGGTGGCGTAAGCGCCGGTCTTGCCTTTCTTACCGCCTTTCAGGCTCATCTCGTCGAACAAAATCTCGCCCAATTGCTTGGGCGAATTGACATTGAAGCGCCGCCCGGCGAGCTTGTAAATCTCGTCCTCCAAATCCGCCATGCGCCCGGCGAAATCGTTGGACAGGTGGCGCAGGCGATCGCGGTCGACGCGAATGCCGGCGCCTTCCATCTCGGCCAGCACCGCCGGCATTGGCCGTTCCAGCGTCTCATAAACCGTAGTCAGCCGCTCCGCGACCAACCGTGGCTTCAGCACGCGATAAAGACGGCCGGTGATGTCGGCGTCCTCGGCGGCGTACTGGGTCGCCTGGTCGATGGGCACGCGGTCGAAGGTGATCTGCGACGCGCCGCTGCCGGCGACATCCTTGTATTTGATGGTGCTATGTCCCAGGTGCAGCTCGGACAGCTCATCCATGCCGTGGCCGTGCTTGCCGCTGTCGAGCACGTAGGAGATCAGCATGGTGTCATCATAAGGCGCAATAACGATGCCGTATTTGGCGAGCACCAGAAGATCATACTTGATGTTCTGGCCGACTTTGAGCACCGCCGGATCGGCCAACAGCGGCTTGAGCGCGCGCAACACGTCAGCGCGATCAAGCTGACGCAAGTCAGCTTCGCTGCCCAGCGCCAATTCGCCGCCGGGATTGGCGCGGTGCCCTATCGGAATGTAGCAGGCCTTGCCCGCTTCGATGGACAGCGATACGCCCACCAGCTCCGCCTTGACGGCGTCGAGGGACGTGGTTTCGGTATCGACGGCGACAACGCCCGCTTCTCGGGCGCGGTCGATCCAGCGGGCAAGGCGTTTTAGGTCGGTGACCGTTTCATACGTGGTTTCATCCGGCGCGAGCTCCGCCGTCGGCGACTCCGCGGTTACCGGCGCGGCGTTGCCGAGACGGGCGAGAAACTTCGCCTTCAGGCTTTTAAAGCCCTGCACGTCGAGGAACGCCAGCAGCGACTCAGGCTCAATATCCTGCACCTGCAAGTCATCCAGGCCGTCATCCAGCGGCACGTCGTCCTTCAAGGCGACAAGCTGGCGGCTTAAACGAATAAGTTCGGCGTTCTGCACCAGCGCCTCGCGCCGCTTGGGTTGCTTGATCTCGCCGGCGCGGGCAAGCAGCGTATCAAGATTGCCATATTCCTCGATCAATTGCGCTGCGGTCTTGACGCCGATGCCCGGCGCGCCCGGAATGTTGTCGGTGGAATCGCCGGCCAGCGCTTGCACGTCGATCACTTTTTCCGGCGGCACGCCGAATTTCTCCACCACCTCGGCCGGACCGATATGCTTGTTCTTCATGGTGTCGAGCATTTCAACGCCGCCGCCCACAAGCTGCATCAAATCCTTGTCGGAGGAGACGATGGTGACCAGGAGGCCGGCCTCGCGCGCCTTCTTGGCGTACGTTGCGATGATGTCGTCGGCCTCATAGCCCGGGCGCTCGATGGTCGGCACGTTGAAGGCCCGCACCGCGTCGCGCACCAGCGGAAATTGCGGAATCAGGTCTTCCGGCGGCGGCGGGCGGTTGATCTTGTATTTGGGGTAAAGCTCGTTCCTGAAGGTCTTCGCGCCGGCGTCGAAGATCACCGCGAAGTGGCTCGGGTGCTCTAGCCCCTTGGTGTCCTCCAGGAGCTTATAGAGCATGGTGGTGAAGCCATAGACGGCATTGACCGGCGTGCCGTCGTCACGGGTCAAGGGCGGCAGCGCGTGATAGGCGCGAAACAGATAGCTCGATCCGTCGACGAGATAGAGGTGGCCTTTGGGCGCGCCGGTCATGGGATCTGCAAGGCGGCGTCAGGCCGCCTTGGCGCCCGATTGATCGAGGATGAACAGGCGGTCGCAGTACGGGCATTCGACTTTGCCGTCGGCGCCCATGGAAAGGTACACCCGGGGATGGCCGAGCGCGCCTTCGCCGCCGTCGCAGGCGACCTTCGTTTCCGTCACGTAAACCGTTTCCGGCGCTTCGTAAGCCATGGCGATGCTGCTCCCTACGTGCCTAATGGGGGCGATGCGCTCTATTGACCGCCTCGCTTGGCGGATGATACCGATTGGCGTGCCATAATCAACAACCCCCCGGTTTCTGACTCGAAAGACCCTCCATGTCCGCTGACGCCCCCGCCGCCTGCCGCGCCGATGACCCGCCGGCGGCCAATCCCGACAACGCCATCGAGGTCAGGGGCCTGGAAAAGATTTACGCCGGCGGCAAGGGCTTTCCCCCTAAGCGGGCCTTGAAGGGCATCGACCTGACGGTGCCCCGGGGCAAGATTTTCGGCCTCCTCGGCCCCAACGGCGCCGGCAAGTCGACGTGCATCAATATCCTGGCCGGGCTGGTCACCAAAACCGCCGGGACGGTCAGCATCTGGGGCTTCGACATCGACCGCAACCCGCGGAACGCCAAGGCCTCCATCGGCGTGGTGCCGCAGGAGATCTATTTTGACGCCTTCTTCACCCCGCGCGAGATGCTGGAGCTGCAGGCCGGGCTTTATGGCGTGCCGCCCCGGGAACGGCGCACCGAGGAGGTGTTGCGGGCGGTCCGCCTCCTGGACAAGGCCGACGCCTATTCCCGCACTCTATCGGGCGGCATGAAACGGCGGCTCTTGGTGGCCAAGGCGATGGTCCATAACCCACCGATTCTGGTCTTGGACGAACCCACCGCCGGGGTCGATATCGAGCTGCGCCAGCAGCTTTGGGATTACGTGCGCCAGCTTCATCGCCGCGGCGTCACCATCGTGCTGACCACCCACTACCTGGAAGAGGCGGAGGAGCTGTGCGACGACATCGCCATCATCAACCACGGCGAGGTGGTGTGCTGCGAACCGACCCGCCAACTCTTGTCCCGCATTGACGAAAAGGTGGTGATCGTGCGCACCACCAGCCCCATGACCGACATTCCGGCTGGCCTGGCGGCGCACCGCGTCGAACGCTGCGCCGAGAACGAGATCGCCATCCACTACACGCCGCGGGACGGTGCGGTGGCGCGGCTGCTCCACGCCATTACCGCCGGCGGTTATGAGATCGCCGATCTTTCCACCAAGGAGAGCGACTTGGAGGACATTTTCTTGCAGTTGACCCAGGGCGCGCACCAGGCGGAGGGATAGGGATAATGTCGCAGCAGGTTTTCGATTTTGACGTGTTGGTTATCGGCAGCGGCGCGGCCGGCCTCACCCTAGCCTTGCGCCTTGGGACTTCGGTCAAGATCGGCATTATTTCCAAGGGGCCGATCAGCGCCGGCTCCACCGCCTGGGCGCAGGGCGGCATCGCCGCTGTGCTCCATGACAAGGACTCCATCGAAAGCCATGTCGAGGATACCCTCAACGCCGGGGCCGGCTTGTGCAAGGAGGAGACGGTCCGCTTCGTGGTCGAGCACGGCCGCGAAGCCATTGAATGGCTGATCGCCCAGGGCGTGCCGTTCAGCCGCCGCGAGCAGCCCCATGACCCCACCGAGCTGCATCTGACCATGGAAGGCGGCCACAGCCACCGCCGGGTGGCGCACGTCGCCGATGCCACCGGGCGGGCGATCGAAATGTCGCTGGAAAGCCGCGCCCGGCATCGCCGTAACATCCGCCTGTTTGAGGATCATACGGCGGTGGATCTGGTGGTTGCCGGCGACGGGACGGCGGCGCGTTGCGTCGGCGCTTACGTCTATGACAACCGGCGCGACCAGGTGGATCTCTACCGTGCGCCAGCGGTGGTTCTGGCCACCGGCGGGGCGAGTCGGGTTTATCTTTACACCACCAACCCGGACGCCTCCACCGGCGACGGTATCGCCATGGCCTGGCGCGCCGGCTGCCGGGTCGCCAACATGGAATTCAACCAGTTTCATCCCACCTGCCTCTACCATCCGGAAGCGCGCAATTTCCTGATTTCCGAGGCGTTGCGCGGCGAGGGAGCGAAACTAAAGCTGCCCGACGGCTCGACCTTCATGCAGCGCTTCGATCCCCGGGCGGAATTGGCGCCCCGCGACATTGTCGCCCGCGCCATCGACCACGAAATGAAGCGGTTGGGCATTGATTGCGTCTATCTTGATATCTCGCATCAGCCGGCTGAGTTCATCATGAACCACTTTCCCACCATCTACAGCCGCTGCCTCAAACTCGGCTTCGATCTGACGCGCCAGCCCATCCCGGTGGTGCCGGCGGCGCATTATACCTGCGGCGGCGTGGTCACCGACCTGAAAGGGCGGACCGATATTGCGGGGCTTTACGCCATCGGCGAGGTGACCTGCACCGGCCTCCACGGCGCCAACCGCATGGCCTCCAACTCGCTGTTGGAATGTCTGGTATTCGGCGCTGCGGCGGCCGAGGATATTGGCGCAACGCTCGCCAGCCTGCCGGCGCCTCCGGCCATGGCGGCTTGGGATGAAAGCCGGGTTACCGATTCGGACGAGGAGGTGGTGGTCTCCCACAACTGGAACGAGCTGCGGCATTTCATGTGGGATTATGTCGGCATCGTGCGCACCGACAAGCGCCTGGAGCGGGCCGCTCGCCGGGTCGATCTCCTGGCCCGGGAAATCCGCGATTATTACCGTAATTTCCGCGTCACCAAGGATCTTCTGGAATTGCGCAACCTGGTGGTGGTGGCCGACCTCATCGTCCGCTCGGCGATGGCGCGCAAGGAAAGCCGCGGCCTCCATTACACCACCGATTACCCCGAAAAGCTGCCAGGCGCGCCGCAGGATACGGTGCTGACGCCTACGCCTCGACCAGTCTGAGAAATTTGCGCTCCAGGACTTGCAGGGCTTGCGTCAGATCGTGGCCGCGCTTGAGAACCTGCCCGCCCATGCCGTAGAGGGTATAGGCCCCCTGGCGGCGGGCCTCCGCCGGCTTCTTGACAATGCGGTAGAGCGGCATTTCGCTGGCCCGGCGGAAGATTGAGAACACCGCCGCCTCGCGGCGCAGGTCGAGGGCATAGTCGCGCCATTCGCCGGCCGCCACCATGCGCCCGTAAAGGCTCATGATCTGATCGAATTCGCGGCGGTCGAAGCTGACCGTCTCGGGCGCGCGGGCGGGCGGAAAGGTGGCGATGGTGGCGTCGGTCATTGGCCCTCGGTGATGAGCGCCTCCATTCTGCGCCTGTTGCGGCCGGCGCGCAATGAAAGATAGTCATCGCGTTAGCTCGACGAAATTCATTATCGTCATTCCCGCGTAAGCGGGAATCCACTGAAAAATCAACTAGATGGATCCCCGCTTCTCGCCTAGGCAAAGCCGGAGCCTCGCTTCGGCGTAGCTTGGTCGCGGGGATGACAACATTTTAGAGAGGTCGTGAGGGATGCTTGCTGATCAGATAGCCTACTAAAGCTTCGCCGCCAGCGTCAGGCCGTCGCCGATGGGGGTCATCACCGCGCGCACCCGGACGTCCCGGGCCACCGTTTTGTTGATCTTGCGGATGGCGCGGGTGGCGGCGTCCTCCACCGCCGGGTCGATGACCTTGCCCAGCCAGAAGGTGTTGTCGATCATCAACAGGCCGCCGGGGCGCAACAGGCTCAGCGCCCGCTCGTAATAGGCGTGATAGTTCTCCTTGTCGGCATCGATGAAGGCCATGTCGAAGGTTCCGGCATGACCGCCGTCGAGCAGCTTATCGAGGGTTTCCGTCGCCGGGGCCAGAAAGAGGTCGATCTTGTGGGCGACCTTGGCCTCCGCCCAGTAGCGCCGCGCGATCTTGGTCCATTCATCGCTGATGTCGCAGGCGACGATATGGCCGTCCTCGGGCAACGCCAGCGCCATGGCCAGCGCCGAATAGCCGGTAAAGACTCCCACCTCCAGGTAGCGCTTGGCACCCAGGGCGCGGGCCAGAACCTGCATGAAAAGCCCCTGTTCGGGCGAGATCTGCATCTGCGGCAGGCTGGTGGCGCGGCGTGTCTCCTCCCGCAGCTTCGCCAGAATCGGCGCCTCGTCCGACGAGTGTTGGAGTGCGTAGTCGCGCAGCTCCGCGCTTAGAGCCAATGTCTCGCCCATGGCCAGTGAACTCCATTTCACAAAGATGCCGCAATCCGTCCCCAATACTGCCGTATTGAAAGGTCATCATGCAAACACTGATCCCTAAAGTCCAGTTGCCGCGGTCGGCTCCACTACCCCCTCATCTCCCCCAACGACCCGGCCCGGCAACTGGACGCCCCCTCGATCGATTACGTCCTCAAGACGCGCCGCTGTCCGAGAACGTGAAAATTTTTTCCGCGCCGATTTTTCATCAGCCGGCCGTTACACGCCTAACTCCTTCTGACACAATCATTTTTCGCCAACGGCCCGGCGCCGACGGCCTTGCCAGCCGGCGGTCCTTTGGCTATGTCTTGTAGCCCTATCGGAAAACCCAAGGGGTAAGACTCCATGCAGCCACTTCTCGAAGCCCGCGCGCTGGTCAAGGATTTTGCCCACATCCGCGCCGTCGACGGCGTCAGCTTCAGCGTTGAGCCGGGGGCGGTGATGGGCTTTCTCGGTCCCAATGGGGCGGGTAAAAGCACCACCATGAAAATGCTGACCGGATTTTTGCGCCCGACCGCCGGGGAAGCCTTCATCGCCGGCCACTCGGTGGAGGGCGCGCCCATCGCCGCCAAGCGCCGGCTGGGTTACCTGCCGGAAGGCGCGCCGGCCTATGGCGACATGACGCCGCTCACGTTCCTCACCTTCACCGCCCGCGCTCGCGGCCTGGCCGATGTTGCCGGCGCGGTGCGCCGGGCGGTGGCCGCCACCCATTTGGGGTCGGTGGCCGAGCAGCCCATCGACACCCTGTCCAAGGGCTTCAAGCGCCGGGTCGGCCTGGCGCAGGCGATCCTGCATGATCCCGACGTACTGGTGCTCGACGAGCCCACCGACGGCTTGGACCCCAATCAGAAGCACGAGGTGCGCAGCCTCATCCGCGACATGGCGGCGGCGAAAGCGATCATCATCTCGACCCATATTTTGGAAGAGGTCGATGCGGTGTGCACCCGGGCCGTGATCATCGATCGCGGCCGCATCGTCGCCGACGGCACGCCGGCGTCGTTGCGCGCCCGCTCGCGCTATCATAACGCGGTGGCGGTGACGGTGGCGGCCAATGACGCTGCCGCGGCGCGCGCCGTGATGGCCGATGTGGATGACGTCGCCGAGGTCGAGGTGGCGCAAAGCGGCGCTGCCGCCGTCATCACGGCGCTGGCCAAGGATGGCCGGCCGATCATCGGCGCGCTGACCGGGCGGTTGGAGGACAAGGGCATCAAGATGATGGAAATCGCCGTCGATCCGGGACGGCTCGATGATGTGTTCCGCACGCTGACCACCAGCGAGGCGGGCAGTGATGCGACGCAGGAGGCGGCATGATGTTCACCGGGCTTTCCGCTGTCTTTCGCCGCGAGTTTATGAGCTACTTCGCCACGCCGCTCGCCTATGTGTTCATCGTCATCTTTTTGGCCTTTACCGGCATTTTCACCTTCTACGTCGGCGGTTTTTTCGAACGCGGGCAAGCTGATCTGGCGCCGTTCTTCTCGTTCCTGCCGTGGCTTTATCTGATTTTAACGCCGGCGGTGGCGATGCGGCTGTGGGCCGAGGAGCGAAAATCCGGCTCCATCGAATTGTTGCTCACCTTGCCGATTTCCACCACCGCCGCGGTGGTGGGCAAATTCCTTGCCGCCTGGGCGTTTACCGGCATCGCGTTGATGCTCACCGCGCCGTTGTGGATCACCGTCAATATGCTGGGCGATCCCGACAACGGCGTCATCGCCGCCGGCTATGTCGCCGGCTTCATCATGGCCGGCGCTTATCTTGCCATCGGCGCCTGTCTGTCGGCGCTGACCCGCAATCAGGTGATTGCCTTCGTGCTCACCGTCATGGTGGCGTTCCTGTTCACCATGAGCGGCTTGCCCGTGGTGCTGAATTTCTTTTCCTCTTGGGCTCCGGCGCTGGTGGTGGAGGAGATCGCCTCGTTCAGTTTCTTGACCCACTTCAACGCCATCTCCAAGGGCGTGATCGATCTGCGCGATTTGGTGTTTTTCGTCGGCATGATGGCGGTATGGCTGTTTGCCAATGTGATCGTCGTTGACGCCAAGCGGGACGGAGCCTGATGCCATGAAACGGATTTTTGTGCTGGTTCTGGCGGCGCTGCTGTTTGTCGCCGTCAATATCGTCTCGACCAATCTCTTGACCTCGGCGCGCCTCGACCTGACCGCCGACCGGCTTTATTCCTTAAGCGACGGCACCCGGCAGATCTTGCGCGATCTGAAAGAGCCGGTGACCTTAAAGCTGTTCTTTTCCGAGGACCTTGCCACGCCGTACCCTGCCTTGAAAAGCTACGGCCGCCGGGTGCGCGATCTGCTGGAGGCCTACGCCAGCCTGTCCGACGGCAAGCTGAAGCTGCAAGTGATCGACCCCGAGCCTTTCAGCCCGGCCGAGGATGACGCGGTGGCCGCCGGCTTGAAGGCGATCCAAACGCCCACCGGCGAGGCGATTTATTTCGGCGTGGTGGGCGTTGATTCCGCCGACGCGCAATTGGCGCTGCCGTATCTGTCGCCTGATCGCGAGGAATTTCTCGAATACGACGTGACCAAGCTGGTCAATGATCTGGCGACGCCGAAAAAGCCGGTGGTAGGGCTTATTTCCTCGCTGCCCTTGGAATATGGCCCCGGCGGTCCGATGGCGGCGGCGCAAGGGCAGTCCGCGCCCTATGTGATCTATCAGCAGCTCCAGCAATCCTATCAGATGCGCTCCTTGGGCCAGGTGTTCACGGCGATCGATGCCGATGTCGATCTCTTGATCGTCGCCCATCCGGCGGAGCTTTCCGACGCCGAACTTTACGCCATCGATCAGTTCGTGCTGAAGGGCGGCCGGCTCATCGCCTTCGTCGATCCCAATCTCGAAGCGGCGGCCTACATGGGTCAGTCGCCGATGGGGGCAACCCCGCCATCCTCCAGCTTAAGTAAGCTCATGGACGCCTGGGGCGTAACTTACGACGATCAAAAAATCATCGCCGATCGCGGCTTGGCGCAGCGCGTCGCCATGGTCAGCCAATCGGGCGGCAGGGTCTATAAGGACTATATCGCTTGGCTCGCGCTCCATCGCGGCAACGTCGCCGCCGACGATGTGGTCACCGCCGAGTTAGATGACATCAATCTGGCGAGCGCCGGCGCGCTTTTCGCCAAGGATGGCGCCACCACCAAGTTCGAGCCCCTGATGACCTCAAGCGCTGAATCGATGATGATCGAGGCGACGCAAGTGCAGTATGCGCCTGATCCTGACGAGCTGTTGCGCAAATTCGCGCCCGACGGCAAGGAGAAAGCCATTGCCGCGCGCCTCACCGGGCCGGCGAAAAGCGCGTACTCCGCGCCGCCATCGCCAAAAGACGGCGCTGCGGATGCGCACATCGCCTGGTCGAAGAACATCAACGTCGTCCTCATCGCCGACGCTGATATGCTGGAAGACCGCTTCTGGGTCAATGTGCAGAATTTCTTGGGCCAAAGCATCGCCGTTCCCATCGCCGACAATGGCGCTTTCGTGATCAACGCCGTTGATAACATGATCGGCTCCAGCGCCCTCATCAGCCTGCGCAGCCGCGGCGTGTCGCAGCGTCCGTTCACGGTGGTCGAAGACATCCGGCGGCGCGCCGAGGCGGAATTCCTGACCGAGGAAAAACGGCTAGAGGCCAAGCTGCAGGAAACCGAGAAGCGGCTGCGCGAGCTGGAGGCCGGGCGTGGCGACGGCAACCAGGCGGTGCTTGACAAGACTCAGGCCGAGGAAGTGGAGGCGTTCCGCCAGGAGATGCTGGCCACCCGCAAGCAGTTGCGCGAGGTGCAGCACAGCCTGCGCCGGGATATCGAGCGGCTGGGCGCGACGGTGAAGTTCATCAATATCGCCGGCGTGCCGATAGTGCTCACCATTGTAGCGCTGATCGTGGCGGCGCTGCGGCGTCGCCGGCGGCAGCGCGCCTACGCCAAATCTTGACGTAAAGGGAGAATCTTTTTCGATGCAACGCAAGCATATCGGTCTGCTTGTCGGGGCGACGGTCATTGCTGTCATCGCCGCGGCGATCGTGCTTTTCGAACGCCTGCCGGAGCGCCAGGCGGAGCGGCGCGTGCTGTTGCCCGAACTGGCGGCCAAGATCGATGCCGTGGCGGCCATCACCATCAACGATGGCGGCCGCACGCTCATCGTCCGTCAGTCGGGGGATGGCCGCTGGGTGGCGCCGGCGAAGGCCAACTATCCGGCCGACGCGGGGCGGGTGAGAAAACTGGCGCTGGGGCTGGCGACGCTCAAGGTGATCGAGGAAAAAACCAGCAACCCCGAACTCTATCCCCGGCTTGGAGTGGAGGACATCACCGCCAAGGACGCCAAGTCGCGTCTCGTTGAACTGCAGGATGCCGCCGGCAAGACCGTGGCGGCGCTGCTGATCGGCAAACGAGTGGCGGCTGACCGCGCCTATGTGCGGGTTGCCGGCGCGGCGCAAAGTTATCTGGTCGCCGGCGCACCGGAGATTGACGCCAATCTGATGGCCTGGCTCGATGATACCCTGCTGACGGTGGAAAAGGAGCGGGTGAAGCGCCTGGTGGTGCGGCCGGCGAACGGCGCGGCGGTGGCGATCTTTCGCGATAAACCCGACGATGATTTCCAGGTGGAAAATATGCCCAAAGGCCGCAAGCTGAAAAGCTACGGCGGGGCCGATGTCGCCGTCTCGTCGCTTAATTTCCTGACCTTTGATGACGTCCGCCCGGCGACGACGCTCGGGCCCAAGCCAACCACCGTCACGGTCACCGCCTTCGACGGGCTGACGGTGACCGCCACGGTGGCCGATGGCTGGGTGCATTTCGTCGCCGTCCATGACGCCGCCGCCGTTGAGGCAGGCCAGGGCGTGGCGGTGATGCCCAAGGCCCCCGCCGATGGCGCGAGGGAAGCGGCGGCCATCAACGCCCGCTTGGGAGCGTGGGATTACAAGCTGCCCGACTATAAGATCAAGGACTTGACGCCCGGCCTGGAAGATCTTCTGGAGCCGAAGCCGGAAAAAGCTAAATAACGCCCCCTTGACCTGGGCTTTTGCGCGCACATATAGGCCCTTGCAGGGAGTAGCAGCACCCTTAAGCCTGTCATTGCGAGGAGGCCATAAGGCCGACGCGGCAATCCAGCAATGCATGGATCGCTTCAGTCGCTGGCGCTCCTTCGCGATGACGAGAGTTACGATCCTAAAGCAACGCAGGGAAAAGACGAATGTCCGCCAGTACCGCTGAAGTCGCCGTGGAGCGTCATGGCTTTCAAGCCGAGGTCTCCCGTCTCTTGCACCTCATGGTGCACTCCGTCTACTCCGAGCGCGAGGTTTTCTTACGCGAGCTGATATCCAACGCTTCCGACGCCTGCGACCGCCTGCGCTATCTGGCGCAGACCGCCCCGGACCTCCTCAACGACGCCAGCGGCCATGATTTTCGCATCGATATCGTGGTGGACAAGGACGCCGGCATCCTTGCCATCACCGATAACGGCATCGGTATGAACCGCGGCGATCTTATTGACAATCTCGGCACCATCGCCCGCTCCGGCACCTCGGCCTTCATGGCCGGGCTGACCGGCGACGCCAAGAAGGACATCAATCTCATCGGCCAGTTCGGCGTCGGTTTCTATTCGGTGTTCATGGTCGCCGACCGGGTGCGGGTGTTGAGCCGCAAGGCCGGGGAGGCCGAGGCGTGGGTATGGGAGTCCGCTGGTGACGGCGAATATTCCGTGCAATCCGGCGAACGCTCGGGACGCGGCACCACCATCACCCTGCAGGTGCGCGAGGACGCCAAGGATTTCCTCGATCAGGTGCGGCTGGAAACGGTGGTGCGCAAATACTCCGACCATATCGCCGTGCCGATCACGCTCTGCGTGCGCGACGGCGGCAAGGACGGCCGTCCCTTGTCGGTGAACAAGGGTTCTGCGCTATGGACCCGGCCCAAGGGCGACATCACCGATGACCAATACAAGGAATTCTACCATCACGTCGGCCATGCCTTCGACGATCCGTGGGCAACCATCCATTACAAGGCCGAAGGGGCGCTGGAATATAACGTGCTGCTGTTCATTCCCGGCATGCGGCCGTTTGATCTGTTCGATCCGGCGCGGCGCTCGCGGGTCAAGCTTTTCGTCAAGCGCGTGTTCATCACCGATGAGTGCGAGGAAATTCTGCCTGCCTATTTACGGTTCCTAAAAGGCGTCATCGATTCCGAAGACCTGCCCTTAAACATCAGCCGCGAAATGCTGCAGCACAATCCGGTGCTGGCGAAAATTAAGAAGGCGGTGACCAATCGCATCCTCGGCGAGTTGAAGAAGAAGGCCGAGGCGGACGCTGCGGGGTACGCCAACTTCATCGAGCTCTTTGGCGCGGTGTTGAAAGAAGGCATCTACGAGGACCACGACCGCCGCGTCGAGATTTTAAAGCTCGCCCGCTTCCGCTCCACCGCCGGCGATGGTTGGACCAGCCTTGACGAGTACATTGCCCGCATGAAGCCGCAGCAGACGGCGATCTATTACCTGACCGGCGATGATTTGGATGCCGTCAAGCGCAGCCCGCATTTGGAGGGCTTCAAGGCGCGCGGCGTCGAGGTGCTGTTGATGAGCGATCCGGTCGATGATTTCTGGCTCACCGCGGTGCAGGACTATGAGGGCAAGCCGCTGCGCTCGGTGACCCGCGGCGCGAGCGATCTGCAAACCATCGCCGCCGCAACCAGCGAAAAGCCGGAATCCGCCGTCCCCGAGGGCGAGCTTTCGGCGCTCATCGCCGCGCTGAAGGAGAATTTGAAGGAGGCGGTCAAGGACGTGCGCGCCACCGACCGCCTGACCGACAGCGCGGTGTGCCTGGTGGCCGACGAGGGCGACATGGACATGCACATCGCCCGCCTGTTGCGCCAGAACAAGCAGCTGATGAAGGACGCGCCGCGCATTCTGGAACTCAATCCCCGTCATCCCTTGATCAAGGCGCTCGGCGCGCGCGCCGCCACGCCGGGCGGGCTCGATGCGCTGGCCGACCTTGCGCTGCTGCTCCTCGATCAGGCGCGGGTGCTGGAGGGCGAGCCCATCCCCGACCCGTCCGCCTTCGCCAAGCGCTTAAGCACGGCCTTGGTCCGCGCGGTGGGGTGAGCGCTCAAGCCACAAGATGGCAAAACCCAAATTTGTCATCGTGAGGCCACGCTAGTGGCCGTGGCGATCCAGAAAGAAGCTGGATTGCTTCGCCCCTTATGGGGCTCGCAATGACGCCGTTGGACTTTATCAGCATCCATCCCATTTTGGGACACTCGCGACTCTCCCTTGTAATCGCCGCCTTACAATCGGTAATGACAGCGCGCCGGCATCCCCAGGATGATCCTCGGTTAAGCTGGGCTGGCACATCCCTTGCTACAGCCAAGATCAAGAACACTCTTAAACCGGGATCGGCGTGGTGCCTCATCGAGTTTCAGTCAGTAGGGCCTTTGTCAGCGGCGCTCGTCATTTGGCCAGGCATTGGGCGCTATTGGTCGTCACCTCCCTAGCCAGCGCAGGCCTGTGGGTGGTCTTGAAGGCCCTCGAGCATGCCGGCGCGCCGGCGGCGGCCATGGGCTGCAGCCTGCTGTGCGGCCTGTTTGCCCTTTTCTGGTTTCGTCGCGCCCTGGCGGCCGCATCATTCCAGCCTGCCGACACAGGGCCGCAGCGGCGGTCCTGGCATCACACCGCCGGGCGTAGCATCGGCGCGGCGGTACTGATCATTGCCGCCCTGACGGCGCCGACGGTGGCCCTGGCCTATGCCCGTCTACTTACCCAGTCGCCGGTACCGACGCCGGCCGAGGCCAAGGCGGCGGTGGACTGGGCGTTGCCCATCGCGGCGGCCTTGGCTTCGCCGGTCCTCATTCGGCTATACCTCTATTACGCGGCGCTGGCCGCCGGCCGGCGCGACATCGGCATCGCCGACGCCTGGGGCTGGGGGCGCGGCAACAGCCTGCGTCTCCTGGCGCTGCTCGCCGTTCCGGTGCTGCCGCTGACCGCCCTTGCCCATTCCATGAGGGAATTCGCCCTGCCCGGCGTTTTTGCCGGCAGCGTCGTGATGTTCGTGCTCTTGGCGCTGGCCTCGACCCTGCTCGCCCGCGCGCTGGCCGCGCTGGTGGCCGCGCCGGTCAGGGTAAAATAGCTAACGGGATCAGCGCCGCCGCCGCCACCGGCCCGGTATCGTCCTCTTGGACGATCACCACATGGCCGTCGTTGTCGCGCTCGGCGATCGCCGCGGCGTCAAGCACGAAGCTTTGCGACCTGGCGGTCCATTGACCGAGCTTTTCGCTATAACGCACCACATGGCGGTAGGTATAGGAGTTGCCCTGCAGCTCGCCATCCTCGATGTCCTGCTCGGCGACATCGGTAAACTCCACCAGCCATACCGTGGCCGGGAGAGCTCCCGGCCTGCCGGAAAGGGTCAGGCTCACCGCGTCTTCGGATTTGCTTAAGGCCAGCCTGATGCCGGCCGCCTTGGTCGTCAGGCGCTGCTCGATCAGCGCCAGCACCTCGTCCCGGCGCGAGCCCACGGTCTGTAACCGTCCGTCCACGATTAGCTGCGGGGTATAGACGCCCGACAGCCCCAGAGACTGATTGTAGCCACGCTGGCGGGCGGTGTGCTCGGGCTGGGCGAAGGTGTCCCGCCAGCCAAGGTAGTCCCAATAGTCGATGGACCAGCTTAAGGCGACAATATCTTGTCGATCCGCCAGCTCCGCCAGGAGTGCGTCCGCCGGCGGACAGGAGTTGCAGCCTTGGCTGGTAAAAAGCTCGATTAAGGGCTGGGAACGGAGAACGACCTTCTCCCCGGCATCGGCAATACCGAGAGAGAAGGCCGTCAGACAGGAGAGAGTAAAGGCAATGGTTCGACCCACTATCGCCATGGTCTCACCCTATCAGAGCTTCCCCTTGAGCGGCAAATCACGGCTTTGTGAGGAGGAGGTGTCCTCAAGCCACCAGTTGCCGCAGCACGTAATGCAGGATGCCGCCGTGGCGATAGTATTCCACCTCGTTGGCGGTATCGATGCGGCACAACACCTTGATCGTTTTCCGGCGGCCATCCTTGTAGGTGATG
This sequence comes from Pseudomonadota bacterium, assembly GCA_003577275.1. Lineage (GTDB taxonomy): Bacteria > Pseudomonadota > Alphaproteobacteria > Sphingomonadales > Govanellaceae > PRO5. Next base: position 180,233 of record QEVO01000003.1, read on the forward strand.
GCGACCGCCACGTCCTGGCGCGGGCTGATGTCGCCGTCAAAGCCGGTCAGATCGAAGGTCTCCTCGCCGGTCAGCCCCAGGGCCTGGGCATTATCACCGTCCTTGAAGGTCAACGGCAGAACGCCCATGCCCACCAGGTTGGAACGGTGGATGCGCTCGAAGCTTTCGGCGATCACCGCCTTGACGCCCAGGAGATAGGTGCCCTTGGCCGCCCAGTCGCGGGACGAGCCGGTGCCGTATTCCTTGCCGCCGATGATCACCAACGGCGTGCCGGCGGCCTTGTACTTCATGGCGGCGTCATAGATTGACATCACCTCTCCCGACGGCTGGAGCTTGGTGACGCCGCCCTCGGTGCCGGGGGCCATGAGGTTTTTCAAGCGGATGTTGGCGAAGGTGCCGCGCATCATCACCTCGTGATTGCCGCGCCGCGCGCCGTAGGAATTGAAATCAGCCGGCGCTACGCCATTGGCGATCAGATACTTGCCGGCGGGCGAGTCCTTCTTGATCGAGCCGGCGGGCGAGATGTGATCGGTGGTGATGCTGTCGCCCAGGATGGCCAGCGGCCGCGCATTCTTGATTTCATTGATGCGGCCGGGGCCTTTCTTCATGCCCTCGAAGTAGGGTGGGTTCTGAATGTAGGTGGACGTGTTGTCCCACTCATAAGTCTCGCTCTCTTTGATCTGGATCGCCTGCCAGGCTTCGGTGCCCTTGAATACTTCCGAGTAGCGGTCGATGAACATGGGCCGGGTCACGGCGCTGGCGACCGCGGCTTGCACTTCGGCGTTCGATGGCCAGATGTCCTTTAAAAACACCGGTTTGCCGTCAGACCCGGTGCCGATGGCGTCCTTGGTGACGTCGATCTTCATGCTGCCCGCCAGGGCGTAGACCACCACCAGGGGCGGCGAGGCGAGGTAGTTAGCCTTGACGTCCGGCGACACCCGGCCCTCGAAGTTGCGGTTGCCGGAGAGCACGCCCGCCGCCACCAGATCATTGCCGTTGATGGCTTCCGACAGTTCCGGCGCCAAGGGGCCGGAGTTGCCGATGCAGGTGGTGCAGCCGTAACCCACCAGATTAAAGCCGATGGCGTCCAGGTCCTTTTGCAGCCCCGCCTTCACCAGATAGTCGGTGACCACTTGGGAGCCGGGCGCCAGCGAGGTCTTGACCCAGGGTTTTACTTTCAGCCCGCGCTTCACGGCGTTGCGGGCCACCAGGCCCGCCGCCAGCATGACGCTGGGGTTGGAGGTATTGGTGCAGCTGGTGATCGCCGCGATCATCACGTCGCCGTGGCCGATCTGATAGTTGCGGCCCTGGACGGCGACCTTTTTATCCATCTCCGCGCCCTTGCCGTAGCTGTTCTGCAGATGGCCAATGAATTCGGCCGCCGCGTTGGACAGCGCCACCCGGTCCTGGGGACGCTTGGGGCCCGCCAGGGACGGCTCCACGGTGGCGATGTCCAGGGAGAGCGTGTCGGTGAATTTGGGCTCCGGCGTGCCGGCGTCCCGCCACAGACCTTGCGCCTTGGCATAGGCTTCCACCAGCGCGATGCGGTCGTCGGCGCGGCCGGTGAGCTTCATATAGTTCAAGGTTTCGGCGCACACGGGGAAGAAGCCGCAGGTGGCGCCGTATTCGGGGGCCATGTTGGCGATGGTGGCCATGTCGGCCAGGGAGAGCTGGTCGAGGCCGGGGCCATAGAATTCCACGAACTTGCCGACCACGCCTTTTTTCCTGAGCATCTGGGTGACGGTCAGCACCAGGTCGGTGGCGGTGGTGCCTTCGCGTAATTTGCCGGTGAGCTTGAAGCCCACCACTTCCGGGATCAGCATGGACACCGGCTGGCCGAGCATGGCGGCTTCGGCCTCGATGCCGCCGACGCCCCAGCCCAAGACCGCCAGGCCGTTGATCATGGTGGTGTGGCTGTCGGTGCCGACGCAGGTGTCGGGGTAGGCCACCTCGACGCCGTCCACGGTGTTGGTCCACACGCACTGGGCGAGATATTCCAGGTTGACCTGATGGCAGATGCCGGTGCCCGGCGGGACGGCGCGGAAGTTATCGAACGCGCCCTGGCCCCAACGCAGGAATTGATAGCGCTCGCCGTTTCGCTCCATCTCCAGGTCGACGTTTTGCTGGAAGGCCAAGGGGGTGCCGAACTTGTCCACCATCACCGAATGGTCGATCACCAGGTCCACCGGCACCAGGGGGTTGATCTTCTGGGCATCGCCGCCCAAGGCCTTGGTGGCGTCGCGCATGGCGGCCAGATCCACCACCGCCGGCACGCCGGTGAAGTCCTGCATCAAGACCCGGGCCGGGCGGTAATTGATCTCGCGCTCTGAGGACCCGGTTTTCTGCCACTCCACGATGGCCTTGATGTCATCGAGGGTGACGGTATCGCCGTCCTCATGACGCAGCAGGTTTTCCAATAGCACTTTCAAGGTGTAAGGCAGGCGGGAGATGTCGCCCAGCTTCTCGGCTGCCGCCGGCAGGCTATAGTAGGCATAGCGCTTACCGTTGACATTGAGTTCGCGGCGGCTCTTCAGGCTATCCAATCCCAGGCTGGACACGGCGTTATCTCCTTAAAATTGGCAAGGTAGGACCGGGTGATTTTTTATCAGGCGTCGTTCTGCCCGAAATTAGCTACTTTGTGAAGGGGCGGGGGCCGAAATTCCGGACAACTCAACGGCCGCTATGCTATAGACCGCCGAGGTAAAAGAATGTTGAAGGGATCATAAGCTGGTGGCGGATAGTCTGGTCGCGAGCAGGGTGACGGCGCGGCGCGGCGGGCGGCTGGTGTTTCGTGATCTTGAGCTGGCGGTCGTCCCCGGCGAGGCGGTGATCCTGCGCGGGCCCAACGGCGCCGGCAAATCGACCCTGCTTAGGCTCTTGGCCGGCCTGTTGCGGCCGGAAACCGGCGATATTACCCGCGCCGGCGTGGCCATCGCCGACGATCCCGAGAGCCACCGCGCCGATCTGCATTATATCGGCCACAGCCTGGCTCTGAAGGGCATCCTGACGGCGGCGGAGAATCTCGTTTTTTGGGCCGAAGCCCGGGGCGGCGACGCGGCTGATGCGGCGTCGGCGCTGGCCAAGACGGGGGCGACTGCGTTCGCCAACCTGGAGGTGCGGCGGCTGTCGGCGGGGCAGCAGCGGCGGGTGTCGCTGGCGCGTCTCTTTGTCAGCCCGGCGACCCTTTGGCTCCTCGATGAACCGACGGTGACCCTCGATCAGGCGGCGGTGGCTGCGCTGGCCCGCAACATGGCGGCCCACCTCGCGGCGGGCGGCATGATCGTGGCGGCGACCCATGTCGATCTGGGGCTGGCGGGGGCGCGGGTTTTTGAGATGGCGGCCGCGCGCGGCGACGATGAGGCGGCGGCATGACCCGCACCCTTTTTGCCCTGATCAAACGCGACCTTAACCTCGCCTGGCGGCAGGGCGGCGGGGCGCTCCTCGGCACGGTGTTTTTCGCCGTCGCGGTGGTGCTGTTTCCCCTCGGCGTCGGACCGGAGCCCAATACCTTGGCCCGCATCGCCGCCGGGGTGTTGTGGGTGGCGGCGCTGTTGGCCGCCGTGGTGTCGCTCGACCGGCTGTTCGAGGCCGACCATGACGACGGCAGCCTCGATGGCTTGGCGCTGTTGCCGCTGCCATTCTCCCTGGTGGTGGCCGCCAAATGCCTTGCCCACTGGCTGGCGAGCCTGTTGCCGGTGGTCATCATTTCGCCCTTTCTTGGCCTGATGATGCGGCTTGAAGGCGACGCGCTCGGCGCCCTGGTGTTGGCGCTCCTCCTCGGCACGCCGGGGTTGAGCTTTATCGGCGCCATTGGTGCGGCGCTGGCGGTGGGCTTGCGGCGGGCCGGGGCGCTCCTCTCGCTCCTGGTGCTGCCGCTTTACATTCCGGCGCTCATCTTCGGCGTGGCGGCGGTGGAGGCGGCGCGCATGGGGCTCGATCCAGCGCCGCACCTGATGCTGCTCTTCGGGGCGACGCTGTTTGCCGTGGTGATCGGCACCGCGGCGGCGACGGCGGCCTTGAAGTTCGATTTGGAGTGACAAACCAATGGCTGTGCCTATGATGTCGACCGTGGGTGGGGGATTACGGGCGTCTGGGATGTGTTGTGATGCATAGATTTGCCAACCCCGCACGGTTTCAGCGGCTGGCCTCGATTATCCTCCCGTGGTCGGATGTCCTGACCGCCGGCCTGCTTGTCAGCGGATTGTATTTCGCACTCTTTGCCTCGCCGGCCGACTATCAGCAGGGCGAGACGGTGCGCATCATGTATATCCATGTGCCGGCCGCCTGGATGGCGATGTTCACCTATTCGGTGATGGCGGCGGCCAGCGCCGCCAGCTTGATCTGGAAGCATCCCTTGGCCGATGTGGCGGCCCGCGCCGCCGCGCCCATCGGCGCCGGCTTTACCGCCATCGCGCTTATCACCGGCATGCTGTGGGGCGAACCGATGTGGGGCACCTGGTGGGTGTGGGACGCCCGGCTGACCTCGGTGCTGATATTGTTCTTCCTCTATCTGGGCTACATGGCGCTGGTCAACGCCATCGAGAATCCGGCGGCCGCAGCGCGCGCCGGGGCGATCCTGGCGCTGGTCGGCTTCGTCAACATTCCCATCATCAAGTTTTCTGTGGACTGGTGGAACACGCTGCATCAGCCGGCCAGCGTCATCAAGATGGGTGGCCCGAGCATCGCACCGTCCATGCTCCTGCCGTTGGTGCTGATGGCGCTCGGCTTTCACTTCTATTTCGTCAGCGTGCTGTTGCGCCGCATGCGCTCCGAGTTGGATCTGGCGCGGGTGCGCGCGCTGGAGGATGCCATCGCGCTCAATTCCGAGGAGGCGGCGGCGTGAGTTCGTTTTTCGCCATGGGCGGCTATGCATTCTATGTCTGGTCGAGCTACGGCGCAGCGCTGTTGATCCTTGGCGGCATCGCCATTTTTAGCATGGCGCGCGCGCGTCAGGCGTCGCGGCGGCTGGAGGAATTGAAGCGAGCGGCGCCCCATCGCCGGCGTCGGGAGGAGGCGGCCGATGGCGCTTAGTCCGGCCCGCGCCCGCAAGCGTCGCCGCCTGGGCGTCGTCATCATCGCCGCCGCGATCTTGGGCATCGCGGTGGCATTGGTTTTGTTTGCGCTGCGCGACACCGTGGTGTTTTTCTTCGGTCCGAGCGAAGTGATTTCGCGCCTTGACGACCCGAAGCTGCGCTTGCAGGAGCGTCGCTTCCGCATGGGCGGCTTGGTGGAAGAAGGTTCGGTGAGACGTTTGGAGGACGGCAAGACCACGGAATTTCGCATCACCGACGGCCCCGGCGCTTTTAGCGTGCGCTATACCGGCTTGCTTCCCGATCTTTTCCGCGAAGGCCAGGGCGTGGTGGCCGAAGGCCGGCTTGACGATAAGGGGCGTTTCATCGCCGATGAAGTGCTGGCCAAGCACGATGAAAATTACATGCCGAAGGAAGTTGCCGACGCCTTGAAGAAAACCGGCCATTGGCAAGGCGAAAGCGAGGCTAAGCCATGACCGCCGAAATCGGTCATCTGGCGCTGGCCTTGGCGTTGGCGCTGGCGATCCTGGGCGCGCTCCTGCCGCAGCTCGGCGCGGCGCGGCGCGATCCTGCGCTGATCGCCGCCGCCGTGCCGTTGACCATCGGCCAGTTCGTGTTGGTGCTGATCTCCTTTCTGGCGCTGACCTGGGCCTACGTGGTCTCCGATTTTTCGCTGGCGGTGGTTGCCTCCAATTCGCACACCGAAAAGCCGATGCTTTATAAGCTCAGCGGCGTGTGGGGCAATCACGAAGGCTCGCTGTTGTTGTGGGCGCTGATCCTCACCTTCTTTGCCGCGCTGGTGGCGCTTTTGGGGCGCAATCTGCCGGCGCGTTTTCGCGCCCGCGTGCTGGCGGTGGAGTCGATGATCGCGGTGGGTTTTCTGCTGTTCCTGCTCCTCACCTCCAACCCCTTCGAGCGCTTGTCGCCGCCGGCGGTCGAGGGCATGGGACTAAATCCGCTATTGCAGGATCCTGGCCTCGCTTTTCATCCGCCGTTTTTATACCTCGGCTATGTCGGCTTCTCCGTCGCCTTCGCCTTCGCCATCGCCGCGTTGCAGGAAGGCCGGGTGGATGCCGCCTGGGCGCGCTGGGTGCGGCCATGGACGCTCGTTGCCTGGGTGTTCCTGACCATCGGCATCGCCTTGGGCTCGTGGTGGGCTTACTACGAACTGGGCTGGGGCGGCTTCTGGTTCTGGGATCCGGTGGAGAACGCCTCGTTCATGCCGTGGCTGGTCGGCACCGCGCTCCTCCATTCGGCGATCGTGGTGGAAAAGCGCGATGCCATGAAAAGCTGGACCGTGCTTCTCGCCATCATCGCCTTTTCGTTCTCTCTCCTCGGCACTTTTCTGGTGCGCTCGGGCGTGCTCACGTCGGTGCATGCCTTCGCCACCGATCCGGCGCGCGGCGTGTTCATTTTGGGCTTTCTTGCCCTGGTGGTCGGCGGCAGCCTGACGCTTTACGCCCTGCGCGCCGAGACCTTGACGCCCGGCGGCCTCTTTGAGCCGATCAGCCGCGAAGGGGCGCTGGTGTTGAACAACGTGGTCTTGGCAACTGCGGCGGCGACGGTGCTCCTGGGCACGCTTTATCCGCTGCTTCTCGATGTGTTCACCGGCGCCAAGGGTACGGTGGGACCGCCTTATTTTCACGCCGTCTTTATTCCGCTGATGACGCCGCTGTTCGTGGCCTTGGGCGTAGCGCCGTTTCTCAACTGGAAACGCGCCGATTTAAAAAGCGTGCTCTCTCGCTTGTGGATCGCTGCCGTGGTGGCGCTGATCGCCATCGCGGTCGCCGCCTATCTCACCTGGGGCGGTCCGGTGCTGGCGCTTCTCGGCGTTGCCGTCGGCGCGTGGATGATCGGCGCGGTGGTGACCGATCTGATGTCCCGGTTGCGGCAGGGCGGACGCTGGATGCGGCTGCCGCGCGCGCAGTGGGGCATGAGCGCGGCTCATATCGGCGTCGGCATTCTGGTGCTGGGCATCACTGGCGCCACCGCCTGGAATCGCGAGAGCTTGGAGGTCATGCGCATCGGCGACAGTCTGACTATCGGCCCCTACACCGTGCGGCTGGAAAACGTCACGCCGACGGCAGGCGCCAACTACACGGCGGTGCGGGGCGTCATGGTGGTTAGCGACAAGGACCGCCCGGTAATGACGCTCTATCCGGAATCGCGTACCTACGCCACGCCGCCCATGACCACCACCGAAGCGGCGATCCGGCCGACGGCGGTAGGCGACATTTACGCCGTCATCGGCGAGGAGAGCAAAGGCGGCTGGGCGGTGCGGCTTTACCTCAAGCCGTTGCAGTACTGGATCTGGATTGGCGCCGGCTTGATGGCGTTGGGCGGCGCGTTGTCGTTGAGCGACCGGCGCTATCGCATCGGCGCGCCGGCTCGGCGGAAGGGGGCGGCGCATGCGGCTTAAGAGTCTGCTGCCGCTTCTCGTCTTTGTGGCGCTGGCGGCGGTCTTATGGATCGGCCTTGGGCTGAAGCCGCGCGAGGTGCCCACGGTGATGATCGGCCGCGCCGTGCCGGAGTTTGATCTGCCGCCGCTGGACGCCAAGACGCAAGGACTAGCGAGTGCGACGCTGCGCGCGCCGGGCGTCAAAATCGTCAATGTGTTTGCTTCCTGGTGCGTGCCCTGCCGGGTCGAGCATCCGCAATTGAGCGCCTTGAAAAATATTCCCGGCATTATGCTATACGGCATCAACTACAAGGATAATGTGGCCGACGCGCGGGCGTTTCTTGACAGCTTGGGGGATCCCTTCGCCGCCATCGGCTATGACCGCGGCGGCCGGGTCAGTATCGACTGGGGCGTCTACGGCGTGCCGGAAACCTATGTCATCGATGGCAGCGGCAAGATCGTCTACCGCCACGTCGGGCCGATCAGTGATGATGATCTAAACGATAAATTTAAGCCCCTGATCGACCGCTTGCGGGAGGGCGCATGAGAAGATTAGCGCTCATTTTGGCTATAGTTGTTTATCCGCTGATGGCGCTGGCCGTCGGTGTTGATGAAGCCCGGCTGTCGGATCCCGCCTTGGAAGCGCGGGCGCGCGATCTGATGAAGGAGCTGCGCTGTCTGGTTTGTCAGAACCAGTCCATTGATGAATCCGACGCCGATCTGGCCAAGGACTTGCGCCACATCGTGCGCGAGCGCATCGCCGCCGGCGACAGCGATGCGGCGGTGCGGCGCTATCTGGTGGACCGCTACGGCGACTGGGTGCTCTTAGACCCGCCAATGAATGCGCGCATGATGGTGTTGTGGCTGGCCCCCCTGGGCTTGGTGGTTGTTGCCGCAACGACCCTTATCGTTGTGCTGCGCCGCCGTCGCCGCGAGGCGGCGGCGCCGTTGACCGCCGAGGAGGAGAAACGCTTGCGGGCGATCTTGAGCGCAACCGATGAAGAGGCCAAGCGCCCATGATCTGGTTGGTTCTGTCGCTTCTGGTGCTGCTCAGTCTCGTGCTGGCGATGTATCCTCTGCTGCGGCGCGCCCGGATTGTCGAGGGTCATGAGGAGGGCCATGAGGATGTGGCGGTCTATCGCCGCCAGTTGGCGGAGATTGATGCCGACCGCGCCCGCGGCCTTATCGATGAGCAAGCGGCCGCCGCCGCCCGGATCGAGATTGAACGGCGCATTCTGAAGGCCGCCGCCGGCGAAGCGGCGGTCCTTTCCCGGCCGCTGCCGCGCCGCTTGACGATCGTCCTCACCTTGACCGTGCTGACCGCCGCGATCCTGTTATACGTCAACAGCGGCTCGCCGTTGCTGCCGGCCGCGCCGGCGCTGGTCGCCGCCGATCAGGTCATCGATACCGGTACCGCCAAGGTCGATATGCGACAGGCCATGGATCGCCTGCTGACATACCTTGCCGAACATCCCGATGACCAGGAAGGCTGGGGGCATGTGCGCCGTCTGGCGCCGATGCTGCGCCGCGAAGGCGATTATGCCCAAGGTCTGGAGGCCGCCGTCGCCGCTCGCCCTACGGACGGGACGTTGCGCGCGCTTTACGCCGAAAGCCTGATCGCCATGGGCGGCGGCCAGATCGGGCCGGCGGCCCGCCTGGCCCTGCGCGAGGCGGCGGCGGTGGACCCCGCCAATCCCAGCGTGCGCTATTATACCGGCATGATGTACTTGCAGGATGGGCAGGAAGAGGCGGCGGCGGCGACCTGGCAGGCGCTTCTTGACGACAGCCCGCCCGATGCCCCATGGCGTGGCCAGGTGGAAGCCCGACTGAGCCGATTGGGTGGCCAGAGCGCCCGCGCCGCCGCCGCCAGCGAACTGGCCGCCTTGCCGCCCGAGGAGCGCATGGCCCGTATCCGCGGCATGGTGGAAGGGCTGGCGGCGCGGCTGCGTCCGGTGGCTGAGGATCGTGAAGGCTGGGCGCGGCTGGCCCGCGCCTATAGCGTGCTGGGCGAGGCCGAGAAGGCAAAGGCGGCCCATGACACCGCCTTGAAACTCGCCCGCGAGGCCGGCGATGCGGCGCTCATCGAGGCGCTGCAACAGGACGGCCCAGCGGCGCGGTAATACGGCAATTTTTCCGTAAAATTTACCTTTTCTTAACCGGCGGTCGCTGAAAGTCGGGAGTTGAAGCGTATTCCGTTGGGACACTCCCATGGCCAACCTTATTCCGTCATTCCCGCGCAAGCGGGAATCCATAGAACAAGCAAAAGACTGGATCCCCGCTTATCAGGGGATGACAAGGAAATGCAAGGCGTCATCTGGTTTTGGACCGTCGGGAGCTGATTCAAAAGTTCTTATGGTGCGTCCGGCCGGCCGATGAAAATTACGCCTAATTCCTCGCTGTTTACCGCGATCTCGAATTTTCCCGACGCCGGCCAAGTGCGCGATGGGTTGGCTGACCGCCGCAAACTGAAGAATGCCGGCGGTGACGGCGCAGCCATCCCGGGCGGCGAAGCGCGCGACGTGGTGCGTCGGGAGGCTCTGAAAAAAGCCGCCCTGCTGCAAAATCAGCATGCCGCCACGGATGCAAAATCCCCGACGCCGGCGGCAAAAACCATGAAGGCGACGGCGCCCGCCGCCGCGCCGGCCGAGGATGCGGCCGCGACCTATAACGCGGGCTCAGTGCGCCGCGAAGCGCCGTTCGCCGAGAGCAAGCCGAAATTCGTCCGCCTCGGCCAGTTCATCGACATCAAGGTTTGATCTGCTCGTCCGCGTGAGGCAAAGTAGCCTCATGACCGAGATGACCGAACGCCATGCCTTTTCCCGCCGCAGCGTCGCGGGCGACGACCGCGACCGTCTGGTGTGCGACAGTTGCGGCTGGATTCATTACGAGAACCCCAAGATCGTCGTCGGCTCGGTGGTGATCGCCGAGGAAGGCGGGGTGGAAAAGTTTCTCCTCTGCCGCCGCGCCATCGAGCCCCGGCGCGGCTACTGGACGATTCCGGCCGGCTTCCTGGAAGAACGCGAATCGGCGGAAGCCGGCGCCCGGCGCGAGGCCGTCGAGGAAGCCAAGGCGGAGATCGAGATTACCGCGCTTCTCGGCGTCTACAGCATTCCGCGCATTTCCCAGGTGCAGCTCATTTATCTGGCGCGGTTGCCGGCGCTGGATTTCGCGCCGGGAACGGAAAGTCTGGAGGCGATGTTGTTCCCTTGGGAGCGCATCCCGTGGGATGAACTGGCCTTTCCCAGCGTGCACTGGGCGCTCCATCATTATCAGAAGATCAAGGGCCAGGCGGTGTTCCAACCCTTCGTCAATCCGCAAGGCGACCAGGGCGACCGCTGGCCGCATCCGTGACGCTATTCGCCGCTGGTTTTATTCTGGCTGCGTTCAATGAGCGGCACCTGCGCGATGGCAAAGACAAAACTTAAAGGCAAGAACACGAACAATTTCGCCGCCACCCAGGTATCGGTGGACACGGTGCGCCAGATGATCTCATTTAGCACCGCGAGCGCGGTGAAAAACCACGCCCAGCGTTGGGTCAGAATGGTCCAGCCCTTGTCGGAGAGCGCCGGAAACGACTCGCCGAGAATCAGGCGAAGATACGGCCGCTTGGTCCACAGGCCATAAAATAAAATGATCGCAAACAGCGTATAAATGATGGTGGGTTTGAGCTTGATGAAGGTTTCGTTTTCAAAATAAAGCGTCGCGCCGCCGAAGATCGTCACCACGATGGCCGACACCCACAACATCACCGGCACGGTGTGGCGCAAGAGATAGGACGCGACCATGGCGGCAACGGTGGCCGCCATGAAGGCGGCGGTGGCGACCAGGATGCCGGCCTTGCCGTTGACCACGAAAAAGATAACCAGCGGTCCAAGCTCGATGAGCAGTTTGATCAGCGCCTGCATGTGATTTATGTATTCTCCAGTCCAACCAGGGCGCGGGCGAAGCTTGCTGCTTCGAAGGATTGCAAGTCCTCCACCGCTTCGCCGACGCCGATGGCGTAAATGGGCAGACCGAATTTGCGGGTCAACGCCACCAGCACGCCGCCCTTGGCGGTGCCGTCAAGCTTGGTCATGATGATGCCGGTCACGCCGGCCACCTCGCGAAACACATCCGCTTGGGCAATGGCGTTCTGCCCGGTGGTGGCGTCGAGCACCAAAATCACGTCGTGCGGCGCGGTCGGATCCTGTTTTTCGATGACGCGGCGGATTTTCGCCAGTTCGTCCATCAAGCCCTGCTTGTTTTGCAAGCGCCCGGCGGTGTCGACCATCAGCACGTCGATATTATCGCGCCGCGCCCGCTCCAGGGCGTCAAAGGCGAGCCCCGCCGCATCGCCGCCGACCTTGCCGGCGATCACCGGCGCGCCGGTGCGCGCGCCCCACACCTGTAATTGTTCGATGGCGGCGGCGCGAAAGGTATCGCCGGCGGCCAGCATGACCTTCAAGCCTTGATCCTTGAACTGGCGCGCCAGCTTGCCGATGGTGGTGGTCTTGCCGGTGCCGTTGACGCCGACCATCAGGATCACGTGCGGCTTGCGGCTGCGCTCAATGGTCAAGGCGCGGGCATGGGGAGTAAGCACGCTTGCCACCTCCGCCGCCAGGGTTTCCTGCACTTCGCGCGGCGAGATGTTTTTGTCATAGCGGGAAGCAGTCAGCGCGGCGGTGACCTGGCGCGCCGTTTCCGGCCCCAGATCGGCGGCGATCAACAGATCTTCCAATTCCTCGATGGTGACGTCATCGAGCTTGCGCTTGGTGAAGATGGCGGCGACGCCATCGGCTAGCGCCGATTTGGTGCGCGTCAGCCCCTGCCGCAGCCGATCCAGCCAGCCGCGCTTTTCCGTCACCGCATTGGTCATGCTAGCCCTGCGCGCACCCGTTGCTCGGCGACATCGAGCGCTATGACGCTGACAATCTGGCCGGCATCAACTGCGCCATCGATGCTGACGGGAAGAAATTCGCCGCTGTGGCCGATGGCGCGGCCGGCTTCGACTTTTTCCACCAGCACGTTCAAGGTCTGGCCGATGGTTTGCGCCAGCGCTGATTGCAGTTTTTCCTCGCCCACTGCTCGCAGCCGCGCCGCCCGTTCCTTGCGGATGGCCTTTTCCACCTGCGGCATGCGCGCCGCCGGCGTGCCCTTGCGCTCGGAATAGGGAAAAACATGGAGGAAGGTTAGGTCGCAGTCTTCCACCAGTTTTAGCGTGTTGTCGAACATCTCGTCGGTTTCGGTGGGAAAGCCGGCGATCAAGTCAGCGCCGAACAGCACCTCGCCCCGCGCCCGCTTCACCGTCTCAACGAAACGAACGGCGTCGTCGCGGCTATGGCGGCGCTTCATGCGCTTCAAGATCACGTCGTCGCCCGACTGCAACGACAGGTGCAGATGCGGCATCAGCCGCGGTTCGTTGCAGATCACGTCAAGGAGCGCGTCATCGATCTCGATGGAATCGACGGAGGAGAGACGCAGGCGCGGCAAGTCGGGCGCGTGATCGAGAATTTTGCGCACCAGCGCGCCTAAGGTGGGCTTGCCCGGCAGATCGTTGCCGTAAGAGGTGATGTCGACGCCCGAGAGCACGATTTCCCGATAGCCGCCCGCCGCCAATGTTTGCACCTGACGAATGACATCGCCCATGGGCACGCTGCGCGAATTGCCGCGGCCAAAGGGGATGATGCAGAAGGTGCAGCGGTGATCGCAGCCGTTTTGCACCTGGACGAAGGCGCGGGCGCGCTCGCCGAAGCCGGTCAGAAGATGGTTGGCGGTTTCCTTGACCGACAGGATGTCGTTGACCCGCACCCGCTCGGCAAGGCCGGCGCCGAAATCGCCGTAGGTTTTCGCTTCCAGCTTTTCCGCATTGCCGATGACGTGATCGACCTCCGGCATGCGGGCGAACATGTCGGGCTCGGCCTGCGCCGCGCAGCCGGTGACGATGATGCGGGCCTGCGGGTTGTCGCGGCGCGCCTTGCGGATCGCCTGGCGCGCCTGGCGGGCGGCCTCCGCCGTCACCGCGCAGGTGTTGACGACGACGGTATCGGCCAATCCCGCGCCCGCCGCCTCGCGCTCAATCAGCGCCGATTCAAAGGCGTTCAGGCGGCAGCCGAAGGTGATGACCTGCGGCGCGCTCATCGCCCGCCCCCATGGAGCGCCCACGCGCCGCGAAAACTCAACGCGGCGGGGCCGGTCATCAACACGTGACCGTCTTCCGCCCAGCGCATGTCCAACGCGCCGCCGTCCATGATGACGGTGGCGTGGCCATCAATGATGCCGCGCCGGGTGGCGGCCACCGTCACCGCGCAGGCGGCGGAGCCGCAGGCCAAAGTTATCCCCGCGCCGCGCTCCCATACCCGCAGGCGGATGAGTTCGCGGTTTTTTACCTCGGCGACGCTGACATTGACGCGCTCAGGGAACAGGGGATCATGTTCGATCATTGGCCCGACGGCGGCCAGGTCGATCGCATCGGCGTTGGCGACGAAGAAGACCGCATGCGGGTTGCCCATGTTGACCGCCACCGGCGCGGCAAGGGTAAACCCCGCCGGGCTCTGGATGGTAAATTCCACGTCCAGGGTATCCATGGCGCGGGCCAAGGGAATCTCCCGCCACTCGAGCTTAGGGGCGCCCATATCGACGGTGATGCGGCCGTCTGCCTCGCGCCGGCAGGGCAGCACGCCATTTTTAGTTTCAATGGTCATCCGCTCGCCGCCATCGGCGTCGAATATCAAGTTGGCGACGCAGCGGGTGGCGTTGCCGCAGGCCCCGGCCTCGCTGCCGTCGGGGTTCTGGATGCGCATGTAAAGATCGGCCCGCGCGGAGGGCAGGAGGGTGATGACCTGATCGCAGCCGACCCCGAAGTGGCGGTCGGCGACGGCGGCGGCGGCGGCTGGCTCAAGCGCGAATCCGTCGCGCCGGCCGTCGAAAATGACGAAGTCATTGCCGAGGCCGTGCATTTTCACGAAATTTCGCGTCTGCGCGGACATCACCGGGGTTAGCCCTAAAGGTTGTCTATCAACCGGGTTTATATGGGCTTTGCAGGCGTCAAAGTCCATTAAAAACCCATGCCGTCATGGCCCGAATACCACCGGGGCCAGGGCATAGCCGAGACCAGTGATGACGACAATGCCTAAGAGATTGAGCCGGAATCCCGCCTGCGCCATGTCCGGCACCCGAATAAACCCGGCGCTATAGACCACGGCGTTGGGCGCGGTAGCCACCGGCAACATGAAGGCGCAAGAAGCGGCCAGCGCCGCCGGCGCGGCGATGAGGAGGGGGTCGAAGCCCCCGGCAGTCGCCAGCGCCCCCAGGATCGGCAGGATGGTGGCGGTGGTGCCGGTGTTGCTGGTCAATTCGGTCAGGAAAATGACCAGGGTCACCACGATCGCCAGCACGGCCAGGGTGGGCAGCGTCGCCAGGCCGCTCAAGCCGTTGCCCACCCAATGGGCAAGTCCGGTGTCGCTGACCATGGCGGCCAAGCTGAGGCCGCTGCCGAACAACAGGATGACGCCCCACGGCACCCGCACGGCGCTCTGCCAGGTCATTAAAAAACCGCTCTGCGCCGCGCCCGAGGGGATCAGGAACACCGCCAGCGCGCCGGCCATGGCGACGCCGGTATCGGTAAGGCCGGACAGCCCGGGGAGGAGCCGCAGCAGCGGATTAAACACCCACGCCGCGGCCACCACGGCAAAGACCATCATTGTCCGCCGTTCCGGCGTGGTGATCGGCCCCAAGGCGGCCAGTTCGCGCTCAATCACCGCCCCGGCCTCGGGATTGGCGGGCAAATTCAGCCGGAAGGACCACCGGGTCAGCACCCACCACGCGGCGGGGGTCAGGCACAGCACCACCGGCACGCCGAACAGCATCCATTGCGCGAAGGTGATCTCGACGCCGTAGGTTTCGCGCATGTACCCCGCCACCAGAGCATTGGGCGGCGTGCCCACCAGCGTGCCCAGGCCGCCGATGCTGGCGGCATAGGCGATGCCGAGAAGGAGAGCGATGGCGAAGCGTCGATCGTCGCCGTGCTCGGCCATGACCACCGTCGATACCGAGAACGCGATGGGCAGCATCATCATGGTGGCGGCGGTATTGGATACCCACATGCTCAAGGCGGCGGTGGCCGCCATGAAGCCGAAAATGATGGCGGAGGGATGGTCGCCTACCCGTGCCAAGATCAACAGCGCCAGCCGTTTGTGCAACTGCCAGCGCTCCAGGGTCAGGGCCACCATCATGCCCCCTAAGAGGAGGTAGATTACCGAACTGGAATAGGGCGCGGACGCCGCGTCGACGCTGGAAACGCCCAACAGCGGAAACAGGATGATGGGCAACAGCGAGGTCGCCGGCACCGGGATCGCCTCGGTGGCCCACCAGGCGGCCATCAAGGCCGCCACCGCCACCACTTGCCAGCCGGCCTGGCTCAATCCTTCAGGCGCGGGGCTGAGAAGAATGACGGCAAAGAGGAGAGGCCCCACCGCCAGACCTATCCGTTGATAGGCGGCTAAGCGTTCCGGCGGCGCGGCGTCAGTCATGAGTTCTCCCCCTGACATAATCTTGTGGCTGGCGGGCCATGGTCGCGATCCGCTCCCGGTCCGTCAAGGCCGCGGCGCGCAAAAAATGCGTCTGATCAAGGTTGATTAACGGTTCATGCCTTATGACAATAACGTGCAACGAGGAGACGAGGGGGTAATCCGCCCATGAAAGTGACCTTTATCGGCCATGCCGCCATTTTGATCGAAACCAAGGGCCTGCGCATCCTGTCCGACCCGTGGTGGGAAGGGCCGTGCTTTGGCACCCAGTGGTGGGTCTATCCCCGCGCCGATACCGCCAGCCTGGGCGATGCTCCCCTGGATTACGTCTACATCTCCCACGGCCATCATGACCACCTGCACCTCGGCACGCTCAGGCGCTTGAAGGTGAAGAAGATCCTGGTCTCCAATACCCTGGACGTCGGCGCGTTCCTGCGTGATCAGGGCTATGAGGTGTGGCAGATCGGCGCGGATGAGGAAGTGGATTTGGACGCTGGCGTGCGGGCGCGGCTGATGCCCACCTGCAACGACGACACCATCTTGTGCGTCGATGACGGCGAAGCCTCGTGCCTCAATTTAAATGACGCCGTGCACGCCGCGCCGGCGGCGGTGCAGGAGACGGCGCTCGCCACCTTAAAGACGCTTTATCCCGATCCAACGTATGTCTTTAGCGGCTACGGCATCGCCTCGCACTTTCCCGCCTGCTACGTCATCCCGGGCGCCGACCGGGTGGCCACCGCCGCCCGCCGTCAGGCCCACTTCAACCGCCAATGGGTGAAGATCATGGCGCACTTGCAGCCGCGCTTCGCCTTTCCCTTCGCGGCGGACGTCGGTTTTCTCGACGACGATCTGATTTGGTCCAACGAGCCCGTGCACAACAGCGAGCGGCCGACCGAGGTGTTTGCGGCGATGCACCCTGAAGCGCGTACGCAGGCCATCGACATCGCGCCGGGCTTTGCCATAAAGGATGAGCGCATCATCGCCGACAAACGCTTCAAGCTGGTGGATTTGGCGGCGTTCAAGCAGGACTTCGCCGAGGAATACAAGGTCGCCAACCGCATCTCGAAGATTCCATCGGGCGGCATCGCCGCGCTCGCCGAGTTGGTGAAAAAGAATGTGGCGCTGTGCCGCGATTATCTGGCGGAGTTTGACGGCGATTACAAGGCGCTCCTCCGTCTGCGCGATGCTGGGGAAGCAATCGCGTTGGAAAAACGCGGGCGCGATATTTCGGTGCGCCTGGTGGACGCGCAAAGCGCTGGCTTTGACATCGTGTTCACCACCCGCTTTTCCTATTTGCGCCGGGCGCTGAGCGAACAATACGGCGGCGAGGTATTGTACGTCGGTTCCGGCTGCATCATCGAATATAAAAACCCGGCGATGGTGGCGAAAAATCTGCACCGCGAGCTGTTGGCGCTGCTGCGCCATCGTGTGACGCCGCCCGCCTCGCGCTTCGGCGATCAGCCACAGTGGCTTTTTAAGGCGAAAACCGGCGTCAAGAAGCTGTTGGGCAAAACCGAGCCCGATTTATATGACTTAAAGACGTGGTTCGTGGGGTTGTAGCTCTTACTTCCCCTCGCCCCCTTGGGGGAGAGGGTTAGAGCCTGTCCCCGCGAAGGCGGGGAGTGAGGGGGCGTCATCTCGCCTTCCACAGCGGCAGGGTTTTCAGATGGCCCTCAATGGCCTGGCGCACGTCGTTCACCAGGCCAAGCTCGCCGACGTCGCGCCAGACTTCGGCAAACGCCTGCACCGTTTCCTCGACTGCATCCAGAACGAGCTTTCCCGGCAGCTTGGCCTTGCCGGCGAAGCGGCGGAACTGTTCTTGCGTCAGTGAGCTGAAATCCTTTGAATCAACAAAGGTCAGCGCCAGCTTTTCATTGCGCAGGTAAGGAACGGTGGCGACGAAATCATAGGCCGGGGCCAGCGCCGGCGCGCGACCATCGGGGTAGATGAGCGACCAGTTTTTTACGTGCATGTCGCCGTTGCCAATGAGCGCATTGAACACGAAGCGGCGGATGAATTCCCGCACGCCCGTTTCGCCGGTTTCTATCCAAATCACTTCGGCGATGTTGCGATAGCTGGCAGCTTCGTACTTTCGCTCCGGGTAGATGCCGAAGACCTGCGCAAAATCCTCCATATGCACCGCGTCGCCGCCATCGCTGCGGTCGAAGCGCCGGATGGCGAAAACGTTTGGCCCGTATTGTTCGATGTCGTCGGGAAGGCCGGCAATGTCACGGATAGGCAGAAGCTGCGTTTCGGGCACATCGATGCCGATGCGGCGCGCCAGCTCCATCATGGCAAACTCGTTTTCCGGCACGCCATTGAATTTGGAGTCCGGCAGCTTGACGATCCACGATCCGCCGACGCCATCAGCGGGAATGGTCAGGCCGCCGCGCTTTTTTTTCACGGCCGAAAATTTCAATTGCACGCCGGCGAGCGAGAAACGCAAGGGGGCTGCCGATCTATCCGCGCTTCTGGTTTTTCTGTCTTTGGCATCGGGCCAGGGTTGCCCTTGGTCGTGCCGTACCTTCATGCCTCCGGGCAAATCAGCGCCCAACGCCCACAGCAGAAAAAATTCCCGCTGCGGATTGACGCCGGCGCGGGCCGCCAAATAGTCCCGCACCGGGCTTTCCGGCAGCAGGTTTGAAAAGAACGGCGGCAGCCGGGTTTGCGTCGGCTTCACGTCAGTGATGAGTTGGCCGTATATATCCTTAAACGATAGGCTCAGAGTCGGGCGCGCCGGATCATCGATGTAATCTTGATGGAAAGCGAACAACGTCCGATCCCCCGGCACGTGGGTAAGCGTGCCAATGGGACGGTCATGCAAGAGGACGGTGAGAACGGTGACATCAGCCATCGCTTAGCCCTTCGTCAAGGCGGTAAGCGGGCGGCGCGGCGGCGGTGGTAGCGCTCCGTTGCAATCCTTCAATCGCCGGCAACAGCTGCCGGGGCGCCAGCACCAATTCAAGATCCAGCGCCCGGGCGATCTCGATCAGGCTCGATGTCTGGAGGTCGACGGCGGCGTTCTCGATCTTGGAGAGATGGCTTTGCGGCACGCCGACTTTCGCGCTCAGCGCCCGCTGGCTTAAGCCCTTTTGTTGCCGGGCCGTTTTGATGGCTTGGGCGATGTATTTAAGGGAGAGGCGCATTTGATGCTCTATAATATATCAATGGCTAATCTTAATATATTATAGCATATCAATTTTCTTTTCAAGGAAATGATGTTTTATTATATATCAATTTACTTCAATGATATATTTTAATATATCATAATTCAGTTACCTATGCAGTCTAGCGCACCTTGACATCCCGCCCCCTCGGGGCTAGGTTCCCCCCGCTTCCGCAAGGAACACCATGAGCTAACACGCGCCCAAGGGTGCCCACCAGTCAGCGAGGATTCGCCCACTGGTGCGGTTTTCTTTTGTGGTGATGAGGTTTTAAGGACGACCATGTTCGACAGTTTGCAGGAAAAGCTCGGCGGCATCTTCGCCAAGCTCAAGCGCTCGGGCGCTTTGAGCGAGGCGGACGTGACGGCGGCCCTGCGCGAGGTCCGTGTCGCTCTCCTGGAAGCCGACGTGGCGCTCAGTGTGGTCAAGGACTTCATCGACAAGGTGAAGGAGCGCTCGGTCGGCCAGGAGGTGTTGCGCTCGGTCACCCCCGGCCAGATGGTGGTGAAAATCGTCCACGACGCGCTGGTTGACATGCTGGGCAGCGAGGCTTCAACCCTCGATGTCGAGGCCCCGCCGCCCGCCGCCGTGCTGATGGTGGGCTTGCAGGGCTCGGGCAAGACCACGTCCACCGCCAAGATCGCCAAGCGCCTGCAGGATAAGCATAAAAAGCGGGTGCTGATGGCCTCGCTCGATACCCGGCGGCCGGCGGCGCAGGAGCAGTTGAAGATTTTGGGCGAGCAGGCCGGGGTGGCTACCCTGCCCATTCTGTCCGGCCAGACGCCGCTTGATATCGCCAAGCGCGCCATGACCGCCGGGCGCTTGCAGGGCTATGACGTGGTGATGCTGGACACCGCCGGCCGCCTCCATATCGACGCCGCGCTGATGGCCGAGGTGATCGCCGTCAGGGACGCCACCGACCCCGTGGAGACCCTCCTGGTGGCCGATGCGCTCACCGGTCAGGACGCGGTCAACGTCGCCAAGGAATTCAATGACAAGGTCGGCATCAGCGGCGTCGTCTTGACCCGCATGGACGGCGACGGCCGGGGCGGCGCGGCGTTGAGCATGCGCGCGGTTACCGGCAAGCCGATCAAGCTCGCCGGCGTCGGCGAAAAGCTCGACGCCCTGGAGGACTTCCACCCCGACCGGGTAGCCAACCGCATCCTCGGCATGGGCGACGTGGTGAGCCTGGTGGAGAAGGCCGCCGAGACCATCGACCGCGAGGAAGCCGAGCGCATCGCCAAGAAGATGAAGGCCGGCGCGTTCGACCTCGATGACCTGAAGGGTCAACTGAGGCAGATGACCAAGCTCGGCGGCATGGGCGGCATATTGGGCATGCTGCCCGGCGTCGGCAACATGCAAAAGCAGATGGCTCAGGCCAACATCGACGACCGCATGCTCAAGCGCCAGATCGCCATCATCGACTCCATGACGCCGAAAGAACGCAAGAAACCCGATCTCTTGAACGCCTCGCGCAAGCGCCGGGTGGCGGCGGGCGCAGGCGTCGAGGTGCAGGACATCAACCGTCTTCTCAAGATGCATCGGCAGATGGCCGACATGATGAAGAAGATGGGCAAGGGCGGCATGAAGGGCCTGATGGGGGCGCTGGGCGGCCTGGGCGGCGGGGGTTTCCCCGGCGGTCCCGGCGGCGGCCTGCCGCCCGGATTTTTTAAACGCTAACCGTTGACTGCTTTTAAGGAAAGGAACGCCGAACATGGCAATCAAGATCAGACTGGCGCGGGCCGGCGCGAAGAAGCGGCCCTATTACAAAATCGTGGTGGCGGATTCCAAGAGCCCCCGCGACGGCCGCTTTATCGAAAAGCTTGGCACTTATAATCCGTTGCTGCCGAAAGACGGCGAGCGGGTGAAGCTGGTTACCGAGCGGGTGCAGTACTGGCTCGGCCACGGCGCGGAGCCCACCGATCGGGTGGCCCGCTTCCTCGATGCCGCCGGCATGCTGAAGCGCGCGCCGCGCAACAACCCCAAGAAGGGCGAGCCGGGAGCCAAGGCCAAGGAACGCGCCGAAGCCAACGCGGCCAAGGCCGCGGCCGCCGCCGAGGCTGCCGCTGCGCCGGCGGAAGCGCCGGCCGAGTAAAGAATGACCGGCGCGCCCGAGCGCAGGGTTTGCGTCGGCCAGATCGTCGGCGCCATCGGGGTCAAGGGCGAGCTGCGTCTGAAGCCCTTCACCGCCGAACCGGAAGGGGTGGCGGCCTATGGCCTGGTCACCGCTGAGCCGGGCGGGGTGACGCTGGAATTGGCGGTGCTGCGCGCCGTCAAGGATGGCGTGGCGGCGCGGGCCAAGGGCATCACCGACCGCACCAGCGCCGAGGCCTTGAAAGGCAAGCGGCTTTATGTGCCGCGCGCCGCGCTGCCGGTCCCGGATGAGGATGAGTTCTACCACGCCGACCTCATTGGCCTGCGGGCCGAGGATGAAGCGGGCGGCACGGTTGGCCGGGTGGCGGCGGTCCATAACTTTGGGGCCGGCGATATTCTGGAGATCGAGCGCCCGGGGGAGCGGCCGCTGCTCATGCCCTTTACCAAGGCGACGGCGCCGGTGGTGGACGTGGCCGGCGGCCGGGTGGTGGTAACCCTTTCCGAGTCGGCGGCAGACGAGGAGGACTGAAGTGTCAAGCGCTCCTTGGGCGGCGCGAGTGTTGACCCTGTTCCCGGAAATGTTTCCGGGACCGTTGGGCGTCTCGCTGGCCGGCAAGGCGTTGAACGCGGGGGTGTGGGCGCTGCAAGTGACCGACATTCGCGACTTCGCCGTCGACCGCCACCGCACCGTGGACGATACCCCGGCCGGCGGCGGGCCCGGCATGGTGCTGCGCGCCGATGTCACCGCCCGGGCCTTGGACGCGGTAACGGCGGGGGCGGCCGGCCAGCCGGTTTATTACCTGTCGCCCCGGGGCCGGATCATCGACCAGGGACTGGCGCGGGACTTGGCGGCGGGGGCGGGGGTGACGCTCCTGTGCGGCCGCTTCGAGGGGGTCGATGAGCGGCTGCTGGAGGCGCGGGGGGTTGAGGAACTAAGCCTCGGCGACTTCATTCTGTCGGGCGGCGAGATCGCCGCCATGGCGCTCCTCGACGCCGTGGTGCGGCTGTTGCCCGGGGTGGTGGGCGATCCGGCGACCCTGGCGGAGGAGAGCTTCGAGTCCGGCCTTTTGGAGTATCCCCACTACACCCGGCCCCCGGAATGGGAGGGGCGGGCGATCCCGGAGGTGCTCTTGAGCGGCCATCATGAGCGCATCCGGGCCTGGCGGCAGGCGGAGGCTGAGCGCTTGACCCGGGAGCGGCGGCCCGATTTGTGGGCAAAATATCAGCTGCGGCTTGCGCAGCGCGCCAAGAAAGAGTAGAGACACCACGGCCGGCGCGTCCGAGCGCGTGGACCACGAGATTAGATTGAGGGTAAGACCCATGAATATCATTGAAAAGCTCGAAGCCCAGGAAATCGCTGCCCTGACGGCGGGCAAGACCATTCCGGACTTTGCGCCGGGCGATACCCTGCGGGTCAACGTCAAGGTGGTCGAAGGCACCCGGGAGCGCGTCCAGGCTTACGAGGGCGTGTGCATCGCCCGCGCCTCCAAGGGCGTCAATTCCTCCTTCACCGTGCGCAAGATCTCGTTCGGCGAAGGGGTGGAGCGGGTGTTTCCCCTCTATTCCCCGACCGTCGATTCCATCGAGGTGGTGCGCCGCGGCCGGGTTCGCCGGGCGAAGCTTTATTACCTGCGGGGTTTGCGCGGCAAGCGGGCTCGAATTACCGAGAAAAAGGACTATCGCGCCGCCGATTCGGGCGAGGAGTAGGATTGTCCTCGTCGGGTGGCGTAAAAAAGGGGCCGCCCGGGAAAGATACCTCCCAGAACAACAAGGCGGCCCGGGAATGACAGGGTCGCAGGTTCCAGCAAGGTCCGGGCCCAGGTGATAACAGGGTCCGGATTTTTTGTTTTTTGCTATCGATAGAGAATCACATGAACGCACATCCGCGCACGCTCTACGACAAGATCTGGGACGCCCACGCGGTGCGGGTGACCGAGGACGGCGTCACCATCCTTTATATCGACCGCCATCTGGTCCATGAGGTGACCAGCCCACAGGCGTTCGAGGGCTTGCGCGCCGCCGGGCGCAAGGTGCGGCGGCCGGAAGCGGTGCTGGCGGTGCCCGACCATAACGTGCCCACCACCCCTGACCGGGCGGACAAGATCGACGATCCGGAATCGGCGACGCAACTGGCGGCCTTGGAAGAAAACTGCAAGGCGTTCGGCGTGCCCTATATCCCGATGCTGGACGTGCGCCAGGGCATCGTCCACGTCACCGGGCCGGAGCAGGGCTTTACCCTGCCCGGAACCACCATCGTTTGCGGCGACAGCCACACCGCCACCCACGGCGCGTTCGGCGCGCTCGCCTTCGGCATCGGCACCTCGGAGGTGGAGCACGTGCTCGCCACCGAAACGCTCTTGCTGAAAAAATCCAAGAACATGCGGGTGCATGTATCGGGCGCGGCGGGCGCGGGCGTCACCGCCAAGGACATCGTGCTCGCCATCATCGGCAGGATCGGCACCGCCGGCGGCACCGGCCACGTCATCGAGTACACCGGCGAGGCGATCCGCGCGCTTTCCATGGAAGGCCGCATGACGGTGTGCAACATGTCCATCGAAGCCGGCGCGCGGGCTGGATTGATCGCCCCCGATGAGATCACCTTCGATTATGTGCGCGGCCGGCCGCTGGCGCCCAAGGGCGCGCTTTTTGAACAGGCGGTGACCTATTGGCGAACCTTGAAAAGCGACGACGGCGCGCATTTTGACAAGGTGGTGGAGATCGACGCCAGCTTAATCGCGCCGCAGGTCACCTGGGGCACCAGTCCCGAGGACGTGGCCCCCATTACGGCCGCGGTGCCCGATCCGGCCAGTGTTGCGGATGAGGGCAAGCGCAAGGCCATGGAACGCGCGCTGCACTACATGGGATTGACGCCGGGCATGCCCTTGACCGACGTGAAGATCGACCGCGTCTTCATCGGTTCGTGCACCAACAGTCGCATCGAGGATCTGCGCGCCGCCGCCGCCATCGCCAAGGGCCGGAAGGTTGCCGCGCACGTGGGGGCCATGGTGGTGCCGGGCTCGGGCCTGGTCAAGCATCAGGCGGAAGAGGAAGGGCTTGATCGCATCTTCATCGACGCGGGCTTTGAATGGCGCGAGCCGGGCTGCTCCATGTGTCTGGCCATGAATCCCGATCGGCTGGAGCCGGGCGAACGTTGCGCGGCGACATCGAATCGTAATTTCGAAGGTCGGCAGGGCGCGGGCGGGCGCACCCATCTGATGAGCCCGGCGATGGCGGCGGCCGCCGCCGTGACTGGCTATCTTACCGACGTGCGGAAGTTTGGCTAAGGGAGATCACGCGATGGAAAAGTTCACGACCTTGCGTGGCATCGCCGCGCCGCTGCCCATGGTCAACGTCGATACCGACATGATCATCCCCAAGCAGTTTTTGAAAACCATCAAGCGCTCGGGCCTGGGCAAGGCGGCGTTCTATGAATTGCGCTATGACGAAGCGGGCAAGGAACGGCCCGATTTCGTGCTCAATCAGCCGGCCTACAAAAACGCCAAGATACTCATCGCGGGGGCGAACTTCGGCTGCGGATCGAGCCGCGAGCACGCGCCATGGGCGATCCTTGATCTTGGCATCCGCTGCATCATCGCGCCGTCGTTCGCTGACATCTTTTACAATAATTGCTTCAAGAACGGCATCCTGCCCATCGTCGTCTCGCAAGCCATCATCGACAAGCTGCTGGATGACGCCAGCCGGGGCTCCAACGCCATCATCACCGTCGATTTGGAAAAGCAGGAAATCACCGGCCCCGACGGCGGCCGGGTGACGTTCGACATCGACCCCTTTCGCAAGCATTGCTTATTGAACGGCCTTGATGACATCGGCATCACCATGCAGCATGCCGACGCCATCACGCAGTTCGAAGAACGGCGGCGGGTCAGCCAGCCGTGGCTATAAAAAAAGAGGAAACGCTCGACAATGTATAAAATATTGATCCTTCCTGGCGATGGCATCGGGCCTGAAGTGATGGGCGAAGTGCGCCGCGTCATTCATTGGTTTACGGAGAAGCGCGGCTTCTCCTGCGCGCTGGAAGATGATCTGGTGGGCGGCGTCTCCTACGATAAGCACGGCGCGCCGGTGACCGACGCGGCGATGGCGAAAGCGCTCGCTTCCGACGCGGTGCTGTTTGGCGCGGTGGGCGGTCCGCAATGGGCCAAGGTGTCGTTCGACAAGCGTCCCGAGGCGGCGCTCCTGCGCCTGCGCAAGGATTTGGAGCTGTTCGCCAACCTGCGCCCCGCCTTGTGCTTCAAGCCCTTGGTCAAAGCCTCCAGCCTGAAGCCGGAATTGGTGGAAGGGCTTGACATCATGATCGTGCGCGAGCTGACCGGCGGCGTCTACTTCGGCGAGCCGCGCGGCATTGAAGCGCTTGCCGACGGTTCACGTCGCGGCGTCAACACGCAAGTCTACACCACCGAGGAAATTCGTCGGGTGGCGCGGGTGGCGTTCGATCTCGCCGCCAAGCGGCGCGGCAAGGTGACTTCGGCGGAAAAATCCAACGTCATGGAATCGGGGCTGTTGTGGCGGGAAGAAGTGCAATGGGTGCACGATAAAGAATATCCGTCGATCGCGCTCGATCATATGCTCGCCGACAATTGCGCCATGCAGCTGGTGCGCGCGCCCAAGCAGTTCGATGTTATTGTTACTGATAATTTGTTCGGCGACATGCTGTCGGACGAAGCGGCGATGCTCACCGGCTCGTTGGGCATGCTGCCCTCGGCGTCCCTGGGCGCGGCGGATAAGTCCGGCAAACGCAAGGCGATGTATGAGCCCATTCACGGCAGCGCGCCGGATATCGCCGGCAAGGGCATCGCCAATCCCATCGCCAGCATCCTCAGTTTCGCCATGGCGCTCAGGTATTCCTTTGACCGCGGCGCGGATGCGGATTTGCTGGAGCAGGCGGTGGAGAAGGTGTTGGCCGACGGCATTCGTACCGGCGACATCATGGAGCCGGGCGCGACCAAGGTCGGCACCGCCGGCATGGGCAACGCCATTTTGCAGGCGATGGCGGTATTGAGTGGCAAGTAAAGGTAATTACCCTCTCCTTTAAGGAGAGGGTGGATGCGAAAGCATCCGGGTGAGGTGAATTTGCGTGTTGGGGCGTCACCTCACCCCGGCCCTCTCCTCAAGGAGAGGGAGGCAATGCGAGACGATAACTTTTTTGGAGACGAACATGGGTTAC
Source organism: Pseudomonadota bacterium (assembly GCA_003577275.1). GTDB lineage: Bacteria > Pseudomonadota > Alphaproteobacteria > Sphingomonadales > Govanellaceae > PRO5. The sequence continues at coordinate 206,608 of QEVO01000003.1, forward strand.
AGGGTTGCGGTGGTGGGCGCCACGGGGAATGTGGGCCGGGAAATGCTGAACATATTGCACGAACGCCAGTTTCCGGCGGATGAAGTGGCGGCCATCGCCTCGCGCCGCTCGCTGGGTCAGGAAGCGACCTTCGGCGATGGGGTGTTGAAGGTCAAGGCGCTCGATGATTTTGATTTTACGGGCTGGGACATCTGCCTGATGTCGGCGGGTTCAGGCCCGGCCAAGGAATGGGCGCCGAAAATCGCCGCCCAGGGCTGCGTGGTGATCGACAACTCCTCCTTCTATCGCATGGACGCGGACGTGCCGCTCATCGTGCCGGAAGTCAACGCCGATGCGCTGGAGCGCTATAGTAAGAAAAACATCATCGCCAATCCCAACTGCTCCACGGCGCAGATGGTGGTGGCCTTGAAGCCCTTGCATGACGCGGCCAAGATCAAGCGCGTGGTGGTGTCCACCTATCAGTCGGTGTCCGGGGCGGGGCATGAGGCGATGGACGAGCTCTTCAATCAAACCAAGCGCATTTACACCAACGAAGAGCTGGCGCCCAAGAAGTTCACCAAACAGATCGCCTTCAACGTCATTCCGCATATCGACGTCTTCATGGCCGATGGCTACACCAAGGAAGAATGGAAGATGGTGGCGGAGACCAACAAGATCCTTGATCCCGACATCAAGGTAACCGCGACCTGCGTGCGGGTGCCGGTGTTCGTCGGCCATTCCGAGGCGGTCAACATCGAATTCGAAAAGCCCTTGTCGGCGGACGAGGCGCGGGAAATCTTGCGCCAAGCGCCCGGCTGCATGGTGGTCGATAAGCGCGAGAACGGCGGCTACATCACGCCCATCGAATGCGTCGGCGAGTACGCCACCTTCATCAGTCGCATCCGCAATGATGCGACGGTAAAGCATGGCTTGGCGATGTGGGTGGTCTCCGACAACCTGCGCAAGGGCGCGGCGTTGAACGCCGTGCAAATCGCCGAGTCCTTATGCGCGCGGTACTTGAAGAAGGCGGCGTAACATATTAGACCGTCATTGCGAGCGAAGCGACGCAATCCAGTTCTTGCAGGATAGCTGGATCGCCACGGCCGCTATTGGCGGCCTCGCGATGACGATCAAGCCAGTGCGGCGCGGCTCTTTCACGGGCCGTGCCGTTTTTTATGGGTAGGAGTCCGGACAACTCCTCTTTGCCTTGGGCCAAGGCGGCGCTATAGTGCGGCGCAACATTACGTAAGAAACCAGTCCAAGGAGATCCGCCCATGGCCGCCACCGCCCGACCCCGCCGCAGCATGCTCTATATGCCGGGCGCCAACACCCGGGCGCTGGAAAAGGCGCGGGAACTGCCGGCCGACGCCCTGATTCTCGATCTCGAAGACGCGGTGTCGCCGGACGCCAAGGTCGAGGCGCGGCGCAATGTGGTCGAGGCGGTCAAGGCTGGCGGCTACGGCGGCCGCGAGCTTCTCATCCGCGTCAACGGCCTGGAAACGCCGTGGGGCTATGAGGACATCGCTGCCGCCGCCAAGGCCAATCCCCATGGCATCCTGCTCCCTAAAGTCGACAGCGCCGCCACGGTTCGGGCGGCGGAGAAAATCATGGTCGAGGCGGGGGCCGCGCCCGCGGTCGCTCTGTGGTGCATGATGGAGACGCCGCGCGCCATCTTACGCGCCGAGGAGATCGCCGCCGCCACCCCGCGCCTTGCCGGCTTCGTCATGGGCACCTCGGATTTGACCAAGGACTTGCACGCCCATCACACGCCGCTGCGGCTGCCGATGCTGACGAGCCTGGCGATCACGCTTCTAGCCGCCCGCGCCGAGGGCCTGGCGGTGCTCGATGGCGTCTATCTCGATTTGAACGACGAGGAAGGTTTCGCCGCCGCCTGCGCCCAGGGCGTGGAGCTGGGCTTTGACGGCAAGACACTCATTCACCCCAAACAGATCGCGGCGGCCAACGCCGCCTTCGCGCCCAGCGCCCAGGAGATCGACTATTCCCGCCGCATCATCGCCGCCCACGAGGCAGCGCGCGCCGCCGGCAAGGGCGTGGTGGTGGTGGACGGCAAGCTGGTGGAAGGCTTGCACGTGGAAAACGCCCGGCGACTGGTGGCCTTGTCCGACGCCATTGCCGCGCTTGAGGGGGGCAAGTAAGGGGAACGGGATATGAAAAACGCCGCCGGCAATTTCTTCGAGGACTTCCGCATCGGCCAGGAGATTCGCCACGCCACGCCGCGCACCGTATCGGCGGGCGACATGAGTCTTTATATCGCCCTTTACGGCACGCGCATTGCCTTGAATTCCTCGGCCGAATTCGCCCGCGGCCTGGGCTATAAGGACGCGCCCATCGATGATTTTCTCACCTTCCATCTGGTGTTCGGCAAGACGGTGCCGGACATTTCCTTGAATGCGGTGGCGAACCTCGGCTACGCCGCCGGCCGGTTCTTGCGGCCGGTCTATGTCGGCGACACCTTATCCACCGTTAGCACCGTGATCGGCCTGAAGGAAAACTCCAACCGCAAGACCGGCAACGTTTACGTGCGCTCAGTGGGCAAGAATCAACGCGGCGAGCCGGTCCTCGACTATGTGCGCTGGGTGATGGTGAAAAAGCGCGATGAAGCGTCGCCGACGCCGGAACCCGTGCTGCCCGATCTGCCGGATCACGTGGCAGCCGATAGCTTGCGGGCTCCCGAAGGCGTCGACTTTTCCCGCTATGACGCGGTACTTGCCGGTTCGTCCTATCGCTGGGCCGATTACCGGCCGGGCGAAAAGATCGACCATGTGGACGGCATTACCATCGAGGCCGCCGATCACATGCTGGCGACGAGGCTTTATCAGAACACGGCGCGGGTGCACTTCAACTTGCATGTGGAGCGCGGCGGCCGACTGGGCGAGCGCATCGTCTATGGCGGGCATGTGATCTCACTCGCCCGCGCCTTGAGCTTCAACGGCCTTGGTAACGCCTGCGTCATTGCCGCCTTGAACGGCGGTCGGCATGTGGCGCCGTGCATCGCCGGCGATACCGTCTATGCCTGGAGCGAAGTGCTGGACAAGGCCGAGATCAAAGGCCGCCGGGATGTCGGCGCGCTCCGCTTACGGCTGGTGGGGCTCAAAAATGAGCCGGCCGCCAGCTTCCCCGACCGCGCGGCCGATGGCGGCTATTTGCCGGCGGTGGTGCTCGATCTTGATTATTGGGCGCTGGTGCCGCGGTGATTTGGCGGTGGCCGGGCGAGGTGGACTGCGACACACTTGACCCTCCCTTGGCGAAGGGACTAAAAACAATAGCCGTTTACGCGTGCTGGCTCCGGCGACTCCTGACCGTCGGAGAACAAATGAGAACAAAAATCAAGGGGTTTCCGATGGCAGAGGCTAAGCGCCCGTTATCACCTCATCTTCAAGTCTATCGTTGGGGCCTACATATGACCTTGTCGATCCTGCACCGGGCGACGGGGGTGGCATTGGGCGCCGGCACGCTTCTGCTGGCATGGTGGCTCATCTCACTGGCCTCGGGACCGGAAGCGTTCGCGCAGGCTCAATCCTGTCTTGCCAGCTGGCTCGGCCGGGTGGTGCTCTTGGGCTTCACCTGGTCGCTGATGCTGCACTTGTGCAACGGCATCCGCCATCTGGTGTGGGACACGGGGCAGGGGTTCGAGCTTTCCACCGTCCGCGTGACCAACATGTTGGTGCTGGGCGGCTCCGTCGTTCTGACCCTGATTGTCTGGGTCGCCGGCTACGGTTTGATCGGAGGGTAGGGCCATGACCATGAAAACCCCCTTAGGCGCAGTGCGCGGCCTTGGCTCGGCGAAAAACGGCACCCATCACTGGTGGCTGCAACGGTTGACGGCGATCGCGCTCATTCCGCTGACCGTCTGGCTGACCGCGTCCATCGTCGGCCTCATCGGCGCCGATTACGAGACGGTGCGCACCTGGGTATCAATCCCTCTGGTAGCTATCCTGCTGGCGCTCTTTCTCGCCGCGACGCTTTATCACTTGAAACTCGGCCTGCAAGTGGTGATTGAAGACTATGTCCACCATGAAGGCGCGAAGCTGGCGGCGCAAATGACCGTGACCTTCGCCGCCATCATCATCGCCGCGGCGAGCATCTTCGCCGTCCTCAGCGTCGCTTTCGAGGGGTAAGTTCGTAATGAGCACCGCCTATCCAATCACCGATCACGCCTATGATGTCGTTGTCGTCGGCGCCGGCGGCTCGGGCTTACGCGCCACCATGGGCATGGCCGAACGCGGGCTGAAGACCGCCTGCATCACCAAGGTATTCCCCACCCGCTCCCATACTGTGGCGGCGCAGGGCGGCATCGCCGCTGCGCTCGGCAACATGGGCGAGGACACCTGGCAGTGGCATATGTTTGATACCGTCAAGGGCTCCGACTGGCTCGGCGACCAGGACGCCATCGAATACATGTGCCGGGAAGCGCCGGCGGCGGTGATCGAACTGGAGCATTACGGACTGCCGTTTTCGCGCACCGAGGACGGCAAGATCTATCAGCGCGCTTTCGGCGGCATGACCACCAAGTTCGGCGAAGGGCCGGCGGCGCAGCGCACCTGCGCGGCGGCCGACCGCACCGGCCACGCCATGCTGCATGCGCTCTATCAGCAGTCCTTGAAGCATGACGCCGACTTCTTCATCGAATATTTCGCCATCGATCTGATTATGGCGGACGGCGAATGCCGCGGCGTCATCGCGCTCGATCTTGCCACCGGCACGCTGCACCGCTTCCGCGCCCACATGGTGGTGCTGGCCACCGGCGGCTATGGCCGCGCCTATTTCTCTTGCACTTCAGCCCATACCTGCACCGGCGACGGCGGCGGCATGGTGCTCCGGGCCGGCCTGCCCTTGCAGGATATGGAATTCGTGCAGTTCCACCCCACCGGCATCTATGGCGCCGGCGTGCTGATTACGGAGGGCGTGCGCGGCGAGGGCGGCTATCTAGTGAACTCAGCCGGCGAGCGCTTCATGGAGCGCTACGCGCCATCGGCCAAGGACTTGGCGTCGCGCGACGTGGTCAGCCGCTCCATGGCGATGGAAATCCGCGAGGGCCGCGGCGTCGGCCCCAACAAGGATCATATCTATCTTCATCTCGACCACTTGGATCCGGCGATCATTCATGAACGGCTGCCGGGGATTGCCGAGTCGTCGCGCATCTTCGCCGGCGTCGATGTCACCAAGCAGCCGATCCCGGTGCTGCCCACCGTGCATTACAACATGGGCGGCATCCCCACCAATTACCGGGCCGAGGTGGTGACCTTGAAGAACGGCGATCCGGACGCCGTGGTGCCGGGCCTGATGGCGGTGGGCGAGGCGGCCTGCGTCTCGGTGCATGGCGCCAACCGTTTAGGCTCCAATTCCCTGATCGATCTGGTGGTATTCGGCCGTTCGGCGGCGATCCGCGCCGCGGAGGTGATCACGCCCGGCCAGGCGCATAAGTCCTTGCCGAAGGACGCTGCCGACATGGCGATCGCCCGCCTCGATAAATTCCGCAACGCCAAGGGCGGCGCGTCCACGGCGGACATTCGCCTCGACATGCAGCGCACCATGCAGACCAACTGTTCGGTGTTCCGCACCGGCGACGTGCTGACGGAAGGCAAGCGCCTCATCGATGCCGTCTACAAGCGCATGGCGGACATCAAGATCACGGACCGCTCATTGGTCTGGAACAGCGATCTTGTGGAAACCTTGGAGCTTGACAATCTTATCGGTCAGGCGGTGGTCACCATGCACGGCGCGGAAAACCGCAAGGAATCCCGCGGCGCGCACAAACGCGAGGATTTCGCCGACCGCGATGATGACAACTGGATGAAGCACACCGTGGCCTGGTTCGATAACGGCAAGGTGACGCTCGACTATCGTCCCGTGCATACCTATACGCTGACCAAAGAGGTCGAGTACATCAAGCCCAAGGCGCGGGTGTATTAAAGGCAGCTTGGCATGCCGACGGTATTGAGAGAAAATGGGTTCAGGTTTTATTTCTATAGTCATGAACCTAATGAGCCGCCCCATGTCCATGTTGATAGAGCCGAGGCGTCAGCAAAAATCTGGCTCGAACCCGTGGCGGTGGCGCGTAATCTGGGGTTCAGCGCGGCTGAGTTACATGAAGTAGTTGGCCGCGTGCGGCAACATCAGCGTCGCTTGGTGGAGGCTTGGTATGGGTATTTTGGCAACGGCGGCAGATGAACGAGTTAAATCGGTGTCTTTCGACACTGATCGCTTGATTGTCGATTTGATGGACGGTCGGACCATCGCGGTGCCGCTCGAATGGTATCCGCGGCTTGCTAATGCCGCGCCATCGCAGCGCGACAACTGGCAGCGAGCGGGCGGCGGCTATGGCATTCATTGGCCGGATATCGATGAGGATTTAAGCACCGAAGGTTTATTGCGCGGCGCGCCAGCGCCAGCGCGTCAGCTCGGAAAGTAGCGCAACAATGGTTGAATTTCGACTTCCCAAGAATTCCAGAGTGAAATCCGGCAAGACCCACAAAGCCCCCGCCGGGGCGAAGAAGGTCAAGCGCTTCAAGGTCTATCGCTGGAGTCCCGACGATGGCGAAAATCCGCGCATGGATACCTATGAGGTCGATCTCGCCTCTTGCGGGCCGATGGTGTTGGACGCGCTCATTAAGATCAAGAACGAGACTGATCCGACGCTGACCTTCCGCCGCTCCTGCCGCGAGGGGGTATGCGGCTCGTGCGCCATGAACATCGACGGCACCAACACGCTGGCGTGCACCAAGGCCATCGACGACGTGAAGGGCGACGTGTCCGTCACCCCGCTGCCCCATATGGAAGTAGTGAAAGACCTGGTGCCGGACCTGACCCGGTTTTACGCCCAGTACGCCTCGATCCAGCCGTGGCTGCAAAGCGCCACGCCCGCGCCCGACAAGGAGCGTGCGCAATCCAAGGAGGATCGCGCCAAGCTCGATGGGCTTTACGAGTGCATCTTGTGCGCCTGCTGCTCCACCTCCTGCCCCAGCTACTGGTGGAACGGCGATCGCTATCTCGGCCCGGCGATTCTTTTGCAGGCCTACCGCTGGCTCATCGACAGCCGCGATGAGAACACCGGAGCGCGGCTCGATAACCTGGAAGACCCCTTCCGGCTCTACCGCTGCCATACCATCATGAACTGCACCAGCACCTGCCCTAAAGGCCTCAATCCGGCCAAAGCCATCGCCGAGATCAAGAAGATGATGGTGGCGCGCCAGGGGTAGGCGGCGGAGATTGCCAAAAACACGAAAGGCCTTGGGGCTAGCTCCAAGGCCTTTTTCATTGGCGCCCGGCGCATGGGCGGCTCAGTAGAATTCCTTCATCTCTTCAATGAGGTCGATGACGAAACCGTCCGAGGGCGGGAAGCGTTTGGCGGCGGCGCGCTTGGCCTCACTGAGGTCGCGGGCCAGAATCTCGACGTAGTGGATGTTCTCCCAGGTATCGTCGTACTTGGGGTGGCGCTCCGCGATTTTGACGCAGTTGCGCACCTCTTGGTTGAAAACGGCAACCTCGAATTTCTTTAACGACGACATCCCGATGGTCCCAGTGGCGGATTTTCTCTACCCTTACTTTCAGGGAAGATCGGTAAACTTTTTCTTAATGATGCCCGCTGATTTCTCATCTTGCTCAATTTTGTCGTTTGCCTGTACACCTGCTGCCCATGGCGGCAGGCGGGTCACACCAATTGGAACTTGCGCGGACGGCGGCGGGGCCGCTCTCGGCCTATGACGCCATGCGCGCCGCCGGCTATTTGCGCGACGACCCCCGCCAGGCGGCGGTGGCGGCGCGCCTACAGGCGCTCCATGACGCCCTACGGCAATCAAGCGGCGGCGGTCTTTGGGCGCGGCTCGGGCGGTGGCGGCGCAATGGCGGCGCAGCGCCGCCCCGTGGCCTTTACATCCATGGCGGGGTGGGGCGCGGCAAATCCATGCTGATGGATCTGTTCTTTGCCGCCGCGCCGGTGACAAAGAAGCGGCGGGTGCATTTTCATGCCTTCATGCTGGAAATCCATGGCCGCATTCATGCCTGGCGGCAGATGTCGAAGGCGGAGCGGGAGCGGACGGCCGGCAAGGGGGTGGCCGACGATCCCATTCCGCCCTTGGGCCGTGCGGTAGCGCACGATACCAGGCTCCTCTGTTTTGATGAATTCCAGGTCCATGACGTGGCCGACGCCATGATCCTGTCGCGGCTGTTTACGGCGCTCTTGGACAACGGCGTGGTGGTGGTCGCCACCTCCAACCGGCCGCCGGAGGATTTGTACCTGGGCGGCCTGAACCGCCAACTGTTCCTGCCGTTCATCGCCCTGCTGCGCCAGCGGCTCGATGTGATCGAACTGGATGGCCCCACCGACTATCGCCTGGAGCGGCTGGCTGGCACCAAGGTCTATCACTGGCCCATCTCGGACGCGGCGACCAAGGCGCTGTCGACGGCCTTCTACAAGCTGACCGATCACGAGGTGGGCAACCGCGCCGCCGTCGGTCCCGATGAGCTGGAGGTGCAGGGCCGGAAGCTTTTCGTGCCCATCGCCTCGCGCGGGGTTGCCGTGTTTTCCTTCAAGCGGCTATGCGAAAACCCGCTGGGCGCGGCGGACTATCTCGCCATCGCTTGGGCCTATCATACGGTGATCATTGTCGGCATTCCCGTCATGGGGCCGGAGAAGCGCAACGAGGCGAAACGGTTCGTGACGTTGATCGACGCGCTTTATGAAAACAACGTCAAATTGTTGTGCTCGGCCGCAGCAGCGCCGGAGGGACTTTATCCGGCGGGCGATGGATCGTTTGAGTTTCAGCGCACGGTGTCGCGCTTGCAGGAAATGCAGTCGGCCGATTACTTGGCGCGCGGCCACGCGGTGGCGTGAGCGCTACGTGAAATATGCGCCGCAATCCACGCAATATAGGTCGTGGATGGAGGCCTCAATGAAATCATCCAAATTTTTGCGCAAGATTAGAGCCTCCAGGTCTGGATAGACATCGGACCGGTTGGGCGCGATCGGCAGCCACTTGGCTTCTTCGGGCTGCCGGCGGTTGTAGTAGGCGAGCATGGCGTAGCGGAACATGTTCATCACTGCGAATGAGCCGCGCTCGCACGGCATAATGTGAATGTACCAGTATTGGATTTCAAACATAGCGCGCAGGAAGGATCGACAATCTGGCAGCTCCGGCCCGGCGAGGGACTGCAAGAGGTCGTTCATATGGATAAAAAGATACTGGTAATCGCGTCTTGGCGTCAGCCAGTTGATGAGAACGCCTTTCGTCAAATAGCCAAACGTCACGACCTCGCCATCTACGTCACGCGCGATGCGGTAACCTTGTCGATCCTGTCCACCGCTATCATAGAATTTTTGTAAGGAAGGCAGATAAGGCTGATTTTTCAAATCGGTTTCCAGGAAACCGATTTGCCGGCGGCGCTCTTCTTCGGTTTGGGCGGTCAGGTAATAGTAATACCGATTGCGGCCGAAGAGGCCGGCGTACTCTTCGTTGTCGGGATTGGCTACCATGGCCATCAGGTGGCGATGGCAGGCGAGGTAGGAGAAAAACAGTTCGCAGGGACTGTCGGTATAGGTCCATAATACCTGGTTCAGGTTGTATATGATTGTCAGGTAGCGGAAGCGAATGCCGTAAGGCCGCGTTTCCTCCTCATAGCCTTGCCAATAGTCGGCGAATTTTTCGGGCAGGAGAGCCGGGTTTCCATCGCAAAGCCACAGGACGCGGGACATGGCCAAGGCTGTTTCCGCCATGCGATGGGCATAGGCCGTCTGTTCGCCGCCATAGCGGGAAAAATGCTGCTCGCGATCATCGCTGATGCGGGTCAGGAAGCGTTCTTGCGCGCCGTACCCTTCCAAGAGGCCAGGACCGGGGGAGGCATCGATATATTTTTTGTCCGCATTGAAGCTATCGGAATGTAAAAATAGGGCGTTTGGATCTTCCAAGGCAGGCATGGCTGTCTCCGTCGGGCATGGCAGAGGAGGACGGTCGCGGGCGATCCGGCGTGACGGCGGGCAGCAGACGGAAATTAATATTTTATACTTAAAATATTTCCCTGATTGGCTTGCGGCGGGCGGCGTTTCGCGCTACATGCCATGCTGTTTAAATTCCGTGTCGGAATTAAACCCACTTTTACCTTGCCGCAACGAATACACATCTATGTGTTCACAAAGAAAATAATGCATCCCGCAACCGGAGTTGGAGCAGCATGGCACGAAACAAAATTGCGCTGATTGGCGGCGGCCAGATCGGCGGTACGTTGGCGCACCTGGCAGGTCTGAAAGAAATGGGCGATATCGTGGTCTTCGATATCGCCGAGGGGCTACCCCAGGGCAAGGCCCTGGACCTTGCCCAATCGGCGGCGGTGGACGGCTTCAACGCCCGCCTCAAGGGCACCCAGGAGTATAAGGATATCGCCGGGGCGGACGTGGTGATCGTCACCGCCGGCGTGCCGCGCAAGCCCGGCATGAGCCGCGACGACCTTTTGGGCATCAATTTAAAGGTGATGAAAGCGGTGGGCGAGGGCATCGGCAAGTATGCCCCGAAAGCCTTCGTCATCTGCATCACCAACCCCTTGGACGCCATGGTGTGGGCGCTGCGCGAGTTCTCCGGCCTGCCGCATCACATGGTGGTGGGCATGGCGGGGGTGCTCGACAGCTCGCGCTTCCGCCACTTTCTGGCGGAAGAATTTAACGTTTCCATTCAGGATGTTACCGCCTTCGTTCTGGGCGGGCACGGCGATACCATGGTGCCGCTGGCGCGCTATTCCACGGTGGCCGGCATTCCGATCCCGGACCTCGTCAAGATGGGCTGGACCAGCAAGGAGAAGCTCGCCCAAATCATCCAGCGCACCCGCGACGGCGGGGCGGAGATCGTCAAGCTCCTGAAAACCGGCTCGGCTTTCTATGCGCCGGCGGCCTCGGCCATCGAGATGGCCCAGTCTTACCTGAAGGACAAGAAGCGGGTGCTGCCCTGCGCCGCCTATTTGAACGGGGCTTATGGCATGAAAGACCTTTATGTCGGCGTGCCGGTGGTGATCGGCGCCGGCGGCGTCGAGCGGATCGTCGAGATCGAGCTCAATAAGAGCGAGAGCAAGGAGTTCGAAAAATCGGCCAATGCGGTGCGCGAGTTGATCGCCGCCTGTCAGAAGCTGGAACCCGCTCTCGCCGCTAAGACCAAGAAGTCCGCAGGAAAGGGGAAATAATGAATATTCATGAGTACCAGGCCAAGGCGCTCCTGAAGCGATATGGCGCGCCGGTCCTGAAAGGGGGGGTGGCCTACACGCCGCAGGAAGCGGCGGACGTGGCCAAGGAGCTGGGCGGCCCGGTGTGGGTGGTCAAGGCCCAGATCCACGCCGGCGGCCGCGGCAAGGGCGGCGGCGTCAAGGTGGTCAAATCGGTGGACGAGGTGAAGGAGGCGGCGGCCAAGATCATCGGCATGACGCTGGTTACCCACCAGACCGGCCCGCAAGGCAAGCTGGTGAAAAGGGTCTATGTGGAAGACGGCTGCGCCATCGCCAATGAGCTTTATTTAAGCTTTCTGGTGGATCGCGGCTCCAGCCGGGTCGCCATCATCGCCTCCAGCGAGGGCGGCATGGACATTGAGGAGGTGGCGGCCAAGACGCCGGAGAAAATCCTCACCGTCACCATCGACCCGGCCTCCGGCCTGTCGGGCTTCCACGCCCGCAAGGTGGCCTACGGTCTGGGACTTAACGGCAAGGCGGCGGGCAACGCGGTCAAGGTCATCCAGTCCTTATATAACGCCTTCGTTGATCTTGATTGCGCGCTATTGGAGATCAACCCGCTGGTGGTCACCAAGTCCGAGGACGTGGTGCTCCTCGACGCCAAAATGAGCTTTGATTCCAATGCGCTCTTTCGCCACAAGGACGTGCAGGAGCTGCGCGACCCCGACGAAGAAGACCCCATGGAGCTGGAAGCCGCCAAGCACGAGCTTAACTACATCAAGCTCGACGGCAACATCGGCTGCATGGTCAATGGCGCCGGGCTTGCCATGGCGACCATGGACATCATCAAACTGTCCGGCGGCGCGCCGGCCAACTTCCTTGACGTCGGCGGCGGCGCCACCCGCGAACGGGTGACTGAAGCCTTCAAGATCATTCTCTCCGATCGCAACGTCGAGGGCATTCTGGTCAATATCTTTGGCGGCATCATGCGCTGCGACGTCATCGCCGAGGGCGTGGTGGCGGCGGCCAAGGAAGTCTCCTTAAGCGTGCCTTTAGTGGTGCGCCTGGAAGGCACCAATGTGGAGTTGGGCAAAAAGATCCTCGCTGAATCCGGCCTGCCGATCATCGCCGCCGACGACTTGGGCGATGCGGCGCGTAAAGTGGTCAAAGCGGTGAAGGAGGCGGCCTGATGTCCATTCTTGTCAATAAAAACACCAAGGTCATCTGCCAAGGCTTCACCGGCGCGCAGGGCACCTTCCATTCCGAGCAGGCGATCGCCTACGGCACCAAGATGGTGGGTGGCGTGACGCCGGGCAAGGGCGGCACATCGCATCTGTCGCTCCCCGTCTTCAACACGGTGGAGGAAGCGGTTTCTAAGACCGGGGCCAACGCCTCGGTGATCTATGTGCCGCCGCCATTCGCCGCCGACGCCATCCTGGAAGCCATCGACGCCAAGGTCGAGCTTGCGGTGTGCATCACCGAAGGCATTCCCGTGCTCGACATGGTGCGGGTGAAACGGGCGCTTGCCGGCTCCGGCACGCGGCTCATTGGTCCCAACTGTCCGGGCGTCATCACCCCGGGCGAGTGCAAGATCGGCATCATGCCGGGCCATATCCACCGTCCCGGCTCGGTGGGCATTGTGTCGCGCTCCGGCACGCTGACCTATGAGGCGGTGGCCCAGACCACGGCGGTGGGGCTTGGCCAGTCGACCTGCGTCGGCATTGGTGGCGATCCGGTGAACGGCACCAATTTCATCGACGTGCTGGAACGGTTCCTGGCCGATGCGGCCACCCAGTCCATCATCATGATCGGCGAAATCGGCGGATCGGCGGAGGAAGAAGCTGCCGAATTCTTAAAACAATCGAAAATTAAGAAACCTGTGGTTGGCTTCATTGCCGGCCGCACCGCCCCGCCCGGACGACGCATGGGCCATGCCGGCGCCATCATCTCGGGCGGCAAGGGCGGCGCGGAGACCAAGATCGAGGCGATGAAAAGCGCCGGGATCGTGGTTGCGGACTCGCCGGCCGAGCTCGGGCTGACCTTGCTCAAGGTCGTGAAAGGCTAAGGATATTGGCGGCCCGCATCGGCGGGCCGCCAAACTAAAAAAGGAGCGGGCAGCGATGCCCGCGCGATATTGAATGAGCGCAGACGCATTCGACTTTCTTGCCGCCGGCGGCGCCTCCAGCGCTTTTGTTGAACACATGTATCGCCGCTTTGCTGAAGATCCCAATGCCGTGGATCCCAGTTGGCGGGCTTATTTCAAGGAGCTGGCGGGGGATGCGCGATCGTTGCTGGCGCGCAATGGCAACGGCGCCGGCGGGCGAGCGAAAGGCGATTGGCGGCTGACGCCGGACGCTGACATCCTGGAGGCGCTGTCGCCCGGCTATGTGGCGGCGCGGCCGAAAAAGCCCGGCAAGAAAACGGTCAGCGAGAACGAGGTGCGCGCCGCGACCCTCGACAGCATCCGCGCGCTGATGATGATCCGCGCCTATCGCGTGCGCGGCCACCTGTTCGCCCATCTGGATCCCTTAGGGCTGGAGGAGCGGCCTTATCACGCCGAGCTTGATCCTGCGACCTACGGCTTTCGCGACAGCGATCTTGACCGGCCGATCTTCATCGACAACGTGCTGGGGCTTGAGACCTCGACGGTGCGCGAAATCCTCACCATTCTGCGCCGCACCTACTGCTCCAGCGTCGGCGTCGAATTCATGCACATCTTCGAGCCCGAGGAGAAGGCGTGGATTCAAGACAAGATCGAAGGCCGCGAGAAGGAAATCCACTTCACCGAAAACGGCAAGCGGGCGATTCTGCAAAAGCTCACCGAGGCCGAGGTGTTCGAGCAGTTCCTGGCCCGCAAATACATCGGCACCAAGCGCTTTGGCCTTGACGGCGGCGAGGCGCTGATCCCGGCCCTGGAATCCATCATCAAGGTCGGCGGCGCGCACGGCGTGAAGGAAATCATCCTCGGCATGGCCCATCGCGGCCGCTTGAATGTGCTGGCCAACGTGCTGCAAAAACCGTTCCGCGCCATCTTCCACGAATTTCACGGCGGCTCGGCGCATCCCGAGGACGTGCAGGGTTCGGGCGATGTCAAGTATCACTTGGGCACCTCCGCCGACCGCGAGTTCGACGGCAACCTGGTGCACCTGTCGCTGACCGCCAATCCCTCGCACCTGGAAGCGGTCAACCCGGTGGTGCTGGGCAAGGTGCGAGCGAAACTCGCGCAACGCAACGATCTGGGCGGCACCTCGGTAATGCCGCTTTTGTTGCACGGTGATGCGGCGTTTGCCGGCCAGGGCTTGGTCGCCGAATGCTTCGGCCTGATGGGCTTGAAGGGCTATCGCACCGGCGGCACGGTGCATTTCATCATCAACAACCAGATCGGCTTTACCACCAGTCCCAGCTATTCCCGCTCTTCGCCCTATCCGTCGGATACCGCGAAAATGGTGCAGGCGCCGATTTTCCACGTCAACGGCGATGACCCGGAAGCGGTGGTGGCTGCCACCAAGCTGGCCACCGAGTTTCGCCAGACCTTCCGTAAGGACGTGGTGATCGACATGTTCTGCTATCGCCGCTTCGGCCACAACGAGTCGGACGAACCGGCGTTTACTCAGCCCATCATGTATCAGCGCATCCGCAACCACCCTTCGGCGCGGGAGATCTACGCCAAGCGCCTGATCGGCGAGGGCGTGGTCAGCGAGGACGACGTGGCGCGCCTGCGCGGCGAGTTCGACGAACACCTGGAGCAGGAGTTCGAATCTGCCGCCGCCTATAAGCCCAACAAGGCCGATTGGCTGGAAGGCCGCTGGTCGGGCATCAGCGTCGCCGGCGCCGAACGCCGGGCGCAAACCGGCGTCGCCATCGATACCTTGCGCGACATCGGCGAAACCCTGGTCACGGTGCCCGAAGGGTTCGAGATTCACCGCACGTTGAAGCGCACCATCGAGGCGCGGGCCAAAACCATCGAGGCTGGCGACAACATCGATTGGGCGACGGCTGAACTGCTGGCTTTCGGCACGCTGGCCAAGGAAGGATTCCGGGTGCGCCTGTCGGGCCAGGATTCGCAGCGCGGCACCTTCAGCCAGCGCCACGCGGTATGGGTCGATCAGCGCACCGAGGAACGCTACACGGCCTTGAAAAAAGTCGGCAACGGCGATCACTTTGAGGTTCACGACAGCATGCTGTCGGAAGCCGGCGTGCTTGGCTTTGAATACGGCTTCAGCCTGGCCGAGCCCAACGCCCTGGTGCTGTGGGAGGCGCAGTTTGGCGACTTCGCCAACGGCGCGCAGGTGATCATCGACCAGTTCATCGCCGCCGCCGAGCGCAAGTGGCTCAGGATGTCGGGCCTGGTGATGCTGCTGCCGCACGGCTATGAGGGCCAGGGGCCGGAGCATTCCTCGGCACGGCTGGAGCGCTATTTGCAGCTGTGCGCCGAAGACAACATCCAGGTCGCCAACTGCACCACGCCGGCCAACTACTTCCATCTGTTGCGCCGGCAGATGCATCGCAATTTCCGCAAACCGCTCATCGTCATGACGCCGAAGTCGCTGTTGCGCCACAAGCGCGCCGTCTCGTCGTTCATCGATATGGGGCCGGGCACGCAGTTCCACCGCGTGCTGGAGGACCATGCCGATCTGCCGGGCAGCGGCTTGTTGAAGTTGAAGGACTCGAAAATCACCCGCGTCGTCTTGTGTTCGGGTAAGATTTATTATGATCTTCTGGAGGCGCGCGAGGAGCGCAAGCAGGATGATACCTATATCCTGCGCATCGAGCAGCTCTATCCCTATCCCAATGACGCCGTCATCCGTCACCTGAGCCGTTTCAAGAAACTTGAGCGCGTGGTGTGGTGCCAGGAAGAGCCGAAGAACATGGGCGCGTGGACGTTCATCGCGCCGCTGATCGAAGAAACGCTGGCTGAGATGAAGTCACCAGTGACGCGGCCCGTGTACGCCGGCCGCGATCCCTCGGCCGCCACCGCCACCGGCCTCATGGAGCGCCATTTAAAACAGCAAGCGGCGTTGATCGAGCAGGCGTTGACCTGCTGAACAGCGCCTTGATACGGGAGCTAATTTGATGACAACCGAGATCAGGGTTCCCACGCTCGGCGAATCCATCACCGAAGCGACGGTGGCCAAATGGTTCAAGGCGGTGGGCGACGCCGTCGCCAAGGATGAGCCGCTCGTTGAACTGGAAACCGACAAGGTGGCGGTGGAAGTCAACGCCCCGGCCGCTGGCGCGCTGACGGAAATCACCGCCAAGCAGGGCGAGAACGTCGGTATCGGCGCGCTTTTGGGCGCCATTGATGAAAGCGCCAAGGGCGCGTCTGCCGCCGTCGCGCCTGCGCCTGGCGTCAAGCCTGCGGAAGCAAAGCCCGCCGCCAAGCCGTCTGAGACCAAGCCCGCCACGCCGGCGACGGTGGATGCAGCGCCCATGGTCCTGCCGGCGGCGCAAAAATTGATCGACGAGCATGATCTCGACGCGCGCAGCATTCGCGGCACCGGCTTGGGCGGTCGCATCACCAAGGAAGACGTGCTGGCCTACATGGAAGGCGGCAAGAAGGCTACCGAGCATGCCGTCGAACCGGCGCGCGCCGCCGCGCCCATGAGCCCACGCTCGGAGCGGGTACCCATGACGCGGGTCAGAAAGCGCATCGCCCAGCGCTTGAAGGACGCACAGAACACCGCCGCCATGCTGACGACTTACAACGAGGTCGACATGTCGGCGGTGATGTCCATGCGCGAACAGTACAAGGAAATGTTCGAGCGCAAGCATGGCGTTCGCATGGGCTTCATGTCGTTTTTCGTCAAGGCCTGCGTCAATGCGCTCAAAGAGCTGCCCGACGTCAACGCCTCCATCGACGGCGACGATATCGTCTACCATCACTACTACGACATTGGCGTCGCCACCTCGACCCCGGCGGGGTTGGTGGTGCCGGTGGTGCGTGACTGCGACGCCAAAAGCTTCGCCGAGGTGGAAAAAGGCATTACTGGTTTGGCGGTCAAGGCCCGCGAAGGCAAGCTCGCGCTGGATGATTTACAGGGCGGCACCTTCACCATCACCAACGGCGGCGTGTTCGGCTCCCTCATGTCATCGCCAATCTTGAATCCGCCACAGTCGGCGATTTTAGGCATGCACGCCATCAAGAAACGCCCCGTCGTGGTCAACGATGAGATCGTCATTCGGCCGATGATGTACCTGGCGCTTTCTTACGACCATCGCCTGATCGACGGCGCCGGCGCGGTGACGTTCCTGGTGCGGGTCAAGGAATTCTTGGAAGATCCGCAACGGCTGTTGTTGGATTTGTAAAACGCTAAAGTGTCATCCCCGCGAAGGCGGGGATCCAGATTATAATTAAACAATCTGGATTCCCGCTTACGCGGGAATGACGTGAGGAAAATATCAACCGGATTGAAGATATGATGAGCAACGCTGAAAGTTTTGATGTCGTTGTCATAGGCGCAGGCCCCGGCGGCTACATCGCCGCCATCCGCGCGGCGCAGTTGGGCCTGAAGGTCGCCTGCGTCGAGAAGGACAAGACGCTGGGCGGCACCTGCCTGAATGTCGGCTGCATTCCCTCCAAGGCGCTGCTGCACGCCTCGGAAGTTTATGAGCACACCTCCCACGGCATCGCCCAGTTCGGCGTCAAGGCGGAGAACGTCAGTTTTGATCTTGCCGCCATGATGGCGCACAAATCCGGGGTGGTGAAAAGCAACACCGACGGCATCGCTTATCTTTTCAAGAAAAACAAGGTGGCGCACATCGTCGGCCGCGGCGTCATCGCCGCGCCGGGCGTGGTCGAGGTGACCGCCGGTGACGGCGCTGTTACGAAAATCGCCGCCAAGCATATCGTGATCGCCACCGGCTCGGCGCCGGCCAGTCTGCCGGGCGTCGACATCGATGAGGATCGCGTGGTCTCTTCCACCGGCGCGCTGGCGCTGCCGAAAGTTCCAAAACATCTAGTGGTGATCGGTGCGGGCTACATCGGGCTGGAGCTAGGTTCGGTGTGGCGGCGATTGGGCGCCAAGGTGACGGTGGTGGAATTTCTCGACCGCATCACGCCGGGCATGGATGGCGAGGTGGCCAAACATTTCGATCGCGTGCTGAGAAAGCAAGGCATGGAGATCATGACCTCGCGCAAGGTGGTGGAGGTGAAGGCGCAAAAAACCTCCGCCACAGTGATCGTCGAGCCGGTCAAGGGCGGCGATCGTCAGGAAATCCGCTGCGACGTGGTGCTGGTGTCGGTTGGACGCAAGCCGTTGACCGAGGGCTTAGGGTTGGACAAGATCGGCGTCAAGCTCGACGAGCGCGGGCGGGTTGCCGTCAACGACCGTTTTGAGACCAACGTCAAGGGCATCTATGCCGTCGGCGACGTCATTCGCGGACCGATGCTGGCGCACAAGGCGGAGGAAGAAGGCGTGGCGGTGGCGGAAATCATCGCCGGCCACAAGGGCCATGTGAACTATGACGTCATACCCGGCGTGGTCTACACCAATCCGGAGGTCGCCTCCGTCGGCAAGACGGAAGAAGAGCTCAAGGCCGCCAACATTGCCTATAACATCGGCAAGTTTCCGTTTCTGGCCAATGGCCGCGCCAAGGCTAACGGCGACACCGAAGGGTTCGTGAAAATCCTTGCCGACGCCAAGACCGACAGGGTATTGGGCGTGCACATCATCGGCGCCATGGCCGGCACCATGATTGCCGAGGCGGCGCTGGCCATGGCGTTCGGCGCCAGCGCGGAAGACATCGCGCTGACCTGCCATGCCCATCCCACCCACCCGGAAGCGATGAAGGAAGCGGCGCTCGCCGTCCACAAGCGCACGCTGAATATGTGATCGCGCCTTCGGTCGCGTTTTAAACGCAAACTGCGCTAATTGTTTTCAAGCTGGTAGATGCGTTGCAGATATTCAAGAAACTGCTTCAGCTCCGCTTCGGTGAATTGGGCGCGGTAGCGCGCCTCATGCTGCTCGGTTTTTTCCAAGAGCGTTTTGGCCATTTTGATCCCTTCACGGGTGGCGAAAAGGGCCTGATTGCGCCGGTCTTCGGTTGATCGCTGGCGGGTCACCAAGCCGGCCTTCTCCAGGCGGTCGATGAGCGCGACCACCGTCGCCTTATCGATTTCCAACTCGCGCGACAGTTCGATTTGAAAGATGCCAGGATTTTCGATGATCAGGACCAAGATACTCACCTGGCCGGGGCGAAACCCTAAGTTGCCCACGGTCTGGAGGTAGTCGCGGCGCATATGGGAGTGCGCGCGGCGTACCTGATAGCCGACAAGATTGCGCAGCTCTCCCAGCTTCAGCGTCTGGGCCGGGGTGGCGGCCGCCGTATTTATTTTAGGTTTCTTCTCCATCAACCTTCATCCTTCGAGGAACATGAGAGCTTGCTGCGCGCAGGAATTCTCGGATATGGATTGTAATAAAAATCGTTTGCATTGCAATTAATTTATAATAGTTTTAAGGCACAGACCGGCTCTCCAAGGCGGGTGATCTACGCGGTTACGACTACCTCATCGCCATCAATGGTGAAACGCGCCGACAACCCCTGGCTCGACGTTGCCTCCTCGATATAGCGCACGACTTCCATGAATTTCGGATCGCTACGTGACAGGAGGCGAGGATTCGCCGTGGCGTCGATGAAAGCCGGCAGAAACGATGTGCGGACGACGCCGCTCTTGTTGAGCCGGCACGTCACAACCATGGTTTTTTGTGAATCGGGCGGAAAATTATAATTGCTGGAAAAATCAACCTTCCAGTCGGGATGCAGAACCTGGATCTCGCGAAAACCCTTGCTGTTGGCATGTTCCGGCGTCATCGGCAGGTCAACGGCGAAATTGCAGAGGCTGTAGAAGATCGGCTTTCCTTTATAAACTTCGACGCCTTTTAGAATGTGGGCGTGGTGACCGAGGATCAGGTCCGCGCCGGCATCAATGGCGGCGTGCGCGACGATGCGTTGATAGTCGGCAATCACCGCTGGGATGAAATGAATCCCCCAGTGGATGGACATGATCACGACATCGGCGCTGCCTCGGGCGGTTTTGATATCCGCAACGAGCTGTTCAAGGTCGCCGTCATGGGGGAAGGTGTGGATGCGGCATGGTGTGCCCGGCTGATCGGGTTCGATTGGCTCATAATGCGTCCAGGCCCGCATCGGCGCGCAGCCGGGCCGGTTCTCCTCGGCCCAGAAATTCATCGGCAGGATGGAAGAATAGGCGAGAAAAGCCACGCGAACCCCGTTTTTCTCGACAATTCGCGGCTGCCGCGCTTCCGTTATGTTCTGCCCGACGCCAAGCACCGTAAGAGATTCCTCTTGAAGGGCATTAACGGTATCGGAAAAAGCTTCATGTCCCCAATCCATGCAATGATTGCCGGCAAAGGAGACGATGTTGAACCCCGCCTCCTTCAGCGCCGTCGCCGCCGCGCGCTGAAGGCGGGTGGTATGGCGCACTTGCGGCAGACGCACGCCGCGCTTGGAGATGTTCGCTTCCAGTTGACAGAAGGCGAAGTCCGCCTGGCGCAAGGTGGGCGCCACTTGCTGGAAGATGGAAAGCGGATCCGCCCGTTCCGGCAAGACATCGCCAACGGCATAAAAGAGGATATTGTTGTTCAGGTTGGCGGGCACGCGATTTCCTTTCTCATGCATCAAACAAATGGCAGGCAACGCTGCGGCCAGGCGACGCCGGTTTCAAGACGGGTGAGCTTTCCTTGCACCGCGGCATCGCCAGGGGGCAGCGGGGATGAAAACGGCAGCCGGTTGGCGGATTAAGCGGCGACGGCATTTCGCCTTGCAGCGCCTCCAAGCTATGCGGCGCATCTGGATCGCCGGGCAGCGTTGCCGAAAAGAGCGCTCTGGTATAAGGGTGAAGCGGTTCGGCGCAAAGCTCGTCCGAGCCGCCCTCTTCCACGACCACGCCCAGATACATGACGGCGATGCGGTTGCTCATGAAGCGGACCGTGGCAAGGTTGTGCGCCACAAACAGATAGCTCACTCCCATTCGCGCTTGAATATCGGATAGTAGATTAAGTATCTGCGCCTGGATGGATATGTCCTGCGACGACACGGGTTCATCAAGAATGATCACTCGCGGACGCGAAATAAGCGCTCGGGCAATGGCGATTCTTTGCCGTTGGCCGCCGCTGAATTCATGGGGGTATTTTTGAGCGTCAGAAGGGATAAGCCCGGTGGCGGTAAGCACATCCGCCACCCGCTCTGCAACTTCCGCCTTCTTTAGTTTTTGCGATACGGTGAGGGGCTCGGCGATAATCCTTCCAACCGTCATGCGCGGATCGAGCGAGGAATAAGGATTCTGGAACACCGGCTGCACGTTGCGGCGAAATCCTTGCCGCTCCTTGCGATCGAATGACGCTGTGTCGCGTCCTTCGAACATCACCGCCCCTTCCGTTGGCGTTTCAAGCTGCAATACGAGTCGGCCCAGGGTCGTTTTGCCGCATCCCGATTCGCCCACCAGTCCCAGCGTCTCATTCGCTCCAAGCTGAATATCAACGCCGTCGACCGCTTTAAGGACGCTCACCGATGTCGCGCCAAGCAGAGGCTTGCGCAGCCTGAAGTGCTTCTTTAATCCACGAGTCTCGATGAGGGGAGATGTCATGTTGCCTCCCGTGGATACCAGCACCTGATGTCATGGCCCGGTGAAATTATTTGCCGCTCCGGCATCTGCATGAAACAAGTCGACTGCGCCTGCGCGCAGCGCGGCGCGAATTTGCAGCCCGATGGCAAGTCGTTCAATCTCGGCGGCGCGCCGTCGATGGTTGGCAGGTGGCCACGCGGATGATCAAGCTTCGGCATGCTCGCCAACAGGGCCGCCGTGTACCAGTGACGCGGTCGGTGGAAAATCTCCCTCACCGGCGCGGTCTCGACGATGCTGCCCGCATACATGACGGCGACCCGGTCGCACATTCGCGCCACCACGCCAAAGTCATGAGTAATGAGGATCAAGGACATGCCGTGGGCGGCGCGCAGGTCCTTTAGAAGCTGGAGATACTGCGCCTGCAAGGTGACGTCGAGGGATGTGGTCGGCTCGTCGGCAATGAGCAGTCGTGGCCGCGACGCCAGCGCGATGGCCCCAACGACGCGCTGGCGCATCCCGCCGCTGATCTGATGCGGGTAGCTGTCGACCCGGGTTTCAGGGGCGGCGATCCGCACCTGACGCAGCGCCTCGATGGCAGCGCTTCGGGCATTCTGCGCGCCGGTTTTTTTGTGGGCAAGGATGGCCTCTTCGATCTGCGCGCCCAGCGTGAATACCGGATTGAGTGAGGTCATCGGATCCTGCAGAATCATCGAAATCTCGCCGCCGCGTATCGATCGCATCTCGCGTTCGCTCAGCGTCAGAAGGTTGCGGCCTTCAAACAGAATCCGGCCCGCTATCAATGGATTTCGCGCAGCGGGCACAAGCCGCAGGATCGACAGGCCGAGCGTCGATTTCCCGGAGCCGGATTCGCCAACGATGCCCAGCGTCTCGTTCTCGTCGACATGGAGCGACACCTCGTCAATGGCGCGAAAGACCTGTCCTTGCGATCGGAAATAGGTCTTAAGATTTTCGACTTCCAGCAGTCTTTTCGCCATGTCTTTGTCTCGTTTCCGAGGTGCGTTCAACAGTTCAAGCTCAATGGCCGCCCGGCCGTCGCGCCAGTTCCGGGTTCAAGGTTTCGGCAAGCGCGTCGCCCAGCATGTTCATGGCGAGCACGGTGACCAGGATCGCCAAACCGGGAATGACGCACAGCCAGGGTTCCGATACGATATAGGAGCGCCCTTCGGCGATCATCGATCCCCAAGCCGGAGTCGGCGGCGGCACACCGACGCCAAGAAAGCTTAAGGACGCCTCGATGATGATCACGGTGCCGACTTGCAAGGTGGCAAGCACGATCAATGGTCCCGCCACGTTCGGCGCGATATGGCGGATCATGATGGCGATGGGGTGAAGGCCGGCGGTCCGCGCCAGATCGATGAACTCGCTGTTCTTGATTTTCAAGGTTTCGCTGCGCGCCATGCGCGCGAACTGCGACCATAACACCAGGCTGATGATGATGACGATGTTGCCGAAGTCCGGCCCGAACACCACGCCGAAGAGGAGGGCGATGAGAATGATCGGCAAGGATAGCGCCAGATCGACAAGGCGCATCAACAACGCTTCCGTGAGGCCGCCGACATAGCCGGCCACGATGCCCAGCGCGGAGCCGATGGATCCGGCAATGAGCAGGGCGAGCGCCACCACCGAAAGGGAGATCTTGGCGCCATGGATGAGGCGGCTTAGGACATCGCGGCCCATGCGATCGGTGCCGAGAAGGTGCGCCATGTCGCCGTTCGCCTCCCAGGCCGGCGGCAGCAGCCGCGTCTCCAGCGATCCCGCCAGCGGATCGAAGGGGGCAAGCGCCGGCGCAAGCAGCGCGACGCACACCATGAAAAGCGATACCGCTCCCGGAATGACGATCGCTGGATTGCGAAACATGCTCAACACCCGTATTTCTCCGTCAATGCCATCCGATCATCTCCGCCCATAGCGAATGCGGGGGTCGACCCAGGCATAAAGCAGATCGACCACCAGGTTGGCGCCAATAAATAGCGCCGTCATGAACAGGACCACCGCCTGAATAACGGGAAAATCGCGATTCAAAATCGCCTCGTAGGCCAAGCGTCCGATGCCCGGCCAGGCGAATACGGTTTCGATGACCACTGCGCCGGTGATCATGTTGGCAAAGAAGCTGCCCATGAAGGTTAGAACCGGAATCAGGCTGTTGCGCAGCGCGTGCTTCCAGATCACGACGGATTCAGGCAGTCCCTTGATGCGCGCCAGCTTGATGTACTCGGCATTGAGGATGTCAACCATGCTGGCGCGCACCAGCCGGGTCACCGCCGCAATGGTAAAGAGGCTCATGGTGGCGGCGGGCAAAACGAAGTGGGCGGCGGTTCCATAGCCGGACGTCGGCAGAAGGTGGAGCCTGACGCTGAATAAGTACATCAGCATGATGCCAAGCCAGAAGATCGGCACCGATTGGCCGATCAACGCCACCAAACGGGCGGCAAAATCCAGCGTCTTGCCGCGGTGGGTGGCGGCGACGACGCCCAATGGTACGCCGATCAGAAAGGAAATCAGCAGCGCCACGCCGGCCAATTGCAACGATGCGGGAAAGCGCTCGAGAATCAATTCGGCGGCGGGGCTTTGATCGCCCATGATCGAATTGCCAAGCTCGCCTTTAAAGACATTGACGATAAAGGCGCCGTACTGTTCCACCAGGGGCTGATCAAGACCGAGTTCCCGCTCAACGCGCGCCTGGTCTTGCGGGGTGGAATAATCGCTGAGCAGCAGCGCCACCGGATCGCCCGTCATGCGGCCCAGCAGGAACACGACGACGCTCATCAAGAGAAGCGCGACCGCCATTTCGCCGAAGCGTTTTGAGATGAAGCTAAGCATCATCGGCGTCTTTCCGGCAGGATGTGGCGGCACCGGCGGTCATGGCGCGCGCCCGTCGCTAAGGGTGATCTGATCGATATTGGTTACCTGATAGCGGATGAACGGCCAGCGGGCGATGCGCGGGCCTGACGCCCAAGGATCGTGGGCGATGACGATGAACACGGCGGCGGCCTCATCACGCAAGAATTGTCCCATGTCATGGATCAGCATGCGCCGGCGCGCCGGGTCCAGCTCCGTGCCGATCCTTTCCAGCCATTGGCCGGTTTGATCGTTGGCGTAGCTGGCAAAGACGCTGGCGGGTGAAAAGCCCGCCTGCAGGCCGGTCAAGGGGCTGGGGAAGGATAAGCCGCGATGCGTCCACACATAGTCGGTGGCGTTGCCGGTGGTGGACGCCGCCCGCAGCGAGTTCCAATCAACGGGCACGATGTTGACCTTGATGCCCACGGCTTGCCAGTAGAGGGCGACCGCTTCGGCGACGATCGGCAATTCGGCGCCCGGCACAGTGGTGAAGGTCTTCAGCGTGATATCAAAGCCATCGGGGTAGCCGGCTTCGGCGAGCAGCCGCCGCGCCTGATCGGGATCATAGGGATAGGTGGCGACATCCCGCCACTCGTCAGCCGGAAAATCCGAACTGGCGACCCGACCAAGGCCGTGGAAAATGTGCTTCAGGATCGCCTCTTTGTCGATTGCGTAATTGAGCGCCTGGCGAACCTTCTTCTTCGCCCAGGGGACTTTCGGATTGTAAAAGCCGGGCAGCGTCTCCACCAGCCCGCCCAGACGCACCACCGGCGACCAGGAATCCTTGAAGAGATGAATGCTGAGCCCGGCGCGCTTAACGGCGGAAAGAGAATCATAGTTGACGGGAGCCAAGTCCGCCTCGCCGGTATAGAGCATGGCGATCCGCGTCGCCTCCTCGGGTGCCGATTTGAAAACGATGGCGTCCATGGCAGGGCGGCCGATCCGCCAATGGGGTTTTGCGGCATCGGCCACCCGCAAGGTGATATTAAGGCCGCGCTTGCGTTCGGCCAGGGTGAACGGGCCGGTGCCGATGGGATGGGCATTGGCCTTCTGATCGCCGACGGTCTCAATATAGGTCTTCGAAACAATCGAAAGCTGATTGGCGTTGACGATATAGCCGCGAATGAATTCGATATCGGGCGTATTCAGCGTGATCGTCACTAGGTTTGGCGACGGCGTTGTGACGTCGCGGATCAGCTTGCGCAGCGATGAGGAAGGCCCGGCAATCGAGCGTGGCCCTATCATCCGTTCGACAGAGTATTTGACGTCCGCCGCGGTGACCTCGCCCCATCCTTCATGGAAAGCAATGCCCGGTCTGATCCAGAAGGTATAGCTTCGCCCATCCGCCGACATCTCCCACCGTTCGGCAAGACCGGGAACGAGCGCGTCCGTCACGGGGTCAAGATAAACCAGATACTCATAGATCGTATCCAGGTAGAATTTTCGATTGCCGCCGCCGTTCCAGGGCAGGAAGGTCTCGTTTTGCAGCGACGCCATGGCGACCACGAGTTGGCGCCCATCCCGCGCGCCGGCGCTAAGGGAAGGTGAAGGCAAGCCAATCAGACCCATCAGCAAGATGAGCGCCGCCATCTTCAAGCGTCCGATTATGGCGGATGTCACAGCCATCGCATCACGCCTTCCACGGAGCCGGCGTCATCAAGGGTCAGAATGGCCTGCGCCGTCTCGTCCAATTGATCATCGTGCAAAAAGGCGGCGGCATGGCGCGCGCAGTTCTTGAACTTGCGGATCAGCGCCGCCTCATCCAGCGGGTTCTTCAAGGATCCTTTGGGATGATCGATGCTTTTCCGGTAGACGTTTCCTCTTAAGGTGCGGATCTCCATGCTCCCGCGTAAGGCGGACGAGGGTTTGGCGTCTTCCTTCACGCGCCAGCGTACCTTACCAGCGATGGTCAGCACCTCGGGGTTGGCAAGCGCGCCGTCTACGAACAAATCCAGGTCCACGTGGCCATGGTGAAGCGCCGTGCCGATGACAAAGGGCAAACTGAACTTGGCGTCGATGGCGGTCTGCGGTTGGCGTTTTTGCTCGGCCGGCTCGCACAGCATGCGATTGACCGGACTGACCTCGATGACGATGCCGTCAATCATTTCCGCCGTCACGCCGGTTTCGGCGCGCAGCTGCAACGCGGCGTCGATATAACTATGCGTTCCCCGGCAGGCTGGCCAGGGCTTGAAGCTGACGTCCGCGCCATGGAAGGTATGGCCAAGGCCGGCCGTCAGGCGCTCCGGATCCCATTGGCCGCGGGCGTAAAGGGCGAACAGTCCGGCTTGGCCGTCAAACGGCCGGTCGAATCCCTTAACGCCCCGTGACGCCAGGAGCGCGGCGGTGACGCCGGCGCGGGCGGCGAAAGCGTCGCGCACGGCGCGCACCATGGAATGCGGGCTATAGCGCAGTTCCATGCTGCAGGTTGCCTGGCACAGGGTGAGCGAATAGGCATCTAGCATCTGCGCCGGCGATAATCCCAGCAGGCGACCGGCGGCCGCCGTGGCGCCGAACGCGCCCAGAATGGCCGGCGTATACCAGCCGAACTCGGCGGGGTTGGCGACCAGCGCCAATCCTAGGCGGCAAACGAGATCGCTGCCGGTGGCCACGGCGGTAAGGAGATCGCGGCCCGACGCGCCCCCCAGCGCCTCCGCCATGGCCAGCGCCGCGGGAATGGTGGCGGCATTGGGATGGGTGAGCGAGGCATCGTGGGAATCTTCAAAATCAAGCGCATGAGCCATCGCGCCGTTGGCGAAGGCGGCGGCGGAGGCCGCAACCTTGACGTTGCCAAACCCGATGATGGTGCTTTGCGCCTTGCCGCCGTCGTCGCGGGCAAGGTCAACGAAGCCGCGGCAGCCTTCGCCGATGCCGCTGGCCCCCAGCGTGACGCCGATGGCGTCGAGGAGCGACAGCTTGGCCGCGCGCATTGCCGCCGCCGGCAACTGCTCGAAGCTGGTGGTGGCGGTATGCGCACTGATTTCCGCTGACAGGTTGGGCATCCGCTCCTTACTCATGGCGTCGGCTCATCATACTGCGCAACGGAAGTGGAACTGGCCAACAAGAAATGTCGGATCTGCTCCATCAGCCGTTGATCCATGCGCCGCTGTCGCACCAGGTCGGATTGCAAGGCATGCATCTGCGTGCGTTCGCGGGCGATGTCCTCGGCCGTCGGGGTATAATAGACGATGCCGTTCTGCTGGTTGATCGCTTTTGCCTGGTCCTGCTTCTCGGCGGCCAGCGCGCGCCCCCATTCGACCACGGCCGCCCACCCCTGAACCAGCGCCGCTTGCTGATCGGCGTTCAGGCTGTTCCAGGTCTTTTGGCTCACCAGGGCAAGATAGGCGGCCCAGCCGTCATGGGTTTCAAAAGCATAGCTGATGCCGGTGTCCCACAATTTGCCGGCCCGAACGGTGTCGTCATAGCCCACCAGGCCATCGACCTGTCCCTGCGTCAGCGCAAGGGGCAGGTCGGCCCTGCCCATGGTGATGGGGTAAGCGCCCAAGGAGCGATAGCGGGCAATGGCCAAGGTGCCGCCCATGCCCAGTTTCAGGCCGGCGATATCGTCAAACGAGCGCACGGCGCGGCCGGTCGTAAACAGCGTCTCCGCCCCCGCCTCGATATGGGCGCCGAGCACCTTGACCCGCAACCGGCGCTCGATGCCGGCGTAAAGCTCAGTGCCCAGCGCGCCATCCAACACCCTGCGCACGTCCTCGCGGCTGGCGCCGGCGAACATCGGCAGGCCGAGGAGATCCGCATTGGGCTCGAACCTTGCCAACAGGTTCAAATTGGCGACGTAAAGGTCGAGGCTGCCGATGGCCAGCGCCTTTGGCGCGCCGGAATTGTCATAAAGCTGGGCGCTCGGGTATATCTCGACGGCAAGCGTTCCCTTTGACAAGGCCGCGACTTCCTCGGCGAAGCGCTCGCTCAGGGAATATCGTATGTGAGACGCGGGAACTTCCAGGGAAAGCTTGAGCGTTCTGGCCTCTTGATGCTCCTGTCCGCAGCCGGTCAGCGCCAGCAGGGCGGCCATCAGGCACAGACGGAGGGTGCGCAGCGGTTTCATCGGCCATACACCAGATTGGGAAGCCAAGTCGACAGGGCGGGAATAAAGGTGACAAGGCCTAAGAGCACGATCATCAGCCCGATGAACGGCAATACGCCGCGCGATACTTCAGTAAATGGCGCTTTTGAAATGCTCGACAGGACAAAAAGATTGAGGCCCATGGGCGGCGTCAGCATCGCCAGTTCGATATTGACGGTCACGATCACACCGTAATGGATCATGTCGATGCCGAGCGCGCGCACAGCGCCGAGCGTCAGCGGCACGACGATCAACACCACGGCGATGGCGTCAAAGAACATGCCAAAGATGATCATCAGGACATTGATGAGCAGTAGGAACTGCCACGGTTTAAGATCATGGGCGAGCAGCATTTCAACCAGCCGGGCCGGCACGCCTGACTGGGTGATCCAGTGGGAAAAGAGCAAGGCCGAGGCCAGGATGAAGGTGATCGCGCCAGCCGATTTGATGCCGCCTGCAAAGATGGCGGGGATCTCGCCGACGCGCACTTCGCGATAGACGAAGATGGCGATGATCATCGCCAACAGCGTGGCGACGGCGGCGGCTTCCGATACCGTCGTGATGCCGCCATAGATGCCGACGAAAATGGCGCACGGTATCAACAGCGCCGGCAAAACCCGCAGGTTCGCCTTCAATCTGCTCTCCCGGCTGCCTTCCGCTTCCGCCTGGAAGCCTTTCCGTTTGGCGTAATAAAGGATCCACAGCGCCAGAATGGCGGTTTGTAAGAGGCCAGGGATGACGCCGGCCAGAAACAGCCGCGGCACCGATTCATCGGCGATGATGCCGTACAAGATCATCGCCAGGCTGGGCGGAATGAGAATGCCGACGGTGCCCGAGGCGCCGACGACGCCGAGGGCAAAGGATCGGTCATAATGCCGCGCGGTCATGGCCGGCACCAAGAGCGTGCCCATGGCAAGAGCGGTGGCCACCGACGAACCCGAGATCGCCGCAAAGATCGTGGTGGCGAACACGCAGACCAGGGCCAATCCTCCCGGCGCCCGCCCCACCCAAGAATGGGCGGCGTCGATCATCACCCGGATGATGCCGCCTTTCTCCATGAAAGCGGCGGCGATGACAAAGAACGGCACGGCGACGAACGCCGGCGAGTCGAGCCCCTCCATGATCACCAGGGCGGCATCGACGAGCGGCGCGCCATCGCCGGCAAAAAGCAAAAGCGAGACGATGCCCAGCGCGACGAAAATCGGAATGCCCAACGCGAGCAGCGTAAACAACGAACCGAATGCAATGCTGCCGATCATGACGGCGCGCTCCCCTTGACGGCGCGGGCCGGATCTGGCGCTGCCGCAGGCTCCTCAGGCCGCTTGGCGATGATGAGCAGCATGATGATGGCGCGCAAGGACATCAGCGCCATGGCGACCATTAAGGCAACGTAGTAATAGCCCAGCGGCAAAGACAAGGAGCTTTCGCCGCGCTCGCCGATGGCGATGGCCAATTGCGTCAGCTCCCAGCCCAGCCAGCCCAGCATGGCGCAAAACAGGGCCATCAGCATAAGGCCGAGCAAGTGCAGCCTATGGCGGATGGCCGCAGGCAACAGATGCGTGACGACCTCTGCCGTGACGTGGCGGGAGTCGCCAATCAGCGGGCCGCCGCTCAACAGCAGCGCCCAGATCATCAAATAGATGGACACCTCCTCCGCCCAATCGGGCGACAAGGAGGGAAAGATGTAGCG
The DNA here is from genome assembly GCA_003577275.1 of Pseudomonadota bacterium. Taxonomy (GTDB): domain Bacteria; phylum Pseudomonadota; class Alphaproteobacteria; order Sphingomonadales; family Govanellaceae; genus PRO5. Next base: position 236,965 of record QEVO01000003.1, read on the forward strand.
GGCCAGCGTGCCATAAAGGAAAATTACGAGCGCGGCGATGCCGAGCACGCTGATCGCCGCCGTCTCGCATCGAGTCCAACAGGCAAGCGCATGAAGCGTTGCGGCAGAAGGCGGACGGGCGGCGCTTACGGAGTCCAAGACCCGCTGTTCCATCGGTTGATCAACCATTCGGTTCCCGCGTTCCATCATGCGCCCGGCTGCCGGCTTCGCCTCCACACTTCAGGCTTGAGAGAATCCGCCCTGACTTCTTATGGTCGGCAGGCATGACCGGCGTGGGCCTCGTCAATAAAATAGTTTTAATTCTATACCGTTTGTTTTGCAAACCTTTTGTAGACGACGCCCAGTGGATTTTTTCCTGTGCGTTGGGCCCAGTCAACAGGTGATCTTGCCGCTGGCACAACAGCACTCCGCCGGGGATGTGAAGTGCTGGCAGCAATCAGACCTAGGCTCGCCCCGGCGACCCGGGGATGGTACCCGACAGATGGCTACAGGCATGTTGAATATATACAGGGTGGCTGCCGGCTCTTTGGCGCGGGCGCCTCACATGGGCGGCGGTGATTCATCCACATCGGGGGGTGGCTTCAGGCTGACAGCGCGTACCTAACTGGCTGATCAATCATGCTATTTATGGAGAGCGGGCAGCGCCGCGCCAGCCAGGCCCGTTTACCCGCCGCGTCCCGTTCCCTGGTATGCCGACATCGGGTCTATCGTATTTTTTTTGTGCGGTGACGGCCTCTTCCGATGCCGGCCGCCGTGATCAAGCATCAGATATGGCTCAAGTTTTTCAGCGATGCGGAAAAATTAAGTTCGCCCCACGAACAAGGCTGTTGACAATGTAATTGTATAAAAACTAAAATGATATGTATTACAAACTATTGCGTGCGCCAACATATTTCGGGGGTTGGCCAAAAAAATGGGAGGTATCGCAATGGCTTCTTCACTTGTTCTCTCCGGCTATGAAGGGATGCCAAAGCGCGCCGCAGCGAAAGCGAAGGCGGCGCTGTTGAGCACGGCGTCCTGCGCGGCGGTCGCCGTAGCCCTTGCCTGGCCAAGCATCGGCCATGCGGCGGATGCGGATGGCGCCGCCGTGCTCGAAGAGGTTTTGGTATATGCCGAGCGGCGGGAGCAGCGCCTGCAGGAGGTATCGATCTCGGCGTCGGTGTTCAGCGGCGACGAACTCATTCGCAAGGGCGTGGTGAACATTCACGATATCCAGCAAATCTCCCCGTCCTTGGCGATCAACACCTACAATCGCTCGACCTACATTAACATTCGCGGCGTCGGCATCGCCCAGTCCGCGCCGACATCGAGCCCCGGCGTGGCCTTCTACATTGACGGTACGCTGATCCCCCATGAATTTTTTATCGATGCAAGCTTCTACGACATCGCCTCGGTTGAAGTATTGCGCGGCCCGCAAGGCACGCTGTCGGGACAGAATTCGACCGGCGGCGCGGTCTATGTGCGCACGCCGGATCCAGCATTCTCCAAATATTCGGCCAAGGGAAGCTTTACCGCCGGCAACTACGGCAAATTCTCCGGCACGGTGGCGGCAAACGCCGGCTTTAGCGACAATGTCGCCTTGCGGCTTGCCGCGACCCATGATGAGCGCGACAGTTTCTCGACCAACCTGGCGCGGGACGATATCCAGCCCGGCGATATGAACCTTGATGCGGTGCGCGCCAGCTTGGCTATACGCACCAGCGACGATCGCTTAAAAATTAATTTGCGCGGCGAGTACTTTGATTCCGAGAGCGACAATAACGCGGTCAAAAATCGCCTCGATCCCAATCCCGATCCCTTCGAGATATCCGAGGATGCCCGCTCCATTCAAAATCGGGATGGCTATCGGCTCTCTGGCGAAGTGCGGTATGATATCACCGACGCCGTTCAGGGCCGGGCTACGATCTCCTGGCAAGACGCCGAAACCTTTGATCAAACCGACGGCGACCGCACATCCACCGCCTTGCCGCGCCCGCCGGGTTCCAATACCGGCCGCATCAGCAATGCCTTGACGGGCATGGAAACGCTGATTACCGAGGTGAACTTCTTGTCCATCGGAGAAAGTTCGCTGCAGTGGGTGGTCGGCGGTTTCTACATGGATGAGACCATCCCGGTCAACTTGTTGCGCGACAACTTTCACACGGTGGAGTTTGTCTCCTCAAGTTCGACCATACAAACGGAAGCCGACAACACCAGCAAATCGCTCTTCGGCCAGGTCAATTACCGCGTGAACGACCAGTTCGAGATTCTCGCCGGCGCGCGGCATAGCTGGGACAGGCAGCACTACACCCGCTTCCAATTGCCTGGACCGCCCATCGTGCCGTTCGCAGACGTTCAGAAGTCGCGGGAATGGACGGGCAAGCTCGGCGTCAATTATCATATGAACGAGCAAACGCTGGTCTATCTGACGGCCTCGAAAGGCTATAAAGCCGGCGGCGTCAACCTGACCGCCAATACGCCTAATTTCGGTCCCGAGACCAACTTCGTCTACGAACTGGGCGTGAAGACGGAATTTCTCGATCGCCGTCTGCGGGTCAACGGCAACGTGTTCTACAGCGATTACCGCGACATCCAACTTTCCAGCCTGTTCAATGCTCTGCCGGTCACGCAGAATGCGGCGAAGGGCGAATCGTATGGCGCGGAACTCGAAATTGCCGGACGCTTTGACGAGCTGGGCTTCAACCTTGGCGTCGGCTATCTCGATGCGACCTTCAACGGCGATGGCATCTGTCTGACCAATACCAACGCCATGACGCCGACCGTGCCGACGCCGCCGGCGCCGGCGGTGCCGTGCCCGGGCGGTACGGAAACCGTGCCCGATGGCCGGTCTCTGCCCTTCTCCCCGGAATGGACCATCAATGCCGGGGTTGAATACAATATCGCCATTGGCGGCGAGATGACGCTCACTCCCCGGGTGCAGTGGTCATATATCGCCCGCCAGGTCGCCACGCCCTTCCCGAGCTTCCAGACAGTGGTGCCGGGCCGGAACGTGTTTGATGCCCGGCTGACGTTGGACGTCAATGAGAACATTTCCATTGAAGGCTATATGACGAACTTCACGGACAAGACGTATATCGCCGCGCAAGTTCAAAATTCCTCCAGCGCCGACGGCGGCATCATCTACGGCGCGCCGCGGCAGTATGGCATCCGGCTGGTGGCGAAAATGGGCGAATAGACCCTGACCTGCCGGCATGACGGCGAGGGCGTTTTGACGACGCCCTCGCCGATATTTTTTTATCTTTTTAAAACAGCAAGTTGGCAGATATTTCCGCCGGCCGCCCGGGATCGCCGTCGCTATCCCTGGGCGAGGGGTCGGCACAGGCCGCATCCAGGCACTTTAGTTGATAATACGAACGATTTGTGATATAAATGAACCTATGAACAGATCGCCCACCAGCCTCGTCGATACCGTAGGCGCGGGGGCCGCGGCGCCGGCGGCGTGCGCGGACCGCGGCGTGGCGGGCTCGATCTTCAATATTCAGCGCTATTCCATTCATGACGGGCCGGGGATCAGGACCACGGTCTTTTTCAAGAAATGCCGGCTGCGCTGCCTGTGGTGCCAAAACCCTGAGTCGCAGCAGGAGCAGCCTGAGCTTTTCTTCAATGCCGAAAAATGCATCGGTTGCGGGCGCTGTGAAAAGGTATGCCCGGAAGGGGCGATCACCCTTCGCGATGGACGCTCCTGGACCGATCGCGCGCGCTGCACCGGGGCGGGGGCCTGCGTCGAGGTATGTCCGCAGGGGGCGCGCAGCCTGATGGGGCGCGTCGCCTCGGTCGACGATATATTTCAAGAGGTGTCCGAGGACGCGATCTTTTATCAAGAATCGGGTGGCGGCGTTACCTTGAGCGGCGGCGATCCCCTGGCCCAGCCGGAATTCGCTCTCGCCATTCTCAAGCGCTGCAAGGAAGCCGGCTATCATACCACGCTGGATACCTGCGGTTTTGCCTCCTGGCATGCGGTTGAGACGATCATGCCTTATGTCGATCTCGTGCTTTACGACTTCAAGCACATGGATCCCGACAAGCACAAGCAATACACGGGGTTTTCCAACGAACCGATCCTGCGCAACGCCAAGGGCATCCATCACGAATTGAAGGTGCCGATGCGGGCGCGCTATGCGGTCATCCCCGGCTACAACGATGGGGTCGAGAACGCCACGGCCCTGGCGGATTTCATCGCCAACGAGTTGGATCGCTCGATCCCGGTCGATCTCTTGCCGTTTCACAAATATGGCGGCGCCAAGTATCAGCGGCTGGAGCGCGTCGATGAACTCGCCGATACGTCGCCGCCGAGCGAAGCGGCGTTGACAGCCCTTAGGGATATTTTTCTATCGCGCGGCCTTACTGCGAAAGTCGGCGGTTAGCTGGCGCTGGGTGTGCAAAAAAGGAAGGATGCGTTGCCATGAATGAGATGTCCGCGATAGACCGCCTGAATGACAACGAGCCCGCCGCACCGCTGCAAGCCACGCCGCGGTTGCAGCGCCTGCTGGCCAAGGTCAATCCGAAAAGCTATCCGATTTGCATCGAAAAGGCCCGCTTGGTAATCGAATCCTATCGCGCCCATGCCGGTCTGCCGCAAATCACCCGCAAGGCGCTGGCGATTGCGCACTTTCTCGACAACCGGACGATTTTTATCGAGGACGACGAACTGATCGTCGGCAATATCGCCAGCAAGCCGTGCGGCCTTGAAGTGGGCCCGCACGGCCCGACCTGGCCCGAAGAGGATTTCACATCCCTGCTGCAAAGCGGCTATGAGATATCTTCGGAAGACGAGGCGGAGCTGCGCGCCCTGGATTCCTATTGGCTGGGCAAGGGCCGCACCTTTTACGAGCGGATGGGCCGGGTCTATGACGATGAGCGGATTTGGCCGTTCATCCAGTCGGGCATCATGCTGCCGCCGTGGGCGAAAAAGGATGAAGGCCGCGGTCACGGCATCACCGATTTTGGCTGGGGCTTGACCCTTGGCTACAGCCTGATCGTCGTCGATTTTGAAAAAGTGCTGCGCCATGGCACCAAGGCGATCATCGCCGCCGCCGAGGAGGAGCTGCGCAATCTTCGTTTCCTGCAACCCGGCGGCCTGGAAAAGGCCGAGTTTCTCCAGGCGGTGATCATCGCCCATCAAGCGCTGATCCGCATCGCCAACCGCTTTGCCAAACTGGCTCTCGATATGGCCGGCCGCGAGCAAGACCCGGCGCGGCGGGCGGAGCTTGAGGAGATTGCCACCATTTGCGCCCATGTGCCGGAACACCCGGCGCGGACGTTCCGCGAGGCGCTGCAATCCTTCTGGTTCACCTGGCTGATGATCGCCAGCGGCACCGCCGCCGGCGGCCGCTTCGATCAGTTCATGTATCCCTATTACAAGGCGGACCTTGAGGCGGGCCGGATCAATCCGGCTCAGGCCGCCGAGCTGTTGGCCATGCTGCGCCTCAAAGTCATGCATTCCAATGGCGTCGCCGGCGGCAAGACGCAACGCGATAAATGGTCTGGCATGGCGAAGTGGCATAACTGGATCATCGGCGGCGTCACCCGTGACGGCAAGGATGCGACCAATGACTTAAGCTATCTGATCCTCGACGCCGCAAAGCTTTGTCCGACGCCCCATCACACCATCACGCTGCGCGTCCACGATGGCACGCCCCAGGATCTGATGATCAAGGCGCTGGAAGTGGTCAAGCTGGGGATCGGCCTGCCAGCCTTTGTCAATGATCAATCCTATATCGACTACTTTACCGGCGAAGGCGCGTCGGTCGAGGACGCCCGGGACTACGCCATCGGCGGCTGCCTGGATGGCCAGTTGCCGGGAAAATCCCGCACCAACGCCATGGGCATGTTTGTCGTGCCCCTGGTATTTCTGATGACCATGAACAACGGCTTTGACAGCCGCACGCAAAAGCAGCTCGGGCCCAAAACTGGCGCCTTCGAGGACTTCGCAACCTTCGAGGATTTTTTTGCCGCCTTCAAAACCCAGCTTCGCCATTTCATGGAGCTGGCCGCCGAGGAGCACAACATCCTTCTCCAGGCGCAGGCCGATTTCTTCGCCGATCCGATCCATTCTTCGCTGATGGAGGGCGCGATCGAAGTTGGGCGGGATGCGCTCGCGCGCGCCATGCCATTTGAAAACGGCGCCATTCTCAACCCCGTCGGGATGATCAATGTCGCGGATAGCATGGCGGCGGTCAAAAAGCTGGTATTCGAAGAAAAGAAGGTGTCCAAATCGGCCTTAAGACAGGCCCTTGCCGCCAATTGGGGCGGCTTTGAGGACATGCAGAAATTGTTCTACGACGCGCCGAAATACGGCAACGGCGATGCTTTCGTCGACGGCATCGCCAATACGCTTTATACCTTCTGGTCCGATACCGCGCGCACCTTCACCTCGATCTATGGCGGCGCCATGAAGGTCGCGGGCATATCGATCACGTCCTATGGTCCCGCCGGTTCACTGACGGGGGCGACGCCGGATGGCCGCTTTGCTGGCGAAAATCTCGCCGACGGATCGATGTCCGCCGAGCAGGGCAGGGATCTAAAAGGCCCAACCGCATTGATCCGCAGCGCCATGACCATCGACCAGCGCGGCTTTCAGGCGACGCTGTTTAACATGAAGTTTCATCCCACGGCGATGACCAGCAAGGATGATCTCGGTAAGGTCGCGGCGCTGATCCGCACCTATTTCCGCCACGGCGGCAAGCACGTGCAGTTTAACGTCGTCAATCGCGACATGCTGCTCGACGCCCAGAAAAATCCTGAACGTCACCGCAATCTGATCGTCCGGGTCGCCGGCTATAGCGCGTATTTCGTCCAGCTTAACGCCAAGATTCAGGCTGATATCATCGGTCGGACGGAACAACATTTCGCCGGCGCGTGAAAAGGTAAGGTTAAGGATAAAGCCATGATCACTACATCGTCCCAATCGCTTCAAAAGCCGTCGACATTTACCGCAGCGGACGAGATGAGCCCGCGCATCCGGCGGCTCAAAGAGCGTCTTTATGTCGATCGCTATCCCCTGTCCATCGAGAAAAGCCGCTGGCAGACGCAAGCCTACAAGGCGAGCGATGGCGAGCCGCAAATCATCAGACGGGCGAAATCGCTGGCCTGCGTTCTCGATAACATCCCGATCTTCATTGAGGACGATGAATTGATCGTCGGCCAAGGTTCGGCCAAGCCGATGGGGCTGGAGCTTGATTTTTACGCTGGCCTGTGGCCGCGCGATGAAATCGAGGGTCTGCGCGAAGCCGGCTATGATATTTCGCCGCAGGAGGAAACGGAAATCCTCGACATGAACGCCTACTGGCAAAAGTTCAATCCGCTGCCCCGGCTTGGCGAGGACGCCAGCGAGGAGATGTGGGGCTTTTTGAAATCCGGCATGGTGTTGCCGCCGTGGAAGAGCCGCACCGACGGGCCGGGCGGCGGCTATGCCGAAAGCGGGTTGGGCCTGGGGCCGGGCTTTTATCTGATGACGGTTGACTTTGAGGTGGCGCTGCAACAAGGCCTTCTTGCCTTGATTAGCGACGCCGAGAAGCGCCTCACCGCGATCGAGTACGCCGAGAAAGACGCGCTGGAGCGGGCGCATTTTCTCAAGGCGGCGATCCTCTCGCTGCGCGCGATCATAGGGTTTGCTGAGCGGTATGCCGATCTGGCGCAAACAATGGCGGCGGTCGAAGCGGACCCGGCGAGAAGGGCCGAACTTGAGGCGATCGCGCAGATCTGCCGCCGCGTTCCCGCCCATCCCGCGCGCACGTTTCGCGAGGCGATGCAAAGCTTCTGGTTCATCTTCCTAATGATCACGCCGTCGCCCACCGCGTCGATGGGCCGCTTTGACCAATTCATGAATCCTTACTTTGAAGCGGACCTTGCCAATGGCCGTTTGAGCGAGGAGGAGGCGCTGGAGCTCCTGCAATGCCTGCGCATCAAGGACATGCAGCTCAACCGGACGTCGGGCAAGGCGGCCCGCCAGAAGAATGCCGGCATGGCGAAATGGCACAACATGGTGATCGGCGGCGTCACCAAAAGCGGCGAGGACGCCACCAATCCGCTGACCTATCTCATCTTGGAGGCGGTGCGCCGCCTGCCGACCGCGCATCACACGGTGACGTTGCGGGTTCATGACGGCACGCCTGAGCCGTTGATGAAGAAGGCGCTGGAAGTGGTCAAGATGGGAACCGGCATGCCGGCGTTCATCGGCGATCGTTCCTATATCGCCTATCTTTTGGACCAGGGCGTGCCCTTGGAAGAGGCGCGCAACTACGCCATCGGCGGCTGCCTCGACGTGACCTTGCCCGGCAAATCACGCACCGCGGCGGTGGGCATGTTTATCGTCTCGATGGTGCTCGAAGCGACGTTGTTGAACGGCGTGGTGCGACGGACCGGCGATGCCGTCGGTTTGTCGACCGGCAAATTCGAGGACTTCAAGACGTTTGATGATTTCTACGCCGCCTTCAAGGCGCAACTGCGGCACTTCCTCAAACTCCATGCCGATAAAAACAACGCCGAACTGCTAATCAGCCGTGAACTGTTTCCCGATCCGGTGCGCTCGGTGCTGATGGATGGCGGACTGGCGGAAGGCAAGGCGCTGCTTGACCGTACCTATCTTCTGGAAAACGGCGCGCTGTTGAACATGGTGGGCATGATCAATGTGGTCGACTCGCTGGTCGCCGTGAAAAAGCTGGTGTTCGAGGATCGCGTCGTCAGCCAGGCTGAGCTGATCCAGGCGCTGGACGCCAATTGGCAGGGCAGGGAAGATCTGCGCCGGCGTTTTCTCGAGGCGCCGAAATACGGCAATGGCGATGACTACGCGGATCAGATCGCCGTTGATCTCTTTGATTACTGGGCCGATGTGGCGGCAAGCCTGCGAAGCTGTCTGGGCGGCGCGCATAAGCCGACCGGCATTTCGGTCTCGTCGCAATGGCCGGGCGGGGCGCAAACCGGCGCCACGCCCGATGGCCGCTTTGCGGGCGAATGCCTGGCGGACGGCACCATGTCCGCCATGCGCGGGCGTGACCTGAAGGGGCCGACAGGGCTCATGAACAGCGCCATGAAAATCAGCCAGAACCGCTATCAGGCGGCGCTGTTTAATATCAAGTTCCACCCTTCCGCCATGCAATCGGATGAGGATTTGCGAAAAATATCGTTCCTCATTCGCACCTACTTTGCCCGCGGCGGCAAGCACGTGCAATTCAATGTGGTCAGCCGCGAAATCCTGCTGGAAGCGCAAAAGCATCCCGAGCAATACCGTGATCTTCTGGTGCGGGTGGCCGGCTATAGCGCCTATTTCATTCAGCTTGGCAAGGCGATGCAGGATGAGATCATCGGCCGCACCGCCCATACCGGCGCAGGCTAGTTCAGGGCCGGTTGAAGTCCCCGGATCGCCGGCCTCACCATAAGGCGCGGCTGGAACTCTTTATAATAATGCCAACTTGTGCACAGAGAGAGATTATGACTGAAAAGCAGAGCAGAGATCCCAGGCTGACCGACGACTTCGATCCGCAGGCGTCGGAAACCTTCACCAGCGCTCACGAGACGTACGCCGACTTGCGTAAATCCTGCCCCGTTGCGCACTCCAATGAATGGAACGGGTTTTGGGCGTTGTTCAAATATGATGACATCGTCAGCGTGTTGAAGGATTCCAAGACCTTCATTACCTCGGTTCAAAATGTGGTGCCCAAGGTCGCCTTTACCGGCCGCCGGCCGCCGTTGCATCTTGACCCGCCCGAACACACGCCGTATCGCCGCGCCCTTAACCCGTTCTTTACCAACGAAAAGATGGCCAAGCTTGAGCCGGCGTTGCGCCGGATCACCATCGATCTTCTTGATCCTTATATTCGGGCCGGCGGCGGCGATATCTGCGCTGATTACACCCATCGCCTGCCGGGCTATGCATTCGCTGAGTTCTTCCACCTGACCAGCGATTTGTCGATGAAGATCAAAGAGGTGACGACGATCTACGACAAGGCGTTGCAGGAAGCCAACGATGATCTCGTCAAGGAGACGAGTTTACAGCTTTATGAAATTGCCCGCGATATCATCGCCGAGAGAAAGGCGCGCCCGCTCGACCCCAAGGATGATCCGACGACGGCGCTGCTCGCTGTGCGGCATGAGGGCAAGCCGCTGCCCGAGGACATGATCCTTGGCACCATCCGCCAGCTCATCGTCGTCGGCATGATCGCGCCGAGCGTTCTCATTGGCACGATTCTGTTGCATCTTGCCAAGGACCAGGCGCTGCAAAGCCGCCTGCGCCGGAATCCGGACCTCATCCCCAAGGCGGTCGAGGAATTTCTGCGCCTTTATACGCCGTATCGGGGCTTCGCCAGAACTGCAAACAAGGACGTCACCATCGGCGGCCGGCTGATCAAGAAGGACGAACCGATCGCCCTGGTCTATGCTTCGGCCAACCGCGACGAGGCGGTCTTTCCAAATCCTGATGAATTTGACCTCGACCGTCCCAATATGAAGGATTCGGTGGCCTTCGGGCTGGGGCCGCACCAATGCGTCGGCGCCCCCATGGGGCGGCTGGAGATCAGGCTCACCCTGGAAGAGATGTTGCGGCGAACCAAGCGTTTTGATGCCGATGGCGAGGTTAAGATGACCCGCTGGCCGGAATGGGGCACGCTTTCGGTGCCGCTTAAGGTCGAACCGGTGTAATCGGCGCCGCCACCGAGATCGCCCGAAGCGCGGTGGCGACGCGGAATGCGGTTACCTCAGGGGTGGCTGTGTCCCACTCGATGGCGGGCGCGCCGCACAAACAATTTTCCGGCTGACATTGGTGTCCTGCGCTGTGGGCGTTACGCAAATGCAGGACGGGCTTATCCATGGCGTGCGCGATCGCCGTCGGCCACGGCGGACGATCCTCGGTGCCACTGACATCCATGATCAGCAGCGCTGCCGTCCGCAACAGGGCGATCATCTGCAAATCAGCGCCATCGCCGGGCATGTTATAAACATGAGCGGCAAATCCAAGCTCTTCCAGCAGGGGCCGGACGCAGCGGTCCACCAGCGTCAACAGCGCGGTCGACGATGAGGGAAGAACAATCAGCGCGACAGGATTTTCCGCCGCCCGCTTGCAGGTGCGGTATCGCTCCCAGCCGTCGAACGTCAGCGACAGTCCGGTCACGCCTTCGACATGCGCGGCGGTGAGAAAGGCCGCCTGCTCGCCTTGTTCGATGGTGCGGCGCGCCTCCTCCGCCGTCGGCGCGCCGATGATCGCTTGCCAGGCGGGCAGCAGGCGGCGCTGCATGGCGGACGCCGGTGCGCCGGCATGCGCGCCCATGTAGATCACCAGGTTATCAAGACGGGTAACGGCGTCGGGGAAATGCACGCCGCCGGTAGGCGGCAGCGTGCCGCCGTCAAGCCGTTCCAGCCAGCGGGTAATGTGGCTGAGTGCCAAGCTGCGATCGGGGGCGCCAAGCCTAGCCCGTGCGTCTGCGCTCAACGCATAATCGCCGCACACCGAACACGAAACGCTCCGGCCAGCGCCGGGCATCGGCTCGAAAAGGGGAAAACCACACAACAGGCACGTATGAAAAGTCACGCGCTACCCCCGAAATGTATTTTTTGTTGGCTCGATCCTAAAAGACGCGCCATCGGCTGACAAGGATTATACGTCCCGTCAGATGAAATGTAGGCGCACACGGAATTTATATATTTCTCTTCATACGAGCATAGGCCGCCAGCGCGCGGTCGCGCGCTGGCGTATGGTCGATGATGGGTCGGGGGTAGGTTTCGCCTATAACGACGCCGGCTTGTTGCAGGATGTCCGCCGGCGCGTCCCAAGGCCGGTGGAGATGTTGGTCAGGCAGCGCGCCAAGCTCCGGCAGCCAGCGCCGAATGTACGCGCCGGAGGGATCGAATTTCATGCACTGGGTTATCGGGTTGAACACCCGGAAATAGGGCGCGGCATCGGCGCCCGAGCCCGCCACCCATTGCCAGCCGGCGGCGTTGTTGGCCGGATCGGCGTCCACCAGGGTGTCCCAGAACCACGCTTCTCCCGCTTGCCAGGGCAACAGCAGGTCTTTGACCAGAAACGAGGCGACGATCATCCGCGCCCGGTTGTGCATCCATCCTGTGGTCCACAATTCACGCATGGCGGCATCCACCAGGGGATAACCGGTGCGCCCGCGCCGCCAGGCTTCTATGGCCGCTTCATCCTTGCGCCAGGAGAAAGCATCGAAGCGTGCATTCCAATTGCGTCGCGGCAGATCGGGGAAGTGATAAAGCAGGTGATAGGAAAATTCCCGCCATCCCAGTTGCCGCAAATAGCTTGCCGCGCTGCTTTCGTGCGCCGGATGAGCGGCGGCGTGCGTACGCACCCGATGCCAGATCTGACGCGGCGAGATGTCGCCAAAGGCCAGGTGCGGCGACAGCCGGGAGGTGCCGTCGACGCCGGGAAAGTCGCGCCGTCGGCTATAATCGCCGATGCCCTCTTGAAGAAAGTCATCAAGTCGTGCGCTGGCCGCTGTTTCGCCCGGCGTCCACGTTGCACGCAAGCCGGCCGCCCAATCAGGCGCGGTTGGCCGGAGCTTCCAATCTTCGATCATCTCGCTGCGCGGCCAGCGCGCCGGCGCGGGCAGTCTAGCCGGAGCGGCCAGCGGCGGCGCCGGCTCGCCGCGCCGCAACAGCGCGTTCCAGAATGGCGTGAAGACGCGAAAGTTGTTGCCGGCCTTGGTGGTCAGCGCCCACGGTTCGCACAGCAGCGCGCCATTGAAGGCGTGGTGGTTGTTCCATTGCCCGGCAATGATAGATTCGGTATCGCGCGCATTGCGATCATAAAGTCGGTTCCAGTAAATCGCCGTGGCTCTGACTTCGCGACCTACCTCTGTTAATACCTTCTCAGACGCGCCGCGCCGCAGAACAAGCTGACTGCCGCGCTGCCGCAGCTCGGCATCAAGCGCCTGCAAGCTGCCGGCAAGCCACCACTTGGATGCGCCGCCGATGGGCCGCGCGCCGGTTTCATCATGAATGTAGAGGGGAATGATCGGTTGGCCGCTCATCGCCGCCGCCGTCAGGGCAGGATTGTCGGATAGCCGAAGATCGCGGCGAAACCATACGATGATGGGTGACATGGCGGCGCTCCTCGGTTGCGCCTGGCTCACCGCTTGGCGCGCGGGTGGGCGTTTGCGTAGACCGTCAACAACTGGGCCATTTCCACATCCGTATAATGCTGGGTGGTGGAAAGATTGGCGTGGCCCAGAAGCTCCTGAATGGTGCGCAGGTCGCCGCCGCCGGCCAACAAGTGGGTGGCGAAGCTGTGGCGCAGCGCGTGCGGCGTCGCCGACGGCGGCAATCCTAAGAGCGCGCGCAGGTCGCGCATCAGCTTTTGCGCCACGCCGGGATTCAAGCGGCCGCCCCGCGCACCAATGAACAGCGGCCCATCGGCGGGCAGCGCCAGCGGACACATCTTGAGGTAAGCGTCGATGGCCTCATGCACCACCGGCAGCACCGGCACCACCCGCTGGCGGTTGCGCTTGCCGAGGACGCGCAAGGTGTCGCCGGCGGAGATATCGCCGCGATTGAGCCCCAAGGCTTCGGAGATGCGCAATCCGCAGCCGTAAAGCAGGGTCAGGAGGGCGATGTTGCGGGCGGCGAGCCACGGCTCGTCTTCCAAATCGCCGGCGCTGTTTACCACTGCCTGGGCATCCGGTATGTCCAAGGGGCGGGGCAGGGACTTTGCCGCCTTGGGCGCGCGCACCGCGGCGATGGCGGGGTTATGCAGATCGGCGGTCCGCGCTGCATAGCGAAAGAACGTCCGCAACGCCGACAGCGCGCGGGCCAGCGAACGCGACGTCAGCCCGGCCTGTCGCCGCTCGGCGAGATAGGCGCGAAAATCAGCGACCTTCAGATCAGCCAGATCGCGCCGGCGCACCGCTCCGCCCAGATGGCCGGCGAGAAAGCGGACGAAGAAGCCGATTTCGCGGCCATAACCGTCCACGGTATGGCGCGAGGCGCGGCGTTCCGCGCCAAGATTGGTCAGCCATGCAGTGATGAGATCAGCGGCATCGGCGGCGGCGTAGGCCGCCACGGGTAAGTCTAGGGTTTGCTCGCCTTTAGCCATTGATCCAGGAGCCGCTCCGTCACCGCGCCCAGGAAACGGAGCAATTCCGTACCCTGTCCGGGGGCGAAGTGGCCGGGATCGCGGGAGCCGATGGCCAGGATGCCGGCCGGCCGGTTCGCCCCGGCGTCCAGTCTAACCAAAGCTTCGGCCCGCACCAAGCTTGCAGCCGCGCCATAAAGATCAGGGGCGCCGACGACATTGCTATGGAGGGCGACCGCGCCGTCATTGCCGAACAAGCGGTGGAGGTCGAGCTCTTCGATGAGCGAGATGCCGGCGGCGGCGAAGCTGGCGTCATTGGGGAAGGGATCCGCCAGGCATAAGGCGACCACGTCGACATCGAGCATGTCGATCCAGTCGCGGGTGATGATATGCACCAGGTGCTCCAGCGAGGTGGCGTCCATGGCCGCCAGCGCCGCCACCAGGGCGTGCTGCTGGCTGGCGTGGTTGGAGCGGCTGGTGGCGATGATCGACTCGCGGAACGCGGCAAGCTCGCCGACGTCGCGCTGCAAGCGTTCGATCAGATGGCGCTGAAAATCCGCCACCGTCTCGCCGGTCTGCTGGCGCGGCGGCGTCAGGGCGCGCAAAAGGTCAGGGTTTTCATTCAGGAAGCCGGGGTGGCGCAGCAAATAGCCGCGCACCTGGTCACGATCCAGATCATGGCCTTCCGGTTGCCGTTCAGTCTGCACGCATGCCTCCAGTATCAAGCTGCTGGCTCAAGTTTAGAAGGGTGCGGTTAAGAAGCCATGAAACGGCAAGCTTAACGAATGGTTTGCCCGGTCTTTTTCCAGTCCGCCAGGAAGGCTTCCAGGCCCTTTTCGGTCAATGGATGGTTAAACAGCTTTTTCAACACGTCGGGCGGGATGGTGCAGACGTCGGCGCCGATTTTCGCCGCCTCCACCACGTGCATGGGGTGCCGCACGCTGGCCACCAGGATTTCGGTATCGAAGTGGTAATTATCATAAATCTGCCGGATATCGGCGATCAGCGCCATGCCGTCCTGGCCGACGTCGTCATGGCGGCCGATGAAGGGCGAAATGAAGGTGGCTCCGGCCTTGGCCGCCAGGAGCGCCTGGGCGGCGGAAAAGCACAAGGTGACGTTAACCATGGCGCCCTCGTCGGTCAGGCGCTTGCAGGCCTTCAACCCGTCAACGATCAAGGGCACCTTGATGGCGATGTTGTCGGCCACTTTGCGCAACCGCTCGGCTTCCCGCAGCATGCCGTCGAAATCAGTGGCGGCCACCTCGGCGCTCACCGGCCCTGGCACCACATCGCAGATTTCCTTCAGGATTTCAAAGAAATCGCGGCCCGCCTTGGCGACCAGCGAGGGGTTGGTGGTTACCCCGTCCAGAAGCCCGGTGGCGGCCAGTTCGCGGATGGCGGCGGTATCGGCGGTGTCGACAAAAAACTTCATCGTATTTCCCTGGGTTGGCGTGCCGGATGGCGTGCGCCCGGGGTAGCGCGATTCGCCCCGCCTGGCAAGCCGGATGTTGAGCGCGCCCCGCCTTGCACTATAGTGCCCGGGAGCGGAGCCGGCGAAGGGGAGAATCAAGGGTGGTCAAGGCAGCGGCGGATGATCGGGTGGCGGTTCTCCTGCCGCTGCCGCTGGCCGGGGCCTTCGACTATGCCGGCGGCGGCTTGGCCATTGCCCCTGGCGATTTTGTTCGGGTGCCGCTGTCGGGCCGCGAGGTGGTGGGCGTGGTCTGGCCCCGGGCGGCAGGCAAGGCGGTGGCGCCGGCGCGCCTGAAAGCGGTGCGCGCCCGGCTCGATCTGCCGCCGCTCTCCCTTGATATGCTGCGCTTTATCGACTGGGTCGCCGCCTATACCCTCACGCCCCCCGGCGCGGTCCTGAAAATGGTGATGAGCGCGCCGGCGGCGTTCGACCCTCTCCCGGTGCGCCGGGCCTATGTGCGCGGCGGGCCGCCGCCGGCGCGGCTGACGGCGGAGCGCGCCCGGCTTTTGGAGATGCTCCTCGACGATCGGCCGCGCTCGGTGAGCGAGCTTTGCCGCCTGGCCTATGTCGGCGAGGGGGTGGTGCGCGGGCTGATCGAGGCCGGGACGCTCATGGCGGTCGATGTCCCGGCGGACGCCCCCTATGACCCGCCCGATCCCCTCCGGCCGGCGCCGGCATTGTCGGCGGATCAGCAGGCGGCGGTCGACGGCATTGCGAAGAATGGCGACGGCTTCGCCCCGGCGCTTCTCGAAGGGGTCACCGGCTCGGGCAAGACCGAGGTTTATTTCGAGCTCATCGCCCGCCTTTTGAAAAAAGACAGCTCGGCCCAGGCGCTGGTGCTGCTGCCGGAAATCGCGCTGACCTCGCAGTGGCTGGGGCGCTTCCGCGACCGCTTCGGGGCCTCGCCGGTGCTGTGGCACTCCGACGTTGGCGAGGCGGAGCGGCGGCGCGCCTGGCGGGCAGTGACGGAGGGTAAGGCGCGGTTGGTGGTGGGGGCGCGCTCGGCGCTGTTTCTGCCCTACCGGAACTTGCAGCTCATTGTCGTCGACGAGGAGCACGATCAGGCCTTCAAGCAGGAAGAAGGCGTGATCTATCAGGGCCGCGACATGGCGGTGGTGCGCGCCCATCTGGGGCGGTTCCCGATCATTCTCGCTTCTGCTACGCCATCCCTGGAAACCGTGCACAATGTCAACACCGGCAAATACCGCGCCTTTCTTCTGCCCGACCGCCACGGCGCGGCGGAATTGCCCGACATCCGCGCCATCGACATGCGCCGCGCGCCGCCGCCGCGCGGCGCGTTTATCTCGCCGCCCTTACGCGACGCCATGGCCGCCACCGTGGCGGCCGGCGAGCAGGCGCTGCTGTTCCTCAACCGCCGCGGCTATGCGCCGTTGACGCTATGCCGCGCCTGCGGCCATCGTCTGGAGTGCCCCCATTGCTCGGCGTGGATGGTGGAGCACCGCTACGCCGGACGGCTGGAATGTCACCACTGCGGTCACCTGATGCCGCTTCTTGACGAGTGTCCTTCTTGCGCCGCCACCGGCGAGATGACGGCGATCGGCCCCGGCGTCGAACGGGTGGCGGAGGAAGTGGCCGAGCTGTTGCCTGAAGCGCGGTTGTTGGTGCTGTCCAGCGATCAGGCAACCTCGGCGGCGCGCTTTGCCTCGATGATCGACGACATTGAAAGCCATCGCGTTGATGTGGTGATCGGCACCCAGATCGTCACCAAGGGCTATCACTTTCCGAAATTGACGCTGGTCGGCGTGGTCGACGCCGATCTCGGGCTGACCGGCGGCGACCTGCGCGCCGCCGAGCGCACCTATCAGCAGCTGTCGCAAGTGGCTGGCCGCGCCGGGCGCGAATCCTTGAAAGGCTCGGTGCTGGTGCAGACCTACATGCCGGAACACCCGGTGATGGCGGCGCTGGTGAAAGGCGACAAGGCCGCCTTCGTCGCCGCCGAGCTGGCCGAGCGGCAGACGCAAGGCATGCCGCCGTTCGGCCGTCTGGCCGCCGTCATCGTCTCCGGCGAGGAGGCCGAGGCGGTGATCCGCATGGCGCGCCGGCTGGGCATGGCGGCGCCCCACGGCAACGGCGTCAGCGTGCTCGGCCCCGCGCCGGCGCCGTTGGCGCTGTTGCGCGGCCGACACCGCTGGCGGCTCCTTCTCAAGGCGACGCGCGGCGCGGACGTGCAGCAAACCTTGCGGGCGTGGCTTGCCCGCGCCGGCGGCGTCAAGGGCGTGCGAGTGCAGGTGGATGTCGATCCTTATGGTTTTTTATAGGGTACACGGAGCAATCCAGAAACTTCCTGCAATACTTACCATCTCTGGATCGCTTCGGCGTTTCACGCCTCGCGATTGACAATTCCACTTGAATCGGGAATGCCCTTAAACGCCTTTTTCCGAATCCTCGTCCGTGATCTCGACGACCTCGACGCTGGAAGAAGTATCCTCCGGCGTTCCATAGAAGTAATCGAAGATTTTATTCAACGCGCCATTCAAGAGCGGCTCAAAAATCAGCATGGCGATGCCGTAGGTAAAGGCGATGCCAAGATCGCGAAACAGGAAAGTGAAAGGGCCGCCCAAACAATTTTTTTCGATATCCTCGAAGGTGATGGATTGATTTGAGGTGGTAAGGTTTTTCATTTCCTCCTGTCCGCCGAGGCAATAGCTTTGAATACTGAAGCCATTGGTCAGCGCCATGACGATGGTGCTGCTGGACATGGCGATGATGCGGATGAACGTATTGCGGGCCGTGCCCCAGAGATAGGGACGATCTTCATCCAGTGGATTGGGCTCGTTGCCATAGGCGAGCGCGAAGGCGGCCTTGACGCCATCGCCCTTCGGCGTCAGCTTGATGGTTCCTTTCAGACATGTGCGGATGCTTGTCCGCATGCCATACATGATGGGACCGACGAGGGCCGAGGTGATGGCGCTCATCGTCTGCTGGCTAGCGAAGGTGGTGTCGCGCAGCAGCGCCAAGGTGGTGCCGGAGAGCGCTGCCCGGATGGTCCAAGAGACCGGCAGGAGGCCATATTTCGTCGCCGCTTCAAAACATTTTTTTTTGTTCCTCGGGAACCTCGTCCTTGGGCGGATTCAACAGGCTCTTGAAAAAGATGGTGGCGTTTTGGAACCCGAGCACCGCCACCAGATTGGCGAGGAAACTGGAGATAATGATATTGACGCCGAAAAAGCGGATGATCAGCCCGTTGGCGACCATGGTCGCGCCATACGAGCTGATGTAAATCAGCGTATCTGCGCCCAACGACCGCCAGTGCGCGGCGCAGCGCACCGCTTCCGTCAAGCTGTCATCATGGTCCACGCCGGCGTCATTGGCGATGCGCCTGGCGACTTCTTCCGAATTCTCTGAAGGGTGGCCCGAGTCGCTATAGGTAAGGGTATTGTTGTTGAGGTTCTCGTCGTCAACGGAGGATGACGGCGAGCCCTTGACCGGAATGTGGATAATGACCGGTTGGTCTTTTCCGGGAATATTCTGCGGTTGTGATTTTTCATCTTCAATCATGGAATGTGGCCTTGCGATGATTAGGGCCTTAACTTCAAGACCCTATAGGTTGCGTTGCCTTCAGGACGGGGCCGATGAGGTATCGTGACGTCGCCGCGGCGCATGGCTTTCAATATCGACGGCGGCGATAATCCATGTAAAATAGAATGCGTCTGGCTCGGCGATCTTGAATGTTCGGAAGACCGCGGCCGGCCAAGCGGGGAAGGGATGGCGACGAGGATTCCGGCAAAGACATCTGATGCGGCCGCCGGGCAATCGCCGGCTCAGGCGATCATGGTGACGCGCCTGGCACCGGCGATGCAGCGCGCCAAGTTGGTGGAGCGGGATAGCCTTCTTCGGGCGCTTGATGGGGCGGCCTCGGCGCGCCTGATCAAACTGGAAGCGGCGGCCGGATACGGCAAGACGACCTTACTCACGCAATGGCGCGACAGGCTTATGGCCGGCGGCGTTAAGGCGGCGTGGCTGTCTTTGGATGAGGAGGACGATAGTGCCGGCGCCTTGGTTGCCAATCTCGGCTATGCTTTTCAGCGCGCCGGCGTCGCCGTACCGGAGGAAGTAACCGCCGCCTCCGCGCCCAATGAGTCGGACGCCCGTCATCGGCTGCAACGGCTGCTTAACGCCCTTGCCGATTATGGGCAGCCGCTGGCGCTCATTCTCGATGAATTCGAACGGCTGTCGCCGCCCGTCGTGCAAGCCGTTATTGCGCCCTTGATCAAGTGGGCGCCGGACAATCTGGTGACGGCCATCGGCAGCCGCGAACGCCTGTCGCTGCCGGTAGCCGCGTTGCGCGCCCGGGGGCTGGTGTTTGAACTGAAAGCGGCGGATCTTCGCTTCCGGGCGGATGAAATCGGGCGGCTTTTTGACTGCCGGTTAAGCCGCGCCGACCTTTCTTCCGTTGAAGCCAATACCGAAGGCTGGCCGGTGGCGGTGCAGTTGCTTCGCAGCTGGTGGGAAAACAATAAGCACCAGCATCAGGCCCTTTCAGGATTGCAGAGCGCCACCTCGGACATAGCGGAGTACCTGTCGGAGCAAGTACTGTCATTCGTCCCCGAGAAATTGCGTCAGCACCTGCGCGAGGTCTCGGTTCTTGATACGCTCAGCGAAGGCGCCATTGAATTTATTACCGGCCGCAATGGCCTGTTGGCGCAAATTCTCGCCGTCGATATTCTCCGACCGTTTCTGACCGGCGTTGATCAGGACGTCGGACTTTATCGGCTGCATCCCATCTTGCAGACGGTGCTTGCCGGTGAGTTTAACCTGCTGCCTGTCGACCGGCGCCTTGCGTTGCAAAGGTCGGCGGCGCAGTGGTACGCCAGGGGCGGCCAGCTTACGCGCGCCGTCCGCTGCGCCCTTGACGCCGGCGACGGCGATCTGGCCGGCGTCATCATCGAAAATGCCGGCGGCGTACAGATCTGGATCCGTCAGGGCATGTCCCGCACCAAGGCTGTGGATGCTTATTTAAGCGAGCCTCTGCTCGATCGTTTTCCCCGCCTACGCCTGCTGCATGCCCTGGTGCTGGCCAAGGAAGGGCGGTTGAGCGTGGCGCGGCAGAATTTTGAGAAGGCGCGCGATGCTACCGGCGATTTCACCACACTGGCCGGCGGCGGCAATCTTATCGCCTTGCGTCAGGATAGTCTCGTCGTCGAGTCGACACTATTGGTCAATGAGTGTCAGCCGCCGGGGGATGCTTATCTGGCCGCTTTCGAGGATACTCTGCGCGGCGTTGCCGGCGACGATCATATCTACCAGGGGTACTGGCGGACGTTTCTTTGCATTTCCCGCCATCAGCGCGGGCTGTTCGACAAAGCGTCGGAGGCCGCGCACGAGGCGATCGATCATTATCGGCAGTTCCACTTGCCGCATGGCGAGTTTTTCAACCATCTCCATTTGGGCACCATCAACTTCGCCCAAGGGCTGCCGACGGCGGCAGAGGCGGCGTATAACCGGGCGCGGCACATGGCCGCCACTCAGTTCCCGGACGATCAAACGAAAGCAACCCTGATTAACGCCTTGCAGGCCGAGCTTGCCTACGAACAAAACCTGATCCCAAAGGCCCAGCGGCGGGCCCAGTTGGCGATATCGCGCACGCGCAAATCGGAAGCGTGGTATGACATCTATGCCGCCGAATTCATCACCGCCATCATGATTGCCTTGGAGCAAGAAGGGTTTGACGCTGCGGCCGCGGTTATCGACACTGCGCGGCTGGAAGCCTCGGCGCGCCAGGCGCGCGGCCTGATGCCGCTTCTGGATGCAACGCGCGCCTCCTGTCTGGCGCTCAGCGGCATGATTGCGCAAGCTGCCGACGTCTTGCGCTATTCCCCGTTCGATTTGGCGGAGCTGACCGAATGGCAGGCGGAACGCACGTGGCGCGAGCGGGAGGCCATCATGGTCGCTTACATCCGCGTCGCCGCCCGTGATCTGTCATTTCATATTCCCGTGGAACGCCTGGAGCAATCCTTGCGCCGCCTGTGGGCGCTGCGGCATGTGCGGTCGGCCATCCGCATTTCCGCCGCCATGGCCGTCTATTACGCTGCTCATGGCGATGTTATGATGGCGTATCAGCATCTTAGCGCCGCCGTGCGGGCCTCGACGACCACCGGATATGTGCGCGCCTTTCATGAAGAGGCGGCGCTATTTCGCCCGCTGTTGGCTGAATGGCTGGCCGAAGCGGCGTCGGCCTCGGAGCGGGAAGTCAAGCACCATGCCAAAGCCGTGCTGGCGTCGCTGTCGCTGACGCACGCCGATGACGTCCATCGCCCGGCGCTGACGGCGCGGGAGGTGGATATGCTGCGGCAGCTCAACAGCGGTCAATCGGATAAGGAAATCGCGCGGGCGTTGGATTTAAGCCAGAACACCGTCAAGTTCCACTTAAAGAACCTATACCTCAAGCTGCATGCGGCAAATCGTCTGGAAGCAGTGCAAAAGGGCCGCGACCTGGGACTGATTAGCTGAAAAAACCCACTCATCGGGGTAGGTAGCCGCCCCACCCGTTTATAGCCCGCTCCACCCCTTAGCATCTTTATCCTACCTCTCGCCAATGTTGCGCCGTCGCGGCGATGGGATGAGCCTGTTCGTCATTCGTCGCTACCGCGACTTGTGAACAGGGAAGTCAGTATGCGCATTGGCATCGACGTTGGCGGCACCAATACCGATGCCGTTCTGTTGGAAGGACGCCGGGTGCGCGCCTGGCGCAAGGCGCCCACCACCGCAGACGTCAGTCACGGCATCATTGACGCCATCACCGACGTTTTGGGTCAGGCGCAAGCTTCGCCCGGCGATATCGACTGCGTGATGATCGGCACCACGCAATTCACCAACGCCATCGTCGAACGCCGCCATCTCCTCAAGGTCGGGATCATCCGCATCGCCCTGCCGGCGACGCGGGGGCTGCGGCCGCTGGTCGATTGGCCGGCGGACATCAAGGCGGCGGTTCATGGCGAAACTTATCTCATCGCCGGTGGCTATCAGTATGACGGTCGGATCAACAGCGCTCTTGACATTGACGCCCTTAAGGAAGCCGCGCGCGACATCAAGCGGCGGGGCTTGACCAGCGTCGCCGTCACCGCCCTGTTCTCGCCGGTCAATCAGAAAATGGAGAGCATTGCCGAGGAGATTCTGCGCGACATAGTCCCCGACGTGCGCGTCACGTTATCCCACGAAATCGGCCGCATCGGCCTTCTGGAGCGAGAAAACGCCGCGGTGATGAACGCCAGTCTCGCCGATCTCTCGGCTTCGATCGTTAACTCTTTCCGCCGCGCCCTGCACAATCTTGGCATTGCCGCGCCGTTCTATATCAGCCAGAACGACGGCACGCTGATGAGCGCCGAATTCGTCGAGAAGTATCCGGTGCTGACGTTTGCCTCCGGTCCCACCAACAGCATGCGCGGCGCGGCCTATCTTTCTCATCTGAGCGATGCCCTGGTGGCCGATATCGGCGGCACCACCACCGATATCGGCATGCTAGTGCACGGCTTCCCGCGGGAATCGTCGGTGACCGTGGATATCGGCGGCGTGCGCACCAATTTCCGCATGCCCGACGTGCTGGCGATCGGCCTGGGCGGCGGCAGCTTGGTGATGCAGGGTGAAAAGTTGGCGATCGGCCCGCAATCGGTGGGCTACCGTATCCGCGACAAGGCGCTGGTGTTCGGCGGCGATACCTTGACCGCCACCGATATCGCGGTGGCGGCCGGCTACGCCGACATCGGCGACCGCGCCCGGGTGGCGCATCTGCCGTCAAAGATGGTGAACGAAGCTATTGATCTTATTCACCGCAAGGTGGCCGAAGGCGTCGACCGTATGAAGACCTCTCAGCGTGAAGCGCCGCTCATTCTGGTCGGCGGCGGCGCCATTTTGATCAATCGACCCATTCCCGGCACGTCAAAACTGATCGTTCCCGATTTTGCCTCGGTGGCCAACGCCATCGGCGCCGCCATCGCGCAAGTGGGCGGCGAGATCGATCGGGTGTTTTCTTACGCCAAGACAGGCCGCGAAGCGGCGCTGGCGGAAGCGCGCGCCATCGCGCGCCAGGCGGCGGTGGCGGCGGGCGCAGTGCCGGAGACAGTCCAGATACTCGAGTCTGAAGAAATTCCGCTTGCCTACGTTCCAGGAGGAGCGGTGCGGGTGCGGGTGCGGGCGGCGGGAGACCTCGCCATCGCCAAGCGCCCGCCGTCGCCAACCACTGGGACCGTTGCAAGTTCGGGATAAAGCACGGATCATCATCATTGGGAGAGAACAGATGACGACACTAAGAACTATTGGAACCTGGGGGAGCCTTCTCGCCTCGACGATCCTGGCCGCCGGTGCCATGGTGACGACGCCTACATTTGCCGCCGAGCCGGAGGCTGCGGACATGAAGATGGACGAAGTTGTCGTCAGCGGCCGCAAGCGGGACGAAAAACTGCAGGAGATACCGGAATCGGTCAGCGTTTTCTCCAACCTTCAGCTTGAAACGGCCAATGTGGAATCCATGCGGAACTTCATTGACCTGGTGCCCAACATGATCATCCGGGAGACGTTCCGGTCCAACGAAAGCTTCCTCACCATGCGT
Source organism: Pseudomonadota bacterium (assembly GCA_003577275.1). GTDB lineage: Bacteria > Pseudomonadota > Alphaproteobacteria > Sphingomonadales > Govanellaceae > PRO5. Next base: position 261,022 of record QEVO01000003.1, read on the forward strand.
GGCATCGCCAGCGCGCAGGGCGCGCTGCCGCCGGTCGCCATCGTGATCGACGGCGTGCAAGTGGGATCGAACGACTTTTTGAACCAGGATCTGCTGGACATTGAGCGTGTCGAAGTGCTACGCGGCCCGCAAGGCGCGCTTTACGGCCAAGGCGCCATCGCCGGCGCCATCAATATCGTCACCAAGGCGCCGACCAACGACCTTGAGGCCATGATCAAGGGCAGCTATGGTAAGGCGGACACCTACCGCTTGGCCGGCAGCGTGTCCGGCCCCCTTGTCGAAGATATGCTGTTTGCCCGCGTCTCGGGGTATTACAAACACTCCGATGGGTTGATCAAGAATAGATTCGGCGAACATATCAGCTTCGAGGAAGAGTATTCCGTTCGTGGCCGCCTGCTGTACCAGGGTGAGCGGCTGACCGCCGCCATCCGCGCATCTTACACCGATGGCGACGGCAGTTGCTGTATTCAGGACAAGATCCCCTTCGACCAGGACATATTCAATCAAACAGGCAGGGTGGTTCTGATCGGTATCGACGATGTGACGAATCCCGGCGCCGACAGCAACGTCATCGGCAAGGATGATACCACATTCAAGGATGTATCCTTGAAGTTGGATTATGAATTCGACGGCGTCACCATCACCTCCATTACCGGCTATGCCGATGTTCTCCAGTCCATCTACGCGGACCTGGACTTTACCGCGGTCGCCAACCAGATCCAGGATATCGACTTTGACTCGGAAGTGTTCAATCAGGAAATTCGGCTGACCTCTTCTGGCGACTCGCGCTTTCGGTGGATAGCCGGCGGCTTCTACCAGGATCGCAAGGAAGTGCTGGACGTGAGGATTCGCAATGACGCGCTGCCCACCAAACCCGTGGCGTTTGGCTTTGTGCAAACCAAGAACAGCGAGTTATGGGCCTTGTTCGGACAGGCCGATTACGACGTCACCGAAAAGTTGACCCTAACCGGCGCGCTTCGCTATGACCACGACAAGCAGGATTCGCATAATACCAGCCTGGCGAATCCTTTTGCCGAAGCCACCTTCGATCAGCTGCAACCAAAAGTTCAGCTGTCTTACAAGTGGACGGATGATGTCATGAGCTATGCCACCTGGTCCAAGGGCTTCCGGACCGGCGGCTTTTCCCAGACGACCAAATTCGACAATGAAATAGCCACCAACTATGAAATCGGCATGAAGACCACGGTGCTCGACGGCCTGATGACCATCAACGCGGCCGCCTTCCATATCGACTATGCTAATCAACAATTGTCGTTCGTCGTTCTTGATCCCAACGATCCTACCAAAACGCTGCGCGGCGTGCTCAATATCCCGGCCACGGATATTGAAGGGCTGGAGCTGGAAGTTGCAGCGCATCCCCTTGACGGATTGGACATCTCCGTCGGCGTCGGGGTGACCAATACTTCCATTGCGGCCGTCGACACGACCAGTCCGTTCGCCAGTCCGGAAGCCATCGGCAAAACCTCGCCGCTGGCGCCGCCTTTCACCTTCAGCGGCACTGTCTCCTATCGGCACCCGGTAGCCAATGCCTTGGACCTTGCGTGGTATGGCAACTATCGCCGGCGCGGCGGCTTCTACTTCGATCTGAACAATACCATCAAAACCGGCACCAAGGACTTCATCGACGGCAAGGTTTCATTGGAAGGAGAAAATTGGTCCGTGGGCGTATGGGGCAAGAACCTGACCAACTCGCGCCACGCCACCAACGTTTCCATCACCGGCTCACGCTTGCGGGTGCCCAATGATCCCCGCAGCTACGGCGTCGAGGCGACGTTCCGGTTCTAATCGATGATCTGCCATGGGGCGCGCTGGCTTGGCTGTGGCTATCTCAGCGCGCCCATTTTTTATCAAGTGAATTGCCTGCTATGCTGTCAGTCCGTTCGGCGCTGAACGCTAAAACCTAAGAGGCGGTCATGGAAGTCAACGATTCCGGTAACGAATACTCACACTCGCAGGTTCCCGACAGCGCCACCGTGGCGTGGTGGAAGATTGCCGTCATCAAGATCGGCGTCGTCATTGCTCTGCCGGCGTTCGTCAGCGGGGCGGAGATCGGATCTTTGATGGGGCTGCGGCGCGGCATGCTGGCGATATTCATCGGCGCGTCCGTGCTGGCTATTCTCGCTGCATTCACCGGCGCCATCGCCGCCCGCAGTCACTTGACCACGGCGCTGATTGCCCGTCATGCTTTCGGCGATAAAGGGGCGCGGGTGGTCGGCATCGTCTTGGCGGCAACGCTGCTGTGTTGGTTCGGGGTGACGGCGGAACTGTTCGGTCAAAGTCTGCGTCGCATCAGCGATGATTTCTTTGGTCTTGGTATCAGCGCCGCCCCCTATATCATCGTCGGCGGCGGCCTGATGGTGATGACCACCATTTACGGCTTCAAGGCGTTGCAGCGCTTGGCCGACTGGGCGGTGCCGGTGTTGTTGATCGGTCTTGTCGGCATGGCTTATTACGGCGTGCGGCAGGCCGCCCCCGGCGTTCTGGACGCCGCGCCGGCCCATAGCCCGCCGCTGGGCTACGGCATCTCCGCCGTCATCGGCTCGCTGGCCGCCGGCATCACCATCTTTCCCGATGTGGCGCGGTTCGCCCGCTCGCCTAATCACGCGCGGGGCGCCGCCATCGTCACCTACGCCTTTTCCCTGCCGGCGGTGCTGCTGCTGGCCGCCATTCCCAGCATCGCCACCGGCGAGCGGGACTTGATCGCCATCATGACCGGCTTGGGGCTCGGCATACCGGCATTCGTGTTTCTATTGCTCACCGCCTGGACCACCAACTCGGGCAATCTTTATTCCGCCACACTGGGTATTTCCACGTCATTGCCGCGACTGTCATTCAAAGCCCTGGCATTGATATTAGGGGTGATCGGCATCGCCTTTTCCTTGTCCGGCGCCAGCGAGAGCCTCATTCCCTTGTTTGTGCTGATCAGCGCCACCATCCCGCCGGTGGCGGGCATCTATATCGCCGACTTCTTTGTCATCCGGCGCGGGCGCTATGAGGATGGGGCATCGACGATGAGGATAGCCTATTCGCCGCCCGCCTTTATGGCGTGGGCGGCGGCGGCAGCGGTGGGGATCTGCGCCGCGCGCGGGCTCTTTGCCATCACCGGGGTGCCGGCGCTGGACGCCATCGCCGTGGCTTTTGCAGGGTATACGGCGCTGGCGCGGGTGCGCTGCCTTTCAGCCCGCCACCGTTTCCTTCCTCGTAAGACTGCCTGACGGCGGCGGCAGGGTATGACATTGGGCTATAACATCAAAAAGCTGTTTCGGCGCAACATCCCCTCGGAGATTTTTTGATGACCATTAAGGTTCGCATCATTACCCCGCATGTTACGCCGCGGCCGCAAAAGATCGAGGAGGTCGCCGGCCTGAACGAATTTCTCAATGTGGCGTTTTCGCACGTCAACCTGACCATCGGTCCGCCCTCCATTCAGGGCATGTTCGATGACGGCTTCGCCACGCCCGGCATCGTCGCCCGCTGCATCGAGGCGGAACGCGATGGCGTCAACGCCGTGCTGATCGACTGCATGGGCGATCCCGGCCTTGACGCTGCGCGCGAGGCAGTATCGATTCCCGTGCTCGGCCCGGGCGAAACGACGATGCATGTGGCGGCGATGCTGGGTCACAAGTTTGCCGTGGTGACGGTGCTGGATCAAGTGCGCCCGCTCTTGGAAAAGCACGCCAAAATTTATGGATTACAGGAAAAACTGGCGTCGGTTCGAGCCGTCGATGTTGCGGTGAATCATATCGGCGATGATCCAGATGGGCTGTTGGCGCGGCTATTGGAGCAATCGAAGAAAGCCGTTATGGAGGATCATGCCGACTGCATCGTGCTGGGCTGTACCGGATTTTTGGGCGTCAGCGATCGGCTCCAGGCGGCGCTTCATCAAGATGGTCTGATGGTGCCCGTCCTCAATCCTCTGCGCACCACCGCGTCGCTGGCGGTGGCGCTGGCCGGCCTCGGTCTGCGCCACAGCCAGCGGGCCTACGCAAGGGCGGATATCAGCGCCCTTGTCGGCTATGGCGCACTCTTTTCCAAATAATGTCTAGCCCGCATCCCTCTTCCACCAAGGAAACCATAAGGCAGTCATGACGCTAGAAGTTGTAGATGAGGTTTTAAATCTCGCGATCGAGGATCTGGAAGACTTGGCGCGCGGCGCGGCTTTTCTTGGCACCGGCGGCGGCGGCGATCCCTATATCGGTCGGCTGGTGACCCAGGAAGCGTTTCGCGCCTATGGACCCGCCAAGATTTTGCCGCCAAGCAAGATTGCAGACGATGCCTTGATCTGTTCGGTCGCCGGTTTCGGCGCGCCCACGGTGCAGTTGGAAAAGTTGACCTCCAGCGAGGAGGTGGAATTCGGCTTTCGGCGGCTGGAAGCGTATCTCGGTCGCAAGGTCGACGCCATTCTGCCGGCGGAAATCGGCGGTTCTAATTCCATGCTGCCGCTGATGCTGGGAGCGCGCATCGGCCTGCCGGTCATTGACGCCGATGGCATGGGCCGCGCTTTCCCGGAATTGCAGATGAACAGCCTAAGCGTGCATGGCGTGCGCGCCACGCCCTTGGTGGTGATCGACGAGCATATGAATTTTGCTGTCGTCGAAGCAAATACCGACCGCATCGCTGAAGATATGACTCGCGCGCTGGCCATCCAGATGGGGTTGCGGGTGTTCATCTCCGGATTTGCCATGACTGGCCGCCAGATGAAAGAAGCGGCCATCCTCGGCACCTTGAGCGTGGCCCTGGGCATTGGTCGGGCCATCGCCAGGGGGCGGCGCGAGGGCGACCCGGTGTCGTCGCTGGTCGATTATTTGCGCACCACCGACTATTACCGCCACGCCAAGGTATTGTTCGACGGCAAGATCGTCGATCTGGAACGCAACACGGCGGGGGGATTTTCCGTCGGCGTGTGCCGTCTTCAATCTTTAAGCGGCGACAAGGCGGCGGCGGAAGTGACCTTCCAGAATGAAAATCTGGTGGTCCGCGTCGATGGCGCCATGCGCGCCATCGTTCCCGATCTGATCTGCATCGTCGACTGCGAAACGGCGGAGCCCATTCCCACCCAGAACCTGAAATACGGTCAGCGCGTCAAGGTCATCGGCATGAGCGCGCCGGCGAAAATGCGCATCCCGAAAGCGCTGGAAACATTCGGCCCGCAGGCATTTAAGTTGCCGGAGCCATTCCAGCCGATCGAAAGCATTTGAGGCAGTGATCGGCCAGGACTGCCGGCCGGCGATCCGGGATGGTACATTCAAGACTCGGGTTGCAGTTTGAAAGGGCCTGTGTTAGGTAAGCGGCGCGCTGCCCAGGAGGGGCTTTTTCCGACACTCGGCGGCGTGCGGAAAACCTCGATTTCCCAATGGGTTAGCGCCAGGTCTCCGGAATTAGAAACAAACGCTTTAAGTCGATGCGCCGCGAAGGCCCAAGGTGGCCGGCGGCGGTTGGCTTGTGTCAGGGGTATGAAAAGTGGCCACGGGTCAAGCCGCGGACATTGGCAATCAAAAGGCGGTCGTCTCGGGCGTGGCCGGGCGCTACGCCGTGGCGCTGTTTGAACTGGCGGCTGACGGTAACGCTCTCGATCAGGTGGCGGCCGACCTTAAGGCGTTGGCCGACCTGTTGGAGAAAAGCACGGATTTCCGCCGACTGGTGACCAGCCCGGCGCTGGGGCGCGACGATCAGGCCAAGGGCCTGTTTGCCGTTCTGGACGGCAGCGGCATCGCTCCCTTGACCCGCAATTTCCTCGGCGTCATCGCCAACAACGGCCGCTTGAGCCTGTTGGGCGACATGATCGCCGCCTATAGCCAGCTTCTCGCCCACCATCGCGGCGAGGTCACCGCCGAGGTCACCTCGGCCACCCCCTTAAGCGAGGCGCAAATGGCGGCCCTTAAGGCAAAATTGAAGGCCATCGCCGGCCGCGACGTTACCCTTCAGGCGCATACCGATTCCTCGATCCTCGGCGGGCTGGCGGTCAAGCTCGGCTCGCGGATGATCGATTCGACACTGAAAACCAAACTCAACAACCTGCAAACGGCTATGAAAGAGGCTCAATAATGGACATCCGGGCCGCGGAAATTTCCAAGATCCTCAAGGAACAGATCGCCAGCTTCGGCGCGGAGGCCGAAGTCTCCGAGGTCGGCAAAGTCTTGTCGGTGGGCGACGGCATTGCCCGCGTCTACGGGCTCGATAACGTCCAGGCGGGCGAGCTGGTCGAGTTTCCCGGCGGCGTCAAGGGCATGACCCTGAACCTGGAGGTGGACAACGTCGGCATCGTGATTTTCGGCGATGACCGGGGCATCAAGGAAGGCGACACGGTCAAGCGCACCGGCACCATCGTCGACGTGCCGGTGGGCAAGGGTCTCTTGGGTCGGGTGGTGGATGGCCTCGGCAATCCCATCGACGGCAAGGGGCCGCTTACCGGCGACGTAACGCGCAAGCGCGTCGAGGTGAAAGCGCCCGGCATCATCCCGCGCAAATCGGTGCACGAACCGATGCAGACCGGGTTGAAGGCCATCGACAGCTTGGTGCCGGTTGGCCGTGGCCAGCGCGAATTGATCATCGGCGACCGTCAGACCGGCAAGACCGCGGTGGCCATCGACACCTTCATCAACCAGAAGGCGATCAACGCCTCGGGCGATGAGAAGAAGAAGCTTTATTGCGTCTACGTCGCCGTCGGCCAGAAGCGGTCCACGGTGGCGCAGATCGTCAAAAAGCTGGAAGAGGAAGGGGCGCTCCAGTACTCCATCATCGTCGCCGCCACCGCCTCCGACCCGGCGCCGCTGCAATTCCTCGCGCCTTATACCGGCTGCGCCATGGGCGAATACTTCCGCGACAACGGCATGCACGCGGTCATCGTCTACGACGACTTGTCCAAGCAGGCGGTGGCCTACCGCCAGATGTCGCTGCTGTTGCGCCGTCCGCCGGGCCGCGAAGCCTATCCCGGCGACGTGTTCTACCTTCACAGCCGCCTGCTGGAGCGCGCGGCGAAGATGAACGACGCCAACGGCGCCGGTTCCTTGACCGCGCTGCCGATCATCGAAACCCAAGCCGGCGACGTTTCGGCCTACATCCCGACCAACGTGATTTCCATCACCGACGGTCAGATCTTCCTGGAAACCGGCTTGTTCTACCAAGGCATCCGGCCGGCCATCAACGTCGGTCTGTCGGTGTCCCGCGTCGGCTCCGCGGCGCAGATCAAGGCGATGAAGCAGGTCGCCGGCTCGATCAAGCTGGAACTGGCGCAGTACCGTGAAATGGCGGCTTTCGCCCAGTTCGGCTCCGACCTCGACGCGGCGACGCAAAAGCTTCTCAATCGTGGCCAGCGCTTAACCGAGCTTCTAAAGCAGGCGCAATACTCACCGATGCCGGTGGAAGAGCAGGTGGTGTCGATCTTCGCCGGCGTGCGCGGCTATCTCGATGGTGTGGCGGTGCGCGACATCACCCGCTTCGAACGGCAGTTCCTCGCCGACATGCGGGCCAATCATGCCGATATCTTGAAGGCCATTCGCGACGAGCAGAAGATTTCGGATGAGGTCGAGGCCAAGCTCAAAGGCGTTCTCGACAAGTTCACCCGGGCCTTCGGCTAAGGCTTTAAGCAAAAGGGTCGCGTGAGCCATGGCAAGCTTGAAGGATCTGCGCAACCGCATCGCCAGCGTGCGATCGACGCAGAAAATCACCAAGGCCATGAAGATGGTCGCCGCTTCCAAGCTGCGCCGCGCCCAGGAAGCGGCGGAAGCCGCGCGCCCGTTCGCCGAGCGCATGGAGCGGGTGATCGCTTCCCTCGGCGTCAGCCTGCAAGGCCAGGATGACGCGCCGCGCCTGCTTGCCGGCACCGGTAAGGATGACACCTATCTCATCGTCGTCGCCACCTCTGACCGCGGTCTGTGCGGCGCGTTTAACACCAACATCATCCGCGCCGCCCGGGGCGAGGTCGCCCGCCTTGTGGCCAGCGGCAAGACGGTGAAAATCTTGTGCGTCGGGCGCAAGGCGTTCCAGGTCATGCGCCGCGATCACAAGGACCGCATCGTCGACGCCATCGAGCTGTCCCACGTCAAGCGCGTCAGCTTCGCCGACGCCGCGCCCATCGCCGACAAGGTGTTGTCGCTGTTCGATGCGGGGGCCTTTGACGTCTGCGTGCTTTATTACGCCGCCTTCAAATCGGCGCTGACCCAGGTGGTGACCCGTCAGCAGCTGATCCCGACGGCGCTGCCGGAAGCCGGCAAGGGTAATGGCCCCGATCTGAAGGGGGCGATTTACGAGTACGAGCCGGACGAGGCGGAGATCGTCGCCGATCTGTTGCCGCGCAACGTGCGCGTCCAGGTGTTTCGGGCGCTGCTTGAAAACGCCGCCAGCGAGCAGGGCGCGCGCATGACCGCCATGGACAGCGCCACCCGCAACGCCGGCGACATGATCAACCGTTTGACTCTGACCTACAACCGCACCCGGCAGGCGGCGATCACCAAGGAACTGATCGAGATTATTTCCGGCGCCGAGGCGCTTTAAGATTAAGAATTTAAGGGACTGACCCTAGGAGTTTAGGACCAATGGCCAAGAAGAATATCGGTCGTGTGACCCAGGTGATCGGCGCGGTGGTCGACGTGCAGTTCGAAGACCATCTGCCGGATATCTTGAACGCGCTGGAAACCACCAATCAGGGCAACCGTCTGGTGCTCGAAGTGGCGCAGCACCTGGGCGAGAACACGGTGCGCACCATCGCCATGGACGCCACCGAAGGTATGGTGCGCGGCCAGGAAGTGACCGACACCGGCGCGCCGATCTCGGTGCCGGTGGGACCGGAAACCTTGGGCCGCATCATGAACGTCATCGGCGAGCCCATCGACCAGTTGGGCCCGGTGCCGACCAAAGGCAAAGCGCCGATCCATGCTCCCGCGCCGTCCTTCGTCGACCAGTCGACGGAAGCCCAGGTGCTGGTTACCGGCATCAAGGTGGTGGACTTGCTCGCGCCTTACGCCAAGGGCGGCAAGATCGGCCTCTTCGGCGGCGCCGGCGTCGGCAAGACCGTGCTGATCATGGAGCTGATCAACAACATCGCCAAGGGCCACGGCGGCTACTCGGTGTTCGCCGGCGTCGGCGAGCGCACCCGCGAAGGCAACGACCTCTATCACGAAATGATGGAATCGGGGGTCATCAAGACCGATGCCGACGGCAAGGCGGTATCCGAAGGCTCCAAGGTGGCGCTGGTTTACGGCCAGATGAACGAGCCGCCGGGCGCCCGCGCCCGGGTGGCGCTGACCGGCTTGACGGTGGCCGAATACTTCCGCGACCAGGAAGGCCAGGACGTGCTGTTTTTCGTCGACAACATCTTCCGCTTCACCCAGGCCGGGTCGGAAGTGTCGGCGCTCCTCGGCCGCATTCCGTCGGCGGTGGGTTATCAGCCGACGCTGGCCACCGACATGGGCGCGCTGCAGGAACGCATCACCACCACCAACAAGGGATCGATCACCTCGGTGCAGGCGATTTACGTGCCCGCCGACGACTTGACCGACCCGGCGCCGGCGACTTCGTTCTCGCACTTGGACGCCACCACGGTGCTGTCGCGCCAGATCGCCGAATTGGGCATCTATCCGGCGGTGGACCCCCTGGATTCGACCTCGCGCATTTTGGACCCGCGCGTGGTCGGCGAGGAACATTATCAGGTCGCCCGCTCGGTGCAGGAAATCCTGCAAAAGTACAAGTCCTTGCAGGACATCATCGCCATTCTGGGCATGGACGAATTGTCGGAAGACGACAAGCTGGTGGTGGCCCGCGCCCGCAAGATCCAGCGCTTCCTGTCGCAGCCGTTCCATGTCGCCGAGGTGTTCACCGGTTTCCCCGGCAAGTTCGTGTCGCTGGAAGACACCATCAAGGGCTTCAAGGCGATTGCCGCCGGCGAATACGATCACCTGCCGGAAGCCTCGTTCTACATGGTCGGCACCATCGAGGAAGCGGTGCAGAAAGCCGAACGCATGGCCGCCGAGGCCGCGTAACGCCCCAACGTCTTTAAGAGAGTGGCCATGGCCGATAAAATTCGCTTCGAACTGGTCTCGCCCGAGCGCCTTCTGATGTCGACCCAGGCCGACATGGTGGTGGTGCCCGGCACGGCGGGGGAGTTTGGCGTCATGGCCGGGCACGTGCCGCTGGTTTCCACCATCCGGCCGGGCATCGTCGAGGTTCATGATGGCGGGTCGGTGGCGAAGCTTTATGTGCGGGGCGGCTTCGCCGAAGTGGCCGCCGATGTCCTGACCGTTCTGGCCGAGGAGGCGGTGGCGCTTGCCGACCTGACGGCGGCCGAAGTTGAGCAGACCCTGCGCAACCTGTCGGAAGACATCGCTGACGCCAAGGACCCCGAGGCCAAGGCCAAGGCGCAGGCTGAACACGACCGCTGGAAGCTCATCCGCGAGGCGCTCGCCGCTTGATCGGCGGCGGGACCGCCCCTAAATTGACATTTTTGTCACGCATTCCTACCCTCTCGTTATGTTAGGGTGACGATTATGCGCTGGACATTGGATGACATCCCCTGGGACCGCTTCGATCCCGCCAAGGTGACACCCGACCTCCTGGCCGTGGCCAAGACCGCCGCCCTGGTGGAGGCCAACAGCGCCGATTACGTTGCGTATCTCAACAACATCTTTCACGATGACGACGACTTCAAGGCGGTCGCCTGCCAATGGGGCGTGGAAGAGGAACAGCACGGCAGGGCGCTGGGCCGTTGGGCGGAGCTTGCCGACCCTGATTTTTCCTTTCACAAAAGTTTAGCGGAATTTCGCCGCGGCTATCGCTTGCCGCTGGACGCCAACCAATCGGTGCGCGGTTCGCGGCTCGGCGAACTCATCGCCCGCTGCGTGGTGGAAACCGGCACCTCGTCGTTTTATTCCGCCATTCATGACGCCTGCGGCGAGCCGGTGTTGAAAATGATCGCCAAGCATATCGCCAGCGATGAATTCTTTCACTATCAGCTGTTTGAAAAGCACGCCAAGCGCTACGAAACGAAAGACAAGTTGTCACGATTATCGCGGCTGAAAATTGCCCTTGGCCGGGTTAGGGAAGCGGAAGATGACGAGCTTGCCTACGCCTACTACAGCGCCAACATTGCGTTCGCCAAAACGCCGGAGAAGTATGATCGCGCCCGCTGCGCCGCCACGTACTGGCGCCAAGCCATGGGGCTTTATCGCGAAAAGCATCTGCAGAACGCCACCCGCATGATCCTGCGCGCCGCCGCGTTTAATGCCGACGGCTGGCTCGCCGCCGTGGCGTCAAAAGTAAGTTGGACGTTATTGCAGCGCCGGCAAAATCGCTTAAGCAGAGCGGCGTGAAAAACTTTCCCCCTCTCCTTGAGGAGAGGGTCGGGGTGAGGTGAAAATCTATATAGAGAATTCACCTCATCCGGCTCGGCATACGCCTCGCCACCTTCTCTATCCAAGGAGAAGGCGAATTTACCCCTCACACCTCCATCCCTCGCGCGTCCAACGGCGGGCCGACGAGGCGGGCGTAGAGTTCCGCGGCGACGGCGGTCAGGAGCGCGTTGGCCGCCCCGCTCAGCGGCGCCAGCGCGATGGTGATCAGCATCGATCCTTTGATCCACGCCAGCGCTGTGGCGTTATCCGCGTCCTTGTCCAATGGGCCAAAAATCACCTGCGTTAAGCCGCCTTCCACCAAGCCGCTCAGGAGGAGCACCGGGATCAGGAGCATCAACGCCGCGGCGATGATGCGACTGCTATGGCCCGTGGTCAGCCGCCAGGCGTCGCCCATACCCACCGCGCGGCCGAGCGCCGCGCCGGCCAAGGCAGGCAGGAAGCGCAGCGCGATGGCGAGACTCGAGGCGACGGCAATGGGGGTGCCGATGGTGGCGGCCAGACCCTGTCCGGCGCTGCCGGTGGCCGTGGCGATAAGGCCAAAGACGGCGATCACGGTATAGAAAACCGCCACCGCCATGAGGGCGATGCCGATGCCGTAAAGGAGAAACCTGCCGGTGCGTTTGATCAGGGTGGCAAAATCGATCTTCAAATATTCCGCCGGGCCCAACAGCGACAAGCGGTACCACGAGGTCATGATGAACGCGCCCCAGAAGAGCACCGCCAAGCCGTATAGCGCCGTGGCGAGGCCGACGCCGTCTTCCGGCGGACGGCGCAGCAAAATCAGCAGCGCGGCATCGAATGCATCGGACATCACCAGCCCCAGTGCCGGCAGAATATAGAGATAGGCGATGGCGGCATGATGCAACAAGGCGTCCTGAACACGGACAACCGCGCCGCGCACCAGATTTTGCAAAGACAACCGCTCATCGGTCATATTGGTGGTCCTATGTGGCGAGGTGGGCGAAGCGTCGCGCCACCTCTTCGTAGATGCCGCGCTTGAAGGGCACGATCAGCGCCGGCAGTTCGGATAGCCGCATCCACCGCCAGCTATGAAATTCCGGGTGGTGGGTTTCCAGGTTGATGTCGGCATCCTCGCCCAGAAAACGCATGGCGTACCATTTCTGCTTCTGTCCACGGTAGCGCCCCCGCCACACCTTGCCCAAAAGTTCCGGCGGCAGATCGTAGGTCAGCCATTCGGGAATATCCTCGATCACCTCGGCGGCGGCCGTACCGATTTCCTCTTGCAATTCGCGAAAGGCGGCGGCGACGGGATCCTCGCCGGGATCGATGCCGCCCTGCGGCATCTGCCAAGCTTCCTGCGTGGTGTCGATGCGTTGACCGACGAACACTTGGCCCAAGGGGTTAAACAGCGCCACGCCGACGCACGGGCGATAAGGCAGCAAGTCGATTTCGGCGTCGTTCATGGGTTAGCGAACCGGCTGTCGGCTGGCCACCGCGGTGATTGGCGCCAGGTCAAAGCCGCGCTCACTCAGCGTCGCCGCCCATTCGGCCACCAGGCGTATGGTCAGCGGATAGGGACTGCCGATGCCGGCCGCCGCGCCATAGGTCTTGGCGACGCTCTCCAAATCCTTAAGTTGCTTGCGGATGTTTTCCTCGGTGTGTTCGCTGTCGAGAAAGCGGTTGTTGAGCACCCGCGGCACCCGCAAGTCGCGGGCCAGCTTGGCGGCGACGCTGTATTGCGACGAGCGGGCGTCCATGAACAACAGCCCGCGCGCCTTGAGGTCTGCCAGCACCGGCGTCATGGCTTCTTCGGAAGCGGTGTAGCGCGAGCCCATGTCGTTGACCAAACCGACATAACCGGCAAAGCGGCTCATCACCCAATGCAGGCGGTCGAGGTTGTCGGCCATCGGCAGCGTGGTCAGCAATGTTTGCGGACCGGGGTCGTTCTTGGGGTAATTTTCCGGCTCCATGGGCACCAGCAGCAGCACCTCGTGCCCGGCCTTGCGCGCAGCGTCGACGCGGGTTTGCAGATTGTGGCCATAGGGCGAAAACGCCAGCGAGATTTGCGGCGGCAGGGCGGAGATCGCCGCATCGGTGGCGCGCTTCGACATGCCGAGGCCCGAGATCAACAGTGCGATGCGCGGCCGCGCCGCCGTCTGCTCGAAGGGATGGGCGTAGACTTGCCATGGCTCGCGCGCGCCGTCGATTTTCGGCAAGGGGCCGAACGGACTTTTCTCCACCAGTCCTTCCGCCGGCGCCGGCGACAACGGCGTCGCGACCACCGGAGCTGGCGCCGGCGGCGGCGCGGATGGCGCTTGCGGGGCGTCGACGGCAGCGGCGGCGCTGCGCGCCGGCAGCGTTGGCTTTGCAGGTGATACGGCCGACGCCAGCTGCGGTTTTTCAGGCAGCGCCGGCGGTGGGCTCAGCGCCAGCCACAGCGCGATCCCGGCGAAGACCAGCAGCACCACCAGCCAGGCGATCTGCAATGGGCTCGGCGGCAGCCATTGCCGCTTGCGTTCCGCTTCGCTCGCTTCCTCGAACGCCGACACCGGATCGTTCTACCCCCTTATGATCGGCGCGAGTTATCGCCGCGCGCGCTGACCGGCGATGGCGATGCCGCGCACCAGATTGAGCGCATAGGACAATTGATAATCGTCGGTCGGACCGGTGACTTTCGCCTCCGGCACGGCGCCGTTGTCGTTGGCGGCGCCTTTGTCGCTGACGCCTGCTGGCGGCGTTGCCGGCGCGCCATCAGGATTCTCAAGATGCCCCTTCAGGCTCGCCTCGTTATTCTTCGGGCCGTTCTTGGCTTTCTCGGCGCCGTTGAGATTGAGCTGCTCCACGGTGATGTCCGGGGCGATGCCCTTGGCCTGGATGGAGCGGCCGGACGGCGTGTAATAGCGCGCGGTGGTGAGCCGCAATGCGCCATCCTCGCCCAAGGGGATGATGGTCTGCACCGAGCCCTTGCCGAAGGATTGCGTGCCGACCACCACCGCGCGCTCATGATCCTGCAGCGCGCCGGCGACGATCTCGGAGGCCGAGGCCGAGCCGCCGTTGATCAGCACCACCATGGTCTTGCCATCGGCCAGATCGCCGCGGGTGGAGTTGTAGCGCTGAATATCGCGATTGTCGCGGCCGCGGGTCTGTACGATCTCGCCCTGATCGAGGAAAGTGTCCGATACCGCGATCGCCTGATCGAGAAGGCCGCCCGGATTGTTGCGCAGATCGAGCACATAGCCCTTCAAGTCCTTGCCGCCGGCTTTCTTTAAGTCGGTGATGGCTTTCTTCAGGCCGACATCGGTCTGCTCGTTGAAGGAGGTGATGCGGATATAGCCGATATCGCCTTCCAAGTTCGAGCGCACGGATTTGATCTTGATGATGTCGCGCGTCACGTCGAGATCGAAGGGGGCATCCCGGCCTTCGCGCACGATGGTCAGCTTGATCTTGGTGTTGACCGGCCCGCGCATCTTTTCCACGGCGTCGCTTAAGGTCAGCCCCAAGACCTGCTCGCCGTCGAGATGGGTGATATAGTCGCCGGCCCGGATGCCGGCCCGCGCCGCCGGCGTGTCGTCGATGGGAGAGACCACGCGCACCACGCCGTTTTCCATGGTCACTTCCAGACCGAGCCCGCCGAATTCGCCCTTGGTCTGCACCTGCATGTTTTTGAAGTCCTCGGCCGACAGGTAGCTGGAGTGGGGATCGAGCGAGGTCAGCATGCCGCGGATCGCCGCCTCGATCATGTCCGCGTCCTTGACCTCCTCCACGTAATCGGAGCGGATGCGCTCGAACACGTCGCCGAACAGATTGAGCTTGCGATAGGTATCGGAATTGGCCGCCTGCGCGCCGCTGTCCGCCGGGCTCAAGGCGACGCCCAAGGCCAGGCCGGCCACCAGGCCCGCCGCCACCATCACGATCGAAACAGCACCTAGGTACTTACGCATCTAACCGCTTACCTTTCCTTTTCTTGCCGCCAGCCAGCGTGACGGGTTCACAGGTTTGCCGTCGCTCCTGAGTTCCACATAAAGCTCTGTGCGTGGAGATGAAGCGCCTACGTCCGATCCGCCGCCCATTTGACCGACCGGCTCGCCGGCGACAACCCATTGACCGACCACTGCAAAAACCCGGCCCATGCCGGCCAGCAGCGTATGATACCCTTCGCCATGGGCGATGATCAAGATTTGCCCGTAGTTACGAAAAGGCCCGGCGAAAGCGATGCGGCCGTCGAAGGGGGCCACCACCTGGGCCTCAGGCCGGGCCTCGATGGTCAGCCCCTTGGAGGCGTTGCCGGCCTCATCCGGATCGCCAAAGCCGCGAACATAGCGCCCGCGCACCGGCATCGGCATGGCGCCCTCCAGGGCGGCGAAGTCCTGCTTCGGCTGCGGCTTGGTCTTTGCCGGCGGACGGGCGACATCAGGCCGCTTGGCCAGCCGCCGCGCCGCATCCTCGGCCGCCGCCCGCCGCCGCTCCAGTTCGGCCTCCACCTGGCGGATGAAGGCTTCCAGGCTCTCCGCCTCCGCCGCATAGCGCGCCAGCCGCGCCCGTTCCTCGGCGGTTTCCTTGTCCAGAAGCCGCCGCTCCTCTTCCCGAGACGCCAGGAGCCGATTCATGTTGGCGCGCTCGCGCTCCAGTTCCTCCAGGCTTTTCTGCAGCGCCGCCTGCTCGCTGGCCAGTTCGTCTTTCAGTTGCTGTAGCAGGCGCAGATCCTGTTTCAGGGCGTCGGCGTCGGCCTTCAACGACGGCACCACGGTTGACAACAGCCGGGCGCTGCGCGCCGTGGTGACCGCTTCGTTGGGACGCACCAGCACCAGGGCCGGCGGCTGGCGGGACAGCCGTTGCAGCGCCGCGAGCGTCAGCGCGATGTCATCGCGGCGCGTCGCCAGCGCCGCCTCCTGCCGCACCACCTTGTCGTCGAGTTCGACCACTTTGTTCTCAAGCGCGGTGGTGCGCTCCTCGGTTTCCTGGATCTGGTTGGCGGTGCGCACCAGGCGGGCGCGCAAATCGGAAAGTTCGGCGCCGATCTTGCTCTGCTGTTTCTCCAGCACGCTGGCCCGGGTGCGGGTTTCTTCCATCTCGCCTTTCAGCTTCTCCAGCCGGCGCTGTTTTTCGCTATGCTCGCTGGGCAGCGTCTGCGCCAGCGCCAGCGGACCGCACAAAATCAGCCCCAGGGCCATGATCAGTATATCAGCCGCGCGCCGCACCCGCCGTCCGACCCTGTTGCGAAGAAAGAAGGGAATGGCCGGTCATCGCCGCCGGTTGCGGCAATCCCATCAGCGCCAGGATAGTGGGGGCGACGTCCGCCAGGCGTCCATCCTTAAGCTCTGCCCCGCCATCGACCAGCACGATGGGCACGACGCCAGTGGTATGGGCGGTGTGGGGTTGGCCCGTCTCCTCGTCCCTCATCATTTCCAGATTGCCGTGATCGGCGGTGATCAGCATGGCGCCGCCGGCCTTTTCCACCGCCGCTTTCAGCCGCCCCAGGCAATGATCGATGGTCTCGGCGGCCTTGATGGCGGCGGCCAGCACGCCGGTGTGCCCCACCATATCGGGGTTGGCGTAGTTGGCGACGATGAGGTCATATTTGCCCGAGCCGATGGCCTCCGCCAGCCTATCCGTCACCTCATGAGCCGACATTTCCGGTTGCAGGTCATAGGTCGCCACCTTGGGCGAGGGAATGAGGATGCGATCCTCGCCGGGAAATACCTCCTCGACGCCGCCGTTGAAGAAGAAGGTGACGTGAGCGTATTTCTCGGTTTCGGCGATGCGCAGTTGCTTCAAGCCCCGCGCGGCGATGATCTCGCCCAAAGTATCCTTCAGATCCAGGGGCGGGAACAGGGTCGTCAGAAATGCGTTCAGCGCCTGGGAATATTCCACCATGCCGGCAGCGGCGGCAAAGCGCGCTGCCCGCTGGCGAGCGAAGCCGGTAAACGCGGGATCGAGAAGGGCGGTCAGGATTTCCCGCGCCCGGTCGGCGCGGAAGTTGGCCATCAGCACGCCGTCGCCGTCTTGCATGCCGGCATACTCGCCGATGGCGGTGGGAGCGACGAATTCATCACTGATATCCCGCTCATAGCTGGCCAGGATGGCGGCATCGGCGCTGTCGGCGCGCTCGCCGGCGGCATCCATCAGACAGGCATAGGCTTTTTCCACCCGCTCCCAGCGCTTGTCGCGGTCCATGGCGTAATAGCGGCCGCTGACCGTGGCGATGCGGGCGTTGAGCAGGCCGGCGATGTCTTCCTCGAAACGGGCGATGTAATCGCGGGCGCTTTTAGGCGGCGTGTCGCGGCCGTCGAGAAAGGCATGAATGCGTACCGGCACGCCGGTCTGGTCGAGGGCGCGGGCCAGGGCGACCATATGGTCCTGGTGGCTGTGCACGCCGCCGGGGGAGAGGAGTCCCAGGACATGCGCCGTTCCGCCAGAAGCCTTGAGTTTGGCGATGAAATCCTGAAGAACCGGATTTTGCCGTAGCGCGCCCGAGGCCACCGCCTCGTCGATGCGCGGCAGGTCCTGCATCACCACCCGGCCGCCGCCGAGATTCATGTGCCCGACCTCGGAATTGCCCATCTGGCCCTCCGGCAGCCCGACGGCGAGCCCAGAGGTTTGTAGCCAGGCCGCCGGGGCGTGGGCCATCAGATCGTCCCATACCGGGGTGCGGGCCAGCGCGATGGCGTTATCCTTGGTCTCGGCGCGATAGCCCCAGCCGTCCAAAATACAAAGGACAACCGGGCGAGGGGTTTTGCGGGGCGGCGTCATGACGGGCACGGTATTCCTGGGGCGTAAAAATCCTACTAAACGCGGCCGTTATAGCATCAATTTTAGACCATATGGGGGCGAAAGTGGCGGCAACAAGGCTTTTAACCTATTTGTGGTAGGGATGGCCGGACAGAATGGCGTGCGCCCGGTAAAGCTGCTCGGCCAGCAGCACCCGGGCCAGGGCATGGGGCCAGGTCATGGCGCTTAAAGACAGGGTTTCGTCGGCCCGCGCCAGCACCGGCGGCGATAATCCTTCCGCGCCGCCGATGACGAAGGCGAGGACACGCCCGCTCGCTCGCCATGCCTCAAGCTTTTTGGCGAAAGCATTGCTCGTCAACGTCCGGCCGGCGCTGTCCAGCGCGACCACCAGCGCCCCCTCGGGGATTGCCTGCAGCAACAGGTCGCCCTCCCGCGCCGTGCGCTCGCGTCCGGTCAAGGGGCGGCGCTCCTCGATCTCGATCTCAGCGATCGGCCAGGGAATGCGTTTGATATAGGTGTCGATGAGGGTCCGCTCAGACCCCGATTTCAAGCGGCCGACGGCCACGATGGCGATGCTCACGGCCTTGATAGTCCAGCGCCTAGGCGGTGGCTTGGTCGCGGATATCCGCCGCCCACATCTTTTCCAGATTATAGAAGGCGCGAACTTCCGGGCGGAACAGGTGCGCCACCACATCGCCGGCGTCGATCAGCACCCAATCGGCCTGGGGCAGTCCTTCGGCATGGACTTGCTTGTTGCCAGTGGCCTTGATGCGCTCTTTTAAGTGCTCGGCCATGGCCGCCACCTGCCGGGTGGAGCGCCCAGTGGCGATCACCATGTAATCGGCGAACGACGATTTGCCGGCAAGGTCGATGGTGACGATGTCTTCGGCTTTGTCCTGGTCAAGCGATTTGACGATGAGGTCAAGGAGGGGGCGACTGGAATCCGCCGCGGGGGAAGCGGCGGGAGACTTTTTCTTACGTTGCAACGACTACTCCATTAAGCGGATAAGCGCCCGGCAACGAGCCGGCGGTCATCCTGGGTTGATCCAACCCGCGTCCCTTGTCCTGATCTCCGTTGCCGACAGGGGATGGCGGGGGCAGTGCACGAAAGTCCAGGCCGGGGGCGGCAGATCGGCCAGCCGGGATGCCTGATGGTCGGCGATCCGGGCGTGGCGGAATCTTTGCGTCACCTTGGCCATGGCGCCGCTTACAGAATACCGGGGGCGGTCAAAAATCGCAACCGGGACGGCTTTGAGGATATCCGCCCAGCGCCGCCAGCGGGCGAAGGCGGCCAGATTGTCAGCCCCCATCAGCCACACGAAGCGCGCCTGGGGGAACAGGAATTGCAGGCTCTCCAGGGTGTCGATGGTATAGCGGGTATGAAGGCGGGTCTCGATATCAAGGACGCGGATACGCCGGTCGCGGGCCACGGCATGGGCGCGGGCCAAGCGTTTCTCCAGGCTCGCCATGCCGGCGGCGGGTTTTAACGGGTTTTGCGGCGATACCAGCCACCACACTTCATCAAGCCGCAGCCGTTTTAAGGCTTCCCGGCTGATGTATAGATGACCCGCGTGGGCCGGATTGAACGAGCCGCCGAGAAGCCCAATCCGCCGTTTGCCCGGCCGCACGCCCGGCGGCGCGGCCAGGAGGGAGGGGGGGCGGCGGCTGGTCACGGCCGGGTCTGGCCGTCGCCGCGCACCACGTATTTATAGCTGGTCAGCTGCTCCAGCCCCACGGGCCCGCGGGCATGCAGCTTGCCGGTGGAGATGCCGATCTCGGCGCCGAAGCCGAACTCGCCGCCGTCGGCGAACTGGGTCGAGGCATTGTGGAGAACGATGGCGCTGTCGATGTCGCCAAGGAATTTCTCCGCTGCCGCCTTGTCCTCGGTGATGATGGAGTCGGTGTGGTGCGAACCGTAGCGGGTGATGTGGTCGATCGCCCCGTCCACGCCGTCGACGGCGCGAACCGAGATGATGGCATCGAGATATTCGGTGCGCCAATCTTCCTCCGTCGCCGCCTTGGCGGCGGGATAAAGCCGCCGCACGGTATCATCAGCGCGAATTTCACAGCCCTTAGCGGCGAGCGCATCGAGCACCGGCTTTAAATGCGTGCTCAAGACCGCCTTATCGACCAGTAGCGTCTCCGCCGCGCCGCAGATGCCGGTGCGCCGCATCTTGGCGTTGAGCGTCACGTTGACCGCCTTCTCCAGATCGGCCGCCTTGTCGATATAGACATGGCAGATGCCGTCGAGGTGGGCCATCACCGGCACCCGGCTGTCCTTCTGCACCCGCTCAATGAGGCTCTTGCCGCCGCGCGGCACGATGATGTCCACGCTGTCGCTCATACCGAGAAGAATGCCGACCGCCTGGCGATCCTGGGTGGGGATGAGCTGGATCGCCGTTGCCGGAATGCCGGCAGCGCGCAGCCCGTCTTCCAGGCAGGCGTGAATGGCGCGGCTGGAAAGCGCGCTTTCACTGCCGCCGCGCAAGATCGCGGCGTTGCCCGATTTCAGACTGAGTGCGCCGGCGTCCGCCGTCACGTTGGGCCGGGATTCGTAGATGATGCCGATGACGCCCAGCGGCACCCGCACCCGGGAGATAACGAGGCCGTTGGGCCGGGTCCAGGTTTCCGTCACCTTGCCCACCGGATCGGGCAGGGCGGCCACCGCTTCCAGGCCCTTGGCGATGCCTTCGATCCGCTCCGGGTTGAGGAGGAGCCGGTCGAGCATGGCGCCGCTCACCCCCTGCGCCTTGGCGGTCGCCATGTCCTGGGCGTTGGCGGCCAGGATGTCGCCGGCGCGGGCGCGGATGGCGGCGGCGGCGGCGGCGAGGGCAGCGTTCTTGGCCTCGGTCGAGGTCTTAGCCAGCGCGGCGGCGGCAGCCTTGGCGGCGGCGCCGATCGTCGCCATCAGGGCGGCGAGGTCTTGCGCGGTTGGTTTGGCGGCAACGGTCGTGGTCATGGGTGTAGCCTTTATCAATCCAGCACCAGGTCATCCCTGTGTATCATAACATCGCGGTGGATCACGCCGAGAATCTCGGCGATCTCGGCCGACTTTCGCCCCATGATGGCGCGGGCGTCAGCGGCGGAATAGGCGACCAGCCCGCGGCCGATCTCGCGGCCTTGTCCATCAAGCACCCGCACCGCATCGCCACGCTCAAATACGCCCTCGACGCCGCGCACGCCGGCCGGCAGCAGGCTTTTGCCCTGGCGCAACGCCTGCACCGCGCCGTCGTCCAGGGTCAGCGCGCCGGCGGGCTTCAACATGCCGGCGATCCAGCGCTTGCGCGCCGCCTTGGGCGTGGCGGTGGCGTGAAACCAGGTCGCCCGCGCGCCGGTTTGCAGGCTTGAGATGGGGTGCGCCACCCGACCGCTGGCGATCAGCATGTGGCAGCCGCCGGCGACCGCGATCTTGGCCGCCGCGATCTTGGTCACCATGCCGCCCGAGCCAACGCCGGTAGCCCGCGTCCCGTCGGCCATGGCTTCGATTTCAAGGGTGATCTCCGGCACTTCCGGTATAAAGGCGGCGTTGGCGTCGGCGGACGGGTCGGCGGTGTAAAGCCCGTCGATGTCGGAGAGCAGCACCAGGCAGTCGGCGCTGGCCATCACCGCCACCCGGGCCGCCAGGCGATCGTTATCGCCATAGCGAATTTCGGCGGTCGCCACGGTGTCGTTCTCGTTGATCACCGGCACCGCGCCCAGGCGCAGCAAGGTGTCCAGGGTCGAGCGGGCATTTAAATAGCGCCGCCGCTCCTCGGTATCGCTGGGGGTGACCAACACCTGCGCCGCGACGATGCCGTGGCGGCCAAGCGCCGCTTCGTAGGCATGGGCCAGGCGGATCTGGCCGACGGCCGCCGCCGCTTGGCTTTCCTCCAGGCTTTTCGGCCGGCCCTTCAATCCCAAATCACGCCGGCCCAGCGCCACCGCGCCGGAGGAGACGACGATCACGTCCTTGCCCGCCGCCCGCAGCTCGGCCACGTCCGCAATCAGCGAGGTAAACCAGGTCTCGCGCAGGCGGCCGCTCTCGGGCTCCACTAAGAGCGCCGAGCCGATCTTGACCACCACCCGTTTAGCCTTGCCGATCAAGGGATGCATGACCGGTTATCCTCCGCTTAGAACAAGCAATTTGCGTTCATCTGCGCTCACTCAAATTATAATCGTCATTCCCGCGTAAGCGGGAATCCATAGTAAAATCAAAGAGCTGGATCCCCGCTTCCGCGGGGATGACAGGAAAGAACGCGATTGCTTGCCGTTCCAATTAAACGTCCTACGTTGCTATCCACCCAACGGCGACCAGTCCGCCGTCGCCGCCGCCGTTTGTTCATCCGCCGTTTCCGGCACGGTCGCCCGCCCCACCCGCTCAGCGATGGCGCGCAAGATGTCCCTAACCCCTTCGCCGGTGGCGGCGGAGAGCGCATAGACCGGCTTTTTCGCCGAACGCTTCAGTTTGGCGAGCCGCGCCTTGCGGGTGGCGAGGTCCAGCGCATCGACCTTGGATAGGGCGACGATCTCGTCCTTTTGGTCGAGGCCGTGGCCATAGGCTTTCAATTCCCGCCGTACCGTGCGGTAGGCGCCGGTCACGTCCTCCTCCGTGCCATCCACCAGATGGAGGAGCACGCCACAGCGCTCGATATGCCCCAAAAAGCGATCGCCCAGACCCGCGCCTTCATGCGCGCCTTCAATCAGGCCGGGGATATCGGCGAGCACGAACTCCTTATCGTCCACATGCACCACCCCAAGCTGAGGCTTCAAGGTGGTGAATGGGTAATCGCCGATCTTCGGCTTGGCTCGGCTGACGGCGGAGAGGAAGGTGGACTTGCCGGCATTGGGCAGGCCGACGAGCCCGGCGTCGGCCAGGAGCTTTAAACGCAGCCACACCCACATTTCCTGAGCCTCGCCGCCCTTGGTGGTCTTGCGTGGGGCGCGGTTGGTGGAGCTTTTGAAATGGTCGTTGCCCAGCCCGCCCTGGCCGCCTTCCAATAGCACCACGCGCTCGCCGGCGTGGGCGAGGTCGGCGATCACCGTTTCGCGCGCCTCATCGAGGATCTCGGTGCCAACGGGAACCGGGATAATCAGATCGGCCCCCGCCGCGCCGGTGCGGTTGCGGCCCATGCCGTGATGGCCGCGCTCGGCCTTGAAATGCTGGCGGTAGCGAAAATCGATCAGGGTATTAAGGCCCGGCACCGCCTCGAACACGATGCTGCCGCCGCGCCCGCCGTCGCCGCCGTCAGGCCCGCCGTACTCGATGAACTTCTCGCGCCGGAAGCTGCAGCAGCCGTCGCCGCCGGCGCCCGAGCGCAGATAGATCTTGCATTGGTCGAGAAACTTCATGGCGTCACGATATGGCTAGTTTCCGCAAACAAAAAGGGGAATGACATCCATTCCCCTTAAACGTTCTGGGCCGCGCCCTATGTCGAGCGGACGGCCCTAGGCCGACGGCTTCACCGACACGAAAGCCCGGTCGCCCTGGCCGACGTGGAAGTGCACGGTGCCGTTTTCCAACGCGAACAGGGTATGGTCCTTGCCCATGCCGACATTCTCGCCGGGGTGCACCTTGGTGCCGCGCTGGCGCACGATGATGTTGCCGGGAACCACCTGTTCGCCGCCGAATTTCTTCACGCCCAGGCGACGCCCGGCGGAATCGCGGCCGTTTCTGGAACTGCCGCCTGCTTTCTTATGTGCCATCTCAACTTCTCCTTAAAGCCTACTTCGCGGGTTTCTTGGCCGCGGGCTTCTTAGCCGCCGGTTTCTTCTCGGCCGCCGCCTTTTTGGGGGCCGCCTTCTTGGCCGGGGCCTTCTTTTCCGCCGCGCCGTCAGCGGGGGCGGCCTTGGCCTTTTTCTCCACCTTCGGCTTGGTTGATTTTGTGTCGCCGATGCCGGTGATGCGCAGCACCGTCAAATCCTGGCGGTGGCCGCCATGCTTGCGGTAGTGATGGCGGCGGCGCTTCTTGAAGATCAGCACCTTGTCGCCGCGGGTCTGCTCGACGATCTCGGCCGCCACCGAAACCCCGGCGACGAGCGGGCTGCCGACCTTGACGCCCTGATCATCGCCGACCATCAGGACGTCGCCCAAGGTCACCTCGGCGCCGGCCTCGCCATTGAGCTTCTCGACCGTGATAACGTCGTCGAGGGCAACGCGATATTGCTTGCCGCCCGTCTTTACGACTGCAAACATCGTCAAAATCCATTCTTTTTTCGCCACGTCCGAGCGAAGCTTTGCTGTAAGCCGAGCGACGCCGTAATGGCCTGTTGTTCCTATATAATTTGTGGTTCTTGCCGGCCCAAAGACCGGATTTTATTAGCACACACAAAACCGGCCCTCGCCGTCCTGGCGTGGCCGAAGTGGGCGGACTATAGCCATTGAAGGGCCAAAGTCAAGCTTAAGGGCGGGCCGCGCTCCGCCGGTGGTGACCCGCCCTGAAGACCGGTGTAAAGTTAAGGCCCACCAGATGAAAGAGCAGCCCCATGACCGCTTCAAACGACGCCACCCGGATCGATGAAATCGCCCCCCAGATCTACCGCCTGTCCACCCCCGTCAGCACTCCCGACGGCGGCGGCTTCTCCTTTAATCAATACCTGATCGTTGATGACGCGCCGTTGTTGTTTCACACCGGCCAGCGCCAGTTGTTCCCATCGGTACGCGCCGCCATCGAGCGCGTGCTGCCGCTGGCACGGCTGCGCTATATCGGCTTTTCCCATTTCGAGGCTGATGAATGCGGGGCGCTCAACCAGTTCCTGGCGCTGGCGCCCCAGGCGGAAGTGGTGTGCGGCGGCATCGGCGCCATGACCTCGATCGGCGATTTCGCCGACCGGCCGCCCCGCGCCCTGGCCGACGGTGAAAAAGTAAACCTGGGGCGAAAGACCGTGCAATGGCTCGATACTCCCCATGTGCCCCATGGCTGGGACTGCGGCTTCATGATGGAGGCGAGCACCGCCACGCTCCTGTGCGGCGATCTCTTTACCCAAGGCGGCGCGGATAATCCCGCCTTGACCGAGAGCGACATTCTGGGGCCGAGCGAGGCCTTTCGCGCGCCCATGGATTATTACGCCCATGGCCCCAACACCCGCGCCCAGTTGGAACGCCTGGCGGCGCTGCGGCCTGGCACGCTGGCCTGCATGCACGGCAGCGCGTGGCGCGGCGATGGCGCGTCATTGCTGCGCGCGCTTGCCGATAGCCTGACGGCGAAATAAGCGGGATGTCGCAGCCCCTATGGCGCTTGATCGGGCGGCGGGCCATCCAGCGCCAGGCGCAAGGCGCGGGCCAGGTCGTCCTTGCGGTAAGGTTTGTTGAGCATGGGCAGCTTGGCTAGCGCGGGTCCGTCCTTGCCCATGGCGTCGGGAAAGCCTGAGGTCAGTACGATGCGCAAGGCCGGCCAGCGCGCCAGGGCGGCATGGGCGAGATCATAGCCGCTGCGTCCGCCGGGCATGATGATGTCGGTCAACAGAAGGTCGACGTGGTTGTTCTCCAACGCCCTAATCGCGGTGCTGACATCGCCCGCTTCCAGGACGCGATAGCCGAGACTTGTCAGCTGCATCGCCGCGACGCGCCGCACTTCCGCGTTGTCCTCGGCGATGAGCACCACTTCCCCTTTTCCGATGGCGGCGTTTTTTTCCGGTACGGCGACCGGCTCCTGCGCCTCATCAAGGGCGCGCGGCACATATAGACGGAAGGTGGTCCCCACCCCCTCTTCGCTATAGACATTGATATGGCCGCCGGATTGCTTGATGAAGCCAAAAACCATGCTCAGGCCCAGGCCGGTGCCTTTGTCCTGCGCCTTGGTGGTAAAGAACGGTTCGAAAATACGGCCTATCAGATGGCCGGGAATGCCCATGCCGGTATCGGTGACCTCGATCATGGCGTAATCGCCGGCGATGACTTCGGCGTGTCGGGCGGCATAATCCTCGTCCAGATAGCGATTGGCCGTGGCGATGCGCAGCCGACCGCCCTGGGGCATGGCGTCGCGGGCGTTGGTGGCGAGATTGGCGAGGCTGGTCTCGAGTTGCGCCGGATCAACGATGACGGTCCAGACGTCGCTCGACAGATCAAGCTCGACCTTGATGTGTTCGCCCAACATTCTTTGCATCAGCGTCGCCAGCTTGCGGACCAGTTCATTGACATCGACGCGACGCGGCTGCAGCGGTTGGCGGCGGGCGAAGGCCAGGAGGCGGCGGATCAGATCGGCGCCTCTCAGCGCCGCCTCCAGCGCATGGCCGGCAAGCTCCCGGGTCGTCGGGTCATTTTCCTTTTCCGTTAGCAGCAGATCGAGATTGCCGATGATGACGCTCAAGAGATTGTTGAAATCGTGCGCCATGCCGCCGGTGAGTTGGCCGATGGCTTCCATCTTTTGCGACTGGCGCAGTTGCTCTTCCGTTTGCTGGCGCTGCATCGCCTCGCGCTTGACCTCGGCGTAGGCGGTGCGGATTTCCTCCGCCTGGGTGACGGCCTGCGCCGTTGCCGCGCGGAGCGAACTTTCCAGCGAGACATTGGCCAGCGAAATGGCGGTGGCCCGCGCCAGACTTTCTAGTAAGGCGGTCTCATGGGCGTTGGGAAGATGATGGTCCGCCCAGTAGGCGCCGATGGCGGCCAGCGGATCCTCCACCCTGACCGGCGCCATGATCAGGCTTTTGACGAATGTCGGCCGGTAGGCGTCCTGGGGAATGCGCGGGTCGACATAGATATCAGGGATAACGGCCGTGCGCTTGTTGAGCATCGCCCAGCCGGAAATGCAGGCGGACATGGGAAATTTCTGCCCTTTCCATAACGGGCTGATGGCGTTTTCATCCACGTAATGGCAAAGGTCGCCGTCGCGCAGCACGAAGGTGACGCCATCGGCCCCGGAAATGTCGCGTGCGGCAATGCGGACGATTTCTATTATCCGCTCCAGGGTGCGGGCGGCGGATAAGCTTTCGATGGCTTCGACCAGGATCGACCAGGGTGGCGGGTCGTTCGGGGGCAAAGGTTGATCCGTGGCATTCATCACGCAGTACCCGCTGCTTTTTTCAGCATAGGCGAGGCGCCCTTCGTATCGGAAAACCCCGATGTGCGATGGCCTCGTCGTGATTTATCCTATCCATAGGGGAGGGGATCGACAACCGGCAATACGACCTTGCGGGGGGCGAGGGCATCCGCTATGGTGCGCGCCGTTTACCGCCGGGCTCTTTAGCTACGAGCCCAAGACCCATGCGGAGAGGTGCCGGAGTGGTCGAACGGGGCGGTCTCGAAAACCGTTGTACCCGCAAGGGTACCGTGGGTTCGAATCCCACCCTCTCCGCCAGTATCTTGTTGAATTATAATAATATTATTTGATTTATGAAAGTTGAGCCGTTTGGCACAAAAGCGGAACCTATGGCATTTTGCAAACATTTTGCTAACGGCATTAAGTTTAGGAGTATCCAGTGAGAGCCAGTGAGTAGTAAAACCCTAGTCACATAACCTTCTATCGACTTTACCTTCACTATCCCACCGGGCAGCGTCGTGTTCATACATTTTTGCGATATTTAGAAGCATTCTACCTATGAAGGGGAATTGGTTGCTTATCTTATTGGCGTACTCGTGATACTTGGCAGCCAACTCGCGTTCTTGATCTCCGCCGCTGCCACGTTGGACTACACTCCTCGAATTATAAATGCCAATTTCCATTCCTTCTGACATTTCTCGGGAAGCCACTTCCTCAATTACAGGGCGAATTTCTTCTCTTGGCCACACGCCATCTTTTCCCACGGTAGCTTTAGACAGCATCCTACCGATATACCGATCGGCAAGTTCTGCGCGCCCATATTCCTTTGCCAATTCTCTGGCTTCATTAATCCAGCCCCGCAACACATCAACATTAATTGTGCCATCATCCTTTTGGCCTGGAAGTATATTGGCATGTTCTAGGAGTGAGAAAGCATTGTTCGCTGCGTTGCGTAGATGTTCTTCAGATTCTAGTGGAGACAATTCAACGGGATCTACTCCAGAATCATTCCTTTTAAAACACATAGCTAGTGACTGAATAAAAAGCATAGGAGAGCGTGCTAGCTCGCGGAATAAGTTCGGTATCTCGTATTTAGAGTGAGGAACAAGCGCTTGGATATATAAATATTCGAGTTTTGCGAGCTCTAGTCGATCGACGTCTGAACGTGAATCTAAGGACTCAAGTAGGTTCTCAATCATATACCCAGATATACGCAACGCCGGGCCTGCGGTCTTGCGGGCATTGATCCGCGGGTGTACCGGCGCAAGCCGGTGAGGCCGGATGATACAGGGCTGCGCCAGCGGCTGAGGGAGCTATCGTCGGAACGGCGACGGTTCGGCTATCGGCGGCTGCATGTTCTGCTGAGAAGGGAGGGCTGGATGGTGAACCGGAAGAAATTATATCGTATCTACAAGGAGGAAGGGCTGGCCGTGCGCCAGCGTGGTGGCCGCAAGCGGGCGCTGGGCACGCGGGCGCCCATGGCCATCCCGCAGGGGCCGAACCAGCGCTGGAGCCTGGACTTTGTGTCCGACAGCCTGTTCGGCGGGCGGCGCTTCCGGATCCTGTGCGTCATCGACGACTTCAGCCGGGAATGCCTGGCCACCGTGGTTGACCTGTCCCTATCGGGCATTCGGGTGGCGCGGGAGCTGGACCGGATCGCAGAGGTTCGCGGTTATCCCTGCATGATCGTGAGTGACAACGGCACCGAACTGACCTCGAACGCCATCCTCGAATGGCAACAGGACCGGCAGATCGAATGGCATTACATCGCGCCCGGCAAGCCCATGCAGAATGGCTTTGTGGAGAGCTTTAATGGCCGCTTGCGCGATGAATGCCTCAACGAACATCTGTTCGACAGTCTGCG
>QEVO01000009.1 GCA_003577275.1 Pseudomonadota bacterium
CCGAACGAGGCCATGGCCAGCGGCATGGTGCCAAGCCCCAACCCCAGCACCGAGGCCAGCACGATCCACCAGCCATAAAATATTCGGCGCTGCGCCATGTACTTTTCTCCCGCGGTTATCGCGGGATCTCGATGCCGGCGGCCTCGCGATCCCAGGTGTTATCATTCAGCGGGTTGACCCGCAGCTCCACTTTGCGCACGTGCTGCGTGGACGGCGTGCGCGGCAGGGTGTCGACAAATTCGATATAGCGGGGCACCATGAAACGGGGCATGCGCGGGATGAGAAAACGGATGAGCTCCTCCGGCGTCAACGTCGAACCTGGCCGGCGGGTGGCGACGATCTTTACTTCATCCTCGCCATGCTCGGAGGGCACGCCGATGGCGGCAACGCCGGTCAAATCGGGATGCTGGGAGACGATCGCCTCGACCTCGAACGAGGAAATATTTTCGCCCCGGCGGCGCATGTAATCACGCTTGCGGTCGACGAAATAATGATTGCCATCGGCATCGCGGCGCATGGCGTCGCCGGTGTGCAGCCAGCCGTTGCGCCAAGCCTCCCAGGTTTTTTCCGGTTTGCCGAAATAGCCTTGGCTTAGCGTCCACGGCTGGCTGGTGCGGACAATGAGCTCGCCCACCTCGCCCACCGGCACTTCATAATCCAGATCATCGACGATCCGCACCTCATAGCCCGGCTTGACCTTGCCGCAACTGGTGAAATTATCTGTAACGTTGTTACGGCCCAAGGGAACGCCCGCCTCGGTCATGCCGAAATGGGTGTTGACGATGACGTTGAATCGCTTGCGGAAGGCGTCGATGTCGCTGATCATGGTGACGTATTTCAGGCTGTGTTTTTTATCGTCGTCGGATGGCGGCAGCGCCAGCACCCATTTCGCCATCGCCGGCAACAAAATACCGACCGTGCATTTATAGGTGTCGACATCGCGCCAGAAATCCTGGGTCTTGAACTGCTCGCGGATGATCACCCTGCCGCCGAATGCGCCCATCGCCAGGAACGGCACCTTGCCGGTGCCGTGAAACATGGGAAACGGCGCGTAAAACGCATCGTCCGGCGTGAGATAATTCAAGGTCTGGATGGAATTCATGTAATAGCCCCAGGGAATCATCACGCCTTTTGATGGTCCGGTGGTGCCGCCGGTGTAGAGGATGCCGGCCAGATTCCAGGGCTTGGGCGCCTCCACCTCCTCCATGCCGGTCGTCGACGACAGCAAGTCATCGCCGTCAACGATATTTTTATTCAGCTTCGGCAGATCAGCCTTGGCCGACATGACGATCACGGATTCCAGATTAGGCAGACGATCCGCAATATCAATCAGACGGTCCAAATAGCGGTCATCGATCAGCAACACCTTGGCCCCGGAGTCCGCGATGATGTAGTGCAGCATATCGCCAAGATAATTGGTGTTGATCGGCACCTCGATCGCTTTGAGCCAGGACAGGCCCAGCCAGGACGCCGCGGTGTTGATCGCCGGCGGCATGAAGATGGCCACCCGATCGCCCTCCGCCACGCCCAAACTGCGGTAGACTTGCGCCCATTTCATTACCAGATGATGGAACCGCTGATAGCTGTATGACTCTCCATCGACTTCCTCGACAAAGCTGCGATCCGGCGTGGCCGCCGCCCGCCGGGCGAGAATGAGCGGCAACGTGTCCTTGGGGCCGATCTCTACCTGCAAGCTCGTCATGATGAGTCTCCTTCGATAAAGCGTACCTAACACCGAGCCTGATCATGGACGCGCGCCAGCGCGCCGCAAGAATAGGCCGGGCGAATGGTAAAGGCGGATATTTTCGATGCTTCGTACTGTTTCTTTTCCTGCGCGAACGCCTTGGTATGCGCAAAATCCTGATGTCCCCAGAGCATTGCCTTGCTGGCGTAAACTTCCACCATCAGGTAGCGCTGCGGCGTATCCGTCCGATACATGTCGGCATAGAGAAAACCGGGCTCCTTGGCTGACACCTTCTCGCCCACGCGGCCAATCGCTCTTAGAAATTGCTCCTCCTGGCCGGGCAATATATAGGCGGCGGCAAAAGCGCCGAAAGGCGCATCACTGATATACCGGCTGCCGCCAAACACGGCGGAATCGAACGGCTCCGTCAGCGGCCGGCGGCGCATCGGCGGGTCGGAATAGACGGGATAGATGAACTCCCGGCGGCTCTCGGGCATGAGCGCGCCGAATATGACGCTTAAAGACTCATTCTCTCGGGGCACCGCATCGCCCTTATACATTTCCACCAGCAGAAACTTGTTGGCGTGCTTGGTGAAATAAAGATCGACATAAAGGCAGATATCCGACGCCGCCGCGCCCTTGGCGTAAGCGCGAAGATTATCCGCGAAGGCGTCCGCCTCGCCCGCCGGCGCAAACAGCACCGATATCCGGCCCTTCATGTCATGCCCGCCCGTCATGCCGGCGCCGGTTGGAAGCGCGGCAACGTGACGGTTGGCGTGACGCGATCAAAACTGACCGTCATGGCCATGCCGCAACGCAGTGTTTTATGATCGCCGGGCATCGCGGTGAGAATCTGCGGGCCTTCATCGCACCGGGTCAAGGTGATGGTATAGGGCACCTGCTCGGCCAGTGCGGGATTCAAGCCATAGTGCACCACGGTGAAGGACACCAGCGCGCCCTTCCCGCCCGATTGCCGCCAAGTCAAGGGAGCGCCGCAAATGCAATGGGCGTGCCGGGGATGATGCCATGTCGCGCAAGCCTCGCAAAAGCGCAGCATCAGCGCGCCCTGCGCGGCCGCCTGCCAGTAGGGCTTCGTGTCCGCCGAAGGAGAGGGAATGATCATGAACAAACCTCATGCGACAATAAGGCGACAGCCTGCGCGCCGCCGACGGAGAGCGCGCCAAACCGCGCGTTCTTGACTTGATTGAATGCCTGGCCCCGCAATTGCCGGACCAATTCGATAACCAGATTCATGCCTTGCAGATAAACCTCCGCCAGCAGACCGCCGCTGGTATTGATAGCGATACCCGGGTCCGCGATGCGTTCCACCGCTTCGCCAAACCCGCAGAATCCTAAGTTCTCCAGGTCATAAAGCACGGATGAGGACGAGGCGTCGTAAATGCCTAAGACATTGATATCATCATGGCGAATCTTATGGCGGCAGAGCAGGCGATCCATCATGCCGATGCCGATGCGCGGCGGCAATTCGGCGAAATCGAAAAAGAAGTTGCTGTAATTGGGCGACAGGCACTGATCCGCGTCCCAAATGTAAACCGGCCGGGTTTTGGCGCGCTGCGCATATTTTTTGCCCACCACCACAAAAGCGCACGCGCCGTCGGATTCCAGACAAAGATCGGCCTTGCGCAACGGCGTCGCCAGCATGGGGCTTTTCAGATAGCCGTCAAGATCCATCGGCTTGTCGCGCATCAGGGCATTGGGGTTGCGTGTCGCATAGTCCCGCTGACGGGTGACAATGGTGCCCAGGGCGCGGATCATCTTATCTTCTGCAATGCCGTGACGCTGCATGTAGGCCTGCGCCCACAGACCGAAAGCGCAGGATGGCGCGGCCATGCCGTAAGGTCCGGTGAATTCGCCGCCAAAGGGGCTCGCCCCTTCGGCCAGCACATTGCCCTCCTCATTGCGCGGCGGTATGGGCATATGGCCCAAACGCAGCATCGAGCGGCCGTTGAACGAACGATAGCAGACAATGGCTTCCGCCTGTCCCAGCGCAATGGCCGAGGCGGCGGCCGCCAGCAAGGTGACCGCCGATGACGCGCCGCTGGCGCTATCCAAGGCGAGGCGCACCTCGGTGATGCCCAATGCTTCGGCGACGCTGCTTTGCGCCACGTTGTCGAACGAGAAGCGCATCAAGCCGTCAATATCAGACGCCGCCAGACCGGCGTCGGCGATGGCCAGGCGAATGGCGTTGAGCGCCATGTCGATCTCGGTTTTCCCGGATGCCCAGGAATAGTCGCTTTCGCCCACGCCGATAATGGCTGCCGTTTGGCTCATCTGCTCGTCCCTTTATATATTATCGTTCAACGCGGATCCCCGCCGCCTTGACATCGAATGTCGAAGCCGAGAGGGGAAAATCCTTCAGTTTGTGTTTCTCGATCTTTCCCAACGCCGTGCGCGGCAACTGCACTCCGGTATCGAAATATCTTGGCACCATGAAGTAGGCCAGATGCCGGGCGCAATGGCTGACCAGCGCCGCATGATCAATGGGCGGCGCGCCGGGCGACAATTCGAGAAAGGCGCGGACTTCTTCCTCGCCGCCGGGCCCCTCGCGGTATCCCACCACGGCAGCGCCGCTAACCCCGGGATAGTTCTGGAGCACGGTTTCCACCTCATAGGTGGATATGTTCTCGCCGCGTCTTTTTAAGGATTCTTTCACCCGGTCGGTGAAATGAAGATACCCTTGTTCGTCCCGCCATCCCAGATCGCCGGTCTTAAACCAGCCATCCTGGAACGCGCTAGCGGTCGCTTCCGGCATGTTGTAATAGCCCAGCATGCGGTCATAGACATGGTGAGTCTTGATCCACCACTCGCCGACTTTCCCCGTCGGCGCGTCCCGCCCTTCCTCATCGACGACGCGCAGCTGATGCCGGGGATTTAGTCGGCCGGCGGTACAGAGCTTGGCGGGCGCCGGCAGCCCCACCATGGCTGATTCCGTCGCGCCATACCCGGCCACCAGCTTGCAGCCAAACCGCCGCTCAAAGGCGTCAATCATCTCGGTGGTCACGCCAATGCACATGACGATTTTCAAGGCAATGTCACGGTCGTCAGGCCGCGGCGGCAGCGCGAGCAGGCCGCGCAATAGAAACGGCAAGGCGCTCCAATGCGTAGCCTTATACTGGTGCAACTCGTTCAGCAAATTCTCGCGGGGGAACTCGCGGCGCACGACGGTCTTTCCGCCGCTGATCAGGCAGCCGAGCGGCCCGAAGATGATCGCGTTTAAATGAAACAGCGGGTAGAACGTATAAAATACCGAATCTTCATCCAGAAAGACGCTACGGGTGATGTCCCATGATGTCGATGATAGCTGCTGATGCGGCAGCACGACGCCTTTAGATACGCCGGTGGTGCCGGAGGTGAACAACACCATCCAGGGGTCGGAGCGTTCCATGGCCAGCTTTGGCAAAGGGTTCTTTTCCGCCATCAAGTCGGCGTAGCGTTCCTCCTTCGGCTGCGAAGGGATATAATCGCGCCCGACCACGATGATGCGCTCCAATGCATTGCCATCGCCCAGGGCTTCGTAAGTACGGCTTAAATACTGGCTCTCCGCGATCAGGTAGCGCGCCTTGGTGATGGCGAAAACATGCGCCAGGCTTTGCCCCTTGAGCGCCGGATTGGTGGGCACAGCCAGCGCGCCGATATAGGCCAGGGCAAACATGCTCACCAGTATTTCCGGCTCATTGCCCATCAGGATGACGATGGGATCTCCCTTGCCGACGCCGCGTTTGGCCAGCGCCGCGGCCAAAGCCATGGATTGATCGTAAAGGCTGGCGTAAGTTAGGGTGACGTCATCAAACACCGCCAATACCCGCTCGCCATCCCGGCGCGCCTTGTCGGCCAGCAGCAGGGGCATTGGCACGGGTCGCTCTAGTTCTGGTTCCATCATGTTTGCCTAACGTAAAATTGAGTTAAGCCGAAAAAATTCAGCGCCGCGCTTGACGGCGGAGCTCGCCATTATTTGCCGTAGATGGCCCGCGTCAGGCACAGCGCTTCCTGGTGGTCTTCGTGCGTTACCTTGACGTCCCAAATCTCTATCTTGCGGGTAAACAGGCTGCGCTCTGCCTGGCACAAGATAACGCCGCCGACGATGGGAGGAAAAAAGCGCAGGGACAAATCCTGCAGCACCCATTCGCCCTTGCGCGGCTGCGGCACCTCGCGGAAAAAACTCTCGCAGGTCCAGATGACCAGGCCGGCAATGGCCGCCGTCATCTGGTGGGTGCCGTAAAGAATGGAATGTGTGGGCACATGGGCGCGGGTCATCACTTTGTGCTCACCCACCGAGCAGGTTTCAAAGCGCCATTCGCGGGCCACCTCCATGCTGTCGGCGCGCGAGACATAGTGTTTTACCACTTTATCCTTGCTGCCCCCCGGCGGCACGGCGCTGGTCAGAAAGTTCAAGATATGGCCCGTCAGCTCTTCCGCCGATAACGGACCAAAAGGGCGATACCAATAAGGAATCTCGTTAAGCGCGCCCCAGATCAGGTGCTTGAGAATCTTTGGCGGTATTTCCCGGGTGATCTGATTTTTTTGCTGCGCTTCCTCGATGGCCCGCGACATCACCTCGTCATGATGGTGCCACATTTCCTGCAGCGCCGGACTATGGGGCAGGCTGGCGTCATGCGCGCTGCGCATCGCCAAGCGAAACGAGGACGGAAAATACCGCGTGGCGTCCAATTGCAGGCGAATGAAACCTTCGATTCGTTTCGTTGGCGGGTCTTGCGGCCGAACGAAGGCGGCAAAATTGCCCTTGAAGAAGTCCAGCAGACGCTGGTTGATGCCCTCCAACAGATCGGCCTTGCTTTTGGCGTGGGCGTAGAGCGTGGGGCGGGTGATTTTCAGCGCATCGGTGATGTCGGTGATGGAAGTGCCGTCATAGCCTTTTTCGGCAAATAGATCGGCGGCGACATCGAGTATCTTATCGCGTGATATGCGTCGCGGGGCGGCCATCCCTATCCAACCGTCATCTGAAAGAATTTGAAATAACCGTCCGGAATCGCCCGGCGTTTACCTAACATATTATTTTTTAATATTTTTTTCATCCGGGTCAAGATTCTCGGTTTGATAACCATACTGATCGGTTAGTTATTGACACATATTTAACTAAACGGTAAGTTTTAGTCAATGGCCGCATGGCGCAAAATTCAAGGCCGCGGCAGCCCCGGTAGGTTCCATAGAGCAGACAACAGCTTCCCCGTTGATATGCCGAGGAAGCGACAACAAAACGACCGACGACCAATTTAGGGAGACCATCTATGTCCAACCATTCTCTTGCGATCGAAAACCGTGCAATAGCCGCTGTCGCCGGCGCTTCTTTGGCGTTGACCGCCAGCGTCGCCTTGTTTCACGCCTACCCCGCCGTGGCGGCCGAGGAAGCTCGGCTGGGGATCGAGGAAATCATCGTCACCGCGCGCAAACGGGAAGAAAGTCTGCAAACCGTTCCCCTGGCGGTGACCGCGATCAGAGCGGAAGATCTGGAAGTCAGATCCGCCCGCAACATCGCCGATGTGCTGCGCCTGGCGCCCAACGTCACTTTCGCGGCGGGCGGCGCCGCCGGCGGCTCAGCGGCGCAGGTTTATATTCGCGGCGTCGGTCAGGGCGATTTCGCCATCACCAGCGACCCCGGCGTCGGCATATACGTGGACGGCGTCTATCTCGGCCGCTCCACCGGCAGCCTCCTTGATGTGCTCGATCTGGAGCGGGTCGAAGTTTTGCGCGGTCCGCAGGGCACGCTCTTTGGCCGCAACACCGTGGGCGGCGCGGTAAGCTTCACCTCGCAAAAACCGACTGGCGAACTTGGCGGCTATGTGCAGGCGACCGTGGGGCGTTACAACCGCATCGATGGCCGCGCGTCCCTTGATTTTCCCATCGTCACCGACCGCCTGGCGGCGAAGGTCTCCGTGGCATCGCTCAATCGCGACGGTTATCAGCGCCGCTCCATCGACGACCTGGACCTGGGCGATCAGGACGCCCTGGTCGGGCGCGCGGTGTTCCTGCTGAACGCCTCGGAAAATATTGATTTTACCTTGACCGTGGACGGCACAAGACGGCGCGAGGAATCGGTGCCGCAAAGCCTGGTAGGCATCGCCAATACGGCCCTTCTCGGTCTATATAACGCCACCGTCGGCGCCTCTCTGGGCACGCCACTGACCGCCGCCTACATCACCAATGACCGTTATCTGACCCACGCCACCGGCCCCAGCGTCAGCAATGTGGACAATTGGGGCGTCTCCGGCGTCATCGACGTTGATCTCTCGCCGGTCAGAATTAAGTCGATCACCAGTTATCGCGATCTGGAGCTGCTGTTTGCCCGCGAAACCGATGGCTCGCCGCTGCCCTATCTGGAAGTCATCAATGATGACGAGCAGACGCAGTTCAGCCAGGAACTGCAACTGACCACGCCGCTCTTTAACGACCGCGCCGATCTGCTCGTGGGCCTCTATTACTTCCGCGAACGGGCATCCGATAACAGCATCGCCTGGATCGCCTCGGGCCTGTCCGACTTCATTCCCATGGACCTGTCCCGGCTTGACAGCAACAACGTCAAAACCAACAGTTACGCGGCCTTCAGCGAGCTGAACGTCAATGTCATCGACAAACTGCGCTTCACCATCGGCGCTCGCTACACGCACGAGAAAAAAAGCTATGACGTCGTCGCGGTACGGGCAAATTTGGGCACAACATTCGTCGGTCCGCTCAGTCTTTCTGATGACTGGTCATCCTTTACCCCCAAAGTCAGCCTGGATTTCCAGGCGACGGATTCGGTCATGCTGTACGCCTCCTTCTCCAAGGGCTTCCGCAGCGGCGGCTTTAACAGCCGCGCCAATTCCAATGTCGATGTCACCAGCTATGATCCGGAAAAGCTCGACAACTTCGAGGTCGGCTTGAAATCCGACCTCCTCGACCGCCGCCTGCGTTTCAACGCCACCGCCTTTTACAGCAACTATAAGGATATGCAGGTCAACGTCATCCGTCCGGTGGGCCTCAGCTTCATCAATACCATCGATAACGCCGCCAAATCCCGCATCAAGGGCGTGGAGCTGGAAGTGGTGGCGGAACCGGCGGAAGGACTGGTGTTCAACGGCGCGGTGGGCTACGCCGATGCGGAATACCGCAAACTTGATCCGGGCGTGACCTTTACCATCGACAGTAAGTTGATCGAGACGCCGAAATGGACCGCCAACGTCGGCATGCAATATGGCTTTGCGGTGGGGAATCTTGGCCAGCTCACGTTGCGCGGCGACTACTTCTACCGCAGTCGGGTCTATCACGACGTGTTTAACTCGGAACTTATTGCGCAGCCGGGCTATAGCCTGGTCAATGCCCGCGCCACCTTGTTGACAGCCAATGACGCGGTGGAGATTGCGGTGTTTGGCACCAATCTGACCAACAAGACCTATAATCTCTTCGGCGTCAACGCGCTGACGAGCCTTGGCATCGCCTCGGTTCAATATGCCCGGCCACGGGAATGGGGGGTGGAGGCGAAATATCGCTTCTGATCATAAGCCAGAGTAGGAAAAGCCTACCAGGCGGCTGCTTTGTCAGCCGCCTTTTCTTTCGACAGAATCAATGAGCATTCGCTTATGCCATGAATTCTATGCGATTGGGTGAACAGAGAATAAGCGCCAGCCTTCCATCACGGCATGGCCCATCACGTCACCACATAGCGACGCCGTTGCCGCGTATCGAGAGCTGTTTGACGACAGACAGGCTGCATGCTGCCCGCTGAAGCGACCCACATCCCAAAGCCACGCGACAGTTCGCGGCCTTGCGGCAGGTGCTGAAAACCACGTAACTCATTGATAATTAAGGAAAAAATAGGTGGCGGCGCTGGCAGTCAGGCGCGAACTGGTCTCTGGTATGGTCAGGTGTACCCATTGCCTGTTATTCCCTGTTCTTGGCAAAGAACAGCGTATTTCTTAGTTTTAGGCGGTGCGAAGGCACAAATTTCACGGCTTTTCCTAAATAACGCCAGTAGCTTAAGGAGAAAATTCCCAATCCCCAGAATAGGGAATATTTTTCTCAGGAACAGGGTATTTATTCCTAAGTATCAGGGAAATGGGCTTTGTGTAACAGATCGGGATCTTTCTCGACGATTTGGCTGGATTGAGGCAGCCTCACTTCATTCAATATCTTGTAATTTAAGCATATTTCCCTTTATCACTCAGCCTTGGCGCCTCAAATATCAAGTGGGATGGCGCCGCCTTTATTTGAGATGAAGGTGGGATATCGGTGCGGATAGCGGGATAAAACCATCTTATACTGGGATGAAACTGGGCTGATCCGGGATGAAATTGGGATAATAACACCCGATAGTGGGATAACGGGGCTGCATTGTGGGACAAAGGTGGGATAACCGCACGGGGTTCCGGAATAAGCTAAAGCCAGTCTGAGCGATCCAGCCCAGGAGCACCAAACTTGATTACTCGGCCCCGCACAAAGAAAAAGCCCCGCGAGGGGGCTCCCTTGCCGGACCTTGGACCTCGCCATGCCGAGCTCAGTCCGGAAGTAGCATGGTGATGGGAAATTAGCTCTTATTGCGAGGAAGTCAAGTAAATTACCCTGGGATGGTTTCTGCATGGTCAGCCTGCCGGAACGGTTTGACCAATTCATGACGCTGGCTTTTTCCGCCCGGATTTTACCCTTTGATGAAAAAGCGGCCAAACTCTATGGCAAGATTATGAGCGAGAGGTGGAAAATGAGCCGTCCCATGAGCAGCCCTGACGGTCAGATCGCCGCCATTGCCAGGGCCCATGGATTTGCTGTCGCCACCCGCAACGTCAAAGACTTTGCCGACTGCCAGATAGAGTTTATCAACCTATTCAAAAGATAATCGTCGACGTATTTATACGCTGAATAGAGAGCGAGGGCCACGGCCAGGATTTGGCGCAATAAAAATTTCAGTCACTTGATGAGGATGCGAAAGTTGTAGCCGGGGCGATGAGGACGGGGTTGATGGCGTTATCGGCCCAGTGAGGTAGATTGCGAGTGCGGAATAAACGGATTTCATATCGGGATCTCTGCTCCCGATTGCCTACAGTTTGGCATGGCGCGTAATGTTAGTAACGACCACTTGACTTTCATTGGCCTAAAGTCAAATATCCGTTCCTAACGAAATCGAACAGGAACGTAGATGTGCCTTGGGCCGGAACGTTCCGCCGCCAGGACAGGACCACCAGACCATGCAGCGCCAGACCGGTCGCTATGAGCGCATTGCCGTCGGCGGCGAGGACGTCGCCGCCTTCGTACCCTTGCCCCTGCCGCCACGCGCGCCGGAGCTTTCGCTCGACGGCCGCCTTGCCGAGCGCCTGCATGCCGCCGAGGGAGCGCTCATGCGGCTCGATCTCGCCGGAGAGATGGTTCCCTCGTTTGACTGGTTTCTCTATGCCTTCGTCCGTAAGGAGGCGGTGATCTCGTCCCAGATCGAGGGCACGCAGGCGACGCTTGTCGATCTTCTCAATTTCGAGGCCGAGGAAGGCTCGGCCGCAAATGCTGATATCGAGGAAGTCTGCAACTATCTCAACGCCCTTGCCTATGCGCGGGAGGAGTTGACGCGCGCGAACGGTTTGCCGCTTTCCATGCGGCTCTTGAATGAGACGCATCGGCGGCTGATGACGGGCGCGCGCGGTGCGAACAAGCAGCCCGGCGAGATCCGCCGCAGC
Source organism: Pseudomonadota bacterium (assembly GCA_003577275.1). Taxonomy (GTDB): domain Bacteria; phylum Pseudomonadota; class Alphaproteobacteria; order Sphingomonadales; family Govanellaceae; genus PRO5. Next base: position 11,359 of record QEVO01000009.1, read on the forward strand.
CAGAACTGGATCGGCGGCAGCCGGCCGGGCAACGCGATGCATGTGCCGCCGCCCCATCCGTTGCTGCCGGAGCTTCTCGGCGACCTTGAGAGATATATGCATAAGGAAGACGGCTTGCCGCCGCTCGTTCGCGCCGGCCTCGTCCATGCCCAGTTCGAAACCATCCACCCCTATCTCGACGGCAATGGCCGCATCGGGCGGCTTCTGATCGCGCTCCTCCTGGAGCATTGGGGGCTCATGAAATCGCCGCTGCTCTATCTCAGCCTCTTCTTCAAGCGCCACCGCGAGGAATACTACCGGCGCCTGAACGCCATCCGCCTCGATGGCGACTTCGAGGGCTGGACGAACTTCTTTCTCGATGGCGTCGCCGCGATCGCCGACGAGGCGACGGCAACCGCGCGTGATCTCTTCTCCATTGTCGCCGCCGACCGGGCGAGGATCCTCGCCGACGACGCGGCATCCATCACCATATTGCGGCTGTTCGAAGAATTACCTCGCCACCCCGTCGTCACCATCGCTTCCGCCATGCGCCTCATTGGCGCCACCAAGCCAACGGCGATCCGCGCCGTCGCGGCGCTGGAAAGGGCCGGCGTTCTCAGGGAGACGACCGGCCGTAAACGCGACCGTCATTTCGCCTATCAGACTTATGTCGACCGGCTGCGCATCGGCGCCGACCTGGTCAGGGAGTAAGCCATGCTCCACAAACCCAAGCAAAAATCTGCCGAAGACTTCGAGAGTTTCAACGAAATCGCGACCATCCGCGTCGAACTCGAAGACACCGATCCGCTGATCTGGCGTGAGATGGAAGCGCCGACCTCGATGACGCTGAAGGCGCTGCACGAGACCATTCAGCAGCTCATGGGCTGGTTCGACTACCATCTCTGGGAGTTTTCCGACAAGACCTACCGCTACATCCCGTCCATGGTGGAGGACTGGGGCGACAAGCCCAGCCGCAACGCCGGTTCGGTGCGCCTGCGCGACATCTGCAAACCGAAAAGGACCATCCTCACCTATGTCTACGATTTCGGCGACGACTGGCGCATGCGCGTTGTCATCTCCGATATCCGCCAGGGCGATCCGGGCATGGACTATCCACATTATTTGGGCGGCGAACGAGCGGCCCCGCCCGAGGATTGCGGCGGCATTCCCGGTTTTTATGACCTGCTCGACGCTTATGAAAACCCGGATCACCCGAACCATGCACAGGCCCGCGAGTATCTGGAAGACTACGACCCGCACACCATTGACGAATTGCCGATCAGATATGCGCTCGGTCGCATCGCTAACCGCCGTAACGCCGCCCGCAAGCGGCACCCGCGCCCGCGACCTCGCTCTGCGCCAAGCGTATGAGGCCGGAACCGGCAGCAGCGTCACCAACCATCAGGTCAACGCCTTCCTGTTCGAGCCCGGAAGCGACCGCTATCTCGGCCGGCTGTGCAGCTTCAGCCAATGCCCCAAGCACAAACCCGAATGCCTCATGATCGCCCAACGAGACTGATGTATTCCTGGCCATGGGCGTCTCCAAACAGCTAGCGGATAATATACCAAAAATTGGTACAGAGCGCCAGCGACTGTTTTGGCGCCTTTAGGATAAAGGGGGCTGCGTGGTGGGGACTCCCAGATCCCCCACATGGCGCTCCGCCGATCCGTCAAGAACCAGCGTGCTACGGCCGGGAGATTCACCGTGTCACACGCAGCCGCACGTAGCTATCCATAGTATGCCGCCATCATCAAGAATATTCGACCCAACAAAAAAGCCCTCTCGATCGAGAGGGCTTTTCCCCAACCGGGCTTTGGAGGGCGCCGTGCCGCCATATAGCCCGGCCAGTAGCACGGTGGCGGGACATTAGCTCTCATTGCGAGGAAGTCAACTTAAATAGCGCCCTTTATATAAGAATTCTCCGCTTCTAATCCTGGGGGCTAAAACTACTCCCGCAAATCCACCAGCCGACGGTCGGCAGAACCGGCCAACCCTACCCCCCCCGATCCGTTTGACCCGGACATCTGTCCGGATAGATGTCATTGGCGATGTTCGGGAGAATGCGAGGCATGAGCCTTTCTTCAGCGCCTAAGGAGCTTGCTCATGTCCTCTACCCCTGTTATCGACCGCCCCATCTCGGACTTACGCCTCTATCCCGGCAACGCCCGCACCCATTCCAAGAAACAGATCCGGCAGATCGCCGACAGCATCGAGCGGTTCGGGTTTACCAATCCAGTGCTGGTCAGTGACGCCGGCGAGATCATCGCCGGCCATGGCCGGGTGGCCGCCGCCAAGTTGTTGGGCATGATATCTGTACCTACCTTGGCCTTATCCCATCTTTCAGAAGCCGAACGCCGGGCCTATGTGCTGGCCGACAACAAGCTGGCGCTCAATGCCGGCTGGGATCAGGAGATGTTGGCCATCGAGCTGCAAGGGCTGATGGAGCTGGACTTTGATGTATCTGTCACTGGCTTCTCCCTGGCCGAGATCGACCTGGCGTTGGAAGGGGCTGCGGACAGCCGGGTGGACTGGTCTGAAGGCCCCGAAGATGTCATCCCAGCTCTGTCTGACGTACCTGTTACGCGGCGGGGCGACATTATCCTGGACGCCTTTGGCGGTTCCGGCGCCACGCTGATTGCCGCCCATAAGACCGGCCGCACCGCTCGACTGATGGAATACGATCCCCGCTACTGCGACACCATCATCCGTCGCTTTGAGGCTTACACCGGCAAGGCGGCCACCCTGGCGGCCACTGGCGAGGCGTTCGAGGATTTAGCGGAGGAGCGGCGCGCGATTCCTGAACCAGTCAACCAGGTGCGCGCAAAATAAGGAGGACATGGACCCTATCCGAGAACTTGGCTGCCTTGGCGCAAGCCATGGGCAATCCTCATTCCTATTTTCCGCTTCCCGTTTGGAAATCAACTGATGACCACCTCATCCCGCAAAAAAGCAACGTCTGCCACCGCTCACGAAACCGGCTACGGCAAGCCGCCAGCCAATCACCGCTTCCAGAAAGGGCGCTCCGGCAACCCCAAGGGGAGGCCCAAGAAACAGCGGTCTACTCCAAAGCCCTTGAAGCTGGCGGATGGTCCTTCCAACAGCCAATTTGAGCAGGAGATTTATCGGCTCCTGCAGCTGCACGAAAACGGCAAACCCGTCGAACTCCCTGCCTCGCAAGCCCTTTTGCGCAGCATGGTCGCCACGGCGCTGAAGGGCAATCGCTTGGCCCAGAAACAGCTTTATGAACTCCTTAAAGCAGAGGAGCAGAAAGCCTTTGAGCAAACCATTAAACAGTACTCCCATTATGCCGACCTCAAGGCAAAGCATGAGGCCATTATCGCTAAAGCCAGGGCCCAAGGCTTACCGGAACCCGAGCTTTATCCTCATCCTGATGACATCCTCCTGGATCCCACCACGGCCAAGGTCAAGATCATCGGCCCACGAAACCCCGATCAAGTACCCATCTTCAAGAACGGCCTTATCGTCTGGGAATACTTTCTCACGCTGTCGGCTTACTTGTTTGTCACCAACGACAAGCTAGAGATTGAGATCGGCGGCATAAAGGGCTGCGCCGCTTACGCCATGACAGTCCTTGTGCAACTATTCCTGCCGCCCCGAATGAGGGTAGACCAAAAAGCTGAGGAGGCGCTTCACTACGACCTCCTGCACATGACCAAGAAAGAACTCAGCGCCCGCATGCGCGCGCTCATCAATAAGCTGTCTCACGCTCCCACTATCAGTGCCCAAATGAATGCCCACGACAATGCCGTTAGCCTCCTTGGGCAATTTGGCGATGGGATGATGGAGGCTGTCGAAATGTACGAAAAACAGAAAAAGAAGTGAGCCTTCACGTTATAAGGCGGGATAAATATAACTTCAATCTTGACCGTTACATCATGATCAAGAATAAGCTGCTTCACTAGTTGGATAAAATCCCTGATGAATTTGACATGCTTCTTGCTGCTTATCTATCTCCCATCAAGACCTGCGAACAACAGAAAGATACCTCTCACCCCTCTTTAACGTCATGGACGAGACAGCGGATAAGGCGATAAAAATAAAAAAGAAAGCTCATAGGAAATACGCGGAGCCGTGATAGATCTGCTAACAGTGAAGAAAAGCTGCTTTGTTGTACCTCTGACTATGTCAGCATCCATTGAGCAACAGAACTTAAGGACAGCGGGTCTATTTGATATAATTTGTTTTTGTGCGATATCTCCAAGCCGAACCAATGATCAAGAGGCGACCGGTAACCGGCCTCGATTGCAATATAATTGATGTCTGTTTCTTGAAGGTAAGGCGGCAGCCACGCCAAAGCATCCAGCGGCCAATCCTTGCCATGGCTTGGCTGCCAAATTACATGTGATGGGGGATCTCGCCAGGAATCGACGATGCCTATTTCCAGAAATTCTGGACATCGTGAAAACGGCTGATGATCGGACCGGGATATCACTTTAATCCACGACCGCACACTCTCAAAGGTAACTGCGGCGCCCTCGCCACAAAGCTCCAGGGCGCTGAGCACAAAATCAGCTGGCGCGTCGAGAGAACACGCAGGCGACCACCGCACCCCAAAGAAACACCTGCGCTTGTCGGCCAGGCGGAAGAAAAACTCAACCGCGGGCTCAGTCATATCCATTATTGCCGGCATGAACTCGATCGGGAAATTCGCGCCTATAGGAAAATCCATACGGATCGCCCGCTCCCATGCCTTCTTTTGCGCAAACTGAAGGCGAAAGAGAAGCGGGGCATTATTACCCTGGCCAATGCCAATCTCATCGAAATTCATCGCCCGGTTTCCGCCACCCCCCAGGTCAGTGCAACAGTCATGATGTCCAGCATGGCGCGGACGGTCCCGCTATAGACTTCAGATGACATCTTATCCCCGACAAGATTTAAAAGGATCGTCGCCCGAATGCCTGATTGAGGCTCTATAAGAGAAACGCTGAAATATCCATTGATACTGCCGCCATGCCCCCAAACCTGTAATCCACCGGCAACCTGACCCGCCAGGCCAAGGCCATAGCGGTTCATGGCGCCTGGCTCATTGATGGCCAACGTTTCTGTCATCAGATCGGCAAGCGTCAGGCCGGTTGGATTTGTTGGGTCGCCTAGCGCCCGCAGCCATATCATCAGATCTTCCGCATTGGAAATCATATCCCCGGCCGCAGAAGCCCAGGAAAGATCCGGGGGATTATGGGTTGCTTGCGCGCATTCGCACAACTTATTCCATTCGTATCCTCTAGCCATTTGATCATGAGGCCATTTTTCCTGACCGCCAATATAAGTCGCCGTCATGCCGAGCGGCGCGAGAATGTGTTGCCGGATAAAACTGGCGCGCGATATGCCGCTGGCGCGCTCGATCACCTGCCCTAGAATCGAGTATCCTGAATTATTGTAGGAATAGCGCTCCCCTGGCTTGAATTCCTGCCCAACGATGCGGGAGATCATCAATAGATTGGCAAAATCCATCGTAATGCGCGGCATTAGATGCGGTGGCGCTAACAGGCTGGAGCCGTCGCCAATGCCACTTTGGTGAAGCAAAAGATGGCGTATGGTGATATGCGCGCCCTCTCTAAACTCGGGTATGTAAGTGGAAACCGACTGATCAAGGTCCAATTTTCCCGCCTGAGCGAGCTTTATTATAGCTGCCGCAGTAAACATCTTGGTCTGGCTGCCGACCAGAAATGTCCGCTCCGCGTCCATAGGAATTTTCCGCTCAAGGTCCGCATGCCCATAGGCAATAGTTGTAGGCTTCAGGGCATCGCCTTCCAGCTTGAGGACAGCCCCCAACACCCCAAAACGGTCAAGATCAGCAACGGCGGTTTCAAGCTGCGATACCGCACGTGACGGCAGCTCTGTTAAATTTTTGACTCCAGCGTCAGCGCTCTTTGCAAAAATCAGCAATCCAACCGCGATAAAAACAAATCGAATAGAGCCCCATTTATGCATCATTACCCATGTCTCCCGGTAGTCGTCCCCTATTGATCTTCCTTTTTTATCCCGTGCTGTCTGGAACAGACCAGATACATCTGGGTGATATCATCCAGCACCTCGCGGGAGAGACCTGAATTGACGTAAACGGCGTCAAAATCAGCCACAGTCGCTTCGGCGGAAAGGGATAAAATATTCTTTTTCACAGCTTCAGGAGTCTTATCAACAGAATAATCATAAAGGCACGCACAGGCTTTACCGGCGCTTTCCGGCGTGATTTTCATCTCCTGTTCGGCGCCACTGGTGCAAAATCCCATGAATCTATCGTAAAACCCGTCAACGCTGCCTGAAAGGGCCGCAGAAATAGCCGTGAAATTAAAGAGCGCCGCGCTGAGCCCAATAGGAACCCACCTTCGTGATAATCCAGAAAGTATCATTATTTCTCACCCCATGTTATGAAATATATTTTCTCAAGCTCGATACTAGCGCAAAAATTTGCCTTGGCGCTTTGAGGGTTGGTAAAACAATTTTGAGAAAACGACTTTTTTATGAGGCCTGTCGCACCTTGGGAACCGCCATGATCAACTGCCGGGTATAAGGATGCCGCGGAGACCCCAAAACCTGGCCGGCCCTGCCTGCCTCCACAACCTCGCCCGACCGCATGACAATCACTTCGTCCGCCATATGCCGAATAACAGAAACGTCGTGACTGATAAAAAGATAGGACAGGCCTAATTCATCTTGCAATCGCAGCAATAGGTTCAAGATTTGCGCCTGGATGGAAACATCAAGGGCGGAGGTGGGTTCATCAAGAATGAGAAGTCTTGGTTCCGTGGACAGGGCGCGACCCAGGGAAATGCGCTGGCGCTGGCCGCCCGAGAATGCATGGGGGTAGCGGTCAAGCCCATATTTCGACAAACCCACCTGATCAGCCAAGACAGCCGCACGCTGGCGGCGTTCCAACTCGGAAATCCTGCCCAAAGCCAATAAAGGTTCCGTCAGTATCTCCCACACTCGCATTCTGGGGTTAAGCGACGATCGTGGATCCTGAAACACCATTTGCAATCCCTGGCGCAATTGCTTGGATAGCGTTGGACCCGGCCCGCTGATTTGATGACCGCAAAACTTAACCGCTCCGCTGGTCGGCCGGATAAGTCCGACGATGGTGCGGGCAAGCGTGGATTTACCACAGCCGCTTTCTCCGATCACCCCCAAGGTTGTTCCTGGGCGCAGGGAAAGGCTTACCCCTTTCAAGATGGGAATCGTATCTGATGTCCGCGTACTAAACATGCTCTTACGCTTGGCTTCGACATGCAGGTCGCTGACCTCGAGAAGAGAAGATGCGCCGCTTCTTGATTCTTCTCGCTGGTGATAGATCGGCGATATTTGACTGATGCCATTAATGGGCAATGGTTGCCGTGGCGGTGAAAATTCCGGCAAAGCGGCCAGAAGCGCCTTGGTATAGCTGGATTGAGGCCTTAAAAGCACGGATTCTGTAGATCCTGCCTCCATTATTTTGCCGTCTTTTATGACATAAAGGCGGGCGCACAGCTCCGATACCACGCCAAGATCATGGGAAATGAACAATACCGCGGTATTATGACGCCGGGCCATTTCCTTCAATAAGCTCAAAATCTGCGCCTGCACCGTTACGTCCAAGGCGGTGGTTGGTTCATCCGCAATCAGCAGCTTTGGATGGCACGCAAAAGCAAGAGCAATGAGCACACGCTGCCGCATGCCGCCGCTAAGTTCGAAAGGATAAGCCTGCAATACCCGCTCAACATCGCGGATATGCATATCGGCAAGCAAACTTGCAGCAAGGGAGTGGGCTTCATTCCGCCGTATCTTCCGGTGGTGCGTGCGGATCACATCAATCATCAACTCGCCCACGCGCCAGATGGGATTGAGTGCGGTCATCGGCTCTTGAAAAACCATCGCCATATCGGCGCCTCTCATGCGCCGAAAATCTTCTTCCGCCATCGAAATAACATCTTGACCAAGAACAGCAATGCGACCGGATATTCTCGCCTCACCATCAACATCCAGCAGACCCATGACGGCAAGAGATGTTATGGACTTGCCGCTGCCGGATTCGCCAACCAAGCCTACAATCTCGCCGGGCATAACCTCAAGCGTAATGCCTGAAAGAACCGGGGTGCATTTACCGCTATGTTGCAAGTGCAGCGTTAGATCCTTGATCGAAAGAACTGGCCGCATGGTTATTACCGCCCTTCTGAATGGCGGGGGTCTAGAAAGTCCCGCAGCCCATCTCCCAGAAGATTGAACCCAATGGCGGTCAACACAATCGCGCCGCCGGCAAAGACGACGCACCACCAATGATCAAGAAAATAGTTTCTTCCCGTTCCTACCAGCGCGCCCCACTCCGGCTCAGGCGGCTGAGCGCCAAGGCCGAGAAAGCTCAAGGCGGCAGCCACCAGAATAACATTGCCAAGATCCACTGATGACTGAATGATGACCGGCTGCACGCTATTCGGCGCCACGTGCTTGCGCAGTATATGCCAACGGGATAAGCCAGACAGCCGCGCCGCATCAACATAGGCGTTGCCTTTGACCGATCGCGCCTGGCCGCGCGCCAGTCTGATGTAGGATGGCACCAGAACCACGACCAGGGCGATAAGAGCGTTCTCCAGACTAGGCCCCAGGGCGGCGCTCAATGCCATTGCCATTACAAGGCCAGGAATGGACAGCATAATATCGACAATCCTCATAATGACACTCTCGATGAGCCCGCCTTCAAACCCGGCAAAGCAACCAATCATGGCGCCAATCACCCCGGCGATGAGCACAACCGTGAACGAGACTCCAAGGGACAGTCGACTGCCGTAGATCACCCGTGAAAATACGTCACGCCCGACTTCATCTGTGCCAAACCAGTGCGCCGCGCTTGGCGGCAGCAGCCGACCTCGAATATCGATGACCAAAGGATCGTACGGCGCGATAACGGGGGCAAAAATTGCCACGATCGCCATTATCAGAACGATAGCGACGCCCGCCGCGGTCAGCGGATTTGACATCAGCGGCCCTATCCGCGAAACAAGACCCCGACCATGGGAAATGGCGCTGTTGGCAGAATTTGTCATGACAATCGCCTCTCCTGTGCCGGATCGAGACGTAGATAGACCAAATCAACGGCAAAATTGGCCAACACATAAATTACCGCCGCTATGACCGTAAATCCCATGATGGCGGGGAAATCGAGCGCCGCGGCTGCGTCCAGAATGTAACTGCCCATGCCGGGCCACATAAAAATGGCCTCTATCACCACAGCGCCTGTCAGGAGATTGGCCAACGACAGTCCAAGAGCGGTCACGAAGGGAACAAGGGCATTCGGCAGCGCGTGCTTTACGATAATCCGCCAATGTCCGACACCGGCGGCGCGCACCGTGCGTATGTAGTCCTCGCGCAGCGTTTCCAGCATGGAGGCGCGGATAAGGCGGACAAACCCTCCCATCAGAAGAAACGCCAGAGATAAAGACGGCAATGCCAAATGCAGTGAAACGTCAAGAAAGAGCGAAAAATTTCCGACAATAATCGAATCGATAAGATAAAATCCAGTTACCGGAGGAAATCCAAAATGCTCCACCGCCATCCGGCCTCCGGCCGGCAGCCAGCCAAGCACGCCATAGAAAAAAAACACCAACATCAGTCCAAGCCAGAATGAAGGCGTGGAAATGCCGATCAAGGAAAATATCCGCGCCACATGATCGGGCCAGCGGCCATTATAGACGGCCGCGATAACGCCAAGCGGCACGCCAATGATCACCGCCAGCAGCAGCGCCATTATTGCCAGTTCAACTGTCGCGGGAAGATGACGTAATAAGTCGCCAAGAACCGGCTGACCAGTTTGAATAGAAACGCCGAGGTCGCCTGAAAGCAGACCCCTTAAATAAATCAAATATTGGCTCCAAATTGGCCGGTTGAGGCCGAGTTCTTCACGTATGGCGGCAACTGCCTCCTCCGAGGCGAAGTCCCCGGCAATCATTCGCGCAACATCGGTGGGAATGAGATGCGAGATCGCAAAAGTAATTGCGCTTACGCCAAGAAGAACCAGGCACAGCCCAATTATTCGCTCCGCAACCAATCTGACGTGCCGCAATGCTGCCCTCCGTGTATCAATTATAGCAGCCGAGCCAGGCCCAGGCCTATGAAATTCGCAATGGCATAGCCCAACGTACCACATAAAACGCCCGGCGTTATCAGCGTGCGCCAGCCCTGAGCGCCCGCCAACGCCGCCGCCGTGGCCGGTCCCAGCGCGCAAGCGTTGGAGGCGATGATCGTCTCCGCCAATGGCACTTTAAGCAGGCGACCAAAAGAAATCATAATTACGAAGTGGACCAATAACAGGATCAATAAAAACATCAGCAACACCGGCGCAAGCTCCAGAAGCAGCATAAGATTGCCCTGGGCACCGGTTGCCGCGAAAAAGAAATACATCAATATCATGCCGAACTCCAAGCCCCCGGACAGACTACCGACGTGACGCGGCACTATGGTTGCAGCCAACACCGAAAAGGCGGTAATGGCAACAATGGTAAAATCGGGTTCCCCCAAAACCCCCATTATGCCTTCCGATAGCGCAAAAATACAAAGACTTAAGGCAATCGCCATGGTCAGGTGAACCACGTCAAATTTTACAGGGCCTTTATGCGCCTCTCCCGCACCATCACCGTTATACTTCGTGCTCGACCCGAATGCGTTCTTAAGAAACGGAAGGCCCGGAAGCACTGCTAAAAATAACAGATACAAGGTTCCCGCCACGCTATCCGCCGCTACCGCCGCCGCCAGGACATCCTCAGCATCAAAATGGAGGGCGGAGGCTACAGCGGCAAAATTCATTGAACCGCCAATATAGGATGCAGCAAACATACCGGCCAGCGTCGAGCCGGCGTCTCCCATGGGCAGCAGCTTAAAGCCAATAATGGCGCCTAATACCGTACCAACAGCCCCAGCAAAGAAAACCATCAGCATAGGGCCAGACTCACGCAGGATCCGTCGTAAATCCGCTTGCAACAAGAGTAGAGGAACTGCGAATGGAATAAAATAGGACCAGGTTATATCGTAAACTGAAGATTCCTGCGGAATAATATTCAGGTTCGAGAGTACAAATGATATTGCCACCACCAGCGCCACGCCAGATACACGCTGTCCCCACCAGCGCGTTTCCGCCCAGAAGCCAAAAACCGTCAGGACGGCAAGGATCGCCCATAGAACCATAGTGCTGTCGGGGCTAACAAGCGTGGGCGTCATACCGTTAACCCCACAATTCGCCACTGGCCGGATGGATGATGCCGCCGTCGTAACGCAAAGCGTGTTCACGATCTTCCGATTGCAATAGCGGCGCGTCGAGATCCACGACCTCGCAATAGCTTGCCACGATCAGTCCCGGCGCCATGGCAAGCGAGGTTCCACCCATGCATCCGACCATCAAACGCAATCCTGCCGCCTGCGCGCGCCAAACCAGCTCTAAGGCCTCGGTAAGGCCGCCCGTCTTATCAAGCTTGATATTGGCGAATTGATATCGTTTGGAAACTTGCTCCACATCAGCCGCCACATGGCAGGACTCATCCGCGCAAAGGGGAACGGGGGACTCATAGCCTTCCAGCTCTTCATCATGCTCGGCGGGCAGCGGTTGCTCGATCAGTGTGACGCCAAGACGCATCAATTCCGGCGCGTATGTTCGCAACTTTCCCATGGTCCAGGCTTCATTGGCGTCCACGATAACACGGACGTCAGGCGCGGCGGCCCGCACCGCTTCCACGCGCGCAATATCATCATCATCCCCGAGCTTCAGCTTAAGCAGTCCACGGCACGCCTCCTGCCGCGCAATTTCGGCCATTTCTTCTGGACTTTCTAGACTGAGCGTATAGGCGGTTTGAATGGGGCGCGGTTCGGAAATTCCAGCGGTTTTCCAAGCAGGCACGCCGCTTTTCTTAGCCTCGAAATCCCAATATGCGCAATCAAGCGCATTCCGCGCCGCCCCTGCGGGCAATAATTCCTGTATTTCCTTGCGGCTGACGCCGCCGGCAACGGCATAGCAGATGGATTTCAATTGCGCAAGAACCGAGGCCATTGACTCGCCATAATGGTCAGTTGGGCTGCATTCGCCAAAGCCTCGATATACGCCATCACTGAGTTCAACTACGATTACCTCGGATACATCCATTATTCCACGCGAGATGCGGAAGGCTTTTTTCTTTTTCCAGCTCTCTTCTGTAATCTTCATGCTCAACATTGCATCGGCTCCTTTATAAACCATCTCGTCCGTAGGCCCGCAAATGCATGTGAACTCGCTGCGGGCGCTTGTCGGGATCAAAAGAAGAGAAATTAAGAACTACGGGCGTCGATACGTCGGTAATGTGTCCAACGAATACGGTTTGTGATATGGCTTGCAACATAACCGATATCGGCTTGACAATGCCAGCCGGATCATTACGAGGCTCAACTTGCAAGTGAAGACCTTCTGATCTTAATGCTAGCCTCAAAGCGTCACTGAACTTGCTGTAGACGCCGACGTATTTTTCTAGTGATCCATCAAATGATGGCGGCGGGAATTTGTGACAAGGCGCAAAAACTGAGCCTTTGCCAAGCGCCCTGCCCGCCATTTCCATGAACAAGCCCCGCATGTCGCCGCCATTGGCAAACATCGCCAGGATCAGCCCGGTATCGGGCTCAATACGTAAAAACGCCGCTTGTCCGCGCGTCAATCCATCGTGACCAAAAAATCGCCGATCCTCCCAGTCAAATAGCGCCCATCCCGGTCCCCATGCCGAAAATGGCTCATGGGATGGGCAATCGATGTCCCAACGGCGCATCAGCCGCGCCGCTTCTTTGGAAATCAGGCGGTTGCCATGAGCGCAGAGCCCTTCCGCCCAGTGGCAGCGGGCGAAGGCAAGAAGTCCAGCCATATCCGACCAAGGCGTGGAGCCTGCGGGCTCATTGGAGCGGGGCAGCAGCAATGGGTCTATGACTTGCATACCCGCGCCGTTTGCGCCTCCTTGATGGCCAACGGCGAATGAATGCCGCATGACCGCCTCTGGCAGAACCAAGGTCCTACTTGCGTCAAGAGGCTGAAGAATTCGCATCCGCAATGCATCGCGCCAGTATTGACCGGTTATTTTTTCGACGATGCGGCCCGCCAAAACATATCCGGTATTACAATAGGAAAACATCTCTGCCGGTTGATGAAGCGGGAAAAGTTTGGCTGCCACATTTTCAAAATTCCCAACGCATTCATCGCCCCGGCCGGTATCGACGAAACAGTCACCATCGATGCCGCTGGTGTGGTTTAATAGTTGCCTTATCGTTACTTCGGCATAACGCTCTCCGGCAACAGCCGCGAATCTGGGCAGGTGGATATAAAGCTTATCCGAGATATCCAGTTTTCCCTCGTCCGCAAGCTGATGCACGAGTGTCGCCGTATAGGCTTTGGTAATGGAGCCGATCTGGAATAAACTATCGTAACTTACTGGCACGCCTGTTCTCAAATTCAGCACGCCCGCCGTGATGATATCTTGCCTTTTGCCCTCAACGCGTGCGAATACGGCGCCGGGGACATTGAAGCGCTCCAGCGCCTCGGCAAAGTCATTGCCGGCATCGATTGACCCCACGGCCGCGATCCCGCTCATCCTCATGCCTCGCCCAGATACGGCGCTGCCAGAAGATGCTGAACTGCTTTCAACCTGGTATAGGGATGAAGACCGTAAATACCGCCTTGCGCGCCAAAACCTGACAGCCTTGATGGTTCTGAAGCAAGCGCCATGCCGCCACCGGCACCGGAGGAGCGATCATCTCGCACCGTCACCATCCCCGCGGTTATTTTTTGCGCCATCGCTTCTCCTAAACTGGTATCTCTGGTCCACACCGTTGCAGCAAGGCCATAGGGCGTAGCGTTGGCAAGACGCACGGCCTCGCCAGCACTGCTGAATGTTAATACCGACAGTACGGGGCCGAAAATCTCCTCGGTGGCAAGGCATGATTTCTCTCCCACCTTAGAAAAAACAGTAGGCTCAAGAAAAAAGCCGCCACTTTCCTCCTGGAGCCGGTTTCCCCCACAAATTAACTGCGCGCCTTCCATGCGGCCTTGATCGATATAGGACATTACACGCTGAAGCTGCGCATGACTGGCCAATGGCCCGAACACACAGTCGGGATCCAGCGGATCACCCGGCGCAATCGATTGCGCCTGTCGCCTGACCTTCGCTAATAACTCAGGGGCGATTTTCTCATGGACAAGCAGACGCGATCCGGCGCTGCACACTTGCCCTTGATTGCGAAATATGTCAGCCGCGACAATATCCGCGATACGATCCAGATCCTGTACGTCCGGCAGAACCACATGCGGGGACTTACCACCGCATTCAAGCATTATTGGCTTTAGATTAGACGCGCCCGCAAGTTGTGTAATGCGCCGACCCGTCGCCGTTGATCCTGTAAAGGTTAACATATCCACATCCTGATGGGACGCCAGGGCGGCGCCGACGGTTTCGCCAAATCCTGGCGTTACATTCAATACGCCGTCGGGAAGTCCCACTTCTTGGGCAAGACTGGCAAGATATAGGGCTGAGGCAGGCGATAACTCAGATGGCTTTAGAACCACGGAGTTTCCCGCCATAAGAGCAGGTCCGAGCTTGATCGCCGCATTCACGATGGGAAAATTCCATGGCACGATGGCGCCGACTACGCCATGGGGAGCGCGGCGAATAGTCGCGAATGTTCGGTTATCAGAGGGAACGGCGCTATCGTATATTTTGTCTGCCGCTTCAGCGTAGTATTGAAAGAACTGACTGGCCCAATGAACATCGGCAAGAGACTGCCTGACAGGCTTTCCAATTTGCAATGTATCAAGCAGCGCAAGAGTGGGCGCATGTCTTCTAATAAGATCCGCGAGTCGAAGAATAACGGTCTGTCTTGCGCGCGGCGTTATGCCACACCAATCGCCCCGTTGGAACGAGCGACGCGAGGCTGCAACGGTGCGATCGATATCCTCCGGCGCGCCTGCCAGGAATTTCCCAAGAGATTGACCCGTGGCTGGGTTAATGCACTCATAAGTCTGTTCGCTGGCGCTTTCAACATAACGCCCGTCAATAAAGGGCGTTTTACAGATTGTGATCTCGGCGGCCATTTTCCGCCAGTCCACGACGCCTGCATCTGTTATGTATGTCGTATCCGTCATATTCTCTCAAAATTCTTGTCTGAGGATGGGACAATAAAGCCCCTTCCGGCGCCACATGGCGCCCGCTATTTCCTGTCAGTCTGCCTGAGGTTAAGTAAATTCTATCGCGTCTTCATGATCCGCTCGAATTTAAAGTCATGAGAGTTGTTGGGGTTGAAGGCGTAACCTTTCAAGCTGTCTTTATAGGCGATCCACTGATGACGCTGAATAAGGTAAATATAGGGCCAATCTCGATTGGCGATGCTGATTGCCTCATGCAGAAGCTTCGCCCTCTTTTCTCGATCGGTTTCGTGGATCGACGCACGCAACAGCTTATCGACTTTCTCGTTCTTATAACGAGCAAAGTTGCCAGCCGCGCCAATGCGTGATGAATCAAGCCAATAATTGACAAGTATGGCTGGATCATTGGACTCTCCAACCCAACCCAGCAATACGGCATCGTACGTACCTCTGCCAAGGGAGTCGACCAATGACGATAACGTCATCTGATACAATCGGGCATTCAGTCCGATCTGCTGCATGCTGGCCTGGATGACAAGCGCGACCGGCTCGAATTGCGGATCGCCGGCAGGGTATAGAATGCGCACCAGACGTTCTTTGGGGATGCCTGCCTCCTTGATCATTCGCCGGGCACTCGTAAGATCATAGCTCACAGGGTAAAGCGAAGGATCCGCACCTGGATGACCGATGGGGAGCGGACCTCTGAAGACTTCGGCGCGGCCCAAAAAAATACCTTCGATCAACGCCTCATAATCGATTACTTGAGAAATCGCCTGCCGCACGCGGCGATCCGCCATGATGCCGCGTTCGGTATTAAGACCAAGAAGCGTGAACGCATTGGACGGGCCTGATTCCACCTTGATGCCGTCAGCGTGCTTCAACGCCTCAATGGCGTTGATGCCAAGCCCGAAGGCCATATCAATATCCCCGCCCTGAAGTTGTATCCGACGAATGCTTTCATCCTTGATGACCTTGATAAGCACACGTTGGATGCTGACGATTTTGGTATGATAGTGCGGATTTTTCTCAAGAATATAATGATTCCCTGGTTCATAATACCCGAGCCGATAAGGCCCGCTGCCCGCCGTATTGCGGCTCAGCCACTGACTGCCGTAATCATCATTGACGGAATACTTTTGCACCTTCGGATTGATGATCGCCGCCGCGGCATCCGCCAACAGCGGCAGAAACAGCGGGTGAGGACCATCAAGATGAAACTTGACGTGCGTTTTATCGATTACTTCCACCCGCTTGATAAATGAGTAGGAGGAGCTTGTGCCGCGATTGATGCCAAAAATCCGATCAAAGGTGTACTTGACCGCATCGGCGGTAACCTCGCTGCCATCGTCAAACTTGTGTCCATCCTCCAGCTCGAACAGCCATACCTTGCCATCGTCCATGGCGACCCACGAGCGCGCCAGCTCGGGTTCAAAAACGTTGGCGCGCGTTGCGGGATCCGTGGTGCGGCTTATCAACGTCTCGCTGGTGGCGAAAATGATGATAGCGGGCGGCATTCGCATGGATCGCGCCAAGTCCAGTGGACCGACATCCTGACCGATGCCAATAGTCAAGATGTCGACATCAGACTTCGCAAACGCCGCCATGCCGCCAAAGATCGGCAGCATGGATAGGCACAGGATAGCGAGAATATTGAATCTCATACCTACCATTGAACCATCAGAAGGTTGCCGTACCAAAAAGGTGGGATCAACGAAACAGCCGCAACGGCAAGAGCCGTGTAGTGGACACGTCTCATTGATCCCCAGGCACCACATCCCCAGTACCCTGAGCGCCAAGACTTGACGGCTAGGTACAGAGCCAGAATACCGATGAGCGAAACGATATTGGCAATTGCCATGATGCCATAGAACCGCCAGACGCGCCCCAGAAGAAGCTGGAATTCCAGCGGATCATAGGGACCAAATCCCAATGTTAAAAGGCCCGCCGCGACGAGAAGAAGTCCTGCGACGGCAGCCGCCGTTATCTGCCCTGCTCGCTCGCCTCGCGACTTGACCGGCCATAAAAGCGCGGCAAATCCGGTCAAGGATATCCAAAACGCGCCATGCAGTAGGGAACTAAAAAAACCGGCGGATAGCCCTGTCATTCGTTCCGAAGCGGCCGCGCTGTGCAGACTATGCACATGAGTGATCCGCCCTGCCCCATCTCGCAAGAATACATAGATAGGCGACTCAAAAACCGACTGAACAGGACGGCGGATGTTGGGTCCAGCATCTTTTTTCCAGAAGACGTCCCGGTTTATCTGCTCATAAGGCCCAGCGCCGTTCACCGTTAAACCACCTTGTTCATGAATATCCACCACGGTAATACCCGCATGCGGAGAAAGAAGGCTGAACGCTTTTTCAATGCTGGTTCTTGGCCGGAGCTCTGTTAAATAGCAGCCCACATACTGCTCAAGCGCGCCATTCGATGGCTCTGCCTCGGGCGTAAAGACGCCAAGATATCTGGTTTGGAACATATGCGCCACGTCAAGCTGGGTCAGTGGACGCTCTATGGTAAGACCAGATATGGGCGTCAGTTTATTGTCGCCAAACCATCCCTTGATCTTTTCTATCAGCGTAATAGTGGCGTCACCGATCATCACCACGGTGAAAACTCCAATATTGCTGTCAGGCAGCAGCAACATTTCCGACATGAACCCAGGAAGATGGCCGCCATGGCTGATGGTGCGCTCTCCATTCCACGTCCCGACCGTGAACGCCATGCCATGCCCTTTCACTGCCGGGTGGTTTCCGGCATGACGGGCGTGCATCATCTCATACATACCCGGCGACATCAGATGGGGACCGTCACCACGGCCGCGCGCCAGATGCGCCATCATATATCTCGCCATATCATGCATGGATGACTGTATATCGCCTGCGCCGGCATACATGGGGTGTCCGCCTACGGGCTGTCCTGGTTTCAGTTCGCCATTCGGATAATACCCATAGGGACGGGCTAATTCAGGGTCGTTATGGTTGCGAAGATCAAGGAGTGAATGCGTCATGCTCAAGGGGCTAAAAATATGACGCTTGAAGTATTCATCCAGGGAAAGTCCAGAAACATCCTCCACAACCCAGCCGATGACGGATAAGCCAAAATTCGAATAGACCGATAATGTTCCCGGTTCACGAATGATCGGTGGCATGTGGCGAGCGATCTCATCGCCGCTGACGGGCACCGGCACCTTTCGGTCAGTCAAAAACATCTCAAAGCTGGTTTCATCAAACCCGGACTGATGCGTCAGCAGATGACGCAAAGTTACATCTTTACCAAATCCTTGGGGGAGATGAACTCGCTTTAAGTATTTATTGGCGGGATTGTCTAAAGACTCGATCAAGCCTCGATCCATCAGTTGCGCCAGCGCCGTACCGGTAAAGGTCTTGGTTACCGACGCGATCTGAAACCGGGTCTTGTCCGGATCGATGGGTTTTTTCGCTGCAAGGTCGGCGTAGCCATAGGATCGAGACAAAATGATCTTGCCATCCTGAACGATCACAATGGCCGCGCCTGAAAACCTGTGTTCCTGGAAGGACGGTTCGAATATGCTGTCCGCCCATTGCCGGATTTCTTTCGGATCAAGCGCTACCCTCGCGCTGGCAACAGCCGTGCCAGCAACAGCCCATACGGCGGCAGCCAGAAGAGCCAACAGCCTGATCGAAGAAAACCGCCACATAGTTACATACCTTAAAAGCGGGTCTGCAGGGAAAGCCCGACTGTTCTCGGCCGCAGGGTGTTCTTCTGAATAACGCCCGGTAGAAGGGTCTCAACATATAAAGCCGGATCCGTATCAAAGAGATTGTTTACAAACACGGCTGCCGACCAATCATCAATGTTAATACCGCCACGCAGGTTGACCAGTATATACGAATCCTGTTCAAAGGAAGGCCGTGAAGCGCTTAATTCAAACGCATTCACCGTCGAGCCGATATAGCTCATGTCTGCCCTTGCAAAGCCGTCCATACCATCAGACAAGGGGTGGGCATATTCAGCGCCAACGTTCATGCTGAATTTAGGCACGCCAGGCACCTGGTCTCCCTTGCGACCGCCGATCAGCGGCGCATCCTCGGCAAGTTCTGACCGAGTATAAGTGGCGGAGAAATTGACATTGAAGTCCGGTGTCAGCCTAGTCATGGCTTCAATTTCAATTCCCTTACTGGTGGCCTTGCCGCCATTTCCGGTGAAGCTGAGGCCATCCTGGCGTCGCACCAATGTCTGAATGTTGCTCCAATCAATATAAAAAATGGAGGCATTGAGAACCAAACGCTTTTCGAGCCAAGCGGATTTTACGCCGATTTCATAATTCCAGAGCGAGTCGGAACTAAATTGCGTCGGCGCCGGCTCCCCGGTCACAGAGTCGTCGGGCAGCGCCGCCAGCGGTCCTCCTTGACGGAAGCCTTCCGCCGCCTGGGCGAATACTAAAAGATCATCGGATAAATCATAAGACAACAGAAACTTCAGATTTACCACCTCTTCCGAGGCCCTCCCGGAACGTATGCCGGGATTAGCGGTGTCAATGGGCGTGCCAAACAGCAACCCCCGATTTTCGCCGTAAAAACTCTGCTTGGCGTCAAACCATCTGACGCCGGCCGTCGCCTGGAAGGCGTCCGTTATGCTGTAGGTCACTTCGCCGAACAGCGCCTTTTGCGTCTCGTCCTTGTCGGTTGACGCAATTCCCAAATTCTCCAGGCCGGAATTGGGCGGCGCGCCTTCTGATGGGAAGCTCTGGCCAGAATTGCCATTCTCATCATAATAAAACCCGCCGACAAGCCATTGCAGGCGCACATCATCTTTTGACGACAGGCGCATCTCCTCCACCCAGACCTTGGCTTGAGAAAAATCATTCTGCACCACGGGCAGACCCAGAAACCCCGCAAAGAAGCTGGAGACATCCGTGAAAGCTTCACGATCGCGGTCAAAATAGCTGGTTGAGGATAAAAAGTCCGCCCAGCCAAGATCGTAATTGACCGTAAGGTTGGCAACCGTGAAATCATCATTGAGCGTCTCCGCCATCAGGCGAGATTGCTCAAGATCGTCATACTGCGGCGAACCATCGGACAGAATATCTTCACTCGGACGCCCGCCAGAATCCGTATTCTGGACGAGAACGGTTCCTGTTACAGTTAGAGCTTCAGTGACATTCACCTGCGTCACTAAGCGGCCGCCATAAGATTCTTCGTCATTCACGTCCCTTAATCCAAGGGAGATATTATCAATAAACCCTGATTGCTCGCGATAATACCCCACCGCCCTGACCGCCAGTTTATCCTTCACGACAGGCATATTCAGCATCGTACTCAGAGCAATATTTTCGCCGCCCTTGCGGGTGCTGCCGATCTCAGCAGCCACCTTCGCCTCGAACAGATCGGCGCGGGGTTTATTCGTGACCACCTTCAAAGTGCCGCCCATGGAACCCACGCCATAAAGCGTGCCTTGAGGGCCGCGTAAAATCTCAACCCGCTCGACGTCAAATAGTTTCAGGTCTGGGAACGGACCACCTGCCGTAACCGGAAGTTCATCGATATAGACGCCAACGGTTGGATTGCGTTCGCCATCAGTGCCGGTGGAAATGCCACGCAGCACGACTTTCTTGGCGCCGACCCCTTTATCCACGAAAGACAGGCCGGGTACGGCCATGGCATACCCCAAAAAATCGTCCGCGCCCAATTTTTCAAGATGCTGCTCACTAATGGCCGTCACCGCCAATGGCACATCCTGCAGCGCCTGGGTCCGTTTACGGGCGGTTACAACGAGCTCTTCAATGGCGAAGGCGGGCGTCTCGTCCACCGCCCACGCCGGCGATCCGCCGGCGGCAAAAGTACCGCCAAAAATAAGGGGAAGCACGCGTACTACAGCTTTTTTCATCTTATTTTCCTCAGCCCTTTAAGTTATTCGCGAGTATCAAGCGGTTATGGCCCCAACGATACCCCAGTAAGCGCTAGCGGCAAAAACCGCCAAACACGCAAGAACAAGCAAGGCCATGTGAATGGAACGAGCCCAGGCACCGACAGATGCCGGTTTTCCGCTTGATATGAACAGCCTGACGGCAAACGCCGGCATGATCAGCATGGCGAGAAGAGCAAGGTTGATCGCCAAGCGCCACAATACCAGCCAAATGGTTGAATGGCTGACATAAAGAACATACTCAGCAAACTGAAGTTCAATCAGAAACGCGGCGATAAAAACCACCGTCGCCAGCGACGCCATGCGGCCAAGCCGTCGCCACGGCCCCACTGCGATTGGAAACCAGTAGATAAGGGCGCTCAACAAGACGGCAAGCCCACCAATCAAAGGCAGGATCGTGTAAAGCGGGCCGGTGAATACCGATACTTTTTTTGACCATCCTATGGGAATACCAACTTGATAAATATGGCCCTGGAAATTCTGGAATGCGTAGGACCGGCTGCCATCCTCGGTGCTGTAAAAGCCGGGAGCAACCTGGTTCAAGGGCTGTCCTCTCAGTGTCAGCACGCCATCAACGGCCTTGAATTCCTGCCCGCCAAGACCGCCGAGAAACAGGCGGGTCGCCAGCGTCACGCCGGATTCTACCCCGCCCGTGACGTAGCGACCTTGCACCACATCCGGCGACAAATTCGCGCCTTCCTGCAATGCCGCGCCACTCGTGGCATGCCTACCCCAACTGCGCGTTGGCGCGACGTAAGCCTTCGCCAACTCCATGACAACGCCACGGCTGACCGCCATGGCATTGCCGGCGCCTTCCATGACCGCGGACGTTACTTGCAGTTCTTCCAGAATGAGAGCCAAGGTCAAGGGCGGCGCTTGCGGCCCGACATTGGAGCTGATGAACACGCCAAGATTTGCCTCCGGGAAAATAGCCAGCTCCGTGGCGAATCCATCAATCAGTCCGCCATGACCAATGGCGCGGCGGCCTTCATAATCACTTTCATAGATGGTATAGCCAAGGCTTGGCGTCATCGGGTGGGCGCGATTGGCGTCAAAGTCCATCATGGCCTGGACGGTGTCCGCCCGCAGCAAACGGCCGCCCTCATAAACCCCGTCATTCATCAGCGCCTTCATGAACTTTGCCATGTCCGCCGCTGTCGAACTGCCCGCGCCGGCCGCCTCGACCAGACGGGCTAAGTGCGCCTGTTTCACCACCGGGCGATCGTGCGGATCGGTAAGGCTAATGCCGTGTCCCTGTGAAGCCCGACTTTGCCACGCCTTCGGCAGACCGATCACGCTATTTTCCATGCCCAGCGGTATGAAAATGCGCTCGCGAACGACGTCGCGGTATGTCTTGCCGGTCACGTCGGCGATGAGAACGCCCAAAAGCCCGAAGGCGGTGTTGTCATAAGCCCGCAATTGTCCCGGCGCCCTCGCTCGGCCAAGCATCCGCTGCATGTCCTGAGGGGACATGGCGGTACCCTCATCGCTGTCCCGGTGCAGGTAGCTGGACGTATCCTTAAAGCCGCCCATATGGGTCAGAATATGCCTTAGCGTCACTGGGTCTGCGAACGTATCCGGCACCTTCACGGTTTTAAGATAGGTATTGATGTCGACATCAAGGTCAAGGATGCCATCGTCAACCAAACCCAGGATCACGATGGTGGTCATGAGTTTGGTGACAGAGCCGATCCGAAACAATGTCTTTTCGGGATCTACCGGAGCCTTGGTTTGGCGATTACGGACGCCATACGATTTAACAAGAACAGTCTCGTTGCCGCGCACCACAGATACGGTAACGCCGGGCACATGACCCTTGGCCATCAATCTGGCCACATGCCTGTCAATAAACGATTCCAATGCCGCCGGTTCCGAAATCTTATCGGCGGTGGGCGTCTCCTGGGCTGCCACCACGGTAACGGAGAGCAGCAGAAGGCAGGCAACGCTTTGCCCAAATACCAGGAGACGCCGCACCATCATATTTTCCCTTTTGTTAACCAAGTGGCTTACATGCGCGCGCGTAGATTAAGACCGATTACCCGCGGCTGAATGATCGTATAAAGACCGGACGCCAACAGATCGGCCTCGGTAATCCCGCGCTCATCCCAGATATTCTTGACATAGAGATGGGCCGACCAATTATCCGCTTCAACGCCCATGCGCAAATCACCTGTCTGATAAGATGGCGCCAGCGAGACTGGATCATTATCAAGCTGACTGTAGGATTTGCCAACTTCCTGAATGCTGCCGCGAATCGTGCCATTCAAGTTATCGGTCAAGGGCCATTCATAACTTGCAGAGACGGCGAAAGTGTGCCGCGGCACGCGCGGCAGGCGCGACCCTTCCGGCCCCAGCTCGGTATCGACATCGATTTCCGCATAGGTCAGATTGCCGCTGGCGCTGATCTCAAACCCTTGGAACGGCCGGGCGATAATTTCCAACTCGCCGCCCGTGCTGTGGGCGGCGCCCACATTATCTACATAGCGTAGCTGAAAGGGATTGAAGGCGGGAATAACCTGCAGGTTTTTCCAATCGATATAATAGATCGCGGCATTGATCACCAACCGATTATCCAGCCAAGATGTTTTAGCGCCCAATTCATAGTTCCAGGTATAGTCCGGCTCGAAAGTTTCTGGCGCGCCCCCCGTGAGCTCCGCCGGCGGGTTAAAGCCGCCTTGGCGATAGCCTTTGGAGATGATCGCATACGCCAGCACATCCTTCGATATGTCGTAGGAAAGGGCAAATTTCGGCGTTACAACGTCATTATCGCCTTTATTGGAAATGTCTTCGGGGCCATTAGGGAAAATCAGAGGAATGCCGGAAGTGATGGTGCGGCCCGACAACTTTTCACGGAACAGGCGCAAGCCAGCGGTCGCCTCCAATTTATCCGTTAAGCGGTAGGAAACTTCACCGAAGACGGCCATCTGTTCCGTCTTACTTGAACTTTCGTCTTCCACCAGCACCGGGCCGCCAAGAAATTCCGGGAAGGTAGGATCAATGAAGAATGCCGTCTGCTTATATCTTGACTCCTTATAAAAAAGCCCTGCAATCCACTGAAACCGGCTTTCAGTGGAGGAAACCAGACGCACTTCCTGAGCGAAGATTTCATCATCGGCCGCAACATCCACGTAGGCGAATCCGCCAGCGTTGCGAACGAAGGCGACATCCCTGGTGAAGTAGGACGTGGCCGATGTCAAGTCCGCCCATGGAAAGGCATATTCAATGGTGAGGCCGTATTGATTGTAAGAATCATCCAGCGGCTCTTCCAGAACTCTCGCCTGCTGTAAATCATCCAATTCAGGATCGATGCCGAAAAGACCGCCGGTCTCAACCTTATTATAATTGAAAAGCGCAGTGACCGTCAGATCTTCGGTTGCCAGGAGCCGCGCCGTAACGCGGGCGCCGGTGGTTTCATTGGTATTGACGTCCTCCTGATCAAGCATCACGTTATCGACATAGCCAGCTTCATCTCGGTATAGGCCAACGACACGAACCGCTAGCTTATTTTCCACCAAGGGTATGTTGACCATGCCGTTCAAGGCGTAACTGGCGCCGCCCCCTTTCACGCCGTATAAGGACACATCGGCAGCCGCGTCAAAGCCAGAAGGATCCGCCTTGTTGGTGATGATGCGAATGGCGCCGCCCATGGCGCCCTCGCCATAAAGCGTGCCTTGCGGACCACGCAGCACTTCAATCCGCTCCACATCAAAGAGCTTGCTATCGGGGTTGCGTCCCTGATCTTGAACCGGCAGTTCGTCAAGATAAAGCCCGACGGTGGAAACCCCAGTGTTGCTGGCGACGCCGCGTATGATGATGCGGCTTTCCCCCGGCCCACGCTCGCTGTAATTCAACCCCGGAACTAGATTGACGTAATCGGCAAAATCATCGGCGCCGATTTCCTGCAATTGCCGGTAACTTAGCGCCCGCACGCTCATTGCAAGGTCTTGCACATTTACTGAGCGGCGGGTCGCCGTGACCACAATTTCTTCCAAAGAAAGCCGGCCGGGATCCCGACCCGTCGCGCCGGTGGCCACTTTTTCCTGAGCCACTGCGCTAACAGCCATCGCATTCAGCAGAACCAATGCGCTGACGCCGCCTAAAAAGAAGTGCCTGTTTGCCATATTCGTCCTCCCTGAATTGAGAAAATGCAACGCGCTCTTCTCAAGAGGAGGGACTATACCAAGGGGGGACAACGAAGAATTTTGCGGGATGTTCTTATATTTTTGAGAAAAAGACTTTGATTGGACCCTAGGGCCTGTTGCAGATCGATCTATTGCGGCCGCCAGCGTTTCGGCGAAATGCCAAAGTGGCGCTTGAACGCCACCGAGAAGCTGGAGGGATAAGTATACCCCACTTTATAGGATATGCGGCTCAAAGACGTCTCCCCCTGGGCCATCAGATGGGCGGCATGCTCCATCCGCAACCGCTGACAAAAGTCGAACATGCTCTCGCCAAATAGCTGGATGAATCCGAGGCGCAGTTTCTTTTGGTTCAGTCCCACCCTGCGCGCCAGCTCCTTGATGGTCAAGGGGTCGGTATAGGTTTCCGCCAGTAAGTCATGCGCTTCCTTGAGGCGGTGGATATCGCGCGAGCTTAAGACAAGATCATGCTGCTTGTCGTCTCCTTCTTCCTTTAACTGATGCAGCATCATGCACATCAGTTCGCGCGCCTTGGCTTCCGCGTAGACCGCCCGCAGCTTGCCCGCATAGGGGATATCGATCAGACCCTTGACGATTGCCGCCATCGCCGGACTAAGCGGCCCCTGGTGGTACCCGAGGTCGCCTTGATCCAGACCCGACATGAGCGCATTGAGGCGATCAGGGTAAGTCTCCTCCGCCTCGTCGTAGTACTCTCTCAGGGCCTCCTGACGACACAGAACGGTGACCGCGGCTTGCGGTTCGCCCGGTCCAATGGCTTCATGCTTTTCCACCCCTTCGGGATGGGCCATCAGGAAGCACGCCGGGCCGGTGAGAGAGACATCAAAGCGCTGTGGAACCCTGATCAGGGTAGAGCCGGATAGCTTGAAATGGAATATGCTCAATCCCTCGCCGATCATCCGAACGGCTTGTTGCCGGGCTACCGGGAAGTGAGACGCCACAAGCCAGCAATTATCTGAAATTTCTATATAATCCTGGAATCCGACGACGCCATCCTCGGCGCCTGCAGCCTTGATGGCATTGCGGACGCCAATGCCCTTTGGAAAAAAACGCGGAACATCCCCACCCGCGGCAATGCGGGAACGTATGCGCGGCAACAGCGCATGCGGCTGAAGGCCACTAAGATCCGGAAAACTATAGCTCGCATGTTCCATGGAGCGAACCTACCAAATCGCACAATATCAAGAAATCCTTTTATTACTACTATATTGCAAGAGGCGGACAAAGCCAGCAAACATTGACCGTGAAAGCCATTTATAAGTAAATATAAATCGGTTTATATATATACTTTATCCTGGCTCAGAACTTATTGATTGATCCAGAAAAGGATGATTGCCGCGATGTCGCTGGCAGTGAAGTAGATATGTACGCAACAGTCCCAATATTTGGCTTCGCTTACCGCACATCTCTGCTCGACTTCCCCCTTGGAAAGAGCGTTGCTGTGGGTGTGAGTCGGGCCTGGGTGTGAAGGGGTCCGGCGCTGCCCTGACCAGTCGCGTGTAACTGGCAGGGCTTTGGGTGGTGGGAGCGCCGGCGATAGTCGCGGGCGCCATGGTGAAAGGAGCCCACCCATGCCCAACGCGCCTAAAAAGCCCAAACTCACCGATACTCAGTTAGTATTATTGTCCGCCGCAGCGCAGCGGCCGGATGGCGCTGTACTGCCCCCGCCGCCATCCTTGACCCTTAATAAGCGTGCCTTGTGGAAGGTATTAAACAGCCTGTTAAAGACTGACTTTATTGCTGAGCGCCCAGCAAAGTTGGAGGGAGAGGTTTGGCGGACGGAGGATGAGCAACGCTTTACGCTGGTGATTACGGAAACTGGGCTGCAGGCCATCGGCATCGAGGCGGATGTTGATGTTATAAATACCTCATCACGACATCATTTTAATACGTCACTGCCTTCGCCCAAGCCCACGCCAAAACATTCTACCCTGATCGATCTGATGAAACGGCCAGATGGCGCCACGGTGAGTGAGCTGATGGCTGTCACCGGCTGGCAGGCTCATTCGGTGCGCGGCGCCATCAGCGGCACCTTGAAGAAAAAGCTCGGTCTTCGGGTGACCAGTGAGTCCGTTGCCGACCACGGCCGGGTCTACCACATTGTAGATGCTGAGGCCGCACAATGAGGCGGAAATCTGATGTCGACATAGATGCTGAACTCGCGGCCCTGGGAAGTCTGGACTACGCCGCCCTGAAGGAGAAGTGGCAGACCCTCTTCGGCGTCCCTGCGCCAAAGAAGATCGGCGCCGATTTCTTGCTGCTGGCCATCGGATATGGGATTCAAGAAAAAGCTTCTGGCGGTTTGAAGCTCCATATACGCCGGCAGTTGATGTGGCTGGCAGGGGCCAATCCTGCAACCACCTCGACAGCGGAAGGTCGAACAAAACTCCTTACGCCGCCCGTCTCCCTCCGCCCTGGCGTCCGGCTGATCCGGGAATGGAACGGCGAGACCCATCAGGTGAACGTGTTGGACGGTGGGTTTGTGTGGCGGGGAAAGACATACCCATAAGCATCATTGACGCATTTCTGAAGTGCTTTGATGAAAATGGTACACAGGTATTCCAAGTGCCTGGCCATGTCATGACAGCATTATCTAAGAGTTTCCAAGACTTTATGGATGGTAACGTCGCAACACTAGACGAGGCATTCGGCAACAAGACCAGACAACAGCGCAATAAACTGAAAACGACATCAAGAAATGAAGAGATACTTTTTCATTTTATTGATGAACTTGAGCGCGCCAAACAACTACCCCCTAAAAACCGCCACGGCACGCCGTTTGAAATAGCCGCAGAATATACTGCCGAAGCTTTTAATACATCGGCTGACAATGTGAAGAAAATATACAAAGCTTCTGGGCCTAAATCGCATCAACGCACATAGGGTACCAGATTCAGAAATCCAGTGCCCTGACCTCACCCTCCATGCGTCTTATACCGGCCATGGGCGACATGAATCGCCCAGTTAGCACTTCACTTTTTCTGATGAGAACTGACTATGGCTGTCGATAAGAGTTTGTTGCCCGAGATCGGATTCGTCCGCCTCCCCACTATCCTTGCTCATGTCCCTGTCAGCCGCAGCCTTTGGTGGGAGGGAGTCCGAACCGGACGTTTCCCCAAGCCCGTCAAGCTGGCGCCCCGCGTAACGGCATGGAGAGTTGAAGATGTTCGATCTGTCATCCTTACCCTTGGGCGTAAAACCTAGTGATGACAGCTTTCAACCTGGGCGGTTATATGACGCTGGCGGATTGAAGGGTAATGGCTACCAGGGGGCTAGCAGCAGAAGCCAAACGCAGTCCGAAAGGTGAAAGCGTGCTGCCGGTGGGTCGCCTCCCATCGCAAGTAATCACCAACCTTGTCGCGAGGCGCATGATGCGACGACAGGGGCCTGAAGCGACGGGCCGGCTCCGGCAAGCACGCTTATGGCTAGGACCAACCTCACCTTATGGTAGGGCTGGTAGTCCTATGCCATCACTCAGGGTCTCACCAGCAAGCACGGGTGAAGAGTAAGAGTTAGTGAGGTAATCGCAGATGGTTGATAGGAAAAAAAGAACTCCTCACTCTCAGATAGAGACTCTGAGTGAACGAGATGCGATATCTGAACACAGAAATATCTTCCGTTAACAGAGAACTGATACCTGCATCCAGTCTAATATACACATCACTCCGAGTAAAAACGGCGGCGCGTAATAAAAAATAACGACGACGCAATTCTGAAAAATATCACCAAGATTCTGCTATCAAAACCCGGACCAGCCGCAGGCCATTCTTTCTTCGCAATTATATGCCATTGCCGCTGCCCCAGGGTACGCCCTGAAGGGGTGCCTCAAATAAAGAGCTCTCCTTTTCTCCCCAAGAAAGAAATGACCGTTGATTGCGGCTCTAATGGCTTTTGACTTTGTTGCTTGCGAATTTCCCTATAGGTACGCGCATGTGCGCACGACGGGAGCTCTTGCGTTTATGTGCGTTCCAACGCGTTCTATTGCGTTTACATGCGTTCTATTTCCTTTACTATTACATCCAAGGAGACCTAACGATAAAGTATTCAGCTCTACTACTCTGCTGAAACTGCTTATCTAGAGGCCAATGGATGGCGAAATCCCGTTCAACGAACCCCTCGCGCCCAGGAGTTCTTGACAAGTTGAAGATGGCGGATTGGCTGGAGAAGAACAGCCAGAAGGAGGGTGTTTCGCCAAAGACCAGGGCCAAGGCCCTGCGGGTGGCGAGCAACCTTCGCAAGATACACGCCTACCGGAACCAGGATTAACCATCGAAACCGCTGAGGCCAGCATTACTAATTGTTACATACCGACTCGCCATTTTTTGTGGTCATGTTACAAATAATAACGCCTGATATGCGGGAATATCTTAGAAAGCTTCGCGCAGGCGCGCGAAAGTATTTACTCTCATTGAAGGCGAGAATTATAGAACATTGAATAGTCACTGCGGGACAATCAAGCGCTCCGCGAAAGTACCATCGGAAAGAGCTTCCAGCCTTTCCTGGTAGATTCTGCCCGGATCCTCAGTCGGCTTTTCATAAAAAACCTTCACCGTCTGGCCAACCTCGGCTTTCAGCTGCCGAGCAAGTTCGAGCCCCTGCCGGTGGAACGCTGCCCAATCAAACACAAGGCTAACATCTCCATCAACTGGAGTTTGTCGTTCAAATAGCTGCTGCCACTCGACAAAGGCCCGGTGCAAGCCCTCAGAAATTGTATGATTGCCGTACCAGCCGCTGCTGTCGGCTACATTCGAACCCACACCTGGGCCGTCACCATCGCCATATTTAACCCAGGCATAGGCATCACCATAATCTGGCATAATGGTGTAAATAATTTTTTCCTCACAGGGCAACGTTTTATTACCTGAAGATCCTGATACTTCTGCAAATAGAAAATAATACCTCACCCGTAACAAAAAATCACTAATACAACAATGCTGCATTACCGATAATAGAGATGAACCTCTTGCGGTGTAGCCCCCATAAGCCGCGAATTATTACATAGGTACGCGCGCGCACGCGAGTAAGAGACGAGGAAGGACTATAATAGACGCCCTCGCATGCAGTTAATGGGCCGCCTCGTGTGGCAAATCAAATTAAAACCATCCAAGTAATTGGTGTCAGAAAGTTACCGGGACACCGGAATTTGTGTAATGAATTGTTACCCCCACCCTTCCGTAACCAAATGTAACATCCGGGCTTAGTTTTTATGTCCCTTGGAAGAGGTCAGTTAAAAACTCCGAGCCGGGTTTGGCGCCGGTAACCAATAAGAACTCTCTCGCCCTGGTGCAGGCCACATACAGAAGGTGGCGTTCGGTGTTATAAACCTCCTCCAAATCGGCGGCGTCGCTAATAGTCTCGATACGGTTCTGAAGAGGCAGCACCTCATCATCACAGGCCATGACGGCAACGGCGCGGAATTCCATCCCCTTGGCCTGATGCATCAAGCCCACCACAACGGCGTCATCCTTTGCCATGTCTTGAGTGATTAACGAGACGGCGAGCATATCGGCCAGATCCACCGCCGCCAGCGCCCGGGCAATTTCTTGGTCGCTGCGGACGAACACGCCAATCTCTTGCGGCTCCACGCCCCCATTGATCCGGTCACTGATAAAAGCCGCCACGGCCGCAACCTCGTCATCCTCAGTATCGAGCAACTTGATCACGGGCTGCGGTCCATCAAACACAGATACGGTGCCCCTACGGCTATCCGCATTTCCATCCACATCGCTAAGGGCGTCGGGCAACAGACGGTCCGCCTGGGTGCGTATCTGGTGCGAGGTGCGATAATTGATGCGAAGAGTGTGGGAGCGGCCGCGAATATCCACGCCACACGATTTCCAGGAAAACGGCTGCTGAAATATCCGTTGCCCCAGATCCCCGGCCAAAAACAATCCATCCGGGCGATCGCCGGCCAGGGCCGAAAGAAAGCGCAATTCGGCAACGCTTATATCCTGGGCCTCATCCACAACGGCAAAATCAAACGGACGAGCGGCATGGCCAGGGTAATGCGCCGAAAGCTTTGCCAATATTTCCGCTTGGGTGACCTCCCCACGGGTCCTAAGCTCGCCCCGTACCCGGCTGAAGACAGACCACAGCTCTTCCCGCTGCCGGCCGCCGATGCGGGTTTTGCGGCCCAGCCGGGCGACATCGCGGTACGCTTCCCAGCTATCGATTTGCCAGGCATCCACCACGTCAATCCATTCGCCGTACAGAAAGCCTGGGCTGAAGGAACTTTTGGCCGCCTGGGCGGCGGTTTGAAGCGCCGCACGGACGCTGTGCTCCGTCGCCAAGACGGCGGCGCCGAAATGGTCCGCGTAAAGCTCCTGGCCCAGCTCCGCCAAAGTTTTCACCGCGATGCGATCGGAAACAGCCGGTTCGTTGCCCGCCAGCACCCGCAGCTTGCGGCGCAAGGCCTGAACCAAGGCGGGGGAGAAGGTCGCCAACACCACCTTGGCCCCCGGGTGCTGCCGCGCCAGATGGACGGCGCGGTGCAACGCCACCACGGTTTTGCCGGTCCCGGCGGAGCCCGAGACCCGGGCCGGGCCCACATAGCGGCGCGCCACCAGCGCGGCTTGCGCCGGGTGCAGGAACACCGCCCACTTCTCCCACGGGTAATCCAGCGCCCGCGACAGCTCTTCCACATTGTCCAGGGTGCGGAAGCGCCGCGCCGCATCGGGGTGGGCAAAGGGATCTTCAGAGGCGGCCGCAACCACCGGCGGCGTCAGCTCCCCCGTGGCGACATAGTTCAACAGCGCTTCCACCGCCTCTTCCGGCAAATGGTCCGCAAGGTCGAAGAAGCTGTCTTCCGAAGCGTCGTGAACATCGCCGATCCAGTCCGCCGGCACGCCAACGGCCATCAAGTCATCATGACTGAGGTTGCGGAATAAGGGCGGCAGAAAGCGTTCCTGCCGCACATCCGCAGCGGCGGCAGAGGCCAACGGCGCAGGCGTGACGATCTCCGCCACCCGCTCGCGGATTTCCACCATTTGCATGGCGCCGGTGGTGGGGTGGCGTTCCAACTTACGGCGCTCCGCCCAGCGGTACGCATCATCATGATGACCCACATAGGCAAGCAGTAGGCTGTCATTGGTTTTATGAAGGATGATGCGGATATCCGCATTCACCCGGGCCGACCAGAAGTTCTTGTCCCTGGCGCCATCCAATTTGTGAAGCGACAAGCCCGGCGCGGCGGGGTTCATTTGCAAGTCAAAGGCCGTGGTCTTCACCGCCTTCTGCTCCTGCGCGGTTAGTTTGCCCAGGCTATCCGTGAAGGTGTTGGCGATGAGGAAGTTCATTTTCGATCACTCGCTCCGCGTTGTCCTCCTCCGCAAAGCGGGGGAGGGGAACCGCCGAAGGCGGTGGAGGGGGCGGTTCCGCGCACAGCTACCGCTGCGATCATGGCGAAAACATTGCCGAGCCCGCGCTCGTTTAGAATGTCCGCTGCCTTGAACCGCAACACTTCGATCCCGCGCTGCGCCAGCCATGCCGCTCGTCGTTCGTCATGTGCGGCCTGCGCGGCGCCGTCATGGACTGCTCCGTCGACTTCGACAGCGAGCTGGTGAGAGGCGCAGTAGAAATCAAGAATGTACGGTCCGATCGGATACTGTCGCCGAAAGCGCAATCCGCCGCAGCGTGTGCCGCGCAGCTGCTGCCACAGCAGAACTTCCGGCAGCGTCATCTTACGCCGCAAGGCACGGGCGCGCTTGAATGTCAGGGCCGGCGCACGCATCCGCCCCCTCCACCATGCTGCGCATGGTCCCCCTCCCCCGCTTTGCGGGTGAGGATCATGCCGAAAGTACCTTCATCATCTCGTCGTCCGCAAAAGATCGGCCTCTTTCAACATATTGCTCTAAAACGGTATTTCCTCATCCTCAATCTGCTGGTGCATAGCCTTAATCTCGGCCATCCGAGCCTTCGTCGCGGAATCACTTGTGAGAATGGACGCGATTTCTTCGGCGACACCGGCGGCATCCCGCCCCCGTCGCAGAATTGCTTGGTCCTTCGATATGAAGCCTTTTGGGTCTTCATCCATTCTCAAGGAAATAATTTTCATCCCTCGGCCTAACGCGAAGCCAATCTCCTGCTGTGTCCAAACGCTTTCCGAGAACCCGCGCGTATGGATAGTCAGCATGGCGTCCATTGTAAATAATGCCCGCTCAATTTCCTTCTGCCATTCCTTTGTCGGTGTTATGTCTTCGTGTGCAACGAACCCCGCAATGTGATGGGATGCGAGCGTTTCCTTCAAACGCTTCGCTTTATCCTTGTGAATCGCAATATGACTTACGAAGAGGCGGAAAACGTCATTCTGCTGCCAAACCTGAGGTGGGGAGACCGCGAAGGAAGCTATTGACGGTATGTTGACTTCCAGCTCCTCAGCTATGGCTGTTAAAACCTTGTCATCTGCGTTCTTCAATGCTTCCTTCGAATACACCCATTTGCTGTTGTAACTGATCGGACCGGACGGAGGAGAAATGCCAAAAGCATTTAGAAAGACGTCAATGTCGGAATAGCCATACTTGGCTTGCAATTCCCTACCAAGCTTGTCGATCAGTTCCAGTCGCTGTTTGACTCGCATCCGCCCCCTCCACCATGCTGCGCATGGTCCCCCTCCCCCGCTTTGCGGGTGAGGATCATGCCGAGAACACCTTCATCACCTCGTCGCCCAGGTGGTTGATGACTTTCACCGCGATGCGGCCGGATTTGGGTTTGGGGAAGGGGCGTGACGTATCGCTATGCAGGCTTTCCCAGGCTTCTTCGTCGATGTCGGCTTTGAGCGTGGTTTTCAGCGCCTTATAGGGATCATTGGCGCCCAGGAAGTAGGCGTGGCGGACGAAGAAACTTTCTTCGTTATAGTCGGTATCCAGCATCCACAGGGCGATGCCGTCGGTGCCCTCGCTCACCACCTCGCCGGTTTGCGGCTTGAACACATCGACGCCATAGACCCGCACCCGGATCATGCCATCGCCTGCGTCCTCAATCTTGATATCGGGTTCGCCGAAGATCACAAACAGGTTACCGCTGGCGGTGGATTTCAAATCGCCGCCCATGTGCAGATCGGGGTTCATGCGCGCCTTCAAGACGGGTACGCGGCCGAGCTTGTCAAACTCCGCCGAGTGGGCGTCATAGTTGAAGGCGCAGGCGATGAGCACGTCAAACCCGGCGTCGCCCGCTTCGCGTGCAGCGGCCACCAGGTCGGGGCGGCTGACGGTGCCAAATTCCGGGCCGATGAACACCCCGGCGCGCTTTTGTTTGTCGCCTTCCATAAACACGCCTTCGGCGCAGATGAAGTTGCCGGGCCAGCCCGTAAGGCTCGTGAACGTGATGCGGTCTTCCTTGTGGGCCTGCTGCACCCCGGCGGTTTTCAGGTTTTCCAGGATCATGTGGGCAAAATCGGTGACGATGTCGTCCTTACCCGGCGCGCCATAACGGCCTTCGGCGGCGGCCAGGGTATCGATCAGTTCATCATCCCAATCCACCGCCAGGGTGCGGTGGGGCGACAGGCTTTCCACGGTGAACGGCCCGGCCACCCGCACCCG
Source organism: Pseudomonadota bacterium (assembly GCA_003577275.1). Taxonomy (GTDB): domain Bacteria; phylum Pseudomonadota; class Alphaproteobacteria; order Sphingomonadales; family Govanellaceae; genus PRO5. The sequence continues at coordinate 46,063 of QEVO01000009.1, forward strand.
GGAATTATCCACGTAAGGCTTGTCGTAGAGATATTCAAACTCGGCGTGTGATGCGATGGAGGCATCGATTTCCCGCTGCCGGGCGATGCGGGCGTCCCAGAATTGCGCCAGCGCTTTTTTGGCCGGCGCGGGCCACTGGTCCGGCGCGTCGCGGGGGATTTCCCACTCCATGAAGCCGGCGGCGGGCGCGGCCTCGCCGGAGGGTAACGTGACCTCCCCCGTTTGCCGGAAGTCGATGGTCTTGCCGGCGCGGCCGCCGGTTTCCACCTTGAACGGTGTCGCATGGCCCTTGAGCGCGGCATTCAGCGCGGCGATGGCGGCGTCCACCGCGGGCTGTTTTTGCTCCCAGATCACGTCGATTTCAGCGTTGTTGGCGATGGATTTCAGGGTGATGTGCGGCACCCGGTCATAAACAAAACCATGGCGGATGTCGCCCCGGGTGGGGGTGGTTTTGGGCACTTGCCTTGTCACCTCCCCTTCCTTGTGCTGGCCTTCCGGGCTGTCGGCCAGCAGGTAATAGGGATAGCGCGCACCCATCAGGCGGGAGCGGGCCAGCGCCACGGCGACGCGGGAGGTATCGATGGTGATCCAGCGCCGCCCCCACTGTTCCGCCACATACGCCGTGGTGCCGGAACCGCAGGTGGGATCGAGCACCAGATCACCGGGATCGGTGGTCATCAGGATGCAGCGTTCGATGACAGCAAGTGCAGTCTGAACTACATAGGTCTTTGAGCCGCCAAACTGATTTTGGCCAACCGTGTCCGTCCAGACATTTACCATTGGAACTGCCGGCCAGTCCCGAAAGAAGCGGCGATATGAGGGACGTCCTGTTGAGGTCACGACAACACGGTCGGCCCGGCTAGCTCGTGTTAAGCCAGTGAGTGTGGTGCCAAATGTTCTATTCCCGGGTGAAAGGATAAGGCCATACGCGGGGAATGCTGTAAGATCACCCGCACCCGGAGGCCGGTTGCTAGTAATGTCGCCCGTCGCAAAGATACGGCCTTCTCCCTTGATGGGTTCTTCACCAGAAAGTTCTGCCTCCGTCGCGACACGAGTAGATCCATCCGGAAAGTATATCCGGGTGTAGGCGCTTGCTCCCTCCCCACCCGCATTTTTCAATTCCAGCAACGAGCGCGTCTTAACTACACCCTTCTCACGGCAATACCAAAGGACGTAGTCGCTTACGGACGAGAGAGTTTCGCCCGACATACCTGTCGTCTTTGCGACAGTGATCTGAGAGAAGAAATTCTCCTCCCCAAACACCTCATCCATCAGCGCCCGCACGCGGTGGACGTTTTCGTCGCCGATCTGCACGAAAATGGAGCCCGACTCATGCAGCAAGTCCCGCGCCACGGTCAGCCGGTCGCGCAGATAGGTGAGGTACGAATGAATGCCGTCGCGCCAGGTGTCACGGAAGGCGCGCACCTGTTCCGGCTCCCGGGTGATGTGATCCTTGGCGCCGTCCTTCACGTCGCGGCTGGTGGTGGACCATTGGAAATTGCTGTTGAACTTGATGCCATAGGGCGGATCGAAATAGATGCATTGCACCTGGCCGCGAAGCCCTTCCCGCTCCGCCAGGCTGGCCATCACGGATAGGCTGTCGCCGGATATCATGCGGTTGGACCAGTGCTGGTCGTGGGCGTAAAATTCCGTCTTGGCTTCCAGATCCAGGCCGTTGAAATCGGCAAACAGATCAGGCATGGCGGGCGTGGCTTCGGCGGCGCGCGCCTTTGACACCCGCTTTAAGTCATCGATGATGACCTTGGGGTGGACTTTTTCCTGAATATAGAGCGGCGGCGCGTGGACGATGAGGTCGGACCAATCCACCACATCCTTGCCGCGCCACACCAGTTGCGGGTCCAGGTCCGGGTTGCGCCGTTCGTAGGCCAACTGAATGGGGGTTTTATCTTCCGCCCGCATGACGCTTTCAAATTCCGCCGTGGGGATGTTCTTGCGCGTCGCCGCATCATGCTTCAGCGCTTCCACTTCCAGGGGCTTTTTCGGTTTCTTGGCCATTCTATTAATCTTCCAGGCGGTCGGTTTTTTGTAATGATTTGCGGGTGTCAGACATCAAACGGCGTTCAACCTTTTTGATGTCTTCGTCCGGCGGCAGGTTTTCCGGACGAATGCCGCGATTAAGCAAGGTCTTTCGCACCGCCCGATTGTTGGTGACGTGTTCGGCTGAAATGGATTGCTCCGATTTCATGTTATGGGCGCGGGCGTTGAAGATGGTGATTTCCGCCGCGAAATCCTTTGCCTTTAAAATGATGGTGGGCGCAAAATCGGCCAGCGGGCGGGTTTCCGGCACCTTCCATTGCGATTTCATGGATTGGGTGGAACGGCCAAACAGCGCATTGTCCCCCTTGCTGCGGATCAAGGCAAAGTTCTGATTGCCGCCGGTTTGTTCATAGATGACGCTGGACAGCTCTTTTTCCGTTTCCGTCAGTTTTTTGCGCGCCGTTAAGCGCTCCGCCTCCAGCATCCGTTGTTCAATCAGTTCAGCCCGGCGCGTTTGAACGGCAAAATAGGTCTGGGCAAAGGCAATTTCCGGCTTTGCCGGATCGCCGTTCTGGGCGACGAGATAACAGGCGAAGCGCGTCAGCATCACGTCGTCGATTTCCCGGCGGCTGCCGGAGCCAAGGTCGACCATTTTCCCGACGTCGGCAAAATGGTCCCTGACGTCATGCCCGGCAACCTCGCAGGCGGTCTTTGCCTTGCTTAAGACATTGATAAAGTTATCCCATTTGGCATACCCGAGCAGATGCTGGACATCCCGGGCCAACCAATATTCAACCCCCGATTCGGTTTGCTGGGCATGGCCTTCAAACGTCTCGGTCAATTGGTAGACCAGCTCGGATTTCATGCCCTGTCTCCATCGCTGATAATTTTATCCATCAACTTCCCAAAACCCGCCGTGGGGATATTCTTGTGCATCACCGCATCATGTTTCAGCGTTTCGACTTCCAGGGGCTTTTTCGGTTTCTTGGCCATATTATTCCGTCACTTAATAAGAACAAATAAAGAACATTGACAAATCACAAGGCTGTAACTATATTTGTTACAAATGGATTGGGACTACCCGGTCGGCGCTGGGGGAGTGGGACTACCCGCTTCCCCTTCGGCTTTTTAGGGGAAAATTTTAAGTCCAAAGCCATTTTTGTTCCCCCATTCATTCACATAAAATTTCTTTTCCAGCACTTCCATGGCACGATTCGATTGGTTTGGTCTTAGCACAGACATACCGATTGGGCGTGCCATAAGATCGGCAATTTGTAGCCCTTCACAATTTGCTTTCTTGTCCGTAATGATAATTTCAAACGGCAGTTTGCTATTAAAGTAATTCACGCCACCGCAGACCCGCCGAAATTCCAACTCCAGTTGCTTGTCTTCGTTTTTACCTCTTGATTCACAAAGGACATGCGTCACTTGGCCTTCTTGGTTTTTAGTTCGCATAAACTTGTAAAGGCGCTCAAGGCCGAAATTCATAGCTAAGTGATAGGGATGTTCAGGAGTAACATAGCGCCTTTTATGTTTTTCTTTATCGATGACAACGGCAATCAGAGCAAATTCCACTTCGTCAATAATCGATGTCAGTGCGCCCAAGAATTTCTCCCGTACTTCTTTGCCAAACTTGCTGAACGCCCCATATTTGTTACGAATATCCCTTTCATGCAAAACGACAGAGTCATGGCCGAACGTTGCGAGTTTTAGTGCTTTTATTTTCGGAACAAGCTCATTTGTGTAAATAAGCTTTCTTATGATGCAAAATGTCAGAACAAATATCGGGTAGCCTTGGTCAATTGACTCCAGGCTGTGGTCACCGCTCTCGTCTACAAAGACGATATAATCACTGAAGTCGCTCATGCCGCATCAGCCCCGCACAAGCCAAGGATCAGTTTATTAAACGCCGCTTCGATCTCGAACACCTCGGTAAACTCGGCGAAGGCCCAGCGGCCGTATTTGCCCAGGTTATTCACCCCCGGCACCCAATAGGCGCGCATGGTGTTGGCCTTTTCCTTGGCGTCCTCCCCCCGGTAGCCTTTGATTTCCACAATCAGGTTCAACGGCTCCGCTTGGCCGTCGTCCACCTGGACAATGAAGTCCGGAATGTATTTGCGCGGGGTGGAGCCCATCAGGTAGGGCACTTCCAGGCCCAGGTTCTGGTTTTTGACATAGGCGCGCACCTTCGGGTGCGCTTCGGCGACGCGGCAGAACTCCGCCTCCCAATCGCTGTCGCACACTACCCAGTTGACATGGCATTTGCGGGGATCGGTTTGCCAACGCAACTCCTTTGACGTGGTGAAATTGACAAAGGTGGAGGAGCCCGTGGGGTTATAGGCATCCAGAATGGCCTTCACCGGATTATCGCCCACCAAAGTTTCGGTGATGGCGGCCTTGATGCGCTCCGCCGCCATATCGGCGATTTCCTGATACAGCAATTGCGCCGGATAAGTGCCGCCGGAACATTTCAGATAGCCGCCGTCCAGCCAGGCCTTGGCGATGCGCTTTAATTGGCCGAACAGATGCAGCTTCGGTTCCGCCCCCGGATCGCGGTACTTGTTGTAAAGCAAATGGCGAGCCAAGTGGAACAGGATGGTGGAGGGCCGCATGTCTTGCAGATGCTCCACCGTCAGATCAACGCCTTCGCCGATGATGCCCTGGTTCTTGGTCACCGACGGGCCCACCAAGTCAGGCGTCATGTGCAGCACATGGTCGGGGCCGAAGTTGGCGGACAAGCGTTCTTCCGGCAGTTCCACCCGGTAGCCTTCCACCCGGGGGAAGGTCATTTCCAGGGCGTCGCGATCCGGTTTGACGGCATGGACCCGCACCGTTTCCCGCGCCTTGGCCGGCGGCGCCACAACCGGTTTGGCGGCGAAATCAAAGGGGATGCCCAGCACATCGGCGTATTCAACGTTGAACAAGCCGTCTTCGTTCAGGTCATAGGATTGGCGGCGCAAACCCCGGCCCACCACCTGTTCACACAGCAACTGGGTGCCGAAGGCGCGCACGCCCAGGATGTGGGTGACGGTGTTGGCGTCCCACCCTTCCGTCAGCATGGAAACGGAGACGACGCATCTGATCTGTTCGCCCAGTTTGCCTTCCTTGCCGACGGTATTCATCACCTCCCGCAGCAGGGTGGCGTCGTCAATATTATCCCCGGCGCGGCTATCGCCGGTGCGCTCGATCATCTCGCGGCGGAAGCGCTCAATTTCATCCGCCGCCATGTCGCGAAAATCTTTATCGAGCGCTTCGCCCGATTCCAGTTGGGCGGAATCGATCAGAATGGTATTGGGCTGCGGCAAGCGATTGCCATAGTCGTCGTAATTGCGGAACAGCGCCAGGCGGCCGTTTTCCAAGGTGCTGGTACCGTCGTCGTTCTGGCGCTGAAAGCCGGAGATGTATTTGTAGATCAGCTCAGACGTGGAGGTGTTGTTGCACACCACAATGAACACCGGCGGGATGCCGATGCCCGCCTGCCGCCACAGGTCAAAGGTTTTCTGATAGTGGCCGTAGAGCGCTTCCAACGCCGTGATGAGATCGGCGGGCAAACTTAAAGGATCCAGCGTTTTACCGGACCCGCCCCGCCCTTTCTTCGGCAGCTTCTTGCCGATATGCTCCCACAGATTGCGGAACTTCGGCGTATCGCCGCCGGGGACATTATCCGCCACCGGCACCCGCGGCAGCTTGACGATGCCGCATTCGATGGCGTCCATCAGCGAAAAGTCGCTCATGGTCCAGGGGAACAAGGTGCCTTCGGCATAGCCCGAGCCGCGCAGGAAAAAGGGCGTGGCCGACAGGTCATAAACCAGCGAAATGCCCAGCTTGCGCTTCACCGCCTCCAGCCCTAAAATCCATAGCCGCGCGGCTTCGTTGTTGGCCTTGGCCTCGTCCTTGTCTTCGCCCTTCAGATCGTCTGCCGTCTCATCGGCGGCATCCTGCACCTTTTCCCGATAGCAGTGGTGGGCCTCGTCATTGAGCACCACAATGTGCTTCATGCCCATCAGCTCCGGCATGACGCGTTGGAGCATCTGACCTTCGGTCTCCAGCGTTTGGAGTTTTTCGCCTCGCCAGCCCTCCAAGGCGTCCCGGGTGCCTTTGGCGACCGAAATCCGCTCCCGCAACTTGAAGGCGTGATAGTTGGTGATGACGATCTTGGCCCGATCGATGTCACCCAGCATGTCCGGGGGGACGATCTCCCGATTGCGGTAATAGTTGTCCAGATCATTGGGCAACAGCACCCGCAGCCGGTCCTTGATGGTGATGCCGGGGGCCACCACCAGGAAGCCGCGGGAGAATGTTTTACTATTTGAGTGCCGCACCGCGTTCACGGTCTGCCAGGCAATGAGCATGGCCATGACCGTGGTTTTGCCGGCGCCCGTGGCCAGCTTTAATGCCAGCCGCATCAGCTCCGGGTTGGCCTGGGCATTGCCGCCTTTTATGTGGGCCCAGAACTTGGCCACCCGGGGGCCCATTTTGGGCGCCACCTCGGTCAGCCAGATGGCGGTCTCCACCGCTTCGACCTGACAGAAAAACGGGCGGACGCCCTCGAATTTATGGTGCCGCCAGTGCTGCAACAGGCGGGCGGTTTCCGGCGTCACCAACCATTGTTCGGGGTTGGGCAGGTTGCGCCACGCCTCCACATAGGTGCGAAGCTCATTGATGATGGGGGTGGGGTTATATTCCTGGCCGTCGGTGGAGAGCCTGGCGTCACGCTCCAGGCCCAGATCGCCCTGATCCTTGCCCTGCCGCCTTTTCTTCGGCTGCGGCACGGGCGTGATTAAATCGGAACGCCGGCGGCTTTCAATTATGCGATTTGTGGGCTGGCCATCCTTATCCAATTCCCAATGCCGATTTGGGTAGTCATAAGGAGAGTTAAGGATTGGCTTTTCAAAGAAACTCTCTGGCACATCCCCCCCATATAACTAGATTTATAGACCCTAGCAGACGATACATTCTGCCTCTTTAGTTCTCAATCTTTTAATGTTCTATTCCACCGGCAGTAGTCACATGGATATGGCTCTGTATTTGAGTAATATTAGGCTGGTAAGGCCATGCAATATCTGCTCTTGGTGCCTGACAATCAGTCTAGGCACATGAATGCCGGGGACATCGATACCTTTTTAAGGGCGTGAGGTTTTGTAGGTTAAAATGTAGGTTAGATTGATGGTTTTTTATAAAAACATTGTATTTCAATGAGATGGAAATAAAAATGGCGGAGAGGAAGGGATTCGAACCCTCGGTAGGGCTTTAGGGCCCTACAACGGTTTAGCAAACCGCCGCCTTCGACCACTCGGCCACCTCTCCGCCGCCTGGGATACTTGGCTTTCCGGGCCTTGTCAACGACAGGTGGCGCGCACGGGCCGCGGGCCAACGGAGGTAGGCGATTACAGATGAAGGGGTTAGTGGCAGGACAGCCATTCCCGCGCCTGGCGCTGGGCTTCGGCGACTTCCGCCGGGCTCATGTCGCGGGCCAGTTCCGCGCGGTCGATAAGCGCCCGCCGGATGCCGCGAACGCTGGCCAGATTGAACCACTTGTGGGCTTCCACCAGGTCAATGTCGACCCCTTGCCCAGTGGCGTATAACAGGCCCAGATCATAAAGCGCATCGGCCTTGCCTGCTTCGGCGGCCGCCATGCGTTCTGATATATACTTGTGGTCTAACTGTCCCATCGCTCCTCTCCGTTATTTTACGGCTCAAGCAGGCGATTTTTTCGCCCCCGATACGGAGATCGTCAGCCCAGGCGGCTAAAAAATGGTTAACGCACTCCCGCGGGCCTACTATTTAAGCCGCCACCCGCGATCTGCTCTGCCCGATGAGATTTTATTGAGACTTTACTGAAGGCCCGCCTTACCGCGGGAATTGCCGATGAAGCGCTACGTCGCCGCGTTACGGCGTTTTACGAATACTGTCGGCGGTCTGGCCGAACAATACCTTCCGCGCTTCCTCGGTCATGGTATCTTGACGCAATTCCCGGCCGATTTCCACTCCTTTGCGGGCCGCGGGGCGCGCCGCAATCGCCGCGTGCCAGCGCGCGACGTGGGGAAAGTGATCCAGGGTTTCGCCCAGCCGTTCATAAATCCGCACCCATGGCCAAGCCGCCATATCGGCGATGGAATAGTCGCCGGCAAGATAGGACCGGTCGGTAAGCCGCCGATCAAGCACGCCCAGTAGCCGGTTGTATTCGTTTTGATAGCGCGTAATGGCGTACGGGATCTTCTCCACGGCGTAATTACGGAAGTGGCCGAGCTGGCCGGCCATCGGCCCCAGGCCGGCGACCTGCCAGAACAGCCATTGCATCACCTCGAAACGGCCATGGAGGTCGGCGGGCAGGAACCGCCCGGTTTTTTCGGCCAGATAGATCAGGATGGCGCCGGATTCGAAAATCGATAACGGACCTCCCGCCGCCTCATGATCGACGATCGCCGGCATGCGGTTGTTGGGGCTGATTTTTAAGAAATCCGGCTTGAACTGGTCGCCGGCGCCGATGTTGACAGGAATCGGGGTATAAGGCAGCCCGCACTCCTCCAGCATGATGGTGATCTTCCAGCCATTGGGCGTCGGCCAATAGTAAAGGTCAATCATCGGAACGAATCCTTGATGTCGGGGTTGGTGGGCCGCCATCCATCATAAAAGAAGAGCGGCCCCCCGCAAGGGGAGCCGCTCCAAAAACCTGATGCGTCAGGCGTCTATTACTGAGGGGCCGCCTCAGCCGGAGCCGCCTCAGCCGGAGCCGCTTCTTCAGCCGCCGGGGCAGCTTCTTCAGCCGCCGGAGCCATTTCTTCAGCCGCCGGAGCCATTTCTTCAGCCGCCGGAGCCGCTTCTTCAGCGGCCGGAGCCGCCTCTTCAGCGGCCGGAGCCGGAGCTTCTTCTTTCTTCTGGCCGCAAGCCGACAGGCCGAAGCCCGCCGCCGCCAACACAGCCGCAAGAACCGTAGTACGCATCAACTCTTTGCCGATTAACATTCCGTCTCTCCTGTCTTGTCGTAAAGTCAGATTGTGAGGTTCGCAGCTTCCCGGATAGGATCGGCCACTGACGTCCCCCGATGAAAAAATTGGTAATTTCCGCTCTCGCGTCCTATCCAAACCTTGATCTTGTAAACTCTATGACGCGCGCATTCTAGCACCAAACTCCCCCTCTTCGAAAAGAGTTTTATTTCACAATTTGTTACGACAAGGCTAGCGCCCGGCCGCCAACTCGGCGATACAATCCGGGGCGTCATGTGTCGGGTCGTTAACCTGCCGGCCGACCCGCGCCGCCTGGAAGGGCGATACCGCCGGCGGCGTCACGAGGCGCGTCAACTCCGCCGGGGCGGCGGGCGACAGCCATAGGTTGCCCCCGACGCCATCCAGCGCCGCCGGCATGCGGTCATGAATGGGGCGCAAATCGGCGCTGGCGTCAACCGTCACAATGGCCACGGATAGCACCTCCTTGCCGGCGGAATTCCGCCATTTTTCCCATACCGCGGCGAAGAAAAACAGCGACCGATCGGGCAACGAGATCAGCCAGGGATCCTTGGCCTTCGAGTCCGGCCGGCTCTGCCATTCATAATAGCCGGTGGCGGGCACCAGGGCGCGGCGTTGGCGATAGGCTTGACGGTAGGCGGGCCGCTCTTGCAGCGATTCCGCCCGGGCGTTGATCATGGAGTAGCGGGCATCCGGCCCCCTCGACCAGGAAGGGATCAGACCCCAGCGCATCAGGACGATCTCCACTTGATCCACGCCCTGCGCCGCGCCAGAAGGCCGCCGCAGCACCGGAATCGGCTGCGAGGGGGCAATATTGTAGCGGGGCGGAAAATTGGGAATCGGCCCGGCGACCGCAAAATGCCGCTCGACGGCGCTGAGCGGCGCGGTCAGGATAAAGCGCCCGCACATGATCCGACGGGCCCTTGGACAGTAACAGGTGTAGGCGTCATGAAGCTTGACCGTATCGACATCGCCATTCTCGCCATCTTGCAGGAAGACGGGCGAATCACCAACAAAGCGCTGGCCGATCGCGTCGGCCTGTCGGCGCGGCCGTGCCTGGAGCGGGTGCGGAAGTTGCGCGCCGCCGGTTATATCCGCCGCTTCGCCGCCGTCCTGGAGCCGGCGAAGTTCGGCAGTCCCTTGACCGTCTTCGCCCAAATCTCGCTTATAAGCCAGGAGCGCCGATCCCATGAACGCCTGGAACAGCATATCAAGCGAATCGATGAAGCCGTGGAGTGCTTCGAAGTCAGCGGCGACATCGATTTTCTGGTACGCTTCATCTGCCCGACGCTGGAAGCCTACTATCGCCTGACCGAGGACCTGTTGGCCAACGAACGCCTCGGCATTCGCCGCATCGACAGCATCATCGTGCTGCGCACCGTGACGGCTTACCGCGGCTTGCCCGCCTCGCTGCTGTCCGGGTTCGGCTTATCCAACGCATAGCGGCCTTGCCATAACAGAAAGATCGCCGGGATCACCAAAAGGGTCAGCGCCGTAGCGCTGACCATACCGCCAATCATCGGCGCGGCGATGCGCCGCATTACCTCCGAGCCGGCCCCCGACCCCACCATGATCGGCAACAGACCGGCAATGATGACGGCGACCGTCATCAATTTGGGGCGTAGGCGCTGCACCGCCCCCTCCATGGTCGCCGCGACGACATCCGCCAGGATCAGCGCCCGGCCTTCCTCGGCGGCGCGTTCTTTGCGGGCCGTCAACGCCAGGTTCAGATAGAGGAGCATCACCACGCCGGTTTCCGCCGCAACGCCGGCAAGCGCGATCAACCCCACGGCGGTCGCCACCGACAGGTTGTAGCCAAGAAGGTCCAGAAACCAGAAGCCGCCGACCAGCGATAGCGGCAGCGACGCCAAAATGATCAGCACCGGCGCCGCTTGGCGAAAACTTAAATAAAGCAGAAAACCGATCACCATGATCGTCGCCGGGATGACCAGCGCGAACTTGGCCTTGGCGCGTTCCATGAACTCGTACTGACCGGACCAGACAATGTCATAACCGGGGGGCAGAACCACCGCACGGCTGACCGCCTGTTGCGCTTGCCTGACGTAAGAACCGATATCGCGGCCGGCAACATCCACATAGATCCAGCCGTTGCGGCGGGCGTTCTCGCTGCGGATGACGCCGGGGCCATCGCTGATGCGAATGGCCGCCACGCGGCCCAGCGGCACTTGGCTGCCCGCCGCGGTGACGATCGGCAGAGCGCGTAGCCGCTCCAGGCTGTCGCGCGCCTCTTGCGGGTACCTGACGTTGATGGGATAGCGTTCCACGCCCTCGACGCTTTCGCCGACCTCCATGCCGCCGATCGCCATCTTCACCACGTCCTGCACGTCGGCGATGGCCAGGCCGAAGCGCGCCGCTTCCGCGCGATTGATATCGATATCGATGAAGCGGCCGCCGGTTATGCGCTCGGCATAGGCCGAGGCGGTGCCGGGAACGGTCTTGACCGCCGCCTCGATCTCCGCCGCCAGCCGGTTCAGCGTCGCCAGATCCGGCCCGGCGACCTTGATCCCCACCGGCGTCTTGATGCCAGTGGCCAGCATATCAATGCGGTTCTTGATCGGCATGGTCCACACGTTGGTCAGGCTCGGCACTTGCGCCTGCCGCTCCAGTTCAGCCTTTATCTTGTCCATGGTCATGCCGGGCCGCCATTCTTCCTCCGGCTTTAGCTGAATGGTGGTCTCCACCATCATCATCGGCGCCGGATCGGTGGCGGATTCGGCGCGACCCGCCTTGCCGTAGACGGATTTCACCTCCGGCACGGCCTTGATGAGTTTATCGGTCTGTTGCAGGAGCTGCGCCATCTTTCCGCCGGAAATCGCCGGATCGGCGCTGGGCATGTAGAGCAGATCGCCCTCATTCAAATCAGGCATGAATTCCGAGCCTAATCGATTGAGCGGAATGATCATGCTGGCCATGGCGACGGCCGCCACGGCGACGGTCGGCCAGGGATGGCGCAAAACAAAAGCGACGCAGGGCCGATAAGCGGCCATCAACGCGCGGTTTAACGGATTCTCCCCTTCCGGCCGGATGTGGCCGCGAATGAAATAGCCCATCAGCACCGGCACCAGCGTCACCGATAGTCCCGCCGCCGCCGCCATGGCGTAGGTTTTGGTGAAGGCGAGCGGATGAAACAGCCGTCCCTCCTGCGCCTCCAAGGCGAAGATCGGCAGAAAGCTCAAGGTAATGATGAGGAGGCAGAAGAACAGCGCCGGGCCGACTTCGACGGCGGCCTCGGTCACCAGTCGCCAGCGGTTTTCCGACGTCAGGCCATCGCGCTCGATATGCTTGTGCAGATTTTCAATCATGACGATGGCGGCGTCCACCATGGCGCCGATGGCGATGGCGATGCCGCCCAAGGACATGATATTGGCGTTGATGCCCTGCGCCGACATGACGAGAAAAGCCGCGAGAATGCCCAACGGCAGCGACAGCACCACCACCAGCGCGGAACGCACATGCATCAGAAAGACGGCGCAGACCAGAACGACAATCACGAATTCTTCGATCAATCTTTCCTGCAAGGTGGCGACGGCGCGCTTGATCAGCGACGAACGGTCGTAGGTTTCGACGATCTCCACGCCTTCGGGCAGGCTGTCTTTCAAGGTTGCTATTTTCGCCTTGACGCGGTCGATGGTCGCCAGCGCATTTTCGCCAAAGCGCATGATGATGACGCCGCCCACCGCCTCGCCTTCGCCATTCAAGTCGCCGATACCGCGGCGCATGGACGGTCCGAAGCGAATATCCGCCACGTCTTTAAGAAAAATCGGCGTGCCATTGGCGGCGACGCTAAGCGGCAGGGTCTTTAAATCCTCCAGATCATTGATGTAGCCCGAGGCGCGGATCATGTATTCGGCTTCCGCCATTTCGATCACCCGCCCGCCGGTTTCCTGGTTGCCGCGCTCGATGGCCTCGCGCAGTTGACTGAGCGGAATGCCATAGGCGCGCAGGGCATCGGGATTGGCGACCACCTGATATTCCTTGACCATGCCGCCGATGGTGGCTACTTCGCTCACCCCCTCCACCGCCTGCAACTCGAATTTCAAGAACCAGTCCTGAAGGCTGCGCAATTGCGCCAGATCATGCCGACCGCCGCGGTCGATGAGCGCGTATTGATAAACCCAGCCGACCCCGGTGGCGTCGGGGCCAAGGGATGGCTGCGCGCCGGCCGGCAATCGCGGCGCGACCTGGGCCAGATACTCCAGCACCCGCGAGCGCGCCCAGTAAAGATCGGTGCCGTCCTTGAAGATGACGTAGACGAACGAATCATTGAAAAACGAGTAGCCGCGCACCGTTACCGCGCCGGGCACCGCCAGCATGGCGGTGGTCAAGGGATAGGTGACCTGATCCTCCACCACCTGCGGCGCCTGGCCGGGATAGCTTGTCTTGACGATGACCTGCACGTCGGAGAGATCGGGAATGGCGTCGATGGGCAGACGGCTGAGCGCCACGACGCCGGCGACGGCCAGCGCAAAACTGACGGCGAGGACCAGGAAGCGGTTGGCCACCGACCAGCGAATGAGTTTAGCGATCATGATGCGGCGTCCTTACCTGGTCAGTGGTGATGATGATGCTCGTCGGACATGTCGGACGAGCCCTCTGTCGCCAGGCGCAACAGGCTCGCGTCCACGCCGGCTTCCGAATCAAGGAGGAACTGCGCCGAGGTGACGACGGTTTCGCCTTCGGCAAGGCCTTTCAGAATTTCCACCTTGGCCCCCGCTTCCCTGCCGGCGACGACCTCGGCGGGTCGAAACCGGCCGTTGCCCAGCGCCAGCACCACCCGATCCATGGCGGCGGTGCGAATCAACGCCTCCCGTGGGATGACAAGAGAGTCGGCTCCAGGCTTACCGGCAACCGTCACCGTGGCGTACATGTTGGGCTTCAAAAGACCGTTGGTATTGGCGACCTTCAGGCGCAGCCGCACCGTGCGCGTGGCCGCCGTGACGGTCGGATACACATAGTCGATGCGGCCCTTGAACTGGCGACCGGGCAAGGACGCCACCTGCATAACGGCCTCGTCGCCGGCCATCACGCCGCTTGCCTGATCTTCATAGACCTCCACCATCACCCACACCATGGAGAGATCAGCCAAGCTCATCACCGGCATTCCCGGTTGGACGAATTGTCCCTCGCCGGCGTTCAACCGGCTGACGACGCCATCCTGCGGCGCGTAGACATCCACCAATCGTTCGGCAACACCGGTTTTGGTGATGCGCTCGATCTGACGCCCGCTGACGCCCAAAACTTCCAACCGGCGGCGCGCGGCATCCGCCAACGCCTCCTGGCCGATGCGGCGCGCCTGCAGATATTCCGCCTGAGCATTGACCACCGGCGGCGAATAAAGGCGGAACAGGAGTTCGCCGCGCTTGACCGCGCCGCCTTCGGTCTTGAAGCGCAGCGCTTCGACCCAGCCCTCGCTCCTGACGTCGATCTGACGCACCCGATCATCATCCGGCGCGACGACGCCGATGGCGTCAACTGCGTGCGGCAGGTTTTGGCGCACCACCTTGGCCGTTCGCAGCCCAAGATTTTGCTCCACCGCCGGGCTGATGGTCAGCGCCGGCTCCGTTGCAGGCGATGTCTCCCCTTCATAGACCGGCACCATCTCCATCCCCATGGGCGACTTGCCGGGCTTATCGGATTTGAAGCCCGGCAGCATGGGATCGGTCCAGTAGAGGATTTTCTTTTCCGCTTGCTGATGATTGTCGTGCTGCTCGACGTCAGCGAAACGCGCCAGCGTATAGCCAAGAACGCCGCCGGCGATGACGCCAACGGCAGCGATAATGACGACAGGCTTAGTCATGGGACTCTCCTTGCAAGAATAGCAGCATGGCCTGCGCCTGGGCGCGATCGGCGCGCAGACGCTCCAGGCTCAGCGAGGATTCAAGATCGGCAAGCCGGGCGCGGATGAGATCGGCAAAATCGCTGACCCCGGATTGATAGGCGGTCAGCGCCGCCTCGGCTGTCCAGCGGGCGCGGGCGGTGACCGCCTTTTCATAAAGGGCGACGCGATCTTTGCCGCGCCGCCAATCGGCGTATGTCGTCTCCAAGAGCTGGCGCAGATCAAGGAGCCTGGCGTCGCGGTCGAGCGTGGCCGCCTGACGTTCATGCCGGGCGGCGGCGACGTTGCGGTCCTGGCGCTTGGCGACGAACAGCGGCAGATCGAAGCTTACGCCGATGGTGGCGAAGTCCGTGCGGCCGCCGCCGCGCAGGCCATAGCCCGCCTCCAATTCGAAGCCGGGCTTGTATTGCTCCTCGGCCAGCGCTACCTCGCGATCCATGGCGGTAATGCGCGCGCCATCGCTGATCACCGCCGGGTGGTGCGCCAACGATTCCAAAATGATCTCCGGCGCCGCCGGCGGCGGCAGCATCGCCTGCTCGCCCAGCGAACGGGAAGCGGCCGCGCCGATAAAGCGCGCCAGCCGCGCGCGGGCGCGCTCCGTTTGCCGCTCGATATCCAATAGCCGATCGTCCAGGAGGCTCAGCTCCAGCTCGGCGCGCAACACGTCCTGGGCGGTCCCCCTGCCGCTGGCGAAAATGGATTTTGCCGCTTCCATCATTTCGGCCACTGCCTGCCGGCTCTTTCCCACCTTGTCCTTGGCGGTCAACCAATAGCGCAGCTCGATCCAGGCATCGCGGGTTTCGCGCACGATCTCGGCTTCGCGCAAGGCTCGCGCGGCGCGCTCCGCGTCGGCTTCCGCCTGCCGCTTGGCGCGCCTCAGCGCGCGGCTGTTGCCGCGGGAGAATTCCTGGCTGATCATGATTTCCCCCATGGTCATGTCCTCCTGATCGAAGCGAAAATTGTCGACGGGCAGGTTGGACAGTCCGAGCCGCAATTTCGGATCGGGCAGTTGCGAGTCGGCGACGGCGCGCGCCTCGAACGCCGCCGCCTGCTCCTCGTAGCGGACAAGCGACGGGTCGGCGGCGGCCAGTGCGAGGCTGACCGCTTCGGCTATATCCAGCGGCGCAGCGGCGCGGGCCGGGAACGTGGCGGCAAGGATCGTCGCCACGACGAACAATGTGATGCGCATGATGTAATGACTCCTCCGGGCGCTAACCGAGCATGACGAACGTCGCCCGCCTTTTAGAAAAAGGCGGGATGCGCTGCGTTATGGATCAAGCGCGGGGAGGAGGGGTGGCGAATTCCGGCTGTCGGGCATGGAGGTGTGATGCGACAGCCCCGAAGTAGGCATCAAGGAGGTAAAGGTCGATGTGCGTCAATGCCAGATGGTCAACCATGGCGACGGAGACCATCGCCAGGCAGGCGCTCAAGCAATCGCCCAGGCAATTATCCGCCGGCTGCGGCTGATGATCTTGATGACAATCATCCGCCGCGGACGTCATTTGCTCGGCGTGATGGCGACAGCCGTCGGCCATGGCGTCCGCCGCTGCCTGACTGGACGCGGCCATGACGAAGGCAACGGCATAGGCGATGATCGCCATGACGGCAATCATGCGTGATAGGCGGCTGCACCTGTTGGTCAAGGCAAACATCGCTTTAACTATCGTCCTCGATCTGGACCGCGTCAAGGCTCGACCGCTTGGCCGACATGATAGCCACGCCGGCTTAAGAAACCCTTAGGGTCACGACATTTTCTGTCGTTTTGCAGAATGCTACCAGCCATACCGGCTGTGGCCGCCGCCGATTACGGCCGCCATGGTCCGCCCGCCTCGCTAGACTGAACAAAGCTCGGCGTTGGAGGCATAAGATGCGGGACATCGACCTGGAAAAGCGCTACTGCGCTCCTAATTACGCGCCCCTGGACGTGGTGTTAAGTCGTGGCGCCGGAGTCTGGCTGTGGGATAGCGAGGGACGCAAATACCTTGACGGCATGAGCGCCTATTCGGCGGTCAGCCTGGGCCATGGCCACCCCCGTATTCTGCAAGCCCTGTGCGAACAGGCGGAACGCCTGGCGGTGGTGTCCCGCGCCTTCTATTCCGATGTCTTAGGCGCCTTCCTCGCCGATCTTTGCCGCCTTGCCGGCATGGATATGGCGCTGCCTATGAACACCGGCGCGGAGGCGGTGGAGACCGCCATCAAGGCGGCCCGCCGCTGGGGCCATGAGGTCAAGGGCATTCCCGCCGACACGGCGGAGATCATCGTCGCCGCCGGCAATTTCCACGGCCGCACCACCACCATCATCAGTTTTTCCTCCGACGCCGAGTATCGCCGCGGCTTCGGGCCGCTAACGCCGGGATTTCGCCTCGTTCCCTTCGGCGACGCCGACGCGCTGGCCGCCGCCATCACGCCCCGCACTGCGGCGGTGCTCTTAGAGCCGATCCAAGGCGAGAACGGCATCATCATTCCGCCCGCCGGCTATCTGCAGAAAGTGCGGCAGATATGCGATTGGGCCAATGTGCTGCTGCTCCTCGATGAAATTCAAAGCGGGCTGTGCCGCACCGGCAAATGGTTCGCTTTCGAGCATGAGGGCATCCGCCCCGATGGCATGATGGTGGGCAAGGCGTTGGGCGGCGGCGTGCTGCCGGTATCCGCTTTCCTCGGCAAGCGCGAGGTGATGGCGGTGTTCACTCCCGGCAGCCACGGCTCGACCTTCGGCGGCAACTGTCTGGCCGCCGCGGTGGGACGGGAAACCTTGAAGGTCATGGCGGAAGAAGAATTGGCGTCGCGCAGCGCCGCGTTGGGGCAATACGCGCTCGATCGCCTGGCCGCCATGCGCTCGCCCACCTTGCGCGCGGTGCGCGGGCGGGGACTTTGGATCGGCATTGACGTCAATCCCGCCGTCATCGGCGGCAAGGCGTTGTGCCGCGCGCTGATGCAGCGCGGTCTCTTGACCAAGGAAACCCACGAGCACACCATCCGCTTCGCGCCGCCTTTAATCATCAGCCGCCAAGACCTCGACTGGGCATTGGACCGGATCGAGGACGCTTTGCGCTGGGCCGAGAAACAAGCCGCCTAAAGGAGCGACCGATGACGACCCTGACCCGCCCGACCTTCGTGCTTTGTCCGCCGGATCATTTCGATGTCTCCTATGTCATCAATCCGTGGATGGACCCCGCCGCCTGGGCCAAGCGCAGCGACGAACTGATCGCCGGTTGCCGGCAGGGCTGGCGGGAATTGGCGGAGGCGCTGCGCCAGGCGGGGGCCGATATTGAGCTCCTGCCCGCCGCCCCCAGCGTACCCGACATGGTGTTTACCGCCAACATCGGCTTTGTGCTGAACGGCGTGGCGTTGCTGGCGCACTTCCGCCATCCTGAACGGCAGCGGGAAGAACCGCATATTGCCCGCTTCTTTGACGATCTTTTGCGCCGCCGATTGATCGATCGCGTGCTGCCCTGCCCGGATGGTCTTTATTTCGAAGGCTTCGGCGACGCCGTATGGGACGCCAGGCGGCAACGGATATGGATGGGCCATGGCCCGCGCACCAGCCCGGAAATGGCGCCCCATCTTCATGATATATATGGCGTGCCGATAACCCCCTTGGAGCTCATCGACCCCCGCTTTTATCACCTTGATACCGCGCTGTGCGCGTTGCGCGGCGGCGAGGTGCTCTATGTCCCCGAGGCTTTTAACGCCCAGGGGCTTGCCGCCATCGAGGCCGCGGTGGATAAGGACCGCCGCCTCATCGTCGGGGAAGAGGATGCGGTGCTGCTGGGCGCCAATGGCATTCCCCTCGGCAACCGCTATATCTGCGGCGGCATCAGCGAGGGATTGCGCCGCACCCTGGCCGCGCGCGGCTATGAGGTCGAAACTCCGGGCATCGCCCCCTTCCGCTTAAGCGGCGGCGCCGCCTATTGCCTATCCTTGCGGCTCGACCACAAAAGCGCCGCCTTCGCCCGCCGCCAGGCGGCCTGAAAAGACCCTTTTTTTGCCGTCTATTTGCCCCGGACGCTGTGGTTTCACCGCGGCGTCCGGCCCCTTGCCGCCCCGGCCGGAACTGCAAATCGGTTTCATTTGAAGGCGGGAGACCTGCCAAAATTATTTTTTCTCTTCAATCCCTTCTGGAAAATGTGTTACTAATTGGTTAAAGAGAATTCGACCATCGATAGATCAATCACGTTTAATATACGTAAATTAGTAGACTTTACCGCGTTGTTCGATCACAAGTTGCGTACTGCAAGGGGCAAGTAGGAGCGTACCACATGAGAACCTACGAGGAATTAAGCGGGGGGGAAGGACGGCGGGTATTCTTTCGCGCCGAGCGGTTCCGGGCGCGGGATCTATTTCAACGGGCAATGCCGCGTCTGATGCTGGATCAGACGCCGTTCACCTTGTGCGATGTCAGCGTCAGCGGCTTTGCCGCTTTCGCGCCGCCCAAGAGCGAAGATGTCTATAACCCGGAGATGCGGGTGGCGGTGCAACTGGCGGTTGGCGACAGCTACCTTTTCGAGGGCACCGGGGAAGTCGCCCGGGTCGAGCCGACGCAGACCGGCACCAAATTGGGCATCCGGCTCCTTGACCGCAGCTTCAACGTGCCGCAGGTAGTCTCCAAATATAAGGAAATCACCCTGCGCACCGACCTGGCCGGCTTCGCCCGGATGGAGCCCGGCGCCGGCGTGTCGGCGGAATACCGCACGCTGTGCGCCGACACCCTGCATCTGTTGCGCTCCTACCGCGCCGGCCTGGAGCGGATCAGCCAGACCAAGCTCGATGACGGCGCGGCAGCGGAGCTCCTGGCTTCGTGCGAGGAGCAGATACTGCCGCAGTGGCGCGCCTTGTGGCATCGCGGCAACGCCTTGGCCGAGGCCGTGATGGACGATCTTGACGCCCTCGCCGCCACCAAGAAATTCACGGAGCTGGTGCTGACCCCCGAATTCATGGCCGGCGCGATCTGGAAGCGCAGTTACGAAAAGCCGTTGGGCTACCCCGGCGACTTCCAGATCATGAACATGGTCTACGACTGGCGGCGGGAAGGCGGCAGCCTTTATGAAAAACTGGTGCACCGCCTCGGTCTCGATGTCGCCGAATGCATCGCCACGCGCATGGTGATGATGCGCCAGGAGATCGCCAAGACGGTCCTCGCCGGCAGCCAAGGCGCGGCCAAGATCACCACCCTGGGCTGCGGCCCGGCGCGGGAAATCATCGATTATTTAAAGCTGCGCGAGCTGCCGCGCGCCGCGCATTTAACGCTCATCGACCAGGATCACGGGGCGCTGGAGCTGGCCTATGAGGCGACCCATCCCGAGGTCATTCGTCTCCACAAGCAGGCCAACGTCACCTGCCTGCACGCCTCCTTCAGTCAGTTGTTCAAGACCAGGGAATTGTTCGGCGCCATCGGCGCGCAAGACTTCGTCTATTCCGTGGGCCTCATCGACTATCTGCAAACCAGGCGCGCCAAGGCGTGGATTTCCTCGCTCTATACCTTCGTCGCGCCCGGCGGCAAGCTGATCATCAGCAATATGTATAAAACGCCGGGCAGCAACCTGTGGCCCATGGAGTTCATTTGCGACTGGAACGTCATTTATCGCGATGAGCGGGAGATGCTGGCGCTGGCCGAGGGAATACCCAATGCGGTGGCCGAAACCAGTCTTGATCCCACCGGCAGGGTCATCCTGCTGACGGTGCATAAGAAGGCTTAACGGGCTGTTGAATAACCCCTTCCCTGTCATCGCGAGCCGCCGTTAGGCGGCGTGGCGATCCATTAAAGAGTAAGATGGATTGCTTCGCTGGCGCTCGCAATGACTAATCGAAGAAGGCATAACTGATACTACTCCGCAGCCTTAGGCGCGCTGGCGGAGGTATTGACCACCCGGCTGGCGGGCAGGGCGATGATAACCGTCGTGCCGACGCCCAGTTCGCTGTCGAGCACCACCTTGCCGTCGTGCAGCTCGGTAATTCTTTTCACCAGCGGCAGGCCAAGCCCGGTGCCGCCGTGCTTGCGGGCGAACGCGCCTTCGACCTGGACGAAAGGCTCCATGACTTTCTCCAGATTCTCCTTGGCGATGCCGATGCCGCTATCCTTGAAATTGATCAGGAAGCGCCCTTCGCTGTCGCTGCCGAAGGAGACGTTCACCGAGCCGCCGTTTTGCGTGAATTTGATGGCGTTGCCTAACAAGTTGATGGCGACCTGCTTGATCAGCCGGGAGTCGACGCGCAAGATTGGCCGGTTCTGCGGCAGATCGATGGACAGGCGAATGCCGCCTTCCCCGGCCTGCTCGCGCAAGAGACGCAGGCATGACTCCAAAAGCTCGATGATATCAACGTCCTCCTCTTCCAGCACCAGCTTGCCGACCTCGGCCTTGGACAGGTCAAGCACATCGGAAATGATGTTGAGGAGATGTTCCGCCGCGCTGTGGATGTCGTCGACATAGCCGGCGTAGCGCTCCGAGCCGACCGGTCCAAACATGCGCTGCTGCATGATCTCGGCAAAGCCGAGAATGGCGTTCAAGGGCGTGCGCAATTCATGGCTCATGATGCCTAAGAATTCGCTCTTGGCGCGGCTTGCCGATTGCGATTCCTCCAACAGCTCATCGGTGCGCTTCTTCTCCAGCTTCAGCATTTCCGCATGCAGATAGTCGCGGCGAATGTAAAGCTCATGCACATAGGACGAGAAGATGCCGACGCCGGTCGACATCACCAGAAAGAAATTATTGCTCAACACCAGATGCGGCTCGATGGGATTGATCCACAGCGCCACCGGCTGATAAAGCAGCGTCAGGAGGATCGCCAGGAACGCCGCGTTGGTCCAGCGCAGGCGGATGAGATTCAAGCAATAGCTCACCACCATGATCAGCCCGGCGTAATAGAGCGCATTGCCCGGCGCTTCGGCGACGGCGGTCATGGCGATGATGCCGAGCCCGGCGGAAAACATCGCCATGCCCAGGGCAAACTGCGAGACATGCTTAAAGATGGGAGAATACGTAAGGGCGTAGACGCCGATCAGAACCGGCGTTACGCCCAAATAGCGGATCATCCAGATGGTGTCTCTGGTCTGCGGCAGCACCGAGGCGTCAAGGATTCCAAACAGCGCATAAAGCACCGCGCCCGCCAGCAGAAAAACTCGGATGCTGACGATGGCGCGATCGAGATGATCGAAGGCGAATTGCCGTTCGAACTCCGCGTTGGCAAAACGCAGCGTTAAGGGCCGAATTTCATAACCCGGCACCGTAACCGCTGTTTTCCAATCGACCTCCATGGGTCTTACTCAAGCGTCTCCAAGAACAGGCATCTCCTAGAACCTGCCGCGCAATCCTACGCCCACCACATTGGAGCTAGTGTCCGTCGAGCCCACCGTTTCCACCGTGGTCGCCAACAACGGGAACGGATTGGTGCGGTTGATCGGCTCCGTCTTCTTGAACATATGAACATAGGACAGATCGATGGTCAGATGATCGGTTACGTCGTATGACGCCCCAACGGCCAGCCATAAGCGATCGGCATCGGGAATGCGGGTAGAGCGGAACTCGTCGACGGTCGGCGTCTCGTCGTATTCAATGCCGCTGCGCAGCGTCCAATCCTCGGTAGCCTTCGCCTGGACGCCGAGCGAGACGCCCCAGGTATTGCGGAAATTTTCCGCCGAGACGAGCTCGCTGCCATCCTCCAGCTCAAGCCGGATTTCCGCGAAGCGATCCCAGCCGTAGTAGTTCACTTGCCCCAGCAAGGTAACGGTGGGAGTGACGTCATAGGCGATAGCGGCCGAAATCACCTCCGGCAAGTTGAGATCGGCGGCCACATCTTGTTCGGTGACGCTGCCCAAAAAGTCGGTCCGCGCCTCGCCTTTGAGACGGTGATCCACCGCCGAGCGGTAGCTTAAACCAATGCGCATCCGGTCGCTGGCCTTGACCAGAACGCCCAGGGTAAAGCCGATGCTCCAATCATCGCCATCGACCGCGAACGAGCCGTCGCTGGCGGCGTTCGGGCCGTTAGGGTCCAGCGGGTTCGGGATGGCGCTGATGAGCTTGGCGGTGGAGCGCTGAAAGCCGATGTTGGCGCCCAAGGACACCTGAGGGGTGATCTGGTAGGCGAGCGTCGGCGCGATCTCGACCACCATCACCTCGGACTTGGTGGAGTCATAGCGGCCCCAGTAGTCGTCCTTGTAGTCGTCCTTCAAACCGAACGGCACCGTCACCGCCAGCCCCATCCACAGCGCCTCCGACACCGGCATCGCCGCATAGAGATAACCAGCCGGCTGCGGGCTGAACCCCTGCTCCTCGGCCAGGCCGCCGACGGGAATGCCGGTAAACGGCCCAATGGCGGCTGACGTGCCTGTATCGGATACCCGCGCCTTTGGCATGATGGCGTAAATCCCCGCGGCCGCCTGGGCGTCCTCCAGATGGGTCATGCCCGCCGGATTGTAAAACATCACGCTGGCATCATCGGCCATGGCCGCTTCGCCGGCGAAGGCGCGGCCGCTGGCCTTGACGCTCTGCTCCTGCAGGAAAAACCCTGCCGCGGTCGCGGGAACAGCCATAAGCGCCGCCGTCCCGGCGGTCATGATCGACATCAGCCCGGTGCGTAAAATCATCACGTTTGTTACCCCTTACCTCGCGTTTACTTTCATTCTTGCAGGGGGACAGGTTGCCTGGCCATCAGACACCTTCCCAGCCGGTTGATTACAGCCGTTTTTGGTTAATTTTCTCATAAGGATATCAAGCCGGCAGAACGCTCGGAAGCGCGCGGTCAGACGCGGGCCCGACGGCGGACGAAGGGGCGGCAAAGATATTCTGGGAAAGGCCTGGCGAGCGATCCGCTGCCTTCCATTTAACCTATTGATTTAAGGAGAGAAATGGCGACCCCTACGGGACTCGAACCCGTGTTACCGCCGTGAAAGGGCGATGTCCTAGGCCACTAGACGAAGGGGTCGCGGCCGGCATGATCTATCCGCATCGCCCGCCCCCGTCAAGTCTTTTGCCGGCCGAAAGGCTTGCAGCCGGCGCGGCTGAGCAGCTGAGCGGACGGTCAGCCGAAATAATCGTCCGGCAGGTCGAGAAGGGACTGCGCCGAGGCGTGAACGTGGGCCCGCATCTCCCGCTCGGCGCGGGCCGGATCATTAGCGAGGATGGCGTCGATGATGCGCTCGTGATCCGCCAGCGAGCGGGCGCGCGCCTGCTCCGCCAGGAGCCGGGCGTAAATGATGCGATAGAGCGGCATCTGCAACTGCCCGACCATCCGCTCCAACTGCGGGCTGGCCGCGGCCTCAACCAGCAACTGGTGAAATCTGGCGTTGGACAAAGTATAGGCATCGCCGGCGTCAGCAGATTTGATGGTCTTGCGCATGACGTCGCGGCACTCGAGAAGCGCCTTTTTCATCTTGGCATTACGGTTGATCGCCGGCGTCGCCAGCCGCGCCACCAGGCCTTCCAGCAGTTCGCGAATCATGAAGGACTCTTGCACGTCCTCCTTTTTCAGGCGGCGGACCGAAGCTCCTTTATAGAGCGCCAGCTCCAAAAGCCCCTCCGCGGCCAGGCGGCGGAAGGCCTCGCGCAGCGCGGTGCGGCTGACATTGATCTGTTCCGCCAGATCGGGCTCAATCAAGCGCTGGCCGGGGGCATAATGGCCGCGCATGATCTTCTGGCGAATGCGATCGACGGCCATGTCCACCACGCTGACCGTGCCGTGCTCGTTCGCCTCCGTGGTTTTCTGGACTTTGGTTTTGCGCGCCGCCGGGCGCCGTCGCTCATCCGGCGCCTGCTTTTTTCCCGCCGCCGTTCCGCCGACTTTTTTTCCCATGCCCATGATGCGCTTCAAAGCTCCCGCCGCTGTTCATTCCGCCTCTTTTACGGCAAAAATCCTAAGCCTGCTAGAGGTGGACGGCCTCCTGCCCGATGGCCGTGACCCGGCTTCGGGGCATGACCGTTCAGTCGCATTGACAAGGAAGCACGCATGACGTTATCGTATGATGATCCTTTATGATGAAAATCCCATAATCCTCGCATTTTGTCGAGAGATTGTCCTTAAAGAAGACCATCATTAAGCGCACAGGGAGGAATATCCATGCATGACAGCCTAACGCCATCCGCCCGCCTGTTTTCCGTCAAGCGCGCCGCCGTCCTTGCAAGCGGCTATGTGGCGACCAGCGCCGCCGCTTTGCTGACCGCCTTGCCCCCGGCGGCAGCGGAACCCGCCGCCAAAACCGACTACGCCATCGTCGAGGAGATTGAGGTGACGGCGCGGCGGCGCGCGGAAAGCATTCAGACCGTGCCGGTGGCGGTCGCCGCCTTCAGCACCGAGAATCTGGAGATGCGCTCGGTGGCCAATATTGCCGACCTGGCCAGCATCGCGCCCAATCTTTATGTCTCATCCGGCCCGTCCGGCGGTTCGGCGACCGCCAGCTTCTTCATTCGCGGCATCGGCCAGACTGACTTTATTCCCAACACCGACCCCGGCGTCGGCGTCTATTTGGATGGCGTCTATATCGCCCGCCAGACCGGCAACGTGCTGGGTATTTTAGAGCCGGAGCGGGTGGAGGTGCTGCGCGGACCGCAAGGCACGCTGTTTGGCCGCAACACCATCGGCGGCGCCATCAACATCACCAGCAAGCGCCCCACCGGCGAGTTTACCGGCAAGGTGGAAATGACCGCCGGCAATTATGATCATTATGCCGGCAAGGCATATGTCGAATTCCCCCTGGCGGAGGACCGGCTGGCCGGATCGGTATCGGTGCTGCGGGAAATCCAGGACGGTTACGGCAAGCGCGTGGCGACCGGCGAGGACATGGGCGACAAGGATGTATGGTCCGGCCGCGCCGTACTTAACTGGAAAGCCGGCGAGGACGTGACCGTATTCTTCACGGTGGACGGCACCTCGCGCGATGATCATGCCTTCCCGCATCATCCCATCGGCATCTCGGAGACGGACCCCAATATTGTCGGCCTCCTGGCCTACGACGCCTTTGTCGCCGCGCCGCCGCCGCCCTTCGGCTTCGGCCTGCCCTATCTGATCACCAGCCCAACCTGCCCCGGATTTCCCGGCCCGGTCACCGACTGCGCCTCGCCCTATGTCACCCCTAAGGGCTACGACAATCAGGGCGTCGGCCCCAATGTCGGCACGCTCGATGTATGGGGCGTGTCGGCGACGGTGGATTGGCAGATCGGCGAGGTGTCGCTGCGCTCCATCACCGCCTACCGCGATCAACATGACGTGTCCGGCGTCGATTACGATGGCGGGCCGTTGCCCATTGCCGAGCAGCAAACCGACTTCAAGTCCGATCAGTTCTCCCAGGAGCTGCAACTGTTCGGCAAGCTTGGCGAGCGCATCGACTGGCTGGTGGGCGCCTATTATTCCCGGGAAACCAGCGACATCATCTTCGACGCCAACTTCCTGCAGCCCATCATCGGTCCGTCCATTCAACTGGACAGCCATTTGAAGACCAACAGCTATGCGCTGTTTTCCAGCGTCACCGTTGGGCTGACCGACGAGTTCAGCGTCACCGGCGGCATCCGCTATTCCAAGGACAAGAAAACGTTCACCGACCGCCCCGACTTCCTTGCCAATCCGCTGCTCGGCGGCGCGCCATCATCCATGTACGCCACGCCCGGCGGCGTTCCCATTCCCTTGTTCTTGCCGGCGGGCACGGTCCTTTCCGCCAGCGACAGTTGGGATAACGTATCGCCCAAGATCAGCGCGGAATATCAGGCGACCGACAATGCCTTTTTCTATGGCGCGGTATCGTGGGGCTACAAGAGCGGCAGCTACAACGGCCGCGCCCTGGTGGGATCGGCCGGGCCCACGCCTTATGAGCCGGAAAAAGTCATCTCCTATGAACTGGGCGCCAAGCTCGATCTGGCCAACAAGCGCGTCCGGCTCAACATGGCGGCGTTTCAGACCGATTATGATAACATTCAAACCATCGTGCTGATCACCGATGGGCCGGTGGTCAACACGCCGACGGTGAACGCCGGCGAAGCGCGCATCCGCGGCTTTGAAGCGGAAGTGACAGCAGTTCCCGTGGAAGGTTTGCGCATCGACGGCAGCCTGGGCTACGTCGACGCGGAATATCAGGAGCTCAATCCTTCCGATACCTTCCCCAACGCGCAAATTCCCTTCACCACCGATGAAAAATTCGCGCAAACGCCGGAATGGACCGCCGCCCTTGGCATCCAATATGAATTCAGTCTGGGCGATGTCGGTTCGCTCACCTTGCGCGGCGATGTCAATCACCGCAGCAAGATTCATCCCAATGTCCCCAATGTGGAGGAAGTGGCGGACGATGCCTTGACGCTGTTTAACGCCCGCGTGACCTACACCTCAGCCAACGAATTGTGGCAGGTGGCGGTGTTCGGCACCAACCTGACGGATGAGCATTACAAGACTTTCGGCTTCGTCGGCTTCGGCATCGCCAGCGGCTACTTTGGCCCGCCGCGCATGTACGGCGCGACCCTGACCCGGCGGTTCTAGAGCATCGCGCTTATAGGTTACTGGATCGCCACGGCCCTGACGGGCCTCGCGATGACGATTATTCTTTCATTGTCATTGCGAGCCGCCTTTAGGCGGCGTGGCAATCCATCTTCACCAAAAATAATTTTACTTTACGGGTGGAGCGCCTTGCGCAGCTGCGCCGCCGCATTGCGCATGGCGACGCGGGCGATCTCCAACTGGTCGCACATGGAAAAGAAATTATGCGCCGCGCCCGGCCAGACCTGATACGCCACCGCTACGCCAGAGGCGCGCAGCCGCGCCACGTAGGCGTCCACTTCGGGACGCAGGAAATCATATTGCGCGCTTAAAATGAAAGCCGGCGGCAGACGGGAAAGATCTTTGGCCAGCAGCGGCGAACAACGCCAGTCGCGCCGCGCCCGGTCATCGGGCAAATAGGCTTGCTCCAACTTCCGTAGAGCAATGGCGGGTATGGGCCCTGCTTGCAGATATTCATCCTTCTCGGGGTAATGGCCGGCAAAATCCGCCGATGGCCCCAGCAATATTTGATAGATGAATTTTGGCCCGCCCTGATCCCGGGCGCGAATGGTGTTGACGGTGGCGTAACTGCCGCCCGGCGCATCGCCGCCGATGGCATAGCGCGTCGGATCGCCGCCAAATTCGGCGAGGTGCGCCGCCGTCCAATCGGCGATGGCGAAGGTATCCTCTACGCCTGTCGGAAAGGGGTGCTCCGGCGCCAAACGATAATCGGCGTTGATGACGATGCAATCCGCCTCACGGCAGAAGAAACGACAATGGGCGTCCGCCGTGTTGACGCTGCCGCTGGTATAGCCGCCGCCATGGAAGAACAGCAGCACGGGCAGCGGCTGTTCGCTGGCGCGCGGCCAGTAGACGCGGGCCGCCAGTTCCGTTCCGTTGACGGGAATGGCGATGTCCTTGAGCTGATGAACCGGCATCGCCTCCCTGTTCCACAGGAGGGGGGAGAACTGTTCGAACACGGGGCGGAAAGCCACCGGATCAAAGTCGCCGCCGAAGGTGCCCGCTTGCGCCATCTGCGCGACAGCGATTTCCATTTCGCTGTCGAGATATATCGGCGTTCCCATTTTGTTATTTCCTTGGCGAGAAAATCACATGCAATCTCGGATCGCCCCAGGTCACGTCGTTGCGCAAGCGGACAATGATCCAACGATCATCTTCATACCGGCAGTCAAAGGTATAGCGGCCGCCGCCCGGCATCAACATCTCCTCGCCTTGCCAGCGCACCAGGTGCTGGGCGATGAGACTGGCGCGCACCATTGCCTCCTCGCCCCGCATCTCCACTTCATGGTTGGAGAGGTAGTGTTGCAGCGTCACGATTTCCGCCGGCAAGCGGCGCACCACATCGAGAAACCGCTCGATGCCCACCATATGGCCGACGATGGTGTGATCGGCAATGACCTGCGGCGACAGGCATTGCCGCAGCAGGGTTTCATCCATGGTATCGACGCCGCGGAAATAACGGTGCGTCAGTTCGATGAGCGGCCAGACCTCCACGCTTGCCAACAATGACGCCGCCTTATGCCGCCGCGGTGCAGGCCGTGGGCCGCTCCGTGACCAACTCTTCGGCGCTGAAGTAGGGCAGCGTGATGGCGTAGACCTTCATCTCGGCAAGCGCCGTGGCGCGCAGTTCCTCTCCGGTCTGCAACTCGATGGCGGTGCCTTTCAAGAGCGTTTCCTTGCCCATGGAGGCTTCGCCGGCTAGCACATAGAGGAGCATCGGCGCCCGCTCGGCTTTCTCGATCCATGCCGCGCCCTTGTCCACCTTGACCTCGGCTATGGTGATGCTGCGCTCGGTAAAGACGCCCAAGGTGCAGCGGGACACTCCCGGCTGCGCCGCATCGGACAGCCATCTGGCGGCTTCCGGGTCCATCACCACCGGCGCGCGGTAGCGCGGCTTGGGATAGGTGACGGGCTTGCCGTGGATGTGCTGCCACAACGCCTCGTAGCCGTCCTGGTTGGCTTTCACGCCGGGCGGCAGATTGCTGCGGTCATGACGGAAAAAAACGCCGTCGCGGAACTCGCCCAGCTTGGCCATTTCCGGATAGGCCTTATGGAGCTCTTCGTAGTGGGTGAAGCCATCGCCGTTGGCGCCGCCGAACTGCAGCAGCAGCACCACCGAATCGGTGGAATCGATGGAGTAATAGGTGCCCTCCCCGTAATAGCCGACTTGGCCGGGATATAAGGTATCATCCTTGCCGCCGCCGAACGTGCCTTCCAAACAGAGACGAATCTGGTCAAAATTATGCCGGTGGCGGGGGCTGCGGAAGCGTCCGGCGGACTTGGCCAGAGTAAACTCGAAATTATGGGGTGTTCCGGGTGCGCCGTGGATCAGGTATTTGAATTCCAGCGTCGGATCGCGATGCCGGGATCTGGTTTTCTCAAAAGGGACGTCCTTGTCGTGTACGATGCGCATTGCTAAAGCTCCAAAATCGTCATACGATCTCATCGTATCAAATCACGGGACGGAAGCAAGGCCGATTTTTGCGTAGAGCCAACGTCTTGAAAGCACAAGAGGTTAAGGGAACGGATCATCATGAAAACCAGCGCTGTTGAGATTGCGGGAAGTCAGCTTGCCGCTTTTTTGGAGGAGGCCCGCCGGATCGTCGGCGCCGAACACGTCGCCACCGATGAAGCCACCTGCCGCCTGATGTCGGTCGATTTCAGCGAAATTGCGCTGGAGCGCGCGGCAGCGGTGGTGCGCCCCGCCTCCACGGCCGAGGTCAGCGCACTCGCCCAGGCGGCTTGCCGCCATCAGGTTCCCTTAATACCCCGCGGCGGCGGCATGTCCTACACCCTGGGCTACGCCCCGGCGCGACCGGGTTCGGTGATGCTGGACATGCGGGGGATGAATAAAATCCTCTCCATCGACCTCGATAACCTGACCTTGACCGTGGAGCCCGGCGTCACCTGGGCGGAAATTCACGCCGCGCTCCTACCCACCGGCTACCGGGTGGGATTCATGGGCACCATGTCGGGCATCCAGGCGACGGTGGGCGGCGGGCTTGGCAACAACGCCACCGGCCACGGCCGCGGCGACATCGGCGATGATCTGTTGGGCATGGAGGTGGTGCTGCCCGACGGCCGCATCATCCAGACCGGCGGACGGGCCACCAGTCCGGCGCTGCCGGTCAACCGCGGCTATGGCCCCGATTTCACCGGCGTCTTTATCCACGACTCCGGCGCCTTCGGCATCAAGACCAAGGCGACCTTCCGGCTGCAGCGGCGGCCGCAGGGGACCGCCTTCGTCTGTTACG
Source organism: Pseudomonadota bacterium (assembly GCA_003577275.1). GTDB lineage: Bacteria > Pseudomonadota > Alphaproteobacteria > Sphingomonadales > Govanellaceae > PRO5. The sequence continues at coordinate 76,608 of QEVO01000009.1, forward strand.
GCTTTCGTGATTTGACCGCAATGGTGGATGGCTTATGCGCCGCCGAGCGGCTGGGCGTTGCCGCCACCAACATGGCCTTTTCCGACTATCACCACCGGGTGTTTTCGGAACAGAAGCCGACGGCGGCGGAAAAGCAGGCCATGCTGCGCGCCATCGTCGCCAGCGCCCCCAACAAGCTGGCATTGGTCCGGCATTTAGTGACCTTGGCGCTGTCCCGCAACATGTCGTTTCTGAAAAAATGGCCCTATTCCACCTTCAGCATGGTGGATGCCTTCGATCAGGCGTCAGCCAACCGCGGGGCGCGAGCGCTGGCCGCAGAAATGCGCCGCTTCGGCGGCGCGCCGCTCAACCAATCGCTGGGCATCGTCATGCGGGCAGAGCCCTTCATGCCCATCGACAAGCTGATCGTCGGGCGCGAAGGCGAATGCTCATTCCCATCCAATTTCGTCGTGCCCTTGACCAAGGGACAGGAACTGGTGGCGGCCTGCGATGACTTCTTCGCCCGCAATCAACGCGCCATGGCCGCGCACGGCGTCACCTGGACCAAGATTTTCCTGGTGGCCAAGGGCCAATTTGGCTTGGAGCCCATCATTTACTGGCAGGATCGCATGAATCCACTGCGCTATTCCGTGCTGTCAGACGGCAACCGGGACAAGTGGGGGACGCGCCCCGACCGCGCCGAGGCGCGCGCCTTCGCCGTCGATCTGCGCCGCCGGTTGGCGGAAGCGCTGGAGCCCTTCCATCCCTTCCACTTCCAGACCGGCAAGTATTACCGCTACCGCGACGCCTTGGCGTCCGCGGCGGAATGGGACTTAGTGGACGGGTTTAAATCCCTGATCGACCCGCCGCGGCTCATCAACCCTGGCGCCTTAGGCCTGACGTGAGCGCGCCGCCCGTCTCGCGGTAGCGGCCGGGCGATGCGCCATAGCGCCGCTTGAAGGCCTTGATGAAACTGGGCACCGAATCATAGCCCGTAAGATCAGCCACCGTCGCCAAGTCGTGCGGCGTCGCCTTGAGCAGCGCGGCGGCGCGGCTCAACTTCTGCTGAATCAGGTAATGGCCGGGAGACAGCCCCAGCACGGCGGTAAATTCCAGCGTGAACGCCGAGCGGGACATGCCCACCCGTTTCGCCAGTTCGGTTACCGTCCAATCGGTCGCCAAGGAGGAATGTATCAGCATCAAGGCGCGGGCGATGGGCGGCCGGGCGAAGCTTTTCACCAAGTCCCGCCGCACCCCGGCGTCGCCGAATTTGGCGAACAGGATTTCCGTCAACAGCGCATTGAGCAAGTGATTGGCGATCAGTGGTGAGATTTCCCGCGCCTGGCGCGCTTCGCGCTCCAAAAGATCAACGATGGACTCGGTTTGCGAGCGCGCGCCGAACTCAGCTCTGCGCACCACGATCAATTCCGGCAGAACACGGGCGACCGTGGCCTGCCCCACATCGTCCCAATTGGACAGCGCGGCGCAGAATACCGTCTGCGCCCCCTTGCCGCCATGGCGCAGGGTATAGGTCTGCACCGGGCGATGGCGCATGATCTCCATCACCGATTGCCCCTTCACGGTCGGCGATGAGCACAGCCGATGCGCCGCGCCGCGGGGAATGAGCGCCACATCGCCGGCATCGAGCCACGCCGGCGTATGCCCCTCCACTTCCAGATACCCCCTGCCCTCCCGGATGGCGAACAGGACCGCCTGCTCCATGACGGGAATGACGCCGCTCCATGGCGCGCCGCAAATGACCGCCCCGAAATTGGAGGTGCGGAAGCGCGCATTGGCGAGAAAGGGCGTAATGTGCATGGGCTTCCCTTCCGATCGGGCAGATATATCAATATTTTACCGCGAGAAAGAACACATGATTTCGTCGGATGATAAAGGGAAAAAATATTCCCCATGCCGCGATTTTATCGTATTTCCCGCATGTTGCAAGACAATTGGATAATTAGTGTCACCACCAGGACATCACCAAGCCAGCGGTATTTTATAAAATGGTCCGGCACACGAGAAATTTAGAGAGGGAGCCTAATTTATGAACTCCATTTCACGTCCCATGAAGCCCGAGGTGATGCAGCGCGGCGAGCCCATCCTGCCGCAATCGCCGGAAAACGGCTATGACCAGAACTGGTACCCCATCTGCTATTCCTCCGAAGTCGAGCCGGACAAAATCTACGGCACCGAGTTCATGAACGGCCGCGTCATTGTCATACGCGATGCCGACGGCAAGGCCCATGTCATGAGCGCTTACTGCCGCCATCTGGGCGCGGATTTAAGCGACGGCGAGATCATCGGCGGTACGGTGCGCTGTCCCTATCACCATTGGCGGTTTGATGCGCAAGGAACCTGCGTCGCCACGGCGGTAAAAGACAAGCCGCCGGCGAACGCCAAGCTGTTTCATTTTCCCACGGCGGAAGCCTTCGGCTTCGTGTGGGCCTTCAACGGCACGGAACCGCTTTATGAAGTGCCGCATTTCCCGATCCCGGAGGAAGGCCTGGAGTACCGCACGGAATTCAATGTGCTGACGCATCAGGACCATTTCATCCCTTATTCCAATTCCTCCGACATTCAGCATCTGATGGCGGTGCACAAGATCAATCTGGAGGTCAACCCGGAAGACGTGGAGATCTTTCCCCACCGCATGCACTATTTCCAGACCATGGACGTGCCCGGCATAGGAAAATTGCGTCAGGAAGTGTTCGTGTTCGGCACCAACTGCGTCATCTTCATGTCGCAGTTCTTAGGCCGGCCAGTATTGAACATGTCATCGGGCAAGGCGCTGCCGGGGCATCGGACGCTGCACACCATGATCACCGCGACGCCCAAAGGCACCGGCCAGCCCGGCGAGGCGGAGCAGATCGACCTTGCCTTGTCGGAAGGCATGCGGTTCGGCAATCAGCTCTTCAATGAAGACATGACCATCATGAAGCATCTGAAATTCCGCCGCGATTTGCTCACCCATTCCGACCGCATGCTGGCGCGTTATCTGGACTATGTGCGCGCCTACCCGCGCACCAGCATCGCCTGCGATATGATCGCGTAAGTTTTTTTCAAGATCACAGCGCAGAAGGGGCGGCCGTTGCGCCGCCCCTTCTCTTTTCGCCAGCCTTCGCTGTCAATTAGCGCCTTAAAACTTCTTCTTGACGCTGGCGCCCCATTCCCGCGGCCGGCCATAGAAGGCTTCGGTGGTGCCAAAGCTGGTCAGCGCCTGCAAGCCGTTGGCGATATATTTCTTATCCGTCAGGTTGGTGCCGAATAGTGACGCCTCCCAACCGCCCTCCGCATGCTCAAAGGTGATGCGAGCGTTGAACAGGCTGTAGCCGGGCTGGGCGATGGATTCGGCGTTGGTTGGCTCCTGATAGACCTTGCTGATGTAGGACCAATCGCCGCGCAGGATCAGCGACCCCACATTGCCAACCGGGGCCGCATACTGAATACTGGCGTTGGCGGTCCATTCGGGCGTCTTCGGCCACACCGTGTTGGCATTCACCTCGGTGACAAGGGGATCGAGATTTTTCAGCTTGAAATCGATATAACCAAAGCCGCCCGATATATCGAGACCCTCCGCCGGCTTTGCCGTGATTTCCGCTTCCACGCCCTTTACCTCGGCGTCGCCGGCATTGGAGGCGATGAGCTGCAAGGCTCCCAGATCATCGACGCTCACCGCCGTCAGTTGAATATCAGTGTAATCGTTATAGAAAGCCGAGATATTCACCCGCAGCCGACGATTGAGCCAGTCGGACTTCACGCCCACCTCGAACGCCGTCACGTATTCCGGATCATAGGCGCTCACCGAACCTTCGTTGATGGGACGGCCATTGAATCCGCCGCTTTTGAAGCCGCGGGACACTGACGCATAAGTCAGCAAATCTTCCGTCCATTTGTAATCGATGCTGCCCATGGGCGTGAAGGATTTCCAGGTATCGCCGACGGAGCCGATGAAAATCGGCACGCCGCTGTTTACCTTGACGTGGCTTAGCCGATAGTCCTTCTTTTCATAGCTGTAGCGCGCGCCCACCGTGACGCTGAGCTGCGTCGTCAGGTCATAGGACGCCTGCCCGAACGCGGCATAGCTTTTGATATCGATTTCATTGTTGATGGTAAAATCAAGATCAAGCGCGGGATTGATGGGATTGCCGGGACCGCCGGGGGCCGTGGGATTGGCGAGCGGCGAGCCATCCAGCGGCCCGGGCAGCGCCTCCAGCGCGTCAAACAGTCCGGACGCCAGCCTGACGTCGTTATGATCGCGGCCGAACTCGTCGAAATAAAACACCCCGACGACCCACTTCAGCCGATCATCCGCGCCAACGCCGTCCAGTTGGAATTCCTGGCTGATCTGCGTCTGGTCCTGCACCTGATCAGTATGAACATAGGCGTTGGGCGATCCATCGCCGTCGCGGCCGAACAGCGCATCCATTTCGCGATAGGCGGTGATCGACTTGAAGCCGATACTCTCGCTGATTTTCCAATCCACCGCCATGCTGACTCCCCAGGCATCAAGATCGCTGTGGTTGGGTCCGGTGGCATAGGTGACGAAGGGGTCATCGGTAATGAAATCCGTACTCATGGGATAAGGCGATCCCACCAACAGATTCCATAAGAACGGCACCGGGCTTTGCCCGCGGGCGGTGACATCGAATTCCATCAGCGCGGTGGGCACCGATTCCTCCCGCTCGCGGGTGTAATCAGCGCTCAAATCGACGGTCACCGTCTCTGAAGCGATCCAGCGCAGCGCCAGACGGCCGGCTGCTTGATTTTCATTGCCTGCTCTGTCAATCAGCTCATCGGTGCCGTATTCCAGCCGCTTGCCATAGCCGTCCCGGTCCTTGGACGAGACCGACGCCTTGGCGAACAATCTGTCATTGATCGCTACGTTGAAGCTGCCCCGCGCATCGAGGCGATTGTAGCTGCCGATGGTGGCTTCGGCATGGCCGCTGGTCTCCTGGCTCGGCTTTGTCGAGGTGACGCTGATGGCGCCGCCGATGGTGTTCTTGCCAAAGAGCGTCCCTTGCGGCCCGCGCAGCACTTCGATGCGCTCCGGGTCCAAGAGATCAAGCACGCCGCCCAGACTGCGCGGCAGATAGACGCCGTCAATGTAAATGCCAACGCCGGGATCGGTGGTGAACAGAAAATCCTGCTGGCCGATGCCGCGAATATAGATCTGCAGGTTGCTGCCGCCGCCGCTGCCGCCCGGCGCGGTGCTCATCACCACGTTGGGAACAAAGGCGCCAACCTCCGCGAGGTTGGTCAAGCTGCGCCGATCCAGCTCATTGGCGGTAAAAGCGGTAATGGCGATGGGCGTTTCCTGCAGGCGTTCCTCCCGCCGACGGGCGGTGACGGTGATCTCCTCCAGTCCCATACTCGATGCGCCGGCGTCGGCGCGGCCAGCACGAAAGCCCCGGCAAGAAGCAGATAGAGGGCCGTCGAGCGCCGCCCGGCGTTATCGTATAAACTCGTCATTTTCTCTTGGCGCATGCTTGTTTCCTCCCATTTTTCACCATCAAGGGGCATCCATATCCCCGCTAAATGCGGGCGGATAATCCCAGGAAAAAAATATCATCGCCATTCCGGGAGGAATAATAGCGAGTACTACTCAATATAAAGGCAGGCCTTAGGGGATTTTCGTCATCGCCAGCGCGACCGGGACTGTGCTATGGTTGGACTGTGAAGTTCCGGCAATAATCGACTATCTCATTTAAATTCTTATGGTATTTCAATGAGATATGTTTTTGTCGCCGGGACGGCGTAAAACAAGAAAAAAGCTTCAGATATCGACCCCCCTCGCCGATCGATTGGGAAGTTGGGCGAGGGTTTACGCCATCGCTTAAGGGAGGGCGGCCATGGCCATGCTCTATGGCAAGAACACGGATAAGCTTCTCGAGCTTTACGAGGGCATTCTTTCCTGCCGCCACTATAGGGAGCTTGATAAAAAAGTGCTGGCTCCCATGGCGCGATACCTGGAAGCGGAAACCGGCTGTTTCATCCAGTTTCTGCACAACGGCGAGCACGGCATACGCATCGGGCACAGCGCGCATCATCACGTGCACCCTGATCTGCATGCCCAATACACCAAACACTTTTTCCGCCTCGACCCAGGCGCCGACTCCGGCTTGTTGCCGGCGCACCAATTGACGAACGTTTATTTCACTTCAGATATTTGCGACTATAGCAAGCTGATGGTGGGCGAGTTTTATAATGATTTCCTGCGGCCAACCCGCATCCATCATATCATGATCATGGCCTTGCGGTTTGATCCGTCATCGGGCGAGAGACTGGTGGTGGGATTTCAGCGCCCGCACTCGGTTTCGCCCTTTCTCGCGGAACATAAAGCGCGTCTGGCAAGCCTTTCCACCGTACTCAGCGCCGCCTTGCGCAGCCTGTCGATGCAAGAAGCGCTGACGGTTCGCAGTGAAGCGCTCCATGAGCTGGAAGACGCCAATCCGCAAACCGGCATCGCCTTCTTCGATGAACACTTATCCCTGTTATACAGCAATCCGCGCGCGTTGGCGGACTTGCAGATCACCGAGAGCAGCGAGGCGGGAGGCGCACGCGGCAGCCGGCTGGAGGCCATCGGCAGAAGCTGCCATGCGCTGGCGTCGAAGGGCAAGGGCGAGCGCGCCTTGAATCTGAACTTCAGCACCCTGGACGATTTGCAGGCGGAAGTGAAAATGCGAACCTTGCCCGATGGCCGTCCGTTTTTTTCCGTTCACACCAGCACGGCGGGCGAAGAAGCCAGCTTTCTTGAACGCTGCGCGCACTACGATATCACCAGCCGAGAGATCGATATCATCCGGTTGTTGCGCACCGGCATGTCCAATGCCGAAATCGCCGCCCGTCTCTTCCGCAGCGTGCGCACCATCGAAAACCATTTGCGCTCAATCTACAGCAAGACCGGCGTCAATCGCCGCACCCAGCTCCTCAGCCGCCTGCGCTGAAAGCCGCTTGATGCTCTGAGTATATCCCGTCATTGGCTAGCGAGCGCCGCCGTGCACCATAAGACCATCAGCGCCGATAGCGAGGGATGGTCATGACGGTAGGGATGGGAAGCAACCCGACGATCTTGGATAGCCAGACGGCGGCGCTGTTGGCCAGCGTCGCGGCCAGCGGCAACCCGCCGCTTTATGAGCAATCCGTCGACGAGGCGCGCCAGGGGTTGGCCGCCTTCTCCCTGGCCATGGCGCCGCCCAGCCGTCCCGTGGCGCGGGTGGAGGACGGCTCCATCCCCGGCGGCGGCGGCTCGCTGTCCGTACGCATTTACTGGCCCATCGCCAAAGCCACCCGGGACAAGCCGGCCACCCTGCTTTATTTTCACGGCGGCGGTTTCGCGCTGGGCGATCTCGATACCCATGACGCCATCTGTCGTCATTTATGCGATGACGGCTATGCCGTGGTCATCAGCGTCGATTATCGCCGGCCGCCGGAGCACAAGTTCCCCGCCGCCGTCGAGGATTGCTATGCCGCCTTATGCTGGGCGGCGGAGGAGACGGATATCCTGGGCGGCGATCGCCACCGCCTGATCGTCGCCGGCGACAGCGCCGGCGGCAATCTGGCGGCGGTCATGGCCCTGATGGCCCGCGACCGGCATGGGCCGAAGATCGCGCTGCAAATCCTGATCTACCCGGTAACCGACATGGACCCCGCCTATGAAACGCCCTCGCGGCGCGACTTTGGCGGCGGCGATTATTTTCTCTCGATCAAGGACATGGTGTGGCTGGCCGAGCTTTATGCCGTAACCAGGACAGACCTTGCCACCCCCTACATGTCGCCGCGGCGGGCGGCGTCCCATGCCAACCTGCCGCCGGCGATCATCCTCACCGCCGGCTGCGACCCTTTATGCGATGAAGGCAAAGACTATGCCGATCGGCTGCAGGCCGCCAGCGTGCCGGTGACCTACAAATGCTACGAGCACACCATTCACGGCTTCATCTCCTTTGCCGGCGGCATCGACGCTGGCAAGGACGCCCTGGCCTTTTTAAGCAAAAGAGTGCGGTCAGACCGCAATCTATAAGGTAAGGTGGCGACCCCTACGGGACTCGAACCCGTGTTACCGCCGTGAGAGGGCGATGTCCTAGGCCACTAGACGAAGGGGTCGGGACTAGCAAGGCCCCTGATGTGGCGGTTTTTTCAGCGATCGTCAAGGCCCTGCCATTAACTATGACCTTACGATAAATTGTCGGATTTTCTTACACCTTCTCGTGGGGTTTTTGGTTATCTTATTGATTTACAAAATTAATTTATACGGCATTGATTTTGCATAAGTCATTAGCGAGTAAGTCTATTGAGGAGGGGGCAATGTCCTTACGTAAAATGATGGCGGCGGTAGTACTGGCGACGCTTGCCATGACTGGGGCGGCGAACGCGGCCTATATTTATGTTGGCTCCTGGCATGTGGGCGACGGCCCGTTATGGGAAGATAACCCTGCAGTCTACACTGGCCAGGAAGTGGCGGCCCTACTGTTTGGCGGCAATCCTTCGGATTACGCCATTTCCACCATTTCGGCTGACCCCAATGACATCAACTTCCTGACCTTCCTCGACGGCTGGGCCAATAGCCAGTATCTTTTTGATCCCCAGCCGCACGATTGGTCCTATGACGCAGGCAACCCCGGCTATAATGATCCGGGCGGCACGGGTAGCGCCTATTCGGCTTATGTGCTCGATCACAGCTGCGGCAATCGTTATGTCGATATCGATAATCTCGTCTGTCCGTCTAACGATCCCTACATCAACTACGCCTTCCGGATCGAGAACGGCGTGGTGCCGGAACCCGCCACCCTTGGCGTCATCGGCATGGGGCTTGGCGCGTTGGGCTTGGCCGCGCGCCGTCGCCGCAAGTAATTTTTCGGTCAGAGACTCCTGGATAATAAACGGCGGCGTAACAGCCGCCGTTTATCATTCAATGTATTTGCTACTCTTTGCGTTTAGGAAATTCGTATCCCTTGTAAATTTTTTCCGGCGGGTAGGGGTACGCGTTCTTGGCGTGGCGCAAACCGCTGCGCACCAAAGTCGCCGCCGTCAGCACGGTAAGCGGCAAGGCGTCGATCACCGGCACGTCATGTCCTCTCTCGCGCAATGCTCCCTCAAGCCGCCGGTCCAGGCCGGAAAAGCCGATGCAGCCGAGGATCAGCACATCGGCGTGATCCTGCTCCACCGCCGCGCGGGCGCGTTCAAGTAAAACATCGAATACCTTGGGATTCTGTTCGATCTCCAAAACTGGCACATTGGCCGGACGCACCGAGGCCAAGCGGCTTTCCAGTCCATAATGGCGGGCATGATGCTCATAAGTCGGACGGCGGCGCGCCAGGGTTGGGATGACGCTGAACTTGTGGCCGAGCATGGCGGCGTGATGCATCGCCGTCTCGCCAGGGCCGAGTACGGGTATTTTCACCGCCTCCCGCGCCTGGGCGACGCCGGGATTGCCCATGCAGAGAACGATCGCAGCCTCAGCGCCATTCGCCTCGGCTTCCATGGCGCGCAGAACTACATCGGGAGCCGCCAGGAGTTCGTCAAACTCGCTTTCGATGGAGGCCGGACCATTGGTTATGAACGACTGCGAGAAGGTCAAGCCGAATTGCTTCAAGGGCTCCACCAGCGGCAGAGAATTGAATTCCGTCACCGTGGGAACGATCAAATGAATATGAGCCATGAGCGTGGTCGTTATTAATCACGTCGATACGTGCTGGAGACTATAGAGACAGGCTGGCGGCTTGTGGACGCCCGTGATGGGTAGGTCGAAGAGTGGGAAGCAGCCGAGCTATGAAGCCGCCGCCGCATCCTCGATGATCAGATCAACGCTGGTGCGGCCATTCCAGAAGTTGCGCTTCAGGGCGCCGGCGACATGGAAACGCTGGCCGACGCCCTTAAGCAGCATCTGGCCTAAACCATTGGTGGCGCTTTTAAAGGCGATGCCTTTGACGCGCTTGCCGTCCGGCCCTTCAAAAGTGGCGCGCACATGGTCGACGCCGATAATGTCGGCAAATCCTACCTTCAAGCCGGAGAACGCAAAGCGCGGCGTCGGATTGCCCGCCCCGTATGGCCCCGCCCGCTCCAAAAGATCGAGAAGTTCGACCGTAGCGGCGCCTGCCGTCAGCACGCCATCGAGCATAAGCGCCGCATCACGATGCGCCGACGCCACTGGGGAGGCCAGCCGGTCGCGCAAGAACGCCTCGAACGCCGGTATCTGATCGCGCGCGATGGTCAAGCCTGCCGCCATCTTGTGGCCGCCGCCATTGATCAGCAGTCCCGCCTGATGCGCCGCCGTCACCGCCGCGCCGATGTCGACGCCGGAAATTGAGCGTGCCGAGCCCTTGCCGATGTCGCCATCCATGCCAATGACCACGGAGGGCAGATCGAAGCGATCCTTCAGGCGGCCGGCAACGATGCCGATGACGCCGATATGCCAGCCGTCGGCAACGGCGAAAGCCAAGGGCGGCGGCACGTCCAGCCCATGACGCGCGGCAAGCTGCGACACTGCCGCCTCCTGCACCTGCGTTTCGATGGCTTGCCGCTCCTGATTGTAGCGGTCGAGCGCGGCGGCGATGCGTCCGGCTTCCTCGGCGTCCTCGGTAGTCAACAGCCGCGCGCCTAAATCCGCCTCGCCCACCCGGCCGCCGGCATTGACCCGCGGGCCAAGCAAAAAACCGAGGTGATAGGTCGACGGCGTTTCATTCATGCGCGCCACGGCGGCAAGCGCCTTCAAGCCGACGTTGCCGCCGCGCGCCAGAACTTTCAGCCCCTGCGCCACGAAGGCGCGATTAAGGCCAATGAGTGGCACCACGTCGGCCACCGTGCCGAGCGCCACCAGATCAAGCAGCGACATCAAATCAGGTTCGCGGCGAGCGGCGGTGAAAAAAACCTGATCCCTGAGTGCGCGATTGACGGCGACGATGAGCATGAAAGCCACCCCCACCGCCGCCAATTGCCCCAGCCCGCTGTCATCATCAAGCCGGTTGGGATTGACGACGGCGCACGCCTCCGGCAGCGCCGGCTCGGCCAAGTGATGATCGACGACAATGACATCAAGCCCAGCCGCGCGCGCCGCCGCCAACGGCGCAAACGCCAGCGTGCCGCAATCGACAGTGATGACCAGCGATACGCCGTCATCCTTCAGTTTCAATAATGCCGGCGCGTTGGGGCCGTAGCCCTCGCGCAGACGATCGGGAATATAAACGACGAGAGCGCGGCCCAGCGCGCGGACGTACCGCGTCAACAACGCCGCGGAGGTTGCGCCGTCCACATCATAGTCGCCGAACACCGCGATGCGCTCGTTGCCGACGATGGCCGCCGCGATGCGGCGCGCCGCCGTTGCCATGTCCTCTATCACATGGGGATCAGGCATCATCTGGCGCAGACTTGGATTGAGAAAATCCACCGCCTCCTCCACCGTAACGCCCCGCCCCGCCAGCAAGCGGGCGATGGCTTCAGGCAGCTCCAAGCGCTGGCTGAGCGCCGCCACCAGGCGCGGATCGGCGGAACGCAGCCGCCACGCGCGTCCGCTCGCCGACTGGCGGACGCCGAAAACGGCATCCTGATCTTCTGTTATGGAAAGGCTGGCGCTCACGCCTTGCCGATGGCGTGCTCGCCCTTAACCCAGCGCACCGTTCGCGTCCGCGAGCGCATCACCACCGAGCTGGTGGTGTACTTCTTGCCGCCGGGCAGGTAATGCACGCCCTCCAGCAACGAACCGTTGGTGACGCCGGTGGCGGCGAAGATGACATCGCCCTTGGCCATTTCCTCGGTAGTGTATTTGCGGTTCAAGTCGGTAATGCCAAGACGGCGCGCGCGCCCCTTTTCATCATCGTTGCGGAATAAAAGCCGGCCTTGAATCTGACCGCCGATGCACCTGAGCGCCGCCGCCGCCAGCACGCCTTCCGGCGCGCCGCCCGAGCCCATGTACATGTCGACGCCGGTGCTGGGATCAGTGGTGGCGATGACGCCGGCGACATCGCCGTCGCCAATCAGCATGATGCGCGCGCCAACCTCGCGCACCGACTTAATCAGATCGGCATGACGCGGCCGGTCGAGGATGCACACCATGATGTCGCCGGGGTTGACGCCCTTGGCCTTGGCCACCGCCGTGATATTTTCCGCCGGCGTGCGATCGAGATCGACGATGCCCGGCGCATAGCCGCCGCCGACCGCGATCTTGTCCATGTAAACATCCGGCGCGTTCAACAGATTGCCTTTTTCGGCCAGCGCGATCACCGCCAAGGCGTTGGGTCCGGCCTTGGCGGTAATGGTGGTGCCTTCTAAGGGATCAAGCGCGATATCAAGATCGGCGCCGTCGCCCGAGCCGACTTTCTCGCCGATATAGAGCATCGGAGCTTCGTCGCGCTCGCCCTCGCCGATCACCACCGCGCCATTCATGTTAAGTTGGCCCAAGGCCTTGCGCATCGCCTCCACCGCCGCCGCGTCCGCCGCTTTTTCATCGCCGCGGCCAATCAGCGCCGCCGCGGCCACTGCCGCCGCTTCCGTCACCCGCACCAGTTCAAGAACGAAAACCCGATCCAACGTGCTAGCTTTTGTCATCATGCATCCCCATTACTGTCAGGCTCTTATCATTCGCATCGCTACTGGCCTGCTCAACACGGTGCGCAAGCTGGCGATTTTATCCACGGCGGCGATCAACTTATCCTCGCGCGTTTCGTGGGTCGTCAAAATGACGTCGATGCCGCCATCCGCCGCCTCGCCGCGCTGCACGAGATTCTCGATGGAAATTTCCTGATCCCTAAGCGATTCGGAAATGGCGGCGATCACGCCCGGCTCATCGAGCACCCGCAGATGCAGATAGAACGAAGCAACGAGCGCGCCGCGCGCCACCGCTTGTGGCGCGGTCAATTGCCGCACCGGAATGGAAAATACCGGCGTGCGGTTGCCCCGCGCCACATCGACGAGATCGGCGACCACGGCGGAAGCGGTTGGCCCCTCGCCGGCGCCGCGCCCCTCGTAAACCGTGCGGCCAACGAAATCGCCCTCGACGACGACGGCGTTGAAGACGTCGCCAACCGCCGCCAGCGGATTGGATTTGCGCACCAGGCACGGCTCGACCCGCTGCTCCAACCCCGCCGCGCCATAACGGGCGATGCCAAGAAGCTTGATGCGGTAGCCGAATTCATCGGCGTATTTCATGTCCACCGGCGTGACATCGCGAATGCCGGTAATGGAGATCGCCTCGAACGCCAGCTTGGCGCCAAAGGCGACCGCGCTTAAAATCGCCAGCTTATGGGCGGCGTCGATGCCATCGACATCAAAGCTCGGGTCGGCCTCGGCGTAGCCCAAGCGTTGCGCATCGGCGAGAATATCGGCAAAGGAGCGCCCCGTCTGTTCCATCTGGGTGAGGATATAGTTGCAGGTGCCGTTCAAAATGCCGAACACCGCCGTACAGCGATTGGCCGCCAGACCGTCGGAAATCGCCTTGATGATGGGAATGCCGCCGGCCACCGCCGCATCAAGCCGGATCGGCGCTTTCTTTTCTTCGGCCAAGGCCGCCAACGCCATACCGTGATGGGCAATCAGCGCCTTGTTGGCGGTCACCAACGCCTTGCCGTTCTGCAACGCCGTCTCGGCGATACGCCGCGCCACGCCGTCGGCGCCGCCGATCAACTCCACCACCGCATCAAGGTCGGGATCCGCCGCCATCGCCGCCGCGTCGTCATACCAGCGGTAAGAAGAAAGATCGACGCCGCGGTCATTCGTCCGCTGTCGAGCGCTGACGGCGACGATCTCGATCCGCCGGCCGGCGCGCGCCGCGATCACGTCGCCGTTTTGCTGCAAAACCTTAACGACGCCGCGGCCGACCGTACCGAGGCCGGCGACGCCAATGCGTAACGCTTTACTCAAGAGACTGCCCTCGCTTGCCCCAATATCTCATCCCGCGCCGCCAGGAAGCGCTTGATGTTGCGCACCGCCTGACGGATGCGATGCTCGTTCTCCACCATGGCGATGCGGACATGGTTGTCGCCGTATTCGCCAAAGCCCAGACCCGGCGCCACCGCCACCTTGGCATGGGAGAGCAGGAGCTTGGAGAACGCCAGCGAGCCCAAATGCTCCCAGCCCGGCGGCAACGGGGCCCAGGCGAACATGCTGGCCTTGGGGCTGGGGATCGGCCAGCCGGCGGCATGCAAGCCCTGCACCAGCACATCGCGCCGCGCCTTATAGATGCGCCGGGACTCCTCGATGCAGTCCTGAGGACCGTTCAAGGCCGCCGTCGCCGCCACCTGGATCGGCGTGAAGGCGCCATAGTCAAGGTAGGACTTGACCCGGGTCAGGGCCGAGATCAGCCGCGGGTTGCCGGCGGCGAAGCCGATTCGCCAACCGGCCATGGAGTAGGTCTTGCTCATGGAGGTGAACTCGACGGCGATCTCCTTCGCTCCCGGCACCTGCAAAATCGACGGCGGCGGGTTGTCATCGAAGTAAATCTCCGAGTAGGCGAGGTCGGAAAGCACGTAAATGCCCTGCTCGCGGCAGAAATTGACGACGCTTTCGTAGAATTTAAGGTCCACCACCTCGGCCGTGGGGTTGGAGGGGTAGCACAGCACCAGCGCCAAGGGCTTGGGCACGCTGTGGCGCACCGCCCGCTCCAGGATATCGAGGAAGTTGCCCTCATGCACCGGCAGATGGCGGATGGTCGCCCCGGCGATGATGAAGCCGTAATGGTGGATGGGATAACTGGGGTTGGGCACCAGTATGACGTCGCCCGGCGCGCTGATGGCCTGGGCGAGGTTGGCCAATCCCTCCTTGGAGCCCAAGGTCACAATGACCTCGGTCTCGGGGTTCAAGTCGACGCCAAACCGCCGCTTATAATAGGCGCACTGGGCGCGCCTTAAGCCCGGGATGCCCCGCGACTGGGAATAGCCGTGGGTGCGCGGGTCCTGCACCGTCTCCACCAGCTTGTCGACGATGTGCCGGGGGGTCGGCAGGTCGGGGTTGCCCATGCCGAAGTCGATGATGTCATCGCCGGCGGCCCGGGCCCGCGCCTTCATCGCGTTGACTTCGGCGAAGACGTAAGGGGGCAAGCGCTTGATGCGATAAAACTCGGTGCTCATCGGCAACACCATCCACAAATTGTCATAATTCGGTTCTAAACAGCGGCCCGAACGGCCGTCCAGCCGCATGTCCGCCTTCTATAGCAGGGACGACGGGCTACGCAAACGGCTGAGATTAGGTTAGGATACTTAAACAATAAGATAATGCAGGGCCCGGCGGAAAAATAAGACCATGGACCTTAACATGTGAGACCCTATGAGCGATCACCAGGACAGCCCCGCCGCCGCCTTCCCCTACCCCAAGGACTTCACCGAAAACTGGCTTAAAATCGCCACCCGCAGCCAACAGCTGATCGGCGATTTTTTGCAGCACAATGAAAGCTTTATGAAGGAGGCCCAGCTCGACCCCCTAAATTTGAGCCGGGCCTTTTTGGACATGACCAACCGGCTGATGGCCAACCCGCAGAAGTTCGTCGAAAGCCAGGTTTCCCTCTGGCAGGACTATATGAAGCTGTGGCAAAGCGCCTCGCTGCGGGCGCTGGGGCACGACACGGCGCCGGTCATCGAGCCGGAGAAGGGCGACAAGCGCTTTCGCGACAAGGAATGGACGGAAAACCAGGTTTTCGACTTCATCAAGCAGTCCTACCTCTTGTCCTCGCGCTGGCTCAGAAACACCGTGGCGCAGACCGAGGGGCTGGATGAACACGAGGCCAAAAAGCTCGACTTCTATACCCGCCAGTTCATCGACGCCCTAAGCCCCACCAACTTCGCCCTGACCAATCCCGAGGTGTTGAAAAAAACCATCGAGACCGGCGGCGAAAACCTGGTCAAGGGCCTGGAAAACCTCTTGGCCGACCTGGAGCGCGGCAAGGGCCGGCTCGCCATCCGCCAGACTGACCTTGACGCCTTCAAGATCGGTGAAAACATCGCCACCACCCCGGGCAAGGTGGTGTTCCGCAATGAACTCATCGAACTCATTCAGTACGCGCCCACCACCAAGACCGTCTATGAGACGCCGCTTCTGATCATCCCGCCGTGGATCAACAAATATTACATCCTCGACCTGAAGCCGGAGAACTCCCTGATCAAATGGCTGGTGGATCAGGGCTATACCACGTTCGTCATCTCCTGGCGCAACGTCGACGAGAGCATGGCCGAGACCACGCTCGACGACTACATGCTCAAGGGCGCGGTCGCCGCCATGGACGCGGTGAAAAAGGCCACCGGCGAAGAACAAGTCTCGGTTATCGGCTACTGCATTGGCGGCACGCTCTTGGCGGCGACGCTGGCGTATCTTGCCGCCAAGGGCAAGGCCGGGCGGATCGCCGCCGCGACCTTCCTGGTAGCGCAGGTGGATTTTTCCGAAGCCGGCGAATTGAAGCTTTTCATCGACGAGGAGCAGCTTGCGGCCATGGAAAAAATGATGGCCGAGAAGGGCTATCACGACGGCCACGCCATGGCCACCACCTTCAACATGCTGCGCTCCAACGACCTCATCTGGTCGTTCGTGGTCAACAACTATCTGATGGGCAAGGATCCCTTCCCGTTCGACCTGCTGTACTGGAACAGCGATTCAACGCGGGTGCCGCGCGCCGCGCACGAATTTTATCTGCGCGAGATGTACCAGAAGAATAATCTCGTCAAGCCGGGCGGCATTACGCTTGGCGGCGTCCCCATCGACCTCCATCAGGTGACCGTGCCGACCTACATCCAGGCGGCGGAAACCGATCACATCTGTCCCTACCCTTCGGTCTACAAGGCGACGCAGCTCTATGGCGGCGAGAGGCGCTTCGTGCTGGCCGGATCAGGTCATATCGCCGGCGTGGTCAACCCGCCGGCGGCCAAGAAATATCACTATTATACCAATGATGCGCTGCCCGCCACCGCCGAGGAATGGCTGATCGAGGCCACCCAGCACAAAGGCTCCTGGTGGCCCGACTGGCATCACTGGAATGCGCCCCGATGCGGCCAGAAGGTGCCGGCGCGCACGCCCGGAGACGGCAAATTAAAGCCGCTGGAAGACGCGCCGGGGTCTTACGTCAAGGTGCGGTATTCTTAGCAGCAATTGCTGCGTCAAGTTTCAACGCGCGCTTGGTTGCGGCGACATCGTGCACGCGCAAGATCTGCGCGCCTTGGCGCTGGCCGGCGAGCGCCGCACTGAGCGATCCCGGCAGGCGGTCGGCGATGTCGTCCGCATCGGTCACCTTGGCGATGAAGCTTTTGCGCGACGCGCCCAGGAGCAGCGGCTGCCCAAGGCCATGAAACAGCGACAGCTCGCGCATTAATGTCAGGTTATGCGCCACCGTCTTGCCAAAGCCGATGCCGGGATCAATGATGAGTTGCGCGCGCGGCACGCCCGCCGCCACCGCCGCCGCGATCCGCGCGCTTAAATAATCATAGATGTCCAGCGTCACATCGTCATAGGTCGGGTTTTGCTGCATGGTCCGGGGATCGGCGAGCGCGTGCATCAAGATCACCGGCGCGCCCAGCTTTGCCGCCGTCGCCAGGCTTGCCGGATCGTAAGAGAGCGCCGAGACATCATTGATGATGTGCGCGCCCGCCGCCACCGCCGCCGCCATGGTGGCGGCGTTGCGGGTATCAATGGACAACGGCGTTCCCAACGCCGCCAAGGCTTTGATCACCGGCAGCACCCGGCTTTGTTCTTCCTCCGCCGGCACCACCGCCGCGCCAGGCCGCGTGGATTCGCCGCCGATGTCGATGATATCCGCGCCCTCGGCGATCAAGCGACAGCCATGGGCGATGGCGCGCTCGCTGTCGATGTACCGGCCGCCGTCGGAAAAGCTGTCTGGCGTGACGTTGACGATGCCCATCAGGAGCGGACGGTCGAGAGCGAGGTCTTTACCACCCGGCAGGCGCAGCGCGGCGCGCGCGGCGGTCAATGGCGCAAGATCGACATCAACGTTGCAAACCGACGCTACTTGCGTCCGCCGCCCACCGTCGCTGCGTTCGATAACCTCCACGGCGGTAAACGCCGCTGGGCCTCCGCAAAGGGGGAGTGCTGCGTTTGCCCGCAGCAAGGCCGCCGCGGTTGGCGGCTCGTCAACAATGGCGATGGGTCTATGGTAGACGCGCCGTGACAAAGGCTAGACTCTTCTCCGATGATCCCCTTGATAAGCGGAGGTCCATTTTTATTGTCATTGCGAGGAGGTGTAAACCGACGAAGCAATCCACAAAACGGAGCGCAGCAAGATAATGGATTGCTTTGCTGGCGCTCGCAATGACATCCTCCCGCGCCCTATATCAAGGGAATGACGATAAAAGTTGCGCTAACGATCAACTACCAGGCTGCGGTTCGGGACGAGCGCCGCCCGCCGTCGGCACCGTGGTCGCCTTGGGCCTGTCCTTGGGCGGCGCGGCTTCCGTCACCGGCTGCGGCCGCTCGATGACGCCGCCGTCAAGCACGGTTCTGACCTCATCGCCGGACAGCGTTTCATATTCCAAAAGCGCCTTGGCCAAGGCGTGCAGCTTGTCGATGTTGTCCTGCAATACCTGCCGCGCCGTCGCTTCGGCTTCCTCCACCAGGCGGCGCACTTCCTCGTCAATCAGCCGCGCCGTTTCCTCGGAGATGTTATGGGTGCGCGCCACCGAGTGGCCGAGGAACACTTCATCCTGGTTCTCGCGATAGCGGAGCCAGCCAAGCTTGCTGCTCATGCCGTATTCCATGACCATGGCGCGCGCCATCCGGGTCGCCTGCTGAATGTCGTTGGCGGCGCCGGTGTTCAATTCCTCGTCGCCGTAGACCAGTTGCTCGGCGATGCGGCCGCCGAAGGCTAGCGCGAGGCGCGCCTTCATCTGTTTCATGTTCATGCTGTAGCGGTCGCGCTCGGGCAGATTGAAGGTTACGCCCAACGCCCGGCCGCGGGGGATGATCGTCACTTTGTGCAAAGGATCATTGCCCGGAACGCGCAAGGAAACGATGGCGTGCCCCGCTTCATGATAGGCGGTGGAGCGCTTTTCCTCATCGGTCATCACCATGGAGCGCCGCTCGGTGCCCATCATGACCTTGTCCTTGGCGTCCTCGAACTCGCGGTGGCCGACCAGCTTCTTGCCGCGCCGCGCCGCCAGTAGCGCCGCCTCGTTGACGAGGTTGGCCAGATCCGCGCCGGAAAAACCCGGTGTGCCGCGGGCGATGGTATGAGCATCCACATCCTGGGCCAGCGGAACTTTACGCATGTGCACTTTCAAAATCTTTTCGCGGCCGTTGATGTCGGGATTGGGCACCACGATCTGACGGTCGAAGCGGCCGGGACGCAACAGCGCCGGATCGAGCACGTCGGGCCGGTTGGTGGCGGCGACGATGATGATGCCGTCGTTGGGATCAAAGCCGTCCATCTCGACCAGGAGCTGGTTCAACGTCTGTTCGCGCTCGTCATTGCCGCCGCCGAGTCCGGCGCCGCGATGGCGGCCCACGGCGTCAATCTCGTCGATGAAGATGATGCAGGGCGCATTCTTTTTCGCCTGATCGAACATATCGCGCACCCGGGACGCGCCGACGCCGACGAACATTTCCACGAAATCAGAGCCCGAGATGGTGAAGAACGGCACATTGGCCTCGCCGGCGATGGCGCGGGCCAACAGCGTCTTGCCGGTGCCGGGCGGGCCAACCAGGAGCGCGCCTTTCGGAATCTTGCCCCCTAAGCGCTGGAACTTGCCGGGGTCTTTGAGGAATTCAACGATTTCCTCGAGCTCTTCCTTGGCCTCTTCGATACCGGCGACGTCATTGAAGGTGACGCGGCCGTGCTTTTCGTTCAACAGCCGGGCGCGGGACTTGCCGAACCCCATGGCGCGGCCGTTGCCGGCCTGCATCTGGCGCATGAAGAACACCCAAACGCCAATCAAGAGAAGAAACGGCAGCAGCGACATGAAGATGCCGGCGAGCAAATTCTGCTCCTCGGGCTTGGCGCGAATGGTGACGCCGCGATCGCTCAATCGCGACACCAGATTGGGGTCATTGGGCGCGTAGGTCTGGAACATCGAGCCATCGACCCGGGTGCCGGAGATGTTGCTGCCTTCGATCACCACGTCCCTGACCGCGCCCTGGTCGACTTCATCGAGAAACGTCGAGAAGGCGACATCGCTCCTGGCATCCTGGGTCGAAGACCCCTGGAACAGATTAAAGAGCGCCAGGAGGAGCAGTATGATGATCGCCCATAAAGCGAGATTCTTGCCAAAACTTCCCACGAGATCAGTGCCTTCCTTCACGGCATACGAAACTGGGTCGCGAACGGATCGTAACCCTTATCTATAAATAAGCCGTTCCTATCCCGACACAAGCGCATCCTGCCAGCTTTTTCGTCTCTCCGGCTTAGAAAGCCAGGGCCGGCGCGGCCTGAGTCCGCCGTACTGCTTTTTCCCGCTGGACCAAGAAATGACCCGCCTTGACCGCCAGCCGGCAGCCCGCAGCGGTGGCGCCGCGAAAGCCGGGGTCGCGGACCGCCGCCGCCAGGCGGGCCACCTTTTCCCGTCGTGGCGGCAGGGTACGGCCGCCCACCGTCATCACAATGCGCCGCCAGAAGGCTTCCCTGAGGTAGTCAGGGACTTGATCCGCCAGAGCGTGATCCACCCTCACCGCCCCTTCCGCCGTGAGGGCAACGGCCTGGGCCAGCCAGCCCGCCAGCTCACGGTCACCCTTGGCGCGGGTTTCGGCATGGGCGGCGGCCAAGGCGGCTAATCGCTCCACTGCCCCCGGTTCGGCAAAGAGCCGGCGGCGGATACGCACCCGCTCGAACTTCAGGTCGAGGTTGGAAGGATCGTCGATCCACGGCTGCCCCATGGCTCTCAACGTGGCTTCCAGGCGCTCCTTGCGCACCGGCAGCAGCGGCCGCGCCAGGCGCGGCCAGCGCGGTCCCGGAACCGGCGGCGGGCCGATAAGCGCCATGGCGGCAAGCCCCTCCGGCCCGCTGCCCCGCGCCTGACGCATGGCCACGGTCTCCGCCTGATCGTCGGCATGGTGGGCCAGGAAAAGATGGATCACGTCATGGCTCCGGCACCAGGTCAAGAGCAGTTCATAGCGGGCGCGCCGCGCCGCCGCTTGGATCCCGGTCTGGGGCTTGTCGTCCTGCCAGCGCAGGGTTTCATGGGCGATGCCGCGCGCCGTCAGCCACGCCTTGACCTGGGCCGCCTCGGCCGCCGCTTCGTGCCGCAGGCCATGGTCGACGGTGAGCGCCGTCACCCGCCCGCCTTGGCCACGCGCCCAGGCGTCGACGAGCAGGGTCAGGGCCATGGAATCCGCGCCGCCCGACACCGCCACCGCCACCTCGGGCGACGCCTCGAACGGGCCGCAGGCGGCGATGAGCCGGGCGGCTTCCTGGTCAGCAACAGGCACGGGTTCATCGGTTGCCATGTCAGGGGCAGGGGTTGGGATGCTGCTGATGGATGGCCTCGATCTCCTTGATGACCACGGCATCCAGGATAACATCCTTGGCGGCGATATCGGCCTTCAGTTGCGTCATCGAGGTGGCGCCGATGATGGCCGAGGTGATGAACGGGCGCGAGAGCACATAAGCGAGCGCCATCTGCGCCGGATCGAGGCCGTGGCCGCGGGCAAGGTCCACATATTGCCCGGCCACCGACTGGCCAAGCGCGCCGGCATAGCGCGTCATTTCGGAAAAGATCGTCAACCGTCCGCGCTCCGCTCCTTCGCCGCCGTGATACTTGCCGCTCAACAACCCCATGGCCATGGGAGAATAGGCCAGCATCGCCACTTGGTCGCGCAGCGCCATTTCGGCCAAGCCAATCTCGAAGGTGCGATTGAGAAGATTGTAAGGGTTTTGGATTGACTGCGGTCGCGGCCAGTTCCTCTCCACCGAAAGCTTCAGATATTGACTTAAGCCCCA
Source organism: Pseudomonadota bacterium (assembly GCA_003577275.1). Classification (GTDB taxonomy): domain Bacteria; phylum Pseudomonadota; class Alphaproteobacteria; order Sphingomonadales; family Govanellaceae; genus PRO5. The sequence goes on from QEVO01000009.1 coordinate 98,440, forward strand.
GGGCGTTTCGTTGGAAATACCGATCTGCCGCACCTTGCCCGCTGCCGCCAGTTCTGCCAGCACGCCCAGGGTTTCCGCGATCGGCACGGTGGCGGGGTCATCAGCGATGCGTTCAAAACCGAGGCGGCCGAAGTAATTGGTCCGCCGGTCCGGCCAGTGCAGTTGATAAAGGTCGATGTAATCGGTGTTGAGGCGCATCAGGCTGGCGTCGATGGCGGCCATGATGTTGCGCCGGTCGAGGCGCACCGGATCGGGCCGGATGGGCCCCACTCCGGGGCCGGAAACCTTGGTAGCGAGAATGATCTTGTGGCGATCTTTGCGGCCCTTCAGCCAACTGCCGATGAAGGCTTCGGTGCGGCCGTAAGAGTCGGTGCGCCGCGGCACCGGGTACATCTCCGCCGTGTCGATGAAATTGACGCCTTGGGATAACGCATAATCCAATTGGGCGTGGGCGTCCGCTTCGCTGTTCTGGCGACCGAAGGTCATGGTGCCTAGGCAAATGGCGCTGACCTTGAGGCCGGTGGCGCCGAGTTCTCTGTACTCCATGGGTAACCCCTTATGTTTTTTGACGCTGTAGTTTTTCCACATCCGGCATGGCCTTGCCAAGCTTGCAAAGAAAGCCGTTGACTGCGGATAATAGTTTTATAATATTGGAATTATGGAACCAATAGCTGCCGTGACCGCGTTAAGCGCCCTGGCCCAGGATACCCGCCTGGCCATCTTTCGCTACCTCGTCACCCAAGGGCGGCAAGGGGCGGCCGCCGGCGACATCGCCCAGCGCTTCCAGTTGCCCAAGCCCACCCTGTCGTTTCACTTAAAAGAGCTGAAAAGCGCCGGCTTGGTGACCGCCGAGCGCCGGGGCCGATCGCTGATTTACGCCGCCGATCTGGCCGCCATGACGGCGCTGGTGGGCTATCTGACCGAAAACTGCTGCGCCGCCGATCAAGCCGCCTGCGGCCCTGTCCGCCCTATCTGCGCTTGAAAGACGACCCTCATATGAGCGAGCAAAAAATCTACAATGTTCTGTTTCTGTGCACCGGCAATTCGGCCCGCAGCGTCATGGCCGAAGCAATCCTGAACCATGACGGGGCCGGCCGTTTTCGCGCTTTCAGCGCCGGCAGCCAGCCCAAGGGCGCGGTGCATCCTGTGACCATCGAAACTTTGGCCCGCATGGGCCACGACGTCTCCGCCTTACGCTCGAAAAGCTGGGACGAGTTCGCCGGACCTGAGGCTCCAGTGATGGATTTCATTTTCACCGTCTGCGACAACGCCGCCGGCGAGGCGTGTCCCATTTGGCCCGGCCAACCGGTCACCGCCCATTGGGGGTTTGAGGATCCGGCGGCTTTCCAGGGCTCGGATGCCGAGATACGGCTGAAGTTTGCGGAAATCTACGGCCAGATCGAACGGCGCATCCGCATTTTCGTCAACCTGCCCCTCGCCGCCCTGGACCGCTTGGCCGTTGAGCGAAAATTACGCGCCCTGGGACGCGCCGCCGATCATGTCTGACGCCACCGCCGTCGCCCGCCCGTCATTAGGAATTTTCGAGCGCGGCCTGTCGCTGTGGGTGGCGCTGGCCATTCTTTTCGGCATCGCGCTGGGCAATATCGCGCCCGGCGTGATGACGGCGATATCGGCGCTGGAAGTCGCGCACGTCAATCTGCCCGTCGCCATTCTCATCTGGGCGATGATTTTTCCGATGATGGTCAACGTCGATTTCTCCAGCCTGCGTCATGTCGGCGAACGACCCAAGGGACTGGTGGTGACAATGGTGATCAACTGGCTCGTGAAGCCCTTTACCATGGCGGCGCTGGGGGTGCTGTTTCTGGAAGGCATTTTCGGCTCTCTTATTCCGCCCGACGTGGCGCAATCCTACATCGCCGGCATGATTCTCTTGGGCGTCGCCCCCTGCACCGCCATGGTGTTCGTGTGGAGCGAACTGACCCGGGGCGACGCCACCTATACCCTGGTTCAGGTGGCCTTAAATGACCTGATCATGATCTTCGCCTTCGCCCCGATCGCCGCTTTTCTCCTGGGGGCCAACAATATCCACGTGCCGTGGAATACGCTGTTGTTCTCGGTGCTGCTTTATGTGGTAACGCCGCTGGCTGCCGGCGCGCACTGCAGGCGACGCCTGCTGAACCGCGGCGGCGCGGTGAAAGTAGCGCGATTCACGGCCCAGGCAAAGCCTTACACGATCGCCGGATTGCTGCTGACGGTGGTGCTGCTGTTTGCCTTTCAGGGCGAGCGGATCATTGCCGAGCCCTATCATATTCTGCTGATCGCCATCCCGCTGGTCGTGCAGAGCTACGGCATCTTCGCCATTGCGTATGTCTGGGCGTGGGGCTGGCGCATTCCCTATCCGGTGGCCGCGCCGTGCGCGCTCATCGGCACCTCCAACTTCTTCGAGCTGGCGGTGGCGGTGGCCATCAGCCTATTTGGCCTGCATTCGGGCGCGGCGCTGGCCACCGTGGTCGGGGTACTGGTGGAGGTGCCGGTGATGCTGTCATTGGTAACCCTAGCCAATCGAACGCGGCCTCTATTCGACCGCCGCTCAGGCTGAGTTATTTACACCCCAGCGCTTTTTCTTCCTGCGCCCGGCGTTCCTTGGACTCAGGGGATTGCGGGAAGCGGCTTTTTAATTCCTTCAAGGCGTCGCAGGCGTCTTGCTTTTGGTCGATCTTGCCCAGGGTAATGCCGATTTTCAGCAAGTAAGCCGGGGCCTTGGGGCTTTTCGGGTAGGATTGATAGCCGGTCAAGAATTCCCGCGCCGCCTCCTTGTAAAGCCCGCGCACGAATAGCGACTGGCCGAGCCAGTACTGGGCATTGCCCGCAAGTTCATCGCCGCCATGGGCGCCGAGGAAAGAACGGAAGGCGGCTTCCGCCGCTTCATACTTGCCCTGGGCCAAGAGGGCGTAGGCGTAATTGTATTGATCCATGGGCGAACCTGCCGGCAGCGTCCCTTCAGCGGCGGTGCTGGTATCAGCGGCTGTCGTCGCCGGCGGCAGTTCGTTGGGCTCTGAACCCGCCGCCGCAGCTCCCGCTACTCCCGCCGCTGCGCCGACGGGCGCGCCTTTGCCTTCCAGTTGATTGAAACGGAACTCGGCGTCGGCCATGAACGCCTCCAGCCGCTGGCGGCTGTCATCCGCCTGATGCTGCAGCTCCTCGAGCTGGCCGTTGAGCTGGCGCAACTGTTCTTCGAGCGCGCTGATCCGCCGCTCCATGTCGACGGCTTGCGGCGGGGGAATGGCGGGTGCGGCCGTTTCGTCCGCCGCCGGTACGCCATCCTTGAACACCTTGCGCTGTACAGCTCGGACTTCCTTTTCCAAGCGCTCGATGCGCTTTTCGATGGCTTGCGCCAGCGCCGGCTCAGCCATGCCCATGCTGGCCGCCATCGCCGCCACAGCGGCCAGGATCAAGAACCGTGTTGCTTGTTTGTACATCACCAAAGCCATCCCGTTACCGACGCCAGACGTTAATGACGCCACATGTTAATGTCGTGCATTTAAATAGAATCATGAGCAAGCATACTGTGTTTCGTCATCCCCGCGAAAGCGGGGAGGTGGATTCCCGCTTACGCGGGAATGACGATTATGGGCCGGTTATGACCGTGCCTAACCGTATTTTGCTATAAGGTCGATCATAACGAAAACCCGCGCTTTTTATAAAAAAGCGCGGGTTCCCTTATCCTCGACGATAGGCGGTGGCGCGATTACTTTACCACCATGACGCCGCGGCGATTTTGCGCCCAGGCCTCTTCATCGCTGCCCAGCACCGCTGGCCGCTCCTTGCCGTAGCTGATGGTTTCGATGCGCGCGGCATCGACGCCCAGAGCGACCAGGAAGTTCTTGGTGGCATTGGCGCGGCGTTCGCCGAGCGCCAGGTTGTATTCCCGGGTGCCGCGTTCGTCGCAGTGGCCTTCAACGGTCACATTGACCGAGGGGTAGCTTTGCAGCCACTGCGCTTGCGCGCGCAGGGTCGCTTCCTGGTCCGGCCGAATGTCATACTTGTCGAAATCGAAGAACACCCGGTCGCCGGCCACCTTGTTGAGGTGCTCCTGGGTGCCGGGGGTCGGGCCGGTTTCAACCGGCGGCGCCGGCGGTGTGGGGGCGGGCGCTGCCTGCTGCTGAACTTCCGGCTCCTTAGCCTTTTGCGTGTTGGCGCAAGCGGCAATGAGCAGCGCGGCCGCTCCCATGACGATCATTTTTAGTGCTAGGCTTCTGTGAAGCATTTTTGGATTTCCTTCGTAATAGCGTTATGTTCGCGCTGAAACCGCGCCACTCGGCGAGGCATCGTGGTGACTAGTCGAGTTACCCGTTTATTGGAAGTCCAAAAACGGCGTTTACCCTTTTGATATAGCTCCTGACCAAAAAACCTTGTACGGCATATAATTATAGGGCCCTGTTCTTACTGGATCAAGGGCGACCATGCAGGATCTGAGGCGTCGAGGGGGGTAACCACCCGACGCAGATTATAGCCGGTCAGGTCCACCGACCACAGGCTGCTGCCGCCCCCCCGTCCATAACGGTCATAGGGGGCCTGACGGAAGAAGATCAGCACCCGGCCGTTGGGCGACCAGGTCGGCCCTTCATCGAGGTAGCTCTCCGATAACAGCCGTTCGCCCTTGCCGTCGGGCTTCAAGACGCCGATGTAAAAGCGGCCGTTGGCCTGCTTGGTAAAGGCGATGAGGTCGCCGCGGGGCGACCAAACCGGGGTCGAATAGCGGCCCTGGCCGAAGCTGATGCGCTTCACGTTCTTGCCGTCAGCGTCCATGGTATAGAGCTGCCGGGTGCCGCCGCGGTCGGAATTAAACACAATCTGACGGCTGTCCGGAGAATAGCTGGGCGAGGTATCGATATTGGGATCAAAGGTCAACCGGGTCGAACGCCGGGTGCGCAAGTCCATCTCATAGATATCCGAGTTGCCGCGCTGCGCCAAACTCATGATGACCTTGTTGCCGTCGGGGGAAAAGCGCGGCGCAAAGGTCATGCCGGGAAAGTCGCCCAGCACCTCCTGCTTGCCGCTGTCGATATTATAAAGGTAGACCCGCGGTCGGTCGTTATAATAGGCCAGATAAGTGATTTCCTGCATGTTCGGCGAGAAGCGGGGGGTGAGCACCAGATCCTTGCCGTCGGTCAGGAAGCGGTGGTTGTAGCCGTCCTGATCCATCAGCGCCAAGCGCTTGATCCGTTTCTGATTGGGCCCGCTTTCGGAAATATACACAATGCGGGTGTTGAAATAGCCATCCTCGCCGGTCAGCCGCTTATAGATGGCGTCGGAGATCATGTGCGCGATCTGCCGCCAGGTGCGCGGCGCGGAATAGTATTGCAGGCCAGACATCTGGCTTTCGCCGAGCACGTCCCACAGCCGGTATTCGACGCGGATGCGGCCGTCGTTTTGCAGTTGCACCTGACCGGTGACCAGCGCCTGGGCGCCGATCGCCCGCCAGTTGCCGAAGCCGGGGCGGCCGCCCGGCACCTCCTTGATGCGGATAAACGCCTTGGGGTCGACGGGACGAAACAGCCCGGAGCGGGCCAGGTTATTGGTGATGACGGCGGCGATGTTGCGGCCGATCTCCTCGGTACTGCCGTCCTGGGTCAGCTCCGCCGCCTTGCCGGCAAAATCGGGAACGGCGATGGGCAGCGGATCGACGTTGCCGCGGGTGATATCGACCCGCAACACCGCCGCGGCCGGCGTGGCCAGGGCGATCAGCGTCAGGCCCACCAGCAACGAAAGTAATTTTTTCACGGCAACACTCCTTAAGATGCAACGCCCCATCATCCGCCCAACATTTCCTTGGGATCAAAGATCAGCTCGGTTTCGCGCCAAATATCATACGTATCCGCCGGCAATTTCAAGGGCGCGCAGCGCTGAATGGCGCGCCGCGCGCTTTCCGCGGCGACGCGGAAGAATTCCTGGCCCGGCGCGTACATGCGGGCGCTGTCGACGATTTCCGGGGCGCGGGCCAGCGCGCCGTTGGGCAGCAGGTAAATGCGGATTTTGACTTGCAGCTCCTCGGCTCCCCGCGCGCCGGCGGGCACGCTCCAGCACGGCTCCACCTGGGACCGGATCAGGCTGCGCAGGCTGGCCGCCATCTGCGCGGTATCGATTGCCGAGCGCTGCGGGCGCTCCAACAGTTTGGAGGCGTCAAACGGCTTCTGAGGCGCCTCCGCGGTGGGCGCCTCCTCGACGCTTTTGTCAAGCAGCGCGGCAATGCGGCTGGCGCTGAATCGGCTGGGCGGCGTCGGCTTGCGCTTGGGCGAGGCGGCCGGCGTCTTCGGTTCGGGCTTTTCCGCCTCCTTCGGCTTTTTTTCCGGCTCGGGCAGCGGCACGGCGTCATCGGGCGGCGTCGGCTCAGGCTCGACGGCAGCCTGCTGCTCCTCCACTGGCTTTTCTTCCGGCTTCGGCTCTTCCCTAGGCGGCGGCGGCGCTTTCGCCACCTCTTCAAGGCGCTCTACCAGCTCCGCCGGCACGAATTCCTCTTCGATCACCTCCGTCTCCCGGGTCAGAAACGGCAGCTTCATCGCCAGAAAGGCAATGAGGGCCGCATGTCCCAGCGCCGATATGATGATCGCCTTTTTCACCCGCCAATCCCGAAAACAGGCTGCCCTACTTCTTTTGCTTGTCTGGCCGCAGCGTCTCGGTGACCAGGGCGACCTTGGCGAAGCCGGCGTTGTTCAAGACTCCCATCACTTCGGCGATGCGGCCATACTCGACCTTGGCGTCGCCGCGGACATAAATCCGATCATCGGGCCGGGTCGCGGCGATGGCCTGCAGGCGCGACGCCAGCTCCTCGAATGGAATTTCCTCATCCATCAGAAAGATCGCGCCGTTCTCCTTGATGCTGACCGCCAGCGGCACGGCGTCCTGCGGCAAGGATCGCGCCTTGGTGCGCGGCAGATCCACCTGGACGCCGACGGTCAAGAGCGGCGCGGTGACCATGAACACCACCAACAGCACCAACATGACATCGACCAGCGGCGTCACGTTGATGTCGCTCATCGGCCGATGGCGACGGCGAAACCCGCTGCCTTCGCGCGCCCCGGACGAGGATGACTGCATGGCCATCAGTGTTGCCCTTCCTCAAGCTGGCGCGACAGAATGGTGTTGAACTCGTCGGCGAAGCCTTCCAAGCGATTGGCGTAACGGCCCATATCGTTGGTGATCTTATTGTAGGCGACCACCGCCGGGATCGCCGCCACCAGCCCCATGGCGGTGGCGAACAAGGCTTCGGCAATGCCGGGGGCCACTACGGCGAGCGAGGTGTTGTGGCTTTGCGCAATGGAGGTAAAGCTGTTCATGATCCCCCACACCGTGCCGAAAAGGCCGATGAACGGCGCGGTGGAGCCAACGGTGGCCAGAAAGTTCAAGTAGCTTTCCAGCCGTTCCATTTCCCGTGTCACCGTCACCCGCATCACTTTGTAGATGCGGTCTTGCAGACCCACGGTCTTGGCCAGGCCGGTGGCCGGGCCCAAGGAGCGCTGCCACTCCCGCATGGCGGCGACGAACAGCATCGCCATCGGATGATCGGGGTGATTGCGAATGCGGTCAAACAGTCCCTCCAGCGAGCGGCCGGACCAGAATTCATCCTCGAAAAGATCAGCCTTGCGCGTCACCTGGCGCATCAGCCGCACCTTGTCGATGATGATCGCCCAGCAGCCGACGGAGGCGAACAGCAACACCAGCATCACGATCTGGACCACGATGTCGGCTTGCAGGAAGAGCCCCCAGACGGAAAAGTCGCCGGTGGCGGTGCCGCCGAGCGCCGTTGTTTCTATGGTTTCTGGCATGGAATGGACGTCCTTAAGTTTACCTAGCCCCGCGCCGGGGCATCTGAACAAACGAGCGTGTTGAAAATATGGCGAATGGGGCGCGGCAACGGCCGCGGCCGGCCATCCTGGCCGATCACCGCCGCCTTGACCAGACCTTTCGCCAGCACCGTATCATCCCGCCGCACCACCTGCGCCATGGTGACTGTCGCGCCGGTGCAGGAGACGATGCCGGTCACTACTGCCAAGAGATCGCCCAGCCGGGCGGGGGCAAGATAATCGACCTCGGCGCGGCGCACAACAAAACCTATGGGCTGGCCATGGACGCCGGCGATCAGCCGGCCGTGTTCGACATTGAGAAGTCGCAGGAAATCGGTGCGGCCGCGCTCCATGAATTTCAAATAGTTGGCGTAATAGACGATGCCGGCGGCATCGGTATCCTCATAATAGACCCGCACCGGCAGCTGGTGGCGTTTATCGACGAGGGCGCCGCCGAACGGCAGCGGCTCAGTCATCATCCTTCTCCGTCATGAGATCGAGTTGAACCGGGCGCGCGGCGGGCGCGGTCAAGCCGATATGGTTGAAGCCAAGCGCGCCCAGCATCCGCCCGCGCGGCGTGCGCTGCACGAAGCCTTGCTGAATAAGATAAGGCTCGATGATCTCCTCGATGGCGTCGCGGGGTTCCGACAGCGCCGCCGACAGCGTTTCCACCCCCACCGGCCCGCCGCCGTAAGAGACGCCGATGCATCGCAGATAGCGATGATCCATGGCGTCCAGCCCGCGCTTGTCGACTTCCAGGCGCAAGAGCGCCTGATCGGCAACATGGGCGTCGATCCGCGCCGCGCCGGCGACCAGCGCGAAATCGCGCACCCGGCGCAACAGCCGGCCGGCGATGCGCGGCGTGCCGCGGGCGCGGCTGGCGATTTCCCGCGCCCCTTCGTCGGTGATCGGCGCGCCCAGGATGCGCGCGCCGCGGCGCACGATCTCCTCCAGCTCCTCGACCTGGTAAAATTCCAGCCGCACCGGGATGCCGAAGCGGTCGCGCAACGGCGTGGTGATGAGACCGGAGCGGGTGGTGGCGCCCACCAGGGTGAATTTAGGCAGGTCGATCCGCACCGAGCGCGCCGCCGGACCTTCGCCGATAATCAGGTCGAGCTGGAAATCCTCCATCGCCGGATAGAGGATTTCCTCCACCGCCGGATTGAGGCGATGGATCTCGTCGATGAACAAAATGTCGTTGGCTTCCAGATTGGTCAAAAGTGCGGCAAGATCGCCCGCCTTGGCGATCACCGGGCCGGAAGTGGCGCGAAAGTTAACCCCCAGTTCGCGGGCGAGGATTTGCGCCAGCGTGGTTTTGCCGAGCCCCGGCGGGCCATAGAACAAGGTATGGTCCAAAGCCTCGCCGCGCTGGCGCGCCGCACTGATGAACACCTTCAAGTTTTCCCGCGCCTGGCGCTGGCCGATGAACTCTTCCAGCCGCGCCGGGCGCAGGGACGAATCCTGGTCCTCCTCGCGCCGGCCGCCGGATATCAGCCGTTCCGCTTCGCTCATCGCGCCAACTCCTTCAGACCGGCGGTGATCAGCGCTTTGACGTCAGCCTGCGCGCCCAAGGCGCGGGCGGCGCGACTGACCGCCGCCGAGGCTTCCGCCGGGCGATAGCCAAGGTGCGTCAAGGCCGACACCGCATCCGCCATGTCGCCCGACGGCTGGGCGGCGGCGAGGCCGACGGCGGCGGGCGCGGCGGCAAGTCCCCCCACTTTATCCTTCAACTCATGAACCACCCGCTCGGCGAGCTTCTTGCCGACGCCGCTGGCCCGCGTCAGCGCCGTCTTGTCTTGCACGGCGATCGCCTGTGAAAGATCGTCGGGCGTGAGCGCCGACAGGATGCCCAGCGCGACCCGCGCGCCGACCCCTTGCACGGTCTGCAAGAGCCGGAACCAGGCGCGCTCGCTTTCGCTTAAAAAACCATAAAGATGAATGTGGTCCTCACGCACATGGGTGTCGATGATGAGCGTGACCGCCTCGCCCCGCCGCGGCAGGCGGGACAGCGTGCGCGCCGAGCAGAACACCAGATAGCCGACGCCGTTGACGTCGATCACCGCCCCGTCCTCGCCCGCCTCATCGACAATGCCCTTCAGCTTGGCGATCATCTTTGGCCTGCCCTCTGCAACAGCCGTCCCATGCCGCCGCCATGATGCGCGTCGCAGATGGCGACCGCAAGGGCGTCGGCGGCGTCGGCGTTGGCAATCTCCACCCCCGGCAAGAGCAGGCGCACCATGGCGTGAATCTGCTCCTTGGCGGCGTGGCCCGTGCCCACCACCGATTTCTTGATGTGATTGGGGGCGTATTCGCGCACCGCCAAGCCATGGAGCGCCGGCACCAGGAGCGCGATCCCACGCGCTTGGCCGAGCTTTAAGGTCGAGACCGGGTTCTTGTTGACAAAGGTCTCCTCCACCGCCGCCGAGGTCGGCGACCAGGCGGCGATCACCGCCGTGATGCCGTCATGAAGGTCGCGCAGGCGGTCGCTTAAGGCAGCGTCGGCATCCGAGACGACGACGCCGTTGGCGATATGAACCAGCCGCGATCCTTGGGCCTCGACGATGCCCCAGCCCGTCCGCTGCAAGCCGGGGTCGAGGCCAAGGATGCGCCGGACGCCCGCCATAACGGTCAGGCGCCGAGCTTGGCGGCGATATCGTCCGGCACGTCGTAATTGCCGTAGACGTTCTGCACGTCGTCGTTGTCGTCCAAGGCGTCAAGGAGCTTCATCAACTGTTTCGCCTCCTCGACATCGCTGATGGTGATCTTGGTCTGCGGCTTCCAGATCAGCTTGCCGGACTTGGCGGCGCCGAGCTTGGCGGCGAGCCCCTCGCGCACCGCATTCAAGGCATCGGCCTCGCAGTAGATGATATGCTCGTCATCGTCCGATTCCACGTCGCTGGCGCCGGCGTCGAGCGCCGCCTCAAACACCGCGTCCGAACTGGCGACGGTCGCCGGATAGATGATCTCGCCCACCCGGTCGAAGCCATGGGAGACGCTGCCCGAGGCGCCTAAGTTGCCGCCGCATTTCTGGAAGATCGAACGCACATCGCCGGCGGTGCGGTTGCGGTTGTCGGTCAGACTGTCGACGATCAGGGAGACGCCGCCCGGCCCGAAGCCTTCATAGCGCACCTCGTCATAATGCTCGGCGTCGCCGCCCTGGCTTTTCTTGATCGCCCGCTCGATGTTGTCCTTGGGCATGTTCTGGGCCCGGGCGTTGTCGACGGCCGCCTTCAATCTGGTATTGGCGTTCGGATCGGGCAGCCCCGCCTTGGCCGCCACGGTGATTTCCCGGGACAGCTTGGCAAACAGGGCCGAGCGCTTCTTATCCTGCGCCCCCTTGCGGTACATGATGTTTTTAAATTGAGAATGACCCGCCATGGCTCCCTCAACCTCCGGCAAGACGAGAAGAACAAAACTGGCACGTATCTAGCTCATGTAGCTGCAAAACGCCAGAGGGCCTAGTGGCGAAATAGGGGCTGACCCGGGGAACGGACAGCGGTCGCGCCGCTCCGAAATAGCGTCGGAATTCTTTACACTTTACCGCCTCGCGCGCCAGGGGTGATCAAGATAAGATCCTGAAGAATAAGAACTTCCCTATAAAGGTATAAATCTTGCATTAATAACTTTTGCATACCCGCCGTCTGAACTGTCGTCGTATCCCGCGCACCTTTGTTCCTGCATTCTTTTCCTGTTGTGAGCTGCGTGCTTTTTCACAATTGATAAGAGGAGGCTGCGATGCGTCCGCCACTGCTAATACCCCGAAACCGTCCTTTTTCCCCTGACATCCTTATCTTCGCCGCCGCCATTTTCCTGACCGGCTGGCTGGGCGCGCCGCCGGCGCATGCCGTGCCGTTTGAAGAGGAGGTCTTTTGCGGCGATCAGCTTTGCGGCGTCATGACCATTGACACCTATGAAACGTCGACCGGCAACCTGGATTTAGAATCCAAATACTGGCTCGGCGGCGCGCGCATTGAGGGCAGTTTTGAGACAACCAAGCACAGGAAATACCACTATATACAAAGCATCACCAGCAACACCGACACGTTCCGCTGGATCCACGACACCGCGACGCCGATGCCAAATCCGTGGCTCGACACGGCGCCGGGCGGATATGCCGTGCGCACCGAAGCGGGGGGAGCCAATTTCGCCAACCAGCCATTCGATTACAAGCCTTGGTATGACGAGGGTGAGTTCCCCGACTTCTTCGATCAGCCACGCGATTACATGCTGCAGGCCAAGACATTGCCGGGCAACAAGCTAGAGTGGCTGTTTGAAACCTGGCTCGTTTGCACCATCTTCGCCGACAGCGACGGCGATAACGAAGCCAAGGATGACAGCTATATCGTCGCGCCGCTCCTCGGCTGGCAATGGGGCTATGAAATCACCTACGCCGATGTGCTGAATATCGGCGTTGATGATGTCGGGGATTTCACGCTCAGTCTGAAAGAGTTCAAGTTTACCGGCACGCCTTCGGCCGACTGGCTGCTGGCGATCAGTTCGGCAACGGTATACGGCGCTGACCCTAACCAGGATTACTTCAGCGTGGAGCTTGATGACTGCGTGAAATGCATCTCGGAGCCGGCGGCCTTGGGCTTTCTTGGGCTCGGCCTTTTCAGCATCGCCCTGACAAATCGCCGAAGAACCCGCCTTGCCGTCTAAGACCGTCAGGCGATTTGTATCGTTTGCGTGCGGCGCGCTGGGTTGTGTTTCGGCCATGGCCGGCGGCATGGAAGTTGACGTGACATCAAAAACAGCGGAGATCGCGGCCGTGGTGCAAGGCCGCGTCAGCAATGCCCGCGAGCCTGCGCTCCTGATCATCGATACGCCCCAACGCTGGCGGCAAGCGCTGGCGCGGAATTTCACGACCCGCGAGAACTGGGTCAGCGTCACGCCGTTTGAATCAGGAACCGACCGCCGTCAGGACAGTACCCTGTCTGCTGACAGCCCGCCGCCGCTGGACCTTGCGAACCATGTGGCGCTTGGCGTTTTTACCGGCCTTCTGGAGGACGGCGCGCCGTGGATCGAGATCGAGAGCGTCATCATCGACGGCGCAACCGCCAACGTGTGTTTTACCGTAACGGAGAACTTGCCGACGGCGCGAGCGGTCAAAAATCCCAGCCCCTTCGCCTTCATTTTCATCAACCGTCCCGAGCGGGCGATTGAAAATATCAGACGGGCATGCCGATAACAGGCGCCAACTTCGTAAGCTTCGCCTCCTCCCCGCCGCGATGCTCAAATGTCGGAATTTTTTACAGATTCATTTTTTATGTATACGAATGCCAAGTCGCCGCCATCGGCGAATATGTTCGATCTTACCCGGATCCGCTTCCGTTAGAGCGTGATGATTTTAGGTTGGATCATATCCTGCATTTCTAAAGTAGTTTGAACATTTACGCGGCGTGAAGGCATCAAGAAGCTGGCCGATAGCGGCGGTCACGGCGGCGGTCGTTCGCTGACGACAATGCTTTTTTATAGCTTAGACCTTCTTCATGAACGAAGTTCCACACCGACCGGTAATCGACTTTGAGGCCGCGTTCCTCAAGCAATTCAGCCGCAAGCCCCATCAGGGTAAAGTCTTTTTCTTGGTAACGCGCAATCAGCCAAGCGCAGTGCACGCCTGAAATCGTCTTCGGCTTGTGGCCGCCTATCTTCCCCGGCGCAACGCTACCCATCTCCCGGAAGCGGGTTACCCAGTCGATGACCGTGCTGATCGCCACCCTATAGCGGGCGGCCGCCTGACGGCGAGACAGGCCGTCCCCAACCGCTATCGCCACACGTTCCCGTAGGTCTTTTGAATATGGTCTGCCCATTCATGCCAGCCCCCTGTCCGGCCAGCATAGTGAATCACACCCGCCCCCTGTGTGAACCCTCTGGCCGATTCCCCTTAAAACCATGAGGCTCTAAAATCAGCCCGAAACACATTCTTCACGGGCGATGAAATCTGGCTTTATACCTTGAAAGCCTGGGCTGCTCTTCAGGGGGCATAGGGTCTTGCCTTCGCAAGACGCTATGAACTCGACCCTTCCCCACGCTCAACCGTGGGCAGGTCGAAGGCGGAGCGCAGGCGACCCACGCCGCGTTTATAAAGCATGGCATAGGCGGCCGGGGCCAGAAGGTCGGCATGGGGTGTAAAGTCCGGGATGCGCTTGTTGAAGGGCGTTGCCCCGCAGCCGGGAACGAGGCATTCGGGCTTGTGCTTTGGGCATTGGTTGAAGCTGCATAGCCGGCCGAGATAGCGGTCGCTTCCGGGCTCGAACAGGAAGGCGTCGACCTGATGATTGGCGACGCTGCTGCCGATTCCAGCCTCATGCGCTCGACGCAGGGCGAGGTCGCGGGTGCGGCGCAGTTCGCCTAAGCGGTGCTGGGAGTTCAGCCACACGGCCAGATCAAGGTCGCCGCATTCATGCCAAACCTCTATCCTCTTGGCGCGGAACTCCCGGAATCGCGGAACCTCTTTCCATAACCGCTTGGCGACTGAACCGATCACGGCAATGGCCGCGACTTCGGGGAAGGCCATCCAGGCCTCGACGACGACGTCAGCGGCCATACGGAACTGGCGCTGGCGCTCGATAAGAAGGCGATTCTGTTCGTCAATGGCGGCGCGTCGCATGGCCTATCCCAGGAGCTTCTTGAAATTGCGCTTGCGCCGGAAGCGCTCCTTAAGGTCGACGACATAGGCCGCCTGCTCGGCCGCGCCGCGCAAAGCGGCCATGCGGGCGATCAGCCCCGCGGCCTCCTCGTAAGCGGGATTGCCGCCGGCTTTGGCGAGTTCCTCGACCCGTCCGGCATAGACTGCGACCGCCTCGCCCGGATGCGTCGCCTCGCTCACCTTGGCCAAGGCTTCTTTTACTGCACGCGAAGCCTTGTATTCGCGCACGGTCGCCCAGGCGGCATCGAACATCTTCTCTGCCATCAACACATGGACGAGAAGATCAGCCGGCGAATGCCGGAGGGCTGGCCGCTCCTTGGCCATCCGCGCCCGCAGAAGCACGATGGCGCGCTCGCGCGCAGAATCGCCCTGAAGCGTCCGCAGCCGCCGGTACAACTCAAGGCTCGGGGCCTGCGTAAAGGCCCGCCACAGATGGGCCTCGGCGTCTTCCGTCCGTCCGGCCTTTACCAAAAGATCGACGGCGCAGAAGACCAGCCGTTCGTCCATGCGCTCGTCTTCAAGCACCCACAACCCTTCCTCGGCCCGGCGCAGCGCCTCGTCCGGCCGGCCCTCGCGCAGGCATAACTCGGCCAGTTGCAGATAGCGCAAGGGCGAGGACAGGTCCTTGGCGTGGATGGCGATCCGCGCCTCCACATCGCCATCGCGCTCGGCGAAAAAGTCGAGGATGCGCGCCAGCCGAAAATAATCGCCGGAAAATTCATGCTCTACCCGGTCGGAGCCGATGCGCGGCGGCAGCTTATCCCAGGCTTCGGTGGCAAGGCGGCGATATTCGGCGAGTCCATCTTCGCCCAGAACATCGGCGTAGATCGCAGCGGCGCCAGAAAAGACGTCGTAATCGTCCGCCATCTCACGCTCGAAGAGGCGGCGGGCGAGGGCGACCGGATCAGGCGTTGTCGCCCGGCAGGCGTCAAGATGGATGTCGCGCGCATGATGGAGGAGCGCGCCGCAATGCCCATCGGAATCATCGATGTCTGCCATGGCCTCTTCAAGTCGGGCCATGGCGCGCTCGATAAGCCCGATCGCGATGCCCGCATGGCGGCCCTGCGCCAGATCGGCAACGGCGTTGAGCGCCGACTCCACGTCGGCGGCCCAACCGGCCGCTTCGTAATACTCGATATAGCCTGCCGTGCGGATCGCGCCATCGATCACCTTGCGCAGGCGAGCCGTGAGCGTCTTCTCATCAGCATGAACCGTCATGGCCGCCAAGTCCAGCCGGCGGAACAGAGCCGCATCGCGCTCGGCCATCTCCAGGATCATCTCGACCAGGGCGTCGACCCCCTTGGCCCTCAGGTGCTCCCGGATACGCCCAAGCGCGCCAGCGCCTTCCGGCGCGCCGTTCTCGCCGGCTGCGTTGGCCATGAGCGCCACCGCCACCATGTGCTTGCAGAACCCCCAGTCCGCGAAGGCGGGACAGGAACACTCGCCGCTGATCCGCGTGCCGGCGCCGTTAAGCACGGTGCGGTAATCCTCCGTGCCCGCAACTTGCGCCAGCACGCGGTCCGGCTCAAGGCTGAGGATATCGACTTGCCCGCTGCGGGCATAACCTTCGCCGCGCGCAAACGCCTTGGCGCCCGCTAGCCCGCGCAGCGTCTCGATATCGAAACGGGGGTGTCTTTTGGCGTTCATATGACCGGCTGAAGCAGCGGTTCGGGTTCAATTAGCCGCAATGTCTCTTCAAGGGTGACGGCCGAATGCAGACGCCGCCACTGCCCGGTACGCCAGCGCCGCATCACGTCGAAGCGGGCGCTGTCGCAGCGTTCTTCCACATGGTCGAGCCGGGCAAAAGCCTGACCGAACTCTTCCCCGAGATTATCGGCAAAGCCCGAACGGTAGCGTGTGATGAAGCTGTATTTGCTCCCGCGCCACCGGCCGAAGAGATCGACCGGATAGTTGAACTCGGTGGGCCGGATTTCGGGCAGAAACCGCGGCTTCAGCACCTCGGCGATGAAACGGTCGCAAACGACGGCGATGGCCGTCTTCTCATCCTTGGTCAGCGCCTTGACCCTGACCCATCTCCATTCTCCCTTCGCCATTGCGTCCTGCGCCCTTCAGATCCAATTAATTGTAGCACTTCGGAAATCATGGTCTAGTCGCGGCTTTCGAAGTTTGTTTCATTAGGTTTCATTAGGTCACGTCTCTTCGAGTGGTGTAGCTGGGTGAAAGCAGAGCCGCCTGCCCGCGCGCGCTATGGAGCGCTGTAGCGGGCGGCTTTGCGGTGGTCACCGATGATTTCCGATAGGGTCGGGTTAGGAGCTCCAACCTGAACCGAAAGGACCACCGATGACCGACGACATGATGAACCTGCGCGCTTGTGGAAAAGGCCCCTGACGCCGATCTGTTGCGCGAGATGATCGGCTTTGCCGCCGAACGGGCTGATGGAGTTGGAGGTGGACGCTACGACCGGCACGGCTATGGCGAGAAGAGCCCGTTGCGGGTGGCCGAGAAGGCGCTGTCGGCGACATAGCAACGCTGCCGGGCGCACTTCATGCGCAACGTGCTCGCCCGTGCCGGCAAAAGCGGGCGCAGGGTCGTCTCCGCCTTCATCACCACCGCCTTCGCCCAGGAGACCCCCCGAGGCGGCCAGCCAGCCATGGCGTGCTGATCAGCCCGGCCCATGCCGGAAATGCGTCGAGGCCAGACCTCAGTTACACCACGCCGTGGGACACGATCTTCAATATCTTGTAATTTAAGTATGCTTCCCTTTATCACTCAGCCTTGGCGCCTCAAATATCAAGTGGGATGGCGCCGCCTTTATCTGGGATGAAAGTGGGATATCGGTGCGGATAGTGGGATAAAATCCATCTAAAGTGGGATGAACTTCCGCCAACCTGGGACAGAAATAGGACAAAGGCCTCGGATACTGGGATAATAGTACCGCGTTGTGGGATGGAAGTGGGATCACTGCACGGGGTTCTGAGATAAACCCAAGCCAGTCAGAACGATCCAGCCCAAGAGCCCCAAACTTGACTACTCAGCCCCGCATAAAGGAAAAGCCCCGCGAGGGGGCTCCCTTGTCGCACCTTGGAACCAGCCATGCCTGAGTCAATGCGGAAGTAGCATGGTGATGGGAAATTAGCTCTTATAACGAGGAAGTCAAGTAAATTACCCCTGGGATGGTTGCCTCACAGCTAGCCTGTTATGGTTCTTATTGCTCTCAATGCCAGCATATGCTAGCATAACATGGGTTGCGTGCTTGATGAGGTTCGAGGTCGCCATGGCTAACCTGAGTATCCGAAAGCTGGATGACAAGACCCTGAAGCGCCTGCGCATTCAGGCCGCCCAGCACGGCGTATCCATGGAAGAGGAAGTGCGGCAAATCCTCAAGCGCTCTGTTGCCGCACCGGAACGGCTTGGCGATTTGGCCTTACGGCTGTTTAATCCGGCCTATGGCGATAAACCTTTGGAACTACCCAAGCGCAAGCCTCACCAACCCATGAAGTTCTAAATGATCATTCTGGATACCAATGTCATTTCGGAATTCATGACCTCGCCGCCGGCAGCTTCCGTCCTTAATTGGCTGAATGCCCAGGATGCGGCCACTCTCTATATGACGACCATCTCCATTGCCGAAATTAGCTATGGCCTGGAAGCCCTGCCTGACGGCAAGCGTCGACGGTTGCTGACGGAACGGTTTGAGCAATTCATGACGCTGGCTTTTTCCGCCCGGATTTTACCCTTTGATGAAAAAGCGGCCAAACTCTATGGCAAGATCATGGCCGATCGGCGAAAAATGGGCCGTCCCATGAGCAGCCCTGACGGCCAGATCGCCGCCATCGCCCGGGCTCATGGATTTGCTGTCGCCACCCGCAACGTCAAAGACTTTGCCGACTGCCAGATAGAACTTATCAACCCGTTCAAAAGATAATCGTTGACCTTCCCCCGTTTGAGTCCGTGTTTATAAGTTAACTCTGTTCAGGTTTTGGTCCTCTGTTGACCTGTTAACATATTCCCGCGGCGTCAGGCCGTCGAGGCTTGAGTGCGGGCGGTGATGATTATAATCGTCGC
>QEVO01000004.1 GCA_003577275.1 Pseudomonadota bacterium
ACGGCGGTTCGCCCGAAAAATATACGGTATCAAGGGGTTAAGCCGATTTTCTACCCTCGGCGCTTGTCCTGAATGGAGTGCAAAACTCTGTCATTTTGGGGTCTGCTTGTCCCAAAAGAGCAATCCGCGCCGTGCCGCGCAAAAAGAGGGGCCGGGGTCGCCAAAAATGGCGGTTCCCTGCGGGTTTCCGTCCCATGATAGCCCCGAACCTGACGCCATATCCCAGGTCCCCTGGTTGTCCTGAATGGATTACCTCGTCACAGTGGCGTCATTTTCCTGTGGGCGCAACTGTGGGAACACAAGACGTAGTCTATACGCCGCGTGATGCACCGCACATCTGACCGGCGCCCTTCCGAATGGCGCAAGAAGTCCATGAATACCCATTAGAGAGCCTGTTGGCCTCTATACTCCCAGTGTAATGAGCCGATACTTCACCACCAGCCAGTATAAGAGCCACAGCGCCGCGGCGATGGCGGTGGTCAGCAGCATCTTGAAGGCGATTCTCGGTTTGATCGGCGCGCTTGCCGGGGTGCCGGGCTCGCGCTCCTCCCCGGCCTCCTCGGGCGTCTTGACCCCCACCGGCAGAAGCGTGAACAGCACCAGCCACCACAGGACCACGAAGACAACGATATGCCCGGTGATGCTCATGGGAAATGATCCTTATTTAGCGGACTTTCTCTCTTCATCACTCTTCATCTCTCCCCCTCACCCTACCCTCTCCCCCTGGCAGGGGGAGAGGGATGTGAAGGCTTAGCGAAGTCGAAGACTGAGCTTAGCCGGAGCCGGGTGAGGGGGTCGAATTTTCACCATCCCTTACGCCTCCTCGATCTCCACCAGGACGCCATTGAAGTCCTTGGGGTGCAGGAACAGGATCGGCTTGCCGTGAGCGCCGATCTTCGGTTCGCCGTCGCCCAGCACCCGCAGGCCATCGGCCTTCAGCTTATCGCGCGCGGCCTTGATGTCGGCGACTTCATAACAGACATGATGAATGCCGCCGGCCGGGTTCTTGGCCAGAAAATTGGCGATGGGCGAATTGGCCCCCAGGGGATGCAGCAATTCGATCTTGGTGTTGGGCAGCTCGATGAACACCGTGATCACCCCATGGTCCGGCTGATCGACGGGGGCGGACACCTTCGTACCCAGGGTATCACGGTAGAGCCTTGACGCCGCCGCCAGATCCGGCACCGCGATCGCCACGTGATTTAAGCGTCCAATCATGATCGTTTCCTCTTATACGCGCAGAACATGCACTTTGGTGATCGGGCCGGTTTCCTTGCCGGTGGCCTCCTTGGCGGCGCGGCGGGCGGCCACCCGCAAGTGCTCCGCCACCTTGGCGTCGTCCCGCCGCTCGGCGGGCTTCAGCTTTTCATAGGCCGCTTCGATGACCTCGGCAAGGCGATCGGCCAGGTTACCGTCGGCGTCCGGCAAGCCTTGCAGGTCGAGACTGGGGTCGGACGCCAGCTCGCCATCCTCGTCGAGCGCGACGGCGATGCCCAGGTAGCCGTTATAGCTGATCCGCCGCCGGCCGACGATGGCGTCGCCGTCAGCCTCCACCAGCACCCGGCCGTCGAGCGCCAGCCGCCCCGATTCGGCGTACTCAATGATCTCCGCCGGACCGGGGGCCAAGCGCACGATATCGCCATTCTCCACCCCCACCACCTGCGGCACGCCAAGCTCGCGGGCGAGCCAGCCCTGCCGCGCCATGTGGCGAATTTCGCCATGCACCGGCACCGCGATCTGCGGCCTGATCAGGCGATAGAGCCGCTCCAGCTCGGCCCGTCCGGGATGGCCGGAGACATGGACGAAGGCGTCCTTTTCGGTGATGACCTCGATGCCTTCCTTGATCAACTGATTGATGACCATGCCGATCGGCACCTCGTTGCCGGGGATCATCTTCGAGGAAAACACCACGAGATCGCCGGGATCGAGCGCAATGTCGCGATGCTGGCCGGTGGCGATGCGCGCCAACGCCGCGCGCCCCTCGCCCTGACAGCCGGTGCAGACGATCATCACCCGTTCGGGCGGCAGGTAGCCCAAGTCTTCAGCCGATACCAAGGGCGGCAGGTCGCGCAAGTAGCCAAGCGCACGGGCGATCTCAACGTTGCGCTCCAAGGCGCGACCGATGAGGCACAGTTCGCGGCCATGGGCGACGGCGACGGCAGCCAATGTCGCCACCCGGGCGATGTTGGAGGCAAAAGTGGTGACCACGACGCGCTGCGGCCGGTCAGCGAGCAGCGTCATCAGGCTTTGCCGCACCGCGCCTTCCGAGCCTGAGGCCTCGGCGTTAAACACGTTGGTGGAATCGCAGACCATGGCAAGGACGCCGTTATCACCGATCGCCTGCAAGGCGGCTTCGTCCGTCGGCTTACCCACCAGCGGCTCGGGATCGAGCTTCCAATCGCCGGTATGAAAAATGCGGCCCGCCGGCGTTGAGATCAACAGCGAGTTGGGTTCAGCGATCGAATGGGTGATGGAAATATAATCCACGGTAAAGGGATCGAGTTTCACCCGTCCGCCCAACGGCACTTCATGAACCGGCACCACCTCCAACAAGCCCATCTCTTTCAAGCGAGTGCGCAGGAACGCCGCGGTAAACGGCGTCGCATAAACCGGGCATTTCAGGCGCGGCCAGAGATGCGCCACCGCGCCGGCGTGATCCTCGTGGGCATGGGTGAGGACAATGCCCAGAAGATCCTTGCGCCGATCCTCAATGAAAGTGGTCTTGGGCAAAATCAGATCGACGCCGGGAAAATAATCATCGGCGAAGGTCACGCCCAGATCGACCATCAGCCATTTATCGCCATAAGCATAGAGATTGAGATTCATCCCAATCTCGCCCGCCCCGCCCAGCGGGACGAACAGCAGATCCTGGGAGGCTGTCATGGCCGATTACGCTGGTAGATTTTGAACAGACCCTTGATGGTCAATTCTTGATCGACGTCTTCGATCACCGGCGCCACGCCGGCAAACAAGGGCGCCAAGCCGCCGGTGGCCACCACCTTCATCGGCTTGCCGTATTCGGCGATGATGCGGCTGCAAAGTCCTTCGATCAAGCCGACGTAGCCCCAAAACACGCCCGACTGCATGGCTGGCACGGTGGAGCGTCCGATAACTTTTTCCGGCCGCTCGACGGCGACGCGGGGCAGCTTGGCCGCCGCCATGTGCAACGCCTCCAGCGACAGATTGATGCCCGGCGAGATGACGCCGCCGATGTAGCGGCCCTTGTCATCCACCACGTCGAAGGTGGTGGCGGTGCCGAAATCAAGGACGATCAACGGCGCGCCATAGTTATCACGCGCCGCCACCGCGTTGACCAGGCGATCGGCGCCCACTTCGCGGGGATTATCCAGCGCCACCTCGATGCCCAGATCGACGCCGGGCGCGCCCACCACCACCGCCTCGCAAGAAAAATAGCGTCGGCACAAGAGTTGCAGCGGAAACAGCGCCTGCGGCACCACGGTGGCGATGATCGCGCCCTTGATGCTGGCGGTATCGAAGTCTTCCAGGCGCATGAGCTGGGACAGCCACACCATGTATTCATCAGCGGTGCGGCTATCGACGGTGGAGATGCGCCATTTCTGTCGCAGCTCCTTGCCATCATGGAGTGCGAAGACAATGTTGGTGTTGCCTGCGTCAATGGCGAGGATCATGGGGCGTCTCCTCAGACAAAAAACACGTCGCCGGCGGCGACGCGCTCGATTGTGCCTTCGGAAAGGCGAACCAGCAAGGCGCCTGTTTCATCGATATCCATAAAGCTGCCGGTAAATTCCCGCGCCTCCAGGCGGACGCGGATGGCCTCGCCGATGCCGGCGGCGCGCTGCCGCCAAGCGTCGCGGATGGGGACAAAACCGCCCGCGCGCCAGATTTCATACCAGCGCTCAAAGGCGGCGGCGAGGGATTGAAGGACATCCGGGGCCGAAGCCCTGCCGCCATGCTCCCGCAGCGAGGTAGCGGGAAACTCGACGCCCGCTGGCGCCGACATAACATTGACGCCGATGCCGATCACCACCCAGCCCGATGCGCCCTCGCTTTCCAACAACAGCCCCGCCGCCTTGCAGCGATTAATCAGAATATCGTTGGGCCATTTGCAGGTCACGGTAGCGGATGCCGGCGGCAAATGGGCGCTCACCGCATCAAAGGTCGCCAGGCTGGCGACGAAGGAAAGTTCCGGCGCGCGGAATGCCGGCATGCGGGGTTCGAGAATGCGCGAGGCGAACAGGTTGCCTTCTTCCGATATCCAGGCGCGGCCCCGCCGGCCCCGCCCCGCCGACTGCGTGCGGGCGACGATCCAGCCGTCCGTCGCTTGGCCCGTGGCGATGCGGCGGCGCGCCTCGGCGTTGGTGCTGGGCAGATGATCGTAAATCTCGATGGCGGGAAGCCCGGGCAGGATCAGCCGTTCGGGGTCCCGCAGCATGACCCGACCATTACGGCATCAGCCACGACGCGGCATTGGCGGCCGTGGTCAGCAAAGGCGTCGGGTAAATGACGAACAGCGCGGTTACTACCGCCGCCACGGTGACGATCAGCCCCATATCGCGCGCCATCGGCCGCTCGAACTCCACCACCGGGTCGTCGAAATACATCACCTTGACGATACGCAGGTAATAGTAGGCGCCGATGACGCTGGCGACCACGCCGATCACCGCCAACGGCACCAGGTCGGCGTGCACGGCGGCAAGGAAGATGTAGAACTTGCCGAAGAAGCCGGCCAACGGCGGAATGCCGGCCAGCGAGAACATGAAAATGGCGAAGGCGGCGGCAAGCCCGGGGCGGGTGCGCGCCAAGCCGGCGAGATCGGAGATTTCCTCGCTCATGCCCTCGGTCTTGCGCATGGCGAGGATGCAGACGAAAGTGCCGATGTTCATGGCAAGATAAATGGCGAGATAAATCAGCAGTCCGCGCAAACCTTCCTCGGTACCGGCGGCAAGACCGATGAGCGCATAGCCGACATGGCCGATGGAGCTGTAGGCCATCAGCCGCTTGATGTTGGTCTGCACGATGGCCGCCACCGCGCCCAGCGCCATGGAGGCGATGGACAGAAAGATGATGATCTGCTGCCATTGGTCATGGAGCGCCGCGAACGGCTCATAGACGACGCGAGCGAACAAAGCCAACGCGGCGATCTTCGGCGCCACCGCGAAAAAGGCGGTAACCGGCGTCGGCGCGCCTTCGTAAACATCCGGCGTCCACATATGGAACGGCACGGCAGAGACCTTGAAGGCAAGGCCGGCGGCGATAAAGGCGATGCCGAAGATGAGGCCGACGGGAGCCTCATAACCGGCGGCGGTGAAGAGCGCGCCCATGGCGTCGAAACTGGTGGTGCCGGTATAGCCGTAAACCAGGGACGAGCCGTAAAGCAGCATGCCCGAGGACAGCGCGCCGAGCACGAAATATTTCAAGCCCGCCTCGGTGGAGACCACGCTGTCGCGGCGAAACGCGGCGAGCACGTAAAGGCTCAAGCTTTGCATTTCCAGACCGACATAGAGCGAGATTAAATTGTTGGCCGAGATCATCATCAGCATGCCCAGCGTGGCGAGCAGCATCAGAATGGGATACTCGAATCGCTCCAGCCGTTCGGCCTTCATGTAGCCGCCGGACATCACGACAGCGAGCATGGAGGCGATCAGCACCATGGCTTTCGCAAACTGGCCGAAACCGTCCATCACGAACATGCCGCCGAACGTCAACGCCCGGTCCGGCATCATGGAAAGAACGCCCACCAGCGCCACGCCCATGGCGACGACAGCGCCCAACGCCACCGAGCCGGCGGCGTCATCGCGGCGAAACACGCCGAACACCAGAAGCGCCATGGCGGCGATGGCCAGCACCAACTCGGGGATGGCCGGAATGAGATCAGGCAGAACGGCGGGGGTCATTGCGCGGCCTCCACGCTGGCAAGCTTGGTCGGCGCGTCATGGGCGGCGATGGCCTGCTGATATTGCGTCATCAAATGCTCGACGGATGGATGCAGAAAATCAGAGAACGATTTGGGATAAATCCCCATCCACAACACCACCGCGATGAGCGGCGCGAAGATGTAAATTTCCCGCCGGCTCAAATCGAGAATGTTTTTCAGATCCGCCTTCACCAGCTCTCCGAAAATCACCCGACGATAGAGCCACAGCATGTAGGCTGCGCCCAGCACCATGCCGGTGGCGGCGCCGAAGGCGATCCAGGTATTGACCTGATAAGCCCCGGCCAGCACCAAAAGCTCGCCGACGAAGCCGGAAGTGCCAGGCAGACCCACCGACGCCATGGTGAAGATCATGAACACCAGGGCATATTTCGGCATGCGATTGACGAGCCCGCCGTAACGGTCGATCAGGCGGCTGTGAATGCGGTCATAAACCACGCCGACGCACAAAAAGAGCGCGCCGGAAACGATGCCGTGGCTGAGCATCTGAATGATGCTGCCTTCCAGCCCCTGCTGGTTGAAGGTGAAGATGCCGATGGTGACAAAGCCCATGTGCGCCACCGAGGAGTAGGCAATCAGCTTCTTCATGTCCTCCTGCATCAGCGCCACCAGCGAGGTATAGACCACGGCAATGACGCTCAAGGCGAAGATCAACACCGCGAAATAGTCGGAGGCCAGCGGAAACATCGGCAGGGAGAAGCGCAGGAAGCCGTAGCCGCCCATTTTCAGCAAGATGGCGGCCAGCACCACCGAGCCGGCGGTGGGCGCTTCCACGTGGGCGTCGGGCAGCCAGGTATGCACCGGCCACATCGGCATCTTGACCGCGAACGAGGCGAAGAAAGCGAGCCACAGCCACTTTTGCACTTCCGGATCAAAGCCGTGCGCCATCAGCGCCGGGATGTCGGTGGTGCCGGCCTCCAGATACATATAGATGATGGCCACCAGCATCAGCACCGAGCCCAAGAGGGTGTAGAGGAAGAACTTGAACGCCGAATAGATTTTGCGCGGCCCGCCCCAGATGCCGATGATGAGGAACATCGGGATGAGACCGCCCTCGAAGAAGAGGTAGAACAGCACCAGATCGAGCGAGCAGAAGACGCCGATCATCAGCGTTTCCAACACCAGGAACGCCACCATGTATTCCTTGACGCGGGTCGTGATCGCTTCCCAACTGGCGAGAATGCACACCGGCATCAAAAACGTGGTCAAGAGAATGAACAGCACCGAAATGCCGTCGACGCCCAAATGATAGGTGATGGCCCCGCCCAGCCACTCGTTGCGCTCGACGAACTGAAAGGCGGCGGTGGTGCGATCGAACCCGGTCCACAGGCCAAGGGATAAAATGAAGGTGATCAGCGTCGTCCACAACGCCACCTGACGGGCGTTGCGATTGGCGATCTCCGCCTCGCCGCGGATGAGGAGAATGAACAGCGCGCCGACAAGCGGCAGGAAGGTGACGACGGAAAGTATGGGCCAGCCGCTCATATCACGCTCCCATCGCCATGAACCAGGTGACAATCGCCGCCACGCCGATCAGCATGGCGAAGGCGTAGTGGTAGACATAGCCCGACTGCAACCGCCGCGCCCGCGCCGCAAGGTTGGCCACCGCCGCCGAAACGCCGTCGGGGCCAAGGCCGTCGATAGTGGCGCCGTCGCCCTTCTTCCACAAAAAGCGCCCCAATGCCTTGGCCGGACGGACGAACAGGAAGTCATAAATCTCGTCGAAATACCACTTGTTCAACAGGAACTGATAGATCGGCGCGTGCATGCGAGCGATGCGGCCGGGCACGTCCGGCGCTTTGACATAGCACAGCCATGACAGGACAAAGCCCGAAGCGCTCATGATCAGCGGCATCAGCTTCACCCAGCCGGGCACGTGGTGCGCCGCCTCCATGACGTTCTCGCCGGCAAGGGTGAGCGCGCCGCGCCAGAACTCGGCGTAATCGTGGCCAACGAAATAGCCGGCAAAAAGCACGCCTGACAGCATCGCGCCGCCGGCCAAGATGATCAGCGGCACGGTCATCACCGGCGGCGATTCATGGATGTGATGCATCACCTCTTCGCTCGCCCGGGGCGCGCCATGGAAGGTCATGAAAATCAGCCGCCAGGAATAGAACGAGGTTAAGAACGCCGCGCCGACGCCAAGAACAAAGGCGTAATGGCCCATCTCGCTGCCGGCGGCATAGGCTGATTCAATGATCATGTCCTTGGAATAATAGCCGGCGAAGAACGGCACGCCGGTCAGCGCCAGGGTGCCGATAACCATCAACGCATAGGTGAGCGGAATTTTCTTCCAGATGCCGCCCATCTTGCGCATGTCCTGCTCGTTCGATAGGGCGTGAATGACCGAGCCCGCGCCAAGGAACAACAGCGCCTTGAAGAAGGCGTGGGTAAAGAGATGGAAGATCGCGCCGCCATAGGCCGATACCCCGGCGGCGAAGAACATGTAACCCAATTGCGAGCAGGTGGAATAGGCGATCACCCGCTTGATGTCGTTTTGCGCCAAGCCGACGGTGGCGGCGAACAGCGCCGTCGTGGCGCCGATGAAGGTCACCACGTCGCGGGCATAGGGCGAGAGCTCAAACAGCGGCGAGCAGCGCGCCACCATGAACACGCCGGCGGTGACCATGGTCGCGGCGTGGATCAAGGCGGAAACCGGCGTCGGGCCTTCCATGGCGTCCGGCAGCCAGGTGTGGAGCCCGATCTGCGCCGACTTGCCCATGGCGCCAATGAACAGCAGCAGGCAGATGGTGGTCAGCACATCAACCTGATAGTTGAGGAAAATGAAATCCTTGCCCACGAATTCAGCCGCGCGGGCGAACACCGCGTCATACTGCAAGGTGCCGAACACCAGGAAAATCGCGAAGATGCCAAGCGCAAAACCGAAATCGCCCACCCGGTTGACGAGAAAGGCCTTGATCGCCGCCGCGCAGGCCGACGGTTTTTTGTACCAGAAGCCGATCAGCAGATAAGACGCCAGCCCCACCCCTTCCCAGCCGAAGAACAACTGCACGAAATTATCGGCGGTGACCAGCATCAGCATGGCGAAGGTAAAGAGCGATAGGTAGGACATGAAGCGCGGCACGTCGGGATCGTGCGCCATGTAGCCCACGGAATAGATATGCACCAGCGAGGAGACGCCGGTGACCACCACCAGCATCACCGCGGTCAGGGTATCGATCTTCAACGCCCAGTTGACGGCAAAATCGCCAGACTGGATCCACGGCAGCACGTTGACGTGATACGTCTGGCCGCCCAAGGCGACATCGGCGAAGGCAAAAAGTGACAGCACGGCGGAGATGACGAGCGCGCCGCAGGTGACGAGTTGCGATCCGCGATTGCCCAGCGTGCGGCCAAACAGTCCGGCGACGATGGCGGCAACAAGCGGCAGGAAGACGATGGTTGTGTACATGCTATCCGTCCCTAAAGTCCGTCATTCCCGCGAAAGCGGGAATCCATGGAAATATCGTGTGCCTGGATCCCCGCTTTCGCGGGGATGACGATATAGCATGAGTGTTTTGCGATCTCGTCCAACCGAAACACCCCTCTACCCCTTCATCACGTTGATGTCTTCAACCGCGATGGTGCCGCGGTTGCGGAAATAGACCACCAGAATGGCAAGGCCGATCGCCGCCTCGGCCGCCGCCACGGTGAGCACGAACATGGCGAACACCTGGCCCACCAGGTCATTAAGGAAGCTGGAGAACGCCACCAGGTTGATATTGACGGCCAACAGCATCAGCTCCACTGACATCAAAATGATGATGACGTTCTTGCGGTTGAGAAAAATGCCGAAAATGCCCAGGGTGAACAGGATCGCCGCCACGGTAAGATAATGTCCCAAGCCGATCGTCATAGAGTATCTCCCGCTATCTCCCCTCTCCTTCGAGGAGAGGGGGTGGGGGTGAGGTGGCCCGCCGATAATTCAATCGTCACCTCACCCGGACGCTGACGCGCCCCCCCTCTCCTCATAGGAGAGGGGAAAAATAAACGTGCTATCCTCACCGACATCATATCCCCTGCCCCGGCTGGACCTTGCGAATCTCCACCGCGTCCTCCCGCCGGCGTCTGACCTGGCGCGAGATGTCCTGCTTTTTCACACCCTTGCGGGTGCGGTGCGTCAACACGATGGCGCCGATCATGGCCACCAGAAGGATCATGCCCGCCGCCTGGAAGAGGTAGATGTAGTCGGTGTACAGGATCTGGCCCAGGGCCTCCGTATTGGTCACATCGCCGGGCGCGGGCGCGGCCACCGCCGCTCCTTCTGGCGGCGTGACGCCCAGGCCGAGCATGATCAGGAGCAGTTCCGCCAACAGCACCACGCCAATAAGCGCGCCGATGGGCAGGTAACGCGCCGCTCCCTTGCGCAGTTCCTCAAAATCGATGTCGAGCATCATCACCACAAAGAGGAACAGCACCGCCACCGCGCCGACGTAGACGATGACCAGGATCATGGCGAGGAATTCCGCCCCCATGAGCAAGAACAGCGCCGCCGCGTTGAAGAAGGCGAGGATCAAGAATAGCACCGAGTGCACGGGATTGCGCGCCGAGATCACCATGAACCCGGAAAGGATGGTGATGGCGGCAAAGACATAGAAGCATATGGCCTCAATCATGCCGCTTGTCCCCCAGTTTTATAGTGCCCCATGGTGTGTCCCGTTTTCCTTAGCGATACGGCGCGTCGGCGGCGATGTTAGCGGCAATCTCCCGCTCCCACCGTTCGCCGTTGGCCAGCAGTTTATCCTTGTTGTACATCAGTTCTTCGCGGGTCTCGGTGGCGAACTCGAAGTTCGGCCCCTCGACAATGGCGTCCACCGGGCAGGCTTCCTGGCAGAAGCCGCAGTAGATGCACTTGGTCATGTCGATGTCATAGCGCGTGGTGCGGCGGCTGCCGTCGGCGCGGGGTTCGGCCTCGATGGTGATCGCCTGGGCCGGGCAGATCGCCTCGCACAGCTTGCAGGCGATGCAGCGCTCCTCGCCGTTGGGATAGCGACGCAGCGCATGCTCGCCGCGAAAGCGCGGGCTTAGCGGCCCCTTTTCGTAAGGGTAATTGATGGTCGCCTTGGGGCGGAAGAAGTACTTCAAGGTCAGCCACATCGCCGCGACGAATTCGCCGAGGAGAAAGGTGCGGGCGGTACGATCTAACACGGACATCGGCTCACCCCTTCACCGGCAACAGATCGAAGGTCACCAGCACGCCGGCGGTGATCACCACCCAGGCCAGCGAGATCGGCAGAAACACCTTCCATCCCAAACGCATCAACTGATCGTAGCGATAGCGCGGCACCGTCGCCTTGACCCAGGCGAAGACGAAGAAGAAAAACGCGATTTTAAGCAGGAACCAGATGATCCCCGGAATAAGGGTAAAGGGCGCGAACGGCAAAATCGGATCCCAGCCGCCGAAGAACAGGATCGAGGTCATGGCGCACATCAGGAGGATGTTGGCGTATTCGCCGAGGAAAAACAGGGCGAACGCCATGGACGAGTATTCCACCTGATAGCCGGCCACCAGCTCCGCCTCCGCTTCCGGCAGGTCGAACGGCGGACGGTTGGTTTCCGCATGGGCCGAGACCAGGAACACCACGAACATGGGAAATAGCCAGATCACGTACCAGTTCCAGAAGCCGCCCGACTGCGCCTTGACGATATCGCTTAAATTGAGCGAGCCGACGCAGAGGAGCACGGTGACGATGACGAAGCCGATGGAGACTTCATAGGACACCATCTGCGCCGCCGAGCGCAGACCGCCCAAGAACGCATACTTGGAGTTCGACGCCCAACCTGACATGATGATGCCGTAGACGCCCAACGATGAAATGGCGAACAGATAAAGGATGCCGACGTTGATGTCGGCCAGCACCACCCCGGCATCGAACGGAATCACCGCCCAGGCGATCAGCGCCAGGGTGAAGGTGATCATCGGCGCAATCAGGAATACGCCCTTGTTGGCCCCCGCCGGCACCACCGTTTCCTTGAAAAACAGCTTCATGCCGTCGGCGAAGGATTGCAGCAAGCCGAAGGGACCGACCACGTTGGGGCCGCGCCGCATTTGCATTGCCGCCCAGATCTTACGGTCGAAATAGACGGCGAACGCCACCGACAGCAAGAGCGGCAGCGCGATCACCAGAATAAGCGCCAAATACCACACGAAGGTGCCGAGATAGACGCCAAGGTAGCCGTTCAAGTATTCGGTGATGACATTAACCATGGGTGCCGGTCGCCTCCGTCTTATCGCCGCTCATGGCGTCCTTGACCGTCGCCAGAATGCACGAAGCGCGGCAGATCGGATTGGTTCGATAATAATCGCTGACGGCAAGGGCAAACGGCGTCGGCTCCAGCGCGCCTGCCGTGCCGAACTTGCCCCATGGGGCCGCCGGCTTTTCGTCGATCACGGCCAAGTGGGGAACTTCCGAGCACAGCTTGGCGCGCAGTTCATTTAAATTGTCGAATGGCAGCGTCTTGCCCAGCGCGTCGGATAGCGCCCGCAGAATCGTCCAGTCCTCCCGCGCGTCGCCCGGCGCGAATACCGCCTTCAAGCCCCGCTGCACCCGGCCTTCGGTATTGACGTAGGTGCCGGGCTTTTCCGTATAGGCGGCGGCGGGCAGGATGACGTCGGCATGGCGCACGCCCTCATCGCCGTGGGTGCCGAGGTAAACGACAAAAGCGTCTTTTAAGGGATCGCTGTTAATCTCATCCGCGCCCAAGAGGAACACCGCTTCGATCGCGCCCGATTTCGCGCCATCCAAAATACCGGCGACGTCGCGACCGCCCTTTTGCGGCACGAAACCAACGTCGAGCGCGCCGACCCGCGCCGCAGCGGTATGGAGCACGTTAAATCCGTTCCAGCCGTCCTTAATGAGGCCAAGCTTGTCGGCAATCTCGCGCGCCGCCGCCAAGACGCCTGCGCCGTCGGCGCGGGCAAGCGCGCCCTGGCCGACGATCAGCATCGGCTTTGCCGCCTTCTTCAAGACCTCGGCGAAGGGATGCGCGCCGCTGGCGATGGCCGACAACAATTTCGGATCGTTGCCGAGCTCGTCTACTTTATAAGTCAGATCGAGCGCCGGTCCAACATTGGCGATGGCAAAACCGCCGCGCCGCGACCGCGCGCGCAGGCGCAGGTTAATACTGGTCGCCTCATGGCGCGGATTGACGCCGATGAGCAGGCAGGCGTCCGCCTCATCGATGCCGGCGATGCCGCTGTTGAAGAGATAGCCGGCGCGAGTTGTAACATCGAGTTTCGCGCCATCCTGCCGGCAATCGCGGTGGGGCGAACCCAAGCTATCCATCAGGAGGCGAAGCGCATAGACGGATTCAACATCCTGCAAGTCGCCGGCGATGGCGGCGGTCTTGTCGCCGGCCATGCCTTTCAGCTTCTTGGCGATGGCGTCAAAAGCCTCGGCCCAGGTGGCTTCCGTCAGTTTACCGGCTTTGCGCACATAAGGCCGATCCAAACGGCGGCGCTTCAAGCCGTCATAGACGAAGCGCGTCTTGTCGGATATCCATTCCTCGTTCACCGCCTCGTTGACCCGCGGCAGGATGCGCATCACCTCGTTGCCGCGCGCATCGACGCGGATGTTGCCGCCCACCGCGTCCATAACGTCGATGGTTTCGGTTTTCTTCAGCTCCCACGAACGCGCGGTGAAGGCATAGGGCCGCGAGGTCAGCGCGCCCACCGGGCAAAGGTCGATGACGTTGCCGGAGACTTCCGAATGCAGCGTCTGCTCCAGATAGGTGGTGACTTCCATGTGTTCGCCGCGGCCGAGCGCGCCCAACTCCGGCACGCCGGCGATTTCCTTGGAAAAGCGGATGCAGCGGGTGCAATGGATGCAGCGGGTCATCACCGTTTTGATGAGCGGCCCCATATATTTTTCTTCGACCGCCCGTTTGTTTTCCAAAAAGCGTGATTGACCGGCGCCATAGGCCACCGATTGATCTTGCAAGTCGCATTCGCCGCCCTGGTCGCAGATCGGGCAATCCAGCGGATGGTTGATGAGGAGAAACTCCATCACCCCTTCGCGCGCCTTTTTCACCGCCGGTGTGTTGGTGCGGATCACCATGCCATCGCCCGCCGGCATGGCGCAGGAAGCCACCGGCTTTGGCGATTTTTCCATTTCCACCAGGCACATGCGGCAGTTGCCGGCGATCGACAACCGCTCGTGATAGCAAAAGCGCGGGACTTCCGCGCCCGCCGCTTCGCACGCCTGGAGCACGGTGGCTCCGGCGGGAACTTCAACCTCGATGCCGTCAACGGTCAGCTTCGGCATGATCTACTCCTACGCCGCCTGAGTCTTGCCGGCAGACGCCTTGTAGGCATCGATCCGACGTTCGACCTCGGGACGGAAATGGCGCATCAATCCCTGGATCGGCCACGCCGCGGCATCGCCCAGCGCGCAGATGGTGTGGCCTTCGATTTGTTTAGACACTTCCAAGAGGGTGTCGATTTCCGATTTCTCGGCGCGGCCTTCCACCAGTCGTTCCATCACCCGCCACATCCAGCCGGTGCCCTCGCGGCACGGCGTGCATTGGCCGCAGCTTTCGTGCTTGTAGAATTTCGACAGCCGAGCGATGGCGCGCACGATGTCGGTGGACTTGTCCATGACGATCACCGCCGCCGTGCCGAGGCCCGATTGCACTGCCCGCAGACTATCGAAATCCATCAACACCTCGTCGCAGATGGATTTGGGCAACAGCGGCACCGACGAGCCGCCGGGAATGATGGCCAGGAGATTATCCCAGCCGCCGCGCACCCCGCCGGCGTGTTTTTCGATGAGCTCCTTTAACGGAATGCCCATCTCTTCCTCGACGTTGCACGGCTTGTTGACGTGGCCGGAGATGCAAAACACCTTGGTGCCGGTGTTGTTGGGCCGTCCCAGACCGGCGAACCACTTGGCCCCACGTCGCACGATGGTCGGCGCCACGGCGATGCTTTCCACGTTGTTGACGGTGGTCGGCCGGCCATAAAGCCCCATGTTGGCGGGAAATGGCGGCTTGAGGCGCGGCTGGCCCTTCTTGCCTTCCAGGCTTTCAATCAGCGCCGTTTCCTCGCCGCAGATGTAAGCGCCCGCGCCGCGATGGACGTAGACGTCGAAATCATAGCCCGAGCCGCAGGCGTTCTTGCCAATCAGGCCGGCGGCGTAACTTTCCGCGATGGCGGCTTCGAGCACGTCCGCCTCGGCGCGAAATTCGCCGCGAATATAAATGTAGGCGGCGGTGGCCCCCATGGCGAAGCCCGCCACCAGGCAGCCTTCAATGAGCTTATGAGGATCGTGGCGAATGATATCCCGGTCCTTGCAGGTGCCGGGCTCGCCTTCGTCGGCATTGACCACCAGGTAGGACGGCTTGCCATCCGACTGCTTGGGCATGAACGACCATTTAAGGCCGGTGGGAAACCCCGCGCCGCCGCGCCCGCGCAATCCTGACTCCTTGACCTCGCTGATGATCCAGTCGCGGCCCTTGTCCAGGATCGCCTTGGTATCATCCCAATCGCCGCGCTTTTTCGCCGCCGCCAACGACCACGGCTGAAAGCCATAAAGGTTGGTGAAAATCCGGTCCTTGTCGCTCAGCATCAGGCGTTCCCTCCGGTCGTCGCCTTCAGGGTCGTCGGCCCGCCGACGGGAGCCGAGGTTTGGCGATCGATTTGCGGTCCCGGCTTCGGCGCCTCGCCACGCTTCAACGCCTCGATGATCTTGGTGGCGCTATCGGCGGTCAGGTCTTCATAATAGGCGCCGTTATGAACCGCCACCGGCGCATTGACGCAAGCCCCGGCGCATTCCACCTCCAGAAGGGTAAATTCGCCGTCGGGCGTGGTCTCGCCCAGGCCGATGCCTAAGGTCTTCTTGCAGGCCTTGACGATCTCATCGGAGCCCCTGAGCCAGCATGGCGTGGTGGTGCACACCTCAATCACGTGCCGGCCCACCGGCTTTAGATTGTACATGGTGTAGAAGGAGGCCACTTCGAGCACCCGGATATAGGGCATCGCCAGATAATCGGCGACGTATTCGATGGCTTCCTTGGTCAGCCAGCCGCCGCGCTGTTCCTGGGCGCGGGTGAGGAGCGGCATCACCGCGCTCGCTTTGCGCTCGGACGGATACTTGGCCAACTGCGTCTTTGCCCATGCCTCATTCTCCGGCGTGAAAGCGAAGGACTCGCCGGTGGCGATGACATGCACGCTCATCTGTCGATCTCCCCGAAAACGATATCGATGGAGCCGATGATCGCCGGGATGTCGGCGAGCATATGGCCCTTGGCCAAGAAATCCATGGCCTGCAAGTGAGCATATCCGGGGGCGCGGATTTTGCAGCGGTAAGGTTTGTTGGAGCCGTCGGAGACGAGATAGACGCCAAACTCGCCCTTAGGGGCCTCAACAGCGGCGTAGACCTCGCCTTCCGGCACGCGGAAGCCTTCGGTATAAAGCTTGAAGTGGTGGATGAGCGCCTCCATGGAGCGCTTCATCTCGCCGCGCTTGGGCGGCACCACCTTGCGATCCACCGAGGACACCGGCCCCGACGGCATCTTCTCGATGCACTGGCGGATGATGCGCAACGACTGCTTCAGTTCTTCCAGACGCACGATATAGCGATCATAACAATCGCCGTGACGGCCGACGGGGATGTCGAAATCCATATCGTTGTAACATTCATAGGGCTGCGCCTTGCGCAAATCCCACGCCACGCCGGAGCCGCGCAGCATGACGCCGGTAAAGCCCCAATCCAGCGCTTCCTCCACCGTGACGACGCCGATGTCGACATTGCGCTGCTTGAAGATGCGGTTTTCCACCAGGAGCGTCTCGAAATCTTCCATCAGCTGCGGAAACGTCTCGGTCCAGGCGTAGATATCATCGAGAAGCTGTTGCGGCAGATCCTGATGCACGCCGCCCGGCCGAAAGTAGGCGGCGTGAAGCCGCGCGCCGCAGGCCCGCTCATAGAACACCATCAGCTTTTCGCGCTCCTCGAACACCCACAGGATGGGGGTTAGCGCGCCGACGTCCATGCCGTGCGAGCCGAGGTTCAAGAGATGGTTCAGAACCCGGCCGATTTCGCTATAAAGCACCCGGATGTATTGGCCGCGCTTGGGCACTTCCAGCCCCAAAAGCTTTTCCGTGGCCAGCACGAAGGCGTGCTCCTGGTTCATCGGCGCCACGTAATCGAGGCGGTCGAAATAGGGCATCGCCTGAAGATAGGTCTTGTATTCGATGAGCTTTTCGGTGCCGCGGTGCAACAGGCCGACATGGGGGTCGGCGCGCTCGACGATCTCGCCATCGAGCTCCAAGACCAGGCGCAGCACGCCATGAGCCGCCGGATGCTGCGGGCCGAAGTTGATGTTGTAATTTTGAATGCTGACGTCGGTCATGGCATCCGGCCCCCTACTTCACCGGCTCTTTGCCGCCGGCCTTTTCGTCGCCGGGCAGAATGTATTGGGCGCCTTCCCACGGGCTCATGAAATCGAAGGTGCGAAAATCCTGCGGCAATTTCACCGGCTCGTAGACCACCCGCTTTTCTTCTTCGCTGTAGCGCACCTCCACATAGCCGGTGAGCGGAAAATCCTTACGCAACGGAAACCCTTCAAAGCCGTAATCGGTCAGAAGCCGCCGCAGGTCGGGATTGCCGGAGAACAGAATGCCGTACATATCCCACGCCTCGCGCTCGTACCAGCCGGCGGAGCTGAAAAGCTTGATCACCGATGGCACCGGGGTATCGGCGTCTGTCTCCACCTTCACCCGGACGCGTTGGTTCAACTGCGGGCTTAAAAGGTGATAGACGACATCAAAGCGCTTCTCCCGTTCCGGGTAGTCGGCACCGCACAGGTCGCTTAATTGGGTGAATTTGCAGTTGCTGTCATCGCGCAGAAAGGTCAACACCCGGCCAATCGCCTCGGCGCGAGCGGTAACGGTCAGTTCGCCATAGGCGACCTGATAGCCGCTGATATCGGCCGCCAAGTTGCCCGCGATATGCGCGCCCAGTTCTTGCAATGCCTCGTCCATCGCCGCCCCCTGCCCCTTACCGAACGATGGAGCAGGTGCGGCGAATTTTCCGCTGCAACTGCATGACGCCGTAAACCAGGGCCTCCGCCGTCGGCGGGCAACCGGGGACGTAGACATCCACCGGCACGATGCGGTCGCAGCCGCGCACCACGGCGTAGGAATAGTGGTAATAGCCGCCGCCGTTGGCGCACGAGCCCATGGAGATGACGTAGCGCGGCTCCGACATTTGGTCATAGACCTTGCGCAGTGCCGGCGCCATTTTGTTGGTCAGGGTGCCGGCGACGATCATCACGTCCGACTGGCGGGGGCTGCCGCGGGGCGCGAAGCCGAAGCGCTCCAGGTCGTAGCGCGGCATGCTGGCCTGCATCATCTCCACCGCGCAGCAGGCAAGGCCAAAGGTCATCCACCACAGGGAGCCGGTGCGCGCCCAGGCAATGAGATCATCAAGCTGGGTGACCAGGAAGCCCTTGTCGCCCAGCTCATCGGAGATCGCCTTGAAATACTGGGCGTCGGCCGGCGCGCCCGGGACCAGGCCGGCAGCGTTTGACGGCATCACTCCCATTCGAGCGCTCCCTTCTTCCACTCATAGATAAAGCCGACGGTGAGGATGCCCAGGAAGATCACCATCGACCAAAAGCCATAGACGCCGATGTCGCCCAAGGCCACCGCCCAGGGAAACAGGAACGCCACTTCCAGATCGAAAATGATGAACAGAATGGACACCAGGTAGAAGCGCACATCGAATGGCCGGCGGGCATCGTCGAAGGCCTCAAAACCGCATTCGTAGGCTGACAGTTTTTCACTATCGGGCCGTCGGGGCGCGATGATCACCGCAGCGAAAACGAAGATCAATGAGAACGCGATGGCGACGCCGAGAAAGATCAAAATCGGCAGGTATTCCAACAGGAACGCATCCATTAGGTGGTCCTTGACGCTTGCCCCCAGAAGCTCCGTCCCGGGCAGGGCCGCCGGGCCGGACGATGTGCCCTGTGTAGAACAAATCAGCGGGAAAGAAAAGCGGTCTTAACCCGATTTTTCATTACCCTAGACTTGCTGACGCAGGACTATCAGCCTAATGCAAAAAGCGAGCAATAACAGTCGCTTATGGTGGTGGGGGAAGTGGCGGGAGTGACGGGACTTGAACCCGCGGCCTCTGGCGTGACAGGCCAGCGCTCTAACCAACTGAGCTACACCCCCGTGGGTGGGCGTGGTTTAGGGCAGATACCCCATACTGTCAAGCCGCTTTTGGCTGACGGTGAAGGCGGATGGCGGGCGATGACAGGCTCGAACTGCCGACCCTCCCCCGCCGCGTGTAGCGCGGCTATCAAATAAACCACCCGCGTGTAGCGCGGCTATCAAATAAACCACCCGCGCTTAGCGCGGCTATCAAATAAACCACCCGCGCTTAGCGCGGCAGTCCAATAATATCTGAGAGGGTCTCTAACCAGGAATGGTGGGCGATGACAGGCTCGAACTGCCGACCCTCTCGGTGTAAACGAGATGCTCTACCAACTGAGCTAATCGCCCGCGATGCCAATGATCAAGATCGCCGGCCCCGTTTATCACCAGCGGACGGCACCTGTAAAGCGCCGAAAAAAGCGGCATGTTTCACTTTGAGCCGCCCGCGGGTCGACAGGCCTGTCCTGAGCGACGCCGCAAGCGGCGTCGAAGGGATCACCTCGAACGGCTCTCCCCTCCGTTCGCCCTGAGCTTGTCGAAGGGCGCATGGGACCAGGAGACCTTGCAAAAAACGACAGCCGCCCTTCTGCCGGACGGCTGTCGTGAAACTTGACCTTGGGATGCGTGGACTTACTTATTCACGGCATCCTTGAGCGCCTGGCCGCCGCGGAAGCGGACCTGCTTGGACGCATCGATCTTGATGGCCGCGCCGGTGCGCGGATTGCGACCGGTGGTCGCCTTACGGGTGGCAACGGAGAACGTGCCAAAGCCGACGAGACGCACCTCATCCCCCTTTTTCAGGGCGACGGCAATGGAGTCCGTCATCGCATCAAGAGCTTTGGTCGCATCCGCTCTAGTCAAACCGGCCATATCAGCAATAGCGCTGATCAAATCGTTCTTATTCACTATCGTCCCCCTTCAAACAGGAATTGCCGTTCGGAAATGCATCGGAACGGAGCGCAGTCTAGTCAGCTCTCCTTTTCCCGTCAAAGAAAAAACCGCCAAAAATGGCGGTTTTCCTCAAAAAATGCAGCGTTAACGATAAAATTGCATAGGCAAGTTCAGTGCGTAACCCGTTCTGCGGCATCGGAAGTCTTGGGCGCTTCGGCAATTTTTGCGCCCTCCTCTTCGCTCCACTCGATGGGCGTAAGCGCGCTGACCAGCGCATGATTTAAGACTTCATCGGCGGTTTTAACCGTAATGATTTGCAGGCCGCGCTTCACGTTATCGGGAATGTCCGCCAAGTCTTTTTCGTTATCATAGGGGATCAGCACCGTCTTGATGCCGCTGCGCAACGCCGCCAGCAGTTTTTCCTTCAGTCCGCCAATGGGCAGAACGCGTCCGCGCAGGCTGATTTCGCCGGTCATCGCCACGTCGCGGCGCACCGGAATGCCGGTCAACACCGAAACAATGGACGTCACCATGGCAATACCCGCCGACGGGCCATCCTTTGGCGTCGCCCCCTCCGGTACGTGGATGTGGATATCCTTCTTTTCAAAGACCGTGGGCGCAATGCCGAACGCGCTGCTGCGTGAGCGCACATAGGAGCGCGCCGCCTGGATCGACTCCTGCATGACGTCGCCGAGCTTGCCGGTCACCGTCATCTTGCCCTTGCCGGGCAATGTGACCGCTTCGATGTTGAGGATATCGCCGCCAACCTCGGTCCAAGCGAGACCCGTGGTGACGCCGACCAGATCCTTCTCCTCCAGCTCGCCGAAGCGATAGCGGCGAATGCCGGCGTATTTGCCGAGATTTTGGCTGGTGATGCGCAGACTCTTCAGTTTGCC
Organism: Pseudomonadota bacterium; assembly: GCA_003577275.1. Taxonomy (GTDB): domain Bacteria; phylum Pseudomonadota; class Alphaproteobacteria; order Sphingomonadales; family Govanellaceae; genus PRO5. Next base: position 20,861 of record QEVO01000004.1, read on the forward strand.
CTTGGCCAGTTCGCGCACCGCTTTACGCGACAAATTGGCCAGTTCGCGTTCAAGATTGCGCACGCCCGCTTCCCGCGTGTAGTAGCGAATAAGATCGCGGATCGCGCCGTCGGAGATCGACCACTCAGCCTTTTTCAGGCCATGCACCTTCATCTGTTTGGGGATCAGATGGCGCAGCGCGATGCCGACCTTTTCATCCTCGGTATAGCCGGCCAGACGAATGATCTCCATGCGGTCGAGCAGCGGCTGCGGCATGTTGAGGGTGTTGGCGGTGGTGACGAACATCACGCCCGACAGGTCGTAATCGACCTCCAGATAATGGTCGTTGAACTTGGCGTTCTGTTCCGGGTCCAGCACTTCAAGGAGCGCTGAGGACGGATCGCCGCGAAAATCAGCACCCATCTTGTCCACCTCGTCGAGGAGGAACAGCGGGTTGGACGATCCGGCTTTTTTCATCGATTGGATGATCTTGCCGGGCATCGAGCCGATATAGGTGCGGCGGTGGCCGCGAATTTCCGCTTCGTCGCGCACGCCGCCCAGCGAGATGCGGATGAAGTTTCGTCCCGTGGCGCGGGCAATCGATTTGCCGAGCGAGGTCTTGCCGACGCCGGGCGGGCCGACGAGGCACAAAATCGGCCCTTTGGTGGAGCCGGTGCGCTGCTGCACGGCGAGGTATTCAAGGATGCGCTCCTTGACCTTATCCAAGCCGTAATGATCTTCGTTCAAGACCTTTTCGGCGAGTTTTAAATCCTTCTTGATCTTGGTGTTTTTGCTCCACGGGATGGACAGCATCCATTCCAGGTAATTCCTGACCACCGTCGCTTCGGCCGCCATCGGGCTCATGCTGCGCAGCTTTTTCAGCTCGCCCATGGCTTTTTCGCGGGCTTCCTTGGTCAGTTTGGTCTTCTTGATGCGGTCCTCAAGCTCAGCGAGCTCGTCGCGGCCGTCCTCGGCCTCGCCCAGCTCTTTCTGGATCGCCTTTAACTGCTCGTTCAGGTAATACTCGCGCTGCGTCTTTTCCATTTGCCGCTTGACGCGGCCGCGGATGCGGCGCTCCACCTGGAGGACGCTGATCTCCTCCTCCATCAGGTTATAGACCCGCTCCAGCCGCTGCGCGATATTGGCCATCTCCAACAGTTCTTGCTTATCGGCGATTTTCAACGCCAGATGCGAACCGATGGTGTCGGCGAGCTTGCTCGGGTCCTCGATTTGATTAATGTTGGCCAGAACTTCCGGCGGAATTTTCTTGTTGAGCTTGACGTATTGCTCAAATTCCGTGGCTACCGAGCGGGCCAGCCCACGCAGCTCCTTCTCCTCGGTCAGCACATCGGGAATGATCTCGGCCTCGGCCTCGAAGAATTCCGCCCTGTCGGTAAAGCGCACGATGCGCGCCCGCTCATTGCCTTCCACCAGCACCTTGACGGTGCCATCAGGCAATTTCAGTAACTGCAATACCGTGGCGACGGTACCCACCAGGTAGATGTCCTGGGTTTCCGGATTGTCCTGATTGGCGTTCTTTTGCGCCACCAGCAAAATACGCTTGTCGCTGCCGGTGACATCCTCCAGCGCCTTGACCGACTTCTCGCGGCCGACGAACAGCGGCACGATCATGTGCGGGAAAACCACAATGTCGCGCAAGGGAAGAACTGGAAAGAGGGTGGTCATCTGACACTCTACCTTCGGCCGTTTGGCTCCCAGACCGCCGCGCCTGCGGCTCATCCTGAGGCGGATCGACCTTTACTGTGATGCTGCCTATGAGATAGAGACTCTTGGCCCCACCTTCAAGGCATTACCGCCAACCCACAGAAATTAAGCAGATTTTCAGGCCCCGCCGGCGCCGACATCGCTGCGGCGTTCGGCATAGATAAAGAGCGGACGGGCGCGGCCTTCCACCACCTCGACATTGACCACCACCTCCTCGACCCCTTCCAGGGACGGCAGTTCGAACATGGTGTCCAAAAGGATGTCTTCCATGATGGAGCGCAGGCCGCGGGCCCCGGTCTTGCGCTGGATCGCCCGTTTGGCCAATGCCTTCAAGGCCTCGTCAGAGAACGTGAGCTTGACGTTTTCCATGTCGAACAGCCGCTGGTACTGTTTGACCAGGGCGTTCTTCGGCTTCGACAGGATATCGACCAACGCCTCGACATCGAGATCATTCAAGGTGGCGATCACCGGCAGGCGGCCGATGAATTCGGGAATGAGGCCGAATTTGAGCAGATCCTCCGGCTCCACGTGTTGCAGCACCTCGCCGGTCCGCCGGTCGTCGGGATCGGCGACCTTGGCGCCAAAACCGATGGACTTGCCTTCCAGACGGTTGGAGATGATCTTCTCCAGGCCGGCGAAGGCGCCGCCGCAGATGAACAGGATATTGGTGGTGTCAACCTGCAGGAATTCCTGCTGCGGATGCTTGCGGCCGCCCTGGGGCGGGACGCTGGCCACCGTGCCTTCCATGATCTTCAGAAGCGCCTGCTGCACCCCCTCGCCCGACACATCGCGGGTGATCGACGGGTTGTCCGACTTGCGGCTGATCTTGTCCACCTCGTCGATATAGACGATGCCGCGCTGCGCCCGCTCGACGTTATAGTCGGCGGCCTGCAAAAGCTTCAAAATGATGTTTTCCACATCCTCGCCGACATAGCCCGCTTCGGTCAGCGTGGTGGCGTCGGCCATGGTGAAGGGCACATCCAGGATGCGCGCCAGGGTCTGCGCCAGGAGCGTCTTGCCGCAGCCGGTGGGGCCGACCAGGAGAATATTCGATTTGGCCAGCTCGACATCGTTGTGCTTGAGGGCGTGATGGAGCCGCTTGTAGTGGTTGTGGACGGCAACCGAGAGCACCTTCTTGGCCCGCGCCTGACCGATCACGTAATCGTCGAGCACCGCCTGGATTTCCGAAGGCGTCGGCACCCCGTCGCTGGACTTGACGAAGGAGCTCTTGTGCTCCTCGCGGATGATGTCCATGCACAGTTCGACGCATTCATCGCAGATGAATACCGTCGGGCCGGCGATGAGTTTGCGCACCTCATGCTGGCTCTTGCCGCAAAACGAGCAGTAAAGGGTATTCTTCGAGTCAGTGCCGCCAGGTTTCGTCATCTACTATCGCCAAGTCCCGTCCTACTGACCCTTATGGTAAACCGCCCTTTGCCCAGGGGACAACGACTTTTTATCAGGCGGGTCAATCCGCTGCCGCCAGCGGTCCATCGAGCCCTCACCCATCTATATAGGGCGAACGCTCAAGATTTCATTAACAAACGCCGTCAGGAGCCCTTTTTCGGCTCCTCCGAGAGCGTCGGACGGGATACCACCACCTCGTCAATCAGGCCGAATTCCTTGGCTTCCTGGGGCGATAGGAAGCGGTCGCGCTCCAGCGCCTGCTCGATGACGTCCTTTTTCTGGCCGGTATGATGAACATAGATTTCATTCAGCCGGTCCCGGGTTTTCAGGATTTCCCGGGCGTGGATTTCAATATCCGTGGCCTGCCCCTGGGCGCCGCCCGAGGGCTGGTGGACCATGATCCGCGAGTTGGGCAGCGCCTGGCGCTTGCCCCTGGCCCCGGCGGCCAACAGGAGCGATCCCATGGACGCCGCCTGACCCAAGACCAAGGTCTGCACGTCGGGCCGGATATACTGCATGGTGTCATAAATCGACAGGCCGGAGGTCACCACCCCGCCCGGCGAGTTGATGTACATGTAGATGTCTTTTTTGGGGTTTTCGGCCTCCAGGAACAAGAGCTGGGCGGTGACCAGGCTCGCCATGCCGTCATGCACCGGACCGGTCAAAAAGATGATCCGCTCCTTTAAGAGGCGGGAGAAGATGTCAAAGGCCCGCTCGCCGCGGCTCGTCTGTTCGACGACCATGGGCACGAGGTCCATGTAGAGTTCGCTTGCGTCCTTCATGCTTAAACCTTCCTTTCAACCGATGACGGCAAGTCGCCCTCCTAAACCTTCTTTAGAGTAAAAAACGTCTAAAGATAATCTCGGTATAGCCCCTGGCCGTCATTCCCGCGCAAGCGGGAATCCATAGCGAAGTCATAAAAACTGGATCCCCGCTTTCGCGGGGATGACGATGAAAAGTATTTCGTTTGGCAATGCCGTTCCAACCGATATCACATCATTCCTTGGCTTTGGCCGCCTTGGGCTTGGCCGGTTTCTTCGCCGCCGGCTTTTTGTCCTCGGCCGCCTCGTCCGATTTGGCGGCCTTCTTGGCCGGCTTTTTCTTCGGCTCGGCCTTGACCTTGGGCAGATCGTCCTCTTCATCCAGGGACTTCAGCAGTTCTTCCTTGCTGACTTTCTTGTCCTTCAGCTCCACCAGCTCCAGGATGAAATCAACCACCTTGTCCTCATAGATCGGCGCGCGGACCTGGGCCATGGCCTGCGGGTTCTTCTGATAGAACTCGAACACCTGCTTTTCCTGGCCGGGGAAGCGACGTGCCTCGCGGGCGATCGCCCGGGTGACTTCGTCCTGGGGCACCGTGATCTTGTTGATCTGACCAACTTCCGCCAACAAGAGTCCAAGCCGCACCCGGCGGTCGGCGATGGCGCGGTATTCCGCCTTGACCTCCTCGCCCGGCTCCTCGATGTCATGGCTGCAATGCTCATGATCATGATCGTGGGCATGATCATGGTCATGCGCCTCGGCGTGAGCCTGATGATGCAGGTCTTCCATCACGTGGCGCCAGATCTGCTGGAATTCCAACTCCACCATGCCGGCCGGCACCTCGAATTTCTCGGACTCCGCCAGAGCGTCCAAAAGGCTGCGTTTCAGCCGCGAGCGGGTCATCGCCTTCAGCTCGCCCTCGATGCGCTCGCGCACCTTGGCCTTGAAGGCCTCCAGGCCGTCGAAGCCGAAGTTCTTGGCGAAGTCGTCGTTGACCTCGACCGGCTCCGGGGTGCGCACTTCCTTGACCTTGCAGTCGAAAACCGCGGCCTTGCCGGCCAGGTTCTTGGCCGGATAGGCCTCCGGGAAACTGACGTTTACCGCCACCTCGTCCCCCGCCTTAGCGCCGATAAGCTGATCCTCGAAGCCGGGAATGAAAGAGTTGGAGCCCAATTCCAAGAGGTAGCCCTCGGCGGTGCCGCCATCAAACGCCACGCCGTCGATCTTGCCGGCAAAGTCGATCAGTACGGCATCGCCTTTGCGCGCCTCGTGGCCGGCCTCGGCGGTCTTGAAGTTCTTCTGTCCTTCGGCGATGCGCGCCACTTCGGCGTCAACCTCGCTGTCATCGGCCGCCGCCACCAGACGCTCCAGCTTGAGCTTGGAGAAATCAGGCACGCTGATCGCCGGCACCACTTCCACCGACATCGTGTATTCAAGATCAAGGCCGCCGTCGCCGCTTTCAAAATCAAACCGGGTGATTTCGATCTTGGGCTGCAAAGCCGGCCGCAGACTGCGGTCTTCCAGCGCCCGCTGGCTGGTGGCGTTGATGGTCTCCTCCAGCACCTGGCCGATGACCGACTTGCCGTGCAACTTGCGCAGCAGCGACAGCGGCGCCTTGCCGGGACGGAAGCCGGGCAGCCGAATACGATCCTTCAGAGTCTCAAGCTGCGCATCAAGACGCTTGTTTATATCATTGCCGGGAATAGAGATTTTAAATTCCCGCTTCAGCCCTTCCGTGGTTGTCTCGGTAACCTGCATCGATCCGACTTTCATCATCCTTGTTCAACGAAGGCCCGGCGGGCCCGCCATGTCTATCATCACCCTGCCCTCTTGCCGCGCGCCCCTGCCAGTTCAAGGGTGGTGCGGGCGGAGGGACTTGAACCCCCACGAGCAAGCTCACGAGAACCTAAATCTCGCGCGTCTACCAGTTTCGCCACGCCCGCATCGGCAATGACCGGAGCCGGCAGAAATCTCTGCTCGATCAGCTGTTTTGCCCGGAAATCCGCGGCCTTCGCCCAGCGCGTGCAAGGGCCCAGGGCCCCATGTCGCGGCAAGCTATAGCATACCTGTTTCCAAAAAAACTAGGGATTATGTACGGCCCTTCAAGGCGGCAAGATCGGCCAGAACGGCGGGAACCAAACCCGGCAAATCGTCAGCCGTCAGGCCGGGTCCGAACTTGGCCGCCGCCGCGCCGTGGAGCCAGGCGGCGCCGCACGCCGCGTCAAACGCCGGCATGCCCTGGGCGAGCAGGCCGACGATGAGGCCAGAGAGGACATCGCCGGCCCCGGCGGTGGCCAAGGTTGCCGGCGCATTGGTGTTGATGACGGCGCTGCCGTCAGGGGCGGCCACCACCGTATCGGGGCCCTTCAGGACCACCACCGCCCCGGCGCGTTCCGCCGCGTGGATGGCGCGCACCGCCTTAGAGGCTGTTGAGATACGATCGGACAAATCGGGAAACAAGCGGGCGAATTCGCCTTCATGGGGAGTAATCGCCACCTCCTCCTCGCCGATGGCCTTGAACAACGCCTGAGGATCGCCGGCAAAAACGGTCAAGGCGTCGGCGTCCAGGACCGTGCGCTTGGCCTCATCCAGCGTCGCCAGCACCCGCGCCCGGGTGGCCTTGGTTACCCCATTGCCGGGGCCCAACAGCACGGCGTTGCGCCGGGCGTCGCCGATGAAGCGGCGAAAGGCTTTAAGATCGCCGAAGGGCGCCGTCATGACGGCGTCAAGCTTGGCCGCCAAGGCCGGCAGGGCGTCATTGGTACAGGCCACGGTGACCAGCCCCGCCCCTACCCTTAAGGCGGAACGCGCCGCCAGCGCGGCCGCCCCGGTGCACGACAAGGGCCCGCTGACGACCACGGCATGGCCGCGGCGGTACTTATGGCCCATGGGCTCGGGCCACGGCCAGGATCTTAGCCAGCGCCCGGGATGGTTCTCATGAAGACGGGGTCGAATGATCGTCAGCACGTCCTCCGCGATGCCGATGTCAGCCACCCGCACCTCGCCGCAATGGGCTCTGCCGGGATAGAGCACGTGCCCCGGTTTGCGGGCGAAGAAAGTGACCGTCAGATCGGCCGCAACCGCCGTCCCTCGAACCGCGCCGCTGTCGCTGTCGATGCCGCTGGGAATATCCACCGCCACTTTGTAGGCGGCAGCGGCGTTCACCCGTTCCGCCACCGCCGCCGCGACGCCATCCAGCGGCCGGCCAAGGCCGGTGCCGAACAGGGCGTCGATGATCACATCCTGGTCAGCGATGACGCCCGGCGTAAGCTCCGCCACCTGCCCCAGCCAGCGCGCCGCCATGACGGCGGCGTCGCCCTTCAGCGCATCCCGCGCGCCCAGCAACGCCAGGTCGACCCGCCAGCCGGCCGCCATCAGCCGCCGCGCCGCCACGAAGCCGTCGCCGCCATTGTTGCCGGGACCGCATAGCACCAGCGCCGCGCCGGGCTGCCGCGCCGCCATGACGGCATCCGCCACAGCGCGCCCGGCGGCCTCCATCAGCTCGAGCCCGGCTATGCCATGAGACATAGCCAGTTGCTCAGCCTTAAACATCTCCTTGGCGCTTAGCAGGACGTCACGCAAGGGTCGCCACCACGTCTATTGGGGTATTAATAGGTACAGGATGGACATTAATGCCTTCCTTGTTTCAGTATCTTACGGTGGACTTGGAGAATGTCCAGGTCCGCCAATGCCTTCCTCCCCACAGGAAGGCGATCGAGTGGGGGTTAAAAAAATATGAAAACGCTCAGCCAAGCTGCCCGACAAGGGCAGCGCCCGGTGTTTTGCTTCCTTGGATTACTGATCTTGACGATGCCTCTACTGGCTGCCTGCGCCAGCCATCGACACGATGAAGTCACTGATGGGCCCGCGCCGCGCGACGCCTACGGCGAGCCGGTGATGAGCCGTTACGAACGTTGATGACATCAAGGAAACTGGGGCGAGTGACCGGGATCGAACCGGCGACCTCCAGAGCCACAATCTGGCGCTCTAACCAACTGAGCTACACCCGCCGCAGGGTAAAGAGGGGCCTTGTTTACGTCGCAGCCTCAGCCGCGTCAAGAGCCGCCCTCTTTCCTGCGGGGCGGTTGACGAAATAGCGCCGCAAACGGCGTCCGGCTTCGCTCAAGGCTGCCTCCGATTTGGCGAAACAGAAGCGCAGTAAGCTCAAGTCCGCCGGCGGCTCGGCATAGAATGCGGTCATGGGAATGGTGGCCACGCCGGCGTCGATGGTCAAGCGCTTGGCGATGATATCCGCCGCGCCGTGAAGGCCGAGCGGCGCATAGTCGGCGATCAGGAAATAGGTGCCCTGACAGGGCAGCACGGCAAAACCAATCGCGGCCAATTCCGCTGTCAGATGGTCACGCCGACTTTCCATATCGGCGGCAAGGCCGTGATAATAGGAGTCATCCTTGGCCAGGCCGTAGGCTACCGCATGCTGCAGACTGGGCGGCGTGGTGAAGGTGAGAAATTGGTGCGCCTTGGCGATCAGACCGATCAGCTCCGTTGACGCCGTGAGGTAGCCCACCTTCCAGCCGGTCAAGGAGAACGTCTTGCCGGCCGAACCGATGCGAATGGCGCGCGCCGCCATGCCGTCAAAGGTCATCAGCGGCCGATGCCGGCGGCCATCCAGCACCAGATGCTCATAGACCTCATCACAGATGACATAGGCATCGAACCGCGCGGCGAATTCGGCCACCAAGGACAACTCGTCATCGCTGAACACCTTCCCCGTGGGATTCATCGGCGTATTGATGACAATAAGCTTGGTCTTGGGGCTAAAAGCCGCCGCCAGGGCTTCGCGGCTAAGGCGCCAATCGGGCGGGGCCAGGCGGATGGCGCGAACGCTGGCATGGGCGGCGGCGATGGCCGGGCGATAGCTGTCATAGGACGGATCAATGACGATGGCCTCGTCTCCCGGCGATAACAACGCCAGGAAGGCGGCCATCAAGGCTTCGGTGGCGCCCGAGGTCACCAGGACATTATCCGGCGAAACAGGCAGGCCATAGAACCTCCGATCGTGCGCGGCGACCGCCGCGCGCAGCTCGGGAATGCCGCGAAACGGCGGGTACTGGTGCGGCCCATCGATCACCCGTTGCGCCGCCACTTGGCGCACGTCGTCAGGACCGCCGCCATCGGGCGCGCCTTGACCGAGATTGACCGCGCCGTGTTCCTCGGCCAGGGCCGACATCACCGAGAATATGGTGGTTCCAAGAGACGAAAAAACAGGATTTCCAGGCTTCATGGCTACTCCTGCCTGCGAATAAGGCAAATGCTCAGTTCATGGCTCTAGCACAACTCATCGGCAATCGCGAGTGCAGCCTAATATCGCCAATATTCAAGGCAACTGACTAAAAAATGGGCAGAAACTGCGGGATAATTATGCAATCTCCCGCCGCTTCCTGCGCCAATCCGTTCATTTCCGCGCCCTATAAAACTGGCATAAGGCCTGCATACACCCGTGCGCCTGGTAACTCCAAGCTTAAACCTTGACGAGCAAAATCCGACAGGAAGCAACGATGAAAAAAATCGAAGCCATCATCAAACCCTTCAAACTGGACGAGGTGAAGGAAGCGCTTCACGAAGTTGGTTTGAGCGGCATCACCGTCACCGAAGCCAAAGGTTTTGGCCGCCAAAAAGGCCATACCGAGCTTTATCGGGGGGCGGAATACGTGGTCGATTTCCTGCCCAAGGTCAAAATCGAAGTGGTGTTGCCCGATAACCTGGTGGATCGCGCCGTCGAGGCCATCCAGCAGGCCGCCCGCACGGGCCGCATCGGCGACGGCAAGATTTTCGTCAGCTCGGTCGACCAGGTGATCCGAATTCGTACCGGCGAAACCGGCGAGGACGCCGTGTAACGCCCTGCCGGTTGCAACGCTCGCTCAACCCTTAGTCGTATTTTACAGCACACAGGAATAGATAGATGTCAAAAGAAGTCGAAAACGTCTTGAAAATGGTCAAGGACAAGGAGATCGCCTACGTCGATCTTCGGTTCACCGACCCCAAGGGCAAGTGGCAGCATCTGACCATGGACCAGTCGGTGGTCAATGAGGACATGTTCAGCGAAGGCGTCATGTTCGACGGCTCCTCCATCGCCGGCTGGAAGGCGATCAACGAGTCCGACATGATCTTAAAGCTCGATGCCTCCAGCGCCGTCGTCGATCCCTTCATGGGCCAGCCGACATTGGTGCTGTTCTGCGACGTAGTGGAGCCGTCCACCGGCGAGGGCTACAACCGCTGCCCGCGCACCATCGCGCGCCGCGCCGAGCAGTATCTTAAGTACACCGGCATCGGCGATACCGCCTATTTCGGACCCGAGCCTGAATTTTTCATGTTCGATGACGTCCGCTTCCATGTGGACTACAGCGGCGCCTCCTATTCGCTCGATGACATCGAGGGCCCCTACAACACCAACCGCCAGTATCCCGAGGGCAACCTCGGCCACCGGCCGCGAGTCAAGGGCGGCTATTTCCCGGTGGCGCCGGTGGATAGCTGCGCCGACATCCGCGGTGAAATGGTTCAGGTGGCGAAATCCATGGGCCTGCCCATGGACAAGCATCACCACGAAGTGGCGGCCTCCCAGCATGAACTGGGCTTGATGTTCAGCACCCTGGTGAAGTCCGCCGACAACGTGCAGATTTATAAATATGTGGTGCATCAGGTCGCCCATTCCTACGGCAAGACGGCGACCTTCATGCCCAAGCCGGTGGCGCAGGACAACGGCTCGGGTCTCCACGTCCACCAGTCGGTATGGAAGGGCGGCAAGTCGCTGTTCGCGGGTAATGGCTATGCCGATCTGTCGGATACGGCCCTTTACTACATCGGCGGCATCATCAAGCACGCCAAGACCATCAACGCTTTCACCAACCCCACCACCAACAGCTACAAGCGCCTGGTGCCGGGCTTCGAAGCGCCGGTGCTGCTGGCCTATTCGGCCCGCAACCGTTCGGCGTCCTGCCGCATCCCCTATGCGACAAGTCCCAAGGGCAAGCGGGTGGAAGTGCGCTTCCCCGATCCCGCCAGTAACCCCTACCTCGGGTTTGCGGCGATGCTGATGGCCGGCCTTGATGGCATCGAGAACAAGATCCACCCCGGCGATGCCATGGACAAGGACTTGTACGCCCTGCCGCCGGAAGAACTGATGCACGTGCCGACGGTCTGCGGTTCGCTGCGCGAAGCGTTAATGGCGCTGGAACAGAACAACGACTTCCTGAGAAAGGGCGACGTGTTCTCGGCCGACATGATCAGCTCCTACATCGCGCTGCGCTGGGACGAACTGATCGCCTATGAAACCGCGCCGCACCCCATCGAATACCAGATGTACTATTCGGTCTAATGCATCGCGACATATGAATTAAATATCCCCGGGCGGCGACGCCCGGGGATATTTCTTTTCACCGCTCAGGCGCGCCGAACCAGCCGCATGACGTCGGCCTCCTCCGGAGCGGCCGCCCGCTGAATAATTCTATCCTCCGACCGCTTGGCTTTAAGATTGTAGCGTTCGCCCACCGTCACGCCGGCAAGCGCCGATGAGAGCCGCGACAGGCGGGCGATTTCACCGACCATGGTGCCGGCATGAATATGGATGGGCGCGAAATCAAGGCTGACGTCGAGCCGGCGCACCGCATCCCGACCGTGACGCACGCTATAGCGCGCATCTACCGCGCCCCGCGCTGCGGCATGGGCGCGCAAGGCGGCGATTTCTGCCAGGGGATCGGCGTTCGCCGCAAACAATGACAGGGGTATCCGCAATTCTGTCGCGGCATGGCGCTGGGCATTGGGATGCAGTGATCCCATCGCTGCTTCCGACACCTCTGCGCCATCGGCGAACGGCGGATGCGCCGCGGCATAGGCCAGCAAATGCGTCACGACGTCGCCCGCCGCCAACCGGCGCTTGACGTCCGCCATGGCCAGCGCCGGATCGAGCAGCCCTGCGCCGGGGGCATCCAGGTCAATGACCGAGAAGCATCGGTAGACGTAGCCGGGCTGACGCATGAGCGGCGTCAGATCGCCGGGCGTCCCGTAGCGGCCGTCCGCGTCGGGGACGAGCAGCATCGGGCTGGCGCCTATGAGCTCGAAGCGGTGCTCCGTTCCCGACCAGCGCCGTCCCAGCCGGATCAGGCTCAAAATGAGCGGCCGCCCGGCCAGGCATTCATAGGTCAGAATGACGCGCATGGCCTCGTAAATCGGCAGCAGCGGCAGGCGCGCTCCCTCCATGTCCTTAAAGGCCCGGGGCTTGGCGAGCATCACGGCGGCCGCTTCAAGGGCGGGAGCAGGTCGACGGCGGACCACATCGGCCGCCGCCCACGCCATCAGCGCCACCGTCATGCGACCCAGCGCCTCCAGCCCCCACGGGTCCACCGACAGAGGATGCTTGCGGCGCACCCGGCTGGACACGGGCAGCAGGAAGTCGTCTTCCTGGAGGGAAGTCGCCAGGGTATAGCCCCGACACAGGCTTAGAAACAGTCTGGCGTCCACCGGATCGCCCGGCATGGTCAGTGCATCCGCAATCTGCCGCCATAACGCCATATCCTCCGCCTCTTCGGGATCGGCGGCCAGGTCAGCAGCCGTTCTGATGGCGGTCTCGTCCGGGTCGGCGGCATGACGGGCGCGATAGGCCGCCATCAGGCGCTGCGCCGTCGGCAACCGTATCCCCATGACCTCAAGGGCGCGCAGAGCCCGCTGGCGCAGATCCAGAAGAAAAAAGGGACGCATTTCGCAACTGGCGTCGCCGATGGCCGGATCAAGGGCATCGAAATCGCCGGCAATGAGGGCGTGCAGGCCCTCCATGAGATGTTTCTGGCGCAGGCGGCCCAGCAGCGCCGGATCAAGTCTGCGTTCGCGCAGCGCCGGTTGCCGTCCCGGAGCCTTCTGGCTCAGCGCCAAGCGCTTGCGGACGATGCCGGCCAGCGCCGCGCCGCTGCGCGCCTTCAGCTTCAACTCCTCAAGCTCGCCGACGGCGGCGGCCAGAACGTCGCGCAACGCCGCCATGGCGCCGCTGCCGTAAAGCGCCGCCAGCGCCCGCGCCAGGTCCGACCCCGGAGGCGTGATGAGCGCGTCAAGATCAGTGGCGTTTTGCCGCGCCATGGCCGAGAGCAGCGTATTGATCAGCTCGCGATGGGCCGACAGGTCAGTGTCCGGGTGAGTGGAATTCATGTGCACGCTCCTCAAGCATGGATGTTTTATGGGAATTGCCGTCGTCGATGGCTCCGGCGGATGGATGACGGCCAAAGTCGGCAATCCGTGACGCGGTACTTGGTTGGACAGCAGGCGGCGACGCAATCTGAAGCTGTTCGGACGCCCGCGCCGAAGCCTCGCCTCGGTTAACCTTGCGACAGGATTTGCGCTTTATGATCGAATACCAACGAAAGATAACAGGCGAAGGTCGAACCGGTGTTGCCAACGACACAACAAAAAGGCGCGTCAGCGGAGGCGATAGATTGGCCGGCGCGATTGGCTAGCACCAACATCAACCCGAAAACTTTTTTAGCCACGGATTACCTTAATCATTTCAATGAAGTAATCATGCTTCTTGAGATGTTGGACGAAATGCCGAGCTGCGCTGTCGAGATCAGTCAGTGGCGGCCAATGAGTTATATCGAGCACTTCCAGGCAAGCGGCCTTTCCGATCGCGACCTGGCCATTGAGGCTTATGCCGCTGCGCCTGATGCGGCGCGCGAAGGTCTGCGATTGGTGGTCGATCGCCTGAACGCCAGAATCCTTGAGGCCCAGACTAGCCTGGCCAAATCCGCCGACCCCGTACTGCGGCGCCTGGTGGAACTCGCCGGGCTGGTGATCAACGGTTCACTCGCCCTGACCGATGAGGCGGAGCTTAACGCCCATCTGATGAGCAGCAGCTCGTCCTTGAGCCAAGACAGCATCGACAGCCTGTTTGATTAGGATCCATATCCATAAGTAATGGGTCTCGCGGCACGGATGATTTGTCGCGGGGTAAGGCGCTGTTGGGCGCGCCCCCTCCAGAAATGGACCCAATCCAGGTCGCAAAAAATGCTGGCATCCACCCTTATCGTATGCTATTGTCCTACGGAAAGTAGGAGTACATGATGGCCAATCTTGCCCCCGTCAGCGTCCGGATTTCCCCACGCGAGCGCGAGCTTCTCGAAGCCGCCGCCGAACAGTCGCGCACCAATTTGAGCGACTTCATTCGCCGCAGGGCGGTGGAAGCGGCAGAGGCGGATTTGTTCTTCAGGGCTCTTGTTACTATCCCGGCGGCGAATTGGAAAAAGTTCGAAGACTGGGCGAATGCTCCGGCCCGGGAAATTCCTGGTCTTAAGAACCTCGCAGATACCCGCGCCTCATGGCGGGATTAAACCCACCACGCCCGCTCAACCTGGGCGACGCGATCGAGGATTTCGACTGCGGGCGTCCGTCCATGAATGACTGGTTTCGCCGTCATGCGAAACAAAACCAGGAAGCAGGCGTCTCCCGCACCACTGTTTTCATCGATAGCGAAAGTGGACGTATCGCCGGTTATGTGACGCTCGCGGCCGGGCAGATTGAGCGCGAATATCTGCCCAAAGCCGCGCGCCGCAATCGGCCGGAAGCCATTCCCGTCATCCTGCTTGGACAACTGGCCGTGGACCAGCAGTTCCAGCGGAGAGGCGTCGCGCGCCAGCTTCTCTTCTATGCTCTAAAAACGTGTTTTATCCTGTCGAAGGATATCGGCTGCTTCGGCGTCATCACCCATCCGCTCGACGAGGAGGTGCGCGCCTTCTATCGTCGCTACGGCTTTGTGGACCTGCCCGGAGATCTCCGCCGGGCGATGATCGTGCGCATGAAGGATCTTGAGGCAAGCGGGTTTGGGGCGTGAGGGACCCCCTTGCGCTTTGCCCCGCGGCACAATATGTGGTAGCCACCCATCGTAATTCCCGATAATGATGGGCTGATTTTTCAGCCCCTTTTGTGTTTTGTCGCCATGGCCGATCTTTTTGACAACGTCAGCGCCACCAGTCAGGACTATTCGGCCAAGGACATCGAGGTTCTCGAAGGCCTGGAGCCGGTGCGCCGGCGGCCCGGCATGTACATTGGCGGCACCGACGAGCGAGCGTTTCATCACCTGGCGGCCGAGGTTTTGGACAACGCCATGGATGAGGCGGTGGCGGGGCATGCCAACCGCATCGAGATCGAGCTCTTTGCCGACGGCTCGCTGGCGGTCACCGACAACGGCCGCGGCGTGCCCACCGACCCCCACCCCAAGTTCAAGAAAAAGTCGGCCCTGGAAGTGATCATGACCACGCTGCATTCGGGCGGCAAATTCGGCTCCAGCGCCTATAAGACCTCGGGCGGCTTGCACGGCGTCGGCGTCTCGGTGGTCAACGCGCTGTCGAAATGGGTGACGGTGGAGGTCGCCCGCGACCGCCAGATGTGGACCCAATCCTACGCCCGCGGCCACGCCACCACGCCCCTGGAGCACCGGGGACAGGTGCACAACCGGCGCGGCACCCGGGTGCACTTCCTGCCCGACCCCGAGATATTCGGTAAGGACGCCGCCTTCAAGCCGGCCCGGCTTTACCGCATGGCGCGCTCCAAGGCCTATCTGTTCCGCGGCGTCGAGCTGCGCTGGAAATGCGCGCCGGAATGCCTGCGTCCGGGCGATGAGACACCGCTGGAAGCGACGCTGCATTTCCCCGGCGGCTTGAGCGATTTTCTGCAGGAAAGCGTCAATCTGACCGACTGCGTGACCGCCGAGTTCTTTACCGGCCGCGTCGCCCTGCCCGAGGGCCAGGGCCAGGCCGAATGGGCGGTGGCGTGGCCGGGCAACGCCGACGGCTTCATTCATTCCTACTGCAACACCGTGCCGACGCCGGAGGGCGGCAGCCATGAACAGGGCTTCCGCACCGCGCTGACCAAGGGGCTTCGCGGCTATGCTGAGCTTGTCGGCAACAAAAAGGCCAAGGAGGTCACCGCCGAGGATGTGCTGGGGCAAGCCGCCGTTCTGTTGTCGGTGTTCATCCGCGAGCCGCAGTTCCAGGGTCAGACCAAGGAAAAGCTCGCCTCGCCGGAAGCCGCCCGGCTGGTGGAGGCCGCGGTGCGCGACCACTTCGACCATTGGCTGTCGGGCAACCCGGCGATGGCCAACGAGCTTCTCGATTGGGTCCTGGAGCGGGTCGAGGAGCGCCTGCGCCGCCGTCAGGAAAAGGAGATCCAGCGCAAGACCGCCGTCGGCCGCCGCCGGCTGCGGCTGCCCGGCAAGCTTGCCGACTGTTCTCAGGATGAAGCCGCCGGCACCGAGATTTTCATCGTCGAGGGCGACAGCGCCGGCGGCT
Organism: Pseudomonadota bacterium; assembly: GCA_003577275.1. Lineage (GTDB taxonomy): Bacteria > Pseudomonadota > Alphaproteobacteria > Sphingomonadales > Govanellaceae > PRO5. The sequence continues at coordinate 37,018 of QEVO01000004.1, forward strand.
CGGCCAAGCAGGCGCGCGACCGCCGCACCCAGGCCATCCTGCCCATTCGCGGCAAGATCTTGAACGTCGCCAGCGCCGGCGACCAGAAGATCGGCGCCAACCAGGAAATCGCCGCCCTCATCCTGGCGCTCGGCTGCGGCGTGCGCGACAAGTACCGCGAGGACGACTTGCGGTATGAAAAGGTCATCATCATGACCGACGCTGACGTCGACGGCGCGCACATCGCCACCCTCCTGATGACTTTCTTCTTCCGCGAAATGCCGGAGCTCATTCGCCGCGGCCATCTCTATCTCGCCATGCCGCCCCTTTACCGCATCGCCCAGGGCGGCAAGGTGCTCTACGCCCGCGACGACGCGCACAAGGACGAGTTGATGAAAAGTGAATTTGCGGGCCGCGCCAAGGTCGAAATCAGCCGCTTTAAAGGCTTGGGCGAAATGCCGTCGCAACAACTGCGCGAGACCACCATGGACCGCAAGGTGCGCACGCTGTTGCGCGTGGTGGTGCCCGAGGATTTTCGGGGCGAGCGCGCCACCGCCAAGCTCATTGACGAACTGATGGGCAAGAAACCGGAACTCCGCTTCGCCTTCATTCAGGAGAATGCCGGCAAGGTCAAAGAGTTGGATGTTTAGATAGCGTTCGCTTTTTTGCAGATTTAGAAAACTTCAGCATCTGCCTGACAGGCTTAACCGCCTATGCACTGTTGATGCTATTAATCAGCTCAGGCGTAAGACGATAGCCCAGCGCATGCATGATGGCGTTGACGTTATCAAATCGCGGATTGCCCTTGCTGGACAACGCATGCTGAATGCCCTGGCGTGTCATGCCCGTGGCTTGCGCGAGATTGGTAATGCCCTTGACCTTGGCGATTACACGCAAGGATGCCAGCAAGGCGGCTGAATTTCCGTCTTGGGCATAGTCATCGAATATCTCGTCGATATAAGCGGCAATTTCTTCCGGATGGTTATGGAAATAATCTTCCTCAACATCCCGGAACGACCGATAATTTCTTTTCTTAGCCATGGGCTTTGTACTCTTTCCAGTATGCCTGAGCCGTTTTTATATCTTTGTGCTGCGTGCTCTTGTCGCCGCCGCATAAAAGCACAACGATATGACGCGCCTCTTCCGCGAAATAGACCCGGTAGCCGGGGCCAAGGAAAATACGCAATTCCGAAACTCCGTCGCCTACAGATTCGCAATCGCCGTATAAACCATATTCAAGCCTGCCGATCCGCTTCAATACAGCCCTGCGACCTTTCTCGTCGCGCAAGTTATTGAGCCAGTCAGTAAAAGGCTCTCGGCCGGAGGCGTCCTGATAAACGATAACCTTTTTCTGTTCCGTCGCCTGCGGCAGGCCATCTCCCCAATTATAGTTATGCCAAATATATTTGGCAATAAAATTTCAGATAATTACCCTCACCGCCCCAGCCACTCCCTCAGGGCCGCGTTGACCGCTTCGGGGCGCTCCAGGGTCGAAAGATGCCCGCAGCGCTCGATGACGGTAAGGGTAGCGCCGGGGATCAGGGCCGCCATTTCCTCATGCAGGCTTAAGGGGCTCGGCTTGTCCTCCCGCCCGCACAGGATGAGGGCCGGGCAGCGGATGGCCGGCAGGTGGGGCCGGCTGTCGATGCGGTTCATGATCGCCGTTTCCTGGCGGATGAAGACCTCAGTGCCGGTATCCCGCGCCATGTGAATAATGGTCAGCTTCAACTCATGGTCATCGAGCCGGTCGGGGTGGATGAGGTTCGGGATCAGGCGCGGGGTCACCCCCTTGAACTTGCCCCGCCCGGCCAAGGCAATGAAATCCTGGCGCATTTTCTTCTGTTCGGGGGTATCGGCCCGGGCGTTGGTGTCAAGGAGCGCCAGCCGGCTTACCCGTTCCGGGGCCTGGCGCACTATCTCCAGGGCGATATAGCCGCCCATGGACAGGCCGGCGAGCGCGAAGCGGGCGGGCGCTTGGGCCAATATATCCTGGGCCAGGGCCGCCATGCTGTTATGGCGGGTATGGTCGGCGACGGTCATATCGGCAATGTCGGCCAAGGCATCCAGCTGCGGCCGCCACAGCGCCGCGGTGCACAACAGACCGGGGATCAAAACCAAGGGCTGGGCCATGAGCAACCTCCTGAAAAGCGATGATAATAGCCCCCGCCGGCCGCGCCGATGCAAGTAGCGATTGACATGGCATCGACTTTTCTTATGCTCACCGGCGCGACGAGAGGCGCGCTCGACGTGATATTTTAGCCATTACGCGCCCGCATAAGGTCGCCTTTCCACGACATGAGCTTTCATTTTCTCGGACTAAGCGAAGAAGTCCTACGGGCGGTTGAGGACGCGGGGTACAAGGAACCCACCCCGATCCAACGCCAGGCCATTCCCAGCGTGCTGCAGGGTCGCGATATCCTGGGCATCGCCCAGACCGGCACCGGCAAGACCGCCTCCTTCACCCTGCCCATGATCGACATCCTGTCGGTGGGCCGGGGGCGGGCGCGCATGCCGCGCTCGCTCATCGTCGAGCCGACCCGCGAGCTCGCTGACCAGGTGTCCAAGAATTTCGAGACCTATGGCAAATACCATAAATTGACCATGGCGCTCCTCATCGGCGGGGTCAGCTTCGGCGACCAGGAAAAGCTTTTAGAGCGCGGCGTCGACGTGCTGATCGCCACCCCCGGCCGCCTCCTCGACCATTTCGAGCGCGGCAAGGTGGTGCTCTCGGGGGTTGATATCCTGGTCATCGACGAGGCCGACCGGATGCTCGATATGGGTTTCATCCCCGATATCGAGCGCATCATGTCCTTGATGCCGCAAAAGCACCAGACGCTGTTCTTCTCCGCCACCATGCCGCCGGAGATCAAGCGCCTGACCGACCGCTTCCTCAATGAGCCCAAGGTCATCGAGGTGGCCCGCCCGGCCACCGCCGCCACCACCATCACCCAGGCCCTGGTGATGGTGAAGGGCAAGGACAAGGAAAAGCGGGCGGCGATGCGGAACCTGATCGATGATCAGGCGGTCAGGAATGCCATCATCTTCTGCAACCGCAAGCGCGACGTGCAGGTGGTCTACCGCTCGCTGGCCCGCCATGGCTATAACGCCGGCCAGCTCCATGGCGACATGGACCAGTCGACCCGCATGGAAACCCTGGCCAAGTTCCGCCAGGGCGATATCAAATTCCTGGTGGCCAGTGACGTGGCGGCCCGGGGGCTCGATATCCCCGACGTCTCCCACGTCTTCAATTTCGATGTGCCGATTCACGCCGACGACTATGTGCACCGCATCGGCCGCACCGGCCGCGCCGGCCGCGAGGGCACCTCCATCACCCTCGCCGCGGCGAGCGACGGCAAGTTCATCGCCGCCATCGAGAAGCTCATCGGCAATAAAATTCCGCCCTTGGCCGGCAGCCCGCCGCCACCGATAGCCGCCGAAGCCGCTGCGCCGAAGCCGGCTCGGGCACAGCCCCGTAAGCAAGCCGGAAAATCCCTACGTGAGACTGAGCAGCCCTCGGCCAAGCCGGAGCATTCTTCCCGCAAGCCCATGCCGGCAAAAGAAAAAACTCGCCCCAAAGGGTCCGATCGGGATGACGGGCCGGCGGTGAAGGGCATGGGCGACCATGTCCCCGCCTTCCTTTTGCGGGGCTTCACCGTCGCCAAGTCCGAGCCAGCGGACGACTGATTGATGGCGTCATAAAAAACCTGAAAATTCCACCCTTTCCTTAGATTTTTGTTAGGACTTCCCGGCTTAAATTCAAGTCCAGCCGGCGCGTTTCCCGGCGTAATAAGACGTGGGCAAAGGGACGGCGAGTTCAGGGGCGTAAGTTTATGAATGCGGTGAGAACACAAGTCAGGCCATCACAGCGCGCACAAGATACCTCCCAGGAATGGGCGAAACAGGCGCTGCAGTTGATGAGCGAGCAAGGCGTCTCGCCGACGCCGCGCAACTATCAGCTTTGGTATACGTATGCTTCCGGCGACGCGCCCCTCCTCAATCGTATGATCGACAACTGCATCGCCCACACCAAAAAAGTGGGCGATGAATTATCGGAGCGTCTTTATCTTAAATTTTTTGGCGATACCGGCGCGCATGCCTTGGTGCAAGAAACCGGCCAGCTCATGCACGCCGAGTTGGACAAGGTCATCGCCCGACTGCATAGCGCGGAAAGCGACACCACCCGCTTTGGCAATGTTCTGATGGAATACGGCGACGACATCGCCGATCTTGCCGACGGCGATGGCGTCAAGGCATTGGTTTCCGGACTGGCGCGGGAAACCAAGGAAATGGAAACCAAGACCCGCTCCTTGGAAAGCGAATTGAAAAAATCATCGGAAGAAATCAAAAAGCTCAAAGCCAACCTCGATGCGGCGCGGGCGGAATCCATGACCGATGAACTGACCGGCATCGGCAACCGCAAGCAATTCGACTGCGTATTGAAGATGACCACCGAGGACGCCACCATGTCGCATCAGCCATTGAGCCTGGTGTTCGGCGATGTCGATCACTTCAAGAAATTCAACGATACCTGGGGCCACAAGCTGGGCGACCACGTTCTCAAGCTGGTGGCCCAGCAGATGAAACTGCTGGCCGGCGAGCGCGGCACGCCGACGCGGTACGGCGGTGAGGAATTCGCCATCATTCTGCCCGGAACGCCGCTGCCGGATGCCTTGGCGTTCGCCGAAAGCCTGCGCATCGCCGTCAGCAAGAAACAGATGAAAACCAAGGCCACCGGCGTCGCCCTCGGCCACATCACCATGTCCTTCGGCGTGACGCAGTATGCGGTGGGCGAAAGCATGGACGCCTTCGTCGAGCGGGCCGACAGCGCCCTTTACGCCGCCAAAGCCGCCGGGCGCAACAAGGTTACTCCCGCCGATCCGCCGCAAATCCGGGCCGCCAGTTAACCCCCCTATCCTCCCTCCCCATCGACTGCTATAAGTCACCCGTTTAATTTAGCTCGGGTGTTCGCCATGGCCTATAAAACCTTACTGGTCGATATCAAGAACGACGTTCTGACGCTGACTCTGAATCGTCCGGCGGCGCTTAATTCCTTTACCCTAGAAATGCATGCCGAATTGAAAGACGTCATCGCCAAGCTCGCCAAGGGTGAACTGGCCGCCCGCGCCCTGCTGATCACCGGCGCCGGACGCGGCTTTTGCGCCGGCCAGGACTTGTCCGACGGCATCAACCTGAAGGAGGGCCAACTGCCCGACCTCGGTCTGGTGGTCGAGCAGTGCTATAACCCCCTCATCAAGGCCATACGCGCGCTGCCGCTGCCGGTCATTGCCGCGGTCAACGGGCCGGCGGCCGGCGCCGGTATGAGTCTCGCCATGGCTTGCGACCTGATCTATGCCGCCCGCTCGGCGTCATTCCTCCAGGCGTTCGTCAACATCGCGCTGGTGCCGGATGCCGGCAGCTCCTATTTCCTGCCGCGCTTGGTGGGACCGATCCGGGCGGCGCGCATGGCGCTTCTGGGCGAAAAGATCGGCGCCGAGGAAGCCGAGCGATGGGGATTGGTGACCAAGGTCATGGATGACGACAAGCTGATGGCGGAAACCACCGCCGTGGCGGAGAAGCTCGCCAAAGGGCCAACCGCCGCCATCGCCCTCATTCGCCAGCAACTCCATGCCTCCGAGACCAATTCGCTGGCCGAACAACTTGACCTGGAGTGCGCCAACCAGCGGGCGGCAGGCCAAGGCCGCGACTTTATCGAAGGGGTGACGGCGTTTATGGAAAAGCGTCCGGCGAAATTCTCGGGACGTTGAAATATAGGACTTCCGCATACCAAGCTATAAATAAACACCCATCGTCATCCCGGAAGCCGGTTTGCCCGAAATCTAAAGATTTTGTTGGCAAACCGAGCTATCCGGGATCCAGAAATTCCGTAAGATGGCAAGATGGATCCCGGCTCGCAAGGCTCACAACCCGAAAGCTTCTATGGCTTTCGGGTTCGCCTAGCGTCCGGGATGACGGGAAAAAGTGATTTCTTAGCGCTCTATCTGACTACGCCTAGCTTTCTTTCTTCTTCACCCTGAGCGCGGCGGCGATGGCGTCGCGGGCCCAGGCTTCCATGCTCTCCGGCTCGTCGAACAGCGCCTCGGGAACGGCATAGTAGGGCAGCTTTACCGTCTTGCCGCGCTGTTGGTAGATAAAAGGATCGCAGCCGGCGGCAATATAGTCAGGCTCGGTTTTCTCATCGACGCGAAAGTACAGCGTCTCCTCGGACAAGATCGCAAAAAACACGTCTTGCCAATAAAGCCCCGCGCCGCCGAACATGCGGCGCACGCGCACTGCTCCAAGACTGGTCAGCGCATCCTGAACATGGTCAAGAAATTCTCGGCTGACCGCCACGATCGTCAATCCAAGAGCAGATTGTTGGTGCGGCGCGGCAGGCGCACGGTCAGGCCATCGAGCTTGTCGTTCAGCACGATTTGGCAGCCGAGCCGCGAGGTTGGCGATACCTGATAGGCAAGATCCAAGAGATCCTGTTCCTCCTCGGATGGCGGCGGCAGGCGGTCGATATCCTTGGCGTCAACGATCACGTGACAAGTCGAACAGGCCATCGACCCTTCGCAGGCGCCCTCGATATCGATATCGTTGGCGTGTGCGACATCGAGCAAACTCTCGCCGCTTGGCGCATCGATTTCCCACCGCTTCTGGCCATCGGCGCTGACAAATACAACTTTAGGCATGCAATACTTTAAATTCTCCGCGACTGCGACGAACGGCGGCGATCAGCGTATCCGCCGCCGCGGTAATATCCTCGTCTGTGGTGAAGCGGCCAAAGCCGATCCTGAGTGATGATTTGGCTTGCCGATCTGATACGCCGATGGCGGCCAGCACATAGGACGGTTCCTTGGAGCCCGAGGCGCAAGCCGCCCCCGACGAGACGGCGATATCGCGCAGCCCCGCCAACAAACGCTCGCCGTCCACGCCGTCAAAACTGAGGTTAAGATTGCCCCAGTAACGCCGCGCTTCGCTGCCGTTCAAGGTAACGCCGTTCAGCGCCCGATGAAGACGGGCGAGAAAAGTCTTCGACATCTCCTCGATGCGCGCCGTTTCCGTCGCCATATTGCGCGCGGCGATCGCTGCCGCCTCGCCAAAGCCGACGATCAGCGCCGGCGCCAACGTGCCGGAGCGCAATCCCTGCTCCTGACCGCCGCCATGGAATAAAGGCTCCAACACCACGCGAGGTTTCTTGCGCACATAAAGCGCGCCCACGCCCTTTGGGCCATACATCTTATGGGCCGACAGGCTCATCAGGTCGATGTTCATGGCCTCCGCATCAAGCGCAATTTTGCCCGCCGCCTGCGCCGCATCGACATGAAATTTTGCGCCCCGCTCCCGGCACAGGCGGCCAACCTCGGCAATGGGTTCGATGACGCCGATTTCGTTGTTGACCGCCATCACCGATACCAACGCCGTATTATCATCAATCGCCGCCGCCGCGTCGGCAAGCTCAATCAGGCCATCGCGATTTACCGGCAAATAGGTGACGCTAAAACCCTGCCGCTCCAGGGCGCGCATGCTTTCCAGCACGCATTTGTGTTCAATGACGGTAGTAACGAGATGACGCTTCTTGTGGCCATAGGCGTGGGCCACACCCTTGATGGCGAGATTGTTGGCTTCGGTGGCGCCCGAGGTGAAGATGATTTCTTCCGGTTTCGCACCGATCAACTGCGCGATCTTTTGCCGCGCCACATCCACCGCCGCCGCCGCCTCCCAGCCGAAGCGATGGGCGGCGGAATGCGGGTTGCCATAGCGCTCGGTCAAATAGGGCAGCATGGCGTCGAGCACGCAAGGGTCGATGGGCGTGGTCGCCTGATAATCGAGATAGATCGGCGCACGCGACGCGCTCCGAACGGGCGGTCGGGAGGTCATGCCGCCGCTCCCGCCGCCAGGGCGCGCTCGGCCAGCGTATCCCAAGCGGCCAAGAATCGGTCGATGTCCCGCGCTGTGGTCTCCCAACCGAGGCTGATGCGAATGGCCGAGGCGGCAAGTTCCGGCGCTACCCCCATGGCATCCAGCACGTGAGAGAGGGCGACCTTGCCCGACGAGCAGGCCGCCCCGGCGCTGATACAGACGCCGGCCAGATCGAGCGCCATGACCTGGGTTTCGCTGGCGATCCCGGGCAGGCTGACGCAGGTGGTGTTGGGCAGACGGGGCGCGGCCTGGCCGAAAATGCGCGCCGTCGGCATGCGGGCGGCAATATCCGCCTCCATCCGGTCACGCATGGCGCGGATGGCATCCCAATCGCCCCTCGCCTCAAGGGCGGCGGCGAAGCCGACGATCCCCGGCAGGTTTTCCGTCCCGGCGCGGCGGCGACGCTCCTGACCGCCACCCCGGATCAGCGGCGCAATCTCCAAGCCATCTTTCAAGATCAGCGCGCCGACCCCCTTCGGGCCGCCAGCCTTGTGCGCCGACAAGCTCAGGCTATCAACGCCCAGCTCCCTAAAATTGAACGGGATTTTTCCAAGCGCCTGAATCGCGTCGCAATGCACGAGGCCGCCGTGGCGATGCGTCAGGTCGGCTATCTTAGCAAGGGGCGCGATGACGCCGGTCTCGTTGTTGGCCAGCATGACCGCCACCAGCGCCGGTCGGGGCGCTTTCTTCAGGTGGTCTTGCAGAATATCCAGGTCGAGAAGCCCGTCGCCATCAACAGCGATGACATCCCCGCCGCGCATCCTGGCCGGCGCTCGCACCGCGTCATGTTCGGTGGCGGCGTAAAGTACGCTTTGGCCCAGCCCAAGCACGGCCAGGTTATTGGCCTCGGTGCCGCCGCTGGTGAAAATCACCTCGGAGACGACGCAGCCCACCGCCGCGGCCACCTGAGCGCGAGCGTCTTCCAGGGCGTGGCGCGCCGCCCGTCCCGCCGCATGCGACGAGGACGGATTGCCCACGAGCCGCGTCGACGCCGTCATCGCCTCCAGGGCTGAGGAACGCAGCGGCGTCGTGGCATTGTAGTCGAGATAGGCGATGGCCTCGCCCATGGGGAAGTCCTTAAACTGCCAACAAAACGAATAATCACGCCCCGAGAGAGGCGCGTTTTTCCTCTTCCGCCACGGCAGCCGCCTCCGCCGCCGCCTTTTCAGCAGCGTTGCGAGCGGCCAGTTCCTTTTCCAGGCTTTCGATCCGCGCCCGCAGCGCGCACATCATTTCGACCATGCTTTCCAGGCTGCGCGCCACCGGGTCGGGCAGATCGTCGGTGGGCAGGCCATAGGCGCAGAAATCCCGAACCTTGACCGGCGCGCGCTTGTCGCGGCGCTGCACTTCGCGGGCCGGGATGCCGACCACGGTGGTATCCGCCGGCACGTCCTTCATCACCACCGCGTTGGAGCCGACCCTGCCATTGCGGCCAATGGTGATGGGGCCGAGAATTTTCGCCCCGGCGCCGACAATCACGCCGTCCTCTAGGGTGGGATGGCGCTTGCCCTTCTCCAGCGAGGTGCCGCCCAGGGTCACCCCCTGGTAGAGGGTGATATTGGCGCCAAGCTCGGCGGTCTCGCCGATCACCACGCCGGAGCCATGGTCGATAAAGCAGCCAGCGCCGATGGTGGCCCCGGGGTGAATTTCGATGCCGGTCAAAAATCGCCCGAACTGGGCCAGAAAGCGACCCAAGAACTTCCAATTCCGCACCCACAAGGCATGGCCGAGGCGATAGAAAAACAGCGCATGCACGCTGGGATAGGTAATAATGACCTCGGCCTTATGGCGGGCCGCCGGGTCGCGATCCATGACCGCCTGGACATCCGCCTTCAATTCGCTCCACATCTTAGTCTACCCCTTCCGGCCTCAAGACCGCTTTGGTCCTCTGCCTCATATCCTACATCACGGACGCCCCGCCGCAAAACAAGCTCCTTAGTAAACTCGTTTTTCTTGCGTCGGCGCTGCCCCACCCTATATAACAGGCGGCTGTTGCTTTTATATGGGGCCAAGCCTTGTCGGATCAAGCAAGCTCCACGCCGGGCCAAACCCGGCGGCGCATCACACATGCGTGAAGGCAGCCGCCCCCAGGCGAGGCTAACGATAGCCGCACCCGACATATAAAGGTTGAAAGGATACGATGCCGGAAGTCATTTTCAACGGTCCGGACGGCCGCCTCGAAGGACGTTACCAGGCCGGACAGCACGTCAATTCGCCAATTGCGCTGATCCTGCACCCCCACCCGCAGTTCGGCGGAACCATGAACAACAAGGTCGTCTATAACCTTTATTACGCCTTCGCCAAGCGGGGATTTGCCGTCCTGCGCTTCAACTTTCGCGGCGTTGGCCGCAGCGAGGGCTCGTTTGACAACGGCATCGGCGAGTTGAGCGATGCGGCGGCGGCGCTGGATTGGATTCAGACCCTGCACAAGGACGCCCGTTCCTGCTGGGTGGCGGGGTTCTCGTTCGGCGCCTGGATCGCCATGCAGCTCCTGATGCGCCGGCCGGAGATTGAGGGTTTCATCTCAATATCCCCGCCGGCCAACATGTACGATTTCGCCTTCCTCGCCCCCTGCCCGTCCTCCGGCCTCATCGTCCAGGGCGCCGCCGATGAGCTGGTGACCGAGGAATCGGTGCAAAAGCTCGCCAACAAGCTGGGCGCGCAAAAGGCCATCAACGTTCAGTACCGCAAAATCCAGGGCGCCAGCCATTTCTTTGAAAACCATATGGAAACGCTGGTGGGCGAGGTCAACAAGTACCTCGACAAGCGGCTGGCCGAGATCGCCGCTACGGCATAAACGTCTGCCCCCCGGTCAGAGGGCGCGGTACGCCGGTGGTGCCCGGCAGGCTGAGCGGCAGCTTTAACAGACTGCGCACCGCCAGAAAGGCGAACGCCTCCGCCTCCAGGTAATCGCCGCGCCAGCCCACCTCCTCCACCGCCAACACCGGCGATCCCAACCGGGCCGCCAGTTCGGCCATCAAGGTCGGGTTGTGCCGGCCGCCGCCGGTGACGAACCAGCGCCGGGGCGCGGCCGGCAAGCATTCGACGGTGCGGGCAACCGCCGCGGCGGTAAAGGCGGTCAACGTCGCCGCCCCATCCTCCACCGGCATGTCGTTCCGCAGCTGGGCGGCAAAGGCGTCGCGGTCCAAGGATTTGGGCGGTCGGCGGGCGAAAAACGGATGCGACAGCCACCGTTGCAGTCGGCCTTCGTCCACCTTGCCGGCGGCGGCAATCCGTCCTCCCAAGTCGCAATCACCCAAGCCATGGGAGGATACCCAGTCGTCGAGCAGGGCATTGCCCGGCCCGGTGTCGCAGGCGATCACCTCGCCGCCAACGCCGCCGATCCAGGTCAGGTTGGCCACCCCGCCGATGTTCAAGACCGCCAGCGGATAATCAATCTGCCCCCCTAGGCCAGCCGCCAGCGCCTGATGGTAAAGCGGCACCAAGGGCGCGCCCTCGCCGCCCGCCGCCACGTCGGCCAGGCGGAAACCGCCGACCACGGGAACCTTAAGCCGCGCCGCTAGATGGGCAGCGTCACCGAGTTGCCAGGTCAGCCCTAGATGCGGGGCATGGCGGATGGTCTGGCCATGAAAGCCGACCACATCCACTTGCCCTAGGTCGATGCCGGCGGCGGCGACGGCCCGCGCGTGATGCTCGGCGATGTCCCGGCTTAACAGCGAAAAGGCCGGGGGCGGCTCGACGCTGGCCGGAAGCTGGGCGGCCTCGGCCATGGCGGCGCGGATGCGCTGGCGCAAGGCGGGGTCCAGGGGCACGCTTGCAGCCGGACCGAAGCCTTGGACCGCGTAACCGTCGGTTTCAATCAACGCCACGTCGATGGCGTCCACCGAGGTGCCACACATCAGGCCCACCGCCCTATATCCGGTTTTTTTCATTGCCTCTCGCCCGCGTATTGGCGCTTCCCTCAAAGCTGTGCTACATCCCGGCCCCATGAGCAAGGTGAAATCAGAATTTTTAAACGTCCTCATCGAGCGCGGCTTCTTGCACCAGTGCACCGATCTTGAGGGACTGGATGCGGCGCTCCTTTCGGGCGCAGTCACCGCCTATAACGGCTTCGACCCCACTGGCCCCAGCCTGCATGTGGGGCACCTGCTGCCGATCATGCTGTTGCGCCATTATCAGCGCAGCGGGCACAAGCCCATCGTGCTCCTGGGCGGCGGCACGGCCAAGGTCGGCGACCCATCGGGCAAGGATGAGGCCCGGCAATTGATCACCGACGACACCATCAAGAGCAACATCGCCAGCATCCGCAGCTCGTTTGAACGATTCTTGAGTTTCGGCGACGGCCCCACCGACGCCCTCATGGTCGACAACGATGAGTGGCTGTCGGAACTGAAGTACATTCCCTTCCTGCGCGACATCGGCCGCTTGTTTTCGGTCAACCGCATGTTGACCATGGACAGCGTGAAATTGCGCCTGGAGCGCGAACAGCCGCTGACCTTCCTCGAATTCAATTACATGATCCTGCAAGCCTATGACTTCGTAGAGCTCAACCGCCGCTTCGGCTGCACGGTGCAATTCGGCGGTTCCGATCAGTGGGGCAACATCGTCAGCGGCGTCGACCTTGGCCGGCGCATGGAAACGCCGCCGCTTTATGGCTTGACGGTGCCGCTGATCACCACCGCGAGCGGCGCCAAGATGGGCAAGACCGCCAAGGGCGCGGTGTGGCTTAATGAGACGATGTTGTCGCCTTATGACTACTGGCAGTTCTGGCGCAATGTGGAGGACGCCGACGTCGGCCGCTTCCTGCGCCTGTTTACTGACCTGCCCATGGCTGAGGTGCGCCGTCTGGAAGCGCTGCAAGGCGCCGAGATCAACGACGCCAAGAAAGTGCTGGCCAATGAAGCGACACGGTTGCTCCATGGTGCGGCGGCGGCGCGTCATGCCGAAGACACCGCGCGCAAAACCTTCGAGGAAGGCGCATTTGGCGATGATCTGCCGACGGTGGAGATTGCCCATGCGCGTTTGAGCGCCGGCATCGCCGCCATCGATCTCTTCGCCGAGGCGGGGCTGTGCGCCTCCAAGGGCGAAGCGCGGCGGCTCATTCGCCAGAACGGCGCGCGGCTCAATGACGCGCCGATAACCAACGAATTGGCGCAGATCGGCCTGGATGCGCTCAACGCGCAAGGGGTGATCAAGCTGACCGCCGGCAAAAAACGCCACGCCTTGATTAAGCCGGTTTAAATACTGTTTAATACCTTCTCCTTGAGGAGAAGGTGCGCGAGCGGCATGCGAAGCGCGGATGAGGTGAGTTGCATAAATCATCACCTCACCCCATCCCTCTCCTCAAGGAGAGGGAGACGTACCCCCGCAATTCAATCTCGCGCCCTCCGCTTCGGCCAGCGCCAGGGTGTGAGACAATAAGCCAAGACCGCCGGGGTCGCCGTGGCCGGGCACGACGATGCGCGCCCGGCTATAGCGCATTTGAAGCGCGCGTATCGCCTGTGGCCAGCGGCAAACGTCGGCGCTGCCCAGGCCGCCCAGATTGGTGCGATCAAGCGCCCGCACCAGACACGCGCCATAAAGCAGCGCGCAGTCCTCGATATAGACCACGGTATTGTCGGTAGTGTGGGCGGGGCCGGGATGATAGAGCTCGACCTTGCGACCGCCAATGTCGAGGATATGCGCCGCGCCGCTCCACGCCTCGTCAATCGTCCCTTGCTGGCGCTCCACCGCCGCCGCCACCGTCGTTTGGTGGGCGAGCGAGGAAATGCCGCACGCCTGCATCGCCGGCAGCCCCGCCATGCGGTCGTCATGGGCGTGGGTAATGACCAGTCGTTTATCTGCGTGCTCCAGAATGCGCCCCAGCATCTCTTCCGTTTGCGCCATCGAGCAGGGCGTATCAACAAATAGCAGGCGATCCTGGCCACGAATGACAAGACCATTGGATGACACAACGCCGTGGGAACTGGAAAACCAGCTCACATGCATATAGACGCCATCGGCGATCCATCTGAATTGCAGCGCCGGCAGGGCTGAGGCGCGGCTCGCCGTCATCACGACGGCGGCGCCCGCCATACCGCCAAGAAACCGGCGTCGCGTCAATAACCGAGGCTTAAGGATTTTCTTGTTCAAGTTTCGGCGCGCCCTCGAAAATACCGCGCAAGAAGCCGGGAGTGAGCACCGACAGCGGATTGACCGACACGTCGGGATCATCAAGATCGCCCGTCACCTGATAGGTGAAGGCGAACAATCCCTCGCCCCTGCCGCCAACGATCAATGTTCCCACCAGCGGCAACTTGCCGAGAATCCGATTGGCGGTATAGGCCGGCACCACGTTGCCATGCAATGCCGCCTCGCCCGCCGTTGTGTTGATCTTGCCGTCGATGGTAATGCCGATGGCCGGCCCCCAGGCGCGGGCGCGCTTGAATTCCATGATGCCATTGGAGAAGGTAAACGGCGTCGTCATCCGCTCGAAGCGAATGCCTTCGCCGCGCAACAAGTCGCTCACGCCGGTGAGCGATCCGACGGCCAGAATTTTGGCCAGCACCGGCGCGCGCACGACGCGGAATTCGTGGATCCTGATATCGCCGTTGATCACCTGCGCCGGACCCGGCGGCGTCATGGTGCCGGAAAAATCCAGCGTGCCGCCGAGGGCGTCGGAAAACAGACCGATGCCGCGCACCACCTTGGCGGCATCGTCGGAACGCAAGGTAAAACGCCGCAGCGACGCCGCCTGATCGCCGGCCGTCGCCGGCGGATTGAGCGCAAAGTCAACGCTGCCGCCGCCGACGATCTTGCCGGCGCCAACACTTTTTCCCCATTGGCCATCAGCGAACCGCGCCGTTACCGTGACATCCTGGAGCGCCGTATCATGGAGCGCCTTGACCTTCGCCGCCATGACATCAAGGGTGAAGTCCGGCAGCTCCGGCTTCGCCCCGTCGCTGGCGAAAAGCCGCGATAGAAACGGCTGCGCATCAAACGATGAGGCGGTCACGGCGATGCCGTATGCGCCCGCGTCGCGGCGCGATGCGGTGGCCGCCAACAGCGTATCGCCTATCTTCAGACTGTCGATGACGATCTCTTCGATGCCCTTGTTGTCGACGACCTTCACCGTGCCGCTGGCCCGCATGGCCTGGTCTTCATACACCAGATCGCGAATGACCATGGTATCGGCCTTGGTGCGATTGAAGGCAAAGCGCGCCAGTCCCGGCTTGCGCGCTTCCTTGTTCCAGCCCAACGCCTTGACGCCAGTTTCCGCCGACCAGAAATCGAACGCGCCTTGCCCCCGGCTGATCTTGAAGCCTTGCCCCTGCAATTCCAGCCGCACCATGACCGGCCCTTTCACCACATCCTCGAACGGCAGCGACAGCACTTTCCAGCCTTCGCCCTCGACCGCGCCGGTCAAAACATAATGCGCCGATGGGCCTTTGCCGGGCTTGAAGTTTTCGCGCCAGTCAAGGGCAAACGGCGTGTCGTTGAGCTTGATGTCGCCGCGACCCGTCAATGATTTTGCGTCGACGGCGAGCTTTAACAAAGGCGAACTTAAATTCACCTCCTTTAATATCTCGCGCGCTTGCAGGTCGCGCACGTCGGCCTTGACCTTGAATTTGACATCATCAAGCGAGACCGATTTGAGCAAGGGAAAATCAAGTTGTAAGGCGACTGCGCCGCTGCCGGCCAAAGCCGCAGGATTGATGCCATATTTCGAGGTGTAGCCGAGCGGCTTGTGATCGATCAGGCGCATGATCGCCGGCGCCGATCCTTTAAGCGTCGCCTCGACGTGAGCGGCGGAGCCGCCCTTGGTCTGAAAGCCGCCTAAATGAATCTTGCTGCCCGCCGCCGCCACGCCATCGGCGACGCCGCCTTTGACATCAATGTCCAGTTTGTGCAGCGACAGGTGGGCATGGCCCGCGCCGCCGACGATGGGCGGCATGGGGCGCAAATAATGCACCAAGAGGTCCTTGAAATCGAATTGGAAGTCGAGAGCGTCGTCGGGCAAGGCGGCGCCATCTTCATGGGGCGGTATGTTTATAGAGAATTGACCGCGCGTCGCCACGCCGGAGGGAATATTGCGGCTGATCCAATCATGGGCGCCGCGCGACAAGTCTTGCGGCCAATAGCGCGGTAGAGTGGCGAACGAGATGTTGGCGATGTCGCCATGCATGCGCGCACCGAGCTTGCCGTTCTCGCGCCACATCACGCCATCCGCGGTAATCGTCGCGCCGGCGAAGCGCACTTCAAGGGATTCGATGGCGAGGGTATCTTTCGCCGGATCGAAGCTCGCCTTATGCGCCAGACGTTCGATCGCCAGTGGTTCGAGGTAGCGCTCAGGGATGCTCAGCCGACCGGCGCCGGCGCCGATGTCCCAGGAAACGAGGGTGAGCGCCAAGTCGCGGTTGAAAGTCAGCGACACCGTACCGGTCGCGGGCACGTCGATGCCCCGCAGACGGCCCAAGAGCACCGATGCGCCGGCGATCCGCGACGGATTGAGACCCTCAAACGCCAGATGCAGGAGGCTGGTCTCGTCGCTCTGTTGGTAGCGGCCGTCCAGCCGCAATGGCACGGCGGCATTCGCCGGTCCGCTGAGCGCTCCCTCGCCCAACAGCTCGATGCCGGCGGCGGCGCGTTTCAAATCGAAATTCAAGCCGGCGATTTTCCAGGTCTCGTTGCTCTCCGCCTCGCGCAAGGTCAGGGTGGCGTCACGAATGCGCACCCGGCGCAGGGCGCTGGAGCGATCCCCTTCCGGCGGCAGCAGCAGCCGGATCAGGATCTTGCCGAATGCCGAACCGCCCTGGTCTTGGGCCAGCGCGGCGAAAAGTTCGCCGTCTCGCCATTCTGCGGCTAGATTGAGCCCGCGCAACTCCAGGGTGCGGGCAGCGATCTCGCCGCGCAGCAACGCCGACAGACTCAAGGTCATCGCCCCCTCGGGAAGCGCCACCGCCGCGCCACTGTCGGCGGTCATCAGCCGCAAGTTGGTCAGCCGGATTTCCAGCCCCGGCGCGGCGCGCCGCCCGCTGAAGGAGGGACGCCGCAAGGCCAGCGTCACGTCATCGAATTCAACCTCCGCCGCCGCGCCGCCGACGCTCAGGCTGTCCTTCAGATAAGGTTGTAGAAAGGCGATGGAGAGCGGGCCGAAAGACAGCCGAAGCACCAACAGGCCGGCCGCAACAAACGATACGATACCGGCCCAGATCAGCACCTTCAACGCCAGATGCAACCGTCGGCCATGGCTTATGGGGGGGCGCTTGGACGCCATCGTTTCCTGCCCTGGCGGATCAGCCGTCATGCCGCCGCTCCATGGCAAGATCGGTTGTGTTCAGCACCGATCCAGGGCAGATATGGGGTATGGCGTCACTCATAAGGCTACTTGTAGCAGGTTTAGGGCCTGTTGACATTCATCACGTGAGCCGCGATGGGAGCAAAAATGGCCATATGGAAGAAGAAAAGCGAAGAGCGTATCGGCAATACGGTCGAGCTTTTCGACGCGCCAGATGGCCATTTTCGCCCCACCCCAAAAGGGGCGCGGCGGATTTGGCCATCCAGGGCGTCGCCGGGCTTGCCCGATGCCCCACATCGCGCTTCTCCCGGCTCCTGCTGGGCTGGCCAAATCCGCCAGCGTCACGGCCACGCGATGAATGTCAACAGGCCCTAATGTCGGAGCACAGGTTGAAAGACGCGTTGTCATGAGTCGCGGCATCCCCCCCCGCCCCTTCTATCCGGCCCGTGTGGCGCCGTTGTGGCGGGATTTTTGCGAAGCCGCCGTGAACGCCGGCTTAACCGATCCGGCGGTGCGCCTTGGCGACGGCGAGCGGCGGCTTCTGGAAGCGATCTTCGGCAACAGCCCCTATCTGACCCGCCTCGCCATTCTACAGCCGGCGTTTACTCTCTCCCTCCTTGCCGATGGCCCCGATTTGGCGCTGACGGCGGTTTGCGAGGAGCTCGTCCACCGCGTGCCCGAGGTGACCGATGTAAGCGCCGTGAAAGCGGTGCTGCGAATCGCCAAGCAGAAGGCGGCGCTGGCGGTGGCACTCGCCGACATCGCCGGCCTCTGGCCGCTGCCACAGATCACCGCCGCCTTGAGCGATTTTGCCGAACTGGCGGTGGACCTGGCGGTGGCGCATCTGCTGCGCCACGCCATGCAGAAGGGGGAATTGACGCCGCCGGCGGGCTGCGCCGATGTCCTGGCGCTTAGAGCCGAACCGGACATCGCCAAAGGCTGCGGCTATTTCGTCCTCGGCATGGGCAAGCTCGGCGCGCGGGAGCTGAATTATTCCAGCGACATCGACCTCATCGTTCTCTACGACAATGAAGTGGCCAGCTATATCGGTCCCAAGACGCCGCAGGACTGCTTTATTCGCATCACCCGCGATCTGGCGCAGATCATGCAAGAGCGCACCGGTGATGGTTATGTGTTCCGCACCGATCTCAGGCTCCGTCCCGACCCCGGAGCGACGCCGGTGGCGCTGTCGGTGGCGGCGGCGGAAATCTATTACCAAAGCGTCGGCCTCAACTGGGAGCGGGCGGCGATGATCAAGGCCCGCCCCATCGCCGGCGACCGCGCGGCGGGCGAAGCATTCCTTGACATGCTGACCGGCTTTGTCTGGCGCAAGCACCTCGACTACGCCGCCATGGCCGACATCCACGCCATCAAGAACCTCATTCATCAGCACCACCGTCACGGCGCCATCGTGGTCAAGGGCCATGACGTCAAGCTCGGGCGCGGCGGCATCCGCGAGATAGAATTTTTCGCTCAGATCCAGCAACTGATCGCCGGCGGCCGCGAGCAGGCGCTGCGGGTGCGCGATACCATGACCGCGCTGACCGTGCTGCAAAACAGCGGCCGGATCACCGCCGAGGAACGCTGCGATCTGGTGGCCGCCTATGAGTTGTTTCGCACCGTCGAGCATCGCTTGCAGATGATCAACGACGATCAGACCCACGTCCTGCCGGCCAGCGAGGAAGGCCTGGAGCACATCGCCGCCTTCCTCGGCTACCAAGACGCGGCGGCGATGGCGGCCGATCTCTTGCCCGCCTTTACCCGCGTTCATGGGCTCTACCAGGAGCTTTTGGAACCCAAAGGCGATGGCGAAACCGCGCCGCCGGAAGCGCGCGCCTTCAGCCCCGCCGCCCCCGATGCCGCGGCGCGCCTTGCCGGCTTAGGCTTTAAGGATGCCGAGCGCATGCGGATGGTGATCGAAGGCTGGCTGTTCGGCCGCTATCGCGCGCTGAGAACGCCCCGCGCCCGCGCGCTGTTGGAACGGCTGCTGCCTTATCTGTTGGATGCCTTGAGCGATACCGGCGACGCCGACGGCGCGCTGATGAAATTCGATGACTTCCTATCGAAACTGCCGTCCGGCGTGCAATTGCTGTCGTTGTTCCAGGCCAATCCCTGGCTCTTGGAACTGGTGGTGGAGATCATGGGCATCGCGCCGGCGCTGGCGGCTGAGCTTTCTCACCGTCCGGTGCTCCTGGACGCGGTGTTAAGCCCCGACTTTTTCAATCCATTGCCGACCACCGACTTGTTGCGCCAAAGCTTGGCCGAGGCGCTGGCCCGCGGCCGGGATTTCCAGGACGTGCTCGATCTGGCGCGGGTGTGGGCCAATGAGCAGCGCTTCCGCATCGGCGTGCAGCTGTTGCGCGCCACCATCGACGGCAGCGCCGCCGGCGCGGCCATGACCCGCGTCGCCGAGGCGACGCTTCATGAGCTACTGGCGCGCGTGGAGGCGGATTTCGCGGCCCGCCATGGTCGCATTCCCGGCGGCCGGCTCAGCGTCATCGGCATGGGCAAGCTGGGCGGCGGCGAGCTGACGTTCACCTCCGACCTTGACATGATCTTCGTCTACGACGCGCCGGCGGACGCCGCTTCCGATGGACCGCGGTCTTTAAGTCCCAGCCATTATTACGCCCGGCTGTCGCAGGCCTTCATCAACGCCCTGACCGCCTTGACCGCCGAGGGCCGGCTGTTTGAAGTCGATATGCGGCTGCGTCCCTCGGGCAGCGCCGGGCCGGTGGCGGTGTCACTCGTCGCCTTCGACGCCTATCAGCACGCCAGCGCCTGGACCTGGGAGCATATGGCGCTGACCCGGGCGCGGCCCATCGTCGGCGACGCCGCGCTTAATGAGCGCATCGCCGCCATCATCCGCGACGTGCTGACCAAGCCGCGCGACGAGACGCAACTGCTGCGCGACGTCGCCGACATGCGCCAACGCCTGCGCAAGGAGTTCGGCACCGGCAACATGTGGTCGGTCAAGCACTGCCCCGGCGGACTGGTGGACGCTGAATTTGTCTGCCAGTACCTGGAATTACGGCACGCTGCGGCGGCCCCTGAGGTACTCTCCCCCCATACCGCCGACGCCATAGAGCGCCTGACGGCGGCGGGTTTTTTGCGCGCCCATATCGGCGCGCAACTGGCCGAGGACTATAAACTCCTTCATCAGGCGCAAAGCGTGGTGCGCCTCTGCGTCGGCGGCGCGTTCGACGAAGAAACGGCGGCAGGCGGCTTGAAGACGGCGCTGGCCAAGGTCATCGCCGGGGCATCCTTCGAGGAGGTGCGGGACCGCGTGGCGGCGGCGCAGGCGCGCATCGCCGCCCTCCATCGTGATATCATCGACGAACCCGCCGCTGCGGCATCTTAAAGGAGGAGCCCCATGCCCGACGTCAACGACAAAGCCCCTGACTTCTCGCTACCCACCGAAAGCGGCGACACCCTGTCCTTGAAGTCCCTGAAGGGTAAAGCCGTGGTGCTTTATTTCTATCCCAAGGACGACACCCCCGGCTGCACCCAGGAAGCCCTGGGGTTTACCGCGCTGGCCGGAAAATTCGCCAAGGCCGGCGCGGTAATCGTCGGCGTATCCAAGGATAGCGTCGAGCGGCACCGCAAATTCATCGACAAGCATGACCTTGCCGTCACCCTGGTTTCCGATGCGGACGGGGCTTTATGCGAAAAATATGGGGTGTGGGTGGAAAAGAGCCTTTATGGCCGCAAGTACATAGGTATCGAGCGCGCCACCTTCCTGATCGACGGCAAGGGCGTCATCCGCCAGATCTGGCGCAAGGTGAAGGTCAAGGGCCACGCCGAGGAAGTGCTGGCGGCGGTCAAGACGCTGTGACGGCGAATCGGTTCTCCATCCAAGCATTAACCATGTTGAGCGCGATCGAAGCCGGGCGACGGTCTCTATCAATTTAGGTGTTATTTTAGAAAATGATTTTATATTAAATGGTTGTAAGAAGTTTATGTTAAATTACTTTAATTTTTTCCAATTGTGGATTGATCTCTCGCGGGGCAAAAGATTAATTTCCTAACCTTTAAATTAACCAATAATTAACCGCGACGTCCGATAAAGGATGGCATCAACAGTAAAACGGCGAGTCCCCGGACTTTGCTGTTGCATTGACTCCCGCCTTGGGATGAAATGCGCCCGGGGTTCTCGACAAGATAAGGACGCGAAGGCTGTGTCTCGCCACCCGGCGATCAGAGACGTCGTACGACGGCTGCGCCATAGGTATTTCCCGGAAAGGCAATTGTACTTCCGGGCCAATGGCGTCGTGCGCTTCATCTCCTTCACCCCGCGCATGCAAATGACCGGCGCCGCCGCGGCCTCTGCCTTTCTGCTGTGGGTCGCCTTCGCCACGTTCAACGTCCTCGCCCATGACGAAATCATGGCCGCCAAGGATCGCCGCATCGCCGAAATATCCCGCTCTTATGATGAGCTGGATGCCTCCATGCGCCGTCTGCAACAGGAGGTGGCGTTAACTGCAGAGCGGCTTAAAGAACGGCAGAACTATTTACGCCGCTTCATGACCGAGGACAGCGCCGCCGCAACCGACGGCCAAGCCGCCGAGGACGAGGGAAAATCCCGCCGTCTGTCGTGGACGCGCTCATGGGATAATTTCTCGCTGCGTTCCTTGAAAAATGAACTTGACGCCCTGGATGGCCAGCAGCGCGACATCGCCGGCCATCTCTTGGGTTTGACCAACGAGACCATCGCCTCCCTGGATGCGGCGCTCAAAGGCGCAGGGTTATCGAAAGACACCCTGCTGGCGGCGGTGGAGACGTCCCCCTCCCTGGGCTCGGGTGGTCCTTATATCGCCGCCGGCCAGGGGCCTGACGATGGCGACACGGTGCTGTCCGAGCCTGCCTCGCCGGCCGATCCCTTCGCCGAGCTGTTGTTGCGGCGCAGCGAGCTGGAGCTATTGAACCAAATTTTGACCAACGCCCCGTTCGATATGCCGGTGGAGAATTATTATATCTCCAGCCGCTATGGCCGGCGCAGTGATCCCCTAACCCATCGCGGCGCGGTGCATTACGGCATCGACATGGCGGGCTGGTGGAACAGCCCCATTCACGCCACCGCCGACGGCAAGGTGACGCGGGCCGGCCGCAACGGCGCTTACGGCAATTATGTCGAGATCGATCACGGCAACGGTTTTCGCACCCGCTATGGTCATTTAAGCAAGATCAAGGTGAAAGCCGGTCAGCGCTTGGAGCGCGGCGATGTCGTCGGGCTGATGGGCAGCACCGGCCGCAGCACCGGCACCCACCTGCATTATGAAATCTGGTTCGCCAAACGCCCGCTCAACCCGCTCAACTTCTTTAAGGCAGCAGACGATGTTCGGAAAATCCAATACGCCAACTCCCGCTCCGGTTAACAAGACGCTGCGGCCGACGCTCGCAACCGGCGCGCCCTCACTCATCGCGGCGGACGTGCGCATTACCGGCAATATGATCGCCAAGGGGGAAATTCAGCTCGACGGCATCGTTGAGGGCGACGTTCGCGCCGATACCCTGATCGTCGGCGACAGCGGCGCCATCAAGGGCGCGGTCAGCGCCGATACAGTCACCGTTCGCGGCGTGGTCGAGGGACAGATCCGCTGCCGCTCGGTGCGGCTGGAAAAAACCGCCCGCGTCAAGGGTGACGTGTGGCATGAGACGGTAAGCGTCGAAGCCGGCGCGATGATCGAAGGCCACTTCGTGCACACGCAACACAACAACGATAAAATCGCCAAGGTGGTGGGCGATATTTCAGATCACGCCAAAAAGCCTGCTGCAGTGGTCAACGGCGCGAGCGTGAGCGCTTCATAAGCGCATCTCGTCATCGCGAGCCGCCGCCAGGCGGCGTGGCGATCCAGGATTTGTTATGTATCTGGATCGCTTCAGTCGCTATCGCTCCTTCGCGATGACAAATCTGCCTCTTACGCCAAATCCTCGACCGCCTCGGCGCCGCCATGCACGCGGGCGGCGAGCGAGGCGTTGAGAAACGGATCAAGATCGCCGTCGAGCACCTTGGCTGGCTGTGACGACTCCACGCCGGTGCGCAAATCTTTCACCATCTGATAGGGCTGCAAGACGTAAGAGCGGATCTGGTGGCCCCAGCCGATGTCGGTCTTGGCCGCCGCTTCGGCGTTGGCCGCCTCCTCGCGCTTTTGCAACTCCAATTCATAAAGCCGCGCTTTGAGCATCTTCATGGCGGTGGCGCGGTTCTTGTGCTGCGAGCGTTCGTTCTGGCACTGCACCACGATATTGGTGGGTATATGAGTGATCCTGACTGCGCTGTCGGTGGTGTTGACGTGCTGCCCGCCGGCGCCCGACGAACGATAGGTATCGATGCGCAAATCCTTGTCGTTGATGTCCACTTCGATGTTGTCGTCCACCACGGGATAGACCCAGACGCTGGCGAAACTGGTATGCCGACGGGCGTTGGAGTCAAAGGGCGAGATGCGCACCAGGCGATGCACGCCGCTTTCCGATTTCAACCACCCGTAGGCATTGTGGCCTTTGATCTGAACGGTGGCCGACTTGATGCCCGCCTCTTCGCCCACATGCTCCTCGATGTACTCGGATTTATAGCCGTGGGCCTCGGCCCAGCGCAGATACATGCGCAAGAGCATTTGCGCCCAGTCCTGGCTTTCGGTACCGCCGGCCCCGGAGTGCACTTCGAGGTAACAATCGTAGCCGTCGGCTTCGCCGGAGAGCAGGGTTTCGACTTCCCGCGCCGAAGCGTTTTTTTCCAAGGCGCTCAAGGCGGCCATGGCCTCGCTCACCATCGCCTCGTCGCCTTCAGCTTCGGCGAGCTCGATCAAGTCGACGGTGTCGGCAAGCTCGCGCTCCACCTCCCGGCAGGCCGCAATGGCGGCCTCCAGCCGGGTGCGTTCCTGCATCAGCTTTTGGGCTTTTTCCGCGTTATCCCAAAGTTTGGGGTCTTCGACCAGGGCGTTCAGTTCATCCAGGCGGTCAAGGGCGCGATCCCAGTCAAAGATGCCTCCGTAACAGGGCGATCGACTGCTGGATTCTATCGACGGACGTTTGTGCTTCGGCGCGCATGGGTACTCCTTGGCAAGCTCATATCGGCGCTCGTCTTTACATATTCAAGCGGCGGATGCAACCACCGCTCAATAAAGCCCGCCGGTACCGGTTTTGATCTGCGAGCTTTCGTCGGCGCCCACGCCGCCTAAGTCGCCGCCGCCATCGAGCACGGTCTGGCTGCCGCCGGGCTCGCTGCCGGGCTTGAAGGCTTCGAGAATGGCCTTAGGCTCGCCATAGCGCGCCGGCAGCCCGGTTTGGGCGTTGACCCGCACCAGACGGATGCCTGCGGGGATGCGGAAGGGAATCGCCGGCTCTTTTTCCAGCGCCGCGGCCATGAAGTCGCGAAAGATCGGTCCCGCCACGGAGGCCCCCTGCTCCGCCTTACCGAGCGTGTGGGGCTGATCGAAGCCGACATAGACGCCAACCGCCAGGTTGGGCGAGAAGCCGACGAACCAGGCATCATTGATGTCATTGGTGGTGCCGGTCTTGCCGGCCAGCGGCTTGCCGACGCTGGCGACGATGCGGCCGGTGCCGCGCTGCACCACACCCTCCAGCATCGACACCACCTGATAGGCGGTCTGCGGCGAGATCACCTGGAGGCGGGTATCGGGCAATCGGGGCGGCGGCTGATCGGCCCAGCGACCGGCCGTGCAGCCGTCGCACACGCGCCCGTCATGGCGATAGACGGTCTTGCCGCGCCGGTCCTGAATGCGGTCGATCAGCGTTGGCGTGATCTTCTTGCCGCCGTTGACCAACATGGCGTAGGCGGCGGTCAGCTTCAGGACCGTGGTTTCGCCCGAGCCCAGCGCCATGGCCAGCGTCGGCTGCATGTTGTTTTGGATGCCGAAGCGATCGGCGTAATTGGTGACGATGCCCATGCCGATATACTGCGCCAGGCGCACCGTCATCAGGTTGCGCGACATCTCGATGCCCATCCGGAGCGTGCTCGGGCCATAAAACTTCGTGCTGTAGTTTTCCGGCTTCCACCTGCCGCCGGCCTGATCGATGACAAAAGGCGCATCAAGCACCAGGCTCGATGGCGTAAACCCGGAATCGAGCGCCGCGGCGTAGACGAAGGGTTTGAACGCCGAGCCGGGCTGGCGCAGCGCCTGCGTGGCGCGGTTGAACTCGCTGGCCGCGTAATCAAAGCCGCCCACCAGCGCCAGGACGCGGCCGGTCTGCGGGTCAAGCGCCACCAGCGCTCCCGACGCCTCGGGCACTTGGCGCAAGGCATAACGGCCGGCGGGCGCGCCGGCCAGCGGCTCCACGGCGATGATATCGCCCACCGAGAGCACCTCCTGCGCCGACTTGATCGGCGGGCCTATGTAGGCATCAGGCAAACGGCGGCGAGCCCAGGTCATTTCCGCCAGAGGGATACGGCCCGCGCCGCCGTCGTCAAGACCGATGCGCGCTTCCTCGTCCGCGACCCCCAACACCACGGCGGCGCGCCAGCCCGGCATGCCGATCTTCAGATCCTGGTCGGCCAGAGCCTCGCGCCATCCCTTCTCCTTGATGGCGGCCGGCGACAGGCGGGCCAGCGGACCGCCCCAGCCATGGCGGCGGTCATAGGCGATCAGACCGCGTTGCAGCACCCGCTCGGCGATCGCCTGGAGGCGCGGCTCCAAGGTGGCGCGCACCGAAAGGCCGGCTTCATAGAGCGTCTTTTCGCCGTATCTGCGGTAAAGCTCGCGCCGCACTTCCTCGGTAAAGTAATCGGCGCGGTAGATATCGCCGCCGCGACGCTTGCGCACCACCAGCGGCGCGGCTTCCTCGGCGCGCAGCATTTGTTTGTCGATGTGGCCGTCTTCGTACATGCGCGACAGCACCCAGTTGCGCCGCGCCACCGCCGCTTTGTAGTTCCGCGTCGGGTGATAGTTGTTGGGCGCTTTGGGCAAGGCGGCAAGATAGGCCATCTCGCCCACCGTCAGCTCATCAAGCGATTTATCAAAATAGTTGAGCGCCGCCGCCGCCACCCCGTAGGAGCTGGCGCCAAGATAGATCTCGTTCAGATAGAGTTCGAGAATCTGATCCTTGGTAAAGGCCCGCTCGATGCGATAGGCAAGGATCGCCTCCTTGATCTTACGCTCGTAGCTGACCTCGTTGGTCAAGAGAAAATTCTTCGCCACCTGTTGGGTGATGGTGGAAGCGCCCACCGGACGATGACCGACCAGGGCGTTCTTGATGTTCGTAATCGCGGCGCGCACGATACCCAGATAATCAAGTCCGGCATGGCTGTAGAAATGCTTGTCCTCGGCGGACAGAAAGGCGTGGATCACCGGCTTGGGGAAGGCCTCCACCGGCACGAACAGCCGATGCTCGCGGGCGAATTCGCCGATCAGGCTGCCGTCGCCGGCGTGAATGCGGGTGATCACCGGCGGCTCGTAGGCCGCCAGCTGCTTGTAATCCGGTAGCGCCCGTCCATAGTGGTGCAGCAGCAGAAAGAAGCCGATGACGCCGACGACGGCCAGGATGATCGCGCCGGCGACGACGCCGAGCCCAATATTCAGCCACAGCCGCCGCCGTTTATGGCTGTCGGCGATGGATTGGCCGTTGCCCACTTCGCTCATACTCTCCGCCTACCCGCGATAAAGCACTGTCTTCCCTTGATAAGCGGGGATCCAGCTCTTTGATTTTACGATGGATTCCCGCTTACGCGGGAATGACGAAAGAGAATTGGCCATACATGCGTCCGAATGGTACAGATTTCAGCCCCTCTGCCATAGCCGCGAAATATGTCGCGGCCGTGGCGACATATAGCCTACTGACTTGCCAGCTTGAGGAAGTATTGGTCAAGGGCGCTCTTCATCGCCGCGGCGATGCGCCGCTGATGGGCGGCGCTGGCCAAATTGGCGGCATCCTTAGGATTCGACAGATAGCCCATCTCGAACAGCACCGACGGCACGTCCGGGGCCTTGAGCACCACGAAGCCGGCAAAGCGGTGGCTGTTGCGCCGTAGCGACATCACCTGGCCCAGCTCATTGACCAGAATGGTGGCGAAATGGGCGGAAAAGTTCATGGTTTCGCGGCGGGCGAGGTCGATGAGGATGCTGGAGACCTCCGGCGGCTCATCGCCCAGATCGATACCGGCGATGATGTCGGCCTTGTTTTCCTTGGCCGCCAAGAGCTCCGCCTCGCTGTCGGAGGCGCGCTCCGACAGGGTATAGACCGAGCCGCCCCGCACCTCGCCGGTCTTGAAGGAGTCGGCGTGCAAGGAGACGAACAGATTGGCCCCCGCCGCCCGAGCGATCTGGAAGCGGTCGCGCAAGGGGATGAAAATATCACGGTCGCGGGTCAATTTGACGGTATAGATGCCGCTCCGCTCCAACTCGTCGCGCACCACCCGGGCGACCCGCAAGGTGATCTCCTTTTCGACCTCGCCGTTGACGCTGGAGGCCCCCGGATCGACCCCGCCATGGCCGGGATCGATGACGATCATCCGGCGGCCGCCGACCACCTGCTCGGAAGGGGGGCGCGCTTCTTGCGCCGGCGCCGCCGGCGCCGCCTCCTCCGGCCGCTTCAAGGCGGATAGAAAAGCTTCACGGCTGGTTGGCGCCAGATCGATCACCAGGCGATGGCCAAAGCCGTCGCGGGGCGGGATCACGAACGCCGCCTTGACCGCCGCCGGGGCAGTCAAGTCCAAGACAATCCGCGAGGTTCCGGCCTTATACAGCCCGAAGCGGTAATGGCTGACGATGCCCCTGCCCTTGCCCTGGGAACGGCTGCCGAATTCGGTTTCCGAGACGTCGACGACGATGCGGTAGGGATCGGCGAGCGAGAAAATCTTGTGGTCGATGGCGCTATCGACTTCGAATACGAAGCGGCTGACCTCGCCGTTGACGCCTAGGCGCACGTCCTTCAGCTCCCGCCCTTCGGCCAGGCCAGCAAGACACAGGGCCAGGATCAAGGCCGCCGCCATACGAATAAGACCGCTCATCGGCGGCATTCTAGGAAAAAATCCGGTGGCTGAAAAGATTCCGTTGCCCCGACAAGGGGATGGACGGTTCCAGAAAGGCTATTTTCCACTCCCTATGACGTTTCCTATTGTCAGTGCCGGGGCCGTGGCTCTATGGTAACGACGCTAGTCCGGTTTTTCCGGCTTTTCCCAGTGCTTTAAGGGGATGGCCTGGAAAATATCGGTGGCGACACTACATATGGCTGCATATGCCGGCTCCTCCCGCCAGCCCTGCGATCGGGCGTTTCGAGAGGACGGAAGTGACGCCGCCGTTAAGACCGACACGAGTTATCCCGCCTCATCGGGGCGATGATAGTGTTTATAGATTTAACCGAATAATGAACAAAGACCATCGCCCTTACCGCCTCAACCGCAACGCCTCCTGGTCTGTAATGATCGGGGGAGCTCTTGCCGCTGCCGCACCGGCAGCGCCCGCGCGGTTGACCAAGGGCATGGCGATGGATGTTTCGACCACAACACAGATCAATATAGATGGGATGCGTGCGCCCCGGGGAGCTCCCCGACGGCCGGCGCCGCGTCCTTACCGGAGATTCCGTAAATGGCTGTACGAATGCTCATCGACGCCTCCCACAAGGAGGAGACCCGGGTTGCTATCGTAAGCGGCAACCGCGTTGAAGATTTTGACTTTGAATCCGCTTCCAAGAAACAGCTGAAAGGCAATATCTACCTCGCCAAGGTGACGCGCGTCGAGCCGTCGCTACAGGCGGCTTTCGTCGACTACGGCGGCAACCGTCACGGCTTTTTGGCGTTCAGCGAAATCCACCCCGACTATTACCAGATCCCGGTGGAGGATCGCGAAGCCCTGCTCGCCGAAGAACGCGAGGCGGACGCCGAAGCTGAAGACGAGGACGAAGCCGAAGGGCAAGAAGCCAACGCCGAGACTGCCGCTGCCCAGGAAGAACACAAGGAAGAAGGGGGAGAGGTTGAATCCATCGTCTCCAGCCATGAAGACGTGGCGGACGAAATCATCCATCGCCCCAAACGCCTGAAGCGCCGCTACAAGATCCAGGAAGTGATCCGCCGCCGGCAAATTCTCTTGGTGCAGGTGGTCAAGGAAGAACGCGGCAACAAGGGCGCGGCGCTGACCACCTATTTGTCGCTGGCCGGCCGTTACAGCGTGTTCATGCCCAACACTCATCACGGCGGCGGCGTCAGCCGCAAGATCGGCAATCCCGGCGACCGGCGCAAATTGAAAGAGGTGCTGAACGAACTTGATCTGCCCGACGGCATGGGCTGCATCATCCGCACCGCCGGCTTGAGCCGCACCAAGGCCGAGATCAAACGCGACTTTGAATATTTGAAGCGCACCTGGGACGAAATCCGCGAACAGACGCTGACCTCCACCGCGCCGGCGCTGATCTATGAAGAAGGCGATTTGATCAAGCGCTCGCTGCGCGATCTTTACACCCGCGACGTGGATGAAATCCTGGTCGAAGGCGAGGAAGGCTACAAGTCGGCCAAGAATTTCGTCAAGCTGTTGATGCCAAGCCACGCCAAGAAGGTGCAGCATTACAAGGAAAACATTCCGCTGTTCCACCGTTATCAGGTGGAGGGACAGCTTGATTCCATGTACAACCCGGTGGTCACGCTGCGCTCCGGCGGTTACATCGTGATCAATCCCACCGAGGCATTGGTCTCCATCGACGTCAACTCGGGCCGCGCCACGCGCGAGCACAACATCGAGGAAACGGCGCTCAAGACCAACCAGGAAGCGGCGGAGGAAATTTCCCGTCAGCTTCGACTGCGCGACATGGCCGGCCTCATCGTCATCGACTTTATCGACATGGAGGATCGCCGCAACATCCGCGAGGTGGAACGCCGGCTAAAAGATTGCTTGAAGCATGACCGGGCGCGCATTCAGGTGGGCCGCATCAGTCCTTTTGGCCTTTTGGAAATGTCGCGGCAGCGGCTGCGGCCGGGCCTGTTGGAAGCCAGCACCCGCCCCTGTCCGCATTGCGAAGGCACCGGCATCGTCCGCTCGGTGGAATCCTCGGCGCTGCATGTGTTGCGCGCCATCGAGGAGGAAGGCATTCGCGCTCGCGCCACCGGATTGCGAGTGTACATGCCCACCGCCGTGGCGTTTTATCTCCTCAACAACAAGCGCCATGAGCTGGGCAATGCCGAAAGCCGCTACGGTTTTTCCGTATCCGTCGAGGTTGACGACAGTCTGATCGCGCCGAAGTTCCGCATGGAACGCTTGGTGGTGCAGAAGGAAACCGAAGAAGCCGAAGAGAAGGACGGCGAAGCGCCGCGCGAGGAAGCAGCCGAGGAGGCAGAGCCGAGCCGCGAGACGCGCCATGAACCGCGTGTTGAGGAAGCTGCGGGCGAGGAACGCGGCGGCCGTCGCCGTCGCCGTCGTCGTCGCCGCGGCGGACGGGGCGAAGGCCGTGACGAAGGCCGCTTTGAAGGGCGTTATGAAGGCCGTGAGGAGGAAACCCGTCCCGCCGCCGAAGCCGAGCTTGAGGAGCAGGAGGCCGTTGGCGAAAGCGAAGAAGCAACGCCAATCGCCGGCGAGACGCGCGACATGGCCGAAGGCGAGCGGCGCAAACGCCGCCGGCGCGGACGACGCGGCGGCCGGCGGCGCGGCCGTGAGCAGGAGACGATGGCCGAGGGCGGCTACCAGATATCAGAACAGCCGTCGGTGCTGGAAATTTCCGGGGAACCCGCCATCCAGCCTTCAGCCGCGCCGGAAGCCGAGATCGAGCCCGCGCCAGCCGAGATGCCGCAGAGCGCAGAGACTGCGGAAGTGGTGACGATTGCGGAAGCAGAAGCAGAAGCCGCTCCCGCGCCGCGCAGTCGCCAGCGTAATCGTCGGCGCACGCGTGAGGCTGAAATCGCCCCGGAAACGCAACCAGAAACCGCGGCGGAAAGCGCCGCCGAGGCAGGCGAAAAGCCGCGTCGCCGGCGGCGGGAAAAGCCGCCCGTGGAAGCCGAAG
Organism: Pseudomonadota bacterium; assembly: GCA_003577275.1. GTDB lineage: Bacteria > Pseudomonadota > Alphaproteobacteria > Sphingomonadales > Govanellaceae > PRO5. Next base: position 68,093 of record QEVO01000004.1, read on the forward strand.
CCGCGACCGCGCCGATGGCCATCGAACTGCCCCTGCCTGAACCAGCGACGACCGCCGTCATGGCGCCTGCCGCCGCGCCGGTGACTGCGGAACCCGCGCCCTTGCCGGTTGCCGTCGAGGCCGATCGCCACGTGGCGAGCGCGCCGGTCACGGTCAAGGAAGTGGGCGGCGAGTCGGCCGGCGAGCCGCGCAAAAAAGGCTGGTGGCAGCGCGCGCTTGAGCGGTAGGATATCTGCGCAATAGCGCTTCCCTCTCCTTGAGGAGAGGGAAGCCGCGATCAGCGGCGGGTGAGGTGATGTTTTTTTCACCTCATCCGCTTCCGCTTAACGCCCCAGCGCCTTCTCCTCATGGAGAAGGCTTTTATCCACGTAACCAGCCCTGCAATCGGCGCATGGCGTCGGCGGTATCGTCTTTAGAACCGGCAAACGAGATGCGCACGAAGGTATGGCCGTTGCGGGCATCGAAATCCACGCCCGGCGTCAGCGCCACGCCGGTATCATCCAACAGACGGGCGCAAAAGCTCATGGAATCATTGGTGAAGGGGCTAACATCGGCATAGAGATAGAACGCGCCGTCCACCGGCGCGAAGCGGGTGATGCCCATTTTCGGCAGCGCTTCCATCAGGATATCGCGGTTGCGGGCATAGCCGGCGACGATCCGGTCCAATTCCTCGGTGCAGTCGAAGGCGCGGATCGCCGCCGCCTGCGAGATGGTGGGCGCGGAGATATAAAAGCTTTGCACCAAGGCTTCGATGGGCCGCACCAGATTTTGCGGCGCCACCATCCAGCCGAGCCGCCAGCCGGTCATGCAGAAGTATTTGGAGAAGCTGTTGATGACGATGGCGTCATCGGTGAATTCCAGGGCGCTGTGCTCGCGCTTGCCGAAGGTGATGCCATGATAAATCTCATCGGAAATGAGCCGCACGCCATGGGCGGCGCAAGCATCGATCAGCGCCTTAAAATCCGCCTTGTCGAGCATCGAGCCGGTAGGATTGGCCGGGCTTGCCACCATGACGCCATTAAGACCGCCTGGCTGGGCGATGAGCGCTTCGACATGATCGGCCGTGATCTGAAAGCCGGTGCTCTGATCGACATCCACCGGCACCGCCTCCAGATCCAAGGCCTTCTGGATGGCGAAATAAGGCGGGTAGCCCGGACGGGCGAGCGCAATGCGCGCGCCATCGTCGAAGGCGGCAAGAAATGCCAGCAGGAAAGCGCCCGATGATCCGGTGGTGACCACAATGCGTTCCGGCGGCACGCTGACCTTGTAGCGCTCCCGGTAATATTGGGCGATGCGCTCGCGCAAGGCGGGCAATCCCAACGCCTCGGTGTAGCCGATGACGTCGCCGGCCAAGAGCCGCGCCGCCTCGTCGCGCACCGGCTTGGGCGCGCCGATGGACGGCTGGCCGACGCACAGTGACAGCACGTCCCGCCCAGCCGCCTTGAGGGCGGAAGCGGATCGCAGCACATCCATGGCGTAAAACGGCGGTACATCGCTGCGGCGGGAGGGAAGGAGAAGCGGTTTACCTGCTGTCATTGGGTTCTGCCTTATTGCCATCATGTTTTTTTGTTTAACTGACGTCGTATTGACGGGTCCACGCCCGCCCCTTACGTATAGGTCCGGGGAGGACGGATGGAGATGATCATTGTCCCTAACCAAGATTAGGTCCAGCATTTGCGGGCAAGTCGCAGCCCTGATCGCCTGGCTTGCCTTGACTGCCCTACCCCCTCCGGCTTTCGCCAAAAGCGACACCCCCACCATCGTCCGCGACGCGGAGCTGGAAAATACCATTCGTCTGATCGCCACGCCACTGTTTGAAGCGGCGGGGCTGACCGGCGAGAATGTGCATACCTATGTTATTGGCGATAAATCATTAAACGCCTTCGTGGCGGGGGGGCAGAACGTTTTTGTCAACACTGGCCTCATCATGGCGGCCGACAATGTCAACCAGTTGGCTGGCGTCATCGCCCACGAAACCGGCCATATCACCGGCGGCCATCTGGCGCGCTTCCAGGAAGGGCTGAAAGGCGCTTCCGCCATCGCCATCGCCGGCATGCTCCTCGGCGCGGTGGCCATGGCCATGGGCGGCGGCGACGCCGGCATGGCGGTGATGATGGGCAGCCAGGAGGCGGCGCAGCGCGCGGTCCTGGCCTACAGCCGCACCCAGGAAGCCGCCGCCGACCAGGCGGCGATGACGTTCCTCGACGCCACGAAGCAATCGGGCCAGGGGCTCGTTGATTTCTTCGAGCGGTTGAGCAGCGAGGAGCTGTTATACACCACCAATCGCGATCCTTACGTTCGCTCCCACCCCTTGACCCGGGACCGCATCAACGCGCTGTCCGGATTGGTCGAGAAATCGCCCTATAAGAGCGCGTCCAATCCGCCGGGGCTCGACGAGCTCTTTTTGCGCATGAAGGCGAAGCTCATCGGCTATTTCCAGCCGCCCTATGTGGCTTTCCAGAAATATCCCCTGTCGGACCATAGCCTTTATGCCCGCTATGCCCGGGCTTACGCCTATAACCAGCAGCACGATATGACGAAAGCCATGGCGGAGACCGATAGCCTGCTGACCGATTATCCCAACGATCCCTACTTCTGGGAGCTGAAGGGCTTTCTCCTTTTCGATAACGGCAAGATTGCAGAGGCCATCGCGCCGTTCCGGCGCTCCATCGCGCTGTCGCCGCACGAGCCGCTGATCCTCCTGCAATTGGCGCAGGTGCTGATCGCCATGGAAGATGATGCTCTGAACGCTGAGGCCATTACACACCTGGAAATGGCCAATCGCTTCGAGCGCGATTCGCCCTTTGCCTGGCATCAATTATCCATCGCCTATCATCGCGCCGGCCAGGAAGGCATGGCCCATCTCGCCGCCGCCGAGCGTTTTCTGCTGATCGGCATGACGCCGCAGGCGACGGCGCAAGGCCGACACGCCATGGAAAAACTGAAGCGAGGCACGCCGCAATGGCTGCGGGCGCAGGATATCGTCATGGCGGCGGGCGACGGCGAAATGCCGGATGAGAACGCCAAATCCAAGAACAAAAACCGCAAACCCAAGGAACAATAAATGATCCGACGTTCGCTTGTTTCGCCAATACTGATGCTGAGCACCGTACTGTTGACCGCCACCGGCTGCCAGGCTGAACCGCCGGCATCCTCGCCATCAACGGTCGATCGCGCCGCCATTGAGCAGATCGTTCACGATTATATTCTGGCGCATCCGGAAATCATCCCGCAGGCGATGGAGGTTTTGCGCGACCGCATGACCAGTCAGGCCATCAACGCCAACCGCGCGGCGATATTCGAGGACAAGGACGCGCCCATTGCCGGCAATCCCAAGGGCGACGTGGCGATCGTCGAGTTCTTTGATTATACCTGCGGCTATTGCAAGATGATGACGCCGGCGCTGCAACGGCTTTTGAATGAGGACAAGAATCTCAAGATCATCTACAAGGAATGGCCGATCCGCGGCGACGTGGCGGAGTTTGCCGCCAAGGCGGCGCTGGCCGCCCGCGCGCAAGATAAATACCTCGCCTTTCACAACGCGCTTTACGCGGCGCAAGGACAATTGAGCGAAGACAGGGTGCTCGCCATCGCCGCCGAGGTTGGCCTGGATGTGAAGAAACTGGAGCGTGACATGGCGGGTCGCGACATCGCCGCCGCCATAGAGCGCAATCGCCGTCTGGCGGCAGAGCTCAACTTCAATGGCACGCCGTCGTTCGTCATCAATGGCAAGCTGTTTCCCGGCGCCATGAGTTACGACGCCTTGAAGGGACAAGTGGCCGCTGCCCGGGCGGCGAAGAAATAAGAAGCACGGGGGATGGGGTAACAAGGGAGATTGATCCCATGACCAACAAATCTCACGCCAACAATGGCAATCGGCATCACAAACGGGGCATTTGCGCCATTTCCGGCGTCGAGCTTCCCGTTCGTGACCTGGTTCCCCTCTCCACTCTACGCACTGAAGTGATCGAACGCATCCGCAAGGATCGCCCCGACCTAACAGAGGACGCGCTGATCGCCCGCGCGGAGGTCGCTCGTTACCGCAGTCTATACGTGGAAGAATTGCTGCTTGCCGAACACGGCGAACTTTCGCAATTGGATCGGCAGGTATCCGAAAGCATCGCACGGCATGATCTGATCGCCAAGAACATCGAAGAATCTTATGTCGATCGCAGAACCTTCGGCGAGAAACTTTCAGACCGCATCACGGCTTTCGGCGGCAGCTGGATGTTTTTGATCCTGTTCGCCATGGCGCTGGCGATATGGATCACCATCAATAGCAAGTTCGGCGCGGACCGCTCCTTTGATCCCTACCCGTTTATTCTCCTTAATCTTCTGCTGTCGTGCCTGGCCGCGGTGCAGGCGCCCATCATCCTGATGAGCCAGAACCGCGCCGCGGAACGGGACCGCCTGCGCTCGGAAAACGACTATCGCGTCAACCTGAAGGCCGAGCTTGAAATTCGCCACCTTCATGAAAAGCTCGATCACCTGATCGCCCGGCAATGGGAGCGGCTGGCGGAAATCCAGAAACTTCAGATCGACATGATGCAGGACAATCTACGCCCAAGGCAGTAATGGTTGGAGATGCCCTCCAGCTATTTCATTTCCCAGCTCAGCTCATAGGTAACGAGGTAGCCGTCATGGTCAGATAGCGGCTTGCCTTTATAAGGCTCGTCGAACATGGCCTCCAGCCGCACCGGTCGGATGTGCACCTTGCTGCCGTGTTCAAAGCCTTGCAGATCTTGGGTATCCATCCATGGCTCGTCGCCGTCCCAGGACAAGCGTACATCGCAGGTATTCTTGATAACGGCGCAATAATAATCCACCACCGTGCCAGGAATGTTCTCTACCTTGTGATCGAAGCGAGCGTTTGAACGCCGGGTGTTGAAGTCGCCGCCATAGATGAATGGCCAATCGGTTCGCAAGTCGCGATCCAGCAGCAATCTGATTTCGTTGATCTGCTGCTGATAGGCGTAAAGCGTGCGCTTGATACCGACGCCGGATGCCTTGCGGGCGTTCAAGTGGGTATTCATCACCTGAATGGGCTCAGGAACGCCGGGAATTTCTATCACTGCCATCATCACGCCCTTGTTGGCCAGGCAATCATACCCGGCGCAGGTGCGGCGACCGAACGGAGTCATGGTCAGGCTGGTAACAGGATAGACGCTGTAAAGATAAAGCCCGCTGGACATGATCTTGCCAAACTTCTCTCCTTTCCAGAAGCGGCGGCCTTTAATGAAATCCGCATCCAGCGGCGGCGCGTCGACGTTGATCTTGTCCTTGGCGCGAGGACCACGCACCCAGTTGACATAGCCTGCATTCTTGCCGATGCGTCCCGAGCGTGGCGTGAAGGCTTCCTGCAACAGCATCAAATCCGGCCCGCGGCCTTCGTTATGGAGTCGCGTCAGGTCTCGTTCCATTTTTCTAAAGGCCGGGTGCCGACCCGAACGAATTGGCCATGGCACGCCCGCAACATTATAAATCAGAACAGAAATCTGCGTTTGTTGCTTACCTGTTTCCGCATCGGTCACGATTTCGGGAACTTTGCCCGGCTTCGCCTGAGGCAAGGGAGCGGGATGTAGATGACTACCGCAGCCAGCAAGCGCTACTACCATGGCCACGACCCACGCCATCATTGCCCGGCGTAGGGTCATGTGAAAGCCCCTAAATCAGCCCCGACAGCGGCGAGGAGGGGTCGGCGTACTTTTTCTTCGGCATGCGGCCCGATAGGTAGGCCAGCCGTCCGGCTTCCACCGCGAGCTTCATGGCGCGGGCCATTTTGATGGGGTCCTTGGCCTCGGCGATGGCGGTATTCATCAACACCCCGTCGCAGCCCAATTCCATGGCCACCGCCGCATCCGACGCCGTGCCGACGCCGGCGTCCACCAGCACCGGCACGCCGACCGCCTCGATGATGAGCCTAATCTGCACCGGGTTCTGGATGCCAAGGCCGGAGCCGATGGGCGCGCCCAACGGCATGATGGCGGCGCAGCCCATGTCGGCCAGCCGCTTGGCCTGGATCGGGTCGTCGGAGCAATAAACCATCACCTCAAAGCCTTCCTTTAGAAGGACCTCCGCCGCCGCCACGGTTTCCGGCATGTTGGGATAAAGGGTTTTCTGATCGCCCAGCACTTCGAGCTTGACCAGGTTCCAGCCTCCCGCCTCGCGCGCCAGACGCAGCGTGCGCACCGCGTCCTCGGCGCTATAGCAGCCGGCGGTGTTGGGCAGATAGGTGACCTTTTTGGGGTCCACGTAGTCCACCAGCATGGGTTCCTTGGGGTTTGTGACATTAACCCGCCGCACCGCCACGGTGACGATCTCCGCCCCCGAGGCCTCGATGGCCCGCGCCGTTTCCTCGAAATTCTTGTATTTCCCGGTGCCGACGATGAGCCGGGAGGTATACTGCTTGCCGGCCACGGTGAAGGTATCGGCCTTAAGCGTCGGGGCGTTGCCGCCGCCAATGAAATGGACGATCTCGATCTGGTCGCCGGCCCCGACCCGGACCGTGTCATAGGCCCCTTTGGGCACGATTTCGCGGTTTCGCTCCAACGCCACCTTGCGGCTGTCAAGGCCCAACTCGGCCAACAGGTCACGCACCGTGCACGGCCCGGAAATCCGCCGCGCTTCACCATTAATTGTCAGGTCTATCACGTCTTACCCTATCCCTAGTATCTCGCCAAAAGCGCCAAATAATCCTGGTTTGCAAAGCGATCCTAAAGGTTTATACAAACCCTTCAACAGGAACAAGGGATGCTAAGGCGCGAAGGCGCTGTGGGGACCTTGGGGCTCAAAAGACAGAAAGGCGAACGGCGCAAGCCAATGGCCAAGAGTAAAGGGGCAACCGTTCTGGTTCTGAACGGGCCAAATCTCAATCTGCTGGGCGCGCGCGAGCCGGAAGTGTACGGCCGCGACACGTTGGCCGACATCCAGAAACGGCTGGAGGCGCGGGCCAAGACACTTGGTCTTGCCGTGGATTTTCAACAGCATAACGGCGAAGGCGAGATGGTGAGCGCGATTCAGGCGGCGCGCGGGCGCTGTGCCGGCATCATCATCAACCCAGCGGCCTATACCCATACCTCGGTGGCGATTCTGGATGCCCTTCTGGCCGTGGCGTTGCCGGTGATCGAGGTGCATCTATCCAATCCCCACCGGCGGGAGGCTTTCCGTCATCATTCCTACGTATCGCTGATGGCCACCGGCGTCATCGCCGGACTGGGCGCGCGCGGCTATGAACTGGCGCTTGATGCCATGGCGGATCTGCTGCGTGGCAGGCGTTCGTGACCAATCGTAAACCAAAATCAACGGCTAAGACGAGTAACCGCATGGCGAAAATGCAGGTCGACAAAGGATTAATTCGGGAACTGGCGAACCTACTGAACGAAACCAATCTAACCGAGATCGAGGTCGAAGAAGCCGACCGCCGCATTCGCGTCGCCCGCAATCTGGCGACAGGCGCCGTTGCCGCCGCGCCCGCGGCCGCCGCCGCTGCCCCGCTTATCGTCGCCGCTGCCCCGGCCGAGGCCGCCAAAGCCGGCGAGCATCCCGGCGCGGTGTTCTCCCCCATGGTCGGCACCGTCTATACCGCGCCCGAACCGGATGCGCCGGCGTTTGTCTCGGTCGGCACCCAAGTAGAGGCCGGCCAGACCCTTTTGATCATCGAAGCCATGAAGGTGATGAACCCGATCCCGGCGCCGCGCGGCGGCACGGTCAAGAAAATCTTCGTCGCCAACGCCCAACCGGTGGAATACGGCGAAGTCCTGATGGTGATCGAGTAAGCGCTGCATGTTCGACAAGGTATTGATCGCCAACCGCGGCGAGATTGCCCTACGCATCCATCGCGCGTGCAAGGAAATGGGCATCCGCACGGTGGCCGTCCATTCCACCGCCGACGACAACGCCATGCACGTGCGGCTGGCGGATGAAAGCGTATGCATCGGACCGCCAAGCTCGGTGGATAGTTATCTCAACATCCCGGCCATCATTTCCGCCGCCGAGATCACCCGCGCCGACGCCATTCACCCCGGCTATGGCTTCCTGTCCGAGAATGCGAGCTTTGCCGACATCGTTACCGAACACGGCATGACCTTCATCGGCCCCACCGCCGAACACATCCGGCTGATGGGCGACAAGATCCAGGCCAAGGTGACGGCGCGGCAGTTGGGTATTCCCTGCGTGCCCGGCTCCGACGGCGCGATTCAGGATGCCGCGCAAGCCAAGATGCTGGCCAAGGACATCGGCTATCCGGTGCTGATCAAAGCCGCCGCCGGCGGCGGCGGCCGCGGGATGAAAGTCGTGCGCGAGCCTGGCGAGTTGGAAAGCGCGCTGTCGCAGGCGCGCGGAGAAGCGCGCAACGCCTTTGGCGACGACGCCGTTTACATGGAAAAATATCTTGGCGCGCCGCGCCATATCGAATTTCAGATCCTTGCCGACAGTCTTGGCAACGTGGTGCATCTGGGCGAGCGCGATTGTTCCTTGCAGCGCCGGCATCAAAAGGTGTTGGAGGAAGCGCCGTCGCCGGCGCTGAATGCCGACCAGCGGGCTGAGATGGGCGAGGTGGTGCGGAACGCCATCGCCAAACTTGGGTATCTTGGGGCCGGCACCATCGAATTTTTGTATGAGGATGGTAAGTTCTACTTCATCGAGATGAACACCCGCATCCAGGTCGAACATCCGGTAAGCGAGATGATTACCGGTATCGATCTGGTGCGTGAACAGATCAGGGTGGCGAGCGGCCTGCCGTTATCGGTCAAACAGGAGGACATCCGCTTCCTGGGCCACGCCATCGAGTGCCGCATCAATGCCGAGGATCCGCAGACCTTCGCCCCTTCGCCGGGCGTCATCACCGATTACCATCCGCCCGGTGGGCTGGATGTTCGCGTTGATTCGGCGCTTTACGCCGGCTATCGCATTCCGCCGTATTACGACAGCCTGATTTCCAAGCTGATTGTCCATGGCAAGACCCGCAACGATTGCCTGATGCGGCTGCGTCGCGCGTTGGGCGAATACGTCATCGACGGCATCAAGACCACGATCCCGCTGCATGAGCGCTTGGTCAATGATGCCGATTTCGTCAACGGCGTTTATGACATACACTTTCTGGAGTCGTATCTGAAGCGTTAGCGCCGGCGGTCTGAATGATGCGCGGCATCACCACCGATTTATTGCTGAAAGCCTACGCCCAAGGCTACTTCCCAATGGCGGAATCGGCGCAGGCGAAAGATGTGTTCTGGGTCGATCCCGATCATCGGGGCGTGATTCCGCTGGATGCCTTTCATATTCCCAAGCGGTTACAGCAGACCGTGCGCCATGATCCCTTCCGGGTGACAGTGGACAAAGCCTTCGGCGGCGTCATGCGCGCCTGCGCCGCTGCCGAACATGGCCGAGCCAGTACCTGGATCAACGACATCATCCTGGAGCTATACGAGCGCCTCCATCAAGAAGGCCATGCCCACAGCATCGAATGCTGGCGGGAGGGAAAATTGGTCGGCGGACTTTATGGCGTATCCTTAGGTGCGGCGTTTTTCGGCGAGAGCATGTTTCATAACGCGCGCGATGCCAGCAAGGTGGCGCTGGTCCATCTGGCGGCGCGGCTGAAGGTGGGCGGCTATCGGCTGCTCGATACCCAATTCGTCACCCCGCACTTGCGGCAGTTCGGCGCCATCGAGATGCCGCGCATAACCTATCACGCGGCATTAAGGCAAGCGGTTCACGGAACGGCGGATTTCTTCGCCTTGCCGGAGGATTTGCCGGGCGAAGCGGTTTTGCAGGCGATCACCCAGACGTCATAAACCGCGTGCTCCATGGCGGAAACCGCCGGCGAGGAGGCAAACATCCAGCCGCTGAACACCACCGCCGGCTCGGCGCCCGGCTTCAGTTCGCGGATTTCCAAAAAGGCGGTCGACTCCGGCGCTTCCTCGGGCGGCGTCGCGATGCAGGCGCGCAAGGTGATTTCCAACGCTTCGAACCGCACCGGCGTATCGAGCGGCGCTTCCAGCCGGGAAATGCGCGCCGTGATCTTATCGAGGGTGTTTAAGACCGCCACCGTGCCGGAGACGCGGCCGGCAGACTTGTCCGTAGGCGCTGCTTCCGACAGCGCCAAGGCAGGATAGAATGCCACGATAAGGAAGATGGCGCGCCACATCGCCAGCCCCTATTTATCACCCGACTTGCTGTCGGAACCGAACTTGCTCAGCAAGCCGAGCAAGTCCACCGCGCCCTGGGTATCGACGATCTCATCGCCGGGCTCCAGCATGACGTCGCTGGCGCCGGGGCTGAGCGCCAAGTAGCTGTCGCCGAGCAGGCCTTCGGAGGTGATCTTGGCGAAAGTGTCTTCCGGCAGCCGCACCGAGGGATCGATGCTAAGACGAACGATCGCCTGATAGGTGTTCTTATCCAGCTCCTGGCCCACCACCGAACCGACCTTGATGCCGCTCAAGCGCACATCCGCCCCCAGCGGCAAACCGTCGATGCGCTCAAAGCGGGCGCGCAGCTCATAGCCGTTGATCGCCCGGATATCGGCGTTGGTATAGGCGAAGGCGAGAAAAAACCCGGCGGCGGCCAGCACCACCGCGCCCATCAACGTCTCCACCAAATTGTGACGCATGGTCTCGCCCTATTACTATTCCGGTTGCCAGGCTTCGTAGTCGCCGCTGGCGCGGGCGCGGCGACCGCCTTCGTTCAAGCTGCCGGGCGGGAAATAGGCGCCGACGGTACCCGTCAGATTGGGCGCATGCTCTTTTTCCCACGGCTTGGTCGGCAGCGGCCGCTCGCTGGGCGGCGAGTCGACCAAGCGGTGCAGCCAGGCATGCCATTCCGGCGGCACGCGCGAGGCTTCCACCACGCCGTTGTAGATCACCCAGCGCCGCTCGCCGTTACGCTCGCGGTAATAGCGGTTGCCCTGGGCATCCGTACCCACTAATTGCCCCTTGCGCCAGGTAAACAGCCGCGTGCCCAGGGTATAGTCATTCCACCAGGTGAAGATATGACTTAAGAAAGACATGGCAAGCCTCTGATTTTCCTTGAATAAATAGACCGCGCCATGGTTGGCGGGTGGGGTCTTGGCCGGGGCCGACTATGCCATCCTCGCCAAGGCGCGTCCAGCCTCAACTTGTGCCGGCTCGTGTACTGCGATCTTAACCATGACGACTCATACAATCCGCGAGATATAGATATCTCCATCTGTCAACCCCCAAGATATAGAAAAAACGTGTTGCATAGGGGTGACTCCTGTCCGTAGACTTCATCCCCGTTGGCGGTCGAAAGGCTGGATTTCGGGGGTTTGGCCGCCAACCACCGCCTTAACCACATCAACATGATTCGAAGGACCCGGACGGCACAGCGTTCGACGTCGAAATCTATCAAGAAAATGGGGCAATGAATGCGCATTAATCGTCGATTCACCGCAGCGGGGCAATCGCCCTACGACAGCATCGAGTTTCGCTCGGCGACCAGCGAGATCCGCAATCCGGACGGCTCGGTGGTGTTCCGGCTGGACAATGTCGAGGCGCCGGTGTTCTGGAGCCAAGTGGCGATCGACATTCTGGCGCAGAAGTACTTCCGCAAGGCGGGCGTGCCCCAGGCCTTGAAGGCGGTGGAGGAAAACACCGTGCCGTCCTGGCTGTGGCGGCATGTGGCTGATGAGACGGCCCTGGCGACGCTGCCCGAGCCCAAGCGCTACGGCTCCGAGACCTCGGCCAAGCAGGTATTTGACCGGCTGGCCGGCGCCTGGACCTATTGGGCGTGGAAGGGCGGCTATTTCGACGGCGAGGAGGACGCCCATACCTTCTTCGACGAGCTGCGCTACATGCTGGCGCGGCAGATGTGCGCCCCCAATTCGCCGCAGTGGTTCAACACCGGCCTCCATTGGGCCTACGGCATCGACGGCCCCAGCCAGGGCCACTTCTACGTCGATCACGAAACCGGCAAGCTGCAACGCTCAGCTAGCGCCTACGAGCGGCCGCAGCCCCATGCCTGCTTCATTCAGGGCGTGGAGGATGATCTCGTCAACGATGGCGGCATCATGGACCTGTGGGTGCGCGAGGCGCGGCTGTTCAAATACGGCTCGGGCACCGGCTCCAACTTTTCCAACCTGCGCGGCGACGGCGAGAAGCTGTCGGGCGGCGGCAAATCATCGGGCCTGATGAGTTTTCTGAAAATCGGCGACCGCGCCGCCGGCGCCATCAAGTCGGGCGGCACCACCAGGCGCGCCGCCAAGATGGTGGTGGTCGACATCGATCATCCCGATATCGAGGACTTCATCACCTGGAAGGTCAAGGAGGAGCAGAAGGTGGCGGCGCTGGTCGCCGGCTCGAAGCTCTCCGAGCTCTACCTCAATCGCGTCCTGCGCGCCTGCCATGATCCGGTGTTCGGTGACGGCGGTCAGGCTAAGGACGACGCCTACAACCCCAAGCGCAACAAGGCGCTAAAGCGCGAGATCATCGCCGCCCGCAAGGCGATGATTCCGGAAAACTACATCCAGCGCGTGATCCAGTTCGCCCGCCAAGGGTTTACCGAAATTGACTTTGACACCTACAACACCGATTGGGATTCGGAAGCGTATCTGACGGTGTCGGGTCAGAACTCCAACAATTCGGTGCGCGTCACCGACGAGTTCATGAACGCTGTCCTCGACAACAAGGATTGGACGCTGACCTACCGCGCCAGCGGCAAGGTGGCGAAAAAGCTGCCGGCCCGCGCGCTGTGGGATGAAATCGCCTACGCCGCCTGGGCCTGCGCCGATCCCGGCCTACAGTTCCATTCCACCATCAACGACTGGCACACCTGCCCTGCGTCCGGTCCGATCCGCGCCTCCAATCCGTGCTCGGAATATATGTTCCTCGATGACACGGCGTGCAATCTGGCATCGTTGAACCTGCTGACTTTCCGCAACGAGGACGGCAGCTTCGACGTCGACGCCTTCACCCATGCGGTGCGCATCTGGACGGTGGTGCTGGAAACCTCGGTGCTGATGGCGCAATTCCCCTCGGAGCGGATCGCGAAGCTGAGCTACGAGTTCCGCACGCTGGGATTGGGCTACGCCAACATCGGCGGTCTCCTGATGGCCATGGGCCTCTCTTACGACAGCGACGCCGGGCGGGCGCTGTGCGGCGCCATCACTGCGCTGATGACCGGCGCGGCATACGCGGCCAGCGCCGAGATGGCGGCGGAACTGGGTGCCTTCCCCGGTTATGCCGCCAACCGCGATCATATGCTGCGGGTGATCCGCAACCACCGCCGCGCAGCGCACGGCGAGAAGACCGGCTATGAGGACGTGGCGACGCCGCCGGTGGCGCTCGACCACAAGAACTGCCCCGATCGGGCGTTGGTGAAAGCCGCCAAGGCGGCGTGGGACGAGGCGCTCGCGCTCGGCGAAAAGCACGGCTACCGTAATGCGCAAGCCACCGTCATCGCGCCCACCGGCACCATCGGTCTGGTGATGGATTGCGACACCACCGGCATCGAGCCCGATTTCGCGCTCGTGAAGTTCAAGACGCTGGCCGGCGGCGGCTACTTCAAGATCATCAACCGCATCGTGCCCGAGGCGCTGCGCGTACTCGGCTATCGCGCGGAGGAGATTGAAGACATCATCAACTACGCGGTCGGCTACGGCACGCTGAAAGGCGCGCCGCGCCTCAACCATGAGACCTTGAAGGCCAAGGGCTTCGCTCAGGCCCAGCTTGACGCCATCGAGCAGGGGCTGGCCAGCGCCTTCGACATCAAATTCGTATTCAACAAGTGGACCTTGGGTGAAGATTTCTGCCGCAAGGTGCTGGGCGTCAGCGACGAGCAGTTGAACGATTATACCTTCGACCTTCTTAGCGCGTTGGGCTTTTCCAAGGACGACATCGAGCAGGCGAACCTTTATTGCTGCGGCGCGATGACCCTGGAAGGCGCGCCGCACCTGAAGGCCGAGCATCTGCCGGTGTTCGACTGCGCCAGCCCCTGCGGCCGCATCGGCAAGCGCTCGCTCTCGGTGGAAAGCCACATCCGCATGATGGCGGCGGCGCAGCCGTTTATTTCCGGCGCCATCTCTAAAACCATCAATATGCCCAACTCGGCCACGGTGGAGGATTGCAAGGAGGCCTACCAGTTGTCCTGGCGGCTGGCCTTGAAGGCCAATGCGCTCTACCGCGACGGCTCCAAGCTGAGCCAACCCTTGAACGCCGCCCTCCTCGACGCCGAAGACCTGGAAGACGAGGATATGACCCTGCCACAAAAGGCCCAAGTGGTGGCCGAGCGTATCGTCGAACGCATCGTCGAAGGCGGCCCGGCTCGTCGCCAGCGCATGCCGCAACGCCGCAAGGGCTATACCCAGAAGGCCATCGTTGGCGGTCACAAGGTCTACCTGCGCACCGGCGAATACGATGACGGCCACCTGGGCGAGATTTTCATCGACATGCACAAGGAAGGCGCAGCCTTCCGCAGTCTGATGAACAATTTCGCCATCGCCATTTCCATTGGCCTGCAATACGGCGTGCCGCTGGAGGAATACGTCGACGCCTTCACCTTCACCCGCTTCGAGCCGTCGGGCCGGGTCGAGGGCAACGACGCCATCAAGATGGCGACCTCGGTTCTCGACTACATCTTCCGCGAGCTGGCGGTATCCTATCTCGGCCGCAACGATCTAGCCCACGTCGAGCCCAATGATCTGCATCCCGATGCCCTGGGCCATGGGGTGTTGGCGGAAAAGACCGACGATGACGTCACCGCGGCCGAGCGGGCGCTCGATAAGGTGATGACGTTGGCCAGCACCGGCTATGTTCGTTCCAATCTTTATGTGCTCAATGCCCCCCGCGCGGCCGACACCAAGGCGGAAATGGCCGCCAGCGCCGTGGCGGTGGCTACCGAATATAAGGCGGCGGTGGGCTCGTCCATCTCGGTCAGCGCATCGGCCTCGGCCATGGCCGCCCGGGTCATGGAGGCGCGGATGAAGGGCTATGAGGGGGATGCCTGCGGCGAATGCGGCAACTTCACCCTGGTGCGCAACGGCACCTGCCTGAAATGCAATACCTGCGGCGCAACGAGCGGCTGCTCGTAAAGAAGGCCGCTTTTCCATCAAGCCTCAGGCCGGCCTCTCCAATGGGAGGTCGGCCTTTTACTTTACCGATTCTTTACGCTGATCCTGCCATGCTCTGCAAAGTAAAGCTGGAGACAACCGGAAGGGGCCAGGGGCTGGCCGAGCCTGCCGTGTTGTTTCGCTGTTTGGAGACCTGGGGCAGTGGCAAAACGGGCAATATCGACGCGGCAACGACAGCCCAGCGACAAAGGGCTGGCCAAGCCGCCGGGCGCCCCCCCGGCCGCCTCCAGGCGACCCGCCCCCCTGCTTTGGGCCGTCTTGCGCGGCGATGACGGCCTCCGTTGCCGGGCCATGAACGCCGCCGCCAAACGCCTGTTCGCCGCCGCCCAGGATCGCCTTGACGCCCTGCTGGCGCACCCCGAGGTGATACGAGCGGCCTATCAGGCGCTGCGGGAGGAACAGGATACGATCCTGGAGCTTGTCCTTTGCGGCGCGCAGCATACGCTCGATATCTCGCCCATGGTGGCGGCGGACGGCGGCGCCGAGATCGTCATCAATATTCAGTCCCAATCCGACGGCACCGCCGCCGACCATGACCTGTTGCGCGATCCCTTGACCGCACTGCCCAATCTGGCGGCCTTCTCCCATGCCGTGACGGCGGCATTAACCAGCCGCAAACCCGGCGAGCGCCTGGCCATCGTGCTGATCAACCTTAACCGCTTCCAATCGATCAACGAGGGCCTGGGGTTCGATATCGCCAATGAGCTTCTGGTCGAGTTCGGGCGACGGCTGTCGGAGGGGCTGGCGGACGCCCGCCTCATCGCCCGCTTGAGCGGCGACGAGTTCGCCGCCCTGGTCATCGGCCGGGACGCCAACTTCGCCCAAACCGCGGCTCGCGTCATGCACGAACGTCTGCGCGCCGCCTTTTCGCTCGCCGGGCGGGTGGTGCACGTCACCGGATCGGCGGGGATCGCGTATGCCAGCCCCTACACCGCCAGCAGCGAGGAGTTGCTGCGCAACGCCGGCATCGCCTTGAGCCGGGCGCGGCGCGAGGGCGTCGGCCGCTCCATCGTCTATCACGATGAACTGCGGGCGCGAGCACAAAGCGAATTTGAGTTGGAGGCCGACCTGCGCCGCGCCATCGAAAACGGCGGCCTTGATCTGCATTACCAGCCGATCGTATCGCTAAAAAGCGGCGAAGTGGTCGGATTTGAGGCCTTGGCGCGCTGGACCCATCCCGAGCGCGGCCCCATCCCGCCCAACGAATTCATCCCCATCGCCGAGGCGTGTGGCTTGATCGTGCCCCTGGGCCGCTTTGCCCTGGAAAGCGCCTGCCGCCAACTGGCGGCGTGGTCGTCCGCCTACCCGCGGCGCGCGCCCTTGTCGTGCAGCGTCAATGTATCCAGCATGCAGTTCCGCGACGGCGGCCTTGCCGATGATGTGCAAAGAGCCCTGATCGGCTCAGGCATCCATGGCAGCCGGCTGCGGTTGGAAATCACCGAAAGCGCGCTGATGACCAACGCCGAGATCGCCGCCGATCTGTTGCTGGATTTAAAGGGCTTGGGCGTCGGTTTGTCGCTCGATGATTTCGGCACCGGGTACTCGTCGCTCAGCTATTTGAATCGTTTTCCCTTCGATACCTTAAAAGTTGACCGGTCCTTCGTGCATGATCTGGGGAGCAATGCGGAAAGCTTGAAAATCGTCCACATCATCACCCAACTGGCGGCCACCCTAGGCTTATCGGTTATTGCGGAAGGCGTTGAGACCGAGGGACAATTGGCGGAGCTGTCGGCGCTCGGCTGTCATTACGCGCAAGGCTTTCTGTTCTCCAAGGCGCTGCCCGCCGCCGAAGCGGCGACACGTTTTCTTGACGTGGATGCGCCATTCGCCTGTCACGGCGCCGCCTTTATGAGTCATCCAGACAGCTAACGGCGAACTCCGCCACCACCGAACATTCCGCCGTCTGATCCTGACGGACAAATGCCGCCCGCTCAAAGACCACATCAACCACCACATAAGGCCGGCAATCGAAATTACCACCATGCAAGGCGCCAATGAGTTCCAGCAGGCTGTGCAGGACCCGCTCCTCCCGCTCCGCCGCATCGCTCAAGGATAACGTCAGCTTGCATTGGGCAAGGTCGTTTTCCACTGTTACCGCCGCCGGGTTAAGGGCCAAAGTCACGCGAGGAGCATCAAGCTCGGCGGCGCTGCTGATCGAGAGTGGGAAATAGGGCCTTCGCTCAAACCGATCGACGAGAACGTGGGCGATGGCAGTTTGCACAATATCGGTCATCGTCAGTGTCATGCTTTCCTCTCCTCACCAGACCTGGGGTTGGCTAACGACATAAAAATGGCCGCCACCCCGAGTGCTGGAGGGAACGGCCGGCTGCACGCACGATCGAGTTTTTCCGCCTTCGGTTTTTATTACCGAAACGTAGTAAATGATATAGTAATTTGACTATAGTTAATACTATCAGATCAGCGCTGCCCTCACAAGGAGAATTATTATTTATTCAATCCGTTTCACTTTTCGTATGTCTTGATAAGACTTAACATTAGAAAAGCATAATGAGAGAATTCTCGTTACTTGCTACAACCTATGGAATTGTCATCGATTGGCAATTTATCTCTATGATTGCAGATTTGCAGGGACAATCCTATAAGGTTAGATGCTTTAAAGGATAAGCCGTCGCCAGTATTGCCCGTTGAAATGTCTAGTAGAAATGCTGCCAGTCTGATGCAGGGAACGGAAGACACGGCGACATATCGCCCGCTACCGACAATGGACAGTGAACGCGAAAAAACAATGGAAACCAGGACCGGATCTCAGGGGAAGAACCAAGGCCGCCGGCTGCGGCAAAGCGAGGAAGATCGCATCCGCCAGCTTATCGCCGCCCTTATCGCATCCAGCGAACATGACGGCTTCGCCTCCGTCTCCAAGCTATTGGGGCGGGGCCATTCCTATTTGCAGCAATATGTCCGCCGCGGCTCGCCGCGGCTGCTGCGCCAATCGGACAGGCGGCTGATCGCCCGCCATTTCGGCATCGACGAGAGCGAGCTTCTGACCCCCGAGGAAAAGGAGCCGACGGCAGAGGATGACCTGCTGTTCATCGACCGCCTGCCCAACAACGGTTTCAGCCCCGGCCAAGCGCCGGAGGTCAAAAGCATGACCGTGGCCGGCGCCGCTTTCAGCGGTTCCTGGCTGCGGCGGTGGTTTGCGCTCAACCCTGAAACCCTATCCCTGGTGACGGTCAAGGGCGACAGCATGGCCCCTACCCTTCTCCATGGCGATGAAGTGCTGATCGACCGCAGCGACCGCGATCCGACGCGGGATGGCATCTTTATGCTCTATATTGGCGCCGTCCCCTGCCCCAAGCGGATCACCGTTCACCCGGTCACCGGCGGACTTGTGATCTCCAGCGACAACGCGCAGTATGCGGCCTTCGACAGCTGCCGCCGCGATGAGGTGGAGATCATCGGCCGGGTGGTTTGGGTCGCCCGCCGGCTTGCGTAAGGAAGGACAATGACGACGCTACAAGAAAACAACGGACGCCAACCGACCATCCGCACCACGCCCATGCCGTCGGACATCAACCATAACGGCCACGTGTTCGGCGGCTGGATCTTGTCGCAGATGGACTTGGCGGGCGGCATCGTCGCCATCCGCCGCGCCGGCGGTCAGGTGGCCACGGTGGCGGTCAACGCCATGACCTTCTTCACCCCGGTCCTGGTATCGGATTGGATTTCGATCTACGCCGACATCGTCAAGACCGGCCGTACCTCCATCACCGTTCATATTGAAGTCAGGGTCATGCGCCGCGACGAGGTGCGGGAGATCAAGGTCACCGAGGGCACCTTCATCTACGTGCGTATCGATGACAAGGCGCGGCCCAAGCCGCTGCCCTGACCTCTAAATAAAATAAGCGACGCCGCCGACGGCCGCCGCCAGCGCCAGCGTCGCCGCCATGCCCCAGCCGCGCTGCAACAGGAGATAGGCGGAGATCAGCGCCAGCGCCGCGGCCAGCGGCTCCAGGGTCGCAACATCGGGCGTGAGCACGCGCAATGGCCCCCATATCCATTCCCGCAGATCGGCGAACAGCACATGAAGCGCAAACCACACCGCCAGGTTCAAAATTACCCCCACCACGGCGGCGGTGATGGCGGCCAGCGCCGCTTTGAGCGCCGGGTTGCCGTAAAACCGCTCCACATAAGGCGCGCCAAGGAAAATCCACAAAAAAGATGGCACGAAAGTCACCCATAGCGTCAGCGCCGCGCCGGACACGCCGGCGACCAGCGGCGATAAGCCGCCGGGATCGCGAAAAGCGGCCAAAAAGCCGACGAACTCGGTGACCAGGATCAGCGGCCCCGGCGTGGTCTCGGCGAGCCCCAAGCCATCGAGCATTTCGCCGGCGCTAAGCCAGTGGTAGCCTTCCACCGCCGCCTGCGCCATGTAGGCGAGCACCGCGTACGCACCGCCGAAGGTGACCACCGCCAACTTGGAGAAAAACAGCGCAATGTCGCCAAACACCGGCGGCGCGACGAGGGCAACGACCGCCACCGGCAGAAACCACAGCGCCAGACCGCCGATCAGGATGGCCGCCGTCTGCGCCGCCGTGCGCGGCCGAATGAGCGCGCCGTCCTCGGCCGCCGCCTCCACCTTCAGCCAGCCGAACCGTGCCGCCGCCAAGCCGAGGAGCGCCGCACCGATAACGATCACCGGAAAGCGCACATTGAGCGCGAAGATGGCGACGAATGACGCCCCGGCCAGCGCCCACAGGAACGGCGCTTGCAGCGCTCGCCGGGCAATGCGCAACAACGCCTCGATGACGATCGCCAGCACCGCCGCCTTGACGCCGACGAACACCGCCGCCGCCAGCGGCAGCGCGCCAAAGTAGGCATAGAGCGCGGCCAAGGCCAACACCACCGCCGCGCCGGGCAAGATAAAGAGCGCGCCCGCCGCGATGCCGCCCCGCCAGCCGTGCATCAGCCAGCCCATGTAGGTGGCGAGCTGCTGCGCCTCCGGCCCCGGCAGCAACATGCAGAAATTCAAGGCATGAAGAAACCGCCCTTCGCCGATCCAGCGCCGCTCGTCCACAAGGATGCGGTGCATCAGCGCGATCTGCCCGGCCGGCCCGCCGAAGCTGAGGAATCCGATCTTGAGCCAGACTTTTAAAGCGTCAGAAAATGAGGGGGTGGGCATGACTGACATTACCAATTTATACCGTCATTCCCGCGTAAGCGGGAATCCAGATTCTTGATAATTTCTGGACCCCCGCTTGCGCGGGGGTGACGTAGCAAGGTTATGACGCCACCGACCGCTTCCACGCCTTGGGGCCTGATTGGTGCACGGAATTGCCTTCTGTGTCCACCGCCACGGTGACCGGCATGTCCTCCACCACAAATTCGTAGATCGCCTCCATGCCGAGCTCGGGGAAGGCCAGCACCCGCGCCCCCTTGATCGCCTTCGATACCAGGAACGCCGCGCCGCCCACTGCGATCAAATAAGTCGCGCCATGGCGCTTGATGGACTCGATGGCCGCCGGCCCGCGCTCGGCCTTGCCGACCATGGAGATAAGCCCGGTCTTTTCCAGAATGGTGTCGGTGAACTTGTCCATCCGCGTCGCCGTGGTCGGTCCCGCTGGCCCCACCACCTCGCCCGGCGCGGGGTCCACCGGCCCGACGTAATAAATGACCCGGCCCTTCAGATCGACCGGCAGCGGTTCGCCGTTCCCTAGCATATCCACCATGCGCTTGTGCGCGGCGTCGCGCCCGGTGAGGAGCTTGCCGGAGAGAAGCAGCGTATCGCCCGGCTTCCAGTCCTTCATATCTTCTTTCTTCAAGGTATCGAGGTTGACTTTGCGGGCGTGGGACGCCGCCTTATCGAGCACGATCTCCGGCCATTCGGAAAGCGCCGGCGGCGCGAACGTCGCCGGGCCCGAGCCATCGAGCACGAAGCGCGTCAGCCGGGTAGCGGCGCAATTCGGGATGAGCGCGATGGGCTTGCCGGCGGCGTGGCAGGGATAGGTCTTGATCTTGACATCCAGCACGGTTTTGAGGCCGCCCAACCCTTGCGCGCCGATGCCGAGCGCGTTGATCTTGTCGTAAAGTTCCAGGCGCAATTCTTCTTCCTTGGAATTGGGCCCGCGCGCCAACAGCTCCAGCATGTCCAGCGGTTCGTAAAGCGCTTGCTTGGCGAGATACATCGCCTTGTCCGCCGAGCCGCCGGCGCCGATGCCGATGATGCCGGGCGGGCACCAACCGGCGCCCAGTTGCGGAATGGTGTTCAATACCCAATCGACCACGCTGTCGCTGGGATTTAAGACCGCGTACTTCGATTTGTTTTCCGAGCCGCCGCCCTTGGCCGCGATCTTGATCTTGACCGTGTCGCCGGGAACAATGTCGGTGGACAAAATCGCCGGCGTGTTGTCGCCGGTGTTCTTGCGGCCAAACAGCGGGTCGGACACCATGGAGGCGCGCAACGGGTTGCGCTCGTCCCTATAAGCGCGGCGCACGCCGTCGTTGACCACGTCGAGAAGACTGCGCTTGGTATCGAAGCGCACGTCCATGCCGACTTCCATGGACACGCTGACCATGCCGGTATCTTGGCAGATGGGGCGCTTGCCCAACGCGCACATGCGGGAATTGACCAGGATCTGCGCGATGGCGTCCTTGGCCGAGGGGCTCGCCTCCGCCTCATAGGCCGCCTTCATGTGGCGGATGAAATCCACCGGGTGATAGCAGGCGATGAACTGCAAGGCATCGGCAATGCTGGCGATCAGGTCTTGTTCGCGGATGACGGTGGTCACGGGCAGTTTTTCCCTTATTTCTCAGATTGTTGTCGGTTAGCGCGCCAGCCCGCAAGCCGGACCGGCGACTCGAGGCGCGAGGATAAGGGAAAAGGGGCCGAACCGGCAAGGGCAGCCGCCGGCTCCCGGGACCTTATCCATGGCCCTTTACAAACCGGACATGGAAGCGGACATGCGACCACCACCGACGTCTAGTAGTGATTTGATATTTCAACATTTTCTTTCGTATAGAAAGCGGACATCAACGCGGCC
The DNA here is from genome assembly GCA_003577275.1 of Pseudomonadota bacterium. Classification (GTDB taxonomy): domain Bacteria; phylum Pseudomonadota; class Alphaproteobacteria; order Sphingomonadales; family Govanellaceae; genus PRO5. Next base: position 90,167 of record QEVO01000004.1, read on the forward strand.
TTTGATCGGAGTTAGCCGCCCACAATCCACGTCACCCCCGCGAAGGCGGGGGTCCAGCTAAATCTTCAGCAAGAAACCGGATGCCCGCTCGGGGGCGGGCATGACGCGGGAGATTGTTCTGCCTATGCGGCAGGAAGGAATAATTGCACACAGGACGAGGCATATATTGAAGGTCTACCTAAACGCCAAACGCACAGGAGGACAAACCCAAAAAAGCCGCTTAAATTATCCAAACCCCAGAGCGGCAACTGTCAGGTGATTACTGTATCTGTACAGAAGATAAATCTAAGAACATGACAAATAAATTATACGATTATACGATTAAACAATTTACAATTAACTTCGCTAGTGAATCCCATAGTGCGGTTAGATGCCCAGAAGAAGGGGCGAAATCTGGAGAATGAACATAACGATTAAGAGTATCTGCTGATAAAATTTTCTCCGCATTATCAAACTTTTTTAGCTCACCCAAATATTTTTTCTCTATTTTTCCTTTGGAATATAAGTCTTGTGCAACTTTCATTATGCGTTTTGCAAGCTTATCATTTTCCCCGATTGGTAATTTTGTTTGATTAATATAGTTTTCTATTGATAATTCCAAAAGAACCCTAAATAGAACAGAAATTGCATTTGGATGACATACTAATTTTAAATGAAACTGCAATTCTTCCCATATCGCACGATGACGGTGCAAACGGCCAGGCCACGCAATTTTATAATCTAATCGCGGTATCAGTGTTTCTCGCCTATCTGGTTTTTCTATAGAAATTTGGCCTAATGAAGCAGATCTCAAAGATAAAGGATTCTGAATAGGTTCTGATACAGCAGCCTTTTTCTCTGCTTGTTTTTTTGTAGATAGGCTATGTAGATGCGTAGGTAATACACCCTCACCTTCTAACTTATCAAGATATTTACGCTTTCCATCTACATCCCAAATGTCACCCAGAACCACATTCTTATGTGAAAGGTCTTCAGCTATTCTTTTCAAAGCATTTAGGACAATTGATTCATCATGGGTATATTCAAAGCGCTTTTTATTTATACTAAAACCAACTCGATTACGAAATGCTTCTGATGATAAAAGGCGGTTCATAGTTGAACGTGGAATTTTTTTTCGCGCCGGTAACATATTTTTTTCTTTTAATCTAACTTCAATCTCATCTGCGACACTAATAGATGACCCTTTGCCTGTGCGAGTAACAAAGTTTGCTTTCATACGGTCATCCCACGTAGATTGACCTACTCCATTTTGAGTTCCCGTATGTCGCCGAAAAAGAATGTCATCAATTCTATCCCTGTCAGTTTCAACTTGGCATTGGATTTTATCAAAAAAACCCTCTTCCACTTTGCTACTAAGCTCTTTAAAATATTTCTGTAATTCGCCATTAGGAGCGCGCTGCGGATTTTGTAATACTTTAAGGCAAGTTACGCGACGATTGCCATCAAACACGAGATATTTATCACCTTGCGGAGTAACCAGTGGAGCTTCATAAAGCTCACCTTTTTCTATAATATCTTTAGCAAGATTTTTCATATGCTGCTCTCTGTTATTAAATAACCATGCAATCGCAGCCGTTTCATTTTCTAATTCTCCATGGCGATCATTTGATTTGTTAACCACAAGAGAAGAAAGGGGCAGAAACCGATAAGACATTTTATATTCCTAATATCAATGTTGCCTGTTGTCGTATATGCAGCTATTTAAGTTAGAATTCTATCATTAAGGGTATTGTTTGCAAGGATTTAAGTTGTCCTATACCTATCCATACAACAGTCAAGGAAAGGCTATAGCTCTGTGGGTTTTCATAGTAGGGGATATAAGGGGTATACCAAGGTGATCCCCCAACCCTTCTCTGGTCAGGAAGGGCTATAAACGATAGGATTTCTGCATGGAATATACTGGGAATGGAACCTTGCCCCATGACCTCCCTCATCCGCACCGTGGAAGAACTTCGCCGGCTTTATGAGCAGCCGGAAGAACCGGCGGTGAGGAAGTGCATCGCCAAGCTCGATGAGCATTGCCGGCGCTTCATCGCCGCCGCGCCGTTCGTCGTCATCGCCACCTTTGACGGCAAGGGCGCGGCGGACGCAAGCCCCCGCGGCGATCCGCCGGGGTTTGTCCGCGTGCTTGATGACACGCATCTCCTGCTGCCCGACCGGCCGGGCAACAACCGGCTCGACAGTTTGGAAAACATCCTCGCCTGCCCGCACGTCGGGCTGTTGTTCGTCATCCCCGGCATTCGCGAAACGCTACGGATCAATGGATCGGCCGCCCTTACCGCCGATCCGGCGCTGTTGTCGCCGCTGGCGGTCAACGGCAAAGCGCCGAAGGCGGGCATTCTCGTCACCGTGCGCGAGGCCTATTTGCATTGCGCCAAGGCGCTCATCCGCTCGGCATTGTGGAAGCCGGAGACGTGGCCCGATAAAAGCGTCATCGCCTCGCCCGGCCGCATTTGGGCGGATCATGTGCAGATGGGCTTTGATGCGGACGTGCTTGACGCCTACATCGCCGCCGAGATCGACAAGACGCTTTATTAGTGAATGTCGTGGGTTCGCTTGCGCTTAACCCACGCTACACGTTGATCTGTAGGATGGGTCAAGCGATAGCGGACCCCTCATGGCCCACCATAAAGATCGCTGATCACCTCATCCGTCACGCTGACGCGTGACACCTTCTCCTCAAAGGAGAAGGGACAAGCGCCCTTACTTCTTTCCCTTCGGCAACAGATTGCGCTCCTGCAGCCAAACGATGCTGTCATGGAGCGCCTGCTTTATGGGCCGGGGGCGGTAGCCAAGCTCGCGTTCGGCCTTGGTGGTGTCGGCGATTTTCCAGTCGCACATGATGGTCGCCATTTCCGGCGTCATGTCCGGCTCCTTGCTGGTGAGGCGGCCGATCCGGTCGCTGATCCAGCCCATGGCGTAGAGGAGCGCCTTGGGCGCGATCTTTTTGGGCGGCGCGACGCCGAATTCCGCCGCCGCCATGTTGAAGATGTCCTGAAAACTTAAACGTTCGCCGGTGAGGATGTAAATCTCGCCGGCGCGGCCTTTCTCGGCCGCCGCGATCAAGCCTTCGGCCACCGCGCGCACGTCGTTGAAGGTGCCGCCGCCGGGCAGAATGGCCGGTACTTTTTCCAGTGCGATATCGCGGTAAAGCCGCGCCCAGCCGTGGCGGTCGCGCGGGCCGATGATGGCGCACGGGCAGACGATGACGCCATGCAGCCCCTTTGCCACGCCCTTCTTTACTTCCTGTTCCGCCAACCATTTGGTGCGCTCGTAATTGATCCACGAGCTGGCGGCGTGCTGCGGCGTCTCCTCGCTGATCGGGCCATCCTGATCGCCAAAGGTGGAGAGGGTGGAGACGTGAACGAAGCGTTTGGCGTTGGCCGCCAGCGCCGCTTCCACCATATTGCGGGTGCCGTCGACATTGATGCGGGTCTGCTCATCGTTCTTGACCCGCCACACATTGATGCTGCCGGCGACGTGAAAGACCGCATCGACGCCGTCGGGGATGGCGCGACGGAGACTGGCAGCGTCCACGATATCGCCGGGCGCCAGCTTGGCCCCCAGCGCCGTAAGTTCTGCCGTATCGGCCCCGGGGCGATGAAGCGCCGTCACCGTCCAGCCAGCGTTATGCAACGCCTCAATCAAATTGAGGCCAACGAACCCCGTGCCGCCGGTGACAAACGCTGTCTTCATCTCTCTCTATCCCCTTTTGTGTGTTATGGCATTTCCGCAACCGCGTGAATTTCAATCATCGCCTCGGGCAGAAACAAGCCCGACACCTGCACCGCGGTGCATGCCGGCGGCGCACATTTGGCGTAGCGCTTGGTGCGGGCATCCCCCGCGCCCAGCAGCGCCTGCAGATCGGTGACGAAAATGATCTCGTTGACGACGTGCGATAAATCCGCGCCGTACATGCCGAGCGTCGCTTCCATCTGATTGTAGATCTGCGTGATCTGCCCCGCCATGTCGCCCGGCGCCACCACCTTCATGGTCTCATCCGCCGCGATAATCCCTGAAAGATACAGCATGTTGCCCGACTGCGCCACGGCGGCAAAGCCCAAGGGCTTTTCCACCGCTTCATTCATATGCAGGATTTGATTAGCTTTCGCCATGAGTGTTCTCCGCTAGGGTTGGAGAGCGTCATTGGCGGGAAAGGCTAAAGCCCGAATCGTCGATTCGGTATCGCTGCGCCGCTGATGTGCACCCATCGGCAACGCTCCCTCCCCTCCTTTTTCGCTCAGGTGATTTATAGAGGTGATTGTAGGAAAACACATTTGTAGAGAAATTTCAAATTTTTCTTTACAAAGAGAAAAACTGGTGTTCTATCTATTGGAAACGCGCCGAACATGGCGGAGGAAGGGAGAATGCACGATGACCACCAGCGCCACGCAGCGCCAGGCTGCCGCATCCGTTAAATCACGTCCGCCGCGTATCGCCGACCGCCTGCCGGCGGAGGGCGAGAACGGCGTCTTCACCGAATCCTGGTTTCCCTTGTGCAAAAGCAGCGAAATCGCGCCGGGCGAGATGCGGGGCTTCGGCTTTCTCGACGGCCGCGTGGTGGTGATGCGCGACCGTCAAGGCGAGGTGCACGTGTTGAGCGCCTACTGCCCCCATGTCGGCGCGGATCTCTCCGTCGGCAAGGTGGTGGGCGATCAGATTCAGTGCGCCTTCCATGAATGGCGCTTTAATACCGATGGCTATGTCGCCGCCACCGCCATCGGCGATCCCGCGCCCAAGGCCTGCCTCTTTAAATACCCGTCCGCCGATAAATACGGCGTCATCTGGGCGTTTAATGGCGAAACACCGTGGTGGGAGATTCCGGATTTTGATAAACCCGCCGATGCGCTCGCCATCCGCGTTGAATACGACGTACCGATTTACCCCATAGACCCCTGGGTGATCTGCGCCAACACGCCCGATTGGCAGCACATCAAAATTGTTCACAAGATCGCGTTCGATCACAAGCAATACCGTGATTGCCTGGTGTGGAATAATTACTCCATGCAGGGCAGGCTCGACGGCTATTACACCGACAACAAGGGCGGCGCTCTTGAAACCAAGGCCGGCATTTTCGGCACCAGCATCTTTATGATGCAAGGCAACATCGGCGGCCGCTGGATCGGCGTCATGACCCCTTTCGGCATCCCCAAGCCGGGCCATACCAGCACCTATTTCATCCTGGCCACGGAAAAAGGCGACGGCAGCCCAGCCGACCAGCAAATCGTCGACCAGACGCTGGCCGGTCTTTATCATCTGGCCAAGGTGCAGGTCGGTGAAGACAAGCCGATCTTGCGCACCATCAAGTACGCGCCGGGCTATCTGACCGCCAGTGACGCCATGCTGGCGAAGTACCTGAAATTGGTGCGTGAGTTTCCGCGCTCCCACGCCGGCGGCGAGTACATTCGCTAGGAGATATTTATTTTTCTATGACCAGCCTGCGCCAGAAGCAACGCCAACAGCGCGAAGAGGCCATCAAGCGCGTTGCTGATCTTTTGTTCCAGGAACAAGGGTTCTCCCAAACCAATGTCGAGGACATCGCGGCCCGCGCCGAGGTTGGCGTCGCCACCATCTATAAATATTTCGGCTCCAAGGGCGGCATTTTATGCCAACTGCTGTGGCCTGATATCACCGCCATCCGCGAGGCCGGCGAACAGGTATTGATGAATCCGCCGCTTGATCCGGCCGAGGCTGTATTCAAGCTCGTCAGTTCCTATAAATTCGGCGACCACTGGGCGCACAAGGAATTATTGAAGGGCCTCATCGGCTTTGATCTTGGCTATGGCGAACCGTTCGAGGCGCTGCGCCGCGAGGTCGACGCCTTCATCGCCATGCAAATCCGCGAACTCCTGCTAAACGCCAGCCGTCAGGGAAAATTGCGCCAGGGACTGGATTTGGCCGACATGGCGACGGTTATCTACGCCATTCTCAACCACAATTTCCAAGACTATATCGTGGCTGAGAAGGATATGGACAACGCAACCTATGTCGAGCGCCTGCGCCGGCATATTCTCCTCCTTTTTGAGGGCTGGCGCGCCGCCGCGACCATGGCTCCTGCGCGCAAGAAAAGCCTGCGTCGCGCTTAGAACAGCGCGCTGATCACCCATCGAAGGGCCCTGTCTCCCTCACTTCAGCGCTGTCCATCGTTCCCAACAGCAGATACCCTGGAAGCCACTCCTAAGGAGGGCTGCCCCATGTCGATGATCGTTCTGCAAAACGCCAATGTGTTTGACGGCGCGAACGCCGAGCTTTTGGCAGGCGCCAGCGTCGTGATCGATGACGAGCGCATTCGTGAAGTGACGGCGGGCCCCGTGAAGCTGCCCAATGCCCGGGTGATCGATGCCGGCGGCCGGACGCTGATGCCGGGGCTGATCGACGCCCACGCCCACCCGCACATATCTTCCTTGAATGTCGGCGACGCGACACAGTTTCACCCGACCTATTTCGCCCATCACGCGGCGCGGGTGTTAAGATTCGCATTATCATGCGGCTTTACCTCCATCCGCGATACCGGCGGCGGCGACGTCGGGCTGGCGATGGCGTTGAATGAAGGATTGATCGAGGGGCCGCGACTTTTTTATGCCGGACGCGTGCTGTCGCAGACCGGCGGCCATGCCGACATGCGCGATCATCGCCATGCGGAGCATGACCTATGCGCTTGTCGGGTACACGCGGATTCTCTTGGCGTTATCGTTGATGGCGTCGACAAGGTGCGCTGGGCGGTGCGCGAGGAGATTCGCAAGGGTGCGCATCACATCAAGATCATGGGCTCAGGCGGCGTTTCCTCGCCCACCGATCCGGTGGACGTGTGTCAGTTCGCCATGGAGGAAATCCGCGTCGTGGTGGAAGAGGCTGAGCGGGCAAAAAAATATGTGGCCGCCCACTGCCATCCCATCGCCGCCATCCGCCGCTGCGTCGAAGCCGGCGTGCGCTCCATCGAACACGCCACCTTCATCGACCTGCCGACGGCGAAATTCTTAACCGAACGCGGGGCCTATGCCGTGCCCACCATGACCATCATGTTCGCACTCAAGGCAGAAGGAGCAAAACTGGGCTTTCCCAAGCGATCGCTGGAAAAGCTGGAGGAAACCCTGGTGGTCGGTCTGCAATGCTTGGAAAACTTGCACAAAGCCGGCGCGCCCATGGGTTTCGGTTGCGACCTCATCGGCCCCTTGTACACCTGGCAATGTCATGAATTTCGCGTCCGCGCCGAGGTCTTAAAGCCCATCGACATCCTGCGCTCGGCAACCTCCGTCAACGCCGAAATCATGCAGCGCCAAGGCGAGATCGGTTGCATCGCGCCCGGCGCTTACGCCGACCTGATCGTGGTCAACGGCAACCCGCTGGCGGACATCGGCCTCCTGACCGAGAACGGCCGCCACCTGCCGCTGATCATGAAAGGCGGACAGATATTCAAGAATGAGCTTTGAGTCGCATATGAAAAAGGCGGCCGCAGGGGCCGCCTCTTAAATCTCAGCAATCGAGAAAAACTTACTTGCGGCGGCGCGCCAGTCCCAGACCGGCAAGGCCGAGGCCGACGATGCTCAGCGCCGCCGGAGCCGGCACTTCGCCCGGCACTCGTGCGCCCTTCAGGTAATAGGCGTGTTCCTGGCCATTGTTGGACCAGTTATTGAAAGCGCCGCCATTGCTTTCGTTGCCGCGGGTGGTGCCGTTGTTGGCGGTGGTCACCCAATAGATGTCGTCGCGGTCATAGTTGGTGGACAGATGAACGCCGAGCCAATAGGTGTTGCCGGCCACCGCATTGAAGTTCGAGGCGAAATCAAAGTCCACCAGCCAAGCGTTGCCGCCAAACCCCCAAGCAATGCCGCTGTCTGAGGTGGCGACATTCTGGCCCGAACCGCTGGCCAGCACCGCGCCGGGCGTACCGCCGCTGTCGCCGAAAACCCAATAGTCAATGGCGCCGTCCCAATTGCCGATACCGCCAAAGCCGGCGATATAGACGCCGGCGCCGCCCACCGTCGCGCCCAGGCCAAAGCCGAAGTCCTCAGCCTGGACCCATTGGGTCGCGTCATTGCCGCTGACGCCGTTGGGACCCCCGTTGTTGTAGATGACCGCGCCATGCGCGACCGTGGCGAAGCTCAGCGCCGCCGACAGCGCCACGCCAGCGATACTTAATGCCTTCATGGGAGCCCTCCAAAAATGAAAATGACGCAAAAAAAATGCCTACCCTGGAACAAAGCAATCCTTGTGCCAGGGGAATATCTTATTTGTCTCTAAGGTGTTAGGTGTTTAGCGGCGATTGATGATCGGAAAAAGTGTCAAATTATCCGACAACGCGGCGGCTGCAAATCTGATATTCACAGCGATACCGGCAGGCACCCGAAGTTGTTTTGCTTGAGGTGGTCGCAGGCTTTGCGCGCTTCTTCGATGGTGGAAAACCCGATGAGGCGGGCGCGGTATAAGGGCTTGCGGGTCTTCTTGCCGGGGCCCGCCACCTTGACGCTCAATTGCTCGCCCGCCGGCACGATGGTAATGGCGCTCTCCGCCAGGCGCTGCGCCGCGCCGTAATTGCGGAAGGCGCCGACCTGGATGCCCCACTGCCGGCCTTGGTAAACAGCGCGGTCCACTTGCGTCGAGGGCGCCTTGATCGAGGCTTCCAGCACCTTGGGCGGCATGGTTGCCAAGCCCTGGCCGTCAAAGGCGTTGGTCAGGATGGAGCGCATGTAAGCATCCCGCGCCGCCGCCGTATTGCCGCCGAACACCACGCCCACCAGCCGGGTGCCGTCGCGCTCGGCGGAGCTGACCAGATTGAAGCCCGAGGCCGCCGTATAGCCGGTCTTGATGCCGTCAACGCCTTGAAAATTCCCCAACAGACGGTTGTGATTGCGATAAGTCCGTCCGTTGTACCTAAACTCGCGGGTTGAAAAGAAGGTGTAATATTCGGGAAAATCACGGCGGATGGCGACGCCGAGCTTGGCCATGTCCCGCGGCGTTGACACCTGCGCGCTGTTGGGCAGACCGGAAGCGTTCATGAACCGCGTCTGCGTCATGCCGAGCTCATGCGCCCGCGCCGTCATCATCTTGGCGAACTGCCTCTCCGTGCCGCCCATCGCTTCCGCCAGCACGGTGGCGGCATCGTTGGCCGACAGCGTCACCAAGGCAAGGATGGCTTCCCGCACCGTAATGGTCGATCCCGGCGCCAGCCACAGCTTGGTCGGCGAACGTCCCGCCGCCACGGGCGAGACGGGGAGCTTGCGATCGAGCGTCAGACCGCCGTTCTTCAAGGCATCAAATACCAGATAGAGGGTCATGACTTTAGTTAGCGAGGCGGGATAGCCTTGGCGATCGGCGCCGCGGGCGAAGTAGACTTCCCCGGTGGCCTCGTTGATCACAATGGCGGATGGCGTGCGTTTGGCCGCCAGGGTTGGGGAGGCGCTGCCGCCCACCACCAGCAAGGCCATCGTCAGCCAAAGAATGGCTCCCTTCATGCTTTGAAACCAGAACGGATATCCCGTTCGATACTGCATCCCTCAATTCCTCCGCCCGTCAACCCGACTAGGTTTAAGACCCTATCATAATACACTGGAATCTATTAAGGAATCCTCCATTTGCAGCGACAGAATTTTTTTCTGTAATGGCAGAGGGTTAGAAGCGGAGTGGGCGATAGGGCTGCGGATCAATGGCCGGTTCGCGGCCGCTCATGAGATCGGCAACCATGCGTCCCGCCCCGGCCGCCATGGTCCACCCCAAATGGCCATGCCCGGTGTTGAAATATACGTTCTCCAAACGGCCGCGGCCCATGATCGGCACGCCATCGGCGCTCATCGGCCTAAAGCCGCACCACGGTTCGATGTCCTCCTCCTTCATGAAGGGCGCGTAGTCGGGAAAAAGCGCCACCACGAACCGCTTCAAATTGTCGATGCGCGAGGGCGTCAGCCGTGGATCATAGCCGGCGAACTCAGCCGTGCCGCCGACCCGCAGGCGCTCGCCCAACGGCGTCACCACGGCGTGAAAATGATCGTCGATCACCGGAATTTTCGGCCCCCCATTCCAGCCGCCCAGCGGTGTGGTGATGGAATAGCCCTTCACCGGTCGCACCGGCACGCCGCCGCCAAAGGCGCGGGCTACGCGGCCGCTGTAGCTGCCGACGGCGATCACCACGGCATCCGCCGCATACTCGCCCACCGAGGTGCGCACGGCGCGCACTTCCCTTCCCTGACGCGCCGCTCCTTCCACCGTGACGCCGAATTCAAATGCGACGCCAAGCTTTCTTGCGGCATCGGCCAAGCGAAGCGTAAACAGCCGGGCATCGCCGGATCCATCATCGGGATAGAAGATGCCGGCGGCGATATCATGGGCAACCGGCTTGAGCGCCGGCTCCTTTTCAATCGCGCCGTTGGCATCGACGATTTCATAACGTACGCCGAACTCGGCCAGGAACGCCGCCATATTCAACACGGCGTCAAAAGCCGCCTTGTCGCGAAAGATCTTGATGGTGCCGCCGGGGCCCTTGTCGTAGGCCAGCGACAGCTCGCGCTCCAGCTCGCCTAATACGCTCATGCTGTAAGAACAAAGGCGCACGTTATGGCTGGTATTGGCGCGAAACCGCTTGACGCCCGAATGCCACAGGAACGTCAAGCCCCAGGTGACCAAACTGGGCATGGCCTTGGGGCGCAAGAGAAAGGGCGAATCCTCCTTGCCGAGATACTTCAGCAGGAGCCGCCAGACGCCGGGCGCATTCCAGGGATCGGCCATGCTGGGCGTGACGATGCCGCCGTTGGCATAGCTGGTTTCCCGCGCCGCATCGGTTGCCCGATCAAGCACCGTCACTTGATGACCGCTTTTAGCCAGAAAATAGGCGGTGGAAACGCCCAGCAGCCCCGCGCCAACAACAACGACCCGCATGCAAGACCCCTTTATTTCATATCCGCAGGGATCATAGGCAAACGCCGTCGTGCGTCAATGCGCGATAGGTAGGCAAGCGCCGGAAATAATTGCTTTCAACCTCAATCGAGCTGATAGAGGATGCCTTTCAAATAAGCCGTTTCCGGCAGCGCCGGATGAACGGGATGATCCGCTCCGGCGCCGGATGTTTTCAAGATTCGGCCAGTGCGTCCGGCATCATCGAGGCCGCGCTTGCAGGTCTCGGCGAAGTCGGCGACGCCAACGTTGTGGCTGCACGAGGCGAGGAACAAAAATCCGCCGGGCTCCACCAACGCGGATGTCAACCGCGCCAGCTTGCGATAGCCTTTCAACCCCGGCTGCAAGTCCTTTTTCGATTTCACGAACGCCGGCGGATCGGCGATCACCACGCCGAAGCGCTCACCTGCCGCGCCGCGTTTTTCGGCATCCGCGAATACTTCCGCGCGCTGGACGCTTACCCGATCAGCGACACCATTCAATCGCGCCGCTTGTTCCGCCAACGCCAGCGATCCTTCCGAGCGATCAACGGCAACGACTGAAGAAGCGCCCGAGGCCGCGCAGGTGACGGCAAAGCCGCCGGCGTAGGTATAATAATCGATAACCCGCCGATCTTTGGCGAGTTTCGCCACAAAGGCGCGGTTATCGCGGTGATCATAAAACCAGCCGGTTTTTTGTCCGCCCAGCGGATCGCACACGAACCGCAAACCATTTTCCTCAACTGCCAGCGACTCTTCGCCGCCTTTGGCCGCAAAGGTTGTCAATTCCAGTCCTTCGAGTTTTCGCGCTGGGCTATCATTCTTGAAGATGAGGCGCGCCGGCGACAGGGTTTGCTCCAGCGCCTCGATCAGCGGCGGCGATAGACGATCTATCATGGCCGTATTGGCCTGCGCCACCACCGCATCGCCGAAGCGATCGATGACCAGCCCCGGCAGGCCATCGGCCTCGGCGTGGATCAGCCGGTAATAGGGACGATCGAACAACTGATTGCGCAACTGAACGGCGCTGCGAATCCGCTCGGTCATAAAGCCGGCATCGATCGCCGCCTCAATATTCCTCGTCAACAAGCGGGCGGCGATCAAGGTGTGGGGGTTGAAGCCATAAAGGCCAAGCGCCTCGCCGCCGGCATCCTCGATGACCACGAGCGAACCCGGCGCAAGGGCTTTGGCCGAGGCCGTCATGGCGATTTCGTTGGAGAAGATCCAGGGATGGCCGTGGCGGGCCCGCTTGCCGCCGCCTTTGACCAGCCGGATGATGGGATAAGAGGTTGACATGGCCGCCTTTATGGGGGCCCTTCGCCCCGAAATCAAGCCGGGCCCGGCGCGGCGGCATTAACCATATTTAGTGTCGGATTACTTGACAACTTCGCCGTCATGAGTAACCAAAATTCATATTTTATTATTATATATCAATAAGTTAAAAAATTGGCCTGCGATTTGCTTTACTGCTCACCGAGCGTCTTGGAGGCGCTATCAGGATAATCCTCAGGAGGGGAAGTAACAATGAATCTCGCGTCTTTAAAACACCTTCTCGCCGCCGGCATTCTGGCGGGGGCGATGATCGGCACCGCGGCCGTGGCCGCGCCGGTCGTTTATGACGGCACCATTAATTCCGGCGATACCGTAACCGGCCATATCGATGAGCCCGATGGCGGCGCCAACAATGACTACTGGAAATTTACCGCCAATGCCGGCGATTTCGCCGTCATCACCGGCCACCGCTTGGACGCCGCCCTTGATCTGGCGTTCTCCCTTTACTTCGGCACTGACGACGCTACCTGGGTTCTGGTTGATAGCGGTGACGACGAAATTCCCGAATTGCCAGGCTTTGCGGGGCCGTTCTCCGACCCGCAAACCATGGGCGTGCTGCCGTATACCGGCGATTACTCGATTATGATGTGGGCGTTCCTCAGCGGCGCGCTGACCGAGGAAGGCGACAACTATCAGCTGCAGTTGACGATCCGTCCCGGCACTCCGGTGCCTGCTCCGGCGGCGCTCGGCATTGTCGGTCTTGGCCTGATGGGTCTCGGCCTGGCCCGCCGTCGCAAGTAAGCTTACCCTACACTCGTCTTAAAAAGGCGGCTCTCACGAGCCGCCTTTTTTTCATTACCGCACCTCAGCCCATTCTTTCTGGCGCAGTTCGACGCGACGGATTTTACCCGACACGGTTTTGGGCAGGTTGTCGACGAATTCGATCTTGCGCGGATACTTGTAGGGCGCAGTGACCGACTTTACGTGCTCCTGCAATTCCTTGACCAATTCATCCGAGCCCTTATAGCCCGGCGCCAGGATGACGAAGGCCTTGACTACCTCGCCCCGGGTCGGGTCGGGACTGGCCACCACCGCCGATTCCGCCACCGCCGGGTGCTCAATGAGCGCGCTCTCCACCTCAAACGGACCGATGCGGTAGCCTGATGACAAGATCACATCATCGGCGCGGCCAACAAACCAGAAATAGCCGTCCTTATCCTTGGTGGCGCGATCGCCGGTAAAATACCAATCACCCTTGAACACGGACGCGGTTTGTTCCGGATTGCCTTTATAACCTTTAAACAGCCCTTGCGGCCGTTCCGGTTTTACCCGAATTGCAATGTTACCTTCCGTATCAGGCGGCAACACGTTGCCGTCGTCATCCACCACATCGAGATCGATGCCCGGCGACGGCTTGCCCATGGAGCCGATGCGCGGCGGCAGGCAGGGAAAGCTGCCGCACAAGAGCACGGTTTCGGTTTGTCCGTAGCCATCGCGGATAACAAGCCCGGTGGCGCGCTTCCATACTTCGATCACTTCCGGATTTAAAGGCTCGCCGGCGCCCACACAGTGGCGCAGATGGGGAAACTTGTATTTCGATAAATCCTGCAGCACCACCATGCGGTAGATGGTGGGCGCGCCGCACATGGTGGTGATGGGATGGCGCGCCAACAGATCAAGCGTGCGTTTGGCGTCAAAGCCGCCGGTGTGATGAACGAACATGGCCGCGCCCTGCGACCACGGGCCGAAGTAGCTGCTCCACGCCGCCTTCGCCCAGCCGGTATCGGAGATGTTCCAATGCAGATCCTCGGGCCGCAGATCGAGCCAATAGCGCCCCGTAGTTTGATGACCGATGGCATACGAGTGAGTATGAATGGTCATCTTCGGATAGCCGGTGGTGCCCGAGGTGAAATAGCACAGCGCATCCTCGTCGGCGCGGGTATCGACCGCCGGAAAATCAGCCTTGACGCCCATGAGCGCCGCTTCGAAATTGACCCATCCCGGACGCTCAGCATCGACCACCAGGAACGCCTTCAGACTCAAACATTCATGGCGCACGCCATCCACCTTGGCGGCGTTGGCGTCATCGGTAATCACCGCCACGGCGCGCGACGCCTGCACGCGATAAGCGATATCCTTGGCCGAGAGTTGCGTGGTGCCGGGCGATACCACCGCCCCCATGCGAAGACAGGCGCTTACCGTCTCCCACCAGGCGATCTGACGGCCGAGGATGACGATCACCGTATCGCCGCGCGAAACGCCGAGATTGGCCAGCGCCCGCGCCAACTGCTGCGAGCGGACGCTGATGTCGGCGAAGGTGCGCTTGGCTTCATGGCCGTAATCATCAACCCAATGGAGCGCCAATTTGCTGGGGTCGCGGGCCGCCCAGGCGTCAATCACCTCGCGGGCGAAGTTGTACATGGTGGGGCGCTCCCAGCGAAAGGAGGCGCGGACGGCATCATAATCCTGCATGTTGGAGGTCATTTCTGATTGGCCCTTTCATTCTTTTGCTTCGAGCTTGGAGCATGGCCTGCCCCAAAGCGCGTCGTGAATTGAAAAACATCCTCGCCGCAGACATCCAGGCAGCGGCCGCAATTGATACAGTCGCGGTCGGTGATGACCGGACTGACGCCGCTTGCGCCGCCATAGAGCGCCGGGTTGATGACCTGCGGTTCGGGGCAGATGTGGAAACAATCGCCGCAATGGGTGCAGGCATCGCGGCGCACGGCGCTGACGCGCAACAGGCTGGCGCTGCCGAGCACGCCGTAGAAGGCCCCGACGGGACAGAGATGACCGCACCAGCCATGCTTGGCGGCAAAAAGGTCAAACAGGAAAATGGCGAGAACCACCACCCACGCCGCGCCCATGCCGAAGACCAAACCGCGATGCAGCATGGTGATCGGATTGATCACTTCCCAGGCAATGGTTCCGGTCACTGCCGACGCCACCACCACCGCAGCCGCGATCCAATATCGAGTTTGACGCCGCAGTTTCCATGTCGCGCGCAAGCCGAAGGCGCGGCGCAAGGCGGCAGCGGCATCCGTCACCGGATTGATCGGACATACCCAGGCGCAATAGGCGCGGCCGCCAACGAGCAGATAAAAACCGGCAACGATAAGAGCGCCCAGCACGGCTGTCGCGGCAAGATCGTGACCGGCGGCCAGCGACTGCAGCGCGATGAACGGATCGGTCAGCGGCAGCCGCTCCAATACCAGGGAGGATGCAAGGTTTCCTTTCAGAAGCCATACGCCAAGCCAGGGCGAGGCCAGAAACAGCGCCAATATCCCGAACTGGCACAAGCGCCGCAGGATCAGCCATTTGCCAAAGGGCGCCGGCACGATCTTATCCATGACGCCCCGCAAGTCCGGTATCCGTTTGCGCCAATCGACGCGGCAGTACCTTGATCGAAGCTTCCTCGGTGATGCAGTCCTTCTCGCATTTGCCGCAACCGGTGCAGGACTCGGCATGAACGGTCGGCAGGAATACCGAGCGGCCATCCTTGACCAGGAGTTCCATGGTGATCGCCTCGCCCTTGACCGGACAGGCGATGAAGCAGGCGCGGCAAGCGCCAACGCCATTGAAGCTGTAACAACGATCGACGCCGACGAAGACGGCAAGCCCCATGTCAGCGGCCTTGATGTCGGTAAGCGCCGGATCGAGCGCGCCGGTTGGGCAAGCTTTGACGCACGGGATGTCTTCACACATCTCGCAGGGAATATCGCGGGCGAGGAAGAACGGCGTGCCAACCGGCACCGGCTCTCCCATCTCGGCCAGGCGCAGGGTGTCATACGGGCAGTCACGCACGCACAGGCCGCAGCGTACGCAGGCGGCCAAGAATTCCGGTTCCGGCAAAGCGCCAGGCGGCCGGATGGCGGTGGCGGCAAGGGCGCGGCCGCGGCGGCCATAGTCCGCCAACGCTGCGCCTACCGCCACCGCCGCAAGGAACAGCCTGCCCAGTCTGGTTAACGCGCCGCGGCGCGTCATGGCGCTCAAGCCGGCTGCCGCCGGCCATCGCTTTTTTTCGCCTTCGAGCGCCACGACGTACTCTCATGCTGCGGCACGCTGATATCCCCTGTGTCAGCGAGTGATATTGATGACTTGGCGTTGCGTAAATTCCTCCAAGCCGGCCTGGCCGAATTCAACGCCGATACCCGATTGCTTGGCGCCGCCAAAGGGAATGTGCGGCGCAAGGTCGATGTGGCTGTTGATCCATACCGTGCCGGCCTCGATACGCTCCGCCAACTCCTTGCCGCGCTTCAGATCAGTTGTCCACACCGACCCGCCCAAGCCGTAAGGCGTAGCATTGGCGCGCTTGATGGCGTCATCGACATCTTTGTATTTGATGACCGGCAGCACCGGGCCAAACTGCTCTTCATCGACGATCTTGGTGCCTTCGGCGACATCGCGCACCACGGTGGGGCGGATGAAGTAGCCAGGGCGATCCAAGACATCGCCGCCGGCGATGACCTTGCCGTTTTTCTTGGCGTCAGCCAGAAAGCCCTTCACTTTTTCATACTGCATCTTGTTTTGCAGCGGGCCGATGGCCGTACCCTGCTCCAGGCCGTCGCCGACAACCGCGTTATTGGCGATCTTGGCCAACTCATCGCACAGTTTATCATAAATCGACTCGTGGGCGTAAACCCGCTTGATGGCAAGGCACACCTGACCGGCGTTCATGAACGCGCCGCCAAAGATTTTCGGCGCGACTTTTGCCGGATCGACATCGTTCAAGACGATCGCCGCATCGTTGCCGCCCAACTCCAAGGTCAGCCGCTTCAAGGTCTCGGCAACGCTGGCCATCACCTTCTTGCCGGTGTCTGATGAGCCGGTAAACGAAATCTTGGCGATATCCTTATGCTTGGTCATCGCTGCGCCAAGATCGTTCTGGTCGGTGATGATATTGACAACGCCGGCCGGGAAGATCTCGGCCATGAGCTCGCCGAGCCGCAGCGTGGTAAGCGGCGTGGTCGGCGCCGGCTTGGCGACCACGGTGTTGCCGGCCAAGAGCGCCACCGGCAGCTTGAAGGAAACAATCAGCACCGGGAAATTCCAGGGAATGATCGCGCCAATGACGCCCAAGGGCCGGCGATGCATTTCAACGAGCTTTTCCTTGGTATCCTCGATCACTTCCACCGGCAGATTGAGGGTAGCGAAATAACGGACAAAACCTGCGGTAGCGCCGATTTCCCACTGCGCTTCCGGCAATGGCTTGCCTTGCTCCTGGGTCAGCAGGCGCGCCAATTCACCGGCATGTTCATCGATCTTGTCGGCCAATTTATTGAGGAGCTTTTTGCGCTCCTCGATGCTGGTCTGCGACCACTTGGGAAACGCCGCCTTGGCGGCTGCGACTGCTTCATTGAGCTGTTTTTCTGAGGCGCGAGGGCATTTGGTGATGACCTCCTCGGTTGCCGGATTGATGACGTCCATGGTCTGGTCGCCATCGACAAGTTTGCCGCCGATCAGTAATTTGAACGCTGTCATGACTTCACTCCTTCGGGTAATTCTTCCACATCATCAGGCGGTTTTTGCTTCACGCCGCCCTAGTTCCTTCGACATTTCTTCCCGCATGACGAATTTTTGCACCTTGCCGGTGACCGTCATCGGGAATTCACGGACAAATCGAATGTGCTTTGGCACCTTATAATGGGCGATCTGTCCTTTGCAGAAGGACGCCACGCCTTCCGCCGTCAACGTTTCCCCATCTTTTAATTTGATCCAGGCGCACACTTCCTCGCCATATTTATGATCAGGCACGCCGAACACCTGGACGTCCTGAATGGCGGGGTGGCGATAGAGAAATTCCTCGATTTCGCGGGGATAGACGTTCTCGCCGCCGCGAATGATCATGTCCTTGACCCGGCCGACGATGTTGCAGTAGCCGGCCTCATCGATGGTGGCGAGATCGCCGGTATGCATCCAGCCGCCGGCGTCCACCGCGTCCCTGGTTTTCTCCTCGTCGTTCCAATAGCCGCGCATGACGCTATAGCCGCGGGTCAAGAGCTCGCCCCGCTCGCCCCGCGCCATGGTGCGCCCTTCCTCATCGATGATCTTAACCTCGATGAAGGGATGCACGCGGCCCACCGATCCCACTTTCTTATCCAAAGGATCATCGGGCAAGGTCTGGAAGCTGACTGGGCTCGTCTCCGTCATGCCGTAGCAGATGGTGACGTCCTTCATGTGCATTTCGGCGATCACCCGCTTCATCACCTCCACCGGACAGGGCGAGCCGGCCATGACGCCGGTGCGCAAGCTGGAGAGATCGAATTTCTTGAACTCGGGGTGCTCCAGCTCGGCGATGAACATGGTGGGCACGCCGTAAAGCGCCGTGCAGCGCTCGCGCTCCACGGTTTGCAGCACACTTAAGGGATCGAACGCCTCGCCCGGGAACACCATGGCCGCGCCGTGGGTGACGCAGTTTAATACCCCCATCACCATGCCGAAGCAGTGATACAAGGGCACCGGGACGCACAGACGATCTTGGTCGGTAAAGCGCTGACCCTCGCCGACGAAATAACCGTTATTGAGGATATTGTGGTGAGTCAGCGTCGCCCCCTTGGGAAAGCCGGTGGTGCCCGAGGTGAACTGAATATTGATGGGATCATCGGGGCTGAAGGTCTCCGCGAGCGCAGCCAGTCGCGCCCGGCTTTGCGCATCAGCCGCCTTGGCGATGGCGCCGTAAGCCATGAAGCCCGCCGGCGGGTGATCGCCCAGGGTGGCTAAGAGCTTCAAGTCGGGCAGCCGGTCGGCATGGAGCGCGCCGGGATCACACAGATCGACCTCCGGGGCGAGTTCGCGAATCATCGCCACATAGTCCGACGATTTGAATGCGGGGGCGAGGATCAGCGCCTTGCAGCCGACCTTGTTCAGCGCATATTCCAGCTCCGCCGTCCGGTAGGCCGGGTTGATATTAACCAGAATGAGCCCCGCCTTGGCGGTGGCGAACTGAGTAATTACCCACTCCGCCCGATTGGGCGACCAGATGCCGATGCGATCGCCGGCTTCAAGTCCCAACTTGACCAAACCCGCCGCCATGTCCTCAGCCGCCGTCTTCAGCGCGGCATAGGTCAGGCGCACTCCCTGATGGGGGACGATGAGGGCTTCGTTGTCGGGCCAGCGCGCCGCCGCATCATCGAGCGCCTGGCCGATGGTTTTATACATCAAGGGCGTCGTGCTGACGCCGCAGACATAGCTTTGATCTCTTAACACCTTACAGCCTCGGCTTATTGTTTTTTCCTCACCCAGATAGGCTGGGCCGGGGCGGTACAGTTTATACCACCCCGGCCACAGCGACAGCAGGGAAATTACCTATAACGCCCTGAGCGACCCCCTCACCCTAACCCTTTCCCCCTGGAAGGGGGAGAGGTATAGGCGAAAACGGGCGGTAGCGCAAGACCCCTGTAAGAGAGACCACCCCTGGAAGGGGGAGAGGTATAGGCGAAAACGGGCGGCTGAGCTACTTCCTTTAGAAGGAGTAGCTGAGGTTTGCGCCCCAGGTGCGCGGCCGTCCGTAATACTGTTCAATAAGGCCAAAGAGCCCGCCGTTGCTGACGCTGCCCGACAAATCAAAGGTCTGGACCACGTATTCCTTGTCGGTGAAGTTCTGGACAAAGAACCGCATGCTCCATTTCTCGTCTTCCGAGAACCAGGTGACCGAAGCATTGCCGATGAAATAGCCGCTTTCGGTGGAAGCCGGGAAATTGGTCAACGCGAAGTGGTGCTTGGCGCGGTACATACCGTCCACCTGGAAGGCCACGCTGCCGCTATTGGCCATGAACACTTCATAGCGCAAGAGGCCATTCAAGTTCCACTTCGGCGTCTGCACCGGCTTGACCGTGGCGCCCGGCAACAACGCCAGCACGTCACCGATGCCATCGCCATCGGTATCCGCATCAATAGTCAAGCCCGGTACGTTCTTAACCTTGGGATCAATATAGGAAATACCGAACTGCATATCGAGCCCCTTGACCGGCGCCGCCTGGACTTCCACCTCGAAGCCCTTGACCTTGGCGTCGGCGTTCAAGGTGGAGGTATCAAGGCCGATGATGGAGAAGGCCTGATAGTTGTTGTAGTCATAATAATACGCCGCACCATTGATCCGTACCCGGCGGTTGGCGCTGTCCCATTTGAAGCCCACTTCAAAGGCGTCAAGCTTTTCCGGATCATAAGTCATGAACGCATCGCTGAGCGCGAAGGGGCTCGGGAACAACGGCGCATTATAGCCGCCCGATTTCACGCCGCGGTTCCAACTGGCGTAAGTCAATAGGTTGTCGACGGGCTTGAAGTTCACCTGCACCCGGGCCGACCAGTTGCCATCCTTGCGGCTCGAGGAATACGGGGATTCTGGCAAGGCATCGCCGACAATCGTCGCGTTGGGGTCCATGCCGCTGGTAGACGTGTCCTGGAACCACATCAGGTAATTATGGTAGAGGTGTGATTTCTTTTCCTCGATCCAGCGGAAGCCGCCGATCAACGTGATTTGATCCGAAACTTCATATTCCAACTGTCCGAACAACGACCAGGTTTCGGTATTGGTAGCGTACGGATTGCGCAGGCCATTGAAGCCCAGTTCTTCCAAGGTCAAGCCAATAGCCTCATCACCGAATACGCCAGCGTCCGCCAGCGCCTGGAACAGCCCCCGCATAATGCCGCCGTTGGAATCCCGGACTTTCAAATCCATGTAATAGAAGCCGGCGACCCACTTCAGCTTATCCGCTTCGCCATTAAGCCGGATCTCCTGGGAGAACTGCTCGGTATCGGTGGTCAGGAAGAACTGGAAGTAATCCACCGGCGAGGCGTCCGAATCCTCGATGTAGTCGCGCTTCACCGTCTGGAAGTCGGTGATGCTGGTCAAGGTGGCGAAGTCCATGTTCCACTTCAGCGTGCCGCTGTAGCCATAGGTGTCCAGTTCGTTATGGCCGGGCGTGTCATAGTCACCGGCGTACACATCGTCATCCAGGTCGACATAGCCGCCCAGGTCGGGATTGGGCACGCCGGGCGTCGCCTCGCCGGTCGGGAAAATGGCGGAGGCGTATTCAAAGAAGCCGGTGCGGATGTCCTGCTGGCCGAAGCGGGCGTTGAGCAGAATTTCCACGTCCTCGTTCGGCTGGAACAGCGCTTGCAAGCGACCGGCGGATTCGTTGGCGTTGTTAAGATCATCCTGCGGCCGCAGGCGATTCTCCACATAGCCGCCGCCCTGATGGGTGGCAAACGAGGCGCGCAGCGCCACTTTATCACTCACCGGTACGCCAACCGCGCCTTGGAACTTCATGCGGTTGAAGCGGCCGTAGGTGATGCTGCCAAAACCATTGAATTCATCGAGGCTCGGCTTCACGGTAATGTAATGCACCAGGCCGCCGGTGGCGTTGCGGCCAAACAGCGTGCCTTGCGGGCCGCGCAGCAATTCGACGCGCTCGACATCAAACAACAGGAAGCCGGCGCCCGACATCTGGCTGATGTAAACTTCGTCGACATAAATGGCGACCGGGCTTTCGACGTTGGTGGTGAAATCGTTGTTGGCGACGCCGCGGATGCCGATGGCGTAGTTCGCCTCGCCGTTCGGCTGCATGGTGCTGATGCCGGCGGCCAGGGCGGTCACTTCCTGGGCATTGGTGAAGCCCAGCGCCCGGATCTGCTCATTTGAATACGTGGACATCGAAATGCCGACATCCTGAGCGCTTTGCTCGCGCTTTTGCGCGGTGACCAGCACTTCGCCGATCAGGACGGAATCGCCCTGCGCCAGCGCCAGTCCTGGAATTGCCAGGATAAGCGCCGAGGCGGCAACGCCACCAAAAAGATACTGACGCGTATGCTTACTGTGTCGACCTAACATCGTCTCCTCCTCCGTTTGTCAAAGTTTCATTCAGAGCGACAATAGCGTCACTCCAACAGGCTTACCGGTTTTCCCCAGCCGCTTCCATTGAGCGCATTTTTTCCAGTAATTGCTGTCGCATGTCGGCCGCTTCGACAATATACGGCCGCTCGCGCAGGGCTCCTATTTCCTGCGCGGTATATGGTTTGAAATTTGCCGGCAAATGCTCCTTGTCGTAGGTTTGCAGCATCCAGTTGACAAGTTCCGCCAGCGCCGTGTCATCCAACCCGGCATTGGCCACGCCCGGAACCTTGCCGACATATTCACGCCCGCCGTCCACGCTAAGGAAACGGGATACGATCCCGACCATGCTCGGCGCGCCGTCGGCGCTGCCGCTGCCGTCGGGCAGATGACAGCCCTGGCAATGCAGCATCCAGTTGTTCTTGGCGGTAGACGGATTGTCGACGCCGACAAAGCCGGCGGCGGCAAGGACGATCATAGCAGCGGCAGCGCTCCCCATCATTTGCTGTTTCCTTCATCGAGCGGCGGCCGAACCTTGAGCACGGCATTGGGCGTCAAGCCGGCCGTCTGGGCTTTCAGGCTTGCCACTTCTTCTGTTGTAAATGGCTTTGCCTTACCTTGGGGCGGAAACGTCGTCATAAGATAGTTCAAGAGCGCGGCCAGGTCATCATCTGAAAATTCATGGCCCTGGGCCGGCATCATGCCGCGATAGCTTTCACCGTTGACCTCCAGCTTGCCCATCACCCCCTTGGTGATCACCGCCACCAAGTAGGCGCGGCCTTCCGGCGAAATGCCGAAATGGCCGATATGGTCAGCAAGCGGCGGATAGGTGCCCGGCACCCCCTCCCCGGTCGGCAGGTGGCAGGCGGCGCAGCGGGTATAGAGATCAGCGCCGTCTGCGGCGATGGCCGGTACGCTACTCAACAGCAACGTAATTGCGGCGGTAAACACCCGCCTCATTTTTTCTCCTCATCCATGGCGTAGCCGATGATCACCGCCGTCGAGCAGGTATAGACGCTGCTCTTGGTATTCAGGCACCAGTTGGTATCGTTATTGGCCGATGGCCGGTACATGGGCAAATCGCTTTCGTTGCGGTTGCACATGCAGCGGCCGCAACTGGTCAGGCCGCAGCAGTCATTATAGGAAATAATATAATTTCTGTTATCCGCCGGATTGCGGCAGGAGCCGATCCAGGTGATGGGCGACATCTCGGTGCCGGGCGGGCAGGCGCTGGCGCTGCCGCCGCAGCAACTGCACAAAAAGCCATCGATGCCGCAATAGCGCCAGTAGTCGCAGCTCGCCGGATCCCCCGGATCCTGGGGGTCGCCGGTGGATTGCGGCAGAACGCCGGGATATCCAGACCCAGCGCCGCCGCTGGCTCGCGCCACCGGCAACAGCGGCAGGCCGGTGGCTCCCACCAGAATGCCGCCCAGCGCCGTCAACAGGCTGCGTCGTGATGTGCCTTGCGCGAGGCGACGGGTCGCCCGCTCGGTCATGCGATCAAGAATGGCCATGGCCGCCTCCCTTTGTTGTGGATGCGCGCGCCGACAGAAAATCCTGAATGGAGCCGACGCCGCGTTCCTTAGCCTCGAATAAACTTTCCAGATGTTCCCGCGAGTTGACGATGCCGAAGGCGGCTATTTTGCCCGCCTCGTCGATGAGCACGCCATAGGGCAGCTTGCCCACGCCCAGCGCCCGGCCCAACGGCTCGGACAGCACGTAGGCAAAGTCCTGCAATCCTTCATGATCGATAAAGGCGCGGTGCGCCGCCGCCGGCCCATCGCTCGCCAGCACGATATCCAGCCACTGGGCTTCCGATTTGCGCACCGACTTTAAGATCGGCAGCAAGGTTTTGCAGATCGGGCAGTCCGGCGCCAGGAAGAACAACAGGCGGCTCTTGCCCTCGCCGGCGTTGCGCAAGTCGATCACCCGGCCGTCGAGCGTCGGCGCGGAAATCGGCGGCGCATCCTCGCCGACTTTGAGGCGGGCGTTGACGGCCAGCGCGCCGGCCGGCGCTACCCGCTCGTAAAGTATGCCGACCTGACGGGCGAGCGCAATGACCGCAAGGCCAAGGCCGATCACCGCCAGCCACAGCAGTCCTTGGGAGATCAGCACGGCTTCTGTCATGCACGGGCCTCCGTTGCGACAATGCGGGCGCGGGTGGCGGCCAGCGCCTCCAGTGCGGTGTAAAGAACAAAGAAGGCGCCGCCGGCGGCGAGCGCATTGCCCCACGCCATCGCAGGAAGAACAACGGTCTTTTCCACCATCGCCACGCCCAAAGCCAAAATCACCAGTATGCCATTGCGCCACACTAGGGTGTTGCTCGGCGGCCGGGCGCCGAACAGCGAACAGCCGCAATCATCGGCATGAGCGCCGCGGCGCGCTCCAATCGCCAAAACCACGCCATAGAGCGCCAACAGGCCCGCCGCCGCCAGCCCTGCCGGCGCGCGGGTAGCTTCCATAAGAAGACCGACCCCAAGACCGAGCTCGAGGAGGGGGAGGACGATCACAGCAACCTTGCGCCCCCATAAGGGGAGAAGGCGCTGCGACTCAAGCACGGCCGCAAAATGACCGAGGTCGGCAAACTTATGGATGGCCGCACCCAAAAACAGCAGGCCAAGAAAGGCGCCGGCGGCCACGAGATAGACGGACCCCAGCACCGCCTTACCCTCCCGAGGCTTGCATCACAAAGATAGTCTGCGCCGGATTGCCGCCGATGGTGCGCAGATGCTGACCGGATACCGCATCATAGACGTCAATTTCCATATTGGCGTTGACCGCCGCCAGATAGGGCGCTGCGCCGCGCGTCACCTCGATGCTGATGGCGTGGGTTTTCAGGACATGGCGGGCCACGCGCTTCTTGCTTTTGGCGTCGAACACCCAGACCTCGCCGCCGCCATCCTTATGGCTGCCGGGATAGCTTTTCTCCTGCATCAGGAAATAAAGGCGACCTTGGGCATCGGAACTGAGGATATGCCAGCCGCCGGGACGCCAGCCGGCGGCCTTCTCCTCCTCGCTCACCAGGGACCAGGTTTTGCCGACCTTCGGCCACGTGCCGGTCATGTCCATGGGCTGCACGGTGCCCAGGAAGGTGACGAAGTAGGTGGTGTTGCCGACCTTGGTGGTCTTCATAAAGAGCGGGTTGTTATCGATGTCATTGAATTTTTTCGTCCGTTGCTCGCCCGTCACCTTACCGTTGGCGCCCAGGGTGAAGGCGGCCATGGTGCCGTTGCCGCACAGCGTCGAAAATCCAAGCTTGCCCGTGGGATAGATCAGGCTGCAGCCAGGGATGGGGATTTCATTCAATATCTTGCGCTCAACCAGATCAACCACCGTCACCGATGCCGCCGGGGTAAAATTAAAGATCAGGGCCAGGCGCTCGTTGTCGAGGAACTGGAAGCTGTGCTTTTGCGTCACCGATTGACCGCGCTTGCCGCCGGGCAGAATGATCTCCGCCTTTTTCTTCAGCGACTGCTTGTCATAGATGACGATGGCGTCGGTGCGCTCGCCGCTGACCCGGCGCGAATAATAGGTCTCGGCGACGTAAAGCTCCGGTCGCGTTGAGGCCGCCAGGAAGCTGCCGAACTGGCCAGCGCCGATATAGCCTTTGAACTCGTGCGAGGTCGCCGCGAGATCGAGGATCAGAACCTTGCCGTCAAGGACGCTGTAGAAATTGCCATCCATGGCATAGATCCAGCTATCCGGGTAGCTGGCCGGCAAGGTCGCGACGTTATCTGTCGGCTCAATGGGCAGTGGCTCAGGAAAATCGGCGGCCAGGGCGCCACCGCTGAACAGGGACAATCCCAAAATCAAGGCTATCGCTCGCATGACGCTCCCCTCGGTCTTGCCATCGGTTACGGCAGTCGATTATTGCACTTCTGTCCAATTTAGTTCATTGGTACAATTTAGGTCAAGAGAATAAATACTATACCACAGGTTTGAGGCTTAACCTAAAGTGAGCGCTATTAATCTCCTGGGTGGCGATGGGTGGGGGATACGATGATGTTTGAAGTTCCTAGGCTGAAGATCAGGCCGGGCACCGGGGCTTATCAAAAAGGCCAGGCCCGGGTTGTGGAAATTCTGGAAGCCGCGCTGGATATCCTCCTCGATGAGGGATACCGGGCGATCACCATGCGCCGCATCGCCAAGGCCTGCGGCATCAATGTCGGCAACGTCACCTACTACTACCCGACCAAAGAGGCGCTGATTCGCGACCTTCTCGCCAGCGTGCTGCAAAGCTACATGGATATCTTCGATGATATCCGCGACGACCCCAACCTCACCGCAGAAGAGAAATTCACCCAAGTTATTCGCCTTATATTAGAAGACATCCAAACCAAGAAAACCACCCATTTCTTCCCGGAACTATGGGCTTTAAGCAACCACGATCCCTTCATTGCCGAGCGGGTGGATGAACTCTATTTCATGGTCCGCAAGGTGCTCAACCATCTCATCCCGCTCATCAATCCGCGGCTAAGCGAACGGGAACGGGAAGTGGTCGCCCTCTTTGTTTCGGCATCCATGGAAGGCATGACCATGTTCGCCGGCTACAACAAGCCGTGGGCGCCGCGCATGCGCGAGATCGAGGGGATTGCCGTCAAAAGCCTCTTGGATTGCGTCAAAACCATCACCTCGGCCGATATCAAGCGCTTTGCCGAGAAGGGGTGACCCCCTACCCCTCCCTTTTTGATTTCATACCTAGGTTAGGGTCATACGCGCTCTAGATATTTTGGCGCATGCGATCTGTCATAAGGCATTCTTAACATATATTTTTAAAGCTGTGAGACGATCCGAAACGCGGGTTTTGTGCCTGTCGTAACAATATATTTAAGAGTTCGGACGGGTGACGCAGCTAGAGGAAATTGAAGCCGGAGCCGCTGACGGCATTATTTCCGTCGGAGATGACGGCCGGTTGACTCATTTCAACGCCGCCGCCGAAGGCATCTTCGGCTATAAGCGCGACGAGGTTATCGGTCAGCCCCTCACCATCCTGTTGCCGGAGGACCGCCGGCACGGCCATGATGGCTACATGCGCGCCTTCGCCGCCTCGGGAGAGGCCGCCAGAACCATGGGCGAGCGGGCTCCGGTGGTGGGCCGCCGCAAGGACGGCAGCGTCGTGCCGCTGGAAATCTCGATCCTGCACCACAAGTCGCCCGGCCCCAGGCGATTTACCGCCGTGCTGCGCGACATCAGCCGGCGCGTGGCGCAAGAGCGGGCTCTGGCGGAAAAGGAGCGCAAGTTCCGGGCGATCTTTGATGGTTCCTACCAGTTCGTCGCCCTTTTGGATACCGACGGCAACGTTCTTGAGCTGAACCGCTCGGCCATTCAGTTCATTGGCGGCAACCAGCAGGCTTCTATCGGCTTACCGCTATGGCAGGCCTCGTTCTGGACCAATGACGTTGAGCGCTCATCATTGCGCGAGGCGGTGTTGCAGGCGGCCGAAGGGAAATTCTCCCATCTCATTCTCGATGTCCAAGGCGAAAACGGCCGTACCGCCAAATTGGATTTGGCGCTCAAGGCCATACAGACCCCCCTCCATTCGGTGGAGTTTCTGATTGCCGAAGGGCGCGACGTGACCGAACTCGTCGACATCAACGATGCGCTGCGGCGGAGCGAGGCGCGACTAGCCAACGCCCAGAAAATCGCCCGCCTCGGCAACTGGGAATGGACGCTGGCCAGCAATCAACTTTTGTGGTCGGACGAGGTCTATCGTATCTTCGGTCTAACCCCGGATACCTTTGGCGCTTCCTACGACGCCTTCATTGGCCATGTGCACCCCGACGACCGGCAACTGGTGCAAAACGCCGTGGATCGTGCTCTTAACGAGAAAGAGCCTTACTCCATCCAACATCGCATCGTATGCCCCGACGGCACGGAAAAGGTGGTGCATGAACGCGGCGAAGTGCTGTTCGACGATGAAGGCCGGTCGTTGGTGATGACCGGCACGGTGCAGGATGTAACCGAAGCCTGGGCTCGTGAGCAGGCGCTGGCCCGCG
The DNA here is from genome assembly GCA_003577275.1 of Pseudomonadota bacterium. Classification (GTDB taxonomy): domain Bacteria; phylum Pseudomonadota; class Alphaproteobacteria; order Sphingomonadales; family Govanellaceae; genus PRO5. The sequence continues at coordinate 118,123 of QEVO01000004.1, forward strand.
CCCGCGATGATGCCGAAGCAGCCAATCGGGCAAAATCACTGTTTCTCGCCGCCATGAGCCATGAGCTGCGCACACCTTTGAACGCCATCATCGGCTTTAGCGAGATCATGACCGGCGAGTTGTTCGGCGCCATCGGCCAGCCCGCCTATAAGGAATACTCCAACTACATCCTGGATAGCGGCCAACACCTTCTTAAGATCATCAACGATATTCTGGATGTAACGCGAATTGAGTCCGGCGCTTCCGATGCGACATTCGAGGAATTTGATCCGGAAAAAATGATCGAGGCGGCGGTGCGGTTTGTCCGCGCCAAGGCGGACGCCAAGGGTGTCGCCATCCGCATCAAGGCGCTCTTTGAAAATTACCGCCTGTACCTTGACGAACGTCTGTGCAAGCAAATCCTCATCAATCTGTTGGGCAACGCGGTGAAGTTCACCGATAGCGGCGGATGCGTCGAAGTCGGCCTGAAGGTTAAGGATGAAAAGGTGTCCTTCATTGTCCGCGACACCGGCATCGGCATCAGTCAGGACCACCTGCACCGGGTGTTCGAACCCTTTTTCCAAGTCGAGGGGGCTTTCGCCCGCAAATATGACGGCGTCGGCCTTGGCCTGACCATCGTCAAGAATCTGGCGGAGCTGCAAAATGGCCGAGTCGCCATTGCCAGCAAACGCGGCGCCGGCACCACAGTCACCGTCGACTTTCCCATCGCCTGCCTGATCGTTCCTGAGCGGAGCGAACTGCGCCGCGTGCTTTGACAGATTCCCGATCTTCCCGCCAGCCCCCTTATGGACTTGCGCCTTGGCATGAGGCATTAAGGGGAGGAATCGGCCAAGCAAGGATCCGGCCCATGATCACCGCTTATATTTTCACCGCCGGCAGCATCTACCCCAACCTCATAGATGAAAGCCAGCCCTTGCCCGCCGGCGCGGTGTGGATCGACCTCCTTAACCCGACGCCGGAGGAGGTCCGCAAGGTGGACGCCGCCTTAAAAATCGCCCTGCCCAGCCGGGAGGAAATGGCGGAAATCGAGTTTTCCAGCCGAATCTACCAGGAGGATGGCGCGGTCTACCTGACCGCAACGGTCATCACCCGCGCCGATACCGAACAGCCGGAAAGCACGCCCATTACGTTCGTATTGGCCGGCCATGTCCTGATCACCATGCGCTATGCTGAGCCGCAGCCGTTCCGCACCTTCGCCACGCAGATTGTGCGCCACCCCTCCCTCAATACATCCGGCGAGGCGGCGCTCTCCAACCTTCTCGATACCATTATTGACCGCGTCGCCGATGTGCTGGAGCGCATCCACAAGGAAGTGGACGGCATCTCGAACGGGGTTTTCGCCCAAAACAAGGGCCAGCGGCTGGACTATGAAAGCATCTTAAAGCGCATCGGCAAAAGCCAGACCCTGACCTCCAAGGCCCGCGACAGTCTGGTCAGCCTGGGCCGCATTTTAAGCTTCGTCGGCCGCCCGGGCGAAACCAAGCAGGAAAAAGCGTTGGCGCGCAATCTCGCCACCTTGAGCCGGGACGTGATGTCGCTGAGCGACCACGCCACTTACTTGAGCAACAATATCTCGTTTCTGTTGGATGCCACCCTCGGCCTGATCAGCAGCGAGCAGAACGGCATCATCAAAATCTTCTCGGTCGCCGCCGTGGTGTTTCTGCCGCCGACCTTGATCGCCAGCATTTACGGCATGAACTTTCACTATATGCCCGAGCTGGATTGGGTATGGGGGTATCCCCTCGCCATTATCGTCATGATCATGTCGGCGGTTCTGCCCTACTGGTTCTTCAAGCGCCGCCGGTGGCTTTGATCATGAACGCTGCAACCAAACACCCACATTTCGAGGCGTTATTAAAAAAGGCGCAGGCGCTGCCCGCCATCGCCACCGCGGTGGTCCATCCGGTGGACGATCTGTCGTTGAACGGCGCGCTGGAGGCGGCGCGCGGCGGCTACATTACCCCCATCCTGATCGCGCCCCGGCCCAAGCTTGACGCGGCCGCCGCCAAGCTTGGCCAGACTTTGGAGGGCTGTTCCTGCATCGACGTGCCGCACAGTCACGCCGCGGCGGAAAAAGCCGTGGCGCTGGTGCGCGCTGGCAAGGCGGACGCCATCATGAAAGGCGCGCTCCACACCGATGAAGTGATGGACGCCGCCATCGACAAGGAAAAAGGCATCCGCACCGAGCGACGAATGAGCCATGTTTTCGTTCTTGACGTAGCGTCTTATCCGAAGCCGCTGCTCATCGCCGATGCCGCCATCAACATCTATCCCGACCTCATGACCAAGCGCGATATCGTGCAAAACACCATTGAGCTGGCGCACGCGCTGGGTGTGCCGACGCCTAAGGTCGCCATCCTGTCGGCGGTGGAGACGGTAAACCCCAAGATCACCTCGACCGTTGACGCCGCCGCCTTGTGCAAGATGGCGGAACGGGGACAGATCAAGGGCGGTATCCTCGATGGACCCCTCGCCTTCGACAACGCCATTTCGGCCAAGGCCGCGCACGCCAAGGGCATCCGCTCGCCGGTGGCCGGCGACGCCGATATTCTCATCGCCCCCGATATGGAGGCCGGCAACATGATCGCCAAGCAACTGGAATATCTTGCCGGCGCGGAAGCGGCGGGCATCGTTCTTGGCGCGCGGGTGCCGATCATGCTCACCAGCCGCGCCGATGGCGCGCTGAGCCGGGTGGTCTCCGCCGTCCTGGCGCAGCTCCTGGTGTATCATCGCCTGCAGGCCAAGAAATGAGCGAGACGATTCTTACTCTCAACATCGGTTCCTCTACCATCAAGTTCGCGCTTTATGACCAAACCGGCCGCCGACAAAAGCTGCGCGGCGAGATCGATCATATCGACACCACCCCGGTTTTTTCTGTGAACGGCGGCGCGGTTGCCCATCCGCCGTCTGGCGCGACGGCTGATCTGGTGGCCTGGATGCTGGATTGGATCGCAAAAAATCACCCGGGCGATAATCTCGTCGCCGTCGGCCACCGGGTGGTGCATGGCGGCCGGCGCTATCAAGCGCCGACCATCCTCGATGATGAGGTTATGGCTTATTTAAGTGGCCTGATATCGCTTGCGCCCTTGCATCAACCGCACAACCTCGCCGGCATCAGGGCGGTAACCGCGCGCCGTCCCGAGTTGTTGCAGGTTGCCTCTTTTGACACCGCCTTTCACCGCACGCAGCCCCGCGTCGCCGAGCTTTACGCCCTGCCCCGCGCGCTTTGCGATGAGGGCGTCATCCGTTACGGTTTTCATGGCCTGTCCTACGACTACATCGCCGGCATCCTGCCCGAGCATGTCGGCGCGCAGGCCGATGGCCGGGTGATCGTCGCCCATCTCGGCGCCGGCTCCAGCCTGTGCGCCATGAAAAATCGCCAGAGCGTCGCCACCACCATGGGCTTTACAGCGTTGGAAGGATTACCCATGGCGAGCCGCGCCGGCGCGCTCGATCCCGGCATTCTGTTGTATTTGCTGAGCGAAAAGAGCTATGACGCGAAGGCGCTGGAACGTCTGTTATACCGCGAGTCCGGCCTGCTGGGGCTATCCGGCATCAGTGGCGACATGCGCACCCTGCTGGCAAGCCAAGACCCCCGCGCCAAGGAAGCCGTCGACGTCTATTGCTACCAGATCGCGCGCTGGATCGGCTCGCTGGCCGCCGCCGTCGGCGGGCTTGACGTATTGGTGTTCACCGCCGGCATCGGCGAGCGCGCCGCCGCCATCCGCGCCCAAGTGTGCGATGCCGCTCAGTGGCTGGGCGTCAGGCTCGATCCCTCATTGAACAAGCAAAACGCGCTGAGCATCGCCGCGGCGGATAGCCAAGTCGCCGTCCTGGTGCTGCCCACCGATGAGGAATCGGTGATCGCCCGCGCCACCGTTAGCCAAACGTCTTGATCAGCATCCGGCCGCCGACGATCAGCAGGAACACTCCGAAAAACACGCTCAGCTGCCGCTTGCTCAGACCATGGGCGATGCGGGCCCCCAACGGCGCGGCAAGCCAGGTCATGGGGGCAATGAACGCTAGCCCCAATAGATTGACATAACCGAGGCTTGCCGCCGGCAGCCGCGGATCGCTCCAGCCGGAAATGACATAGCCGATGGTGGCCGGCACGGCGATCACCAGCCCGAACAGCGACGAGGTGCCCACCGCGCGGTGAATGGCATAGCCCCACATGGTCATGATCAGCACGCTCAAGGTGCCGCCGCCGATGCCCATCAACGCCGAGACGCCGCCGATCACCAAGGGAACGAGCAAGACCACGGGATGGGTTGGGATGGCGGGCGCCAGCTTGGGTTCCTTGGTCAGAAAGATGAGCCGCAGCGCCACGGTGAGCGCCACCACCCCGAACACACCGGACAAAACCGCGCTCTTGGCGAACGCCGCGATCACTGTACCTACCGCGGTGCCAAGAAAAATCGCCGGTCCCCAGCGCCGCACCAGCTCAATGTCCACCGCGCCCCGGCGATGATGGGCCCGCGCCGAAGAAATCGAGGTCGGGATGATGGTGGCGAGCGACGTCGCCACCGCCACGTGCATGCGGATAGCCGGATCGACGCCGAGAATGGACAGCGCGAATTCCAGCACCGGTACGATGACGATGCCGCCGCCGACGCCCAACAATCCAGCCAGCACGCCGCCGACCACGCCGGTCGCCAGCATCAGTCCGACGAGGCTTAATAAATGGCCCCAGTCCTGCATCGTCCCCTGCCCTTCCATATGCGCGTTTGCACGCCTTTATAGCGGCTGCGCTGTCATATTGTAAGGAGAAGGACGATTTATTTATTACCAGACCTGAACTGGAATATGGAAAAAAGTTATTTCTCGCGTCATTGCGAGGAGGCCAAAAGGCCGACGAAGCAATCCATTAAACGGTACATGGCAAGAAAATGGATTGCTTCGCTGGCGCTCGCAATGACGGCGATCGTACTATTGCAAATGAACGTATTCGTATTCCACCGGCTAGTTGTCGATGCCGCGCATGATAGACTGGACATCCCTCGATCGTTTCGGCCGTTGTCCTCCCACTTAACTTACACATCGCAGACGGGCTTTTCCCGACACTATTTTTTCAACCTCTGTTATACTTCCACCGTTAAGAATGGCGCATGGTCGGCAAGGTAGAACTGGTTTATGATGGATGTGTATATCATCATGGTCATCCTGCTATTGACGGTCCTATTCTTTCTATGGGGCCGCTGGCGGCATGATATGGTGGCGCTAGGCGCTCTTCTCGCTTGCGTGGCTGCCGATGTGGTGCCGGCCGCCACGGCGTTCTCGGGCTTTGGCCATCCCGCCGTCATCACCGTCGCCAGCGTGTTGATCCTCAGCCGCGCCCTCCAAACATCCGGAGCCGTGGATGCCCTGGCGCGCGTGGCGCTGCCGCACACCTCTAGCCCTACCCTGAACATTGCCGCCATCACCAGCCTGGCGGCGTTGCTGTCAGCCTTCATGAATAACGTGGGCGCGCTGGCGCTACTGCTGCCGGTAGCGATCCAGATTGCCGGGCGGCAGAACATCCCGCCGGGGCGGGTGCTGATGCCGCTGGCGTTCGGCTCCATCTTGGGCGGCATGACCACCCTTATCGGCACCCCGCCCAATCTCATTGTCTCCGCCTTTCGCGCCAAGGCTGGAGAAGGCACATTCGCCATGTTCGACTTCACCCCGGTGGGATCGGCAGTGGCGGCTGCCGGTATCCTCTTTGTCGCCTTCCTGGGCTGGCGACTGGTGCCGACGCGGGAACGCACGGGCGTGGAAAGTTTCGAGACCGGCGCGTATCTTACCGAGGCGAGAGTGCCGGAGAAAGCCAAGGCTGCCGGGATGACAGTGCGCCAGATTGAAGACGCCTTGGAGGATGCTGATGCCCAACTCATCGGAGTCATTCGTCATGAGGTGCGACTGCCCGCCTTGTCGTCCGCACGTAAAATCAATGCAGGCGATATTCTGATCATCGAAGCCGAGCCGGAAGCGCTGTCTGCCGCATTGTCTCGTCTGGGATTGGTGCTGGAAGAAGCGGTTCAGGACAAGGAGCGCAAGCCGGGTGAGGAAAAAACGGAAAAAATCGCATCGACGGAAGATATCGTGCTGATGGAGCTGGTGGTGCAGCCCGGCTCTCCGCTCGCCAACCGATCAGCTAGCGATATCCATTTGCGCACGCGGTTTGGCCTTAACCTGCTGGCTATCTCCCGGCAAGGCCGACGCTCGTTGGCGCGCCTGCGCACCATGAATATCCAAGTTGGCGACGTGTTGTTGATGCAAGGCCCGTCCGACTCGATCATGGAGTTCGCCAGCGATTTTATCTGCGTACCTTTGGCGCCGCGCCCTATGCGTCTGCCGGATAAGCGTCAGGCCATAATTGCTGCGACTGTTATGTTGCTGGCCTGCAGCGGCGCAGCCTTAGGACTGGTGCCAGCCGCCGTCTCGTTCGCCGCCGGGGTGCTGGCGGTCATGGCGTTGCGGGTAATGCCGCTGCGAGAGGTCTATGAGGCGGTGGATTGGCCAGTGATCGTACTGCTCGCTGCGTTATTGCCGGTGGCGGGCGCGCTGGCCTCCACGGGAGCCGCTGAGCTTATCGCGCAAAGCATGTTGCAAAACCTTGCCACAGGCAATGCCGTCATCGCTCTGGTGGTGATCCTGGTGGTAACCATGACGCTTTCTGATTTCATGAACAACGCCGCCACAGCGGCTGTGATGTGCCCCATCGCCATTGGCGCCGCAAGCCAATTGGGCGTCAACTCGGACCCGTTTCTGATGGCGGTGGCGGTGGGCGCGTCGTGCGCCTTCCTCACCCCCATCGGCCATCAGAACAATACGTTAATTTTAGGTCCGGGCGGATTCCGCTTCGGCGACTACTGGCGTTTGGGACTGCCATTGGAGATTATCGTTATCGCCATTGGCGTTCCCATGATCCTGATGGTGTGGCCGCTGTAATTTGCCCTATTGCAAATGAACGTACTCGTATTCCACCGGCTTGTTGTCGATGCCGCGGGCCGGCGGCGCGATCCAGGCGGCCATTTTGCCGGGCTCGGTCACCGCCTGCATCAGGCTTTTTACATACGCGCGGTCTTCCGCCGAGGGCAGGAACTCGCCGCGCCGGCGCTCGAATTCCGCCGCCGAAATCGGATTGCCTTGGGTATCGGTCGGCACGTTAGCCCATACGCCGATGGTGCGGCGGAAGCGATCGCTCGGCAGTTGGAAACGAAAGTCGATGCCGGCTTTCTCCAGGGTGCGGTTCCAGCGCTTGACGCCGATCTCGCAATCCTTGGCGTAGGCGTCGCGGGTCATGTGGTTGACCGCCGAACGGGCGACCACGATTTCCGCCTCGACGCCGCCCTTGCCATCGGGCCGGTACAGTGTGTGCTCCGCCGAGAGCAGGCTGTGGTCGGCATAAGACGCCTCGTCGGGACGCCCTTTAAGGCCGGTGCCGAAATAATTGGCTGCGTTGGAGGATATCTCGGCGCCGAACAGGTCCAAGGCCGAGGAGAACCAGAAGTTGATATAGCGCTGTACGGTGGGCAGGTCGATGACGCCATGCCGGCGCAGCAACGCCGGATCGTCGGATTTCAGCTCTTGCATCTTCTCCACCGTGCGCTGCACCACCCGACCGATGCCGGTTTCGCCCACGAACATGTGATGCGCCTCTTCGGTGAGCATGAAGGTGCAGGTGCGCGACAACGGATCGAAGGCGGACTCGGCCAGGCTCTTTAATTGATACTTGCCGTCGCGGTCGGTGAAGTAGGTGAACATGAAGAACGACAGCCAATCGTCAATCGGCTCGTTGAAGGTGGACAGGATGCGCGGATTGTTGGCGTCGCCGGCGTGGCGATAAAGCATTTCCTCCGCTTCCTCGCGACCGTCGCGGCCGAAATAGGCATGCAGCAGATAGACCATCGCCCACAGGTGCCGCCCTTCCTCCACATTGACCTGGAAGAGGTTGCGCAAATCATAAAGCGACGGACAGATGAGCCCCAGGCGGCGCTGCTGCTCCACCGAGGCCGGCTCGGTGTCGCCCTGGGTGACGATCAGGCGGCGCAAGGTGGAGCGGTATTCGCCCGGTACTTCCTGCCATACCGGCTTGCCCATCTCATCGCCAAAACCAATGGTGCGGTCCGCCACGCGGTCGGCCAAAAAGATGCCCCAGCGGTAATCCGGCATCTTGACAAAGCCGTAGCTGGCCCAGCCCTGCGCGTCCACCGACACGGCGGTGCGCAAGAACACGTCCGCCGCCTGGAAGCCTTCCGGCCCCAGCTCCTTCCACCAGTCGATGAACTTCGGCTGCCAGTGTTCCAGCGCGCGCTGCAAACGGCGATCGGAATTAAGATCGACGTTGTTGGGAATGCGTTCTTGATAGTCGATCGACATGGTATCAGACCCTTTCGCGATTAAATTCTGCGGCCCGGCCGCTGCCATATACTTTCAACGCTCCCCGCTCGCCGACGGCGTTGGGACGATTGAATATCCAGTTCTGCCACGCCGACAGGCGGGCGAAGACTTTCGTCACCATGGTTTCCGCGCCGGGGAAGCGCAAATTGGCTTCCATGCCGGTGAGCGCATCCGGCGACAGGCTGGCCCGCTCTTCCAGCATGACGCGGATTTCGTCATCCCAGTCGATTTCGTCCGGCGTGAAGGTGACCAGCCCCAAATCGTTTGCCGTCGGCGCGTCCAGCGGCTCGTTGATGTGCTGGCGTAGGGCGTTCAGCCCTGTCGCATCGTCATTAAAGCGCGTCGCCAGCCTGGTGCGCTCATTGACCATGGGATAGCCGGCAAAATTCATCGCCGACAAGGTGATGTGCGGCGCTTTGTCGGGATCGTCCGGCAGATCGAGCATATAGATGCGATCGGCGGCCAGCGCCAATTCATAAAGCGTGCCGGCAAAGCAGCTGCCTTCGTCAATAAGCGCGACCAAGCTGCGCGAAGTGACATCAAGCCGCGCCAAGGTCCGCCGCAGCATGCCCACCGTTTCGCGCACGAACCAGTGATCCTGAGCAGCGGCGAGAAAGTCGTCCATGCGCGCCTGCGCCGCCGCATCGCCCTGCGTGCGGAAGGCAATGACGCCGATTTCCAGCTCATTGGTGCGCAGCATCAAAATGGCGTCATCGAGCTCGCGCGCCATGGCCAGCGGCCACCACGCCGCGCCTTCCCGCAGCGCGCCCGCCACATCGGTGGCCGCATCAGGGGGACAAGCGCGCACCGTCAGCGTCGCCACCCGAGCCGAACGGTCGATGGTCGCATCGACCCATTGGTAATGGTAGCCGTCACGGTCAATGCGACGATTGAGCGGCGTCAGCTTCACCCCGCTGGCGTCTTGCGGACGCTTGGAGGTCGCCGCCAACGCCGCTGCGCGTTCATGTACGCGGTCGGCGAACACTTCCGGCGCGAAGATGTCATCCACCAGCCGCCATTCCTTGGCCCGCCGGCCGCGCACGCCATCGGCGATGGAGCAGAAGACGTCGGCGAGATCGCGCCGCACCTTGCGCTTGTCGACGACGCGGGTCAGGCCGCCGGTGCCCGGCAGCACGCCCAAAAGCGGCACTTCCGGCAGACTCACCGCGCTGGAGCGATCGTTGACGAGGTAAATCTCATCGCAGGCCAGCGCCAGCTCGTAGCCGCCGCCGGCGGTGGAGCCATTGAGCGCGGCAATGAATTTCAGGCCGCTATGAGCGCTCGAATCTTCCATGCCGTTGCGGGTTTCGTTGGTGAACTTGCAAAAGTTCACCTTCCAGGCGTGCGACGAGGTGCCGAGCATGTATATGTTGGCCCCCGAGCAGAACACCCGGTCCTTGCCGCTGCCGACGATGACCGCACCCACCGTGGGGTGTTCGAAGCGGAGGCGCTGCAAGGCGTCGTAAAGCTCGATATCGACGCCAAGGTCATAGGAATTGAGCTTCAACTGATAGCCAGGACGAATGCACGCTTCCTCGTTGACGTTAAGGGTCAGCGTGGCGATTCGGCCGTCGACGGCAAGCGACCAGTGGCGATAGTGTTCGGGCGACGTCTCAAACAGGACGAGATCGTCGCGCCCTTCCTCTGTTTTTATCTGGGGACGCACGATGGTTCTCCGCTTATGCACCAAGGAAATGCAGTATAGTGCATTATTAGAACAAGTCAAGACTGGAAATGTTCTATAGTGCAAGGGAGTTAAAGCTGCGGCGTTACCAGATCCAGCAGGTCTTGCAGGCTTTCATCCTCGGTTTTGCCGGCGGTGCTCAAAGTGAGCTGGGCCTTGCGGTAATAGGGCTCGCGGGCTTTCAGGATGCGCTTTAGGTCATCCATGGCCTCGGTATTGTCCGCCATCGGCCGCATGTCGCCCTGCTCGATCACCCGTCGCATGTGCTCCTCGGGCGAGGCGGTCAGCCATACCGTCAAGGTATGCTTTAAAAGATAATCCAACGTCGAGGGCTCGGTCACCAGCCCGCCGCCGGTGCCGATGATGGCGGCCGGATAATCGTTCACCACCCGCTCCAGGGCGCGACGTTCATAGCGCCGGTAGGTGCTTTGCCCGGAGAGTTCGAGAATCTCGTTGATCGGCGCGCCGTATTCCTCCTCAATGAGGCGGTTAAGCTCGACAAAGGGCACGCCCAGACGGTCGGCCAGACGTCTGCCTAAGGTGCTTTTGCCGGCCCCGCGCAGGCCAACCAGCGAGACGTGAATGGCCTTGTCGGTTCGATTCTTGGCGGCATAGCGGCGGTCGATGTAGTGGCGCAGCTCGGCGATGTCCTCGGGCTCCAGGCGCTTCAAGGATTCGAGGATGAGCAGTTCATCCACCGACCTTTCCGGCGCTTCTGTGAGGAGCGATTCCAAAGGCAGACCGACGGCGCGGGCGATGCGCCGCAGCACCAGCACCGAGGCGTTGCCCTCGCCGCCCTCCAGTTGCGCCAGATAGCGCTCGGAGACGTCGGAATCCCGGGACAGGTTCTTGCGCGTCATGCCGCGCCGCGCCCGCGCGGCCCGCACCCGCTCGGCCAAGCGATGTAAGAATTGCTCTTCGTCCGCCTCGACGCGGGAGGTATCGTTCTGCCGCCCCTTGCGCATGACTCTGCTCTGCCCGTTTATCGTCGGCCTCCCTTGTAGCAGGGTTTTACCGGCCATACGACTGCAAGATATATCTTGCCCAAATACGCATTATAGTGCATATTTACCGAAAGATCATCAGAAATTGCAACCGCACGGAGATAGAAGGGATATGACAAAGCCCGTACATATTCTGGTCGGCACCATGACTGGGACGGCGCAATTGGTGGCGGACGAACTGGAAGCATTCTTAAAAGGACGTGGCGTTGCTGTCGATGTCGAGCTGATGGACGACCTGCGGGCTGAGGTATTCGCCCAGGACGGGCTCTTTCTCATCTGCTCCTCGACCTTTGGCCAGGGCGACGTGCCCGATAACGCCCGGGCGCTCTATAACGACCTGAAGGAAAAGAAGCCCCATCTCGCCCATGTGCGCTATGGCGTGGTGGCGCTGGGCGATCGCACCTATAGCGAAACCTTCTGCCGGGGCGGCCTGCAATTCGACAACCTACTGCAATCCCTGGGCGCCAAGCGCATCGGCGAGGCGCTGATTTGCGACGCTTCCTCCGGTAACTTGGCCGAAGATGTGGCGCTGGACTGGATCGGCGGCTGGCTGGAAGCGGCGGCCCCGCACTTGAAATCGGCGGCTTGAACCATGAGCGCCCGATCGGACTTTGACCAGATCATCGGCGACGTCACGGCGGCCATCGTCGGGCGCACGCTGGATCAAGACCTGGAAACGTTTCTCAATAAGGCCTACCCCGCCGCCGGCGGCGCCTTCCGCGCGCTGGCAAAAGCCTGCGAGGCGGGCATTGCCGAAGGTTGGCTCGCCAACCGGGAGCACAGCGGCATCCGTTTTGGCCGCATCATCAAGCCCTCGCCCACCAGCGGCCATTTTTCCGTGGACGTGGTGCTGATGGACACCATCGTCGGGCCGCACCACCGTCATCCCAACGGCGAGATTGACGCCATCATGCCGCTCGACCCCGGGGCGCAATTCGATGGCCGCGGCGCGGGCTGGCTGGTTTATCCCGCCGGCCACGCCCACAAGCCCACAGTGACCGGCGGCAAGGCCATCGTCCTTTATCTGCTGCCCGACGGGGCGATTGAATTTACCTAAGTCACGTTACTGCCTGCCGCTGGCCATGGCGATTAGGCTGCTGCAGAGGGTGTTACAGGCAGTCTAAGCCCCACAAAGCTTGGTCTTGGCTGCGTCGTATTCTTTTTTCAGCCGGGCAACCAAGGTCGGCACATCGGGCACGTCACGCACCGAACCGACGCCCTGGCCCGCGCCCCAGATGTCTTTCCAAACCTTGGCCGCAGCCGCGCCGCCGAAATCCATTTTCGACTTATCAGCGCTGGGCAGATTATCGGGATCGAGGCCGGCGTTCTGGATGCTGGGCTTTAAATAGTTGCCATGCACGCCGGTGAACAGCGAGGTATAAACGATGTCCTCCGCCGCAGCGTCCACGATCATCTGCTTATATGTTTCAGGCGCATTGGCTTCTTGCGTGGCGATGAAGCGAGTGCCCATGTAGGCGAAATCAGCGCCCATGGCTTCCGCCGCCAGCACATGCGCGCCGCAGGCGATGGCACCGGCCAGGATCAGCGGCCCCTGGTGAAACTCGCGAATTTCCGAGACCAGCGCGAACGGGCTTAAGGTGCCGGCATGCCCGCCGGCGCCGGCGCACACGGCGATCAGGCCATCAACTCCCTCCTCCAGCGCCTTCTTGGCGTGACGAATGTTGATGATGTCGTGAAACACCCCGCCGCCATAGCCATGCACCGCCTTGACCACCTCCCCTGGCGGCCGCAGGCTGGTGATGACCATCGGCACGCGATGCTTGACGCACAGCTCCAGGTCCGTCTGCAGCCGCACATTGCTGGCATGGACGATCAGGTTGACCGCAAACGGCGCATCACCCACCGCCGCCTTGATTTCCGACAGCCAGCGGTCCAGCTCCTCCGCTGGGCGGGCATTGAGGGACGGAAATGAGCCGACGATCCCGGCCCGGCATTGGGCAATCACCATTTTAGGGCCGGAGACGATGAACATCGGCGCGGCAATGACGGGGAGCGTCAAACGGCGCTTCAACTCTTTGGCATAACTCATGCTCATATCCCTACCATCGGCGCGACTAGCCCTAACGTTGCCGGTCTGATGAAAAAAGTCTAGCCAAAACCGTATGCTATAAGGTTATACATGGCCGCAATGCCCGCACACTCAACCTCTCAGGAAGCAAGGCGTTAGGATCATGGACGAAACCAAAGACAGCAACGGCAATATTCTACAGGACGGGGATTCGGTGTCCCTGATCAAGGATCTGAAGGTCAAAGGAACCTCTACCACTCTAAAACGCGGAACGTTGGTCAAGAATATCCGCCTGACCGGTAACACGGCGGAAGTCGAGTGCAACACCAAGCAGGTCAAGGGCTTGGTGTTGAAGTCGGAATTCCTGAAGAAAGCTTAACAGCCCCCGTCCGGCACTAACCATCCGTTAACCTAGACCCCATAGCCTATGACTTCTTAAGGTCATAGGATTGTAAGCTCGTGGGCATTGTACTTCTGTTCAAAAGGCGCGCGCTTTACCAGAAGTTCGGGATGGCGCCGCCACGCCGGCATCCCTTTCAGGTCCGCTCCCCGCGCTTTCGACCGCCAAGACTGTCTCGTCTATCGATGCTGACGCTGATGCTGGCGATGGCCGTGGGCTACCTCAGCTACACATTTCCCTGGGGCGGGCGCACACAAGAAAATGAAGTATCCGGCATCATTTTCAACACGTGCGGCATGGGTGACCGCTATAATTGCGTGATCGATGGCGATACATTTTATTACCAAGGCGTCCGCATCCGCATCGCCGATATCGACACCCCTGAAACCCACGAACCCCGTTGTGCTTATGAAGCAAATCTGGGCGATCAGGCGACTCATCGTCTGCGCGAACTTTTGAATGAGGGCCCGTTCACCCTTACCTCAGCGGAGCGGGATGAAGACCGCTATGGCCGCAAATTAAGGACGGTAACCCGCAACGGCTGGTCCTTGGGCGAGACCCTGGTATCGGAAGGCTTGGCGCGCCGATGGACTGGCCGCCGTCTGCCATGGTGCTCGATATAAGTCGGGCATGACAAGAATGGGTCATATTAACTGCAACACGTACTATAGTCGGCGATATTACTAATCTTATAAGGAATAGCCGACATGATCGTTCGCTTTTGGCGCGGCCGTACTCAGAGAGCCGATAAGGCCGCCTATCTGGCGTTCTTGAAGGAGAAAGGGTTATCCGGCTACCGGGCGACGCCGGGTAATCTCGGCATTACGCTGATGACCCGGGACGTGGGCGATACCACCGAATATCTGCTGATGACCTGCTGGACCTCCCTGGACGCCATCCGCGCTTTCGCCGGGCCGGACGTGGATAAGGCCGTCTACTACCCCGAAGACGATGGGTTCCTTCCGGATTTCCCGAAAAAGGTTGAACACTTCGAAGTGGTGTCCGAAGAACATTAAGCGTTGAGACGGCGTGCTGTAACCTACCGTTTGACCGGGATCATCGCGCTCTCGCCCGAAGCGATTTTCCCGCTCTTGCCCACTGAGAAACCATCATCGCATAAAATTTCCGATCCCATCAGACTTCTCGAAGCGTCGCAAGCCAAGAACGCCACCACATCGGCGATATCCTGCACGCTCTGCACCGGTCGGCCGGTGGGCGTCATATGGCGATAATTATCGACAATGGCGGCATAGGTCTGGTCGTTCATGATATCCGGCCGCTCGGGCGTCAGCACGTTGCCGGGGGCCACCGAATTGATGCGGATGCCCATCGGTCCCAGTTCCCAAATCAGCGATTTGGTCAACATGGAAAGCGCGGCCTTGCTGGCGCAATAGAGTCCCCGCTCGCCGTAAGGCATCTGCGCGGCGACGGAAGATACATTGACGATGTTGCCGCCGCCCCTTGCCGCCATCAACGGCGCGACGGCCTGCATCATGAACAGCGCCGATTTTAAATTGGTGTCGATGACGTTGTAAAAATCTGCCTCAGTGATGGCGTCGAGCGCCGCCTTATAATCGATGCCGGCGACATTGACGAGAATATCGATGCCGCCGAATGCCTGCGCCACCTCAGTAGCCAGGCGATGCGCGGCTTCGCGTCTGGTAAGATCAGCGACAAACGCCTGCGCCGCGCCGCCGCTTGCCGCAATGGAATCCGCGACGGTTTGCGCCTTTTGTTGGGACCGGCTCGCCACCACCGCAACCCGCGCGCCATCTGCCGCCAAGCGCTCGGCGATGGCCCGGCCGATACCCTGGCTGGAACCGGTAACAAGGGCGCATTTTCCGTCAAACTGACGCATCAACGCTTCCATCATCCTCCGCCAGGCCATTCAAGGCTTGGCCGATGACCTGTTGCGATCGCATGAAGATCATTTCCTTCCAATCTAGCGTGTCGGGATAAAATTGGGAAAGAAATTCCTCTTTGATGCGACGAACCAGGGAGGGCTCGGTCCGTCCGCTGCGCCACAACCAGTTTTCCTGGCGATGCACCCTGACGTCCCGCTCCAAATCAAAGGTGCCGTATTCCAGACAGATAGCCGTAACTTGCGCGCCGGGCAGAGCCGCCACATAACCGCCATAGGTATGACCGCTGACGGTAAAGAGCTGCTCGCCCGCATCGGCGAACGGCGCCATCAGCGAGTGCCCGAACCAGCGGCGGGCGCGCGCCAACGCCGCGCCGCCCTTTTCCATGCTCATCAGCGTGCCATACCCGAAGGGACCATACCCCGTATGGTAATCAATGAGCGCGACCTTCTTGGCCTGCGCCGCGTGCTTTGCCAAAATGGCATGTGTGGTCACGTTGGACCAAGCGGACTTTCTCCCGCCGTAATAAAGCCCATCAGGGTGGCTGTACTGACCGGAGCTTAACCCCCGCATATAGACGATTTCACCTTGCGCGGCACGAAAAGACGCCAGGGCGGCATCGGATTGTCGCCGTTTCTCGCCTTCCAGGTCCTGTAGCAACAGGTGATCATGCAACGCGGCGTATTCCGCGTTTTCAGGGTGCGGCTTGGAGTGATCGAGAAAATTTCGATTAAGATCGATGTTATCTTCCGTCTCGCGGCGAATCCAGGCGGCGCCGTAAGGATTGATGCCGTGGACGAGCAGTACCGCGGTATCCAGAGGCAGACGCAGGCCGCCGCCTTCCAAGATCCATCCTATCTGGCAGCCCGATCCGCAGAAAAATTCCGGCCCATGAGTGCCGGAGACCATAATCAATAACCGCGACGCTGACATAGGCCCGATACGCGCCACATCAGCGCTCAGCTCAATTCCATCGGGCCCCGCTATGGGATTGACATATCTTTCCACCGGCGTCGAGGAGACCTCGCAGGCGGCAAAAAACTTCCGCCTGGCCTTATCGTAATTTTTCGAAAAATACCGCGCAACCTGCATCTTCACTACTCAACTGAATGGTCAATCTTGGTTCTTGAAAAAATTAAAGGACGGGATAAGAGACGTCCGCTCCCCACAAGGAACACATTAAATAGTCGTTATCGCAAATCTCGACGAACTCGGTGATCAACCCATCATGGACACGGAAAATCATGATGTATTGGTTGTTGTAAGGACGGCCGTTGGCGCCCTCGCCTCTCACCCGCGATTCCAATAACACCCTGTCGCCGTCCTCTATAACGCTTCTGATGATAATTTTGAACACCGCCCCGGTCTTGATCATCCGTCCTGCACGCCGGCACAGCTCCTTGTAATCTGCTACGGAGATTGAGCGACAGGCATCAGGGGTGGTGCCAGTCAGTGTGTATCTCATTTCAGGATGCAGGAGTTCAAAGGGGTCGATGGTGACGCCTTCGTAGGCAAGGCCGATACGCCGCAGATATTCCCGCACAACGGCTAAAGATGTCGCGCTCATGCCTTGTCTCCCCTTGGCAGCGTATAGGTAGCGCTGAATATCGCTGTTTGGATTTCCTTGGTATCTGGGTGGAGGCGGATTTCTCTGATCTTGCCGTCCCTAATATCGCAAATCGCCACGTCGCAATCGCGCTGGGCATTATAGACACGCCCATTGACGCCTTGCAACGCGATCTCCACAATGAGGGCAATAGATGGCCCTTTGCCTATGACCTCCAGAAGCTTGAGCGAACCATTTCGAACCCGGGATTTAAGCGTGGATAGAAAAACGTCCTGAACCTCATTGAGCCCTCGATACTCGCCGGATAGCGGCGTTCGTCCAAGCACCTTCAGCACCAAGTCATCATCGAACACGGTGCGGGGCGAGACAATCGCCTCATTCGCAAGCCAGGCATTACAGCAATCCACCAGCGACGCCGCGATGTCATTCCTTGTCACTTTGAACACTCTCCCACGTTAGCGAAGTTCTGGTTTTCAAACGAGAGAGCGCCCTCGTGGAGCGCTCCCTCACCCTTTCTTGGTGATAATAAAAAAGTTTCTAGAATTTATAGGTGGACATAACTCCGTATGTTCTTGGGAAGCCCGGCCGCGCTGATATATTGGCGGTGAAATTCCCAGTATTGGTAACGTACTTCTTGTCCGTCAGATTCTTGCCATAGGCCATGATCTGCCAAGCGCCATCCGGACTGTTCCAGCCCAGCCGCGCATTGAGCAATCCATAACCTTTTTGAAATTCGATCGATTCGATGCTATTAGCGCCATCATTAGCCGGCGTGTAATAACGTTTTCCCTGCCAGTTGTACTCGCCGCCGATGAATACCTCGCCATTATTACCGATGGAATGCGTGTACTGGCCACCGATCAGGAATTTCCACTTCGGCGCGTTATTAAGATGCTTGCCCTTGGCGTCAAAGGTGCCAAAGCCTGTGATCGTAGCGTTGGGAAAGCTTTTATACGTGGCGTCCAGATAGGCAATGGAGGCAAAGATATCCAAATTCTCGGTCGGCCGCGCCTGCATTTCCAATTCGATGCCCTTGATCGTGGCATCCGCTGCGTTCTGCGTGCGGGTGTTTGCAGGCGGTACGAAAATTTGCACCTGCAAATCAGTATAATCATAATAGAAGGCGGCGATATTAGCGCGCAGTCGTTTCTCCAGAAAGTCTCCTTTCAAGCCTGCCTCATAGGCCCATAGATATTCAGGGTCGTAGGGGAAATCTTCCGGCCTTGTTGCCAACATATCAAAGCCGCCGCTCTTGAAGCCGCGAGTTGCCGATGCATATAGCATAAGATCATCGGTTGCCTGATATTCCAGGCCAAACTTCGGTGTCCATGCCGACTTGCTTTGCTCAACCGCAAAGGAGAACGGATCGCTCAATCCTGGCGCGCCCACCAGAATCGTGCCATTTTCCGCCGTTTCCTTGTCCAGACTGTCGGGAGCGGTCCAGTAATCGTAGATATCGAAATCTTTCTTCTCGTGAGTATAGCGAATGCCGGCCGTGACGCTTAACTTATCCGTGATGTTATAGCTACCCTGTCCAAAGAAGGCATAGTTATCATCGATCAAATTCGGCCGTTGGATGTGATTGACGCCGAAGATCGGCACAGCTACCGTCCAATCGCTAATGGCGTCCTCATTAAAGTAATAGGCCCCGAGAACAAACTTCACCTTCTCATAGTTTCCGCTCAAATTGGCCTCGATGGAAATCTGGTCCTGTTTATTCTCCATCATGGTGCGGAAGATATTGATGCTGCTGGCGTCGGCGTCAACAGACATGAAGAAGTCCCATTTGCGGTAGGCGCCAAGAACTTTCAACGCCAAGTTATCATCAATGTCATAGTTGGCTTCCAGGGAAACGCCTTTTTGGGTGCGGTCGATCAGATGATCCAGGTTGGTTGACACCAGTTTGAAATTCGGCTTGCCGCTGGGCTTGAACGACAAACTGTCCGTTGGGTGCCCGGTGGGGCGCAAAAGGCGCACGAATCCCGCTTCCGCCGCCCTGGAGTCGTTGTAATCGGCCCGCAGCAATAATTCCAATTTATCGCTGGGCTTTACCAAGAGCTGACCGCGCAGCGCATAATTATCTTCCTCATCGATATCGTTGCCAGTACCGATGTTCTTCAAATAGGCATCATGGTAGTTGCGCTGCCCGGAAAAGCTGGCCAGAACCTTGTCGGCAATGACAGGAATGTTGACATAGCCGCTGGCGTGGAAGGCGTCATAGTTGCCGTACCCTAACTGAATTTTTCCTTCCAGCTCATTGCTCGGCCGCCGCGAGATTATGTTAATGGTGCCGCCGACAGAATTGCGTCCATAAAGCGTGCCTTGAGGCCCGCGCAGGATTTCCACCCGCTCCACGTCCAAGAGCGCAGTGAAATATGATTCGGGGCGCGCGATATAAACGCCGTCGAGGTGGATCGTAGAGCTTGAATCAGCGCCCAGAAATACGTTGTTGGAGCCAACGCCGCGGATGAATATCTGCGCCATGGTGGTGTTTTCTGAGATGGTCAGGCTGGGCGTATACTCCATGATGTCGCGTACGTCGCTGACCTGCCGTTGCTCCAAGGCGGCGGCAGTAAAGGCGGAAACCGCCAACGGCGTGCTTTGCAGGTTCGTTTCGCCGGTTTTTGTCGCCGTGACCATAACCTCTTCGAGGAAGCTGTCTTTTTTATCGCCGGCGGATTCTTCCGCCGCCATCGCCGCGCTTGCAGCCAAGATCGCGCAGGACGTCAACAGCATGGTTTGCTTGATGGCGTGTGAACAGACGAACCCACCACCCCCAGTATCAATCATAACCCTCTCCCTAATTTTTACGGTTGCAGCCTTGGGCCTGGCCGAAGATCATTCCCGGCGGCTCCTGTTGGATCAGAAGGGAGGCTATCATCGCCTTCGTATATTTGCAATAATATTTTCGAAAATATATATGTAAATATATTTTGATAATACTCTGAGCGCTGGGGCTCATGGAAATCAGCGCTCAACACAGCACTCCCCCATCCACGGCCAGAATTTGTCCCGTTACATAACTGGCGGCGGCGGATGCTAGGAACAGCGAGGCCTGGGCGACATCCATGGGATCAGCAGGCCGCCCCAGGGGAATCGTCGACCAGAGCCGTTCCCGGGCGGCCATCCCCTCCTCCCCCGCCTCTATAAGCGCGGATTGGACGTTGGATACGGTGCGAACGCTGCCGGGCATGATGGCGTTGACGCGGATGCCCTTGGGCGCCAGCTCATGGGCAAACGCCTTGGTGGCGGCGTTTACCGCTGCCTTGGAAACGTTGTAGTACATCAGTTGCGGGAAAAGCTGGTGCCGCTCGGCCACCACGCTGGAAATGTTCACGATCGCGCCGCCGCCGGTCTGCGCCATGGCCGGCGCGGCGGCTGCAGTCATATTAAATAATCCTTTGACATTAACCGAGAAATTAAGATCAAAAAGGGCTTCGTTATAGGCCAGAATCGTACCCTCGCCGAGCCAGCCGGCGCCAGCATTGTTCTGCAGAATGTCCAGCCGGCCAAAGGCCTGAATACTGGCCTCCACCAGGGCCTGGCAACGGGCGAAGCTAGTGATGTCGGAAAGACATCCCACGCACTCATGACCCTCGCGCCGCAGCAGGTTCAAGGTCCGATCCACCATGTCCTGTTGCAGATCGGCGATCACCACCCGCGCGCCTTGCCGCCCATAAAGGAGCGCGGTGGCGGCACCGATGTTCAGCGTATCCTGCTCGCTCACCGGCTCGATCACGCCCGCCCCAGTGATGACGGCGACCTTGCCTTCGAGTTGGCGCATGGGCGTCCCCCGGTATTGACGATGATTTTTCCCGCTGCCGACCCCGGCTACCCCTCTGATGCTAGAATCTTCTGGACTCGCGTGTCAAATATTTTCGAAAATATAATTATTATTTTTGCCGAAAATACTTCATACTGGCCACCCGGAAAAACCACCAGAATGGCAGCCGGCCAATTGGCGTCATCCGGTTAAGGTTATGAAAATTTTTTGCGATATTATTTTAGTCCAGATATAGGGTATATGTATGCGGACGACTGGTGACGCAGAATCAGAAAACGGATGGCATCATGCAAAGTCAGCAAAAAAAACCGGGCATTAAACACAACCGGCAGCTTCAGCGGGAGCAGAGTTCCGTCAGGCAAAAACGCCAGGGCGGCAAGCTTTTGGAAGCGCAGGCCACCGAGCACATCCTGCAAAAAATCTGGGATGGCATTTATGTGCCGGGCCAGCGTCTGGTGGTGGCCGATCTGGTGGAGGAAACCGGCCTGCGGCAGGGCGTAATCCGCGACGCCTTACGCATCCTGGCCGGCGAAGGCATGGTCGAATTGATTCCCAACAAGGGGGCTCGCATTCCTCGTTTTGATCGCAACGACGTACCGAACGTCATACGCGCTATCGAAGCGGTGTGCGCCGCCGGACTGCAATATGCAGCTCCACACGCCCACCTGCCAGCCAATCGCAAGCGGCTCAAGGATGCCATGCAGGCCATCTACGCTGCCGCCAAGAACGGCAACGTCAAAGATTTTGTCAATAGTCTTCCTGATTATCATTATGTGGTTAACGATATTTCCGGCAATCCTTACTACAATATTTTTGTCGATCGCATCCATCTGAACGCCTTCCTGCGCGAATTGACCAATGGTCTTCTCTCCCGCGCCATGACCGGCGAACACTGGAAGGTCTTTGCCGATCAGTATCAGGCCATTACCGACGCGCTGATCGCCGGTAATACGCAACAAGCGCTTGCAATCTATGCCGCCCACACTCAAAGCCTCATCGATTTGATCCAAAGCCCGGCGGCAGCCCCCGCCTCAGCCAAGCGGTAAATAACCGCCGTCTCGCTATCGCCTGTCCTTAGCATCCTCCGTTGGCGTCAGCAAAGACACGTATTTTTTCGTAATATATTTTCGAAATTATTTGATATTATATTTTTGATGATTTATCCGTAAGAGAAGTCGGCCGGCTATCGGTCACTCATTGAGGCCCACTGACGGCGCCTAGGCATACCCAGCTATGTGGAGAGAAAAGAATGACATTTGTCCCGAAGTTCGAGCTTTGCGAGCCTTTCGATCATTCGGAGTACCAGGGCAGAATCGACCGCTTCCAAGCCGAATTGGAACGGCGCGGGCTGGACGGCATGCTGCTGTTTGCCGTCGAAAGCCATATCTACCTGTATAATTACGATCAGATTTCCGCCTGGTTTTTCCAGGTTCTGATCGTCCCTCGCGGCAAGGCCCCGATCGCCTTCGTCCGCCATGCCGATCAGTGGCTGGTGCAGCAATCCCCTTTCATCAAAGAAGTCCATACCTGGCGCGATGTTGATGAAGATCCCATCAAACGGGTGGCGCAGATCATGACCGATCATGGGCTGGCGGGTAAACGAATTGGCATTGAAACCACAAGCTCGTACCTTGATGCTCATAGCTATGACATCCTGAAAAAATATCTTTCTGACATCGGCATCACCTTGGTTGAGGCGTCCGATATTGTCGGCGACATGCGACTCGTTAAATCCCCGGCGGAAATTGAGCAGATGCGCAAAGCAGGAAAAGTGCTTGATATAACTGCCCAGGCCATCTTTGACGCCATCAAGCCCGGCGTGCGCGAGTGCGATATTTATGCCGAAGCGCTGCACGCCATGTACGCCGCTGGCGGCGATCAATCCGCCGGCCCCATCCCCATCGCGGCCGGCATCAATACCTTAAGTTTCTGCCACTACAGCCCCACGCGACGAGTCATCCAAGAAGGCGAGGCGGTAACCTTTGAGATTGGCGGCTGCGTCAATCATTATCACGCCGTGGGGCTTTATAGCGCCTGCGCCGGCAAGGCGACGTCGGAAATGAAGGGGCTATATGAGGAAGTTCGGCGCACTGTGGATGCCGGCCGCGCCGTTCTTGGCCCCGGCGTTCCGGTCAGCAAGGTTGCCGAGGCGATGACAGCCACCCTGGGCGCGGAAGCGCAAAAGGATTGGGGCATCCACTTCGGCTATGGCACCGGCATTGGCGCTTGCTTGACATGGCATGATCGGCTGCGCATCAGCCGCACCAGTAAATATACGCTGCAACCCGGCAATACCATGACCTTATTTTCCGGCCGGATGTGCCAAAATAAATACCATGTCATGTCGGGTGATCCGGTGCTGATCACGGAAAATGGCTTTGAAGATTTTGGCCAGCTCTCCAGAGGACCTTTTCAATCCTTGGGATAACGTTCTGTCGCCGGGGAGAAGATAGATGAAGGCGCTGACCTGCGATTATGTCGGCAACATCCCGTCACTAACCATAAAGGACGCCCCCGTTCCCAAGGTCGCCCCCGGCCAGGTGCGGATCAGGGTGAAGGCCGCCGGCCTTAACTATGCCGACCTGATGCGCATTGACGGCACGCCGCCTTTCACGACGGGCGAATCCTTCATCCCCGGGTTCGAAGCTTCCGGCATGGTCAGCGCCGTTGGCGAGGGCGTGAGCAGATACAAGATTGGCGACAGGGTCGCGGCCTTCGCCTATTTCACGCTGGGCGCATTCGCCGAGGAAATGACGGCGCAATCATCGTTTGTGATGCCGCTGCCCGAGACCATGTCCTTTATCGACGGCGCCGGCATCATGGTCGCATATGGTACGGTATATTACGGTCTTGCCCGGCGCGCTCAGTTGCGCGCTGGGGAGACCCTGGTGGTACATGGCGCCACCAGTTCCACCGGGCTTGCCGCCGTACAAACCGGCAAGGCCCTAGGCGGCCGGGTTATCGCCATCGGGCGCGACGACGAAAAGCTGAGGCTCGCCACGGAAGCTGGGGCAGATATGGTGATAAATATCAATCAGCACTCGCCGGGCAATGCCATCATGGCGGCAACCGGCGGCCATGGCGCGGACGCGATTTTTGATCTCGTCGGCGGTGATATCCTTGGCAACTGCTTCTCTTACTTACGCAAGGGTGGCCGTGTGGTATGCATTGGCAGCGCCAGCGTGATCGAAACCAAGATCCCGCTGGTTCCGGCCATGGTTGCCAACTGTGATATGCATTTCATCTCTCTTTATAATTTTGCGGAAATGCACCATGCCGATATGCAGGAAGATTTCGTGCTGTTCTCCAAGTGGCTAGCGGAAGGCAAGATCACCAATCCGGTAACTCACTTGTGCTCCTTAGTAGATGCGCCAGACGTCATCGGAAAATTTCGAGAGCGCGCCATCATTGGAAAAATAGTAATCGTTCCCTGACGCATCGCTAGCGATCATGCGAACCGCGCGGAAGTGACCCAGTGCATGCAACACAATAACAATAATCATTCATATCGCTTTGATGGCCGCGTCGCCATCATCACTGGCGCGGCAAGCGGATTGGGTCGCGCTTATGCCATGTTAATGGCCAAGCGCGGCGCCTTGGTTGTCGTCAACGATCTGGCGAATACTGAAAGCGTGGTTGCCGAAATCAAGGCCCTGGGCGGCGCGGCTGCGGGCTGCAACGAATCGGTCCTGAATGGCAGGCGCATCGTAGAATGCGCGCTCGATACATTTTCCGGTTTAGACATCGTCATCAATAACGCAGGTATTCTGCGCGACCGATCGTTCGCCAATATGTCGGAAGCCGAATGGGATGCTGTCATTCAGACTCATCTTCTGGGTAGCTATCGGGTGACGCGTGCCGCCTGGCCGCACTTGCGCGCCAAGGGTTATGGCAGGGTCATTTTCACGGCCTCCGGCTCAGGACTTTATGGCTGGTACGGACAGGCCAACTATGCGGCGGCCAAAATGGGCTGTCTTGGGCTGGCGAATGTCCTTGCCATCGAAGGCAAACGGCATGGCGTCCATGTCAACACCATCTGCCCCATCGCCGGCTCGGCGCTCTCCGCCACCGTCTGGCCGGATTCCGTTATCCGTGCTTTATCTCCCGATAACGTCGCCCCAGTGGTGGCCTATCTCTGCCATGAGTCTTGCCCGACGACCGGCGGCGTGTTCGAGGCCGGCGGCGGGTGGGTAAGCGCCTTGCGCTGGCAGCGGACAAGCGGCGCAATGCTGAGCGGTCCAAGCGGCAATCTGATGAAAGAGTTGGCCGGCAAATGGCGCGACGTTCTGGATTTCGGTTCTGGCGGCAACTTGGGAATCCTAGACAGCTACCAGGCCGTGCTGCCGACGATGCCGTCCGACGCCGCGCAAGAATGGGCGGCGTTCATCGCCAAGCTGGAAGCGCAGGGACATTGATATAGCCATGTCGTTGCAGGTAGATTTATCGCATATTGACGCAACTGCGTTCTGCTCCCTGCCGGCGCGTCTGCAAGAGATTGCCAAGCGCCAGCCACATCGTCCGGCGATTCTCTTTGAGGGTAACGAAATTTCCTGGGGGCAGTTGGCAAGGCATGCCCGCCTGATCGCAGGCGGCCTTGCCAACCTTGGCCTCAAACCCGGCGAACGGGTGGCGATTCTTTCCCGAAACTGCGGCGAATATTCGGAAATATTCATGGGAGTTGTGAGTGGCGGATACTGCGCGGTCACCCTGCCAACCATGGCGTCCGCGGAGACTCTGGGAGTCCTGCTCGGCGATTGCCGACCGGCCGCCATCTTTATTTCCAAGGAATATGAGGAATTGGCCGCCAGCGTCCTGCAAGTCGCCAACCTGAAGCCTGCTCTTATTTCCATCGGCGGCGGGGTGTTCTCCTGTGCCGAGCTTATGGCGCAATCTTCGGAAAACTACCAACCGCCAAAGATCGAGCCGCAGCGCGAATTCAATACCGTCTACAGCTCCGGCACCACCTCGACCCCTAAAGGGATCGTGCACAGTCACCTCACCCGCGCCGTGATGTCAAAGGGGCTGGCGGGCTTGAACTTCGATCGGAGCTCTATAACCCTAATCTCAACACCGCTTTACACCAACTTGAGCCTGCCGGCCTTTTTCGCCACGTTGTGGGCTGGCGGCGCGGCGCTGATCATGCCCAAGTTTGACGCCGCGCAGTTCCTGCGCCTGGCGTCATCCCATCGCGCCAGCCATTTCTTTCTGGTGCCGGTGCAAGTGCAGCGCCTGTTGGCCGATCCCGCCTTTGCCACAACTGATCTGAGCGCTACCAAGCTGAAATACGTGGCCGGATCGCGCTTTGATCCGGCGCTGAAAAAAGCCGCTATCGATCAATGGCCCGGCGCTCTGTTTGAGGTCTACGGTATGACGGAGGGCGCGCCACTGTCCTCCTTCGTGGTCAACGATCATCCGGAGAAGATCGAATCCGTGGGCCGACCGGCCGTCGGTTCGGTGATAAAGATCATCGGTGACGATGGCAAGGAACTCGGAGTCAATACGCCTGGTGAGATCGTTGGCCGTTCCGGCGCCATGATGATGGGATACAACAACCGGCCGGACGCCACCAAGGAGCTGATATGGAGCGATGTTGACGGCAGTATTTTTTTCCGCTCCGGCGATATCGGAAAATTGGACGAGGATGGATTTCTTTATGTCCTGGACCGCAAGAAAGACATGATCATTTCGGGCGGTCTGAATATCTATGCCTCGGATATCGAGGCGGTTATAGCCGACCATCCCATCGTCGCCGAAGTTGCCGTGGTCGCCGTACCCAGCAAAGAATGGGGTGAAAGTCCTTTTGCTTGCGTCGTCGCTAATAGCGGCGTGCCGCAAGTTGAGGCGGCCGAACTCTTACAATGGATCAACGACCGGGTGGCAAAATATCAACGCCTAGCCGGGCTGAAATATTACGATACTCTGCCGCGCAATGCGCTGGGCAAAGTGCTGAAAAAAGAATTGCGGATGGAAATCGTCGCCAAAGCGGGAACTGTATCGTGACCAAGCGGCCGCCAACGCCAACGCCGGAAACGCAACCCTACTGGGACGGCGCGAAAGTCGGCGAGCTGCGTTTGCAGCGCTGCGCCGACTGCGGCGATGCCTATTCCCCGCCCCGCCCTTTCTGCCCTGCCTGCCACAGCCGCGATGTTCGGTGGTTCAAGGCCAGTGGCCGCGCCACGTTGTATAGTTACGTGATCAACCACCGCCCGCGCGCCGATTGGCCGCGCCAACCCCATTCCATCGCCATCGTTGAGCTTGCGGAAGGGCCGCGTCTTGTGTCCAACATTGTCGGCATCCCGCAAACGCCGGCCGATCTGAAGATCGACATGCCTCTCCAGGTGGTTTTTGAGAAATTGAGCGACGATATATATCTGCCGGTATTCGCCCCCGCCGCTCCAAGCGTTACGGTTGATAACCCATGAAGCGAGCTAGCACAGCCATCGTCGGCGCGGCGGAGACCACCGACCTTGGCGTCATCCCACATCTCTCCAACCTGGGCCTGAACGCCGATGCAGCCTTGAACGCCCTGGCGGATGCTGGATTGAAACCAAAGGACATCGACGGCCTGGCCTGCGGCTATCTTAATCCGGCGGACGTCGGTGAATATCTTGGCATATATCCGGTATGGACCGATAATACCAGCGTCGGCGGTTGTTCGTGGATGATCATGGTGCGCCACGCCATGGCCGCCATTGAAGCTGGACTGTGCAAGACGGTGCTGATCACCCACGGCGAAAGCGGGCGCTCGCAAATTGGCGGCCCACATTACGACTTCGCGCTGCCGGGGACGCTGGCCGATCAGTTTGAATATGTCTATGGGTGGTCCGGCGCAGCGACGATGTTCACCTTGCCGGTGGCGCGCTATCTCCACGAATTTGGCATCGGCGAGGATCTTCTCGCCTATCCCGCGGTGGTGCAGCGCCAATGGGCCGCCCGCAATCCGCGAGCGGCGCGAAAAAACCCCATTACTGTCGATGACGTATTAAATTCGCCGATGATTGCCTGGCCGTTTCGCCGCTTGATGTGCTGTCTGGTCAGTGACGGCGGCGGCGCGCTGGTCGTGACATCCGCTGAGCGAGCGAAAGATTTTCCGCATAATCCCGTATATATTCTCGGCGCGGGCGAGGCATACGAGACCAGCTTATCCGGCGTCGCTCGCGTGCGCGATCCGCTGCGCCCGGAGTTCATCCGCACCTCCGCCGAACTTGCCTTCTCCACCGCCGGACTGGCTTGTAGCGATATCGATCACCTGATGGTCTATGATGCCTTCTCGCACTGCCCGCTTTATGGTCTTGAAGGATTGGGTTTTTGCGCCTATGGCGAGGCGGGCGACTTCATCAGGGAAGGCAACACCGCGCCGGGCGGACGATTGCCGATGAACACCAACGGCGGCGGCTTGAGCTACGCCCATTCCGGCTCCTACGGCATATTCTTGATGCAGGAAGCCGTTCGGCAATTGCGGGGCACAGCCGCCGCGCAAGTGCCGGATGTCAAGACATCCCTATGCCATGGCTGGGGCGGCTTTTTTTCCGCCTGCGCCACGCTGATATTGAGCAATGAAACGCCGTAACCCGTCGCAGGAATAACCAACATGACCAGCCAAACATCCGCCCTTACTGGAATCTTCGATCTGCAAGACGCGCCGCAGTATGCTCAAGAAGTCGTCCGGCAGAATTTTGATCAATGGGGCGCTTTTACCAACTTGACGCTGCGCGGCATGGCGGAATTGTTTCACACCGAACATGAGCGGGGAACGCTGCCCATCACGTTCATAGCCGTGGAGGCTGGTCGGTACGCCGGATGCGTCAGTCTGCGCGCTGTCACCATGGGAGCGATCACCCATCCCGAGGCTTATCTGGATGAGACCCCGTGGTTAAGCAACATGTGGGTGGCGGAGTTTGCCCGTGGGCGCGGTCTTGCCTCAAAACTGACGCAAGCCGTCCACAGCGCCGCGCGGCGACTTGGCTATCATACGGTTTACTCGTCCACTCAACAGTCAGACTCGCTTTATCATAAACTAGGGTATGTCGATATAGAAGTGCGCTCCTATCGCGGCGGCCTTCTTTATCTCATCAAAAAAGACCTAAAATAACCCATTTCCAATAAAGGATGGTAACGTGAGATTAACGCTTTCACTGTGGGGGATTTTGTTGTTTGCCTTGGCATCGACCGCAGTCGCCGGCAAGGAGCGCGGGGACGCGCCGCATTTCGAGATCATTGCCGTGCCGGAGGCAGGAGACAGCGCTGAATCCCTATCGCTTATCAGACTCAGCCATGTTGGCTATCCCACCATCGAGCTGGGTTACGCCAACATTGCACAAGGAACGCGGCTCCCGGCGGAAGGATTGGTCCGGGTGCCCGGCGATGACCTTGGAATTATTTTGGATGGCGTTCAAACCGCAACCATCGTCGATCATAAGCTGAAGATTGTCGGTCGCCGGATCGCCCACGTTTTTCCCAACACCCCGCAGGCAGCTTACTACGATACCGATCAGCGGCTTATTTTTATATGGTTCGGCGAATTCTTTAGCGAGGATCAAATCAAACGTGAGCCGCTTTACGGGTACAGCGAAAAAGACCTGGCGATCTGGCGCCGCAGGGATCTGAATGCAGCCTATGCCTTGCTGCCGTTGTTCAGGGACAAGAGTTTTGCCATGGCAAGTCTGAATGTAGTATATGAATGCGTTATGGCAGGACAGGAGGCTAGCGCCACCGCTAATGCGCCGCAACCAAATCATGACTTTCGCTTGATTCTCAGCGGCGAGGCGGAGGCGGTAGTAAATGGCAAAACCACTCACTTGGCGATCGGCGATATCATTCACCTCCGCCGGAATGATGACTGGAGCATGCAGGCGCTCGAAAGGCTGGAGATGTTATCCATGCGCTACGAGGAAGAGGGGCAAAATAACCCCCTCGCCTTCATCAACCGCGGTTTTCCGCCCAGAATTTTTCCATGACCGGATAATACTCGTCCCGGCACTCATAGGCGGGAAAATGGGAGGCGTTATCGAACAAGTGCAGACGTGCATTGGGCATGACGCTGAGCATTTCCTCCGATTCGTTCGGCGTCAGCGCATCGTGCTCGCCGGTCATGATCAGGCAAGGCTGGGTAATCTTGTGCATATCGGGAATGCGGTTCCAGTGGCGCAAATTGCCGTAGACATAATATTCCTGACCAAGCATAGCGTCACGAATCTGTACGTTGATGTATTTCAGGTCCTCCACCACCGCGGCCGGCCAATGGCGCAGACGGCAGGCATGCCGGTAAAGCATGATTAGCTCGGAGGCTTGATATTCCGGATGACTGAAGTCGCGTTTTAACTCATGCCTGCGACGCATGCGCACGAACTCAGGCCCGAAGTTCGCCACCAAGCGATCGGCCTCCCGCTGATGAAACGGCACATTGGCGATGCCGTGCGCCAGGGTCAGGCTTTTGAAACCCTCGGGAAACGTGCAGGCATACTCGATGGCCAGCATCGCTCCCCAAGAATGCCCCCAAAGCTGCATCTTTCCTAATCCGAGCGCCTGGCGCACCGCCTCCACTTCCCGCGCATAGCGTTCGATGGTCCACAATGAAGGATCGTCGGGTTTATCAGAGGCGCCGGTTCCCAATTGGTCGAAGAAAACCACGCGATAGCCGAGATCAGCGGCATTGGCGTGCATGTCGCGCACGTACATGCTGGGACAGCCAGGGCCGCCCTGCAGCAACAACAGGGTCTCATCGCCTTTGCCGTAGCTGTAGGTGACGACGGATCCGCCCTCAACGGCGACTTTTCTCACCTCATCGGGTTCTCTGAGCGATAACTTCTGGCCTCCGGCAGAAAGCAAACTGAATATATTCGACATGGCGTCAAGCCTCCTTGCCACAGGTCAGGATCGATTCCCCGAACAGCGCCGTTTGGATCAGGGATAAATCACACCATTCAAAAATGTCGATGATAAAATTTCCCTCGGTGCGAAACAAAAAGAAGTAATCGTTATTATACGGCAGGCCATATGTCCCCTCGGCCCTGCCCTTGGCAAATACGGCAACCGTATTGCCTTCCTCGATGATATGCTCCACCGCAAGAGTCAGCCCGACTTTGTGATCAAGACGCGGGCCGATGGCTGTCGCCCGCTCCAGATAGCGATCCTTGCCGGTGGTGCTGCAAGAAATCACCGATGTGCCAGGCAAGGTTACGCGCACATCGGGGTGCATCAGGTCCAAGGGACTTGGGCCGCCGCCGAACGATGCCGCCATTCTCTGCAAATATTCCCGCACCAATTCACCTGGTGACATAGCTGTCATCGCCCGATTTGTCCCTTGTCGTCGGCCGCGGCAAACCTTCTGCCGAACAGCAATGTTTCTATTTCTATGGTGTCGATGAACAGGCGGATTTTCGCAATCTTAGCGCCGTCCATCACAAACAGCGCGCCGCAAGGATCGCCGACAGCGTTGACCGGACGGCCATCCGCCGTCATGCCGCTCAACGATATCATGGCGGCGATCTTATCATCGCCGCCGATGAGTTCGGTGATGCCCACGGTTAAGGATCGAAGGCGCGTCCGCAACGTTGCTGCCAGCACCTCTCGTATCTGCCCCCAGCCCTTATAACTGCCGGAGAGCGGCGTCGCGCCGATGATCTCCAGCACCACCGCAGGCGACAGCAAAGTGGACGCTACATCACCAGCCGACTTCTCCCCAGTCCAATACGCATTCACCGCCGCTATGGCGGCTCGTACGGTTTTTTTCTGCGCCGTCCCCATGCCTCCTCCCGAGTATTTATGAGTTGCAGCAAAATATCTAAATTATTTTCGAAAATATTACAAATAAATTTTCCCTGCATCCGCTTGCCGATCGCGGCCGACGGCTGATCGAAAAACAATTCAGGGCGAATTTGTCGGCGTGGGACGCAGGCGACTCAGAAAGGCAATAAGATGCTGATGGACTTCAGGAAGCAATGGTGGACGCGGCAAGGATTGAACTTGCGACCCCCACGATGTCAACATGCTGGCTCCTGCTAAAAACCGCAGAAAACAGCCATTTTCCCGCGATAAAATCACACGATCTTCCTGATTTGTTCACGGAATTCTGTGACATGAAGGGTTAACGTAATCGTCTGAGGCGAGGATGGTGGCGTGGGAAGCCTGTCCACCGACCCGAATGGCCAAGGGGCGAGGGCATCAGCGTAGGTCAAGCTGGTCCGGCATAGCGCCTGGTCCGCTCTCACCTCAGATGATAGAAAAAGCGGAATCCTCCTAGGGGGGCCTTGGCGCCAGGGAAGGCCCGCGCCTTCGCCGCCCTCTACCATAATCGGCCGGGAAGGTTCCGAGAGAATAGAAATATCAGGGCTCTAGCTGCAGCTGATTTCTGCAGCATCTCCCAGTGAATGTGGCTGATGTGCCTCCCGTTTTTGGAACGTATGGTGTAGCCTACCTCCCTGCACGCATGTTCCCAGGCCTGAAGGATATTTTCGCTGCAATGGCTGAAGCGAGGATCAATCGCCGGGGAAAATCGGGAGAAAGCATCAACGATCGTCAAGATCGGGATCTTGCAACCCGTGACCAACCGGTCATGGACAAAGCCCATGGCCCAGATCTGGTGGCTCCATGCCGCTTCAGCCCGGTCCTCGCGAAGCTAGGCCTTGACCCGGCGCTTCGGCGGTTTATGCCGTAATTGCAGGCCTTCCGCACTGAGGCTTCCCATGCCGCCTGAATATCATCAATAAGCCGATGCCTGCGGGCAGCACTCTCTTCTTATCCTCAAATGGATTATAAATGGAAAATCCCGGTCAAAATGGTCTAATTTACAGGTGGCCCGTCAAACATTCTACTCTGCTAACAAGTAGACTTCTTCAACAGACTGCTAGACCTTATTGCGCTCTTGTAGAGTTAAATAAAGCGCACTGTGATCAAGCCTAGCCTGAGACGTTTGGCACATTTCCCTGAAAAGGGTTTCTCCCAGCGAGAGGAAAGGCAAGGTCAATCCTAAGCTTTTTGCCAGCGCATTTGCCGTGCTTAAATCCTTAAGCTGTGTTTCCGCCGTGCCGCCTGGCTTGAAGTTTTTACCGATCATCCGCTCCCCGTGCTGCTGCAAGACGGTTGAGTCTGCAAACCCTCCACTCAATGCCTTCTTTAATGCGCCAAGATCCACACCGCCCCTCTCGGCCAACAGAAAAGCCTCCGCCACTGCACCAATGCTAATGCCGACGATGACCTGATTGGCAAGCTTTGCCAGTTGCCCGCATCCAATGCCGCCGACATGAGTAACGCGCCCCATCACCTCAAGGACCGAACGGACATGCTCCACTATGGGCAGATCGCCGCCTACCATGATCGTCAGCGTTCCGCTAATCGCCCCTCGTTCACCGCCTGATACCGGCGCATCCAAATAATCAATGCCTATTTCCTGCAAACGACTTGCCTGGTCGCGCGCCACATTCACGGGAATCGAGCTCATCACGATAATGACAGCCCCATGACGTACTGCCTTTACGATACCTTCCAGACCAAACAGTATTTCGCTGCACGCATCCCCCGTGCTGAGCATGAGAATGATAATGTCAACAGAAGATACTGCTTCACACGCGGTATCAGTGACAATGGCCCCGTACTTGCTAAGCTCCATGGCTTTTCCCGGGTTTCTGTTCCAAGCTTTGACCAGATAGCCTACCTCGCAAAGGCGCCGCGCCATTGGAAATCCCATAATCCCCGTGCCTAGAAAAGCAATTTTTTTCATCGTTGGATACCTTTTGCGCGAGATGAAATTCTTCTGACAATTATAGCGTGCCGCCGGGCATCTATGGGAAATCGTAGCAATATTACGCCCGCCATGAGAAAGAAGATGCTAGGCAGTACGGTTAGCGTTAAAAGCATCCCCCAGGTAGAAAACGATGAATTCACGGCCGCTTTAGGATCATACCCGACCAAAGATAATATATAGAATCCGGCCGCATTCCCGGCGGCGAATGTTGCTTTGAACACCATAAGCCGCATTGCATAAAGCAACCCGGTACGCCGAGCGCCGCTTTTTAATGTATCGTAATCCGCCACGTCACCGACCATGGCCATGGGAAACATCATTTGTGCGGTGCCGAGCGCGCTCAATATGGCAATGAAGATGGCCATTGGGATGAATTGCTCCGGCGTGTCCTTCTGGAAAAGAAGAGTGAATGGCGCAAATATCGCCGTCATAATCGATGACCACGCCCATAAACGATGGCGGGAAATATGCTTTGATAGAGAAGAGTATATCGGCACACACAAAATCTGCGCGGCCGTTGCGGCAACTAAGATCAGCGCCACATGATCGCCAAGCCCAAAATATGTCTCAAATGCGACAAAAAGCAGCGCGTAGATCAACCCCCAGGCAATCTGCGTCGAAATTTCGGCGCCGATAAGCAGCTGATAGGGCTTGTTTATACGTACCGCCGCAACCATCCCGGCCCATGATGGCCGTTCAACACGCGCCGCCGGTTTTCCTGGAGGGACGATCAGCACGGCAAGGATCACGCCCGTGGGAAGAAATATCATGGCGCACCAGCCATAAATTGCCATCATATCTCGATCGATGGCGCTGGTTTCCGCTAATCCAACCCAGGAAGATGAAAGACCTTCCGGCAGCAGAAGAAATCCCATTCCGCCCATAAGAATGGCGAATGTCAGCCAAGCGGCAATGCGCGCTCTTTCGGCATAATCAGATGTCAGTTCGCTGATCCAAGAGCGCAGCGGAATATCCGTGCTGCCCAAAGCAAGATAATATAGAGCAATGCCAAAGGCAAAATAGATGGCGGATGAGGATGCGCTTGGAAAAAATAATACCGAGGCGGCTGCCACGCCAATCATCATCCCTAGAAGCATCCACGGTTTGCGCCCGCCAATTCTGGTCCTGGTTGCATCAGAGGCGTAACCAATCCCAATATCAATCAATGTATCCGTAACACGAACCAAAAGCAGAGCCGTGGCGATACCTGCCGTGGTCGCCGCCGTATGAGAGGCATAAAACGCCGCAATAATGGCGGGAAATGGCGATATGAAAAGCGAAAGACCCACGCCAGGCGCGGCATAGGCCGCAAGATGAAGATTGCGCAATCTTGGCTGCACTTCATTTTCCCTTTTGCCAAAGTATATGCGCCATATCTTGGGCGGCGGCGCTCACTGCAATAGCCATGGTTTGTTCTGTCGGATAATGTCCTCCGCCGTTAATGATCCGCAGATCAGCCAGCGGCAGGACCGATTTCAGGTCATAGGCATTTGATGGAGGCGTGCAGCAGTCATAGCGACCCGTAACAAGAATGGCCGGCAGGTGCGAAATTTTTTTGGCATTCAGGATCAGCTGGTTCTCTTCCAGGAAGAAATTGTGGGCGACGTAATGGGCAAAGATTCTTCCATAATCCGCGCCACGGGATGGGTCTGGTGGTTGTAGCGGCGGATCAAAATGCATGAACCCTTCTTCATAAAGGTAAAGGCGGGTGGCGAAATCAGCAGCTACTGACCGGTCTTTTCCCAGGATGCGCTGGCAGTACGCCTGACGCAGATCCTTTCGCTCTTCGTTTGGTACAGCGGATGAAAATGTTTCCCAAAGATCCGGGAATAGTGTTCTTACGCCATAAAACCACCAGTCAATATCTGCCCTACGACAGAGCCAGACGCCTTGCAGCAATAACCCCATGCAACGGTCAGGGTATGTTTCGGCATATGCCAAGGCGACGGTAGATCCCCACGATCCTCCCGCCACTACCCAGCGTTCAATGCCATGATGGAGACGCAGAATCTCCATATCTTCCAAGGTAGCCTGCAAGGTGTTGCCTTCCAGCGCTCCTATAGGAGTTGATGCGCCGCAGCCGCGCTGATCAAAGAAAATACTGCGCCAAACCTTGGCATCCATCAGCCGCGCTAAGCCCGGCATGGAAGCGCCGCCGGGACCGCCATGAACGACCACCACAGGAATGCCGTCCTGCGCCCCAGTGCTTTTCCAGGAAATGCTGTGGCCGCCGGGTCGAACAAGGCTGCCGCTTTGCCAAGCTTGCGGCATATCATGGAAGGGATCATCCAGCCGTCGCAACATGAAATCAGACCTTATCAGGGGCAGGGGCAGCGGCCGCCAGCGCCTTGCGCACGAGGTCATCCTCGATAAGGCCGATCGCCTCCAGCGCTTTTGTCGGCCGGATGAATACGGAAAGTTCGATAGCGCGGCCATCTTCTCCCAGCGTGAAAACATCTATGCCATGGGCAATGACATCCGTGCCGCGTACATGGCCGCGAAATTCGCATACCACCTCGGTATCGCCCTTCCAAATACGATGGTAGCTGATATCCGGGATGACTTGCACAATGCCATTAAGGATGGCCAAGGCATGGGTCCGGTCAGAAATAGGCCGTAGAAACCGCGGCGTATGGAGTATAAAGCCATCGCCAAGTATCTGGCCTATGATCGCCGGATCTTTAGTAGATATAAAATGGTGTAATTTTTCTACGAATGCGTCAATATTGTTCATCTTCATTTCCGCTCCCATTTCAAGGAATCCAATAGTTTTACATGCCAATCGGCAGGGCCATGCGACTGATTGAGCGTTCCCGCAATGTAAATGCCTTCCCTTGGATCCATTTGCATCCGCACACCCCAATGGCCGGAGTGGCCGACCAGGAGACGAGAACCATATTGCGTGCAAAACAGACCAAGACCCACGCCGGTCCGCGGCATGGCCAGTCCTTTTGGTGCTTGCCAGGCCAGCATGGCGTCAAGGGTTGCCCGACTGCGGTAAAGATCGCCTCGCATCAGAGCGCGGTGAAAGCGGATAAGCTCGGCAGCCGTAGATACAATACCGCCACCAGCCCAATCGAAAGACAGACTAACCCCGCTTGAGAAAACCGGAAGCTGACCCACCCAAACCTCGCATTCCGGCTGACGGTCTGCGCCAATATTTACTGGGTCATCCCGATAGGCCAAGTAACTCCGGCCCATTTCCAGCGGCAAAAAAATGCGTTCTCGATAGAGCTGGTGCAACGGCTTTTGCGTAACATGCTCCAGCACAAGACCCAGGATCACATATCCGGTATCCGAGTAATGGAAGCCTTCTCCGGGTTCAAACAGAGCCGCCTCAGAGAGACCTGAATTTAGAAAATAGTTGAGCACGCCGGCATCCCTGTCATCCGGCCGCTGATCATCCCAGGGGCGCCAGTAGCGGCCGGGATTGCCGTGCGGCCTCATCAGACGGCCGACAAACGAATCCGGCGGCGCGGTGCCGATTTCGCTTACGCCATCAACGATGGCATCGCGTATGCCGCTGCCATGCGACAGCAGATGCCGGAGCGTTATTTGATGCCCGCAGTTCACGCCATTCCGCCGGTGCAGACGGTAGATAACCTCGTCATCAAAAACCTCTGTGGCGGAGAGGGGCATGGATAGTGACAGAAGCCTTTCTTCAACGAGTTGTAAGACCAATACCGCGGTAAAGGTCTTGCCGACGCTTGCCACATGAAACACGCTATCCGTACTGATGGCAGGACCGCCAACCCGGGCTATGCCCGCTGCGCCCTCCCCTACAATACGCCCATTCTTATCTTCGATGCGGGCGACGATGCCGTGGACATCGCCGGCAATGAACGATCGCAACGTCGAGAGAAAATCGCTCATGGACGGGTTTGCAACCCTGTCAGCCATTCCAAGCTGGCAGGCGTTCCGCCCTGGGGAATATACTCCGCGCCATAGCCGCCTTTGTACCCGATATTTTCCAATTTCTGGAACATGTCGGCAAAATCAATCGCGCCGGTTCCCGGTTGATGGCGCCCCGGCACATCGGCAAATTGGACGTGGGCGACAATATCCTTTGAGGCGGCGTAGAGTTTCACCGGATCTTCCCCGTTCATGACGCAATGATAGATATCCAGGACGAGACGCAGTTTGGGAGTGGCCAAAGCGCTCACAAACTTTGCCATTTCTTTATAGTCATTTTGTAATGCGGCGGGCGTTTCAACCCGATTGATTGGTTCAACCAGCAGAATGACAGATTGATCCTGCGACTGCTGCAAGGCCCAGCGTACATTGGAGCGGTAGACGTTTAGACAATCATCGCGCGAGACGCCATCCGCCACCCGCGATGGTCCAATATGCAGAAATGTCGCGCCAAGTCGTTCGGCCGCCACAAGCGCTTCCCTAAATGCCGTACGAAACATCTCTTCCCGCCCTGGCACGCCGGACAGACCTAAGCCGCCAGCAAGAAAATCCCCCATGCTGCAATTAAGCAAGCGCACCGGAATGTCCGCCTTCTGTCTGGCATTCACCAGGTCATCCAGCGCCGCCTCAGCCAGAAACTGAATCTCCACTGCCGTAAAACTGGCTGTTTTAGCGGCGGCAAAACGTTCAGGTATCGCATGCTCGCGGAACATAAAGGTAATCGAAGCGGAGAAATCACGCGATATCATGTTCGCATCCTCTTAAACATATGGCAACTTCAGACCAGGACGCGGCCATCGGAATGTCGCTAGCCTGCCGGTAGAGGACAAGGTGACATAGGCTGCGGCTCCATCTGGCCCGCCAAAACAAATGTTGGTGGCATAGAAATCGTCGAGGGGAATGAATGTTCGTTCGGCGCCGTCAGGGGAAATATCCCAAATACCGCAGCGCTGGAAGGATGCAACGGCTATATGCCCCTCACAGTCGATTGCCAGACTATCAAGATATGCGGCATCCGGCATGCCTGCCAGCAGCCGGCCGCCATTGGGTGACGGCCATGGCTCACGCTCAACTTCACCCGGTGCGCTCATGGCAAATGCCCACAGTCTGCGTGGTACGGTTTCCGCCAGGTAGAGCGTCTTGCCATCCGGCGATAGGCCGATGCCATTTGGAGTAACAAGAGATTGGATGACGCGGCGGATGGCCGAGCCATCTGCCGCCGCATAATAAACGGCCCCCAGCCGTATTTCGGAAGGCGAGCGGCGGCCATGATCGCTGAAATAGAACCCGCCATGATGATCGAATACGAGATCGTTAGGCGCTAGCAGGGGCTGACCATCGCAAGCTTCATAGAGACGTTCGACCGCTCTGGTGCGCAAATGTACCCGCTCGATCCACCCATGGCTGCCGGCTTGTCCGCTCGGTCGGACCCAGCCATTACTCTCCACGACATAGGACCACCCGCCGGAATTACAGATATATACCCAGCCGTCTGGCCCCATGGCGGCGCCATTTGGCCCGCCGTCAAGCTCCGCCACGACCTCAATGCGACCATCGCCATAAACGCAAGTCAAAGCCTGGCCTTGAATTTCGACCACAAGAACCGAGCCGTCCGCCAACGCCACCGGTCCTTCGGGAAAGCGAAGACGATCTGTTACGACGCGGATTGGCAGCTCATTGGTCATAGTCGTCTCCAGATTGCCGTAGGCAGGCTCATAATATGACCCATGGGTCATATAAGCAAGACAAGAATGTCCTTTAAGCCAACAACCCTCTAACGAGGGATCAAGGCAATGGCGTCAAGCATTTCAGGGTTTACTTCACGAGGCGGGTTCTCGCCGACGATGGCGCGGTAGATCAAGATGGCGTGAAACACGATCAGAAACTCAGGATCTTCCTTCTCTTGCAGACCGGTGCCGGTTTGTATGCGATAGCGATTGAATAAGCTCTGATCCATCATCCCCCCCGCTGTGCGGACGGCAAGACGTACCATATGAAGGTCACCGCTTTTTGGCTCCAGCCGGGTAAGAAGGTCATTTAGAATCCGCGCCGTGACGCGCTCATTGCGCTCGTGCCATAGCGTCCTCATCGTTTCCACTGTTTCCCCCATCTGCACGATGCAGCGAATGATTCCTGCATTGGCGGCAAATGTTCGTTCATACCAGGCTACCCAGCGGCAGGTGTCCAGAAACGTGCTTTCCTGCGAGTTCATGACAGGGAGAGTCTGCTGCTCAAACTGGCAGTAGCGCCGGGCCAAGTCTTGCAGAAAAATATCCTTGCTTTCAAAATAGATATAAAATGTCCCCTTGGCCGTCCCAGCATCACTGGCCACTTGTTCGATTTGCAGATCCTGAAAGGTGCAATCCTCCAGCAAGCGGGCTCCAGAGGCCAAAAGCT
Source organism: Pseudomonadota bacterium (assembly GCA_003577275.1). Taxonomy (GTDB): domain Bacteria; phylum Pseudomonadota; class Alphaproteobacteria; order Sphingomonadales; family Govanellaceae; genus PRO5. The sequence continues at coordinate 157,886 of QEVO01000004.1, forward strand.
TCAGGCTGGTCTTCTCCCCCGAGCGGGACTTTCTGATGGCATTGGCGGCGGCGTCAAGATAGGTGGCGAAACGGATAGCCTCCACCATCCATGGTTTCAGCTTCGGTTGCTGTGAGGAGACGTTGACGGTACGTGCCATTGCTCATGATCCTTGCGCTGGCAACCATATTCCCAACCGGCGCAAAAAACGCAACCCCATATCTAACCAGCCGGTCACTTTGGCGGCAACAGCCCGGCCAGCCAATGCAGGGTATTAAGGACGAACTGCTTATTTTCCGAAGCTTGGGGACTGTTGAAGCCCATTTTATGGCCGTCTGAGGATATCTGAGCGGACATCATGGCGGCCTCGCCATAGACCGCGATCCTGCCCTTGCCGTAGATGAGCGTGGCCGCCTGCTGCCAGCCGGCCAAAGGGCGACGAAGAGTTTGGCTATCGAATTGCCACGCAACGGAAGGCTCAAGGGAAAAGAACCGATCATCCAGCATAATAAGAGGAGCTGCGCGCGGCGGCGACTGAAAGGCCGACCCGATAAAGGTGGCAAGGCGGCTAATGCGCTCTGCCTCATGGCGACCCGATAAAATAGGATGAGGCGGAAGAGACTCGCCTTCAAATATATCCGGGGCCAGCATCGTCACAGTCCGCGCCCTGTCGTGCGTTATTGCAAAGCCATTGGCGATACGGAAGCCAAACTGGGCGACAAGGTCGGCGGCGGCTCCGGCAAACGGCATATGGTCCGCGATAAGCAGCAGCCTTCCGCCGTTCTTGACCCAGCGCTTGACCGCCTTGATTTCCTCACTGGTGAAGGCCGAAGGCGTGGGTAGCTCCCATTTATCAACATTCGAGACGTGCAGCGCATTGGCTATAACCAGGATGGCTACTGGCCGCAATGTATCCTTGGAGAATGTCCCCTCGAACGCCGCGACACGAAACCCATCATTGAGCGCCAGCGCCGCAAACGGTTCATAGCGGCCATCCAAACGATGGAAATTATGGTGGCCATGATCCAGATAAAGAGTTGGTCCCGCTCTTTCGGCAAAAGCCGGATGGGAGACATGGGCGTCAAAATTTTGATCCGCTGCTTGCTGTGACCATGCGGGGAATGTTGTTAACCAACAGCACAATAACCACATCCTCCCCATGATCTTGCGTCTACCTTAAGATTTCCAGCCGCCGCTTATGGCCAAGATCGCGCCCGGCAATGAGAAGTATCGCCAATGCGGCCGCCGCCCAGAATATTGGGGTTAGGGTATCAAACTCCGAACGGACGGCGCCTTCCACCCGTTGTGAGGTCGCGGCTGTCAGATAATTGAACATGCCATGCCACATGATGGCCGGCAATACACTGCCCCCCGTAATATTGACGAAGTAACTGGCGATTACCGATAAGCCGCCGCAGGAGATGATAAACAGCACCTGCCCGCCCAACAGCTCCAACATACTCTGCTGCCCGGCAATCAGCATCGGAATTTCTCGCGGCAAGTGCCATAAGGCCCAGGCAACGCCCACGGTCAAGGCCGCCGCAAGCGGAGAATATCGTTTTAGCATCAGCGGCAACGCATAGCCGCGCCAACCAAGTTCCTCCAGCAGCCCTCCCTGGTTCAGCAGCAGCGCAGTGAACGCCCCGAAGGCAAAGTAGCGCACATCGAACAGGCCCAGCGTGTTAATCATTTGCTCCGCCATGGCGTCATTGCCGCTCACTTGCGCCCAGATGAAGAATGCGCCAGCCAACGCAACTATCGACAATAAAATACTCCCATAAATACGAATGCCATCTTTCAACGTCAGACGGCCGCGTACTGGCTTGTAATGAGAAAGCAGAGTCTTGATGGCAGAAGAACCGTTCCCTAGACCACTCACCAAAAGCGCGGAAGCTGTCGGTGCGAAAGGAAAGAAAAAGAACGGCGCCGCCAACCACATCATCGCGTAAGAGGTAAGATATAGAAGGATAGAGTCGCGGTGATGAAACAGGATGGGATAGCGGGAGACAAGATCGGCCTGCAACGCATAAAATGCGCCGACGTAGGAATAAGCATCGCCATGTACGGTTTTAAAATATACTTCAAGAATAGACAGATAACTAAACAGAATAACAGGAAACGCCAGGGCAATAATATAAAAAAGAAGAAAAGGATAACGGACAGCCATACTTTTCAACATCGGCTTTCTCCCTGTCTGCTTCACTACTTCCCGCGTAGGCCTTCTAATGTTCTCGCCATGGCGTCAAGAGTGAAATCAATGTCATCATTCGTCATCGGCGTTGAGCCAATGAACCCGCCACGCAGGGTGAGTATACCCTGCGATAAAAGCCCTTTCTGTATGGCGGCAAGCCGATCCACCAAGCCGCCAGTTATGGCTTGGAAGAAATCACGATAATTACGAATAGCCCTTTGCCATGGTAAAAACACGGAAAATGACGCCTCGCCAAGCACCTGGCCTGGGATCTGGTAATTCCTCTGAATTTCACGTAACCCTTCGCGCAAACGCTCGCCTTTTGCCGCCAAGTCATCAAATGCGGCTTCTGTCAGTAAGGACATCGAGGCGTGTCCGGCAGCCATGGACATGGGGTTGCCGGTGAAAGTGCCCGAGTGCTTGACCTTCGGTTTGGCGTCAACACCAAGGACCGCCATAATATCTGACCGCCCGCCCAGGCCTCCCACAGGCAGGCCGCCGCCAATGATTTTCCCCATGGTTGTTAGATCCGGCGTGACGCCGCGCGCGCCTTGCGTGCCGCTGTAAGACACGCGCAAACTGAATACTTCGTCAAAAACCAATAGGATGCCGAGTCTTTCAGTCTCTTCCCTCAGCATCATCAAAAAATCTTGCTCTGGCTCGACCATGCCGAGCTGAAGGCGGAAGGGATCGAGAATAACCGCCGCCAACTGGTCCCTATGACAGCGCAGCAATTCCCTTGTGGACTCAACATCGTTTAGGGGCAGCAACACCACCTCATCCAGCAGACTTTGCGGCGTGCCAGGGTTATTGGCCATGGCCGTTGGCGTCTTCGGATCGCCCCAGCCGTTGGGCGTCGGCTGAAAGCTTGCCTCAAGCAGATCATACTGCCCATGGTACCCGCCTTCCATTTTGGCGATCTTCGACTTTCCGGTAAAGCACCTTGCCACCTTGACGGCAATGATATTGGCTTCCGTCCCAGAGTTCGTGAACCGCATCTGCTCCACGGATGGAATGCGTTCCACCAACAATTCGGCCAGCTTAACTTCCCATTCCGAAGGCATGATGGCGCTGGTCATGCGACGAGCCTGCGCGGCGATGGCGTCCGCCACCACCGGGTGCGCATGACCGTGGACTTGCGAGGCAAAATTATTTACAAAATCAAGAATACGGTTACCATCGACATCAACGACCCAACACCCTTCGCCATGATCGGCGTAGCGCGGAAACGGTTTTACAGCTGCAAGATCGCGCGTATATCCGGAAGGCATGACATGTTTCGCCCGCTCGAAAATTTCCCGTGAATGTTCGGAGCGGTTCTGTTCAATACCTTGCGCGCGGGATGTCATGACGCTGCCTTATATTCCTAAAAATTAACGTTACTGGCGCCCTTGGTGCCAAGAATTTCGCGCGCCTCATCGGGTGTTGCCACGTCAAGGGATAACGTTTCGAGCACGGTCCTGATCATCTTGACCTGTTCGGCGCTGGATTTGGCAAGACGCCCTTTTCCCGCCCATAGACTATCTTCCATGCCTACCCTGACCATTCCGCCCATGGCGGCGGAAACGGCGGTAAGGCGAATCTGATCCTTGCCCGAAGCAAGAACGGACCAGATATAGTCGTTGCCAAACAATCGATCGGCGGTTTGGCGCATATGCACCATATGGTCTACCTCGGTGCCAAGCCCGCCAAGGAAACCGAAAATCGACTGGATGAAAAATGGCGGCTTCACCCATCCCCGATCGGCAATGAACGCTAAAGTATAAAGATGTCCAATGTCGAAACACTCATATTCAAACCGCACTCCCCTTTCCTCGCCCAACTCCTTGGCGATCCGCTCCATGAAGGCATACGTGTTCTGCATGGTAACGCTTTTGGAGCCAGACAAGAACATCTCTTCCCAGGGATACTTGGTCTTGCCTTGATACTTCTCGGCCAGAGCCCATGGTGCAGGATTCATCGGCCCCATATTAAAGGAGGTGATTTCCGGGGCGAATTTCAGCGGCGCCGCAAGACGCGCGTTCAATACCTCCTCCGGTGTTCCTAAATGAGGCTGCCCAGTGGTCAAGTTAAGAATGGCGTTGGTTTGCTGCTTGATGCGCTTGAGATAAATCTCATAAATGTCGGTATTGGTGACCGGCATACCGGTTTCTGGATCACGGGCATGGAGATGAATAATGGACGCGCCAGCCTCGGCGGCTCCAACCGAATCAGCAATAATCTGGTCCGGCGTGAGTGGCAGGTATGGCGACATGCACGGCAAATGCATGGCGCCAGTGGTGGCCGAGGTAATGATGACCTTGTTGACTTTCCGCATGGCTGATTCCTATCTGATGTGTTGGCGCGTGGTGAGCGGCGGCCTGAAAAGACCGGCGCCGGCCAGCAATTGGCCGCCATCACAGGCAATAACGGTTCCCGTGACGTATGATGATTGATCCGAGGCGAGAAAAAGCGCTATCTCGGCTATATCGGATATAGTCCCATAACGACGTAGCGGCACGCTGTCTTCCACCGCCCGACGCGCTTCATCGGTGGGCGATAATCGTTTCATGCCCTCGGTTCCCTCGATGGGACCGGGAACAATGGCATTGAGCCGTATGCCGTATTCTCCCCACTCATAGGCCAACGACTTCGTCAGCATATCAACTCCCGCTTTAGCCGCCGAGACATGGGCCTGCCCCCAATACGGCATTGTGGATTGCGGCGCGGAAATGTTGATCATAGAGCAGCCCGGCTTGCGGGCGACGTCAAACGCCGCCCGCATGACATGAAAGGTGCCGATCAGGTCGATTTCGATCACTGTCCGAAACCCCTTGCCGGACATGGCGGCGGCGGGACAGATAAAATTGCCAGCCGCCCCCGAAACGACAACATCAAGCGGCCCCATGGTGTCCGCCGCGGCCTTGATGGCGGCGGCAACGGCTTCTTCATTCCGCACATCGGCGGCATAGCCCAGCGCACCCACGCCCACGCTCCGAAGCTCGGCCACGGCGCCATCGACTTTCTCTTGGGATCGGCTTAAGACCGCGACGCTGGCGCCGGCTTCCGCCAGGGCACGGGCTATCCCCAAATTAATACCGCTGGTGCCGCCGGCGACGAAGGCAGCCTTGCCTTTTAATATCCCTGTCTGCGACATACTTAACCCTCCTTGCCACGACATGGTCCTAATAATATGACTTGCAGGTCATATTAGACAAGTGTTATCTTTAAAATTATTTACGGCCGCTCCTTCAGTGGCTTGAATGTTATTAAAATGACCTTGGAGTCATAAGAATGGGCGTATTGGAACGATTTACGGTACGGGGCGACGGGCGCGCCCGGGGTCTCCAGCATGGCGAACACCTGCGGACGGCGGCACAAGAGCATATGAAGCGGTGGAAAGCGGCGTTGGCGGAGGATATGAAGCTGGATCCGGAGCTTTATATCGAAACCTTCCTGGCCGAAACAAATTTCCTGCCCGCCGCACGGCGCTGGACGCCGGACCTGCTGGCCGAACTGGAGGGCATCGCGCAAGGCGCCAATATGCCTTTCAGGGATGTGCTCACACGAATGCTTTCTGACGAGGAGCCATGGTACCGGCGGGAGAAAAAGGTGACCGCCCTGCGCGAGCGCGGCTGTTCGTCCATCGGACAAGAGGCGGCGGACGGCAGGCCCGCCCTAGTGGCGCAGAATATGGATGTGCCCAAATGGTGGCATGGCTCCCAGTTCGTGCTCCATGCCGTTGACCCCGCCACAGGCATTGAATGCATGGTCATCACTGTCGCGGGCAAGATCTCCCTGGCGGGGATCAATTCCCGGGGGCTGGCCATTGCCTGCAATACGCTAGCGCAACTGGACTATGCCCGCGATGGCCTGGCGGAAGATTTGGTGGTGCGCGGATTTCTGACTCAGCCCGATCTCGATGCCGGTCTGCGCTTCATGCGCGGCATAAAACATGCGTCAGGACAAAATTACACCTTGGGCGGACCGGACGGCCGTGTCATCAATCTTGAGTGCTCGGCCCGTTCTGTACAGGAATTCCGCCTGCCTGGCAGTCCCGGCTATGTCTTTCACACCAATCACCCATTGGCCAGCCGAGATACGGCCTGCTTTGACGCCTTGACCCAGGGCTTACCGCCTGCTCAGACCGAGCCTTTATTTTTCAATACTTCCCGAGCGCGCTTTGCCGCCCTTGAAGCATTCCTATCCAAGACGCCATTGCCGCTTACGGCGAAAACATGCCAGGAAGCTCTTTCTTTACACGACGGACCCGTTTGCCGCCACGGAGAAATCGAAGGCCGAACTGATCATTTTACCCTGGCAAGCTTAGTGATGGAATGCGGGGATAGCCCCCGCCTCCATATTGCCGGCGGACCGCCCTGCGAAACTGTCTGGCAAACATTTACGTTCTAAATCGTAAGAATGACCATGGATCTGAGCGCTGAAGCGGTGTCACTCCAGTCATGGATGACGGGGATACGCCGCGATATTCACCGGCACCCGGAAATCGGTTTCCAGGAACGCCGAACCGCGGACCTCGTGGCAAAACACCTGGCCGCCATGGGAATGGAGGTAGCCACTGGAATCGGCGGCACCGGCGTGGTGGGCACCTTGCGCGCAGGGACAGGGACACGCACCATTGGCCTGCGCGCCGACATGGACGCCCTGCCCATGCAAGAATCCAGCGATAAGCCTTATCAGTCCATCCATGGCGGAATTTTTCATGGCTGCGGTCATGACGGGCATATTGCCATGCTGCTGGGCGCCGCCAGGGCAATTTCGGAAAGCCGTGACTTTGACGGCGCCGTACATTTTATTTTCCAGCCGGCCGAGGAAGGACTGGGCGGCGCCCTGGCCATGATGCAGGACGGCCTTTTCCAACGCTTTCCCTGCGACATGATTTATGGCCTGCACAACTGGCCGCACCTTCCTTTGGGAACTTTCGGCGTCCGCCCCGGACCCATGATGGCAGCCTTCTCCACCTTTGACATAAATATCAAGGGAATAGGCGGACATGCGGCGATGCCGCATACGACCATCGACCCGGTGATAGCCGCCGCTAGCCTTATTCAGTCGCTGCAATCCATTGTCAGCCGCGTGTTGGACCCGGTAGACGCGGCGGTTGTCTCCGTGACGCAACTGCACGGCGGCTCCGCTTATAATATCATCCCCGATCTTGTCGCCTTATCGGGATGCTGCCGATATTTCTCCGACTTGAACGGCCAGAAAATATCGGCAGAAATGATCCGGCGCGCGCAGATGACCGCCGCCGCCAGTGGTGCTACGGCCGAGGTGGCGATCAAGGAAATCTACACCATCCTCCTGAATGAGGAGGAGGAAACCGTTCGGTGCGCAGATATCGCCGCGGCCATTGTCGGCGAGGCGCATGTCGTGAAGGATCACCCGCCGATCATGGCGTCGGAAGACTTTGCCTTTATGCTGCGGGAAGTACCAGGATGCTATATTCTGATGGGGGCTGGCGACCCTGACCATGCCTGCATGGTGCATAACCCTGGCTATGATTTCAATGATGAAGCGCTGGTTGTTGGCGCCACCTATTGGCAGCGGTTGGTGGAGGCCGCCCTAAGAAAGCCCTAATATCTCTCGCGCAGCCTGCGACGCCGCCACAACAAAGCCAAGATCGCGGACAATTCGCACCGCCTTCTCACACAAGGCTGCGTTACTTGTCGCAAGCGTTCCGCGTTCAAGATAGATGCCGTCCTCAAGCCCCACTCGGACATGCCCCCCCAACAATACCGACTGCGCCACCATGGGAAACATGTGCTGACCAACGCCAAAAGCGGTCCAGACAGCATCCGCCGGCAGCAGGGACCGTCCGATTTGAATGGATTCTATTGTTGCCGGCCAGCCATATTTGACGCCGAGCACAAAGGAAAACATCGGCGGAGACGACAGGGAGACGTCCTGCAATAATTCCCGCGCAAGTACGAGGTCGCCGGGATTAAAAATTTCAATTTCAGGCTTGGAGCCGGCCGCCAATATGGCCCCAGCCATCTTGCGTACGTTAGGTGGAGTATTCATCACCACCTCATTCCCGGAATTCATCGTGTTAAGATCAAGGGTGGCAATTTCCGTCCGCAGCATCGCCACATGCCGCACCCTGACCAGAGGCGGCAGTAAGGTGGTGCCAGGGCCCGCCGTTTTGGGATCATCGGCTGACGGCGCAAAGCGCCCGCCGGGGCCGGTTGTCAAATTGATAATCAACTCCTTGTTCACATCCCTGATCCTATCAACCACTTCCTGATAGTGCGCAAGCTCCATGGAAGGGCGGCCACTATCAGGATGGCGAACATGAATATGAACGATGGCCGCTCCTGCCTTGGCCGCCTCAAGACAGGATTCGGCGATCTGTCGCGGCGTGATCGGCAGATAAGGAGTCTGATCGGGCCGGGTAAGGTTTCCTGTTACCGCACAGGTAAGAATTACCTTCTTCATCAGCTTGCTTCTCGCCTATAGGTGCCGGCCGCCATCCACGTAAAGGACGGTCCCCGTAGTTGCCGTCAGCAGACGGGCGGCGGAAAGAATAGCGGTGGCAACCTCAGCCGGCGTGGCAAGGCGTTCCATCGGCGTTGCCTTTATGGTTGCCTGGAAAAATTCCTCGCCACGGCCAGTGACGAAGGACGTACGCAAGGCCGAGGGCGCCACGCTAACGACCCGTATGCGCGGCGCCAGTACCTTCGCCAGAGAAACCATCATAGCATCCATGGCGGCCTTCGCCCCAACATAGGCAATGGAAGATCCGATGCCGGTGCACGCTGCCACCGACGATACCTGGACGAATACAGGATCGCGCCCAGCCTCAAGCAATGGCCGCATTTCGCGGATGAGGGCAAGAGGCGCGCGGGCATTGGAGATCATCACCAGATCGATGATGTCGTCAGTTAAAGCATCGAGCTCCTTAAGCGGCACCTGCTTGGTAATGCCTGCCGCATTGACCAGCACATCAATACGTCCAAAAGCCACCTTCACTCCTTCTGTCAGGGCGCGGATCGATGTGGTGTCATGAAGATTTACGGCGCATTCCGCCACTTTACCGGGGGCTACCGCCTTCAAGGAGGTGGGATCGCCCGTCATCGACGCGGAAGCCGCGACCACGCGCGCACCCATATCCGCCGACATTCTCACCACTTCTCTGCCGATGCCGCCTTTGCCGCCAATAACGACAACAACGGCATCCCTGAAACCATCGACCAGTTGAGTTAAAGGCATGTTCACGCAAGAACCCTTTCACTGATGGCGAATGCCGCCGTCAGCGCCAATGCCCGCGCCATGGCCGAACGCCTGGCCCCAGGGTGTGTAGGCGGCGTTTTGAAAATAATCGTCATTCAGCTCCATGCCGATGCCGGGAGCATCGGGGATGGCAAGAAAGCCCTTATCCAGCTTATTGATGGATTTCACCACCTGATTCCACGGCGCACGATCTTCCCGCACATAGCCCTGAACGTCCCAGTTATTGGTGCATGCCGCCAGTTGAATGTGGCAGGCGGTAACGACGGGAGACGTAAAATTGTGGGGCACAATACGTTGATGCCGCGACTCGGCGATGGCGGAGATTTTCTTAAGCTGGGTAAATCCTCCGGCAAGACCAACATCGGGTCGCAGGATGGATACGCCCGGACAATCGGAGTATTCTCGAAACTCCCAGATATTGGTGTTACGCTCCGCCAAAGCCACCGTTCCTGAAATTCGCTGCGCCGTTTGAGCATTGGCCATGATCGAGAATGGCAGCACCGGATCTTCGATAAAATATGGCCTCACAGCAGCAATCTCTAATGCGAATATTTCCGCAATATCTGGCGTCAGATTGCGATGAATCTCAATCGCCATGTCCATTTTCCAGCCGACGGCTTCGCGGACGTTCCTGACGATAGCGGCAACGGATGTGATCAGATCGACGCCCGTGCGTCTGGTCCAATTCCCAATGAATGGCTTGATCTTAATCGCCGTGAATCCTTCGTCCCGCGCCGCCAAGGATTTTTCAATTATTTCCGCCTCGCTTACGGCTTCTATCAACAGGATGGCCCGCACCTTGTCGCGCACGCGCCCACCGAAAAGCTGCCATAAAGGAACGTCAAGGGCTTTCGCCTTAATGTCCCACAGCGCTTGGTCGATAGCGGAAAGCGCCGCCATCAGCACGGCATCTCGAATGCAATGATGCTTGAGCAGACGATTAAAGTGCCACTCTGGTCTGAAAGGGTCATCTCCGACAAGCTCAAATTTTAGATCATCGACTACGGCCCTAACGGCAAGGGGGTGGGGAAAATAAGTCGCTTCGCCGATACCGCGGACCCCTTTCTCAGTCATGATGTCAACAAAGATCCAATGCCCTGCATTATGGCAACGGATACTTTCAATCCTATCGGCAATCATGCGGCTATACCTTGCGCCGATAAAAGGCTCCGATAGTCAGATGCGAATTTCCGCGTTGTGTCTACAAGACCGTCGCACTCATCTTGGCTATTGGCAATTGATAAGGAAACCAGCGCCCTGCCTGCGATCCAGTAGCCTTCCTGGAGAAGAAACATATGATAAAGGGAGCGTACGCTTTGGATAAGCGGCGACATGACGTAGCGCATTGGCGGTTCATATCCGACATGCAAATTCATGACCGAACCATACCCAGAAAAGCACAGCGGCGCCTTTTCTTCCGCCAGCGCGGCATTAAGCCTGGAACGCAGCCGATCGCCTAAATCGTTCACGGCGGCGATAGCTGCCGGCGTGTGAATCTTGGTCAGCGCCGTTACGCCGCCAGACATGGAAAAGACATTGTTATTGAAGGAACCCCCATGTGGTACGTATCCGGGGCGCGCGGCATCAAAAACCGCCATGATGTCAGCGCGACCGCCAAAAGCGCCAAATGAGAAACCGCCGCCGATGAACTTTCCGAAGGTAACGAGATCCGGCGTGATGCCCAGCTTACCGTGCATGCCATGATAGGATAGTCTGGCTGTCATTACCTCATCAAAGATCAGCAGCGCGCCAACACGCTTGGCAGTCGCCGAGACAGCTTGGCAAAAACCAGCTGTTGCGGGTATGACGCCGCCCGAATTCATCACCGGCTCCAGGACAACAGCAGCGATAGATTCCCCCTCAGCCTCAAGCGCCGCCTCTAAGGCAACGGCATCATTATATGGCGTGGTAACCACATCGAACGGAATGTTGATCTGCCTGGCGCCACTGCCGAAATTCAAGACGCCGCCGTGATACCCCCCCTCAAAGACAAGAATTTTTGGCCTTTTCGTTACATGGCGAGCAAGCAATATGGCGTAAAGATTGGCTTCCGTTCCGGAATTTACAAATCGAACAGACTGTACCGCAGGATAACGCGCCGCCATAAGATGAGCCAATTCGGCTTCGGCGATCGTACGGCCGCCGTAATTCATGCCAAGCGTAAGCTGCGCTTGCGCCGACGCGATCAGTGCCGGATGAGAATGTCCGGCCAGCGCCACAGTATAATCATTCAGGAAATCCGTATAAACGTTCCCATCGAGATCGACAAGTTCTGAGCCATCGCCCTTGGCGATAACCGGCGGGTATGGAGCAAAGTGCAGATTGTTGCGGGTATTGCCGCCGGGTAGAACCTGGCGGGCCATCTCGAACTGGGCCCGACTTTTGGGCGTTCTGGCCCTGTACCCTTCCATCAAAGCTGCCTGCGCCTTGGCCAACTCCGCCATCATTGCTTTCATCTTTCTTTGCCAGATAAAAACAAAGGCGCCACAGTCCAGAAAGCTCGGATATGGCGCCAAGTGAAATCTAAGGATTTAATAGCCGGACATACCCATCTCTAGAACTTAACGCGGATGTTGCTGCCGATGGTTCTTGGCGACCCCCAGAAATACCTGGCTGCCCCATCTCCCAGATTGTCGGAGATTGTACGTGATAGCAGAACCTTCTCATCAAACACGTTATTGGCGAAAACAGAAAACTCCCACGCCTCTTGTTCAATGCCGACTTTAAGGTCAACTATGTCAAAGCCCGGCGTTTTTGTGCTCCGCGCAATGTTATTTGTCGCGCCAGCGGTATGAGAGTAAGCGGCGCGCGCAAATCCACTAAGATCGTCCGTAATAGCGAACCGATAATTCAGCGAAGCTGATATTGATCCCTTTGCGGCATTGGGAATACGCGTCCCCTTCGGCACCAGAATGGGAGCGCCGCCGGACGGATCCGGCACTAACGTATCTTCATCCGTCTTGGCGCTCAGCACAGTCGCCGCCAAGTTGAGGGTTAGGCTTTCCAGCAACTGCGCCGTCAATTCCGCCTCGGCGCCGCGGGAATGCGCCTTGCCGATATTGCCGATCACCTCGCCGACGCCGCCCGGACCTTCGGCGACAACCGCTTGCAGGTTTTTCCAGTCCATATGGAATAGGGCGACATTAACCCGGGCCCGGCCATCCAACAGCGTTGACTTCATCCCCGCTTCATAGTTAGTCAGTTTCTCCGGGGCATATGCAATATCTGACCCAGGAACAAAAATAGAGAGATCGTTCTGACCGCCGGAACGGAACCCGCGGGAAGCCGTGATATAGGTTAAAATATCGTCGCTCCAACGATAGGTAATCGTTGCCTTAGGATTGAATATCTCATCCGTATCTGATGACGAGAATGAGCCTGGCAACGGCCCGCCCATCAATACCGGGAACACCCCGGAAAAGGTCGTAGTAGAGTCGCGCTTTTCCTTGAATACGCGCGCCCCTACCAGAATTTCCAGCTGCTCCGTTACATCATATGATAGTTCGCCAAAAGCGGCGATCTGGTCGGTTTTTGTATGCGTATCAATAAATAGAGCATCGGGAATTGATAAAGCGCCGCCGGTTAAATATTGCGAAATACTGATCCATACCGCAGCGGGCACGGCAGGATTGCTATCCCCTGTAAATCCCAAATTTGACTTATGATTCTTATAAAATCCACCCAGCGTCCATTGAAAAGGACCATCACCGCTTGATACTAACCGCACCTCTTGGGCGAAGGCCTTGGTTTCCAGCCATTGGTCAGAATAAACGCCATCAACGATGATGGGGATGCCAAACATGCCAAATACGAAATTCACCTGCGGCACCAATCCGCCTTGATCAATTTCACCGGCAGATTCGCGCTTAAAGTAGGACGTGGAGGACAATAGCTCGGCAAACCCCAAATCAAACTTGGCCGTCAGGTTATAGGCGTCGATATCATCATCCCCTCTGGTCTGAATGGATTGCGCTACTGTCCGATCGAGTTTGGCAATATTGGCCGCGCCGCGATCGGCCCTGCTAATCAAGGCGGTAGCCGTTACGGTCACCTTCTCGGAAGGCGCAACCCGCAAGGAAATTCTACCGCCTGTTGTTTCATTATAGTTGTCGTTTTTTTCCGTAAGCGCGCCGGACGGGGTGGTTGTCTCAATGAAGCCGCCGGTCTTTTGCGCAAAGCCTGTCACGCGTACCGCTAACTTATCTTGTACGAGAGGAATGTTGAGCATCCCGTTTAAGGCGTAGTTGCCTTTGCCATGGGCCGTGTCGGAAGCCGTCATATCTATCTTGGCGGCATAATCCGCTGCATCCGGCTGGTTGGCGATCAATCGCACCGTGCCGGATAAAGAACCTTCGCCATAAAGAGTGCCTTGCGGCCCCTTGAGAACTTCGATCCGGCTGACGTCAAAGGACTTTATATCCGGCAAATACCCGGCCATGGTCAGCGGCATTTCATCGAGATAAAATCCCACCGAGGAGCCGGCGCCGCCCTGAAGATTATCCCCGTTTAATTCGGAGACCCCACGAATGGCGAGCGAGCCCTTTCCCGCCTGCTGGTTGCGCAGTTCAACCCCCGGAATCATTTGGGCCAATTGGGAAAAATCCTGGACTCCGATATCCTGTAAATCCCGCTCCGATATGGCGGTGATCGCCTGCGGGACATCCTGCAGATTCTCGGCCCGCCGAGTAGCGGTGATAATGATTTCCTCAAGCGTCGCACCCCCCACTTCAGCCGCAAGGGCTGGAGGAGAAAATGCCCATAAGGCCGCGGCAATGGCGGTGGTAGACAGTATCAGGCCGTTAAGGTTATCCAGCATAAATACCCCCCTATATGACTTTAAAGTCATAAATAGAGGGTCTTGGAATATAATGTCAAGCCGATTTTATGGCTATATAAGATAATATCGCCGCAAATTTCATAATTATTAATGACTTATGGGTCATATAATAAAAAGGCCACCGCATAGCCGCCCAGGGTATGCCGCCACGACAGACGAGCCTTAATGTGTAAAGGAATTGCCCGCCTGGTAACCCTGAAAAGCCGTCAGTCCATGGTTTCTTGCTGTCTCCTTGCCCTCGATTCGATCCTGCGGCGAATGATGGAATGGCGGCGAGCGTCTAGAGGAAATTTGCGCATGGCGATGCCAACGCCCAAATAGATGATTGCGGGAAGAATGCCGAACGACAGATAAAGAGCCCATAATTGCTGATCATTATTTGCGCCAGCGACGTCATAATCCATCAAGCTCAAAATATAAAACGCAAGTCCGCCGCCAACTGCCGTCGCCGCCTTGTCGATAAGGCCGGAAAGCGCAAAATAAGTCCCGGCCTGATCCGCCCCGGTTTTCAAGGCATCATAATCGATAATATCGCCATAAATGGCCCGCGGCGTGACCATCCAGGCAGTTTCAACAAAACCAAGGATGACCGCATAGACCAAAATCAGATAAATTGTGTTTTCTCCGGGTTCCGCCAATAGGGCAAGCGGGGTAATCACCGCCGATAAGGCGCTGCCCAGAGCCCATACATGATGCTTGCCAAAGCGGTAAATCAGCTTGAGCCATAGCGGCGCCACGCAAATTCGCGTGCCCCAGGCGGCCAGGAGCAGAAAAGGAAATTTATCCCCCAGATTTATGGAATCGCAGAACAGGAGAACCGTTGCCCCCCAGGATCCGGCGGCAACGCCGCCGGCAAACTGCACCACGCTATAAAAGCGCAAGGGCTTATTTATCCGTAACGCCGCCACCAGACTTTTGGCCGAGGTTTTTCGGATGGCAACCTTAGTTCCGGGCGGCACCAGAATCAGCGCCATGCCCATAAACAGTGGTAAAGTAATGGCGATTAGCCATGCAGAAATTTCCAACGCCTCGGCTCCGATTTCCGTACTGCCTGTCCACGGCGCCAGCAATATCGGCGAGGCCATGAAGAGAAAGCTCCCCACAAAACCAACCGTTCCCCGTATGGTCATGATGCGGCTGCGCTCATTGTAATCACGCGATAGCTCCGCACCCCATGCAATATAGGGAATATCGATAAGAGTCCACGCGGAGAACAGCAGGATGCTCCATATCAAGAAGTAGGTCGCGCCGGCTGTCGCGGCTGGCGTGAATAGGTAAATCGTGGCCACACATGCCAACGGAATCCCAGCCATGATCCATGGCTTGCGGCTGCCAATACGGCTATACGTACGATCTGACCAGAAACCGACCAAAGGGTCCGTTACGGCATCAAACAAACGGCCGAACAGTAATATAGTTCCTATCGCCGCCAGACTGGTTTGTGTCGATTTGGCGTAGTACGCCGGTAGTATCATTAAAACCGGCATATGCATGATGGACAAGGCAAAATTTGGTGCAGCAAACCAGTACAGAAGACTTAGCTTAAGCTCATGCCTCCGCCCCTTGGTCATTGTTCAGTATCCGAAACGCGATCAAAAACCCGACCAATGACTGGCGCGACAAGTTCCACCTGACTGGCTTTACGGGTTCCCATGGTAAAGATGAGATACGGAGCAGCATGAGAGTCTGCCGCAGCCTGCCATTCAGGATGCATAAAACAGATGCTAAAGCGCCCGCTTTCTTCAGGTACAAGAGTAAAATTCATGCGATAGCCGTTTTTAAGGCTCCCTTTAAGCGTGACGCCATCGCTTTCGATCACCAAAGGACCATCGGCGGCATGCAAATAAGTTCCTACATAGGGCGATAGGTCGTCGAGTTTAATTTTTTGAAGTGAATTCTTCGGCGGTGCTGGTCGGAAGGTCTCAAAATAAGCCTTCCAGTCCCGTGCCGGAAGTCCTAGAAGCGTTGCCGCCATCGCATAGGCTGTGACAATCGCCGCATCGCTTGTGGCGTTACAATAAACGGCGATACCGATCCCGGATCTTGGCAACAGCAAGGTCATAGCTGTAACCCCGAGATCGCTGCCGGAGTGGGCAATCAGCGGATGTCCTTCAAAATCAGATACGCCCCACCCAAGCGCATAGGCCGCCATGCGCGCGCGGGGGTAAAACAACGTCCAGTTGTCGATACCAGGACGGGCGACAGCCTGAGGCGTATGCGTTTCCTGCAAAGCGGTTCCATCAATGATACGACGTCCATCGACAGCGCCTCCGTTCAGATGCAGACGCAACCATTGCACGGCATCCGCGCCGGACACCACCATACCGCCCCCGCCAAGATATTGGTCCGTATATATCGGGTCTATCTCCACGGCCCTATGCCTGAGAATGACATGCCAGGAAGCCACGTCGGTGATTTCATCACGAGCCATCCGGCCGCCAGACGTTCCCGTCATCCCCAGTGGCAACAGAATGCGTTCCTTCAGGGTTTGCAAAAATCCTTTGCCAGTGATTCGTCCTGCGGCGACGGCAGTCGCGGTGTGTCCAGCGTTAACGTAGGTGAAGCGGTCCCGAAATGGGAAGATAGGTTGGGTATATTTCAATCTTTCAAAGAGATAGGCTGCGGGAATTTCCGGATTCATGCCAAATTCAACCAGCCCGGCCCGCGGTAATCCCAAACGGTTACCGCTCAAGTCCCGCAATGTGGCATTTTTTGTCACCCATAGATTATATAGTTGGAACCCGGGCACGTATTTTGCAATCGGATCATCCCATTTCAGTAAATCATCGGCAACCAGTGAGGCAAGGGCAGTCGAAACAAATGCCTTGGAGCATGAACCAATGTTGAAGCTGGTCGATGCCGCTACCGGTTCCTGGCTGTTGATGGATTTTACGCCATAGCCATAATGATACCCTTTGTCCTTGACCACCATGGCAATGGAGGCGCCGGGAATGAGAGCATCGCCAAGGCATGTATCACATATCAACTTAAGGCGTGGATCGAGATAATCGAGTGGAGATATGCAGGACATCAAACTTACGCCTTATATTTTGCAATATGAACCATCGGTTGACGCTCACGCCATGGCCGCGCCGCCTCAAGCTGGGCGGCAAGGCGAATAAGAAGCGCTTCCTCCCCCACCTTCGCCGCAAATTGCACGCCAATGGGCACTCCCTCGCCGCTCATTGCCAGCGGCACCGACATGGCAGGCTGGCCTGTCACATTAAAGATTGGCGTAAAAGCCGCAAACCTGCTGATCGCCAAATCAAACCAGTCCAACATATCCTGGCATGCGCCATTGGCATTAATCATTCCCAGCCTCGGCGCCGGCATCAGATTGACCGGAGTAATAACGGCATCCCATTGCTGGAAAAAATGTTCAACATCCCGGGCGATAGAATAAAGCAGAGCGGCTGACCGACAGATTTGCTCTGCACCGAGTGAGCGACCATGATGCAATATGGCAAGATTGGAGCTTTCCATCGTATCCGGGCCCGCCGCGCGCCCCGACGCCGCTTCGATCGCGGCCACCGCCAGCGGCATACTCATGCACCATACATCAGCAAAGGCGGTACGGAATTTTTCCCAATCATAGATCAGGGGAATGTCTTCCACATAGTGTCCCAGGCTCTCGCAGAGCTGCGCCGTTTGCAATACCGCTGCGATACACTCGGGATGAACGGCTTCTCCTGATGGACTGGCGGTTGAGAAAGCAAGGCGCAGGCGACCTGGTTCCATGCCGACCTCTTGCAGATACGGCCTTTGCGGCGGCGCTGTTCGGTAAAGAGCGCCCGGCTCATCGCCATGCAATACATCAAGGAAGGCCGCCGCATCCCGTACGCTGCGCGTGGTTACATGAGGTACGCTGAGGCCAAAATACCCGCCGTTAGATTTTGGACCGACCGGCGTGCGACCCCGCGTGGGCTTCAGGCCGAAAACACCGCAGCAGTGAGCCGGCGTGCGGATTGAACCGCCGCCATCGGAGCTTTGCGCCACCGGCACCACGCCTGCGGCAACCGCCGCCGATGCCCCACCGGAAGAACCGCCGACCATGCGCCCGGGATTCCAGGGGTTATGCACCGGACCATGCAGAACCGACTCGGTGGTCGGGGCATTACCGAACTCCGGTCCCGCCGTGCTGCCTAAAATGATAACGCCGGCTCGCCGCAGCCTTGTTACCAATTCGCCATCCGCTTCGCACCGCATGCCCTGCGCCAGTCTGCTGGCCATGACGGCAGGCTGGCCCTTCATGCCGACCGCCTCCTTGACCAGGAACGGTAAACCGGCGAAGGGGGCACCCGCCAACGGCTTGGCGAGTGTCGCGGCAGCATCCGCCTCGTTCCAGGAAATCAGGAAGTTCAACTCTGGGTGCAAGGCTTCGATGGCGGCAATGGCGGTATCATGCAACTCTCGGGACGAGACCTGTTTCCGATGCAGAAGGTCCATAAGGCCGAGAGCGTCATAGGCTGCATAGTCAGAAAATGTGAGCACGCCAGAACTTTCAGTTAAGGGGAGCAAGACAACGATTGCTTTGGCTCTTATGAACGCGATCCATAAGTTCCTTCATATCGCGCAAGAACCAGTCAGGCCGAACGGCGTGGGCAGGATGAGGAGCCGCGGGATATTCCACGAGCCGAATAAGATCCGGATGCAGGGCCCGCAGTTCTTCAAAAGAGGGAGTAAAGCTGCCATAAGGGCCGCCATCATCGCCCGTAGGGTCTATGATGAGCATCGGCATGGAAAGATTCCGGTAAGTAACAATGGGATGAACCCTGCGCCAACTTTGCGCCAATAACGGCAGCTCATGACTGCGCGAGGGGTCATCGGACGCGCCCCCCTCCCCCAGTAGACGAGCGTCTTCAACATGAAAACGCCAGTGTTGCTCGCCGTCGGCAATCACAAAGCTATGGAAAGCGGGGGCAATTGCCAAGGGGAGCCGCCCTTGCCACATCGGCAGAAGGGGAATGACCGCGCGACGAAATGCCAGGAAACGATCGGAAAATTGTTTGTCCGGTCCCGGTTCCTTTTCGGTGGTGTCCTTTATGCGAGTAAACGCTTTCTCAATGCGATGCTGGATGACATCGGCTCCGCCGTCTTCCAAAACCAGCGCCATAACGCGCTGCGGATAGTTCTCGTAAAACGTCGTCGCCACGGCGCCGCCAAGAGATAACCCGCCGATAACCGCGCAGGGCATGCTTTTCTGGTCGAGGAAGGCCGCAATATCGTCAGCAATATGCGCCAGGGAAAAGTCGTAATTTGTCACTTGAGTTTGGCCATGGCCGCGATAGGTAATGGCGAACACATGATAGCCCATATCCGCCAGCTTTGGCCCAACTTCTATGAGTTCGTAACCGGTGCTGCCATAGCCATGGGACCAGACAAGCGGGATGCCTCCTTTCCCGCCCCACTCCAGATAATGCATGCGGATGCCGTTTACGTCGGCATAATGGCCATGAGCTCGGGTGAGTCGCTTATAATCCTGAAAGCTGCTTTCATATATCTCCCTGTTTTGAGGGGTATCGGGAAAAGGGTCGGCGGGTTCGGCAATAGACCCAGCCGCCCCCACAGAGACCGGCAATAAGTTTAGCAATAGGGCAAGAAATTTTGTGGGTCTAAACATTTGCAAATCGTTGCGTTAAATAACCTGGCGCCTCCCGTTCTAGAAATCGGCTTTTAGCTCAAGACCGATCGTGCGCGGCCGGACATAAGTATTGTAAACCAGGGGGATCAAAGTGATGGGACGTTGCCTGAACGTTGTATCAGCCCGGTCAAACAGATTATCGGCAAACAAGTAAGCACCCCAGGAGCCCGTCTTGACGCCAGCTTTCACATAAACCTGATTATAGGTTCCATTGCGCTCGTCCAAGCGGTTTTCAGGTTCTGAAAAATTAGGAGAAAAATGACTATAAGTAGCGTGGACGACGCCATCAACCGTATCTGTCAACGGAAACTCATAGTTTGCAGAAAGCGCCAGCTTAAACTTTGAAGCAAAGGGGACACGGTTTCCTTTGGCAGCCACCAAGCCGCCGAAGACATTGAACACGTCTTCCCTGATCTCCGCATCGGTATATGACGTATTAATGCCTAAGGTCAGCCCTTCGGCAGGCTGTGCGACAATCTCAACCTCGCCCCCAAGCGCCCGCGCCTTCCCGGCATTATCGGTATACCCATAGAGCCCATCTGGCGTCAGAAAACCTAGCTGAAGGTCGGTCCAATCATTGTAGTAGCCATAAACATTGATGACAACGTCTTCCATGGGCGTGGTTTTAAGTCCAACCTCATAGGCCCATAATGTTTCCGGCGCATAACCGGAGGGGGCGGTGGGATAGGCGCCGGACGGCAGCGCATTGGCGCCGCCACTCCTGAATCCCTTGGACACCTTGGCAAACACCAAGATGTCCTCGGCGGGCGTCCAGGATAGGGATACCTTGGGCGAGAACGTCGAAGCTGAATCACTAGCGGTGGTAACTGTTCCACCCACAACGCCGAACACTATGGAATCGGTAACGGCCGTATTCACAAATTCGCGGTCATCCCAATAATAGCGCCCGCCAATCTGGATTGAAACTTGGTCTGTCAGTTGATAGTCGGCATCGGCAAAAATAGCATAGGAATCAGCGCTGCTTTCATCTTCCGTAATGGCGACTTCATTAAGTCCGAATAGCGGAATATCAAAATGCCAGTCTGTACTGCTGATGCGCTTGTCGTTCTTGTAGTAAAGGCCAACCGTCCAATCGAGCCTATTGTTTCCGGTGGACCCTACTCTCAATTCTTGAGTAAATACCTTAACCTTCGTAGGACCATCCACAAATCCGGTTCCCGGAACGCCGAAGAATAACGGCATCTGAGAGTCAAGTTCTTTATGGATATCGCCGTCCTGATCAAAATAGGATGATGTCGACACAATACTCGCGCCGCCAACATCATAAGTTGCCGTCAGGTTAGCCAAGTGGTAGCGGGTGTCGTGAGTAGTAATAAACCCTACGGCGCCTGCAAAAGGAATGATCTCGCGGGGATTAAGCGCTCCCGGCGATGTTTCGCCAAACTCTCCGACATTCAGATCGTGATACATATACGTCAGATCCAGCAGCAGGTTTTCCGATGCTTGCCACCGAGCCGCTACGCGCAAATCCTTTTGTTCACCGTCGTTGGCGTCTTTTTGTCCAAGGTCTGGCACATCCGTCCAGCCTGCAATGTCTTCGTAGCCTGCCGTGAAGCGCACGGCAAGCTTGTCGGCAATGACCGGCAAGTTCAGCATGGCCCGGGCGTCAGCGCCTTCCTCGCCGCCCTTGACCGTCGAGGCGGCAAGCCTAACCTGCCCGGCAAAAACTGATGGGTCTGGTTTCTTGGTGATGACCCGGATCGTGCCCCCCATGGACCCCTCGCCAAAAAGCGTGCCTTGGGGACCGCGCAGCACCTCCACCCGTTCTATATCCCATAAGGCCACTTCCGGCATTTCGGTCGCCAAGGCGGAAAGTGGGGTTTCATCCACATAATAGCCGGTGGCGGCAGTGGACTGAACGCTGGCCGTCAAATTCGTAACCCCGCGCATGGAAATTTGCAGCTTGCCGGGATTGCCGCCAACAATTTGAACGCCGGCGACCATGTCGCTTAAATCCTCCACCCCTTGGAAGCCTGATCGTTCCAATACAAAACCGGGCGCCGCAAAAAGGCTGATGGGGATATTTTGGGCGACTTGCTCCCTCTTTTGGGCCGTCACGACGATTTCCTCGAACCCTACTCCTGCGGCCATGACGCCGGACGAAGTGATACATGTCGCCAATGTAAAGACGGCTTTAGCCCCAGTCTTCATAGCCGATGCTCCCTGATTGTTTCATTATCCCGACAAAATCCGGGTTAACATAGACATAGTGTCTACATAGACGGTATGTCTAACTAGACGATGTGTCAATATCAATTTGTCGAGGCCGAAAATTCCCGCTAAGATCAGGGGCGTAGAAAGGGAAGGTATGGAACAAAAATATTATAAATTAAGCGAGTATCTTTTGGCGCACGCGGAGAACGTTGCCAATAAGCGCAGCGCCGAGCACACCCGGCTCGTTATTCTGGCCACAACCGCCCGCCTTTTGGGCAAGCTCGATTACCATGAAATTCGGGTGCCCGACTTGTGCCGGAGCTGCGAAATTTCGCGGGCGACCTTTTACCTGCACTTTCCAACACGTGATGACTTGTTTGTTGACCTCATGCGCTATCTAACCGAGCTGGAAAGCAGTCTCACGCCCAGCTTGGAGACATGCGCGGATGTATCCGAGGGAATTGCCCGCGTGGTGGACTGGTATATCGAAGTCCACCTTGCCAATACCTCTCTGTTTCTCAATCTCACCTTTATGCGCCGAACCAACTTGGCAATCAATGAGCTATGGCTTACCCGCGCCCGCGTGCTACATCGCGCCGTCATTGACCAACTGCGGCGTTTTCCGGCGTTTCGCGCCCTCGACGGCAAAGCCGCCGATTTTGTGTTGGAATTCATGGGAGGGGGCATTAACAACATCTTGAGCCGGGTGAACACCGCCCTCCCCCGCAACCCCTACATTCCTGATGACCTGTCGGAGATCAAAGCATTCATTTCACGGATTTTCTACCGGTCGCTATTTGCCCGTGACCCGGAAAATTAAGCTGCTGTCGACGGCCAAGCCGGCTGTATATAATATCCCAACAAAAGGTACGATTATACTGTATTATCCTGACAGAGCCTGTAACCCCAGGTTCCCGCTGAGGAAAATCAAGCCTGCGAACTGGTTCGGCGGGCAGACGTCCGGATGAAGATCAGATGAGCGAAGCACAAAAAAAGAAACCTGCGGGCATGCGACGCACACAGCAAGAGCGCCGGGAAACCATGCAGCAGACGTTGCTTGAAGCCACGCTACGCTGTCTCGGCCGGCGCGGATATGCTTCCACATCCATTAGCGAGATCATTAAGGAAGGCGGCGTCTCCCGCGGAGCGCTGCTCCATCACTACCCGACCAAGGTGGACCTAGTGGCCGCCGCCATCGACCACTTTTATCAGGAGCGCCTGAATCGGTTTCAGGAACGCCTTCTGGGGGCTGACAGCGCTAACCTTTCCTTGCGGCAGCGTCTGGAAGTGCTCAGGATCGATTTTAGAACCTGGTTTCCCATCGGTTTTGAAATCATTGTCGCCGTCCGCACCAACAAGGATCTGCAAAAAGCCTATCATGACCTGGCCAAGGACCGCTTTGAGCCCATGTCGCAGATCTATGAGAAGCTGTTTCCTGAATTCGCCACCGCCAAGTCGCCCCGCCTCATGATCTCCATCGTCGGCACGTTTTTACGTGGCCTGTGCCTTGAGGACATTACCGACGATGAAGGGCAAGCAGACGCGGTTTTTAACCAATTTGTTGAGGTATTGGAGTTTTACTATCATCATGCGCTACACCTTCAAGCATAACATACTTATAATAAAAGATATTTTTATATTTACAAACAATACGTACGTACGGTATGTATAGTGCCTCGATCTAATATGAACCCCAAAGCAAATAATATGGGAGAGGAAATAAAGTATGCTGCGCACAAACCAGCCAACCTCGTATCACCATTTCCTGACGCTAACGACGGCGCTCGCCACCGGTCTCATAACCGGGACCGCCATGCAGATGACAGCCACGCCAGCTCTTGCAGCGGAAGATAAGGCGTCGGCTGTTTTTGAAGAAATCCTGGTCACCGCCAGTAAACGAGGCGTGGCCAGCGCCCAGAATCTTGCGTTATCGATCACTGCTTTCAATGAAGGAACCTTGGAGCGCCTGAATGCGACGGACTTTGATGAGTTCATCGTTCAGGTTCCAGGCACCAATTTCTTGGACAATGGCGGGCCTGGCCGGGGCAATGAGCTGGCCTCTATCCGCGGCCTGTCCCCCGTCGCCGACAACACCCAAAGCGTGGTGGCGCAATATCTTGATGGCGCGCCCCGTTTCGGCCGCAACTACCGCCTGTTCGATATTGGCGAAGTCTCCGTGCTGCGGGGCCCGCAAGGCACCCTGTGGGGCGCGCAATCCATCGGCGGCCTCATCTCGTTCCGCTCCAACCGTCCTGACCTGACTGCTTTGGGCGCCAGCGCCCAAGCCGACACCTATCTATCCAAAGGCGACGGCGGCCTGAGCTATCGCCTTGGCGGGCATGTCAACGTTCCCGTCGTAACGGACAAATTCGCGTTGCGCGTGGCCGGGCATTATATCGACGAATCAGGGTATGTGGACAACATCGCCGCCGGTGTGAAGAATGCCAATGACGTGGAAGAGGCGGCATGGCGTCTGTCCGCCCTGTTTCGCCCCTCCGACGTAGTGGAAGTTACCCTTATTTATCATGGCAATGATCTGAAGGCCGATGCGCCCACTTATTTTTCGCTCGCCTATGATGGCTTCATCAGCGACAACCCCTTTGCCGAACGCCCGGCGGATCAGGAATTCGATCTGGTTAATTTGATTGTAGACGTGGACCTTGGGTGGGGGGCGCTAAATTATACCGGCTCCTATTTCAAGCTTGATAACGTTTACCAGGATGCCGAACGCAACGTCTTCGGCATTCCGGGCTTTCTCGGCTTCACCACCAATACATTGGAGCAGGAATCCTGGACCCATGAAATTCGGCTCAGCTCCAAGTCCGGTGGACGCTTCAACTGGCTAGTGGGCGTTTACTACGACGATCTGGAAGAAAATGATTTCAGTTTTCAGGAAGAAGTGGTTGATCCGAATGTTCCCGGGGCGACGCCCATATTTGCGGAAGGCTTTCCCATTTTCGCCCTTGGCGGCCCGGAAGACACTCGTGAGATAGCCGTCTTCGGTGAACTAAGCTATGCCATCACGGACCAACTGGAAATTCTACTTGGCGGTCGCTATTTCGATTGGAAAGTCGATAACCGGCAAGAATTCACTTATTTCGGCACCAACTATCAGCAGGAAACCGGCGAGGTCGGCGGCGATGATACCTTCTTCAAGGCGCAGCTCAATTATCATCCCACCGATGATATGCTGCTTTTTGTCACGCGTTCGGAAGGATTCCGCTTCGGCGGTTTTAACCCCTTCGTGGGGCCGGCGCTAAACATTCCTGAATCCTTCGTCAAATTCGACCCGGACAAGCTTGTCAGCTACGAAGCCGGCATGAAGCTGCGGACCATGGGCGGCCGGATGCTGTTCAATACCTCGGCCTATTATATGGATTGGCAGAACATTCAGACCGTAGTCTTCAATGAATCCGGAACCTTCGCTTTCACCACCAACGCGCCGGATCTGGAGGCTTGGGGGCTTGAGGCGGAAATCGTTACTCAGAATTTGCTATTCCCCGGCCTTTATCTGGCGGCTAGTTATGCTTATACCAAGAACCGCTTTACGGACGATGCAACTGTTTTTGAGGGCGTTCCGTTCCTCGTCGCAAAGGGAGACCGGCTGCGCCGCACGCCCCGTCATACCTGGTCAGCCGATGTCGGCTATGAATTCGCCGTTCATGGCGCCATGAATGCATTCCTGCGGGCAAACTACTGGCATAAAGCGCATACCACCACCGAAGGCTTCAACAGTAATGACGGGATTATTCCCATCCCAGCCCAGGATGTGGTGAACATTTCCGGTGGCATTATAATGAACGGCTGGCAGGCAAAAGCGTATATCAACAACCTTTTCAACAGCCGTCCATTACTGCAGGTCTTCCCCAACGAGGCTGATCCGACCATGGCGGCGGAAGCTTCTAGTATTCGCCCGCGCACATTGGGCCTTGAATTGACCTATCGTTTTGGTTCCTAGTTCATCGGACCAAGCAACGAAATCAAGGCGGGGATCGGCCACCAGACCGCATCTCCGCCTTCCAGTTCACCTGTACATTGAAAAGCTCCACAATCCGGCATGACCAGCAACGAAGTTCCTATCATCTATACATCCGCCATCTGCGGTTGGGCCATCCGTAATTATGCCGCCTTTTATGAAAAGGGCGTGGCGTTCACAGCGGTGGACGTCAAGCATGCCCCCGCCGACCAGATACAGGTTTTCCGGGAAATGTTCCCATATGCCAAAACCCCTTCTCTGCTGCACGGCAACACGCGGGTATGGGAATCGCTGGTCATCAACGAATATATCAATGAAGCATTCGCCGGTCCTTCCCTGTTGCCGCGGGACGCCGCAGGAAAGGCAAGCGCCCGTCTGTGGATGTACCACTGCGACTCCATGCTATTCCCGGAACTTTCCCGCGCCTTGCGAGCAAGCAGCGAGGATGAGAGAATAAAATCCACCGAGATACTCAAGCTACGGATTGACGACATGGACCGTATGGCGCAATCAACAGCTAAATTTGCCCCCTACTGGTCAGGGAGGGAAATTGGTCTTGTGGATTTTTGCTATCACATCTTCCTCGATGCGCTCTCCATGAGCCGGGAAACTCTGGGAAACGATATGCCCGCGCTGCCGCAGTGGCTACGGGAATGGGAAGCGGCCATCGCCTCTGCCTCCAGCATTCAACGGGCGAAAGCATTTGCGGCAACGCTGCCCATGCCAAAAGATGCCTACCCGGCAAAAAGTTGACATGGCAAAGGGGCAATTGAGAATTGGACCCGCCCTGGCCTATGTGGCGCCGATTGTGCCGGTCTGGATGCTGCATGCCCCGGCGCTTTCCGTCCTGCCTGCCCTTTACGCCAAGCATGCCGGCATCAGCCTGTCCGCGTTAGGCGCCATTCTGTTGATCACCCGTTTATTTGACGGCATTACCGACCCCTTGGCCGGCTACCTGTCCGACCGCACACGGTCGCGGCTTGGGCCGCGCAAGCCCTGGATTGTTGCTGGCGGGATAATCGCCACTATTTCCTGCTATTTTTGGTTCCGGCCCGCAGCAGACACGGGTCCGCTTTATTTCCTGCTCTGGTCCATCGGAGTCTACATCGGATGGACGCTGATGGAGATCCCCCACTCCGCTTGGCTGGCGGAGTTAACGCAGGATTATGACGAGCGGTCGCGCCTGTCATCTTATCGGACGGCGGCGGTTTATGTGGGATATGTCCTGTTCTTCTGCGCGCCGCTGCTGCCGTTCTTCGCCACCACCGAAATTACGCCGGAAGTAACATCCTTCGTCTCCTGGGCCGTAATTGCGCTCCTGATAGTGAGCGTGCCGATCATGGCATGGAAGGTGCCTTCGGGCGAACTGGTCATGACTGATCGCCCTCGCCTGAAGGAAATCCTTCTGGGCATGTGGCGCAATCGCCCCTTTCATATCTTCTTTGGTTGCATGTTGGCCGGCAACGTCGCCAGCGGCATGGTCGGCGCCCTCTATTTCTTCTTTATGGACGCCTATCTTGGCATCGCCGACAAGATCGTCTTTGTGGCGCTGGGCACCAGTGCATTAGGCGTTGTCAGCTCACAATTCTGGCCACCGGTCATGGCCCGCATCGGCAAGCATGGCGCTCTCGCCGCAAGCGCCACCGGCGCAATATTGACGTTAGCGATCATGGCGTTCATCCCCCCCGGTCCCCTGGCCTTTCCCTTGATGCTCGTGATCTTCGCCTGTTCCTCGGTTACGGCCACCGGGCAGATGGTCAGTAACATGGCCATTATGGCGGATGTTGTGGATTATGATGAACTTAGAACCGGCAAGAATAACGCCGCCAGCTATTATTCCTTCAACGCTTTCATCGCAAAATTCGGGGTCGCCATTGGCGGCGGATTGTCGCTGGTGATCGCTGGCCTATTCGGCTTTGACCCCAATGGACACAATGCCGGCTGGCCGATGGCTGGGTTTTTTACCGCTTTCATTGGCGTTCCAATTCTACTGAATCTGTCAAGTTTGTGGCTTGCCCTCCGCTTTCCGCTCAATCGCCGTCGTCACGCCATCATCGCTCACCGCTTGGCGCGGCGCAAAGGCAAATAAGTTTTCTTCATATCTTTTACCAAGAGAACCCACATGTCGTCCGTCACTGAATTATTGCAGAAGAATTTTGAATGGCAGCTGGAAAATGAGCCAAGCCGGCGCACCATGCTGGGATTGGCCGGTATTCATGACCAGTGGGAGGCCATCGATGAAGGCTCTGAACTGCGGCGAGTAAAGCGCTGGCAGGCAGATCTTAATGACTTGAACGCCATGTCTGCTGAATCCTGGAGCAGCGAAGATTGCCTGAACGCAGATATCTTTCGCCACCTCGCCAATCTCCGCATTGACCGGCAACATTTTCTGGACCATGAGAGTCCGGTGGGACTCTTTGGCTACAACATACTTGTTCCCTTTATTCTTACCACCTATCAACCCCTCAGAAACGCAGAAGATATTGAATGCTATGTAAAGCGTGTACAGAACGTAACACGACTGTTCGATGAACTCATAGGCGTCATTCGCGTGCGGGAACGGCGGGGATTTACGCTGCCCAAATCGTCCTACGGTCCGCTGATAGAAAGCTGCCGCGGGATTTTGCGCGGCCAGCCGTTTGATGACGATTCTCAGCAATCCGGTCCCCTTGCCGATGCCTGTGCTAAAATCCAAGCCATGACCATTGGCGAAGCGTTAAAATCGCGCGCCATGAGTAATGTTGCAGCAGCGCTGCGCGATTATCTTGCGCCTGCCTATAAGCGCTTAATTGAATGCCTGGAAGATGTGCAGGCCAAGGCCCGGGAAGAACATGGCGTCTGGCGGCTGCCTCGGGGAGAGGATTACTACGCCTACACACTGCGTTATCATGCGGAAACCGGCTTAAGCGCTGAGGAAATACACATCATCGGGCGTAATGAAGTGATCGAAGTGCAGGAGGAAATCCGCAAAGTAGCTGAGAATCTGGGCGAGACCCTATCGCTCTCCCAATTTTTCGAAACCTTACGCTCTACCGATAAATATCACTATCCGTCCGGCGCCGACGGACGGAATCAGATGATGACGGATGCACGCGCAATTCTAGAGCGTGTGGACTCTCGGCTGCCACACTATTTCACTTTTCTTCCTAAGGCCCGTGTAGAGCTGGAGCCTATTCCGTCTCATATGGAGGAAACCTCCCCCATCGCACTTTATCGCCCAGGCACCTGGGATGGCTCCACGCCCGGCGCCTATCTTCTCAATCTGCGTGACCCGTCCGCCATGCCTCGTTATCTAATGGAGGCCTTGGCGGTGCACGAGGCAATTCCTGGACATCACCTGCAACTGGCGCTTGTCAATGAGCTCGAACATCTACCTGGCTTTCGCCGCCATCAGGACATGTTAACGGCTTATACCGAAGGCTGGGCGTTATATGCGGAGCGACTGGCGGACGACATGGGAATATACGGCACCCCCATGGCGCGCCTTGGCTATCTGGTGATGTGGCTGTGGCGTTCGGCGCGCCTGGTGGTGGATACCGGCATTCATGCGTTGCGTTGGAGCCGGGATGACGCCATTGGCTATTTCCTGCAAAACACGCCCCTACGCCGTCAACAGATCGAAGCAGAGGTTGATCGCTACATTCAGTGGCCGGGGCAGGCCGTCGCCTATCGGCTTGGCTGCCGATCGATCCTGGAGTTACGCGCTACAGCGGAACGGCGGCTGGGCGCCAAATTCGATCTTGCTGATTTTCATGCTGTCGTGCTGGGAAGCGGTCAGGTGCCGCTCTTGTCCCTTCGCAAACAGGTCGATACATGGACGAAGCTTAAGGGAGCAATGATATGTATCATGTAACAAACCCTGTGGTCATCATGGCCACGGCGCTGGGCGAAATCACTCTTGAGCTTGATATGCAAAGAGCGCCGGTAACGGCCTCCCACTTTCTGTCCCTTATTGAGCGGGAGCTTTTGCAAGAAGCCTGCTTCTACCGGGTCGTGCACAAGAGCAATACGCCGGGAAAGCTTCCCACCATTGATGTCATCCAAGGCGGCCTTGGCTTCGACCTAGCGGCAACGCTGCCCACCGTGCGTCATGAACCCACTACGGAAACAGGATTACGACATCGTGACGGCGCGCTGTCATTGGCGCGCGGCAATGCCCAGGATGCTACCGGTGAATTCTTCATCTGCATCGGCGACCAGCCGGTTTTGGACGCCGGCGTTCTAGATGGACCGGGTGCAGCAGGATTTGCGGCATTTGGCCACGTTATTTCCGGCATGGAGACGGTGAAGGCGATCCATGCCCTGCCGGCGGATGGATCTCCGCCAGTGGGCGCGGAATTCCTCGCCGGTCAATTTCTAACGGAACCCCTTGCCGTAACCATACGAATTTCGTCCTAAACCAACGCAATCCATCTTGCGAAGCTTCAGATCGAACAGTACTCGATCAAAGCTTCACAGGCATTAGACATCATTGGCCATCAAGGGCCAAATAAACGGCATGTTCACAGTGGATTTCCGTAGTATCGAAGAGTTGAACATCAACATGTTCCTGCTTGATGAGCAAGCCGATCTCCGTACAGCCGAGAATGATTCCTTCGGCTCCTTGAGTGCAGAGATCATTAATGATTCCTATATACTGACTTCTTGAACCATCGTGAATTTCGCCCGTGCAAAGCTCATCATATATGATGCGGTGTACGGTCCTTCTCGAATCCTCGTCAGGAACGATGACCTGCAGGCCGTGTTGCGTTTCCAACCTGCCTTTATAGAAACCCTCTTCCATCGTAAATCTGGTGCCCAACAGTCCGACTTTCTTGCAGCCGCGACGAGTGATTTCCTCCGCCGTAGCATCGATCAGATGCAGCAAGGGAATATTAAGCTGAGCCTGAATCAGGTCAGCGAGTTTGTGCATGGTATTCGTGCATATCAACAAAAAATCCGCCCCGGCGGCCTCGATACGTTTAGCCGCTTCGATCAGGATAGCGGCGGCTTCTTCCCACCGGCCATCACGCTGCAAATACGCGATTTCCGAAAAGTCCACCGAATACACGACTATCTTAGCGGAATGAAGCCCGCCCATTTTGGCGCTGATGATTCTGTTGATACGTTCGTAATATACAGCCGTGGACGCCCAGCTCATGCCGCCCAATAACCCTATTTGTTTCATGCCGCCTTTTCCTGAAGTTAATGACAGGCATAGAATAACGGCATGCGGCTAGAAAAATATTTCATTCTTCCTAAGAAAACTTGATTTTATGATAAAAATATTTACTATATTAAAATTATTTGGAATATTATTCTTCATATGGATGAACTCGACCGAAAAATACTAGCCTGCTTGCAGGAGGACGCCACCCTGCCCGTCGCCACGATCGCCGAGCGGGTGGGCCTGTCCACATCGCCCTGCTGGCGGCGGATACAGTTGCTGGAGGAGGCAGGCATCATCCGCAAGCGGGTGACCCTTTTGGATTCGCAGAAGATAAATGTCGGCGTCACCGTATTCGTAACGGTGAAGACCAGCAGCCACGATCATGAGTGGCTGGAAAAATTTGCCCGAGGAGTGGCGGCGATTCCCGAAGTCATGGAATTCTACCGCATGAGCGGCGATGTGGATTATCTTCTACGCATCGTTGTTCCTGACATTGCCGCTTACGATAACGTCTATAAACGCCTGATCAAGGTTGCCCGTCTTTCTGACGTCAGTTCCAGCTTCGCCATGGAAGAAATCAAATACACTACTGCCCTACCGCTGCATTGGGCATGATTTAAATTCATTAGGTCATGGCTCACGATAAGCTGCAGCTTTTTTCAGAGTCGCAGCTCCTTTGCCCTGGCGGGGCGCCCTACGAACAGGGCGGCATACTTACCAAACGCCAAGTTGATCGCATCCTCCCGAGACCGCGCGCAGCCATGCGGCGGTGGTTTTTATTCGCCTTCAACCGCCGGCGCACCACCCAAGTGCTCGGCTTCCGCGCAAGCGGGAGTGGGCCTGCGGAAGATTGCTGGCTATCTGGGGCAGACCATGGCGCGGACTACCGAATTCTATGCGCATCACCACCCGGACTATCTCAGCGAAGCGGCCAGCGCTCTCGACAATTCTGTGGCAAATTCTGCGGCAAAACCATATTGGTGACGCCAACAAAAAGGTCTTAAGTTATTGATTTATATGGTGGACGCGGCAAGGATTGAACTTGCGACCCCCACGATGTCAACGTGGTGCTCTCCCACTGAGCTACGCGTCCGGGCGGCCTCTGGGCCTGGAAGGGTCAAGGTCCGATCGGACCTTCGGGGGCATATATAGCCGATCCGGCAGACAGCGCAAGCCTTCGTCGCAAGCTTTAAGCGGCGAACAGGCGGTCGATCTCGCTTACCAGATCTTTCAAGTGGAAGGGCTTTGAGAGCACCTTGGCGTTGGCCGGGCGGTCGCCGGAGGCGTCCAGGGCGACGGCGGCAAAGCCGGTGATGAACATCACCCGCATTTGGGGCGCGATCGCCCCGGCGCGACGGGCGAGTTCAATGCCGTCCATTTCCGGCATCACGATGTCGGTTAAGAGAAGGTCGAAGTCGCCGGTGGCCACCAGCGGCAGGGCCATGGTGCCGCGATCGACCGAGGTGACCTCGTAGCCGGCGCGCTCCAGTGCCCGGGCCAGAAACGCCCGCATGGAGTCGTCATCCTCCGCCAGCAATATTTTCGGCATGTAGCCCAACGTATCCCTGTTCATACCCGCCGGCCGCCCGTTAAGGCACGGCGCCGCCTACCCTTGATGTACCGGGCGATGATCAGCGCAAAACGTAAATTTCCGATGAACCCCGCTGCCGGCGCAGGCTATCACGGCAAAGTCTACCCTCCAATGGTCTTAACACCTCCGCCGGGTGTGCCTATAGTGGGGGGTATGAACCAAGCCGCGCCGCCGCCATATGGGATCATCGAGCCGCAACGCCGGACCTTGCCGTTTGTCTATAACATCCCCCATAGCGGCCGTTATTACCCGCCCGACCTCTTGCAGCAAAGCTGCCTGAGCCTTGATGACCTGCGCGCGGCGGAAGATTGCCTGGTGGATCACCTTTATGCCGGCGTGCCGGCCCTCGGCGCGCCGATGCTGGTCAACGCTTATGCCCGGGTCTATCTCGATACCAATCGCGACGCTCTGGAGCTGGATCCTAAGATCGTCGAGCCACCGTTGCCGGCGGAGGCCAACACCGGCTCCGAACGGGTAGCGGCGGGCCTCGGCGTCATTCCGGCGGTCACCAGCGGCTGCCGGCCGATCTATCGCCGACCGCTGACCGCCGATACCGCCGCCCGGCGGATCGACGCCATCCACCGTCCGGTCCACGCCGCGCTGACCAAACTGATGACCGCCACCCTGCGCGAGTTCGGTTATGCGGTGCTTATTGACTGCCATTCCATGCCGGGCGGCAGCGGCAACCGGCCGCGCCGGTCGGAACCGGATATCGTGCTCGGCGATCGTTACGGCGCCAGCTGCGCCCCGGCCTTGGTGCAAACCGCAACGGCGGCGTTTGAAAAGCTCGGCTACACGGTGGCCCGCAACGCGCCCTATGCCGGCGGCTTCAATACCGAGCATTACGGCCACCCGGCGCGCGGGCAACATGCGCTGCAAATCGAAATCAATCGCCGGCTTTATCTCGACGAGCGTCGCTTCTCCCTCACTCCCCACGCGCCGACGCTAATCGAACATCTACATCAGGTGCTGCACGCCCTGCACCGCATCCCAGCCGCCAGCCTGCGCCCCATGCGCCCCCTCGCCAGCGGCGAGGACATGCCGTTGCGGTTATCGGCGGAATAAAAAACGCCATAAAAAAAGGCCACGAGACAATGTCAAGTGGCCCAAGTTTAGGGAGGAAACGCCCACGGAGGGCATAGCATCGCGCCCTTCATCAGAGCCCAACACTAGATCTATATGTAGAATTTCGCGGGGGAAAATCAACAGCTAAATTTCATTTATTTTCAATAGCTTAGGTGTAACATTTTGGTAACATTGTTGCAAATTTACAACATATGAATTTATGCTTTTATCTAAGCCGCTTAGCCCCCCGCTGTGCCTCTGGGGCGATAGTCCGGGGCCCGTTGGTAGACCGCTGCCGCCGCCAACAGAAGGCCGCCCAAGGCGATGAACATGGCGCCGTAGGCGGTCGCATTCAGGCCCGACTCGCCGGCAAGTTGGCGGCCGATAATGGCGAGCAGGCTCTGCACCGCCGCCACCCCCAGCATATTGGCGGTGTTGGCGATGGTCACGCCGCGTCCCAGTAAGTGCTCCGGCAACAGCGCGCGCTGATGGGAGAACAGGGCCACGTTGCTGCCGCCGAAAAAGCCGATTAACGCCAGCGCCGCCGTCAGGACGCCCAGCGGCAGCGGCGGCAACAGACCCAGCGCCAACAACAGAATCCCGTTTGCCATCACCGCGACGGTTACCAGGAGGCGGCGCGAATTGACCCAGCGGTCGATGGCGCCGCAGGCGAAATAGCCGATGATATTGGCCAGCGCGAACGCCAGCATGATGCTGCCCCGCGGCTCCGGCTCCAGGCCATAGACATCGGTCAGATAGGGCCCCGCCCACAGCGTTAAGAGGGCGGCGACGCTGGCATAGGAGATGAACATCAACGGCATCATGGCGACGATCCCGGGCAGGCGCAGCACCTCGATGACTCCGCGCAGGTCATCGATGGCGCGGTGGGAAGGTCGCGCCGGCAGTTTTTCGTCACGGGTAACGGCGGCGGTGGCGACGGCGAACCCCAGCGCCAGCAAGGCCGTGACATAGAATACCACCCGCCAGCCGACGATTTCGCTCATCGCCGCCATCGGCGCGGTGGCCAGCAGACCGCCCATGGTTCCCACTCCCAACTGGATCGAAGCGACTTCGGCAAAGCGGCTGGCCGGGAAGCGACGGGCGTATATCACGTAAGGCCCCATCAGCATGCCGGAACAGCCAAGCCCCATGACGGCCCGGCCGAGGATCAACTGAGCTGGCGTGTGGGCAGTGGCGAACAGCAGACATCCGGCCACCGTAAACAGCGACAAGACGATCAGCACCTGGCGCGGCCCGACCCGATCGAGCGCAATGCCGAGCGGGATCTGCGCCAAAGCGAAAACGGTAAAGAAAATACCGCTGATCAGGGCAAGCTCGTCAGGCGATAGGGACAGGGTATCGCGCAGCTCGGGCGCGATCACCGCCACCGAGGCGCGCAGGAACTGACTGAGCATGTAGGCGATGCTCAGAGTTGCCACGAGCCGTACCGTCGTGGCAGAAGTAAGGGAACTCGACTCCATCAATAATCTTTTCAATGACGCCGTCATCTAAGAAGGTCGAGATGATGTGGGAGGACTGAAGGGAATGTCCATTCCTTTTTCGCTGAACGACCCGGTATTCCGCTCGCTGCTACTTCCCTTCGCCGCCAGCATCTTCGCCATTGCCGTCATTCGCGTGCTGCTCGGCGAAGGCAGAGGCGCCATTCTGTCCAACGCCGGTATCGGCATCGGCATCCTGACGGGAATGCTGGCGATTTTCGGCTGGCCGGGCTGGCCGGCGGATGACATCGTCGGCAAAGCGGCCTGGCTGGTCCTGGCGGGGATTGCCGTGGGGGTGGCCACTGACCGCTTTCAGCTGGCGCTACCGTTCGCCATGCTTCTCCTGATCAGTTGGCCGGTCCTGACTCTGTTGTGGTTCATCGCCCCCGAGCTGTCGCACCTCATCTCCGGAGCGGCGTTCATTCGGTTGGGCGGGCTGATCATCGGCGCGGTCATTCTGTTCGTGCGCCTGGATCAGGAGCAAGATCATGGCCAGCACGCGCCGCTGTTGCTGCTGTGGTGCGGCGTCGCCTTGGGCGGCATGGCGTATGTCTATGATCTCGGCCGGGTGGCGGAACTGGCTGCCGTGGTGGCGGCCTCGGTTGCCGGCTATCTGGTGTGGAACGTGCCGGTGACGCGCTATCCCATCGGCCACGCCGCCATCCTGTCGGCAGGAACCACGCTGATCGCTCTGGCCACCGCCTTGATCGCCTTGCACGATGGCGCCGACGTCGGGTTGATGCTGGTGGTGGCGATCCTGTTTGCCGAGCGCATCGCCGCCCTGGTGATGCGCCGCCCGCCCACCATGCTGACGTTGAACGTGGGCGCGGGGGTCCCGGCCGCTCTGGCGGTGCTGGCCGCCTACCTTACAAAGTGAGCACCACTTTCCCCGCCGACTGCCGGGATAATACATAATTGAGCGCCGATGCCGCCTCGGCCAGGGGAAAGGTGCGGCCGATATGGGGCTTGATCTCCCCTGCCCGCCACCACGCCATGACTTCATCGAGCGAGGCGCGCAGGTCATTTAGATCGTGCAGCTTATAGCCGCCCCAAAACAGGCCGATGACGTCGACGTTCTTGACCAAAAGATGGTTGGCGGGAATGCGCGGCGCCTCGCCGCTGGCGAAACCGACGACGATGAGCCGGCCTTCAAAGGCAATGGCTTTGAGGGACGCCTGGAACGCCGCCCCACCCACCGGATCGAAGATCACATCGGCGCCCCGGCCATTGGTGACCTCCAAGAGGCGTTGCTTTAAGTCCTCCTCGGCGTAATTGATCAGATGCGACGCGCCATGATCGCGCGCCAGCGCCAGTTTGGCCGCGGTGCCCGCCGTGGCGATGACGGTGGCCCCCAATTTCTTGCCGGTCTCCACCGCCGCCAAGCCCACCGCGCCGCCCGCGCCATGCACCACCAGCGTCTCCCCGGCCATCAGCCGCGCCCGCCGGATAAGCCCAATATGGCTGGTGCCGTAGGTGAGGCTGAAGGCGGCGGCGGTGGTAAAATCCATAGCCTCCGGGATTTTCAGGAAGCGCTCTTCCGCCCATACCACCTCCTCGGCATAGCCGCCCCAGGAGGTAAGCCCCACCACCCGGTCGCCGACAGCCAGGGTTTTGACCCCTGGGGATACCTCGCTGACCACCCCAGCGGCCTCCAGGCCGGGGATCAGGGGCATCGGCGGCTTGACCTGGTAGGCGCCGGCGATCATCAGGCTGTCGGCGAAGTTAACGCCCGTGGCCTTGACCCGTACCCGCACCTCGCCGGGGTTTAAGGGGCGGCTCTCCACCTCCTCCAGCCGCAGCGCGTCGGGCGCGCCCAAACGGCGGCAGACCATGGCCCTCATTTTATCTCTCCTTATCGTGCCGGCGCACTTTACGGAGCGCCTCGGGCGGCCGCAAGCCTGCTTCGCAGGTGCAAAAACGACCATTTACTCCGGCCTGAAGATCGCTATACTGCGCCGCCCGAAATTTTTGAGTGCCGCCCCATGAGCCTGCGCAACATCGCCATCATCGCCCACGTCGACCACGGCAAGACCACCCTGGTGGATACCCTGTTTCGCCAGAGCGGCCTGTTTCGCGCCAACCAGCAAGTGGCAGAGCGGGCCATGGACCGCAACGACCTGGAAAAGGAACGCGGCATCACCATCCTGGCCAAATGCACCTCGGTGACCTGGCAGGGCACCCGGATCAATATCGTCGACACCCCCGGCCACGCCGACTTCGGCGGCGAGGTGGAGCGCATCCTGAGCATGGTCGATGGCGTGCTCCTCCTGGTGGATGCGGCGGAAGGACCGATGCCGCAAACCAAGTTCGTCACCATGAAGGCGCTGCGGCTGGGCTTAAAACCCATCGTCGTCATCAACAAGGCTGACCGCCCGGATGCCGAGCCGCACAAGACCCACGACGCGGTGTTCGATCTTTTCGTGGCGCTCGACGCCAGCGACGAGCAGTTGGATTTTCCCACCCTCTACGCCTCGGGCCGCAACGGCTGGGCGGTCAAGGATCTCAATGACCCGCACGAGTCCCTCGGCCCCCTCTTTGACACCATCGTCGATTACGTGCCGCTGCCCGAACCGATGCGCGACGAGGCCGTCAAGGATCAGCCCTTCGCCATGCTGGCGACGCTCCTCGACCGCGACCCCTATCTCGGCCGCACGCTCACCGGCCGCATCGCTTCGGGCACGGTGCGCACCAACATGCCGGTCAAGGTTTTGAGCCACGAGGGCGGTATCGTCGAACAGTTCCGCGTCTCCAAGCTTTTTGCCTTTCATGGCCTCGATAAGGTGGCGGTGGAGGAAGTCTCGGCCGGCGACATCGTCGCCATCGCCGGCATTTCCAAGGGCACCGTCGCTGACACCATCTGCGCCCTGGAGGTGGAGACGCCCCTGAAGGCCGAGCCGGTGGACCCGCCGACCCTGGCCATGACCTTCTCGCCCAACAACTCGCCCCTGGCCGG
This sequence comes from Pseudomonadota bacterium, assembly GCA_003577275.1. Taxonomy (GTDB): domain Bacteria; phylum Pseudomonadota; class Alphaproteobacteria; order Sphingomonadales; family Govanellaceae; genus PRO5. Next base: position 196,172 of record QEVO01000004.1, read on the forward strand.
ACGCGAAGGCGGCAAGGTGCAGTCGCGGGTCATTCGCGACCGCCTGCTGCAGGAGGCGGAAAGCAACGTGGCGATCCGGGTCAGCGAAAGCGCCGACGGCGACTCCCTGGAAGTGGCCGGCCGCGGCGAATTGCAATTGGGCGTGCTCATTGAAACCATGCGCCGCGAGGGCTTCGAGCTGTCGATCAGCCGCCCACGGGTGCTTTATACCCAGGATCCGGCGACCGGCGCGCGGCTGGAGCCTTTGGAAGACGTGATGATCGATGTCGATGAAGAGTTCACCGGCATCGTGGTGGAAAAAATGACGGCGCGCAAAGGCGAGCTGACCGACATGCGCCCATCCGGCGCGGGCAAGACGCGGCTGACTTTTCTCGCGCCGTCGCGCGGTCTCATCGGCTATCACGGCGAGTTCTTGACCGACACCCGCGGCACCGGGGTGATGAACCGGCTGTTTCATGGCTATGGCCCTTATCGCGGCGCGGTCATCGGGCGGCGCAACGGCGTGCTGATTTCCATGGAAAGCGGCAAGGCGGTGGCTTATGCGCTCTTTAACCTGGAAGAGCGCGGCGTCATCATGGTCGATCCCGGCGATGACGTTTATGAGGGCATGATCATCGGCGAGCACAGCCGCGACAACGATCTGGAAGTCAATCCCCTAAAGGCCAAGCAGCTCACCAACTTCCGCGCCGCCGGCAAGGACGAGAACGTGCGCTTAACGCCGCCCCGGAAATTGACCCTCGAAGACGCCATCGCCTATATCAACGACGATGAGTTGGTGGAAGTGACCCCGAAAAGCATCCGCCTGCGTAAACGTCTCCTCGACCCGCACGAACGCAAGCGCGCGTCGCGCGCGGCGGAGTAGCATTAGTTTCATTGCTCACCCCCTCACCCAGCTCCGACTAGGCTCGGTCTTGGACCTCGCCAAGTCTACGCATCCCTCTCCCCCTTCTTCGAGGGGGAGAGGGTTAGGGTGAGGGGCTAAACCGTCCCGGCGCATATGTGTCCGCCTCAACACCGAACGCCTGAAGCGACGCCGGCGCTTGGCCATCAATCACCAATCCTTCGATCAGCGCCGACAGGGCGGGCGCGGTCTGCATGCCAAAGCCGCCCTGGCCGACGAACCAATAAAAATTAGGAACCATGGGATCGGCGCCCACCACCGGCGTCTCATCCGGCGCGAAGGTGCGCAAGCCCGCCCATTTGCGCTCCACCCGCTCCACGGCAAGATCAAACGCCGCCTCCAGGCGATGCACGGCATTGGCCACATCCATCTCATCGGGCTGCACGTCTTGCGGCTCCATGGGCGTGGCGTCGCCGGGCGAGGCCAGGATGCGGCCGCTCTCGGGCTTTAAATAGAACTTATCCTCTACGTCGAGGGTCAACGGCCAGTCGTTACCCGCCATCTGAGGCGGCGCTGGGATGATGATCACGGTGCGCCGTTTCGCCACCAACCCGACCGGTTTTACCCCAGCCATCGCCGCCACCTTATCGCCCCAGGCGCCGGCCGCATTGACGACCACCGGCGCGCGCGCCTCGCGGCCGTCGGCGCAAGCTGCGCGCCAGCGGCCATTGGCGTATTCCAGCGCCGTCACCCGGGCATGGGTCAGCACGCGCCCGCCGCGGCGGCGAAGCCCGCGCAAAAAGCCTTGGTGCAGGGCGTGGACGTCGATGTCCCGGCATTCGGGGTCCCACACCCCCGCCACGGCGGCACGAGGCCGGATTAGCGGCAATTTCTCGGCAATGAAGCGGGCATCCACGCGCGTCACCGTCGCCAGCGTCCGCCGCTTGTCCGTATATAGGGCGTCAAGCGCCGCCAGCTGCGCCTCCCCGGCGATAAACAGCGCGCCGCGGTTGCGAACCAGCGGCCCATCGGCGAAGCCATCGGGCGGCGCGAGGAAAAAATCCTTCGCGGCGGTGGTCAAGCGCCGCACCGCCTCATTGCCGTAGGTTTCGGCGAAGAAGGCCGCCGAGCGGCCTGTGGTGTGATAGCCGGGCACCGCTTCCTGCTCCAGGAGCAGCACCCGGCCATGGGACGCCAGGCCATAGCCGGCTGAGGCCCCTGCAATCCCGGCCCCGATGATGAGAAAGTCGGCCTCTTCCATTCCCCTCGCCCACTGTTGCCAAACCGGCGCGATATATATAGTGGTCTCCGTATGGGTAACAAAGCGTCGCGCGCCGTCAATGCGTGACATCCCTTAAAGAAAGTCAAAAAGTGCCGATCTCGCTTGCCGCTCAAGACCTCGCCGAAGCCCTGGCCTTCGCCCACGAACTGGCTAATGCTTCCGCCAAGGTCACGCTTTCCTATTTTCGCCGCCCCCTGGACATCGACAATAAAGACGATGGCGGTCGGTTCGATCCTGTGACCCGCGCCGATCGCGAGGCGGAAGGCCTGATCCGCGACATGATCCGCGCCCGCTTTCCTGACGACGGCATCATCGGCGAAGAGCATGGCGAAGAAAGCCCGGTGGGACGACGCTTCTGGGTCATCGACCCCATCGACGGCACCCGCGCCTACATTTCCGGGCTGCCGCTGTGGGGCACCCTGATCGCGCTGAACGACGGGGAGCGGCCGATCCTCGGGCTCATCGACCATCCCGCCACCGGCGAGCGCTTCGTCGGCTCGCCCGATGGCGCGTTTTTAAAATGCAAGAAATTGGCGGTGCGGCCCTGCGCCGCCCTGCGGGACGCCACCTTATCAACCACCGACCCTGATCTTTTTGCCCCCGGCGCCGAGATCGCCGCTTTTCGCGAAGTCTCGGCCAAGGTCAAACTGCGGCGCTATGGCTATGATTGCTATGCTTACGCCATGCTGGCGGCGGGATTTATCGATATCGTTGTCGAGTCCGGCTTAAAAACGTTCGATGTGCAGGCCTTGATCCCAGTGATTGAGGGCGCGGGCGGCATCATCACCGATTGGCGGGGCGGCCCTGCCGGTGACGGCGGCCGAATTCTGGCGGCCGGCGATCGCCGGGTTCACCAGGAGGCTTTGAGTATCCTGTCCAGCGTCGTCCCCGTGGTGACGTGACCGTGCAGCTTCTCATCGGTGTTGGCGGTGTAATAGGCGTCGACTTCACCGGAAATTCCCTGAAACGCCGATAGAACGTCGGGGTCGAATTGCCCCGGCGCGGTGCGATGATCGCCATTAATGATGACCCGCATGGCGTCCCGGTGCGACATGCCGGAACGATAAGGCCGGTTCTGCCGCAAGGCGTCATAGACGTCGCAAATGGCGGTGATGCGGTTGGGCAACGAAATATCATGCCCCTTCAACCCATCGGGATAGCCTGATCCATCATGGCGCTCGTGATGGTGCAGGGCGATTTCCGCCGCCAGTTCCAGATCAGGATCGCCGGTGCCCGACAGGATGGTATAGCCATGCCGGCTATGGGTTTGAATGATGCCCCATTCCTCTTGGGACAGGGGAAAGGGCCGCTGGATGATCTCCAAGGGGATCACCAGTTTGCCGATATCGTGCATCAGCGCCGCGCGGCTGATTTCCTCGCAGCGCTTGGCCGGCAGCCCCAGCAATCCCGCCAGACGCGCCGCCAGCACGCCCACCCGCGCCGCATGGCCATGCGTAATCTCGTCCCGCGTCTCTAAAACCCGAGACAGGCATTGAGCGGCAACGCGCGATGGAGAAGCTGTACGGCTTGGCTTGAGCTTTCTGGCGACCATGATTGCTACTCTCACGGATACTGTCGCCAATGATCGTATGTCCTAATTTCTTAACAAATGTTCTATGCCTTAAAATAGAAAAAGTTTAATTTTTAGCTGAACTATACTATCCGTCGTTATATTTCTTTGGATATTCGCTTAAAGGGCACCGCGCGGTGGTCCAGCCTACTTCAGAGCTTTGACCGTAAAGCCGTCGAACGCCGCCCACAGCCAGGCGCGCAGATCGTCCCGCTCCTTGAAAATTTCATGGCGGGCGTCGAGAATATCGATCAGCCGGCCCTGACCTAGCCGTTTGATAAAACGTCGGGTATCGCGATTTTTGACCACCCGGTCTTGCCCTGCCGTGATCGCCAGCAAGGGCGTGGAAATGGCTTCGGCGAAGCCCGGAGAACGCAGGACGTCGATGGAGCAGAGCGCCGCCTGCAACCAGCCATAGGTAATGCCGCCGAGAGCCAAGTCGGGATTGGCCGCGCAGGCGACGATTTCATCCTCCAAACGATCAAGGTCGCTGGTCAGCAATCCGGCCTCGGCGCGCCGCGCCGCCGGACTGTAGGGTCCTTGCGCCGGCGCGTAGCGCTCGGCAAAGCCGAGGCCGCAGGCCGTCTGGGTGATAAGCCGCGCCGCTCCCTCCGGCAGCGGGGCAAAGGAAATGCCGGTCATCGGCGCCACCACCACCGCCGCGGCGATGTCCGCTGGCTGCTCGCCCAAGTAGCGCAGGACCACATGCCCACCCATGGAATGGCCAACCAGAAGATAAGGGCCGGCACCACGCGCCATCGCCCAGCGGACCAGGCATTTCAGATCGGCGACAAATGTATCGAAGCTGGCGATGTGCCCCTTCTGGCGGTCGGTGAGTAGCCGCCCCGACAGCCCCTGGCCGCGCCAGTCCATGGTGACGACGGCGTGGCCCCGATCCTGAAGGTCAGCGACGGTTTCGTAATACTTCTCGATGAATTCGCGGCGGCCGTGGAGCAGAATTGCTGTGCCCCGACCAGCTTCCGACCCCGGCCAGGACGCGACCCGCAGCGGCCAGCCATCCGCCGCCGCGATCATCTCGAACGCGACGCCCGCTGGCGCCTGCCGCCGCCGTGCCAGGTCAGCCATCAATCCGCCTTTCCATAGCCCTACCCTTGTGTTATCGGAGTTCGGTGAATTTTTCGTCACCTCCCCTTGACGTAATTTATAATTACTCTAAATAACCATACATCTAATTGCCTTAAACTGCAAACCAGGAGAATCGCATGTCCTCATTGATTGGCAAGAAAGCCCCTGATTTCACCGCCGCGGCGGTCATGCCCGACGATAGCATCGTCAACGCCCTGACCTTAAGCGAGTACCTGAAGGACAGCTACGGCTTGATCTTCTTCTACCCCCTCGATTTTACCTTCGTCTGCCCGTCGGAGATCATCGCTTTCTCCAACCGCATGGACAAGTTCGCGGAACTCAACACCAAGGTGGTGGGCGTCAGCGTCGACAGCCAGTTCAGCCACTTCGCCTGGCGGCAGACGCCGGTGGAAAAGGGCGGCATCGGCCGGATCAAGTTCCCGCTCGTGGCCGATATCACCAAGAACATCGCCCGCAACTACGGCGTGCTGAAGGATGAAGCGGTGGCGTTCCGCGGCACCTTCCTCATCGATCGCGACGGCATGGTCCGCCATTGCGTGATCAACGACCTGCCCTTGGGCCGCAACGTCGACGAGGCGGTGCGCATGGTCGAGGCGCTGCAGTTCCATGAGGAACACGGCGAGGTTTGCCCCGCCGGCTGGCAGAAGGGCCAAACCGGCATGAAGGCCGACGCCAAGGGCGTCGCCGAGTATCTTGCGCAAAACGCCAAGGCGCTTTAAGTCCAGGTAATGGATGGGGGCGGCCAACTGCCGCCCCTCACCTGGTTTCACCACAGAATAAGGATCTTCCCGCCCATGGCTTCCCAACATAGCAAAGTCTTGATCATCGGCTCCGGTCCGGCGGGGTACACGGCGGCGATCTATGCCGCCCGCGCCAACTTAAAGCCGGTACTGGTGCAAGGCATGCAGCCGGGCGGCCAGTTGACCATCACCACCGACGTGGAAAATTACCCCGGCTTCGCCGATCCCATCCAGGGTCCATGGCTGATGGAGCAGATGCGCGCCCAAGCCGAGCATGTCGGCACCGAGATCATCACCGATCTGATTGTCGAGGTCGATTTTTCCAAGCGCCCATTTATTGCCGTCGGCGATAGTGGCGCGCGCTATGTCGCCGATACGGTGATCATCGCCACCGGCGCCCAGGCGCGCTGGCTAGGCATCCCCTCGGAACAGGAATACCAAGGCTTCGGCGTTTCCGCCTGCGCCACCTGCGACGGCTTTTTTTACCGCGGCCGTGAGGTGGTGGTGGTGGGCGGCGGCAACAGCGCCGTGGAGGAAGCGATTTACCTCACCAATTTCGCCGCCAAGGTCACCCTCGTCCATCGCCGCAACTCTTTACGCGCCGAAAAGATCATGCAGGATCGGCTGTTTTCCAACCCGAAGATTACCTGCATCTGGGATTCAGCCATTGAGGAAATCGTTGGCGGCGGCGAGCCCAAGGCGGTCACCGGCGTGCGGCTTCGCAACCTGAAGACCGGCGCCATCAGCGAGATCAAGACCGACGGCGTGTTCATCGCCATCGGCCATACACCGGCCACCGAAATCTTCAAGGGCAAGCTTAAAATGGACAGCGAGGGCTATATCCTGACCGCTCCGGATTCCACCGCCACCGACATTCCCGGCGTATACGCCGCCGGCGACGTGCGCGATAAGGTCTACCGCCAGGCGGTCACCGCCGCCGGCATGGGCTGCATGGCGGCGCTGGAGGCGGAACGCTTCCTGGCCCATCAAGGGGCTCACGCCGCCGCTGCCGAATGAGGACGGCCGGCGGCAGCCGGGGAAGAGGGCACCGCCATGGACTGGGATAAGCTGCGCATCTTTCATACCGTCGCTGAATGCGGCAGCCTGACCCATGCCGGCAGTCAACTCAACATGAGCCAATCGGCGGTCAGCCGGCAGATCAGGGCGCTGGAGGAAGAGCTGAACGTCATCCTGTTTCACCGTCACGCCCGCGGTTTGACCCTGACCCAGGAAGGCGAGCTTCTCTACCAGACGGCGGGCGACGTGCTCTACCGCATCCGCCGCACCGAAAAGCAGCTCCTGGAAGGGCTGGAGCGGCCGCAAGGCGAATTGAAGATCACCACCACCTTAAGTTTCGGCACCACCTGGCTCACCCACAATATCGGCGACTTTTTGGAACAGTACCCGGACATCGAGGTTCAGCTTCTCCTCACCGACCAGGACCTCGATCTGACCAAGCGGGAAGCCGATATCGCCATCCGCTTCCACCCGCCGGAGCACGCCGACCTCATCCAGCGGCCGTTGATGTCCATCCGCCAGTATATCTACGGCTCCGCCGACTACCTGGCGCGCCACGGCGCGCCGGCCTCGGCGCAGGATCTCGACCATCACAATCTCATCATCTACGGCATGGCGGGGCTGGCCCCGATCCGCGACATCAACTGGATCACCCAGGTCGGGCGCAATGGCCCGCCGCGCAAGGCGGTGTTGAAAATAAACAATCTTTTCGGGGTGTTACAGGCGGTGAAGGCAGGCATTGGGCTGGCCGCTCTGCCCGAATACCTGGTGCGCGGCACCGCCAACATCGTGCGCGTGCTGGAGGACGTGACGAGCCCCGTCCACCGTTCCTACCTCGTCTATCATGAAAGCGAGCGCAACACGAAACGCATCATCGCTTTTCGCGATTACCTCATTCACAAGATTTCCCAATCGGAATTTATGTAAGCTATGCGTTTATTGCATAACTGAACTGCGTTATTAGCGCTAGATGCCATCCTCAAGGAAGTCTATTTTAATCACAGATGCTGCATTGCGGCATCGTCATTCGAAATGACCTCCCAAGCGTTTCGAGTGGTGTGCGGTTCCTGTCCCTCCTCCCCGATTGTCGGGACCGCACGATTTCATTGTCTCTCAGACATGAAGCCTCCCTATTTTCACCTTCCGGGCCTTCGGGCCCGGAATTTTTTTGTGCAAAGCCCCGTTTGCTGGCGACTGAGCAACGCTCATGATGCATCGCAATAAGGCCGCCTACCATTCCTCTGCCGCATAGCAAATAACCCGCGTCACACCCGGCAGCCGACTACCGTCATGGCCACAAACCAAACCGGGATGATCGCCATGATCGAAGACGACGATATTTTTGACCTGATCCAGACTCTGAATGTTGAGGGCTTGAGGGCGCTGCTGGATACCACCCGTCATAGCACGAATTACGTGGCGCTTGCCCTGCGCAGCACCCTGACCGGGCCAAAGACGCCCCTTATGGCTGCGATCCACCGCCTGCGGGATGCCGTCAATGACGGCGAGCGGACGCGGGCCAGTCAGATCATCACCCTACTGATCAATGCCTGTCGGAACCTCGACCCCAACCAACTCCTTATCCCCAACGACCAGGGCCTAACCCCCCTGGGCGCCGCGATCCTTTGGGAGGACGAGGTGCTGTGCGGGGCCTTGTTGGACGCAGGCGTACCCCTGAATGCGCCATGCGACCGGAATTATCTGCCGCTTGAAGTCGCCGCCTGCGAAGGACGGCAACGCTTCGTCATCGCCTTCATTGCGCGCAACGCCCCTTACAGCCGCAACGTTCTGCCGCCCGACCGCGCCCGCGACTTCGCCCGTGAGCGGCGGACGATGATGGTCATACTTTATCGGGCGCTCAGATTAGCCCCAGAAGCGGCGCGGCTGATCACGGCGATCTTCATGAACGATGGCGATTTGATCGCCAATCTGGTGCCGCTGCCGCAAGCGCGGCGGCCGCTTAGCGGTCATGCGTGGACATATATCCTCTATCACGCCTTGCCGATGCATGACCAGGTTTGCGCGCTGCTCATTCCCTATATCTGCCGCACCTACACCGTGCGCGATTGTCTGGGAATCGCCATCGACAAAAATGCGGAAGCGACATTTACCGTCTCCATAAACTCCGTGATATCGACCCTGGATCTAGGGATGATTGACACTTATCAACTGGCCAGGTTCGCCATCGAGCGCGGGCAGGTTCAGCGGGCCATCGCCGTTTTGAGGCGATATGCCGAGATCGTCGACGCCATGCACAACGAAGTTGAGGATACATTCCCTGATGGCACGGTTGTGTCCGATGAAACTCTTACGCAGGTGGGCGTTCGTGATGACATCGTCTTTCCTTTTCTGAATCAGGATCAAACTGAAGAGGAACGCGGTATCATTCCCAATTATTTCAATTTCAATCAGCCGGAACATGAAGTTCTCGCCGTTCTTCTCGAAGAGGCGATTGGGCAAGATAGCGATGATCTTCTGAATGCCATTATTGGCACTATTCTAGACGATGATGATGACCTTGATATTGCCATAGCTTCTCACGCCATTGGGCATCTTCTCGATAATGCCGTGGTTGACGAAGACCACGCTACCCTTCGGCGTCTTCTGCGCGTACCGCTGCTGCCGGAGCGCTTAAGCCAGCTGTTACCCGACGCTCTCGGCAATAACGACCTGGAAACCGCAATCCTCCTGCTTGAAGCCGGCGCCGACCCGACCATCGATGAAAACGGCGATATCATCGACGCGGAGGAAGATCAGACCATTCCAACATTACAAGCTCTGCTGCCTTATACGCTTCTCAATCAGTATTTAACGGATAATACGCAAACTGCGTCGTTGCAAAGGGCTCTGGTTCTGCTGTCGTATGGTGTCAATACGACATTCAGCCTCGGCGGCGGAAATCAGATTACGCTCATAGAAATGGCCATCAGCAGCAATAATTTGCAGGTGGCAAGGGTACTCGCTTATCTTGGGATGGATCCTTGCCCTTACTTCACGTCATTCCTAAGCATTACCCATCCGACCGACATTCAGATAAATGCGCTCACCACGGTGCTAGGTGGGTTGAACGAATGCTGGAACGAAATCCACAGCTATGGTTTTTATGCCTGCCAGTTGTTCGTTCGCGCTTATATGACACCGACAGGGAGCCAGTTAATTGCCACGCTGAGGCTTTTGGCGAATTGCCAATATCTTGGCATCGATATCCGCCACAATATCAATCTTCTTGCCGACGCCATCGCCGCCATTGATATTCATGAAGTGGAACCGTTGCAGCTGCAAAGCCTGCGGGCGCTGCCAGAAGATCGTCGGACAGAAGAAAATTACCAACGGCTGCCTTTCCCATGGAACGCAACGCCTGCGCGCCATATCGCGTTCTATATACAGCGTCTCTATATTGGCCGTAACAATATGACGTCGGGCGGGTTCCGCCTATCAGTTATACAGGTTCGCACGCTACAAGATTTAGGCCAGAACAATAATGATCTTCTGCTTATGATCTTGAGAATTCTAAATACCCGCTTCGGGTGATATGCGCCATGATTAAAAACCCCAAAAACATCATCGAGGCCGCGGAAAGTCTTGATATTAACGCAACACTGACGCTGCTGAAGGCGATGCCCGGCGCCTGGCGGGAAACGATCGATGGCAAAACGCTTATCGCCGTGATCATTTCCCACCTGAAAAAAGCGCCAACATCAAAAAGGAATGCAGGCGATTTTTATTTGGCCGCGCGCTGCTGCCATATGACGGCGGGAAGATCAAAGGACGGTTCGATTGCGCGCTGACCCTGATTGCCAATGGCTATCTTTCTTATCGCACCAGTAATCTGCTCCTTGCTGGTTTGTTGCGCGATATGGCGGTTGTGGATGAAAAGTTGGATCTGTGTGCCAGGCTGAATAACATCACCCGGCAAATAGATCTCTCGCCCGAGATTTCTCAGCGCATCATCGATATCCGCAACGGCCACGTCTTTACGCTGCCGCGCCTCATCGCCCGTCGCCTGCTTGGCGGCTGATGGCGCCCATCAGCCAAGCAGGCTTCTGAGCATCCATGCCGTCTTTTCGTGGATTTCCAGACGCGCGGTCAGCACGTTCAAGGTCGACTCATCGCCCGCCTTATCGGCCAAGGGAATAAGTTCGCGCGCGGTGCGCACCACTGTCTCATGGCCGTTCACCAAATCCTGCACCATGTCCATGGCCTTGGGGATACCGTCGGTTTCCTTGATCGACGTCAGCTTGGAAAACGCCTTGTAGGTGCCCGGGGCCGGCTCGCCCAGCGCGCGGATGCGTTCGGCGATGGTGTCCACCGCCAGCCCCAGTTCGGTGTACTGCTGCATGAACATCAGGTGCAGGGTTTGGAAGTGCGGGCCGGTGACGTTCCAATGATAGTTATGGGTTTTCAGGTACAGGGTATAGGTATCGGCCAGCAGCCGACCCAACCCGGCGGCGATCTTGGCTCTAGCCTTGGGCTCGATTCCGATATTTATTTCCATGATTTTTCTCCATATATAAATAGATTATCGTCATATTTATAATTATTATAAACTACTCGCCCGCCTGATTCCAGAGCTGATTTTCACCCATCACGGCCGCAGGGTCCAGACGTCTCTTAAGAGACGAACCGGGAGGATCCCATCATGCTCGACGACCGCACCATCTTCGAAATTATCGATGCCGGCAACCTTGAGGCGCTACAAGCGTTATTGAATAAAAAAGGCGCTGCCGCCCTGCTCGAAGAGCAAGCCGGGCAGACGCCGCTTTCATATACCATGTCGCTATTGACTCCCCTGGCGCAGAGGGAAACCCCTAACCGCGATAAACTGCGCGAGATGACGCTGGCGCTGATCGACGCTGCCGTTAAATTCGGCGCTTTTGAGCAACTGACGGCACAGATGAGGGAGGGATTCACCCTTCTCCATCTGGCGGTGCTGACCGATGACCCCCAGATCATCGAGGCATTGCTGGATGCCGGCATCGCCATTGACTCACAGACGCATATCGTTGGACTGACGCCGCTGATGGTGGCCGCGCAAGCCGACAAGCGGCAAGCTGTCCGCACCTTGCTGAAGCGCCGCGCCAATCCGTGGATGGTGACCAGTGATAAGCTCACAGCCTTTGACCTGGCGTGGAAATATCACGCAAAGGTGATTTATTGCGACTTGGTCTTGCATGTTGTTGGCGTCGATGACAAAAACATTGCCAATATGCTTTCTGAAAATAATCCTGAGGCCATTGACCTATTAATCAATGCATCAAAGATGGCGCCGGCGGCTGATATTCCCGTTCTTATTATTGCTGCGTTACGTCTTGAACTCCGTGATCTCGCCCGTATGCTCATCGAGCGCTGGCTTTTGGATACCGGTAATCATCCGATATCAGAATTCGGGCCATTGATTGCCTATCACGCCGCAGGCAATGGCTGGATTGATCTCATCCAGCTGCTGCTCGACAGAGGCCTGACAATCGAGGATATCTCCAAGTCAGAACAAAAGGACCTGTTGGCCGCAGCGATAGAGAATGATCATGAAGGGCTGGTGTATGAGCTGTTAAATTTGGGGCTGAGGCCGATATGCCCATTCCACCCCCGCTTTGGTCCATCCTGTTTGGCCTTGGAAACCGCCTGCAGAAAGCGCGCAATAAATATCATTAAAATATTTATTCCGATGCTCCCGGAAAGGTATCGGCAAAAAATTGTCTTCAAGGTCATCACCTATACCCGGGAGACAGTCTTAAAATTCGATGCGGTGGCAGTGATAGAAGCCATCTTTCAAGAGGTGACCCTGCCTCAAGAGTATCAGATAAATATCGCTAAACTGGCGCTGCAATACGGCGCGGTGAAGTGTTATACTGTAATTTCTCGGACCTTGCCAAACCTGAACACGCTTATTGCGCTTGATGAAACGCCAATTCTATCTTTGGCGCTTTGCCCGGAGGGCGATATTTCGTTCAGGAGCGGCCATTTAACATGCGCCTTGAGTCTGACGTCCATCGGTCTTGGCACGCTTAAGGAGCAACGCGAGCGTTGTTCATTCGTCCTGCATCGGTGCCATGATAACACAAGGTATCGCGGTTGTTATATTCTCTGCCGCCTTGGCGCTTCGCCGCAGATTGTCATCAAGGAATTCTGCACAGGCTACAATAAGATATGCGCTATTATGAAGGAGTGGCAGTCCAAGGGCGGCGAGCTGACGAATGCCGAAATCCGCCTTATCACCACCTTCATTTCCACGACCGCCAAGTGGCTAAAATTCTCCTTGAGCGGCTGCCATGATTACTTGGTATTCCTGCATAATTGCGGATGGTCAACCCTGATATCAGCGGCCGTCACGGAACTGGAGGAGAAGGTATTGATAGCGGCGCTGGACTTATTGTTGGCGTTGCCGGCTCTCGATCTTCCCGACGGAGAGCTTAAGAACCAGGTCAATAGTCTGTTGGATGAGATATTCCAGTGCGCCAAATGGATCCATAATTTCCTGAAGAACTTTAATCCGCACGAGCCGCGCTCCTTACAGGAAATTACCCTGTGCTGGCTTCTAAACCAGAATTCCAGCATTCACTGGTTTGAAGAAATTGATGTTACGCAAAGAAATGTCCTGGTGGGTCAGAGCTGGAACCATGAATCCCTCGAACTCCTGCATCGCTTCCTTCATGCGGGAAACACCACCATGATGCAGATAATGGCGCAGCACTGGCTCGCCTTCGGCTGGCCGGAGGAGGTGAACGACCTCCTCATTTCCTCTGATTCGGAAGATGACTCAGGCGATGGTTCAGGCGACAATTCCAACAGCGATGGTGGTAACGATTAGGAAGCCTTAGGCCCTGTTTACCTAGTCGTCATGGGCCGCGCCGCCGCCGCCACAAAGAGGACGCAGGCGGCGGCCACCATGGCTGGGCCGGCGGGAATGTCGGTCATCAGGCTTGCCGTCAGCCCCAGCGCCACCGATGCAACGCCGAGACCGGCGGCGCCCGCCGCCATGGCTTCCGGCGATCGCGCCCAGGCGCGGGCGGCGGCGGCCGGCACGATCATCAGCGAGGTGACCAAGAGCACGCCCACCACCTGCATGGCGAGCGCGATGGAAAGCGCGATCAGCAACAGGTAGGCGGTGCGCACCCAGGCCACCTTCACGCCTTCCACGGCGGCCAACTCCTCATGCACCGTGATCGCCAGCAGCGGCCGCCAGATCAGCGCCAGGAACGCCAGCGCGCCGGCGGCGCCGGCCGCAATCAGCGCCAGCCGATCGTCGCCCACCGACAGAATGTCGCCGAACAGATAGGCGTAAAGGTCAAGGCTGCCAGCGGGCAGCAGACTCATGGCGATCATGCCGAAGGACAGCGCGCCGTGGGCGACGATGCCAAGAAGGGTGTCCGGCGCCAGCCAGCGCCGACGCTCCATGAGCGACAGCGCAATGGCCGCCGCGGCGCAAACGGCGATGACCAGCGCCGAAGGCGCTACCCCGACCGCCAGCCCCAGGGCGATGCCAAGGAGCGCGGTGTGCGATAGCGCGTCGCCGAAATAGGCCATGCGCCGCCATACCAGAAAGGAGCCCAAGGGCCCGGCCACCAGGGCAATGGCCGCGCCGCAAACCAGCGCTCGCCAAATGAAATCATCCACCATGCGCCTGCCCCTCCCGGCTATGGTGTTCATGGTCATGGTCATGGTCATGGTCATGATCGTGGGCATGGGCGTGATCGTGGGCGTATAACGCCAGGGCATCCGCCTCCTCGCCGAACAGGGCGCGGAAGGCCGGATCACGCCGCACCTTGTCCGGCACGCCAGAACAGCAAACATGATGATTGAGGCACACTACCCGATCGGTGGCCGCCATCACCAAATGAAGATCGTGGGAGATCAGTAGCACCGCGCATTGAAGCTCCCGCCGCACCCGGTCGATCAGACGGTAGAACGCCGCCTGGCCGGTGAGGTCCACCCCTTGAGTCGGCTCATCCAGCACCAAAAGGCTAGGCTCGGCCAGGAGCGCCCGCGCCAGCAACAAACGCTGGAATTCGCCGCCCGACAGGTGATGCACCGAGGTCTGCGCCAGCCCCGAATCCAGCCCCACCAAGGCAAAGGCGCGATCCATGGCCGCCGCCGTCACCCCAGGATGCAACGCCAGAAAGCGCCGCGCCGTCATCGGCATCAGGGGACTTAAGGCGACGCGCTGCGGCACGTAGCCGATGCGCAGGCCTGGCCGCCGCTCCACCACGCCGCCATCCGGCGCCAGGAGGCCGAGCGCGATGCGCGCCAGCGTGCTCTTGCCCGAACCGTTGGGGCCGATCACGGTGACGATCTCACCGGCCGCCACCTCGACGTCCACCCGGTCGAGAATGAGCCGATCACCCAGGCGTTTCGTCACCTGGCGTAGCGCGAGGGACGCCGCCATGGCTCAAGCAGGCCCGCCGCCGCGACAGTCGCGGCACAATCCCAGCATTTCGATCATGCTGCTGCTGGCCGCAAAGCCGCGGCTGGCGGCCGCCGCGCTTATAGCCGCCAGCAATGGGGCATTGTCCCTAATCTCCTCCACCGAGCGGCAGCGGTTGCAAATCAGAAAGCAGCCGCCGCGATGCAGGCGCTCGGGGTCGGGACAGCCGATGAACGCGTTCAAGGCTTCGATGCGGTGGATAAGCCCCTGTTCCAGAAGGAATTCCAAGGCGCGGTAAACGGTGGGTGGGGCGGCCGAGCGGTGATCGGCTTTCAACAGATCCAGCAATTCATAGGCCGTAATCGGCTGATGGCGGGTCCACACCAGCTCCAGGACGCGCCGGCGCAGCTCGGTCAGCCGGGCGCCATGCCGTTCGCACACCCGCTCCGCCGCCGCCATGGCGTGGGCGACGCAAGCTTGATGATCATGGGTGGCAACGTCCACCTATAGGCTCCCTCCGTTATGGACGAGAACCGTAGCATAAAGTAAACGAGGGAGCGAAAGAGAACTGAAAGCAGACGCCATGCCCATGACCTATCCCGAACAAGCTATTGCGGACGCCTTGTCGGCCATCGCCTGGAATACCGACGGGCTGGTGCCCGCCATCGCCCAGGAGGCGGCCAGCGGCGAAGTTTTGATGCTCGCCTGGATGAATGCCGAGGCGGTGCGCGAAACGCTCGCCACCGGCCAGGTGTGCTACTGGTCGCGCTCCCGCCGCGCGCTGTGGCGCAAGGGAGAAACCTCGAACCAAATCCAACACCTAGAAGGGTTCTTGATCGACTGTGACGGCGATACCTTGCTCCTCCGGGTGCGTCAGGAGGGCGTTGCCTGCCATACCGGCCGACGGAGCTGCTTCTTTCGGGAGTTGTCGCGAGATGGAATGGTTATAAACCAAGAGGTTGTTGTTAACCCCAAGATGTTGTATGCAAATAAGAACAATACTTGAAAGAGCGCCGCTCCTCCCTTGGGGAGGAGGGGGCTATCTTTACCAAAGAAATAGATGGTATATTAGTTGGGTTGTACAACCCGCTCTTGAGTTATAGCCCGGACAGAAATAATGCGCGCCTTGATAGCAGACGACCACAGCCTGTTTCGCGATGGCTGCAAGCTCCTCCTGAAATCCATCGATCCCAAGGTGGAAATTACCGAGGCGGCTGATTTTGACGAGACCTTGAAGGCGCTCGACAAGAAGAACGCCTATGACCTCATTCTTCTAGACCTGCGTATGCCGAAGCTTGGCGAGGTCGAGGGATTGAAAAAGGTCCGCCATCTGGCGCCTTCGACGCCGCTGGTGGTGGTCTCGGCGATGGATGACCCCTACTACGCGCAAAAAGCCATGGACTACGGCGCTGCGGGCTATATCCCGAAGTCGTCGAGCCATTCGCTGATCTCCAGCGCCTTGAAGCTCATTCTGGCGGGCGGCCATTATGTGCCGCCGACCTTGCTCAACAAGCCGGTTGCCGCGCCGCGGGCCGAGCGCAGCAAGAGCGAACTGGAGGCAGCCTACGCCGACGCCGCCAAGAAGCTGACCCCACGCCAAATGGACGTCATGCGCCTGTTGGCCCGCGGTGAGTCCAACAAGGGCATCGCCGAAGCCTTGGGGTTGTCGGAAGGCACGGTCAAGGTGCACGTGGCGGCAATCCTGAAGGCGCTCAAGGCGACCAACCGCACCCAGGCGGTGCTGATCGCCTCCGGCATGGTGGACGCCGTTAACTAGGCTTGGCCCCCCAGCAGGTAATCCATCAGCGCCCGCAGCCGCGCCGGACTGACGGGTTTGGGCAGCATTTCGATGCCCTTACGAGTCATCTCTTGGTGAAATTCGGCGCTGTCTTCTGAGGTGATCAAAATAGCCGGTATGCGCCGCCGCCGCAGCTTCTGAATGCGCGTCAACGCTTCGATGCCGTTGTGTCCCGCGCCGAGATTGTAATCGGCGAGAATGAGGTCCAGGCGCTGGTTTTTTTGCCGCGCCATGGCTTCGGCCTCCATTGCCGACGTGGCGATGATGCCGGTAAACCCCCAGGCATTCAACAGATCGACGGTCTGCCGGGCGGTGACGGCATCGTCTTCCAGCACCAGAACGACGTCGCCGTGCGCAGAATGCGGCGTCGTGACCGGTAAAGGTCTGGATTTTTGCCGTCGCACCGTTGCCGACAGTTGCGGCGCCTGAATGCAAAATACTGATCCTTTTCCTACTTCTGATTGTAGGGTCAGTTCATGACCCAGCAAATGGCACGCGCGCTCGACGATGGACAGGCCGAGGCCCAGGGCGTGCACCTTGTCGACGCCGTGCTGTTCGGTCTGCAGCCGAGTGAACTCCTTGAAAATTTCCCGCTGCTTGTCTTTCGGAATGCCGATGCCGGTATCCCACACTTGCAGGGAGAGCTGCCCCTGTCTGCGCCGTGCGCCGATCAGCACCTTGCCGCGCTTGGTATAGCGCAGCGCATTGGACACCAGATTGTGCATGATGCTCTTGATCAGAATGGGATCGCTCAAGATCACCGCCGTTGTCGGTACGACCCGCAATACCACCTTGGATTCCGCCGCCAGCGGCGCAAATTCCGCCTTCATCTGAGCAAAGAGATCGGCCACCGACACCGGCACCCGACGCGGCTTGATGACGCCGGCCTCCAGCTTCGACAGGTCGAGAACGGCGCGCAACAGCGCCTGCGCGCCGTCGACGGCAAGCACCATCTGATTGAGAATTTCTTCCCGTCGCGTCTCGTCGCGGGTCTCGCGCAGCACGCCAACCATTAAGGAGAGCGAATGCAGCGGCTGCTGTAAGTCATGGCTCGCCGCGGCGAGGAAACGCGATTTTTCCTCGCTCGCCCGCTCGGCGTCGAGCTTCGCTTCTTCCAGCTCACGCTGCACCATCAGTTCCTGGGTCACATCGGTGAGAATGGAGATGAAGCCCATCAGTTCGCCATCGTCATCGATTTCATAGGCCCAGTGAAACTTGACGTCCACCAGACTGCCATCCTTGCGCAGGCATTTGCCCAAATTTGGCGCCGGCTCCGGCCGTTCCCTGATGGCCTGGAAAAAGAACTCGCGCTGACTATCCTGTTGCGACGGCTCGAACATTTCCCAAACGCTGCGCCCCTCCAGCTCGCCCGGTTCATATCCAAGCATCTTATCGTGCGCCGGATTGGACATGCGAAGACGGCCGGTCAGATCGGTACGCGAAATGCCATAGGGAATAACCCGCATCAGGCGGCGGAAGCGCTCGTCGCTTTCGCGCACCTCCCTCAGCGCGCTCTCGCGTCCGGTCACGTTGACGATATAAAGCGCCACGCCGCCTTCAGCGCCCGCTTCCGCCGCCGGGCGATAGGTATTTTCGAAGTACTGGACTTTGCCATCAGCGTCGATATAGCTGGTGGAAAACACCACCTCCTGGCCAGCCATCGCCTGCTCAAGCAGCCGACGATCGATATCGATGCCAAGGTCGCTCATCCTGATGCTGCCGCCGGTATCGCCATCCAGCGAGGAAAACACCACCCGCAGATGACGATCGAGGCGCACGATCAGCGCGGGAGCCCGCTCAAGCACCCTTGGCAAGGGCGGCGCATTGCTATCAACTTTGGTTTTCGCCTTTTTGCCGATCATTGGCGCAATCCGTTGCCCATGTCTCCGGGCTGGATACCCGGAATGGACCCTGCAGAGATGGCGACCCCGGCAGGATTCGAACCTGCGACAACCTGCTTAGAAGGCAGGTGCTCTATCCAGCTGAGCTACGGGGTCGGACACGCCAAGTTTAGCGGAAATTGTCGGCGTAGGCGCGCAACTTTCGCGCCGGCTGATGGGGGCGGATGACCTCGAAGGCCAGGCCATGGCGCTTGGCGTAGGCGATGGCGGCATCGGCGCTGGAAAACTTCAGCCGCACCTGGGAGAGGGTATCGGCCGAGCCGCTCCACCCCATCAACGGATCGGGGGTCTTGACCGCGCCGGGCTCGAATTCCAAAAGCCAGTGGCGGCTGTTGGCCTTGCCTGATTGCATGGCGGTCTTGGCCGGCTGATAAATACGCGCCCCCATGAAAGATTCTCCTAAAAAAGAGTCCGGTTTTCCAGGGCCTGTTATTAGCCCAATCCGCCTGCTACAACAAGATCATCGAGGAAGAGATCATGATCCGGCACCCTCCCTACCGCAAGGAAGACGGCGTCACCGTGATCGACGTGGCGTTGTCCGATCCGCGGCTGTTGTTCAGCGAGCTTGACCCCTCGCCGATCCGGGAAAAAGACCTCGACGACACCACCGAGGACTATATCGTCGGCGCCCTGCGGGAAGTGGGAACCGGCCAGCCCATCAAGCTGGTGTTCCATGTCCCCGCCGCGCAACTGGACGGCCTCGATGTGGCGGGGGTGCGCGAATCCCTGAAAAATTACTTTTCCTATCGGGCCTGGGGCGAGGGCGAGTCGCTGCGGGCCATGCTGCGCACCGCCTGGGTTTCGCTCGCCATCGGCTTGGCGTTCCTGATCGGCTGCCTGGCGGTGCGGCAGTTCCTGATGGTGGCCGAGGATACGGCCGCCGCGGTCCTCAAGGAGGGCCTGTTGATTTCCGGCTGGGTCGCCATGTGGCGGCCGATCGAGCTTCTGCTTTACGATTGGTGGCCGATCTGGCGGCGACGGCGGCTTTATACCCGCTTGAGCGCGGCGCCGGCGGAGTTCAGGGGCAGCCCGCTATCCATGCCCTCGCCGTTTACCTCGCAGTGACAGCTAAACCGCCTTGCGCCACGGGAAAAGCGCGGTGGGCAGGATATCGGCGACCTCCCGCACCCGCGATTTCAAGTCGGCGCAGGTCATCAGGCCGCTTTGGGTATCCACATAGCTGACCACCGAGGCGGCGTTGACGGACGCCGCCCTGAGCGCCTCTTGCGGCGGCGAGCCGCCGGCCAGAAAGGCGGCGAAGGTTGACGAGAAGGCATCGCCCGCCCCGGCGGTGCCGGCCACCTCGACCCTCAGAGAGGGACAATAGTGTATCCCTGCCCCATCCCCCAGATAGGCCCCGTCACCGCCATCGGTGACCAGAACCTGCGGCAGCCCCAACGCCCGCAAGGCGGCAATGAACGCCGGCAGCGAGACATCGAAGCCGCCGAAGCTCAAGCCAAGACGCAGGAGCGGCGGGCAGTTTTCGGCCGGCATCGCCACCGTCGCCAGCGCTTCCAGATCAAAGCGCGCCGCCAATGAGGGGGTAAGCCCCGCGGCTTCCGTCCGGTTGACGGTCAGGAGATCGAGCTTGGCCAGCGAGGACAACAGCGCGCCGCCCCGCGAGGTCAATTGCCGAATGCCGGGATTGGCGGCGACGAAGGCGCCGGCCGCCTTGGCGCGATCGAGAATGAGCGGGAAACAATCCGCCGAATTGCCCGACAGGCTCGACACATAAACTAGGTCATAGGGCGAAAAATCCACCGCCGCCACCTCCTCCGGCTTGAGCAGGGTGTTGGCGCCGCGGGAGGTGAAAATCGAGGCATTGCGGTCATGGGAGGAGACCATGACGGCGGTGCCCGTCGCGGCTTTATCGCTAGAGATGATCAGGGCGCAGGACACCCCTTCCCGGGTCAAACATTCCCGGACCTTCTCGGCATTCAAATCGCGGCCGACCTTGACCAGGGACGTCGCCTCATGGCCGAGGCGACGCAAAGCGACCGCCGTATTGATGCCGCCGCCGCCGACATGGATGGTAATGGATTCGGCGTCGATCTTGCGGCCTTGCTCCAAAAGCAGAAACGAGGCCGAGGCATTGCTCATCGCCACCCGCTCGATGTCTTCGTTGCGGATAATGGCGATGATATCGATCATCGCCGAGCCGATGCTAAGCGCTTTCATGACATAATTTCCAAGCAATCACCCGTGAGCGTTACCAGGGCAGATCATAGGCGACGATGCGTTCGCGCGCGCGCAAAGCGACCTCCTCCGGCATCGCCGTGGATTTGCGCGATACGGTATCAAGGTGAAGACTAATGAAGAGGGTGATGGCCGCTATTTCCTCGCTGACGGCGTTGCGCATTTCATGGAAGAAGCGGATTTTCTTGGCGCTGACATCCAGCACGCCGGAACGTATCACAAGCACATCGCCGGCGAGAAGTTCTCGCTGATAGGAGATGCGCTGATCCACAGCCACCATGCCGCGGTTGTTGTCGCGCAGCCACTTGGGCGTCAGACCCACCTGCGACAAGAAGTGCCAAGTCGCCTCGTCGAACTTGCCGACATACCACATGACGTTCATGTGGCCCATGTGATCGCAATGCCAAGGATAGACGGTCCCGCGATACGTTTCGATCAGTTTGCTCAACCTTAACCCCCGCTTTTGAATGAGCCCACCTTAGCGGTATTGACGGCACGGGAAAAGATGGCTTGGCGATCGCGGGGAATAACCTTTGTCCCCAGAATGGACCGAGGGCGGATGGTCGGGGAGACTGGATTCGAACCAGCGACCCTCTGCTCCCAAAGCAGATGCGCTACCAGGCTGCGCTACTCCCCGCCCCGTGGCCCTATGCTCTAGGCGCTCTTGCCTAGCATGGCAAGGGGCTTTTTGGGAACGAATCAGGATCAAAGGCCAGGCGACCCCCGGCCGGCGCGGCCGGATCTGACGGTCCGTAAAAGAATTTTTCCCGCCGTTCGTGGCCGGCGAGCAAAATCCCTTGCATCTTTTTAAAGATATATTTATAGGGCATCTTTATAAAGATTCATATTGTATGTATCTTTAATTGGAAATGCCGATAAAGACAAAAGACGGAGACAACGACCATGAAAACGTCACGAAAGCTGTGGCAATGGCTGGCCATCATCTTCCTCGCCTCGTTCGCGGTTCTGGGTTGGATCGGCCGGGAAATCTACCTCGCCGCGCCGCCGATCCCGACGCAAGTGGTGGACAGCAACGGCGCGCCCGTCTTTGGCGAAGGGCAAGTGATGCGCGGCCAGCAGGCCTGGCTTTCCGCCGGCGGCCAGCAGCTCGGCTCGGTATGGGGCCACGGCAGTTACGTGGCGCCGGACTGGTCCGCCGACTGGCTGCACCGCGAGGCGGTCGCCATGCGCGAGATGATCGCAGAGCAGCGCTACCAGCGCCCCTTCGCGGCGCTCGGCCGGCTTGAGCAGGCCTCCATCGGCGCTTACGTGAAGGACGAACTTCGCCGCAATACCTATGATCCTGAAACGGGCGTCATTACCCTCAGCGTCGAGCGCGCCGCCGTGGTCAAGGAACTGGCGCGGCACTATGAGGGCCTGTTTGGCGACGAGCCATCGCTCGCAACCTTGCGCGAGCAATATGCGATGGTCAGCGCCACCTTGAAAAATCCGCAGGATCTGCAAGCGCTGCCGGCCTTTTTCTTCTGGTCGTCCTGGGCCGCGGCCACCGATCGCCCGGGCGAGAAAAATCTCTCCTACACCAGCAACTGGCCGCACGAGCCTTTGATCGACAACAAGCCGACCGCCGGCAACGGCATCTGGTCCATCGTCAGCGTCATCCTGCTGATCGCCGGCGTGGCGATCATGGTCGCCTACCATGCGGCGCAAAAGCATGAAAAAGATCCCGAACCCTTAAAAAGCGATCCGCTTTTTGATCTGACGCCCACGCCATCGATGCGGGCGACGACGAAATATTTCTACGTGGTGATCGGCCTGCTGTTGCTGCAGGTCGTCATGGGTGTGGTGTCGGCTCACTACGCCGTCGAGGGCCAAGGATTCTTCGGCATTCCCCTGGCCGAGATCCTGCCCTTTACGGTAAGCCGCACCATGCACACCCAGCTTGGCGTACTGTGGATCGCCACCTCCTGGCTGGCCACCGGCTTATACATCTCGCCGGCGCTCTCCGGTCATGAGCCGAAATTCCAGAAGCTTGGCGTCAACGTGCTGTTCTATGCGCTGCTATTGATCGTCGTCGGCTCGCTGGCCTTCGGCTGGCTCGGCACCCAGCAACGGCTGGGCACGACCTTTGCCTTCTGGCTCGGCAATCAGGGGCTGGAGTACACCAGCATGGGCCGCGTCTGGCAGATCGGGCTGTTTGTCGGCCTCATGATCTGGCTTGGCCTGATGGCGCGGGCGCTGTGGCCGGCGCTCCAAAAGCCCACGGAAAGCCGCGGCCTCATCGCCATGGTGTTTCTCTCCGCCACCTGCATCGGCGGTTTTTACGCCAGCTCCTTGATGTGGGGTCAGGACAGCCATTATTCGATGATCGAGTACTGGCGCTGGTGGCTGGTGCATCTGTGGGTCGAAGGCTTCTTTGAAGTGTTCGCCACGGCGGTGATCGCGCTCATCTTCTCTCGCCTCGGCCTCATCCGCAGCGTTACCGCCAATACCGCTATCGTCATGGAGACCATCGTCTTCCTGTTCGGCGGCATCCTTGGCACGCTGCATCACCTCTACTTTACCGGCACGCCGACCTCGGTGATCGCCATCGGCGCCATCTTCTCCGCGCTCGAGGTGGTGCCGCTGGCGCTGGTGGGCTTTGAGGGCTTGCGCACCTACAGGCGCTTGAACTCCGCGCCCTGGATCGCCAACTACCGCTGGATCATCATGTGCTTTGTCGCTGTCGGCTTCTGGAACGTCGTCGGCGCCGGGCTGTTGGGCTTCTCCATCAACCCGCCGATCTCGCTCTACTACGTGCAAGGTCTCAACATGACCCCGGCCCATGGTCATGCGGCGCTGTTCGGCGTCTACGGCATGCTCGGCATCGGATTGATGCTGTTCTGCCTGCGTGGGCTGACCTCGCGTCTTGCCTGGCAGGACAGCTTGCTGCGGCCGGCCTTCTGGACGCTCAACATCGGCCTTGCCATGATGGTCTTTATGTCGCTGGTTCCGGCCGGCATCTATCAGGCCTGGGCCAGCGTCAGCGAAGGGTTGTGGTACGCGCGCTCCCCGGAAATCATCCACTCCGAGGTGATGACCACCCTGGTGTGGCTGCGGGTGCCGGGCGATATCGTGTTCTCCGTAGGTGTAGTGTTCCTCGGCGTGTTTGCTCTGCGGCTGTTGTTGCGTAAGAGTCGGGCCTTGTCTCTCCCCGGCAAGGCGCAGCCGGTGTTAAGTGAGTAATGCCGAGGGAGATTGGCCCGCGCCCTAAGGGCGCGGGCCAATTCTTATAAGCTATATTCTGAATATAGCTTTACTACGCTCTCCCGGTTCGCCTAAAATGGCATAGGGAATATACCTTATGCAATTGACCAGTTTCACCGATTACACCTTGCGCGTATTGATGTACCTGGCCCTTCAAACCAAAGGGCTGGCCACCATCAAGGGCATCGCCGACGCCTATAATATCTCCGAAAGCCACCTCATGAAGGTGGTGCATCACCTGGCCAAAAGCGGGGTTGTGGAGTCCATCCGCGGCAAGGGCGGCGGCATCCGGTTGGCGCTGCCGCCCGCGGAGATTCGCATCGGCCGCGTTGTGCGCGCGGCGGAAAGCGATGCCGCCATCGTCGAATGCTTCAGCGACAGCAACCGCTGCTGCATCACCCGCTGCTGCAAACTGCCGAGCATTCTGGAAGAGGCATTCGACGCCCTTTACGATTCACTCGACCAATACACGCTGGCCGATCTGGTGGAGCACCCGCGCCCGCTGACCCGCATTTTGCAGGTCGGGTAGTAAACGACATCGTCATTGCGAGCGACGACGGAGCGAAGCAATCCAAAAATCGCTATGGATTGCTTCGTCGCTATCGGGGCTCACAATGACAGGTCAAATCACCCCCACGCCAGGTAGTCGCTCTCGCTCTCCTCGCTGGGTACCGTGACGGATTTGGCCCGCGCTCCCATTTGCACCAGGCAACGGTCGATCCATTGTGAGGTCAGCTTCTCCACCGTTGAATTCTGCCGCAGTCGCGAATTCAATAGATTGAAGTTGACCTGCTCCAACGGCTGATCCTGATTGAAGCAGGAAAATACCAACGTCTGCTCGCCGGTTTCGGGATTGACATGGGTCTGCACGCACTGGGCGCAAATTTCCTTCATCATGCATTGCATCGGCGAGTTGATGCTGGCGAACATCTTGACGCCGGGCTTCAAGTGCGGCGCCAGCGAGGTGCTCCGCGCGCGCGCCACCGCCGCCATCATCATGTCGGAGCCGATCACCACCACGCGATCCACCTCGCGTAAAGGTATCTCCGGCTCGCCCAGCGTCCCTTCGCCATAATTGACCAGCGCCTGGACGATGTTGCCGACGAAGGTCTTGTCCTGCTTGCGGCCGGGCTGGAATCCGGGAGCCTGATCGCAGCACCAGACGATGGCGTCGGCCGCCGCCTCGATCTCCTCGATCTTGTAGCGGTCGCCAATGGTCTTGTAGCCGGCAAAATACAGCACGCGGGAGCCGGCCCGCCGCAACGCCTGGCCGATGGAGAACAACACCGCGTTGCCGAGACCGCCGCCGACCAGGAGCACGGTTTCGCCGGCGACTATTTCGGTGGGTGAGCCGGTGGGGCCCATCAGCACCACCGGCTGGCCGGATTTCAGGTAAGCGCACAAATCCGATGAGCCGCCCATTTCCAGCACGATCACCGAAACCAGCCCCGCCTTGCGGTCGACCCAGGCGCCGGTGAGCGCCAAGCCTTCCATGGCGAGCCGGGTGTTGCCCACCTTGGGCGCCAGCGTTTCAAAGTTTTGCAGGCGGTAGAACTGTCCCGGCTCGAATTTGCGCGCCGCCTGCGGCGCCTGGATCGTTACCTCGACGATGTTATGGGCGAGCCGCTCCACCTTGTGCACCACCGCGCGAAGATCATGATTGAGCGCGGCGATGAAGGCGTCATCGCTCTCCCCATTGGCCGGGGGCACGCGCTCCAATATGCGGCTCACCGTGGGATAGCCCTGCAAGGCGCTGGCCATGGCGCTGACCACGTTGCCGGCGAACGAGGGATGCAGATCGCCAAAGAAGCTGACCGCCCGGCCATCCTCGATAAAGCTTGTCAGCACCCGTACATCCTTGGGCTTCTTGGAGCGTTCCGGGTCCACCGGATTGCCGTTTTCGTCATAGGCCTGGAAGTAGCGGTCATCGAGCTTGAAATGCACGCCGTCTTCGCGCGCCAGCACCGTATTGGGCTGGGTGCCGGCGGCGATCAGGATGGATTTGGCGGGCAACCGCTCCAAGGCATCCAAGGTCAGCCACTTGCCCTCGCGGGTCAGCCGCTGCTTGTTCATCATGATGTGGCTGGCATGCCCATATTGGTCGATCTCCACCGAGATCGGCGACAGGCACTCGGCGAACTGAATGCCTTCGCCGAGCGCTTTCTCGATCTCCTCGTGATTCAAGGTATAGCTCGGGCTGTCGATCAGCCGCTTGCGATAGGCAAGGGTGACGCCGCCCCAGCTTTTCATGAGATCGAGGATGCGCGGCGCGCGCTTCTCATGGGCGGCGGTGGCGCGCTCCAAGCGGATGGCGCGGGCGTGGCCTAAGAACTCGTCGGCGATAGACTGTTCCTCGGGCGACCACTTGGCGCGCACCGTGGCTTCGCCGCGCTCGGCGACCACGGTTTCATAACGGGCAAGAAACTTCTCCACCTGAACCGGATAATAAGCCAGCGCCTCAGTGGCGGTATCGATGGCGGTCAAGCCGCCGCCGATCACCACCACCGGCATGCGTAGCTGCATGTTGGCGATGGAGTCGGTCTTGGCCGCGCCGGTGAGTTGCAACGCCATCAGGAAATCGGACGCCGCGCGCACGCCGCGCACCAGGCCGCGCGGCACCGGTATCAGCGTCGGACGGCCGGCGCCCACCGCCAAGGCAATGTGATCGAAGCCGCGGGCAAAAGCATCCTCCACCGTCAGCGTGCCGCCAAAGCGCACGCCGCCGATCAGTGCGAAACGCTCGCGCCGCTGCAACAGAAGCCGCACCATTTTCAGAAAATTCTTATCCCAGCGCACGGTGATGCCGTATTCGGCGACGCCGCCGAAGCCCCACATGATGCGATCATCGAGCGCTTCTTGCAGCTCGCTGATGCTTCTGATGGGCCGGAAGGCCGTGCGCGCGCCATCAACCTGAACGCCGCACAGTTCCGGCGGCAGCGGCTCGATTTTCAGGCCGTCGACGCCGACCACGGTATGGCCCTCGTTCAACAGATGGTGCGCCAACGTATAGCCGGCGGGTCCCATGCCCGCCACCAGCACCCGCTTGCCGGTGCGCGGGCGCGGCAGCGGCCGGCGCAGATTTAGCGGATTCCACCGGCTCAACAGACTGTAGATTTCAAAACCCCAAGGCAGCGCCAGGGTATCCTTCAGGATGCGGTTTTCGATCTGCGGAATGTCCACCGGGTCCTGCTTTTGATAGACGCAGGCCTTCATGCAGTCGTTGCAAATGCGATGTCCAGTGCCCGCCAGCATCGGGTTAGTGACGATGATCATGGCCAGCGCCGCGATCGTCCGCCCCTCGCCCTTTAGAAAATTCATTTCCGAGATTTTGACTTCCAGCGGACAGCCGGCGAGTTTGACGCCCAAAGGATTGTCGCGAAATGGCGCGCCCTCCTCGCCCTTGACCTTCTCACGCAGTCCCTTGGAGCAAGAGTCCTTGCCCTGATTATGGCAATAAATGCAATAGCTGGCCTGATCGAGAACGCTTTTTAAGGGCGCGCCAGAGTCGGTCAGCTTGAAGCCTTCGCGTTGATGCACCCGCTCGGCCGGCAGACGATGCACGGCGTATTCCTTGGAATGGTCGATCTCGCCATGCACCAGATGCTCAAAATCAAGTTGCGACGGCGACTGGAAGAGAACGCCGCCGGCCGCCTTGCCGTGGCGACGAATGCCGTCCGGGGTACGCATCGCCCAGGCGGCGTAGCGGGCGGCAAGATTGAGATCGTCGACATGATTATCGGCGTCGTTCATCCATTGTTGCACGTGTTCGGCATATACGAGCTCGTCCGCCGCGGAGTGAAACGATGCGCCGAAGCGGCGCGATAATTCCGCCGCCAGCTCCTCGCCGTTGATCCGCGCCACATCCTGCGCCGACACGCCCTTCAGCGCCCGGCGCTGCACGAACAGCCGCTTGACCGCATAAAGCGGTGATAGGCGATCATGCGCGGCGGATTGCAGTTTAACCTCGCGCTCGATGCCAAAGAGATGCGCGAGAAAAGATTCCAACTGCGGCGCGACTTCCAACAGCAGATTGGCTTCATCTTTCGCCGACAGCGCATCGGGCGCATGGCGCGCCGACGTCAACGCCTCGGCCACTGATGCGCTCGCCGTAGTCAACTGATCAAGAAACAACCGATCGATACGGGCCAATCCGGCGTCGCTGTAGAGATCCTCGAACGCCAGTCCGTGAGCTAATTTTAGTTTTGTCATTTTTTGAATTCCACCCTTTAAAAGCACAAGCCTTGAGTAGGCTGTTGAAAAATGCTCGGTCGGTCATTGCGAGGAACGAAGTAACGAAGCAATCCATTTTTCTATTACGTACGCCGTATTGTGGATTGCTTCGCCCTTGGCAGGGCTCGCAATAACGGTAGCGGGTTTTCAACAGCCTTTCGCCCCGGCTATGCGCAGCGGTGGGATCAGCGCCGTGCCGGTTAACAAACTTCATCGTTTTTAGGAATACCCCATGGGACAAGCGCAATCCTTGCCCCAAGTCAAGAAAATCCACTAGATCGGCCCACGCTAGCGCACGGGAAATAAGGGGTGACGGATACGGTCGCCGACTTTAAGGCCAAGCCGCTCCGACGTGCCGCCCGGCAGCTCCAGGACCGCCCGGACGCGGCCATTGGATTCGATCGGCGTTTCGTCATGGGGCTGGGCCTGAGGGTGAATCTTAGTAATCCGCCCGGCGCCGTCGATGAACAGAATATCAAGGGGTATGTAGGTGTTTCGCATCCACATGGCGGCCGGCCGGGGGCGGCCGAAATCAAACAGCATGCCGTGGTCGAGGGCAAGGTGGCGACGGTACATCAGACCCCGCTCATGGGCCGCCTCGTCCCGCGCCACTTCGACCGAAAATAGGTGCCGCCGGCCGCTGCCCTCGATCACCAACTCCTCCTGAGGCGACGGCGCCTCTGCGGCGGGACGATCGCCCAAGGCAGCGGCACCAGGCTGCCAGCCTAAAAAAATGGCTGTTACCAGCAGGGCAAAGATGCAGCGGATGGATTGATCGATCAGGCGGGCGGCAGGCGGCGTCGCCACCTACTCGCGACCCGCCGTCAAAAGATGAATGGCAGTCGCCAGCAGCCCGCGCTCGCCGCGGCCGACGGATACCATGACCCGGGCGCCGGGTTCCAGATCATTAAGCCCGGCTTGGCGCAAAACCTCCATATGGACGAACACGTCCTGCTCGCCCTGACCGGCCGAGACGAAGCCATAGCCTTTCAGGCGATTGAACCATTTGACCGTGGCCTCCAGCTGCTCGCCGCCATCCACCGGCGGCGGCGGGCAGTGACGATGATTCCCCTTGTCGCGGGCCTGGAGAACGGCGGTGCTGATATCCACCTCCAGCACCTTCAAGACTTGGCGGCCCTTAGGCCGGCGCACCACCAGACAATCCAGGGTGGCGCCTTCCGGCACCGCTCGGCGGCCCACATCTTTAAGCGCGGAAAAGTGCAGCAAAACGTCGCCATCCCCGTCGTCGGGCACGACGAACCCATAGCCTTTAACGGCGTCAAACCACTTTACGATCCCGCGTACCGACGCAGCATCGGCCGCATCAGGAGGGGGCGCCATCGTATCGGGGGCCCCCTCAGCACCACGCGTTGCCACTATACCCCTCCCACTTCCGTAACGGTAACCATACCACGGTTGCAAGAGATCACCAAGTACGCCCGTGGGTTAGCGGGCAGAGGCTATTTCAGCGCGATCTCGGACGCCCGATGATGTCCGATCAGCCGCTCCTGATAGAGGTGGCCGGTAACCGGGGCCAGCAGAAAATAGACCGCCAGCAGCCCGGTCAAGGTCATGGTCAGGGTATAGGGAAGCGCCATGACCACCATGCGCAGGTAAGACAGCCGGATCAGCGGCGCCAGCGCCGAGGTCAGTAGAAACAGAAAGGCCGCCTGGCCGTTGGGGGTGGCCACGCTGGGGATATTGGTGCCGGTGTTGATGGCCACCGCCAGCAGGTCGAAGGTGTCGCGGCTGATCAAGCCTTGGGCCAGCGCCGTTTTCACCTCGCCGATGTAGACGGAGGCGACAAAGACGTTATCGCTGATCGAGGACAAGATACCATTGGCGATATAAAACGCCGCGATCTGCTTTAAGCCATCAAGAGTCAACACCCACTGGATGACCGGCGTAAACAGTTTCTGATCATTGATCACCGCGACGATGCTGAAGAAGACCACCAGGAGCGCGGTGAATGGCAAAGCTTCCGTAAACGCCTTGCCGATGCGATGCTCCTCGATCACGCCGGTTGATACCGTTGCCAGCACGATCACGGAAAGACCGATGAGACCCACCGCCGCCAAGTGAAACAGCAAGCCCACCATCAGCCAGGCCACCACCGCCGCCTGCACGATGAGCGAGGCGTGGTCGCGCTTGGTGCGTTTGGCGCTTTCCGCGCGATCAAACTCCACCAGGATCTCGCGCACCGCCTGCGGCAAGCGCGCGCCATACCCGAAGGTGCGGGTTTTTTCCAACACAATGCAGGTCAGAAAGCCAACCAGCAGCACCGGCATGGTCACCGGCGCCATGCGCAAGAAAAACTCGATGAACCCCCAATGGGCGACGCTGCCGATCAATAAATTCTGCGGCTCGCCGACCAGTGTGGTGACGCCGCCAAGCGCGGTGCCCACCGCCGCATGCATCATCAGCGATCGGAGAAAGGCGCGAAAGTTTTCCAGATCGGAACGATGGAGCTCCTGCACCTCGCCGTCATTGCCATGATCATGGGCATGATCGAAATGCTTGCCCGACGCTACCTTGTGATAAACGCTGTAAAAACCGACGCCAACGGTGATCACCACCGCAGTCACAGTCAGGGCGTCGAGAAAGGCCGATAAAACTGCTCCTAGAAGCGAAAACATCAAGGCCAGGGAAACCTTGTTGCGCACCCGCAGCAGGATTTTGGTGAAGATGAAGAGCAAAAGGTCTTTGACGAAGAAAATGCCGGCCACCATGAAGATCAACAGCAAGATGACCTCCATGCCGAGTTCCACTTCATGATAAATCGAGGTGGGATCGGTCAAGCCGATGAACACCGCCTCCAAGGCGAGGAGGCCGCCCGGCAGCAAGGGATAGCATTTCAATGCCATAGCCAGGGTGAAGATGAATTCGAACACCAGCACCCAGCCCGCGACCACCGGCCCCTGCACGTAAAGCAGCATTGGGTTGAAGATCAAAAACAGGATGATCGTCAGCTTGTACCAGTCCGGCGCCTGGCCCATGAAATTGCTGACCACGCCGGCGGTTATTGACCGTTCCATGTTAAAACCTATCGCCTCCCTGTTTTATTGCGGCTTTCAACCGCAAGGTGTTCTATCGCGGCCGACGGCGCGGCACAAGGGTTTCGCAAAATGCTTGCGGCAAACGGACATATGGGTATCCTCGGCGACGTCGAGAAGGACAATACCCTGATGAAGATGCGCCCGCGCGGTCTGCCCCCATTTGTCTGGTTCGCCGCCCTGACGGTATTCGAGGGCGCGGTGCTCGCCGCCCTATTGATCATGCCGTAAATACAGCCTTGCCCTATGGTCGATCCCCTCTATCAGAAGGAAATCCTGCGCCTTGCCGCCGCCGCCGACGGCGCCGGGCGGCTGGCGGCCCCCACCGTCACCGCCACCGTCAAGAACCCCTTGTGCGGCGACATGATCACCGTCGATCTGGCGCTGGAGCAAGGACGGATCAAGGCGATGGCGCATGCCACCCGAGCCTGTGTCTTGTGTCAGGCGAGCGCTACGCTTCTGGCCCGGCGCGCCGCCGGCCATGACCGCTCGGATTTGGCTGCCGCCGGCGCGCGACTACGCGCGCTCCTTGAAGGAACGGCCGGCGTCGCTTGGCCTGACGGCTTTGCCGACTTTCAGGTGTTCGCCGCCGTTGCCCCCCATCCCCACCGCCACACCTGTGTGATGCTGCCCTTCCAGGCGGCGGAGAAGGCATTCGCCGCCGCCGAAACGACTGTTTGAAAACTTATTCTTCGCTATCCTCGATGATGCGCCGCGCGATGTCATAGGAAAAGCCGGCGCGGGCGAACGCCCCCAGTGCGCGGCGGCGGTCGTCCGTTGATGGCGGGCGCGATGGCGCGTATGGCCCCAGCCGCCGCCGTCGGGCGAAGGCGTCGGCGGCCTTAAGATCGAGATCAGCCGAGGCGTCGTCCGCCAACGCCGACAGCGCCTCCTCGATCACCGCTGCGGCCACGCCCTTGGCGGCAAGATCGGCGCGTATCCGCGCCAGCGGCCGGCCGGCGGCATGGAGGCTCCGCGCCCGGCCTTCGGCAAAGGCGCAATCGTTTACAAAGCCCTTGTCGACCAGTTCCTTGACGATGCGTTTGGCGACCGCCGTCCAGGGAGATATATCCTCCTCGCCGCCGCGCCGGGCGATGTCGCGCTTGATTTTACGCGCCAACACCCGCAGAACTTGGGTCTCGCCGGCGGAAAAGCGAGCCAGATAACGAACCGCCGCGGTGCGCAGGCGCTCTTCGCTCAAGGGCGGTGGTTTTTTGAACGGACGACGTTGAGAGGTCATGGGAGAAAAAGTGCCCGAGCCGAGCTTTCCGCGCAAGACCGGCGATGCAATGACCGGCGGCTTGGCGGTAAGCGTTGCCATGCTGCTTACCTTGTCGGTGCTGTGGGGCTCCGCCTATTACCTGGTCAAGGTGGCGTTGGTCACCTTGCCGCCCCTGACCTTGACCTTTGGGAGGATCGCCGTCGCCGCCGTGGTTCTGGTGACGGTGGCGGTGGCGCGCGGAGCGGCCGTCAAAGGCGATTGGCGGTTCTGGGGCAACGCCATGGCGGCGGCGGCCACCGGCATGACCCTGCCCTTCACCATGATCGCCCTAGGCCTGCAAACGGTCGACAGCGCCCTGGCGGCCATCCTGATCGCCACCGTACCGCTGTTTACCCTGCCGCTGGCCCACATGCTCACCCATGACGAGCGGGCGACCGCCCGCGCCGGCATCGGTGTGGTGGTGGGCTTTATCGGCGTCGTCATGCTGTTCATCCGGGAAACCGGCGGCGGCAACACCGCCGGCGGCATTATGCTCATCCTTGCCGCTTCCCTGAGCTACGCCACCTCCGCGCTGGTGATAAAGCGTGGCAATACGGGCAATCCCGACGGCTTCTCGGCGGCCATGGTACTGTGCGCCGCCGCCCTTATCGCTCCATTCGCCCTGCTGTCCGATCGCCCCTGGACCTTGACCCCCAACCTGCCCACTATCCTGGCGACGCTAGCCTTGGGCGTCTTTCCCACCGGCATCGCCACCCTCCTCCTGGTGCGCCTGATCCGCCGGGCGGGCGCCACCTTCGCCTCCCTGACCAATTACCTGATTCCCGTGGTCGGGGTGACCTTGGGCATTGTATTCCTTGACGAAAAATTGCCCGCAACGGCAATTTTCGGCACCTCTTTGATCGCCATCGGGATATACTTGTCCCGTACTAAGGCGCGGAAATAACAGTAATATTTTGAGGGCGTCCTTAATCTTGCCAAAATCCTCCCTTAATGACGCCAGCGGCAGTGCAACTGTTTATAAAATTATGCCGCAGCGCAAAAAAGTTGCGAAACGACGGCTCTATAAGGTATGTGAACACGTGACGGTGACGCTCGAGGGGGAATCGCCGCGTGGGACATCGGGAAGAAACGCCTAATCGTCTTTGGATCAGACAATATGCTCCAACCAACGCCGACGCGTGACGCGCTACCTCGCCGGTTTGCCGACTTTGCAACCCTGCCTGAGGCCGTCGAATACGCGGCCAGAGGAAATCGCGGGTTTAATTTCTATTCCGCTCGCGGCCAGCTGGAACGCGTCCTGACCTACCGCGAGCTTTATGAGCGGGCGCAGGATTTCGCCCGCCGTCTGATCGCTCTGGGCCTGCGCCGGGAATCACGGGTGGCGCTGGTGGCCGACAACAGCGCCGATTTCGTGATTGCCTTCGTCGGCTGCCAGTTCGCCTCGGTGCTGCCGGTGCCGCTGCCGCTGCCGACCTCGTTCGGCGGCCGGGAGGGCTATTGCCAGCAGCTCAATCTGCAAATGAAGAGCTGCGCCGCCAATACCGCCATCGCGCCGGAAAACATGCTGGACCTCCTCAAAGAGGCGACCGCCGGTTTGCGGCTGGCTTTTACCGGATCACACGGCGAATTCTGGTCGCTTCCCGACAGCAAGAACGGCGCTCCCGCTGCGCTGCGGTTGCCGGAAGCCGACGATCTGGCCTACCTGCAATATTCCTCGGGCAGCACCCGCTTTCCCCACGGCGTGGCGGTCACCCACCGTTCGCTGATGGCCAATACCTATGGCATCGGCTATCACGGCGTTAAGGCCGGCGAGGATGACCGCTGCGCCTCCTGGCTGCCGTTTTATCACGACATGGGCTTGGTGGGGTGCCTGTTGGCGGCGCTGACCTGCCAAGTCTCCACCGATTTCATGGCCACCGAGGACTTCGCCCGCCGGCCGCTGCAATGGCTCAACCTGATGAGCCGCAACAAGTGCACCATTTCCTATAGCCCGACCTTCGGCTACGACATCTGCTCGCGCCGCATCGGCAAGGAGGCGCTCGCCAATCTCGATCTGTCGAGCTGGCGGGTGGCCGGCATCGGCGGCGACATGATCCGGCCTGATGTCATCGACCGTTTCGCCAAGACCTTCGCTCCCACCGGCTTTAGCGAAAAAGCCTTCGTGGCGAGCTACGGTCTTGCCGAGTGCACGCTGGCGGTAAGCTTTGCCCCTTTAAACCGCGGCCTTGAAGTCGACATGGTGGATGAGCGCGTGCTGTCGGGCGACATGAAGCCCGGCGCCAACGGCAAACCGCACGGCTTGAACGGCAACGGCGGCTTCTTCTCCGTCATCACCAGCAACGACAATGTCGCCTATCGCGCGGTAGTCAATTGCGGCGTCCCGCTGCCCGAATACGAAGTGGAAATCCGCGATGAGGATGGCGCGCCGCTGGACGATCGTCAGATCGGGCGCGTCATGGTGCGCGGCGCCAGCGTCATGCGGGAATATTACCGCGATCCGAAAGCCACCGCCGCCGCCTTGAGCGAGGACGGCTGGCTTGATACCGGCGATATGGGATACCGTATCGGCCAATCGCTGTTCATCGTCGGTCGCTTCAAGGACATGATGATCATCAATGGCCGCAACCATTGGCCGCAGGATATTGAGTGGGCGGTGGAGCAGATCCCCGGCATTCGCACCGGCGATAGCGCGGCGATCTCGGTGCCCGGCCACAATGCCGAAGAGGTGCCGATGGTGCTGGTGCAGTGCCGCCTGCGCGATGAGGATGAGCGGCGCAACCTGCAACGGCAGATCAAGGAAACCGTACAGCAGTTCTTCGGCGTTTCCTGCGAGGTCATCCTGGTCAGCCCGCGGTCGCTGCCGAAGACCTCTTCCGGCAAACTGAGCCGCACCAAAGCGCGCATCCACTACCTGTCGGGCACTTTTGCCGCGCAATAAACAAATCGCATCACTAAAGAGAGGGTCGGGGGACGGCGCAGGATATGCTGCGCCGAGCTTAATGATGATGAAATGAGCATGAGGCCATGACGATCATCGCGGTCACCGGCGGCACCGGCTTTATCGGTCGGCACCTTATCGAAGGGCTGACGGCAGCCGGCCATGACGTAGTCGCCCTGACCCGGCGAGAGGCGCCACCGCGACCGGGAGTCAAATGGCTGTCCGGCAGTCTGCATGACAGCGCCAGCCTGCGCCGGTTGATCGACGGCGCCGAGGTGGTGGTGCACTGCGCCGGCGCGGTCAAGGCAAAGAGCGCCCAGGCCTTCGACGCCGCCAATGCTCAGGCGGTATCCCACATTGCCGGCATCGCCGCTCTGCAAAGCGCGCCGCCGCTGTTGATCCACCTCTCGTCCCTGGCGGCGCGCCAGCCGGAATTATCGCCCTATGCCGCCTCCAAGGCGGCCGGCGAATTAGCGTTGTCGCGGCTGCGCGACATGCCTTGGGTAAGCTTGCGTCCACCTGCGGTCTATGGTCCGGGCGACCAGGAAATACTGAAGATTTTCAAGAGTCTGAAATACGGCATCGGTCTCGTGCCCGGATCGGGGGAAAGCCGGCTGTCAATCCTCTATGTGCATGATTTGGTGGCCGCCATCTTGGCGCTGACGGCAGCGGACAGGACAGCAGTGGCCGGCGCCACCTTCGAGCTGGGCGATCCTCGCGAGGACGGTTACACCTTCAGCGAAATTTATGAAATCGCCGGGCGTGTTCTCGGCCGCCGGGCGCGGCTGATCGGCGTGCCGCGCCGGCTATTGACCACGGCGGCGCAAATCAATAGAGCTATGGCGCGCCTGACCGGAGACACACCTATGTTGACGCCGGAGAAGGTGGCGGAGCTTCTGCACCCTGATTGGGTGGCGCGTGGCCCCAAGCTTGGCGAACGCATCCCCTGGTCGCCACGGATCGGGCTTGAAGAGGGATTGCGCGAAACTCTGGCCTGGTACCGGGCCGAGGGACACCTATAGAGCGGGTGTGGTATAAGGGGCGGCAGCGAGGCCGCCTTCAAGGGGCTGATGTGGAAAGGCGGAACCGATGACGATCAACAAGGACTCGCTGACGGAAGAGACGATATTCGCCGAGGTGTGCCGCCTTTTGGGGCCGTTCAACAAACGCGGGGTGAGCGTGACGCGAACCACCAATTTCTCGTCCGATCTGGAGCTTGACTCGCTGGCGGTCATGGACTTACTGGCTGAAATCGAGGATCATTTCGATATAACGGTGCCGCTTAACGTTTTGCCCGACCTGGAAAAAGTCGGCGATGTGTCCGCCGCGGTGCTCAAGATCATAAAGGGGTAGAAGCGTGGATCTTTTCGATAAGTTCGAACCTTTGTTGCAAGCCAAGGCGAAGCTGCCCTTCGAGGATGGCGATCCCTTTACGGTTTGCATGGAAAAGGTCATCTCGCAGACCGAGGCGATCATCAACGGCCGCCATACCGTACTAGCCGGCACCAACAACTATCTCGGCCTGACCTTCGATAGAACCTGCATCGAGGCCGCCCACCAGGCGCTTGATGAACAAGGCACCGGCACCACCGGCTCCCGCGTCCTGAACGGCACCTACGCCGGCCATCGCGGACTGGAGGAGGCGCTCGCCGAATTTTACGGCACCGCGCACGCCATGGTGTTCTCCACTGGCTACCAGGCCAATCTCGGCATGATCTCCACCCTGTGCGGGCCCAAGGACTTTCTCCTCATCGATGCCGACAGCCATGCCTCGATCTACGACGGCTGCAAGATGGGCGACGCCACCGTGGTGCGCTTCCGGCACAACGACGCCAACGATCTCGACAAACGGCTA
Source organism: Pseudomonadota bacterium (assembly GCA_003577275.1). GTDB lineage: Bacteria > Pseudomonadota > Alphaproteobacteria > Sphingomonadales > Govanellaceae > PRO5. The sequence continues at coordinate 233,488 of QEVO01000004.1, forward strand.
CGGCGGATCGACGCCTCGGCCGGCCGCTTGGTGGTCCTGGAAGGACTTTACAGCATGCTCGGCGACCGCGCGCCCTTGAAAGAGCTGGTGGCGGTGGCCAAGGCCCACGGCGCCAGCGTGCTGGTTGACGAAGCCCACTCCCTGGGTGTCTACGGCGCCACCGGCCGCGGCGTCTCGCAGGAGGACGGGGTAGAAGATCAAGTCGACTTCATCGTCGGCACGTTTTCCAAAAGCGTCGGCACCATCGGCGGCTTTTGCGTCTCCAATCACCCTAAGTTTGAAGTCATGCGCCTGGTCTGCCGACCCTATCTGTTCACCGCTTCGCTGCCGCCGTCGGTGGTGGCGTCCGCCACCGCGGCGGTCAAGGTCATGGGCCGTTCGCCGGAACTGCGCGAACAGTTGTGGCGCAACGCCCGCCAACTGCACGATGGATTGGAAAAACTTGGCTTTTCCTTGGGCGCGCCAGTGAGCCCGATCAGCGCGGTCAAGATTTCCGATCAGGCGACCGCCATGCGCTTCTGGGCGGGACTGTTGAAAGCCGGCGTTTACGTCAACCTCGCCTTCCCGCCGGCAACGCCGCAAGGCATTTACCTGCTGCGGTGCAGCCTGTCGGCGGCGCATACGCCGGAGCAGATCGCCTTCATGCTGGAAAAGTTCAAGGAAGTGGGCTTGGCGTTGGGCGAGATCGGCCCCAACCGCGTCAGCGAAACGCGCCCCGCCGGCGCAGACGCCAGAACAATTGCAAGCCCGCTAACAGCGGGTGCCGCCGCTGCCACGGGGTAATCTCGATTTTTACCCCTGAATGACGGCTGATTTTCCACGCCAGATAATCAATGCCGCCATCGAATGTGAAGGTTCCCTTCACCAGCCGCAGGATGCTCAAGATTTTGCCCTGGATGCGACGCAACGCCCACGACAATCGACACCACGCCTGACTGCCGGCCGTCGTTGCTTGCCACTCGCCGCGCAACATATCGGTCAGCGCGTCATAGCGATTACGGTCAAGCTCATAAAGCTCGCGGCCCTTGTCCGCCGCTTCCGAGCGCAATTCCGCACGGTAGGTTTGACGAAAAGCGCACGACCACAGCTCGGCGGCGGAAAAATTTGCGCCCATCAGCGGCCGCACCGATGACGCCATCGTCCGCACCGCTTCGGCAAGCGCCGCCGCCACTCGCCGCTCGACCTCTTGATCGCGCGCGTAGACCAGCCGGCAGGGCTGAGCAAAGCGCGCCCACACCGAGGCGTTGAACGTGCGCGCGCTGGCCAAGCGTTCAAAATGCGGCAGCGACAGCACCGCGTACTTGCTGCGCATGACCAGACCGTCATCAAGCCGGGTTTCGGCATAGAACACATTGGGCGGGATCAGTCGGTTGGCCAGCGCCAGCGGATGCCGTCCCCACAGCGCCCGATAGCCGTCAACAAGCACGTAAAAGTCCAGCACCTTCTCGGCCAGATCGCCGGTCCGCAGGCAGGAGCCGTAGAATAGCACCGCCGCCACCGAGGAGCCCAGCCGGCGGCGGATGTCTTCGACCGCCATCTGAACGCTCGCCGCCACCGAGCCCTTGATCTCGGCGTCAAGGAACGCGCCAAGGGCATCGCCGGCGGCCGCTGCGGTCACGGCGCGCCCTCGGGGTTGCCGAAGTTGACGAAGGTGAAGTTGTCGTCGGCGCTGATGATCACTTCCCGGCCTGGCAGAGGGGTATAAAACTCGCCATCCACCGTGATCGGCGTGGTCAGACGCAACCGGACGAGCGAGGCGTTACGGTTGGTCACCCCGGCCACCGCCCGCTTGCCGTGCTTGCCGGTCAGCGCCAGCCAGATGGCGCGCATGACGATGCCGGGGGTGTCCTCGACGCTGAAATAGCGGACCGCGCCGGCGCCATCGCCGCCGCCCGCCCGGAAGCCTAACAGCAGGCGATTAAGGGTGGTGGCGATGACCACCAGGTACCGGCCCATGACGGTTCCCTTGCGGTCGATCGTGACCTGAACCAGGCTCCGTTCGTCCTGGCCCTTCCTGAAAAAGCCGCCAATGATCGCCCGGCAGAACAGCACCGCCATGGACAGCACATGGGACAGGGCGTTGGGCAGGCCTAAAGGATGGATGCGGCGGCGGGTATAGGCGATCCCTTCGATGATGCCGGCGGTGCCCAGAAACATGCCGTAGATCGGCTGTTGGCGGTCGATGCCGTCGACCTTGAGGACATGCCGCTTGACCACATGGCGGTTGAGGCTGCCGTCCTTGGCCCATTCCAGGAGCCGCCGCAGATAAAGGTGCGGCCGGGGCTGTTTTGCGCCCAGATCCTCGCTGATCATGTTGGTCTTGCCGGCGGGCAGGATGGCGATCAGCGGCACTCTTTCGAACGGCTTTTCATTGATGAGGACCGAGAACACCGCGTGGATGGTGCCATCACCGCCATTGATGGCGATCACCTCCGTGCCGTATTCGGCGAAACGGCGCAGCGCCAGGGAGACGTCGCGGATATCGCCGATCTCGAAGTGGAAAACGCCGTTGAAATCCTCCACCACGTCACGCACCAAACCGAGGCCGGTGGCGTTGCGCGTGCTCATCGGATTGGATAGGACGCCCACCAGGCTCATCAGCCGCCGATCCCTTTTTGGTTGTGCGAAGGCGGCGCCAACCTAGCGTGACGCTAGCCGACATTCAAGGTCGACGTGAGGGCGCCGTCAGCGGCGCTGGAACTGGCGTCCCGGCTTTTTTTTTGACACCAAGTAGCGCAGCTCGATTTCGAGCGCCGCTCCCTCGGGGCCTAGCTCGAAGGCGGCATCCTTATAGGAGGGGGCGGCGAATAGAAAGCTCGGGTTATTGGAGAACCCGCCGCCATCGCTGGTGATATTGAATTTATGGTTGCCGTTTTCATCATGAAGCACGGCCAGGGCGTAGCGGCCGGCGTGCGGGGCGGAAATGCAGACCTCGACCCCATCGGCGGCGGCTGGCACCTCGAATCGCACCAGTTTTTTGCCTTTTTCGAGAAATTCCTCCGGATCGTCGCCATAAAGCACGAACCGGACGTTGCCTTTGCTCGACCGCAGCTCCCCGGTTTTGACGCGGATGTCGGGACGCCCGTGCAGATTGAGACAGTGCGAGGGGTCGACGCCAACCACCCCCTTGCCGGGGGCCATCGGGGTCGCCGGGTTCAAAGCCGGCTCGGCGGCCGCCAAGCTGCCGCCGCCGCTCAAGCTGGCCACGGCAAGAATGACCGCCGATCTTAAGCACTTACCCACAGTTTGCGTCACCGCCGCCTGACCCCGTTATATCCTGGCTCCCAATCATAGCTTATAGATAAGTTTGGCAATAATATGTTTCTTCCGTTCGCTTCGACCCGGCGGCGGCGCTTGCGGCGGCCGCCGGGGGCGGCTATGACGGCAAGGAACGGTATTTTAGGTTGGTTTGGTGCTCAAGGTTCACCGCTATATCCTGCGCCAGGTGATGTTTCCGCTGCTCTCGACCTTAGGGATCGCGGCGCTTCTCCTCCTGTTGGAGCGCATGCTGCGGATCTTTGACTTTGTCATCAACCAGGGCGGGCCCTTATCCGTGGTGTGGCGGATGCTGGGCAACCTGATCCCCCATTACCTGGGCCTTGCCCTGCCCATCGGGCTGTTTCTGGGCATACAGTTGGGCTTTCGCAAACTGTCCTTAAACAGCGAAATCGACGCCCTGCAATCAAGCGGCGTCGGCCTCAATCGCCTGATGCCGCCGCTCATTGCCCTCGCCTTTCTGCTGACCGCCTTCAGCGTAGCCCTGACCGGCTATATTCAGCCCTATAGCCGCTATGCCTACGCCACCCTCGCCTTCGAGGTCAGAAGCGGCACCCTGGGCGCCAGCATCAAGGCCGGGGAGTTCACCAACATCGGCAGGGGCATTACCGTCTGGATCGAAAAAGCCAGCGAGGGCGGCCATCGGCTGGATAATATTTTCGTGGAAAAGCGCGGCGCCGATGGCCGGGTGACGGCGATCTCGGCCGCCTCGGGCACGTTCTTCACCACCGATGACCTGTTAAGCCTGGTGTTGCGCTTAGAGGACGGCACCCTTCTTGATCTCGACGCCACGCAGCCCAAACCCCGCGTGCTGACCTTCAAGGCGCACGATCTGATCGTCGACCTGCCCACCGCCGCCTCGTTCCGCGAACGCGGGGACACCACCGACGAGGACACCCTGGGCGAGCTGTGGCAGAAGATGCACCAGCCACGGCAGGATGCGGCGCTTTACGCGGCAACCTTTCATGCCCGGCTGGCGCGGGCGCTGTCGCTGCTGGCCATCCCATTCTTCGCCATGCCGCTTGGCCTTGTCGCCAAGCGCTCGACCAGTTCCATCGGCATCACCTTCGGCATCCTGGTCATGCTGCTGCTCCACAAGACGGTGGAATTCGGCGAAGTGTCCGCTGGTCATAGCGGCGCGTCGGTGTGGCTGGCGATCTGGCTGCCGGTCGGCCTGTTCTTCCTCCTTAGCTTCCGCCTTTATTACATCGGCACCCATAAAGTCGGCGGCGTGCCGCTGCAAAATCTTGACCGCGCATGGTCGGCGAGCGCCGCCTTCTTCGGCAGCCTGTTCCGTCGGCGGAGGCCTGGCTGATGCTGCGCTCCTTCGCCAATCCGGCTTCGCGCACGCTCAACCACTACCTGGCGCGCGCCTATCTGATGCGCTTTCTGGTGCTGTTGTTTGGCGTGGCGCTGGTCTTGCAGGTGCTTGACCTGTTGTCGAACTCCGGCGACATCATGGCGGCGGAAGGGGCAACCTATGCCTCGATCGTGCGTTATATCCAGCTGCGCCTGCCGCAGCTCATTTCCGAATTTGCTCCCTTCTCGGCGCTGCTTGCCGCTCTTTTGACCTATACGACGCTCAACCAGCACAGCGAGATCGTGGTCATGAAGGCGTCGGGCGTATCGCCGCTGCGCATCGTGGCGCCGCTGGTCATGGCTTCGTTATTCATCGCCATCATGCATTTTATTTTTAACGAATCGGTGGTGGTCCGCACGGCGGCTGAATTGAAGCACTGGCAGGATCATAACTACGCGGTCGACCTGCCGCCGGCGCCCAAGGGTAGCGCCCGAACCTGGGTCGTCGACGGCCAGAATCTCATTGAGGTCAAGACCGTCAGCCGCAACGGCACGCTGCTGGTGATCGACGAGCTGTCGGTTTATGAACGTGATCGCGAGGCGCGGCTGATCGGTCTCTTGCGAGCCGATTTCGCCGTATTCCGCGACGGCGCCTGGACCCTGTTCGACGCCCGGCACTTCGATATCCCGTCCCATGAGGTGACGGCGGAAGAACGCATGGGCTGGACCACCTCGATACCGCCGGAACGTTTCCTCGCCTTGGCGGTGTCGCCGGAAGGCGTCTCGTTCGGAGAACTGTTTTCGGCCATCGTCCGGCTGGAAGAGGAAGGCTATCCCGTGCGCTTCCTGGCCGCTTCCCTCCATCATAAGGTCGCCGCGCCGCTCGCGACGCTGTTGATGCCGCTCCTCGCCGCTCTGGCCGCCTTCGGCGTGGTGCGCAGCGGTCAGCTTTTGTTTCGCGCCGCCGGCGCGCTGGCGTTCGGCTTTGCCTTTTTCGTCGTCGACAATCTCTTGCTGGCCATGGGCCAGTTCGGCCGCATGCCGCCGGCGATGGCGGCTTGGTCGCCGTTTCTGTTGTTTCTGACCGCCGGCATGCTGGTGCTGGTGTACACCGAGGAATAATGATTCATGACCGTCGCCGCGCGCCAGGCGGGCGTTGCCTTTCGCCATGACCGATAAGCAACTTTCCGCCGACTCGCACATCGTCACGCGCGGCGCCGGCTTGGCGTTCCTGGGCCGCATGGGCGCGCTCTTCGAGCCGGTCAGCGTGGTCGTGTTCGCGCAGCTTTACGGCGCGCCCAATCTCGGCCTGTTCTTGTTGCTGTGGGGCTATGTGCAGCTCATCGTCGCCGCCACTGATCTGGCGACCTCGGTGGCGTTGCAGCGGTTCATTCCATCGACCAAGGATGAGGACAAGGTGCACGCCATTTTGAAGGCGTCGATCCTGGTTTCCATCGTCTTAAGCGTCATCGCCTCGCTGGCGCTCACCCTCGCCGCGCCCTGGCTGGCGACCCATATCAACGCCGAAGAAGGGGTGAGCGGCGACCTGTCGTTGATCATCGCCACCTATGCCTGGGCGATTCCCATCTGGTGTCTGGTGGAGGTCACCACCGCCGCCATGCGGGCGCGCCGCGCCTTTGGGCCCGAGGTGCGCATCCGCGTGCTTTACGAACAGGGGCTCAGGCTGATCTCCGGCGTCGCGTTTTTTCTGATGGGCATGCCCATCTACGGCCTGTTTCTGTCGCACCTGTTGGCCATTGCCGTGACCTTGGTCGCCAGTTTTTATAACCTGCGCCGCTATTACGATCTGCGCCGCGCCTGGGCTGCGCCCTTGAAGGCAGCGGGCTTGCGCGAACTGGTGCGCTTCGGCCTGCCCATGGTAGGCACCGCCAGCCTGAAAAAATTCCAGTCCAATTTCCCGATCTTTTTGTTGAATTTCATCATTCCCGGCGCGCAAGGGGCCACCGCGGTGGCGGTCTATTCGGTGGCGCGCAAGGTATCGAGCGCGCTGCAAGGCATCCGCATGAGCTTTGATTATGTGATCGCCCCGCTGGCGGCCTCGAAAAACCCGTTAAGCGAGCGCGACGCCCTGCAGGACATGTTCACCTTCACCACCCGGCTCATGGTGTCGATTTTCATCCCCGCCACCGCGGTGATGCTGATCTTGAGCCGCGACATCCTGATGGTCGTCGGCTCAGAGTTTGCGGCGGCGAGCGGTCTTTTGGTGGCCCTGGCCCTGGGCCGCGCCGTGGAAGCGGCGGTCGGTCCTTCCGCCTCGCTGGTGGAAATGCTCGCCCGCTATCGCCTGCCGCTGATCAATAACGCCACCGGGTTTGCCGTAACCGCGCTCCTGATGCTCCTCCTGGTGCCCGGCTGGGGCGCCATGGGGGCCGCCGTGTCCAGCGCCATAGGTCTCTCGGTGACGGCGCTGATGGCGCTCGGCGAGGCCTGGGTGCTTTATGGTCTAAAGCCTTATGACCGCCGCATTTTCCGCCCCCTAAGCACGGCCTTTTTGGGCGGCGCGGTGATCATCGCCTTGGTCAAGATCGCTGAACCCTACGGCATGGCTCCGCGCCTCGCCGCCGCCGCCATCGGGCTACTCACTGCCTTTTACTTCCTGCTGCGCTTTGGCTACAGCAACCGGGACGCCGCCGCCTTCGGCAAGTTCGCCCGCTGGCTGAGAAACTGATTGAACGCAAGGCGCCTAATATCGAGGTTCAGAAATTCGCTCTGTTACTGATATCGATATCGGAGCGAATTTCTGAACTAAAACGATATTAGATTCAATAGGTTGCTAGTGTCCTTTTGAAGCCGAAGTTCGCCCAGGCACGGGCTGCAAGATGAGGCGAACTGCGGATTCAGGACACCAGCCGCAAAATCGCCCAAATAGCCGGCCAAGGTCGCCCCTTCCCATGGATCGGCCTTGGTTTTAAGGGCCCGCCCCTGTATGGTGCGGAACAAGAACGAATGGAGACGGCGCATGGCGGAGAAAGACTCGCTTTTTGCCCGCTTCGGCTTCTGGAAGAGCCGCAAGCACTACTTAAACAAGATGACGCTGCATGAGCTCATCGTCGCCTACTTCCAGTACTACGCGATCCAGGCCTACCTCGCCATCGGAACGGTGAGCCTTGTCATATTGGCGATGAATTTCCCGGGCGTCGTGCCGACGCTGGTCGTGGTCGGGCTGTCGATCCTGGCCTATCCCTTGGCCTGGTATCTGCTGCACCGTTATATCCTGCACGGGCAGTTTCTTTATCGCATGCCGCTGACCGCGCCGTTGTGGAAGCGCATTCATTATGATCATCACCAGGACCCCTATGATCTGGAAGTGCTGTTCGGCGCGCTTTACACCACGCTGCCCACCGTCGCTATCGTCACCATGCCCATGGGCTGGCTGATTGGCGGCATCGGCGGCGCTTTCGCCGGCCTTGCCGCCGGCGTGTTCGTCACCTGCTTTTATGAATTCTGCCACTGCATCCAGCATCTCGCCTATAAGCCGAAAAGCGAGTTTCTAAAGCGCATCAAGAAGTGGCACATGTCGCATCACTTCCATAACGAGAACGGAAACTTCGGCATCACCAACTACGTCTGGGACCGCGTGTTCGGCACCTTCGATCCGGAGAATACGGTGCTGGCGAAAAGCTCTACTGTATTCAACCTCGGCTATACCGAGGAAGAGGCGGCGAAATATCCCTGGGTAGCCCGCGTCTCGGGCGGCTTAGGCCCGGCAACGCCGCGCGAACGCCGATTGGGCGAGTAACAACAGAAAGCGAATATAACAATGGCGGGGGAAATCCGGGTCGTTCCGGTTGACGACAAAAAGCGCACGGCGACTTTTCATGCACTGCCGCGCCGTATATATGCCGATGATCCCAACTGGGCGCCGCCATTCTCTCTGGAGCTCAAGGATCGCTTGAGCCACACCAAAAACCCTTATTTCCAGCATGCGCGGATGCGGATGTGGCTCGTCTATCGCGGTTCGGAGGCGGTGGGGCGCATCAGCGCCCAAATCGACCGCCTGGTGCCGCAGTATCAAGGCGAAGCCATCGGCCATTTCGGTTTCTTTGAATGCGAGAACGATATCGGCGCTTCCTATGCGCTCCTGGAAACCGCTGAAGCATGGCTGAAACGCCACGAGATAACCCGCATACTTGGCCCCTTCTCGCCCACCATCAACGAGGAACCAGGCATCCTGATCGATGGCTTTGATATGCCGCCGATGATGCTGATGGCTCACGGCCGTCCCTATTACGCGCAGCTGATGGAAAGCGCCGGCTATGAAAAGGCGAGGGATCTTTACGCCTACTACCTAGATATCCGTAATGAAATCCTGCCGCCGACGATCAAGAAGCTGTGCGATCGTTTTATACGCGACGGCAAACTGAAGCTTCGCCGCGTGCAGATGAAGAACTACGCCGCAGACTTGAAAATCGTGCTCCATATCTTCAACGACGCCTGGTCGGAGAATTGGGGCTATCTGCCGATGACCGACGCCGAATTGAAGCACACCGCGGACGGCCTGAAGATGCTCATACGCGAGGATCTGGCCTACATCGCCGAGGCGGAAGGCCGCCCCATCGGCATGATGGTGACGCTGCCCAACCTGAATGAAATCATCAAGGCCATCGACGGCAAATTGCTGCCGTTCGGCATTTTCAAGCTTCTGTGGTGGCTCAAGGCCAAAAAAGCGAAAACCACGCGCGTACCATTGATGGGCGTGCTGAAGGAGTTCCAGAACAGCCCGCTGGGCGGCGCTGCGGCTTTCGCGCTCATTGAGCAGATCCGGCAGAACGGCGTGGCGGGTGGCGCTGAGCATGCGGAGCTGTCATGGATCCTGGAAGACAATCCGCGCATGATTGGCATTCTCGATAAGATCGGCTCACGGCGCTATAAAACCTATCGTGTTTACGGCAAGGCTCTTGGCTGATGGATGCTCCGCTTCGATATCCCGCCCTGGTGCTTGCCGGCAAGCGCCGCGAAGATGATCCCGTCGCCAAGTACAAGGGCGTCTCGCATAAAGCCATCGCCATCATCGGCGGCCGGCCGATGATCGCGCACGTGCTGGAAGCCTTGGCGGAAAGCGCCTGGATCGGCGATATCTTCATCTCCACGGAGGATGTCGAATCCTTTCGCGCCCGCGCCGATATCGTCGCCTATACGCCCGCCACCCATATCACCGAGGCCGCCAGCTCGATCTGCGAAAGCGTGCAGCGCGCCGTGGCGCGTGGCGATGTCAAGCCGCCGTTCTTTGTCGTCACCGCCGATCATGCCTTGCTGACCCCCGACATGATCGAACATTTCTGGCGCGTGGCGCAGCAGGCGATGACCAAGGAAGGCGCCGATTTCGCCCTGGCGTTCGTACCGCGCCACATCATCAGGGCCGCCTACCCGGACACCAAACGCACCTATCTTGAATTTCGCGACGATGGCTATTCCGGCTGCAACATGTATGGGTTCTTGACGGTTAAGTCGCTTAAAATCCTCCACTTCTGGCGCGAGGTCGAATCAAAGCGCAAAAAGCCGCTGGACTTGGTGCGCGCCTTTGGATTCGGCAATCTCATCCGCTACCTGCTCCGTCTTCACACCATCGACGACATGCTGGCGCGCGCCGGCCGCATCGTCGGCGCCCGGCCGGTGGTGATAAAAATGCCGTGGGCCGAGGCGTCCATTGACGTTGATAAAGTCAGCGATGTGGTAATCGTTGAGGACATTCTGGCGCGCCGCAAAGGAATCTGACCATGCCCACTTCTAAGACCGCTCATAAACATAAAAGCCTGCTGCATCGCCTGAGAAATTATTTCATCACCGGTCTGGTGGTGGCTGCTCCCATCGGCATTACCATTTATCTTGCGGTGGCGTTCATTGATTCCATCGATGGCTTGGTGACGCCGCTTATTCCTGAACGTTATAATCCGGAATCCTATCTGCCCTTCGGACTGCCGGGCCTGGGCGTGGTCATTGCCGTGGTTTTCCTCACCCTTCTGGGCGCCGTCGCCACTAATTTCTTCGGCCGCACGCTGCTGTCGATGGGGGAATCCCTGCTCGACCGGATGCCGATCATCCGCTCCATCTACAGCACTTTAAAGCAAATCTTCGAGACGGTGGCATCGACCAACTCCGGCTCATTCAAGGATGTAGTTTTGGTGGAATATCCGCGTAAGGATATCTGGGCCATCGCCTTCGTCACCAGTGAAACCAAGGGTGAAATTCAAGATCGCACCATAGAGGATGTGGTCAACGTGTTCCTGCCGACAACGCCCAATCCCACCTCGGGCTTTCTGCTGTTCGTGCCGAAGAAAGACCTCGTCTATCTCAACATGACGGTGGATGACGGCATGAAGTATATCATCTCCGCCGGCCTCGTCGTGCCGCCGCGTCGACCGCCGAAGGGTGCGCCGATCCTGCCGCCGGTCACCCCGAGCGCAGGGTCTTGACCGCCTCATCCCGCTCGAACAGGTAAAGCAATACCCGCAGCGCTTGGCCGCGCCCCTGGGCCAGATCAGGATCTTTCGTGACGATGAGCCGGGCGTCGTCCCGCGCCATGGCGAGAAGATCGCCGTGCGCCGCGATATCGGCGAGGCGAAATTCCGGCAGCCCCGATTGCCGGGTGCCGAGCACCTCGCCCGCGCCCCTGAGCTTCAAATCCTCTTCGGCGATGCGAAAGCCATCCTCGGTTTCGCGGATCACCTTCAGCCTTGCCCGCGCCGTCTCACCCAAGGGCGAGCCGTAGAGGAGAATGCAGGTGGATTTATCCGCGCCGCGCCCCACCCGGCCACGCAACTGATGAAGCTGCGCCAGGCCGAAGCGCTCGGCGTGCTCGATCACCATGACGGTGGCCTGCGGCACGTCGACGCCGACCTCGATCACCGTGGTGGCCACCAGGACGCTGATTTTGCCGGCGATGAAGTCCGCCATCACCGCCTCTTTATCCGCGCCCTTCATGCGGCCGTGGATTAGTCCGACGATATCGCCGAACACCTCGCGCAGCGCCGCCGCGCGCGCCTCGGCCGCCGCCAGATCGACGGCCGCCGACTCCTCGATCAACGGACAGACCCAATAGACCCGCGCGCCGCTTGCAAGCGCTCGTCCGACCCCCGCCACCACCTCCTCGAGTCGCGCCTGGGGCACGGCGCGGGTGTCGATGGGGGCGCGTCCAGGCGGCTTTTCATCGAGCCGCGAGACATCCATGTCGCCATAGGCGGTCAAGGCCAGGGTGCGCGGGATGGGGGTGGCCGTCATCACCAGCATGTCCACCGGGCCCTGTCCCTTGCCGGCCAGGCGCAGGCGCTGATGGACGCCAAACCGGTGCTGCTCGTCAATCACCGCCAGCACCAGATCGGCGAACGCCACATCGGCTTCAAACAGGGCATGGGTGCCCACCATGATATCGATCTCGCCCGCCGCCAGGGCGGCCAGCGCCAGATCCCGCGCCTTGCCTTTGCTGCGCCCGGTGAGCAGCGCCAGCCTCACCCCGGCTGCTTCGGCCAAGGGCTTGAGCGTGTCGTAATGCTGCCGAGCGAGGATTTCGGTGGGGGCCAGCATCGCCGCCTGCCCTCCCGCCTCCACCGCGCTGAGCATGGCGAGGAGCGCCACCACCGTCTTGCCGCTGCCGACATCGCCCTGCAAAAGGCGCAGCATGGCGTCTTCGCTCTTCATGTCGGCGTCGATCTCGGCCAAGGCGCGCTGCTGCGCCCCGGTCAAGGCGAAGGGCAGCGCCGCCATCACTTTGGCGCGAAGCGCGCCGGTGCCGACGATGGCCCGGCCTTTGCGCCGCTTCATGCGCTCGCGCACCAGCGCCAGCGCCAGTTGGTTGGCCAACAGCTCGTCATAGGCCAGCCGCGCCCGGGCCGGGGTCAGCGGTTCAGTATCGGCCTCGCTCATCGGCGCATGGGCGGCCTTCACCGCCGCCTGCCAGCCGGGCCAGCCCTGACGCTTTTGCAACGCCGGATCGAGCCATTCCGGCAGCGCCGGCAGATGATGCAGCGCGCCCTCCACGGCGCGGCGCATGACGCGCCCGCTCAACCCCGCCGTCAGACCATAGACCGGTTCCACCGCCGGCAGGCTGGCGGCGGTCTCCGGCGACAGGATGTAGTCGGGATGGCTCATCTGCGGCCGGCCCTGGAAGTATTCCACTTTGCCGCTGATGATCCGGGTGGCGCCCACCGGCAGCATTTCGGCGATATAGCCGCGGTGGGTGGAGAAGAACACCAGATCGATCTCGCCGCTGTCGTCGCTGGCGCGCACCCGGTAGGGCCGTCGCCCGCCGGGCGGCGCGGGCAGGTGTTCCAGGATGCGCACGGTCAGGGTGGCGATGGCGCCGTCCGCCGCCACCGCCGCCTGGGGGCGATAGCTGCGATCAATCACTCCTGTGGGCAGGTGCCAGAGGAGATCAACGACCCGGCTAAGCCCCAGCCGCGCCAGATGCGCCGCGGTGCGCCCGCCGATGCCCTTCAAGGCGGTCAGCGAGCCGAACAGCGGGTATAAAATCTCTGGACGCACCGCCGCCCCACCCGTAAAAAAACGCACGTGCGTCACGTTAGCCCAACCCTTAGCGCGAACCAAGCCGGGATGAATGACCCCCTAGACATCCGCCGCAAGCGCCTCCGCTTCCGCAGCTGGCACCGCGGCAGCAAGGAAGCGGATATCCTTTTGGGCAACTTCGCCGATAAGTATCTGAATGCCCTGACGGCGGACCAGATCGATCGCTACGAAACCCTGATCGCCGAACAGGACATCGACCTCGTGAGCTGGATCACCGGCAACCGCCCCGTGCCAGCCGCCTTCGATCACGACGTGATGGCGATGCTGCAACGCCTCGATTACGTGGACATCACCACGTGACGCAAGCCGTCGACATCGCCGCCGCGTCGGGACGACTGACGCTCTCCGGCGCGCCGGAGGGATTTGACGCCGAGGTCTTGGTTGATCTTGCCCGTTCTCGGCCGCAGGCGCCGGTGCTGCACGTCGCCCGCGACGACGGCCGGTTGGCGGCGCTTGCCGCGCTGGTGCGCTTTTTTGCCCCCGACATCGAGCTGATCCGCCTGCCGGCGTGGGACTGCCTGCCTTATGACCGGGTGTCGCCGCACGCCGACATCGCCGCCTTGCGCGCCCGCACCCTGTCGCGCCTGGCCGCCGAGCCGACGCCATCGCGGCCGCGCATCGTGCTGACCACCGTCAACGCCGTGGCGCAGCGGGTGCCGCTGCCCGGCGTCGTGGCCGCCGCCGCCATGACCTTGAAAAAGCGGGCGAGCCTGGATGCCGAAGCGTTGCAGCGCTTCCTGGTGGACAACGGCTACAGCCGCGCCGGCACGGTGATGGAGCCCGGCGAATTCGCAGTTCGTGGCGGCATCATCGATATCTTTCCCGCCGGCAGCCGCGAGCCGGTGCGGCTTGATCTGTTCGGCGACGAGATCGACGCCATCCGCCGCTTCGACCCCTTAAGCCAGCGGAGCGGCGACCACCTGCGCGAGATCGTGCTGGTGCCGGCGGGCGAGGTGCCGATGACCGCCGAGGCGATTCGCCGCTTCCGCAGCGGTTATGTGGCCACCTTCGGCCCCGTCACTGCCGCCGATCCCTTGTATGAGGCGGTCAGCGAAGGCCGCAAGCACGCCGGCATGGAGCATTGGCTGCCCTTGTTTCATGAACGGCTGGCCAGCGTGTTCGAGTATGTGCCGCAGGCGCTTATCTCCCTTGATCCGCTGGCCGAGGATGCGCTGGCGGAGCGGCTTGCCACCATCGCCGACCATTATCGCGCCCGCCTGGAGCAGGCCGGCATCGATGCCAAGGCCGGCGTTACGCCCTATAAGCCGTTGCCGCCCGAGGCGCTCTATCTGACCGCCGACGAGTGGCGATCGGCGATCGCCTGCCGCGACGTGCGCCAGTTTGCCGTCTTTCACGGACCGGAAGACGCCCGGGCAGTGGATTTGGCGGCGCGTCCGGGCCGCGATTTCGCGCCCGAGCGCAACGATCCCGCGGCCAACGTTTATGATGCCTTGCGCGCGCATGCCAAAACGCTGCACCAGGGCGGCAAGCGGGTGATCGTCGCCGCCTACAGCGAGGGCGCGCGCGACCGCTTAAGCGCCGTGCTCGCCGATCATGGCATGTCCGACGTTCGCGCCGTTGAGCGCTGGAGCGAGGTCGGCGCGTTGCCGCCGCACACCCTCGGCCTGGTGGTGTTGGCGTTGGAGCATGGCTTCGAGGCCGCCGATCACGCCGTCATCACCGAGCAGGATTTATTGGGCGACCGGCTGGTTCGAAAAGCGCGCCGCCAGCGTCGGGCCGAGCAATACCTGACCGAGGCGTCGGCCCTGGGCGTCGGCGACTTCGTGGTGCATGTGGATCACGGCATCGGCCGCTTCGAGGGCTTGCAGGCGATCGAGGTCATGGGCGCGCCCCATGATTGCGTCATGCTCGCTTACGATGGCGGCGACAAGCTTTACGTGCCGGTGGAAAACATCGAGGTCTTGAGCCGCTACGGCTCCGACGAAACGGAAGTGGCGCTCGACAAGCTCGGCGGCGTCGCCTGGCAAAACCGCAAGGCGCGGCTGAAGAAGCGCATCCGCGAAATGGCCGATGAGCTCATCCGCCTGGCCGCCGAGCGCGAGTTGAAACAGGCCGACATGGTGGAGCCGCCGCACGGTCTTTATGATGAATTCTGCGCTCGATTCCCTTATGCCGAAACCGAGGATCAGTTGCGCGCCATCGCCGACGTGCTTGATGATCTATCGAGCGGCCGGCCCATGGACCGGCTGATTTGCGGCGATGTCGGCTTCGGCAAGACCGAAGTGGCGTTACGCGCCGCCTTTGTCGCCGCCTTGTCCGGCCATCAGGTGGCGGTGGTGGTGCCGACCACGCTGCTGGCCCGCCAGCATTATAAAACCTTCTGCGAACGCTTCCGCGGCTTGCCGGTGCGCATCGGCCAGTTGTCGCGGCTGGTGGCTGACAAAGACATGAAACAGACGCGGGACGAACTGGCCGCCGGCAAGATCGATATCGTCATCGGCACCCACGCGCTCCTCGGCAAAAACATCGCTTTTAGAACCCTGGGTCTCCTCATCATCGACGAGGAACAGCACTTCGGCGTCGCCCACAAGGAGCGCTTGAAGCAACTGAAGGCCAATGTTCACGTGCTGACGCTGACCGCGACCCCCATTCCGCGCACGCTGCAGATGGCGCTCTCCGGCTTGAAGGGCATGAGCATCATCGCCACGCCGCCGGTGGACCGGCTGGCGGTGCGTACCTTCGTGTTGCCCATGGATAGCCTGATCGTGCGCGAGGCGCTGTTGCGCGAACACTATCGCGGCGGCCAGAGTTTTTATGTCTGCCCGCGCATCGCCGATCTTTCTGACGTGGCGGCCTTCATTCGCGACACCGTGCCTGAAGTAAAGGTCACCATGGCCCACGGCCAGATGGCCGCCGGCGAAATCGACCGCGTGATGAACGCCTTCTACGATGGCCAGTACGATGTCTTGCTGTCGACCTCCATCGTCGAATCGGGGCTCGACATTCCCACCGCCAACACGCTCATCGTCCATCGCGCCGACATGTTCGGCTTGGCGCAGCTTTATCAGTTACGCGGCCGCGTCGGCCGCTCCAAGCTGCGCGCCTATGCCTATTTGACCTTGCCGCCCAACCGCACGCTCACCGTCAACGCCGAAAAACGGCTGGAGGTGTTGCAGACCTTGGATACCCTGGGCGCGGGCTTCACGCTGGCGAGCCACGACCTTGACATTCGCGGCGCCGGCAATCTTTTGGGCGATGAACAATCGGGCCACATTCGCGAAGTGGGCCTGGAGCTTTACCAGCAGATGCTGGAAGAAGCGGTGGCGGAAGCCAAATCCGGCGGCATGGCCGAGGCGGACGGCCACTGGTCGCCGCAGATCGGCATCGGCGCCAGCGTGCTCATTCCGGAAGGATACGTCGGCGATCTTTCGGTTCGCATGGCGCTCTATCGCCGGCTTGCCGAGTTGACGACGCGCGAGGAAATCGATGCCTTCGCCGCCGAACTCATCGATCGCTTCGGTCCGCTGCCGGCGGACGTGGAACAGCTTTTATCGGTGATCGAAATCAAGGCGTGGTGCCGCAAGGCGGGCATCGAAAAAATCGAAGCCGGGCCGAAGGGCGTAACAATCAGCTTCCGCAAGGATCAGTTCGCCAATCCGCAAGGCTTGGTGGAGATGCTCAGCCGCGAACGCGGCACGGCTAAGCTTCGGCCCGATCACAAGCTGGTGCTGATGCGCCACTGGCCGACGCCGGCTGAACGGCTAAAGGGCGTTCTTGCGCTCGCCCAAGGGTTAAGCAAAATCGCCGCGGCAAATTAAATCATCACCCTCTCCTTTGAGGAGAGGGCCGGGGTGAGGTGAAAAATTGCCCTTCGACAGGCTCAGGGCGAACGGACAAAACCATTCGGGCTGAGTCATGTCAAAGCTCTCCCCGCCACCTCATCCGCGCTTCGCTTATCGCTCGCGCGCCTTCTCCTCAAGGAGAAGGAAAAATATTGCCCGCTACTCGCCCTCTTCCGCGGCGATGCGATCGAAGACTGCGAGAAATTTTTCCGGATCCTGGGCGCCGACGAGCGCGTATTTCTGACCGATGATATAACACGGCACGCCTTCGATCCCTAAGGCGCTGGCCTGAGCCGCGGCGTGCCGCACCGAAGAAAGCATCGTATCGCCGGCGATCATCACTTCGGCGTCTTCCGCCGACAGGCCCAACCCTTCCGCGATGTCAGCCAAAACGTCAAGATCGCCGATATCGCGTCCTTCCTCGAAATAGGCGCGAAACAGCGCTTCCGCCGCCGCCGTCTGCTCGCCGATTTCTCCCGCCCAGCGCATCAGCGCATGGGAACGCGCGGTATTGGGGATGGTCGCCATGCGATCAAAGGCAAAATGAATGCCGATTTCGGCGCCGGCGGCGCAAATATTCTCGACAACTTTCGCCGAGCGTTCCTCGTCGCCGAATTTCTCCAGCCAGAAATCATCGCGCGGCACGCCGTCATCGGGCATGTCGGGATGCAGCTCGAAAGGATGCCAGAAGATTTCCGCCACCATGTCGGGGCGGGCGGCGAGCGCCAGCTCCAAACGCCGTTTGCCGATATAGCACCAGGGACATACGGTGTCGGAAATAATATCGATCCGCATCAGGCTACTCCACCGTCAAGCCGCGGCCGAGCAGTTGGCCGAAGGCATCCGCCGGCATCGGCCGGGCGATCAGATAACCTTGGTAATAGTCGCAGCCGAGTGCGGCAAGGCAGGCGCGCTGCTCTTCCCGCTCCACGCCCTCGGCGATGACCTCCAGATTGAGCGCCTTGGCCATGCGGATGATCGCCTCGGTGACCGCAACGTCACCAGAATCCTGGGGCAGGCCGCGCACGAACGAAAGGTCGATCTTCAGGCAATCCAGCGCGAAGCTTTTTAAATAGCTGAGTGACGAATAGCCGGTGCCGAAGTCATCCAGCGCGATCTTAATCCCCATTTCCTGCAAGCGGCGCAAGGCGTCAAGCGTGCGCTCCACTTCCGACAACACCAGGCTTTCGGTGACTTCGAGCATGAGATAATCGGCCGCGACATCGGTTTTTTTCAAGGCGTCGACCACCACATCGACCATATCGAGACGGCGGAACTGATAGGCGGAGGTATTGATGGCGATGCGCACCGGCGGCAGGCCGGCCTTGCGCCAGCTCTCGATCTGCCGGGCGGCCGTGGTCAACACCCAATTGCCCAGTTCGGCGATCAGCCCCAAATCCTCGGCTACGGCGATGAACACTTCTGCCGGCACCGAGCCGATGCCGGCGCGCCGCCAGCGCACCAACGCCTCGGCGCCTACCAACCGGTTGGTGGCGATGCAGAGTTGGGGTTGATAATAAACCTCCAACTCGCCGGCGCGCACCGCGCGCGTTAATTCCGCTTCCAGCTCGAAACGCTCGGCGGCGCTCGCCACTGCGCCGGGAGCGTAAACCCGCACTGTGTTGCGGCCTTGCCGGGATTCGTGATGCACGATGGAGGCAACCATGCGAAACAGCGTATCCACATCACGGCTGTGATGAGGCGCCAAGGTGATGCCGGCCCGGCCGGTGAGAAACACCTGCGGCGCGATCTTTTCGTAAGGCCGGCCGATGGCCACTAGCGCCGCATGGGCGAATTCCGCCGCTTCCTCGCTGTGGTCGAGCCGCGGCATGAGGACACAGAACTCATCGCCGTCCACATGCCGCACCTGCCCACGGTGTTTGCCGCGCCGGCCGCGGGAGGCGTCGTGGGCTTTAAGACAATCCTCGACCCTGGCGAATGCCTCCTTCAGCAGGCGGCGGGCGATCTCGCTGCCTACCACCGCGCGCACCCGCTTGAAATGATCGAGGTTAAAGAGGATCAGCGCCGCCGGCTGTTCCAGCGTCGCCGCGGCTACCTCCGCGGCGGCGTCATCGCGCCATACCGGCGCCTCCTCACGAAACTGGTCGTCGCCGCCCAGCGCCGCCGCCAACGGCCCGTCCGCAGCGCCGTCGACCGGGGCAAACCCCGCCTGGCGCAGCGCCGCCGCCGCCTTGCGGCGGTCGGCGGGATCACCGCCGGAAATCACGATGGCCGCGCCTTCGTTCGGCAGTTTTGACAATTTATCCTTACTTCTCAAATTCTAGTCCCCTACCCGACGGGGTAGTTTGCGCCTGATTTCGCTTCCTGTCCATTGCCTCGAACCGTTAACGAATTGATAAGCTTTGGAGGCCAGTATTAACGATTGGAAAGGTATCGCAAGCGATGTTGTCGATCATCAGCAGTTCGCTGGCCGGGCTTTATGCCGCCACCGACCGCGCCTCTCGCGCCGCCGAGCGAATCGCCAATGCCGGCGTCCGGGCCGGCGAGGAGCTGGAGGCGGCGACGCTGGCCGCCGGCAATCGCTCCTATGACAACGCCAACGCACTGACAAACAACGGCGGCGCGCCGCCACCGCCTCTGTCAGCCTATGCCGCGCCCTCGCCCGATGCCGATATCATCTATGGCCTTGCCGATCTGATGCTGGCCGAACATGCCTATAAGGCCAATATCGCCGTCCTTAAAACCGCCGACGCCATGCTTGGCCGGCTGGTCGACGCCGATCACTGATGATCATTCCGCAGTAAATTCCGCCTTGGCTGTCGCCGGCCGGTCCATCAAATAAGCCAACGGCGCGGCGGCCAGGGTGATGAACATCATCAGTTTGAAATTATTTAGATAAGAGATCATCAGCGCCTGGCGCGTCAGCTCCGCATTCAAAAGTTCCGCCGCGCCGCTAAAGCCCAAGGCAAGATTTCTTTCAATCATGCCGGCATCGCTCTGCAACACGCCGGCGCTGATGCTCTCGGCGATTTCCGCGTGATTGATCTGGGTGTTGCGCGACAGGAAGGCGATCAACAGCGATACGCCGATGCTGGAGCCCAAGTTTCTCATCAAGCTGGAAATCGCCGCGCCGTCGGCGCGCATCTCGGGCGCCAGGGTCGAGAAGCTGATGGTGGTCAGCGCGGCATAGCTAAGACCCATGCCGATACCTTGAATAAACCCGGAATAAATCAGCGGCCAGCTATCCATGTATAGATCAAACTTGGTCATCTGATAGAGTGACAGACTGATCAGCAGCAATCCAAAGGTAGCGTATGAGCGGGCATCAACGAGGTGGAGCGTTCGGCCGGCGATGATCATGGCCAGCATGGTGCCGACGCCGCGCGGCGCGATCAAGATGCCCGACGTCAACGTCGGATAATCCAGCAACGTTTGCATCATGGTCGGCAACAGCGCCGCCACCGCCACCAGAACAAAGCCGAGCACCAGCGCCATCACCGAACCGATGGCGTAATTGCGGTCAAGAAAGATGTGCAAATCAATGAGCGAGGTGCGCACCGTCATGGCATGAACGGCAAACATCCACAGGCCCGAGGCGGCGATCGCCGCCTCGATCAGGATTTCATAAGAGTGGAACCAATCCTTCAATTCGCCGCGGTCCAGCATCAGCTGCAAGGCGCCAAGCCCGATGACGAGATAGATGAAGCCCGCCAGATCGAAACGGCGTGGGTTGGGCTTGTCCTTTTCCAGAAAAGCGGAGGTGCTCAGAAACGCCAGAATGCCCACCGGCAGATTGATGTAGAACACCCACCGCCAGTCGGCGACGTCAGCAAGCCAGCCGCCCAAGGTCGGTCCCAGGATCGGGCCGATCATGATGCCGGCGCCCCAGATCGCCATCATCTGGCCATGGCGCTCTCTAGGATAGGCATCAAGTATGATCGCCTGAGACAGCGGCACCAGAATGGCGCCGCTGGCGCCCTGCAGCAGGCGAAACACGATCATTTGCCCCAGGTTCGCCGCCAGGCCGCATAGCATGGAGGCAATGGTAAAGATAACGATGGCGCCAAGAAACAGCCGACGGCGGCCGACGCGAGCGGCCGCCCATGCCACCATTGGCATCATGACGGCGGAAGCGACGATGTAGGACGTCAACACCCAACTGATGGTCTCCCGCGTCGCGCTTAGGGAGCCCTGCATCTGCGGCAGCACCACGTTGGCGACGGTGGTGTCAAGCAGCGGCATGAATGCAGCCAGCATCACCGAGGCCACGATCATGGCCCGGTTTGGTTCCGCCGCCGGTTCCGATGAAGTTATGGCTGTTGCGTGCGCCATGCCAGCGCCTCGCCCGACTTGCCGAACGGCCATGACCGCCCGGTATCGACTGTCACGTCGGCGCTCAAGCCGGCTTGAAGATGCGCAGCAAGGGTTGGATCCACAAGCTTCAGGCGCACCGGCACGCGCTGCACGATCTTGACCCAGTTGCCGGTGGCGTTCTGCGGCGGCAGCAGCGAAAATTCCGCGCCGGTGGCCGCCCCGATGCCGTCGATGCGCGCCTTATAGGATTGTCCCGGGAAGGCGTCGAAGGTGACGTCAGCGATCTGGCCGGGGACCATGTTGGTAATGTCGGTCTCTTTGAAGTTCGCCTCAACCCAGACATTCTCGTTATGCACGATACTGACCATCGGCGCGCCGACGATGGCGTATTGGCCGGGCAGCAACCGCTCCGAGCGGCTGACGATGCCGCCGACCGGCGCGCGCACTTCCGTGTAGCCAAGATTGAGCCGCGCCCGATCGCGCTTGGCGATGGCTTCCATCACCAAGGGATGGCGGTCAGTTTCAATAGCCGGATCATGGCCCAGCGCGGCAAGCGCGCTCTGCACCGCCTGGCGTTCGGTGGCGCGGCGCTGTTCGGCGGCGGTCAAGGCATAGCGCGCCTTGTCATAGGCCGCCTGGGCGGCAAAGCCGCTGGCGCGCAGCTTTTCCTGGCGGACGAATTCACGCTGCTGATAGTCGACCTCCTGCTCCGCGGCGGCCAGATCGGCAAGGCGCTCGCGGTAGGTCGCCCGCATCTGCTCCACTGTCAACCGGGCGTTGGCCAATTCCGCCTCGGCCTTCTCCAACTCCAGCCGGAACGGCGCGCCATCGAGGCGAAACAGCAGGTCCCCCGGGCGCACCACCTGGTTCTCATCCACCGCCACTTCAATGATGCGGCCGGCGATGTCGGCGCTGACCGATACCTTGTCGCGTTTGACATAGGCGTTGTCGGTGGAAACATAGCGCGTGCCCTCGATCCAATAATAAATCCCCGCGCCCAGCATCAGCGCCGGCACGAAAAACAACAGGATCAAATGTTTCATGCGCCGTGAGTGGCGCAACCACAGCAACCGTCTAAAGAGCGCGGGTTGATGCATATTCATCGTTCGTGACTTTCATTCGGCGTCAGCCGTTGACCCGCCTCTCGTCAAGTTCGCCCCCCTGTTCGCTCAGCTTATCTCTGATGCGCGTCAACATCCCGGTCAGCGACTGTAGCTCCTCCCGGCTGAAATCACCCATGATCTCGGTGTGAAGATTGCATGCCGTGTTCTTCAGTTTTTCCAGTAACGGTTTGCCCGCCTCGGTGATGAACAACAGCCGCGCCCGCCGGTCCGCCGGATCGGCGTCACGCCGCACCATCCCCGCCTGCTCCATGCGGTCAATGAGCCGGCACAAGGTGATCGGCTCAACCTCCAGCATCTCGGCCAGACGAGCCTGGTTGATGCCCGGAAAGCGGGCTACC
Source organism: Pseudomonadota bacterium (assembly GCA_003577275.1). Taxonomy (GTDB): domain Bacteria; phylum Pseudomonadota; class Alphaproteobacteria; order Sphingomonadales; family Govanellaceae; genus PRO5. Next base: position 256,144 of record QEVO01000004.1, read on the forward strand.
GAGAACAGCACCCGCCACTGCGGCCGGGTGACGCCGATGCCCCTCGCCCGCTGATCGAAGCGCTTGCGCAACAGGCGCGCCGAATCGGTCAACAGAAAGCCGACATTGGTTGCAAAATCTTCCGCCATCCTGGCCTGCGATCGTAAAGAAGTCCTAAGAATACTTATTCTAGGCATAGATAATATAAGCCTACTTATATTTTCTGTCAAGTTACCGGCGGTCCGATGGAATTTAAGAAAATCTTTACGAATGAGCCGTTAAGGTTTTGGCAAAACAAAGCGGCGCGCTGGGGTTTCATGGCACTGGGAGAGTAGATGCAGACCGCTGAAATCCGCCCGGACGTTCAGGATTTGGTGACCCTCGCGCAGCGGCGGGACGCGGCGGGGCGCAACGAGCTTTTTTCCAGCATCGCCGACCTTTTGATCAACGACCATCGGGACTTCGCCGACGTCGAGCGGACGCTGATGTGCGACATCCTGCGCCGTCTGACCAAAAGCGTCGAGATGTCGATCCGCACCCAATTGGCGGAACGGCTCGCTTATGACGACGAAGCCCCGGCGGATCTCATCGTCCTCCTCGCCAACGATCAGATCGAGGTCGCTCGCTCGGTCCTCCTCTACAGCAAGCTGCTGCGCGACTCCGACCTGATCAATATCGTCCGCCATAAGACGATCCAGCACCAGCTAAGCATCGCCGCGCGACAGAATCTGTCGTCCAAGGTATCCGCCGCCCTGGTGCAAACCGGCACCATGCCGGTCTTGACCGTGCTGCTGGCCAACCCCAGCGCCAACATTCCCCATGATTCCTATGCCCAACTGGTCAGCCGCTCGGAGCAGGAAGCGGCGCTGCGCGAGCCTCTCGTCAACCGCCGTGATCTGCCGCCGGAACTGGCCAAGCGCATGTATCGCTGGGTATCGGCGGCGCTCAAGGATATCATCCTGAAAACCTACATGATCTCGCCGGATAAGATCGACGAGGCCATCGACGCCGCCGTCGACGGCCTGGCGCGCGAGGACCGGCGGGAGGAGATCAAGGGTCCGGCCGTCCGGCGGCTGGTGGACAAGCTTTACGAGGCCGGCCAGCTCACTTCGGCCTATGTGGTCAAAAGCCTCAATCAGGGCCAAGCCGAGCTTTTCGAGGAGTCCTTCGCCAAGCTGGCCAAGGTCAATATCGAAGTTTTCCGCAAGATCCTTTATAACCGCGGCGCCGACGGTCTGGCCGTCGCCTGCCGGGTCATCGGCATCGACCGCAGCATGTTCCTGACCATCTACCGACTAACCCGCATCGCCCGCCGGCAGTCGTCAAGCCTGACCGATGCGGAAACCGCTCACGCCTTTGAAATCTTTCGCAAAATGGACCAGCGCCAGGCGGAAATCACCCTTCATCGCTGGGCCGCCGACGAAAGCAAGGCGCCAATTTTCTAGCCTCTTGACGAGCCTCGCTTGATCCCCTGACGGCAGTTCGTGCTATAGGTAAGGCATGGACGTCCGCCCTGACATATCGCCGCTGATCGACCGCTATTCCCGGCGCATCACCTACCTGCGGGTATCGGTGACCGACCGCTGCGATTTCCGCTGCGTCTACTGCATGGCGGAAGAAATGCAGTTCCTGCCCAAGGCGGACATCCTGACCCTGGAGGAGCTGGACCGCCTGTCTTCCGCCTTCATCAGCCGTGGCGTGCGCAAGCTGCGCATCACCGGCGGCGAGCCCTTGGTGCGGCGCGACATCATGACCCTGTTTCGGCGGCTGTCCCGGCATCTGGACAACGGTCGCCTCGACGAGTTGACCCTGACCACCAACGGCAGCCAGTTGGAGCGCTATGCCGCCGACCTGGCGGCCTTGGGCGTGCGTCGGATCAATGTCTCCATCGACAGCCTGGACCCGGCCAAATTCCGCGTCATCACCCGGCGCGGCGACCTGGCCCAAGTGATGGCCGGGCTGAAGGCGGCGCAAAGCGCCGGGCTTGCCGTCAAGATCAACACCGTGGCGCTGAGGGAAGTCAATGATGACGAACTTGACCGCCTGGTTGCGTGGTGCGGCGAGGAAGGGTTTGACCTCACCCTGATCGAAACCATGCCCTTGGGCGAGGTGGACGAGGATCGCACCGATCATTACCTGCCCTTAAGCGAGGTACGCCAACGCCTGGCCGAGCGCTGGACCTTGACCCCCACCGATTATCGTACCGGCGGACCGGCGCGCTATGTGACGGTGGAAGAAACCGGGCGGCGGCTGGGTTTCATCACCCCCCTGACCCACAATTTTTGCGAATCCTGCAATCGAGTGCGGCTGACCTGCACCGGCACCCTTTACATGTGCCTCGGCCAGGAAGACGCCGTCGATCTGCGCGCCCCATTACGGGCAAGCGCAACCGATGCGGAGCTGCATCAAGCCATCGACCGCGCCATGTGGCTAAAGCCCAAGGGACACGACTTCGTCATCGATCGCCAAGGCGCCAAGCCGGCGGTCGCGCGCCACATGAGCGTGACCGGCGGTTAGACGTTCATGAGCCAGACCAAAATCGCCATCATCGCCAGCGATGCGCCGGAAGCGGCCGCCGCCCGCGACCGGCTTTGCGCCTGCTATGAAACCGTATCGCCGGAGGAGGCCGACGTCATCGTCGCGCTGGGCGGCGACGGCTTCGTTTTGCAATCCTTGCATCAGTTCATGCGCCGGGAAATACCCATTTACGGCATGAACCGCGGCACCATCGGATTTCTCCTCAACCGCTACGACGAAAATGGTCTCTTGGAGCGCATCGCCCGCGCTGAGACATTGACGCTGCATCCCTTACGCATGACCGCCACGCGCACCAATGGCGAGGTTGTGGAGGCGCTCGCCGTCAATGATGTTTATGTCCTGCGCGAGACCAGGTTGACCGCGCACATTCGCATCCTGGTCGATGGCCGGGTGCGGCTGGACGACCTCATTTGCGATGGCGTCATCGTCGCCACGCCCGCCGGCAGCACCGCCTATAACTTATCGGCGCATGGCCCGATCATTCCCTTGGGCGCCGACGTGCTGGCGCTCACCCCCATCAGCGCCTTCCGGCCGCGGCGCTGGCGCGGCGCGCTCTTGCCGCACAAATCGACGGTCAAGCTGGAAATCCTGCAAAGCGACCGCCGGCCGGTCAGCGCCGTCGCCGACATGGTGGAAGTGCGCGACGTGCGCGAGGTGCTGGTCAAGGAAGATCGCACCGTCAAACTGATGCTGATGTTCGACTCCGACCATTCGCTAAGCGAACGCATCCTCGCCGAACAGTTCAGCGTGGAGTGAGGTGGCAAAAAATATATCTACCGATGCAGCGGCAGCGTCACGGTAAAGCGGCTGCCCTCGCCGACTTCGCTTTGCAAGGTAATGTCGCCGCCCATCAGGCGGGCCAGGTGGCGGGAAATATGCAGGCCGAGGCCGGTTCCTTCCTCGCGCCGGGCGTAGATGCTGTCGGCGCATTGCTGGAATTTCTCGAACACCAGCTCATGCTTGCTGGGGGGAATGCCGATACCGGTGTCCCATACCGTGATCGCCAGAAGACCATCGCCAGCTTCTGTGACCTCAACGCCGATCTTGCCCTTGTCCGGCGTGAATTTCACGGCGTTGCTGAACAGATTGACGAACACCTGGGTGGCGCGCCGCACATCCACGTCCAATAGCCATTTTCCGGAAACGCGAACGGCGGAGGTATCGAGCGCCTTCTTGTTGGCGCGGATGATGACGAGATTGAGCGCCGCATCAATGATATCGCGCAGCGGCGCCGCTTCGATGTCGAGCTTGATTTTGTCGCTCTCGATCACCGCCACATCCAAAATATCATTGATCAGGCCGAGAAGATGACGGCCGGCATTCATGATGTCGTCGCTGTATCCCTTGTATTGCTCGCCAATTTTGCCGAACACCTCAAGCTTCATCGCTTCGGCAAAGCCGATGATGGCGTTCAAGGGCGTGCGCAATTCGTGACTCATGGCGGCGAGAAAATCGCTTTTGACCTTCAAGGCCCGCTCCGCCTCGCCTGAGGCGAGGTCGAGCTGAATATTTTTGTTGGTCAATTCCTCCAGCGTGTTTTCCAGATTACGGCGGATCTCCAAAGTCTGCTGTTCCGCCTGGATGCGCGCGGTGACGTCCATGCCGGCGCCGCGAAAACCCATGAATTCGCCGCTCGCCTGATCAAAGATGGGGACGCCGCTTAAATGAAACAGCATGTCCTGCCCGTCGGCCGACTTCATGGCGTAAAGCTGGTCGCGGAAGGCGCGGCTGGTGATCATGCCGTCTCGGGCCGGGAAACGTCCCTGCGCGTCGGCCGCCAAGGCGCCGATCTCATCAAAGCGATGGCCGATGAAGCGCACCGCCGGAATGCCGATGATCGCCGTCAAGCGGTCGGAGAGCAGCGTCAGACGGCCGTCGCGGTCGGTCTCCCAATACCAGTCGGAGCTGGCGCGGGCGAAATCCTGGAAGCGCTGCTGCGCGGCGCGGGCGAGCTCCAGACCCTCCACTTCCTTGGTGCAATCCATGTAGGTGCCGGCGATCGCCGCCATGCGGCCCGCGCGATCGAGAATGGGAAAATGGCGCGAGCGATAATGACGCACCCGCCCGCCGATCCGCACCTTCTCCTGCAAGGTCAAGCCTTCGCGCAGCGCCGCCACATCCTTGAGCACCGACATCAGCGCTTCGGGCGCATGGCCGGGCGCGGTGGCCTGCACGCTGGCCGCCGGCGTTTCGCACGTCTGCGCCAACTCGCGATAGGCGGCATTGACGAACAGCACCCGGCCATCTGGCGCGGTGACGTAAAGCGGCAGCGCGTCATCCATGGTGACGGCATTGAGGAAGTTTTCGATGGCCACGCCCTTGGCGTCGTTGGACGGCTTGGGTGGCTGCGAGGGAAACGCTTCGCTCGGCAGGATGGTGCAATGATCCCAGTCGATCCGGCGCACCGGCTCAAGCGGCGGATTGCCGCGCCGTTCGCCAAAGCCGCCGCCCAGCGGCTTACCGACCGTGTTCGACGTCATCGAGCGCTTCCTGGTAGGCCGCATCGCGTTGCCAATAGACGAGCGCCGCCTTGGCGTTGGTCACCGAGATCGCATCATAAAGATCAAGGATATTCTTGACCACGCTGGTCGGACGCACCCGGCGTCCGGCCCGGGCATCGCTTAAGTATAAATAAAGCGACGTGAAGTCCTGACGATTCAAATCGATGGCGCGGCAAAGCACGGCAAAGCTCTCGCCCGCCTCGTCGTGAAAAATCCGCCACGCCACCTTGACGCTGATGTCGGCAAGATGCGCCAGTCCCGCCACGAATACCGGAATTTTTTGTTGCCGCAGCGCTTGCAGCAAGAAACCGACGCTAAGTTTGCCCGCCGCCGCCAGGCGCTCCACCAGGGCCAACGCCGCCGTTTCTGAATTTGACTTCGGGTCGTGCGCTTCAATCGCGCTTTTCGTCGCCTCCTGCAAGGCGGTATCGACGTCGGACAGATTGAGGTCGCTGAAGTCGGCGAGAATCTTGCGCCGCAGCGCCGCCGATACCCACCAGAACATCTGATGCGCCAGTTTCGGCGGCAAGTCATGACGCGACAACAGCGGCTCCTGAAAACGATCGACGCGCCGCGATTCCGCCACCAGATAGGCCATGGCCCGTTCGGAAATTTCGGCGTTCTGATTTTTCAGCAGAACTTCAATGACGTTCGGACTGCCTTCGTCGACCACGGCGTCGCTGACTGCCTCGCTCAACTTGGCGCGCATGGCGATCACCAGCCGATGCTCATCGCTGCGGCTGCGCACGATTTCGATCAAATCTTCGTCACGCAACAGATCGCATTGCTCCAGGATCGGTCGGGCGATCTCGATCTGATCGTTGGCGAGAAGACGCATCAGCTCCGGCGGCACATTATCGAACTGCACCAGCCGCTCGGCGAGCTCCTTGCGAATGACGGCCTCAAGGTCGGAAATGAGCTTATGCAAGATATCGGTCATCAGCACCCGCTGATGCTCGTTCAAGCGGCCTTGCGGCGTCAGGAACAGATCAGCGATGTTCTCCACCAGCACGCGCCGGCTTTCGTCCGAACGCTGCCGCGCCAGATCGTACAATCTCGCAATCTGTTCTCGACCAATGGAGGTCATTTCACGCGCTAACTGACCTTGATCTTCGTCCCCACCTTCAACGAACGAGGAGATGGTTTTGTGACAATCGCCCGCCGCCTTAGAGTACAGGTGTACCCGCCCGGCCGTTAACATTCTCTAAAATCAGGCTTAAGAAATAATCCGGCCGGATCAAGCAGACGTCGGGAACTGGCTAGAAATATTGATGATTTCTAGTTTTGACATTTATTTTGTGTGGTTAAGCCGAAAGCTTTGCCTTCAGCGCCTCGTTGACCAGTTGCGGATTGGCCTTGCCCTGGGTCTTTTTCATCACCTGGCCGACGAAGAAGCCAAAGAGCTTGTCCTTGCCCGAGCGGTATTCGGCCACCTTGTCGGCGTTCTCGGCCAACACCTCGTCGATGATGGCGGCGATGGCCCCGCTGTCGGAAACCTGGACCAAGCCCTTCTCGGCGACGATCTTGGCCGGCTCGTCGCCGGTGGCCAGCATATGTTCAAAGACTTCCTTGGCGATCCGGCCCGATATCTGGCCATCCACCATAAGCTTCTGTAATTGCGCGAAATTATGGGCGCTAACGGGAGAGTTTTCGATGCTCTTGCCAGCCTTGTTCAAGGCCCCGAACAGGTCGCCCACCACCCAGTTCGCCACCTGCGTCGCTACCTCGCGCGCCGGTTTGCCCGAAACGGCGGTCAACTCCGCCAGCACCGCCTCGAAATAGGCGGCGCTTTCCTTCTCCGCCACCAGCACCGAGGCGTTATAGGGGGTAAGGCCCAGATCAGCGACGAAGCGGTCGCGCTTGGCGTCGGGCAGTTCGGGCAGCGTCTTGGCCACCTTGTCGACCCACGCTTGGGCAAGTTTGAGCGGCATCAGGTCGGGATCAGGGAAATAGCGGTAGTCGTGCGCCTCCTCCTTGGAGCGCATGGACCGGGTTTCGCCCTTGGCGGCGTCAAACAGCCGGGTTTCCTGGTCGATCTTGCCGCCATCCTCGATGATGTCGATCTGGCGGCGCGCCTCGTACTCGATGGCCTGTTGCAGGAAGCGCACCGAATTGACGTTCTTGATCTCGCAGCGGGTGCCCAACGGCTCGCCCGGCCGGCGCACCGAGACGTTGACGTCGGCGCGCATGGAGCCCTCCTCCATGTTGCCGTCGCAGGAGCCGATGTAGCGTAGAATGGTGCGAAGCTTCTTCAAATAGGCCCCGGCCTCCTCGGAGGAGCGCATATCGGGCTCGGAGACGATTTCCATCAGCGCCACGCCGGAGCGGTTCAAGTCCACATAGGTCAAGCTCGGGTGCTGGTCATGCAGGCTTTTGCCGGCATCCTGCTCCAGATGGAGGCGGGTGATGCCCACCTCCCTGGTCTCGCCCTCGACCTCGATCATGATCCGGCCATGACCGACGATGGGGTGCTTGAACTGGGAGATCTGATAGCCCTGGGGCAGGTCGGCGTAGAAATAGTTCTTGCGGTCGAACACCGAATAAAGATTGATCTGCGCGCCCAAGGCCAAGCCGGTACGGACCGCCTGACGCACGCATTCCTCGTTGATCACCGGCAGCATGCCGGGCATGGCGGCGTCGACGAAGCTGACCTGGGAATTGGGCTCGGCGCCATAGGTAGCGGAGGCGCCGGAAAACAGCTTAGCGTTGGAGGAGACCTGGGCATGGACCTCCATGCCGATCACCACTTCCCAGCTACCCGTTGCCCCCTCGATGAGCTTGGCCATGGCGCTAACTCCTCCACCAGGGCTTAGGAGCTGCGGCAAAGCCCGCCGCCCGTTCGATAACGCCGCCGACCTTGATCACCGTCTCCTCGTCCAGCACCTTGCCGATGAGCTGGAGCCCCAAGGGCAGCCCGGCCTTGTCGAGCCCCGCCGGCAGCGACATCGCCGGCAGCCCGGCCAGGCTCGCCGGCACGGTAAAGACGTCGTTTAAGTACATGGCGATGGGATCGGTGGTCTCGCCGATGCCGAAGGCCGATGACGGCGCGGTGGGGGTGAGGAGCACGTCGACCGTCTTGAACGCCTCGGTGAAATCCCGGGCGATGAGCGTCCGCACCTGCTGCGCCTTCAGGTAATAGGCGTCGTAGTAGCCGGCGGACAGCACGTAGGTGCCGATCAGGATGCGGCGTTTGACTTCCTTACCGAAGCCGGCGGCGCGGGTCTTGGCGTACATGTCATTGAGCCCGCCGCCGTTGTTGACCCGCAGGCCATAGCGCACGCCGTCATAACGGGCGAGGTTGGAGGAGGCTTCCGCCGGCGCGACGATATAATAGGTGGCCAGCGCATACTGGGTATGGGGCAGGCTGACGTCGACGATCTTCGCCCCAGCGTCTTTCAGCCAGGCGATGCCCTGCTGCCACAACGCCTCGATCTCCGCCGGCATCTGGGTGGTATGGTATTCCTTGGGGATGCCCACTTTCAGGCCGCGAATGTCGCCGCTCAGCGCCGCCTCGAAATCCGGCACGGGCGCGTTGATGGAGGTGGAATCCTTGGGGTCGTGGCCGGCCATGGATTTAAGGAGGATCGCCGCATCGCGCACGGTGCGGGCAATGGGCCCCGCCTGATCGAGGGACGAGGCGAAGGCGATGATGCCCCAACGCGAGCAGCGGCCATAGGTCGGCTTGATGCCGACCGTGCCGGTAAACGCCGCCGGCTGGCGGATCGAGCCGCCGGTATCGGTGCCGGTGGCGCCGAGCGCGATCTTCGCCGCCACCGCCGCCGAGGAGCCGCCCGACGAGCCGCCAGGCACCAGGTTCTTGTTGGAGCCTTCGCCCCGCCAGGGGTTGGTGACCGGCCCCGTCACCGCGGTTTCGGTGGACGAGCCCATGGCGAACTCATCCATGGCGGTCTTGCCCAGCATCACTGCGCCGTCGCGCCACAAGTTAGCCGTGACGGTGGATTCATAGCGGGGTTTAAAGCCCTCCAGAATGCGGCTGGAGGCTTGAGACAGCACATCCTTGGTGCAAAACAGATCCTTGATCCCCAAGGGAATGCCGGCGAGCGGTCCGGCGTTGCCTGCCGCCAGCGCCTGATCGGCGGCGGCCGCCATCGCCAGCGCCTGTTCCGGGGTTTCGGCGCAATAGGCGTTGAGCGCGCGCGCCGCCGCCATGGCTTCGATATAGGCGTCCGCCAGTTCGCGAGCGGTGAAATCGCGGCGACGCAGGCCGTCCCGCGCCTCCGCCAGAGTGAGGGCCAGAAAATCGCTCATGACTATTCAATCACCTTAGGCACGGCGAAAAAGCCGTGCTCGGCCTGGGGGGCGTTGGCCAGCACGTCCTCCGGGTAGCCGCCGTCGGTGACCACATCGGCGCGGCGCGGCAGTTCGGCGTCAACCACGCTGGTCAAGGGCGGTACGCCGTCGGTGTTCACCTGCGCCAGTTGCTCGACCCAGGATAGAATCTGATTGAGCTCGCCGGCCATGGGGGCAAGCGCCGCGTCATCGATGTCGATGCGGGCGAGATGGGCAATGCGGCGGACGGTCGCAAGGTCAATGGACATGCGGGAGGTCGACTTTATGTTGAATGGTCAATTTTGGCGCGCGGGAAAGTATCACCCTCCGCCCGGGCATGCAAGCGAAGGGCATAAAAAAGCGGCCCCGCCCGGGGCCGCCCAAGACTTGCGAGTAAGGTAAATTTCAGGGGTTAAGGCTTGCGCCGGCGCAGCAGCCCCAGGCCCACCAGCCCCGCGCCCAGAAGCCCAAGGCTCACCGGCTCCGGAATCTCTTCGACGACCCAGAAGCTGACATGGGAAAAGGCCTGCGGCTGCCCATTCTGGTTTTCGATGAGGTCATCCGTGGTGAACGAGAAGTTGGTCAGACCGCGGATATCAGCGATGCCCCACACATCGCCGACCTTGAAGGTCATCAGGTCATAGGATTGAGAAAGCGCCACGCTGATGGTGGTTGCGGTGCCGCCAAAGCTATCAGGCGTAAAGTCAAAGCCCGGCTGGTCGCCAGCAATGCCGTAGGCCACCGCCGTGATGTCAACGGGAACGCCAAAGACATAATTCAATACAATTTCGACATTGGTCTCGCTGTCGTTGGTGGGCGGCGGCGGCAACGCGAAATCACCCGGCGCCACGGTGCAGGTCAGACCGCCCCAGCCCTGGTTCTGGACATCAAGGCAAGGAAAATAATTCACCGTTGCCGCCGAAGCGCTGCTGAACCCAAGCCCCGCAACAAACCCCAGGACAGCTAAACTGGCTTTAATGGTCGTTTTCAGATCCATCTCTTTTTACTCTCCGTCGACCGGAACAAACGCCGAACTTCTGGCCGGTCTGACAATAAGATACATTTCAGGGTTGATAAAGCAAAAGCCATGCCATGAAATAAATTCAAAAAATATCCTTTTTATCCATATGGTTCACCAATGGCCCCAGAAACTCGGCGGTATGAATTGTAAAAGTTTCCGACACTTCCTGCTGGCCGCGTCCTGCATGATTATTCTTGGCCCATGTTTATTCCCTTGCTGCAAATCGCCCCCACTTCGGCTATGCCCAGGGCTATGATCATGGAATTACAGGACTTTGCCACCATGCTGCCGCCCGCCGGACGGCTCATGGGGCTCGATGTGGGGACCAAGACCATCGGCGTCGCCGTATCCGACGCCACCCGCTTCATCGCCACGCCGCTGGAAACCATCCAACGCAAAAAGCTCAGCCCTGACCTCGACCGCCTGGCGGCGCTGGCCGCCGAGCGCCAGGTGGCGGGCATCGTCATCGGCCTTCCCGTCAACATGGATGGCACCATGGGCCCCCGGGTGCAGTCGGTACGGCAATTCGCCAAGGACTGCGGGCAAAGGCTGGCGCTGCCCATTGCCTTGTGGGACGAGCGCTGGTCGACGGCGGCGGTGACCCGCCAATTGATCGCCGAGGACGCCAGCCGCAAGAAACGCGCCGAGGTGGTGGACCGCATGGCCGCCGCCTACATCCTGCAAGGGGCGCTGGATTATTTGCGGGGACAAGCCGGCGGGCGGTGAAACCAACGCCTTAGACTACAGAAAAAAACATTTTGTCATCCCGGAAGCCTCTATGGCTTTTGGGTTCGCCTAGAGCAAGGTGATTTTACATTTATTCGATAGCGCTTGGTCACAAAGCCTTCCCCCTTCGATGAGACCTCTGCGAAACCTAATGCACAATCGTCATTCCCTTGATAAGCGGGAATCCATATTCGTTGCAACACCCTGTATTTCCATGGATTCCCGATCGCGCCGCTGCACTTTCGCAGAGGTCTTCTCCGATGGGGGAAGGTTTGGATGGGGGTGATGGTCATCACGAGAAAAGCCGATGCCGCAAGCATTTCTCACCCTCCCACCCGCCCGCCTTCGCTTAACGCTCCGGCGGACGACCTCCCATCTAGAGAGAGGTGATGTTGTCTCAATCCAAAATTATCCTACTCTCGCGTCCGGGATGACGGGAAAAGGACTTACATTCCTCATTTTCCAAGTTGCCGCGAGGCCGTTCGAGGTCTATAGACTATGGCTTTAATGGCAAGCACCCACGGCTCACCCACCCCGGCCCCGATCTCGCCGCCCGGCGGCGAAGGGCGCGGATTTTTCCATAAGCATCTCCTCGGCATCGAAGGGCTTAACCCCTTGGAAATCGGCTATCTTTTGGATATCGCCGATAGTTACGTCGAACAAAACCGCCGCGCCAACAAGAAAAAGTCCCTCCTCAAGGGCATGACGCTGATCAATCTCTTCTTCGAGACCTCGACCCGCACCCGCACCTCGTTCGAACTAGCCGGCAAGCGGCTGGGGTGCGATGTCATCAACATGCAGACCGACGCCTCCTCTATCAAGAAGGGCGAGACGCTTCTGGACACCGCCATTACGCTAAACGCCATGCACCCCGACATCCTGGTGGTGCGGCATTCGGAATCGGGCGCGGTCAAGCTCCTATCGGAAAAGGTTGACGGCTGCGTCATCAACGCCGGCGACGGCCGGCACGAGCACCCGACCCAGGCGCTTCTCGACGCCCTGACCATCCGCCGCCGCAAGGGCCGCATCGAGGGGCTGACCGTCGCCATTTGCGGCGACATCCTCCATAGCCGGGTGGCGCGCTCCAACATCCACCTCCTGACCACCATGGGGGCGCGGGTGCGGGTGGTGGCGCCGCCGACCTTGTTGCCAGCGGCGGTGGAGCGCTTAGGCGTCGAGGTCTTCCACGACATGCGGCGGGGCCTTGAGAACTGCGACATCGTGATGATGCTGCGCCTGCAGCAGGAACGCATGCGCGGCAGCTACCTGCCCTCGGTACGGGAGTTTTTCCACTTCTACGGCCTCGATCACGCCAAGCTTTCGGCGGCCAAGCCCGACGCCTTGATCATGCACCCGGGGCCGATGAACCGCGGCGTCGAGATCGATACCGTGGTCGCCGACGACATTCACAGAAGCGCCATTCAGGAGCAGGTGGAAATGGGCGTCGCCGTGCGCATGGCCTGCCTCGACGTGCTGACCCGCAAGGCGCGCGAAACCGAGCTGAAAAACGGGGGTGCGGCATGAGCAGCGTGCCCGCCCGTCCCCTCGCCCTCATTAATGCCCGCCTCATTGACCCGACCTTGGGCTATGACGGTCCCGGCGGCGTGCTCATCGCCGATGGCCGCATGGTGGCGGTCGGCCCCCAGGTGACGGCGGCAACCGCCCCCGCCACCGCCCGCATTGTCGAGTGCGCCGGCAAGGTGGTCGCTCCCGGCCTCATCGATAGCCGGGTGTTCATCGGCGAGCCCGGGTTCGAGCACAAGGAAACCCTCGCCTCGGCCTCCCAGGCGGCGGCCGCCGGCGGGGTCACCACCATCGTCACCATGCCCAACACCAAACCCGCCGTCGACAGCGTGTCGCTGGTGGAATACATCGCCCGGCGGCGGGGCGACGATATTCTGGTCAACGTCGCGCCCATGGCGGCGGCGACGAAAAATCTCGACGGTCAGGAGATGACCGAAATCGGTCTCCTGTCGGCCGCCGGCGCGGTCGCCTTCACCGATGGCCACAACGCCGTCGCAAACGCCAATGTGTTGTGGAAGATCCTCCGCTATGGCCGCATGTTCGACGCCCTGGTGGTGCAGCATGCGGAAGAACCATCGCTGTCCAAGGGCGTCATGAACGCCGGCGAACTCGCCACCCGGCTCGGGCTCTCCTCCAACTCGCCCTATGCGGAACTCTTGCAGATCGAGCGCGATATCCGTGTCGTTGAGGCCACCGGCGGCCGGCTGCATTTCGCGCAAGTCACCACCGCAAAAGCGCTCGACGTCATCCGCGCCGCCAAGGCGGCGGGGTTGCCCATCACCTGTGGCGTCACCCCGCCCTATTTTGCGCTCAACGAGCTGGCGGTGGGCGACTACCGGACCTTTGCCAAGCTCTCCCCGCCATTGCGCGCGGAACAGGATAGGTTGGCCGTGGTCGCCGCCTTGCAGGAGGGCCTCATTGACGTCATCGCCAGCGGCCACGATCCGCAAGACCCGGAAAGCAAGCGCCTGCCCTTCGCCCAGGCCGAGTTCGGCGCGGTGGGCCTGGAAACCTTGCTGCCGGTATCCTTGGAGCTTTACCACAACGGCCATCTGTCGCTCCTCCAGGTGATCGACCTGTTGACCCGCCGCCCGGCCCATTTGTTCCGTCTGCCCGGCGGCCGGCTGGCGGTGGACGCGCCGGCCGACCTTGTGGTGTTCGACGTGGACGTGGCGGTGCGGATCGACGCCGACAAGCTGAAAAGCAAATCCAAGAACACGCCCTTCGACGGCCACCCGACCCAGGGCCAGGTGATGATGACGGTGGTCGGCGGCCGCGTGGTTTATGAGGCGTGAGGGATGAGTTTTATGATTAATCACCTCACCCCAACCCTCTCCTCAAAGGAGAGGGGGCTTGAGAAAACCCTCTCCTTTGAGGAGAGGGAGGGGCCCGCGCCAGCGGGAGGGTGAGGTGACAATGGATATTACCTGGCCGTCCTTCGTCGGTCCCATGGCCGACATCCTGCCCACCTATCTTGCCATCATCGGCGGCTATTTGTTGGGCTCGATCCCCTTCGGCCTCATTCTCACCAAGCTGGCGGGATTGGGCGATATCCGTTCCATCGGCTCCGGCAATATTGGCGCTACCAACGTCTTAAGAACCGGGAATAAGCCCTTGGCGTTATTGACGTTAATTATGGACGGCGGCAAGGGCGCCGCGGCCGCGCTGATCGCCGGGGCGGTGGCCCCGCCTTTGGGTTACCTGGCCGCCGCCTGTGCCTTTCTCGGCCATCTCTATCCAGTATGGCTGAAGTTCAAGGGCGGCAAAGGGGTCGCCACCTTCTTCGGCGCGCTGCTGGCGCTCGCCTGGCCGGTGGGCATCGGCGCCATGCTGACCTGGCTCGCCACCGCTTATTTCTTTCGCTACTCGTCGCTTGCCGCCTTGGTGGCGGCGGCCATCACGCCGCTCTACGCCCAGGCGGTGGGCAATAAGGCCCTGATGGTCACCGCCGCCGTCATGGCCGCGCTGATCTTTATTCGTCACGCCGACAACATCCGCCGGCTCGTCAAAGGCGAGGAACCAAAAATCGGTAAAGGCAACTCCTAGTTGACGGCTGCCGCTTAATCGGCATGATGGCGGATCATGGCCGATGCACCGCCGCCCACCACGACCGATGACGAACGCCTGGCTCGCTTGCGCCTTATCCGCAGCGAGAATGTGGGCCCCGTCACCTTCCGCCATTTGCTGGCCCGCTTCGGCAGCGCCGGCCGCGCCATCGCGGCATTGCCGGACCTGGCCCGCGCCGGCGGATCGAAGCGGCCCATCGCGATCTGTCCCAAGGCAGCCGCCGAGAAGGAACTGGCCGCCGCCAAGCGCGCCGGCGCCATTCCGCTTTATTGGGGCGATAGCGATTACCCGGCGCTGCTTGCCGCCATCGAAGACCCGCCGCCGGTGCTGTTCGCCAAGGGCCATACCCATCTTCTAACAAAGCCCATGGTCGCGGTGGTGGGCGCGCGCAACGCCTCGGCAGCCGGGCGACGCATGGCGGCGAGCTTGGCCGCCGACTTGGGCGCGGCCGGCTATGTCATCGTTTCCGGGCTGGCGCGGGGCATCGACGGGGTTGCCCATGCGGCAGCCATGAAAACCGGCACCGTGGCGGTGGTGGCGGGCGGCATCGACGTGGTCTACCCCAAGGAGCATCAGGCGCTTTATGACGAGTTGACGGCGGCCGGCCTGATCGTCGCCGAGGCCGCCATCGGCACCGAGCCCCAGGCCCGCCACTTCCCGCGCCGCAACCGCATCATCTCGGGGCTGTCTTTGGGCGTGGTGGTGGTGGAAGCTTCCTTGCGCTCGGGCTCGCTCATTACCGCCCGGCTGGCGGCCGATCAGGGCCGCGAGGTGCTGGCGGTGCCGGGCTCGCCCCTCGATCCCCGGGCGCAGGGCGCCAACCGCCTGATCAAGGACGGCGCGGCGCTGATTGAGACCGCCGAGGATGCGCTCCATGTCCTGAAGGCCCTGGAAGAGCGGCAGATCAAGGAGCCGGGGCCGTCCTGGCTGCCGCCGCCGACGCTCGCCGCCGCCGAGGACGAGATCGCCCTGGCCCGCGCCGCGCTGCAGGATCTGTTAAGCCCGACGCCGACCCAGATCGACGAGCTGATCCGCGCCGCCGGTCTTTCTCCCGGCGCGGTCCTGACCGTGCTTTTGGAACTGGAATTGGCCGGCCACATCGAGCGCCAGCCCGGCAACCGGGTCGCCCTCCTTCCCTGAATTTCGCCATTCCCGGGTGACACGGCGCGCGCTTCTGTGCTACACGCGCCGGTCTAAGGATGTAACAGCACCCCATGCAAAACGTCGTCATCGTTGAATCGCCCGCCAAAGCGAAGACCATCAACAAGTACCTGGGCAATACCTATCAGGTGCTGGCAAGCTTCGGCCATATCCGCGACCTGCCGGCCAAGGACGGCTCGGTCAGACCCGACGATGATTTCGCCATGGACTGGGAGGTTGACCGCGACAGCGCCAAGCGGCTTGCGGACATCGCCAAGGCGGTCAAGGACGCCGACAAGCTCATTCTCGCCACCGACCCCGACCGCGAGGGCGAGGCCATTTCCTGGCACGTGCTGGAAGTCCTGCAACAGAAAAAAGCGCTCAAAGACGTGGCGGTGGAACGCGTCACCTTCAACGAAATCACCAAGGCCGCCGTGCTCAAGGCGATGACGCACCCGCGCCAGATCGACCGTGAGTTGGTGGAAGCCTATCTCGCCCGCCGCGCCCTGGACTATCTGGTGGGCTTTACCCTGTCGCCGGTGCTGTGGCGGAAATTGCCGGGCGCGCGCTCGGCGGGGCGGGTGCAGTCGGTGGCGCTGCGCCTCATCTGCGACCGCGAGTTGGAGATCGAGACCTTCAAGAGCCAGGAATACTGGACCATCCTGGTCGATCTCCTCAATCCCGCCAAAGCTCCCTTCTCCGCCCGGCTGGTGGAACTCGATGGCGACAAGCTCGACAAGTTCAGCCTCGGCAACGCCGGCTCGGCCGAAAAAGCGCGCCAGCGCATCGCCGCCGCCGCCTTTGCGGTCGGTTCGGTGGAGAGCAAGCCCGCCCGACGCTTCCCGCCGCCGCCATTCACCACCTCGACCTTGCAGCAGGAGGCGGCGCGCAAATTGGGCTTCAGCGCCACCCGCACCATGCAGGTGGCGCAAAAGCTTTATGAGGGCATTGACGTCGGCGGCGAAACGGTGGGTCTGATCACCTACATGCGCACCGACGGCGTGCAGATCGCCAACGAGGCGATCCAAGCCTGCCGCGCCGTCATTGGCGAGGACTTCGGCGAGCGCTATGTGCCGAACGCGCCGCGCATCTACAAAACCAAGGCCAAGAACGCGCAAGAGGCGCACGAGGCGGTGCGTCCCACTGACCTCGCCCGGCGGCCGGCCAAGGTGGCGAAGGCCCTCGACGCTGACCAGCATGCCCTCTACGAACTCATCTGGAAGCGCACGGTAGCCAGCCAGATGGAGGCGGCGGTATTCGAGCGCACCACCGCCGATATGTTCTCCACTGATAGAAAAATCGGTTTGCGGGCAACGGGTTCGGTGCAAATCTTCGATGGGTTTCTCAAGCTCTATCAGGAAGGCCGCGACGACGCCGGCGAGGACGAGGACGCCAATCTCCTGCCGCCGTTGGCCAAGGGCGATCAGCTTACCTTACTCGACGTCCGGCCGGAGCAGCACTTCACCGAACCGCCGCCGCGCTACTCCGAGGCGTCGCTGGTCAAGAAGATGGAAGAGCTGGGCATCGGCCGGCCGTCTACTTACGCCTCGGTATTGGGCGTGCTCCGTGACCGCAATTACGTCCATATGGAGCGCGGCCGATTTATTCCGGAAGATAAAGGTCGGCTGGTAACGGCTTTTCTGGAAAGCTTTTTCAGCCGCTATGTGGAATACGATTTCACCGCCGATCTGGAGGAGCGGCTCGACGATATCTCCGCCGGCAAGGTAGGCTGGAAAGAGGTATTACGGGCTTTCTGGAAGGATTTCACCGGCGCCGTGGACGCCACCAAGGAACTGCGCGTCACCGACATTCTTGATAAACTGAATGAGCTTCTGGGCCCCCATATTTTCCCCGCTATGGGCGATGGTCGCGACCCGCGCGCCTGCCCGACCTGCGCCGACGGCCGCTTGAGCTTGAAGCTCGGCAAGTTTGGCGCTTTCATCGGCTGCTCCAACTATCCCACCTGCCGCTATACCCGGCAGATCAAGGACGCCGGCGGCAACGGCGAGGAGCCGGCCAATGACGCGCCCAAGCTCTTGGGCAACGACCCCGAAAGCGGTCTGGCGGTGACGTTGCGCAGCGGCCGCTTCGGTCCCTATGTGCAGTTGGGCGAGGACAAGAAGCCCAAGCGCGCCAGCTTGCCGAAGGACATGCCGGTCGAGACGGTGGACCTGGAGCGGGCGCTGAAGCTGTTATCCCTGCCCCGCACGGTGGGCGCGCACCCGGAAACCGGCAAGCCGATCACCACCGCCATCGGCCGTTACGGTCCCTACGTCGCCCATGACGGCGCCTTCGCCAGCCTGACGTCCAGCGACGAGGTGTTTACCATCGGCATCAACCGCGCCGTCACCGTGCTCGCCGAAAATAAAAAGGGCCGGGCCCGCAAAAGCGAGGCTATAAAGGAGTTGGGCGCTCATCCCGAAAGCGGCGCTGCGGTCAAGGTCATGGCGGGACGCTTCGGCCCCTATGTCACCGACGGCAAGGTCAACGCCACGCTGCCCAAGAACCTGCAACCGGATGCGGTGACCCTTGACGATGCGGTCGCCCTCTTGGCGGCGCGGGCGGCCAAGGGGCCGGGCAAGAAGCCGTCCAGGAAACCGGCACAGCGAAAGAAGAGCGCCGGAAAGGCCAAATAGGATTGGCGAAACGCCCCCATAAAGCCAAAGACGCTCCCTTCCCCAGCAAGGACGAAATCCTGCGCTTCATCGCCGAGACGCCGGGGCTGGTCGGCAAACGCGAAATCGCGCGCGCTTTTCATGTCCATGGTGACCGTCGCCTAGAGTTAAAAAAGCTTTTGCGAGAAATGACTAATGAGGGTCTTCTCAACAAAGGCTTTAAGCGTTCGGTGCATCAGGCGGAAGACCTGCCCAGGGTCATGGTGGCCGAGGTGGTGGGCCGCGACCATGAGGGGCATGCCATCGTGCGCCCCGATAAATGGCCGCCCAAGGAAAAGCCGCCGGTCATCCTCTTGAAAGAAACGCCGAAGACGGCGGCGCTGGGCATCGGCGACCGGGCGCTGGTGCGCACCGAAAAGCTGTCCCACGGCCTTTATGACGCCACCATTCTACGCCGCCTGGAAACCGCCGCGCCGGTGTTCCTCGGTCAATTCACCCTGGCCGAGGGCGAAGGCCGTCTCCTGCCGGTGGATAAGAAGCTCCGCATCGTCTACCGGGTGAGCGAGGAGCATGTGGGAGGAGCCAAGCCCGGCGACCTGGTGGTGGCCGAGGAAATCCGCGGCCGCGGCCGGCTGGGAGCGCGGCCGGCGCGGGTGAAAGAAGTGCTGGGCAGCTTGAACGCGCCCAAGGCCATCAGCCTGATCGCCATTCACGCCCATGGCATTCCCACTGAGTTCAATCCCGACGCCCTGGTCGAGGCCAAGCGCGCCAAACCCGCCTCGCCGGACGGGCGCGAGGATTTGCGGGCGATCCCACTCATTACCATCGACCCCGAGGACGCCCGCGACCACGACGATGCGGTATGGGCTGAGCCCGACGATGACCCCAAGAACCCCGGCGGCTGGCATGCCATCGTCGCCATCGCCGATGTCGCCCATTACGTGCGTCCCGGCTCCGCCCTCGACCGTGAGGCGTGGCGGCGCGGCAATTCAGCCTACTTTCCCGATCGCGTGGTGCCCATGCTGCCCGAGGCGCTGTCGGCGGACCTGTGCTCCCTGCTCCCCGGCGAGGACCGCGCGGTGCTGGCCGCGCACCTGTGGTTTGCCGCCGATGGCCGCAAAATCCGCCACCGCTTCAGCCGCGCCATGATGCGCTCGGCCGCCAACCTGACCTACGAGGCGGTCCAGGCGGCCGTCGATGGACGAGGATCAGACGAGGCAACCGCCCTCCTCGACCCGGTGCTGCGGCCGCTGTACGCCGCTTTCGCCGCCATCGACAAGGCGCGGGCCGAGCGCGGCCCTCTCGACCTCGACATGCCCGAGCGCAAGATTCGGCTGGCCGAGGATGGCCGCGTCCTTGACATCCGCGAGCGGGAGCGGCTGGAGGCTCATCGCCTGATCGAGAATTTCATGATCGCCGCCAATGTCGCCGCCGCCGAAACCTTGGAAGAGCGCCGGGAGCTTTGCATGTACCGGGTGCATGACGAGCCGGCGGGCGACAAGGTGGAGGCGTTGCGCGATTTTCTCACTAGCCTCGATGTCCATCTGGCGCGGGGCCAGGTCTTAAAGCCCCAGGTATTCAACCGCGTCCTGGAGCGGGTGCGCGGCGGCCCCCATGAGCATGTGGTCAATGAAGTGGTGCTGCGCACCCAGAGCCAGGCCGTCTATTCCCATGAAAATATTGGGCATTTCGGACTGGCGCTCCGGCGCTACGCCCATTTCACCTCGCCCATCCGGCGCTATGCCGACGTGCTGGTGCACCGGGCGCTGATCTCCGCCCTGCGTCTCGGCGACGGCGGGCTGGGGGCTGAGGATCGCGAGCGTTTCGCCGACACCGGCGAGCACATTTCGGCCACCGAGCGCCGCGCCATGCTGGCCGAGCGCGAGTCCACCGACCGCTATCTGGCCGCCTTTCTCGCCGACAAGGTGGGAGCGGAATTCGCCGGCCGCATTTCCGGGGTTGCCCGCTTCGGGCTCTTCATCAAGCTGGAGGAAAGCGGCGCCGATGGCTTGGTCCCCCTCTCCTCGCTCAGGGGCGACTATTATCACCTGGACGAGGCGCGCCATCGCCTGCAAGGGGAAGCCAGCGGCCGCATCTACCGCATCGGCGATCCGGTCAGCGTGCGGGTGCGGGAGGCGAATCCGGTATCGGGCGGCCTCCTCCTCGAGCTTCTGGAAGACCCGCTGTCCGATAAAAAGCTCAAAATCGCCCGCCGCGGCCAGCTCAAGGCGCAGCGCCACCCGAAACGTCGTCGGTAGAATTTGTAGGGTGGGTTAAGCGAAGCGGACCTACCATCTACCTTCACCTCCTTTCCCGTCATCCCGGACGCTAGGCGAGCCCGAAAGCCTTTTCTTGGGCTTTCGGCAGGCGAGCCTTGCGAGCCGGGATCCATCTTGCCTTCTGGTAGATTTTCTGGATCCCGGATAGCTCAGTTTGCCAACGAAATCATAAGATTTCGGGCAAACTGGCTTCCGGGATGACGATTTGATTTTGATATTTACGATTCAACCTAAACTTTTCCGCCCTTACAAAATCCCAACCTTACCGAGCGCCGCCGCCACGTCATCGGCAAAGGTCGGGGATTTATGGAGAATGGGCACGTCCGGCGGCAGGTCTTTTAGGGGCAGGCTGCCATCCTCAAAACTCGTCAGCAGGGCCACCGGGATGTGACGGGTGCTGGGCATAGCTTTGAGCGCGCAAATAAGATCAATACCGTCGAAGCGGTCGAGCACGGCGCTGACGATGATCAGGTCAGGGCGGGAATGTACGGCAAAATCAATGGCTTCCATGGCCTTTGGCGCCGGCACCAAGCGATAACCGCAGGCCCTAAGCTCATCGGCTACATAGCGGGTAGCAACCACGGCCGGAGCGACCAGCATGATCTCGATTTGCCGCACTTCCAGATCGGTCGGGTCAAAGGCCGCATCCCGAGTTACCGGCAGCTGGCGCACCACTTCGGCGACATCCGGGGCGGCGGCATCATCGCCGTCGAGGGCGTCCTGAGCGCGGTCCAGAAAAACCAGAACATCATCGCCGGGCGAGTGCGCGGTTGCTAGAAAGTCCTCCAGGCGATGGGCAATGATGGCGATGCCAGGAAAGCCGAAGGTGGCGGCCAAGCCTTTCAAGGAATGGACCTCGCGGCGAAACTCGCCATCCGCAGTGGGATCGGCGGCGGTCGCCAGGGCGGTCAAGACCGCCAGCTTGTCGGCGATGGCGTCCCTCGCCTCCAGGCGCATTTCGGCGCGCAGACGCTCAAATTCCTCCGCAGACATGTTCCTCCCCTCATATTCAACGCCATCTTCGGCCATATCGGTTAGGAATTTCTTGACTTCCCCGTGGCCGCCGTTATGGTGCCGCTCCGAGTTTAGCGTTCCAGGGATGACAACACATGGCCAAGCCGACCAGCCTTAAAATCAAGCTCGTCAGCACTGCCGACACGGGCTACTTCTATGTTACCAAAAAGAACCCGCGGACGCAGACCGAAAAGCTGACGATGAAGAAATACGACCCCATCGCCCGCAAGCACGTCGAATTCAAGGAAGCCAAGATCAAATAGATCGGCTTAGAATCGGCGTTATTTCGGCGGGGCCTTGGTGGGCCCCGTTGGTTTTTTACCGCCCCAGTCCCGCCGCCGGCGTCTGTTCCGCCATGGGGTTGAAGGCAATCACCCGGTTGCGGCCGCTGCGCTTGGCCTCATAAAGCGCCTCATCAGCCGCCTTGATCAGATCGACGGGGGTGGCGGCATGAGGGCCGCTTTCCGCCACGCCGATACTGACCGTGATTTTCAGCCCACTGCCGGCGGCAGCAAAGGGCGCGGCTTCGGTTTCGCGGCGCAGGCGTTCGGCGATGGCCAGCGCGGCGGCAAGGTCGGTATCGGGCAAGAGCACCACGAATTCCTCGCCGCCAAAGCGCGCCGCCAAGTCAATGCCGCGGACATTGCGGGCCAGGCGGTCGGCAAATTCCTTCAACACGCTATCGCCCACCACGTGACCGTGGGAATCGTTGACCGCCTTAAAGTAGTCGATATCGAGCACCATCAGCGACACACTCTTGCCGGTGCGGCGGCCGACCTCCAGCGCGGTCGCCAAGTGGCCTGACAGGAAATGACGGTTGTAAAGCCCGGTCAAGGCATCGGTGGTGGCGCGCTGCAGATTGACGTGCATATCGTGCCGCAGGCGGTCGCTGTAGCGCTTGCGGCGAATTTGCGTGCGCGAACGGGCGATCAGCTCGTTGCGGTCGATGGGCCGCACCAAATAGTCGTTGATGCCGATCTCCATGCCGCGGATAAGCTCGCGGGAATTGTTTTCATCAACAATGATCAGGATGGGCACATGCCGCGTCGCTTCGATAGAACGGATCTGCGAGCAGACGCGCAAGCCATCGGCGTTGGCGAGACCCATGCTGATGATGATCAGATCGAAGAAATTCGCCGCCGCGCGATCGGCCACCCCCGCCTCGCCGGCGTCGATCTGTACCTCGCCCATATCCACCAACGCCTCCGCCACCCGGCCCGCCGAGCGTTCCTGATCGTCGATAAGGAGAATGCGGGCGCCGGTCACCGGCTCGTTGATTTCAGTGCGCAGGTCGTCCTCAAAGCCGAGCGCTTGGCCGGTGGCCTCGCGCATGCGCAGCTCATCCATCAGCATCTTTAAGCGCACCAGCGAGCGCACCCGAGCAAAAAGCGCGATATCGTGCACCGGCTTGGTCAGAAAATCGTCGGCCCCAGCTTCCAAGCCGGTCACCCGATCCTTGGGATGATCGAGGGCGGTCACCATCACCACCGGGATATGCGCCGTCCTGGGATTGCTTTTGATCCGCCGGCAGACCTCAAAGCCGTCCATGCCCGGCATTATGACGTCAAGGAGAACGATATCGGGCGGCGTCTTTTCGATCGCTTCCAGCGCTTCCTCGCCGCTGGTGGCCGAAATGACGTCAAAATATTCGCTCGTCAGCTTGGCTTCGAGCAGCTTGACGTTGGGCGGTACGTCATCGACGACTAGGACTCGGGCCGACATTTCCCTATCCCATGTGCTTGCGTACGGTCTCTAGGAAGGCGTCGATCTTGATGGGTTTGGCGATATAATCCTCGCAGCCGCCCTCGCGGATCTTTTGTTCATCCCCCTTCATGGCGAAGGCGGTCACCGCGATCACCGGTATGTTCTTCAACTCATCGTCCGCCTTCAGCCATTTGGTGATCTCAAGCCCCGATACCTCCGGCAATTGAATATCCATGAGGATCAGGTTGGGCTGGTGCTCGCGCGCCAAGGAGATCGCATCCATGCCGTTTCGCGTCTGTATGGTGCGAAAGCCATGGGCGTCGAGGAGATCGCAAAAGAGCTTCATGTTGAGCTCGTTATCCTCTACCACAAGGACTGTTTTCGCCGTCGTCGTCATCATTTTTTCCTTCTCATCCCGATAGTTATACCGGGATCCGGGTCGCACCTACGCGACGCCTAGGCTATAATGCTATAGATATCCTAAACAAACGTTATTAATAGCTTTGCAAAAAGTTTCCGGTTTGCCATGTCCCTGACCTTAAACGAGGCCGAAACCATCGCCTTCCAGGCGGTTGCCTTCGTGGCCGCCAACGAGGAGGCCATGGCTGGGCTGTTGCGCCTGACCGGCGCTTCCCTTGCCGACCTTAAGGCCGCCATCGAGCGACCGGAAGTGCTGGCCGCCTTCTTGCAGTTTTTGCTGCAAAACGAAGCTCGGTTGATCGAGTTTTGCCAAGCCGCCGGCCTTGACCCCATGGCCCCCTCCCTTGCCCTCGGCGCCATCGAACAGCATATATCCTCGTAACCTTTGATCCCCTAGGAATTGGCCGCTCGTCATGGTTAAGCGACCCCCCATCATAGCCGCTAAACCGCCATCGGCAATGGCGGAGGAAACGGCCCGTCAGATTGCCGCCCTGCGCCTTGACCCCGACCGCCCGCTCTACGTGACCGATGCCGACGAGGTGATCGTCGCCTTCGCCCGGCCGCTGGAGGAATTTCTCGGCAAGCATGGCATGCGCCTGGAGCTGCGCGATTACCGCCTCCTCGGCAATGTCCGCCATGTGGACAGCGGCGAGGCGGTGGAACGCGATACCCTGTTCCGCCTCATCGACGACTTCTTCGCCGCCGAGGTTGACCGCCAGCCCCTGGTTCCCGGCGCTGCCGAGGCCTTGTCCGCATTGGCCGAAAGCGGTCAGGTGATCGTCCTGACCAACGTGCCCGGGGCCTACCGGCAGCGCCGCATTGACGCCTTTCGCCAGCTTGGCATCCAGGCCCCGGTGATCGCCAACAACGGTCTTAAAGGCGCGCCGGTGCAAGCCTTGGCCGACCGGGTTAAGGCCCCGGTGGTGTTCATCGACGATATCGAACAGCACATTCGCGCGGTGGCCGACAGCGTGCCCCACAGCTACCGCATTCACTATATCGCCGATACGCGGCTGGCGGCGGTGACCCCGCAGGCGCCAATGAGCCATCACCGCGCCAGCGACTGGAGCGATATTCTGGACGCCATCGCCCGCCATCTCGCCGCCGCCAGTCCATCAACCAAACTTTAACCTTAAGCGGGTTAACCTTAACGACAATAATTTTAGTAAATTGCCCGGCAAGTCTTGCCGGTCGGCAAGAGTCGCGCCCGGGCAAGCAAGAAAAAAGGAGACTTTCTGCGGGTTCTGGGCTGGCATGAACATTGCTCGACAAAAGATGAAACGGTCTGCCAATGCCTTAACGTGGGGTCTAAGTGACATGGGTGGTCGCCAAGCTGATCTAGCAAGCGTCGGCATTGATGCCGAACTCAACCCGTTGGTGGGACGCATGGCGTCGCGCCTGGTTAAAACCTTTTCCCCGACATATCGCGGCGGCGACGGCGCGCGCTGGGAATTGATCACCGAGGTCTTGGGCTTCGCCGCCGAAGCGGAGCAGCTCCTGGGCGAGCAGCGCGAGCGCATCCATCAACTGGAATCCCTGACCATGACCGATGAGCTGACTGGCATCGGCAACCGGCGAGGCTTGGAAGATTTCTTGAAGCGCGCCCTGGCCAACGCGGCGCGGCATGGCGAGAAGGGCGTGGTCGCCTTTTTCGACCTCGACGGCTTCAAGAACATCAATGACGTTTATGGCCATGAGGTCGGCGACGAGGTGCTCATCGCCGTGGCGGAGATGTTCATGGCCCATGTCCGGGTGTCGGACTACGTCGCCCGCCTGGGCGGCGATGAGTTCGTCATCGTGCTCACCCACTGCAACGCCGAAAACGGCCATCGCCGGGTGCTCGATCTGCAGCGCCTGCTCCATGAGATGACAGTAGACCATGACGGCCGTGCCATCACCCTGCGCAGCAGCGTCGGCATCGCCGTTTACGAAAAAAGAGTCCCCATCGCCGACCTGTTGCGCCTGGCGGATGAGGAAATGTATCGCGAAAAGATGGCCCACCGTGCGGCCGGCGCGAACAAAAGGTTAGCCTCCTAGACCCTTTCCCCCCACTTCAATTCGGACTACTCTCCCGTCCGGCGGCCGACGCCGCCGCGCGCGCATATGTTTTGTCATACAAAGGAAACGACCATGGCTGGAGAAGCAGAAAATAAACTGGCGGAACTTGGCATTACCCTGCCGGAGGCGGCGGCGCCGGTGGCTAATTACGTACCTTATGTGAAGACCGGCAAGTTATTGTTCATCTCCGGCCAAATTCCTATCCGCGGCGGCGCGCTGATTGCCAGCGGCAAGGTCGGCCTTGACGTCGACGAGGCGCGCGCCATCGAGGCGGCGAAAGTGTGCGCCATCAATCTGCTGGCCCAGGTCAAAACCGCCACCGGCAATCTGGACAAGGTCAAGCGGGTGGTGCGGCTGGCGGTTTTCGTGGCCAGCGCCCCGTCGTTCACCCGTCAGCCGCAGGTGGCCAACGCCGCCTCCGACCTGATGGTGGCGGTATTCGGCGACAAGGGACGCCATGCCCGGGTGGCGGTCGGCACCAACGTGCTGCCGATGGACGCCACCGTGGAAATCGAGGGTCTGTTCGAGGTCGCCTGAGGTCATGGATCTAAGCTGGCTGTTCGATCGCCCCTTCGCCCACCGCGGCCTGCATAAGGCGGCGGAAGGGCGGATCGAGAACAGCCCGGCGGCGTTCGCGGCGGCCATCGCCCACGGCCTTGGCATCGAGCTTGACGTACAACTGACGGCGGACGGCAACGCCGTGGTCTTTCACGACGACGACTTGACGCGTCTTGCCGGGCGGCCGGAGCTGGTCGCCGATCTGACGCTCGCCGACCTCGAAGCCATTCCCTTGACCGGCAGCGAGGATAAAATTCCTGGCCTGGCGCAGGTCTTGCGCGCCATCCACGGCCGCGCCCCCTTGCTCATTGAAATTAAATCCAAGCCCAAAGACACCGGCCCCCTGGAGCGCGCCGTCGCCGATCTTCTGGTCGATTATCATGGCCATGTGGCGGTGATGTCGTTCAATCCGCTGGCGGTTTCCTGGTATCGCGACAATCGTCCGCACATCGTCTGCGGCCTGGTGGCCTCCACCCGTTACCGCAAGGAGCTGGGCTGGCGGCTGTCCAACTCCGCCGGCCAGCGCCGCACGGTGGAGGAAACCGCGCCCGACTTCGTCGCCTACGACATTCGCAGCCTGCCCAACGACTTCACCCGCGCCTGCCGCGCCAGCAACATTCCGCTCCTGACCTGGACGGTGCGCACCCCGGCGGATCACATGAAAGCCGCCATGCATACCGATAACATCATCTTCGAGGAGCCATGAGCGGCGTTGTCGCCGAGGTCGCCGCTCACATCAGCGCCATCGCCGCGGCCGATTGGAACGGCTTGACAGGCAGCGACAATCCCTTCGTGCAGCATGAATTCCTGCGCGCGCTGGAAGACAGCGGATCGGTGGGCGCTGACACGGGCTGGCAACCCTATCATCTGCTGCTGCGAGATGCGACGGGCGCACTGATCGCCGCATCGCCGATGTATTTGAAAAGTCATTCCTATGGCGAGTATGTATTCGATCATGCCTGGGCCAACGCTTACGGCCACGCCGGCGGTGAATATTATCCCAAGCTGCAAATCGCCGCGCCGTTCACGCCGGTGACCGGCCCGCGACTTCTGGCGCGCACGGAGGATCATCGCCGCGTGCTGGCGATGGCGGCGATTGACATAGCAAAACAACATCGCGTGTCATCGCTGCATGTCGCCTTTCCCACCGAACCGGAGTGGCAGCTCTTAGGCGAGATCGGTTTTCTGCAACGTCTGGACAGCCAATATCACTGGCTCAATGACGGCTATGGCGCCTTCGACGATTTTCTTGGCGCGCTCGCCTCGCGCAAGCGCAAAGTCATTCGCCGCGAACGCAAAGAAGCGGTGGCCAACATCGACGCCATCGACATCGTCAGCGGCAACGATCTGCGGGAAGCGCACTGGGACGCCTTCTTCAGGTTCTATATGGATACCGGCAGCCGCAAGTGGGGACGACCGTATCTCAACCGTCAATTCTTTTCTCTCTTGAGCCAAGCAATGGCGGATCGGATGGTGCTGATCCTGGCGCGGCGCGGTGGCCGGTATGTCGCCGGCGCGCTCAACTTGCGCGGCGGCGATACGCTGTACGGCCGCTACTGGGGCGCAGTGGAGGAACACCCCTTCCTCCACTTCGAACTTTGTTATTACCAAGCCATGGACTACGCCATCGCCCATAAGCTCGCCCGCGTCGAAGCCGGCGCGCAAGGCGAACATAAAATCGCCCGCGGCTATCTGCCCGCCCCGACCTACAGCGCCCATTGGATCGCGCATCCCGGGTTTCGCGACGCCGTTGCGGCCTTCCTGGAGCGGGAACGCCAAGCGGTGGCCCATGACATGCAGGCGCTGGCTGAGTTCGGGCCATTTAAATTGCAGGAATAGGCAGCCGTGTGGCGAGAGATCTATCTACAACGCCGTGACAGTCAAGCAGATCGTCCTCATCAGAGGCGCACCTGCCGGAAGAGATGAAGCGTTTAGTTGCGCCGTCATGCTCAGAAGTTCCAAGCCCCGAGGCTATTCCGGCTTGCCCGCTCTTTCCGGTTGGTATGGCACACCGATCACGCGATAACGGTGCTTCTGACCGCTGGGCAACTGCCAATCGATGGATTGCCCGACGCGCAGACCAAGCAGCGCGGTCCCCACCGGGACCAGAATTGAGATCTTGCCGGAACTGATGTCTGCCTGCGCGGGGTAGACAAGCGTAACCTCACGCCGTTCGCCCGTTGTCTCGTCCTCAAATACGACACGTGAATTCATGGTCACGACGTCATTGGGGATCTGCTCATACGGAACGATCATCGCCCGGGACAACTCGTTTTCCAGCTTATCAAAGCGCCGCCCGCCAGAACCCGCCGCATAGGCTTCCAGCAAATCGGTCAACCGGTCAAAATCATTCTGCGTCAAATAGATCGCGGGCAACTCGGCCATCTTCTTACTCCGGCAAGGCTGAATGATTATATATAGCCGCCACGCAAGGAATATCTACACCAATTCCGCTTTCTTGGCGCCCTTGCCGGGTTTGCCGTCCTTACCCTTATGATGGGACACGATCTGGAAGGCGGGTTTGTTATCCTCGATCACCACCTTGACGTCGCCGCCCTGAACGAGCTTGCCGAACAACAGCTCGTCGGCCAGCGGCTTCTTGATGTGCTCCTGAATGACGCGGGCCAGCGGCCGCGCGCCGAAGGTCGGATCATAGCCGCGTTCCGCCAGCCATTTGCGCGTCTCGTCGGAGATTGACAGATGCACATGCCGCTCTTCCAGTTGCACTTCCAGCTCCAGGATGAACTTGTCCACCACCCGCTCGATGATCTCGGATGACAGCGCCGCAAACGGCACCACGGCATCCAACCGGTTGCGGAACTCGGGCGAGAACAGGCGCTTGATGGCGTCCTCGTCCGCGCCTTCGTTGCCCTCGCGGCCAAAGCCGATGGCGGACTTCGACAGTTCCTGCGCCCCGGCGTTGGTGGTCATGATGAGCACGACGTTACGGAAGTCCACTTCCTTGCCGTTGTTGTCGGTCAAGCGGCCGGCATCCATTACCTGAAGGAGAATGTTAAACAGATCGGTATGGGCCTTTTCAATCTCGTCCAACAGCACAACGCAGTGCGGCGTCTGGTCGACGGCATGGGTCAAAAGCCCGCCCTGATCGAAGCCGACATAGCCCGGCGGCGCGCCGATCAAGCGCGATACGGAATGACGCTCCATGTATTCCGACATGTCATAGCGCACCAAGGGCACGCCCATGAGCTGCGCCAGGCGCTTGGCGACTTCAGTTTTGCCGACGCCGGTGGGGCCGGAAAACAGATAGCAGCCGATGGGTTTGGCGGGCTCACGTAAGCCAGCGCGCGCGAGCTTGATGGCGCTGGAGAGCGCATCGATCGCCTTGTCCTGGCCAAACACGACGCGCTTTAAATCGGCTTCCAGATTTTTCAGGTTCAATTTGTCGGTCTTGGTCACCGATTTAGCGGGAATACGGGCGATCTTGGCGACGATCTCCTCCACATCCTTGACGCCGATGGTCTTCTTGCGGCGACCCGGAGTCTTCAAGCTCTGCGCCGCACCGACCTCGTCGATGACGTCGATCGCCTTGTCCGGCAATTTACGGTCATTGATGTAACGGGCCGACAGCTCCACCGCCGCCTTGACCGCATCATGGGTGTAGCGCACCCGGTGATGCTTTTCGAAATAAGGCTTTAAGCCTTCCAGAATCTTCACCGAGTCGGCGACCGTCGGCTCATGCACGTCGATCTTCTGGAAGCGGCGCAACAGCGCCCGGTCCTTCTCGAAGTAGCCGCGGTATTCCTTGTAGGTGGTCGAGCCGATGCAGCGGATGGCGCCGCTGGCCAGCGCGGGTTTAAGGAGGTTGGAGGCATCCATGGCGCCGCCGCTGGTGGCGCCGGCGCCGATGATGGTGTGAATTTCGTCGATAAAGAGGATGAGGTCTTCGTGTTCCTCGGCTTCCTTCATCACCGCTTTTAGGCGCTCCTCAAAATCGCCGCGATAGCGCGTGCCGGCCAAGAGCGCCCCCATGTCGAGAGCGTAGATGGTGGCGTTCGCGAGCACCTCGGGCACCTCGCCCTCGACGATCTTGCGCGCCAGACCTTCGGCGATGGCGGTCTTGCCAACGCCGGGGTCGCCGACATAGAGCGGGTTGTTCTTCTGCCGCCGGCACAGGATCTGGATGGTGCGCTCGATCTCGGCGTCGCGACCGATCAACGGGTCGATCTTGCCCAGGCGCGCCTTGGCGTTGAGATTGATGCAATAGGTCGCCAGCGCCGCCCCTTCCTTCTCGGCGGTTTTCTCGCCGGCCGCCTGCTGCGCGCCGCCGGCCCCCGAGACGCGGCGGGTCTCGGTCATGCCCGGCGTCTTGGCGATGCCGTGGGAGATGTAGCTGACGGCGTCAAGCCGGGTCATATCCTGTTGCTGCAGGAAGTAGACGGCATGGCTTTCCCGCTCGGAGAACAAGGCGACCAGAACGTTGGCGCCGGTCACCTCCTCGCGGCCGGAGCTTTGCACATGCAGAATGGAGCGCTGGATCACCCGCTGGAAGCCGGCGGTGGGCGTCGCCTCCGCATGCCGGTCGCCGGTGACCAGATTTTGCAGCTCGGTATCGAGATATTCGCTGATCTGCTGACGCAGGACATCGACTTTGACGTTGCAGGCCCGCAATACCGCCACCGCATCCTGATCGTCGAGAAGCCCGAACAGGAGATGCTCCAAGGTGGCGAACTCATGGCCCCGTTCGTTGGCTTCGGCAAGGGCCCGGTGGAGGGCGCGTTCGAGGTTGGGCGAGAACGTCGGCACTGTCATACTTCCCTAGGTTGGGGGTTGAATACTCCGTCCTCCCATTAGACGTTTCTTGATCACTTTCATGCCTTCTCAAGGGTGCATTGCAAGGGGTGTTGATGCTTTCGCGCGTAGTCGATCACCTGCACTACCTTGGTTTCCGCCACCTCGAAGGTGTAAACCCCGCAAATCCCGACGCCTTTGTGATGCACATGCAGCATGATCTGCGTCGCCTCTTCCTGTGACTTGCGGAAAATCCGCTCCAGCACATGAACGACGAATTCCATTGGCGTATAGTCGTCGTTCAGCAGCAAGACCTTGTACATCGAGGGTTTTTTCGGCTTGACCTTGGGCTTGGTCAGCAACCCTTGGCCGATGTGCCCACCCTCTTCTTCGTCTCGTTCACTCATCTCGAACCCACTGCAACCTCTGGCTCTTCCTTCTCCATATAAGACGTTTGGACGCAGAGAGAAGGGATCGGCTTCACGCGCTCGAGTGATTACACTCTACACGCTATATAGTTAAGATCGTCTCAACCGGATCATCAAGAACTTTCAACATCTCGTGTGTGGCCTTCTTCATACCACAAGACAAAGAAAAAGGCCCGGCGCTTGGCCGGGCCTTCCTAAAGCCTTAAGGATTGTTGCTTAGGCGATCGCCTTGGATACCTTGTCCATGGTGGCGGCGACCCGGGCGTTCAAGGGCGCGAAGGCATCGTTGGCGGCGCTGGTAAAGAGCGCGTTGAGCTTGTTGAAGCTGGCCAGGGTGTCTTCATAGCGGCTTTTTACGAGCTCGCTTTGCAGGTCGAAAAGCTCCTTCGGAGTCTTGACGCCGGCAAACGCCTTATAGGCGGCGAGGTTGGATTCATAGGCTTGCTTGGAAAGCGCCGTTACCTCGTTGTTGAACTCTTCAACGAGCTTGGTGGCGGCGTTCGAGGCGGCCAAGCAGGCATCGACGTTTTCACGGCCGAAGGTGGCCACTTCGTCATAGACCTTGATCATGTCATCAAGCTGCTTCTTGCTGGCCGAGATGGCCTGCTCGAAACCCTTCTGGGTGGCCTGGGTGCTGGCCTTCACGGCGGTCTCGAACTGCTCTTTGCCAGCCTTCAGGAGGCTCTCAACGCTGTCCTGAGTCTTTTTCGCGGTCATGGGTCTCTCCGTTGTCTATAAATTTGTGGCGCCTGACTTATGCTGCACCGCAACATGACTGGAAATATAAGGGTAAACCGGACGAAGTCAATGAATTTTTGCATCGCAACATAAAATTCATATTGCGACCGCGAAAAGAGATTTAGGGGTAAGGGGTTAGATATTCTCGCCGATGTGAATGCCGCACTCGGTCTTCTCCAGGCCGGCCCAGCGGCCGGCGCGGGCGCTTTCGCCCGGCTGCACCGCGCGGGTGCAGGGCATGCAGCCGATGGACAGAAAGCCGTCGGCCACCAGCGGATGGGGCGGCAGATCGTGCGCCGTCATGTAGGCGGCGATGGCCTCCGGCGTCCACTCGGCCAAGGGGTTGACCTTGAACTTGCGGCCGCTTTTCTCCACCAGGGGAATGGCGGCGCGGGTGTCCGACTGGAAGCGCTTGCGGCCGGTGATCCAGGCGTCAAACCCTTCCATAGCGCGGGCCAGGGGGCGCACCTTGCGCAAGGCGCAGCAGGCATCGACGTTGCGGGTCCACAGCAGGCCGTTGCGGTCCTCGGCCTCGACTTCCAAAGGATCAGGCTCGATGGTCAGAATGTTGGTCAGCCCCAAACGCTTTTGCAGGTCGTCCCGGTAGCGCAAGGTTTCGCCAAACAGCTTATGGGTATCAAGAAAGATGATGGGCAGGCCAGGATCGACCTTGGCCACCAGATGGAGGAGCACCGCCGATTCAGCGCCGAAGGAGGAAACGAGGGCGATCTTGCCGGGAAACTCGCGGCCGATCATGGCATGGAGCAGCGTTTCGGCCTCGGCCCCGGCATAAAGGGCGCGCAGATGCGCCAGGCGCGCCTCGCCGCTGATCCGCTCGGCTTCTGTTTCGGCCAGGGGGGCCGCCTCTCGCTGTACTGCCGCCATGGTGTTCATAACCAGCCTTCGTTTCTCATCAATTCATCGGAGCGGCGCGCCACGTCGGCCATGCCGACGCCATCTCGCCGCCAGCCGTCCCGCGCCGCCGCCAGCCGCGCCACCCGCTCGGCCCATTCGGGACCGAACAGGATCTCGATCTTCTCGCGGATACGCCGCGCCAACCCAGGACTCTTGCCGGTGGTGGAGATGGCGATCACCAGATCGCCCCGCCGCACCACCGAGGGGGTATAGAAATCACACAACGCCGCCTGATCCTCGACGTTGACCAGCACCCCTGCCGCACGCGCCGCAGCGGCCATTTCCGCCGCCTCCGGCACGTCGACCAGGAATACCGCCCGCGCCGCGGCAAGCTCCCTATCGCTCGGCCGCTTGCCGCGCCAGGAGGCCCCCGCCGCCGCCTGCACCCCCGCATCGCCATAAACCCGAAGGTCGGCAGCTCCTGCCTCGCGCAGCAGCGCCAAGCGACGCACCGCGCCGCCCCCCCGGCCATAAAGCACCACTGGCGCCTGCGATAGATCCAGCATGATCGGCAGCATGGGATACCTTTGCCCGCCCGTGCCAATAAACACATTATTAGGTAGGCAAATACTAGGAAAAAATCAACTGAATATGTAAAATAATATTATTCACACTTATTTTTTGTTATATTTAGACGTAAAAATGAACATGGCGGCAAGGCCATCCACTCAGTGCTGATAGTCGCGCATGCTTTCGGTGATGTTGACCGCGACCTTGTTGCCTGAGACCACAACCTCGCCTTTGGCGATCAAGGTATTGTTGGCGTAAATCATGACCGGCGAGTCGTGTCCGGCATCAAGATCGATGACCGCGCCGCGGCCCATTTTCAGGAGATGGCGGATGGGCATTATCGAGCGGCCAAGCACCACCGAAATTTCGATCTTGACGTCATTGACCGCGCTCACCGCCCAAACCTCCATCCGCTACAACAGGGAGTTTGTAGAGTGCCACGGCCATGGTTAGCGTTTTCTTAAAATCGCCGGCGTGGTAAGGAGGCGCCATGGATACTATCGAATGGCGGATCAGCGACGCGCCAGTGGACTATGAAGCGGCGGTGGCGGAAATGGAGGCGCGGGTGGCGGCGATCCGCGCCGGCACGGCGCGCGAGCTGATTTGGCTGTTGGAACACCCGCCGCTTTATACCGCCGGCGCCAGCGCCAAACCGCAAGACCTGATCGCCCCCGACCGCTTGCCGGTTTATAAAACCGGCCGCGGCGGGCAATACACCTACCACGGCCCCGGCCAGCGGGTGGTCTATGTGCTCCTCGACCTGAAAAAACATGGCAACGATATCCGCTGCTTCGTGCACAACCTGGAGGAATGGATCATCCGCACCTTGGCCCGTTTCAGTGTAAAGGGCGAACGCCGCGCGGGTCGCGTCGGCGTGTGGGTGGCGCGCGGCGCGGGGCGCGAGGACAAGATCGCCGCCATCGGGGTGCGGGTCAGGAAATGGGTGTCGTTCCATGGCCTGGCGATCAACGTCGAGCCCAATCTGGCGCATTACGCCGGCATCGTGCCCTGCGGCATCGCCGAGCATGGCGTGACCTCGCTGGTGGATATGGGGCTGCCGGTCACCCTGGCCGACGTCGACGCCGCGCTGCGCGAAACGTTTGAAGAGGTGTTTTAATAACTGGTGACAGTATAAATAACTGGTGACAGTATACAATTATTACAGGGATCGTCATTGCGAGGAGGCGCAGCCGACGACGCAATCCATGCTGCCCGTCCCTCGCCGCCAGCATTTTTCTGGATTGCTTCGCCTCTCATGAGGCTCGCAATGACCATTGAATGTAGCGGACGATTTTCCTACACCGTCGGCTTCTGGATAAACCCCTTGGGCGTAATGCCTTGCGCCGGCATTACCTCGACGTCCTCAACCCGCGCTGCGGGCGGACCGCGGCGGCAGGCGCGAACGAGACTTTCCACCGCCTCAGCGCTGCCCACCGCCAAGACTTCCACCGTGCCATCGAGCCGATTCCTCACCCAGCCGTCGATGCCGAGGGCTAGCGCCTGATCCACCGTCCAGCCGCGAAACCACACCCCTTGCACCCGGCCCGAGATGCGTAAGCGCACGGCGCGGCGATCTGTTGTTGGCTCCATCATTTTGCGACGATAAGGTTAGGCAAACTCCATAATCACCGCATCGACGGCGAGGCTGTCGCCCTTCTTGGCGACAATCTTGCCGACGGTGGCGTCACGCTCGGCGCGCAGGATGTTTTCCATCTTCATCGCCTCCACCACCGCCAACGCCTGACCTGCCTTGACCTCCTCGCCTTCCTTGACCTCGATGTTGACCACCAAGCCCGGCATCGGACAGATGAGATACTTCGAGGTATCGGGGGGCAACTTTTCCGGCATCAGACGCGCCAATTCAGCCGTGCGCGGCGAACGCACCAGCGCGCGCAAGCTGACGCCATCGAACGTCAAGCGGTAGCCTTCGGCGAGCTTGTCCACCTGAATGCTCATCGGTCGGCCGCCGACATGGCCTTGCAGCAGCGGCTTGCCCGGCGTCCAATCGGTATCCATCGGCACCAGGACATCGCCGACCAGGATGGCGCAGCCGGTCTTGGTAAGACTGAAGGAGGTGATCACCTCCTGCTTATCGAGCGTTACCACCCATTCATTGCCGTAGCGCGGCGCGTGCTCATCGATGCGGCCAGAAATTTGCGACTGGCGCCCCACTTCCGTGACCTGCATCATGGTGGCGGCGGCGGCCAGCGCCCGGCGCGCCTCGTCCGACAAGTGGCCGCCAGCGAAGCCGTCGGGATATTCCTCGGCGATAAAGCCGGTGGATAAGCGCCCTTCTTGAAAGCGCGGGTGATTCATGATCGCGGTCAAGAAACTGATGTTGTGGTTGATGCCGCGAATGTAGTAGGCGTCCAGCGCTTCGCGCATGCTCTCGATGGCCTCCGCGCGGGTCGGGCCGTAAGTGACCAGCTTGGCGATCATCGGATCATAATACATGCTGATCTCCGCGCCCTCGTAAATGCCGGTGTCGACGCGCACGCGATCATTTTCCTGCGGCGGCAAGTAGCGCGTCAGGCGGCCGATGGAGGGCATGAAATTACGCAAAGGATCCTCGGCGTAGACGCGGGATTCTACCGCCCAGCCGTTCAATTTCACGTCCTTCTGGGCAATCTTCAGCTTCTCGCCGGCGGCAACGCGGATCATCTGCTCCACCAGATCGATGCCGGTGATCATCTCAGTCACCGGATGCTCCACCTGAAGCCGGGTGTTCATTTCCAGGAAGTAGAAATTCTGATCGCGGTCGACGATGAACTCCACCGTGCCCGCCGATTGATAATCGACGGCCTTGGCCAGCGCCACTGCCTGTTCGCCCATGGCCTTGCGAGTTTTCTCGGTAAGAAACGGGCTGGGTGCTTCCTCGATCACCTTTTGATGCCGGCGCTGAATGGAGCACTCGCGCTCGCCCAAATAAATCACATGGCCATGGGCATCGCCCAAAACCTGGATTTCGATGTGGCGCGGCTCCTCGATGAATTTCTCGATGAACACGCGATCATCGGCAAAGGAGGATTTCGCCTCATTGGTGGCCGAGCGAAAGCCGTCCTTGACCTCATCGTCATTGCGGGCGATGCGCATACCCTTGCCGCCGCCGCCGGCGGAGGCCTTGATCATCACCGGAAAGCCGATGTCGCGGGCGACCTTGACCGCCTCCTCGGCGTCCTTGATGACGCCCATGTAGCCGGGCACCGTGCTCACCCCGGCCTTGGCGGCGAGCTTTTTCGATTCAATCTTGTCGCCCATGGCGGCGATCGCCTTGGGCTTTGGCCCGATAAAAACGATGCCGGCTTTTTCCAGTGCGGCGCAAAAGCCTTCCTTCTCCGACAGGAAACCGTAGCCCGGATGCACCGCTTGAGCGCCGGTTTGCTTGCAGGCGTCAACGATCTTGTCGATCAGCAGATAGCTCTGCGCGGCCGGCGGCGGACCGATATGCACCGCTTCATCCGCCATACGCACATGCAGCGCGTCGGCGTCGGCGTCGGAATAGACGGCCACCGTCTTGATGCCCATTTTCTTCGCGGTCTTGATGACGCGGCAGGCGATCTCGCCGCGATTGGCGATGAGGATTTTTTTGAACATTATTCTTACCTTCCCCTTACAGCGGGATGTTGTCGTGTTTTTTCCAGGGGTTTTCCAGTTCCTTGTCGCGCAGCATGCGCAAGCCCCGGGCGATCCGCCGCCGGGTGGAGTGGGGCATGATCACTTCATCGATAAATCCGCGCGACGCCGCCACGAAAGGATTGGCGAACTTCTCGGTATACTCCTTGGTCTTGGCCTCGATCTTGGCCTTATCGCCGATGTCCGAGCGGAAGATGATTTCCACCGCGCCCTTCGGCCCCATCACCGCGATCTCGGCGGTGGGCCAAGCATAGTTCAAATCGCCACGCAGGTGCTTGGAACTCATCACGTCATAAGCCCCGCCATAAGCCTTGCGGGTGATCACCGTGACCTTCGGCACCGTCGCTTCGCCATAGGCGAACAACAGCTTCGCGCCGTGCTTGATGATGCCGTTATATTCTTGCGCCGTGCCTGGCAAAAACCCCGGCACGTCGACGAAGGTGATGATGGGAATATTGAAGCAATCGCAGAAGCGCACGAAGCGCGCCGCCTTGCGTGAGGCGTTGATGTCAAGGCAGCCAGCTAGCACCATGGGCTGATTGGCGACGACGCCCACCGTAGCGCCCTCGATGCGGCCAAAACCGATGACGATGTTCTTGGCGAAATTGGGCTGAAGCTCGAAGAAATCGCCCTCGTCCACCACTTTCAGGATCAGCTCGTGCATGTCATAGGGCTTGTTGGGATTGGCCGGCACCAGCGTATCCAACGACATATCAATGCGCTCGCCATCATCATAGAACGGACGCGACGGCGGATCCTCGCGGTTGGAGAGCGGCAAGAAATCAACGAAGCGGCGCACCTGCATCAAGGCTTCGATATCATTTTCAAATGCGTTGTCGGCAACGCTCGATTTGGTGGTGTGGGTGACCGCGCCGCCCAATTCTTCCTGCGTCACTTCTTCCTGCGTCACGGTTTTGACCACATCGGGGCCGGTGACGAACATGTAAGAGGAATCTTTGACCATGAAAATGAAATCGGTCATGGCGGGCGAATAGACCGCGCCGCCGGCGCACGGCCCCATGATGACGGATATTTGCGGCACCACGCCGGAGGCCATGATATTGCGCTGGAAGACCTCGGCATAACCGGCGAGCGAGGCCACGCCCTCCTGAATGCGCGCGCCGCCGGAATCGTTCAAGCCGATCACCGGCGCGCCGACCTTGATCGCCATATCCATGACCTTGCAGATCTTCTCGGCATGGGCCTCGGACAGCGCGCCGCCGAACACCGTGAAGTCCTGGCTGAAGACATAAACCAGACGCCCGTTGATGGTGCCCGAGCCGGTGACCACGCCGTCGCCGGAGATGCGCTGCTCGGCCATGCCGAAGTCGTTGCAGCGATGCTCGACGAACATGCCGTATTCTTCGAAGGAATTGGGGTCGAGGAGCACCTCGATCCGCTCCCGGGCGGTAAGCTTGCCCCTGGCGTGTTGGGCGTCGACCCTTTTCACCCCCCCGCCGGCACGGGCCTGGGCGCGTTTTTCCTCGAGCTTTTGCAGTATCTCCTGCATCGGGACCTCATCTTGTTCTGGTTTGTAAGGCCGGAACGGTATAGCCGCAATTTTGTCACAAATCTACACGGCGGTTGGGGCCCCCTACCCCCCCAAAAGAATGAGGAACCGGGCCGCCGTCTTGATGTCGGCCCGCACCTGGGCGCGGCGGCGGGCGGCCTCCTGGTCCTCGCCCCATTGCTCGCGCTGATAGCGCTCGTCGATGTCCGCCAGATCAAACGCCGCCTCGGCGTCGAGCCGCCGTTCGGCCACCGCCAGCGCCAGCACCAACGATCCCATGGCCGTTGTCATCAGGTGAAGAGCCGCCAGACGAAAGGGATCCAGCGCCGCCACCGCCTGGCCAAGCGCCGCCACCGCGTCCGCCGGCTGGGGTTGGGGCATGAGCCCGCCAAAGGTTTGCAGGTTGGCGCCGAAGCGGCTTGCCGCCCAGTCCAAAAGCGGCCGCCAGCCATGGGCCTGGCGCGTCACCAGATCGCGGGGATGCTCGGCCCAGTAACAAATAAGATCGGTTTCGGCATAGCCGGTCAGGTCGGCGACCACTTCCAACCGGCGCTCGCTCACCCCGTCGATGGCCGAGTTGGCGAGCCTGGTCAGCGGCATGGCATCGGGCTTGATGATATCCTTCTGGGCTTCCCACTCGGCGGCCATGGCCTCGGCCAAGGCGGCGCTTGGCACCAGCAGCGGGCGGCGCGCCGGGGTCAGCACCGGCTTGCCATCCAGACGCACCGCGTACCCATCACCGCCGGCAACGACGGTTACCTCCTTGTAGAAGCGCTTCATCTACTCCTCGTTGGCGAAGGGATCGCTCTGGTCATCGGCGGCAAAGCCGAAGGTAGCCCAGGTCTCCGCCATGTGCGCCGGCAACGGCGCGGTGACGTCGATCGTGCCGCCCTTGGGATGGGGAATGATCAGCCGGCGGGCATGGAGGTGCAGCTTGCGGCTGACTACGCCGGTCAGATAGGCCTCCGCGCCGCCATACTTGCCGTCGCCGACGATGGGCGTGCCCATGTAGGCGCAGTGAGCGCGCAGCTGATGGGTGCGGCCAGTCAGCGGCATCAGGGCGAGCCAGCTGGCGCGGGCGCCCGCGCTGTCCATGACATGAAAGCGGGTGACCGCCTTTTTGCCCTCCTCACTGACTTCCATGCGCTCGCCCAGGCGGCCCGGCTCTTTCGCCAGAGGGGCGGTGATTTTGCCGTCGTCCAGCTCCGGTCGGCCAACCACCAAGGCCCAGTATACCTTCTTGGCGGTGCGGCCGTAAAACGACTGGCCCAAGGCGGTGGCCGCCGCGCCGGTACGGGCCAAAATCAACACCCCGCTGGTGTCCTTGTCCAGACGGTGCACCAGCCGCGGCCGTTGGCCATCCTTGACCAAGGCATCCAGCATGCCGTCGATATGTCTGGTGGTCTTCGAGCCGCCCTGCACGGCGAGCCCCGGCGGCTTGTTGAGCACGATGACGCTGTCGTCCTGATAAAGGATCATGGCCGTCAAGGCGGCGCGCTCGGCCGCCGTGGGTTCGGCGCGCGGGCGCTTGTCCGACAGCGGCGGCGCATCGCCCAGGGGCGGCACCCGCACCGTGGCCCCCGCCGTCACCCGGTCGCCGGCCTTGGCCCGCTTGCCGTCCAGCCGGATCTGCCCAGTACGCAACAGCTTGGCCAGACGGCTAAAGGTCAGCGCCGGGTAGTGTTTCTTGAACCAGCGGTCGAGGCGTAACCCCGCCTCATCCTGGTCGATCCGCCGCTCTTGGACGCCGCTCATGAAACCGCCACCCGCACCAACAGCAGCCCCACCACCAGCGCCGCAATAGAAAGAATGAAGGAGGACAATATATAGGCGGCGCAAGCGGCGTACGCCTGACGCTCGAACAAGGTCACGGCATCCAGGGAAAAGGTCGAAAAGGTGGTGAACGCGCCAAGAAAGCCGGTGGACAACAGCGACTGCATTTCCTTCGGCATCTGTAGTTTCAGCGCCACGCTTTCAATCAACACCCCCATCAGTAAACAACCCAGGACATTCACCAAGAGCGTGCCGTAGGGAAACGCCCCGCCAAGGATTTTTAGGGCCGCCGAGGATACCAGATACCGCGCCGTCGCCCCCACCGCGCCGCCCAACGCCACCGCCGCCATGGTCTGCATGTGATGTTCCCCCGATCTACCCAAAAGCCTTCCCCTTTGCTGGAGACTGCTGCGAACTTATCGCAATATCGTCATTCCCGCGAAAGCGGGAATCCATATTTTTTACAACATACTGTATTCGCAATGGATTCCCGATCGCGCCGCTGTCGCGGCTTGTCGGGAATGACGACTATTATATTCAACACATCAATTCCGTAGAGGTCTTATCAAGGGGGAGGTTTTAAATCGCACCACTCACCGCTGGTCCTTTATCCGATAACCGCCGCCAATGCCAACCTTCACGACTGCTCGCGCAGCTTTTGCCAATAGGCGAGACGCTTGACGATTTCCCGCTCGAAGCCGCGCTCCACGGGCTGATAATAGGTCTCTCTCTGCATGCCGTCGGGAAAGTAATTCTGGCCGGAAAAGCCCTCTGCCGTATCGTGGTCGTAGGCATAGCCCTTGGCGTAGCCAAGGTCTTTCATCAGATCAGTGGGCGCGTTCAGAATATGTTTGGGCGGCATCAGCGAGCCGGTTTCCTTGGCTGCCGCCTTGGCCCTGCCTTCGGCAACGTAGGCCGCGTTCGACTTCGGCGCGGTGGCGAGATATATGGTCGCCTGGACGATCCCCAACTCGCCCTCGGGACTGCCCAGGAAATCGTACATGTCCTTGGCCGCCAGCGCCTGGACGAGGGCCTGCGGGTCGGCCATGCCCACATCCTCGGCGGCAAAGCGCACCAGCCGCCGCACGATATACAAAGGCTCCTCGCCCGCCACCAGCATGCGCGCCAGCCAGTAAAGCGCCGCATCCACATCCGAGCCCCGCAACGACTTGTGAAGCGCGCTGATGAGGTTGTAATGCCCTTCCCGGTCCTTGTCATAGACCGCCGGACGGCGCTGCACCGCCTTGGCCAGCCCCTTGGCGTCGAGCGGTTTCTTGAAGGTTTGCCCGAGAAGGGCTTCGGCCATATTGAGAAGATAGCGCCCGTCGCCATCGGCCATCGCCTTTAGGGCCGAGCGCGCCTCTGCCTCCAGCGGCAGCTTCTTGCCTTCCGCCGCCTCGGCGCGGGTCAACAGTTCCTCCAGGGCCGCCTCGTCCAGGCGGTTCAAGACCAGCACCTGGACCCGGGACAGCAACGCGGCATTGAGTTCAAACGAGGGATTTTCCGTGGTCGCGCCAACGAGCACGATGGTGCCGTCCTCGACGTAGGGCAGGAAGCCGTCCTGCTGCGAGCGGTTGAAGCGGTGGATTTCATCGACGAACAGCAAGGTCTCCTTGCCCTGGCTGCGGCGCGCGCGGGCCATCTCGAAGGCCTTGCGCAGATCGGCGACGCCGGAAAACACCGCCGAGATCTGCTCGAACGCCAAGCCTACCCGATCGGCCAACAGCCGGGCGATGGTGGTCTTGCCGGTGCCCGGCGGCCCCCAAAATATGAGCGAGGACAGCCGCCCCGTTGCCAGCATGCGACTGAGCGCGCCATCGGGCCCCAGGAGGTGGTCCTGCCCCACTACGTCTTCCAGGCGCGTCGGCCGCAAGCGGTCCGCCAGCGGCCGCCGCTGCGCTTTGGCTGCCGCTTTTTCCTCGCTGGCGAAGAGGTCGCTCACCGCCGTCTCATCCCCGTTGCCGACAGGTAAAGCCGCCGAAGGCGCGGCCGCATTCGATGACCGCGCCATCGCGGTTGATGGTATAGCTGAAGCTGGAGGGATCCTTGGCCAAGGCTTTTTTCAACTCATCCACGGTGGCGACTTTCTGGTCGTTGACCACCAGAATGATATCGCCGGGCCGCAGCAGACGGTAGCGCCGCGCCGGGCTGTCGCCGCTCAAGTTCAGCACCACCACCCCCTTCATCATGGGATCGAGGCGCAATTCCTCGGCAAACGCCGGGTTCAGGTTGCCGACCTTCAAGCCGTAGAAAAAGCTCTCATCGCTGAGCGTGGTGATGTTGCGCGGCGGCACCTCGGGGGCCGAGGCGACGGCCACCATGAGAGTGCGCGTTTTGCCATTGCGCACCACCGTCACCGGTACATTACCGCCGCTCTTCTTGTCGCCGACGCGCATGCGGAATAAGAGCGCCTGAGCCGAATCCACTTCATGGCCCGCCACCTCGGTAATGACGTCGCCGACCTTCACGCCGGCTTTGGCCGCCGGACCACTGGCGTAAACCTCGTCGATGAGCACGCCCACCGGCCGCTCCAGCCCCAGGGACTTGGCAATGTCAGCGGTCACCGGCTGTCCCGCCGCGCCGAACCAAGGACGAACGATCTTACCATCGGATAAGGCGGCGCTCACCACCACACCCACCATGTTGGAGGGAATGGCGAATCCGATCCCTAAGGACCCGCCGGAGCGGGAATAAATCGCCGTATTGATGCCGATGAGCCGGCCGTCCAGGGTAACCAGGGCGCCGCCGGAATTGCCGGGATTGATGGCGGCATCGGTCTGAATGAAGAACTGATAGTCGCTGATGCTCTCGGCGGTGCGCGCCACGGCGGAGACGATGCCGCTGGTCACCGTCTGGCCAACGCCGAAGGGATTGCCCATGGCGAGCACGATATCGCCGACCTCGACGCTGTCGGAATCCCGCAGCTCGACGGCGGGCAGCGGTTCGCCCTCGGTATCGATGCGCAAGATGGCAAGATCGGTGCTTTCATCGGTCAGCACCACCTTGGCTTCAAATTCACGACGGTCCGCCAGCGCCACGGTGATAGTGTCGGCATCGCCCACCACATGGTTGTTGGTGACGATGATGCCGTCGGCGCGGATAATGACGCCCGAGCCCAAAGACTGCTGCACCCGCTCGCGCGGCACGCCGCCGAAATTATCGCCGAAAAAGCGCCGGAAGAACGGATCGTTCATGAAGGGCGAGATCGCCTGCGCCTTGACCACCTTGCTGGAATAGACATTGACCACCGCCGGGGCCACCCGCTTGACCACCGGCGCATAGGAATATTCAACCGCTTCCCGGCTAGGCGGCACGACCTTGGCTGCCGCCGGCTGGACCGGCGTTGAAACTACGCTTGCCGGTGGCGAAGCCGGCTTAGGCGCCGTCTGCGCCGGGGACTGACTCTCCCCCTCGCCGCCGCACGCCGCCACCAGAAGGGCCGCCAGCGCCATGCTTATGATCCCGTTACGCATCGACACGTCTGTACACTCCGTCAATTCTGTCACCTCACCCTAACCCTCCTCAAGGAGAGGGAATAGGCCCTTCTCCTTGAGGAGAAGGCCGCGCGGATCATGCGCGCTGGATTGAGGTGATTTCCATCTTACCCACGAAAAAGGGCAGCCCCAAGGCTGCCCCCCCCCGATATTCTTAAGTCGTC
The DNA here is from genome assembly GCA_003577275.1 of Pseudomonadota bacterium. Classification (GTDB taxonomy): domain Bacteria; phylum Pseudomonadota; class Alphaproteobacteria; order Sphingomonadales; family Govanellaceae; genus PRO5. Next base: position 300,492 of record QEVO01000004.1, read on the forward strand.
AGGCGCAGGTTATTACGCCGCTTCCTGGGACTCCTCGTTCACGATCACCGGCCCGGAGTCCTTGCCCTTGGCCGAGACGTCGCGGTCGACAAATTCGATCACCGCCATGTCGGCATTATCGCCATAGCGCATGCCGGCCTTGATGATCCGGGTATAGCCGCCATTGCGGCCGGAATAGCGTTCCGACAGCACGGTAAACAGCTTATCGATGATGGCGCCGTCGGTCTGCGGCAGCTTGGACTGCGCCAGGCGGCGGGCATGCAGGCCGCCGCGCTTGCCCAAGGTTACCAACCGCTCGACGATGGGCCGCAACTCCTTGGCCTTGGGCAGCGTCGTGGTGATCTGCTCGTGCTTGATGAGCGCCGAGGCCATGTTGGCGAACATGGCCTTGCGGTGCTCCGACTTCTTGTTGAGCTTACGCCCCGCCTTACGATGGCGCATGGTTCTAACTCCTTAGTGTTCCAGTTCGAGCTTTTTGGACAGCTCGTTGATGTTCTCGGGCGGCCATCCGGTCACTTCCATGCCCAGATGCAGGCCCATCTGCGCCAGCACTTCCTTGATTTCGTTCAAGGACTTACGGCCAAAATTCGGGGTCCGCAGCATCTCCGCCTCGCTCTTTTGCACGAGGTCGCCGATGTAGACGATGTTGTCGTTCTTCAGGCAGTTGGCGGAGCGCACCGAAAGCTCCAGCTCATCCACTTTACGCAGCAGGTTGGGATTGATGCCCAACTCGTCGGCGGAGCGCTCGCGGCTTTCCTCGCGCGGCTCCTCGAAGTTGATGAAGAGCTGCAGCTGGTCCTGCAGGATACGGGCGGCCAGCGCCACCGCATCCTCGGGCCTCACCGTGCCGTCGGTTTCCACCATCATGGTCAGCTTGTCGTAGTCGAGGATCTGGCCTTCGCGGGTCGCCTCGACCTTGTAGCTGACCTTTCTGACCGGGCTATAGAGAGCGTCGATCGGAATAAGGCCGATGGGCGCGTCCTCGGGCCGGTTACGGTCCGACGGGACGTAGCCCTTGCCGGTATTGACCGTCATTTCGATGCGTAAGTGCGCTCCCTCGTCGAGGGTGCAGATGACCAAATCGGGGTTCTTGATTTCGATATCCGAGGAGGTCTTGATCTTGCCGGCGGTCACTTCGCCCGGGCCATCGGCCTCCAGGATCAGCCGCTTCGGCCCATCGCCCTTCATGGAGATGGCGAGCTGCTTGATGTTGAGGACGATGTCGGTGACATCCTCCCGCACGCCCGGGATCGACGAAAACTCATGAAGAACGCCATCGATCTGAATGGCGGTCACCGCAGCGCCTTGCAACGACGACAACAGGATGCGACGCAGCGCATTGCCCAGGGTCATGCCAAAACCGCGCTCCAGCGGCTCAGCAACCAGGGTCAGCGTATTCTTGACATCCCGCTTCTCGATCTTCTCGAGACCCGAGGGCTTGATGAGTTCCTGCCAGTTTTTCTGAATCATCCAAACCTCGCGTTACGACTTAACGGGACCCGGATTCCCATCCGGGCCCACCTAAAACTCTCAAATCCAGTTGCCGGCGCCGGCTGTCCCGGCGGCGGTCAGACGCGGCGCCGCTTGGGCGGCCGGCATCCGTTATGGGGTATCGGCGTCACATCGCGGATCGAGGTGATGGTAAAGCCGACGGCCTGCAGGGCCCGCAGCGCGGACTCGCGGCCCGACCCCGGCCCTTTCACCTCCACCTCCAGCGTCCGCACGCCGTGTTCCTGCGCCTTCTTGCCAGCGTCCTCGGCGGCCACTTGGGCGGCGTAAGGAGTGGATTTGCGCGAGCCCTTAAAGCCCACCGTGCCGGCGCTCGACCAGGAGATCACGTTGCCCTGGGCGTCCGAGATGGTGATCATGGTATTGTTGAACGTCGCATTCACGTGGGCGACGCCCGTGGAAATGTTCTTGCGTTCACGGCGCCGAACGCGGGTTTTTTCGTTTGCCATGCCTCTATACCCTTACTTCTTTTTGCCGGCGATCGGTTTCGCCTTGCCCTTGCGGGTACGGGCGTTGGTGTGGGTGCGCTGACCGCGGACCGGCAGGCCCTTGCGGTGGCGCAAGCCCCGATAGGTGCCAAGGTCCATCAAGCGCTTGATGTTCATGGCCACGTCCCGGCGCAGATCGCCTTCCACCGTATAGTCGGCGTCAATGATCTCGCGGATCTTGATGACCTCGCCTTCGGTCAGGTCATTGACCCGCCGGTCAAGGGGAATGCCCGCCCTCGCGCAAATCTGCTTTGCGAAGGTGCGGCCAATGCCGTGGATATAGGTGAGGGCCACCTCCACCCGCTTCCCCGTAGGAATATTAACGCCAGCAATACGCGCCACGTCCGTTCTCCAAGTTCGCTTACTTTACCGCGCTTTGCGCCAGGCACCGCCGTGAGTCGCCGGATTATATGGACTCGCGTCCGGCAGTCAACCTGAGATACCACAAAGCTAAAAACTATCCAAAATCCTGCCAATCTGCCGGCTTACCTCGTCGATTGAAGCCATGCCGTCCACTTCCCTAAGCACCCCCCGCGCCCGGTAATAGGGCAACAAAGGCGCCGTTTGGGCGTGATAGGCCGCCAGACGGGTGACCACGGTTTCCCGGTTATCGTCCGCCCGACGGATAAAGTCGGTCCCGCCGCAGTTGTCGCACACCCCCGCCACCTTCGGTTTCTGGAAGGTGTCGTGGTAGCCGGCGCCGCACTTGGCGCAGGCATAGCGGCCGGCAATGCGCTCCACCAGCGCCGCGTCGTCGACCTTCATCTCGATGACGACGTTAAGCTTCAGCCCCTTCTCGGCCAGCATCCGGTCCAACGCCTCGGCCTGGGCGGTGGTGCGGGGAAAGCCGTCGAGAATGAACCCGTTCTTACAGTCCGGGGCCTCGATGCGGTCGGCGATGATGCCGATCACCACCTCGTCCGGCACCAGTTGCCCGGCATCCATGAACGTCTTGGCCCGCCGGCCGACCTCGCTGCCCGCCTTGACCGCCGCGCGCAGCATGTCGCCGGTCGATAGCTGCACCAGGCGGCGCGTCTCCATCAGCCGCTGCGCCTGCGTCCCCTTGCCGGCGCCGGGCGGCCCCAGGAGAATGATATTCATCGCCGGCCCCCCTTCAGCTTCGCCTTCTTGATCAAGCCTTCATACTGGTGGGCCATCAGGTGGCTGTGAATCTGCGCCACCGTATCCATGGTCACGTTGACGACGATGAGGAGCGAGGTGCCGCCGAAATAGAACGGCACGGCGTATTGCGAAATCAAAATTTCCGGCAACAGACAGATCAGCGACAGATAGATCGCGCCAACGGCGGTCAGCCTGGTTAAGACGTAATCGAAATAGTCCGCGGTATTCTTGCCGGGCCGGATGCCGGGAATGAAGCCGCCGTATTTCTTCAGATTCTCCGCCGTCTCTTCGGGATTGAACACCACCGCGGTATAGAAGAACGAGAAGAACACGATGCCCGCCACGTAAAGAGCGATATAGAGCGGCTGGCCGTGCCCCAACAGCGTGGTCACGGTAGTCAGCCACGCCGGACCGCTGCCCTGGGCGGCAAAGCTGGCAATGGTCGCCGGCATGAGGAGCAGCGAGGAGGCGAAAATCGGCGGAATAACGCCTGAGGTGTTGAGCTTCAAGGGCAGATGCGAGCTTTCGCCCTGCGTCATCTTCATGCCCACTTGGCGCTTGGGATACTGGACCAGGATGCGGCGCTGGGCGCGCTCCACGAACACGATGCAGCCGATGACAATGGTCACCAAGACGAGAAGGCCAGGTATGGCGAACACGCTCCAGTTCTGCGCCACCGAAAGGTCGAAGGTGCCGGCCAGCGCCCGCGGCAAGCCGGCGATGATGCCGGCGAAGATGATCAGGGAAATGCCGTTGCCGACGCCGCGCGCCGTGATCTGCTCGCCGAGCCACATCAGAAAGAGGGTGCCGCCGACCAGCGTGATCACCGTGGTGGCGCGGAAAAACATGCCTGGCTCTATGGCGGCGCTCATTCCCCCGGCCGACATGCTCTCCAGCCCCACCGCCAAACCGTAGGCCTGGAGCGCGGTCAAGAACACGGTGCCGTAGCGAGTGTATTGATTAAGCTTCTTACGCCCCGCCTCGCCTTCTTTCTTGATGGCGCCCAAGGTCGGCGACACCGCGGTCAAAAGCTGGACGATGATCGAGGCCGAGATATAAGGCATGATGTTCAAGGCGAAGATCGTCATGCGCTCCAACGCGCCGCCGGCGAACATATTGAACATGCCGAGGATGCCGCCGGCGTTCTGCTCGAAGACCTGCTTGAGCACCACCGGATCGATGCCGGGAAGCGGAATATAAGTACCCAGACGGTAGACGATCAGCGCGCCGAGCGTAAACCAGATGCGTTTTTTCAGTTCCGTCGCCTTGGCGATGGCGCCGAAATTGATATTCGCAGCCAGTTGTTCGGCGGCGGAGGCCATTTCCTTGCGTCTCGCGTCCGTTACGCGTCGGCGGCGGCGGAAGCCGCGGGAGCCACGATTTCCACCTTGCCGCCGGCCTTCTCCACGGCAGCGATGGCGCTCTTGCTGGCGCCGGCGACGATCAGATGCAGCTTCGCCTTCAATTCGCCATTGCCCAGGAGGCGCACGCCATCCTTGGCGCGGCGCAGCACACCGGCCTTAACCAGCGCGTCGACGTCCACCGTCGCCTTGGCGTCAAGCTTGTTGGCGTCAACCGCTTCCTGCAAGCGGCCGAGATTGATCTCGGCATAGTCGGCGCGCATCACATTTTTAAAGCCGCGCTTGGGCAGCCGGCGATGGAGCGGCATCTGCCCGCCCTCAAAGCCCTTGATGGCGACGCCGGAGCGGGCGGTCTGGCCCTTGCCGCCGCGGCCACAGGTCTTGCCCTTGCCGGAGCCGATGCCGCGACCGACCCGCATGCGCTCCTTGCGGGCGCCGGCCTTGTCGGTGATTTGGTTGAGTTTCATGTCGTTTACTCCTCGACGCGGACCATATGGGCGACCTTGGCGATCATGCCGCGCACCGCCGGCGTATCTTCAAGCTCGCGGCTGCGATTAAGCTTATTGAGCCCCAGGCCGACCAGCGTCGCGCGTTGGCTCTTCTCGCGGCGGATCGGGCTGCCGACCTGCGTCACCTTGAGGGTTTTTTTCTTCGCCATGGCTTACTCTCCGGCTGCTTCTTCTTCGCGCACCGCCTCGACGCGGCGAGCGCCCAGATCGCTGACCTTGCGGCCGCGGCGGGACGCCACCATGCGCGGTGAATTCTGCCGCAACAAGGCGTCGAAGGTGGCGCGCACCATGTTGTAGGCGTTGGACGAGCCCATGGACTTGGTCACCACATCGCGAATGCCGACGCTTTCAAACACCGCGCGCATCGGGCCGCCGGCGATGATACCGGTGCCTTCCGGCGCCGAGCGCAGCATGACCTTGCCCGCGCCGTGACGGCCATCGACATCATGGTGCAAAGTGCGGCCTTCGCGCAGCGGCACGCGGACCATGGACTTCTTGGCCGCTTCCGTCGCCTTGCGGATGGCTTCCGGCACTTCCCGCGCCTTGCCATGGCCGAAGCCGACACGGCCCTTGCCATCGCCGACCACCATCAACGCGGCAAAGCCGAAGCGCCGGCCGCCCTTGACCACCTTGGCGACGCGGTTGATGTGCACCAGCTTCTCGATGAATTCCGATTCTTCGCGCTCGAAACGTTCCGGACGGGCCATGTTCAGGCTTCCTTACCCTAGTATTCGTTAGAAGTTGAGGCCGGCTTCACGCGCCGCCTCGGCCAGGGCCTTGACCCGGCCATGATAGAGATAACCGCCGCGATCGAACACCACCTCGCTCACCCCGGCCGCCTTCGACCGTTCGGCAATCAACTGGCCGACTGTTTTGGCGGCATCGACGTTGGCGCCGGTCTTGCCGGAAAACGCCTTGTCAAGGGTCGAGGCAGAGGCCACGGTGACGCCTTTGACGTCGTCGATCACCTGGGCATAGATGTGCTTGCCGCTGCGATGCACCGACAGGCGGACGCGCCCGCTACGCTGGGATTGAAGCTTCGTCCGCACCCGACGGCGGCGACGCTCGAAAAGACTTTCGCCCTTGCTCATCGTTCGACCCTTTACTTCTTCTTGCCTTCCTTGCGGAATACGGTTTCGCTGGCGTACTTCACGCCCTTGCCCTTATAGGGCTCCGGCTTGCGGTACTGACGGATGTTCGCCGCCACCTGACCGACCTGCTGCTTGTCGATGCCGGTGATCACGATCTTGGTCTGCTCTGGACAGGCGATCTGGATGCCTGCCGGAATGGGGAACATCACATCGTGGCTGTAGCCCAGTTGCAGCTGCAAGTCCTTGCCCTTGATCGCGGCGCGATAGCCGACGCCGTTGATTTCCAACTCCTCGGTATAGCCCTTGGTGACGCCGGTGATGAGGTTGTTGATGAGCGTACGCTGCATCCCCCACATGGCGCGCGCCACCTGATCGCCGTTGCGGGGCGCAACTGTTACCGCGCCATCGGTAACCGACACCTCGACTTGATCGACGAGCTTCACTTTCAGCTCGCCCTTCGGGCCTTTGACGGACACCGTATTGTCGTTCAGCGCGACAGTGACGCCTTGCGGAACTTTGATTGGCTTTTTACCGATACGAGACATCTCTCTATATCCTTAGAATACGGTGCACAGCACCTCGCCGCCGACATTGGCGTCACGGGCTTCCGCATCCGACAGCACGCCCTTCGGGGTCGAGACAATGGAAATACCAAGACCGTTCTGGACCCGCGGCAAATCGCTCACCGACGAATAAACACGACGTCCCGGCTTGGAAACGCGGGTGATCGAGCGGATCACCGGCGCGCCATCGTGATACTTCAATTCGATGCGGAAAAACGGCTTGCCGTCGTTCTCGTCGGTTTCGTAGCCACGAATGTAGCCTTCGCGCTGCAACACTTCGAGCACCCGCGCCCTAAGCTTTGAGGCAGGGGTTTCAATCACCGCCTTATTGGCCCGCTGGCCGTTACGGATGCGGGTCAGCAAGTCGCCGATCGGATCAGTCATCGACATCGGACGGCGCTCCTTTACCAGCTAGACTTAACAACACCCGGCAACGCGCCGGAGGAAGCGAGTTCGCGCAGCGTAATGCGGCACAGCTTGAACTTGCGATAAACCGCCCGCGGCCGACCCGTGATCTGGCAGCGATTGCGCACCCGGGTGGGGTTGGCATTGCGCGGCATTTCGGCAAGCTTGAGACGGGCCTGGAATTGATCTTCCGGGTTCAAGCTCGGATCCTTGGCGATGGCCTTCAAGCGGGCGCGACGCGCCGCCGCCTTCTTGACCATTGCCATCCGCTTCTTGTTCCGCTCAATCGAGCTCTTTTTCGCCATCGGTCTCGCTCCTTATACGAGTTTCCCGCGAGAAACGCTTACGTTAGTTTGCAAACGGCATCCGGAAGGCCGCGAGTAGGGCTTTCGCCTCCTCGTCCGTCCGCGCCGTGGTGCAAATGATGATGTCCATTCCCCGAACCTTCTCGACCTTGTCGTAGTTGATTTCGGGAAACACGATTTGTTCCTTCAGGCCCAGTGCATAATTACCCCGGCCATCGAACGACTTGCCTGAGACGCCGCGAAAGTCGCGCACCCGCGGCAGGGCGATATTGATCAGGCGATCGAGGAATTCATACATGCGATCGCTTCTGAGCGTCACCTTGCAGCCAATGGGCATGTTCTCGCGCACCTTGAAGCCGGCGATCGACTTCTTGGCCTTGGTGACTACCGCCTTCTGGCCGGCGAGCAGGCTCAGTTCCTCAGCCGCCGCCTTGACCTTCTTGGAATCCTGGGCCGCATCGCCAACACCCATGTTGATGACGATCTTGTCCAGGCGCGGTATCTGCATGTCGTTCTTGTACTCAAACTTAGTCTTGAGCGATGGGCGAACCTCGCGCTCGTAGACCTCTTTGAGGCGTGGACGATAATCAGCCATCGATCACCTCCCCGGAAGCTCTTGCTACGCGAACTTTCCGGCCATCTGCCAAAATCTTGTATCCAATGCGCGTCGGCTTGCCCGTCTTCGGGTCTTCGATCGCCAGGTTGGAGATATGCACCGCCGCTTCCTTGTCAACGATACCGCCGGCGCCCTGCGGGCCGGGACGGGTATGGCGCTTGACCACATTGACGCCGCGCACCACGGCGCGCTCGGCATCGCGCAACACCTCGATGACCTCGCCCCGCTTGCCCTTATCCTTGCCGGCAAGCACGACGACCTTGTCGCCTTTTTTGATTTTCAGCTTTGCCTGCGTCATTTAGAGGACCTCCGGGGCCAACGAAATGATTTTCATCTGGTTGCGGGCGCGCAGCTCGCGCACCACGGGACCAAAAATTCGAGTGCCGATGGGCTCGCCCTGCTTGTTGACCAACACCGCCGCGTTGCGGTCGAAGCGGATGCTGGAGCCATCGGCGCGACGAATTTCGCGCTTGGTGCGCACGATCACCGCACGATGCACATCGCCCTTCTTGACGCGGCCGCGCGGAATGGCGTCCTTGACGCTGACGACGATGATATCGCCCACCGAGGCGGTCTTGCGCTTCGAGCCGCCGAGCACCTTGATGCACTGCACGCGGCGCGCACCCGAGTTATCGGCGACATCGAGGTTGGTTTGCATTTGAATCATGGGTCTGTTCCCACTGCTTCCCATCTCGGCCGGCATACCGCCGGCCTAAAAAACTCTACTTACGCCGGCGCGCCGACGCTGACTTTCTCCAGCACCCGCCAGGTCTTCAGCTTCGACACCGGACGGCACTCTTCAATCCGCACCACATCGCCCACCTTGCAGTCATTGCTTTCGTCATGGGCGTGGTACTTCTTGGAGCGACGCACCACCTTGCCCACCAGCGGGTGATTGAAGCGGCGCTCAACCTTGACCACTACCGTCTTGTTGTTGCGGTCGCTGACCACCACGCCTTGTAAGATTCGCTTTGGCATTTCTCGCTCCTTGCTCCTGCCGCTTAAGCCTTGGCGGCCTTGAGCTCACGCTCCCGAATGAGCGTCCTGATCCGTGCGATGTCGCGGCGCACTTCCTGTACCCGCGCCGTGTTCTCGAGCTGTCCGGTGGCCTTCTGGAAGCGCAGATTGAACTGCTCTTTCTTCAGGCTCGCCAGCTGATCGCCGAGCTGATCTGCGGTCTTATCGCGAAGGTCTGCGATTTTCATGGCCGTAGCTCCTTACTCTCGATCACGAAATCTGCTCGCCCAGACGGGCGACGATTTTGGTTTTAATCGGCAGCTTGGCGGCTGCGCGATCGAATGCGCCGCGCATCGTCTCCAGATCGACGCCGTCGATCTCGAACATGATGCGGCCCGGCTTGATCCGCGCCACCCAAAACTCGGGCGCGCCTTTGCCGCTGCCCATGCGCACTTCCGCCGGCTTGGTGCTGACCGGCACGTCCGGGAACACCCGGATCCAGATGCGGCCCGAGCGCTTCATGTGACGGGTGATGGCGCGCCGCGCCGCCTCGATCTGCCGCGCCGTGATGCGCCCCGGCTCCACCGCCTTTAAGCCATAGGCGCCGAAGTTGAGCGAGGTGCCGCCCTTGGCCATGCCATGGATCCGGCCCTTGAACGCCTTGCGGAATTTTGTCTTCTTAGGCTGAAGCATTTGAAATCTCTTCTCTAACGCCTAACCACGCACGCCAGCCGGCTTATGGTGCTCTTGGGCCCGCTTGTCCTGAGCCATCGGATCGTGCGCCAGAATTTCACCCTTAAACACCCACACCTTGATGCCGATGACGCCATAGGCGGTTTTCGCCACCGCGTAGCCGAAATCGATATCAGCGCGCAGAGTGTGCAGCGGCACGCGGCCTTCGCGGTACCATTCCATGCGGGCGATTTCCGCGCCGCCCAAGCGACCCGAGCAGTTGATGCGGATGCCGCCGGCGCCCAAGCGCAGCGCGCTTTGCACCGCGCGCTTCATGGCGCGACGGAACGCCACCCGACGCTCCAACTGCTGGGCGATGTTCTCGGCCACCAGAGTGGCGTCGATTTCAGGCTTCCTGACTTCGACGATGTTGAGGCTGACGTCGCCCGCCGAGGTCAGCTTGGCAAGGTCCTTGCGCAGCTTCTCGATGTCGGCGCCCTTCTTGCCGATGATGACGCCTGGCCGCGCCGAGTAGATCGTCACCCGCGCCTTCTTCGCCGGCCGCTCGATGATGACGCGGCTGATGCCGGCCTGCGGCAGCGCCTTGCGCACGTAATCGCGCACCTTGATATCCTCGTGGAGAAGCTGCGCGTATTCGCCGGCATCGGCGAACCAGCGGCTGTCCCAGGTCCGGTTGATGCCCAGACGCAACCCGATGGGATTAACCTTTTGACCCATTACGCGCTCTCCTCAACCTGCCGGACGATGATCCTGATCCGGCTGAACGGCTTCTCGACATTGCCGACGCGACCCCGCGCCCGCGGCCGGAAGCGCTTCATCACCAGCGCCTTGCCGACGCTTGCTTCCGACACCACCAGCTGATCGACATCGAGCTGATGATTGTTCTCGGCATTGGCCACCGCCGATTGCAGCACCTTCTTCACGTCATGCGCATGGCGCTGACGCGAGAAGGTCAGATCGGCAATCGCCCGCTCCACCTTCTTGCCGCGAATGAGCCCGGCCAACAGGTTGAGCTTGCGCGGGCTGACGCGGATCATGTTGCCCACGGCAACCGCTTCGTTGTCGGCAACCCGACGGGGTGTCGCCTTCTTACCCACCGCTCTAGCTCCTCTTCGCCTTTTTGTCGGACGCATGGCCATGGAACGTCCGGGTCGGCGCGAATTCGCCGAACTTGTGACCGACCATCTCTTCCGAGACATAAACCGGGATGAACTTGTGGCCGTTGTGAACGTCGAACGTCAAACCGACGAACTGCGGCAGTATCGTCGAGCGGCGCGACCACGTCTTGACGGTGGTTTTCTTGCTGCTGCCTTGCGCCGCTTCCGCCTTCTTCAGCAGATAGCCGTCGACAAACGGGCCTTTCCAAACTGAACGAGCCACGGCTTAACCCTTTCTCTTCTTCTCGTGACGCGAGCGAACGATGAACTTGGTCGTCGCCTTGTTGGTGCGCGTCTTTTTGCCCTTGGTCGGCTTGCCCCACGGCGTCACCGGGTGACGGCCGCCCGAGGTGCGGCCTTCGCCGCCGCCATGCGGATGGTCAATGGGGTTCATGGCGACGCCGCGCACCGACGGCCGACGCCCCTTCCAGCGCGTGCGCCCCGCCTTGGCGATGGTGACGTTCTGGTGATCAGGGTTCGACACCGCGCCGACGGTGGCAAAGCAGGCACCCAGCACCTTGCGTTGCTCGCCCGAGGACAGGCGCAGGATGACATAACCTTCATCGCGGCCCACCAGTTGCGCGAACGTACCGGCCGAACGGGCGAGCTGGCCGCCCTTGCCGAGCTTCATCTCGATGTTGTGCACGATGGTGCCCACCGGCATGTTCATCATCGGCATGGCGTTGCCGGGTTTCACGTCGACCCGCTCGCCGGCAATGATCTTGTCGCCGACGTTGAGGCGCTGCGGCGCCAGCACATAGGCCAGTTCGCCATCGCTGTACTTGACGAGGGCGATGAACGCCGAGCGGTTGGGATCGTATTCCAGCCGCTCCACCGTCGCCTCGACATCAAGCTTGCGGCGCTTGAAATCAATCATGCGGTAGGCGCGCTTGTGACCGCCGCCGCGCGACCACACGGTGACATGGCCGTGATTGTTGCGCCCGCCGGACTTGCGCAGCCCCTCGGTCAAGGCCTTGACCGGCTTGCCCTTGTAAAGGCCGCTACGGTCGACGAGAACCAGGCCGCGCTGCGCCGCCGTGATCGGACGATATACTTTAAGACCCATCGTCTAGACTCCCGTCGTCACATCGATGGATTGGCCCTCGGCGAGCCGCACCATGGCTTTTTTGGTGTCCGAGCGCTGGCCGGCGATGCCGCGAAAGCGCTTGCTTTTGCCCTTGGCGCGCACGGTGTTGACCGCCAACACCTTGACCTTAAACAGCGTCTCGACCGCCTTTTTGATCTCGGGTTTGGTGGCGTCCATCGGCACCCGGAAAATTACCTGATTGTGCTCCGAAACGCGGGTCGATTTTTCGGTAATCACCGGCGTCAGGATCATATCGTAATGCGCAAGATCGCTCATTTCAGCCGCTCCGTCAGGCCGTCGATCGCCGCCTTGGTCAATACCAGGGTATCGCGCCGCAAGATGTCATAGACGTTGGCGCCAACCACCGGCAGCACGTCGATCTGGGGAATGTTGCGAGCCGCCAACATGAAGTTTTCGTTGACTTCGCTGTCGATGAAGAGCGCCGACGTCAAGCCGAGCTTGGCGAACTTCTCCGCCAGCGCCTTGGTTTTCGCTTCCTTGACCGCCAGATCTTCAACGATGATCAGCTTGCCGCCCGCCTGCTTGGCCGACAGCGCCACTTTCAAACCAAGCGCGCGGATCTTCTTCGGCAGATTGTAGGCATAAGAGCGCGGCTGCGCGCCATGCGTCTTGCCGCCGCCGATGAAAATGCCGGACTTGCGGCTGCCGTGGCGGGCCGAGCCGCCACCCTTCTGACGGCCCCACTTCTTGGTGGTGCCGGACACTTGCGTGCGCTGCTTGACCGACTGCGTGCCGGCGCGGCGCTTGGCGAGCTGCCAATGCACGACGCGGCTTAGAATGTCGGCGCGCTCGGGCAGGCCAAACAGACCTTCATCAAGGTCGATGGAGCCCGCCTTCTTGGCGTCCAATGTCAAGACATCGGCTTTCATGGCTTACGCGTCCTTATTTTCTACAGCCGCCGGGGCTTCAGCCGAAGCCTCGGCCGGCGCTGCCGCCGCGGTCTTCAGCGCCGCCGGTTTTGGCGCATCTTTGGGCAACGGCCGCTTCGCGGCGTCCTTCACGAACACCCAGGTTCCGTCATTTCCCGGCACCGCGCCCTTGACCAGAATGAGGCCATCCTCGGGGATGGTGCGCACGATCTGCAAATTCTGCGTGGTCACGTTCTCAACGCCGAGGTGACCGGCCATCTTCTTGTTCTTGAAGACCTTGCCCGGATCCTGGCGCTGGCCGGTGGAGCCGTGGCTGCGGTGCGAGATCGACACGCCGTGGGTCGCCCGCAAGCCGCCGAAATTCCACCGCTTCATGGCGCCGGCAAAGCCCTTGCCGATGGTGACGCCGGAGACGTCCACATACTGCCCGGGCAGGAAATGCCCCACCGACAGCTCCGCGCCGACGTCGAGCATGTTGTCTTCAGAGACGCGAAACTCGGCGACTTTTTCCTTGGGCTCGACCTCGGCCTTGGCGAAGTGGCCGCGCATGGCCTTGGTCACGCGCTTGGCCTTCTTCTTGCCGACGCCGAGCTGCACCGCCCAGTAGCCGTCCTTGTCCGCGGTGCGGCGCGCCACCACCTGGCAGCCGTCCACTTTCAGAACGGTCACCGGCACATGTTGGCCGCCCTCGGCGAACACCCGAGTCATGCCTACCTTTTTTGCAATAAGGCCCGTACGCATGGCTCCTTACCCCTGCAACTTGATCTCGACGTCAACGCCGGCGGCAAGATCGAGCTTCATCAGCGCGTCCACCGTTTGCGGCGTGGGGTCGATAATGTCGAGAAGACGCTTATGAGTGCGCATCTCGAACTGCTCCCGCGACTTCTTGTCGATGTGCGGGCTTCTCAATACCGTGAACTTCTCGATATGGGTCGGCAGCGGGATCGGCCCGCGAACCCGCGCCCCCGTGCGCTTTGCGGTGCTTGCGATCTCACCCGTCGCCTGATCCAGGATACGGTGATCGAACGCTCGCAATCGGATACGGATATTTTGCGTTTCCATCGCTATTCACCTCGCGCCGGGCTGATGTCCCGACCAACTCGCTTCATTCACTTACTTCAAAATCTTCGCAACGACGCCGGCGCCGACGGTGCGGCCGCCTTCGCGGATGGCGAAGCGCAGGCCCTCTTCCATGGCGATCGGCGAGATCAGGTCGACAACCAGCTTGACGTTGTCGCCCGGCATCACC
>QEVO01000013.1 GCA_003577275.1 Pseudomonadota bacterium
TGCTGCCAACCTTGGATTAAGCACGGTACGGGATTTCGAGAAAGGGCGAAGGCAACCCCACCCCAACAACATGGCAGCCATCAAGACCGCCCTTGAAGCCGCTGGCGTCCAATTCATTCCCGAGAACGGCGGCGGGCCGGGTGTGAGGCTAAGGAAGTAGCCCTGACTTGCACTTATATAGCACTTACGGAGGTGGGAGGCTTTCGGGAATAGGTGCTAAGTCTTTGATTTTATGGTCGGGGAGACTGGATTCGAACCAGCGACCCCCTCGTCCCGAACGAGGTGCGCTACCAGGCTGCGCTACTCCCCGACAGCCTAAAGGCCCCGGGAGGGGCCCGCCAAAAACGTTCGCCCTTATAGACCCATCAATAGGCCCGTTCAATACAGAAATCGACGATGCCGACGAGCGCCCGTTTGGTCGGGCTGTCGGGAAAGAGCGCCAGGGCGTCGCGGGCCATGCCGCCGTAATAGCGGGCGCGGTCCAGGGTGTCGTCCAGCGCCCGGTGCTTCGTCAATAGGCCGATGGCGCGCTCCAGATCGCCGTCTTCTTGGGTCATGTCCTCCAAGGTGCGCCGCCAGAAGGCGCGCTCATCCTCCGTGCCGCGCCGGAACGCCAGCACGATGGGCAGCGTGATCTTGCCGTCGCGGAAATCGTCGCCCACCGATTTGCCCAAGGTCGCCTGCTTGGCGGAATAGTCGAGTACGTCGTCCACCAGTTGGAAGGCGATGCCGAGGTTCTTGCCGTAGCTGTCCAAGGCCTTTTCTTCCGCCGTCGGCCGTTCGGCCACCACCGCGCCGATGCGGCAGGCGGCGGCGAACAGGGCCGCCGTCTTGGCGCTGATGACCTCCAGATACTGGTCCTCGGTGGTCTCGGTATCGTTGGCGGTGGTCAGTTGCAAGACCTCGCCCTCGGCGATCACCGACGAGGCGCGGGAGAGAATTTTCAGTACTTTCAGCGAGCCGTCCTCCACCATCAGCTCGAAGGCGCGGCTGAACAGGAAATCGCCCACCAGGACGCTGGCCTTGTTGCCCCAGATGACGTTGGCGGTCTCCACCCCCCGGCGGAGGTCCGAATCGTCCACCACGTCGTCATGGAGCAGGGTGGCGGTATGGATGAACTCGACGCAGGCGGCCAGTTGCACCTGGCGGTCGCCGTCATACTGGCAAAGCTTGGCGGCGGCCAGGGTCAGCATCGGCCGCAGCCGCTTGCCGCCCGAGGCGATGAGATGCCCAGCCAGTTGCGGGATCAGCGCCACCGGGCTTTCCATGCGATGCATGATGCAATCGTTGACCCGCGCCAGGTCGGTTTCGACCAGTTTGGTCAGGATGGCGAAGGCGTCGGCGCTGGCGCGCTTTTTCTCGTCGTCGAACGGTACTACGATGGCCACGACCGAATTTCTCCATTATCCCCTTCAGGATAGAAGTCCGGTCATAGCATGGTCCGGCAGCGCCCGCTCTAGTTTTTTTGGCTGAGGAGAACGTGGAAGTTTTGGTTTTAAGCACCGATGTGATCCTGTTGCATCGCCTGACCTCGCTCCTGGAGGGAGAGGACATTGCGGTGTTTCATCTTGATCGCCAAATGAGCGTGCTCGAAGGCAGCGTCGGCGCCCTGCCGCAGCGGTTGTGCGTGGCCGATGCCGACGCCGAGCGCGCCCGCCGCCTTATTGGCGATATCGGGCTGGGCCATGTGTTGACCAAGGAACGGCCGGCATGACGGCGCTGACGGCGGATGATTTCCTGGGCGGCCGCCTCACTCTGGCCCAGCCGAGAACCGGCGTCCGCACCGGCTCCGACAGCGTGTTTCTGGCCGCCGCCGTGGCCGCCCGCCCCGGCGAGCGGGTGCTGGATGTGGGGACGGGGTGCGGCGTGGTGGCGCTCCTGATCGCTTATCGGCTGCCGGGGGTGATGGTGGATGCCTTGGAGGTCCAGCCTTCGTTGGTGGAACTGGCCCGCGCCAATGCCGAGCGGAACGGCTTGGGCGATCGGGTGCGGGTGCTGGAAGGCGATCTCGCCCAGGCCCCCCGCGAGCTGCCGCGCAACGCCTTTGACTGGGTGGTCAGCAACCCGCCCTATCACGATCCCGCCGCCGCCACGGCGCCGCCCGATACGGCCAAGGCGCGGGCTCATGTGGAATCGACCCTCGATACCCAGGCTTGGGTGGCGCAGTGCCTGAAATTCCTAAGACCTAGGGGCCATATCGCCGTCATCCAGCGCGCCGACCGGCTGGCCGACGTGCTCGATGGCCTGGCCGGCAAGGCGGGAGATATCCGCATTGTCCCCCTGTGGCCCAGGGTCGGCGCGCCGGCCATCCGGGTGATCGTGCTGGCGAGGAAGGGCGGCAAGGGAGCCCTTGCCCTGACCCCCGGTCTCGTGCTCCATGGCGAGGGCGGAGCCTTTACTCCCGCCGCCGAAGCCATCCTGCGCCACGGCGCGCCGTTTCCCCTAAGCTAGTCCCCAAGGTAATCCCATGATCAGACGTCATTTGTCCTTCCTGCCCTTCAAGTTTTTCAAAAACCCGCCGGCCGTGGTGGCGGTGGTGCCGATCCATGGCGCGATCATGTCCCGCGGCCGCATGGGCAGGGCGGTGGATTTGGCCCGTATCGAGGGCTGCCTGGAGGCGGCCTTTGGCCTCCATGGCGTCAAGGCGGTGGCGGTGACCATCAATTCGCCGGGCGGCTCGCCGGTGCAGTCGGCGATGATCCATGACCGCATCCGGGCGCTTTCGGCTGACAAAAAGGCGCCGGTCTATACCTTCGCCGAGGATGTGGCGGCGTCGGGCGGCTATATGATCCTGCTGGCCGGCGATGAGGTCTATGCCCACCCGGCCTCCATCGTCGGCTCCATCGGCGTCATCTCCGCCGGCTTCGGCCTGAACCGCGCCATCGAGAAGCTGGGGGTGGAGCGGCGGCTCCATACCGCCGGGGCGCGCAAAGGCATGCTCGACCCGTTCTCGCCGGAAAAGCCGGAGGACGTGGCGCGGCTCGACGAAGTGTTGCGCCGCATGCACCGCATCTTCCGTGATCTGGTGGTCAGCCGCCGCGCCGGCAAGATCGACCCCCAAAATGAGGCCCTGTTTTCCGGCGACATGTGGATCGGCGAGGAAGCCAAGGATCTGGGCCTGGTGGACGGCCTGGGCGACATGAAAACCGTCATGAAGGCGAAGTTTGGCGACAAGACCCGCTTTAAGGTGTTTGCACCTGAGCGGGGGTGGCTGAAAGGCCGGCTGGGGCTGACCCGCGCCTCCCTCTCCGACGACCTGTTGGACGGCCTGGAAAGCCGCGCTTTGTGGAGCCGGTTCGGCGCTTGACCTTTGGGGGGTCCGGCCTGTAGGTTCGCGGCCAATTCCAACCCTTTACAGCAAGACCGGGCAGGGCGGCATGGCGAAGACAACGGCACCTTCGTTTCAAGACCTGATCCTGCGCCTGCAGCAATTCTGGTCGGCGCGGGGTTGCGTCCTCCTCCAGCCCTACGACATGGAAGTGGGGGCCGGCACCTTTCATCCGGCCACCACCTTGCGCGCGCTCGGCCCGAAGCCGTGGAAGGCGGCCTATGTGCAGCCGTCGCGCCGGCCCAAGGATGGCCGCTATGGCGAAAATCCCAACCGCTTGCAGCACTACTACCAGTTTCAGGTGATCTTGAAGCCGTCGCCCGCCGACATTCAGGACATGTACCTCGACAGCCTGCGCGCGCTCGGCATCGACCCCCTGGAGCACGACATCCGCTTCGTGGAAGATGATTGGGAAAGCCCGACCCTGGGCGCCTGGGGCTTAGGCTGGGAGGTGTGGTGCGACGGCATGGAGGTGACGCAGTTCACCTACTTCCAGCAGGTGGGCGGCATCGATTGCAATCCGGTGTCGGGCGAGATCACCTACGGCCTGGAGCGGCTCGCCATGTACGTGCAGGGGATCGAGAACGTCTATGATCTCGATTGGAACGGCCAGGGCGTCAAATACGGCGACGTTTATCTGGAAAACGAGCGGGAATTTTCCGCCTTCAACTTCGAGTACGCCAATACCGAGATTTTGTTTCAGCACTTCAAGGACGCGGAAAGCGAATGCGCGGCGCTATTGGCGAAAAATCTGCCGCTGCCGGCCTATGATCAGTGCATGAAGGCGAGTCATGCCTTCAATCTTCTCGATGCGCGGGGCGTCATTTCAGTGACCGAGCGCGCCGCCTACATCGCCCGCGTGCGCGCGCTCGCCAAGGGCTGCTGCGAAGCCTGGGTGGAGAAGGAGAAGGGGGCATGAGGAGAGGGGTGATTTATTCCTTCTCCTTTGAGGAGAAGGTGCCGAACGCATGTGAGGCGGATGAGGTGATATATTTGTTGTCACCTCACCCTGACCCTCTCCTCAAAGGAGAGGGGACTAAGGGGAATTCTCATGGCTGAACTTCTCCTGGAACTCTTCTCCGAGGAAATTCCGGCGCGCATGCAAGCCCGCGCGGCGGAGGATTTGCAGCGGCTGGTTACCGACAAATTGAAAGAGGCAGGGCTTTCCTGGAGCCGCGCCGAGTCTTTCGCAAGCCCACGCCGCTTGACGTTGATGGTGGATGGTCTGCCCACCGAAACGCCCGATACGGTGGAGGAGCGCAAAGGTCCGCGCGCCGATGCGCCGGAGAAAGCCATCGAAGGGTTTTTGAAATCGGTGGGCATGACGCGCGATCAGGTGGAGGAGCGCGATACCGGCAAGGGCGTCGTGCTGTTCGCGGTACTCCAGAAAACCGGACGCAAAACCGCCGAGGTGATTGCTGAAAGTCTGCCCGCCGTGGTGCACGGCCTGCCGTGGCCCAAGTCCATGCGCTGGGCTGATGGATCATTACGCTGGGTGCGGCCACTGCAATCCATCCTCGGTGTGTTTGACGGCAAGGCGCTCGATGTCGCCATCGAAGGCATCAAGGTCAGCAATCAGACTCGCGGCCATCGCTTTTTATCGCCCGAGCCGTTCACCGTTAAAGACTTCGCCGACTACAAGGCGAAATTGCAAAAGGCTTACGTGCTGTTGGACGCGCAAGATCGCAAGGCCAAGATCATGGCCGACGCGAAACTGCTGGCGGCCGACGCCGGCTTGTCGCTCATTGAGGACAACGCGCTTCTGGAGGAAGTGGCGGGGCTGGTGGAATGGCCGGTGGCGCTGATGGGCTCGTTCGATCCGGCGTTCCTCGACGTGCCGGCGGAAGTGCTGACCGCCACCATGCGCGCCAATCAGAAATATTTTTCGCTGAAAACAGTCAAGGCCGTTCGCCCTGAGCTTGTCGAAGGGCGTGCGGCTTCGGGCTTCGACAAGCCTGTCCTGAGTAGCGCGCCCGCCCCTTCGACAAGCTCAGGGCGAACGGGCGCGCCAAGCGAAGGGCTCAGCCCGAACGGAGATGGGTCAGCGCTCGCGCCCAACTTCATCGTGATTTCTAACATGGAGACCAAGGACAAGGGCCGCGCCATCATTGCCGGCAACGAGCGAGTATTGAAAGCTCGTTTATCCGACGCGAAATTTTTCTGGGATCAGGATTTGAAAGTTATCCGTGAGTTTGGTTTGGGAAGCCTTGTTCCAAAACTCGACGGTATTGTGTTCCACGCCAAGCTTGGCAGTGTCGGCGATAAGGTCAAACGTATAATAGGGCTATCATTTTTTATCGCATGGCGCTTAGATGAAATCCCTGATAGCGTAATTGAGCCCGCTAAACTTTCTAAGGCTGACCTTGTTACTGGAATGGTTGGCGAGTTTCCAGAATTGCAGGGTATCATGGGATCGTACTATGCTGCTTTTGAAGGGAAAAGCAGTGATATTGCTACCGCGATCCGCGAACATTATTCTCCTTTAGGGCCATCAGATAATTGTCCAACTAATAAATTGAGCGTGGTTGTTGCGCTTGCGGATAAAATTGATTCTTTATGTGCTTTTTATTCGATCGGCGAAAAGCCCACAGGGTCAAAAGATCCATTTGCATTGCGTCGTGCGGCTCTTGGAGTTGCCCGGCTTATCGTTGAAAATAAACTGCGGCTAAAATTGCGTGAAGTGCTGGGGGTTTCTTTGGCTAAACAAATCAGGTTCAAGGATGTTGAACCTGGCTGGTCGCAAAAAAATCTTATTCCTAAGGAAGTAGAAGTCGCAAAGTTAGTAAGCGAGCAGATATTAAGCGATATACTTAGTGAATTAATGAGCTTCTTCGCCGATCGCCTCAAAGTCCAGCAGCGCGAGAAGGGCGTGCGGCATGATTTGATCGATGCCGTGTTCTCATTGGGTGGCGAAGATGATCTGGTGCGGCTGATCGACCGGGTGCAAGCCCTGCAACAGATGCTCGCCACTGAAGATGGCGCGACCTTGCTCTCCGCCTACCGGCGCGGCTCCAACATCGTTACCATCGAGGAAAAGAAGGACAAGCGCGCCTATACCGGCGGCGTCATCGGTGATCAGCTCACCGCCCCCGAGGAAAAGGCGCTGTACCAAAAATTACAGGACGTCAAGGCCCGTGTGGCCGCGGCGGTCAACCAAGAACGCTGGATCGAGGCGATGACGGCGGTGGCGACGTTGCGCGGACCCATCGACGCCTTCTTCGATAAAGTAACTGTTAACGATGCGGATGCGACATTGCGGGAAAACCGGCTCAATCTGCTGGCGGAGTTTCGCGCTACATTGAGCGCGGTGGCCGACTTCTCGAAGATCGAGGGGTAAACAACCCCTCTCCTCAAAGGAGAGGGTGGATGCGTAAGCATCCGGGTGAGGTGAAAGGTGGATATAACACGTCATTCCCGCGTAAGCGGGAATCCAGGCTGCTAAATGGACCCCCGCTTATCAAGGGGGTGACGATAACGGAATAGAATAGACTAACGAGGCACGGCATGACGAAATGGGTTTACACGTTCGGCGACGGCAAGGCGGAAGGCCGCGCCGATATGAAAAATCTTCTCGGCGGCAAGGGCGCGAACCTCGCCGAGATGTCGAACCTTGGGCTCACCGTGCCGCCGGGCTTTACCATCACCACCGAGGTGTGCACCTATTTCTATCAGAACAACCAGCAATACCCGGCTGATCTTAAGGCGCGGGTGGACGAGGCGGTGCGCCACGTGGAGAAAATCGTCGGCGCTGCCTTCGGCGACGCGAAAAATCCGCTGCTCGTTTCGGTGCGTTCCGGCGCGCGGGTGTCCATGCCGGGGATGATGGATACGGTGTTAAACCTTGGGCTGAATGATCAAACGGTCAAAGGCTTGGCGACACAATCGGGCAACGAGCGTTTCGCCTACGACAGCTACCGCCGTTTCATCCAGATGTATTCCGACGTGGTGCTGGGCGTCGAACATTATCTCTTTGAGGAAATTCTCGAGGAGATGAAGGATGAGAAGGGCGTCACCCTTGACACCGAGCTCGATGCCGAGGATTTGAAAAAAATCGCCGCCGCCTTCAAGGCCAAGACCGAGGAGGAATTGGGCCGCCCATTCCCGCAGGACGCCAACGAGCAGTTGTGGGGCGCCATCAGCGCGGTGTTCGGCTCCTGGCAGGTGGAGCGGGCGAAAACCTACCGCCGCCTCCATGATATTCCGGAAGATTGGGGCACGGCGGTCAATGTGCAGGCCATGGTGTTCGGCAACATGGGCGACGACAGCGCCACCGGCGTCGCCTTCACCCGCGATCCCGCCACCGGCGAGAAGGCCTATTACGGCGAATATCTCATCAACGCCCAGGGCGAGGACGTGGTGGCCGGCATCCGCACGCCGCAGTATCTGACGAAATCAGCGCGCCTGGCCGCCAAGACCGACAAGCCGTCGCTGGAAGAATCCATGCCGGTGGTGTTTCGCGAACTGGCCGGCGTGTTCGATAAGCTCGAACACCATTACCGCGACATGCAGGACATCGAGTTTACCGTACAGCGCGGCAAGTTGTGGGTGCTGCAAACCCGCTCCGGCAAGCGCACCGCGAAGGCGGCCTTGAAAATCGCCGTCGATATGGCGAGCGAGGGCGTCATCACCCGGGATCAGGCGCTGACTCGCGTCGATCCGGCGGCCTTGGATCAACTGCTGCACCCGACGCTCGATCCCCGCGCGCCGCGCGATATTCTGACCAAAGGTTTGCCGGCGTCGCCGGGGGCGGCGAGCGGCATCGTGGTGTTTGATTCCGATGAAGCGGAGACGCTCGCCAACAACGGCGCGGCGGTGATTTTGGTGCGCGTCGAGACCAGCCCCGAGGACATACACGGCATGCACGCGGCAAAAGGCATCTTGACCAGCCGCGGCGGCATGACATCCCATGCCGCGGTGGTGGCGCGGGGCATGGGCCGGCCCTGCGTGTCGGGCGCGGGCTCGCTATTCATCAACATGAAGGCGGGTGAAATGTCGTGCGCCGGGCGCACCGTGAAGGCCGGCGAGGTGATCACCATCGACGGCTCCACCGGCGAGGTGATGGTGGGCGAGGTGGCTACCGTCAAGCCAGAGCTGGCCGGCGATTTCGCCACCCTGATGGGATGGGCCGACAAGGTGCGGCGTTTGAAGGTGCGGGCCAATGCGGAAACGCCCTTGGATGCCCGCACCGCGCGCGAGTTCGGCGCCGAAGGCATCGGGCTCTGCCGCACCGAGCATATGTTCTTTGATCCTGATCGCATCATCGCCGTGCGCCAGATGATCCTGGCCGAGGACGAGGCGGGCCGGCGCGCCGCGCTGGCGAAAATCCTGCCCATGCAGCGCCAAGACTTCGTCGAACTATTTGAAATCATGCACGGCCTGCCGGTGACCATTCGCCTCCTCGATCCGCCGCTGCATGAATTCCTGCCCCACGAGGAGGAAGAATTTGCCGAAGTGGCGAAGGCGCTTGGCATTGATGTGTACGTGCTAAAAAAACGCACCGGCGAGCTCAGGGAATTCAACCCCATGCTGGGGCATCGCGGCTGCCGGCTCGGCGTTTCCTACCCCGAGATTTATGAAATGCAGGCCCGCGCCATCGCCGAGGCGGCGGTGGAAACATCGCGCAAGAACGGCAACACCGTGGTGCCCGAGATCATGATCCCGCTGGTCGCCACCCGCCGCGAGCTGCAAATCCTGAAAGAAAAGGTCAGCGCCGTGGTGAAAACCGTGTGCCAGGAAAAAGGCGCAAAGCTTGATTTTCTGGTGGGCACCATGATCGAGCTGCCGCGCGCCGCGCTCATGGCCGGCGAGATCGCTGAGGAAGCGCAGTTCTTCTCCTTCGGCACCAACGACCTGACGCAAACCACGCTGGGATTGAGCCGCGACGATTCCGGCCGCTTCCTGGATGACTACATAAGGAACGGTATTTTCGAACGCGATCCCTTCGTCAGCCTGGATATCGACGGCGTTGGTCAGTTGGTGCGGATGGGCACCGAACGCGGCCGCGCCGTCCGCGCCGACCTGAAAGTCGGCATCTGCGGCGAACACGGCGGCGATCCCGCCTCCATCGCGTTTTGCGAAACCGTGGGGCTGGATTACGTCTCCTGCTCGCCCTATCGCGTGCCCATCGCGCGCCTCGCCGCCGCGCAGGCGGCCTTGACCGCCATGGGCGTCAAGGCCAAGGCGACGGAGTAGGAACCTTAAGCGTCTCAACCGTTGGTCGAGCGCAGCACCAGGATCAGGATGATCACGGTGGCCGCGCCCAGCAGCAACACCCAGGTGCGGCGGTCGAGCAGCGGAGGCTTGTCGTGCCGGTGGTTTTTCATGCCGCCTATTGTCAGCGCGCCACCCAGCCGCCGTCAATAGAAAGCGCCGCGCCATTGATGGAACGGCCCATGGCGGCGCACAAGAACAGGGTCATCGCCGCCACCTCGTCCACCTCCACAAAGCGCTTGTTGGGCTGGGCGGCCAGGATCACGTTGCGGATCACCTCGTCCCGGCCGAGATTGTGCGCCTTGGCCTGATCCTCGATTTGGCCTTCCACCAGGGGCGTGCGGACATAGCCGGGGCAGAGGGCGTTGCAGGTGATGTCCAGTTCCGCCACCTCCAGCGCCACCGACTTGGTTAAGCCGACAACGCCGTGCTTGGCCGCCACGTAGGCCGATTTGAAGGGCGAGGCCACCAGCCCATGGGCCGAGGCGATGTTGACGATCCGTCCCCAGCCTTGCGCCTTCATGCCGGGAAGCGCGGCGCGGATGGCGTGGAAGGCGGAGGACAGATTGATGGCGATGATGGCGTCCCATTTATCCACCGGGAACGCCTCGATGGCCGAGACATGCTGAATGCCGGCGTTGTTGACCAAGATATCGACCCCGCCGAAGGCGGATTCCGCTTGGTTGATCATGGCCTTAATGGCGTCGCCATCGCGCATGTCGGCGTCCGAATAAAGAGCCTTTACCCCATATTCGGCGGCGATGTCGGCGCGCGCCGCCTCGATGACGGCCTTATCGCCGAAGCCATTGAGCATCACGTCGGCGCCGGCGGCGGCCAGCGCCCGGGCGATGCCTAAGCCAATGCCGCTGGTGGAGCCGGTGACCACGGCGCGGCGGCCGGATAGGGAGACGGGAGCAAGCGGGCTTTCAGGCATGGATTGACGCTTCGTTCATCTATGAGGCGGATGCTGGGGACTATAGCCGGCAAGGTCTTCGCACCCAAGCAAGTTTTCGCGTTTGCAACATGACTTGTCCGGACAGCAAAATAAATCCTCTTGCGACAAGGGGATATTTCTGTCTCAATGATGGGGCTTGTGTGTGCAGTGCAAAAATAAAACCACATATAGAGCGCCAGCTTGAGAATGGCGCGTCTGGGTTTGAGGGTCGACGGTTATGCTCTATCACCTTTATGAGTTGCAGCACTCCGCGGTGGCGCCCTGGCGGCTGGCCGCCGATATCAGCCAGCGGATCCTTAAAAGCCCCCTCAATCCCATGGCCAACACCCCGGCGGGGCGGGCGGTTTCCGCCGGCCTTGATATCTTCGAGCAGACTACCCGGCGCTACGGCAAGCCCCGCTTCGGTCTGGAGTCGACGCTCATCGATGGCCGGCCGGCGGCGGTGGCCGAGGACGTGGTGTTACGGAAAACCTTCTGTCAGCTCAAATACTTCCGCCGTTCGGTAGAGCGCCCCGACGATCCCCGCGTGCTGTTGGTGTCGCCGTTGTCCGGTCACTATGCGACGCTCTTGCGCGGCACCGTGCAGGAGCTGTTGCCCGACCATCACGTCTATATCGCCGACTGGCGCGACGCGCGCAACGTGCCGCTCATCGACGGGTCTTTCGATCTTGATGATTTTATCGACTATCTTATTGAATTCTTGGATTTTATTGGCCCGAATGCGCATTTGATCGCGGTCTGTCAGCCGTCGGTGCCGGCGCTTGCCGCCGTATCCTTGATGTCGGCCGACAATCATCCGGCGACGCCCCTGTCCATGACCTTGATGGGCGGTCCCATCGATACCCGCATCAATCCCACGGCGGTCAACGCCTTCGCCACCAGCCGGCCCTTGGAATGGTTCGAAGGAAACGTGGTCGCCCGCGTGCCGTGGCCCAATGCCGGCTTCATGCGCCGGGTCTACCCCGGATTTTTGCAGTTGGCCGGGTTTCTAGCCATGAACCTGGAAAAGCATATGGACGCCCACTGGGAGATGTTTCTTCACCTGGTGGACGGCGACGAGGAAAGCGCCGAGTCGAAGCGGGCCTTTTATGACGAATACCGCGCCGTGATGGATATGCCGGCGGAATTCTACCTCCAAACCATTCGCCAGGTTTTTCAGGAGTTTCATCTGCCCAGGGGTGAATTTTATTCCCGCGGCCGCCTGATTGAGCCCAAGGCCATCGCCAAAACCGCGCTGATGACCGTGGAAGGCGAGCGCGACGATATCTCCGCCGTCGGCCAAACCAAGGCCGCCCATGACCTCTGTTCCGCCATTCCCGCCGATCGCCGCCGCCATTATGAACAAAAGGCGGTGGGCCATTACGGCATCTTCAACGGCGGCAAATGGCGGCGCTATATCGCGCCCCGAGTCAAGGACTTCATCCGCGCCTCAAGCCGCCCCTGACGGTCCCCTCTTCACAGCGGCGACAAATCCGCTATGGTCGCGCGATTGATTCGCACGCTTTAAAGGCCCATGACGCTGCAAACCGAAATCGCCAAACGGCGCACTTTCGCCATCATCTCGCACCCGGACGCCGGCAAGACGACGCTGACCGAAAAGCTGTTGTTGTTCGGCGGCGCCATTCAGATGGCCGGCGCGGTCAAGGCCAGGGGCGAGGCGCGCCGCGCCCGCTCCGACTGGATGAAGGTGGAGCGCGAGCGCGGCATCTCGGTCACCGCCTCGGTAATGAGTTTCGGCTATGACGGCTGCATGTTCAATCTTTTGGATACGCCGGGCCACGAGGATTTCAGCGAGGATACCTACCGCACATTGACCGCCGTCGACAGCGCGGTGATGGTGATCGACGCCGCCAAGGGCATCGAGACGCAGACCCGGAAACTGTTCGAGGTCTGCCGCCTGCGCGATATTCCCATCGCCACCTTCATCAATAAAATGGACCGGGAGGGCCGCGATCCCTTCGATCTGCTGGACGAGATCGAACAGACCTTGCAGCTGCATGTGACGCCGGTGACCTGGCCCATCGGCATGGGCAAGGCGTTTCGCGGCGTCTACGATCTGTTGCATGACCGCTTGATTTTAATCGAGCGCGGCGGCGGCGCGAAAGACGAGGGCATCACCTGCTCGGGGCTTGACGACCCCAAACTTGATGAGCTGTTGCCGGCGGACGCGGTGGCGAAACTGCGCGAGGACGTGGAGATGGCGCGCGGATTGTGTCCTGATTTTGATCTGAAATCCTACCGCGAGGGTCACTTGACGCCGGTATTCTTCGGCAGCGCCATCAATAACTTTGGCGTGCGTGAGCTCATCAATGCGCTCTGTGAACTGGCGCCGCCACCACGCGCCCAGGCGGCGAGCGGCCGCGAGGTGAAACCGGATGAAGACAAGGTTACCGGCTTCGTCTTCAAGATCCAGGCCAACATGGATCCCAAGCACCGCGACCGTATCGCCTTCTTTCGCTTGTGTTCCGGTCACTTCAAACGCGGCATGAAACTCCTTCATGTGCGCTCGGGCAAGACCGTGAATTTGCACAACCCGGTGATGTTTCTGGCTCAGGATCGCGAGCTGGCGGAGGAAGCGTGGCCTGGCGACATCATCGGCATCCCCAACCACGGCAACCTGCGCATTGGCGACAGCCTGACCGAAGGCGAGGCGGTGCGCTTTACCGGCATCCCGAGCTTTGCGCCGGAATATCTGCAAAGCGTGCGCCCCGAAGACCCGATGAAGGCCAAGCACTTGGGCCGAGCGCTGGAACAACTGGCCGAGGAAGGGGCCGCGCGGGTGTTCAAGCCCTATTTCGGCGGCGAGTGGATCGTCGGCGTGGTCGGCATGCTGCAATTCGAGGTGTTGGCCGATCGCATTCGCACCGAATACGAGGTGCCGGTCAAATTCGAGCCGACCTCGTTTTATACCGCGCGCTGGATCGAAAGCGACGTGGCAGGCGAAGTGAAGCGCTTTACCGATGCTAACCGCACCAGCATGGCCGAGGATCACAACGGCACGCCGGTGTTCCTGGCGCGCAATTCCTGGCGGCTCGATAAGGCGATGGAAGAATGGCCCAAGCTGCGCTTCTTGAAGACCAAGGAAGAAATGGTGTAGAACCAAACGTGGATTGTCACCTCATCCGGCTCGCTTCCGCTCGCCACCTTCTCCTCAAAGGAGAAGGTCTAATCCCCTCTCCTTGAGGAGAGGGATAGGGTGAGGTGAACTTTCAGCTCTCAACTGACCTGCGATTGCAGATAGTTCTGCTCGCCCAGTTTTTCATAAAGCTCCAACTGGGTTTCCAGCCAATCGATGTGCTCTTCTTCCGATTCCAAAATATCTTCCAGAAGTTCACGGCTGATGTAATCCTGATTTTTCTCGCACAGCGCGATGCCTTCCTTCAGCGGCGCCATAGCCTCCCGCTCCAGAGCGAGATCGGCTTCCAGCGCTTCTTTCGCCGTCTCGCCGATGCGCAGACGATCGAGATGCTGCAGATTGGGCAGCCCTTCCAGAAACAGAATGCGCTCGATGAGCTTGTCGGCGTGCTTCATCTCGTCGATGGATTCGCCGTATTCCTTGTCGCCCAGTTTTTTCAGGCCCCAGTTATGAAACATCCGGGAATGCAGGAAATATTGATTGATGGCGGTCAGTTCGTTCTTCAGCACCAGGTTTAACAGCTTGATGATTTTGGGATCGCCTTTCATGGCTGCGCCTCCATCTCTCGCGGTGTGTGGCTCTACAGGCTATGCGCTTGGATGACGCCTGGTCAACCTGGAAGGGGGAGGGACAGTCAGGCGCAGGCGGCGTGGCGGGCGGCTTCCTCGTGATAAACAGCCACCGCATGGGCGGCGCATTTGCCGCATTCGGGCTCGGCGCCCAAGGCGCGAAAAATATCCCCCACGGCCCGCACCGGTCCGTTCTGGTTGGCGGATTCCCTTATTTTTCTTTCACTTAGCGCGTTGCAGATACAGACATACATAGGTCGCAAGCTCCGTACTGGCCGATTCGTGCCTAGCCATTTCATAGCGGCAAGGCTGGCCATTGTCAATAATAATGAGAATTACTTGCAACTACCCTTTGTTCGACCAATTGAAATTCAATGACCGACACGGCCATCCTGGATCAGTATAAATACGGCAAGCCGGCAGCGAGCAGCCAAGTGTTGCGCGCCCGGCTCTTGCTGCTAGCATAGGGCTATGATGATCGCCACGCCAAGGGTTCTATAATGTCAGTTTCTTCCGCCGATGCCCGTTCCGTATCGACGCCCAAAGTAATCCGCCGTCAGGATTATGCGCCGCCCGCCTTCACGATCGAGACGGTTGAGTTGGAAATCGACCTGGCCGCCGAAGCGACGCGGGTGCGCTCCCATCTGACGGTGACGCGCCGGCGCGCTGGCGAGCCGTTGGTGCTTGATGGTCAGGGTATGAAACTTTTATCGGTGACGCTCGATGGCCGGCCCCTCAGCGGCGCAGACTATACTGTGGACTCCGAGAAGCTGTGCATTCCGAACGCGCCGGCGGATTTCGTTTTGGCGATCGAGACCCTGATCAGTCCGCTCACCAACACGGCGCTGGAGGGGCTCTACCTATCGCGTGGGCTTTACGCCACCCAGTGCGAGGCGGAAGGATTTCGCCGCATCACCTACTTCATCGACCGGCCGGACGTGATGGCGCGCTACACGGTGCGCATCATCGCCGACCGCACGACGTGCCCAGTGCTGTTGTCCAACGGCAATCTGATCGAGACCGGTCTGCTGGACGACAACAAGCACTATGCGGTTTGGCAGGATCCGTTCCCCAAACCCAGTTATCTTTTCGCCCTGGTGGCCGGCGATCTTGGCCATATGGAGGATAAATTCACCACCGCTTCGGGACGTGAGGTTACGCTCAGGATTTACGC
Organism: Pseudomonadota bacterium; assembly: GCA_003577275.1. Lineage (GTDB taxonomy): Bacteria > Pseudomonadota > Alphaproteobacteria > Sphingomonadales > Govanellaceae > PRO5. The sequence goes on from QEVO01000013.1 coordinate 15,373, forward strand.
CGCCAAGCGCGATTTGGATAAATGCGATCACGCCATGGAATCGCTGAAGGCTTCCATGCGCTGGGATGAAGCGGTCTACGGCCTGGAATATGATCTCGACATTTTCAACATCGTTGCGGTGAGCGATTTCAACATGGGGGCGATGGAGAACAAAAGCCTCAACATCTTCAATACCAAGTGCGTGCTGGCCAAGGCGGAAACCGCCACCGACGCCGATTTCGCCGCCGTGCAGGGGGTGATCGCCCATGAATACTTCCACAATTGGACCGGCAACCGCGTCACCTGCCGGGATTGGTTCCAGTTGAGCTTAAAGGAAGGGCTGACGGTTTTTCGCGATCAGCAATTCTCCGCTGATCACGGCTCGGCGGCGGTCAAGCGCATCGACGACGTGCGCCTACTCCGCGCCCATCAGTTTCCCGAGGACGCCGGTCCGATGGCGCACCCGGTGCGCCCTGATTCGTACATCGAGATCAATAATTTCTACACCCCGACGGTATACGAGAAGGGGGCGGAGGTGATCCGCATGCTGCGCCGCCTCTTGGGCGCCGAGGGGTTTCGCAAGGGCATGGACCTTTATTTCGCGCGCCATGACGGGCAGGCGGTCACCTGCGACGATTTCGTCGCCGCCATGGAGGATGCCACCGGCATTGATCTGCAACAGTTTCGCCGCTGGTACGCCCAGGCCGGCACGCCGGTGGTGGACGCATTATGGCAGTATGACGCCGAACGGCGAACCCTGGCGCTGACGCTCAGTCAATCGACGCCGCCAACGCCGGGGCAGCGGGACAAGGAGCCTTTGCACATTCCGGTGGCGGTGGGTCTTTTGGGACATAACGGCCGGCCGTTGTCCTATACGGTGGTGAGTAACGAAAAGCATGAACCTGACGCCAACGGCACCGTGGTTTTAAATTTTCGCGAAGCGGTAGAGACTTTTTATTTCCAGGATGTCCGAGAAGTTCCGGTTCCATCGATTTTACGCGATTTCTCCGCCCCGGTGCGGTTGCAGGCGCCGCTCAATCGTCATGCCCTGCGTTTTTTGATGGCCCATGATGCGGATGCCTTCAATCGCTGGGAGGCGGCGCAGAAGCTTGCCAAGGAGATTATTCTCGGTCTTGTCGATGCGCGCCGCGCCGGCCAAGGGATGGCGATTGATAGCGCCGACATCGATGCTTTCCGCGCCACCTTGCAGGACCACACCGCTGATCCGGCGTTGATCGCCGAAGCCCTGACCTTGCCCAGCGAGGGGGATCTGGCGCTCGACATGGCGGTGGTCGATGTGGAGGGCATTCACGAAGCGCGCAAATTCGTGCGCGCGGAGTTGGCGCGGTCGCTGCGCGAGGAATGGCGCGCTGTCTATCGGGCGCATCTGCGCCCGGGACCTTATCGGTTCAACGCCGCTGATGTGGCGGCGCGGCGATTGAAGAATCTGGCGCTGTCCTATCTCATGGCCGATGCGGAAGCGGCCGAGGTGGCGCTGGCGCTCGATCAATTCAATGACGCCGATAACATGACCGATGAATTCGCCGCCTTGCGCGAAATCGTGCATCTGGGAGCCTCGGAGGCCGCCGCGGCGCTTAATCGTTTCTACGTTCGCTGGCGCGAGGAGGACCTGGTCATCGATAAATGGTTCTCGGTTCAGGCGACGACGCCATCGCCGCATACGGTGGCGGCGGTCAACGCCCTTGCCCGTCACCGAGATTTCAACCTTAAGAATCCCAATCGGGCGCGCGCCTTGATCGGCGCTTTCACGCAGTTTAATCCGATCGCCTTCCATGATGCGACGGGCGATGGCTACCGCTTCCTGCGCCAGCAGGTAGTGGCCCTGGAAAAATTCAATCCGGTGGTGGCGGCGCGCCTTTTGCATCCGCTGGGACGCTGGCAGCGCTACGACCACAAGCGCCAGGCGCTGATGAAGGCGGAACTGGAGATCATTCTTGGCATTAAGGGTTTGTCCCGCGATGTCTTCGAGGTGGCGGCGAAGAGTATGGGCCGTGCCTAAAGTATAACGCATGACCAGATAAAATTGTCATCGCGAGGCCACGTTAGTGGCCGTGGCGATCCAAAAATGGATTGCTTCGCCCTTTTGGGGCTCGCAATGACTATATCATTTTAATACTGCACCACCATGGTGGCCACCATGCCGGAGCCGCCGGCGCTATCGCCGCCGATCTTGACGCGATACTGCACCAGCAGTTCCAGCGTACCGCCATGCGCCGACTCGGGCGCATCGGCAAAAAATAATTTGGCGCTCAGCCCCGGCCCGGCTTCCACCAGCGCGGTGGTGTGAAAATCGTCTTTTTGCACGTTGCCGGCAATAACCAGGTGCGGCGTCGCCAGCACGGCTGGGCCGTAAGCGCCGCCGAAGATGCGCAAAGCGCGGCCATACCGCGCCTCGCCGGCCAGCAGCAGGTCAGGATCGGCGGGATCGATCATGGCGGCGTCAAGATAGAGCGTGGCGTAAGTCCACGATTTTTCTTCGGGCTGAAGATCATACCCCGTATCCCAGGAGTAGCTGGCGCGCAGCATCCAATCGTCGCGCGCGGCGCTGCCCACCGCCGCCAAACGCTCGCCGGAGAATACCAGGTTATGATCGCGCCAAGGCTTGTAGCGCACGCCAACGCCGGCTTGGGCGCTGTCCTCCTGCAGCGCAAAATCATCGCTATGCCCCCATGCCAGACGGCCGAAGATCTGCAATCGCCGGCCATCACGAAAGCCGATTCTGGGCGGCGTCCAGGCCAGCTCGACGCCGCCCTGCGATTGCGCCAACGAGGGCCCGGCGGCGGCCAGTAATCCATCGCTTAAGGCCGCCTGGCGATAAATAAGATAGGCGCTGGCATCGAAGTGGTTCTCCAGCGTTTGCACTTCGCGACGGTAGCCATAGCGATTGTCAGTAATGCCGGCGCGCAGCGCTTGGCGGAAGGCATGCGCAGCCGCACCGTCGCGCGATAGCTTGCGATAGGCATAGCCCAATTGCGCCCAGGCCAACGGCAGATCGGGTTTTGCCGCCAGCGCCGCCTCAAACTGCGCCACCGCCGCCTTATAGTCGCCGCGCTCATAGGCGGCAAAGCCGGCCTTTGCGCGGACGTAAGGATCGTCGGCGGCGGCAGGGGTCGCTGCAAGCGTCAAGAGCATGAGAGCGGCGGCGCGCTTCATGGGCTGCCGCCTCGCCATTCCGCCAATTGCTGCGCATCAGGAAAAGCATGGCTGGTTTTATCCCAGCCCAATGGCCGGCCGTTGGCCTTGTGCCGGATGAACAAGCGCAGCGCCCTAAGCGCGGCGAGGAAATTCACGATGTTGCCCCACACCTGGCGCGGCATGGAAACCATACCCTGCCGCCAGCCATAAATCTGCGCGGTAAAGAACGCGCGATGCAGGCTGCGGTCGGCGAGTAACAGCGCATTCAAAATCAGCAGCCACCATGTCAGGCCGCCATGGTCGGCAAGGGACGGAACTTCGATGCGTCCCCGGCTGAGGTGGAAGGCTAGGGCAAAGGCCGTCCAAGTGGCGGCGATGACATAGGCGAAGATGGCGGCCAAGGCGGTGACGATCCCCTTGCGGTCGCGCCACAGCGCGTATTTCACCCGCACAGGGCCGCGCCAGCCATTCTCGGCCATGCTTTGAAAGACGATGCCCAACAGCCAGCGCGCCTTCTGCCGGCAAGCGGCGCTTAGGTCGCTGGGAAAATATTCGCGGGTGGCGACGATATCGGCGCCCTGCGGCCGCGCGATGGCGAAGCGGACGAAGATTTGTGAGAAGCCGAGATATTTTAAGGTCAGCGCCAGATCATAATCCTCGGTCAGGCTTTGGGTGTTGAAAGGGCCGTGTTGCCGGGCGCGCGCCACCGCCGCCAGCGCTTGCCGGCTGAAGCCGCAACCGACGCCAGCGGACGGCACGGTCCGCATCAGCCATTCGCGCACCGGCAAGTCCTTGGCGTGATTTTCCGCGAACTCATCCATGTAATGGCCGCCGGTGAAATCGCCAAGCGGCCGTTCCAGGGCGATTACCGGGAGCTGCACCATGTCCTTGCGCGGAATGAGGTAATTGAAGATCTTCAGCTCCAGCGCGTGCACCACATCCTCGGCGTCATGAAGGACGAAAATCTCGAACGGCGGCGTTTGCTTCATCGCCGTGGCCGCAGCATAAAGAGCGTTGAGGCAATCGGCCTTGCTGGTCGGTCCCGGACGCGGCGCTTCCACGACATGAATTCGTGGAAATTGCCGCGCCACGGTCTCGACGGCGGCGCGGGTGTTGGGATCATTGCGATAGATGCCGACGAAAATGGCGTAAGTCTCATACTCATAGCTGCGACAGGCGTTTTCCAGCATGCGCTCGATGACGCCTGCTTCCTGCCAGGCGGGCACCAGCACCGCGATGGGTTTTTCCGGCATTTGCCGCAAGGCGTCTTCGGCAAGCGGCCGCTTGCCCTTGAGGCCGAAAATCACGATCCGGCGATACCAATGACGGGTAAAAGCAATAACATCGATGATGAGATCATCCAGGCTGGAGATGAATATAACCACGGCGACCAGCGTGGTGAGCATACGCAGCGCATCAAGATAAAGTTCAAACAGCCCGGCCATGACGGCTTGCGGTTTGATTGGGGGGATGAAATTCGTCCCGCCACGATAACAACGGCGCGCCGCCTCTGCGCCAACGCAGGATCGCCTTGACGATACGCTTGGCCGCCTTGCCGTCGCCAAAAGGCCCGGCGCAGAGATCAACGTCGTGCCGTCCTAAATGCAACAGCGTCTCGGCGGCGGCAATGATGGCTTTTTCCTCCGTTCCGGCAAGACGAATCCAGGGCAGCTCCAGCGCTTCCGGCCTATCCACCTGATCGCGGATGATTGCCGTGGAGATGCCGAGAGTTGCCGCTTCTTCCAGAATGCCACCGGAGTCCGATATGACGAGATCGGCGGCTAGGAGTTCCTGCAGGAACATCGGGTACGCCAGAGGCGTCGCGAAGCGAATGCGGGGATGATTCTTTAGTAATCTTTCAAGGACGCGGCGCGGCGTCGGCGCAATCGGCAGGATCACCGTGACCATCACATCCGCCTGCCGATCCGCCAGACGGCGTACGGCGGCGGCGATGCCGGACAGCGCCCCGTTCCAGCTCTCCCGCCGATGGCAGGTTACCAGCACGCGCCGCCAGCCGTCTTGCTTGCAGATGGGTGCTATATCATTCAGGCACGCCTCAAGACTGTCGATGATGGGATTGCCGGTAACCGCGATCGTCTGGCTCGGGATGCCTTCGCGCAGCAAATTGCCGCGCGCCCATGGCGTCGGCGCAAAATGAAGCGCGGCCAAGCCGGCGATGACGCGGCGGTTGATTTCTTCGGGAAACGGCGCATCGAGATTGCCAGTGCGCAATCCCGCCTCCACATGGGCGATGGGAATGTGTAGCCGCGCCGCTGCTATGGCGCCGGTCAGCGCCGACTGGGTATCGCCTTGCACGATAACGAGATCAGGCGATAGTTCTTTGAGTGTCGTTTCCAGCGCCGCCAGCAGATCCGCCGTAAGATCGGCAAGCGTCTGTTCGGCTCGCTGTACGTTCAGCGCGTGATCTGCATTGAGCGCGAAAGTCGCGGCGGTGGCGTTGAAAGCCGCCGGCTGCTGTCCGGTGTCGATGACGGCGACAGCCATGGTTGGCGTGCGACGCAGGCGGGCGATGAGCGGCGCCAGCTTGATCGCCTCGGGCCGCGTGCCCATGACGACGGCCGTTTTCAGCATACCCCAGTCCCCAGATGTCTTATCTGGCTGAAGCATACCGCATTAAAGCAACAATGGGTAGAGTAATTCTAATTATAATATTCTCATCAACCCGATGGCGTAGCTGCCGCCGAGGCGCGAAAACGTAAGCGCGGGATCACCCGGCCGAGAAAAGCGAACAGGCCGTGACGGTCGATCCATTGGGCATAGGCAACGTACTCGGGATCGCTGGCCAGATGCCGCTCCTCGGTGCGGGCGCGCAGATAATAGATGACGTTGACCAGCGACAGCATCAGGCAGGCCCGCAGCGCCTGTTGCCAATCGCCGTCGGGTATGAACGGCACGGCGGCAAGCCACCAGTAAAGATTTTTCGCCACATAAGCCGGGTGCTTGGTGAAGCGATAGGGGCCGCCGGTGAGAATGCCGCGATGGGTCAGATTGGAAAAGCGCAGGCCGAACGCGACCGTCGCCCAGGCATAAACGGCGATCAGAAAGATCAGCGCGCTGCCCCACAGCACATAGATCGCCGGCGAGTTGGCCAGCCAGCCTTCCCAGTTGGGCGGCGTGTTATAGCCGAGATAGTGGGATTCAAATAGCGCCCAGAAGGGCGGATAGCACATCAAGGCCACGCCCCAGCCCAAGAGCAGCGGATTGCTGGAGCGAATGTGGCTGTCGAAGACGCGCAGAGTCAGTGTGTAGCCGACGAAGGCGAAGGACACGTCGAGAAAAAACGCCAGCGTGATCCACCAATGCACCGCCAGACGGAAATTCTCCAGATGGAGTTGCGGCGGATGCTCGATCATCCATTGCAGATTCTTTGCCAGAAAAACCGTCATCAACGGCAGAAAGAACGCCTTGATGGTCCAGCCTAGGATATGTTCCTTAAGCTTTGTCCACGCTACCCGATCCTGCGGCAGAACGCCCATAAAGAGGCGGCCCGTATGCCAATAGCCGTCATGGGGGTCATCCATGCGGCGGTCGACGAGAAAAAAATATGGGATCGACAGCAGCGCCAAAATCGGCAGCGCCGGAATCGCCAAGCGGAAAAACGGCTTGAAATAATCGCCGCGGTATTCGGGAAACAGCCAATAGGCCGCGGCGATCACCCCCAGCGTCGCCCACAGTCCCAGAAGCTTGGTCGCCACGCGCGCATATTCGTTGGGCATGACCTGCCTGGCATCGCGGGACAGACCGGCGCTAGGCCGCTTGTAGACGCGATAGAGGAGGAGGTCACCGACAATGATGGGCGCGGCCAACGCCAGCGCGCACAACAGCATGGCGATCTCAATCGGCAGGTTGCGCGCCGTGGCATGCAGCATGACGCCCACGGCGGTAGCGGCGCCGATGGCGTTCAGCCAGCAATTGGTTGCCGAAGGTGGTCGCTTGTCCCCTGAATGCTCGGCAGTCATTGTGCTAATCCCGCGGGCGCTACGCCCACCAACGCCGCCAGCGAAGATAGCCGAGGCCCAAGATCGACGCCACGAAGATCAACAAAATGGCCGGTTCGGAGATGTTGCGCCGGGCCAGCGCCAGTCTCGCCTGGTCGGTGCTGGTCAGGATTGGCGAGCCGCCATCCAGGAAAATGATCTCAAAGGTCAGCAGATAGCTTTGCGGACTGTCAAACAGCGTGCCCTCGCCGGTATCGAGGGTAATGGAAAAGCCGCTGCCGATCTGCTGATCGCCGAGATACCAGGCGGCCATGAAATGGTCCTGCAGATAGCCTTCGGAGAAATCGCAGATCAGCGCGTCACTAAACAGCGACTCGCAGCCGTTGAACAGGAAGCTGGCGCCGAGATCACCCCATTGATCCGGTCCGGCCTCGGCCAGGAGCGTCGGATCGCCGCCGCCGGAGGTGGACGTGCTGGAGCCACCTGAGGTTGATGAGCCGGACGAGCCATTACCGCCGGAAGTGGAAATCAACGTCCCGCCACTGGAGGTCGACGAGCCGCCGCTGGACGTCGACGAACCAGATGATCCATCACCACCGGATGTGGAGGTGCTTGAACCGCCTGACGTCGAGGTCGATGAGCCGCCGCTAGAGGTTGATGAACCGGATGAGCCGTCACCGCCAGAGGTCGACGATCCACCGCTAGATGTTGAGGAACCGGATGAGCCGCCGCTGGAAGTCGATGTGCTGGAGCCGCCCGACGTGGAAGTCGATGACCCGCCAGACGTCGAGGTCGACGAACCACCGCTGGAGAGGTCGATGAACCACCCGAGGTCGACGAGCCACCGCTAGATGTTGAGGAACCGCCCGACGTGGAAGTCGATGACCCGCCGCTGGATGTCGACGATCCGGATGAGCCATCGCCACCGGATGTGGAGGTGCTTGAACCACCCGACGTCGAGGTCGAGGAACCACCGCTGGACGTCGACGATCCGGATGAGCCATCGCCCCCCGAGGTCGATGAGCCGCCGCTAGAGGTTGATGAACCGGATGAGCCGCCGCTGGAAGTCGATGTGCTGGAGCCGCCCGACGTGGAAGTCGATGACCCGCCAGACGTCGAGGTCGACGAACCACCGCTGGAG
>QEVO01000005.1 GCA_003577275.1 Pseudomonadota bacterium
CTCCGACGGCGGCGAGTCAGTCCGCCAATTTTACCGCCGCGCCATGGAGCGCGCGCTTAAAGCCATCAGGGTGATTCGATGACCACCGACAGCGCCGGACGGCAAAACCGGGAACATGAAATCGTCGATGAACTAAAAAACTCGGTGGATTTGAAAATCTTTATCCAAAGTCTTTTACGCGCTTGATATAAATGACCACCCCCCGCCGCCAGACACACCCCCGCCTCGCCCCGGACATCATCCGGATCATCGAGGCCCTTGCGCGGCGCGCCGCGCTGCGGGACCATGAGGCGGAGATTCGCGACCAAGGGGAGCCTGCCAATCATGACCGCCGCCGCGATTTACGCCCGTTTTTCCAGCGACCTCCAGCGCGACCGCTCGATTGAGGACCAGGTGGCCTTGTGCCAAGCCCACGCCGCCCGGCTGGGGCTGGCGGTGGTGGCGACCTATGACGACCGCGCCCGCTCCGGCGCATCCCTTTTTGGCCGCGACGGCTTGATGGCGCTCATGGACGCCGCCAAGGCGGGCGCCTTTAAGGCGGTGATCGTCGAGGCCCTCGATCGCTTAAGCCGCGATCAGGAAGACCTTGCGGGCATTTATAAGCGCCTAAGCTTTGCCGGGGTCGAAATCTTGGCCGTCCATGACGGCCGCGCCGATCAGGTGCAGGTCGGCATCCGGGGGCTGGTGGGCGCGCTCTATCTGCAAGACCTCGCCCACAAGGTGCGGCGCGGCATGGCCGGCGTGGTCAGGGACGGCCGCCACGCCGGCGGCAAAGCCTACGGCTACCGCCCGACGCCAGGGCGCCCGGGGGAATGGGAAATCGTCGCCGAGGAAGCCGCCATCGTGCGGCGGATATTTGCCGAATACGCCGCTGGCGAAACGCCGCGCGATATCGCCCGAGGGCTGAACCGCGACAACATCCCGCCGCCCCGAGGACGGGCCTGGCTTGCCAGCGCCATCAACGGGAACGCCGCCCGGGGCAGCGGCTTTATCCACAATGAGATTTACGTCGGACGCCTGGTGTGGAACCGTTTGCGGATGATTAAAGACCCCGACACCGGCAAACGGGTGAGCCGCGCCAACCCGGAAAGCGAATGGCAGCGGGCGGATGCTCCCCACCTCGCCATCATCGACGCCGACCTGTGGGCGGCCGCGCAACGTCGGCTGGCGGGACGGAAGACCATGCCCCGCCGGGAGGCGCGGCGGCCACGCCGGCTGTTGTCCGGCTTGCTGCGCTGCGGATGTTGCGGCGGCGGCATGTCCATCAAGGACAGCAAAGGACGGCGGCCCCGCGTCACCTGCACCCGGGCGAAGGAGGGCAGCGGCTGCAAAAGCACCACAAGCTACCCCATCGAAGACATCGAAAGAACGGTGCTCGCGGGACTTAAAAGGAACCTCGGCAGCACGGCCGCCATCGCCTGCTACATCCGCGCCTACAACGCCGAACGGCAGCGCCTGGCGGCAGATGTCATCAACCGGCGCGATCGCCTGGAAACCGCCCTCAAGCGGGTGGACGCCCGCATGAACCGCCTTGAGGATCAATACCTCGACGGGCTGATGGACAAGGCGCGATTCGCCGAAAAATACGCGGCGGCGAAGCAGGAACTGGCGGAAATCAAGGACGCCATCGCCGCCAGCGCCGAACGTCCGAACGTGGTGACGCTCCACCCGGCGGCGGTGGAGAAATATCTCGACGACGTAAACAATCTGGAGACCGTGCTGGCGGCTGATTTTATCCACAGACAGGACCAATCCGCCGGCCAGGCGGTGCGCGCCCTCATAGAATCCGTGATTATCAGCCAGAAACAACCAGACGGCAGCTACGAAATTGAATTAAAAGGAAAACTCGCCTCTCTCATCGGCGGCAACCCATACCCCCAAGCCCGCCTAAAATGGGGGGGATGGGTGGTAGCGGAGGAGGGATTTGAACCCCCGACACAAGGATTATGATTCCTCTGCTCTGACCAACTGAGCTACTCCGCCCCAGAACATGGAGGCCGGCGCGAGGGGTCAGCCCCGCGGGTGAGTGGCATATAGGCGGAAGCGCCAGGCGGTGTCAAGCCGCCGCCAAGGCCGATCGCGTACGAGCAATCCAGCCGCCGCCCAAGACCCGGCTTTTTTGATAGAAAACGCAGGCCTGGCCGGGGGATACCCCCGTCTCGCCGTCCGCCATCGTCACCACCGCCCCGGCCCCCTCACGGCGCACCGTGGCGGCAACGGGCGGCCGGGTGGAGCGCACCTTGACGCTGACCGCCACCGGCATCTCGCCGAGCGGCGCATCGCCCAGCCAGTTGACCTCGCGCAAGGTGATTTCCGTGACCGCCAAAGCCTCCTTGGGGCCCACCACCACCCGCCGACTTTCCGGCTCCAGGCGCACCACGTACAAGGGTTCGCCCATGCCCACGCCCAGCCCCCGGCGCTGGCCGATGGTGAAATGGATGATCCCGGGGTGAGCGCCCAGGACCCTGCCATCCATATGGACGATCTCGCCCGGCTCCCCCGCCCCCGGCCGCAGCCGCTCGATAAGCTCGGCGTAGCGGCCCGAGGGCACAAAGCAGATATCCTGGCTGTCGGGCTTGTCGGCCACGGCGAGACCATGGCGGGCGGCCAACGCCCGGGTTTCCTCTTTGCTCAAGGCGCCTAAGGGAAAGCGCAGGAAATCAAGCTGGTCCTGCGTGGTGGCGAACAGGAAATAGCTCTGATCGCGGCCGGGATCGGCCCCGGCGTGCAGCTCCGCCCGCCCCGCCCCGTCAACCCGGCGCACATAATGGCCGGTGGCCAGGCACTCAGCGCCCAGCTTGCGGGCGGTGGCCAAGAGGTCGGTGAACTTCACGGTCTGATTGCAGCGTACACAGGGGATCGGCGTCTCGCCCTTCAGGTAACTGTCGGCAAACTCCTCGATCACGGCGTCGCGAAACCGGCTTTCATAATCCAGGACATAATGAGGGACGCCCAGCCGGTCGGCCACTTGGCGGGCGTCATAGATATCCTGCCCGGCGCAGCAGGCGCCCTTCTTCTGGATCGCCTGGCCATGGTCATAAAGCTGCAGGGTGATGCCGACCACGTCATAGCCCTGCTCGCGCAGCAGCGCGGCGGTCGCCGAGCTGTCAACGCCGCCGGACATGGCGACGACCACGCGCGTATCGGCCGGCGCGCGGGCAAAACCCAGCGAATTGATGGCGGTGGCGGATGTCAGGGTCGCGGTCATGGCCGGGAATATAGGGCTTCCCGGCCGATACGCAAGTTAGGCCACCTTGACCACGGCTTTGCCGAAGTTCTGGCCCCGGAGCATGCCGATGAACGCGGTTGGGGCGTTTTCCAGCCCTTCGGTCATATCCTCGGCATAAACGAACGGCTTTTTCGCCCCCCAAGCCGTCATATCGCGGTGGAAATTGCCGACCATTTCCGCCCACGTATCGAGGACGATAAACCCTTGCAGGCGGATGCGTTTGACCAGCAGCTCACGCAGCAGCATGGGCGCCATCAGGTTGCCGGCGATATCGGCGGCGCTGGCGGCGTTATAGTAGGAGATCAGCCCGCACAAGGGGATGCGGGCAAAGGTGTTAAGCTGCGGCAATACCGCCTCGAACACCTTGCCGCCGACATTTTCATAATAAATGTCGATGCCATTGGGGCAGGCCTCCTTCAAGGCTTGCGCCAGATTTGATGAGCGATGGCTGAGACAGGCATCAAATCCCAATTCCTCCATCACATAGCGGCACTTGTCCGCCGAGCCGGCAATGCCCACCGCGCGACAGCCCAGCCGTTTGGCGATCTGGCCCACCACCGCGCCCACCGCGCCCGAGGCGGCGGCCACCACCACCGTCTCCCCGGCCTTGGGCTCGCCGATCCGCATCAGCCCGGTATAGGCGGTCAAGCCCGGCATGCCGAGAAGGCCGAGGTTATAGGACAAGGGGAAAGGGCCGGTCACCGCCTTATAAATCTCCGCCGCAGGCAGTACCCAATACTCCTGCCAGCCGCCCTGCCCCACCACCACGTCGCCGGGCTTGTACGCCGGGTCATTGGAGATGATCACCTCCGCCACCGTGCCCGCGGTCATCACCTCGCCGATCGCCGTCGGCGCGGCATAGGACGGCACGTCATCCATGCGGGCGCGCATATAAGGATCGAGCGACAGGTAAAGCGTACGCGCCAAGATCTGGCCGGGGCCGGGCGTCGGCAGCGTCGTTTCCATCAGCTTGAAATTTTCCATGGTCGGCTCGCCATGGGGACGTTTGGCAAGCGTCCATTGACGGTTTTTCTGTGCAGCCATCGGGCGATCTCCTGTAAATTCTTAAAGTGATCGCCATGGTAACTCGAACGCCGCCTTGAGCCTATGGGAAATATCTCGGCCGCCGGCTGACGATAATTTTAGAGATAATTTAAGAGCGTCAGTTTGGACAACTGACCCATGATGTTGTAGGACGCCTGCAAGGCAAGCTGATCGCCATTCAGTCGCGTCGCCGCCTCGGTCAGATTCACGTCCTCGATGTCGGAAATGAATACCTCGAGAAAATTATTGCTCGCATCCAGGGTTTCAACCACGTCCTCGGCGCGATTCTGACGCAAGGCATTCTGCGATATATAGGACTGCACGGTATCAATGGCGGTGGTCAAATTGGCCATCTCGGTTTGCAGGAAACTGCGCTGGGCGGTCGTCAAGGGGCCATCCAGCGGGCCAAAGGGGCCGGCGTCATAGTCCGCCAACGCCTTCAGGCTAGTCAACAGATCGGTGGCGATATCGCTGGCGATCAGGCCGTATTCAATCTCCACATTATCGCCGACCCTGCCTGACAGCTTCTCGGTATCGTTCTGAAACAGGCTGGCCACCGATGGCGCGGCGACCAGATCCGCCAAGGATTGCGCCGCCACCGGCTTGGTATCGGTGCGCGAGCCGGCAAAGATGTAGTTGCCGGCGATTTGCGTATTAAGCGCAGAGAGCGCGCTGGCGACCGCCTGCTGCAAGCTTTCGGAAAATGAAATCGCCTGATTCTGGCCAAGCGCGTCAATGATGGTCTGCTTTAAATCATCCCCAGCGCTACGCACGCTTTCCATCTGCAATTCATTGGTATCGAGCTTGCGACGGATCTCCTTGGCGACCGACATGTAGCCATCCGTCCTGCTCTTTAACGTTCTTGCCGACAAAAGCGTTTCCGCTTCCCGCGTGTAGCCGCGAAATTCATCTGCTTTCTTACCCGTATTAATCTGGCGCTGCACGTCAAACAGCCGCGCCTGGTTCTGCAGCAGACTGCTGACCATGGATTGATTATGGCCAAAACTTGAGACCCTGGTCATGAGCGTACTCCAAAAAGCCTATTACACGACCGCCAGCAGCGCATCGTAAAGCTCGCGCACGGCGGAAATGACCCGCGCCGAAGCATTATAGGAATTCTGATAAATCACCATGTTCGATAATTCTTCATCGAGGTTGACGCCGGAAACCTCGTTCCGCCTGTTGCTTAATTCCTGCACCAGCGCCTGGGTATCGACCTCGCGGCTTGACGCATCCTGGGCCAGCAGGCCCATGTTGCTTAATATCGCCGCTGAATACTGCGCCAGCGTGCCGCTGATGGCGCCGATCTTGCCGGTAGTAGGAAAGCTGTTGATTGCCAGTTCCACGGCTTGCAGCGCTTTGGCGCCGCCGCCGTTGCTGGCGCCTATCGCCACTTGACCAACGCCGACGCCATATTCAATTTGACCGACGGCGAGTCTGTTGGGCGTGGTTGAGACGGCGGAAACGACGCCGACACCGCTGGCCTGGTCAGCGAGATATCGAGTGCCGATGCCGAACATACGCGAGAAGCTGAGGCTGGAAGCGCCGCGCTGCGTTGAGTCTGACTGGACATTGATTTTTGTATTCTCAAAGCCGGTCACCGGCGTTACCACCAACGCGCCGTCGCCATCAAGCGAGAAGGTTGCATACTGGCTAAGCGCGCTTGAATTTAAATCGCTTAGGATGCTGTTGAAATCCCCTGCGGCGATGGTCAGCGTGTACGTCGTCAACTGCCGATTATCGCTGCCGACAATCTCAAAGCTGACGGTCCCGCCCGCCGTAAATCCATGGTTGTCCGTGCCCTGGAAACCGGTTTGATAAATCGTCGGCACCTTGGCCTGCATCAGGTCGTTCATGCCGAAGAAGTGGGAGAAACCGCGGCCGCCGCGATCCGAGGACGATGATGGGTCATCGACGATGGCGACGCCAAGCCCGGCGTTGGCGCTAAAGCTCATGACGCCATTGTTTAAAGTCAGCGAGCCTGAGGCAAGGCCGGCATTGACCGCATTGATGACGTCCTGAATGGTTGATCCCGCCGGCATCGCCGAAAAGTCGATGGTGACTTTTTCAATCACCGTGCCGGTGGAATCGGTGATCAAGAAATCGCTGGCGCCGCTAAAGCCATGCAAGTCAGTGGCCAAAATGCCGCTGTTGCGGCCGGTCAGTGAATTGGGGGGCGGAAACGCTGCGCTTGCGTTATGGGCGGCGTTTATCTGATCGATCACCGAACCGCCGAGCCGACCGAGTTCGTTTGCCATGTCAGGAAGCACCTGATCGCGCAGGTTTAAGAGGCCCTTGATCTCGCCGCCCAGCAGGGTTCCATCGAGAACAATGCCATTGGGATCCACCGTCTTTGAGATGGGATCGACGGCGTGGGCGGTGATCGACGAGAACACCGTTTCCGATGTGGCGGTGCCGGGCGAAGTATATTTGAGCTGATAGCGGGAGCCGCTGAGCAACACCGTTCCGTTCGAGGTGGTGATATGGATCGAGCCGTCACCCTGATCATGCGACCGGATATCGATCAAATTGCCGAGCTCCGCCAGCGCCTGCGAGCGCTGCTCGATCAGCGGTCCCGCCTCCTGGCCCAGCACCGTCTGCTTGACGATCAGCGGATTAAGCGCATCAATTCGCTCCAAGGCGGCATTGGCTTTGCGGATGCGCTCGGCGATCTGATAGCTGGCGTCGGCGCGCATATTTTGAATTTCATCCGCCAGCCGCGACAACTCATTGGAAAAATTCTCGATCCCGGACAACACATCCTGGCGCAGCACTTGCTTGCTGGGATCCTGGCTCAGCGCGCCCATGCGCTGGAACATGTTATCAAGCCGCGCCGACAAGTTGGTCTGGCTGTCCGGCCGGCCGATGAATGCCTGAATGCGGTCGTGAAACTGCCGCTCGACCGTATAGCGCGCGGCATGCGCCGAGTTGGTCAGCACCGCCTCGTCGAGAAACTTGTCGACGACGCGATCGATGCCGGAAATGCGCACCCCGCCCACGCCATCGGCGATGGGTTCCTGCCGCACCACTTGCCGCACATAGCCGACCGTATTGACATTGGCGATGTTGTTGGAGGTAACGCGCAACGCCGCCTGGTTGGTGAACAACCCGGTCAACGCCGAATTCATGATTGCCCCGAGCGACATGACTTAATCTCCTTATTCGCTCACCGCCGCGCCACGCTTCATGGCCGGCAAAGCTTGCCGATTCTGCAGCCCACCGGGCAGGCTTGACGTCTTTATGCGGAAAAAGCTGCCCACCGCCGGGTTTTCGTCAAACCGGTGGCGGTCGCAAACTTCACTCCTCAGCATATTGATATCTTTAGATATTCTTATCATCCAAAAAGACCTGTCTTGCGGCTTGCGCCAGCCATCGCCATGGCCGGCCCATCCAGGTTAATGCAATGTCGGGGCCAGTTCTGGAGGGGCCGTCGGCAATTCTTGTCCAGATCATGCCAGGTGGCGCAAAGCTGCCGGCAGCTTCTGCCCGCACGGCAAAACCTGCCCCCCGAGACGACCTTCCGTCGATCAGCAAACTCCTTATATTTCAAATAGATGATTGTTTTTTGGAAGTTGGCCCACGGTTTGCACATCCATTGGCGAACGCACGGGCCGAATGCCTGGGTGTGGTTGGCCAGAACGGCCTCGGCAAACGAGGCAGAGTACGTATGATCGGGGTACCATTTCAGGGACAAGCATTGCTCGCCGGGCAGGGCGCCGCGGGCTTTTTTGCACTGCTTGGCGGCAACGTCGGCGGCAATGCCGCCCCCTCCTCAACGCCCTTCGGCGCGCTGCTTGCCGAGTTTGCCGGCATGAACGGGCAGCAGGCCATGACCGCGGCCGCTACCTTGAAAGGATTGTCGGGCCTGTCCGATGTGGGATTGCAGCTACCCCCTGAACTCGCCCTTACAATCAACCAGGGTCTGCCTAACATTCCCGCGGATATACTTACGGCCTTGAACGACCTGAAAAATTCCCTGCCGGCATTACCCGCCGTCGACGGCGCTACCCCCGCCGGCGAGCTGTCGGACCTCCCGACCTTTGATTTCGACGCCGCGAACGACGGTAACCCGACCGCCGCAGCGCTGCCTTTCCTGGCCGCTCTGATAGCCGCCCTGCCGCGGCCGACCCTGACCCCCAGCCTCGTCACGACTGAAACGACCGGCGAATCCGCCCCCCGGACTGCCAACGCCGGCATGGCGAAAACAGGGATGGCGGAGCTTCTGGCATCCTTGGCGGCCGGCCTGGAGAGCGCCGCCGGTAACGGCGGCGAGGTGCCCAGTTCATCCGCGCCGCAACCATCGGTAGACAATCAGAATGCGAAAACTGTCCCCGCCGACGCCATTCGCGCGGCCCATGATCAGGGGATTGCCGGCATAGAGCTGGCCCGCCTCGCCGGTGGCCGCGCCCTCGCCAAAGGCATGGGTAGCGTTCCGGAGCCGTCCGCGTCCGCACCTGTTCCTGCTCCTGACCTGCTTGACGGCGGATTGGAGCCGGACATCTCTCGTCTTGCCGCCGATGAGCCTTTCTTAAGAGCCGCCGCCCTCAAGATCACTCGCCAAGGCGTCCCGTCGGCGTCGCAAAATACGGACGCAAGCGCGGCATCTGTTCAAGTGAATGCGCCGTCCCTCGCCAAAGCGGAAAATCCCATCGCAGCGGCCGTGCGCGCCCTGGCCATGGGTGACGGCAAAGCGCCGGTGAATGAGGCTGACTTGCTGTCACCCCTGTCGGATTCCGGCGCAAAGGCCGGCAGCCTTTCGGATACGCCGCTGACTCCCGGAGTCATGCTGTCACACATGAATGCGCGCGGACCAGCGGGCATCAACCTTTCCGCACCGCTGGCGACCCATGTCGCGACCCAGGTCGCCGCCCACATCGGCCATGCCGTGCGCGACGGCCAGAATGAATTCAAAATCCGGCTCGATCCGCCGGAGCTTGGCCGCATCGAAGTCAAGCTGGAAATGCACCAGGATGGACGGGTAAGCGCCCTTCTGGCGGCGGATAATGAACAGACCTTGCAGTTATTTGAACGTCACCACGGACTGTTGGAGCGGGCGCTGCAGGACGCCGGCCTGAAAGCGGATGCCGGCAGCTTGAGCTTTACCTTATCGGGCGGCGACAAGGAGCCGAAATCCGCATTGACGGCTCACGGCGATGGCAACGCCAAGGATCCGACAACTGATGACGGTGAGACGAGCGACAATATTGTTGCTGTCGCCACGCTGAGCGATCGCGCCCTGGACATTCGCGTATAAGGAATATCACTCATGGATGTCGCCAACGCTACTTCCGCCACCAACGGGTCCAGCCAAGCCGGTAAGGCCGCGGCCGTTTTCGGCAAGGATTTTGACACCTTCCTGCAGCTCCTGACCACGCAATTGCAGTATCAGGATCCGCTGTCGCCCATGGACTCCACTCAGTTCACCCAGCAGCTCGTCAGCTTCACCAGCGTCGAGCAGCAGATCGCCACCAACAAGAATCTCGAATCCATCATCAGCCGGCTTGCCAGCCAGGATATCGCCGGAGCGGTCGCCTATATCGGCAAGGAAGTCTACGCGGTGGGCGATAAAGCGCCGCTGCAGAACGGGCAGGCAAGCTGGAATTACGGTCTTGATCTGCGCGCTGAGGAAACCAAGATCACCGTGCGCGACGGCGCCGGCAGAGTGGTCTACGAAACCAAGGGCGAAACCGCCCCCGGCGCGCACACTTTCGAGTGGGACGGCCGCACCAACAGCGGCGGCACCGCGCCTGATGGCATCTACAGCCTTGAAGTTGCCGCCACCTCCGCTGCCGGCAACGCCATCGGCAGCAACATTTTCATTCGCGGCATCGTCGAAGGCGTGGAGCGTGTCGCCGGCGAGAATCTTCTGGCCATCAACGGCGTGCTGCTGCCCGTCGATAACATTCAGTCGATCGGCTTGCCAAAGCCGAACGATCCATCCTCATGATCGCCCTTCAGAAGAGGGGTGCGGTGGTTCGCCCATCGCTTAACGGACTTTCTGATTTTTTGCCTTTGTGGCTTTGGGTTAAGGAGTAAGAAAAATGAGTCTTTATGCAGCGCTATTTTCCGGCGTCTCGGGCCTGTCCGCCTACAGCGGCGCGTTGGGCATGATTTCGGACAACATCTCGAACGTCAACACCATCGGCTATAAGGAAGTGCGGGCGCGCTTCTCGACGTTGGTGACCGAAACCCGGTCCACCACCCGCTACTCTCCGGGCGGCGTGCAGGCCCTGCCGCAAAATCTGATCAGCAAGCAGGGCTTGTTGCAATCCTCCAGCTCGCCCACCGATCTGAGCATCGACGGCGCCGGCTTCTTTTCCGTACGACCGACGCCGGACGCCAACTCTGCGGTGGTCAGCTTTACCCGCGCCGGATCGTTCGTGCCGGATGAGGCGGGCTTTTTAAGAAATACCGCCGGTCAGTACCTGCTTGG
The DNA here is from genome assembly GCA_003577275.1 of Pseudomonadota bacterium. Lineage (GTDB taxonomy): Bacteria > Pseudomonadota > Alphaproteobacteria > Sphingomonadales > Govanellaceae > PRO5. The sequence goes on from QEVO01000005.1 coordinate 10,707, forward strand.
CTTCCCGCTCGATACCAGCGGCAACACGCCGCCCAACCGCAGCGTCGAAGAACTGGTGCCGATCACCATCTCCGGCCTGACCGGCACCGCCGAGGCGTCCACCACCATCAGCCCGTTGCGCGGCAACCTGCAATCTTCGCAGGCGGTAAGCGCGCAGGAAGCGACCTATAACCCCGCGGTGGCGGCCAACAACATGGAATCCGGCAACGTGCAGCCCGACTTCGTGCGCAACATTCAGATTTTCGACAGCCTGGGCACCACCCATAACCTGACCATCGGAGCGCTCAAAAGCTCCACGCCCAACCAGTGGCATGTGGAAATCTGGGCCAAAGACGGCGTCGGCGTGCCGGCGTTGTCCGGCTCCCAGATCGCCACCGGCACGCTGGCCTTCAATACCGATGGCTCGCTCGACCTGACCACCACCTCGGCCGCGCTGCAAAGCCCGTTGAATATCGACTGGACCGGCGGCGCCTCGGACGCCGATAACAGCGCCATCACCATCAACTGGGGCACGGACGGTGACGTTGACGGCTTTACCCAGTTCGATACCCCCTCGACCCTGATCTCCTCCTCGACCAACGGCGCCCGGTTCGGCAACGTCAACGGCGTCTCCATCGCCAAGGACGGCCGGGTGACGGCGCTGTTTGACAACGGCCTGACCAAGGAGGTTTACGAACTGCCGATCGCGGTGTTCCAGAATCCGGACGGCCTGACCCGCCGGCAGGGCAATTCCTACGACCTGTCGGACATCTCCGGCGCCTTTACCTTGCAGGTCGCCGGCGACGGCGGCGCCGGTACGGTCGCGCCCTCCACGCTGGAGGCCTCAACCGTGGACTTGGCTCGCGAGTTCAGCGAGCTCATTACCACCCAGCGCGGCTTCTCGGCCAATACCCGGGTGATCACCACGGCGGACGAGATGTTGGACGAATTGAACCGCATCAAGCGGTAACCTTTTCTCGCCATGGGCGGCGGTCCGATGACGCCATTGGACCGCCGTTTTTCGTGAACAAATTTAATGCAATTGCAGCGATTATTCACCATCGGTTAACCCCGCTTTTTAGAGCTTTCTTAAGGCCGGCGGCGATATGGTCGATTGCAATGTGCAGTGAATACGGAAGTACGATGAGTCTCGACCAGAAAAACCGTCCGACGATGATCATTGGACCGACCGGCGAACCCTTGACCCTGGATACCCTTCCCCCGCCCAATACGGCGCGGTGGGTGATCCGCCGCAAGGCGGAGGTGGTGGCGGCGGTTCGCGGCGGGCTTTTATCCCTGGAAGAGGCCTGCGAGCGCTATACCCTGTCGGTGGAGGAATTCCTGTCCTGGCAGCGCGCCATCGACCGCAATGGCCTGCCCGGCCTGCGCACGACCCGAGTGCAGCTCTATCGGGGCCATACCGCTTCGGCCTCCAACTGACCGGGTTTGGGGTGAAATAGGCATTATTTGCCTAGTCTTAACCACTTGCTAACGATCTGATTGTTACCTTGCCTGGTGTGGGAGCGAGGGAGCCGGCTATAGCCGGTTCGCTCCTTCTGGACCACGGACATTACAAGTCAAGGGTAGCGATCTCGTGAACGGTATCATTGAGTTCTTCCGCGGGCTGGGGCCGGCCAGACTCGCCACCATGGCCGCGGTCGGCGCCAGCCTGGTAGCCTTCTTCTTCTTTATCACCATGCATCTGACGGCGCCCAAGATGGCGTTGCTTTACGCTGATCTTGACGCCGCCGACAGCGCCAAGATCCAGCAGAAGCTCGACGCCCAGTCGGTCCCCTACCGGCTCAACAGCGATGGCTCGACCATTCTGGTGCCGGAGGACAAGGTCCACGAGCTGCGCATGTCCATCGCCCAGGACGGGGCGTTGGGCGGCAGCTCCGTCGGCTATGAGATTTTCGACAAGACCGATGCTCTCGGCACCACCACCTTCGTCCAGAACATCAATCACGTGCGGGCGCTGGAAGGCGAGCTGGCCCGCACCATCCGATCCATCGAGAACATAGCTTCGGCGCGGGTGCATTTGGTGCTGCCGCAGCGCCAGCTGTTCAGCCGCAGCGAACAGATGCCCAGCGCCTCCATTGCCGTCAAGACCCGCGGCCAGTTGACCACCAGCCAAGTCAAGGCGGTGCAAAATCTGGTGGCTTCCGCCGTGCCCGACCTGGACCCGGATCGGGTATCCATCGTCGACCAGAGAGGAACCCTCCTGGCCAAGGGTAGCGCCCGCGAGGGCGCCGATGCCCTGGCTTCGACGCTGGAGGAAAAGCGCGTCAATTATGAGCGGCGAATTCGCGAAGAGGTCGAGGCCCTGTTGGAGCGCACCGTGGGCCTTGGCAAGGTGCGGGCCGAGGTATCAGTGGAAATGGACCTCAGTCGCGTGACCACCAGCTCGGAGATTTATGATCCCGAAAGCCAGGTGGCGCGCTCAACGGTGACGGTGGAAGACCGCTCCAATGACAGCGAAAGCAGCAAATCGCAATCGGTATCGATCGCCAACAACCTGCCCGACGCCGACACATCGCAGGACGGCGAGAAGGTAACCAACTCTTCGACCAGCGCCCGCAACGAAGAGACCGTCAATTACGAAATCTCCCGCACCACCAAGACTGAAGTGCACGAGGCGGGCACCGTGAAACGTCTGTCCGTCGCTGTGCTGGTGGATGGCCGCTATGAGGAGGGTAAAGACGGCAATATCACCTATTCGCCGCGGCCGAAGGAAGAACTGGCGCAGCTAACGGCGTTGGTGCGCTCCGCCATCGGCTATGACGAGAAGCGCGGCGATCATGTCGAGGTCGTCAATCTGCGCTTCGCCGAAATCATGGGCTCTGAAGAGTCTCCCATTGAAATCAATATCATGGGCTTCCAGAAAGCGGACCTGTTCCGCATTGCGGAGCTCTTTGTCTTAGGACTGGTCGGCGTCCTCGTCATCCTCTTGGTGCTGCGGCCGCTGATCATGAAGATCGTCTCGATCCCGGTAGCGCCGGCGCAAGCGGCGCGGCCAGGACAACTTCCAGCCGGGGCCATCCCCGGGGCGCTGATGTCGCCTGAGCAGATGGCCTACGCCGCCTTGCCGCCGGCGGAGAACGGCGTAGCGCAAATTCCCCTAGATGAATCGGGAAAACCCTTAACCGCAAGGCAGATCGCCGAGCGTCCGGGCGGACTGGAGACCGCCATCGAGGTCGCCTCCATTGAAAGCCGCGTGCAAGGCTCCGCCTTGAAGAAGGTGGGCGATCTGGTGGAGCGCCACCCGGAAGAAGCCACCTCGGTTATTCGCAACTGGCTTTATGGCGGCTAGCCGGATTGGCAACTTTTAATTTTGATGAGTAGCATCCATGCCTGATCTTAGCGAACTTTCCGGACCCGATAAAGCGGCGGCGCTGATGCTGGCGCTAGGTGAAGACTATGGCCGTCCGATCTGGCAGACCCTTGACGAGGAGGAAGTCAAGGAACTTTCCAACGCGATGTCGTCGCTGGGCCGCGTCGACGCCAAGACCGTCGAGGAGCTTTTTCTTGATTTCGCGGCGCAGATTTCCTCGGTCGGATCGCTGACCGGCACTTATGAGAACACCGAAAGACTGCTCGCTCGCGTCATGGAGGAGGAACGGGCATCCCAGATCATGGATGAAATTCGCGGTCCCGCCGGCCGCACCATGTGGGATAAGCTCGGCAACGTCAATGAATCCGTGCTGGCCGCTTATCTGAAGAACGAATACCCGCAGACCGTCGCCGTGGTGCTGTCGAAAATCAAGCCGGAACATGCGGCGCGGGTCTTAGGCGCGCTGCCGGACGAGTTCGCCATGGAAGTGGTGATGCGCATGTTGCGCATGGAAGCGGTGCAGAAGGAAATCCTCGATAAGGTCGAGCAGACCCTGCGGATCGAATTCATGAACAATCTGGCGCGCACCACCCGACGCGACAGCCATGAGGTCATCGCCGAAATCTTCAACTATCTTGACCGCAACGCCGAAACCCGCTTCCTCTCCGCCCTGGAGGATCGCAACCGCGAGTCTGCCGAGCGCATTCGCGCGCTCATGTTCACTTTTGAGGATCTCTTGAAGCTTGACCCGGGCGGCGTTCAGACCCTGTTGCGCAGCGTCGACAAGAACCGCCTGGCTTTGGCGATGAAAGGGTCCTCGGAAGCCTTGCGCGATCTATTCTTCACCAACATGTCGGAGCGCGCCGCCAAGATCCTGAAAGAGGACATGGAAGCGATGGGTCCTGTACGTCTGCGCGATGTCGATGAAGCGCAGATGGAAATCGTCAATCTTGCCAAGGATCTTGCTGACGCCGGCGAAATCGTGCTGAGCGACAGCAAGGGCGAGGACGAGTTGATATATTAGGATGGCAAAGGCCCAGGATGACGCCATGAAGGCGGTCAAATTCAATTTTGGCAATTCGTTCGACGCTGCGGCTTCGCCGCGCAAAAAGACGATGACCTATAGCGAGGACGAGATGAAGGCAGCCCGCGCCGCCGCCTTTGCCGAAGGCGAGCGCGCCGGACACGAACGCGCCATGGCTGATATCGTCCGTCGCGCCGCCGACGCTGCCGAGCGGATCGTCATGTCGCTTACCGCATTGGTGGCGGAGGAGCAAGCGCGGCAGGAAAAAGCCCGCGCCGATGCCGCTGCCGTAGGCGTCACCGCCGCCATGAAGTTCGCCCCGGCGCTGACGGCGGCGCAGCCGATGGAGGAAATACGCGCCATGATCGTCGAATGCGCCGCGGTCGCCTATGCCGAGCCCCGGCTCGTGGTGCGGGTCGCTGAGCCGCTGGTGGACGCCGTCAAAGCGGTTACCGACGAGATCATCAAAAGCCATGGCTATATGGGTAAATTCGTCCTCCTGGGCGACCCGAACTTGGCGGGCAGCGACTGCCGCGTCGAATGGGCGGATGGCGGCGCGGAACGGAACGAGCGGGAGATCGCCGCCGAAATAGAGCGCATCGTGGGACGATTTATCGAAGCGCGGCGGCGCGCCGCCGGCGCTACATCGCAATTCTGATCTTGGAGAAGGAAAATGGCTGGAAATGACCCCATGGAAGGCATAGAAGGCGCTGCATCAGGGACCGCCGACGTGGCGCTGGAGGATCTCTCCGACGGTGGCGCTTCCCGCCTGCCCGGCGCGGACGATGAGGAGAATCATACCGCCGGCGAGCTTGAGGCGGTATTTGATGTGCCGGTGAACGTATCGGCGGTGCTCGGCAAATCCTATTTGCAAATCAGCCAGTTGATGAAATTGGCCCCGGGCGCGGTGTTGGAGCTGGACCGCAAGGTCGGCGAGGCGATCGATATATACGTCAATAATCGCTTGGTGGCGCGCGGCGAAGTGGTGCTGGTCGACGAACGCTTGGGCGTCACCATGACCGAAATCATCAAAGGCGAAGGTCAATAATAGCAGACGTGGACGAAGGGGACCCCGCGTGACCACTCTTTTAGGATTGATAGCCGGATTTGCCTTGGTGGCGGTCGCCATGACCATGGGCGGCTCTCCTCTGGCCTTCATCGATTTTCCCTCGATCATGATCGTCTTCGGCGGCACCGCTGCGATCACGGCCGTCAGCTTCTCCCTCAATGAGCTGCGCGATGCGCCGCGCGCCTTAAGGCACATGCTGACGCAACCGCGCATCGACCCCTCGTATGCCGCTGAAATCATGCTGCGTCTGGCTGACCGGGCGCGCAAGGATGGCGTCCTTAACCTGGAGCAAGTGTCAAAAAATATGTCCAGCGATCCCTTCCTCCATCGCGCCATCCGCCTGGTGGAAGACGGCACCAGCGTCGATGACATGGAAAAGATATTGAAAACCGAGACCTTCGCCATTTCCACCATGCAGATGAATAGCATCAACATTCTACGCCGCGCCGGCGATGTCGCGCCGGCCATGGGGCTGATCGGCACTCTCATCGGACTGGTGCAAATGCTGGGCTCCCTCGACGACCCCTCGACCATCGGGCCGGCGATGGCGATCGCACTGCTGACGACGTTTTATGGCGCGCTTCTTGCCCATATGGTGTTGTTGCCCGTCGCCTCCCGCGCCGAGCGCACCGCCAAGGAAGAAGCGCTCCTCAACTCCGTCTACACCATCGGCGCCGCCTCCATCGGACGGCGTGACAACCCGCGGCACCTGGAGACGCTGGTCAACACCGTGCTGCCGCCCGCCAAACGCGTTCAGTATTTTAGTTAGAAGTCTAGGAAGGATATCAGAAGATGCGCCTTATCATCGCCGGAACCTTGAACGGTCAGCTTGGAGAAGCAAGCCGGATCGCCATGGACAAGGGCGCCCGGGTCACCCACGCCGCGGATATCACGACAGCGCTCAATTTCCTGCGCGACCGCGGAGCCGATGCCGTCATGATCGATGTGCGGCTGGATATCAAAGCCTTTATTGATCAGATTCGCTCCGAACGCATTCTGGTGCCGGTCATCGCCTGCGGCATTGGCGCCGATCAGCGCGCCGCCGTGGAGGCGATCCGCGCCGGCGCACAGGAATATCTGCCATTGCCGCCTGACGCGGCGCTTATCGCCGCCGTTCTGGAGGCCATTACCGACGAAAGCCATCCCTTCATTTATCGCGACCCCGCCATGCAAGGCGTGGTGCGGCTGGCCGAACAGGTGGCGTCGTCGGAGGCCAGCATTCTGATCACCGGCGAATCCGGCACCGGCAAGGAGGTCATGGCCCGCTTCGTGCACCGCAAAAGCCGCCGCGCTAACGCCCAATTCGTCTCGGTCAACTGCGCGGCCATCCCGGAAAATCTCCTTGAATCCGAACTCTTCGGCCATGAAAAGGGCGCGTTTACCGGCGCCGTCGCCCGCCGCGTCGGCAAGTTCGAGGAAGCCAATGGCGGCACGCTGCTCCTTGATGAAATCAGCGAAATGGATGTGCGCCTGCAAGCCAAGCTCCTGCGCGCCATTCAGGAGCGCGAGATCGACCGCGTTGGCGGATCTAAGCCGGTCAAGGTTGACCTGCGCATCATCGCTACCTCCAACCGCGATCTGACCGAGGAAGTGAAAAAGGGCAGCTTCCGGGAAGACCTGCTGTTCCGCCTCAATGTCGTCAATCTGAAAATTCCGCCGCTGCGCGAACGGCCGGAGGACATCAAGGCGCTGGCCAAGTACTTTGCCGACAAATATGCCGAGGCCAACCAGGTGCCGCGCCGCGTCATCAGCGAGGCCGCCTTGCAGCTCATCTTGCGCCACGGTTGGAAAGGTAACGTGCGCGAACTGGAAAACACCATTCACCGCGCCGTACTCCTGGCCAACGGTGATGAAATCCGGCCGGAAGCGATTTTGCTGCCCGACGGCAAGCCGCATAGTCCCGCCGCCACCGGCAGCGCCATCATCGGCGAGTTGCCGCCGGCCGCGGCGACCCCGGGATCGGCTGCGCTGGTCGGCCGCACCGTCGCCGAGGTGGAGCGCGACCTTATCCTGGAGACCTTGAATCATTGCCTCGGCAACCGTACCCATGCCGCGAACATCCTCGGCATCTCCATCCGCACGCTGCGCAACAAGCTCAATCAATATAATGACGAAGGCGTCTACGTGCCGCTGCCGGGCGAAGGACAGCGGGCCGCCATCTAGCCGCATACAGGTAACGGAGCGAAAGTGTAAAAATGAGCGACGCGGTAGGCGGGCAGACAGCGGGCGAAGGCTCGAAATTCGTCGCCATGCTGGCAAGGCGCACCGATGTGGCCCTGGCGCTGGGCGTTGTCGCCATTCTCATCGTGCTGTTCCTGCCGTTGCCGGCGTGGCTTCTCGATTTCTCGCTGGCGATTTCCATCACCTTTTCGGTGATGGTGCTGATGACATCACTGTTCATCGCCAAACCGCTGGAGTTCAACTCCTTCCCCACCATCCTGCTGATGGCGACCATGCTGCGCCTGGCGCTCAACGTCGCTTCCACCCGTTTGATCCTGACTGACGGCCATCAAGGCACCGACGCCGCCGGTCGCGTCATCGAGGCTTTCGGCTCATTCGTGATGGGCGGCAATTTCGTCATTGGCATGGTGGTGTTCGTCGTACTCCTGATCGTCAATTTCATGGTCATCACCAAGGGTTCTGGGCGCATCGCCGAAGTGGCAGCCCGCTTCAGCTTGGACGCCATGCCGGGCAAGCAGATGGCGATCGACGCCGACTTGTCCGCCGGTCTTATCGACGAAAACGAAGCCCGCCGCCGGCGCAAGGAGTTGGAGGAGGAAAGCACCTTCTTCGGCGCCATGGACGGCGCCGCGAAGTACGTGCGGGGTGACGCCATCGCCGGCCTTCTGATCACCTTCATCAACATTGTCGGCGGCATCATCATCGGCGTGGCCCAGAATGGCATGACGTTCGCCGACGCCTCGCACACCTACACATTGCTGACGGTGGGCGATGGCCTGGTGTCGCAAATTCCGGCGCTCATCGTCTCCACCGCCGCCGGCCTGCTGGTCACCAAGGCAGGCGTTACCGGCTCCACCGAAAAGGCGCTCTTTGGCCAGCTTTCCAACTATCCGCGGGCGCTGGGCGTCAGTTCTTTTCTGCTATTGTTGCTGGCCATCATGCCGGGCATGCCTATTTTGCCGTTCCTGACGCTCTCCGCCATCACCGGATTTTCCTATTACGCCTTGACCCAGCGCCAGGAGCGCAGGGCGGTGGAAGCGCTGGAACTGGAGAAAAAGGAAAAGACCGCCGCGCCGCCAGTGGAGGAGCCGATCACCTCGGCCCTGGCCATCGATCAGATCCGCCTGGAGCTGGGCTACGGCCTCTTGCCGCTCATTAATGACGAGCGCGGCCATCGCTTGACCGATCAGATCAAGGCGCTGCGCCGCCAATTGGCGTCGGAGATGGGCTTTGTCATGCCGTCGGTGCGCATTCTCGACAACATGCAACTGCCGTCCAATACCTATGTGGTGCGACTGAAGGAAACGGAAGTGGGGCGCGGCGACATCCGCCCCAACATGCTCCTCGTCATGGACCCGCGCGGCGAGCGCGTCTCATTGCCGGGCGAAGAGACTACGGAGCCCGCCTTCGGTCTGCCGGCGGTGTGGGTGGAAAACGGCCTGCGCGAGGAAGCCTCGTTCCGCGGCTATACCGTGGTCGATGCATCGACCGTGGTGACGACGCATTTGACCGAGATCATCCGCGACAATATGTCTGACCTCCTCTCCTATGCCGAAACGCAAAAGCTCTTAGACGATCTGCCGGCGGAAAATCAGAAACTGGTGGCCGACCTGGTGCCCAACCGCCTTTCCGTCAGCGGCATTCAGCGCGTGCTACAAAATTTGCTGGCCGAGCGGGTATCGATCCGCGATCTGCCGACCATTCTGGAAGGCATCGCCGAGGGTTCGGCCTACACCCAGAACATCGTGCTATTGACCGAGCATGTGCGCGGACGGCTGGCGCGCCAGATCAGCTCCGCCAATACCAACGCCCAAGGATTCGTGCCCTTGATCACCCTGTCGCCGACGTGGGAGCAGGCCTTCGCCGAAGCGCTGAGCGGCGCGGGCGAGGAAAAGCAGCTCGCCATGAGCCCCAGCAAATTACAGGAATTCATCAACGGCGTGCGCATCGCCTTTGAACAGCAAGCGCGGCTAGGTGAAATCCCCGTGCTGTTGACCAGCCCCGGCGTGCGGCCCTATGTGCGCTCCATCATCGAGCGCTTCCGGCCGCAAACCACGGTCATGTCGCAAAATGAGGTCCACCCCAAGGCGCACATTCGCACCCTGGCGCAAATTTAAGGACAAAGAGCAGTCACCATGCAGCTGAAGACATTTACCGCGAAAACCATGCAGGAAGCGATGGCCGAGGTGCGCGCCACCTTGGGACACGACGCCATCATCGTCTCCAGCCATGCCGGCGGCAAGGGCAGTCTGGTGCGCGTCGTCGCCGCCATCGACCGTGAGCCGCCCGCCGTCCGACAGGCCAGCGCACCGGCGGCGTCGGCAATTGGCGACAAGATCGATGCCTACGCCATCGAGGAAGCGCTCAGCCATCATCGCGTTCCCGCCATGCTGCGCGACGCCCTCATCCGCTTGGCGAAAAGCGTTGAGGCGGAAAGCCCCGCCCTGCAGCTTGCCGCCGCCTTTGACGCCCGCTTGCGGTTCGCGCCGCTGGCGGAACCCAACGGCCGGCCGCTGGTGGTGGTCGGACCACCCGGCGGCGGCAAAACGGTGACCGCGGCGCGGCTTGCCGCCGAGGCCATGCTCAATGACGAAACCGTGGCGCTGATCACCACCGACGTGGTGCGCGCCGGCGGCGCGGAGCAACTGCGCCACTACGGCAAGCTCGCCGGCTTGGAGGTAACGGTGGCGCAATCCGCCGATCACTTGCGCCAGGACGCGCAGGCGGCGCTGGCCCGCGGCTGTCGGCGCGTGCTGGTGGATACCGCCGGCGTCAACCCCTATGACGCCACAGAGATGGAGGCCTTAAAGGCGCTCTTGGTCATGCTTGATGCCGAAGCGGTTCTGGTGCTGCCCGCCGGCATGGACGGCGAGGAGGCGCACGATCTCGCCATTCTCTTCGCAGACGCCGGCTGCCGCCGCCTGATCGCCACCCGGCTTGATGTTTCTCGGCGGTTTGGCGGCATCATCGCCGCAGCCGCCGCCGGACCGTTGGCCATCGCCGGCGCTGCTGCCTCGCCGTTCATCGGCGAGCGCTTGGAGCCCGTCAATCCGGTTTCCCTGGCGCGCGCGTTTACCGCCCGCGCCGGCGCCGTAACCCCCATGGAAAAACAACGAGTAACGTCATGACTGTCACCCTTGCCCAACTGACGCGCAGTGCCGCCGCGGCTGATGCCAATGTCCACGCTCTGCTGCCGGGAACGCGGCGATTGATCGCCATTGCCTCCGGCAAAGGCGGCGTCGGGAAAACCTGGTTTGCCGCGACGCTGGCCCAATCGCTGGCGCGACGCGGGCGCAAAGTTCTGCTGTTCGATGGCGACCTGGGACTGGCCAATATCGATATTCAGCTCGGGCTGTTGCCGCAGCATGACTTAAGCGCGGTGTTCGCCGGCGTCAGCCAATTGCGCGAGGTGGTGACACCCTATGCTGGCGCGGGGCTCGCTCATGGGTTTGACGTCATTGCCGGCCGCTCGGGCGCGGCGACCCTTGGCCGCTTGCAACCGGCAGCCATCGCCCACATGCGCGATGATCTGGCGCAATTGGCGATGGCGTATGATCACGTCATCCTCGACCTTGCCGCCGGCGTCGATACAGCGGTGACCACTCTGGCCGATCACGGCGGCTTGACCTATGTGGTGGCGACCCCCGATCCTACCTCGCTGACCGATGCATACGCCTTCATCAAGCTCCTGCACCAGCGCCGGCAAGGCTGCGACGTGCGGATCATCGTCAATATGGCGCAGGATCGCGGCGAGGGCGCGCGCACCTATGACACCTTGCTGCGCACCACCGAGCATTTCCTGAAAATTTCGCCGCCTTTGGCCGGCATCATCCGCCGCGACAAAAACGTCGTCGCCGCCATTCGCCAGCAGACGCCGATGCTCGCCCGTTTCTCGGCAAGCCCAGCGGCCGAGGACGTGGCGGCCATCGCCGACAAATTACTGTTATGACGAGCAGGCAATGAGCGATCTTGGCTCCCCTTCCCTAACGCCGCGGCCGGTAACCAATCCGGACCCCTCGGCGCGGGTGGTGGGCCGGGTCAGCAGCGCCACCGACAACCGCACGCCGCAGCAGCACCACGCCGGCGCGCAATCGCAGGACGGCGAGGAAGAGGCAGCGCGCGCCGGGCACCATGATCCGGCGGTCACGCTGGCGACCACCCTGGCGCAGGTACAGGCGGGCGAGATCCTGCACGCCATCGTCACCGAGCGCGACGCCGATCAGCGCCCGATGATCATGGCCCATGGCGCGGTCTATCTTCTGGATGCCGCCCCGCGCGTGCTCAGTCAATTGCAGCAGCATCACGCCATCAGCGTGAAAATCGTTGCCGTAGAGCGTCTGATTGCGGCCGAAATCATCGCCTTGGATGACATACCCAGCGAAATTCCCATTCCGGTCGTCTTGTCGCTGCTCAAGGTTGACCCAACGGGGCAGCCGCAGCCGCTCGCGGAAAATGAAACATCGCCCGCAACGCCGGTCATTGCCACTTACCGGCCGGCAACATCCTACGTGCCACGCGACTTTTACGACAACGATGACATCAATCGCATCGCCGTTGCCGCGCCCCTCGTGACGGAGACGGCGCCAAAGCCGATGGCGGTCGCCGTCGCCGCAACCGCCGCCGCCGCGGCAGAGCCATTCGGACGTTCCTTTATCACTATTCTGCAACCGCACGATAATCATGCAGCGTCGTCGCCGGAAACGGTGAGCATCTCCATCCTGCGTCTGCTACCTGCGCCGGGAGAGACGGCGCACATCTCGCCCGACTATGCGCCCGCCGCGCCGCCGCCCTCCTCTCTGATCGTCAAGGGCATCATCACTGCCGCGCCAACAACGATGCCGCCTGCCGCTGGCGAACGCGCGCCACTCATGATCACGACCGCCATCGGTAATTTGCCGCTGCCTCGCGACGTGACGTTGCCAAAGGGCGAAGAAATCGAGATCGCCATTTCCCGGCCAACGCCGCCATCGCCGGCGCCATCGACTGCTGCGCCGCTCCTGCCGGAAACAGATATTTCCGTCGCATCGCGCCCACTGCTGCCGGAGGTAACCGCCGCCATAACAGCAGCGTCGTCATTACCGATGATGGATGCTCTACCCGAGCCGATGCAGCCCTGGCCACTGATGCAGGCGGTGATAACCGGTTTGCAAAACAACCCGCCGCTGGCATCGGCGATGAGCGACAAGCTGCCGTCGGCACGGCAGTTCCTGACCCCGACCACGTTGTTGTTCTTGAACCTGATCGGCATTCGTTCGCCGGCGCGGCTCTTGCTTGGCGGCGATGGCGTCGAAGAATTAATCAAGAATGGCGGCCGGGAGATTCTGGAGAAATTAGAAATCAGTCTGGAGCGTTTGAAAAGCATCGCCGCGGAACGCGCCGCTGGCGAGTGGCGGCCCTATGTCCTGCCGTTTCATGGCGAGCGCGGCCTTGCCTCCATCATCATGCTGGTGCGGCAGTCGGGGGAACAGGAGATGCAGGACGGCGCGGAGGAGCGCCAACGCAACGACAGCGAAAACGATCAGCCGCAACGGGTAACGCGCTTCGTACTTGAACTGAGCGTCGGCAAATTTGGCGCGACGCAAATCGACGGCATCATCAAGGGCCGCAGCTTCAATCTAGCGCTGCGTTTGGAGCACGCCCTTGGCGCGCGCGAAATTGAGGAAATGCGAGCGCTCTTCCACACCGCCCTGGACCACAGCGGATTTAGCGGTGATATATCCTTCCGCAGCGGCCTACCGTTTCCGGTCAGCAGCGCCGCCGAGTGGCATCGCGCCGTAGGCCCTGCCAATGCCTTGAGCGCTTAAGATGGCTCCACCACCATCAAGAGATCCTTGGCGTCGACTTGGGAGCCGACGTGAATGTGGATTTCCGTCACCCGTCCATCGTGATCGGCGCGAATGGCGGTCTCCATCTTCATCGCTTCCAAGGTCATCAGGGTATCGCCGCGCTCAACCTTATCGCCGACCTTGACGCTCAAGCCCGTCACCAGGCCCGGCATCGGCGCGCCGAGGTGAGCCGGATTGCCGGCCTCCGCCTTGCGCGCCGCCGGCCGCACCGCGGTCCGGGATTTATCGGCTACCTTGACCGAACGCGGCTGACCATTTAGTTCGAAGAAGACCGAGCGCAGCCCCTCCTCATCGGTATCGCTGGCGGCCAGGAAGCGAATGATGATCTCGTGTCCCGGCTCCAAAGCCAGCGTGATCTCGTCGCCCGGCACCATGCCATAGAAAAAGACCGGCGTCGGCAACACGCTGACATCGCTAAAGGCGCTGTCGTGCGCGGCAAAATCGGTAAACACCTTGGGGTACATGAGGTAGCCGGCCAAATCGCGCGACGTCGGCTTGCGACCGATCTTGCCGGCAAGCTCGCGCCGCGCGGCCTCCAGATCAGCGTCTTTCATCGCTGCGCCTGGCCGGCAGTCGAGCGGCTCCTCGCCCTTTAGAATCTTCTTTTGCAACGCCGCCGGCCAGCCGCCCGGTGGTTGACCCAGGTCGCCGCGAAACATCGCGACGACGGATTCGGGAAAAGCAATTTCGGTATCAGGGTTCGTGACATCGGCTTCCGACAGCCCTGAAGTCACCATCATCAGCGCCATGTCGCCCACCACCTTCGACGACGGCGTGACTTTCACAATATCGCCGAACATGTGGTTGACCGCCGCATAGGCCTTGGCGACATCGTGCCAGCGTTGTTCGATACCCAAGGCGCGCGCCTGTTCACGCAGATTGGTGTATTGCCCGCCGGGCATTTCATGCAGGTACACTTCCGAAGCACCGGCGCGAATATCGCTTTCAAAAGCTACATACTGCTCGCGGGTTTTCTCCCAAAAGATCGAAAACTCGCGAATGGCGTCGGGATCAAGGCCGCTGTCTTTGGGCGTATGGCGCAGCGCCTCTACAATGGAGCCAAGATTGGGCTGGGAGGTCAAACTGCTCATGGCGTCGATGGCGGCATCCACCGCCTCGGCCCCGGCCTCCACCGCCGCCAGCACGCTCGCCGCCGCAATGCCGCTGGTGTCATGGGTATGAAAATGGATGGGCAGCGATATTTCCTCTTTCAAGGCTTTCACCAGACGCCGCGCCGCTTCCGGCTTACACAGCCCCGCCATATCCTTGACGCCAAGGATGTGGGCGCCCGCCGCCTCCAGCTCCTTGGCCAGCGAGACATAATATTTCAGATCATATTTCGGGCGGTTGGGATCAAGAAGATCGCCGGTGTAGCAGATCGCCGCTTCGCACAGCTTACCGGTATCGCGCACCGCGTCGATGGCGACCCGCATGTTTTCCACCCAGTTGAGGCTATCGAAGATGCGAAACACATCGATACCGGCATCCGCCGCTTCTTGGACGAAGAGTTTCACGACGTTGTCGGGGTAGTTGGTGTAGCCCACCGCGTTGGAGGCGCGCAGCAGCATTTGCAACAGGATATTGGGTGTTGCCTCGCGTAAGCCCGCCAGCCGCGCCCAGGGATCTTCCTTCAAGAAGCGATAAGCGACATCGAAGGTCGCGCCGCCCCAGCATTCCAGGGAAAACAGTTGCGGCAGTTTATGGGCATAGAATGGCGCGGCGGCCAGCATGTCATAGGTTCGCATGCGGGTGGCGATCAGCGATTGATGGGCGTCGCGCAATGTGGTGTCGGTGATCAGCACCCGCTTCTGCCGTTTCATCCACTGGGCGAACTGTTCCGGTCCCAGCTCGTCCAGAATATTCTTGGTGCCCTTGGGCGGCGCGCCATCTTTGACTTCCAACGGCTCCGGCGCATAAAGACGCTTCGGCGCGGCGCGCCCCTT
This sequence comes from Pseudomonadota bacterium, assembly GCA_003577275.1. Taxonomy (GTDB): domain Bacteria; phylum Pseudomonadota; class Alphaproteobacteria; order Sphingomonadales; family Govanellaceae; genus PRO5. The sequence goes on from QEVO01000005.1 coordinate 26,080, forward strand.
GACCTCCGGGTTGCCGTTGACGATGACATCGCCGATGAAGCGCAACAGCCGGGTGGCGCGATCGCGCCGCTTGGGGAAATGGAACAGCTCCGGCGTCTCGTCGATGAAGCGCGTGGTGTAGGCGCCGGCGGCGAAGGCAGGATGATTGATCAGCGCTTCCAAGAACAACAGGTTGGTTTCCACGCCGCGCACGCGAAATTCCAAGAGCGCCCGGCGCATGCGGTTCAAGGCCTCGCTTTCGCTCGCTCCCCAGGCCGTCACCTTCACCAAAAGGCTATCGAAATGACGGGTGATGAACGCGCCCGAATAGGCGGTGCCGCCATCGAGCCGTATGCCGGGTCCGGCCGGGCTGCGGTAGGCGACGATGTGGCCGTAATCGGGAATGAAATTGTTGCGCGGGTCTTCGGTGGTCACCCGGCATTGCAGGGCATGACCCCTCAAGTGAATGTCGGCTTGGCTCGGCACGCCGGACGCCGCCGTCCCCAACGCCGCCCCCTGCGCGACGCGGATCTGCGATTTTACGATGTCAAGCCCGGTCACCGCCTCGGTGACGGTGTGCTCCACCTGGATGCGCGGATTGACTTCGATGAAATAAAATGCGCCGGTATCGGCGTCTTGCAGAAACTCCACCGTGCCGGCGTTCTGATAGCCCACGGCGCGGCCGAGCTTCAAGGCCGCCTCGCACAGCGCCGCGCGTTCGGTCTCATTCAGATAGGGCGCCGGCGCGCGCTCCACCACCTTCTGATGCCGGCGCTGCACCGAGCAATCACGCTCAAAAAGATGCACCAGATTGCCGTGCAGATCGCCGAGGATCTGCACTTCCACATGGCGCGCCCGGCGCACCAGCTTTTCCAGATAAACTTCATCCTTGCCGAACGCCGCCTTGGCCTCGCGCTTGGCGGCGGCCACCTGGTGCGCCAGATCATCCTCATGCTCGATCACCCGCATGCCGCGGCCGCCGCCGCCCCAGCTTGCCTTGAGCATGACGGGATAACCGACCTTGGCCGCCAGCCGGCGCATCTCGCTCTCGTCCGCCGGCAACGGTCCGGTGGCCGGCACCACGGGCACGCCGGCGGCGAGCGCCGTCTCACGCGCCGTCACCTTGTTGCCCAAACGGCGCATGATCTCGGGGCTGGGACCGATAAAGAGAATGCCGGCCACGGCGCAGGCTTCGGCGAACTCGGGGTTTTCCGATAGGAAGCCATAGCCGGGATGGATGGCGTCGACGCCCGCCTTGCGCGCCACCCGGATGATGCCCTCGATATCGAGGTAGGCCTCCACCGGCTTCTTGCCCTTGCCCACCAGGTAGGCTTCATCGGCCTTGAAGCGGTGCAGCGACAGCCGATCCTCCTCGGCATAGATCGCCACTGGCCGAATACCCAACTCGCCCGCTGCACGCATGACGCGAATGGCGATTTCACCGCGATTCGCAACCATGAGTTTGCGGATGGGGCGAAGGTCAGACATCGGAGGCTCTCCGTAGGCGATTTTTTTGCTGCGGGCCTTATACAGCGTTTGAAATGCCGCGGCAAAAACAAATCCGGCTAGCGGCGGTCAACGATAGCCTAGGCTTAGCGACCCTTGAACGCCGGCGGGCGCTTGTCGCGGAAGGCGGCGACGCCTTCGGCGAAATCATCGGTCTCGCCACAGAGTTTCTGCAACCGCCGCTCCAGCGCGATCTGGCTGGTAAAATCGTTGCCGCCGCTGGCCTCCAGCGCCTCCCGCAGCTTGACGAGCGCCGTGGTCGGGGCCTTGGCCAGCCGCAGCGCCAGGGCGCGGGCCTCGATGGCGAAGCGATCATCGTCGATGACCTTGAAGATCATGCCCATGGCGGCGGCGTCCTCGGCCGGTATCTTATCGCCCAACATGGCAAGGCCCATGGCCCGGCCCTTACCCACCGCCCGCGGCAGGGTGTAGGTGACGCCGCCGTCGGGAATGAGCCCGATGTTGATGAAGGCCAGGCGGAATACCGCCGAGCGCGCCGCCACCACCAGATCGCAGGATAGCGCCAGACCCACGGCGGAGCCGGCCGCCGCGCCGTTGACCGCGGCAATGGTCGGCATCGGCAGGGAGCGCAAATCCTCCAGGAGCGGATTTAAATAGCGCTCCATGGTGGCGCCCATGTCCACCTTGCCGCCGCCACCTTCCGCCGCGAAGTTGCGGTTCAAATCAGCGCCGCTGGAAAACGCCTTGCCGGCGCCGGTCAGCATCACGGCCCGCGCCGGCAGGTCGCCGGATTTCAGCTTCAAAACGGCGTCGTGTATTTCGCCGTAGGTTTCGGGACGAAAGGCGTTATAGACCTCCGGCCGGTTGATGGTCAGCGTCGCCACATCCTCGGCAATGTCGAGCAGAATATGTTGATACTGGCTCACTTAAGGTTTCCCCACTTCCACTTTTAGATCGATTTCGACAAAATTATCTGAAGCCAGACAAAACGCCGCCACCTTTACGGCATCGCCCGCCACCGCGGCAATCAGCCAGAGAAGGCTCGGATCCTCGGCCTGCGCCAAATCAGCCCGGGATGGCGCGGCGCGGCCATTGGGATGGGAATGGTAATGGCCAATCACCGCCTGCGCGGTCCCCCGCAACTCTCGTTGCAGGCGCAAATGCAGCGCGGGGTCGATCTCAAAGCGGTCATGCCGCGGCCTCGGCGCCACATTGGCTGCCGCCACTGCCTCGTCGATGCGCCAGCGATCCCCCTCTTTTGCGCCAATCAGAAGCCCGCAGCATTCCTCGGGATAGGCGGCGCGGGCGGCGGCGGTCACGGCGTCAAGGGTAGCCTGGCGGATGACCGCGCCCATAAGTCTAGTCCGACGGCAGCATGCGCATGCGGCCCAGCACCTTGCCCGTCGGCATGTCGATCATCATGATTTCCTCGCCGCCCTCGGGCAAGGTGAGGCGCAGCATCAGGGTCGATCCGTCCACTCGGCTCTCGATCACCATGGCGTGGCGCGGGATGGCGATGTCGTGGCTATAGGGCATGGCGGCAGCATTTTTTCCCACCGCCGTCACGCCATTAGCCGCCGAAACGTCTTGACCCGTGCGGTCACCGCTGATCACGGTATAGACCATGAGACCCAGCACCCCCACAATGAGCAGGCCAAGCCCAATGACCACCAGCTTCAGAATGCGCTGGACGCGGACTTCCTCGGCGCTGAGGGCGGGCGGTTCGTTCAGGGGCGGCTGGGTCAAGGTTGATCTCCTCAGTGGGCTGAGAACCTTAGCGGAGGGGCTGAGGGGCGTCAAATCGCGCTGGACGCGCCGGCGCTTCTCTGTCACCTCTCGGGACATGGACGACAATCATGTGACCAGACGGGCCTTTACGGTGGAGATGGCGGAGGCCGGCCAACGCCTGGACCGGGTGCTGGCGGCGCGGCTGCCGGACTTGAGCCGCAGCCGGCTGCAGGCGCTGATCGAGGACGGCCACGTCACCCTGGACAGAGGGCCGGCCAAGCCCGCCCACAAGCTCAAGGGCGGCGAGGCGGTGGAGGTCGTCGTGCCGGCCGCCGTGGCGGCGACGCCCCGGGCGGAAGCGCTGCCGCTTGACGTGGTCTATGAGGACGACGACCTCATCATCATCAACAAGCCAGCCGGCCTGGTGGTTCACCCCGGGGCGGGCAACGCTGAGCACACCCTGGTCAATGCGCTTATTCATCATTGCGGAGCGAGCCTGTCCGGCATCGGCGGCGTGCGCCGGCCCGGCATCGTTCACCGCATCGACAAGGAAACCAGCGGTCTTCTGGTGGCGGCCAAGAATGATCTCGCCCACCACGGTCTGGCTGCCCAGTTCGCCGCCCATGACCTGGAGCGGGCCTATCTCGCCATCGTCTGGGGCGCGCCGACGCCGCCCGCCGGACGTATCGCGGGCAACATCGGCCGCCACCCCATCCAGCGCCAGAAAATGACGGTGCGGGCCACCGGCGGTAAGACGGCGATCACCCATTACCGGACCCTGAAACGCTTCGATTGCGCCGGCAAGGCGGCGGCGGCGCTGGTGGAATGCCGGCTCCAGACCGGCCGCACCCACCAGATCCGCGTCCACATGACTCATGTCGGCCACCCCCTGATCGGCGACGCCGTCTATGGCCGCGCCACCCGCCATGGCCGCGGCTTGCCGGAAGGGCTGAAGCGGCTGCTTGCCGCCTTCCCGCGTCAGGCGCTGCATGCCGCCAGCCTGGGATTTCGCCACCCCCGCACGTCTAAGGCCTTGAAATTCAGCGCCGAATTGCCACATGACATGACAGCGCTCCTAAATGAATTAGAAAAATTCAAATAAAAGGGATAACCTTCAAAAAGATCATCAAAAATTCGTGAGTTCCTTGACGCCGCCAAAAGCGGCTGAGTAGGATTGTTCCAGTAGCGAGCCGCCACCAACCAGGCGGACATAAGAGGACGAAATGGCCACCCTGAACTTGCCAGCCCTAAGCCCCGAAGGCAGCCTGACGCGCTACTTGCAGGAAATCCGCAAGTTTCCCATGCTCGCCGCCGAGGAAGAATTCATGCTCGCCAAGGCGTGGCGTGAGCATGGCGACGTGGATGCGGCGCACAAGCTGGTGACCAGCCACCTGCGGCTGGTGGCCAAGATCGCCATGGGTTATCGCGGCTATGGCCTGCCGGTGGGCGAACTCATTGCCGAGGGCAACCTCGGCATGATGCAGGCGGTCAAACGCTTCGACCCCGATCGCGGCTTCCGGCTCGCCACCTACGCCATGTGGTGGATCCGGGCGGCGATCCAGGAATACATCCTGCGCTCGTGGTCGCTGGTCAAGATCGGCACCACGGCGGCGCAAAAGAAGCTGTTCTTCAATCTGCGTCGCTTGAAAAGCCAAATTCAGGAAGCCGACGAAGGTTCTTTAAAGCCCCATCAGGTGGAAGAGATCGCCCGCCGGCTCGACGTGTCAAAAGAAGACGTGGTGGCCATGGACAACCGCATGTCCGCCGGCGATCCCTCCTTGAATGCGCCGATGCGCATCGACGGCGACGGCGAGTGGCAGGATTGGCTGGTGGACGAAAGCGAGAGCCAGGAAACGCACCTCGCTGAACGCGACGAATACGATCAGCGCATGGTGCTGCTCGCGGAAGCCATGAAAGGTCTGAACGAGCGCGAGCGCCACATTCTCACCGAACGCCGGCTGAAGGACAACCCGGCGACGCTGGAAGACTTAAGCAAAGTCTACGACATCAGCCGCGAGCGGGTGCGCCAGATCGAAGTGCGCGCGTTCGAGAAACTGCAGAAAGCCATGAAGCGGCTGACGACCGAGCAGAAGCTGGCAGCGCCGCAGCTGGCGTCGAGCGACAGCGGTGATTAAGCATTGTTCTGCGTCGAATTGGCTGAGATATTCGTCTTTTCGCTCAAGATGTCGTCGCCCCATTCCTCGATGAGGCGGCGGCGATAGTTTTCAAGCGAACGCCGGCGCTGTGCCGCCATGCCATTGAAGACGCCGGCGGCAAAGACCGGACCAAGCCACAGTAAAGCCAGGCCGGAGACCGCACCGAGGTACATCGCCGCCCAGGTATAGGGATCGGACAACAGGCGCGTTGCCTGGTTGACGTCGTGCCCGCGCTGCCAGAGCAAAGTAAGATAGGGAATGACGGCGGCGAAATTGGCTGCCGCGATGGTGCGCAGGCGATAGGGGATGCGTTGATCATCCGCCAAGTAGGCGGCGATCACCGGCGCCAGTCCGCAGACCGCCACCAGAAATGTCGGGAATGCGGCGACCGCGATCGCCGAGATCACGCTGGCGATGCCTAACAGGCGCGACCAGTTGTTCTGTCGTGGTTTGCGGGCTTGCATAGACTGCAACGCTGACGGCGCTCTTTCAGTCGCGCCGCCCCCCGCGGGCGGATTGACTGATGAGCGTTTTTTGCCGTTCGGGGCCGCCATGATGCCCGCCCTTCCTCGTCTACATCAACAACTGAAACAAGGAGCTGGTGGCGAATACCCCCATCACCGTGCAGGCGAGATAAAAGGCATACCGATAGCCTGCCAAACGCGCCCGAGCATCATCGGGACCGATCGGCTGTTCAAGCCGGCGACGCTCGCGGTCGATGAGCTGGATTTGACGTCGGACATTTTCAAAATCACGCTCGTCATGTTTCTTGATCGCCGTGAAATTGATGGTATTGGCGATGGCGAAAATATTGCCTTCCTCGATATAGCGCGTGATGAGTTGAGTGAGCTGGCGGCGTCTGGTCTTGCTGTGCAACGGCTCTACCAACTTCTTTAGCGCCGGCAGAATACCTTTCGCCAGATTCTTCAGTCCATGAGGATAATATCTTTCCTGCAATGATCCCAGGATGCGCACCATTTCAATGGTGTAAGCCTCGCTTTGCCCGGTCGCCGCGGCAAGACGGCCCAAGAGCGTTTCAAACGAACTTGACTGCCGGCAAAGGTAAGCCGCAACATGGGCATCGATGATCGTCATTGCCGGCTCGCCGCGTCCCGCCGCGCCATCCAGCGCCGCCGCCAACTTGCTCAAGCTGTCAACATAGTGCGTCTCCACTTTCGGGCTGACGCATGGCAGCGATTTATTCAGCTCGTAAAGGCAGCGTTCCAATCCGAAGCCCATGACCGGGTTGTTGGCCATGGCCGACAAGCCGACGAATTTCGTCGCACTGGCGCGCAAGGAGGGGCTGCGCCCGCCGAGAATCTCGAGAAGCGTATCAAGGCGACCGCGGCTGATAATATCGCGCACCAGGGACTGCGCTTCTCTGTCGTTGTCGGCAAACGCAACGGTCAACAACGGAACAAAACCGTCGGGCATGAACCGCAAAGGCCCAAAAACGATCGGTCCTTCGGGAAAAAATACCGCCATCAGCCGCGCCAGCGCCATTGCTTCTTCACCGGAATCATCGGCATGTCCAGCCTTGAATTGCCGCGAGTCCAGCGCGCGCTTGAGCCACTCCTCGCTCAAGCCCTCGGCCAGACCGCCATTCACCCAATGGCGGAAACGTTCCGACTGCGAGAACTCGATGGCCTCCTGCGGCGCATTGGCGAACGCCAACGCCAGCAACCGTCGATCCTTGAAGTTGCGGCCTTGAAACGATACCGGGCGATTGAGCGCCCAGCCGAGATCGCTCATCGTGCTTTTGCGTACCGTCAAGCCTTCCGCCCAGTTGATGACATCATCGGCCGTCCAGCGTTTTTCCGCGTTGTCGTCAAGAAGGCCGCGCAAGAGCTCGTTGATCGGTCCGGTGCCATCGTGCGCGCCGCCGAAAGCCACAAACGATCCCATCTGGATACGCTGTTCAAGAAAACCGACGCCGCCGTCTTGCGTCACGTCGCGGCCGAGATAAAGCGACATGATGAGCGTACCCAAGGCGAACATGTCGCAGGCGGGATCGCCTACGCCGCGCCCCGATGGCAGCGCCAGCGCCCGCTCGATCGGCTCTTGCGCCGATGACAAATGAAATCCGGGCGGCGCCGAGAAACATTCGCCGATCGCCAGTTCGCTGCGCTCGCGATCGCGGTAATAAAGATCCTGAAGCGTCAGGCTGCGGTGGGTGATATCAAGATCATGAAGATCCGACAGCGTGCGCGCCAACTGCGGCACGATCTCCTGGCGCAGCGTGCGTTCGCTGAAGGCGGGGAATTGGCCGCCTTCGATCAGCCGGCCGCCGGCGGGAAATTCCACGATGGTGCACAACCGCTGACCCTGTCCGTCGCCGGTCGAGGCGGCAACGATGCCTTCGCCGCGCGGGCACAGCACCCCTTTGACCACCCGGCTTTTCAGTCTGGAGACCACCATATCTCGGCGCGGCGCGTCTAGCCGCTGGATGAGGCCGTAGACCTTCTGCCGCGGGTCGACGACATCGCGCGCCGCAAAGGCATAACCGCCGGCGGTATCAAGCTCAGGCAGAGGCGCCATCAGGTCCACCGCAAAGCGGTCGGCGACGATGACTTCGTTGGCTGTCGGCGCGGTTTCGCTCACCATCCCCCTCATCCGCTGCAATTCGCCGCCTACCCATAGGGTAGGCGCGCCCCGTGGTATCAGAACACGGTTGCCTTAAAGGGGGGTTAAAAAGCCCTCACGCGGCGAAAGGATCGCGTACCAGGATGGTGTCGTCCCGTTCCGGACTGGTGGACAAGAGGGTCACCGGAGTTTCGATCAATTCCTCGATGCGGCGGATATACTTGATGGCCGTAGCCGGCAGATCGGCCCAGGAGCGCGCCCCGCGGGTGCTTTCCTGCCAGCCCTCGAAGGTCTCATAGATTGGCTCGACCCGGGCCTGGTCGTTAACCCCGGCCGGGAAGTGGTCAAGCGTCGCCCCGTCCAGCCGGTAGCCGACGCAGACCTTCAACTCGCGAAAGCCGTCCAGCACGTCGAGCTTGGTTAACGCGATGCCGTCGATGCCGCCGATCTTCATCGCCTGGCGCACCATCACGGCGTCGAACCAGCCGCAGCGCCGGGAGCGGCCGGTCACGGTGCCGAACTCATGGCCCCGCTCGCCCAGGGTCTTACCGATCTCGTTGACCAGCTCGGTGGGAAACGGCCCACTACCGACCCGGGTGGTGTAGGCCTTGGTAATGCCCAGGACGTAGTTCAGGGAATTGGGGCCAAGGCCGGACCCGCCCGCGGCTTGCGAAGAGACGGTATTGGACGAGGTGACGTATGGGTAGGTGCCGTGATCAACGTCGAGCATGATGCCCTGCGCGCCCTCAAAAAGGATGCGTTTGCCGGCGCGGCGCGCCTCATCCAGGATCTGCCAGGAAGCGCACACGAAGGGCAGAATTTTGGGCGCCACGGCAAGGATGTCGGCAATCAGCGCAGCGCGGTCGATGAGCGGCTTGCCAAGCCCGGCGCGCAGCGGGTTGTGGTGGGCCAGCAGGCCATCGACCCGGGAGGCCACTTGATCCCGATCCGCCAAATCGGCGACCCGGAGCGCGCGGCGCGCCACCTTGTCCTCATAAGCCGGGCCGATGCCGCGTCGGGTGGTGCCGATCTGGCCGGCGCCCGAGGCGTCCTCGCGGAAGGCATCCAATTCGCGATGAAACGGCAGAATAAGAGCACAGTTTTCCGCAATCTTCAGGTTCGCCGGGGTTACCGCCACCCCTTGCCCGGTCAGGCGCTCGACCTCGCTCAATAGCGCCCAGGGATCGACCACCACGCCGTTGCCGATGACCGACAGTTTGCCCTTGCGGACAATGCCCGAGGGCAGCAGGCTCAGCTTATAGGTCACCTTGTCGATGACCAGGGTATGGCCGGCATTGTGCCCGCCCTGAAAGCGCACCACCACATCGGCCCGCTCGGACAGCCAGTCGACGATCTTGCCCTTGCCTTCATCGCCCCACTGGGCGCCAACCACCACGACGTTCGCCACGTTGTTTCGTCTCTCTTTCCGTTTCGTTTAAGCGATGGCCTGAACGCCGCCATGCGCAAGAATATGGGTGCAGCCCAATGCCGCCGCCTGATGGCGGACATCAGCCTCCTTCGCCAGCCCGCGCACGGTGCGCCAGCCCTCCCCTTGCAGCCGTCGCGCCTCGGCCAGCGAGACGCCGAACGGCACGTAGAGCTTCTGCGACGGGATCGCCGCCGGCGCGGCTCTGATAACGCTATCGAGGTAGACCGTAAAGCCCGTGGCGCTTTCCCGGCCGCGGCCTTCAGCGGCGGTGATCTCATACCGTCCGCCGCGGCCGATCTCGCCCCGCGCGCCAATGGCGAACAGCGTGAAGGAAATGCCGGTCTTGTACTCGAAGCCCTCGAACTCGCCGGGATCGACGGTAACAGCCAGGTCGGGCGCGGCCTCCTTCAGGCGCGCCACCAGGGTTTTGACGCCGGCGATCAGCGGCTGCACGGCGTCCGGCAAAGCCAGCCGATCCAAGGCGGCCAGCGCGTCGTCGGCCGGGCCGGCGGCCGCCAGGAGGCCGCGAAACACCGCGCCGGCTTCGCCCTTCAAAGCGGCCAGTTCGCCGGCGTCCTTATCGTTCAAGGCCGCCTGCAACGCCTTGGTCGCCGCCTTCGACAGCTCGAAGTGCGCCGCCAGCGTCGGCGCCAAGGTCGGCACCGTTAGATCGACGGAGAGATTTTTCAGACCGATAGTCGAGAGCGCGTCAGCGGCGATCAGGAGGATCTCCAGGTCGGCCTCCAGGGACGGCTCGCCGATCAGCTCGATTCCGGCCTGGCCGAACTGCCGTTCCGGCCGCAATTGGCCGCCGCGCACCCGGAGCACGTCACCGGCGTAAGCCAAGCGCAAGGGGCGCGCCTCGGCGGCCAGCCGCGTGGCGGCGATGCGCGCCACCTGAATGGTCATGTCGGTGCGCAAACCCATCATGCGATGGGTCACCGGGTCCATGACCCGGAACATGGCGCGGGCCTGGGTTTTGCCGGAGCCGGCCAAGAGGCTGTCCTCGAACTCCGCCAGCGGCGGCGACACCCGGTCATAGCCGAAGGCGGCGAAGCAGTCGAGGAGACGGGCGACGAGGGCTGCCTGACGTTCGGCGTCGGGCGGGAGATCATCGTGAAATCCCTCCGGCAGCAATGCTCTTTCCGAGTAGTCGGCCATGATAATTGATCGGCATGCCCTGGTTTAAATCGCTCGCCACAATATCGGCATTCCCTGCCCTCGTCGAGCGCGGAAATACCCCTCACCCCGGCGCTTCGCGCCTTCCCTCTCCCGGCGGGAGAGGGTTAGGGTGAGGGGCAACCTCCTAGAACTGCAGGAGCTTGACCTGGCGGACCATTTTCAGCGCCCGGATCTCCTCCAGCACCGCCGCCGGCACCGGCTGATCGACGGCAATCAGCGCGATGGCTTCCTTGCCGGCCGCCGTGCGGCCGAGGTTGAAGGTGGCGATGTTGATCTTGGCGTCGCCAAGGATGGAGCCGAACTTGCCGATAAAGCCCGGCAAGTCCTCGTTGACGATGTAGATCATGTTGGGCGTCACCTGGGCCTCGATGTTGATGCCCTTGACCTGGACGATGCGCGGGCCGCCGTCGGCAAACAGCGTGCCGGCGACATCGCGGGTCTGCTTTTCGGTGGTCACCACCAGACGAATGAGGGTGTGATAGTTGCCCTCGCGGTCGTGCTTGACCTCGGTCACCTCGATGTCGCGCTCCTTGGCGATGGTCAGCGCATTGACCATGTTGACCGAATCCATCAGCGGCCGCAACAGCCCTTCCACCACCACGGCGGTCAAGGGCCGGGTGTTCAAGGCGGTGACGTCGCCCTCATACTCGATGGTCACTTTCTTGATGGCGGTTTCGGTGAGCTGCCCGGCGAAGCTGCCCAATTGCGAAGCGAGCTTCATGTAGGGCCGCAGCCGCGGCGCATCCTCGGCGCTGACCGAGGCCATGTTCAAGGCGTTGGTCACCGCGCCGTCCAAAAGATAATCCGCCATCTGCTCGGCGACCTGCACCGCGACATTGACTTGCGCTTCATTGGTGGAAGCGCCCAGATGCGGCGTGAAAATGGCTTTATCGATGGCGAAAAGTTCGTTTTCCTTGGCCGGTTCCACTTCGAACACGTCCAAGGCGGCGCCCGCCACCTTGCCGGAATCGAGTGCGGCTTTTAAGTCTTTCTCGACAATAAGGCCGCCGCGGGCGCAGTTGATGATGCGCACGCCGTCCTTCATTTTCTCGAATGCCGCCGCATCGATGATGTTGCGCGTGGCGGGCGTCAAGGGCGTGTGCAAGGTGATGAAATCGGCGCGGCGCAGGAGATCATCCAGCTCCACTTTCTCAACGCCAAGATCAACCGCGCGTTCCGGCGACAGATAGGGATCGAAAGCGATCACTTTCATCTTCAACCCCAGCGCCCGTTCGGCGACGATGGCGCCGATGTTGCCGCAGCCGATAATGCCGAGGGTTTTCGAGGTCAGCTCGACGCCCATGAACTTGTTCTTTTCCCACTTGCCGGCGCGGGTGGAGCGGTCGGCCTGGGGAATCTGTCGGGCCAGCGCGAACATCATGGCGATGGCATGCTCGGCGGTGGTGATGGAGTTGCCAAACGGCGTGTTCATGACGACGATGCCGGCGCTGGTGGCGGCGGGTACATCAACGTTATCGACGCCGATGCCGGCGCGACCGATCACCTTGAGGTTTTTCGCCGCCGCGATGACCTCCTTGGTCACCTTGGTGGCGGAGCGGATGGCAAGGCCGTCATATTGATCGATGCGGGCGATCAATTCGTCCTTGCTAAGCCCGACGATCTGGTCGGCAACGATGCCGCGGGCCTCAAAAATCGCCTTGGCGAGCGGGCTTAAGTCATCGGAGATCAAAATCTTGACCATGGGAGAATCCTTTTGTGTTTAAGGCCCCTCACCCTCCGCTGCGCGGATCCTCCTCTCCCGTGGGGAGAGGGTTGGGGTGAGGGGAAAATCCTTTACAGCTTCAATTCCGCAAACGCCCAATCAAGCCAGGGCGTCAGCGCTTTGATGTCTGATTTTTCCACCGTGGCGCCGGTCCAGATGCGCAGTCCCGGCGGCGCGTCGCGATAATTGCCGATGTCGAAGGCGATACCTTCGGCTTCCAGGAGCGAGGCGATTTTCTTCGCCGCTTTGGCCTGCGCCTCGGCATCCAGCGCGGTGAATTTCTTGTCAACGATCTTCAAGCACACCGAGGTGCAGGAGCGCGTCGCCGGATCAACCGCCAGGAAGTCGACCCACGGGGTTTTTTCAACCCATTCTGCCAGCGTCCGGAAGTTACCTTCCGAACGGGCAATGAGCGCCTTCAGTCCACCGACTTTTTCCGCCCATTTCAGCGCGTCGATGTAATCCTCGACGCACAGCATGGAGGGAGTGTTGATGGTCTCGCCCTCGAAAATGCCAGCGATGAGCTTGCCGCCCTTGGTCATGCGGAAAATCTTCGGCAGCGGCCAGGTTGGCTTATACGTTTCCAACCGCTCCACCGCGCGCGGGCTTAAAATCAGCATGCCGTGCGCCGCTTCGCCGCCCAATACCTTCTGCCAGGAAAAGGTGACCACATCGAGCTTCGGCCACGGCAGATCCATGGCGAACGCCGCCGAGGTGGCGTCGCAAATGGTCAGCCCGCCGCGCTTATCGGAAATCCAATCGCCGTTGGGCACCCGCACGCCGGAGGTGGTGCCGTTCCAGGTAAAGACCACGTCATGGGACATGTCCGCCTGGGTCAAATCCGGCAGCTCGCCGTAGCCGGCCTTGAGGATGCGCACGTCATTGAGCTTTAATTGCTTGGTGACATCGGTGACCCAACCTTCGCCGAAGCTTTCCCAAGCCAATAAATCGACGCCGCGCGCGCCGAGCATGGTCCACAGCGCCATTTCCATCGCGCCGGTGTCGGAAGCGGGCACGATGCCGATCTTATAATCGGCGGGCACGCCGAGCACGGCGCGGGTGCGGTCGATAGCCTCTTTGAGGCGCTCTTTACCCGGTTTGGAACGGTGCGAGCGGCCGATCAGCGCGTCTTTGAGAACGGAAAAGTCCCATCCGGGACGTTTGGCGCACGGTCCTGAGGAAAACAAGGCGGACCGCGGCTTGGCGGCAGGTTTGGTCATGTCTATCTCCTATTCTATGACAGAATAGGCTCACCCCGTTGGGAGGATGTGGCCCGGGCGCGAGGGTATAGATCGGCCCAGGGAAGTCAATGGGAATTTTTTGCAGGTGCGAAAAGAAGGCAAAGTAATATTCCCTCCGTGAACCCATCCGCAATACTCGGACCAAGATCGTCATTCCCGCGCAAGCGGGAATCCAGTCGTTTCATAACACCTTATGCTTGCAATGGATTCCCGATCGCGCCGCTAAAGCGGCTTGTCGGGAATGACGATGTTATTTTGAAACACCACTTTTACGGAGGTCTCTAGCAAGTAAGGGTCGGGGTGAGGTAGAGTCCCGCCCGTCATCCAGTCACGAGGTTGCCATGCCCGCCGCGTTATCGCTGCCCCATATATTACCCATCATATTTTTGGTCTGCTCCAACGTGTTCATGACCTTTGCCTGGTACGGGCATTTGAAATTCAAGAGCACAGCGCTATGGATCGCCGTTCTCGTCAGTTGGGGCATCGCGTTTTTTGAATACTGGCTCGCCGTGCCGGCCAACCGCATCGGCCACGCGGTCTATTCGGCGGCGGAACTGAAGACCATGCAAGAGGTGATCACCCTCTGCGTTTTCGCCGCGTTTTCGGTGCTCTACTTAAAGGAACCGATGACGATGAACCACGCCATCGGCTTCACGCTGATTTTCATCGGCGCCTATTTTGTTTTCGGCAAGCCGGTGGGGTGAGAGTCAAGATGACGCTTTATCTAAGTCTGCCCCCCCAAGAGTAAATATTATTGGCATATGATCGCTATGCGCTAACCAGTCTTCCGGCCTACCTATCACGAGGCTGCTATTTTGTTTGCTGAAAAATTTCTTCGAGGCAAACGCATAATCTATATGATAGGATTTTTTCAGATCACGGTACATAAATAGCGTTGGCTGACTCTCTTGACCATGTGCCTCCCCACAAAGATCGTGGTAAATACTATACAAATTAATGTCTCCCAGTTCACGAACCACATCGCTATGGTTCCAGCATCTACTGGGCTTATCCCATATAGGATTGCTATTGAAATCTCCGCAGATGACCGCTTCGCTTTCTGTCAAAGCGGATTTGTGGTGTTGCAGATAGCTCCATAACTGCCCTATGTACCAGTAGGATTTTGCGTTTTTGGTCCATACAGCAAGTAGATTGAAGCGTTCGTTAATACGGCAAGGAATAAAATATTTTAGACCGTGGCCCGGCCAGTCTAATCTTTCTGCCTTTACATTATCTTTGCAAAATATCCCCAACCCTTTGTGTTTATTCTCCCCAATCCAAATATAATTTTTGGCCCATGCCTTATATGAGCTACTGCTCGATTGGTTTGGGTCTTCACACTCTTGTATAATGAGAACATCCGGGTTTTCAGGATCTAGTAATTCAAATTTCTTTCTAAATGCACCATTACAATTCCATGAAATTATCTTCATAATAATTTCCTCATAACAACCCCACCGGAATGGCGTTCAAGTCCTTCGCCAACGGCAGAAGGGTTTCCGCCAAACATATCACCCCACCCTCGGCGATGGGTTTGCGCAATTGCCCCAGCGTTTTGAATTGGCGAAGACTATCTTTACCCGGCGCGGCGGTTTTCTTGAACTCCAAGGGGTAGATCGTTTCATCCCGCACGATCAGCAGATCGATTTCTTTCTTGTCCTTGTCGCGATAATAATAAAGCGGTGCGCGTTTGCCGTTGTGCCAGTAGCTTTTTAAAATCTCGGTGAAGATGAAGGTCTCCAATATCGCGCCGGACATCGCCCCGGCTTCCAGCGTTTTGGCGCTCGACCATTCGGTGAGATACGCACACAAGCCGGTGTCGAGAAAATAAAGTTTCGGCGCTTTCACCAGCCGCTTGGTGGCGTTGCTGTGATAGGGCTCCAGCAAATAAATAATGCCGGAGGCTTCCAGGATGGATAGCCAGCGCTTCGCTGTGGTCACGGCGATGCCAGCGTCGCGCGCTACGTCAGACATATTGAGCAACTGACCGGTACGGGCCGCCGTAGCGCGCAAGAATTTTAAAAATGCACTTTCGTCGCCGACGTTTGCCAGATCGCGCACGTCGCGCTGCAAATAGGTTTGCACATAGGAACTGTAAAACAAGTCGCGGTCCATGGCGTCATCGAGCGCGATGGCTGGGAACGCGCCGCGCCAGATGATGCGGTATACATCTTGCAGCGACAGCGGCGCAGATGCTTTCAGGCGCTTGTGCAACTCCGCAGCGGTAGGCAGAAACGGCGTCGCAGCAGCAGCCTTGCCTTGCAGCTCTTTCAAGGACAGCCCCAACAGGTTGACGATTCCCACCCGGCCGGCCAGCGATTCCGACACGCCTTTCATCAACTGAAACTGCTGCGATCCGGTGAGCCAATAAAGTCCTGGCTTGCGCGCCCGATCCACCCGCATTTTGATGTGGGGCAGAAGTTCTGGCGCGTACTGGATTTCGTCGATCAGCACCGGCGGCTCAAAGCGCTGCAGGAACAGCGCCGGCTCATCCCGCGCCAATGCTGCCAAGGTCGGATCGTCGAGCGTGACGTAGGTCCGGTTTCCCTGGCTAAGGTATTGTAAAATTGTGGTTTTACCAACCTGGCGCGGGCCCCCCACCAGCATCACCGGGAATTGCGCCGAGGCTTTGCCAAGAAATGGCCCTAGGGTGCGTTCAATATACATTTTTCGTCCAATTTAATGCGAAATGTTAAAATAGCCGAAAAATGCCCCAAAGACAAGCTTAGACCCTTCTTCGCCCGCCTAAAGCCACCCTCCCCCAGGGGGGAGGAACATTATTCCTCGCCGATTGTGATGCCGATCACAGCAAGGCTTGGCGGGATTTCCTAGATTACGACCATGCCGCTGACGTGATGACGCAAGGCAACAGCCACCAGGCGCCGCCACGGACAATCGGCCAGAGAAAGGCGGGTTCGCCTGCCGCAACATCAAACCTAAAGGAGATTAAGAGCCATGTTGACCGTTCATTACTTCTCAACCGCGCGGCTGGTGCAGCCGGAAAATGATTTCGCCGACAGCGCCGGATTTTTCACTCGTCTCAACGCCCGGCGTCATCGCATCAAGCGGGCAGCGCTCCGCCGCCACCAAAAAATCTGCGACTCGTTTCGGGAAGTGGCGTGAATGGGGATTACTCGCCAACCGCCGCATCGATATGGTTCAACGGCCCATGGCCGTGACCAAAACCAGGAGCAAGCTGGATCGCCCGCCACACATAATCCCGTGCGCGGGCGACAGCCTTTTCCAGGGGCATATGCTGGGCGATGCCGGCGGCGATAGCGGAAGCGAGCGTGCAGCCCGTGCCGTGGGTGCTGGCGCTGTCGATCTTGTCGCTTTCAAAGCGCGTGACCGTTTGAGCCGTCACCAACAGGTCCACCAACCGGCGCGCCGGCAAGTGGCCGCCTTTCATCACCACCGCCCGCGCGCCCATGCCGAGAATGTCTTTCGCCGCCTCAACCATATCGGCCTCGCCGGCAATGGCGCGGCCGGTCAGCACTTCGGCCTCGGGGATATTGGGGGTGACCACCGCCGCGCCCCGGATCAGCCGGGCCTTCAACGCGCCCACCGCATCATCGGCCAATAGCCGCCCGCCGGAGGTCGCCACCATCACCGGGTCCACCACCCGGGGGATGGCCGAGCCATGGGCATTGAGCGCATCGGCCACTGCTTGGATAATGGGCACCGTGGCCAGCATGCCGATCTTGATGCAATCAGCGCCGATGTCATCGAGCACCACCGCGATTTGCTTGGCGACAAAGGCCGGCGGGACAGGGAATACCTCATGCACCGCCGTGGTGTCCTGGGCGGTGAGCGCGGTGATGGCCGTGGCGGCGTAGGCGCCCATCATGGTCACCGTCTTGATATCGGCCTGAATGCCGGCCCCGCCGCCGGAATCCGAGCCCGCAACAATCAACACCCGGCCTTGCATCGCCCCTGCCCTCCGTTGCCCAAGGGCGCGGAGCATGCCATAACTGCCGCCCCCCAGGAAGCCCATTGCCTCACCGCGCGCTGGCGGCTATGGTGCCGCCCCGCCGTAAGAAGTGAAGGAGACCGCGTGTTATGGCTGACGTTGGGGGCATCGCCGCCGAGCAACTGAAAAGCTTCATCGAGCGCATCGAGCGCCTGGAGGAAGAAAAAAAGGCGCTCGCCGAGGACATCAAGGATATCTACGCCGAAGCCAAGGGCACCGGCTTTGAGCCCAAGATCATGCGCCAGGTCATCCGCTTGCGGAAAATGGAAGAACACGCCCGCAAGGAGCAGGAGGCCCTCCTTGATCTATATACTCATGCCTTGGGGCTTGATCGGGGGTAAACCCTACCCTGCCTTGCCGCCGTTGATGGCGTGGGGGAAGCCTTCCAGCCCCAACTCCGCCACTTTGCGAT
The DNA here is from genome assembly GCA_003577275.1 of Pseudomonadota bacterium. Classification (GTDB taxonomy): domain Bacteria; phylum Pseudomonadota; class Alphaproteobacteria; order Sphingomonadales; family Govanellaceae; genus PRO5. Next base: position 43,950 of record QEVO01000005.1, read on the forward strand.
AGAGCGTCGAACGGCCGATACCCAGCCGCCGCGCCACCTCCGACATATGGCCGTTATATTTTTCCAGAGCCAGGCGGATAATATCCGATTCGATATCGCTCAGCATGCGCAGGTGACCCTTGTCATCGGTCAGCGCGATGGTGGTCGGCGCGGACGGGCGATGATCGTTGACCGCCGACGTTTCCGCCGCCACGGCGGGCGGCGGCCCTGAGACCGCGGACAGAACCTGCGGGAAGTCGTTGACGTCCAGCTCGTCGCCATCGGCCAGGATGACGGCGCGGAAGATGGCGTTTTCCAACTGCCTGACGTTCCCCGGCCAATCATACCGGGTGAGCAGTTCCATGGCGCGCTGTGTCACCGGGCGCACCGGTTTGCCTTCGCCCTTGGACAAGGTTTCCACCAGATGACGAACCAGGAGCGGAATATCCTCCCGCCGTTCGCGCAAGGGCGGGATGCGGATCGGGAAGACATTCAAGCGATAAAGCAGATCTTCGCGGAAGTTGCCTTCCTTGACGCGCTCGATCAAAGTCTTATTGGTGGCGGAGATGAGCCGGATATCAACCTTGACCGGCTTGCGGCCGCCCACCGGATCGACCTCGCCCTCCTGAATGGCGCGCAACAGCTTGACCTGGATGTCCAGCGGCAGCTCGCCGATCTCATCCAAAAATAGCGTGCCACCGTTGGCTTCCACGAATTTGCCGTCGTGGCGATCGGTAGCGCCGGTAAAGGCGCCCTTTTCATGGCCGAAAAGAATGCTTTCCACCAGGTTTTCCGGAATTGCGCCGCAATTGACGGTGACGAAGGGTTTATCGGCGCGGTCGCTCGATCCCTGAATGGCGCGGGCGAACATTTCCTTGCCGACGCCGCTTTCACCTTCGATCAGGATCGGGATGTTGGAAGCCGCGCCCTTTTTGGCGAGTTCCACCGCGCGCATCATGGCCGGACTTTCGCCAATCAGATCGGCAAAGCTCATGCGCCCCGCCCAGCGCCGCTTGCCGCGGGCAATCTCACCGGTTGCGGCATTGGTGCGCAGCGCATTTTCCACCGCCGCCTTCAGGCGATCGGGTGAAGCCGGCTTAGGAATAAAATCGGTGGCGCCGGCGCGCATGACGGAAACCACGGTTTCCACCGAGCTTTCGGCGGTGAGCACGATGATCGGCAGGTTGGCTTTTTTGGGGCGCACCTCGGCCAGCACGTCAAGGCCGCTCATCTGCGGCATCATCAGGTCGAGAAGGACGACATCGATCTTGCTCTGTCCGCCGAGAATGAGATCAGCGGCGTCACGACCCGAGGCGGCGGATACTACCTCATATCCAAAAGATGACAGCGCCGCCATCAACAGCTTGCGCTGCAGGGGTTCGTCGTCGACAATGAGCACAACCTTCGCCATCGCGGTCCGCCATATGACTTTTTGTCCTACCGTCTCATTACGGCACAAGTGGTTAAAAATTATTTAATTCTTCGAGTTGAAATCCGGGTAGGGCCTTAAGCCGCAGACAGCGGTTGATCGCTCAGCCCCTGATGCGCTACCACCATGGGCCGAAGGAGTACCCCGTTGATGCTGGATCGCCCCGCTGAAAATACCGCCCCGCTGCCCGAATGGGACTTGTCCGATCTTTACGCCGGCCCTGATGCGCCCGAGATCGAGGCCGATTTGGCCGCCGCGCGGCAAGCCGCCGAAGCCTTCGAGACAAAATATGCCGGCAAGCTCTCCGAACTTGACGGTCACAGTTTGGCCGAGGCGGTCGCCGCCTATGAGTCGATCGAAGAAGGCTTCGGGCGGCTGATGAGCTATGCCTCGCTCCTTTACGCCGCCGACTTGGGCGACCCTGCGATCGGTCGCTTCCATCAGACCATGATGGAAAAGATCAACGATATCGCCATCCGGCTGGTGTTCTTCACCCTGGAACTGAATGGCCTGGAGGAGACGACGCTGACCTTGGCGCTGGCGCAAAGCCCGCGGCTGGCCCGATATCGGCCGTGGCTGGAGGATGTGCGGAAATTAAAGCCCCATCAATTATCGGCGGACATGGAGAAGCTCCTCCATGACAAGGCGGTGACCGGGCGCGCCGCCTGGGTGCGCCTCTTTGACGAGACCATGGCCGCCTTGCGCTTTGCTGTTACCGACCCTGAAACCGGCGAGACGGAGGAATTGGGCGCAGAAGAAACCCTGCATCTCCTCTCCGACCGCGATGGCGCCAAGCGCCGGGCGGCGGCCGACGCGCTGACGAAAACTTTTAAGGAAAACGTGCGGCTCTTTACCCTGATCACCAATACGCTCGCCAAGGACAAAGAAGTGGAGGATCGCTGGCGGCATTTCGAACGCCCGGAATCGGCCCGTCATCTCGCCAATCAGGTCGAGCCCGAGGTGGTGGACGCCTTGGTGTCGTCCGTCAAATCCGCCTATCCCCGCCTCTCCCACCGCTATTACCGCCTGAAAGCCAAATGGCTGGGCAAGGACAAGCTCGACTTCTGGGACCGCAACGCGCCTTTGCCGGAGGACACGGACGAGCATATTTCCTGGAACGCCGCGCGCGAGCTGGTGCTGGGCGCTTACGGCAAATTTTCGCCCAAGCTCGCCGAGATCGGCGCGCGGTTCTTCCAAAATCCCTGGATCGACGCCCCGGTGCGGGACGGCAAGTCGCCGGGCGCTTTCGCCCACCCGACGGTGCCCGGCGTCCACCCCTATCTATTTTTGAACTATATGGGCAAGGCGCGGGACGTCATGACCTTGGCCCATGAACTGGGCCACGGCGTCCATCAGGTGCTGGCCGCGCCGCAAGGGTTGCTGCTCGCCGACACGCCGTTGACGCTGGCCGAAACCGCGTCCGTGTTCGGCGAGATGCTGGCCTTCAAGGCGCTCTTGGCCGCAGCACCCGACGCCCGACGGCGGCGCATTCTCCTCGCCTCCAAGATCGAGGACATGCTCAACACCGTGGTGCGTCAGATCGCCTTTTTCGAATTCGAGCGGCGGTTGCACGATGCCCGGCGCTCGGGCGAGCTGTCAGCCGAGGACATCGCCGGCCACTGGCTGGCGGTGCAGAGTGAAAGCCTGGGCGACGGCATTCGCCTCAACGAGGGCTATGAAATTTACTGGTGCTATATCCCGCACTTCATCCATTCGCCGTTCTATGTCTATGCCTATGCCTTCGGCGATTGTCTGGTCAATTCGCTCTATGCGGCTTATGAGGCCGCGCCCGAAGGCTTTGCGGAAAAGTATCTGGAGCTACTTGCCGCCGGCGGCTCGAAACGTCACCGCGAACTGCTTGCTCCCTTCGGGCTTGACGCCGCCGATCCCGCCTTCTGGCAGCGAGGTCTTGATGTCATCGCCGCGCTGATTGACGAGTTGGAAGCGCAAGGGTAGGTGAGTTATTCCGCCGGCATCAGGTGAAGTCCTTCCGCCAGCAGCGACACCGTAACCTCGACGCCGGGCGCAAGACCGTTGCGCCGCGCCACATGCAGCGGCACGGAGAAATGCAAGGGCAGGCGCGCATCATGATGCGGCCGCATGGTCAGCATCGCCGCCTGGCCGATTGACAGCATGGACTCAACCATCCCCGTGACGGGATTTTCATGTTCGCCGCGGGAGGGACGGTCGCGGCGATGGAGGACCACGAAGCCGTCGGGAATGACCCAGCATACCGCCGTACCAGGCGGCAAGCGCACATCCTGCGCTGTCTCCAGAACCAGCCCCGCCCAGTGAATGACAGCGCCGCCCTCTTTGCGATGCCCGGCGATGGTTCCGTCAAACACGTTGCGCAGATTGACCAACCGCGCCACCTCGGGCGAGAGCGGCCTGGTGGTGACCTCTTCCGGCGTGCCTGTTTGCAGCGTGCGGCCATGATGCAGCACCGCCATGCGGTCGGCCAGCATGATCGCTTCATCGAGATCGTGGGTGACCAGCACGATGGGCATATTGAGCGCGCGCCGCAGATCGGCGATCTCGCGGTAAAGCCGCTGCCGGGTGGCCTTGTCCACGGCGGAAAAAGGTTCGTCCAAGAGCAGCGCCTGCGGCTTGCGCGCCAGCGCGCGGGCCACGGCGACGCGCTGCTGCTGGCCGCCGGACAGCGCCGTCGGTCGGCGCTCCTCCAGGCCGTCCAGATGCACCATCTGCAACAAATGTCGCGCCTCGGCTTCCCGATCCCCTGGCGGCAGACGCTCCATGGCGGTCATGATGTTTTGCAGCGCCGTCATGTGCGGAAACAGCGCGTAATTTTGAAACACCATGCCGACGGCGCGTCGGTGCGGCGGCAGATGAATATTGTCATCGCTGCAAAACCATGTCTCACCGTTGATGGCCACCGCACCATGGCGCGGCCGGTAGGCGCCGGCAATGGATCTTAAAATCGTGGTCTTGCCGCTGCCCGACGGTCCCACCAGCGCCAGCACTTCGCCGGGCGTACAAGCAAACTCGGCGGCCAGCGGAATCGGCGCCTCCTGCCGCAGCGCCACCTGCAGTCCGGGTTGATCGCTCATTTTGGCCATCGATCACCCCGGCGCGAGAAGATAAAGACCAGGGCGATGGTAACGAGAGAGATCGCCAACAGCAGCGCCGACATCTGCGCCGCGCCGGCCTCGTCAAAGGCTTGCACCCGGTCATAGATGGCAATGGCGATGGTTCTGGTCTCGCCAGGGATCGAGCCGCCCACCATCAGCACGATGCCGAATTCGCCCAGGGTGTGGGCAAAGCTTAAGACCATGGCGGTCAGAATGCTCGGCAGGGCCAGCGGCAGTTCGATTTTTAGAAGCGCGCGCCAAGGCGTTAAACCGCAGCAGGCGGCCGCTTCGCGGATCTCCGGCGCGATCGCTTCAAAGCCGCGCTCCATGGGCTGAATGGCGAACGGCAGATTGAAAATGATCGATGCCAGCAGCAATCCTTCAAATGTAAAAACCAACTGATGGCCGAATGTCTCCTGCCAGACTTGACCAATGGGCGACGCCGCGCCAAAGGCGACCAGCAAATAATACCCGAACACCGTGGGCGGCAATACCAAGGGCAACGCCACCAGCGCTTCAACTACGCCTTTGCCGGGAAAATTCCGGTACGCCAGCACACGACCTGCCGCGATCCCGATGGGCAGCAGGATGAGCACGGTGAAGACCGCAAGGCGCAGCGAAATGATCAGCGCCGTCCAGTCCATACTGCTATCTCCGCTCCGGCTCGCCCGGCAGGACAAAGCCATATTTCTGGAAAATCGCGCGCGCCGCCGGCTGTTGCACAAAGGCGTAAAAGCGTTCCGCCGCCGGGCCGGCATTTTTCAGGAGAACCATGCGCTGGCGCAGCGGCGAATGCCAATCCTCGGGAATCAGCGCGTAAGACCCGAGCGCCGAGACGCGCGGCGACAGCGCCAGCGAATAAGCAATAAGGCCGCCCTGGGCATTGGCCGAGGTGGCGAACTGCGCGGCTTGGGAAACGTTCTCGCCATAAACCAAGTTGGGCGCGATGGCGTCCCACAATCCTTGATGGCGCAGCGCCTCCTCCGCCCGTTTGCCGTAGGGCGCGTGCTCGGGGTTGGCGATGGCGAATTTGATCAGCCGGCCGTCATTGAGCGCCGCCTTCAGATCAACAAGCGTCCCATCCGCCTTGAGCGGCGAGCCATGGGGAACGATGAGGACGATCCGCCCCATGGCGTAAAGCGCCCCCTGATCCTTGGCAAAGCCGTCCCGCGCCAACGCCAGCACATAATTTTCATCCGCCGAGAGGAACACCTCGATAGGCGCGCCCTGGCGGATCTGACGGGCGAAATTCCCTGAGGAGCCGAAGGATAGCCGGACCTTCTGGCCGCTACCGGCGGTAAATGCCGCCGCGATCTCCTCCAGCGCGAACTGCAAGTCGGAGGCGGCGGCGATCAAGGGCCCGTCCTGGGCCAGGGCCCCCCTGGCCGGAAGGTCGGCAAAAAGACAGAGCGCCAGGAAAAAGGCCCATCTAAAGCCGGGCCGCCTTGTCCACAGGGTTTTGCGCTTTGTCTTCATGGCCCTAGCATTGGACGGCGGAGGCGAGCCTGACAAGCCCTATTATGCTGGCTGAAGGCCATTTTCTAAGGTTGTCCGGGCAATTAGGCTCGTTTATATTGCTCCGCAGCAAGGCCCAATCCAAAGGGGGATTAAAACAGATGACCGCGCAAGGACACATGGATACCACGGCACACAAGGAAATGTACGGCAACTTCCTGAAGTTGGTGAAGTACAGCATCGCCGGCACGGTGGTGGTGCTGGTCGTGATGGCCCTGACGCTCCTTTAAAGGGGCGGACGAATTGGCTGCCGAGACCAATACCGGCGGCAAACCTGTCACACACAACAACAGCCAATATAAAGGGGTGAGCGTCCATGAAGATCGCAATCCCGGCAGAGCGGCGCGCCCATGAAAAGCGGGTGGCGGCCACGCCGGAAACCGTAAAAAAATACCGCGCCCTGGGGTTCGACGTCATCGTCGAGCGCGGCGCGGGCGAAGCCAGCCGCTACCCGGACAGCCAATATGAAGACGCCGGGGCAATGATCGCTCCTGATGCCGCGTCCGCCTTGAAAGAGGCGGATATCGTGCTGAAGGTTCAGCGGCCGCAGATGGCGGCCGAAGGGGCGGACGAACTGGCGTTTCTGAAAAAAGGCGCAATGCTGGTGTCCGTGCTGTCGCCTTTCCAGGCTCCCGAGCAGGTCAAGGCTTATGCCGCCGCCGGGGTCAATGCCTTCGCCATGGAGTTCATGCCGCGCATCACCCGGGCGCAGACCATGGACGTTTTGAGCTCGCAATCAAACCTTGCCGGCTACCGCGCGGTGATCGAGGCGGCCTATGAGTTTGGCCGCGCCATGCCGATGATGATGACGGCGGCGGGCACCGTCGCCCCGGCCCGGGTACTGGTCATGGGCGCGGGCGTCGCCGGCTTGCAGGCCATCGCCACCGCCCGCCGTTTGGGCGCCATCGTGTCGGCCACCGACGTGCGTCTGGCCGCCAAGGAACAGGTGGAAAGCCTGGGCGCCACCTTCGTGGTGGCGGAAAGCGAGGAATTGAAGAGCGCCGAGACTGCCGGCGGCTACGCCAAGGAAATGAGCGAGGACTTCAAGAAAAAGCAAGCCGCGCTCATCGCCGAGACCATCAAGAAGCAGGATATCGTCATCACCACAGCGCTCATTCCGGGCAAAAAGGCCCCGATTTTGGTGGATGACGCCATGGTCAAATCCATGAAGCCGGGGTCGATCATCATCGACCTCGCCGTCGAGCAGGGCGGCAACTGCACGCTGGCGAAACCCGGCGAGGTTGTCGAAGTGGGCGGCGTGAAGATCGTCGGCCATCTTAATCTGCCGGCGCGGCTCGCGACCGACGCTAGCGCGCTTTACGCCAAGAACCTCCTCAATTTCCTGACGCCCTTGATCGACAAGGAAAGCAAAACCTTAAAGATCAACTGGGACGACGAGATCATCAAGGGAACGGCGCTGACCCGCGACGGTCAGGTCATCCACCCCGCCTTCAAAGAGGGAGCATAAGACCATGGAAGCGGCCGTAACCGTAAGCCCCTTTATTTCGCAGCTGTCGCTGTTCGTGCTGGCGATCTTCGTCGGCTACTACGTGGTGTGGAGCGTCACGCCGGCCTTGCACACGCCCTTGATGTCGGTGACCAACGCCATTTCCAGCGTCATCATCGTCGGCGCGCTGATTGCCGCCGGCCCTGAGGGGACGAGCGTGGCGAAAGTACTCGGCGCCATCGCCATCGCGCTCGCTTCCGTAAACATCTTCGGCGGCTTCACCGTCACCCAGCGTATGCTGGGCATGTACAAGAAAAAAGAAAAGAAATAGGGAGCGCGCAGCATGTCATCCTTGGCCGTCAATCTGACCGCCGCGGCCTATCTGGTCGCCGCCGTTCTGTTCATCCTGTCGCTGCGCGGCTTATCGTCGCCAGAGACCTCGCGACAGGGCAATTTTTACGGCATGATCGGCATGACCATCGCCGTCATCGCCACCGTTCTTAATCCCGAAATCGTCTCCTATGAATGGATCATCGGCGGCATCCTGGTCGGCGGCAGCATTGGCGTGTTCACCGCGCGACGTATCGCCATGACGGCGATGCCGCAGCTGGTGGCCGCCTTCCACAGCCTGGTCGGTCTGGCGGCGGTGCTGGTGGCGGCGGCCGCCTATCAGCATCCGGAAGCGTTCGGCATCGCCTATGGCGCGGATCATGCGCTGGCCGGGCAAATCCATATCGCCAGCCGGGTCGAGATGGGCCTCGGCGTGGTCATCGGCGCCATCACCTTCTCGGGCTCGGTGGTGGCGTTCCTGAAATTGCAGGGGCTGGTATCGGGCAAGCCGGTGGTATTTTTCGGCCAGCATTACCTCAACCTCGCCATCGGCGCGGTGATCGTGGCGCTGATCGTGCTCTTTTGCCTGGATCAGGCGGACAGGTACTTCTGGACCATGACGGCGCTGGCGTTCCTCATTGGCTTCCTGTTGATCATCCCGATCGGCGGCGCGGATATGCCGGTGGTGGTCTCGATGCTCAACTCCTATTCGGGCTGGGCGGCGGCGGGCATCGGCTTTACGCTGCAAAACTCGGCGCTCATCGTCACCGGCGCGCTGGTGGGCTCCTCGGGCGCGATCTTAAGCTACATCATGTGCAAGGGCATGAACCGCTCGCTGTTCAACGTCATCTTGGGCGGCTTTGGCGGCGAGACGGCGGCCGCCGTCGGCGGGCGCGAGGATCGCCCCGTCAAGCAAGGCTCGGCGGAAGACGCCGCCTTCATCATGAAAAACGCCGGTTCGGTCATCATCGTGCCGGGCTACGGCATGGCGGTGGCGCAGGCGCAGCACGCGCTCAGGGAAATGGCCGACATCTTGAAGGGTGAAGGCGTCAAGGTCTCCTACGCCATTCATCCGGTGGCGGGCCGCATGCCGGGGCACATGAACGTGCTCTTGGCCGAAGCGCAAGTGCCTTATGATGAGGTGTTCGAATTGGAAGACATCAACAGCCAGTTCCAGACTGCGGATGTCGCCTTCGTCATCGGCGCCAACGACGTCACCAACCCGGCGGCGAAGACCGATCCCACAAGCCCCATCTTCGGCATGCCGGTGCTGGACGTGGAAAAAGCCAAGACGGTATTGTTCGTCAAGCGCTCCATGGCGTCCGGTTACGCCGGCGTCGAGAACGAGCTTTTCTTCCGCGACAACACCATGATGCTGTTCGGCGACGCCAAGAAAGTGTGCGAGGAAGTCGTCAAGTCGCTTTGAGGAAAGCCGCCTTTAAAGCCTTTCCCCTTCGATGGGGGAAGGTTTGGATGGGGGTGAAAGTCTGCTGGCTGTAAAATGCCAGTCCCCACCCTGACCCTCCCCCATCGAGGGGGAGGGAATTCAATACTCTTTACAACCCCTCGTATTCCGCGCCGTAGATGGCGGCGAGTTCCTTATAGTGGCCGACGCCCACCAGATACTGCTTCATTTCATCTTCGCTGATGTGACGCGCCAGCCGCGCCGGGCGGCCGGCCCACATCTCGCCCTTGGCGATGCGCTTGCCGGGCGTCAACAGTCCGCCCGCCGCCAGCATACCGCCGGTTTCAATGACGCAACCATCCATCACCGTCGCCCCCATGCCAACGAAGGAACGCGATTCCAGCGTGCAGCCGTGAATGATCGCCAGGTGGCCGATCAACACGTCATCGCCGATGAAGGTGCCGTATTGTCCGCCGGTCACATGCACGATGGTGCCGTCCTGGATGTTGGTGCGCGCGCCGATGCGAATAACCTCAACGTCGCCGCGCACGACGCAATTAAACCACACGCTGGATTGGTCGCCGATCTCCACGTCGCCGATGATGCGCGCACCGGGCGCGATGAACACGCCCGCGCCCAGCTTCGGGTACTTGCCCTTGAACGGATACAACTTGGTTTTCATGGGAACAACGGCGCCTGCTCAAGTCCCGTTACTTCGGGAAGCCCATACATCAAATTCATGTTCTGGATCGCCTGACCGGACGAGCCCTTCACCAGATTGTCGATGGTGGAAAGAATGATGGCGCGGCCCGGAATGCGGTCCTCAAAGACGCCGATCATGCAGTCGTTGGAGCCGCGCACGTGGCGCGACGCCGGCACCATGTCCTTGGGCACCACATGCACGAACGGCTCGGCATCATAGCGCTCGGCCAGCGCCGCGCGCACATCGTCAGCGCTGACGCCGGCGCTGAGCTTGACGTAAATGGTTTCATACTCGCCGCGATTCATCGGCACCAGGTGCGGCGTGAAGTTGACCGTCATCGCTTGCCCGGCGGCGTGGGCCAGTTCCTGCTCGATCTCCGGCGCATGGCGGTGATTGGCGACGCCATAGGCGTGCATGCCTTCGGCAACTTCCGAAAACAGGTTCTGTTCCTTGACGCTCCGCCCGGCGCCCGAGACCCCCGACTTGGCATCGATGATGATATCGTCGGCCATGATCAACTTGCGCTGCAACAAGGGGGCGAGCGCCAAAATCGCCGCCGTCGGATAGCAGCCCGGACAGGCCACCAGCTTGGCCTTCTTGATCTCGTCGCGGTAAAGTTCCGGCAGGCCATAGACGGCGATCTTCTGCAACGCCGGGGCATCGTGCGCCTTGCCGTACCAGCGCTCGTAAACACTCAGATCGCGCAAGCGAAAATCGGCGGAGAGATCAATCACCTTGACGTCGCCCTGGATCGAGGCGGCGATGTCCTCCGGCGCTTCGGCGATCAGCTCATCGACCACCGTATGGCCGGTTGCGTGCAGAATGCCCTTGACGATGCGCTGCGAAGTGGCGTGCGGCAGGGCGCAGAACACGGCGTCCACGTCGACGCCTGCCCACTCGATATCCTCAAGGGCAATCAGGTCCGGCACCTTGAGGCGGCCAAGGTGGGGAAACACGTCGGCCAGCGTCTGCCCGGCCTTGCGGTCGGCGGTGGCGAACACGATCTCGACATTGGGGTGGCGGCACAGCAAACGGATAAGGTCAGCGCCGGTGTAGCCGCTGGCCCCCAGTATGCCTACCCTGATTTTCCGGTCCTCGGCCATGTCCATTACACCCTAAAGCAGCAACAGGGGGTGTCATACACGAAATCGCCGGACGTAAAAAGCGTCAATGATCGGAGTTAACGGGTTTTGCGGAATAGGAACCAGGTGGAGTCGTCCAAGGGGAAATTGGGGTCGTGCTTCCAGGTAAAACCATAATCCACCAGCTCAAGGCTCAACCGGTCCATGATTTCCTTGGCAAAATCGCGCTTGAATAAGCGCTCCTTGTTGCCGCGATAGTCGATCGCCACCGGATGGGGCGAGAAATATTCATCCACCAGGATGTATTTGCCGGCGATCCGGCCCATGAAGTCATAAACCGCGGGCAATTCCGCCGGGTTGATATGGATGAGGACGCCGCGGGTGAACACCAGGTCAAAGGTCCGCGCCTCTTGGCAGGACAGGACCGAGCCGACTTCGATCTGATGGCCCTTGCCGGCGGCAATGGCGGCGGCCTTGTGGTTGATTTCGATGCCGTGAAGCCGGGCATCGGGCAACAGGTGACGCAGCGCGTCGAGATTGAGGCCGCGGTTGGTGCCGACCTCGTAGACCGTCCGGACGCCCGAGGTCTTGGACAATACCTTGGCAAAGAGATTGAGGTTGGACTTCAGGCTCGGCGGCGCGTTGCGGTCAGTATAGGCATCGCCAAACTCGCCCTGCCAAAATTCCTCTTGTTCGGTTTTCATGCCGTCCCCCTCCGTAGCCGTCAGCGGCTCAACCATACCCGTTCGCCCTGAGCTTGTCGAAGGGCAACCGGGAATAAACAGCGTAAAAAAAACAGCGGCCCAAGGCCGCTGTTTTTGGCGAACAGATCCTGTCCTTGGATTAACGCTTGGAGAACTGGAAGCTGCGGCGGGCCTTGGCGTGGCCGTACTTCTTGCGCTCCACCACCCGCGGGTCGCGGGTCAAGAAACCGTTTTGCTTTAGGGCCGGACGCAGGCCGGGTTCAAACAGGCTCAAGGCCTTGGAGACGCCATGGCGCACCGCGCCCGCCTGACCGGAGAGGCCGCCGCCGACCACCGTGCAGACCACATCATACTGGCCTTCGCGCTTGGTCACTTGGAACGGCTGGTTGACCAGCATGCGCAAGGTGGGACGGGCGAAATAAGTCGTCTGATCGCGGCCATTGACGGTGATCTTGCCGTTGCCCGGCTTGATCCATACCCGGGCGATGGCGTCCTTGCGCTTGCCGGTGGCGTAGGAGCGGCCCTGGGCATCGATTTTCGGCTGCGCGGTGGTCGCCGCCGCAGGCTCAGCCGCGCCGGACATCGCCTTCAGGTCTTCGAAGCTTTTCTTCTCTTCGGCCATAATTAACGGCTCCTCGTGTTCTTCGGATTCATGCTGGCGATATCCAGCACCTGCGGCTGCTGCGCCTCATGGGGGTGCGTGGCCCCGGCGTAGACCTTCAGGTTGCGCATCTGCTCGCGGCCCAGCGGCCCTTTGGGGATCATGCGCTCGACGGCGGTGGTGATCACCCGCTCCGGAAAGCGACCCGCCAGCACCTCGCCCGCCCGGCGTTCCTTGATGCCGCCGGGATAGCCGGTGTGCCAGTAATAGACCTTGTCCTTCAGTTTATTGCCGGTGAGCTTTACCTTTTCCGCATTGATGATGATGACGTTATCGCCACAATCCATGTGCGGGGTGTAGCTCGGCTTGTGCTTGCCGCGAAGAACATTGGCCACGATCGACGCCAGCCGGCCGAGGACCACGCCGTTGGCATCGACGAGCAGCCACTTTTTCTCGATCTCCGAGGGCTTCGCCGAATAGGTTTTCATCGCTACGTCCCTAATGCTTAAAGACTTGGAGGTCCGACTCCGAACCCCCTTACGGGCGCGCACTATGCCCGATCCGCCGCTAAAGTCAACGTCATATTTTTCCGCTATCTTCAGATAAATACATATTTTTCAATGAGTTATAAATATGGTATTATAATACCACAATAAAGGCGGCGATTTCTGGCGTGCTGGGACGTCACGTATCTTCAAATCACATTAAGGATGTCAACCATCATGAGCGACCGCAGCCTTGCCTTCGAGACCCTAGCCGTCCATGCCGGCGCGGCCCCCGATCCCACCACCAAGGCCCGGGCGACGCCCATTTATCAGAGCACCTCGTTCGTGTTCGATGATGTGGACCATGCGGCGCGGCTGTTTAACCTGCAGGAATTCGGCAACATCTATTCCCGCCTGACCAACCCGACGGTAGGCGCGTTGGAGGCCCGCATCGCCGCGCTGGAAGGCGGCACCGCGGCGCTGGCCGCCGCTTCCGGCCACAGCGCGCAGCTGCTGGCTTTTCATACCCTGCTGGAAGCCGGCGACGAGATCCTGGCCGCCACCAAGCTTTATGGCGGTTCCATCAACCAGCTCAGTCACAGCTTCAAGAAAATGGGCTGGATCGCCCGTTTCGTCGATCCCGACGATGCCGATAACTTCCGCAAGGCATTAAGCCCCAAGGTCAAAGCCATCTTCATCGAAAGCCTGGCCAATCCCGGCGGCATCGTCACCGACATCGCCGCCATCGCCAAGATCGCCCATGACGCCGGCGTGCCCCTCATCGTCGACAACACGCTGGCCACGCCCTATCTCTGCCGCCCCCTCGAGCATGGCGCCGATATCGTCGTCCACTCGATGACCAAGTTTCTGGGCGGCCATGGCAATTCCATCGGCGGCGTCTTGGTGGATTCCGGCAAGTTCGACTGGAAGGCATCGGGCAAGTACTCGACCTTGAGCGAACCCTGCGCCGCCTATCACGGCATGGTGTTCGCCGACACCTTCGGTCCCATCGCCTTCGCCATTGCGGCGCGGGCGTTGGGACTGCGCGATCTTGGCCCTTGCCTGTCGCCGTTCAACGCCTTCCTGATCCTGACCGGCGTCGAGACCTTGGCGTTGCGCATGCAGCGGCATTGCGACAATGCGCTGGCTGTTGCACGCCACCTGAAGAAACATCCCAAGGTCACGTGGGTTTCCTACCCGGGGCTGGAAGATGACCAGTACCACAAGCTCGCCAAAACCTATTTAAAGAACGGCTTCGGCGCGGTCCTGACCTTTGGCGTCAAGGGCGGCTACGAGGCGGGCACCAAGCTGGTCGGCGCGGTGAAGCTCCACTCGCACCTCGCCAACATCGGCGATACCCGCAGCCTGATCATCCATCCCTCGTCCACCACCCACCGCCAGCTAAAGCCGGAGCAGCAGATGGCGGCCGGCGCCGGTCCGGACGTGGTGCGCCTGTCGGTGGGCATCGAGAACGTCGGCGACATCATCGCCGACCTCGATCAGGCGTTGGCGCAAGTGTAACGAAAGATCATGAATTGGAGCGGCGCAAGGCGATGACGACGCCGCGTCGCTCCAGTCCTTGCAGCGCGCCCCACAGCATGATGGTGACGCCGAGCATTTCCAGCGTCTCCTCAAGCCAAGGCTCGACGACATCGGCCATTGCCCCATCCGATGCGAAGTTCCACCAACTCTCCAGGCCGACCGCGCCGATAAGCAGCATCGCCATGCCGATTGCCAGCTTCATTCTGGCTAGGGGCGCATCGCCAAGGCTGCGTGCGGCGAAATAGAGCGTCGCGCCGAGGAGCGCCGCCGCCGGCAGTCCAAGAACATAGGGCCAATAGCCGGTGCGCTCAGCAAATACGCCCCGTGCCTCTTTTGCGGCTATTGCCTTCGTCATCACCATTCCTAAGCGTTCGTGCAGACTGATCGCCTCGTCGCAGGACATCAAGAACACCAACGCCGCAAACAGCGCCAGGGACAGATGCCGGCCGCCATCCAGGCGGCGCGATGACCACCACAGCAGCAAAAGCGCCAGCGCGAGGGCGAACAGTTGCACCGTGGAGTACCACGAGGCCAGGCTCATCTCCCATTGCAGCGAGACCAGGCGGCTGATGAAAAAGAACGGCATGCCGGCCCACCAGTCGGCGACATAGAACAAACCCAACAATATATCGATGGCGAACAAACAGCCGATGACGCGGCTGAAATCGCGAATTTCCATGACTAGCCCCCTCCCCGCCCACGATCTTTATTCATCCTGGGGTTTCCAGTAGCGAGTATAAGGGAAAAAACGCTTAAGCCATAGCGCCGGGGGCGCGGGTCCCGGCGGCGATCCAGGCGAGATAATCGGGCGACCCGGCCACCATGGGCCAGGCGACGATGCACGGGCAGGCGTAGCTATGGAGCGCGCGGACGCGCGCTTCTAAGGCATCAAACAAGGAGAGACGGGTTTTGAGCAAGAGCGCCACCTCGCGCTCTTCCTCCACTTCGCCCTGCCAATGATAAATCGAGGTCAGGCCATCGATCACGTTGGCGCAGGCGGCCAGGCGTTCCTCCACCACCTGGCGCGCGATGGCGAGCGCTTCTTCGCGGCTCGCCGCCGTGACGTAAACGGTGCAGGCGTCGTTCATGCCCGCCTCATCTTATGCGCCAAAAATAGCAGCGCCGTCAGCACGATCACCGCGCCCGCCTGATGCGCCGCCCCCCACGATACCGGCACCACCAGAAGAAGGGTGATGATGCCCAAGATGACCTGGATCAGCATCGCCGCCAGCAAGAGATGCGAGGCCAGCCGCACCTCGGCGCGGCCCGAGCGCCTCATAAACAGCCACAGCAACAACGCGCCGATGAGCGCCGCATAAGCGCCCATGCGATGGAGAAACTGCAGCATGGTGTGATTTTCCAGCAAATTATGCCACCACGGCTCCAGGAGCCACAAGCCGGTGGGGATGAAGCGGCCATCCATCAGCGGCCAGGTATTGTAGGAAAAGCCGGCATTAAGTCCGGCGACGAACGCGCCAAGCGTGATCTGCGCCGTCACCAGGACCGCCAGGGCGATCACCAACGCCGAAGCGCGCTGATCCTGCCGCCATAGACTGGACGGCGGCGCGCCGGCGGGCTCCGCCAGATCAAAAGCGACCCACAAAATATAAGCGTAAATGATGAGCGCCATCATCAGATGCGCCGCCAAGCGGTAATGGCTGACATCCGGCTGATCGACCAGACCGCTGGCCACCATATACCAGCCGAGCGCGCCTTGCAGCCCGCCCAGCACGAACATCGCCCACAATTTCGGCTTCAACTTTGGCCGCACGTAACCCTTGGCGAGAAAAACCAGAAACGGCAGCAGAAACACCAGGCCGATGGAGCGGCCCAGCAAGCGATGGCCGAATTCCCACCAGTAAATGGCTTTGAACTCGTCGAGCGTCATGCCGAGATTGACTTTCTGGTATTCGGGATATTGCTGATAGGCGGCAAATTCCGCTTGCCATGCCTCCTCGGTCAGCGGCGGTATGATGCCCTTCACCGGCTCCCAGCGCACCATGGACAGGCCGGACTCGGTCAGCCGGGTGATGCCGCCCACCACCACCATGGCGAAGATCATGGCGGCGACGACGAACAGCCAGCGGGCAATCAGCCGATCGCCCTTTTGCCAAACGACATCGCTATTGATCGCCTGCACGCTCGCCATGAATACCCCCTAAAGATATCTGTTATTGCTGCGCGCCCGGCACGACGCCCGTCGCCAGGAAGCGCCACAAGCCTTCGTCTTCGATCATCATGCCCAGCGCCTGCGATACGGTCTCGTTGATGATCCGCTCGTTGCGCTCGGCGGTGAGCGGCAGCGCTTCCACGTCTTCGTTGGCGATGGAATAGCTTTGGCTATAGGTCGTCAGCCCGCGTTCGGCGACGGCGCGGAACGCCGCCCGGGTCGCCACCTTCGGCGCGACGTATTTGCCGGACGCCTTATAGGTGATCTCGGTGATCTCCACCGTCAGCTTGGCGTCGGCACGATCGCCGCCGGCCACCGTAAACGCATTATCGGCAACTGCTTCCCGTACCTTGACGGCTACCGCCGCGGCCACGTCGTTGCCGGTTTTGAGCGGCGCTTGCTCCTTGGTTTCGTCCTTGCGATAGCCGAGCAAGGACGAGGCGCGCTTGTCTACCACATTGACGGCGACGCTTTGTTTCTGGCCTACATTAAACGCCATCATCTCGGGGGCGGGATCGATGACGACGTTTTGCGGCTTCATCGAGCAACCGGCGGCAACGGCGCCGGCGATGATGAGGCCAGCCAAGCGGACAACGGACTGACGCATGCTCGTCTCCTTGCAAACAGGTACCCCTCGCCTACCAGAGGGAGCCGGTGATGGCAAGGGACAGCGTTACTTCGCCCGGCCGGTGGTCTTCTCATAGGTGCGCAGGGCGCCAAGGCCGAGAAGAGCGATCACCAGCTCCATCAGGTTGTCGGTAAGGATGATGGGCGGCTCGACGTTGATCCCGTGCAACCGCACCACCCACTCGAAGATCGGCTGGCCGATGAACGCCCACAGGAAGCCGCAGCCGCACACCCAGCCGATGAACGGCCGCCAGCCAGCGACGAACACCGAGCGGTGCGCCGCCTCGATCTTATTGATCTCCGCCTGCAGGATCGCCGGTTCCTGGGCGATTTTCGCCAGCACCGCCTTGGCCTGGGCGCGCTCGGCATCCGAGGTGAAAAGCTTGTCAAAGACGTTGCCGATGGCGGTCAGCGCATCCACGGCGGGACCTCCCATGATATTGGACAACAGGCTCATGGTCCCTCCTTTCAAACAAGACCGAGCCGGACGCCGGCGCGGCCGATGGTCAATGTCTGCCGGCGGTTGTCGCCGGCTTTGAGCGAACAGTGCACCCAGCCCGATGACGGATCATCGGGCTCGTAAAATTCCAGGATGAGCTGGTCATACTCAAGCGCCGCGGCGATCCAGCGCGCCACCTCGACATTGCTCACCCCCGGCAGCTCGAAATCCGCCGCCTCGCCGGTAAGGTGCTGCGAGCCGTCGTGCGACCCCACCAGCCGGTTGAGCGCCGGCGAACGATAGCCGCTCGATGGCGAGAACGGGACGCTAAAGCGCGCCCGCACCGGCTCCAGGACGGCGTTGGCCAGCCGGCGCAGATTGGTGATTTCCCGCTCGCCCGGCGTGTTGTCGAGGCCGCGGCGCAGCGCCGCCTGGCTTTTCGTCAGTTCAGCAAGGCTGAAATGAGGGGAGAGTTGCATCAACGGTTCTCAGAACTGGCAGAACCCGATAATTATATCCTATATGGATAAATTTTTCAATATAATTAACCTATATGGTACATTTTATGATGCAAGAGTGCGGCGGCAGGGCGACATAGGGACCTACTTGCTCGGACCGTAGTAGACGCAGCCTTCGCCGAAGCTGCCGCGGCGCAGGATGACGCGGGAAAGGTTGGGGAATTGGGGAGCGAGTCGTTGCCAAATCCAGCGGCCGATGTTTTCCATGGTCGGCACTTCAAGACCGGGGATTTCGTTGAGATAGTTGTGATCAAGCTCGGCCCGCAGCGGCTCCAGGGCGGCCTCGAAATCCTGGAAGTCCATCACCCAGCCGCCTTCTTGCGGTTCCGCCGCACCGCGAATGTAGACTTCCACTTCGAAGGAATGACCGTGGAGCTTGGCGCAGCGGTGTCCGGCCGGCACGTTGCTGGCCAGATGGTGCGCGGCATCGAAGGTAAAACGCTTGAAAATTTCAAATTGGTCGCTCATGGCGCCGGCTTATAGCCAATGCGGCGCGGAAAATCCAGCACCGAGAACGGGCAAATTCAGCCGTTGGCGACAAGGCTCGCCACCGGGCGCGGCGGCTGGCTTTCCAAATGGCTGAAATCCAGCCAGTCGAGGCTCAGGGCAGGCTGCGGCTTGGCGGTCGCCGCCACCAGATAATGGCCGGAAACGAACCGCGCCCCGGCCTCGGCGGCGGCGTAAGCAGTCATTGGCGAATGAACGCCGGCGACCGCCAGCAGCAGCCGGTGCTTCTTGGCGTAAGCCGCAACACGCTCGATATCGGCGCGAATCTGCGCGATGGGACGGGCGTCAAGCTCGAGGTCCAGGGTAATGCCCAGAAGCTGCAGATCGCCGAGCAGCTCCAGACTGCGCCAGCTGGCGTCGATGCGCACGAACACGCCGCGGCTGAATTGTTTGAGCATCGAGACGATTTCATAGGCCCGCCATGGCGGCGTGCCGGCATTAAAATGCGCGGCCTCAAAAATCAGATTGCGACCCACCTTGGCGCCATGTCCCATGCACAGGCGGTAATAGTCGACCGAGGAGCCGACGCCGGAAAGCGTCAGATAGCTCACCGGAACCACGCCGAGAACCGGATGCCTGGAACCAGCGATGGCATCCAGATCGGCAACCGCCGTTTTGTAGAGGGCGGCGTCGAACTCATGCACCAGGGTGAGATTTTTCTGATTGGACAGCGCCGCATAGCCGCTCAGACGCCGCCGGCCGGACAGTTTGAAAATCGTTGGCTGGTAGGCGTAAACGATATGGTGGGCGATATCCCACATCGGAATATAGCAGATCTCGCTGAGCGGCAGGCCGCCGGCCTCTTCCCGCGCCAGACGCACCGGCGACGCGGCGGCGCTCTGCGCGGCCGCCGCCGCAGGTTCGCTCATGCCAACCCCAAGCGAGCGCGCCAGGGTCGTCGAATCCAACGTCATCACCACGCTATCCAGCGCCATTTTGGAGAAATGCGGCGTGCCGAGAAAAATCTCGTAAACGTTTTGCACCATCTTTTCGCAGACCAGCCGCGCCGCCGCCTGATCGCGTTCGTGAAAGACCACCACATAGCGATCATCGCCGAGACGGAGAAAAACCTCCGACGGCAGCAGCGTGTTGGTGAAAACCTTATGGAGGAGGGAATGCACGCGGTCGGCATAGCGCGGCCAGTCATCGCCCAGTCGGGCTTTCATATCATCCAGGCCCAAGAGCACCAGTTGCC
Source organism: Pseudomonadota bacterium (assembly GCA_003577275.1). GTDB lineage: Bacteria > Pseudomonadota > Alphaproteobacteria > Sphingomonadales > Govanellaceae > PRO5. The sequence continues at coordinate 63,717 of QEVO01000005.1, forward strand.
CGGCGCTCACCGTGTCCTGGGTGTGCAGGAGATGCTTTAGCCGCTCCTTAACATCCGGTCGCAGCTCTTCCATGTGTTCCAGCATCGCCGTGCCCTCCGAGCTCTGCCGTTCTCTCTACCGTCAAAAAGATTGCTAACCTAGGTGTGACTATGGGCACGAATTTGTTAACGGAAGCTATACATAAAGACAGATGGCAACCGTCAGTAGAATCAAGGTTTTCAAAGAGATAGGGGTGGCTGCGAAATCGCCGTACGGCGCGCGTCCGAGTAGGAAAACGGCCGCCCTGCCGGTAAAGCCGGGGGCGGCCGAATCCTAAGTTTCACGCTTGTTGGTCGGAACGGCGGGATTTGAACCCACGACCCCTTGACCCCCAGTCAAGTGCGCTACCAGGCTGCGCTACGTTCCGTCACGCCGCGCGTCGCGGCTGGCCTTATATAGCGTCCACTTTTGGCAAGGGCAACTGACTAAGCGACGGCGGTTTCGCCAATCAGCAGACGGCGGATGTCCTCAAGTTCAGCCAGGATGGCGCGCAGCGCATGGGGCTCGACCGCCGATCCATTCGTGCGGCTGGCGGCCGGCGGCAGCAGGGAGACGCCTTCAGCCTGGTGGAGGCTGGCGATGACCGCCTTCGTCCCCTTCTCGCGCAACAACTTCTGCACCCCGCGGATGGTCAGACGGCTGTCGTAGAGGAGGCTCTTGATCGCCCGTAAAAGCTCCAGATCCTCAGGCCGGTAATAGCGGCGGCCGCCGCTGCGCTTCATCGGTTTGATCTGCGCGAACTTGGTCTCCCAGAACCGCAACACATGCTGCGGCACGGCCAGCTCGTCGGCCACCTCGCTGATGGTGCGAAACGCCTCCGGCGATTTGATGGGCTTCGGCCCCATGACGGCGATCCTCGACTATTTGCGGACCGCGACCTTGGTCTTCATATGCAGCGACGGCCGGAACGCGACCACCCGCCGGGGTTCGATCGGCACTTCCTCGCCGGTTTTGGGATTGCGCCCGACCCTGGCCTTCTTACTGCGTACGCTGAAGGTGCCGAAATTGGTGATTTTCACGTCATCGCCGGCCACCAGGCTATCGGAAATGGAACGCAGGATCGCCTCGACGATGAGTGCGGAGTCGTGCTGAGAGAGGCCGATGCCAAGATAGATCGCATTGGCAAGATCGGCACGGGTGATTGTTTTTACAGCCATGACGCCCTTCCGCAGCTCTTATGGAACGATCTAAAGCCTAGTGCGGGCAGGGTTTTTCGTCAACAGCAAAGGAGGAGTGGTTACATTCGAATAAGACTTGCCCCCCAGGTGAAGCCGCCGCCCATGGCCTCCAGGAGCACCAACTGACCCGCTTTAATGCGGCCGTCCGCCACCGCCTCAGCTAGCGCCAGTGGCACGGAAGCGGCCGAGGTATTGGCGTGATGGTCGACGGTGACGATCACTTTATCCGCGCCCAACCCCAGTTTTTTGGCGGTAGCGTCAAGAATGCGCTTATTGGCCTGGTGGGGCACGATCCAATCGAGATCGGCCGCTTTCAGGCCCGCCGCCTCCAGGGTTTCGCCGACCACCGCGGCAAGATTGGTCACGGCATGGCGGAAAACTTCCTTGCCCTCCATTCTCACGTGGCCGGTGGTTTGAGTCGAGGATGGGCCGCCATCGACGTAAAGGAGGTCGTGATAGCGGCCGTCGGAATGGAGTCGGGACGCCAGAATGCCCCGGTCAGCGGTGGAGCCGATGCCGGCATGGGCTTCAAGCACCACCGCGCCCGCCCCGTCGCCGAACAGTACGCAGGTGCCGCGATCTTCCCAGTCGAGGATGCGGGAGAAGGTTTCGGCGCCGATCACCAGCGCCCGGTTGGCCTGGCCGAGGCGCAAGAAATTATCAGCCACGGCAAGCGCAAAAACAAAACCCGAGCATACCGCTTGGATATCGAAGGCTACGCCGCGGGCGAGCCCCAACTTTTCCTGCACTCGGGTGGCGGTGGCGGGAAAGGTCTGGTCGGGGGTAGCCGTCGCCACGACGATAAGGTCGATAGCGGCGGCCTCCAGGTTGGCCTGGGCCAGCGCCGCTTTGGCCGCGGCCGCCGCCAGGTCCGAGGTCAATTCGTTATCGGCGGCGATGTGGCGCCTCTTGATGCCGGTGCGCTCGGTAATCCACTGATCGCTGGTGTCGACTTGAGCGGCCAGTTCGTCGTTGGTCACGATGCGAGCGGGAAGATAGGAGCCGCAGCCCACGATCACAGAACGCAACACACTCATGATACCGCTGCTTCCTCCGCCGTGCCGTCGCCATCGCCGCTGTTTTCCAGATCGGCGGCGATGCGGCTTAAGAGATTATCCGCCGACATATCGTGGGCGACGCCGAGCGCGCTGGCGAACCCCAGCGCATTGGCGCCGCCGTGGCTTTTCACCACCAAGCCATTGAGCCCTAAAAATACCGCCCCGTTATGATTATTGGGGTCGAGATGGTCTTTGAGCGCCTTCAAGCCCCGCTTGGCCAGAAGCGCGCCCAGCTTGGAGCGCAGCGAGGAACGAAAGGCGGCGGCGAACAGCCTGGTTACCATGCGGGCGGTGCCTTCCGCGGTCTTTAAGGCGACATTGCCGGTAAAGCCGTCGGTCGCCACCACATCCACCGATCCAGCGGCAATCCCGTCGCCCTCGATGAAGCCGACGAAATCGAACGACAGGTCGACGGATTTCAGATGCTGGCCCGCCTCCTTGACTTCCTCGTGACCCTTCAGTTCCTCGACCCCAACGTTGAGGAGCGCCACCCGCGGTCGGGGGATGCCGAGCACGGTGCGGGCGAAAGCCGCCCCCATCACCGCGAATTCCACCAGATTGCGGGCGTCGCATTCGACGTTGGCGCCAAGGTCCAGCATCACGCATTCGCCGCGGCTGGAGGGCAGGATGGTGGCCAAGGCCGGCCGGTCGATGCCGGGCATGGTCTTGAGCATGAATTTGGCCATCGCCATCAAGGCGCCGGTATTGCCGGCCGATACCGCCACATCGGCCTCGCCCTCCTGCACGGCGGCGATGGCCAGACCCATGCTGGAGCCGCGGCCGCGGCGCAGCGCCTGGCTTGGCTTGTCGTCGGCGCTGACCACTTCATCGGTATGGCGTATCTCGCTGACCGCGGCCAGCTTCGGATAGGCGGCCACGAGCGAGGTTAAGGCCGCCTGATCGCCGAACAGGAGAAAACTGACATTGGGGTAGCGCTCGCGGGCAATGGCTGCGCCCTCGACGGCGGCCGCGGGGGCATGGTCGCCACCCATGGCGTCAAGCGCAATCGTCAGCCTACGCGTCAAACCTACCTCCCCGGCTGGGCCCGGGTGCTTAGGCGGCTTCGCCGTCGCTCTTTACCTCTCGGCCGTCATAATAGCCGCAGGCCGGGCAAAGATGATGCGGCCGCTTCAATTCACCGCAGTTCGGGCATTCTTGGTGCGCGCTCGCTTTCAAGGCGTCATGCGACCGGCGCATATTCCGCCGCGAGGGCGTAGTTTTTCTCTTTGGAACAGCCATAACTCTATCTTCCGTTCTAAAAGGTGTGGCGGGGCAGCCAGCGACCGCACGATCAAGCGCACGAAAATACCGATTTTCCGCCGCCCTTCAACCCCTCTCTTTGAGATTCTTAAGAATGGCAAAGGGATTGAGCTCTTTGCTTTCAACCTCCGCCGCCCCATCCTTACCGCCGGCGGCATATTCGGCCCCGGCCTTGCGAGGATAAGGATCAAGGGCAAGGGCCAGGTATTGGGCTACCACCTCGCCGATATCGATGGTATCGCCGGCGAGAGGTTCGACGTCCTCCTCGGCAAAATCGAGATCCAGCTCTTCCTCCGGCGCCCCCTCGGCAAGGCCGCTGGAGATATATCGCACCGCGAACTGGCTGACAACTTTGCTCGCCACCGGCTCCAGGGTAACCACGCAGGCCTGGGAGACCTGGGCCTCCAGACGGCCAGTCACCAGCACGGCCGCCCCCGCCACCATACGCAATGTCACCTCGGCCTTTAGGTTCTCCAGCTTCAACAGGCCAAAGCGAGCGGCAAGCCGAGCGCATTCTTCGGCACTGGCCCGAATCTCCTCAGTCAGGCCGCCGCTGGCGGCGATCTCTTCCAGCCGCACCAGGCGGCTAAATTCGGGTTTGGTCGGCATGGCATCCTCTTAGGCCTGGGGCAGCCGTCCGGCAAGCAAATCCTCGACCGGCACGGCGGCCAGGGCGGCGCGTAAGCTCAGGATATAGGTTGTCATCCAACGCCCGGCATCGGCGCGCGCGTCGCCGCGATAGAGATTACGGCGGACGGCATCCGCCAGAGGCTCCGTACCGCCGCCGCCGTCATGGGTGGCGAGCGCCGCCTCATAGGCTTGGACGCGGCCAAAGAAGGCGCCGGCCATGTCGTGGACCCGCCGCCCGACGGACAGGTCGCCAACCCCCATCTGCCGCAACGCCTGATTCATGTCGGCGAAGAAAACCTCCAGGAGCGGAGTCTCGACCTGCCGCGCCGGGGCGTCCTCTGGCTCGCGCCGCAGCCGCTCAATGGCCAGATAGAGGTGCAGGACAATCAGATCAAAACGGCCATCCACCGTATCCGCCACGCCGCCGTCGGTATAAAGCGCCGGCCGCCGGCTCATCGTTACCAGCGCCGTATAGAGGCTGTGCGCCGCCGCCTCGCTCGGCGGCGGCGTGAACAACTTTTTCAACCGCCTCATCGCGTTGACAGCCGGTATACGAGGTGCCATGTTCCTTCCGCTCAGCCCTAGTGGTAGCATGGCTGCCGGAAAGGGCGCAATCGATACGACCGCGCCTGATCAACGCTGTCCAAGGTAGTGTTTTCATGAACCTGCGTTTCGTACTTCCCAGCCTTGCCCTGGCCTGCATTGTGGCCGGCTGTTCGCCGACCACCAACATTCGCGGCTATCTGGCCGACCAGCGCCTGGTCGATTCAATCCAGCCTGGGGTCGATAATCAGGACTCGATCCGCACCATGCTGGGCACGCCTTCGGTGGAGGCATCGTTTGGCCGCAACAAGTGGTACTACGTCTCCCGGACGGCGGAGCAGTTGGCCTTTTTTGATCCCGAAACCATTGACCAGCAGGTCATCACGGTGAGCTTCGACTCCCGCGGCTATGTCACCGGGGTTGAGAAAGTCGGCCCCGAGGCCGCCCGCGAGGTTGACCCGGTGGGTGGCAAGACGCCGACCCGCGGCCGCGAGCTGGGCTTCTGGGAGCAGATCTTCGGCAACATCGGCCGCTTCAGCGGCGGCGGCGCGGCCCCCGGCCCCACCGAATAGCCCTATTCGTTATCAAATGAAACGGCCCGCTGATTAAGCGGGCCGTTTGTCGTTTAACAGATTACCTCAGCCTACAGTTAAGCGTGGGCCAGCGCCGCCAGCAGCAGCAGCGCCACGATATTGGTGATCTTGATCATCGGGTTGACCGCCGGACCGGCGGTGTCCTTATAGGGATCGCCGACGGTATCGCCGGTGACCGCTGCCTTGTGGGCGTCCGATCCCTTGCCGCCGTAGTGGCCGTCCTCGATGTACTTCTTGGCGTTGTCCCAGGCGCCGCCGCCGGCGGTCATGGAAATCGCCACGAAGATGCCGGTGACGATGACGCCCATCAGCATGGCCCCCACCGCGGCGAAGGCTTGCCCCTGACCGGCAAAGGCGTTGATGGCGAAATAGACCACCACCGGAGCCAGAACGGGGAGCAGCGAGGGTACGATCATTTCCTTGATCGCCGCCTTGGTCAGCATGTCGACAGCGCGACCGTAGTCGGGCTTCGCCGTGCCTTCCATGATGCCGGGGATTTCCTTGAACTGACGGCGCACCTCGTTGACCACCGAACCGGCGGCGCGGCCGACAGCGGTCATGCCCATGGCCCCGAACAGATAAGGCAACAAGCCGCCGAGAAGGAGGCCGACAACGACGTACGGATTGCCCAACGTGAAGTCGACCGCCACATCGCTAAAAAAGGTGTTCAGGTCTTGGGTGTAGGCGGCAAACAGCACCAGCGCGCCGAGGCCCGCCGAGCCGATGGCGTAGCCCTTGGTCACCGCCTTCGTCGTGTTGCCCACCGCATCCAGGGCGTCAGTGACCTTGCGCACGTCCTTGTCGAGGCCCGCCATTTCGGCAATACCGCCGGCGTTGTCGGTGACCGGACCGTAGGCGTCGAGCGCCACCACCACGCCGGCCAGGGCCAGCATCGAGGTCACCGCGATGGCGAGGCCATAAAGGCCGCCCAGGCTGTAAGTGGTGATGATGCCGACAACGATGATCAAGGCCGGCACCGCGGTGGCTTCCATGGATACCGCCAGACCCTGAATGATATTGGTGCCATGGCCGGTGGTCGACGCCAACGCCACCGAGCGCACCGGACGATAGTCGGTGCCGGTGTAGTATTCGGTGACGTAAACCAGCAGGCCGGTCACCACGAGGCCGATGATCGCGCAATAGAAAAGGTAACGGCCGGTCAGGTCCGTGCCCTCGATCGCCCCCATGCCGATGACGCACGAGGTGGCGAACCAGATCGCCGGAATCGACAGCACGGCGCAGGCGATAAAGCCCTTATAGAGCGCGTTCATGATGTTGTTGGATTTGCCGAGCTTGACGAAGAAGGTGCCGATGATCGAGGTGACGATGCACACCCCGCAGATCGCCAGCGGATAGAGCATCAGCGCGTCCTTCATGCTCGACGCCGCATAAAGGATCGAGCCGAGCACCATGGTGGCGACCGTGGTCACCGCGTAGGTTTCGAAAAGGTCGGCCGCCATGCCGGCGCAGTCGCCGACGTTATCGCCGACGTTGTCGGCGATCACCGCCGGATTGCGCGGATCGTCCTCGGGGATGCCGGCTTCCACCTTGCCGACGAGATCAGCGCCGACGTCGGCGCCCTTGGTGAAGATGCCGCCGCCCAAGCGGGCGAAAATGGAAATCAAGGATGCGCCAAAGCCCAGCGCCACCAAGGCGTCGATAATATCCCGGCCCTCGCCGCCCAGCTGCGGCAGCAGGTAGTAGTAGCCGGCGACGCCGATCAGGGCGAGGCCCGCCACCAGCATGCCGGTCACCGCACCGGCGCGAAAGGCGATGGCCAGCCCTTGAGCCAAGCCCTGACGTGACGCCTCGGCCACCCGCACATTGGCGCGCACCGAGACGTTCATGCCGATATAGCCGGCCGCGCCCGATAGCAGGGCGCCGATGGCAAAGCCGATGGCCGCCAGATGGCCGAGGGTGACGAACAGAATGACCGCCACCACGACGCCGACCAGGCCGATGGTGGTGTACTGCCGATTAAGATACGCCCGCGCGCCTTCCTGAATGGCCGCCGCCACTTCCTGCATGCGCGCGTTGCCGGCGGGCGCGGAGAGCACCGAACGGCTTGCCCAGACGCCGTAAAGCACCGCCAGGATGCCGGCGGCAATAATGTAAAGAATGGTTGGCATGGAGTTGTCGCCCCTTCCTTGTTAATCCTGTTATCGGGCGGAGGACTGTCTTTAAACCCCCGCGTCCCGCCGCAATCTATCCGCACAGCAAAGCCTTAGGCAAGCTTCGCTTCCCGAGAAAGATTTGCATTTGGGCGAAATCTTAAGGTACTGCGCTTGCCCGTCATCCCCGCGAAAGCGGGGATCCAGTTCTTTGATTTTACTATGGATTCCCGCTTACGCAGGAATGACCGGACAGGATAGGCCAGGGTGACGTTCGAGCAAAACATACAGACAGTCGGCAATCTTTTGAGGAAAAATCGACAGAGTGATAGCCATTTCCTCACACCCGCGTGCTTTGGGTGACCAGAACCCGCAGGATAGCGGCCTTGCCCAGCTCCTGATTCGCCGCCTGACGCAGCCGGTTGGTCAAGGCGTCGAAGTCGATGATCAAGGGCTCCCCCTCCTTGCCGATGGGGGCGCGGGTGACTTCCTTCAAGAACGCCGCCTTGAGCGCCGGCAGGCGTTGCGCCACTAAAAGCTCATTGGCGTTGCCCTTCACTTCCAAGGACAGGTCGAGAAGCACGTAGCCGAGCACTTGGCCCTCATGCACCAAGGGGGCGGAGACGCGATCAACCTTGACGAAAGTGGTGTTTTCCGGCGCTGGCGGCGGCGGCGGGGTCTCAACGGCGGCCACGACTTTTTTCTGCGGCGCCAGGAACAGGAAATAGGCGGCGGCAATGCCGCCCCCCGCCAGGAGTCCGGCAGCCAGCCCGATGATCAGCAGTTTCTTGCCGCTGCCGGAGGAAGCTTTTCCGTCCGCCTCCTTGGCCTTGTCATCGGGCTTGGATTTATCATCCGCCTTGGCTTTGTCCTTGGCCATGCCCCCCTCAAAAGTGTGTAAACCCCAGGCCCGCAGCGTCAAAAGCCGAGCCATCGGCATTAAACAACCGAACGGCCGAGCCTTCAACCACTTCGCCGATCAGCGTGATCGGCACCCCGGTCTTGGCGGCGATAGCGTGAAGCTCAGCGGCCTTGGCCGGCGGGATGGTGAACAGAAGCTCATAATCATCGCCCTTGAAAATATCAGCCAGGCGGCGCGGATCATGCGTGATGGCCGCGCGCGCCGCCGGCGACAGCGGAATGTCGGCGAGTCTGATCTGCGCGCCAACCCCGGAAGTTTGGCAAATATGCGCCATGTCGGCCACCAGGCCATCAGATACATCGAGCGCGGCATGCGCCACCCCACGCAGGCATTTGCCCACGGCAAGCCGCGGCTCTGGCAATAGGTAACGGCCTTTCAGGTACGCCAGCGCTGCCGCGCCCAGTCCCTCCAACTCGCCGCGCCGGGCCAGAAGCCCCAACGCACTATCGCCGATGGTTCCCGTCACCGCGATGAGGTCGCCGAGGCGCGCGCCGTTGCGCCGTAACGCCGCGCCCGGCGGCGTCAGTCCGATGGCGGTCAGGGACAAGGTGATGGGGCCGGGCGTCGAGGTGGTATCGCCGCCCCACAGCCGACAGCCGAAGATCGCCTGATCCTCAGCCAAGCCGCGAGCAAACGCTTTGAGCCAGGAAGCGGCGTCGGCCGGGCGCACCGCCGTTGCCTGCAGATAGCCCACCGCCTCCGCCCCCATGGCGGCAAGATCGGAGAGGTTTACCCGTAATAGCTTGCGGGCGACGAGATCAGGGGGATCGGTGGGAAGAAAATGCACGCCCTCCACCATGGCGTCCTTGGTCAACACCAGCGCCTGGCCCGGCGGCGGCGTATAAACGGCGGCGTCATCGGTCAATTCGAAAGCCGGCGCGCCGTTGCCGGCCAGCGGCGCGAAGAACTCAGCGATCGCCTCGAACTCGCCGAGCGCTTCGCCGGTGTTGGTCATGACGGCCGGATCTCTTTCGCCAGGCGATCAAGGACGCCGTTGACGAAGCGCGGCGCGTCATCCTGGTAAAAGGCGTGCGCCACATCGACGTATTCGTTGATGATGGTGTTGGTCGGCACGTCGGGGCGATGGCGCAGTTCATAGACGCCGGCGCGCAAAATCGCCCGCACGATGGTCTCCAGGCGATCGAGCGGCCATTCCTTGACCAGCGCATGGGCGATATAACCATCCAAGGTCGGCCGCTCGGCCGACGCGCCAATGACCAGATCGCGGAAAAAATCACGGTCGGCCTTGGCGTAGCGCGCGCCTTCGATTTCTTTCCCTAAGCGATGATCGAGAAATTCCTGCGCCACCGCTTCCGGCGATGAGCCGTCGGCAACTTCAAGCTGGTAGAGCGCCTGCACCGCACCTAAGCGGGCGGCGCTGCGCGCCCCGCCTTTCAGGTTGCGATTTTTGACCGTCTGCTCGCCCACCGTCTTGCCTCTCACGATCGGCCCAAGAAACGACGCTTCAGCGCGATCATAGCCAGCGCCGCGCGGGCGACATCGCCGCCCTTGTTCTTCTCGCTCACCCGCGCCCGCGCCCACGCCTGATCGTCGTTCTCCACCGTCAGGATGCCGTAGCCCAGGGCGACGCCTTCACGCGCCGCCAGATCCTGTAAACCGCGGGCGCTTTCCTGGCACACGTAATCATAATGCGTGGTCTCGCCGCGAATGACGCAGCCCAAGGCGATAAAGCCGTCATAATGCGTGCCGCCCGCCTTCATGCCATCCACCGCAAAGCGTATGACGCCGGGGATTTCAAACGCGCCGGGAACGCTGACGCGATCATAGGTCGCCCCTGCTGCCGCGAGCGCGCCCGCCGCGCCGCGCACCAGTTCGTCGGCGAGGTCTTCATAAAAGCGCGCTTCAACGATCAAGAGATGCGGTTTGTCAGTCATGATTGCGTATCCGTGGGAATGGGCCGCCGCTCGACGATTTCCAGACCGTAGCCTTCCAAGCCGACCACGTGACGCTCGGTGTTCGACAACAAAATCATGCGACGGATGCCCAGATCGCGCAGAATTTGCGCGCCAATGCCATAGTTCTTCAATTCCGGCCGCGCCTGTTTTTCGCCGCTGCGGCTCCTGATGAAATCGCTCAAGGTCGGCGGATGGGCGTCACGGATCACCACGATGACGCCGCGGCCTTCCTGGCCGATCATCTCCAGCGCGCGGGTGAATTGGCCGGAGCGCGACGATATTTCATCCAGCATGTCCTCAAAAATATTGAAGGCATGCATACGCACCAACACAGGCTCCTCAACGCTGACATCGCCCTTGATCAGCGCCAAATGTTCGGCGCCGTCGAGGATCGAGGCATAGGACCGTAAATTGAAGGCGCCGCCATGGCGGCTGAGGAAATCCACCTTGGCGGTGCAGGTCACCAGCCTGTCGTGCTTCAAGCGATAGGCAATCAAATCGGCAATGGTGGCGATCTTCAGATTATGCTCCTTGGCGAACGCCACCAGTTCCGGCAGCCGCGCCATGGTGCCGTCATCGTTCATGATCTCGCAGATGACGCCGGCAGAGATAAGCCCGGCCAGCCGCGCCACATCCACCGCCGCTTCCGTATGCCCGGAGCGCACCAGCACGCCGCCGTCGCGGGCAATCAGCGGAAAGACGTGGCCGGGCGAGACGATATCGCTTTTGCCCTTGGTCGGATCGATGGCCACCGAAATGGTGTGCGCCCGGTCGTGCGCCGAAATGCCGGTGGAGACGCCTTCGCGCGCTTCGATGGAGATGGTGAACGCCGTTTGATGCCGTGAGCCGTTGCGATCCGACATCAAGGTCAGACCCAGCTCGGCGGCGCGCTGGCTGGTCAGCGTCAAGCAAATCAGGCCGCGGCCATGCTTGGCCATGAAGTTGATGGCCGCCGGCGTCGCCATCTGCGCCGGAATGACAAGATCGCCCTCGTTTTCGCGATCCTCGTCATCGACCAGGATGAACATACGGCCATTGCGGGCTTCTTCAATGATCTCGGTGATGGGCGAGAGAAAACTGCGCGACATGTTTTACGCTCTCTCATTCAAGCGCGCGACGTAGCGGGCGAGGATATCAATTTCGATATTCACGCGCTCGCCGACCTTGGCGCTGCCGAAGGTGCTGTGCTCTTGGGTGTGCGGGATGATATTGACGCCGAAGGCGGCGCTGCCGTCCGCTTTGTCCTCGACCTCGTTGACGGTGAGCGACACGCCATTGATGGCTACCGACCCCTTCGCCGCCAGGTAAGGGGCCAGGGCCTTGGGGATGGCGAAGGTGAAGCGGCGGCTGTCGCCGTCCGGGACGATGGCAACCACCTCGCCCAGGCCGTCCACATGGCCGGTGACGATATGGCCGCCCAACTCATCGCCAACTTTCAGCGCCCGCTCCAAATTGACCGGCGCGCCCGGCCGCCAATCACCCAGGCACGTTCGCGATAAGGTTTCCGCCGAGACATCGACGGCGAACCAGTCCTCGCCGATATCGACCACGGTCAGGCAGGCCCCCGAACAGGCGATGGAGGCGCCGATCTCGATGCTGGCGGTATCGTAATGGGTAGCGATGACCAGGCGCGTGTCGCCGCGCTTATTATCAATGGCGCGCACGGCGCCGACGTCGGTGATGATCCCGGTAAACATGGCTCTTGTTCTAGCGACCTGTGAGGTAGGTTTCCAGCATATCTTCGCCAACGGCTTCATTTGCCAGCCGCAACAGCGCCGGCGCATCGGCCAGACGGTCCACCGTCAGGCTTTCGATGGCCGCCCGGCCGTCGGCCCCCAGGAGCCTGGATGCGCGAAACCAGGCGAGGCGGTCCGCCAGCTCGGCCTGAAGGAGAGTGGTGGCGATCCGCGCCCCGCCCTCCACGAGAAGCCGGGTGATGCCCCGACCCGCCAGCGCCCGCAAGGCCTCCCGCAGATCAACGCCCGCCGCCGAGCGGGGCGTCATCACGATCTCCACCCCCAGCGCCGAGAGGGCTTCCACCCGCGCCGGCTCGGCATCGGCCGCGGCGATCGACCAAGTGGGGGTTTGCCGCGCCGTGGCGTAAAGCTGGCAGGCGGGCGACAGCGACAGCGCGCTGTCAACCACCACGCGGACCGGCGAGCGGTCCTCCAGCCCAGTCAGCCGGCAGGTCAGCTCCGGGTCGTCGCGCTCGGCGGTGCGCCGGCCGATGAGGATGGCGTCATGGGTGGCGCGCATCAGATGGCCGCGGCGGCGCGCCGCTTCCCCGGTGATCCACCGGCTCTCTCCCGTCGCGGTGGCGATTCGGCCGTCCAAGGTGGTGGCAAGCTTCAGGGTGACCAGCGGCAGCCCCGCCGTCACCCGCTTGATGAAGCCGGCGTTCAAGGCTTGCGCCGCCGCCTCGCACACCCCGACCTCGGTCGCAATTCCGGCGTTTTTCAACATCGCCAGGCCCTGACCGCCGACCCGGGGATCGGGATCGACGCAGGCGGCGACCACCCGGCCAACGCCCGCCTTTATCAACGCTTCGGCGCAGGGCGGGGTATGTCCGTGATGGGCGCAGGGCTCCAGGGAGACATAGGCGGTGGCGCCCCGGGCGCGCGGTCCGGCCTGGCGCAAGGCTTCCGTTTCCGCGTGCGGACGGCCGTCGGGTTGCGTCCAGCCGCGTCCGACCACCTCACCGGACAAGGGATCGACGATGACGCAGCCCACCGCCGGATTGGGCCACACGCGCCCCAGTCCCCGCGCCGCCAGGGCCAGCGCATGGGTCATGTGATCGGCATCGTTTTTTGTTCTCATGGCGGCGTGACGGCGCCGCCGTCAGTCGTCGGCGCGACGACTGATGGCGCCGACGAAATCCTCGAAATCCTTGGCTTCGCGGAAGTTGCGGTAGACGGAGGCGAAACGCACATAGGCGACCATGTCGAGCGCCTTTAAGGCCTCCATGATCATCTCGCCGATGACCTCGGAGGAAATTTCGCTGTCGCCCATGCTTTCCAGTTGCCGGACGATGCCGTTGATCATGCGCTCGACCCGCTCGCGGTCAACCGGCCTTTTGCGCAGCGCCAGATTGATGGAGCGCTCCAGCTTGTCGCGATCGAACGGCGCGCGGCGGCCATTTTTCTTGATCACCGTCAGCTCGCGCAACTGCACCCGCTCGAAGGTGGTGAAGCGGCCGCCGCAACCCGGGCAGGCGCGGCGGCGGCGGATCGATGAACTATCCTCGGTCGGACGCGAGTCCTTGACCTGGGTATCTTCATTACCGCAGAACGGACAGCGCATGAAACCTCCCCCTCTCGCTGACGAGCGAACGCTTAGGTTCTAGCCCCTCGCCCCATAAATCGGAAACGCATCGGTCAACGCCTTCACCTTGGTCCTGACCGACGCTTCGGCCGCCGCCGTGTCGGCAGGGTTTTTCGCCAGGGCGTCGATGATCTCCAGCACCGCATCGCCCACCTTCTGGAATTCGACGATGCCGAAGCCGCGGGTGGTGCAGGCCGGCGCGCCGACCCTGATGCCCGAGGTGACGGTGGGCTTTTCCGGATCGAACGGCACGCCGTTCTTGTTGACGGTGATGTGGGCGCGGCCCAGCGCCTCTTCCACCATGTTGCCCTTCAGGCCCTTGGGGCGCAGGTCGACCAGCATCAGGTGAGTATCGGTGCCGCCCGAAACGATGTCGCAGCCGCCGGCTTTCAGCCGCGCCGCCAGCGCCTTGGCGTTCTCCACCACGTTCTTGGCGTAGGTTTTAAAATCAGGCTTCAAGGCTTCGCCGAAGGCCACCGCCTTGGCGGCGATGACATGCATCAAGGGGCCGCCTTGCAGGCCGGGGAACACCGCCGAATTGATCTTTTTGCCCAGATCGGCGTCGTTCGATAAAATCATGCCGCCGCGCGGGCCGCGCAGCGTCTTGTGGGTGGTGGTGGTGACCACGTGGGCATAGGTGAGCGGGCTGGGGTGCGCGCCGCCCGCCACCAGGCCGGCGAAATGCGCCATATCGACCATGAAATAGGCCCCCACCTTATCGGCGATGGCGCGGAAGCGGGCGAAGTCGATCACCCGGGGATAGGCCGAACCGCCGGCGATGATGAGCTTCGGCTTGTTTTCCACGGCCAGGCGCTCCACCTCGTCGAAGTCGATGAGATGCGTATCCGGCCGCACGCCGTATTGCACGGCATGAAACCACTTGCCCGATTGCGCCGGCGGCGCGCCGTGGGTCAAATGGCCGCCGGCGGCGAGAGACAGCCCCATGATGGTGTCGCCGGGCTTCAAGAGCGCCATCATCACCGCGCCATTGGCCTGGGCGCCGGAATGCGGCTGGACGTTGGCGAATTCGCAGTTAAACAGCCTTTTCGCCCGCTCGATGGCCAGCGCCTCCGCCACATCGACGCACTCGCAGCCGCCATAGTAACGCTTGCCGGGATAGCCTTCGGCGTATTTGTTGGTCAAGACCGAGCCTTGCGCTTGCAATACCGCCCGGCTCACGATGTTTTCCGAGGCGATGAGCTCCAGATGCTCCTGCTGACGCTCTTCCTCATCGACGATGGAGCGGTAAATATCGGGGTCGGCGCTGGCCAGCTCCTCGGAAAAGAAGCGGTTCAGGTCAGTGATCGGTTGGCTTAAAGACATTCGTTATACCTTTTCTCGAGTATTCACAGGAGCCGCCAGCTTGGCCACCCGACGGGCATGACGGCCCCCCTCAAATGGCGTGGCCAGAAACTCCCGCAGGCAGTCCTTGGCCAGCTCCGGGCCTAAAATGCGCCCGCCCAGCGCCAGCACGTTGGCGTCGTTATGCTGGCGCGCCAGCCGGGCGGTCAGACCATTATGGCACAGGGCGGCGCGGACATGGGGATGGCGGTTGGCGGCGATGCTGATGCCGATGCCGGTGCCGCACAGGATTACGCCGCGATCGGCCCGGCCATCGGCCAGGGCGGCGGCCAGGGCAGCGGCATAATCAGGATAATCGACGCTTTCCGGGCCATGGCAGCCGAGATCCAGCACTTGGTGGCCGAGCGCCCGTATCTCCTCGATCAAGAGGGACTTCAGCTCGAACCCGCCATGGTCCGAGGCAATGGCGATGGGCTTTTCCGGCATCGGTTCGGTTGCTCAAAGACAGAAGTTTGAAGGATGGCGCCGCAACGCCTTTGGCTACCATATATGCCGCCCATGGGCAAAGAGTCTACAACAGAGGCCGTAATCGTGTGCTATTTTTGCCCCTTCGACAGGCGGTATTCCAATTTCTGGACGGCGGCGCGGGAGAGCTGGTCGCGACTCATCAGGGGCGAACCGACAATGGACACCTCCAGCCCGGTCTTGGGGTCGACGGCCGACACCTTGACGGCATTGCCGACCTGAATGAATTCAATGAGGTAGCCGTCGCGGTCAGGGGTCATCGCTATCCCCCGCGACATAACCCTCCCCCTTGATGAGGAGAGTTTTGAAAAAGCCTATTATTAAAACTGTCATTCCCGCGAAAGCGGGAATCCATTGCATCCGTTAGAGTATGTATTTTCGATGGATTCCCGATCGCGCCGCTTTCGCGGCTTGTCGGGAATGACAACTTTGATTTGGAAAATACTACCTTCATAGAAGGCCCCATCCAGGGGGGAGGGAAAATGATATTGTTAAGCGGCGCGGGCCTTGAGGCCCAGACGCTCCCACACCGCCGCCAGCGCCCCCACCAGATCATCGATCATGGCGTCGTCGTGGAACGGCGTCGGGGTGAAGCGCAGGCGCTCGGTGCCGCGCGGCACGGTGGGGAAATTGATCGGCTGGACGTAAATGCCGTAATCCGCCAGCAGCATGTCGGAGGCCGCCTTGCAGCGCACCGGATCGCCCACCAGCACCGGCACGATATGGGTAACGCTGTCCAGCACCGGCAGCCCGACGGCTTTCAGCCGCGCCTTCAAGGTCGCCGCCCGTTCCTGGTGGCGCGTCCGTTCGGCCTGACTTTCCTTCAAATGACGGATGCTGGCGATCGCCCCGGCGGCCAAAACCGGCGACAGCGAGGTGGTGAAAATAAAACCCGGCGCATAGGAGCGCACGGCATCGATGAGGGCATGAGAGCCGGTGATATAGCCGCCCATGACGCCAAACGCCTTGCCCAGCGTGCCCTCGATGACGTCGAGGCGATCCATCAGCCCCTCGCGTTCGGCGACGCCGGCGCCGCGCGAGCCATAAAGGCCGACCGCGTGCACTTCATCGAGATAGGTCATGGCGCCATACTTCTTGGCCACATCGCACAGCGCGGCGATGGGCGCGATATCACCATCCATGGAATAGACGGATTCGAAGGCAACAAGCTTCGGCCGCCCCGGCTCAACCGTGCGCAGCAGTTCTTCCAAATGCGCCACGTCATTGTGACGGAAGACTTTTTTCTCCGCCCCGCTGCGGATGATGCCCTGGATCATCGAGGCGTGATTAAGCTCGTCGGACAACACCACGCAGTTGGGCAACAGCTTGGCCAGCGTGCTCAACGTCGCCTCGTTGGAGATATAGCCCGAAGTGAAAATGAGCGCCGCCTCCTTGCCATGCAGGTCGGCCAGTTCCTCTTCCAGCAGCACGTGATAATGGTTGGTGCCCGAGATGTTGCGGGTGCCGCCCGCCCCTGCCCCAACCTTATGGAGCGCCTCTTCCATGGCGGCGATAACCTTGGGGTGCTGCCCCATGCCGAGGTAGTCGTTGCTGCACCAGACCACCACCTCGCGGGGGCCGGATGGGCTGTGGTGGGTGGCCCGGGGGAACGCGCCGCGCTTGCGCTCGATGTCGATAAAGACGCGATAGCGTCCCTCTTTTTTCAGGGAAGCGATGGCTTCCTCAAACACCCGGTTGTAATTCATCACGCACCACTGTCATTCAGGTTGCCGGAACCAACGGCCCCCTTTGAGCAAAGCCCTATTCTAATACACCCTCGACCTACCCCCGGCAACCCACGGCCGTCACAACCATTAATACACAACCACCGGCGCGATTCCTTGAGGAAGATCAACGCCGGCGGCACAAAAGCTCAAGTTTTGGCGGATTTACAGGGTGGCGTAGTTGATCCGTTCCGACCAGAAGCGCTCCAGGCCGCGCAGGGCGTCCCGCAGCTGCCGCAATTCCTCGGATTTCATGTGCGAGCCGCTGACGATGGCTTCGAGCTGCTCGT
Source organism: Pseudomonadota bacterium (assembly GCA_003577275.1). GTDB lineage: Bacteria > Pseudomonadota > Alphaproteobacteria > Sphingomonadales > Govanellaceae > PRO5. The sequence goes on from QEVO01000005.1 coordinate 81,130, forward strand.
CGAGAAGGCCGGCCACCAAATTGTTGATGTCGCGGCCCTTGTCGCTGAGGCGAATCCGCACCGAACGGCGGTCATGCTCCGAACGCTCATGCTCGATATAGCCCATTTCCACCAGTTTCTTCAGGTTATAAGAAACGTTGGAACCGAGGTAATAGCCGCGGGTGCGCAGCTCGCCGGCGGTCATTTCATTGTCGCCGATGTTATAAAGCAGCAGCGCCTGAACGCTGTTGATATCGGTGCGGCCGGTCTCGTCGAGACGCATCTTTAGGATGTCGAGAAGGCGGCGGTGCAGACGCTCGATGAGGCGCAAGCACTCCAGAAACTGCGCCTTGGTCTGGCCGGCCGGCGTCTCCTCAAGGCCGATAAGCGAACTCTTCGATGCAATCGCCATGGGGTGTGCCCGAAGTCCTTTCCAGCAAATAAATGGACGTATTCCCTCCCGGGTTATAGCGCCCGAATGCTGAAAAAAACCTTAACTCCACAGCTTTAAGTACCGTAAAAGCGGCCGCCAAATCGCCTTGCAGGGGACTAGGCGTTAACCACGCAACATCTTGATAATGCCGGAGAAATCCGTGCCGCCATGGCCGGATTTTTCAAATTGTTCATAAAGCTCCATGGCGTGATGGCCAAGCGGCGTCGCAGCCCCCGCGGCGGCCGCCGCTTCCTGGGACAGGCGCAGGTCCTTGAGCATCATGGCGGCGGCAAAGCCCGGCTTGTAGTCGCGGTTGGCGGGCGAGGTCGGCACCGGCCCCGGCACCGGGCAGTAGGAGGTCAAGGACCAGGTCTGGCCTGAGGCCTTGGAGGAAATGTCGAACAATTTTTGGTGGTCGAGCCCAAGTTTCTCCGCCAGGGCAAAAGCCTCGCAGGTGGCGATCATGGTAATGCCGAGGATCATGTTGTTGCAGATCTTAGCCGCCTGGCCGGTGCCCGAGCCGCCGGCGTGGATGATCGCCTTGCCCATGCCTTCGAGGATCGGCTTGGCCCGCGCAAAGCCCTGGTCCGAGCCGCCGACCATGAAGGTCAAGGTGCCGGCGGCGGCCGCCGCCACGCCGCCGGAGACCGGGGCATCGACCATCTCAAATCCCTTGGCCGTAGCGGCTGCGGCCACTGCCCGGGCGCTGTCGACGTCAATGGTCGACGAATCGATGAAGAGCGTGCCCTTGGCGGCGCTGGCGATGACGCCGCCCGCGCCGGTATAGACCTCGCGCACGTGCTTGCCGGCGGGCAGCATGGTGACCACCGCCTCCACTTCCCGCGCCGCATCGCCGGCGGACGCCGCTCGGGTTGCGCCGGCGTCCACCAGCGCCTGGACGTTCGTCTCCACCAGATCGAACACCTTCAACTGATGTCCTTTGCCGATAAGATTGATGGCCATGGGACCGCCCATGTTGCCCAGACCGATAAAGCCGATTTTCGCCATCACAGACCTCTCTTGAATAACCCCTCTCCTAGCAGGAGAGGGGGGAATCCCCTATAACCTCAACTCATCGGCGCCGAGGGAGGCGAAATGACGCGTCACCTCGGCGTCGCTGACATCCTGAAGCCGCGCCGGTTGCCATTTGGGCGCGTTGTCCTTATCGAGAATCACCGCCCGCACGCCTTCGAAGAAATCATGATCCTGCATCAGACGGCAGACGATGCGATACTCCATGCGCATGCAGTCATCAAACGACAGCGCGCCGCCGTCGCGCAACTGCCGATTGGTGAGCTTCAAGCTGGTGGGCGATTTGGTCAGCAGGGTGTCGCGAACTTTCGCCGCCCAATCGCCGCCGGCGGCGGTAAGCGCCGCCACGATGGCTTCCACCGTGGCGGGGGCAAAGGCTTGATCGATGACGGCGCGATGATCGGCCAGCGGCGGCGCGCCGGGATCGGCGGCAAAGTTTTTCAACACCGCATCGACATCTGTTGCGCCATGAATCGCAGCGGCGCGCAACGCCGCCTTCAGATCGCCCAAGCGATCGGCCGGCACATAATGAGTGGCGACGCCGGCATAAAGCGCATCCGCCGCCTTTATCCGCGCGCCGCTCAGACCCAGATAAAGCCCAAGCTTGCCGGGCAGACGCGGCAGAAAATAACTGCCGCCGACATCGGGAATAAGACCGATGCCGGTTTCCGGCATGGCGAACAACGTGCGCTCGGTGGCGATGCGGTGCGAACCGTGCACCGATACGCCGACGCCGCCGCCCATCACGATGCCGTCGATGAGCGCGATGTAGGGCTTGGGAAAATGCGCGATGCGGGCGTTCATCACGTATTCGTCGGCGTAGAATGTCCAGCAGTCGCGCGGATCCTTCTTGCCGGCGTCATAAAGCGCGCGAATATCGCCGCCGGCGCAAAAGGCTTTTTCGCCCGCCCCTTCGATCACCACCGCCTGAATGGCGGGGTCCGAGGCCCAGGCCTGCAATCGTTCATCCAGCCGCCGGCACATGTCATGGGTGAGCGCATTCAGCGCTTGCGGCCGGTTGAGCAGGATAAAGCCGATGCCGCCGGCGCTGTCGAACTGAATATCCGCGTTGCTGGTCATTACTGCCCTTCTTCCAACAGTTTGCGCGCCACGATCACGCGCATGATCTCGTTGGTGCCTTCCAGAATCTGATGCACCCGCACGTCGCGCAAGAACCGCTCGATGGGATAATCCTTCAAGTAGCCGTAGCCGCCATGCAGTTGCAGCGCCTCGTTGACCACGCTAAAGCCGGTATCGGTGGCCAGGCGCTTGGCCATGGCGCAATACATCGTGGCGTCCGATGATTTGGCGTCGAGCTTTGAGGCCGCCTTGTGCAGCAACAGGCGCGCCGCCTCCAGTTCGGTGGCCATGTCGGCGATCTTGAATTGCAGCGCCTGAAACGATGACAAGGGCTTGCCGAACTGCTTGCGGTCGCGGATGTACCACTTGGCTTCATCCAAACAGCGCCGCGCGCCGCCCAACGAACAGGCGCCGATGTTCAACCGCCCGCCATCAAGGCCCATCATGGCGATCTTGAAGCCGTCGCCTTCCGCGCCGATGCGGTTGGCCGTTGGTATCCGGCAGTTGTCGAAATTGACGGCGGCGGTGGGCTGGGATTTCCAGCCCAATTTCTTTTCCTGTGCGCCGAACGACAGCCCCGGTGTTCCGGCTTCGATCACGAAGGTGGAAATGCCGCGCGCGCCGTCATCGCTGGTGCGCGCCATGACGACGTAGATGTCGGAACGGCCGCCGCCGGATATGAACGCCTTGGAGCCGTTGAGCACGTAATGATCGCCGTCCCGCACGGCGCGGGTGCGCAGCGCGGCGGCGTCCGATCCCGCGCCTGGCTCGGTCAGGCAATAGCTGGCGAAATGCGCCATGGTGGTAAGGTTGGGCAGCCACCGGCGGCGTTGCTCATCGCTGCCGAAGCGGTCGATCATCCAGGACGCCATGTTGTGGATGGAAATATAGGCGGCAGTGGACGGGCAGCCGGCCGCCAGTTCCTCGAAAATGAGCGCCGCATCAAGCCGCGTCAGCCCCGCGCCGCCGACATCCTCGCCGATATAAATGCCGGCAAAGCCCAGCGCGGCGGCGGCGCGCAATTCGTTTTCCGGAAAATGGCACTCAGCGTCCCACTTCTCGGCATTGGGCGCGAACTGGTCCGCCGCGAACTGGCGGGCAGTGTCCTGAATGAGCCGCTGCTCCTCGCTAAGCTCGAAATCCATCGGGCTTTTCAAATCCCCTATTTCAAGGTCGGCATGACGAACTCGGCGCCCGAGCGCACCGTCGGCCAGCGCGCGGTCACGGTCTTGATCTTGGTATAGAACTGCACCGCCTGCATCCCCATGGTGTTGTGGTCGCCGAACGCCGAATTCTTCCAACCGCCGAAGGTGTGGAACGCCAGCGGCACCGGGATCGGAATATTGATGCCCACCATACCCACTTGCACGCGGTCCGCATAGGTGCGGGCGGCATGGCCGTTCTGGGTGAAGATCGAGGTGCCGTTGCCGTATTCGTGCACGGTGGGCAGCTCGAACGCCTCGTCGATGCCCTTGGCGCGCACGATCTGCAAGGTGGGGCCGAAGATTTCCTCTTTGTACGAGCGATGATTGGGGCTTGCCTTGTCAAAGAGCGAGCCGCCCATGAAAAAGCCGTTCTCATAGCCCTGCAGCTTCAGGCCGCGGCCGTCAACCACCAGCTCCGCGCCTTCCTGTACCGCCAGATCAATATAGCCCTTGACCTTGGTCCAGTGCTCGCGGGTGACCAGCGGCCCCATTTCGGAGGCCGGGTCAAGCGACGGGCCGACTTTCAACGACTCCACCCGGGGCTTGAGCATGGTAAGGAGCTTGTCGGCCACCTTGTCGTCGGTGGTGACGCCGACCGAGATCGCCATGCAGCGCTCGCCCGCCGAGCCGTAGGCCGCGCCCACTAGCGCATCCGCCACCAGGTTAAGATCGGCGTCGGGCAGAATGATCATGTGATTCTTGGCCCCGCCCATGGCCTGACAGCGCTTGCCGTTGGCGGTCGCCGTGGCATAGACGTATTTGGCGATGGCGGTGGAGCCGACGAAGCTTACCGCCTTGACGCGCGGGTCGGTCAAAATGGTATCGACCGCTTCCTTGTCGCCATTGACCACGTTCAACACGCCATCGGGCAAGCCCGCTTCCTTGAACAGTTCGGCGATCCGCATCGGGCAGGAGGGGTCTTTCTCCGATGGCTTCAGCACAAAGGTGTTGCCGCAGGCGATGGCCATCGGCGCCATCCACAACGGGATCATGCCGGGAAAATTAAAGGGCGTGATGCCGGCGCAGACGCCCAATGGCTTCCTCATGGAATAGATGTCGATGCCGGCGCTGACGTTATCGGAAAACTCGCCTTTCAACAGATGGGGAATACCGCAGGCGAACTCCACCACCTCGATGCCGCGCTGGATCGAGCCCTTGGCGTCGGTGATCACCTTGCCGTGCTCCCGCGACAGCATTTCCGCCAGCTCGTCGATGTGCTTGTAAAGGAGATTAAGGAAGTTTTGGATGATCCGACCACGGGCGACCACCGAGGTCGCCGACCATTCGGGGAACATCTTCTGCGCCGTGGCGATGGCCGCCTCCACCTCCGCCTTGGAAGCCAGCGCCACCTTGCCCTGCACCTCGCCGATGGTGGGGTTGTAGATGTCGCCGAAGCGGCCGCTTTGGCCCTCGACCGTCTTGCCGTTGATGAAATGATGGATCTGGTACATGGGCCTGCTCCTGGATAGCGGATCGGTTCGCTTATGATCATTTATAAGGCGACAAAAACGCAAGGTCATGTCAGAATGACTCACAAAAATTCTGCATTTTTGCACAATCAACAAAGGGGCCCGTCGTGACGAAAAAGCAAAAACCCTGCGTTCTGGTCCATGGCGCGTGGCATGGCGCCTGGTGCTGGGATGAGTTCAAGCCCTATCTGACGGAGCGGGGTTTGACGCCCATCGCCCCCGACCTGCCGGGGCACGGCGGCCGGCCGCTGCCCTTGGCCGAGGTCAGCTTGGCCGGCTATGCCGACGCCATCGCCGAAATTTTGGACGGCCTCGCTGAGCCGGCGATCCTGGTGGGCCACAGCATGGGCGGCATCGTCATCTCGGAAGCCGCCGAGCGGCGACCGGACAAGGTGCGCCATCTGGTTTACCTGTCGGCGTTCCTGTTGCCCGACGGCGTCGCCATGGCCGCCCGCATGAAGGAGGACACCGGTAGCCTCGCCGCCCGCTTCGTCCGCCGCACCGAGGACGGGCGCGGGCTTTTGATGGGCGAGGAAGGGCTGAGGACAGCAATTTATGAGGGCGTTGCCGCGCCCGTCGTCGACCGCGCCGTCAAGCTGAGCCAGCCCCAGGCCATCGCCCCCTTCATGACGCCCTTGCATCTGACCGCCGAGCGCTTCGGCCGGGCGCCGCGGGCCTTTGTGGAATGCACCGAGGATAAGGCGATCACCCTCGAGATGCAGCGCCGCATGCAGCGCGACCTGCCCTGCGACCCGGTGCTGACGCTTGCCTGCGGCCATTGCCCGCACGACATCGCGCCCGAGGCGCTGGCCGATTTTCTGGCCAAACTTTAAGGCTCCACATGTTCAACTGGGACGACCTGCGCTTCTTTCTCGAACTCGCCCGCAAGGGCCGGCTGGTTAGCGCCGCCCAACGCCTGCACGTGGATCACACCACGGTGTCGCGCCGCATCGCCCAGTTGGAGGAAGCGGTCAACGCCCGGCTGTTTGACAAATCGCCGCAGGGCTATCAGTTGACCGAAGCCGGCCGCCGCCTGATGCCCTATGCCGAGGCGGTGGAGGCGCAGTCGATCGCCGTCTACAAGGATATTTCCGGCAAGGACGCGCAGCTATCCGGCACGGTGCGGCTGGCCACCACCGAGGCGGTGGGAAGCCAGGTGATCGCCCACCACCTGCCGCGTTTTCGCGCCCGCCATCCCGGCATCGAGCTGGAGCTGATCGCCGAAACCCGGCGCTTGAGCCTATCGAAGCGCGAGGCCGACTTGGCCATTGCGCTGGCGCGGCCGGAATCGGGACGGCTCGTCGCCAAGAAGCTCGCCACCTATCGCTTAGGCCTTTACGCCGCGCCCGGCTATCTGGCCTCTGCCCCGGCCATCGCCAAGCGCGACGATTTGAGCGCCCATCCCTTCATCAGCTATATCGACGATCTTCTCCAGATGCCGGAACTGCGCTTCATGGAAAGCATCGTCAAGGAGCCCAATATCGTCTTTCGCTCCTCCAACATGATGGCGCAGTATAACGCCTGCGTCGAAGGGGTGGGGCTGGCGTTCCTCCATGCCTTCATGGCCGAATACGACCCCCGGCTACGGCCGGTGCTGGCCGGCGACGTCGCCATCGATCGCGAGCTTTGGCTTGTGGTCCACGAAGACTTGCGCCATGTTGCCCGCGTCGACGCGGTGTGCGAATTCTTAACCGATCTGCTGCATGAATTGCAGCCGACGCTGCTGGGTGCCGCCAAAGGATAATGCGATGATAAAGCCTGTGTTGCCGCCTTTTCCGTCAAGCCGTCCGCGCCGCCTGCGCCGCGCGCCGTGGGTGCGCGATTTGGTGGCCGAGCATCGCTTGGATGTCAGCGATCTTATCTGGCCGGTCTTTGTGCGCGAAGCGGGAGGGGAACGCGCCATCGCCTCCATGCCCGAGGTCGCGCGGCTTGATGTGGAAGAAACGGTGGCGGCGGCCAAGGAAGCGTCGCGGCTCGGCATCCCGGCGATCGCGCTCTTTCCGCAAGTGCCCATGGACAAGAAAAGCGACGATGGGCGCGAGGCGACAAGCGCCGATAACCTCGTCTGCCGCACCGTGCGCGCCTTAAAAAAAGTCGCGCCAGAAATTGGCGTGATGTGCGACGTGGCCTTGGACCCCTATAACGTCTCGGGCCATGACGGCATCGTCCGCGATGGCGTGATCTTGAACGATGAAACGGTGGCAGTGCTGGCGCGTCAAGCGCTGGCGCAAGCCGAGGCCGGCGCCGATATTCTCGCGCCCTCCGACATGATGGATGGCCGCGTCGGCGCCATTCGACAGGCGCTGGAGGCCGCCGGGCATAAGGATGCGCTCATTATGGCCTATGCGGCGAAATACGCCTCGGCGTTCTATGGGCCGTTTCGCGACGCCGTGGGCTCGAAATCAAACTTAGGCAAAAGCGACAAGCGCAGCTACCAGATGAATCCGGCCAATACTGACGAAGCCTTGCGCGAAGTGGCGCTCGATATCGCCGAAGGCGCCGACATGGTGATGGTCAAGCCGGGCATGCCCTATCTCGATATCGTTGCTCGCGTGAAACAGGCCTTCGACATGCCGACGTTTGCCTACCAGGTGAGCGGCGAATACGCCATGCTGCACGCGGCGGCCGGCAACGGCTGGCTCGATCTGGACGCGGTGATGATGGAAAGCCTCGTTGCCTTCAAGCGCGCCGGCGCCGATGGCGTGTTGACCTACTTTGCGCCACGGGCGGCAAGAATATTACAGGGTAAATAAATTAGCTCCGTCATTGCGAGCGACAGCGAAGCAATCCAGCATCTGGACCGCCACGGCCACTAACGTGGCCTCGCGGTGACGAAATTGGATGATCCCTAAAGCTCCGGCGGGATGTTGGCGACCGCCTCGTCAAGCTCATAAAAGGTTGGCTGTAGGCTGGTGGGCACGCTCTTGCGGCCGATTTCCACCGAAATCTGCGGCGCGTTGCCGTGCAGATGCGACACCAGCGTATCCTTGATGACGTTGTAGAACTTGCCTTCCTCGTCGAGCACTTGGCGCAGGCGCACCGCCATCGGCCCCACCACCAGATAGGAGAGGAAAATACCCATGAACGTGCCAACCAGCGCGCTGCCGATCATGGCGCCGAGAATTTCCACCGGCTCATTGATGCTGCCCATGGTCTTGACGATGCCAAGGACGGCGGCGACGATACCCAGCGCCGGCATGCCGTCGGCCATGATTTGCAGCGAATGAGCTGGCTCGTGCTCTTCCTGATGATGTTTTTCGAGATCCTTCAGCATCACGTCCTCGACCTGATAGGCGTCATCGAAATTCATGGTGATCATGCGCAGGTAATCGCAGATGAACACCACCGCATGGTGGTCGGCGGCGATCTTGGAAAAGTGGTTGAAGATTTTTGACTCTTTGGGATTCTCGATGTGTTGCTCGAGCGCGATCACGCCCTTGGTGCGCACCAGCTTGGTCAAGACGAACATCAGGCACAACAGATCGCGGTAATCGTCCTTCTTCCACTTCGGCCCCTTGATCACCTTGACCACGCCGGCGCCGGCCTTCTTGATGATGCCCATACCGTTGGCGATGAGGAACGCGCCCACCGCCGCGCCGCCGATGATCATGATTTCATGGGGAATGGCATGGAGCACCGGCTCCATCTTGCCGCCGGAAATGACGTAGCCGCCAAATACCAGAACAAAAACCAGAACTAGACCGATAATGGGCAACATAGGACGGGCCGGATCTCTCTATGGCCGCGCAAGATGCGGCGGGTTATCTGCCTTATCCTCGTTTTATAGCCCACACTCGTTAAGCCAACCTTAATGGTGGTGGAGGGTTATCCCCTTGAAATTACAGGAGAGATAAGCTCCGATATGGTTAAGAATGAAACGCCCTTTCGGGCCCATGGCCGCCCCCCTTCAATCGCTTGTTCAAAAACGCCAGCAAAGTGTGTATGAAGTGCCCACCGGCGGCAGCCGGAATGGAAAGAAGCCAATGAAACACGCCTTAGAACCTGCGGCCGAGAGCCTCCCCGTGACCCTGGACGACGTGCGCCGGGCGGCGGCGCGGCTTGATGGCGCGATCATCAAAACGCCCTTCAACAAGTCGCTGACGCTGTCGCAGCTGACCGGGGCCGAAATCTGGCTGAAGTTCGAGAATTTGCAGTTTACCGCCGCCTTCAAGGAGCGCGGGGCCCTAAACAAGCTCCTCTGCCTGACAGCGGCAGAGCGCGCCAAGGGGGTGATCGCGGCATCGGCCGGCAACCACGCCCAGGGCGTCGCTTATCATGCGCAAAAGCTCGGCGTGCCGGCCACCATCGTCATGCCCTCCACCACGCCCTTCGTCAAGGTCAAGCAAACCGAGGAATTCGGCGCCAAAGTCGTGCTCAACGGCGACAAATTCGACGATACGGCGCTTTACGCCGAGGAACTGGCGAAGCAGCACGACCTCACCCTCATCCACCCCTTCGATGACCCCGAGGTGATCGCCGGCCAGGGCACCATGGCCCTGGAGATGTTGGCCGACAACCCCGACCTTGACTGCCTGGTGGTGCCGGTGGGCGGCGGCGGGCTGATCTCCGGCATCGCGGTGGCGGCCAAGGCCATCAAGCCCGAGATCAAGATCATCGGCGTGCAGGCCGAACGCTTCCCCTCGCTCTATCGCGCGCTGCATGATCAGGAGTATGTGGCGAAGGGCTCGTCCCTGGCCGAGGGCATCGCGGTCAAGACCATCGGCAAGACCACGTTTCAAATCTGCCGGCGGCTGGTGGACCAGGTGGTGCTGGTCAGCGAGGACTGCCTGGAGCGCGCCGTCAGCCTGCTCTTGACCATCGAAAAGACGGTGGCCGAGGGGGCGGGCGCGGCCGGGCTGGCCGCCATCCTGACCTACCCCGAGATGTTTCGCGGCAAAAAGGTCGGGGTCGTCCTTTCCGGCGGCAACATCGACAGCCGGCTCTTGGCCTCGCTCCTGATGCGCTCGCTCATCCGCGACGGCCGCATCACCCAGCTGTGGGTCGAATTGCAGGACGTGCCCGGCGCGCTGGCCCGGGTCTCCACCATCATCGGCAGCTTAGGCGGCAACATCATCGACGTCAGCCACCACCGGCTGTTCACCCAATTGCCGGCCAAGGAAACCTACTGCGACATCACCCTGGAAACCCGCGACCAGGAGCACTTGAACCGCATCCTCGATGGCCTGCGCCAGGCCGGCTTCGTGTGCCACATCAAGAACGCCGACACCCAGGGGCGGTAGGAGGTCAGGGTAGCGAACAAGAATTTCACGACGTTCGTAGTGAACCTGCCGAACCCCGAGAAGCGCACCACCGATCAAGGCGGGACGAGTCATAACCCGCCGGATCAAGATGTATCCAACGCGACCATCGGTATTCAATTTTTGACCAACGTTCCTGGTCCGGCGCGCCGAGTGAATGGCCGTGCCTGGCTATCTGGCGGTCGTAGAAGCCGCTTTCATAAAGCCGCTGGTGGCGCGCTTTTCGCCAAGCGTATTCGGCAGCGATCGGCGCAATCCTGCCAGTCCATTGCGATTGCTGTTGCCAGTCACGAAAAGCGCCCCAGAAACGGCGAATGAATAGGGGGAGGTCAATCAAAGCTGGGGCCAGCCGAATCTTCGGCGTGTCATATCTGTCATTCAGCGGCGCATCACTGACTGTCAGCATCGCGGAATGCGGCGTAATGTCGGCGATCGTCCAAATACTATATCCCACATCCTCCCCATCCATCCACCATTCCAGGGATGCATGCGTCGCCTTGCCTTCAATAACATCAACCATCGCCCCTAGCCAATAGATCATATCGGAAAGCTGATTGGGGCTCACATCCGGCCCGGCTTCGCAGCCGAACCGGCGGCCATTAATCCGCGCCAACACACGGAACCAGCTCGTCATGCAATCAGAGAAACGAATGGCGATATCGGTAGTGGGAGTCATTGCCGCCGCCTTGCGCGTTTCTTCTCGCGGTTTATCGCGGTTAACGGCGCGGCCATTTTTTCATAAAGCGCGAACAGATGCTCCACCCGCTCCCGGTCGGAGGCGAACGGCGCTTTGCGGTAAAGCCGATCCACCGCCCGGTCCAGCGCCTGATGGGCCTTGCGCAAATTGGCGGGCATCAGATCGGGATCATACAAATCCGCCAACGTTGCCCCCGGATGGGCGGCGCGGGCATCCAGCACCCCTTGCCCCAGAGGAGCGAGCTTGTCCAATTCCTGTTCCTCCGCCGGTGGCATGGGATAGGTGTTGTAAACCAAGCCGATGGAATAGCGGTAGCGGCTTTCCAAACGTCCACCAATATGTCGCAGCCACGCCATGTGCATGGCCGAGGTAAGAATTGCAAATAGCGGCAGGGTCGCGTTCTCGATAATGCGCACAAGGTTACTTGGAATAGTTGGAGGTTCCAACCAACCAATCGGAACATACTCTCGCCGTTCCGAACTGACCTCAGGCACCACCAAAAATGGCGCAGAAGGAATCACATTCACATGATACAGCATGGGCGTGGCGGCCAGCGCCTGCGTCGGTTTGCTTTTGCTGGCCTGCCGCAATGCCCGGACTTTGGCGATGCGTTCCCGCATCTTTGGCAAATCGCGCAGATCATCAGGCGATGCTTTACCCAGATAAAGAATGGAACGGTCACCACCATTGAGAAATTCCTGACTACCCACATAGGGGCGGAGAAACTTCCCAGCGCCGGGTTCGTGGCGCAGAAATTCTGCTTTCTCTTCTGTGGTGAAGATATAATGGCCGCCGTCAATGGGTTTGGAGCCAATGATCAATTGCGGCAGTCCATTGATCGGCCGTGCTTCCTCTTTCACCACCAGATGCGGGTTGGCCAGGCCGCCGGCATCGAATAAATACGGGCTTAACGCCCCATGTAGGCTTTCCACCGGCTCGCCGTTGATATCGGCGTAGGAAAACAGCCGCTTGTCCTTGGGCGCGTCCGCCGCATGGGCCAAGCCGATGATCACCACATGCACATGGGCCTTGCCGCGAGCATCCGATCCCCAGGCGAACGTGCGGTGGGCAAAGACGATTTCCAGCTTGCAGCGATCAAACAGAATGGGCCAAAGCTGCGCCACCTGTTCGCCTTGCGTGATGGAATTGGTGGCGACAAAGCCGATCTTCGCCGGTGATTGCGCCACATAACGCCCAGCGGTGATGAACCAAGCGGCGACAAAATCCAACGTGCCGCCATTTTTGCCCAGGGCGGCGATGCGGCGGACCTGGGCGCGTTGCGCCTCGGTTTGGAATTTCGCGCCGATGAACGGCGGATTACCAAGCACATAGGAGCATTCGGCAGGCGGCAGCAGCGCCGCCCAATCCGCCTCCAGCGCATCCGTGTTGATGATATGCGGCGATTTCTGCAAGGGAATACGGATATAGGTTTTACCGAATTCCAGGCTTAGACGGTTGTTCATGATGTGGTCCATCATCCACATCGCCGCTTCGGCGATGCGAGCGGGAAATTCACCGATCTCGATACCGTAGAACTGATCTACGTTGATGACGGACAATACCTGGATATAAAGCTCAGCCGCGCCGCCCTTCATTCTGTCCAGCATATGCGCGTGCGCTTCCCGCAGCACCTCGATTTCCAGCACCCGCAATTCGCGGTAGGCGATGATCAGAAAGTTGCCGCAGCCGCAGGCGGGGTCGAGGAACTTGAGATTCCCCAGTTTTTCCTGAAACTTCAACAGGTCCGGAACGCGGCGGCTGTCGCGGCGCGCCTTCAGCCGGTTGAATTCCGCCTTCAAGTCATCCAGGAACAATGGTCCGATGACCTTCATGATGTTCTTTTCGGTGGTATAGTGCGCACCTTGGGAGCGGCGCTCCTTGGCGTCCATCACCGATTGAAAAAGCGAGCCGAAGATGGCGGGAGAGATGCCCGACCAGTCGAACCGGCAGGCGTCGATCAGGCGCTGGCGCATGCCGGCGTCAAAGGCCGGAATGCGCAGCCGATCGCGGAACAAATCGCCGTTCACATAAGGGAAACGCGCCAGGTCTTCATCGAGGTTTTTCTGTCGCCGGTCTTCCGGCGTGTTGAGCACGTCGAACAACTGCGACAGCCAGCCGCCCAAATCCGAGCCATCCGTCCGGGTGCGGGTTTCCAAAAGGTCCAGGAAAATATCGCGCGGCTCGAAAATACCGGTGTCATCGGCAAACAGGCAAAACACCATGCGCACCAGGAATTGCTCCAGGTCGTGGCCGGTATAGCCCGACTCCTTCAAGGCGTCATGGAGCTTGCCCACCAGTTCAGAGGCTTTGATATTTACCGGGTCTTGATCCTTGAATGTGCGTTTTTGCACGCCCAGAATGAAGCCGAACTTTTCCACATGCTTTGGCAGGTCGGCGAGAGGAAAGACGATGTCCTCGCCCTCCTCCAGGTCGTAAAGTTCAAAAGTCTGAAAGTCGCTGACCAGGATATAGCGGGGCAGGTCCGAGTCTTTTAAGCCAGGAAAGTAGTTAAGCGCCTGCTCCTTCGCCTTTTTCAGATCGCGGCCGACGCTTTTCTGCTCCACCAAGAGCAGACCCTTCCAAAAGAGGTCGATAAAGCCGCGCTTATCGCCCAGGTTTTTGACTGGCTCCTCGAACGACGCCATGCGGCGCACCGGCATGCCGAACACTTCGAAGAAATCCCGATAAAAAAGCTGGGTCTGCCCTTTTTCATAACCTTCGTCCGCCCATTCCTTGGCAAAAGCGGCGGCGCGGGTGCGGATTTCGTTCCAGGAAAGTCGCATGCGGAAGCGCTCAATTCCCTATCTTGTTTAAGAAAATCATTAGGCAGCCGGGGAGAGGCGCGCGACCTTGATCCGATCAGCGCCTTTCATGGCCTGCGCCAGGTCGTAAGCCGCCTGTAAGCGATACCAGGTTTCCGCGCCGCCGCCGAACGCCTTGTCCAGCCGGATCGCCATTTCCGGCGAAATCCCCGCATGACCATTGAGCAGGTCGGAAAGTTGCTTGCGGCTGACGCCTAAGCGTTTTGCCGCCTCGGTGACGCTAAGGCCCAAGGGCTCCAGGCAATCGTAGCGGATGGAAAGGCCCGGATGGGGAGGGTTTTTCATAGCCATAGCAGCACTCTAACTACCTTCATTTCTAATGATAGTCCACCAGATCGACATCGCTGGCGTATCCATTTTCAAATAGAAAAATGAGGCGCCAATTACCGGACACCCAAACGGACCAATAGCCAGCCAAATCGCCCTTTAGGGGATGCAGCCGATAGCCTGGCAGGTCCATATTGCCAACCTCAGTTGCTTCTTCCAGACGCGCCAAGATACGCTCAATCTTGTCCGCATGCTGAGGATGGACTTTCCGCCGGTCCCCCTTCTCGAATAGTTGTTTAAGACCCTTGTGACGAAAATTCCGGATCATTTGTGAATTGTAACCTTACACCTCCCATAGAGCAAGGCTGGCTATTAGATCCTTCTCCGACCACAGGGCTTAACCCTAAGTCAACGACTGGCCGGCTAAGATTGCGCCCTCAAGCTAACGTGGGAAGCAAGCTTCATGGCGCGGCGCGGCGACGAAGAACGGCCGATCCTGATCAAGCGGGTCAGAAAGGTGGAAGGCGGCCATCACGGCGGCGCCTGGAAGGTGGCCTATGCCGACTTCACCACCGCCATGATGGCCTTCTTCATGCTGCTGTGGCTCCTTAACGTCACCACTGAGGAGCAGCGCCAGGGCCTAGCTGATTATTTCGCCCCCACCTCCGCCAGCACCAGCGGCGCCTCGGGCGCCGGCGGCGTCCTGGGCGGCACCGCCTTATCCAAGGACGGGGCCATGAACAGCGGCGCGGTGGTGCTCTCCATGCCCATGCCGTCGCCCACCCCCGAAGGCAGCTCCACCGGCAAGGACGCCAACCAGTCGGCCGAGGAAACCAAGTTCGCCAAGGAAGACGTGGAATGGCAGAAGGCGCTGGCCGACCGTGAAACCGTCGCCTTCGAACAGTTGGAGGCGCAATTAAAGCAGGCGATCCAGGATGTTCCTGATTTGGCCAATCTGTCGGAAAATCTGGTTGTCGAAGTGACCGAGGAAGGCTTGCGCATCCAGCTTATCGATAAGGACCGGCGCTCGATGTTCAAGGCCGGATCGGCGGAGCTTTTCGACTACGCCAAGACCCTGTTGCAGACCGTCGCGCAAAAAATCCAGGGGGTGAAGAACCGTATCGCCATCACCGGCCATACCGACGCCAAACCGTTTGACGGCCCCAAGGGCTACTCCAATTGGGAGCTGAGCGCGGATCGCGCCAACGCCGCCCGCCGCGTGCTGCGCCAGGCCGGGGTTTCCGAGGATCGCTTCTCCATGGTGCGCGGCATGGCGTCGGCCGAGCCCCTGCTGCCCGACTCGCCCGGCCGGCCCGAAAACCGCCGGATTACCATCCTTCTCCTGCGGGAAGCGCCGGTCGCCCCACCCAGCAGCCACTGACCGGCCCCGCGAAGGGCCGGGATTTCCTTGCTGGTGGCGGAACGGCGATTGTCGGCTATAATCCTCGTCGATGGGGAGACAATTCCGGCGCGCCAATGTCCCGGCTTTCGAGCGGCTTTTTGGTTTTGTTATAAAATACAAATTATTAATGTTAATTTATAAATTCTACAAAAAAATATTGATAAAACGGCTCTTTTACTCTAAACCCGTGCCGTTGATGACGTATCCGGCGCCAATCCGGACTGACGGGGCTTGTCTTCATGCTGGCGGTTGAACCGACGATTCATATGTGGATTACCCTGGTGGTGATCGCCGCCGCCGTCTTCCTCTACGCCTGGGAAAAATTTCCCATGGAGTTGGTGTCCCTGGCCGTCATTGGCGCACTGCTGCTGATCTTTCATTTCCTGCCCTATACCGACCCCGAGGGTCATGCGGTAACCACCGCCGCCTTGCTGGCCGGATTTGCCGATCCGGCGCTGATCGCGGTCTTGGCGCTCCTCGTGGTGGGACAAGGCGTGGTGCAGTCAGGCGCCTTGGAGGTGCCGGCGCGATTTTTGATCCAACACTTGGGGGGGCAGCCGCTGCTGATCATCACCGCCGCCCTTCTGCTCGTCGCCTGCATCAGCGCCTTTTTGAACGATACCCCGGTGGTGGTGATTTTCATGCCGATTTTCGGCCTCTTGGCCGACAAGCTTGGCCGCTCGTCGAGCAAGGTGATGATCCCGTTAAGCTTCACCGCGATTCTGGGCGGGGCGACGACGCTCATTGGCACCAGCACCAATCTGCTCGCCGCCGGCGCTTTCGAGCGCTTGGGCGGCGGCAAAATGGGGATTTTCGATATCACCCCGGTGGCCATTGTCGTGGTGGCGGCCGGACTCCTTTATGTATTTTTCATATTGCCGCGGCTGCTGCCCGACCGGCGGTCGCTGGTGAGCAGCTTCTCCGCCTCGTCGGGCAAGCAATTCATCGTCCAGATCGACGTCAAGCGCGGCAGCATCCTGGAAGGCAAGACCGCCGTGGCCGGGATGTTCACCGATCTTGTCAACATGACGGTGCGCCTGGTGCGCCGGGGCGAGGAGACCTTCCTGCCGCCGTTTGAGGATGTCAGGCTGCAACCCGGCGACGCCGTGGTCGTCGCCACCACCCGCAAGGCGTTGACTGAAGCCTTGGCCGGCACGCCGCAGCTTTTGGAGGGCGTCATCGAAGAGTCCGTCGGCGGCAATGGCAATGACTACGATTTGAAGCGCGCCGGCGACCGCATTCTCGCCGAGGTGATCATCGCCCCGGCCTCGCGGATGGATGGCCGCACCATCCATCAAACCGGCTTTCAAGAAACCAGCGGCTGCGCCGTGCTGGGCATTCAACGCCGCTCGCGCATGTTGCGCGCGGCCTTGAACGACATCCGCCTGGAGGCCGGCGACGTGCTGTTGCTCCTCGGCAAACAACGCAACATCACGGCGCTGCGCTCCAACCGCGACGTTATTCTTTTGGAATGGTCGACCACCGACCTGCCGGAACGCAAGCACGCCGCCGCCGCCGGGGCCATCTTTATCAGCGTGGTGGCGCTGGCGTCCTTTAATATCCTGCCGATCACCATTGCGGCGCTGCTGGGAGCGGGCGCCATGATCGCCACCAACTGCCTCAATGTGCGGCAGGCGGCGCGGGCCGTCGACCGGCGCATCTTTCTGCTGGTCGGCGCAGCGCTCGCCATGGGCGCCGCCATGGAGCACACCGGCGCCGCCGCCTATCTGGCCGGCATCATGGCCGATGCCTTGATGGGCCACTCTCCGGCCATCATGCTGTCGGCGTTTTTTCTGCTGGTCGCTCTTGTCACCAACGTGCTCAGCAACAACGCCACGGCGGTGCTGTTTACGCCCATCGCCGTCAATCTCGCCCGGCAGGTGGGCATCGAACCGATGATTTTCGTCACCGCGGTGATCATCGCCTCCAACTGCTCGTTCGCCACCCCCATGGGCTATCAGACCAATCTCTTGGTGATGGGTCCGGGACACTACAAGTTCGCCGACTATGTGCGCGGCGGCGTACCGTTAATTGTCATTCTATGGCTGGCGTTTAGCTTTTATGCGCCCTGGTATTACGGCATCTGATCTCCAAGAGGCTTGGCCTTAGGGTCTGGACCCTAGCCCTCCGCTGCGTCATACTTTGGCAAGTTTGACCCCCACGACGTAACGTGTTGAAGCGGTGACCGACCAAACTTTCACATTCCCGAAATTCTACGTCACGATGCCCAATCCGTGCCCCTATCTGGCGGGCAAGGTGGAGCGCAAGATATTTACCGAGCTGGCCGGCGCCAACCCGCCGGCGCTCAATGAGGCCTTAAGCCAGGCCGGTTTCCGCCGCAGTCAGTCGGTGGCCTACCGCCCGGCCTGCGAAGGCTGCAACGCCTGCGTCTCGGTGCGGGTGCGCGCCGGCGATTTCACCTGGAGCCGGGGCCGCCGGCGGGTGGTTGCCCGCAACCGCGACCTCGTCACCACCGAGGCGCCGCCGTGGGCGACCTCGGAGCAATACGAGCTCTTGAAGCGCTATCTTAGCGCCCGCCACCCCGGCGGCGGCATGTCGGAGATGTCCATCGTCGATTATGCCGAAATGGTCGAAACCAGCCCGGTGGAGACCCATCTGGTGGAATATCGCCTACCGGCCGATGACCCCTCGCCGCTGGCGGCGGGAAAGCTCATCGCGGTGGCGCTGATGGACGTGCTCTCGGACGGGCTGTCCATGGTCTACAGCTTCTATGATCCGGCGATCGAGCGGCGCAGCCTTGGCACTTACCTCATCCTCCATCAGGTGGAGCGCGCCGTCGCCGCCGCCAAGCCTTACGTCTACCTTGGCTACCTGGTCGCCGGCAGCCCGAAAATGGGCTACAAGGCGCGCTTCCGGCCGCTGGAGCAGTTGACCGCCACCGGCTGGGCGGAGCTGCCGTAGACTCCTTGGCCGGCGGACCTCCTCACCGTCTTTTGAGGTGATTTTTCAAGCAATTTCCCATAGAGTCCCCCTGCCGTTGGCGATGACCGGGCGATTTTTTCGGCGTGGCGGATGTGCCGTGGCGGCGGCGCATCCCTAGAAAGCTGCGCCTGAGAAGGTCCATCGTCGCTGCGGCAGATGTGGCATGCCGGCTCTTCCTCAACCGTCGGCGTGTTGGGCCCTGCCAGTCGCCGCCCGGCGACGGCGGGGCCCCATCTTATCTACCGTACCGCCGTCAGCGCTTGAGCGTTAAGAGCGTATCCTGTTCCCTAAGGTTATAGAGCGCGGCAATGGCCGCCAGCATCGGCCAGGCGGCGAAAAACAGGATATTGGCGTCCTCAAAAGGTCGCAGATAAACCGAAAATGACGATAGCGTCGATACCGCATGCATGGCCAGCACCAGCCCATAACTGAGGCGCTTGCGCCAGCCGATGAGAAACGCCAGCACGATTATCCCCTGCACCGCCCCGATGATATAGGCGGCCACGGGGGTCAATCCGGGGATGAAATAAAAATAATCGAATACTGCCGCCGTGTGTTCCGGCCGCAAAAATTTATCAGCCACCCACACCGCCATCACCAGCGCGACGCTGAGGCGGATGAACAAGAGCGGAAACCGGACGTCCTTTGCCAGCATAAAACGCTCCCCCTTATTTTATAAGGGCTTACTCTATCAGGAAGAGAGTGATTATTGAACCGCCTATTATTGCCGCCAGGACGGCGGGCGTTTTTCCAGAAAGGCGCAAAATCCTTCCCTCGCCTCGGCGTCCATCATGTTGTCGGCCATCACCTGCTCGGCCAAGCGATAGGCCGCCTTCATGGGCTGTTCCGACTGGGCATAAAACAACTGCTTGCCGCGGGCGATGGAGATCGCCGGTTTGGAAATGATCTTGGCGCACAGCGCGGCAATCTCGTCATCCAGGCGATCGGCCGGCACGGCGCGGTTGATCAGCCCTAAGGCGACCGCCGTCGCGGCGTCGATGAAATCGCCGGTGAGCAGCATCTCCATGGCCGGTTTGCGTGGCATGTTGCGCACCAGCGCCACCGATGGGGTGGAGCAAAAAAGGCCGTAGGCGATGCCTGAAACGGCAAAACGGGCCTTGTCGCTGGCGATCGCCAGATCGCACATGCCGACCAACTGGCAGCCGGCGGCGGCGGCGGTGCCATGCACCCGGGCAATGACCGGCTGCGGCAGCGCCGGCAGCGCCATCATCAGGTCGGAACAGGCGGCGAACAGCTCCTCGTAGAAGGCGCGCTCGGGACGGGCGACCATTTCGCCCAGGTCGTGGCCGGCGCAAAACGCCTTGCCGGTGCCGCCCAGTACGATCACCCGCACAGCGGGATCCTTGCCGACTTCCTGCAACGCCGCGCCCAGCGCCCGGATCATGGCGAAGGACAGAGGATTGTACTGTTCCGGCCGATTGAGGGTGAGGTGCGCCACCGCGCCGCGCCGGTCGACGAGCACCAGATCGTTCTTTAAGTCCGCCTCTGCCATGGTCCTGTTCCTTGTCGCTTTCCGCTAACCGTTCGCTAACGAGCCGTCCGCCATCATAAAGCGTTGTCCGACCAAATCGGAAAATTTTTCATCACGGGCGGCCTCGTCAGCCGTCATGGCGGCAAAAGGAGAACGCAAAGCGATGGGTGGGCGCTATCTTGGCATCCTCATAGCCGGCATCCTGGCCGTCGGAGCCGTTTTGCCTGCCGCAGCGGCGGTCAAGAGCCCGCATTGCTACCAGAGCTGCCCGGCAGCCCTGGTCGGCGACCAGGGCGTGGTGCGCCACCGCGCTTTCACCCTTGCCCCCGATCCCGAGACTAAAATCGCCCAATGGGTGGCCTACAAGATCACCGCCGCCACCTTGGGCGACGCCCGCCCCCGCCGTTGGCGGGCCGATCCATCCCTGCCCGATGCCGATGTCCTGGAGCCGGCGGATTACCGGGGCGCGGCCCGCGCCGGGTACGACCGCGGGCACCTCGCCCCCTTGGCCTCGCTGGCCGGCAATGCCGGATGGGCGGAGACCAACTATAGCTCCAACTTGGCGCCGCAACTGCGGTCGCTGAATCGCGGTTCATGGGCGCGCCAGGAGGCGGCCGAGCGTCGATTGATCACAAAGGACGGCTACCGCGCGGTCTATGTCGTGGTGCGGCCGCTCTACGAGCGGCCGATGCCGCCTTTGCCCAACGCCGACGAGTCGCACCGTGTGCCCAGCGGCTTTATCAAAACCATCATTGCGGTCAAAGACGATCACGTGTGGCGCGCCAGCGTGCGCTTCGATCAGCGGCCTGACTTGCTCGCCGCCGTACCAGCCGCCCATTTTAGGAAATAAGGGCTTTTTCCCGGGCGCGGGCCACCGCCAGGCCGCGCTTATCGACGCCGAGCTTGGCGTAGATGTTCTTGAGATGAAATTTGACGGTGTTTTCGGTCATGTTGAGGAGCCGGGCGATTTCCTTATTGGAATAGCCATGGGCAAGCTCGGTCAACACCTCGCGCTCGCGTGGACTGAAATCCTGCCCGCCGGCCAGGACCGTTCCCTGACTGCTCATAAGCTGCAACAGCTTCGCCAGTTGCGTTTTCAAAAGGCTGTCGGCCGCCGCCTCGCGCAGGCTGCGCAAGGCAAGGGACAGCAACGCCTCCATGGCGCCGCCTTCGTCGATGAAAGGCCGCGCCATGCCTTCCGGCAACGCTAGACGTAAGGCATCGACGATCCGAGCTATGGCCTCTTCATGCCGGCCGAGATGACGCAACGCCAGGGCTTCGAGCGCGATGGATTGGATAAGCTGCAATCCGTGCTTGCGATCGGCGGCCGCCGCATGGATATCGGCCAGCACCTCCAAGGCGTGGCCGGGCGCGCCCTGGGCAATGTAGAGCGCAGCCAACGCCATGCCGGCCTCGTGATGGGAGCGCCAGACCCAGGGTTTTTGCCGCCATTCGCCAAGGGTGAAGGTGAAATCCAGGCTGCCGGAAATCTGCGCCGCCTTCAACATCTCGCCGCCGCGCACCAGGAGACGGATGCGGTGCGCCAACAGGAGCGGCATCAAGCGCTCAAGACCGCGCCGGCGCGCCATGCGCGCGCCGCGATCAAGCATGGCGAGCGCCTCCTCCAATCCCAACATGGCAAAGGCGATATCCGACGCCGTGGCGTAAACAGTGGCGAAGATATCGAACCAGCAATCGCCGTTCTCCAGTTGCTCGATCACGCCGTCCAAATGGCTCTTGGCCGCCGCCAGATCGTTTTGCAAGTAAAACACCGCCGCCAGCAGGGATTGAGCGATCATCGTCTGACCGCTTTCAGCGCCGAAATTTTCCTCGGCAATGGTCAGCGCCTCGCGCAGCGTCGCTTCCGCTTCGCGCAACCGGCCGATTATCAGTTGCGTCAAGCCGAGATGGAAATGCGCGTAATTGAGGCCAAGAATGGTGTCGGCCGCCCGCATGTGACGCACCGCCTTGATCGCCGCTTCCTCCACCAGCTCGGATTGGCCGACGCGCATGGCGGCAACGCATAGCGATTCATAAAGACAGCCCAAGCCAAGGTGGTCGCTGGATTCGATCAGCTGCTCGATGGCGGCGACTTTTTCGTATTCCGCCGGCGTCAGCCATTGATCCTCATAGCCTTCGATGACGCCGCCGATCAGCAGGTCGTCGCGCACGGCAGCATAATCATGCGGCCCCGGCGGGCCGGCCTTGCGGCCGGCATCGACCAAGGCGCGCGCCGCCGCGATATCGCCGTCCTTGGTGTAAAGATAGGACTGGGCGATCCATAAATGAGGGCGTCGCACCAGCTCCTCGCGCGGCAAGCCGCGCAAGAGATTTCGCAACACGCCGATGCCGCCATAGAGCACCAGCGCCCAGCCGCCGGCATCGCGAACCAACGTCTCCACCCGATCATAGTCGCCCATAAGCCGGGCGTGACGCACCGCTTCCACCGGCGCGCCGTTATGTTCAAACCAGCGCGACGCGGCGGCATGCAGGGACGGGATTCGATCCGGCATCTCGCGCTGCAGCTGTTCTTGCAAAAATTCACGAAACAGGAGATGGCAGCGAAACCATCGCCGCTCGCCATCAAGCGGAATGAGCAGCGTATTCAAACGCTGCAAATCGGACAGCAACCGCCAGCAATCCGTGCGGCCGGTAATGGCGTTGGCAAGATCGCCGGAAATGCGTTCGCAAATCGACGTCTCCAAGAGCGCCTGCCGCGCCGCCGCCGGCAGATCGCGTAAGACCTGCTCGGCCAGATAGTCGGCGACGTCCGTGGTGCGACCGGAAAACTGGTCTATGGCGGCGGCCCGCTCTGGCGCGCCGGCAAGCCACAGCCGCGCCAACTGCAGCGCCACGCCCCATCCTTCGGTACGCGCCACCAGACGCTCCACCGCTAGTTGGTCGAGCTGTCCGGCAAACAGCGGCGCGATATCATCAGCGGTTAATTGCAGGCGATCGGCGCCGATCTCCGCCACCAGCCCTTGCGCCCGCAGCGCCGCCAAGGACAAGGACGGCCGCTCGCGGCTGGAGACGATGAGCCGGAAATTGTCGGGCATGCGCGACAACAGCCCCTCAAGCACGCCATCCAGCGCCTTGGCCGGCACCCGGTGATAGTCATCGATCATCAAGGTCACCCGGCCCGGCAGGCGGGCGATGGCCGCCAACACCGCAGACAGGGCGGCAGAGAGCGAGGTTTCGGCAAAGCCTTGAACAGCCATGCGCTCCAGCTCCTGCATGTCGGCGCCGGCGGCGCTCAAGGACAGCACCATATAGGCCAGCGTTTGCACCGGATCGGCGTCATCCTCGTCCAACGACAGCCAGCCCACCGTCTCGCCGTCGCGGCGCAACCGTTCCCGCCATTGCGTCAGGAGCGTCGTCTTGCCATAGCCGGGGGGGCAGATAACCAACAGCAGTCGCGGCCGGGTTGACGCCTGCAAGACCGCTTCGAGCGCCGGACGGGAGACCAGCGCAACGGCGGCCTGCGGCGGCAGGAACTTGCTGGCGGCCAGCCAGTCGATCTTGGATGGATCGCCTGTCTGCGCCATGGTCATTGGCCTTCCCTGATCTGCATGAGCGGAACGATAACGCGCCCGGCGACCCTCCGGCAAGGCCCGTTCCCGGCAGGTCGGATAATTCACGGCTTTGCCCGCTTGCCGTCATGAACGACGAGCGGCGGGGGCAATGGCAGTTGATTGAGCTTAGAAGATGTATCTGGCCTCCTTGGAAGAACTTGAGGGTCTTGCCCTTGATTACGCCTGCCGGCCCGCCATGCGCCACGGCATCCGCATGCGGCTTTACGGCAATGCCGCCGATATCCTGCTGGTCATTTTCTGGGGTATGGGATCGTTCGCCTGCGAACGGGCCATCGAGCGACTCGCCCGACGCCAGGGAGGCAGGTGCGAGTTGCGGCGCGCCCGCACGGATCTGTTGGCCTTTACCGGCTTTGACGATCTGGTGGTGACGGCATCCGCCCGCGAAGTCGCCTACCTCATCGCCTTCGTGCTCGATGAGCAGTGGCGTGAGGGGGGGTGAAGACGTTCACCCTTGTCATCGCGAGCCGCTGTTAAGCGGCGCGGCGATCCAAAAAGAATTTAAGATGGATTGCTTCGCTTCGCTCGCAATGACAAAGAGAAAGTCTTTCGGTAGCCTATTACCGCGGCAGCACGGCGGTGGCTTCGATCTCCAAGAGCCCGCCATGTTCGATCAGGCCCTTGACCACGATCACCGACATCACCGGGTAGTTGCGGCCCATGATCTCGCGATAGATGGCGCCGATTTCACGCTGCGCGCCTAAATAAGCTTCCTTGTCGGTAATGAACCAAGTCATGCGCGCCACGTGCTCGGGGCCGGCATTGGCCGCTTTCAACACCGCGGCAATGTTGAGCATCGCCTGGCGGAACTGACCGACGAAATCCGCATGATCAAATTCAGAGGTTATCGGATTCCACCCCACCTGACCGGCAATAAATAAAATCCGCCCGTCGGCGATAATGCCGTTGGAGTAGCCTTTAGCCCGGGGCCATTCCGGCGGTTGCACTATTTCCATACTCGATTAACTCCTTTGCGTTGGTTTGCCGTATTTTGCTGCTTCTTCTTCCCATTGTCTTAAGCGGAACCGCTGGATTTTCCCTGTGCCGGTTTTTGGCAGTTCGCTGACGAAAGCGACTGCGCGCGGGTATTTGAAGGGAGCGATGGTATTTTTGACGTGATCTTGCAGCGCCTTGACCAATCCCGGATTGCCTTCGATGCCGGGTTGGAGCACCACATAGGCTTTTACGATGTGACCGCGCGCCTCATCGGGCGAGGCGACCACGGCGCATTCGGCAACCTTGGGATGGGACAACAACGCCGCCTCGACCTCCGGCCCGGCGATGTTGTAGCCGGCGGAGACGATCATGTCGTCGTTGCGAGCCTGGAACCAGAAATAGCCGTCCTCGTCCATCATGAACGAATCGCCGGTCAGATTCCAACCGTGAGCGACGTAATTGCTCTGACGCTCATCGGCGAGATAGCGGCAGCCGGTGGGCCCGCGCACCGCCAAGCGCCCGACCGTGCCGGGCGGCGCCGGATTGAAGTTGTCATCGAGAATGCAGGCCTCATAGCCGGGCACCACGCGCCCGGTGGAGCCGGCGCGGATATCCTTGCCCGCCGCGGAGATGAAGATATGGGTCATCTCGGTGGCGCCGATGCCGTCGATGATGCGAATGCCGGTGGCTTCCTTCCAAATGTCCGACGTCGGGTGCGGCAAGTGCTCGCCCGCCGATACGCATTTCCTCAACGACGACAGATCGCGATCCTTCACCTGCCCGACCAGGGTTTTATACATGGTGGGCGCGGTAAAGAGCGTGGTGACATGATGACGGGCGATGGTATCGAGAAGTTCGTCGGGCGAGGGATGTTCCGCCAGCGCCACGGTGCAGCCGAAACGCAACGGAAACGCCACCATCACGCCAAGGCCATAAGTGAAAGCGAGCGGCGGCGAGCCGGCGAAAATTTCATCGCGGCCCGGGCGCAGGGTGTGGCGGGCAAAGGTATCGGTCATGGCCAGCACATCGCGATGGAAATGCATGGTGGCCTTGGGCTTGCCGGTGGTGCCCGAGGTGAAGCCCAGGAGCGCCACATCATCGCGGCCAGTGGCCACGTTCTGGAAGCGGCCGTCCTTCTTGGCCATGCGCTCCTCAAGTTCGCCTTTGCCGTAAGCGACCGTGGTGCGCATAAAAGATGTTTGCGCCTGGGCGGCCTCCATTTCTTCCATCAGCCGCGCGTCGCACAGCGCCAGACTGATTTCCGCCTTGTCGATGATGGCTTTCAGCTCGACGGCGCGCAACAGCGGCATGGTGGCGACGGCCACCGCGCCGGTCTTGACGACGCCAAGCCAGGACGCCACCGCCATGGCGTTATTAAAGCAACGCAGCAATACGCGATTGCCGGGAATGACGCCGAAATCCTCCGTCAATACCCGGGCGATGCGGTTGGCGGCGTCTTGCAGTTGGCCATAGCTCCAGGTGTGATCGGCGGCGATGACCGCCGTCTTGTTGGCAAAGCCCGATGCGACCGGCACATCAACGAGCGCTTCCGCTGCATTCAGGCGCTCGCCGTATTGCAGCTCCGGCAAGGTGAACAGAAATTTCGGCCACATCTCCGGCGGCGGCAGATTGTCGCGGGTAAAGGTATCCACATGGGAGGTATAACTCGACAACATCAAAAAGCTCCCCTGAAGTTCTATGTTATATAGCCGCCCAACGTCTGGCGCGCGATGACGAGCTGCTGCACCTCGCTGGCGCCTTCGTAAATCCGCAAGGCGCGGATTTCGCGATAAAGCGTCTCTACCGCCGAGCCGGAAACCACGCCGAGCCCGCCCCATAGCTGCACCGCCTGATCGATCACCCGCTGCGCCGCTTCGGTGGCGTAAAGCTTGGCCATCGCGGCTTCCCGCGTCACCCGCGCCCCCAGCGTATCCTTGACCCAGGCGGCGCGATAGATCAAGAGCGCGCTGGCGTCCACATCCACCGCCATGTCGGCGATTTTCGCCTGCACCAGTTGCAACTCGGCCATGGGCGCGCCAAAAAGTTCGCGTGTCGTCGCCCTCATCGCCGCTTCATCAAGCGCGCGCCTGGCAAAGCCCAGCGCCGCCGCCCCCACCGTGGAGCGGAAAATATCCAGGGTGCCCATGGCGATCTTGAAGCCGTCGCCGGGCTTGCCTAACAAATTCTCCTTGGGAATGCGGCAATTGGTGAACTTCAAGCGCGCCAAGGGATGGGGCGCGATGACGTTGATGCGCTCGGCGATCTCCAGTCCCGGCGTATCGGCATCGACCACGAAGGCGCTCAAGCCCTTGGCCCCCGGCGCTTCGCCGGTGCGCACGAAGAGGGTGTAGAAATCGGCGATGCCGCCGTTGGAGATCCAGGTTTTCTCGCCATTGATCAGATAATGATCGCCCTTGTCTTCGGCGCTGGCGGTCATCGCCGCCACGTCGGAGCCGGCCACCGGCTCGGAGAGCGCGAACGCCGCCACTTTCTCGCCGCGCGCCACGGCCGGCAGATAGCGCTCCTTTAATGCCGCTGATCCGGCGATGGCGATGGGGCCGCTCCCTAAGCCCTGCATGGCGAACACGAAATCGGCAAGACCCGAGCAATAGGACAAGGTTTCGCGGGTCAAGCACAGCGTGCGCACGTCAAGGGCATCGCTTGATCCGCCATAGGCCGCCGGCACGCAGGCCCGCGTCCAGCCGGCGGCGGCCAGAGATTTGAGAATGGCCGCGCAATCGCCGTCCACATCGTCGGAATGGGGCAGCGAAGCGCCTTTCACCCAAGCTTGCAGCTTTGCCGCGTGATCGCGGTGGCGGTCGTCGAAAAACGGCCAGGCGAGAAAACTTTTATCGGCCATCAGTCGCCCTCGAATTTCGGTTTTTCTTTGTTCACGAACGCATGATAGGCGCGGTGAAAATCCTGCGTCTGCATGCAGATCGCCTGCGATTGCGCTTCCGCCTCGATGGCCATGTCGATGCTCATCGACCATTCGTGATTGATCGCCGTCTTGGTCATGGCGTGGCCGAAGTTGGGACCCTCGGCGAGGCTTCTGGCCAGCGTCAGCGCTTCCGCCACCACCTGATCCTTGGCCACCACGCGATTGAGCCAGCCCCAGCGCTCACCTTCCTCGGCGGTCATGACGCGGCCGGTGAACAGAAGCTCGGCGGCGCGGCCCTGACCAATGATGCGCGGCAGCATGGCGCAAGCCCCCATGTCGCAGCCGGCCAAGCCGACGCGGGTGAACAGAAACGCCGTCTTGGCGTCCGCCGTGCCGAGCCGCATGTCGCAGGCCATGGCGATGGCGGCGCCGGCGCCGGCGCAAATGCCGTCGATGGCGGCGATCACCGGCTGCGGGCAGCCGCGGATGGCCTTAACCAGATCGCCGGTCATGCGGGTGAAGCGCAACAACCCCTTCATATCAAGCTTGGTCAACGGGCCGATGATGTCGTGCACATCGCCGCCGGAGGAGAAATTGCCGCCGGCCCCGGCGATCACCACCGCCTTGATGTGATCCATGTAAACCAGACGACGGAAGGCGTCGCGCATTTCGGCGTAGGACTGAAACGTGATGGGATTCTTGCGCTCGGGGCGGTTGATGGTCAAGAGCGCCACGCCATCGGTTACTTCCCATAAGAAATGCTTGGGCGCAAAATCGCTGTTGGGCGATAAGTCGGAAATGTCCATCTACTTCCCCTTTTTATCATGCTTGATCACCGATTCCTTGGCCTTGACCAGGAGCGCCACGAAGGCGTCGATCTCCTTGGCGGAAAAATCGGCGAAGATGTTGGAAATCCATTCTTCATGCTCGCGCGCCCAGCCTTCAAACGCGGCGCGGCCAGCGGGCGTCATGGTGACGATTTGGCTGCGGCGATCGTTGGGCGCGGGCCGACGGGTAATCAAGCCCTCTTTTTCCAGACGCTCGGCAACGCCGGTGACATTGCCGTTCGACACCAACAGCCAGCGCGACAGCTCACCCATGGTCAAGCCATCCTCGGCGCGATAGAGGGCGGCCATAAGGTCGAAACGCGGCAGCGTGGTGTCGAAACGGTCTTTCAAAAAATTGCGCAGCCGCTGTTCGATCATGGTGGTGGAGGAAAACAGCCGCAGCCACAGCCGCAGCGCCTGCTTGGTGGCCGGCACCGCCGCGACTTTTTCATCGACAACCCGTACTTCCTGCACCATCACATGACCTCCCCGCCGGCCACCGCGATGGCCTGTCCCGTCATCGAACGCTGCTCCGGCAGGCAAAGCCAGGCCACCGCCGACGCCACTTCCTCAGGCTGCACCAGACGCCCCTGCGGATTGCGCGCCGTCAGTTCGGCGCGGGCTTCCGCCTCGCTGCGCCCGGTTTTGGCCATGATGTTGGCCACCGCGTCTTTGACGATATCGGTTTCCGTGTAACCGGGACAGACGGCATTGACGGTAACACCGCTCTTGGCAAGCTCCAGCGCCAATGCCCGGGTAAGCCCCACCACGCCATGCTTGGCCGCCGCATAGGCGGTGACATAGGCATAGCCGATGAGCCCCGCCGTGCTCGCCACATTGACGATATGGCCCGCTTTGCGCGCGCGCATGTCCTCAACCACGGCGCGGCAGCACAGGAAAGTGCCCGTCAGATTGACATCGATGGTCTTGCGCCAGGTGGCGAGATCGAGCTTGTGAAAAGGAATGCCCTCGGCCACGCCCGCATTGTTGACGAGAATATCCACCGCGCCAAAACGGTTGCGGGCGCGATCAAAGGCCGCTGCTACGGCATCGCCCTCGGTGATGTCGACGGCTACAGCCTGCGCTTCGCCCAGCTCTTGCGCCTTGGCGCGCAGGCGTTCCTCGCTGCGCGCCATCAAGGTCAATCGCGCGCCCAAGGCAGACAAACGATCGGCAATGGCGGCCCCGATGCCGGAGCCGCCACCCGTGATCACCGCATGTCGGCCAGAAAGCGGCCGATCGGTCATACCAATAATCCTCCCGCCTGCGCTTGCGCCCGCTCCAGGTTCCGCTCGGTTTGAGCAAAGCCCGAAATATACTGCGGCGGACACGGCACGCCATGGTAATTCTGCGCGGCGGCCGCCTTCAAGGTCCAAAACGGCTCTAAAAGATGCGGCCGGGCCAGCGCGCACATATCTGCGCGCCCCGCCGCCACGATGCTGTTGACGTGGTCGGTTTCAAAGATGCTGCCGACGGCGATGGTGGGAATGCCGGTTTCCATGCGGATTTTATCGGCAAACGGCGTTTGGAACATGCGGCCATAGATCGGCTTGGCCCGGGTCGAGGTCTGACCGGCCGAGACGTGGATGATGTCGGCGCCCGCGGCGTGGAACGCCTTGGCGATATCGACCGCTTCGTCGCTGTCGACGCCCTCGCCCTCCACCCAATCGGTGGCGGAGATACGCACCGACATCGGCTTCATCGCCGGCCAGACGGCGCGGATCGCCTTGAACACTTCCAAGGGAAAGCGCAGGCGGTTTTCCAATGAGCCGCCGTACTCATCGCTCCGCTTGTTGGTCAGGGGCGTGATGAAGGCTGACAACAGATAGCCATGAGCGCAATGCAGCTCCAGCATATCAAAGCCTGCTTCCTCGGCGCGCCGCGCGCCGCGCACGAAATCGTCGCGCACCTGGTCCATATCGGCGCGGGTCATTTCCCTGGGCGTCTGATTGCGCGCCGACCAGGCCACCGCCGAGGGCGCGATGATTTCCCAGTTGCCGCTGTCTAAGGGCTCATCGTTTCCTTCCCAGGCGCGCTTGGTCGACGCCTTGGGGCCAGCGTGGGCGATCTGCATGGCGATCTTGGCGCTGGAGTGGGCGTGCACATAATCGACGATGCGTTTCCAAGCAGCCACATGCGCGTCGCTGTAAATGCCGGCGCAGCCGGGCGAGATGCGGCCTTCCGGCGACACGTCGGTCATTTCGGTGAACAGGATCCCCGCCCCGCCCTGGGCGCGGCTGCCGTAGTGTACCAGATGGAAGTCGTTGACCAGGCCATCTTCGGCTGAATACATGCACATCGGCGACACCGCGACGCGATTCATGATCTGCATGCCGCGCAATTTGAAGGGCGTGAACATCGGCGGAATACGCTCGTTGCCCGCCTTGGCGCCGGTGCGCTCGGCGAACCACTTTTCATAACCTTCCAGCCACGCCTTATCGCGCACCCGCAAGTTTTCGTGGCTGACGCGCTGCGAACGGGTCAAGAGCGAATACATGAACTGCTCGGGCTCCAGGGCGTCGAGATAACGCGGCACGTTCTCGAACCATTCCATGGAATTGCGCGCTGTGTTTTGCAGTTTGAGCACCTCGATATTGCGCTGCTCCTGATATTCGCGGATGCCGCGATCGAGATCAGCCACCTCATGCAGCTTGGTCGCCAGAGAAATGGCGTCCTCAAAGCCAAGCTTGGTGCCCGAGCCGATGGAATAATGCGCGGTGTGGGCGGCGTCACCCATGAGAATGATCTTGCCATGCCGCCAGTTGCCGCAAACGATGCGCGGGAAGGCAAGCCACGCCGAGCCGCGAATGTGGCGAGCGTTGCTTATCAGCTTGTGGCCGTCGAGGTATTTGGCGAAAACCTTCTCCAGATAGGCGGCGTTTTCTTCCTTCGACATATTGGCAAAGCCGATGGCGTCGTAGGTCGTCTGCTGGCATTCGACGATGAAGGTGGAGGTGTCCTTATCGAACTTGTAGGCGTGCACCCACAGCCAGCCGTGTTCGGTCTTTTCGAAAATGAAGGTAAACGCATCAAAGATTTTATGGGTGCCGAGCCAGACGAACTGATTGGGCCGCACCACGATGTCGGCCTTGAAAATGTCCTGATAGCGGCTGCGAATCTTGGAATTAAGCCCATCGCAGGCGATGATAAGATCGGCGTCGGCGTATTTGGTCTCCAGGTGCTCGACCTCGACCTCGGTTTCGTATTGGATCTTCACCCCCAGCTCAGCGGCGCGGGCCTGAAGGATGTTCAATAGCTTCATGCGGCCGATGCCGATGAAGCCATGGCCGCCCGAGGTCAAAACCCGGCCCTTCACGTGAACATCAATGTCATCCCAGTGGGCGAACTGGTTGGCCATCTCCTCGGCGCTTTTCGGGTCGTTGCGCCGCAAGTTTTCCATGGTGCCGTCGGAAAACACCACCCCCCAGCCGAAGGTATCGTCCGGCCGATTGCGCTCCACCACCAGAACGTCGTGGGCGGGGTTGCGCAGCTTCATGGAAATCGCAAAATAAAGGCCTGTGGGGCCGCCACCAATGCAGACGACTTTCATCGCGGTCTTCCTTCTCCTGTAGCCGTTGGAAGATATTTTAAGCTTAAAATAAATCCCGGCGCAAGTCCCTTTTTTCAAAGCGCCATGGGCGGCAGGGCTGGACGAGACGGCCATCGGCCTCTACCCTGCGCGGCGACCATCAGGGTTTACTTAAGGGATTTCAGCGATGCGGCCGGTGTTCGTTTTCATCAAATGCGAGTTGGGCAAAACCTATGAGGTGGCTGACCAACTGGTGGACACCATCGAGGAGGTTTCCGAGGTCTATTCAGTGTCCGGTCAGTACGAGCTCTTGGCCAAGTTCAACCTGGAGGATGACCAGGATATCGGCCATTTCGTCTGTGAAAAGGTGCAAAAGCTGCCCCACATCAAGGACACCTTCACCCTGATTTCCTTCAAGGTTTTCACCGGCTAACGCTTATAGGCGATTCGGTAGATATTCCCGGCATAATCATCGCTGACGTAAATCGCCCCGTTGGGCCCGACGATCACGTCCACCGGCCGGCCATGAACCTTTTGGCCGTCGAGAAAGCCGGTCATGAAATCCCGCTCCTCGATGGTCCCGTCATCCCGCCAGTGCAGGCTGACCACCTTGTAGCCGGCCTTTTTGCTGCGATTCCACGAGCCATGAAGGGTGGCCAAGGCGGCCCGTTCGAAGCCCGGCGGCAGCGTCGCCTTGGCGAGAAAGGCCAGCCCCAACGGCGCCACATGGGCGCCAAAGGCATGGGCCGGCGGCAGTGATTCGGTAACCTTCTGCGGCGCTTTGTCGCCGAAGTCGGGATCGGGAACGCGATTGCCATTGGCGTACGGCCAGCCGTAGAAGCCGCCCTTGACAATACGATTAAGCTCGCAAGGCGGAAAATCATCGCCCAGCCAGTCGCGACCGTTATCGACGCCATAGAGCGCGCCATCCCAAGGCGCCCAATCGAAGCCCACGGTATTGCGCAGACCGGTGGCGTAGATTTCCCAGGCGCTGCCGTCCGGCCGCACCCGCAGCACGGCGGCGCGGCGCTGATCCTGCTCGATGCAGACGTTGCACGACGAGCCGGCGGCAACGTAAAGCCAGCCGTCAGCGCCCAGCCGGACGGTGCGCGTCCAGTGCCCTTTCAAGGATGGAAGGTCGAGGATTTTGACCCCCTGGCCGGTAATCTGTCCGGTCTTGCCATTAAAGGGGTAACGGCGCAGGGCCTGGGTTTCCGCCACGAACAGCGCGCCACCGCTCACCTCGACGCCATGGGGGCCGTCAAGACCATCCAGCAGCGTGCGCCGACCGTCGGATGCGCCATCGCCGTTGTGATCGGGCTCCAAGAGCAGCACCTTGTCCTGGCTCGGCGCGGTAACGAGGAGCGCGCCGGCTTCGGTGAATTGCATCTTGCGGGCGTTCTTGATGCCGGCGGCATAGATTGTCCAGGAAAAGCCTTCCGGAACCTTCAGGCGCTTCTCCAGATCGCCGGCCGCTGCCTTAACTGGTCCGCACACCACCACCGTGAGAAGAAAGACCCCTACCCAAAATCGCTGCGTCATGATCCTTCCTTCCTGATTTTCTTTTCCGTCCAAGCCCATTATAACGCGCAGTCAACGGGATATGACACTCCCTGCCAACGCCTGAGGATTTGCCTATGGCCGGCCCCTTGTCCCACCTCCGCGTTCTCGACCTAAGCCGCGTATTGGCCGGCCCGTGGGCCGGACAGATATTGGCCGATCTCGGGGCCGAGGTGATCAAGGTCGAACGGCCGGGGAGCGGCGACGATACCCGCGGCTGGGGGCCGCCATTCCTGAAAGACCGCAGCGGCCAGGAAACCCGGGAATCGGCCTATTACCTCTCCGCCAACCGAGGCAAGCAGTCGCTAGCCGTGGATATTACGACGCCCGCAGGCCAGGAGATCATCCGCAAGCTCGCCGCCCGCTCCGACATCCTATTGGAGAACTACAAGGTCGGCGGCTTGAAGAAGTACGGCCTTGATTACCCCGCGCTCGCCAAGATCAACGACCGGTTGATCTACTGCTCCATCACCGGATTCGGTCAGACCGGACCTTATAAGGACCGCGCCGGCTATGATTTTCTCCTTCAGGGCATGGGCGGGTTGATGAGCATCACTGGCGAGCCCGACAGCCGTCCCGGCGGCGGGCCGATGAAGGTGGGGGTCGCCATCGTCGACGTGATGACCGGCATGTATGCGGCGGTGGCGGTGCTGGCGGCGCTGGCTCACCGCGAACGCACGGGCAAGGGCGACCATATCGACCTCGCCCTGTTGGACGTGCAGGTGGCGACGCTGGCCAACCAGGCGATGAATTCTCTGGTGGGCGGCGTGGTCCCCGGCCGGCTGGGCAACGCCCACCCCAACATCGTGCCCTACCAGGCTTTCGCCACCGCCGAGGGACATCTGATCCTGGCCATCGGCAACGACCAGCAGTTCGCCCGCTTCTGCGCCATCGCCGGCGTGCCGGAGCTGGCCCTTGACCCGCGTTTCGCCACCAACGCCGCCCGGGTGAAGAACCGCGACATCATCGTCGGCCGCATCGCCGAGCTGATGGCGGCGCGGCCAGCCGCAGAGTGGCTTATCCTTTTGGAAAAGGAAGGCGTACCCTGCGGTCCCATCAACACCATCGACCAGGTATTCGCCGACCCCCAGGTGCTATATCGCGGCCTAAAGATCGACCTTCCCCACCCCTCGGCGGGCGAGGTTCCGGCGGTGAAATCGCCCATCAACTTCCGCAATACTGATCTGAACTATGACGCCGCCGCGCCGCTCTTGGGCGCCCATACCGAGCGGGTGTTGCGCGATCTCGGCTACGGCGAGGCTGACATCGCCGCGCTGATAGCCGCCGGCGTTATCGGAGATTGACCAAGAAACTGTCGGATTTGTTTACAATTTCTGAAGCAAGGGTCACCCCAATCTTTGGCTATTTACTTATAAATAATAGACTTTCTATTTTCGGCACAAATTATGCTTTCCTATATTCGATACGCAGGACGCAATAGGGGAGCAACGACATGAGATTGGTACGGATTCTTGGTTTTCTCGTCGCCGCCGGCGCGGCGCTGATCAGCGGCTCGGCCATGGCGGGCCTAAGCAACGCCATCTTCGCCTATTCTCCCGATGGTGTGCAGGAACTGCATTTGACCACCACCGACGGCAATACCGTGCTTGGCGCGACCTTCACCGGCTGGTGGGACGAAACCGGATCCCATAACGGCGGAAATTCCAATTACATAGCCGGCATCTGCGGCAGCTCGGATAGCTGCTTTGGCAACGACATGGAACTTCGCAACTTTTTCGTTTTCGATCTGGAGAATGTCACCGGCACCATTCTTGCAGCCAACTTGAGCATCGGCAATGACTCATCGCTAGGCTACATTAGCCCAAATCCCTCAAGCTTTTTCGACGTCTTCGCCGTGCTGACCCCCATTGATGAGCTGACCGCCAGCGACACTGGCCGCACCGATATCTTCGGCGATCTGGCGGACGGCGTGCTTTATGCCAGCAAATCGGTGAGCGCCGCCGACAACGGCACCCAGGTGATCATCAATCTTAATAACGACGCCATCGCCGCCTTGAATGACGCCATCGGCAGCTCCTTCGCCTTCGGCGGCGCGGTCCGGCTCAATGGTGGACATGAGGTGCCGGAACCCGCTTCCCTGGCTCTGATCGGCTTTGGCCTGGCCGGCCTGGGACTGGCCCGCCGCCGGAAGGGTTAACCGCGTTTTTCACAAAATCCTAACGGCCTCGGCGCTGCCGGGGCCGTTTTTTATTGTCAGAGAACCCTCCATTCACGCATCGGATTTTCAACCGTCCTGTCATGATCTGACACTCAAGACGGCAGGAGATCCGACATGACCATCCGCATCCGCGTCATCGAACCCATCGGCACCGACGCCTACGTGGCCCATACCGCAAGGCAAGCCGCCGGCATCATCAACCCCGGCACCGAGGTGGAGGTGGTGTCGTTGCAGACCCCCCATTGCCGTCACCATCTGGAATACCATGCTTACGAAGGTCTGGTGACCGGCGATATCGTCAAGGTGATGCGCGACACCGCGCGCCAAGGCTTTGATGCGGCGGTCATCGCCTGTTTTTATGATCCGGCGCTGCGCGAGGCGCGGGAGATTTCCGGCAACACGGTGGTCACCGCCCCGTGTCAGGCCTCGTTGGAAGCGGTGGCGTCGCTGGCCAACCGTTTTTCCATCATCGTCGGGCGGCGCAAATGGATCGACCGCATGGGCGAGCGGGTGCGCGAGTATGGCTACGGCCATCGCCTCGCCTCCTTCCGCTCTCTCGACCTGGGCGTCGAGGACTTTCAACAGGATCGCACTGAGACGGCGCGACGCATGATGGCGGCGGGCCGCAAAGCCATCGACGAGGACGGCGCGGAAGCGCTCATCCTCGGCTGCACCATCGAGTACGGCTTCTTTCGCGAGCTGCAAGACGCGCTCGGCGTGCCGGTGATCGATTGCGCCTATGCCGCGATCAAGCGCGCCGAACAATTGGCTGATTTAAAGCAGCGCTTCGGTTGGGGGCCGAGCCGGGTGGGGACTTGCGAAGCGCCGCCGGAGGAAAAAGAGCTGCGCGCCTGGCGGGTTTTCGACGACGACAACCCGCCCATTGGCGGCCGTATGTGGGTAACCTATTCCTCCGCCCAACCGCAGGTTTTATCGGCGTTGGCCGAGGCAAGCCAAGTCTGAAGCGGCGCGAAATATTCTTTGAGCGCCGCGGCATCCATGCGTCGCGTGCCGGTCAATGCTTGCAGCGCCTCGGGCCAGGGACGGCTTTGACCCATCTCCATCATGCGCTTGAATTTCTCGCCGGCCTCCCGGCTGCCATAAATCGAGCAGGTGTAGAGCGGCCCGTCATGGCCCGCCGCATCGCACAAGCCCTTATAGAACTGAAACTGCATGACGAACGACAGGAAATAACGCAGGTATGGCGTGTTGCCGGGAATATGGTATTTGGCGCCGGGATCGAAATCATTCTCGCTGCGCGCCACCGGCGGCTCAATCCCTTGGTATTTGCGGCGCAAGCGCCACCAGCCTTCATTATATTTTTCCGGCGCAATGGCGCCCGAGAACACTTGCCAGCGCCATTCATCCATCAAGCGGCCGAACGGCAGGAAAGCGATCTTGTCCAAAGCCATGGCCATCTGCGCGTTGATGGTCGCCTCCTGGCTCTCGACGTTTTGCGACAACAGGTCCACCTGTTGTAAATAAGCCGGCGTGATGCTGAGCGCGATGGCGTCGCCGATCGCCTCATGAAAACCGTCATGCGCGCCGCCTTGATAAAGCAGCGGCAGTTTGTTGTAGGCGCGCTGATAATAATTGTGTCCCAACTCGTGGTGAATGGTGATCAGGTCTTCCTGATTGATCTTGGTGCACATCTTGATGCGCAGATCATCGCCAAAGTCGAGATTCCACGCCGAAGCATGACAGATCACTTCCCGACCTTCCGGCTTGGTCAGCATGGAGCGCCGCCAGAAGGTTTCCGGCAGCGGCGCAAAGCCCAGGGAAGAAAAGAACGATTCCCCCAACTTCACCATGCGTACCGCGTCATACCCTTGTTCGACCAGAGCGGGGGTGACATCGAGCCTTTGCGCATCAGGGTAAGGCAACGCCAAGTCGCCGATATTGCCCCACTGCTGCGCCCACATGTTGCCCAGAAGGTGCGCCGGGATGCGGCCGGTGGGTGGCGCCTTGTCGGCGCCATATTTTTCCGCCAATTTGCCGCGCACGTAACAATGAAGCGCCTCATAGAGCGGCGCCACCTCGGACCACAGCCGGTCCACTTCCGCTGACAGTTCCTCCGGCGGCATGTCGTAGCCGGCGCGCCACAACACGCCGAGGTCAGCATAGCCGATTTCCCGCGCCCCTTCGTTCGCCAACTCCACAAAGCGGGCGTAAAGCGGCCGCAAGGGGCGCGCCGCATCATGCCACCCCGCCCAGGCGGCGGTCAGCTCGTCAAAGTCACGGCTGTGCGCGAGCACGTCCTCCAACTCACTAAGCTCGCGGCAATTGCCGGCGGCGTCACAGGCTTTCGCCGCGCCGTACATGGCGTCCATTCGAGTCGTGATGTCGGCAAGCTCCTGAGTTTTCGCCGCATCCGATGGCGCCGGCGCCACCGAGATTTGCTTTAAGATTTCCAACTGCCGGCGGGTGTCGAAATCCACGTCTACGTCGTTGTAGCGCGCCGCCTCGCGGATCGCCTGCGCCTCCCGCGCCAGCACCTTGGCCGACATGGCGGCCTCGGCGGCGATGGTCTCCTCGGTGATGTTGGTAGCCTTGGCCCAGGAGACTTGGCTCGATTCGATGTAAAGCGGCTTTAAGTCGGCGCTGGTGTTCTCGACAAAAGCCTTGGCCTCGGCGGCGCGGGGGTCTTCAGGCGCGGGCTTGGTGCACGCGGTTATACTTAAGCCCACTATCAGCATCCCAACCGAATAGACTTTCCTGTTTCCTGTCAGCGCCTTCATCTTACCGCACTCCTTAGTGTCTATTCTCCAGACAAGCGGTAGCATCGACAGCCATGAGTCACAACCTTGCAAAGTGTCGGACGTCTTGACAATCTGGACTCTTTCAAATTTCAAACTACCCGCTTAACCAACTGATTTCTTTAAGTAGTTCTATTGTTGGCATGATTCATGCCTAAAGGACCGTAACGCCCCAAATATCATGTAGAAGCTCAGGTCTAAGGGAATACTTTTATGAAATCAATTCTTGTGAAGACGATCGCCATCGGCGCGTTGGCGCTTGGCATAGCTACTGGGGCACAAGCCGCGCCGATCGATACCAGTCCCATCACCTCGGATTACTATATTTCGCACAACGGCCTTTTCTGGGCCTGGGCCTCGCCGGTATCCGTTGATGGATTTGGCGGCAATACGCTCTACCTACCTGACATTCAGGACGGCTGGCGTTTCGCCACGGACGATGAATGGGCGTTGCGCCCAACGGCCTCTGATTTTTGGGCTCAAGACAGCTTAAAATGCGCCGCACGCTTCTGGAATTCTTATTATGGCCATTGCGATTATTCAGATGGGAGTGGCGGCTACTGGACCCACGAGTGGGGAGCAAGTTCCTGGGATCTCCTTTATGTCAGCGGCGAGCGGCAACCCAACGGCGAAGTACCCGCCCCGGCGGCATTGAGCCTCCTCGGCGTGGCGCTGGCCGGTCTTGGGCTGGCCCGCCGCAGGCGTGCGTAAATTTTCAACGCCAGATAATGGTCGGTAAGGGCGATGCCGAGGCATCGCCCTTACTCGTTATTTCCTAGCTTGAGCCAGCGCCAGCGCGCCGGCGGCCAAGTCTTCCACCGCCGTGCCGACGGATTTAAAGAGCGTGATCTCGTCCGCCGATCGCCGTCCGGCGACGCGCCCGCTCACCAGGTCGGAAAAATCCCCTAGCACATGGCTTTCGGTGATCTTGCCGGATTTTAACGGGATGAGGATTTCGCCTGCCTCGGCGAATACGTTGGACCTCACATCGGCATAGACGCGGGCGCGCACCACCGCCTCGTCATCGCATTCCCGGCTGGTGGGCGTATGCGCGCCAACCAAGTCGAGATGAACGCCTGGTTTAAGCCAGCGGCCGAACACCACCGGCTCGGTTGAGGCGGTAACAGAGGAGACGATATCGGCGCTTCCCACCGCCGCCTCCAGGTCTGTCGCCGCCGTGATATCCAGCTTTGGGTATGCCGCCGCCAGTTCCGCCGCCGCCGCTTGCGCCTTGGCGGCGTCACGGCCCCATAGCCGGACTTCTCTGATGGGACGCACCGCCGCCATGGCGCCGACGAAGTGCCGGCCGAGCGCGCCGGGGCCGACGATGAGGAGCCGCGCGGCATCCTGGCGCGCCAGATAATCGGCGGCCAACGCCGAGGCGGCGGCGGTACGGCGATAGGTCACCTCGGTGCCGTCGACGACGCCGATGGGGGTGCCGGTGGCGCCATCAAACAGCGCCACCACCGCCTGCACCGTGGGCAGGCCTTTCTGCGCATTGCCGGGAAACACGGTGATCAGCTTGGCGCCGATCACCTCGCCCGCCGCCCAGCCCGGCATGACGCCGTAGATCGCCGTCGCGCCATCGGCCAGCGGGATTTTGTGCATGCCGCGCAGCGGCACCGTATAGTCTTTTTTGAATGCCTCACGCAGGGCTTCGACCAACGCGCCATACGGCAACGCCGTCGCGGTTTCATATTTATCAAGAACAATCAATGAACTTCTCCTCTCGGCAAGGCGGTGATCCTGCCGAGAAGGAGAGCCCGTGGTCAAGAGGTGAATTAGCCGGTTACCCCGCGACGCTGGAGAAATCCACGCCCCGTAAAATCACGTGCACCCAGAACGGATCAATGGGATGGGCGGCGAATTCCACCGGCACGTCGATCAGCGTCGGCTTGTTGGCTTTCAAACCGGCGGCAACGCGCTGCTTTACTTCATCCAGCGTTGTCGCCCGGTGCCCCTCGCAGCCGAAGCCGCGGGCCACGTTGACGAAATCGACGGTGGTCAGCTTGGTGCCGATCTTCTGGTTTTGCAAAAAGTCGCCGAACGGCTTGTACATGCCCCAGAAACTGTCATTCATCACCAGCACCAGAATGTTGATGCCATAGCGCGCCGCCGTCTCCAGCTCCTGGATGGTGCAGCCCATGGCGCCGTCGCCGGTGATCAGCACCACCGGCTGGTTGGGCTTGGCCACCTTGGCCCCCAGCGCGAACGGCAAGCCGGAGCCCAAGTGCCCCATGCCGGGGTTATGCACATGGTGATGAGGATTCTTGGTTTTGACGAAGGACAGCGCCCATTGCATGGTCTGGCCGCCGTCGACGCAGACGATGGCGTCATCGGGCAGAAGGTCGGCGATGAAGCGCACCACGGCGGCGGAATTCATCGCGCCGGGATTGGATGTCGGCGCGTCGGCCGCGGCGTTGAGCTTGGCGACATACTCTTCCCGTTTCCGGCGCAGCGAGGCGAGCCAGGCCGGATCGGCGTTCAATTTGCGTCCCTTCAAGCGCTCGGCCAGCAGCGTCGCCGTTTCCCGGGCGTCGCCGACCAGGCCGATGTCCACCGGCAGGTTGGCGCCCAGGGCTTCGGAAGAAATATCGATATGGATGATCTTCTGGCCCGGCACCAGGGGATAAGTCGGCAGCTTGTTGATGGGAATCCAGGTGGAGAACTTACAGCCGATGGCCATCACCACATCGGCCTCCTGGCAGGCGGCGATGAGGCCATCGCCACCCAAGATGCCGGCGCTGCCGACATGGCTTGGACAATCGGGGTCGACCACCCCCTTGCCTTTGACCGAAGTGCCGACGGCAAAACCCGTCACCTCCACCAATTTGCGGAACGCCGCCGTGCCTTCCGAACGCACCACGCCGCCGCCAGCAAGCAACAGCGGCCGCTTGGCGTTGGCCAGCAGGTCGGCCACTTTGTCGAGCTCCGCCGCCGAGGGCACCGGGCGCTGTTCGACAAACGCTTCGCCCGAAGCGTCGTAGGCGCAGGGCAGGCTGCCAATGTCGCATGGGATATCGAGCTGGACGATCCCCGGCCGGCCGGACTTGGCCATCCGCACCGCGCGCTCGATCAGTTCCGGCGCGCGCTTGGCGTCGCGCAGCTGCGCCCGCCACTTGGTGATGGGCTTATAAAGCGAGATCTGGTCGGCGGCCTGCAATACGTCGCCGTAAGGGTCGAGAAGATCGAGCTGGTTGTTGGGCGTCAGCACGATCATCGGGATGTTATCGGCCGCCGCCGCCGCCACCCCCGGCAGCATGTTGGTGACGCCCGGACCCACCGTGCCGAAGCACACCGCCACCTCGCCCGAGGCGCAATGGAGCGCATGCGCCATGTGGCCGGTCGCCTCCTCGTGCCGGGTGGTCATGTAGGTAAAGTAGTTGTCCTTGCTAGCCTCGTGCATGACGAGACCCAGCTGCGCTGAAGGCAGGCCGAAAATGCGGCGAATGCCATGTTTCTTGAAAATATCGAGCATGACGCGGCTCAATGACGGTGTGGCCATGGCTGAAGCCTCCTTAGCTGATGAATTTTGGACACATGAAGCTGGCGCGGCTGTTGCTGATCAGCCGTACGACCTCACTCTATTGGTAGCACCGGACGATCGC
Organism: Pseudomonadota bacterium; assembly: GCA_003577275.1. GTDB lineage: Bacteria > Pseudomonadota > Alphaproteobacteria > Sphingomonadales > Govanellaceae > PRO5. The sequence continues at coordinate 123,075 of QEVO01000005.1, forward strand.
GCGGAAACTGACGGGATTCACTTAATGGAACGTCGCCTTGGCCGGGGTTTTCCTTGGTAATTGACGTAGGTCAAGTGATCGTCACAATAATTTTTGGTAGAGTGTCCAAAAATATTTCCTGTTATTTTATGGGGATGTGCGAATCATGAGCGCTCAGGCCAATATCTGGACCCGCTTTGTCATGAAGCGGAGCAACTGGTGGCTGCCTCTCCTCCTCGTCATGCTGGTGGGCGCGGGCAGTCTGGCGTTCGTCGGCAAGGAAACTTACACCGAAGCGCCGCCCATTCCCGATTTCGTCGGCCCCGACGGCGCGCCGATCATCCGTTCCGCCGACATCACCCGCGGTCAGACGGTTTTTTTGCAAAAAGCCTTGATGGAATACGGCAGCATGTTCGGCGATGGCGCTGGCCGGGGGCCGGATTTCACCGCCGAGGCGCTACAGCTTACCGCCCGCCACATGCGGGATTACTATCTAAAACAAAGCGGAGTCGACCCCGCTGACGAGTTGCAGCAAGCCCTGGCAACCTCACGGGCGCAGGTGGAGATCAAGAAAAACACCTATGATGCCCAGACCAATGCCGTGCGCCTGACCGCCGGGCAGGTCTATGCCCTTGGGCGGTTGGAGGAGCATTACCGGGAGTTTTTCACCACTGCCTTTCAGCCCTCAGGCTACATCGTCGACGACTCGGAGATCCGCAGCCTGGCCGCATTCTTTTTCTGGGGCGGCTGGGTGTGCGGCGCGGAGCGGCCCGGGTTTGACTACAGCTACACCCACAACTGGCCGTTCGACCCGCTGGCCGGCAATCGCCCGGCAGGGCCCTTGGTGCTGTGGAGCGTTATCGGCAGCATGGGGCTGATGGTCGCGCTGGGCGCCGTGTTGTTCCTTTACGGCCGATACAATTCCATCGCCGGCTGGGGCGCGGCGGAGCGCGCGCCCACCGTCGCCACCACGCGCCGCGTAACGGCCCATGCGCCAAGCCAAATCCAAAAGGCCACCTACAAGTTTTTCGCCACCGCGGCGGCGCTGTTCGTGCTGCAGATCATCGCCGGCATTCTGACCGTGCATGATTTTCTCGGGCTGACGACGCTGTTTGGCGTTGATCTTTCAACGGCGCTGCCGATCACCATCACCCGCAGCTGGCATTTGCAGTTGGCGCTGATGTGGATTTCCGCCTGCTGGATCGGCGCCTCGATTTTTGTGCTCTCCACCGCCGCCGAAGAGACGCCCCGCGGCCAATTGACGCTGGTGAACGTCATTTATGGCCTGACGGTGACGATGGTCGCGGGCAGCCTCGTCGGCGTGTTCATGGGCCCCCATGGCCTGTTGGGTGCGCAGTGGAATTTCTTTGGCAATCAAGGCTGGGAATTCGTCGAACAGGGCAAGTTCTGGCAAGGAATGCTGTTTGTCATCTTCGCCCTGTGGGCGGTGGCGGTGGCGCGCTTCGTGCTGCCCGCCTGGCGCGACAACCCGCCGTGGACGCTGCCCAAGTGGCTGCTTTATGCGGTCGTTGCCATCGTCGTGCTGTTCATCTCCGGCTTCGTGGCGACGCCCGAGACCAATTTCGTCATCGCCGATTTCTGGCGCTGGGCGGTGATTCACATGTGGGTGGAAGCCTTCTTCGAGGTCTTCGCCACCATCGTGCTTGCCTATTTCATGTATCTGATGGGCTTTGTCAGCCACAACGCCGCCTCGCGCATCGTTTATCTGGCGGCGTTGCTGTTCCTCGGCTCCGGCCTCTTAGGGATCGCGCATAACTTTTATTGGAACGCCAAGCCGGTGGCGACAGTGGCCATCGGCAGCGTCTTCTCCACCTTGCAAGTGGTGCCGCTGATTTTGCTGACGCTGGAGGCCTGGCAATTCCGCAAGACGCCGGAGCGGCTGATGAATGGGCGCGGCCTGGATCAGGGCGAAATTTTCGGTCAACAGGAAGCCTTTCTGTTCCTGCTGGGCGTCAATTTCTGGAATTTCCTGGGCGCCGGTGTGTTCGGCTTCATCATCAACCTGCCGATCGTCAACTACTATGAACACGGCACCTATTTGACCGTCAATCACGGCCATGCGGCGCTGATGGGGGTTTACGGCAACCTGGCCTTGGCGGCGATCGTGTTCTGCGCCCGCTATCTGGTGCGCTCGCAAGCCTGGAACGCCAAGCTCCTTCATACCGCCTTCTGGTCGATCAATATCGGCCTGGCGCTGATGGTGGTCATGGACTTGTTCCCGGTGGGGATTGACCAGTTCATGGCCGTGCTCGATCACGGCTTCTGGTATGCCCGTTCCGCCGACTACATCAACAGTGCGACCTTCCAGAGCCTGACCTGGGCGCGTATTCTCGGCGGCGCGATCTTTACGCTGGGCGGCGTGCTGCCCTTGGCGTGGTTCGCCATCAGCCGCCTGGCCGCGCTGAAACCGGTAAGCGCCATGAAGGCGGACTTAGAACCAGCCGCCCTGCCGGCCGAATAGTATTCCAATTCCAGCCTTTCCCCAAGCCAAGCGCCGGCCCCCGACATGGGGGCCGGCGGCGGCAACGCCGTTGACTTAAGGGACGGTTTGCGTTTATGGTCTATTGGTAAGACCAATTAAATAGCTATGCCGCATCAAGACGAAGAGGGAGGCCATGCTGAAAGGTATCGACCCGCTCCTTGGCCCTGATCTTCTGCGCCTCCTTGCCGCCATGGGTCATGGCGATGAGCTGGTCATCGCCGACGCCAATTTTCCCGCCGCAAGCGTGGCCCGGCGGCTGGTGCGGTGCGACGGCGTGAACGTGACGCAAGCGTTGGCGGCGATTTTGACGCTGTTTCCCCTCGACCAGTATGTGCCCAAGCCGGCGATGGTGATGGCGGTGGTGGGCGATCCATCGGCGACGCCGGATACGTATGCCGACTTTTCTCGCGCCATCGCCGTGGCGGAAGGCAAGCCGGTTGACCTGGAGCGGATCGAACGCTTCGCCTTTTATGAGCGCGCCCGCCAGGCGTTCGGCGTGGTGGCGACCTCCGACACCCGACTCTATGGCAATATCATCATCGCCAAAGGCGTCGTCGCCCCCAGCTAAAAAAGTAAAAGGACATCTCTCGTGAGCGTGACGATTACCGATCTGGTGGTCCAGGATATTCGATTTCCTACCTCCCGCACCCTTGCCGGCTCGGACGCCATCAATCCCGATCCGGATTATTCGGCCGCCTATGTGATCCTGACGACCGATTCGCCGGCGGGACTTGCTGGACACGGCCTGACGTTTACCATCGGCCGCGGCAATGAAGTGTGCGTCGCCGCCGTCAACGCCATCAAGCCTTTTGTCGTGGGCCAAAGCTTAGGTACCATCAAGGGCGATATGGCCGGCTTCTGGCATCGCATCGCCGGCGATAGCCAACTGCGCTGGATCGGGCCGGAAAAGGGCGCCATTCATTTGGCGACCGCGGCGGTCATCAACGCGGTGTGGGATTTACTCGCCAAGGCGGCGAAAAAACCGTTGTGGAAACTTCTCGCCGATATGTCGCCGGAAGATATCGTCGCCTGCATCGACTTTACCCACATCACCGATGCCCTTGCCCCGGCGGAAGCGCTGGCGCTGTTGAAAGACAAGGCGGCGACAAAAGCCGAGCGGGAAGCAAACCTGGTCCGCAACGGCTATCCCGCCTATACCACGGGCGCGGGCTGGCTGGGCTACTCGGATGATAAAATGCGCGCGCTGTGCCGGCAAGCGCTGGCCAGCGGCTGGCGAGACTTCAAGCTGAAAGTCGGCGCGAGCATTGATGACGATGTGCGCCGCATCGCCATCATGCGCGAGGAAATCGGTTACGATCATCGGTTGATGATTGACGCCAACCAAGCCTGGGAAGTTACCGACGCGATCCGCCATATGGCGCGCCTTGCCCCCTATAAACCATGGTGGATCGAGGAGCCGACCAATCCCGATGATATTCTGGGTCATGCGCGAATCCGCGACGCCGTGCGGCCGATCGGCGTCGCCACCGGCGAGCATTGCCACAACCGTGTGATGTTCAAGCAGTTCTTTCAGGCCAAGGCGATTGACTTTTGCCAGCTCGACTGCTGCCGGCTGGGCGGCGTCAATGAAATTCTCGCCGTCCTCCTGATGGCGGCCAAATTCGGCGTGCCGGTTTGCCCCCATGGCGGCGGCGTCGGTTTGTGCGAATATATCCAGCATATCGCCATGTTCGATTACATTGCCGTCAGCGGCACCATGGAGAATCGGGTATTGGAATACGTCGATCACCTGCAGGAGCATTTCATTGACCCGATACGGGTGCGCGACGGGCGCTATCTGGCGCCCCAAGCGCCGGGGTTCAGCATCGAGATGAAGCCGCGGTCCTTGGCCGATCATCGCTTCCCTGATGGCGCAGCATGGCGGCAACTTTCCGAGGCGCTGCCATGAACGGCCGCCTGGCAGGCAAGACCGCGCTTCTTACCGCCGCCGCGCAGGGCATCGGCGCAGCCGCCGCCATCGCCTTCGCCCGGGAGGGCGCGCGGGTGATCGCCACCGATATTGACGGGCAAAAGCTGAAGCAATCAACCTCCCACCAGAACATTGAAACGCGGACGCTGGATGTCACCGACGCGGCGGCTATCGCGGCGCTAGCGGCAGAGATCGACGGCATCGACTGTTTGTTCAACTGCGCCGGCTTTGTCCATCACGGCACCATTCTCGACTGCGCCCCTGAAGACTGGGATTTTTCCGTCAACCTCAATTTGCGCGGCATGTACCTGATGATCCGCGCCTTGCTGCCGGGCATGATCCGCCACGGCGGCGGCAGCATCATCAACATGTCATCGGTGGCCTCCAGCGTCAAAGGCGCGCCCAACCGCTGCGTCTATGGCGCCACTAAGGCGGCGGTGATCGGCTTGACGAAATCGGTGGCGGCGGATTTTGTCGGCCATGGCATTCGCTGCAACGCCATCTGTCCCGGCACAGTGGAAACGCCGTCCTGGCAGGGCCGGGTGGACAATGCGCCTGACCCTGAGGCGGCGCGGCGCGATTTTCTCGCCCGCCAGCCCATGGGCCGGGTGGGAACGCCGGCGGAAATCGCCGCGCTGGCGGTCTATCTGGCGTCGGACGAATCCGCGTTCACCACCGGAACCATCCATATCATCGACGGCGGTTGGAGCAACTGACATGACGACCATCAAGACACGCCCCATCGGCAGAACCAAAGTCCGGGTCAGCGAACTGGGATTTGGCGGCGCGCCCCTGGGCAACCTTTATGCCGAACTGGCCGATGATCAGGCGCTGGCCACCGTGCGCGCCGCCTATGATGGCGGCATTCGCTATCTGGACACCGCCCCCTACTACGGCCACGGCTTGAGCGAGCATCGCATCGGCCAGGCCTTGCGTAACGTACCGCGCGACAGCTTCGTTTTATCCACCAAGATCGGCCGCTTGCTCAAACCCGAGGACCCCAGCCGCATCGAGCCCGGACAGTTTCCCGGCTGCCTGCCCTTCAAGCCGGTGTTCGATTATTCCTATGACGGCGTCATGCGCTCCTTCGAGGACAGTCTGCAGCGCTTAGGTTTTCACCGCATCGACATCATGCTCATTCATGACGTCGATGTGTGGACCCATCAAACCCAGGAAGCCACCGATGCGCGTTTTCGCGAGGTGATGGAGGGCGGCTATAAGGCGCTTGATAAATTGCGGGCCGAGGGCGTGATCGGCGCCATCGGCTGCGGCCTGAACGAATGGCAGGCCTGCGAGCGCTTCGCCCGCGCCGGCGACTTTGATTGTTTTTTATTGGCCAGCCGCTATACCCTCCTGGAGCAGGAATCGCTCGATACTTTGTTGCCGCTGTGCCAACAAAAATCCATCAGCATCATCATCGGCGGGCCATATAATACCGGCATCTTGGCCACTGGCGCGGTGCCCGGCGCTTATTACAATTACGTGCCCGCGCCGCCGGAAATCCTTGATAAGGTGCGCAAGATCGAAGCCGTCTGCGCCCGTCATAACGTTTCCCTGGCCGCCGCCGCCCTGGCTTTTCCGCTGCATCACCCGGCGGTGGCGGCGGTCATTCCCGGCGCGCGATCGGTAACCGAAATCGAACGCAATATCGCCACCTACCAAACGACGATTCCTACGGCACTGTGGCGCGAGCTTAAAAGCGAAGGATTGTTGCGCGTTGACGCCCCGACGCCTTCATGATTATCCAGCGAATAAATAAAAATCATGCGCACTGATCTTACAACAGAGCAGATTGACCTCTACCGGCGGGATGGCTTCCTTTATTATCCGAATTTTCTGGATCAATCGGAAGTCGCCGAATTGAAAGACGCGGTTCTTGCCGCCATATCGACCATGGGCAAGCGCAAAGTGGCGGGCGACGGCGCCAACCTGATGGAAGGCGACACGCACTATGACCGCGTTTTTACCCAGCGCATCAACCTGTGGAAAGTCAGCGACACGGTGAGGCGCTACCTGCAGGCGCGCGATCTGGGCCGCCTGCTGTGCGATTTGGAGGGCGTGCCCGCCATGCGGGTGTGGCACGATCAAGCGTTCATCAAGGAGCCTTACGCCAACGCCACCACGCTGCACCTGGATGATCCCTACTGGTCATTTTATTCGCATCACGCCATCACCATCTGGATCGCCCTGGAAGACGCAACCATCGCCAATGGCTGTTTATGTTTCATCCCCGGCAGTCATAAGATCGCCGCTTACGACAATATCAATGTCGGCCGCAACACGGATTTTGGCGCCTTGATGCAGGTCTATCCGCAGATGGCGGCGATGGATCCGGTCCTAGTCCCGATGAAGGCCGGCGATTGCAGCTTTCATAACGGCTTGACGGCGCATGGCGCCGGCGTCAACATGACCCGGCAGCGCCGCATCGCCATGACCTGCGCCTACATGCCCGACGGCAGCGCCTTCAATGGTCAGCAGAACATTTTGCCCGATGATTACTTCCGGTCCCTGACCATCGGCGATATCTTGAAGGATGACCGGCAAAATCCGCTAGTTTATTCTAAAGAATAACGGAAAGGAAAAGCTGATGCGCGGTCTTATATTACTGGCAATCCTATCATCCTTGGTGCTGGGCGGTTGCGCGACGACCGCCAAAAAGCCGGCGGTGGAGGAAATCGCGGTCCGCGCCTACTATGTCGCCTTCACGCCCACCGGCGATGCGCCGCCGCACAACGTCGCCGGCGTGCTGCGCGTGCCGCAGGGCGTCGACGGCAAGCTGCCCGCGGTGGTCATCGTACATGGCTCCAATGGCGTGGATGGGCGCGGCGGTTATCATGCGGCATCGCTTAATGGCCATGGCATCGCCACTTTGGAGATCGATTTATGGGCGGCGCGGCGTAACTTTGCCGGCGCCGGCGGACGCCCTAAGAGCGTGCCTGAAACCCTACCCGACGCCTTCGGCGCGCTTAAGTACCTTGCCGGACTGCCATTCATCGATTCCAACCGCATCGGCATTACCGGTTATTCATGGGGCGGCGTCGTCTCCATGCTGACGGCAACCAAACCCTATGCGGATAAATTCAGCCGCGACGGCCTGCGCTTCGCCGCCCATGTTCCGTTCTATCCGGTATGCTGGGTTTATAACACGGTGCCGGGGTATGAATTTGCACAACTGACCGGCGCGCCGGTGCTGTTGCTGGCGGGCGCGGACGATACTTATGATGAGCCCGACACCTGCAATAAACTGGTCGAGGGACTGCCTGCCGATACCAGACCGTATGTATCCGTAACCGTCTACCCCGGCGCCACGCACGCCTGGAATATGCCGGGCGATGCCCTACTGATCGTCAATGATCCGTTTGCCCATAAGGGCAAGGGCGGCGAGGTGCGTTTTCAATCCAATCCAGAAGTGACGGAACAATCACGGGTGGCAACGGATGCATTTTTCGTCAAGGCCCTGGGAGTGAAGAAATAAACCCCCTAAACCGGCCCGGTATTGCGTCGGATCGTCCCATTGTGGGTTGACAACAATTTTAATTGGTCATACCAATTATACCTGCTGGGGACAAAACAACGAATTGCAAGCGGCGTAAGACCGGAAGCCGGGGGTTTTTTGCATACCCCGCCCATACCACTTTATTATAATTCTAAGAGGAATCGCGCCATGTTCACTGTCATTTCTTCGCATCCAGGCTTTGCGCCTAAACGCAGGTCAGCGCAGCTTGTCCGCTCAACGTCTCTCTTGGCCTTGTCGTTATGTTTGCCGGCCGCTCCTGGGCTGGCCCAAGACGCGCCAGGCGCCGCCTTTATCACCGACGAGATCGTCGTCACTACCCGGAAGCGGGAAGAGCTGTTGCAAGACGTTCCCATCTCTATTGCCGCCTTTACGACGCGGGATATCGAAAAAACCGGCATGCAGAGCGTGGAGGATGTCGCCCGCTTGACGCCGGGCTTTACCTTCGCGCCCCTGTTCGGCGGCGATGCCTCAACGCCGGTCATTCGCGGCCTATCCACCACCATCGGCGAACCTAACGTCGGTTTCTTCGTTGATGGGGTCTATCAATCATCCCGCGCCGCCATGGATGCCCTGCTGGCCAACAGCATCGAGCGGATTGAGGTCGCCAAAGGTCCGCAAAGCGCGCTCTATGGCCGCAATACCTTCGGCGGCGCCGTCAACTTCATCACCAAGCGCGCCTCCAACGAGTTTGAAGGGCAGGCGGAAGCGACCTATGGCCGCAAGGATAGAATTGATATCAAGGGCAGCATCAGCGGTCCCATTGTGGAGGACCGGCTGTTTGCCCGCATCGCCGGCTCCTATTTCGAGCGTGACGGCTACTTCACCAACGAGCTGACGGGCGATGATCTTGACGATAAGCAGACCGCGGCCGTTGCCGGATCGCTGGAAGCCAGACCCAGCGACAATCTGCGCGTCACTTGGCGCATGTCGTATGAGGATACCGACGACGGCGATGATCCCTTGCGCTTTGTTGCCAATAACGCGCGTCTTCATACCATTGCCGTCGCGCCCGCTTTCCAATTCGTGTCCGGCGAGGTTCCCGGCGCCAGAAGCGGTTTTGCCGTCACCCCTGGGTTCTTCAAGCGCAACAACCTGACAACCTCGTTGGCCCTTGACTGGGACGTGGGCGATTACACCATCACCTCCATCACCGGCTACAATGACCTGAAAACCAAGCGCGACCAGGATAGCGATTTCGAGGCGCGCAGCATCCGCTACCTGAATAGCAGGGTGGACTTGGAGGAAATCAGCCAGGAGCTGCGCATCACTTCGCCGCAGGAGGAGCGTTTCCGCTGGATGTTGGGCGCCTACTACTATGATCTCGATTCAAAAACCAATAATCGTGATCTGCGGACCGGACTGGGGTCCGCCATCCCTGGCTTTCCGCCCTTCACCAGCATTTTCTCCGCCGGTCTGATCAACGAAACGCAGGAAAAGACCGAGAACTTCGCCATCTTCGGCGAGGCCGGATTTGATCTTACCCAAGACCTGAAGGCAACCTTCTCCGGCCGCTATAGCTGGGAAGAAAAGAAGGTGATGGCGGTGGATACCAATCCCCTGACGCTGGCGTCCGGCACCTTTGAGGATAAGGCGGATTTTAATAACTTCACGCCGCGCTTTACCTTGGATTATCACATCACGGAAGACGCATTGGTCTATGGTAGCGTCGCTCGCGCTGTGAAATCCGGCGGCTTTAACGTCGTCACCGTGGCGGGCCTCATTCTTGATGAGGAGCGGTCATATACCCCCGAGAAGAGTTGGCATTACGAATTGGGCGCCAAAACCAATTGGTTCGACAACCGCCTGACGTTCAATGCGGCCGCATTCTATATCCGCTGGACGGATCAGATCGTACGCGCGGTAGGCGCCACTGGCGCTTTGTTGAACGTGAACGCCGGCAAGACCACCTCCCAGGGCTTCGAGCTGGAAATGTCGGCCCGTCCGGCGGAAGGCCTTGAGATTAACGGCGGCTTTGCCTACACCGATTCGAAGTACAAGGACTACTTCTTTGCAGCCCTGGTCTCATTCGTTGGCTTCACGCCGGAAGAAGCGCAGCTCGCCGGCACCAATCTGCAATATGTCTCCAAGTACACCGCCAATGGATCGATCCAGTACACCCACCCCATCGCCAACGACTTCGACTGGTTTGGTCGGGTTGACTTGAGCTATCAATCCAAGCAGAGCATCGTGCAGCCGGGCGGTTCCTATGTCGGCGACCGCACGCTGGTCAATCTGCGCACCGGCATTGAAACTGAGCGCTACTCGCTGACCTTCTGGGTCAACAATCTATTTAAAGACAAGGGCGCGGTCACCGGTGTTTACACCACCAATCCCGCCAGCCGCTATGATACGGCGGCGGGTCTGATCGGTTTGGGGCCGGTGGTGGGCATGCAGGCCTTTGGCGCGCTGGTTACCTCCGCCGATCCACGCACTTGGGGCGTCACCGCCCGGGCAAAGTTCTAAGAGTATATCCATAAGGGACGTTGGCGCGCCAAAATGCGCCAACGTCTTTTTTTATGCAATGATCGCTATTTCCGCAGTTGCGCGATGACGTCGATTTCGATCAGAAAGCCGTGCCCCCATTCGACTCCGGGCACCGTGGTGCGGGCGGGTTTGTAGGTGGGAAAATAGGTCGCGTAGATGGCGTTCATGGCGGCAAAGTCCGAAGGGTTTTGCAGATAAACGCTGACCTTGACCACATCATCCAAAGTGGCGCCGCCAGCCGCCAGCACCATTTTTAGCGTTTCAAATACCCGGTGCATCTGCGCTTCCAGATCGCCATCCACCACCTTCCCTGTCGCCGGATCCAAGGGAACGACGCCGGAAACGAATAAAAACCCATTGGCGGCGATGGCATGAGAATAGGGCGGACCCGCCGGCAACTCGGGCACATTGATGACCGTTTTATGCGCCGGCGGCTGAGGCTGACATCCGCCGATCATCATGGCGGCGCAGATCATGCCTGCCGCCATGGCCATTTTTGTCCACATCGCGGTTCCTTTCTGTCAGGCGCGCACTTCAAAAATCGCATCGATCTCCACGGCGATATTGATGGGCAGCGAACTGACGCCGACGGCGGTGCGCGCGTGCAGGCCGGCATCGCCGAACACCTGCACCAAGAGATCAGATGCGCCGTTGATCACTTTGGGCTGATCGGTGAAGCCCTCAACAGCGTTGACGAATCCGCCGACGCGCACGCATTGCACCACCCGGTCAAGATCGCCATCGCAGGCCAGCTTCAAGATGGCAAGAATATTAAGTCCCACCTGACGGGCGCAAAGATAGCCCTCCTCCACCGTCATGTCCTGTCCGACACGACCATAGGATTTGACGCCCTCGGCCGCCGCCGGTCCCTGCCCCGCGGTATAAACCAGGTTCCCGACCTTGCGGAACGGCACGTAGGTCGCCACCGGCTTGGGCGCTTGCGGCAAAACAATGCCCAGTTCCTTCAGGCGCGCCTCGATGCGACCGGTGGATAGTGAAGATGCGCTTGCCTCGCCGCTGTGCGACTTGCCGGCAAGGAGAAACGACAACAAACCGCCGGCCGCCATGGTGCTGAAAAAATCACGCCGTATCATGCTCTAATCCTTTCCACTTTGTCGCGGGTGATCTGGGCGATGCTGGTGCAGCCCATCAGCGCCATATCGCGCTCGACCTCGGCCCGCAAACGGGCGAGCACCCGCTCCACCCCCGCCTGCCCGCCGGCGGCCAGGCCATAAAGATAGGGACGGCCCATGGAGCAGGCCTTGGCCCCCAGCGCCAGGGCTTTCAATACATGGGTGCCGCGCCGCACGCCGCCATCAAGGATGACCTCAAGCTTATCGCCCAGCGCATCAACGATGGGCGCGATGCAATCGATGGGCGCGGGCGCGCTGTCAAGCTGACGACCGCCATGATTGGAGACCATCACCGCGCTGGCTCCTACCTCCGCCGCGCGCCTGGCGTCAGCCACCGACATCACGCCCTTGATGGCGAACGGTCCGCCCCAGGCGGCAATGGCCTTCTCGGCGTCCTTCCAGGTCAGCGAGCGGTCGAACTGCGCGTTGATGTAGTCGATGACGGAGCTGGAGGAGCCAGTGCCCGCCGCGATACGGTCGGCGACGTTGGCGAGCTTGAATTTCTCGTGAGTCAAATAATTGAGCGTCCAAGCCGGATGCAGCGCAAAGCTCAACAGACTGGCCAGCGTGAGCTTGGGCGGCGTGGTCATGCCGGTCACCAGATCCCGCTCGCGATTGCCGGCGACAATGGTATCCACCGTCAGGCACATGGCGTTGTAGCCTGCCGCCTTGCAGCGGTCGATGAATTCGTAAGTCAGGCCACGATCCTTATGGATATAGATCTGAAACATCTTCGGCCCGGTGGTGAGCGCGCCGATCTCCTCGATGCTGACGGCGGAGAGCGTCGATAGGCTATACATTGTGCCGGCCTTGGCGGCGGCCCGCGCCACCGCCCGCTCGCCCTCATGATGAAACAACCGCGTCAGACCGGTGGGCGCCAGAAACAGCGGCCAATCGATTTTCTGCCCCAGCACCCTGGTTGACATGTCGATGGCGCTGACGTCCACCAGCCCCTGCGGCATCAGGCTGTAATTATCAAAAGCGGTGGTGTTGCGGCGCAAGGTCATTTCGTCGTCCGCGCCGCCGTCGATATAGTGAAACAGCGGCGCCGGCAGCCGGCGGCGCGCCAATTTACGAAAATCGGCAACATTGTTGCAATCATTAATACCCATGCGTTTGCCCCTGGTGGTTTATCGGCTTTATTGTCAAGCCATGGTCATGCCGCCGTCAATGACGAATCTTGCGCCGGTGACGTGGGCGGATTCGTCCGAAACCAGGTAGAGGACCATGGCCGCCACCTCCTGCGGCTTGGCGAATTCGCCAAGCGGGATGGTTTTCAGCTTCTCCGTCCGCTCCTCTGCCGAAAAGGTTGCTTCAAAAAGGCCGGTGGCCACCAGGCCCGGCTGCACCGAATTGCAGCGAATTTTATAGCCCTTGCGGGCGCAATGGAGGGCGACGGTCTTGGTCAATTGCGTCACCGCCGCCTTGGATGCGCCATAAGCCGCGAGCGTCGGCGTGCCCACCAGGGCGGCGATGGACGATAGGTTGACGATGGAACCGCCCGCCTGCCGCAGCGCCCGGATGGCATGCTGACAGCCCAACAGCACGCCTTCCACATTGACCGCCTGGATGGCGCGCCAGTCTTCCACGGCCACATGCTCCACGTCCTGCGGCCGGTTCGTGGCGGCGATGCCGGCGTTATTGACCATGGCGTCGATGCGGCCGAATCGCGTCGCCGCCAGCTCCATCATCCGGCCCCAAGCGGCATCATCGCGCACGTCCAGGGCCACACCCCACGCGGCTTCGCCCAGACTTGCTGCTGCCTCTGTCGCCGCCTCGGCGCGCACATCCGCCACCACCACCCGCGCGCCTTCCGCCACCAATCTTTTGGCGATTTCATAGCCGATGCCGGCGGCGGCGCCGGTAACGATGATGGTCTTGTTGTCTACCCGTCCCATGGCGCACCCTATATGCCTTACCCGATGGCGTCCGCGAGCGGCGACGGCAGAATGACATCAATGCACGCCTGCTGCCGAACGCTGCGCGCCAGAGCATCCAAGGTCAACACGTTCACCACCGATTCATCAAGGCTGATTTTCGGCAAGGCTGTACCTCGAATGACGTTTGCGAAATTCGCCAACTGACGGCGGAACACCGGGAAATCCACCAGCCGCCCATCGTGGGGTTCCGCAAACGGCGCGGCGATGACTTCAGAACGGCGTTGAATAAATCCGGGACTGCGGCTCAGCGTGATTTCCGCATCGCCCGGAATGGTCCAGGCCTGGGGCAGACTAAGCTCGGCCTGATCACCGGCGATCACCAGACGCTGGCCGAACACTGCCTTGCGGCTGCTTTCGACCGAAGCAACGACGCCGTTTTCATAGCTGATCCAGCCGTAAAGCCGGTTAAGCGTGCCATAGCGCGGGCTTTCAAAGCCGGTCGCCGATACCCGTTGCGGCAAGCTGCCGGCAAAGCGATTGGCGGCGTCCACCGGATAACAGAGAAAATCATGGATCACGCCGCCGCCCGTCTCCTGCTTCTGGCGCCAGGAACGGTCGGCCGCATCCGCCGCGGTGTTTTCGGGATCGAACATGTGAAACGTGGCGTTGATGCTGTCCACCGCGCCAATGACGCCCTCCGCCACCAGTGATGACAATTTATCCATCACCGGATGGTGGCGATACATGAAGCCTTCCATCACCACCGCGCCGAGAGCGCGGCTGCGATGCCAGATGGACAAGACGTCCTCCGGCGATATGGTCAGGGCTTTTTCGCATAAAATATATCGGACGCCGGCGCTCAGGCAGTCCTCGATGTGGGCGCGATGATCAATGGGCCAAGTGGCGATGACCACGCCGTCCAGACGCTCACGGGCCAACATGTCCCGGTAATCGGTGTAGACATGATAGCAGCCGTAGTCCCGGCCCCAAGCGGCGGCGCGCTCGGCGTCCCGGCTGGCGCAGGCGGCGAAGCGAACTTCGCCCGCCAGTGTTTGCGCGGCGCGGCCATGGGCATGCGAAATCAGGCCGCAACCAATCATGCCCAAACGCAGCGGCGCTTGACTTCGGGGCGCGCTCACATGGTGGCCCCGATCTGCCAGGGCGTGAATTCATTGCCGCCCATGCCCAATTCCTCGCTCTTGGTGCGCTCGCCCGACGCCACCGCCAGGATGCGGTCAAATATCTCCTGCCCCATTTGCGCGATGGTTACTTCACCATCGATGACGCGGCCACAGTTGATATCCATGTCCTCCGTCATGCGGTTATAGAGCGGCGTATTGGTGGCAAGCTTTAACGACGGCGACGGCTTGAAACCGAACACCGAGCCGCGGCCGGTGGTAAAGCAAACGATGTTGGCGCCGCTGGCCACCTGGCCGGTCACGGATGCCGAATCATACCCCGGCGAATCCATGAACACGAAGCCCTTGGCAGTGATGGGCTCGGCGTATTTATAAACATCCACCAAGTTGGTGGTGCCGCCCTTGGCCGCCGCGCCCAGCGCCTTTTCCAGGATGGTGGTCAGCCCGCCCGCCTTGTTGCCCGGCGAAGGATTGTTGTTCATATTGCCGCCATTGCGCGCGGTGTAGTCTTCCCACCATTTGATTCGTTCGATCAGCTTCTCGCCCACCTCGCGGCTTTGCGCGCGGGCGATCAGCAAATGCTCCGCGCCGTAAATCTCTGGCGTCTCGCTCAAAATGGCGCTGCCGCCGTGGCGCACCAGCAAATCCGCCGCCGCGCCCAAGGCAGGATTGGCGCTGATGCCCGAATAGCCGTCCGAACCGCCGCATTGCAGCGCCAGGGTCAGATGGCTGGCGGGAACCGTCTGTCGCCGCGCCTTCTCGGCGGCGGGCAGCATGGCCTTGACCCGGGCGATGCCTTCGGCAACCGTTTGCCGCGTACCGCCGGTATCCTGAATGGTCATGGCGTAAAGCGTGTCGCTTTGTTCCAGTCCCATGTCGGCCAGCACGCCCGCCACCTGATTGACCTCGCAGCCGAGTCCAACCATCAGCACGCCGGCGAAGTTGGGATGCCGGGCAAAACCGGCCATCACCCGCTGTAGATTGCGATGTCCCTCGCCGCCCGCCTCGATGCCGCAGCCGGTGGCGTGGGGAAACGCCACCACGCCATCCACATGGGGAAACGCCGCCATATCCTCGGGCCGGCTGAAGGCGGCGGCGATCTGATTGACCACCGTGGCGGAACAGTTCACCGTCGACAGGATGCCGATGTAATTGCGCGTTCCCACCCGGCCATCGGCGCGAACGAATCCCTGGAACGTCGCGCGCTGCTCTTGTGGTACGAAATCCGTAGGCCGCGCGGCGCTGCCGAAATCATAGTCACGATCAAAGGATTTAAGCGCCACATTGTGGGTGTGCACATGCTGCCCCGGCGCGATATCAATTGACGCAAAGCCGATGACTTGTCCGTATTTATAGATCGCCTCCCCTTCGGCCACGGCGGCGATTGACACCTTGTGGCCACGCGGAATGGCGGTCGAGGCAACGAGACCGTTGATTCCCAACGATGCGCCTGACGCGATATCATCGCGGGCGATCGCTATATTATCTCGGTCATGCAACTTGATGAGAAACGCCGTCAATTGACCTAATCCCTACTTAAACTTTCAGCTCTCTTATGCCGCCGCAGCAGCAAAAACTCGCAAGAAGTTGCCGCCTATGATCTTGGCCACATCGGCTTCACTCATCTTGCGCTCCAACAGCAGAGCTACCGCCAGAGGCCATTGGCGATAGCTATCAAACACCGGTCGATAGTTGGCGTTCATGTCCGTGCCGATGGCGACATGATCGACGCCAACCGCATCGATCAGGCGCAGCGTTTCCGTGATGAAGTCGCCGAAGCTGCGCTGGGTGATGCCCGCCGGCCATGATCCGATGACGCCGCCGGTGCCGGCAACCAAGCGGGCATGATCCACAGATATGAGACGGGGGTTTGCCCCCGGTCCATCGCCCAGGTGGCTATGCGACAGCATGACAGGTTTCTGGGTAATAGCAACCACCTGCCGCGTCGTCTCGAAGCTTGCATGGGCCAGGTCAATGAGCATACCCTGCGCATTCATCGCCCGCACCAGATCGGCACCGAAGGGCGTCAGTCCACCATGAGTGGCGGCTTCGGTTTGAATATCGCCGACCTCATTCACCCGATAGTGCACAATGGTAATGCTGCGCATGCCGTCATTCCAGGCCTCGGCAAGACGGCCCAGATCACCTTCCAGAAAATCGCCGCCTTCCGCCGTAAGAATGGCGCTCAACTGTCCCTTGGCATGGTTGCGAACAATATCGCTGGCGCTGCTGACCAACGAGACGGAGCCATCCTGCAAGAGCCGGCGGAATTCGCCGATCTGTCGTTTGTAATCAGCCCAAATCTCTCCTTCCGCCAGGGGCCGCAACGCCCGCAGCCCACCTTCAGGCGTCAGGACCAGACTTCGCATGTCCGCCACCACGGAAAAGCATGCAGCGGCAAGCCCGCCCGCCGCCATGTCGCCCACCGAGCGTTCCGGACCATCTTCTTCCGCCAGGAAAATACGAGCGCTTTGATCCCAAAGATCAGCGCCGCGCATAAAAAAGCGACCTGGATGACTATGCACGTCCACAGCAGGATGCGCCGCCAATAGATTCTTCACCTGCCGCAACCGATCAGCCGATATATCAAGGCCCATGCGCGCCGCCAATGCCGCTTCGGCCGTCACATCATCGCCATTCGCCCATGCGCCAAACGTCATGGCGGCGGCGCTTGCTCCAAGCAGGCCGGATAGTACATTTCGCCGCGTCCATGAAATTTCCATCATTTGGCGACCCATTCTGCTGTGATCATGGCGAATATATCAAGACTGGGCAGCGCGCCGGAGATGACGCCCTCGCACTCCCGCGTCACGGCAAGCTCTTCCCCGCCGGGGGCCATCCTGACCTTCCCGAAGGCCTGCCCCGGCGGCGGCTGAAGTTGAAATTGTACATTGGCGATCGGCAATACCGGCAAATCACGCTGATAATTCAGAAAACTCATAACGGTGCGGCGCTGGTCCGGCTGATCGAACGCCGTCACCCAGACCGCCGGATGGGTAGTTGCGGCAAAGCGCGGTGTTGATCCCAGGAGCCGCCGCATCAGCGCCACGAACAGCTGGCGATTGGCTGGGGTGGCGACGCCTTCCACATCGGCGGCGGCGTAAATCACCCTGCCCTTGCCAAAGGAGTTCTCAACAATCGTTGGCGCATTTATGCTCGTCCACGGCGGCGAACTATGAATACTCGCCCAATCCTTGCCGCCGATGGAGCCTTCGCTGGGATAGCCATAGGGCAAAACCAGTGTCGCCAGCGTTTTTCCCGCGCCGCCGCGCAGACGCAGCGCCCCGCTCATCTGCCGCGCGTCGCGCCTGTGGCTGAGCATATCCTGCGGCGCAATGGCGTCCAAGAGCTCCTTATCGGTTGGCTTTATGTAAACGACCCTTCCGCTTTCCTCGGCGGCAAAATGACAACCGAACACATCCGCCAGCAGGAAGTCGTCATGGCGGCGTCCTGAAGAGTCGGTGAGCGATGTCCACCGGCTGGCGTACACGCGGCCGCCCTGTCGCACATACTCCCGGATGGCGGCGGCCTCATCGGCCGTCATGCGCAACAGATTGGGCAGCACCACCACCTTGTAGCGTGAGAGCTCGCCAAGCTGCTTCCTGGTGATGACGCCGAACGGCAGGCGCGCCGCCTGCATCGCCCGACACGCCCCGGCCAGGCTATGAAAATGCGGATAATCGGGGGCGCTGGACGCCACCGCCTCGCCAAGCGGCGTGCCGTTGTC
Organism: Pseudomonadota bacterium; assembly: GCA_003577275.1. Taxonomy (GTDB): domain Bacteria; phylum Pseudomonadota; class Alphaproteobacteria; order Sphingomonadales; family Govanellaceae; genus PRO5. The sequence continues at coordinate 141,367 of QEVO01000005.1, forward strand.
GGCAAAGTTCATCTTAGAATCATCGGAAAAGTAGACGGCGATGTCCTCCACCGGCTGACCGCCCAGATAAGGCTCATAGGGCGCGGTACGATCATAAACTGCCCTGACCCGCTTCGGCACCGCCGGATTCAGGCGGCCATCTGGATCAAACGCCGCGATCATCAAAAAGGCCGATGAGGTCGCCACGGCGGCGAAGACCTGCTGCGTCAACGCCTCTTCCTCCTTCAACCCCACGTGCTCGATCAGATTGGCGGCCACCGTGGTCATGAATTCCACCGGCTTATGTTCCGACAGGTTGAGCATCAGGCGGGAGATCACCAGCTGCTCGGTCTGGTCACCATAAAAATCGCCGCCCAGAAAATCATGGCCCCTGGCCGATTGGAAGGAAACCGCCCGCGTCCAATTGGACATCCCCAACGCGAAGTTATGGTAGACTTGCAAATGCGGCTTTCTTTGCCTAACCAGGTCGCGCAGCTCGATAATGAACTCTGTGATCCAGCGTTCTCTGGCGCTTTGAAAAGCGCACCATGCCGGATCGAGCCAATCGATGACCTCCGGGATTGCCGCATTTTGCTCTTGATGATACCGGTCACGGCAGGCGGCGCAGCCGCACACTCCCGCCCACCACATCATATCAAAGAACACGGCGTCCATGTCATAGGCGTCGAGGAATTCATGGACCTGCGCGTGAACAAACGCCCGGTAGTCCTGATTGTTCATGCAGCACAGGCCATAGCGGTCGCGCGGCAGAATGCCCATGGAGCTTTTGGTGAGTGGTTTAATACGCCAATCAGGGCGTGCGAGATAAGCCCAATTGTTGAAATTGACGCTGTAGTAGGCGCACACCGGGATTTGGCGCGCCTTCATCGCCGCCAGCGTTTCCGCCACCATGTCGCGGCCCCGGAAAGCCTGATGCTGCGCCCCGGTTTTCGTCGGCCAGTTGCAGACGCCGAGATGAGACTGGAAATAGACCATCACCGCCTGCGCGCCAGCCTCTATCGCGTCATCCGCCACCCGCTTGGGATCATACTTGGCCAAGAATTCGGGGTCCCAATCCGGAATCTGGGTATCAATCAACAAACGGCGGTAGGACCGCCCGCTCCATGGCTTTGGCGCGCCACTCATGGCTTCATTTCCTTGAACTTGATGACATGGACGCCGGGGCCGAGGCGCGTTTCGCCAGGCGCAGTCTCATAGCCGAGCGGGGCGATGACGTCGCCTTCCGCGCCATCAGGGATCGTCACGCTCACCTCCAGGTCACGCTTGCCGCGCCGCCATTCAACGGCGATGTCGCCCTTGACGGTTGGATAAACACCGCGGGCGTGGGAAAGATCGGCGGGCTGCGGCGCCAAGCGAAAATGGCGGAACCCAGGGGATGTCGGCTGCACGCCCAGGGAGTGGGCCGACAGTTGGTAGACCGGCGACGCCGAAAAGGCATGGCACAGACTGGCCGACGGCTCATATCCTTCCCACAAGGTTTGCGCGCCCTGATCCAGCATGGGTTTGTAGTTCCGGCGAATGGCCGCCAACGCCAGATCGAACCGTCCCGCCTTGGCGAGCGCAGCGTAGACAAAATGACTAAAGTAGGTATTGGCCTCCACCACGTCGCAATTGTCGTCAAACGTCTCGCCATGCATGACGATGGGCGGCACCGAAGTCAGCTTGGCGCGCGCCGGATCAGTGATGTAGTCGATCATCGCCGGCCAACGCGCCGGCGGCGCGATATCCCAAAGTATCATCGCCGCATTGGCGTGCTGGGAGACGCGCTCGCGCCGTTCTCCCGTCACTGGATCCACCATATCCACATAAACCTGACGCTGATCGTCCCAATGCCTGGCGTTGAGCGCCGCGGCGATATGCGCCGCCAGATCGGCATAACGCTTTTGCTGGCGCGGCATATCGAGCCAGCCGGCAGTCTCCGACGCCATCTGCAACGCGCCCACGAACATCGCGTTGATGACCGCCGACTGCCCCTCGCGACCGATATCGGCCCACTCGATGAAGTGCCAGAACGGCAGATCTGCCAGCAGAAAATCCGCCCCCAACTGGCGCTCAAACCAGGCAAGCGCGCGTTCAGCCGCCGGAAAAAGCTCCTCCGCCGTCACCTCGTCTCCGGTGTGCAGGAAATAGTGGTAAAGCGCGCCAACCCAATGCAGATTGAAATCGGGAATGATGACGCCGTTGGTATAGTGATCGCCCGGCGCAAACATCTGCATCAAGCCATCAGGCCGTTGGCTCATGGCGCCATCATACAAGAACTTGCGATCTACCGGCTGACTTGAGGGCCCGAACGCCACAGCAGCCGCCAGATAATGGACGATGCCGTCGCCGATCCATTGCCGCTTCTCGCGCCCCGGGCAATCCTCCCAGGCATCATGGGTGCATTCCTGCACGGTATAGCGGCCGATCCGCCACAAGCGGTTTAAGAATTCATCATTGCAGTCATAAGCGCCGCCATAGACCAGCGGATAGTGAGTATGTATGGCGCCGGCATGGCGGATCTTGACGCCGTTTGGCGCATTACGCACGGTGATCTGCATGTAGCGCACGGCGGTCCACTCAAATTTCTCGAACCGCTGCGCGCCGGGCCGCGCGGTATAGCGAAAGAGATGCGCGCAATCAAGGTAGCTCACCCGCGTCAGGCGCGGCTGCTCTGGCTGTTGAGCATCAAATTCGCCGGCGAAGGTTTCGCTTACCCCCACCTCGATGATCTCGCCGCCGTGCGCCTCGATTTCGATGAAGGGATAGCCGGAGCGAATTTTGTCGAACGCCAGAAACAGCGACACGTCGCGATCCGGCAGGGTGCGCACCAGCGTTGCCTCCGGCCCGGGCGTAAGCAGCGCCGTGGGGTTTTCAACCAAACCCGGCGGCAGCCCCGTCAGCACTTCATCATATAGCCGCCGGTCTATGGCCATGTCGGGCGATGGGGTGACGGCATATTGCGCGATAATTTTTTCCGGCGTCACCGGCGTCTCCGCCAGGGGCGGCAGATCATTGGCCACCAGGCAAGAGAACGGCTCCGGCGCGCGCCAACCCTTGGCGCGATCGTTGGGCTCGGGCGGAATGCGCAATACCTGCACGCCATCCCAGGCCGCATCGTCGAAGTCCACCGCCGTCCAATCGGCGGGCAGTTTGTTGGCGTCGAAATCCTCGATAAAATCCTGTCCCCAGCCGGCGCGCGGCGTGTCCTGCCGCCAGGCGGCGCAAATCTGACTGCGCCAGGAGGCGTCAGACAAGATATCGATGACAGTATTATTTTGGCAGCGAATGCGGGCATCACAGTAAAGACCGCCATCGCCATAAAACGGCTGCCAGTAGCCTTTTACCGTCTCATACCACGCCGTATCGACGCCGTAGACGTGGACCAGAACGGCAATGACGTTCTCTCCCGGTCGCAGCAGGGGAGCAATATCGTAGATATCATAGCGCTGATAGTGGGGAGTGGAGCGAACCGGCCCGCGCCCCGTGCGCGCGCCATTGATAAATAGCTGATAGCGGCCATCCACCGTGATATCCAAGCTTGCCTGCGCCGCCGCCGCCGTCAGGCTGAATCGCCGCCGGAACAGCAGCCAGCGATTGACGCCATCCTCCCGGCGTACCGGACCGTCTCGCAGCAGATGTCGGAAGCCAAGCTCGCGATTGATTTCCTGCCGCGGCGTCCAGATGAAGGGCGCGCGGCGGATAGCAGTCCGCGCGGCCATTTAGTCGCCTCCGCTATAGGCGACAACTTCCTGGCGCTGTTCGCCCAATCCTTCGACCCCAAGCCGCATGACGTCGCCGGGCTTCAAGAACACCGGCGGTTTTTGCCCCACCCCGGTGCCTTCCGGGGTGCCGGTGCTGATCACGTCGCCCGGCTCCAAGGTCATGAACTGGCTTAGGTAGCTGACCATGAACGGAACGGAGAAAATGTTGTCGCTGGTGGCGCTGTCCTGATAGCGCCGGCCGTTGACTTCCAGCCACAATTTAAGCCGGTGCGGATCAGAAATTTCATCCTTGGTCACCAGCCACGGGCCCATCGGCGCGAAGGTGTCGCAGCTTTTGCCCTTGGTCCATTGTCCCACGCGCTCCATCTGGAAAGCGCGTTCCGATACGTCATTCAACACGCAATAACCCGCCACATGATCCATCGCCCGCGCCTCGCTGACATAACGGGCGGTCTTGCCGATGATGATGGCGTATTCCACCTCCCAATCCCCCTTGGTGGCTCCCTTGGGCAGGATCACCGGATCATAAGGACCGCTGATGGCCGATGTCGCCTTCATGAAAATCAGCGGCTCCGCCGGCACGGCCATGCCAGTCTCATGCGCATGCTTGCGGTAATTAAGACCGATGCAGACAATTTTTCGCACGCCGGCAACGGGCGGACCGATCCTGACGTTATCGGGCGCCGGCGGCAATTTTGTTATGTCAAGCGCCGCCAATCGTCCCAGATCATTTTCCAGAACCTGGGGCGTGATGTCATCGACGACGCCCGAGAGATCCCGGATGCCCCCCTGCTGATCGAGGATGCCGGGCTTCTCGCGTCCTTTGGGGCCGTATCTCAGCAACTTCATACGAGCAATCTTTCTCTAGTAGGTGCAACGGCCACCGGAGGTATCAAACACCGCGCCGGTGGAAAATGAACAATCGGGCGAACACAAAAAGGCGATCATGGCGGCATTTTCCTCCACAGTGCCGAGCCGGCCCATGGGTATGCGCGACAGCATGTAATCCACCTGCTCCTGGCCGAACTGCTTGAGAATATCGGTCGCCACCGTGGCGGGCGTGATGGCATTGACGCGAATGCCGGTTTTCGCCAGCTCCTTGCCCAGCGATTTCGTCAATCCGATCACCCCAGCCTTGGCGGCGCTGTAGCCCGAGGCGTTGGGGTTGCCTTCCTTGCCCGCCACCGAGGCGACGTTGACGATTCTGCCCGCGCCTTTCTTCAGCATTTCCGGCACCACGGCGCGGCAGCAGAGAAAGACACCGACAAGATCGATCTCCACGATCTGTCGCCAACCATCGATGGGAAACTCCCACAGCGGCAGATTGGGGCCGGCAATGCCGGCATTGTTGACCAGAATGTCGATGCCGCCGAAAGCCGCCAGCGTTGCGTCCTTCGCCGCCATCACGTCTTCCCACTTGGTGATATCCACCGCTTGCGCCATTACCCGGCCGGGAGCGTTGAGCGCCTTGGCCGCCGCCTCGGCGGCCGCGCCATCCACATCCCAAATGCTCACGTAAGCGCCGGATTGCAGCAGGCGCTCGGCGGCCGCATAACCGATGCCCCGCGCCGCGCCGGTGATGATCGCAACCTGTCCCTCCAAATCGTAGCGGTTCATGCGGCATCTCCCGCATAGGGGCGGTGCAGCGTCACCGCGCCGCGATTGAGCTTCAGTCCCCAACCCGGGTCATCGCTGGGCCGCACCGCGCCGTTTTTCGGCAGCACCTCATTGGTAAACAGCGCGCCGAACACCGGCAGAATCTGATCCGCGCCGGGGCTGGTGTTGATGTATTCGCAGAATGGGCAATGGGGCTGCGAGATGACGAAGTGATAACTGTAGGCGCCGCTGCCGTGCGGCACCACCGGGATATCATAGGCCGCCGCCATGGCGGAGATACGCAACAGCTCGGTCAAGCCGCCGACCCACATCACGTCGGGCTGAATGATATCCACCGCGCGATCGGTGATCAGTTGGCGAAAGCCGTAACGGCTGTATTCATGCTCGCCGGTGGTCCAGCGCATGAACGGCGCGCGCTCCTTGAGCAGGCGATGGCCATCAATGTCATCGGGTGATAAACATTCCTCCAGCCAATAAATATCCAAATGCCGCACCGCGTGCGCCAGCTCCACGGCGTATGTTACGTCGAGCGACATGTAACAGTCCACCTTGAGCTTGAAATCCGCTCCCACCTTCTCGCGGTGGTCGGCCAGAAACTTGACATTGGCGCGCAGGCCTTCGGGACCGTCCGCGGGACCATGGGGCAACGGCACCTTGGCGCCGATGAAGCCAAGCTTCTTGGCGGTTTCGGCATAAGCTCCAGTTTGATAGACCGCCAGTTCCTCTCGCGTGGCGCCGCCGATCAGTTGATAAACCGGCTCCCCGCGTAACAGACCGAGAATATCCCACAACGCCAGATCAACCACGCTTAAGGCGGCGAGCGGCAGACCCTTGCGGCCATAGGGCAAGCTGGCGCGGTACATCTGATCCCATAGCTTGGCGATGTCGCGCGGGTCCTGACCGATGAGAAAGCGGCGGAAGTGGCGCTCGATGAGGAAGCACGCCGCCTCCCCGCCCAATCCGGTGGCGACGCCCACCGTACCATCATCGGTTTCGATCTCCACGACAATGCTGCCCAGGACGCCAATGCCCCAGCTGGTGCGCGACGCCTTGTATTGGGGGTATTTCGACATTGGGTTGGCGATCAGCGTATCCACCAGCCAATGCCCCTTCTCACGGTCATGATATTCGCCGCCGGCCCCTTTCTCCGCCACGGTGTAAGCGCGAACATCGACTATCTTATTTCTGCTCAACTGACACACTCCGAAATTGACATCTTGTTACTATGACTGAGCCGCGCCTTGAACGCCGGCTCCGTGAACACCACTTCACTGCCGGACAGATCGCACGGACGATGCAGACACAGCCAGGCGATGGCGGCAGCCGGCGCCGCCGGCGGATCGAATGTCGCCGGGTCGAGATCGGCGATGCGGTTGACCTTGTGTTGCAGCGCCGAGCGCGTAAGCTCGGTATTGACCATGCCGGGCTGAAAGCCATAGACGCGAATATCGCTGCCCGCTGTTTCCGCCGCCAATACCCGGGTCAACATGGCAAGCCCCGCCTTGGCGGCGCAATAGGCGCTCCAGCCTTCCAGGGCGTGAAACGCCGCGCCGGAACTTAAGTTAATAATCACGCCGCTGTTTTGCGCGCGAAATATCGGCAGCGCTGCGTGACAGGCATAAAAACTGCCATTAAGATTTATCTCGATGCACCGCGCCCAGGCATCCGGCGGACATTCCTCGATCGGCGCGAGGGGATCCATCACGCCGGCGCTGTTAATGACATAGTCCAGCCGGCCGTAGCGCTGCATCGCAAGCGCAATAGCTGTGTCTATCTGATCGCTGTGGCTGACATCGCAAGATATGGCCATGGCCTTGCCGCCTCTGGCCATGACCTTATCAGCCACAATGTGACACGACGATTCGCTGCGGGCGGCCACGACCACAGACACGCCATGTTCAGCAAGCGCCAGCGCGGTTGCTGCGCCGATGCCATGGCTGCCGCCAAAAATGATGCCTACCGGCGATGTCATATATACCTCGACACGAGGTCGCGCATCTGAATGATTTCGCTTAGAACATCATCATAGCGCGTGTTCATGTAGTCCTGATGGACGTTTTCCAGCACCAGGTAGCCGTCATACCGCACGCTGCGCAGCGTGCCGATGAGGGCCGGAAAATTGATCGTTCCATATTCGAATTTAGCTTGCAGCTCGCCGGGCTTGGCCTGTCGCAGATGCATGTGAGCAGCATGAGGCGCCAGGGGATCAATGTCTTCCTGGCGAAAACCGAGACAGACAAAATGCGAGTAGTCCAAAGTCAATTTAAGCCCCGGCGCCTGACGCAACAACGCAAGCGCTACCTGCGGCGATTCGGCGAGAGAGCGCACATGCGCCTCGATGGTCAGCGTAATGCCGGCCTCCCGGGCGATCGGCAGCAACAGATTGAGCCCGGCTGCGGAAGCCTCAAGCGCCGTTGCCACCGTCTGCCCGGGATTGACGACGCCGGGAAGCAGAAAAATGCGGCTGATGCCGGCCGCTGCACAAAACGCCACGACCTTTTTGAAATCTTCCGCGTTGGCGGCGTGATTTTCGGGGGCCGCCAGATTGCGTTCGTCCAACGCAGCGCCAAAGCGGTAGTAGAAACATGGCATGTCGATATTCAAATCGCGTAAAGTCCGGCCGGCCCGCTCCGGCGCTGATAACAACGCGCTTCGGTCAATGGCGGCGCGGTAATCAACACCAATGTCGAGCGCCGGCACGCCCAAGGCCTTGGCGATATCGGCGCATTCATTCAGGGTGCAGTGGGGAAACGACCAGGAGGCCAAGGCCATTTTCATTGACATTCGGCGGTTTCCCTCCTCCCCCCTCAGGCCTGCTGATGCTTCAGGTAGGCGGCGCGGACATTGCGCAGATGGCGTTCCATGGCCGTGCCGGCCTTTTCCGCGTCGCGCTCTTCCAGCGCTTCGAGTATTTTTTGGTGATCCTTGATGCTCTTCTTTAACACCCCCGGTATGTACCCGGTGATCTCCCGGCTAGCGCGCCCGAGCACGTGCAGGCTGGTGGCGACCCGGATCAGGAAGGAATTTTCCGCCGCATCGAAGATCGTGCGATGAAACTGCACGTCGGCGTCGATGAATTTCTGCGGATCGTCCAGCAGGCTGTCCTCATCGCTCACCAAATCCTTAAGATGCTTGATCTGCTCGCCGGAAATCTTTTTCGCCGCCAGCTTGGCGATGGCAGATTCCACCACGATGCGCGCTTCAAACAGATCCTCGATGTTATGATCATCGAGACTGATGAAGAAATGGATCGGTCCCAACAGGGATTCAGGGTCCAGGGCCGAGACGTAAACGCCGCCGCCTTGGCGGATTTTCACCACGCCCAAAAGCGACAGCGCCCGCAACGCCTCCCGCAAGCTTGGGCGGCTGACATCGAGAATGGTCGCCAGCTCCCGCTCCGGCGGCAGCTGCTGCCCCGGCTTTAAGTTCCCCGATTGAATTAAGCCCAAAAGCTGCTGCGCCACCTGCTCCGCCACAGGCTGGCGCTGAATCGGGCTGACATTTTGCTTACTGATCGTCATCACGGCGTGCCACCATCCCCCAAAATGAATTCAAGCTGTTACCACTTAAACTTAGGGGCAATTTAACATGGCCTCCACGTCTTTTCTATATCAATGGTAAGACCAATTTGGTCTTTCCAAGTACACCTGTTTCAGCTCGCTTCCGGCCGTCACTTGAGGCCCTCCGCCAGCGCGCGACCGGCATCTTCCAACGCCTGATTGGCGGCATCGAGCGCGCTGCCCATCAGCGTGAAGCCATGCACCACGCCGGGGTATTCCTTGACCGTCACCGGCACGCCGGCGCCGCGCAACCGCTCGGCCAACAGCCGGCTGTCGTCGCGCAGCGGATCAAGCCCCGCCACTGCCAGGAAAGCCGGCGGCAAGCCGCGCAAGTCGGCCCGCACCGGCGCTACCAGGGGATCCGCCCGCTGCGCCGGATCGCGCAGATACTGCGCGTAAAAGAAGGCCATGGCTTCCCGCGGCAGGCCATAATCGATGCCGCCGAACTGACGGTAACTTTCGCTTTGCGGATCATCACCGAACACGCCATAGAACAGCAGCAGGAAATGTGGGCGAGGACCGCCACAGTCGCGCAGCATGAGTGTCGTAGCCATGGCGAGATTGGCCCCGGCCGAGCCGCCGCCCAGCGCCAGCCGCGCCGGATCGAGACCCAGTTCGACGGCATGATCGGCAATCCAGGTAAACGCCGCCGCGCAATCCTCAACCGGGGTTGGGAACTTATGTTCAGGCGCCAATCGATAATCCACCGAGACGATGGCAATGCCGCTGGCCAGGGCCAACTGCCGCAACGAGCGATCCTCGGTATCAAGGCTGCCGATCACCCAGCCGCCGCCATGAAAATAGATCAAGGCGGGACGGGGCTTTCCAGTGGGGGACGGGTCATAGAGCCGAATCCGCGTCTCCCCGAACAGCCCCGGAATGGTCCTGTCCTCAATCCGTGAAACAGCAGGCGGGTTTTCGTTCCAGCGCGCAAGGTCAACGGCGGCGCGGGCGCGCATCTCCGCCGGCGTGATCTCCGTCATCGGCGCGCGCGCCGCCATACGCGCAATCATGGCTTCCAGGATCGGCCGCATTTGCGGGTCGATCCATACCGGCTCCGCGGTTGGCGTCCTTGATTTACTGCTGCTTGAACTCATCACTTCACGCCTGGAGTAGTCTGAAGAGAAAAAGAACGAGGCGCATTTTGTCCATGGCCTCGTTCCTTAGATTACAAATCTCCTTGTCTCACCTCAGTACTTATACCGCACCGTCGCCAGCCAGCGCCGCGGATAGTTCGGGAAATGAACGCTGGAAATGAACCCGCCGGCGATATTGAAGGTGTGAATATTGACGAACTTATCGGTCAGGTTATAGCCGGAGACGCTGGCCGACCAATGCCCATCATCGCTTTCATAGGTGACATAGGCGTCAACGATGGCGTACTTGCCGGTGTTGGTGAAGGGACCATTGTTGGTATCGTTGAACGAGTCGGAGTTATAGTTTACATCGCCGCCGATCCGCAGCGATCCGTTCATCTCCGTTACCGGTATGGTATAGGCAGCGCCGCCGCGAATGTTCCATTTTGGCGTGTTCTTCAACACCAAGTCTGAGTTCTTGATGTTATCGAACATCAAGCCGAGCGAGGCGTTGAGCTCCAGCCCTTCCACCGGGATCGCCACCATGTCGGCCTCCAGGCCATGCACCGTGGCTTCGACGTTACGGGTGGAAATAGTGCCGTCGCTTTGTGTGATGGCCTGCTGCAGGTTCTCATAAAGCGACCAGAAATAAGCGGCGTTGAAGCGCACCCGTTTATCCCATAACTGCGATTTGAAGCCACCCTCGATGCTGGTGGAATCTTCCGGCCCGAAGCTTCCCGACAAGATGGAGGGCACGTCGCGGGCGCTGCCGTTAAAGCCGCCGCTACGGAAGCCGGTGGAGGCGCTGACGTAGAGCATCAGATCATCGGTTGCCTGATAATCGGCCGCCGCCCGCCAGGTAACCTTGTTGGCTTTAATCGAGTCGGCGAAGACGAAATTGGGGTTCAGCGTGCCATCAGCCAGATACTGAATGGCCTCGATGGATTTCTTCTCATAGGTGTAACGCGCGCCGCCGGTGATATTCAACTTGTCAGTTGCCGGATACGTCAACTGGGCATAGGCCGCAAACGAATCCGTGTCCTGATCGAAGCGCTGGGTGGTTGGCGGCGCAAAAATCCGCAGCGCCCAGTGGAAGGTGTTCTTTTCTTGCAGGTAAAAAGCGCCCGCTACCCACTTCAATGGCGTATTGCCAAGCTCATCGCCGCTGGCGAACAGCTCCTGGGTAAATTGCCACTGGTCCAGATCTTGCTGCTGCACCTGGAAGCTTTGCACATCATCCCGGCCATCCACATCGCCGGCGTTGCGATACTTCAAGTCACGATAGGCGGTGATCGAGGTCACATCCACGCCATTGCCGGACCATTCCACCGTGGCCGACGTACCCCATGGACGAATGTTGTCGACGCTGGGAATGCCAGGCGTCGCTTCATAGGTATAGATATCGTCGTCCGGATCGATCAGGAAGTTGGAACCGATGCGGGTTTTTGATTTGTCCGACATATAATCGCCGCGCAGGGTGATGCGCCATTCCTCCGAAGGCGCGAACAGCAAGCTGGCGCGGCCGGCCTGGACGTCTTCCGTCATGCGCTTCTCGCCGGTGTTCATGTCCGTCATCCAACCGTCGTTGTTACGGGTGGACAACGCGATGCGCATGCCGACTTTATCCTCGGTGATGGGAACGCTGACCATCAGACGGCCGTTCATTTGCTCCTTGCTGCCATAGGCCGCCTCGGCCATGACCTCCACGTCCTTCAGGTTCGGTGACTTGGTGATCAGGCGAATGGCGCCGACGCTGCTGTTGCGGCCATAAATGGTGCCTTGCGGACCGCGCAGCACTTCCACCCGTTCCAGGTCAAAGAGATCGCCCATGGCGCCAGTGACCCGAGCGTAATAGACGTTGTCCACATAAAAGCCGATCGGCGAATCGAAGGAGAACACCTGATTGTCAACGCCGATGCCGCGTATCCACGCCTTGGGCGTGGTTACTGCGCTCAACGCTTCTTCAAGGTAAAGGTTAGGCACAACCTTTTTAATATCCTGCATGTTGCCCAGGAATTTCTTCTCGATATCCGCCGAGGTAACCGCGGTCACCGCCACGGGCACTTTCTGCAGGCTTTCTTCCCGCTTTTGCGCCGTGACGATGATTTCTTCGAGGGCAGGCGCTTCGGCAGCCATGCCGACGGAGGCAACGGTGATAAGCGCAGCCGTGCTGGCCGCGCCGAAAAGAACAGCTTTCTTGGTCATAAGACCTCCCATTAACTTGGTTGTCGCGCGATGTTGACGTGGGCCTACGTTGGGTTTTTCTGGCCTGGTGGACTATTGGTAATACCAATTTTATCTACTGTCAAGACGGCCGCCAGCCAATGAAGGCTTGACGAGTCCTGGGGCGGCGCTTCATAAATTGAAATTGGTCTGACCACTATATTATAACTATTGAGGACTTAAATCCAGCGCCCCGCTTCGCCTAGGGGCCAGACCGGCGCGATACAACAGGAATCGGCGTTTTTTCATGCAAAAAGAAGGACATAAGCTGCCCCAGTCGATACAGCTAGGCTGGGCGGTCGGGGAGTTGGGAATTGCCACCTATGTCGGCATTACCATGATTTATATGCTGTTCTTCCTGACCCAGGCCCTGAACATCAGCCCAATGTGGGCCGGGATCGCCCTTCTCATCCCGCGCCTGTGGGACGTGATTACCGACCCCATCATGGGCGCCATTTCAGACCGCACCAAAACCCGCATGGGCCGCCGACGCCCGTATCTGTTCATCGGCGGGCTGACCTTTGGCGCCAGCTTCATCCTGATCTTCTTCGCCCCCGCCCACGAACCGGAATGGGTCAAGATCCTCTACGTCACCTTCATGTATATCGTCGCCAGCACCGCTTATACCATCTACGACGTGCCCTATTCCGCCATGGTGCCGGAAATGACCAGCGATTATAAGGAACGCACCACGCTGACCGGCTATAAGATGATGGCGGCCCGGCTCGGCATCGTGATGTGCGTGACGATCGCCCCCTGGCTCTTCAATTCTCGCGCTACGCTGGCCGAGGGCTTTCGTTTCATGGGGATTGCGTTCGGTATTTTTATGATCATTACCGGCCTTTATGCCTTCTTCGCCACCAAGAAAGCGCCGCGAATCGAAGTGCCTGCCCACAAATTCAGCTTGAAGTCCGAATTCAACGCCATCCGCTATAATCGCCCGTTCCGCATTTTATGGACGGTGTTCCTGTTCCAAAACCTGGCCATCGGCGCGGCATCGACCACGCTGATCTATTTCCTGATTTTTGTGATCAAGGTCGACAAGTCGATCCTGGGTCCGATGTTGGCGGTGGGCGCAGTCACGGCGACGATCGTGACGCCGTTCTGGATTTGGGTGGCGCGGCGCATCGGCAAGCGCGAGGCCTATTATCTCGGCCTTGCCATCACCGCCGTCATGAGCCTGCCGGCCCTGTTCATTCCCGCCGGCTTTGTGGTCACGTTGTTCATCGTGCTGATGCTGGGCGGCATTGGCGACGCCTGCAACCAGCTCGCCTCCAACTCCATGGTGCCCGATACCGTCGAGTTTGATGAATTGCGAACCGGCGAACGGCGCGAAGGCGCCATCTTCGGCGCCTGGGCGTTCTGCCGCAAGCTCGGCATGGCGGCCGGCGCTTTTTTCGTCAGCATCGGCCTGTCGCTGTTCGGGTTTGAGAGCGGCAATGGCTCCTCCATCGTTCAGGATGAGACGGCGATCCTAGGCATCCGCCTCACCTATTCGCTGATCCCCTTTGCGCTCTGGATCGCCGCCATTTTAATGCTCAAGAAATACAAACTGAACGAGCGGATGTTCAACGAGATCAAGGCCGAGATTCGCAGCAAGGCCGCCGGCCGAATTCTTACATCCTGCCGGCGCTGATTTCCTTTGCAATATGCTCAGCCTGACGGATGGCCAGCGCCACGATGGTCAGCGTCGGATTGGCCGAGGATGAGCTGGAAAACGCGCTGCCGTCGGAAATGTAGAGGTTGCGGATATCATGGGCGCGTCCCCATCTGTCGCACACGCCGTCTTGCGGCCGCTCACTCATGCGGCAGGCGCCCATATTGTGGGTCGCCGATTTCAAGGGATAGGTGAAAATCCGCTCCGCCCCCAGGCTTTGAAAAATCTTGCGGGCGGCGGCAACGCCGTGCCGGCGCAACGCCACGTTGTTGGCGTGGTCGCGATAGCGCACCACCGGCAGCGGCAGGCCATAAGCATCCCGCTCCTCCCCGTGCAGCAGGATACGGTTGTCGGCCTGCGGGAAATCCTCGCCCTGAATCAGCAGACTGGCGAAGTGGTTGTACTTTTCCATGATGGCGGCAAAGTCGTCACCCCAGCCGCCCGGCGATACCAGACGCGCCAGGGAGGTCGGCGGAAACGGCAGGATTTCGATCTGATAGCCGCCGGAAAAGCCGCGCTCCGGGCGATGGTCCGCCTCGTCCTGCACATGCCCGGCCTGCTGCGTGCCGCGATGGAAATTGACCGGCCCCGGCATGATCGCCGCGACGCCGGCGAACACGTGGCGCATGTAGTGGCGGCCCACTTGATCCGATCTATTGGCGAGACCGCTGGGAAAAAGATCGCTTTTGGAGTTTAAGAGCAGCCGCGCGGTTTCAATGGCGTTGCCGGCGACGCACACCGCGCGCGCCTTCTGCTCGCGCCGCACACCATCCTTGTCGATATAAACCACGCCGGCAACGCGGCCGTCGGCATCATGATTGATGCGCACCGCCATGGCTTGCGGCCGCAGCTCGAAATGCCCGGTGTCCTCGGCGCGGGGAATTTCGGTATAGAGCGTCGACCACTTGGCGGCGATGACGCAGCCGCTCATGCAAAAGCCGATCTGCCGGCACGCCGGACGGCCATCGCGATCCTCGGAATTGATCGCCATGTTGCCGGTGTTGAAATGTTGATAGCCAACGCGCTTGGCGCCGGCCTTCAGCACCTTGTAGTGGTTGGATTCCGGCAGGCGCGGAATGCCATGGGTGCCGGTGACGCCCATTTTATCCTCGGCGCGGTCATAGTAGGGCGCCAACTCCTCGGGCGAGAGCGGCCAGTCGATCAGGCTGGTGTTTTCGATCTTGCCGTAGGTGGTTTGCGGCCGCAGTTCGTGATCCTGCATCCGAAGCGCGGTGGCGGTCCAATGCACCGTGGTGCCGCCCACGGTCTTGCAGGTGAAAACCGGAAAATTCGCATCCGTATCGCCGACACCGATGCGGCGATCCAGCCACGTCAGCCGGGCAGTCATCTCCTCGGCGTCGTTGACAAACTCGCTGGCTTCCTGACGCGGTCCCGCCTCCAGACACACCACGTCGATGCCTTGGCGCGCCAGCTCGTGGCCAAGCGTGCCGCCGCCCGCGCCGGAACCGATGACCACCACCACCGAGGAATCACTTAAGGAAAATGTCTTGCTCATGGGTTTGGACGCTACTCTTTGGGAAGCCAATCGATATCGTCAAACCCGCGCTCCAGATAACCGCCATGCTCCACCGACGAGCCTTCATAGCCGATGACGCGCCACACTTCGGGATCGCGGTAAATGCTGGTCAGCAGATGTTGATAGGCGGCGGCGAAAAAGGCGCTGCTTTCAATCCGCCTGATGTCGGCCAGTTGTTGCTGTTCGCTGGCCGTCGTCCAGTCACCGGGCGACGCTTGCTGCAACGAACGGAGGCCATCCGCGATCGCGGCAAAGAGCGGTGCGGATTTCTCGACATGCTCCAGAAGCGCCGCGGCGGCGGCCAAATAGGCGCGGTCGGAAACGGCGCGGTGGGGAAACAACCGCCGCGCCAGGATCGACAGCACGCGCGCGCGATCGGGCGGGGACTCCGCCGCCCACAGATGCCTGGCCGTCAGCGCCAGCCCGACCAGCCACGGCAATCCAAGGAGCACGCGCCGACGCGCCATATCCATCTTAAGGACCATCACGGAACCAAGCTTTCCCGCCTCACTGCCCGAGAAGATTGGTGATTTTCCCGTCCGAGGTCAAGATTTATACGAAATTGGTCATGCCAATTTTTCGATCAAGGCGATGACGATTATTGGGTGACGCGTCTTCGTATCGGGCAGCGGCCATCGGCATGGTTTGTGCTTATTGGTGCCCACGGCCGGAGTCGAACCGGCACAGGAGTTGCCTCCCGAGGGATTTTAAGGCCTTCTTGACCTCTTATATTTCAATGTGTTAGCTCCGGTAAACTGTCAGACTTTGGGTTATTTTTTGGCGAAAGTCTGACAGTTTTGGACCGCCGGAGCGGCGGCATTCAGGGCGCGATGTTGACCTCGCAGAACCCGCCGGCGCGCATCATCGGCAGCGCGGGTTGCGCCGCCTGCCAGGCGGTGAGATAAGCCAAGGCATGGCGCAGATCAGTCAAATAGGGGTGGCCGGCGAAGCCGTTAGCCTCGGCCCGGCCGATCACCTTGGGCAGGATGATGGTCAGTTGCGGCCGTCCATAGAAGCAATCCCAGGAATTTAGCGAACGCACGCGCTGAAAATCGCGAGCGGTGAACAGCGCGGCGATATGGGCAGGCGCGGCGGGGAAGGAACACAGTCGCTTACCGGCGGCCTTGGTCAGATAGCAGGGCTGATCCGGCGGCGCGAAGCCGAATTTATTGAGCGCCCAGCCATTGACGCGATCCTGCACGGCGCGATCGAGCACAATTTGCGCGGTGGTTTTGCCGTCGATGGATTCGGCGGCGGCTGGCACGCCAAGCGCCATCAAGCACAGCGTCAGCACGGCGTAAAGCATGAATAAAATTCTCGTCATCGTCATATCCTTTCCAGTTTAAGGGGGAGAAACGCTTTTACAAATCCGGTTTTGTTCACGCAGGGCGATGGCTTCCGCCCGCAGCTCCTTGATCCGCACCGTGGCCCACTGCGCCGCCGCGAAGATCGTGGCGCCGGCCGGCGCATGGTCGGGGCCGGGCGTTGCCGGCACCTCGGCGGCCGGGCAAGGCGCAGCCACCGGCACCTTGACGGTTTCAGTCTTGTAGATCGTCACCGGCTCCGGCCGGGTCGCGCACCCAGCCAGAACGACGAGCAACATCACGGCCGGGTAAGCAGGTCGCGGGCGGCGCGGCATTGGTCCACTTCTCCTTCCGGCGCGGTCAGCGCCATGATCCGGGCGATTTCCTGATTTAGCGATTGCCGGGCATTAGCGGCCCGCTGAGCGGCCATCTCGGCTTCTCGCTTCTTGGCCTCAAAATTTTCCTGCCATTTGCTGACGGCCTCGTTCTGGCGGGCGAGCTGGTCTTTTAAGCCCTCGGCGGAAGCAGCCAGCCCGTCGCGCTGGCTGTGGCAGGTATCGAGCTGGGCGGCGAGGGTTTCGTTCCGCCGCCCCCGGTCATGCCAGGACCACGCCAGCGCCAAGAGCACCAGGCCGATGATCCCGGCAGATATCAAGCGCCATTGCCCCATCAGCATCATCGCCGCACCTCCGCCCAATTGGTGATGCCCGACCAGGCGGCGGCCAGGCCGCCCTGGATCGGGATCGCCACCACCAGCACCTGCACCAGCTCCGCCGATGGCCATATGGTGATCAGCGCCACCTCGATGTTGATCGACCACAACGCCGCCCAGGTCAGCCGCCCGGAGCGCTTGAAGCGTTCCTTGCCCGCCGGCAATGGTGAGCGCTCATTCATGCCATTACACCCCCGGCAAACCGCGCTGCGTACCTGCCTTGTTGATGGTTAAAAACTCGCGGCGGTTGCCCGACGCCTTATATGAACAATGGACCCAGCCCGCCGTGGGATCGGCGTCCGAATAAAACTCCAAGATTAATTGATCGAAATCGAGCGCGACGGCGATCCAGCGCGCGACCTCGATATTGGCGATACCGAGAATTGCAAAGTCCGCCGCCTCGCCCTTGCAGTGCTGAGAATTGTCTTTTGATCCAAGCACGCGATTGAGCGCCGGCGACCGATACCCGCTCGATGGCGAGAACGGCCCAAAGCGGTCGCGCACGGGCTCCAGCACATGAACACACAACAGCCGCAGCCTTTCGATCGCCGACGCAGGCGGCGTGTTGTCGATGCCGCGCCGCGTCGCGATCTGACTGCGCGTCAGCTCAGCAAGAGAAAAGTGAGGCGACAGCATCATTTCAACAACTCGATCAGCGCTTGCACCTCAGGCACATTCACCAAAATAAGAAACGCCGCGATGGCGTAGAGAATTTTCTCGATCCGAGCCATGCGCTGCGATCCGCGCGCCAGCGCATCGATGAAAGCCTTATAGCGCTCATGGCACGCCACCACATGGGTCGGCAAATGCGTCATTTCATGTTCGTTTGGCGCATCTGTCATTTAATGCCCCCTTGCTCCTAAGTATCCGTGACGATTGTTTTCACGGTGCCGTCGGCGAAGATGACCTTCAAATCGCCGTCCGCACCGTCCACGTATATCTGAGCCAGAGATGATGCCGCCGGCGGCGCGGTAATGCCGTCGCCAATTTTCAATATTCTGGGGTATACATTCAGTTTCGACGACGCCTCGAACACAGCGTCATCGTTGACATACCCGATCCTAATAGGCCCAGCGTTATCGACGGATATGTCCCACGTGGCGTGATCACGCGAAATCAGGCTGTCGATGACGATATTTTCCTGCGGCGCATACGCCGCGTCATAATCGAACTGAAAGCCCTCGATCGTTCCTATAGGTGCAGTTAACACTACTTGGCCAATATGAACGTCCTTGCCGGAGGTGATGATCATATCGCGAGTGTTCGCAGCGGTGGCCAGCGAACCCGTAACCGTGATCGATCCGATCTTAAGATCGTCCGCGCCCGTGATAGCGAAGCCGTAGCCAGTGAAAGCGTTGTCGCAATCATAGTCCTTCACCAACGCATGACCAATCCTGACGCCATCGCTATCTATAACCGCCAGGCCGTAGCTTTGATTTTTAACGCTGGCGTCCCAAGCGTGCCAGCAAGAAATGTCTATGTTACTGGCGTTTTGGATTTTTCCGCCCGCGCCCGTAAGCGCGACCGGAACCGAAACATTGTCAATGCCGTTTTCCAGCGTCAGCGTGATATATTTATCGCTGAACACATGCCCAACCGAGCCATTCTTGCACTTGGACGTATTTGCCAGCTGAGTTCCTAAACGTATGCGCTGATCCTTGGTGCCGTAGGTCCACGTGCCGGGCGTGCCGCCCGAGGCGATGATGGCGTCAATTCGCCAGTCCGTGACCGACCACCACATCACTGAATGATAGTCCGCATCATCGACCTTCAGACGATGAATGTATGGTCCGATGATTTCTGTGCCGGCAGTGCTGCCGCCCTCAGCCGCCGCGCCCACCCAATAGGCGTCTTTCACGTAAACCTCTCCGGTCAGCGCGGCGTTATCGCCAGTAATGTAGAGCGAGCCTATACGGACGGATGTTGGAAATGAATGGCTGCTATTATTGGCGCGATTGCCGTTGATCGTGAAATTGCCGTGCACCACAACCTTATCGCCGCTGATATGGAAAACAGCAGGCCCCGTCACGTCAGTGGAAATCACCGTGCCGTTCGGTAGCTTGAACTCAACGCCAGCATCCATGAAGAGCGTTTTATTTGACGCAGAAATTTCGATTGGGTCATAAATGCCGGCGGACACAAAGACCGCATCAGCGCTGAGCAGCGCCGCCTGAAGGGCAGCGGTACGCGCGGCGGGCGTTGAAACATCGCCGAACATCTCCGGCGCGATCGAGCCGCCGGGCGGCAGAATGCGGAACCACCGCCCACCCACGGCGGTGAAAACAAGGCCGTTATCCACCGTCGCCGCCGATCCGGCGATGAATTGAAAGTAGCCGCCACCCACACGACTGTTGGCGTGATAGCCGACGACGTAAATCACCTGCTTGTCGGCCATGCCGGTGAGCAGCTCCATGGTGGCGGTGTCGCCGACGCTGGAAATTTCACCGATGGAAACGCCGCCCAGGAACGCCGCAATGGCCGCATCAATGTTGGCGATTAAGGCGCCGGCCGCCGGCTGGCCGGCAGCATCAAACCCCATGACGCGGGACGCGCGATCAGTTTGGCTGGGCAGATTGTTCAAGGTGGACGGCAGATCGCTCGCAGATAGTTTCAGCGTCCGCGCCAGCGTTGTTCTATGTTCCTGCACCGCCATGGTCAATTTATCAAGACCGCCTTCATGACTTTCGGCCGGGAACGGATCGTTTTCCACGTAATCCAGTTCCTGCGTCAGGGTCGTCTGCCGCTCGATCGTCACGCGATCCGTACTGGCGGGCGGCGTCGCGAACGTCACCGTGCCGCCAGCCGCCGCCCCCGCGCCGGAAACCGTGTAATCAGTATCCAGCGTCTGCGCGGTCTCCACCCCAGTGTCGGTGTCCGTCAGCGTCACCACCAGGTCGGCATTGGCGGCGAATTTGAACGTGGTGGCGAACGCCGCCGTCACCCCGTTGCCGGTATACTGCTTGCGCGCGGCTGTCGTTTCTACCGTCATCAGCTCACTCCACTGCGTTTCCCAAATCAGGCGCGCGATCAGGCGCGATCTCGCCCGGCCGCCACCAGTAGTCCTGTTCAAATTCGCGCCGCGCCCGCTGCTCCATGCGGCGGAAAGCATCGCGATGGCCGGGGTCGATTTCCTGCTGCAGCTGATCAAACAGGATGCGGTTAAAAGCCAGCCGCGCGTACCAGATCGAGGAGCCGGGGGTATAGCGGCGCAGGAAATTCGCCAGCTCCCTCCCGAAGTTTGTCGGATCGTCGCCCGGCAACTGCATCACATTG
This sequence comes from Pseudomonadota bacterium, assembly GCA_003577275.1. Lineage (GTDB taxonomy): Bacteria > Pseudomonadota > Alphaproteobacteria > Sphingomonadales > Govanellaceae > PRO5. The sequence goes on from QEVO01000005.1 coordinate 162,030, forward strand.
CCCAGCATCAGTTTGCGTATGTCATCGCCCAGCGCCACCACCGGCCCCGCCAGCGTTTGCGCCAGCGAGCCGCCGAAGCGGTTGACGTCGGAAAAAAGAAAATCGCCGAAAATCCCGATGCCGCCGCCTTGCAGCATGGCCGCCGCCCAAAATTCGTCGCTGTCCATCGGCCGGGGATCCTTGCCGGCGGCAATCTGTTTCAGTTGCATGGCCACCGCGCCCATGACTGTGGTGGCGATCATCAAATTGGCAGCGTAGGACGCCTTACCGGCCATGGTCTTTTGCTCCAGGGCGCGGGCAACGTGCGTGTACATCAAAGTCAACCCAAAAGATTTGTACATGGCGACGGATTGCGCCACCTCACCCCAAAATGTCCCCCGCGGCAAAGCGCCACCTAATGCCGTACGCGCCGCCAAGGTGGTTGACGGCACCGTAAATTTGGTTTCGGTGTGGACCATTTCCAGCATGCGGGTGGCAAGCTCTTCGGCAAGACCGCCGGGCAGATCGCCGCGCGCGGCGATATCCGCCGCCTGTAAAATGGCGACCCCATCGGGATCGTGCAGTGGCGTGGAGCGGATAATATCCCAGACATCGCCATCAAGCCGATACCGCGCCAGCATCCGTTGCGTCGGCGGCGGCAGCTCAGCAAATTTTTTACCGGCCATATCCCCTAAATGGCCGGAAAGCTCTAAAGCAAAATTCTGCCTTCCGGTTTCAGTCAATAGGCTAAGGCCAGAAGCGCGCAGCACGCCGTCCGATAACCGCGCCGCGATTTCAGGCACATTCACTTCGCCGACAAAACGCTGTTGCGCGCCGCCCACTTTCGCCCACACCTCGGCGCCAGCGCCGGCGCGCACCGCCAGCTTCTGATCGGCGGTGACCCAAGGGCGAAACAGCTTCAGATACCCGCCCAGCGTCTTTGCCACTGGCAGGCCGTTGAACTTCGCTGTCACCGCTTGGAAGCCCAGGTCCGATATGGCCGATAGCGCCGCCGACCCTAATTGATCGGCCACCAGAAAGGCGCGGGTGGCGGCGCCGGCGCGGGCCAAGCGCGCATCCACCGGCACAGTGGCGCTGCCGGAATAAACCGCCCACATATTATTGACCGCGCGGGCCGATTTACGCGCCTCGTCCATGGCTGAAGTGACGCCGCCGGCGGCGTCTTCCAGCGCCGCCTGGCGCGCCACGGTATCATTGAGCCAGCGCAGGGTAGCAGTGGGATTGGGGCCTAAAATTTCCAGCGCCGCGATGTCGCGCGCCATGCCGTGGATATGCCCCATCATGACGTCAAACGGGGTGCCGGCGCCAAATTCATTGTGGTAGGCCAGCCAGTCGTCGGCGGACTTGAAAATCAGGAAGCGATGGTCCAGGCGGCGGTTGGCGAGCTTACGGCCGCCCGCCTGGCCCGGTCGCAGCTTGACGAAGCCGTCGGTAACGATGGTTTCATAAACCGCCCGCAACGCCAGTTCGAGGCTTTGCGGGCTGAACGGCGCGCCGGTCGTTTCGTCAATCATGCTGGCAACGTCAAGACGCGGGAGAATTTCCGCCCGCCATACCTCAAAGCCCGCTTTTCTAACCGCCAGGGTGTCATGATTATGGGGCAGGCCCCAGTTCTTCAATTTTGCCAGCCGGCCCCCGGCGGCGTTATATCGGGTCCGCAGCCATTCGGCCGTGGCACTAAAGGCGTGGGCCAATTCCTTGGCCGAGGCATCGCCGCTAACCTCCCCCTTCAGTTCCCGCACCAGGTTGTCAAGCTTGGCCGGTTCACGCACCCGGCCCAATAGATCGCGGCGGAAGGTCGCCAGCACCTCGACCATCTTGGAATGCGCCAACCGCACGATGGCGCCTTGGCGGGCTTCCAAATCGGAATATTTTGCTTCCCCCCTGGGCTTCAGCCGAATGACGGATGTGCGGTCCATAAGCTTGCGGGCGCCATCCGCCATGGCCTTGGCCGAGCCGTCGCCAAACCCCTGGATGTCCTTCAGCACCCGCGCCTGCACCCGCGCCTGCAGCAGCGTTTGCCGGCGCTTCTCCAGGGTCTCCGCCTGCAGCGATTTCAGCGCCCGCTCGCTGGCCGCCAGCTCGGCCTGCACCGGATCCATGGTGCGCGCCAGGTCATCATAGATTTGATCATAGGTTTCCTGCGCCGCCCTGGCGCGCTCGGCATTGATCTTGCCTTCCCGCAACAGCTTCGTCAGGCATGCCTTGAAGCTCATAGGCAGCCCTCCATCAGCTTTAAGGCCACCTCATCCATGTCGAGCTCATCGAGCGCATCGGCCAGCCGCACCGCCTCGCCCTCGTCCGACAGCCGGATTTCAAAATCGGCCGTCAGGCCCAGCTCATCCGCCGCCGAGTTGAAATTTTCCGTCGCCGGTGCTATATCTTGCTCCGCGCGGCCCGCCAAAACGTCTCGGACGTTGGGTGCGGGGGCCTTCGGGGCATCGACACGTGGCGGGCCGCCATCCCCCGCAGGCCGCTTATAAAACGTCACCGGCACCAGTTGCCGGCGCTTGGTCCGGATTTCCTCCACCAAATAATAGTGATCGCCGATCTGTTTCTCGAACCGCACGCCGGCGCGGCCTTGGCGCGTCTTGCCGGCATCGGCCACCCGATCGGGCGCGCTGACGATCTCCGGCAGCAAAGCCCAATCTTCCGCCGTGATCGGCAACTGGCCGCGCAACGTCTCCGATGCGCCGCCATGCTGAGCCTGAATATGGCGCACCGCATAATTGTCAAGCAGGTGGCGGTAGCCGGCGACGGAAACGCCGGTTTCGGCGGCCACGGATTTTGCCACCGCATCAGTCACCGGCCCCATATCCAGGGTCAAGCGCCGGTCCTTGGCGGCCAGGGCATCGCGGAAGAACTGGCGCAGCCGCGCGCCCAGCGTTGCGCTCGGCGTTTCTGGGGCGGCGGCCTGCGCCAGCCGCGCCCGGATGTCATGTTCTAAAAGGTCAGCTTGGGTTTTCTGGCCGGGGCCGGCCGGGTCGGAAAAGCCGTCTAGCCATTCTTGGGCGGCGGCGCTGTCACGGCCTCCACCCAATCCATCAGTCGGTTGAGCTTCGTCGCCGCCTCGCGCCGGGTCGGCGAGGCGTTGGGGTCCGCCAGCACGTCCGCCGCCAGCCGGCGGTTCGCCGGAATGTCGAACTTCGCGCGCAGGCGTTCCGCCCGGGAAGGCTTCGCTGTCGTCGAAGGGGATGTCGTCATCAAAGGTGTCCTTCGCGGTCTTGTAAAATTCTTCCGCCTGGATGGCCTCGCGTTCGAGGGCATCGTACTCCTCATCGCTCAGCGTCTCAAGGCGGTCGCGCAGCTCAGCGTGGGTCTCGATCTTCTCCACATGGCGCTGCTCGAAATCCGACACCGCGCGCAGCCAGTTCTGATAAGCGTCCGCTTCCGCCTGGCGGTGGCCGGCGTAAACGCCCTGGCCGGCCTTGCGGCCGGCAATATCACGGGCGATGGCGGCGGCGATCTCCTCCGGCTCGGCGCGGCCCGTCTCGCTGATGCCGCCGGCAAGATCGTAACCCTGCTCGCGATACCATTCGCCCAGACTGTCCAGGCTCATGCCGCGCTCCTTGCGGAACAGCATTTTTAGACCCACGTCGGATTTCAGGTCATCCGGATGCACCGCGCCATGGCTGACCGCATCCGCCAGGTCGATGCCGCGCCGCGCCCCCTTGGGCTGGCTGGCCAGATATTTTTTCAAATCATCGATCAGTGATGGCGGCCGGCGCGTCGGCGGCGGATTGGCGGCCTTGAAGGCTTCTTCCTCCGCCGCCTGGCGCGCGGCGTTCTCGGCCGCCAGACGGTCGATGCTCTCCCGCCGCAACGGTTCGGGGTAGAGCTCCTCGGGAATATCCGGCAGATCCACCGGCCGACCAGCTTCCAGGTCATCCACCGCCTGCGCCAGCCGCTCCCGGTGTTCGGCGTTTCCACGTGGAACATCGGCGAAGGGCGAGCTTGCATCGATATCGAGCTTGGTCTCCAGGACCGTGATGGCGGCCTTTTCCTCCACCGTCGGATTGGGCTTCTTCTTGGCCAGATCGATGAGTTTGCGCGTCGTCTCGCGGCCCGCCCGCGCCGCTTTGGGCGCGACCTCGATGCCGCCCCGGATCAGTCCCGCGCCAACCCCGGCGGCGGCGATATTCGTCGCCGCGTCAGCGGCGGTGAAATCCAAGCCCAGGCTTTCATAACTCTGCGCGATGGCGGGTTGCGATCCCGCCTCGATCGCCATGTTGACCGCCGCCTCGCGCGCCATGGTCTGCACGATCGTCCGCGCCGCGCCGGCGCCGATGGGCAGGCTTAAAATATTCACCGGGTCGGTGAATGCGCCGCCGACGCCGCCAATGAAATATCCAATCGCCCCCGCCGTGCTGGCGCGCGCGCGCACCTTGTCGGTGGCGGCCAGGCGCTCCAGGGCGGCGGCCTTCACGCCCGCGTCAAATTCGGCCTTGGAGGCCGGTGCATCGGGCAAAAAACCAGGGTCTAAGGCGCGCCGCGCGGCGATCTCGCGCCAAATGATGTCTTCCTGTTCCGCCGGCGTCACGCCAGGGGCCGTCCAGCTGTTGCGGCTGCGGATGCGGGAGTGACCGCCTTCAGGGAAATAACGCTCGGAATGATAGGGATTGGTCAGCCGTTCGCTCCACCGCGCCTCCTGGTTCAGCGCCGCGACGATCGGCTCGTAGGCCTCAAAGCGCCGCCGCGCCGGGGCGTTGGTGGTGTCCGCGATGCGGATCGCTTCGTAGCCGACGGAAATATTTTCCAGCAATCCGGTCGCCGGCCCGGGCGTGATCCGCGCCCCCGCTGCCCTTGCTTCGGCGATGCCGCGCTCCACGCTATCGGCAGGCCAGAAGCTCATGGCTTGGCCCCCCGCAATTTGCGCACGTCCAGCACGTAAACTCCGCCGCCGCCATCACCCCATAAATCCAGGCCGGCGGCGTCGGTGCTGATCAGATATTTGCCGTCGCCAGCATCCCACAGGTAGCCGGGCCGGGTGGGGTCGATCAGCACGGGATCGCCGTTCTCGTAAATAGGCGCCTTGCCGCTGGGGCCGGCGGCGGCGGCCTTTTGCGGCGTCAGGCTGTAAACCAGATCGTCGAATTCCTCCCCCGTCATGTCGGCGGGCAACAGGATCGGATGGACGTTCCGGCGCCCAAAACCGGCAAAACCGGCGCTGCCCGGCGTATGAAAGCCGCCGCGGGTCTTGCCGTCCGCGCCCACGCTCGCCCCCGCCGCGCGGTTTAAAGACTGCTTCCAAAGGTCATCGTCGAAATCATCCTTGGTCAGCCCCTGGCGCGCCGCTTCCGCCGTGTAGATCGCCGCCGCCGCCTGGACAATAGCGCCACGCGCCTGCGGCTGCAGCGCCAGGGCCTGGCCGCCAAGCCCGGCGCCATCTTTCACCACCGCCGTTCCGGCTTTCATCAATTCTTCGCCAGCAAAAATCTGCCGGGCGGAAAGCGCCTGGTCCGGCCCCAGCATGGCCAGCCCGCCGGCGTGCGCGAATAATGGTTCTTTTGGGGCCACCTGCGCGAACACCCGCGACGCCGCGCGCGGGCCGAAGCCCGCCGAAAGGCGGCGCGCGAAGTCCATCTTGCCATCGGCGGACGCAACGGCGATTTGCCCGGCCAGCCTGGTGGCCTCCTCGTTGGTCAGGTAAACCGGCGGCGTGCGGTAATATTCCGCCACGCCATCGCCGGTTTTGACCCGCGCGGCAAAGCTTGCCTCGTCGCTGAAATCCAGCGCCGGCGCCCGCGCCACCCCGACCTTGGCCGCCCACGATAGCGGATCCTGCGCCAGGGCGGACGTCATGGCGCGCAGCACGCCTTCAGCCGTCTCGCGGTCGCGCAGCTGCTCCGCCGTGGCCTGGCCGGCGGCGATGGTGCCCGACAGGTGATTGATCTGGTTTTGCAGCTCCACCGGCGGCAGCACATTGAGCCGCGCCGTCAAATCGTTGCGCCGCCCCATGGTGTCGATGGCGCGCGCCAGTTCCGGCCGGTTGATGGCGCGGGCCGCGGCCGCGGCGCGGCCGATCTCTTCCGGGTCCACCGGCAGCCCGGCGTCCAGATTGGCCTTGAAGTCCTCCAAGCGATTGCCCAGCTCGACGCGCTGTTCCGCCTGGGCGCGGCGCGCCAGGGCCGCCCGCTGCGCGATCTCCGCTTCCGCCTGGTTGGTCAGCTTAATCTTGGCTTCCGGCGTCAGGTACTGGTTCCATTCGCCCTTTTTCAACTTGTCCAAGGCGGCATCAGGATCGCGCGATATCTCGCCGATCACCGCCGAGCTGGCGAGGCCATCTTGCGTATCCGCGGCAAGTTTCGCCTTGGCGTCCGGCGGCAAGGTCAAGGCCGCCACCATGGCCATGCTTTTAGCATAAAGCGGGCCGAATTTGGCCGGGTCGTCCTGAATGGTGTTACGGTTCAAGTCGACCGTGCGGGCGAAGTTGCCAACCTGTTGGGCGGCGCGCTGGCGCGCCTCGAAGGCCTGGGCTTGTTCCACCACGTCGGCCCGCAAGGCCGCCAGGGATTTCTGGGCGTAAGCCCGCGCCTTCATGTTGCCAATGCCGCCCAGCACCTCGGCCTGATAGGCGTCGAAGTCCTTGATGATGGCGTCGGTGTGGCCCGGCGCGCCCGGCGCGGCCGCCCCCTCGCGCTCGCGCAAGATCTTTGGCCAATGGGCATCGGCCTCGGCCACCTTAACGCTCACGTCGGTAACCGCCGCTTCTTCCTCCCGGCGGCGCTGGCGGTCTTCATAGGCGGCCACTTCATTGCCGACATCGTTGAGGGCGCCAGCGATGGCGCCGCCAAACGCGGCCGCCCCGGCTTGGGGCAGGCCCGGCCCGGCCGAGGCGACGCTTTGCTGGGTATAAATCGGGATCCGCGCCATTCAAGCACCGTTTTTCGTTTTTTCAAATGCGCCGGCCAGTTGCGCGGCGGCCGAAATATAGCCCCCCGTGCGCGCCGATTTCGCGCCCATGCGCTGCAGCTTCGCCGCCGCTTTGTGGGAGCGGTAGGCTTGCTGGCCTTCATAGCGCGCGGTCAGCGCATCGAGCTCGGCTTCCGTCGCGCTGTCCATCAGGATATCCAAGGGCGAGCCGCTATCGAGCACCGCGCCATTGGCCGCCAGCGCCGTCAGTTGCTCCCCTTGCGTGCGGCGGAAATTACGCCGCAACGCGCCTTCCTTCGCCCCAGCGGCCAAGACCGATTGCGCCGCCGCATCTTCTTCCGCCGCGGCGTTATACATGCCCGATTTATAGGCCGCGTTGCCGGCCTGAATGCTGCCCACCGCCTTAAGCGCGCCGCTCATGGCTGCACCATCGCGAACAGATCGGCGTCGCCGCCATCATCAAAAAATGACCGCAGCCGCCCTTCGTAAGCAAAGCCGAGGAGCGCCGCCCACCGCGCCGCCGCCGGAAAGTCGGCCCGCGCCGTCATTTCCACGCGGCGGAACGGCTGTTTGGCAAGACCGGCGCGCGCCGCCCGCGTCACTGCCGTCATGTGGCGGCCGGCAAGCACGGACAGATAGGACCATGCCAGCGCGCGGCCGCCGCCGAGGTCGACAAGACCTGTGATGATCAACAGCGTGCCGCCGACGAGGCCGCTCCAAGCCGGACCATACGCCCGCAAATTTTCGCCGTATTCGCGCCGCGCCGCCGCCAGCTCGGCGGCCTGCGCCGGCTGCACCACGAAGGCGTCCAGATCGGCGGGATGAAAAGGCCGCACCTCCATCATCGCGCCTCATAAGTCACGAAGTGCGGCATGGCCGCCGCGATGATCATCGGCAGCGGCTGAAAGCTTTCGAGCCATATGAAGCCGTCGGTTTCATAGCCGCCCGGCCAGCCGACTTCCAAATCGCCGGTAAACAGCGCCGGCGGCGCGTCCATGGCATCGGCCGACGAGCGAAAATAAAGGGTATCCAGCACGTCGGCCGTCGGCCCGGCGCGCACGCCCAAGGTATCGATGAGGCGCAGCACTATTTTATGCAGGCGCTTGATTTTGCCTTGCGCTGGGCCGGTCTCGCCGCCATCCTCCAGCCGCATCGGCGCCACGTGGGCGCTGTAAAACAGCCCAACGTGCACCTTTGACGCGCTGCGCGCCAGCGTGATCGATCCGCCGGCCACCACGCGATCGGGATGCGGCGCGCCATCGGCCAAAATCGACACCGTTTCGCCGTTGAGGTAGTCAAGACCGGAAATCACCGTCGCCGGCGAACCGTCATAGGTGGCGCCGGCGTCGACAAAAAACGCTTCTGCCGCAGCCGAGCCAATCACCCACAACGGCGTCAGATATTCGATATGCCGCGCGGGCGCGCCGTTGATCGTGCGCGCCACCAGCAGCCATGGCTGGTCGATCACGCCATCAGGATCGGGGATGACCGCCACGCTTTTGACTTGCGCCGGCACGGTGCGCTCCGCGTCCGCATAGCCGGCCAGCTGATGCGGCGACCAGGCGCGCACGTCCTCCTCCGCGCGGTAGGTCATAGACAAAAGCGCGCCATCGCCGCGCACCGCCCAAATCAGGCTGTCGGGGTTTTGCTGGTAGGCGGCCTCGATCATGCCGCCGGCGGTGAGATGCTCCGCCAGCAGCGTGACGTCCTGGGCCACGTAGCGGTCTTCTTGATAGTCATAGCGGCTTTCAAGGAGCATGCGCCCGGCGCGCTGAATAAACAGCACCCGCGATCCGGCCTGCACCGGCCGGGTCTTTTTTGAACCGTAGGCGGATTGCAAGGCGGCGCGAATATTCAGCGGCGACAACCCCTCCGATTGCGACGCCGGCCCTACGATCACTTCGCCGCCCGAGGTGCCGACCAGAAGAACGCGGTCGGCGGCGAGCCACTGAATGATATCATTGCGCGAGCCGGAGAGCGGCCAGGTGATGGCCATGTCGGCGGTCACCAGGCCGCCGTCATCGCGTGCCGCGAAGTTGTCGTAATCGCCGATCACCGACCCATAAAGCGTGGTGTCCTTGGCATACCATACCCGCTCCTGATAAATGGCGACGCAACTGGGCCAGCCTTCGACAGCGGAAAACGCGGCGTGCGCCCATTTAGGCGTGGGATTGCCGGCCCCCACCACGTTGTCCGGCAGCCGCTGCACCACGTCCGCCGTCACCACCGTGCCGGAGGTATAGCCGACGATCTTGACCCAGCCGAAGCCGGCGTGCAGGAATTTCCAGGTCACGCCATCGTCGCCGTCCGACCATTCGCCGCTGGTGTGGGTGGGCTGGACGGTGCCGGTTTTGGCGCCAGCGCCGATGGCGGTCGCCTCATAAACCTTGCCGTCGGAGCGGCGCTTGTTGCCCACCGCGATGGTTTTATCCGGCTCCCAGGCGGCAATGCCCTTGAAGTCTTTTTGTTGTAAATAAAACAGCGCGCCCACATGGCCGGGCTGAAATATCGCGCTCGATGCCGTCAGCGTGATGCCGCTGCCCGACGCAGCGCTGGCGTAAACGGTCAGGGCGTCGTCCTTGTTCAAGGGCTTAAAGGGGCCACCCTTCAAGTCGATGGCGGCCAGGGCAAAGGTGGTGGCGGACGTGCGCGACAGCTTGCGCGGCTGATAGCCGCCGTGGGTTAAATATAAAACGTCCAGGCTTTGCCAGTAATCCACTGCCGCCAGGTCGGCTTCCACATAAGGATGGCTGACTTCATATGCGATATCGGGCGCGGTTTCGATCCGGCCATTGTTGGTGAAGAAGCGGAAATACTGATCACCCATCTCGATGACATAGCCTTGCGTCGCGTTATAAACGAACGGCAGCAGACGGGCGTCCTTGTCGCCGTGCTTGGCGGCCGCCACATAGCGCGAGCCGGAGCGCTTGAAGGCCGCCCCCTGGATCACCGGCGTGGTATTCAACATCGACCGGCAGCCGTTGCGGTATTTCTCATAATCGATGCGGCCCGAGAGCCGGGCCGACAGCACGCCGGCGTTGAACGCGGATATGATCGGGCTTGCTCTCATAGCCGGGCGTTCAACCAAGCGTCATCGGCTTCATCGATGCGGCGCGGCGGGTTTTCCTGGCCGTTGACATTGCTCGCTGTCCGCCGCCACGCCTCATATTCGCTCAACAGGCCGTCCTTTAAGGCGCGCGATTGGGTGATTTCATAGGCGACTTCCGCCGCCAGGCGGGTCGAGAAGACCGCCACAAAACCGGCGTCGTATTGATTGGGATCGGTGATCCGGGCGATATAATCGATGTAAAGCGGCCCCGCGGCGTCGGTTTCGATGGTGCGGCCGCGTACCTCGTAATCATCGGCGCGCAGGTCTTTGACTTCGATGAGGCGCAGGCAGTCGGCCGGCAGGTCAAAGGCATAGGCAAAGCCCCACGCCGGCGTCTCGATTGCAGCCGCCAGCGCCGCCCGGCGCTTGGCGAAATTCCAGGGATGATCGCGTAAGCAGATATCCCGCACGGTTTCATAGGCCGCATTCAAGGCCCTGGCCGCGCGGGAATTTTCTGTGATGTCAATGATTTTCTGGCTTTCGCCGCACTTGCCGAGCGCCAGATTGCAAATCGAGGTGACCGATGCCATGGGGTCGCCTCGGTTACGCCGGCGGCCAATTGCCGCCAATAATCTTGTTGCGAATGCGGTCCAGCCCGGCCAGCACTTCAGCCCGTGTGACGCCCCGGGCGCCAGCGCCCTCGACCACTTGCGTGGTCGCCAGGTCCACCGTCAGCTCGATGGTGTCGGAATTGGTGGCCGCGCCCACTTCTTCCACCACGTCGCCGTCACTATCCCCGACCGAGGTTTTATAGCGGCGTGTTGCCATGGTTCATCTCCTGTTGAAAAAAGCTGGCGGGCGGCTGCCGTCGCCGCCCGCTGGCGGTGCGGATGCGGTTAGACGACCCACATTGCCTTTAGCTGCACCGTTGCAGCGGCGTCGGCGGCCGCCGTCAGCGTCAGCGCAATGTCGTAATCAATCATCGGGTCGGCGCTCAAGCCGAGGCCTTCCCAAATGGTTTTTTCAATATCCTCCAGCCCATAGACCGCGCTTTCATGGAGCACGTCGACGCCATTGAGCGCGCCATCCTTCAGGCTGACGGCGGAGCCGAAGAAATCGGCGTCCACCACCGCCCCGCCATCCGCCGTGGTGCGGTAAAGGCCGATATCGGCGATGGTGGTGGTGCCGATGTCGTCGCTAAACAGCAACAAATCGTGCATGCGGGCATTCGACGGCACCTGGATCATGCGGTAAACCGAGGCGATATCATCGCCGCTGACGGTTTCCAGGGTGCCGACGGCGACGATCGGCCGCGCGCCGGTCAAGCGCGCGTTATTAATCACCGGCGGCGTCGCGTCGCGATTGGTGATCGCGCCGGATTTGCGGGATGCAACAGCCATATCAATTCTCCTTCAAGGGTGTTCAATCGCCGGCTATTCGCGGCACCAGATTTTAAAGACCTTGGTTTCGTCGGTGCGCGTCGCCCCGCCGATCATTTGCTGATAAATCTGCCAGGGGTGCAGTTTCAGATCCTTGCGCTGGGAAACGTCCGGCTCCGGATCATCCCACTTGCCCAGGTGCATGCCGCCCTTGGTGTAAACCGGGACGGCGCGGGACGTGCCGGCGGCGTCATCGGTGCCGGTCTGCAGGCCCTCGCAGATCTTGAAATTAATCCCCAGGAAGCGGGTGACCAGGCCATCCACCAGCACCGGCTTGTCGTTAAAGTCCAGCGACGTTACTTGGGCTTCCGCCAAGAGGTTGTCGTGCTGAATGCTGTTGATGACGCAATAAAGCTGCTCGAATTGCGGGTTGTAATGATTGGCGATGGCCAGCTGCTTGGCCTTGCGTAGCTTGGCCACGGTCAGCCCGGTGGCCGCCGCCGCGCCATGGGCGACGCCAACCACATTGCCGGCGGTAAAAGCTGTCGTCGCCGTGCCTTCCGCCCCGGTGTAGGCGGCGGAAAAAAAGGCATTTATGATAAGATCGTCCCACTTGCGCGCCTTGGCCAGCGCCGCGGTTTGCACCAGCGCGCTGTCGGGGTCTTTCATCATTTTCAATTTATCGAACTTATCCACCAACTGGGCGCAATCCCAGGCCGTGGGCACCACCCAGCGCCGCGCCGTGGGCGCTGCCTGGGGGGTAATGGCGGCGAAGCGGTCGGTCACCTGCTTCATTTCCAGGGAGCCGACCTGATCCACCGGCGAGGCTTTATCGCCGTTGTGCGCGCCGACGGTGACGGTGTCTTGCAGCACCGACATGCGCTGCGCCAGCAATTCGATGTTGCTGGCGTATTGCTTGGCGTAAAGGGTAACGAGATTTTCGGACATTGGTGCAATCCCTTGATTGGTTGAAAACCGATCGAAGGGATTGTCGGGAGAAGCCCGGTCCGCGTTCTGACATTTTACGCCTGCGTCGGCGGCGGCGCTTTACCGCGAAGCATCGGGTCAGCGGGAGGCTGATTGTCCGAAAAAAATGGGCGTCGCCATCATCCCGCAGACCGGGCGGAAAAGCAAGTCAAAAAACCCGGCCGAAGCCGTTACGTGCAACGGCTTCGGCAATGATTACCCCGGCTGACCCACCGCCCAAGCGTGCAATTGGTCCCACTTTTTCTTGGCCTCGGCATCTTTGTTCAAGAGCTTGTCGCCAAAGCCCTTGTCTTTTTGCAACACTGCGATCTCCGCCTGGGCCTGCGCCGGCGTCATCGCGCCGACGGCCGGCTGGCCATCGGGCACAAACCCCGCTTCGCCGAGCGCCGCGCCGAGTTTGTGCAAAAATTTCATCGAGGCGGCAAATCCCATGCTATCGCGAAAAGCTTTAAAATGATCCGGCCCCATGCCGAAGCGCTGAATGGCGCGGTTGGCGATGGCGTCGTTGGCGTCATAGGCCGCCCCCCATTCCGCTTTCAGGGCCGCTTCTTCCTGCGCCAGACGCGCTTGGCGGGCGTCATCCTCCGCCTTCTGGATTTCCGCCGCGCGGGCATTGGCGAAGTCCATCAGGTTCTTGGCTTGAGCATTATTTAGACCGTTCTGGAACGCTACCTCACAATAGGCGGATAAGAACTTCTGATCCGCCTCCTCCACCGCCGGCAGCTCATACTTATCCGCCGCCTCCGGGCGGCCCAGCGCCCGGTAAACGCGGTCCCAGCCGGCGGCGTCATCGGCATCCTTGGGCAGGATCACCTTGTCTTGGCCGATCGCCTTCCGCACCTCGACGTAGGATTGCGCCAGCGCCGGCACGTCCTTGAAAAGCTTCAGGGTCGGCTCCCCCTGCAAGGCGTCCGGCAAGGTCGCCAGCCAGTCTGGCGCGGTGGCCTCCCCGCCTTGGCCAGCGCTGGCGCCGGTGGCGGCGGCGGGGGCGGTAGTGGTAGTAGCCGCAGGGGCCGCCGCGTCGGCGGCTTCAGTCGTCGTCATGATAATCCTCCGTTAAATCGATGATGTCTTTCTCGGTCAGGTGCAGATAGGCGGTGATCTGGTTAAAAACGTCACGCCGGCCCTCGTTGAAGGCGGTGCTATAAGGATCGCCGGCCACGTGGCTCGGCTTTGATACGCAGCACAGCGACCGCAAGTGCGCCAACGCATCGTGGCCGGCTGAAGTCAGGTTGCCGCGGTCGTCGAGCAGCAATTGCCGCCAGGCGCGGGCCCGGCGCAGATGCCGCGTCCGCCGCACCAGATGAATGATATGACGGGCGTCAGGCAAGGGCGGCCCCTGCGGCGGCGCCGGCGGCCGCCATATCCTTCGCCGTCTTGGCCACCACCGGCGCGGCGGCCAGAATGCCCTGCAGCTCGCTCGCGTCTTGCTCCTCCTGTTCCTTGGCCCGGCGCTTGTCCTCGCTCAACAGCAAACGCTGCGGCACGCCATTGACGTCCACCAGCATGTCGATCACCGCGTCGGCGTCGAATTTTTCCGCCAGCACCTTGCTGAACTCCGGGCTCAACTGGGCGAGCGGCGTCAAGCCCTCGATGGTGCGAAAAAAACCGGCCGCCTCTTCGGCGCGCTGGGCGCGGTTTAGGGGGCTGTCGTACTCGATGGCATAGTCGCCGCGCGCCTCGACAAGTTCCGGCGGCATCTCCGGCAGCACGCCGTTGGCCGCCAGAAGATCAAGCTCGCGCTCAATGATCGGCCCTAGTAGTTCCGCCTGCTGCCGCCCCATGGTCGGCGCCAAGAGCCAGCCCTTTTCCTTGGCCCGTTCCAACACTTCTGTCGCGGTCATTTCCGGCGTCTGCACCAGGATCTGAAACAGCGACACCAGGAAGGTGTCGTTGATGGTCCGCTGTTCGGCCTCCAGCATCTGCAAGCCGTAATCGAGCCGGGCGTTGGTCTGCAACGGCTGGATCATTTGCCGGCCCTGACTGTCGACGCCGCCGACATTAAGACCATTCGGCACCAGCCGCAACCGGCTGATGACATTATCGTCATGGATCAGCATCGGCGGATCGACCTGCTTATGGGCGGCCCGCAGCATGGTCTTTTTCATCTCGTTGATCATCTTGATCGCCGCCAGCGCCTCCATGGCGGGCGACCTGCCATATATTTCACGAGGGGAAGTGCGGTAGCGCGACACCGGCATCGGCATGGTGCGGTAACCGCCGCCGTGCACTAATGACCGGCTATCGCAGACGATGACATAACTGGCGTATTCCATGCCCTTAAAATCGGCGCGAGCGGGATGGCGCTCTTCGTTGGGGCGGACACAATGAATAAAATCGAATTTGCGTTCCGGCTCGGCCGCATAAACCTGCTGCATATCAGCCGGCAACTGATCCAATCCCCACCGCTTCACCGCCTGGCGGACAGAGTAGCGAAATTTACGATGCACTTTATCCACCCGGCCGCGATGGTCTTCGGAGATGAATATTTCCGACAAGTGCAGCGATTTGTAATAAATCCCCTTGCCGGGCATGTCGTCCAGAAACATCGCCGAGGTGCCGAGCGCGCCGAGCGAGGCGAACGTCTCATTGATCTGATTGGGGAAGTTTGAATGCGGTGCGTAGCGGGAACGGAATAAGATTTCCGTCGCCTCCTCGAAATAGGCAATGACCGCCGGGATTTTGTTCAGCGCCGGATCGGTGGCGCGTAGCCGGTGCCACTTCTGGGTGCGCGGCACCAGCATGCCTTCCATGGCCGCCGTGAACCGATCCAGCGCCAGGGGCGCGGTGCTGTCGAACATCTTTTCCGTGCGCTTGCCGCCGGGCGAGCGCGCGCCGAAGAACTCATCTTGGCGCGGCAAGACGAACTGCGCGCATTCCTGCCAATGCGCCTCCCACGGCGCCCGGATGGCCGCCAGTTGACTTTGTTCGCGCATAACGTCATCGGCAATGCTATCCGCCATGATGCTCACCTCCCCGATAGCGCGCCCAGGCGCGCAAAATTAATCAAACCGCCCAATAGTCCGCCTGCGCGCCGACCAGCTGTAACGATCACCGCCAGCACCTGGATCAATTGGCCAGCGTAGACGACAGCACCGGCGCTGACCGCCACCACCGTTCCCGTCACCACCCCGATCGCTTGCCCGGCGTAAGTGATCGCGCCCGCGCTGACCGGCAGCACGGTAGCCGCCGAAACCGTGATTGACTGCCCGCCATAAGTGATGGTCCCCGCCGTCACCGTCACCGTGGTGCCTCCCCCCGCCGGCTGCTCATTGATGTAGCCATTGACCGACGGCTGCCACTCTAGGCCGCCGTCCTCATTGACATAGCCGCCCCGCCACAAGGCTGCGGCGATCGATAACGCCGGCGGCTGCCACTGAATGGTCATCAAGCGGCCTCCAGTAGCGGCGAGACGTAAAGCGTCGAGCTTGGCTTGGCCAAACACACCACGCCAGTCAGCGGGCCGATTTCCGCTGGCGTCAGCGAGCCAGTTTTAAGCTCCTGTTTCACCGCCGACGTGAAGCCACCAGTGCCAGTCCAGGTGGTGGTGTCCGTGGTCTGGTTGGCGCTGGCAGCCAGAATGTCGGCGGCGCGATCAGAAATGTTCCACGTCCCGATCGGCGACCCAGCCGTACCCTTATAGAGCAATTCCAGCCACGCTTCGTTATCCTTGAACGTGGTGCCGTCGTTGATCACCGCGACCTTGACCGTCATCGCGGTCAGCGCGGAATTGAAGCGCGAGATCGGCGGCGAGCGCAGAGGCCACTCGAAGCTGGCGTTGGCGGAGCTTTCCATCTGCCAGGAAATGCTGTCGGTGCCATTGCCGGCGGCGGCGTAAATCGTATTGCTCGCGGTGATCGTACCGGCCCACGAGGCATAATAGTAGGTATAGTGGTTATCGCCACTGTCGCAGTCGATCAGCACCACTTCCGCCGCGCCAGGCCCGCCAAAAGCTCCAGTAACATTACTAGAGCCGCTACGTAATTTACACTGAGATGCGACAAAAGTAGCAGCAGTAGTAATGCCGACATCAACAAGATTAGTATAAGCAACGCCAGAAAGATCACTTGCTGACATAACAACATTTGATATAACGCCGCTGGCAAAACCGAAAACCGTCGTCGGTGCGGTGCCGGCCAAGGACAGGCCGCGCACATTAAAGCGGCCGCCACGAAACGTCAGCGACCGGCCTGCCTGGTTGCCGTTGTTCCAGGTGCAGTTGATCAGATCGATTTGAATGCCGCTATAATCAACAGTTTGACCAGCGCCGAATGACAAGAGCGCGCCGCTGTTCGTTGACGGCAGCGAGAAGGTGCAGTTATCATAGACGTGACCAGTGGCGGACGACGAGTTCGCCACCTGCAAGTCGCAAGAACTGTTGTTGTTGCTCCCAGCCGTCCAGGTAATGCCGTATGCGTAAACGAATCCTGCACCGAGGTTCATAGCTGCGTTAGCTGCGCCTACTGAAACCACCGCACCGGCTGTCAACGCTCCAGTACCGGAGCCATCAAACGCCACCGACAGAATTTTAAGACCCGGCGTTGACGGAAATGTCAGCGTGATCGCCGCGCCTGCCGTTTCCGAATGCGTGCTTTTAACCCGCACGATATCGCCAGCCGCCCACAGCGCCGCCACGGTGACGATGCTATTGGCCGCTTTCGCCTCAGTATCGTAAGGCGAAGCGTTGCTGCCGGCGCTGTCGACGAAATAGGTGGCCATATATCACCCTACGCTGCTTGCAGCACGCCGGTGGCGGCGTCGCCATCGAGCGTCAAGGGGCCGGCCACATTGCCCACGTCCGCGCCGGCGTTCAGATACATGATCAGCCGCGAGGTGCCGGCAACGCCGGTATCCTTGTACCAGACCGCATAGTGGCCATTACTGAAGCCGGCCGCGTTTTGCGCCCAGGACAGGTCATTGTGCGCCCATTCCATGGTGTTGCCATCAAGCGCCAGGGTGACGCCGGCAATGGCCGAGCCGCCGGCGGTATAGCCGGTGCCGCTCACCTCGTTGGCGCTGATGTCGCCCCAAAACTCGTTGGTCGCCAGATTGGGCGTCCACGCATTGGTGACCCACGCCACTTTGATGGTGTCGGTGTCGAGATCGACGGCGTTGCCGTTATGCTGCGCCAGCTTGAACTTAGGAAAAACGGTCGGCGTCGGCATCGGCCTTACTCCGGTTTTTGCGGCAGCCGCGCCACCGCTTGCCAATATTCAAGCCAGGCGGCGAGCTCCGCCCGGCGCGCCTCGCCCTTGGCGCATTGCGCCAGCGCCCGCTCGAACCGCGCCACGTGGATTGCCGCGCGGGCGCGGTCCCGCGTCGAGGGCGGCGTGTCCTGAAGCATCGGCACGGCCGGGGCCGCCGGCGGCTGGGTCTTGAACATATTGAAAAGCCATTTCATAGCCGACCTCCTACAAATACCCCATTAGCCGCGCCTGGAACGACGTCAGATGCCGCCTCTTTGCCGGCGGAATTTCCGCAAACAGCGCCGCGCGCACGTCTTGCAATTTCACCGTCAATATCTTCGCCACCAGGCCTGCATCATCGACCAGATGCACCGTGCCGAGCGCCGGGGCCGGAAAGCCATGGAGCACGCCGACACCCGCCTCGGTCATGACCCACATGCCGATCCGCAAATGACGCGCCCGCAGCGCGCCGATGTCAGCGCCCGCGGCCGCCGGCGGCGCGGCCGTAACCGCCGCCGCCGACAATTTGCGCAAACCCGATTTAAGTTTTTCCTTGATCGTCATGGCCATTACGTGCTGCTGATAACCGCCAATTTCTGGCCGGGATAGACCGCGAAATATTCCGTCTGGTCGGCCGCCATGCGGCCCTTGGTCGCCACCGCGGTCGGATTATCGCCGAGGGCGATGGCGCAGACCGCGTCAGTGTGAACGCGGATCAGCCGGGTATTGGCGTTAAAGGCCGCGCTTTGCGCGCTGACGACGCCGATCGTAACGCCATCTTGTTGTACGATCGCGGGCGTCTGCGGCACCGGCATGACATGGCCCGCGCCATCTTTTTGCAGGCCGACGAATTCATCGATATAAATTTTGCTCATCATCAATTCCCCAATAACAGTTTGGTGGCGGTATTGCCTGCTTCCTCGCCGAGCACGCCCAAGAGTTGGGTCGAAGCGCGGCCCTGCCGCCGGCGCAGCGCGTCGGCGCGATCCGCTGCCGCCGCGGCTTCATCGCGCATCGGCATGCCCGGCGGCGATGGCAGGGCGGGCGCTTTCGGTTTCTTCAAACCCAAGACGCCGGCGGGAATGGCGATGGACTTTTTCACTAATGTACCGACGGTCTTTAATGGTCCACTCATGCGGCTCCTCCAAAATAAGCATAGTCAACCTCCACTTCGGGCGCGGCCGGGCGATAAAAATCGCCGCGCAGCACCCGCACGCCCTCGCCACCGCCCAGGAAGGCATACTGCAAGGCATCATGCACATGGCTGTATTCGTTCTTGTTGGGCTTTTCTTCCCAGCGATTGCTGCCGGCAACCGCGATGCGGCGGATGTGATAGCCGCTATTGAAACCCTTGCGCACCACCTTACAGACGGGGCTTAACAAAAATGCAGGCTGGCCTTCCACGCTGTGGGGCAGCGTCCGCCGCACCGCTTCCTGGCGTAGCGTCGGATCATTGGTGGCGGCGCGGCGAATGGACAAGCCCAGCACGCGCTGCACGATGCGCAGCCAGCTTTCATCACCGCCCTTCTCGTCGTTGCCGGCGTCGGTCGCCGGGTCGGCCCACAGCTCTATGCTTTCCGGCCGGGCATACCAATCAGCATAATCATCCCGCAGCTTTTGCCGCAACACCTCGGCAAAGCGTGTTGGCCCCATCGCGTCGAGCATTTTTTCCGCGGTCGGGAATACCGCCAGTTCGGCCAGGCACCGCCATTGACCGATGCTGGTGCGCTGGCAGAAGACGGCCGCCGGCGTCATGCCGCCATCCAGCCCGATGATCAGCTTCAAGCCCTTGATCGGCTCCAACGGACGATTGGCGACATGGATGTGATCTTGAAATTCTGGGTAAACTGGCTGGCCATCGCGGGAAAAGCCAAACTGGTTGTCAATCAGCCGCCGCTTCTTGTCATCGGGCATGCCCTCGGCCTGACGCTCATAGTATCGCGCCGGCAGATTGTGAATATTTTCCGCCTGGGGGTCGAACCCGCCGGGTTGGCGGAAGAATACGGTTTCCGGCCCCGGATTTTCTACGAACGTCTCGTAAATGTAATTATCAATATCCGGCGCGTTGAAATCGCACCACAGGCCAGACCATGCGCAACCGCCCAGGTTGGGCCCTGGATAGCGCCCAACGCGGGTGCGCGCGTACTGAAAGACTTCGGGTGATAATAAATCGGCCTCGTTGAGCCACACCGCCGTCGGCTCCAGTCCTCGAAAGATATCCTCGGCGCGTTTATCACCCACGGCCACAAAGACCATTTCCAGCTCAACATCCCATTCACGATGCAAGGCAAATCTGATTTCATGGATCCGCGGCGCATCGCCGTTCCAGCGCCCCAGTTCCTTCGGAAACCAGCCATGCCAACTGCGCAGCGTCGTGGTGTCGAGATTAGGATAGGTGTCGCGCACCACCACCACGCGCGCGCGACGAACGCCGTCAGGGCCGGGATTTTGCCACAACGCAGCCCACACGCAGGCCTGAATGCAGGCCGTGGTTTTACCCGATCCGATGGGCCCCATAATGCCCCGCAGGTAGGCTTGCGACTTCACAAACCGATCCGCCACCGGGCCAGCGGGTTTTTGCGCCAACAGCCTCATGTCTCCACCCACTGTATGAAGCCGGCGAGCGGCACCTTGGTGCCCCGCTTCAGCGCCCCGCCAAGCCGCACCGGACCATCGGCATAGGCGCCCGGAATGCGCCGCAGTACGTCCTTCCAGGCTCCTTGCGCGCCCGCTTTGCCCGGCCAGGCGGTATCGGTGAATATCCGCGTCAGCGCCGAATGTTCATTGGCCACAAACAGGAAATAGGCGTCATCGCCCCCCTCGTCACGTTCAGCAAACAGCCGAAGTCCGACGCTCGCCAGGGCGTCTTGCGCCGGCATCGTCGTTTGCGTGTCGCCGAACGCCGCCTGATTGCGGCTGGCGTGACGCAAGTCTTCCTTGGCTTCGACAATCCAGTTAGCGATGGTGCGCTTGACGCCCGCGCCGCGATCGAGCGGCATATCCAGAAGGTACTGCAAACAGCGCGCTTGATCCGACAACTTCTCCGCCTGCATCGGCGCGGTCAGCGCCGCGATGCGCGCTACCAGGTCTGATAATTCATCGGAGGAGACGGGATAATCGTAAATCGCCAGATCGGCGCAGGCCAATAGCGTCCCATAGGTATCCTGCAGGCGATCGTCGAACCCTGCAATTTCGCGCAGCGCATGGCGGTAGGCGGCGAAGGTATCCGTAAAGCGCGGCCATTGATCCAGCATGCGCCGCATTAGTCGTGCGCCAAGATCACCAAGCCGGGTCTGATCCAGGTTCGGCAAGACCGTTCCTTCAATAATGGGAGATAGCCGTGCACGCACGATGCGGCTTTCATCCTGTGGCGGCAGCGGAATGGTCACAATGCTGGTCAAGAGCGCCGGAAACTGCACCGAGAACGACCGCCCCACATGCTGATCGCCGCCGCGGCTCACCTTGCCGCCAGACGAGGCTTGGCGGAGCGCCTGCAACGCCGCCTGCTTGCGTTGCGGATTATCGCCCGGCTCGAACTCATCGATCAACACCGGTTGCGCCCGGCCCTGCATGAGCTGATAAAGCGCCGCCGCCGTGGTGTCGGTGGTGTCCAGACACCAGCGCTGAAAAACGCCGCGAATGGTCCGCTGCAAGGTTGATTTGCCGGCGCCGGCTTCGCCATCCACATAAAGATGGCTCCGCCAGGGCAGCGCGCCGGCGACATAGCCTTGCGCCACGAAGCCCAAGGTCAAATAGGCGTAAAGCGGATCCTGCCAGTGCCAGGTGTTCAAGATTGACAGCAGCTCTTCCGCCGCTGCGCCATTGGCGCGCTCCCGCGCCGGCTTCAGCGTTGCCGGAAAGGAGGGGTACACATAATCGCCATAGCGGCCCGGCTTGCGAAATTCGCCAGCGATCCACACATGATCGCCGCAATGGAGCACCAAGCCGCCATCATCGCCGCGCCAGGCGCCGACGCCGCGCACCTGTTCGGCGGGGTCCATCACCCCGGCCTCGGCGCAAGACGCCATCAGCATGTTGGCCACCAGGTCGGAATGAAAACCGCCGGTCGGCTGCCCCTTCTTGTCGTAGCGCGGCCAGCGGCTCAGGAGATAGTCTTCATGGCGCGCGAACAGCGCCACGATGGTGGCGCGGCCATGCTCGGTTTCCTTCAGCGAGCGCAGCTGATAGAGGCCGTCGAGGTAATAGTAGATACCATCATTGCAGCCCAGCGGCTGCAAGGGCAGATCGTCCGGCATCCGTAAAAACGCATCAAGGCCGGCAAGGCGCTGACGTTTGACGGCGCGCGGCGCTTCGGCGGCGCCTTCAATGGCGGCGGCTATCGGCGTCACGTCGGCAGCGGTTTCAGGCGACTTGATGGTCACTGGTCAACTCCCTCAGCCAATCGTTGAAATCCTTGCCGGCGGCGGCGCGCGCCACATAAACCGTCCGGCCCTTGGCTTGATGCGCGGCAATGGCGCGATCAAGGCCGCGCTTGGCTTCCTCGGCCGTGTCGTTGTCGGCGGCGATGGTGATCGCCGTGATGCAGGGCGGCAAATCAAGCGCCGCCATATTTGCTAAACTGACCGCGGCCGCCACGCGCCGGCGTGGCAGCGCCAACGCTACCGACAGCGCGGTTTCGATCCCCTCGGCCACAATCAGACTTTCCGCCACCCGGCTATTCCACAACTCATTCCAGCGAATGCGCGTCATGCCGCGGGTCAAGGGAATGCAGCCGCCGCCATACCGCCCCAGCGACAGCTTGGGGTTGGTCACCTCCAATTTTTTTGGCCACGCCGGATCCAGGAACGTGCGGTGCACCCCCACCAGCCCACCGCGGCGGAAGATGCCGCCCACCAGCGCCGGCACCCGCTCCTGGGCTTCGCCGCACCACAGTTCGGGATGGAACGCCAGCGCGCCGGGCACCTTCGGCAACCGCCGGACGTCGATCGAGCGCAGGCGCAAATACGCTTCGGCATGAGTGCCGCGAATATCGCGTTGGCAGCTCAACCAGATCCGCTGCACTCGCTCTTGCGTGCGCGCCTCCTCTTGCGCCGATGCCCGCTCCGTCGCCTCGGCGATGCGCGCCGCTTCGCGCCGCACCTTGACGATCGCCGCCGGATCGCGGTCATCGATCCCCAGCCAGCGTTTCGACCATTCCACGGCGCGGCCCTTATCGCCGCCGAAATGCACTGCCGCCACCAAATCAAGCGCATCCCCGCCATCGCCGCCGGCAAAATCTTTCCACACGCCGGCCCGCGATCCGCTAAGATGCACCGCCAGCGAGCGGCCCGGCTCGCCGTTCAAGGAGCCGACGCGCCACTCCGCCCCCTCCCGGCGGCCGTTGGGCAGCAATTCCGCCGCCAAGGTCGGCATCCGATCGGCCAGCAGCCGGGCGATTTCGGCGATGGATATCAGGCTCGCCATTCCCGCCTCCCAGCCGCCATTCCCCGACCCTTTTGGGTTGGTGTTTGAAATTTCCGCCGGGTTCCCCAAAAAACCGCCCGAAATTTTGCGACCGTCGCGCGCCAGGCAGGGAGAGAGGGCAAACGATCCGCGCGGGGGGCCCCCCCCCGGCCGGGCGCGGACCCGGCGGCGGCGGCACCGGCCAGGGGCCGACCATGCTGGCCCGGCTGGTGCCTGCCGGAAGGATGATTAATCCCTTGGGCGATGCGGCCAAGTCCTTGACCTGCAACGGTTTTCTTAAAACTGTCCGACCAAAACTGTCCGACTTTGCGCAGGATCATTTTTCAAGCCCTTGATTTTCTTCATCTTTTTTGTACTCGACCTGCAATGCCGCCACCGCCTCGTCGAAGCTCTGGCCGGCCGCCATGTTGAGCCCCGGAATGGCCAGGATGACGCCCTGCCGACTGTTGAGATTGACCTCGACCGGCATTTTGCCGTGCAGGTAAGGGGCGAGCTCCACCAGCGCCTTAAGCTGGCGATCAAAGGCCTCCAGCTTGGTGCAATCAAGCTCGGCCGCCAGGTCGGCCACCGATCGGGCGGCGACCTCGGCCAGGCCGATGAGCGGCGAGGGATAGCGGCCCAGGAGGTAGGCCGCGAAATCCTTTGTCTTGCGGTTGATCGCGCCGGGCGGCCGGCCTCGGCGCTTGACCTCGGCGAGGCGCTCCGCCGGCCGCAGGGTGGGATCCTCGATCAGCGCCAGCTGCGCCGCCGGCGCCAGCGGCAGCCGGTCGACCGCTTCCGCCAAAATCTTCGCCACCCCCGTTTCCTCAGCCATTAAACACCCCTTTTTTTATTGTTTTCAGGGACTTAGCACCAATCACCCCGGCTGCCAGCGCCACCCTGTTACGCAGCGTAACGCCAGCGTAACAGCCAGCGTAACAGCCATAAGCCATTGAAAAGCCTATATATATCTCTATCCCTCTAAGGCTTGTTACGGTGTTACGGTTCGCGCGCGCCCGCGAGGCGGATACACCCCGCCCCTCATCCTCACGTAGCGCGCGCACGCGAGACAGCGTAACAGCGTAACTTCCTTTTATTTTCAATGAGTTAGCCGTTACGATCGAGCGTAACGGCAGCGTAACAGCGTAACAGCCGCCACCCCAATTTTTTGTTTGTAAAACAACGGGTTGGGGATTTGAGAAAAGAATTGAGGCGGCGCGGGTCGGGGTAAACATAGGTGCCGCCTATTGGGTCAGGGTGGGGAAAAAGCGAAGGATGATCGGCCGCGCTGCTGGTCGCAGCGCGTGGTTTGTTTGTGTGGATGCGTTACCCGTAAATGTCGGCACGGCGCGCCTCCTGATCGCCTGGCGCGGCATCATTGGCCAACCGCACCTGGCGGCTTAAGGCATCGCGCCAGCCCGGCACGTCATGCCAGCGCCGGTTGTCATAGGCCGCCAGGTAATGGTGGCCGATCCGCGCCGCCTCCGCCCATGCCGCCGGCGCGTCCTCGGGCACTGTTTCCAGCGCCCGGCGCAGCACATCCGCCTCGCCGGCCTGCGGCAGCGGGTGCGGCAATTGCAGCACCGCCAGCGTCAGATTGGTGGCGTAATCAATCATCGCCGACCTCGCTGACCAAGTGCCGATTAAGCCGTCGGAAATGCGCGGCGCCGACGTTGCGCTCGCCGCGCGCCTGGTCGCCTTCCAACAGGTCAAATCGCAGCGTTTCCGCCGGCTCACCATCTACGTTGTGATGCTCGATGCCGTCGTAAAATTGCCCGCCGCCACGGCGGCGAAAGCCCATCAGCTCTAAAATCGGCGTCAGCGCGTTTAGGAGCGTGGTCTTGCCGACGCCATGCGCGCCGGTGATCGTGATGGTGATCCTCATTGCCTGCCGCCCCCTAAAAAAGCAGCCGGCGACGGCGAACCGCCGCCGGCCAAGTAGCTGGCCCGAACACGAACACGACCAGCGGGGAGCGAGACGCGAACGAAAGTACCGGGGCGGCGGGCTGAACCCCTACGGATCATCGGCGGTGGTTGCCGCCGATGCCGTCCCCCTCGGGTGCTGGGAGCCTTGCGGGCCGTACCAGACCGCCCCTCTCTCTGGACATCTCGGAAACCATTATAAATTGCATGGCGCCAACGCCGGCGCGGCCGCTGCAGGGCCGCTGCAGGCGAGCTCGCCAGGCGCGGCGGAAACTCTTGCGCTGCCGGCACAACCTGCATTTTTGGGCTAAAGCGCCAAAAAACCCACTTGCTACTGACACGGGAATGGTTGCGCAGGCCGGACTCGAACCGACGACCTTTTGGGTATGAACCAAACGAGCTGCCGCTGCTCCACTGCGCTGAAAAAAACGGGCCATCACACCCCACGGCAGCATGATGGCCCCTTGGACAGGCGATCAGGGCGATCATATTCACCCCGCCGGGACGCCCCCAGGATTCCGACATCCGATATCTGACATCTGACATCCGACCTTTCATGCTGCCGCCCCCAGGGGTTGGGGGGCTTGGGCGTGCTGATCCCTGATGCCTGATCCCTGATCCCCGCCAGCCAGCTGCGCGGGGTCCAAATTAAACCAGTCATTGGGCTCGACCGCGCCGGCGGTGAAAATCCAAATTCGGTGTTTCAGGGCGTCGCCCGGCATCTGCGCGTCGTTGCAGATGCGGTTGATGGTGATTTTGGAAATGCCCAGGGCTTCCGCCGCCGTAAGCTGCAAAATGCCGCTTTGCCGCAGCCAAGCGCGGAATTTTTCCCCTGAATATCGTTTGGCGATAACCATATCTAGCCCGATTAGTGTTTCGCGACACCAGATATAGCCTAATCATATTATGATTAATCACGTCAAGGATAAAATCTAAATCCGCAGTACCATAAATTATCGTTTGGCGATAATTTATGGGGGATGAGTAATCGGATCAAAACGTTACGTAGCCTGGCAGGCCTCACGCAGGGCGAGGTGGCGGAGGCTATTAACGTGTCTCAGGGGGCCTATCAGAAGGTGGAGGCGGGGGAAACCGAACTCAATCTCACCTGGATGCGCCGCCTGGCCAAGGTGTTCGGCTGCACCGCCGCCGACCTGTTGGATGACGCCGACCACCCGTATCGCCTGGACGAAACGGAAACGGAGCTGATTAATTTATTCCGCGGCCTGGAAAATCAAGAAAAGCATAAAATGTTCCGCTTGCTAGTCGCCTTTTGCACCCCGGCCAACGAAAACAAGGCGGCGTGATGAGCGATCGTGAACTACGCCGCCGCCTCGCCCAATATCCCGGTATGACTGAAGAAAAAATCAACGCCGCCATGCGCGCCTACGACGAGCGCCGGGCGCAAAAAACCGCGTTGTTGCAACGCGGTTTTTCCAATCGCCGGGCGGAAAAATGGCTCGATAAAACTGGATTTCCGCGCCCACCGGGCTGGCAGAGCGTATTTTTCTACCCCGACTCCCTGATGCCCCGCTGGCGCTATTTACTACTGGCCGCTGGTGGCCTCCTGCTGGTCTTGCTCTAAAATCATCGCCCGGACACGGCGCTTTTCCCGCCACACCGCCCAACCATCCGGCGCGGCGATAATAAACCCAACGATAGCAATAACATTCAGCAAAATCGCGACCGCCGCTCACACGTAAATAAATCCCGTCAGCGCGCGATCCAGCAGATCCCGCTTACTCATATTCATCAGCCGGATATCCGTACGAATTCGGCCGCGAATATGGTCCATTGATAGAACCACCCTGATAAAGCGGCCGCAGGCCCGGTTGCAGCGTGCCCGCCGGGGCCGGATCGCCTAATTTTTCACTATACCCGCCCAGGGGTGCGCGGCCGCCCAACGATTGGTATTTTTGATAATTCTCGGCGCTGTGGCGCGTTCGCGCTTGATCCGTCGTTTCCAGTTGTTGGGCCATGCCGAGGCATGATCCCCAAATAACGATGGCGGCCGCCAATAAAATCCTGCGCATCAAACCCCTCCAGATTGATATTGATCCTAACCTTTTCCCTTATACGGCATATCCAGGCGCGAACCTAAATCGTATTCCGATATTAAAATAATCGTTTTTCGATTGACTGAATAATCGTTTTGTGATTATTTCTCCACTCATCGCCACGTGGCGCAGGGCCGCGCCGAAAGATGAAGGGAGAAACTTTCATGCCGCTCATCCCGCGCCGCCGCCCCATCATCATCCCCTCGCCGCGCGAGCCCTTGACCGCGATCGAGGCCATGGCGCGCTTTAACCAGGCCCACCGCCGCCAGCTCCGGCGCATCGTCTGGGCGCGCCGCCTCATCGTCGCCGCCATGCTGGCCTGGGGCGGGTATCTGTTTTGGCTGCTCATCGCCGCCGCCCGGCCATGACCGCCGCCCCGCAACATTCCGGCAGCGGCCGCGCCGCCATTGTCGCCAACCACCGCCGGCGCGCCAAGCGCGCCGCCGAGTTCAAGGCCCGCGCCTACCAGATGTGGCTGGCCTGCCCGCTCGACACCGCCGAAGCCGATTTGTCCTGGCGGCTCTACCAGGCGGCCGAGGCGCTTTACGAACATCACCTTGCCCAATGGATCGACCGTAAGAAGGACCCCGCCGCATGATGAACCTCACCCAACTGGAGCAGGCCGCCGGCCGCGCCCGCACACTGAAGGAGAAGGCATGGCAACTGTGGGCCATCCTGCCTGACGGTGATGATGCCGTCTTAGCATGGGATATCTATCAATCTGCGAAAGCGGCGCACGATTATTTTACGGAGCGCTGCATCAAAGCGCGGCGCGAAAAAGGAACCGCCGCATGAAGCCGCATCAATCGCCGCCGCCGCGCCGCGTCCTCGGCCTGCGCGACACCGCCGTCAAGATCGGCCGCTCGGTGGCCTGGCTTTATAAAAAAACCAACCGCCGCGCGCTGGAGGCCAAGGGCTTCCCGCCGCCGCTGGAAATCCCCGGGCTGCTGGCCTGGGATGAAGTCGCCATCGACCGCTGGCTCGATAGCCAAATGCCGCCCGCGCTGCGCCCGCGCGATGCCGAGCTGCCCGATCAATGGGCGCGCGAGCTCGACGCCCGCGCCGCCCGCCTCGCCGTTCAACCGAAAGGACACGCCGCATGAGAAAGCGTGATCTCGACAAGGCCCGCGCCGCCGCCGGCGCGTTCCTGAAAATCACCGAGCCGGTCGCCCGCCGCCTCGGCGCGCCCTTAGGCGGCGTCACGCCCGATGAAATCGCCATGGCCGAGGACAAGGCCATGGACCTTTACGACGCACTAAAACCTTTAATGAGGCTTTATCATGACACAACCTTTGCCGCCTGAAGGCCCCGGCACCTTGTGGGGCCAGCCCATCGCCGAATGGGATTTCAAGCTCGCCGACGATCGCCTCGCCGCCACCGTCACCTTCGACGGCCGCAGTTGGAACATCGTCATCGAGCACGCAGCCCACGGCCAGCTTGACGCCTGGCCGGCGCTTTATGTAGCGGCCCCCTTGGGCCAGGCGGCGCGGGTGATCGAACGCACCACCTTTCGCACCCTTGAAACCGCCATGGCCATCGCCCGGCGCTTCGTCCACGCCTTCGGCCGCGGCCGGATCGTGCTTTCCACCTGGGATTGCGCCGGCCAAACCTACCGCCCCCTCATCACTGAACAAAGAAAGCCGCACTGATGCCAGCCAAACAAAAGCGAGGATCCAAAAAAGGCCCGCGCCGCAACGGCGATTTGTTCGCCCTCGATAAATTCATCGGCGCTCGCCTGTGTCAAATCCGCACCGCGCAGGGCTTGACGCAAAAAGGATTGGCGGCGCTGTTAAAATTATCTCATCAACAGGTGCAAAAATACGAAACCGGCGCCAACTGCATCAGCGCCGCCCGGCTTTGCCGCACCGCCCGCGTGTTAGGGGTCGCGGTCACTGATTTCCTGCCGGCCGATGACGCGCCGGCGTGGCCGCAAACCGCGCAGCCCCACGGCGGCGTGTTTCGCGCCAGCATCACCGCCAACCAGCACTTCTCAAACTTGTCGCCGGAAATGCAAGCCGCCATGCGCGCGCTCGTCAAGGCCGCCGCCAACATTCCCGCGCTCCCATGGGGAGAGGGTCAGGGTGAGGGGGAACAACCATGAAACCCTATCGCCATTTGCCCGATAATGTCCGCCGCCACATCGTCAAAGTCGCCAGGGAAAATTTTTGGGCGCGCATTGATAACATGCCCGCCGACATGAACGCTTTCTGGAACCGCGAGGCGACCAAATACATCGACAGCGCGCTGACCGACGCCGCCATCATCGCCGCCACCGAAGTCTGGAACATGAAGGAGCGCGGATCATGAGACCTCGCGCCGCGCCGACCGAATTCGTCAACGTCTGGTGCAGGGTCACCCGCGTCACTGATGCAGCCGTTCGCATCCTCATCGATGACGATGACATCGTGCAGGTGTGGATCCCGAAAAGCCAACTGAAATATCCCGATCAGGCCAAGGTGACGGGCGAAGTTTTGTGCCTCGCCATGACCGAATGGATCGCCACGCAGAAAGGATTGATCTGATGACCGAAGCCACTTCTCCAGCCCGCGAAGGCGGGGATCCAGTAAAAGGCCCTCTTGACACCCAAGTCGGCGGCGATTGGTACAGCCGGCTGGCCATTCAGCCGGTCGAAGTGGCCATGAAAAATCATTGGGACGCCTGCGCCTTCATGGCCTTGCAGTACCTCACCCGCCACCGCGCCAAGGATGGCCGCAAGGATTTGGCAAAAGCCCGCCACTGCCTGGCCTTGCGCCGCCACTTCCGTCCCAATCGCCGGCCGGGCCGCATCAAGTACGCCGACTACTTGCGGGAGAACGCCATCCATCTCGACGATGCGATGGCGATCGCGGCTCTGTGGCGCTGGGTCGAGGACGGCGGCGAGCTGCACTACATCATCGCGCAGGACGCCATCGATTGGCTGATGGCTGAATGCTACCCGCTCTTGACCTGCGAAGGCCCGCGCGTGGCGGAATAACGGATCACGGTTGGCCGCCGGCGCGGGACAGCATCACCCGCGCGAAGGCTGCGACAACTGCGGGAGTGTCGCGGGTTCTGCCCTCTCTTGCCAAACAACCCCGCAGCGCCGGTGGGACGGTTTTGAAGCGCCATCCGCGACCGGCACCCAACATCAACTAAGGAGGATCAGTCGATGACCTACAAACCTGACGTTTTTCTTTATCACGCCCCTTGCGATGACGGCTTCGGCGCGGCCTGGGCCGCGTGGCGGAAGTGGGGCGACGAGGTTGAATATATCCCCGGCACCTACGGCAAGGCCCCGCCAGACGTCACCGGCAAACACGTGCTGATGGGTGACTTTTCATTCAAGCGGCCGGCGTTGGAAGACATGGCCAACAAAGCCAAGTCCATCATCATCCTCGATCACCACAAGACGGCTGAGGAAGACCTTGCCCCTTTCAAGGTGGAGTTCTGCGGCGACGCGCTCCTGGCGGCCGCAGATATCCCCGGCATGTTGCGCGATATGGCCGAACTGAACCGCCCGCCCATCCTCGCCCACTTCGACATGACCAAATCCGGCGCACGGTTGACGTGGGAATTCTGCCACCCTGAAAAGTTAGTGCCGCATTTAATCCGCTTTATTGAGGACCGAGATTTATGGCGTTTTGCCTTACCCCACACCAGGGACGTGAGCCTTCTGTTGCGCAGCTATCCTTACGATTTACAAACATGGTCCGTCCTTGACGAAGCCATGGAACGCAACATCGATGGCGTCTTGCAGGAAGCCGCCGGCATCAGCCGGTTTTACAATCAGAAGATTGATGAAATGCTCAAGCAATGCCGCCAGATCAAGCTGGATGAATTTGAAATCCCGGCGGTCAATTGTTCCTGGGCGTTTGCGTCCGATGTCGCCCATGAACTGTTGCTGTTAAACCCGAACGCCCCCTTCACCGCCACCTACTATGATCGCGGCGACGGCCGCCGCTCTTTCTCGCTGCGTTCGGATGACGACCGCCGCGACGTTTCTGAAATCGCCCGCAGATTTGGCGGCGGCGGCCACCGCAACGCCGCCGGTTTTGAAACCACTATCCCATGGGAGCAAAAATGATCCACATCATCGAAAAACTCACCACCGCCAACGCCGGCACCAACGACCTCGATGCCGACGTGATGGAACATTTGGGATGCGCCGTGAAGCGGACCGGCTATTGGCAATATAAGGGCGATCCATACGGTGCTGGCGCGCAGCGCTGGTACCGTATCCCGGAGCTAACCTCCAGCATTGATGGCGCCATCCAATTCATCCGCGATCGGCAAGTAAATGAACCCACAATCATCCTCCATATGGAACCAAGTGCGACTACCGCCTGGATCACCATTCCGCCCGCAAGACGCGCGCGGATGGCGCGCGCCAGCACCGCACCGCTGGCGCTCCTCGCCGCCTTCCTGTCGGAGCCGCTGCCATGAGCACCGGAGAACATGTTCTAAGCGCCCTGCAATTTATGGCAATAGCGGTGATCATCGTCACCCTCGGCCGCGAACTTCCCAAGGCCGCGCGACGCGCCTGGCGCATGACGCGGGATATGTCATTCCGCTGGCGGCGGCGGCGCTTCATCGGCCGCCGTCAATTCACGGGATCGGCGCGCCAGCGGGAGCTGCAAGACTGGCGCGATTTCAACCAAGCCATCCTCGACGAGCCCGTCGACGGATGGACCTATCAGGACGGCAAACGCCCCACCTTCGGCGATATCGTCGCGCGCGCCGAGGAAAAATATGCGTCTGGCCTAGTCGCGCTCGATAACATTAAACAGCGCGGCTACATCTCCCGCCGCCTCAGCCAGGCGGCTAAACAGGAGCAAAAATCATGACAACGCGCCCAATGAAAGCCATCCCTGTCAGTGCCGCGGAAAAGATCGCTAAGGCTTACGGCTATGATCAGATCGTCATTATTGGCCGCCGCGTGGGCGAGGAACACGAACCACATGGCGAACATGTGACAACCTACGGAATGGCGCCGGATCATTGCCAGGTTGCCGCACGCATGGGAGATTTTCTGAAGTTCAAAATCATGCAATGGCCGCCGGAGCTTGCCGAAAAGTGCGATGCCTGCGGCTCATTGTATACACCCCTGGCATTGACTCCCTAAACCGCCGCCCCTAGTCTGCCGGTCGCGCTGGGTGTGGCCCCGTGGCGAAACTGGTAGACGCAGCAGACTTAAAATCTGCCATTGGGCAACCGATGTGCCGGTTCGACTCCGGCCGGGGCCACCACTATGGTAGGATCTGATCCCTGATATCCGATCCCTGACCACTGACCACTGATCCCTGGCATGGAGCCACCCCATGGCGCAATTAAAGATCCGTCACCTCGTCGTTAAGCCCGGCCGCAAGGGCAGCGTCCGCTGCTTCTGGCAGCCCGCGCCGGCCTTGCGCAAGCTCGGCTGGCGCGGCCACGCGCTGAAAGACGGCGAGGGCAATTTTCTGCCCCTCCCCCAGGCGATCGCCGCTGCCGAGGCCATGAACGTCCAGCTCGACGCCTGGCGCCAGGGCGACCGCGCCGCCGGCCTGCCCGGCAAGCCGCCGGCCGCCGACAGCTTGAGTGCGCTCATCGACGCCTACAAGGCCAGCCGCCACTACCAGACCAAAAGGCCGGCGACGAAAAAGGGCTACGATCACCTCCTCGCCGCGCTCATCCGTTGGGCCGGCGATACGCCGATCGCCGCCATCACCGCGCCCCGCGTCCAAGTGCTCTATGAAAGTTTGTATGACCGTACCCCAGGGCGGGCCAACCACCTCATCACCATGCTGCGCACCGTCATGGCCTACGCCGTGCGGATGGGCAAGCTGCCGACCAACCCGGTCAGCAAGCCCAGGCTCATGGGCAACCGGCCGCGCCATCAGGTTTGGCCGGAAAGCGGCATGGAAGCCGCTGTGCGCGCCGCCGACGCCATGGGTTACCATTCGCTCGGCACCGCCGTCATGATGGCCTTCTTCCTCGCCCAACGGCCCACCGACGTGCGCGAAATGACCCGCGCCAGCTACCGCGACGGCAAGTTCATCTTCCGCCAGTCAAAAACCGGCGCCGCCGTCGACGTCCCCGCCGTAGCAGAACTGCAGCGCCGGATCGCCGCCGAGCTCGCCCGCCACGATCACCTGACGATCCTGATTTGCGAAACCACCGGCCGGCCATGGACGGAAGATAACCTATCCCACGTCTTTGCGCGGGCCCGCGCCGCGGCGCTCGCCGACGCCCCGGAAATCGGCGACCTCCTGTTCCGCGACTTTCGCCGCACCGGCGTGGTGCAGCTGGCGCTCGCCGGCAACGACGTGCCGCGCATCGCCTCGGTCAGTGGGCACAGCCTGAAGACCGTGCATGAGATCCTCGAAACCTACCTGCCGCGCACCAGCGAGCTGGCCGCCCAGGCCATCGCCAACCTGGAAACCTACCGCGCCCAGGCCAAACTCAAGGGGGGAGGCGGGCTATAACTTGACAATCGCCGGTGGGCGGGCATAGGATCACGCCCGGTGCTAGAAACACCTTAGTAGGCGGTCACCGCCCCCGGCAGCAGGCGGCATTTTTATGCCCAGATCACGTATCGTCCTTATGCCGGGAGCGGGTGAATAAAATACCCCTCGGGGGAATAAACCCGCCAGTCCTACTACTGGTTTCTAGCTCCCGGCGCCCAGGCCGAGCCTGGGTTCATGGCCTAGAAAGCCTAAGTAGGACACATTCCATGACCAGCTATTTACTGCCCGCCTTCGCGGACTATCAGCGCGCCTATGTGGCGGCTGAACAAAACTCCCTCGACTGCGACCAAGACCCGGCGAGCCTGTGGCGCGCCGCCCTGCAAGAGCTCATCGCAGCCACCCCAGCGGCTGACGCCACCGACGCCGCCATCCAGATCATTCTGGCGGCGGAAGACGCCCTGATGGACCAAGCCCACGGCCACCCCATCACTGACCTCGCCACCCGGCACCTGGTCCAGGCCGCCCGGTTCCTCCTCGCCCTCGGCGCGCCGACATTGGACCCAGCCTATGCGCAGCGCCTCGGCCTCAATCATTAGAAGGGCTTGGCTCGATGAAAATCACCAGATTGCACATCCCATATCTAGTTGCAAAAGCCGGCCGCAATGGCGCTACCCGGTATTTTTGGCAACCAGGCCCCACTCTAAGGAAACAAGGTTATCGCGGCGTGCGACTATCCGATGATTTTAATCTAGCAAGAAAGGAAGCTGACCACTTAACCAGCCAGGTCAAATCTAAAACAAAAAACAAGAGAAAAAATGATCGGCCCCAAGGCATTTATATCTTTACCGCAAAGCATCACATAAAAGTAGGAATATCCAACCATCCAATAAGGCGACTAAGTGCTGTGCAATCTCATAACAGCGCCGACGTCGCCTTGGCTTTTTTTTGGTTGCCTCTGCATTGCAGCGCGCCGGCGCTAGAATTAGAAATTCATGCAAAGCTTGGCAGGCTCCACTTGCGCGGCGAATGGTTTAAAGCAGACGCCATTGAAGTAGCCAAAACTATCATTGAGCTGGACGCCAAACAGGGAACGAAAAAAGAATAAAAGTCGCCCAGAAGTCGGACGGCGAAGTCGGACAGTTTTTATAACTCATTGAAAATAAACAGATATTTCGCTACCCCCAACGGATTTTAAGTCCCTTGCGTCTACCAGTTTCGCCACGTGGGCATGATAAGGATCGGGCGGGGTCGGCTGGCGACGGCACCTATATGCCTCAACCGCTGCGTAAAATAAACAGCGCTTCGAGAGATAAAAGTTGGCGACACCCCCTTGCCTCCGGCGTTTGCCACGGCAAACTGGCTTCTCCCCATAGCCCCACGGAGGATGCATCCCATGAAACTCTACCTGTTCCCGGCCTCGCCCAACGCCTTGAAGCCCAACGTCGTCGCCTACCATGTGGGCAGCAAGCTAGAGCGGGTGATCATCGACCTGCGCAAGGGCGAGCAGAAGACCCCGGAATTTTTAAAGCTCAACCCCAACGGCAAGATGCCGCTCCTGGTGGATGGCGATTTCAAGCTTTGGGAATCGTCGGCGATCATGGCCTACCTGGCCCATCAGGCGAAAAGCCCGCTGTGGCCAACCGCGCCGCAGCCGCAGGCCGACGTGATGCGCTGGCTGTCCTGGGAGCTGGCCCACTGGGGGCCCGCCGCCACCATTCTGATTCGTGAGAATCTGGTCAAGAAGCTGTTTTCCGGGGCCGATCCCGACCCGGCGGAGGTGGCGCGGGGGCTGGAGCTTTTCCGCCAGCTTGCCGCCATCCTGAACGACCATCTGCGGGGCCGGGTATATGTGGTTGGAAACGCCCTGACCATCGCCGACTATGCCCTGGCGGCGACCCTGCTGCTATCAAAGCCCGCCGGCATCCCGGTGGCGGAGTTTTCCAACATAGAGGCGTGGTTTGACCGCATCGCTGCCGAGCCGGCCTGGCAGCAGGCGGTGGAGGACGGCAACAAGGCCATGGCCGGTTAATTCGCCCCCCGGTGCGGCGGCGCTTCGCCGTCCAAGGGCAAAAATCCAGCCTCGGCCAGCGCCGAGCGCAGGTCGCCCAAGGCCGCAGCCAGCCGCGCCGGATCGGCCGAACGCAAGACCAGGCTCGCGCCATATTTGTCGTCATGGGCGAAGGGATAGCTGCCGATGGCGACATCGGGATAGCGCCCCTGCACCTGGGTCAGGGTCGGGGCCATGAAGCTTTCCCCAGCGTAGACGTGGATTGCCGCCGTCTCCACCTTGCGGCCGCCTTTAAGCGCGCCGCGCAAGGTCTCCAGCATGGCCTGCATGACCTGGGGAATGCCGGCCATGACGTGGACGTTGCCGATAACAAACCCCGGCGCGCCGGAGATCCGGTTTTTGATCAGCCGCGCCCCTTTGGGGATCATCGCCATGCGCCGCCGGCCCTCGTTCAAGGGGCCAGCGAGGCGCGCCATCAGCTCGGCCGCCGCCTCGTCGCTGAACGCCAGCGGCGTATCGAACGCCTTGGCGACGCAGGAGGCGGTGATATCGTCATGAGTGGGACCGATGCCGCCGGTGGTGAAAACATAATCGAACTTGGCCTTGACCTCTCGCACCGTCGCCACGATCACCGCTTCTATATCCGGGATCACCCGCGCCTCGCGAAGCACAATTCCCTCTTCATTCAGCCACTTGGCAAGGTAAGCCAGGTTGGCGTCCCGGGTCCGGCCGGAGAGGATTTCATCGCCGATGATAAGCAGGCAGGCGGTGACCGTTTGTGTTGTTGCTTCGGACATGGCCGTCTTAACCCTCCATCGATTGCCTCGGGGGCGCGATCCCGCTAAAACCCGCCCCATGAAATTCGACCATCCGCTGACCCCTGGCAAGCTTTTGCAGCGCTACAAGCGCTTTCTCGCTGACGTCGAACTGGCGTCCGGCGAGGTGGTGACCGCCCATTGCATGAATTCGGGCTCGATGCTGGGGTTGATCAACCCCGGCAACCCGGTGTGGCTGTCGCCGGCGGCCAACCTTGAGGCTAAATTGAGGTGGAAGTGGGAGATCGTCGAGGTCGAAGGCGTGGCGGTCGGCATCAACACCGGCCACCCCAACCGGCTGGCGGCGGAGGCCATCGCCGCCGGCCAGATCCCTGAGCTGTTGGGCTACCGCTCGATCCGCCGCGAGGTCAAGTTCGGCCAAGAAAACTCCCGCATCGACCTCCTCTTGGACGATCATCAAGCGGGGCTGCCGCCGGCCTATGTGGAGGTCAAGAACGTC
Organism: Pseudomonadota bacterium; assembly: GCA_003577275.1. Taxonomy (GTDB): domain Bacteria; phylum Pseudomonadota; class Alphaproteobacteria; order Sphingomonadales; family Govanellaceae; genus PRO5. Next base: position 198,592 of record QEVO01000005.1, read on the forward strand.
ACCTTGAAGGAAGGAAAAGCCGCCGCTTTCCCCGACGCGGTGACCGCCCGGGGGGCCAAGCACTTGCGCGAACTGGCCGCCATGCGGGCCAAGGGCGCGCGCGCGGTGATGTTCTATATTGCGCAACGGGCCGATTGCACCCATTTTTCATTGGCGGAGAGAATCGATCCGGCCTATGCCGAGGCCTTCCGGGCGGCGCGGGCGGCGGGCGTGGAGGCAATCGCCTACCAATGCCAGGTCAGCGCGGCGGAAATTTGTATCGACAGGCCGCTGGCGATCAGGGTGTGAAGGAATGAAAAGGACCAGCGATATGACCTATGTCATGGCTTCGGAGTCGCCGTTGACCGCGACCCACGCCATCAAGATCCATACGCCCGAGGACTTCGCCGGCATGCGCAAGGCGGGCCGGCTGGCCGCCGAAACGCTGGATTACATCACCCCCTTCGTCAAACCCGGGGTCACCACCGATGAGCTTGATCGGCTGTGCGAGGCGTTCATCCGCGCCCGTGGCGGCGTCTCGGCCCCCCTGCACTACCGCGGCTACCCCAAATCCATCTGCACCTCGGTCAACCACGTGGTCTGCCACGGCATCCCCGGCGACCGCAAGTTGATGGACGGCGATATCGTCAACATCGACGTCACCCCCATCGTCGACGGCTGGCACGGTGATTCGAGCCGCATGTACCTGGTGGGCGAGGTGCCGATCAAGGCGCGCCGCCTGGTGGACGTAACCTACGAATGCTTGATGCGCGGCGTGGCGGCGGTCAAGCCCGGCGCGCACTTGGGCGATATCGGCCACGCCATCGAAAAGTACGCCCATCAGCACCGCTGCAGCGTGGTGGAAGTATTCTGCGGCCATGGTCTGGGCCGGGTCTTCCATGACGCCCCCAACGTTCTCCACTACGGCGAGCCGGGCAGCGGGCCGGAGTTGCGGGAAGGCATGTTTTTCACCATCGAGCCGATGATCAATCTGGGGCGGCCGGACGTCAAAATCCTCGACGATGGCTGGACGGCGGTAACCAAGGACCGCTCGCTCTCCGCCCAGTTCGAGCACAGCGTCGGCGTGACCAAGGACGGCGTGGAGATCTTCACCTTGTCGCCGGCGGGCTACACCAAGCCCCCTTACGCCGCATAATCCGCGCCCATGGGCTCCTTGAAGGAAGACGCGCCCCACTACCTCGGCCATCGTCAGCGCCTGCGCGCCCGCTTTCTGGAAAAAGGGCCGGAAGCGCTCAATGATTACGAGCTTCTGGAGCTTCTGTTGTGCATCGCCATCCCCCGGCGCGACGTCAAGCCCTTGGCCAAGGACCTGATGAAGCGCTTCGGCAGCTTCGCCGGGGTGATCAGCGCCCCCATCGAACGACTAAGCGAGATCAACGGCGTCGGCGATGCCGCGATCACCGCCTTGAAGATCGCTCGCGCCTCGGCGCTGGCCTTGCAGCGCGAGGAAGTGCTGGAGAAGCCGGTGTTAAGCTCGTGGCGGGCGCTCCTGGCCTACTGCCGCTCGGCCATGGCGCATGAGTTCAACGAGCATTTCCGCATTCTGTTTCTCGACAAAAAGAACACGCTGATTGCCGACGAGGTGCAGCAGAAGGGCACGGTGGACGAAACCCCGATTTATCCCCGGGAAGTCATCAAGCGCGCCCTGGAACTGGGCGCCACCGCCATCATCCTGGTCCATAACCACCCCGGCGGCGACCCCAGCCCCAGCCGCGAAGACATCGCCATGACCCGCGAAGTGGCGGAAGCGGCCGGCAAGCTCGGCATCATCATCCATGACCATCTCATCATCGCCAAGCGAGGCCACGCCAGCTTCAAGACCTTGGGGTTGTTGTAACACTCTTCTCCACATTATCATCTTACGCAATACCCCCTCACCCAGCTTCGACTAAGCTCGGTCTGCGACCGAGCATAAGTCTTCGCATCCCTCTCCCCCCTTCAAGGGGGAGAGGGGTAGGGTGAGGAGGAGCGCTTGCAATGACCGAGAGCGGTTTTTTAATGGCCAGTTGATTGACAAGCCGCCCGGCAGCCCGTAGCGTCCGCACCCAGGGCGATGATAAGGGGCGCATTGTGCGGCGCTTGAGAACAAATCACGGGGGCATATTCGCGGCGTTCTTGGCGCTGTTCCTGCAACTTGCCCTAACCACCGCCGCCAACGCCGCGCTCCCCGGCGCCAGCGCCCTATTAGAAGCTGACTTGGCGATCCTCTGCACGCCCACGGGGGCGGAGCATCAGGGCGGCACGCCCCTGCAACCGGGGAATGGGTGCGATCACTGCACGCTCTGCCCGTCGTTCAGCCTCGGCGCGACACTGCCGAGCTTGGTCCCGGTCCTTGCCCCCATCGCCGCAGCTTCGGTTTCTGGTTTTCCCCAGGCGTTAATCCTTGTTCCCTCATCTCTAAAGCGGCTTTCCAGCCGCGGCCCGCCCTCGTTCCATATCTGACGTCGTTGTTCTTGAGTGGCTGCTTTTTTAAAGCACTTAGGGTCGAACGTTTCTTCTTCTACAACCCGCCTACCCCCTCACCCTATCCCTCTCCCCCTGTAAGGGGGAGAGGGTTGAGAAGGCTTAGCGATGCCGAAGGCAGCGCTTAGCCGGAGCTGGGTGAGGGGGTAAAAAGACGGGGAAAATAAAGAACGCATCCGATCCGCCTGGAAATATCCCAAACTTTTTTTCCAGATATGGAACTGCTACATGTTGAAAAAATGTCATTGGACTTCTACCCCCACTTTCGCCGCAGCAGCGCTGCTCCTTCATGCCGGCGCGGCCCAGGCCGATCCCATGCTTTCCGACGAAGTGCTGGTGCTGGGCCACTTGAGCGTGCAAAGTCCCGACGCCGCGCGCGAGCAATTGGCCAAGGTACCGGGCGGCGTTTCCCTGGTAACGGCGGAGGACTTTGAAAATCGCTACGCCGTCGGCTTTCAGGACATGCTGGCCAACGTGCCGGGCGTATTCGCCCATCTGCGCTACGGCGAGGAAGTGCGTCTCTCCATCCGCGGCTCCGGCCTGTCGCGCAGCTTTCATTTGCGCGGCATCCGCCTGCTTCTGGATGGCGTGCCCTTAACGGCGGCCGATGGCGGCGGCGACTTTCAGGAAATCGACCCGCTGATCGTGCGTCACATCGAGGTCTATAAGGGCGGCAACGGCTTGCGCTACGGCGCGGCGAGCTTGGGCGGCGCGGTCAACGTTGTCTCCCCAACCGCCCGCACCGTCGATTACCGGGGATTGCTGCAAGCCGAGGGCGGCAGCTTTTCAACGGCGCGGCTCCATGGCGCTTACGCCTGGGCTGGCGAAACGGCGGATGCTTATATCGCGGCGACCGGCGTCACTTCCGATGGCTATCGCGCGCAAAGCCAGCAAGACAAGGCGCGCCTGAGCGGCAATGTCGGCTTGAAAATCGGTGATGGTGGCGAGACGCGGTTTTACCTGTGGGCCAACGAGATCAACCAAGAAGTGCCCGGCGCGCTTTCGCTGACCAATGCGCTGCAAAATTCCAAAGCCGTGCAACCAATCAACGAGATCAACGATTACGCCCGCGATATCCGCTCGCTGCGCCTCGCCAACCGCACGATATTGCCGGCGGCGGAGGGGCTTTTAGAATTCGGCGTCTATGGCGCCTTGAAAAGCCTTTATCACCCGATCTTCCAGGTGATCGACCAGGATTCCAAGGAAGCGGGCGCGTATATCCGCTGGAGCGGTGACGTAGGACCGGTCGAGTGGACGCTGGGCGCAAACCTCGGCTGGGGCAGCGTCGACGCCAAGCAGTTCATCAACGTCGGCGGCCATCGCGGCGCGCTGACCGCCGACAGCGACCAGAAAAGCCTCAATGTGGAAGGCTACGGCGAAGCAAGATTCCAGGTCGATGACGCCTGGACGCTGATCGCTGGCGCGCAAGTCCTCCGCGCGCGGCGTATTTACGATAATCATCGCTCGCCGGCGGCCAATGATCGCGAGACGTTTTCCAGCTTCAGCCCGAAAGTCGGCGTCCTGTGGGAACCGGTGAAAGAAACGCAAGTCTTCGCCAACCTGTCGCGCAGCGTCGAGCCGCCGACATTTTCCGAACTGGTGCAGTTTCCGGTGGTGGGCTTCGTGCCCCTGGACGCCCAACGCGCCTGGACGGCGGAAGTCGGATCGCGTGGGGAATCGGGCCGCTTTACCTGGGACATTACCGGTTACTGGTCGTGGCTAAAGGGCGAGATGCTGCAATTTATCACCAATCCCACCATTCCCGCCGCCACCTTCAATGCCGATAAGACCACGCACCGCGGCATAGAAGCCGGCGCGGGCGTCATGGTGATGGATGAGTTGGCCTTGCGTTTGGTTTATGCCTTCAACGATTTCCGCTTTCGCAACGACGCCCAGTATGGCGACAACAAGATCGCCGGCCTGCCGCGCCACATCGCGCGCATTGAAGCGAGCTACAGCCACGATTGCGGCCTGACTCTGACCCCCAGCGTCGAGTGGGCGATGTCGCGCGCCTATGTGGATTTCGCCAATTCCATGACTACCCCACGCTACGCCATCTTCAATCTGGCGGCCTCCTGGCGGCATGAGGACGGTTGGCGGCTTTATCTCGACGCCCGCAATCTCGCCAACAAGCACTATGTCTCCGACATCGGCACGGTGGTGAATGCGACGACCGCGCCGAGCCTCAATGTATTTTATCCCGGCGACGGACGTTCCGTGTACGCCGGCGTGGTGCGGGAATTTTGAAGCATGCGCAAGTTTGTGCTTTCTCCCAAGGGCCGGCGGCTGCATCGCGTGCTTGGCATCGTTTTCGGCATCTACCTCATCACGGCGGCATTGAGCGGCATCGCGCACAACGTCATTGCATTGGCCTATCCGCCGCCGCCAGCGCTGCCGCCTGGAGATGTGGGGCTTGATGCGGCAATCATCAGCCCGGCCGAGGCGGCGCGCATCGCCGGCATCGGAAACTCCGTGGCCGCCGTTAATGTACAAACCATTGGCGGCAATGTGATCTATCAGTTCCTCCCCGCCGCCGCGACCCAGCCGGTTTATGTGGACGCGGCATCAGGAGCCTTAAACGATAACCTCGATGCCCGCTACGCCGCCGAGATCGCCAGACGCGCCTTGCCCGGCCGGCGCCTGACCAACACCGCCTATCTGACCGCCTTTGACGACGAATACACCCAAATGCACCGCACCCTGCCGGTTTATCGTTTTGACGCCGAGGGCGACGATGGCGCGCGGGTTTATGTCTCTACGGCCACCGGCGGCGTCACTTTCTGGACCAATGACGCCCGGCGGACGCTCAGCGCCATTTTCAAAAATCTCCACATGCTGTCGTTCATCGGTAATCACCCGGTACAGATGTGGATATTAATCGTATTCGCGGTGGGGGCGACGGCAATGGCCGGTCTGGGGCTGGCCATGGTGTGGGCGCGGGACAACGGCCGGCGCAACAAGGCTTGAGGGCGGCGGCGATGTCTGCTAGAGCGGTTGCACCTGAACCCCTTGGAGACCCGCTCGCATGATCCCCCGCTATTCCCGGCCCGAGATGGTGGCGATCTGGTCGCCCGAGTCGAAATTCCGCATCTGGTTCGAGATCGAGGCCCATGCCTGCGACGCCCAGGCCAAGCTCGGGGTGATCCCGGAAGCGGCGGCCAAGGCGGTATGGGAACGCGGCGCCTTTGAGGTCGAGCGCATCGACGAGATCGAGCGCGAGGTCAAGCACGACGTCATCGCCTTTCTGACCAATCTGGCCGAGCACGTCGGGCCGGAGGCGCGGTTTGTCCATCAGGGCATGACCTCCTCCGATGTTCTCGACACCTGCTTTAATATCCAATTGGTGCGGGCGGCGGATATTATGCTGCGCGATCTGGATGAGCTGTTGGCGGTCCTGAAGCGCCGCGCGTTTGAACACAAGATGACGGCGTGCATCGGCCGCAGTCACGGCATCCATGCCGAACCCACCACCTTCGGGTTGAAGCTAGCCCAGGCTTACGCCGAGTTTCAGCGCAACCGCGCCCGCCTGGCGGCGGCGCGGGCGGAGGTTGCGACCTGCGCCATCTCCGGCGCGGTGGGCACCTTCGCCAATATCGACCCTTACGTGGAGGAACACGTGGCCAAAGCCTTGGGGCTTGCGGTGGAGCCGATCTCGACCCAGATCATCCCCCGCGACCGCCACGCCATGTATTTCGCCACCTTGGCCGTCGTCGCCAGCTCCATCGAGCGGCTGGCGGTGGAAATCCGCCATCTACAGCGCACCGAGGTGTTGGAGGCGGAGGAATATTTCTCGCCCGGACAAAAAGGCTCCTCGGCGATGCCGCACAAGCGCAATCCGGTCTTGACCGAAAACTTGACCGGTCTGGCGCGGCTGATGCGCGGCTACGCCATCCCGGCGCTGGAAAACGTTGCGTTGTGGCACGAGCGCGATATTTCCCATTCCTCGGCCGAGCGCATGATCGGCCCCGACGCCACGGTGATTTTGGATTTCGCGCTCACCCGCCTGACCAACATCATGGCCAATCTGGTGGTCTACCCCGAGAACATGCAGAAGAACCTCGATCGCTTGGGCGGTCTGGTGCATTCCCAGCGCGTCATGTTGGCCTTGACCCAGGCCGGGGTCAGCCGCGAGGATTCTTACCGCCTGGTGCAGCAGAACGCCATGACGGTGTGGCGCGAAGGCAAGGATTTCCTGACGTTGTTGAAGGCCGACAAGGAAGTCACCGCCAAACTCAGCTCAACAGCGCTCGACGAGCTGTTTGATCTTGGCTACCACACCAAGCACGTGGATACCATTTTCAAGCGGGTGTTCGGCTCTTAAGTCTTGCGATTGGGATTTTCCGCCAGCCGCCGCAGGCCGAAGGCGGCGTACTCGATGAACTGGCGATAGCCGGCGTCGATATCCTTCGCCGACACCAACCCCTCGGAAACCAGATCAATGCGCGGCGTTTCCGAGAAGATGAAAATGCCGCAGCCCAGCGTCAACATCATCCCCCAGTTCAGGTGAATTTCGTCGATGGTCGGCAGCGCCAGGAGAAATGCGTTGTTGAAGTGGCGCTCCACCTCGCCCATGTGACGGTGAAAAATTTCGGCGAGACTCGGCGTCAGCGTCATCCGCGCCACCAGCATCGAATAGTAGCGCCAGCCCGGATCGCCGCTGGTGTGATAGTCAAGCCACGGCCGGTACATGGCGTGCAGCACATCCTCGACGCTGGGTTGGTTGCGGGTGCGCGTCAGCACATCCGCCAGCGCCTTCAACCGCGCCTCGTTCATCGCCGCCACCCGCCGCGCGATCACCGCTTCCACCAGGCTTTCCTTGTTGCCGAAATGATAGGTGATGGAGGCGGCATCGACCTTGGCGTCGATCGCCACCTGGCGCAGGGACACGGCGTTTACCCCTTCGATGGCGAACAGCCGTTCGGCCGATTCGAGAATCGCCACATCTGCTTTTTTCGCCGAGGGCTTCCTAGCCGTCGATTTGCGCCGTTGCCGCATCCCTCACCCTTTGCGAGTCGAATTCCTGTCAGCCCGTCCTTAATCCAAAAATGCCCCAGAATCCAAGCTCCTGTCAATTCCTGTTGACAAAAATTTCAACATGTATTGAAATTAAATCACATACTATAAAATTCAAGACTTGGGGCGGCGGTCGCCAAAGCGCCGCGAGACAATATCGCCAAGGAGGAGATCCAGATGAGCAACGCTGTGCGTGCGATATCAGATGCGCTGACAACCGGGCGGCCACCCTTTGGCCGCGTCATGCTGGGAACGGCGGCCATCGGGCTGGCGCTGGCGGCGCTGTCCACCGCAGCCGCCGCGCAAGACATGCCGGGGCTGGAGGAAGTGGTTGTCACCGCGCAAAAGCGCACCGAAAACCTGCAAACCACCCCAGTGGCGGTCACCGCGCTCAGCGGCGACATGATGGAATCGCACGGGTTGAGCAACCTGTCCGACATCGCCCGCATGACCCCCAGCCTGACCTTTGAAAAGATCGGCATCCGCAGCCCCTTCGTCTTTTTGCGCGGCGTCGGCACCGGCGCCTTTGACATCGGCTCCGACCCGTCGGTGTCGATCTTCATCGACGATCTCTACATTCCCCGCTTCACCGGCTTGCAATTCGATCTTGCCGACATCGAGCGGGTGGAAGTGCTCAAAGGCCCGCAAGGCGCGCTGTTCGGCCGCAATACTGAGGGCGGCGCCATCAGCGTCATCACCCGCCGACCCACCGATACCTTGTCGGCGCGGGCCGTGCTGGAAGCCGGCAATAAAGACTATCTGTCGTTCCGCGGTTCGGTAAGCGGCCCCATCGCCGGCGATCGGCTGCTGGCCCGCGCCAGCGTCGCCGGCAAGCGCCGCGACGGCTGGGTTGAAAACACGCTGACCGGAGTCGATCATCTGGATGAAAAATCCTATGGCGGCCGGCTGCAACTGGAATATCGCGGCGAGGATCTAACCGCGCTTTTTACCGCCAGCTACAGCCGCGACAAGCCCAATGCGGCAACCTTCATGAACGTCACGCCGGCGGTATTTTTGCTCTCCCCCGCCTCGCCGTTCTTCGGCCAAGTGCCGAGCACCTTCGACCCCGAGCATCAGGCCTTTGATACCGATGGCTTCCAGCGCCGCAAGGGCGTCATCCTCTCGGCCAAGCTCGACTGGGACATGGAGTGGGCGACGCTGACCTCGGTCAGCGGCTATTTATCCCACAAGTTCAGCGAACTGCATGATCTGGACGGTACCGAAGCCTTCGTTCTCAGCCGCTATGCCGATGAGGAGAGCGATACCTTCTCCCAGGAGCTGCGCCTGACCTCGGCCAAGGATGGCGCGCTCGATTGGATCATCGGCGCGTTCTATTTCAAGGACGACGCCAGCCGTCTTGACCGCTGGTTCTTAGGTCCCGAAAGCTCGCTCTCCCGCATCTTCGCCGGCGGCAATATGGTCACCATCAACGATGACGTCGATGTCGATACTGAAAGCTGGGCGTTGTTCGGCCAGATCGGCTATGACATCACCGAGGAGTTCCGCGTCACTATTGGCGGGCGCTATAGCGAGGATAAAAAAGAATCATCGCGCACCACTAGCCGCACCCATCCCACGCCGCTGTTGTTTGTTCCCTACACTGTCAGTCCCGAGGCGAAATGGAACTCCTTTGATCCCCAGGTCTCGCTGCAATACAGTCCGACCGAAGATGTGATGATTTATGTTTCCTACAGCGAGGGATTCAAAAGCGGCGGCTTCCAGCCGGCGGTGGCGGCCAATCCCAGCATCGGCAATTCGGTGTTCGATCCCGAAACCGTGCAATCCTACGAAGCCGGCCTGAAATCCATGTTCTTCGACAATCGCGTGCGGCTGAACCTGGCGGCGTTCCATGTCAAGTACAAGGATCTGCAATTCCTGTCGGCAAACGGCGTTCTGCCCAACGGCGCGCCTCTGGTGGTCACCACCAACGCCGCCGATTCCCATACCGACGGCTTTGAGGTGGAAATTCAGGCCGCCGTCACCGAGAATTTCATGATCGCCGCCGGCTATTCCTATCTCCATGCCGTTTTCGACGAGTATGTCGATGGCTCTGGCGTCAGTCAGGAAGGCAACCAGATCATCCGTACGCCTAAGCATCAGGGGCACGCCACCGCCACCTATACCGTGCCTTTGCGCTCGGGCAGGATCAACCTTACCGGCGATATCAGCGCCCGCTCCCGCGTCTACTTCGATCCCAACAACGTCAAGGCGGTATCGCAGGAAGGCTTTGCGCTGCTTGGCGCGCGGGTGGAATATGAAAGCGAGGGCGGCGATTGGAAAGTGGCGCTGTGGGGCCGCAATCTTGGCAACAAGGACTACTGCTCCAACTCCATCATCTTCGCCAATTCGACCGTCGGCGCCTGCACCATCGGCGAGTTGCGCTCTTACGGCCTGAGCTTATCATATGCGCTGAACTAGAAATAGGCGGAGCTCCAAACATGCGGCTAATCACCTATACGCGAAACGGCGCAACCGGCATCGGCGCTTGGTTTGACAGAGATCGCCAGGTGCTTGACCTGAAAAAAGCGGCCATGCTCGCCGGCGATCGGGCGCTTGATGAACTTGCCGACATGCAATCCTTCATCGAGGCCGGACCGGCGCGCTGGGAGTGGGCGCGCCGGGCGCTCGCCAGCCCGGCGTCGGAAGCGGTGTTCCCGACCGCCGGCTGCCGGCTGCTGGCGCCGCTGCCGCGCCCGGCTCAGATCAGGGATTTCCTGTGCTTCGAGGAACACCTGAAAAACGCCTTCACGATGGCCATCGATCTGCGCAGCCGCATCGCCGACGACCCCGAGAAGAAACGCGCCGAATTAAAAGCTAGCGGCATGTTCGATATTCCCCAGGTGTGGTACGAGCGGCCGATTTATTATACCTGCAGCCGCTTTGCGGTTTGCGGGCCTGATACCGATGTCATCTGGCCAAGTTACTCGCGGATGATGGATTACGAGCTGGAATGCGCCGCCATCATTGGCAAGGCGGGCAGCGACATTGCCAAGGATAAGGCGCTCGACCATATTTTCGGCTATACGATATTTAATGACTTCAGCGCCCGCGATGAGCAGATGGTCGTCATGGAGGGCAAGCTTGGCCCCGGCAAGGGCAAGGACTTCGACAACGCCAATGCCTTCGGACCGTGCATCGTCACCGCCGACGAGATCGGCGATCCTTACGCCTTGACCATGACGGCAAGGGTGAATGGCGAGCAATGGTCGCGCGGCTCCACCGCTTCCATGTATCATAAATTCGAGGATATCATCGCCTACGTCAGCCGGTCGGAAACGCTGCATCCGGGCGAAGTCTTGTGCTCGGGCACCGTCGGCACGGGAAGCGGCGGCGAGCAGGGCAAGTTTCTCAAGTCCGGAGATGTGATCGAATTAGAGATCGACGGTATCGGCATTTTGCGCAACCGTGTGTTCAGCGCCGATGCCCCGCGGGCGACGTGATGGTGAATGTCTCTTCCTTTCTGACCCGCAGCGCCGCGCGATGGGGCGATCGTCCCGCCTTGTGCGAGGATGAAACCGTCGTCGCCACCTTCGCCGAGCTGGAGGCGCGGGCAACCGATATCGCGCATCGCCTGCGCACGGACATCGGTCTCGTTCCCGGCGACCGCGTCGCCGTGGTATCGAAAAACTGCGCGCGCTATCTTGAACTGGTATTCGCCGCTTGGCGCGCCGAGTTGACCCTGGTTCCCATCAATGCCCGGCTGCACCCCAAGGAGATCGCCTATATCCTGGCCGACAGCGGCGCGCAGCTGTGCTTTGCCGCGACGGAAGATATCGACGCCATCGCCGCAGCGAGTCCCAAGATCGCCCTTGCCAATATCGCCGCGCCGGCAACCCGCTGGCCGCGCGTCGGCCAAGTTGAGCCATCTCGCGGCGCGCCGAGCCCGTCCATCGCCTGGCTTTTCTACACCAGCGGCACCACCGGACGGCCCAAGGGCGTGATGATCACCCACGACATGCTGCGCCAGGCGCTGCTCAATTACTTCGCCGATGTGGATTGGATCGCGCCCGAGGATTGCATCATCCATTTCGCCCCCCTCTCCCACGGCAGCGGCATGTATGCGCTGCCGCACATCGCGGCGGGCGCGGCCAATGTGGTGCCGGTTCGTCATCAGTTCACCGCCGACGGACTGGCCGCTCTGTTTGCCCGCCATCGCGGCATCTCCATGTTCATGGCGCCCACCATGGTGCGTAAGATGCTGGATATGCCGGGGCTTGCATCGCTCCCTATCGATAGTTTGAAAACCATCATCTATGGCGGCGGCCCGATGTATGTCGCCGACATCGAGGAAGCGGTGCGCCGTTTGGGACCGCGCTTCGTGCAGATTTACGGCCAGGGCGAATGCCCGATGACCATTACCTGTCTCTCGCGCCGCGACATCGCCAACGCCCATGAGCGGCAGGATACGGCGACGCTGGGCTCGGTGGGCCGCGCTTTTACCGGCGTCGAGGTGGCGGTGGCGGATGATGCGGGCGTTTTGTTGCCGGCGGGCGAGATTGGCGAAGTGGTGGTGCGCGGGCCCGTGGTGATGCCCGGCTACTGGGCAAACCCCCAAGCCACCGCCGAGACCATCCGCCATGGTTGGCTTTACACCGGCGACATGGGAGCGCTTGATGAACGCGGCTTTCTGACGCTGAAAGATCGCTCCAAGGATTTGATCGTCAGCGGCGGCATGAACATCTACCCCCGCGAAATTGAGGAGGTCTTGCTGCATCACGCTTCCGTCGCGGAAGCGAGCGTGGTTGGCATGCGGGATGAAAAGTGGGGAGAAAACGCGGTCGCCTTTATCGTGCCCAAGACAGGATACGTCATCAATCCGCAGGCGCTGGATGCCCACTGTCTGAACAACCTGGCGCGCTTCAAGCGGCCCAAGGAATACCGCGTGGTGGAGGCGCTGCCGAAAAACAATTACGGCAAGGTGCTAAAGCGCGAGCTGCGCCAGTGGTTGACGCGCGGCGATACCGCCTGAGTTTTACAAAAATGTTTTCTTAAGGAGAACCGGTCATGGCGAAATGGCAATATACCAAGGGACTGCACGATATCGGCAATGGCATTTATGCCTATCTCTTGCCGACCGGCTCCTGGGGCTGGAGCAACGCCGGGCTCATCATCGACGGCGATCAATCCATGCTGGTGGATACGCTGTTCGACGAAGTGCTCACCGGCGAGATGCTCCGCACGATGAAGAACACCACCGGCATCGGCGGCGCCGAAGTCACCACGCTGATCAACACCCACGCCAACGGCGACCACACCTTCGGCAACCGCTTGGTGGAGCGGGCCGAGATCATCGCTTCCAAGGCCGGCGCCGAGGAAATGACCGAGCTGCCGCCCGAAGCCGTCGCCCAGTTGATGCGCAATGCGCCGAACATGGGCGAAACCGGCAAATTCCTCATGGAAATCTTTTCGCCGTTCCACTTCGATGGCATCCACCTTCGCATGCCGACCCGCACCTTCTCCGGCGCGCTTGACCTCAAAGTGGGCGACAAGGACGTCCGCCTGATCGAAGTGGGACCGGCGCACACCAAGGGCGACACGTTGGTTCATGTGCCCGCCGATCGCGTGATTTATACCGGCGATATTCTGTTCATCGGCGGCACCCCCATCATCTGGGCGGGGCCGGTGAAGAACTGGCTTAAGGCCTGCGACCTCATGCTTGGCCTTGACGTTGATGTGGTGGTGCCGGGCCATGGGCCGATCACCGACAAGGCGGGCGTGCGCCAGGTGCGCGATTACCTGGCCTATGTGGACCAGGAAGCGCGCAAGCGCTTTGACGCCGGCATGCCGTTCGAGGAAGCAGCCCAAGACATCGCGCTTAAAGAGTTCGGCAAATGGAGCGACGCTGAGCGCATCGTCGTCAACGTCTATTCGCTCTATAAGGAATACCGGGGCGTTACCGAGCACCCCGATATGATGCAGCTATTCACCAAAATGGCCGAGTACCGTAAACGCCAACAGCATCACCATGGTTGCGCTTGTCACTCCTAAAGAAAAGGGGCGCTTCATGTAAGCGCCCCTTTTCGCCGTTCCCTTGTTTTTTACGCGTTACTTGGTCTCGGACATAATCTGTTGCCGGGCGACGTCCATCTGATGGGTCATCTCACGCCGGATCTGGTGGTCGGAGAGGGCGACGCCCTTGGCGTCGAAATCCCGGCGGATTTTGCGAAACACGTCCTCGTCCCCAGCCTCCTCGAATTCGGCCTTGACCACCTCCAGGGCGTAGGCGTCGGCATCGGCGCCGGCAAGTCCCAGGTGGCCGGCCGCCCACAGGCCCAACAGCTTGTTGCGCCGGGCCTGCGCCTTGAACTGAAGCTCCTGGTCGTGCGCGAACTTGGATTCAAAGCTTTTTTCGCGGTCCTTGAACTGCGTCATCCCCTAACTCCGGTCAAATACTCTTAACGACCTTCCTAGCCGCTTGAGGGTGGTAAATCAATAGCTTCCGCCCCCTTTCACGATCGTTGTATTGCCGCCCCAATTCGGCTATGGTCCCGCCGCATCAAACGCGCCTTAAAATCTTAAACTTCAGCAGGAACGATGAGGGTACTTCACATGTCCCGCCGCCGTCAGGTCTACGAAGGCAAGGCGAAAATCCTCTTTGAGGGGCCGGAGCCCGGCACCCTGGTCCAGTACTTCAAGGACGACGCCACCGCTTTTAATGCCCAGAAAAAGGGCACCATCGTCGGCAAGGGGGTCATCAACAACCGCATTTCCGAGCACATCATGACGCTTTTGGGCGATCTTGGGGTGCCGACCCACTTCATTAAGCGCTTGAACATGCGCGAGCAATTGATCAAGCAAGTGGAAATCATGCCGGTCGAGGTGATCGTGCGCAACATCGCCGCCGGCTCGTTCTCCAAGCGTTTGGGCGTCGAGGAAGGCACCCGCCTGCCCCGCACCATCGTCGAATTATGCTATAAATCCGACCAACTGGGCGACCCTCTGGTGGGCGAGGACGTGGTCACCGCCATGGGCTGGATGAGCCCCCGCGACCTGGACGATGTGATGGCCCTCACCCTTCGCATCAACGACATCATGACCGGCCTTTTTGCCGGCATCGGCGTGCGATTGGTGGACTTCAAGCTGGAGTTCGGCCGCTTTTACCCCAATGAGGACGAGGTGCAGATCATCCTCGCCGACGAAATCAGCCCCGATAATTGCCGGCTGTGGGACGCCAAGACCAACGAAAAGCTGGACAAGGACCGCTTCCGCCGCGATCTCGGCGGCGTGGCCGAGGCTTATCAGGAAATCGCCCGGCGTTTGGGCATCCGCATCGACCCGCAGCAGGTCGAAGCCTAAGGGCAGCCGGAGTGGAAAATGGGTTTGGCTACTGACTTAATCTTGTACCGTCATCCCCGCGAAAGCGGGGATCCAGGCATTTGATTTTACAATGGATTCCCACTTTCGTGGGAATGACTGCATAGGCTTAGCTATGACAATTTCGCATCCATTTAAGCTGTCTTGAACTCAAGAAGGAAATATCCCGTGAAGGCTCGGGTTCATGTAACCTTAAAGAACGGCGTTCTCGATCCCCAGGGCAAGGCCATTCAGCATGCCCTCACCGCCCTGGGTTTTGCCGGAGTCGAGGATGTCCGCCAAGGCAAGTTCATCGAGCTGGAGCTCGTCGAGGCCGACGAGGCCAAGGCCCGCGCCGCGGTGGAGGAGATGTGCAAGAAGCTCCTCGCCAACACGGTGATCGAGAATTACGCCATCGACCTGGTGAGGTAGCCTCCCCATGCGCAGCGCCGTCGTCGTCTTTCCCGCCTCCAACTGTGACCGCGACATGATGGTGGCCTTGGAGAAAATCACCGGCCGGCCGCCCCTCAAGGTCTGGCACGGCGACGCCAGCTTTCCCGAGGTGGACCTGATTGCGCTGCCCGGCGGCTTTTCCTTCGGCGACTACTTGCGGGCCGGGGCCATGGCTGCCCGTTCGCCGGTGATGCGAGAAGTGATCGAGCGGGCCAAGAAGGGCGTGGCCGTTATGGGCATCTGCAACGGCTTCCAGGTGCTGACCGAGGCGGGGCTGCTGCCCGGCGCGCTGATGCGCAACGCCGCCCTGAAATTCGTCTGCCGGGACGTCCATCTGAAGGTCGAGGGGTCGCAAAGCGCCTTTACCAACCGCTATGCCCAGGGCCAGGTGATCCGCATCCCCATCGCCCACCACGACGGCAACTATTTCGCCGATGCCGACACTCTGGACCGGCTGGAAAACGAGGGCCGGGTCGTCTTCCGCTATTGCGACGAGGCCGGCAACGCCACGGCCGAGGCCAACCCCAACGGCTCGCAGCGCAACATCGCCGGCATCCTCAACGAACGCGGCAACGTGCTCGGGCTGATGCCGCATCCCGAGCGCCTGATCGAGCCCACGCTCGGCGGCGCCGACGGCCGCATGTTCTTTGAAAGTCTGATGGAGGCGTTACACTAATGGCCCTCCGTCCACCTTCGTCATTCCCGCGAAAGCGGGAATCCATTTCCATCACCATAACCCATCCAGTCCATGGATTCCCGATCGCGCTGCAGTTATTAATTTGCGCGCTACACGCGCAGGCGCAGCTTGTCGGGAATGACGGATAAAGTTGATGAATAAACACGTCAAAATCACCCCCGAAATCGTCGCTGAGCATGGCCTGACGACAGAGGAATACGCGCGCGTCAAACACGCCCTGGGCCGCGAGCCCAACATCACCGAGCTTGGCATCTTTTCAGTGATGTGGAGCGAGCATTGCTCCTATAAATCCTCCCGGGTGTGGCTGAAGAAGCTGCCCACCAAAGCCCCCTGGGTAATCCAGGGACCGGGCGAGAACGCCGGGGTGATCGACATCGGCGATGGGCTCGCCGCCATTTTCAAGATGGAAAGCCACAATCACCCCTCGTTCATCGAGCCCTACCAGGGCGCGGCCACCGGCGTCGGCGGCATCCTGCGCGACGTGTTCACCATGGGCGCGCGTCCCATCGCCAACTTGAACGCGCTTAGGTTCGGCAGTCCCGACCATCCCAAGACCCGCCATTTGGTGTCGGGCGTGGTGGCCGGCATCGGCGGCTACGGCAACTGCGTCGGCGTGCCCACCGTTGCCGGGGAATGCACCTTCCACGCCTCCTATAACGGTAATATCCTGGTCAACGCCATGACCGTGGGGCTGGCTCCCACCGATAAGATTTTCTATTCGGCGGCCGCTGGCGTCGGCAACCCGGTGGTCTATGTCGGCTCCAAAACGGGGCGCGACGGCATCCATGGCGCGACCATGGCGTCGGCCGAATTTTCCGACGACAGCGAGGAAAAGCGCCCCACCGTGCAGGTGGGCGATCCCTTTACCGAAAAGCTCCTCATCGAGGCCTGCCTGGAGCTGATGGCGTCGGACGCCATCGTCGCCATCCAGGACATGGGCGCGGCGGGCCTGACCTCCTCCTCGGTGGAAATGGCGTCCAAGGGCGGGGTCGGCATCGAGCTTGTTCTCGATCACGTGCCGCAGCGCGAAACCCATATGACGCCTTACGAAATGATGCTGTCGGAAAGCCAGGAGCGCATGCTCATGGTCCTCAAGCCCGGTTCCGAAGCCAAGGCGGAAGCGATTTTCAAAAAATGGGATCTCGATTTCGCCGTCATCGGCCGCATCACCGACAGCGGTCACCTGGTGCTGCGCCACCAAGGCGAGGTGGTGGCCGACATTCCCTTGGGCCCGCTGGCCGATGACGCGCCGGTATACGAACGCCCGTGGGAGCCGACGCCGCCGGCTGCCGAGCTCCGGGCGGCGGATGTGCCGGCCCCGGCCAGCCTCGGCGGAGCCTTGACCACCCTCCTGGGCACGCCGGACCTCTGCTCCAAGCGCTGGATCTGGGAGCAATACGACCACATGGTCATGGCCGACACCGTGATCCGCCCCGGCGGCGACGCCGCCTTGGTGCGGGTCCATGGCACCAATAAGGGCCTGGCGGTGACCACCGATTGCACGCCGCGTTATTGCGAGGCCGACCCCCGCGCCGGCGGCGCGCAGGCGGTGGCCGAGACCTGGCGCAACATCACCGCCACCGGGGCCACGCCTCTCGCCATCACCGACTGCATGAATTTCGGCAACCCGCAGCGGCCGCGCATCATGGGTCAGTTCGCCGCCGCCATCGAGGGCATGGCGGAGGCCTGCCGCGCGCTCGATTACCCGGTGGTCTCCGGCAACGTCTCACTTTACAACGAAACCAACGGCAAGGGGGTGCAGCCGACCCCGGCCATCGGCGGTGTCGGGCTGATCGCCGACATTGACCAGCGCGCCACCATCGACCTCAAAGGCGATGGCAATACCCTTGTCCTTATTGGCAAGACCAAGGGCCACCTCGGCTCGTCCCTCTACTTGCGGGAAATCGCCGGCCGGGAAGAAGGCGCGCCGCCGCCCGTGGACCTGGCGGCCGAGCGGCGCAATGGCGACTTCGTGCGCCAGGCAATTCTACAAGGAAAAATAAAGGCTTGCCACGACGTGGCCGACGGCGGACTTCTGGTCGCGGTGGCGGAAATGGCCCTGGCGGGCAAGCGCGGCGTGACGCTGAATGCCGCCCCGGCCGGCATCCCGGCCCACGCCTATTTCTTTGGTGAGGATCAGGCCCGCTATGTGCTGGAGATCGCCCCCGCCGACCTGCCGGCCTTGGAAGCGGCGGCCAAGGCGGCCGGCGTGCCCTTTGCCATCATCGGCGAGACCGGCGGCCAAGCGTTGACGATCGGGTCGGAACGCCCCATATCTCTGGGTGAGCTGCGGCGGGTCCATGAAAGCTGGTTGCCGAGCTACATGGGCGCGGCCTAATATCGCCCAACGCTTTAGTACAGTAATGGAGTGCGTCACCATGGCCATGCAGATCGAGGACATCGAACGCCTGATCAAAGAGGCGCTGCCCGATGCCAAGGTCACCATCGAGGATCTGCGCGGCGACGGCGATCATTATGCCGCGCAAGTGGTATCCGCCGCTTTCAAAGGCAAGACCCGGGTGCAGCAGCACCAGATGGTCTACGATGCGCTGCGCGGCAAAATGGGCGGCGAACTCCATGCCCTGGCCCTGCAAACTACGGCGCCGGAAGGCGCTTGATTATTCCCAATCCTTCACGAGAGTTTTGAAAAATGAGCAGCAATCCCGTTCGCGAGCGGATTTCCAAGGAAGTCAGGGAAAACGACGTCGTCCTTTACATGAAAGGTACGCCGATGTTCCCGCAGTGCGGCTTTTCCGCCGCCGTGGTGGAGATTTTGGAGTATTTCGGCGTGCCCTATAAGGGTATCGACGTGCTGCAAGATCCGTCCTTGCGCCAGGGCATCAAGGAATTCGCCAACTGGCCGACCATCCCGCAGCTTTACGTCAAGGGCGAGTTCGTCGGCGGCTGCGACATCGTGCGCGAAATGGCCGAAAATGGCGAATTGGCTCAGGTGCTGAAGGACAAAGGCATCAAGACCAGCGCCGCATGAGGGCCTTCAGGCGGTCGCACATGTTGCGCCGCTGCCTTCCGCCGCTTCAATCATCACCGCCGCCAGCGTGATATAGGCCACGCCCCAGGCTTCCCTGACCGCCGGGGTGAAGGCGGCGCCCAGCCCCTGCTCCAAGGTCCAGATCAGGGCTTCGCCGACGGTTTGGTAATGGCCGGGCTGAACGTCATACCCCTTATGGCGGCGCCCTAAATCCTGGACCGCCGGCACCAGCGTTTCCAGTCGGTCGAGGCCGGCGACCACCGCGCCGATCATGGTCATCAATTTCCGGCCCTGTTCCTTCATATTTCCCTTGAACAGCGGGCGAAGGGCGGGGTCGAGGGTAAACAGGCGGTCATAAAACAGCGCCGCCGCCTGATCAGCGATGGGCTGCACCAGTTTGAAGCTTTCCTGAACTTGGCGAACTTGTTGGGGCGTCATTGTTGCCTCTCCCTGCACCGTAAGATCCCCCAAGCTGCCCGCAAGCCATGAAGAAAATGCTAAGGACCTGCTGTCAGATATTGTATTGTCAGGCTATAACCTTATTTATTTAGTAATAAAAACAGGATATAATCTGATTAAATCTAGCTCAGCACAGGTTATAGCCAGATGAAAAACACCCATCGCACAATGGCGCGCCGCCGGCTTGACGAACGCTTAGGCGCCTTAGGTTCCCCGGAGCGCTTCACTCCTCCCCCCAAAGGATGGGTTCAGGCCATCCGCGACGCCCTGGGCATGACGGCGGCCCAGTTGGGCGCGCGATTGGGGGTAAAGCCGCAGACTGTCGCCGACTTGGAAAAGTCCGAGGCGCAGGGAACCATTCAACTCAACACATTGCGCAAGGCGGCAGAGGCAATGGATTGCACCCTTGTTTATGCGCTGGTGCCCAACGGGTCGCTGGAGGGCATGGTTCGTGCTCGCGCTGAAGCCATGGCCAAGGACGCTTTGGGACGTATCGGCCATACCATGGCGCTGGAGGACCAGGAACTTCCCAAGGCGAGGCGGCAAGAGCAGATCGATGAGTATATCCGTCTCCATCTTAAGGAACGGAATTTATGGGACCGAAAGTCGTGACTGATCTTTATGACACGCCATCGGACGCAACGCCCTTGGCGCCGTCAGAATGCGACGGGTTGCTACAAAGCTGGATCACCTTTCGCCGGGATCTTAATGAAGCTGAGCAAGCCAACATCACCGCTGGGACGGCGTGGGCCCTGCGACAGCGACGGACAGACATTCTGACGGATGATTTCGTGCGCTTGTTGCATCATAAAATGTTTGGCGGCGTATGGGCTTGGGCCGGCAGCTACCGCAAGACCGAGCGCAACATCGGCATTCATCCCGCCCGTATCGCGCTGGAGGTAAACACTACCCTGAGCGATGTAAAATATTGGCTTGAACACGACACTTACCCGATGGATGAGATCGCCATCCGCCTTCATCATCGCCTGGTCGCCATCCATCCCTTCGCCAACGGCAACGGCCGCCATACCCGGCTGATGGCGGACCTGCTGGCGGTCCGGCAGGGCAACAGCCCCTTCACCTGGGGACGTAATAGCCTGATGGAAGCCGGCTCCACCCGAAAACAGTACATTGCCGCACTTCGGGCGGCAGATCATCACAATATCGCGCCCCTCCTGGCGTTCGCCAGGTCATAAAGTAAAACGCAAAACGGGCGGTTCCAGGGGAACCGCCCGCTTGAGAATCTTTATATAGGATAGGGGCTTAGCGCGAGTAGAACTCGATCACCAGATTGGGTTCCATTTGCACCGGGTAGGGCACGTCGGAGAGCACCGGCACCCGGACATAGGTCGCCTTCATGTTCTTGTGGTCGGCCTCGATATAGTCCGGCACCTCGCGCTCGCCTGATTGCGTCGCCTCGAGCACCAGCGCCATATCCTTGGACTTGTCCTTCAATTCCACCACATCGCCAGCCTTCAAACGGGCGCTGGGGATATTGCAGCGTTTGCCGTTGACCTTGACATGGCCGTGGCTGACGAACTGGCGGGCGGCGAACATGGTGGGCACGAACTTGGCGCGGTAGACGATGGCGTCCAAACGGCTTTCCAACAGGCCGATCAGGTTATCGCCGGTGGCGCCGCGCATCTGCGCCGCATCGGCGTAGATATTGCGGAACTGCCGTTCCTGGATGTTGGCGTAATAGCCTTTCAGCTTCTGCTTGGCGCGCAGCTGGATGCCGTAGTCGGAAAGCTTGCCCTTACGGCGCTGGCCGTGCTGGCCGGGGCCATATTCCCGGCGGTTGACCGGGCTTTTGGGGCGACCCCAGATGTTTTGGCCCATCCGGCGGTCAAGTTTGTACTTGGAATTCTCACGTTTCGACATTTTTACGAACCGCTTTCTATGGTTGATTGTTGTCTATAAGCGCCACGGACGACATTGGCCTTCCGGCCAAGCGCCCGCGCGGGCTCTTCACCCGTTCACGAACCGGCGCACTATAGCGACCAAACCCTGGATGTCAACGGTGATGGGAAGGCGGAAGCCGCCCTTAAAACGGAATCTCGTCGTCGAGGTCGCCGCCGCCCTTGGAGGCGCTCTTGGCCCCGCCAAAGCCGCCCGAGGAGCCGAAATCGTCGCCGCCGGCCGCGGCGTAGCTGCCGCCGCCCTCGCCCTTGGCGTCGAGAAGCGTCAATTCGCCCTTGAAGCGCGATAGCACAACTTCGGTGCTATAACGCTCGGTCCCCGACTGATCGGTCCATTTGCGGGTCTGCAACTGGCCTTCCAGATAGACCTTGGACCCCTTGCGCAAATACTGTTCGGCGATGCGGGCAAGGTTTTCATTGAAGATCACCACCCGGTGCCACTCGGTGCGCTCCTGGCGTTCGCCCGTGTTGCGGTCCTTCCAGGTCTCCGAGGTGGCCACCGACAGATTGACCACCGGCTTGCCGTCCTGGGTGTGGCGAACCTCGGGGTCACGGCCCAGATTGCCCACCAGAATGACCTTGTTGACGCTGCCAGCCATGAAGACCCCCTTTAATTTAAGTCGTCCTTGAAATTTCCCGCACCTTAGCCAATCGTTCCCCGCACCGCCAGCGCGAATCGTCGTATAAGGAAAGGCTGTCAGTCGAGCCAAGAATCGGCTCTTGACAGATTAGAACAAAATTAGAACATTTGCCAGCAGTCGTTCAGAGTAGTCCCATGTTGAAAACCATCTCCATCCGCGGCGCGCGGGAGCACAATCTTAAAGGCATCGATCTCGACATCCCCCGCGACAAGCTGGTGGTGATCACCGGGCTGTCCGGCTCCGGCAAGTCGTCCTTAGCCTTCGACACCATCTATGCCGAGGGCCAGCGGCGCTATGTGGAGAGCCTCTCGGCTTATGCCCGGCAATTCCTGGAGCTGATGCAAAAGCCCGACGTCGATCATATCGAAGGGCTGTCGCCGGCGATTTCCATCGAACAGAAGACCACCAGCCGCAACCCGCGCTCCACGGTCGGCACGGTGACCGAGATTTACGACTACATGCGGCTCCTGTACGCCCGCATCGGCGTGCCCTATTCCCCGGCCACCGGCCTGCCCATCGAAAGCCAGACGGTGAGCCAGATGGTCGATCGGGTGCTGGACTTGCCCGAAGGCGCGCGCTTCTACCTCCTCGCCCCCATCGTGCGCGGCCGCAAGGGCGAATACCGCAAGGAGTTCGCTGACCTTTTGAAGCGCGGCTTTCAGCGGGTGAAAGTGGACGGCGAATTTTACGAACTCGATGCCGTCCCGGCGTTGGATAAGAAAATCAAGCACGACATCGAGGTGGTGGTCGACCGCCTGGTGGCGCGGGACGGCATCAAGACGCGGCTTGCCGACAGTCTGGAAACGGCGCTCAGGCTCGCTGACGGGCTGGCCATCGTGGAAATGGCCGATAAGAAGGGCGAGCGCCTGATCTTTTCCGAAAAGTTCGCCTGCCCGGTTTCCGGCTTCACCATCGAGGAGATCGAGCCGCGGCTGTTTTCCTTCAACAACCCCCATGGCGCGTGTCCATCCTGCGACGGGCTCGGCACCCGGCTTTACTTCGACCCCGATCTGGTGGTGCCGGACGCCGCCAAATCGTTGCGCGACGGCGCCATCGAGCCGTGGTCGAAAACCAACGCGCCCTATTATCTGCAAACCTTCGAGGCGCTGGCGCGCAAATACAAGTTCTCCATGTCCACGCCGTGGTGCGATCTGTCCGAGAAAGCGCAAGACGTGGTGCTCTACGGCACCGGCGATACCGATGTCGAGATCGTCTACAAGGACGACCGGCGCACCTATACGGTGAAAAAACCGTTTGAAGGCGTGATGGGCAACATCGAGCGGCGCTGGCGGGAAACCGACAGTTCCTGGGTGCGCGAGGAATTGTCGCGCTACCAATCAGCCTCGCCGTGCGAGGCGTGCGGCGGCCAGCGTTTGAAGCCGGAAGCCTTGGCGGTGAAAATCGCCGGCCTGCACATCAGCGAGGTGACGGAAAAATCGGTCGCGGAAGCGCTCGCCTGGTTTTCCGCGCTGCCGAAATCGCTCAACGCCAAAAAGCGCGAGATCGCGGCGCGGATTTTAAAGGAAATCATCGAGCGTTTGGGCTTCTTGAACAATGTCGGCCTCGATTATCTGACCCTGGCGCGCAACTCCGGCACGCTGTCGGGCGGCGAGAGCCAGCGCATTCGCTTGGCCTCGCAGATCGGCTCGGGCCTGACCGGCGTGCTTTACGTGCTTGATGAACCGTCCATCGGCCTCCATCAACGCGACAACGCGCGGCTTTTGGAAACGCTGATGAACCTGCGCGACATGGGCAACACGGTAATCGTCGTCGAGCATGACGAGGACGCCATCCGCAGCGCCGATTACGTCATCGACATGGGACCGGGCGCCGGCGAGCACGGCGGCCGGGTGGTGGCGGAAGGCGCCCCCGCCGAGGTGATGGCGAACCCGAAATCGCTGACCGGCCAATATTTGACCGGCAAGCGCACCATTCCCGTACCGGCGACGCGGCGGCCGGGACAGAAGGCGGGCAAGAAACTTAAATGCCTGACCATCGTCGGCGCGCGGGAAAATAACTTGAAATCCGTGACCGCCAGCATCCCCTTGGGCACCTTTACCTGCATCACCGGCGTTTCCGGCTCCGGCAAATCGACGCTGACCGTAGATACGCTTTATAAGGGCGCGGCGCGGCGCTTGAATGGCAGCCGCGAGACGCCGGGCGCACACGACGATATTCAGGGCCTGGAATTCGTCGATAAGGTGATCGACATCGACCAGTCGCCTATCGGCCGCACGCCGCGCTCCAACCCGGCGACCTACACCGGCGCATTCACCCCCATTCGCGATTGGTTCACCGGCCTGCCGGAAGCGCAGGCGCGCGGCTACAAGCCCGGGCGTTTTTCCTTCAACGTCAAGGGCGGGCGCTGCGAGGCCTGCCAGGGCGACGGCGTGATCAAGATCGAGATGCATTTCCTGCCCGACGTTTACGTGCAGTGCGACAGCTGCAACGGCAAGCGCTATAACCGCGAGACCTTGGAGATCGAGTTCAAGGGCAAATCCATCGCCGACGTGCTCGACATGACGGTGGAGGAAGGCGTCGACTTTTTCAAGGCGGTGCCGTCGGTGCGCGACAAACTGGAGATGCTGACGCGGGTTGGCCTCGGCTACATCAAGATCGGGCAGTCGGCGACCACGCTCTCGGGCGGCGAGGCGCAGCGGGTGAAACTGGCCAAGGAACTGTCGCGCCGCTCGACGGGACGCACGCTTTATATCCTGGATGAACCGACCACGGGTTTGCATTTCGACGACGTGAAGAAACTGTTGGAAGTGCTGCACGCGCTCGTTGACCAGGGCAACACCGTGGTGGTGATCGAGCATAACCTGGAAGTGATCAAGACCGCCGACTGGATCATTGATTTGGGCCCCGAAGGCGGCGGCGGCGGCGGCGAGATCGTCATCGCCGGCACGCCGGAAGATGTGGCGAAATCCAAACGCAGCTACACTGGCCAATACCTCGCGCCCTACTTAAAGGCGCGCGCGAAAGCGAAGGCCGCAGTGGCGGAGTGAAAACCGTTTCTATACTGAACCGGCTATCGTTATGTTCCCCCCGTGGATTCCCGCTTTCGCGGGAATGACGGTAAAATATAAATGGGTCGGAACATCGCAGGAAACTGTCCATCCTTAAGTGTCATTCCCGCGAAAGCGGGAATCCATTTCTTAGTCTGAAATGATGAAGCATGGATACGTTTATATTCTGACAAATAAGAAACATGGCACACTATACATTGGCGTGACATCAGACTTGCCAAAGCGAATACACCAGCACCGGGAAGGATTGATTGACGGGTTCACTAAAAATTACGGATTAAAAAGTCTAGTCTACTATGAAGCCCATGATGACATTACAGATGCCATCCAACGGGAAAAGCAGATGAAGAAGTGGAGACGTTCCTGGAAAATTGAATTAATTGAAAGCATGAATCCTCTTTGGCTTGATCTTTACAATGGCCTGCACGGATTCCCGCTTTCGCGGGAATGACGGCTTGGATTGGGATATATGCCCACATTACGTTGACCCACTAGGCTTCCTTTGTTATCATCGTTTACATTGTTAACAACGGAAACATCCTATGTCCGAATCGACGCCGTTAGGGTTTCGGGTGCCGCCGGAGAAGGCGGCGGCGCTGGAAAAACTGGCCGCCGCCACCGACCGGCCAAAATCCTGGCTGTTGGAGCAGGCGCTGGACGCCTATCTGGAAACCAACGCCTGGCAGGTTGCTCATATAGAACAAGGGCTTGCCGACCTTAAAGCCGGCAAGGCGGTGCCCCATGACAAGGTCGCCGGCTGGCTGAAAAGCTGGGGCGGCAGTGCGGAACGCAAGCGGCCGCGATGATCATCGTCTGGTCGCGCACCGCCGTTGCCGACCTGGAGGAGGTCCGTCGTTATATCGCCGACGATGACCCCAAGGCAGCCCAGGATATCGCGCGGCGAATCCTGGAGGCGGTAGAGCAATTGGCTGCCTTCCCCATGAGCGGGCGCGCCGGCCGCGTCCCCGATACGCGGGAGCTGGTGGTGACGGGAACGCCCTTTGTTATTCCCTATACCGTACGCGGCAAAAGAATTGAAATCATTGCCGTGCTGCACAGCGCGCGCCAATGGCCGATGACATGAATGAAAATCACTATACCGTAACGTGGGTTTGCTGACGCTAACCCACGTTACCAATTCACCCTCGCCGCGGCATCATGCGTATGAGCGTGTTGTCGCGCACGATGTAGTGATGGAACAGCGCGGCAGCGGCATGCAAGCCGATCAGGTAATAGCCGATGGTGCCGATGGTTTCGTGAATTTCCTCGAAGGTTTCCCCGAGCTCCTTGTCCGGGCCGATGAGCGCCGGCAGCTCCAGTCCGAAAAAGGGAATGGGTTTTGCTTCGGCGCTGAGCATCAACCAGCCCAAGATTGGCATGGCGATCATCAGGGCGTAGAGCGCGCCATGCACCACCTTGGTGATCAAGGTCTGCCAAGCCGGCGGCGCGGGAGTAATCGGCGGCGCCGTCTCGACCAAGCGCGCGGCCAACCGCACGATGACCAGCGCAAGCACCGAAAGCCCCAGCATGAAGTGCCACATCATCAGCGCCTTGCGGGGATCGCTGCCCTTGGGAAAGGCTTCGTGCAGTTCCACCGTGGCGTAAACCGCTGCAAAAAGCAGCAACATCGCCCAATGCAGCGCGATCGTTAGAGAGCCGTACCTGTCTTTCATGTCACACTCGTCTCAAAGACTTGGGGCATAGGGAGGTTAATCCAACGCCGGCCGTTTGGCAAATATATCAGGCAGCAAGGCCACCGCCTTGTCTGAAGCGCTTTTGGTACCTATTATCATTATCAGAAACGTCGACGCGCGAGAATGATAGCATGAGAAAATCCATCGCCGGAAAGCTTGGACTTTTACGTAACGTGCTCACGGGAACCATGCTGCTGTTGCTGTCCGCCTGCGGCGTTTCGGAGGAGGTGCCGGATACCATCAGCTATGCCTGCGATCAAGGCGTCGTCGCCAAGGTCGCCTTTTCGCCGCAGCGCGACCGGGCGCGGCTGGAAATCGGCGCGCTGTCTTATGACTTGCAGGCAATCGATGCTGACAGCGGCGTCAAGTACAGCAATGATAATATGCTCTACTGGGCAAAGGGTGATGAAGCCGAGATCAGCGGCGTCGAGCTGCTCAAGCCCCTCAAGTGCAAGCGCCGCAACGGCGATGGTTCTTAAGGCCGGCGGCCCACGCCGCTCACATCCCGCACCGCGCCGCGCGCCGCGCTGGTGGTAAACGCAGCATAGGCTTGAAGCGCGGTGGAGACTTTGCGTTGCCGGTTGGCCGGCGCAAAGCCGTTGGCGCTCTGGGCGCGCCGTCGCGCCGCCAGAACATCTTCCGCCACCGCCAGATGAATGGTGCGCGCCGGTATGTCGATCTCGATGCGGTCGCCGGTTTCAACGAGCGCTATGAGCCCGCCTTCCGCCGCTTCCGGCGAGACGTGGCCGATGGACAGGCCCGAGGTGCCGCCGGAAAACCGCCCGTCAGTAATCAGCGCGCAGGCCTTGCCGAGTCCCTTCGATTTTAAGTAGCTGGTGGGATAGAGCATCTCCTGCATGCCGGGACCGCCCTTGGGGCCTTCATAGCGAATGACCACCACCTCACCAGCCTTCACCTCGCCGCCCAAAATGCCGGCCACCGCCGCATCCTGACTTTCATAGACCCGCGCCGGGCCGGCAAAGCGCAGGATACTTTCATCGACGCCGGCGGTTTTGACGATGCAGCCGTCGCCGGCCAGATTGCCCTTCAACACCGCCAGGCCGCCATCCTTGCTGAACGGCGCGGCGGCCGAGCGGATGACGCCTTTCTCACGATCCAAGTCCAACGCCTCCCAGCGGTTTTGCTGAGAGAAGGCGGTTTGCGTCGGCACGCCACCCGGGGCCGCGCGATAAAAATCGTGCACCCGCGGGTTGTTGGTGCGCCGCACGTCCCAAGCGTGCAGCGCCTCGCCCATCGTGGCGCTGTGCGTCATCGGCGCATCCAGATGCAAGAGATCGGCCCGCGCCAGTTCGCCCAGGATCGCCATCACGCCGCCGGCGCGGTGCACGTCCTCCATATGCACGTCGTCCTTGGCGGGAGCCACCTTGCACAGCACCGGCACGCGGCGCGACAGGCGGTCGATATCATCCATGGTGAAATCCAGTTGCGCCTCGTGCGCCGCCGCCAGCAAGTGCAGCACGGTGTTGGTCGAGCCGCCCATGGCGATGTCCAGAGTCATGGCGTTCTCGAACGCCTGTTTACTGGCAATGACGCGCGGCAGCGCCGTGGCGTCATCTTTCTCGTACCAGCGGCGCGCCAGCTCGACGATCAGGCGGCCGGCTTCCAGAAATAGCGCCTGGCGATCGGCATGGGTCGCCAGCAGCGAGCCGTTGCCCGGCAGCGATAGCCCCAAGGCCTCGGTCAGGCAGTTCATGGAGTTGGCGGTGAACATCCCCGAACAGGAGCCGCAGGTGGGACAGGCCGAGCGCTCGATTTCATTGACCTCCGCATCGGACCACGCCTCATCGGCGGCGGCGACCATGGCGTCCACCAGGTCCAACGCCTTGCGCTGACCTTTGAGCACCACCTTGCCGGCTTCCATGGGGCCGCCAGAGACGAACACGGCCGGAATATTAAGCCGCAGCGCCGCCATCAGCATGCCGGGCGTGATCTTGTCGCAGTTGGAGATGCACACCATGGCGTCGGCGCAATGGGCGTTGACCATGTATTCCACGCTGTCGGCGATCAGCTCCCGCGACGGCAGGCTGTAGAGCATGCCGTCATGCCCCATGGCGATGCCGTCATCCACCGCGATGGTGTTGAATTCCTTGGCGATGCCGCCCGCCTTCTCGATCTGCCGCGCCACCAGTTGGCCTAAGTCCTTCAAATGCACATGGCCCGGCACGAATTGGGTGAAGGAATTGACCACGGCGATGATCGGCTTGCCGAAATCGGCGTTGCTCACGCCGGTGGCGCGCCACAGGCTGCGCGCGCCGGCCATGTTGCGGCCATGGGTGGTGGTGCGAGAACGATAGGGAGGCATGTTCTACCCGCTTTCTTGAGCTTTACTGTCCCCCCTCGATAGCTACCAGTCGAGGGGGAGATGACGGATAACCCAATTATCCCTCAAAATCAAACGGGGTGGGGATTTTTTGAGGCCTATACCGCCGCCAAATCGGCAGGCTTGGGGTAGGGCTTGAAAAACAAGAAGAAAATGGCGCTGATCAACAGGGCAGCGATGATCGCCGGCGCAACCGGGGCATAGCTGCGGGTCAGGTCATAGCTTAACCCCACCACCGCCGGGCCAAGGGCGCTGCACAGAAAGAAGCTGGCGTTCAACTGGCCGAAGATGGAGGCGAAATAGCGGGTGCCGAAATAGCGGCTGACCAACACCGCCATGACGTCGATCTCCGCCCCTACCGCGAACCCAAGCAGCGCCGCACCGATATAGCTCATCGTCCCAAGGGGCGCGAGGAACAACAATCCGATCCCCGTGGCGGTGGCAAGCGCGGCGATGGCGGCGATCAGCGGTCCCCAGACATGGTCCAGGAGATAGCCGGTCACCAGCCGGCCAATCACCAACATCACGCCGATGCTGGCCTGCACGGCGGCGGCGGCTTCAGCCGTTAGCCCGCGATCGGTCAGGAGCGGAATGAGGTGGGCGACACCGCCGGAATAGCCAATGGCGATGAAGCCGAACCCTGCCACCATCATCCAGAAGGTAACCCCGCGCCGCGCCTGACGCGGGCTGATGCCGAAGGCCGGCGCGGCCGAGGTTGCCGGCGTCTGTTGGCGATAACCGCTATCATTGGTCAATCCCATTTCCGACGGATGATCTTTGAGCAGCCAATAGACCACCGGCAG
>QEVO01000014.1 GCA_003577275.1 Pseudomonadota bacterium
ATCGGCAAACAGCAACTCGGCCACCGGCTGCAAGTCCTTGCGCCGCGCGGCGGCAAGATAGCCGTCCACATAGTCCCTATTGACCGCGCTGCCGTAGCCCGCGCCGCAGATGGTGACGACGGCGTTCACCAGTTCGGGGTATTTAAGGGCAAGGTTAAGCGCCATGGCGGCGCCTAAGGAATGGCCGGCGACATTGACCTTGCCGGTCTGCCCACCGCTTATGTGCTTGGCGATAAAGAGTACGACTCAGCCGCGTTCTGGGAAACCATCATCGCCCAAGACGCCGCACCGGTCATCCCGCCAAGATCGACAGCGCCGCAAGCCGAGTGCGATTACGCGCTTTATTGCGAACGCAACCTCGTCGAGCGCTTCTTCCTCAAAATCAAGCACTTCCGCCGAATCGCAACCCGCTACGAACAAACCCCAAGAGCATTCATGGCCATGCTCAATATCGTCAGCGCCTTCATCTGGACAAAATGAATGTCAACGCGACCCAATTTTTCAATATATAAACTCTATTTTCAGTTGTTTATCACTCTGCCATAAACTCACCCATCTCCCTTACCGCTTTTTTCATCAGCGTCGGCAGGCCGGCGTCAAGTAAATCCGTTTTGGCGATCCAGTGGCCGTCTTTAACGGTGATCGGTGTTTTAAGGCTCGCGGCGACAATTTTTAATTCCAAATGAAAATGCGTGAAGGTATGGCGAACGACGGCGTCCGTGGCGCGCCATTTCAGTTGCGAAATTTTCGCCGGCAGCGCGCCGTCATCCCAGCCAACGCTGGGCAGCGCCAGCATGCCGCCGAGCAATCCTTGCGCCGGACGACGCACCAGGAGCACCACCGCCGCGCCGGTTGTCGCGTCCGCGCTTTCCAGCCAATAGGCGACGCCAGCCCGCACGGGCTTTGCCGCCTTCTCCGCTTTGCGCGGCAGCGTTTCGGCGATATTCATCACGTACGCCTGGCAAGCGCGGCGGATGGGACACAACAAACATTTCGGCGCGCGCGGCGTACAAACCGTCGCCCCTAAATCCATGACCGCCTGTGCGTAATCACCGGGCCTTTGCGTGGGCGTCAATGTCGCCGCCAGCCGGCGCAATTCGCCCTTGGCCTGCGGCAGGGACGTCGTCACCGCAAATAGCCGCGCCACCACCCGCTCGACGTTGCCGTCCACTACCGTTTCCGGCCGGTCAAAGGCGATGGCGGCGATGGCGGCGGCGGTATAGGGACCAACCCCCGGCAGCGCCGCCAGTCCATCAACGGTGTCGGGAAACACGCCGCCATGGGCAGTCGCCAGCACGCGGGCGGCGGCGTGCAGGTTGCGCGCTCGGGCGTAGTAGCCGAGCCCCGCCCATTCCTTCAGCACGTCCTCCAGGGAAGCCACCGCCAAGTCCGCCACGCTCGGCCATAGCGCCAAAAAGCGCTCAAAGCGGGCCTTGACCGTGGACACGGTGGTTTGTTGCAGCATGACCTCGCTGAGCCAGACCCGATAAGGGTCTGCCCGCTCCCCCGCCCCCGGCGGCGCCCGCCACGGCAGGTCACGGGCATGGGCGTCATACCAGCGCAGGAGGTCGCCAGCCAGTTCCGCCGTTGCCGTCTTGGGGATTTTCGATACTCTATGGTCCATGGCGAAGAACAGACTAAAGCCGGCCTCTTCAAGCGCAAGGGCCAAGGAAGCCCCGTCGGCGTGGGAGCCGCGCCGGGGCCATGCCCGCACGCTGGCCGAGACGCTGCGGAAGCTCACCAAGTCCTTATGCGCCCGCCAGGGCTTCGCCCAGGCTGAGGTGGTGACGCGCTGGCGGGATATCGTCGGCCCGGCGCTTGCCGATCATTGCCTGCCAGAACGCCTGGCCTTCCCCCACCAAGGTGACGGGCCTGGCACGCTCCATGTGGCGGCCGGCGGCGCCTTTGCGCTGGAATTGCAGCACCTAAGCCCGCAATTGATCGAGCGCATCAACGGCTACTTCGGCTTTCCCGCGGTGGCCCGGGTGGCCATTCGCCAGGCTCCGGTGTCCCTCTTGAAGCGGGGCCGCAAGGCCCCCCTTCCGGCCTTAAGCGCGGCCGAGAAAGCGGCCCTCGGCAGCCTAGTGGAACCGGTCAAGGACGAGACCCTGAAGGCCGCCCTCGCTCGCCTGGGAGCAGCGGTCATGGCCGAACGATAAAACCCCACCCGCCATATTTTCGCCTATTGAGCGGCTGAACATCGTCCCCTATACTTCGGCACAACATTTAGTAGGTCTTTAGATGCTTCATACCAAAACCGCCCCCATCCTTGGTTTGACGGCCTTTCTCGCGTTTTTCGGCGCGGCCGCCTGCGACGCCGGCGACAAGGCGGAAAAACCGCAGCCAGCCGCCGTTTCCGCGCCGCAGCCGCCGGCCGCGTCCGCCGCTAGCGAATCGGCGACGGTGGACGGCTATAGCGACATCGTGCTGGGCGACCCCAAGGCCCCCCTGGAAGTGGTGGAATACGCCTCCATGACCTGCGGCCACTGCGCCGACTTCAATCGCGAAGTCATCCCCGAATTCAAGCGGGTCTATGTGGACACCGGCAAGGCGAAATACGTCATGCGCCATTTCGTGCTCAACGGTCCCGACCTCGCCGCCTCCATGATCGCCCGCTGCGGCGCCACCTCGCCCGCGCGCTATTACGGCTACGTCGATCTCTTCCTCAACCGTCAGGCGCAGTGGATTCCGGGCTGGCAGGCAATCGGCGAGCCGCCGCAAGAGGCGACGCTGGCGGAGCTGGCGCTGATGGCCAAGATGGACCTTTTCGTCCGTCCCACCGGCATGGCGCGGGACAAGGTGGAAGCCTGCCTGAAGAACGACGCCTTGCGCACCGATCTGTTGCGCCGGCGGGCGGAAGGGGTGGAGCAGCATCAGGTAAAGGGCACGCCGACCATCTTCATCAACGACAAGCTTTATGAAGGAGCGCACACCTTCGACGAGTTCGACAAGGCGCTGCGCGCCGCCATGTAACTTAATTCACGAAACGGGGAACCGATACCTTGCATTTCACCCGCGTCAGATTGTCCGGCTTCAAGTCGTTCGTCGACCCGACCGAGCTTCTCATCGAGCCGGGGTTGACCGGCGTCGTCGGTCCCAATGGCTGCGGCAAGTCGAACGTGCTCGAAGCCATCCGCTGGGTGATGGGCGAAAACTCGCCCAAATCCATGCGCGGCAGCGGCATGGATGACGTCATCTTCGCCGGCACCACCAACCGCCCGGCGCGCAATCTGGCGGAAGTAACGCTTTATATCGACAATCAATCGCGCCGCGCTCCCGCCCCTTTCAACGATGACACCACCATCGAAGTCACCCGCCGCATCGAGCGGGAAAGCGGCTCGGCCTACCGCATCAATGGCCGCGAAGTGCGGGCCCGCGACGTGCAGTTGCTGTTTGCCGATCTCGCCACCGGCGCGCACTCGCCGTCGCTGGTCAGCCAAGGCCGCATTGGCGCGCTGATTAGCGCCAAGCCGGCCGACCGCCGGGCGCTCCTCGAGGAGGCGGCCGGCATCAGCGGCCTGCATAGCCGGCGCGACGAGGCAGAGCGGCGGCTGCGCGCCGCCGAAACCAATCTTACCCGTCTGAACGACGTCATGCAGCAGATCGATGGCCAAATCCAGAACCTGCGCAAGCAGGCCAAGCAGGCGACGCGCTATCGCGCGCTGTCCGGCCTGGTGCGCCAGCAGGAGGCGATCCTCCTCTATCTGCAATGGAAGCTGGCGGCGGAAAAATTGATCGTCACCGAAAGCGCGCTGCGCGAGGTGGAGACGGAAGTCGCGGCAATCACCGGCGAGGCCGGCAAGCATTCAACCACGCAAGCGGAACTGGCGGCCAAACTGCCGGAGCTGCGACACGCCGAGGCGGAGCGCGCCGCAGCGCTGCATCACCTCGCCGTGGCCCATGATGGACTGCTCAAGGAAGAGCAGCGGATCGAGGAAGCGCAAGCGCGGCTGGCCGCCCTGGAGGCGCAGATCAGCGGCGACGCCGAACGGGAAAACGCCATGATCGCCGACGCCCGCGCCGCAGTGGAGCGCCTGCGCGCCGAGGAAGCCGAACTCATCAGCGCGCGGGCCGGCGAGCGCGAGGCGCAGGAAGCGGCGCAGAGCGCCGTCGAGGCGGCGGTGGCCGCCGCCGGCACCCGCGAAGCGGAACTGGACGCCTTGAAAAGCGAGCTTGCTGCCTTGGGCGCCGAGCGCAATCGACTGCGCCAGGTGATCGCCGGCGCGGAAGGACGGCTGCTGCGGCTGACCCGAGAGCGCGACATGCTCACCGAGCGCTTGGCCGGCTACGCCGCCACGCCGGAGATGACGGCGGTGACGGAATTGACCGACGCCATCAAGGCCGCCGAGGACGTGCTTACCGACCGCCGCGCCGCCATCGAGAGCGCCCGCGCCGCCCTGGAGCAGGGCCGCGACAGTGAGCGGAGCGCCCGCGACCGCCTGCAAGCAACAGAAACCGACTTGGCGCGCCTGGAGTCCGAACGCGCCACCTTGCAAAAGCTCTTGGCCGCCGCGCGCCGCGACGGCACGACGCCGCTGGTCGATCGCCTGACGGTTGATACGGGGTACGAGACGGCCTTGGGCGCGGCCCTCGGCGATGACCTGGAAGCGCCCTATGAGGAAGTCGCCCCCATCGCCTGGCGTGAACTTGCCCAATACGATGCCCCGGCGGCGCTGCCTGCGGGCGCGACGCCGCTTCTCGCCCATGTGCGCGGCGCGGCAGGGCTCGCCCGGCGGCTGTCGCAGGTCGGCATCGTCGAGGCGAACGAGATGGGTGAGCGCCTGCAATCGAGCTTAAAGCCAGGGCAGCGCTTGGTGACCCGCGACGGCGCGCTGTGGCGCTGGGACGGCTTGAAGGCGGCCGCCGACGCCCCCACCGCGGCGGCGATCCGGCTGTCACAGAAAAATCGACTGCTTGAATTGGAACGTGAGGCCGCAGCGGCGCGACATAAGGTCGAAGCGGGGCGCGCCGATGCCGCCGCTGCCCGCAACGCCTTGGATGCGGCGGCCGCCGCCGAGCGCGAGGCCGTGACCGCGGTGCGGACCACCGAAGGCGTGCTCGGCGACGCCCGGCGCAAGTTGGCCGAGGCCGAGCGCAAGGCCGCCGAACAGGCGGCGCGGGAAGCCGCCACCCGCGAAAGCCTGCGCCGTTTGGGCGTCGACATCCAGGAAACCGATGACGAGCGCCAGGCGTCGCAGGCGGCGCTCGAAGCGCTGCCTGAAACCGACTCCTTGAACGCCAAGGCGGAGGACATGCGGCGCGACGTCGACGCGCTGCGGCAACAGCTTGCCGAAGCCCGCGCCCGCCATGATCGCATCGCCGGCGAGGTGCGTCATCGCGCCGACCGGCTGGCCGCCATCGCCCGCGACATCGCCGCCTGGGATGCCCGGCTGCAAGGAGCGGAAAAGCAACTGGGCGATTTGGCCGCCCGCCGCGATCAGGTGGCGGCGGAGGTGGCGGCGCTGGCCTCCCGGCCGCAGCAAATCGCCATCGAGCGCACCCGGCTGACCGACGAGATCGAGAAGGCGGAAACCGCCCGCCAGCAAGCCTCCGACGTGCTGGCCGCCGCCGAGAACGAGCTTGCCGAGGTCGAGCGGGTGTTAAAGGACATCCACAGCCGTCTCCTGGAAGCGCGCGAGAAGCGCGCCAGGGTGGAAGCCACGCTGGAGCAGATCGTCGAGCGCCGGCGCGAAGCCGCCACCCGCATCATGGAAGAATTCGATATCCCGCCGGCCGACCTGCCCGCCGCCATGGAGATGCCGACCGATCTGCCGGAGCTGTCGGCGGTTGAGCACAAGCTTGACTCCCTAAAGCGCGAGCGTGAGCGGCTGGGCGCCGTCAACCTGCGCGCCGATATCGAACTGCAGGAGTTCGAGGAGCAGCTCGGCAACCTGACCCGCGAGCGGGAAGATCTGGAAACCGCGATCCAGAAACTGCGTCAGGCCATCATGAGCCTCAACCGCGAAGGCCGGGAGCGGCTATTGGCCGCCTTCGCCGAGGTCAACAATCACTTCGGCGTCCTCTTCCGCACCCTGTTCGGCGGCGGCCATGCCCATCTCGCCTTGACCGAATCCGACGATCCCCTGGAGGCCGGCCTGGAAATCATGGCCAGCCCCCCCGGTAAGAACCTACAGGTGTTGTCGCTGCTATCGGGCGGCGAGCAGGCGCTGACCGCGCTGTCGCTGATCTTCGCCGTATTCATGACCAACCCGGCGCCGATCTGCATCCTCGATGAGGTGGACGCCCCCTTGGACGACGCCAACGTCGATCGTTTCTGCAACCTCCTGGACGAGATGGTGCGACGCACCGACACCCGCTTCCTCATCGTCACCCACAACGCCGTCACCATGTCGCGCATGAACCGGCTGTTCGGCGTCACCATGGCCGAGCGCGGCATCAGCCAACTGGTGTCCGTGGACCTTGAGCGCGCGGAGCGTCTGCGGGCTGTCGGCTAAGCTACTATATTCATATATTTCAATACATTAAATCCATACCCCACCCTCCCCCCGATGCTTCTTGACAGGCCTGGGGGCGATCACTATGGTGCACACGGCTTTTTCCGGCATCGAGGCCTTAAAAAGGCAAGCGTTTCCGGGCGTTTCGCGGGGGTTACGGGATACGGTTTTCGCCGCATGACTCAGCCGACGCATACGCCGCCGCCTGACAACAAGGAGCCAGCGGATTTTGAAGCCCGGCTTCAAAAGGCGCAGCAAGGGGCGAGCGATAAGGTTCGGCAAGGTCATCGCGAAAGCGGCGCCTACGGGATCGCGACCCGGCTGGTGGCGGAATTGGTGTCTGGCCTTGTCATCGGCGTGGGGCTGGGCTGGCTTCTGGATCGCTGGCTTGGAACTTCGCCGTGGTTGTTGGTGACCTTTTTCATTCTCGGCGCGGCTGCCGGCTTGAACAACGTCATGCGGGCGGCCCGCCAGATGAGTGAAGAAGCCGCGCGGCGTCAGGCGGAGGAATCCGAAGCCAAAGACGACGCGCCGAAAGACTGACGGGTTACAAGGGGATAAAAAAGTGGCTCACAGCCCTTTAGCGCAGTTTGAAATCAAACCGCTGGTGCCGATGGAAATCGCCGGCCACGATGTGTCGTTCACCAACTCATCGCTGTTCATGGTGGCGATCGTCGTCCTCCTTACTCTGTTCATGAACGTCGGCATGCGCCGCGCCGCCCTGGTGCCCGGCCGCTGGCAGTCGATGATCGAGATGCTATACGAATTCGTCGCCGATATGATCACCGGCACTGCCGGGCATGAAGGTCGCAAGTACTTCCCCTTTATCTTCACGCTGTTCACCTTTGTGTTGTGCGCCAATCTGTTGGGGCTGGTGCCTTACGCCTTCACCGTGACCAGCCACATCATCGTCACCTTCGCTTTGGCTGCCACCGTATTCCTGGGCGTTACCGCCATCGGCTTTATCAAGCATGGCGCGCATTTTTTGAAGCTGTTCGTGCCCTCGGGCGTGCCGCCGGTGATGCTGCTGATTCTGGTGCCGATCGAGGTGATTTCCTACCTCACCCGCCCCGTCAGCCTGTCGGTCCGTCTCTTCGCCAACATGATGGCGGGCCACACCATGCTGAAGGTGTTTGCCGGGTTCGTGGTGGCGCTGGGCGCTTTTGGCGTGCTGCCGCTATTATTCGTCATCGCCTTTACCGGCCTGGAATTGCTGGTGGCGTTGCTGCAAGCCTACGTGTTCGCCGTTCTGTCCTGCATCTACCTTAATGATGCCTTGCATCTGCACTAAGGATGGAAACGGCGAAAGCGGAGAATTTTTAACCCTTCAACCGAGTTTTTAGACGAGAGGATATTACCCATGGACGTTGAAGCTGCACGCATGATCGGCGCGGGACTTTCCTGTTTTGCTCTGATCGGCGCCGGTCTCGGCATCGGCAACATCTTCGGCAACTACCTGGCGGGCGCGTTGCGCAATCCGTCGGCGGCGCCGTCGCAGTTCACCAACTTGCTGCTCGGCTTCGCCCTGGCGGAAGCGACCGGTCTTTTCGGCCTGATCGTCGGCTTTATCATTCTGTTCGGCTAAGGCTGGCCGCTAATTGATCGCGATGCCGGTAGCTTTGGCCGCCGGCAGGTCTGCGATCCTTAGCAGCGCATAGAAGAGGGCTTTCATGCCGCAGCTCAATCCGGATAGCTTTTTGCCGCAGCTGTTCTGGCTCGCCATCACCTTCGTGACGCTCTATTTCGTCATGGCGCGCATCTCGCTGCCGCGGGTGTCGCGCATTCGCGAACAGCGGGCCAACCGCATCCGGGGCGATCTGGATGAAGCGGGCGCCATGAAAGCGCAGGCCGATAGCGCCCGCGCCGCCTACGAGGCGGCGCTCGCTGAGGCCAAGGCCAAGGCCCAGGCATTGGGCTTGACCACCCGCGAAGCGATCAAGGCGGACGCCGAAGCGCGCCGCAAGGCGGTCAACGACAAGATCGCCGCCGACGCCGAGCGGGCGACGGCCGCCATCGAAGCAGCCAAGCAGCAGGCCTTGGCGGAGGTGCGCGACATCGCCGCCGACGCCGCGCGCGATATCGTCGCCAAGGTCGCGGGGCTAAAGCTTGACGAGGCGACGGTGCGCGCCGCCGTTGACGCCGAACTGAAGCAACTGGCGGGAGGCAAGTGATGGAAGCGGAAGAAAGCATCTTCGGGCCGGAGTTCTTCGTCGCCCTCGCCTTCGTGCTCTTCGTCGGGCTGTTGCTGTGGAAGAAGGTGCATCTTCTGATCATCAGCGCATTGGATAAGCGCGCCGCTGACATCAAAAGCCAGCTTGAGGAAGCGCGCGCCTTGCGCGATGAGGCGCACTCGCTCCTGGCGCAAAGCCAGCGCGAACAGCGCGACGCCGCCGCGCAGGTGAAGGAAATCGCTATCCAGGCCGAACGCGAGGCCAAGGTTCAGCGCGAAACCGCCGAGCGCGATATGGAAGAAACCATGGCCCGCCGTTTGGCCATGGCGGAAGAAAAAATCGCCCAGGCCGAAGCCGCGGCGGTCAAGGAAGTACGCGAGGTTGCCGTCGGCATCGCCGCCGCCGCCGCGCGACAGTTACTGGCGGCGCATCTGTCGGCCAAAGAGCAAAGCGCGCTGGTCGATGACGCCATCGGCGGCCTTGATAAAAAGCTCCATTGATCTGAAGCCTTCTCCTTGGGGATACACTGCTTAAAGTAATTTTAAGCTGGGCAATACTCTACGCCGTCATCGCGAGCCGCCGATAGGCGGCGTGGCGATCTATAGCTTAAGAAGTTGGATTGCCACGTCGGCCCTTGGCCTCCTCGCAATGACGGAAAAATCCGCCAGTTACGCCTTCCCGATGCGCGGCTTGCCGTCGATGCTGCGGCCGAAGCTTCTTTCCAGGATCGTGGTGCTGTCTTCCGACAGGTGCATGCACTCCGTCAACAGCGACAGGATCTTGATGTTGTTCTCCAGCACCGTCTTCGCCTCGACCCGCTCGTCATCCATGATCTTGGAAGAGCGGCGGATGATGTCGCGGCGCAGGATCGCCAGCAACTCTTCCAGTTTGAAACCGTCCGGTTTTTCATCCGACACGAGAAAATGGGTCATGTCGCCTTCCCCTTGCGTTGTATCACCACAGGGAAAGTTGACACGACCCGCTTAATAATTTCTTAAGCTTGTTTCTCCCACCGCAACACCGGCTTCCTGGCCGCCTGAGTTTCGTCAAGACGGCGGCGCGGCGCATGGAGCGGCGCGGCGGTAAAGCGGGCGGCGTCGCCGGCCTTGGCCGCCAGCGCCAGCTCGCGCATGTCGTCGATGAAGACATCGAGACTGGCCTTGCTTTCGCTTTCGGTGGGTTCGATCAAAAGCGCGCCATGCACCACCAGCGGGAAGTACATGGTCATCGGGTGATAGCCGGCATCGATCATCGCCTTGGCGAAATCCAGGGTGGAAACGCCGGTGTCCTTCAGGAAGCGGTCATCGAACAGCGCCTCGTGCATGCACGGCCCCTCGAACGAGGCCGACATCACGTCCTTTAATGACGCCAGCACATAATTGGCGTTCAACACCGCATCTTCGGCCACGCGGCGCAGGCCATCGGCGCCATGGCTCATCATGTAGGCAAGAGCGCGCACGTACATGCCCATCTGGCCGTGGAACGCGCTCAAGCGCCCGAAATTCTGTGCCGCCGCATCGCGCTGTTCCACCAGACGCAACTGCTCGCCGTCGCGCACCACATAGGGCAAGGGCGCGAATGACTGCAACGCGGCGGACAGCACCACCGGGCCGCTGCCCGGTCCGCCGCCGCCGTGCGGCGTGGAAAAAGTTTTATGAAGGTTGATGTGCATGGCGTCGACGCCCAGATCGCCGGGACGCACCCGGCCGACGATGGCGTTGAAGTTGGCACCATCGCAGTAAAAGTACGCGCCAATGTCATGCACCGCCTTGGCGATGGCCAAGATGTCGTTCTCAAACAGGCCGCAGGTGTTGGGGTTGGTGAGCATCAGCGCCGCCACTTCCCGCGACAATGCCGCCTTCAAGGCCTCCACATCGACGCGGCCGCGCGCGTTCGCCGGAATGGATTTCACCTCATAGCCGCACAACGCGGCGGTGGCGGGATTGGTGCCGTGGGCGGATTCCGGCACCAGCACCACCTTGCGGGCATCGCCCCGCGCCTCATGCGCGGCGCGGATCGCCATCAGGCCGCACAGCTCGCCGTGCGCGCCAGCCTTGGGCGACAGCGCCACCGCCGGCATGCCGGTCAAAGTGGTCAGCCAGTGCGCCAGTAGCTCCATCAATTCCAGCGCGCCTTGCACCGTGGACATCGGCTGCAACGGATGAATGTCGGCAAAGCCCGGAAGCCGCGCCATTTTTTCATTCAAGCGCGGATTGTGCTTCATGGTGCACGAGCCCAAGGGGAAGACGCCCATGTCGATGGCGTAATTCTTGCGGCTAAGCCGGGTGTAATGCCGCACCGCCTCGGGCTCCGACAGTCCCGGCAAACCGATCTCCGCCGTGCGCGCCGCGTTGCCCAAACGACTCTTATGCGCTGGCGGCGGGGGCAGATCGACGCCGCTGCGCTGCGTGTCGCCAAGATCAAAAATCAGCGCTTCTTCGTGATCGAGCGCAAAATGAGAAGTGGCGGATGTCATTACAGTACCTCCCGCAAGGCGGCGACAAAGGCGTCTTGATCTTCATCGCCGGCAGTTTCCGTCGCCGCCACCAGCAACAGATCGGCAAACGTTTCGCCCGGCAACAAGCGGCTCACCGGGACGCCGCCCAGAACGCCGCGCGCGGCCAGTTCTTCCACCACATCCGATGCGGCGCGCGGCAGACGGACGGTAAATTCATTAAAGAAGGTATCATTGACGACGGTCACGCCCGGCAGCGCCGATAGGGCCTCAGCCAGCCGGCAGGCGCGTTCATGATTGATCACCGCCAGCCGCCGCAATCCCGCCTCGCCCAGTAGCGACATATGAATAGTAAAGGCCAGCGAACACAGGCCTGAGTTGGTGCAGATGTTGCTGGTGGCTTTTTCGCGGCGGATGTGCTGCTCGCGGGTGGAGAGCGTGAGCACGAAGCCGCGCCGACCGTCGACATCCACGGTTTCGCCGCACAGGCGTCCCGGCATCTGCCGCATGTATTTCTGCCGGGTGGCGAAAAGGCCAAGATACGGGCCGCCGAAAGTCAAGCCGTTGCCGATGGATTGTCCCTCGCCAACCACGATATCGGCGCCCATTTCGCCCGGCGACATCACCGCGCCCAGGGAAACGACTTCCGTCACCACGACAATGAGGAGCGCGCCTTTCGCCTGCGCCGCCTGCGCCAACGGCCGCAGGTCAACGACATGACCAAAGAAGCTGGGATTTTGCACCACCACGCAAGACGTCTCGCCATCGATCAAGGCGGCAAGATCATCCGGCGCGGCAACCGCCGGCGGATTGATGATCAGTTCATCATCGGTAAACGCGGTGGCGGTTTTCACCACATCCCCATATTGCGGATGCAGGCCGCCGGATATAATCGCCTTTTTGCGCTTGGTGACGCGGCGCGCCATCAGCACCGCCTCGGCGCACGCGGTCGAGCCGTCGTACATGGAGGCGTTCGCCACCTCCATGCCGGTGAGCATGGCGACCTGGGTCTGGAACTCGAACAGGTATTGCAGCGTGCCCTGCGCAATCTCCGGCTGATAAGGCGTATAGGAAGTGAGAAACTCGCCGCGCTGAATGAGGTGATCGACGGAGGCCGGCACATGATGCTTATAAGCCCCCGCCCCGACGAAGAACGGCGCGCTCCCCGCCGCCACATTGCGCGCCGATAAGCGAGACAGCACACGCTCCACCGCCATCTCTCCCTGCGCCGGCGGCAGATTGACCGGCTTATCCAACAGCACCGAAGCCGGGACGTCGCGGTATAGATCGTCGACACGGGACACGCCAATGCGGGCGAGCATTGCCGTGCGATCACCATCACTTAACGGCAAATAACGCATCAGGCATGTTCCTTGACGAAAGCGTCATAAGCGGCGCGATCCATCAATCCGCCGAGTTCGCCGGCATTGGCGAGCTCAAGCTTGAAAAACCAGCCGTCGCTTTCCGGCGCTTCGTTGATCAACGAAAAACTATCCGCAAGCGCCGCATTTGCTTGCGTGACCTTGCCGCTGACCGGCGCATAAACCTCGCTCGCCGCCTTGACCGATTCCACCACCGCCGCCGCTTCGCCTGCTTTCAAGTCGCGGCCCGCTTCCGGCAGTTCGACGAACACCACATCGCCCAACTGACTTTGCGCAAAATCGGTGATGCCGATGGTGGCGATGTTGCCTTCCACGCGCACCCACTCATGTTCCTTGGTGTAATAGATTTTCTCGCTCATGATGTATGAACTCCGCTTCCTATAGTTATTTGACGTAGCGATGGGGCGTGAACGGTAGGGCGGCGATTCTGCCCGCCACCGCCTTGCCCCGCAGCATCAACTGCACCGGCGTGCCAACGGCGGCGAACGCCGGCGACACATACCCCATGGCGATGGGGCCATTCACCGTCGGCCCGAAGCCGCCGCTGGTCACCACGCCGATCCTGTCGCCCTGCTCATTCAAAATTTCCGCGCCCTCACGTACTGGAGCGCGGCCTTCCGGCAGAATGCCGACCCGCCGACGCGCCGGCCCTTCGGCAAGTTCTTTCAATATCCGCCCTGCCCCGGGAAAATCACCGGCCTGCCGCCGCCGCTTGGCTATCACCCAGGCAAGTCCCGCCTCGATGGGAGACGTGCCGGCATCGATATCGTGACCATAGAGGCAAAGCCCGGCTTCGAGCCGCAGCGAATCGCGGGCGCCAAGGCCGATGGGTGCCACCTCCGGCTCGGCCAGCAGCTTTTCCGCCAGTTCTCGCGCCGCCGCGGCCGGCACCGAGATCTCGAAGCCGTCCTCTCCGGTGTAGCCAGAACGGCTGATAAAGCAGCGCACCCCGGCAATGTCGAACACCCCGGTTTCCATGAAGGCGAGCGCCTCCACCCCCGTGGCGTGGCGGGCCAGGACGGCTGCCGCCTTTGGCCCTTGCAGCGCGAACAGGGCGCGATCATCGAGCCGGGTCAGCGTCGCCCGGCCCCGCAACTTGGTTTCGATATGGGCAAAATCGGCGTCCTTCATGGACGCATTGACCACCAGGAACAGGCGGTTCTGCCCCAGGGCCGGCGCGGCGCGGGCAACCATCAGGTCGTCCATGATGCCGCCCTCATCGTTGAGAAGCACGCTATAGCGCTGGCGGCCGGGCGCCAGCCCCGCCACATCGCCGGGCGCCAGCGTCTCGAACGCGGCGGCGACATCGCCGTCCATGCCGTCCAGGAACGCCTGGCCCATA
Source organism: Pseudomonadota bacterium (assembly GCA_003577275.1). GTDB lineage: Bacteria > Pseudomonadota > Alphaproteobacteria > Sphingomonadales > Govanellaceae > PRO5. Next base: position 13,806 of record QEVO01000014.1, read on the forward strand.
TGGGAGACGTCAAAGAAGCCTGCCGCTTCGCGGGTATGGGCGTGTTCCTTTAAAATACCCGCCGGGTATTGCACCGGCATGGCATAGCCGGCAAACGGCACCATGCGGCCGCCGAGCTTGACGTGAAGGTCGTAGAGGGGGGTGTATTTCGGGGTCTCGGTCATGCCTTACAGGTCCATGTCAGAATCGGTTGCACGGCCGGTTTTCAACCGGCATTTCGTGCCCCCTCTGTCATATGACCTGAGAGATTGGTCGATCGTGATGTTCTACGATCGCCTTACCCCGTCGGTGAGCCAAGCCCTAGGGCTTTTGCTGCTTTCCAGAGCGCCGACCCTGCACGGTCCTGTGGCCTGAGAGTTTCCGGGGCGGTTGCTCCTTCGGCGTCGGCCAGAGCCCTCAATCAAAGGCCAGACCGTCTCTCCCGCGCAAGGCGAAGTCGGCGATAGTTCCAAGTGCGGGCATCATAGGCCCGGCGCGGCCAAAGTCAACGACCATGGCGCGCCCTATAACTTCTTATGCGCGCCATCGCACAGGGGCGACTTGGCGGAATGCTTGCAGCCGCAAAAGTAGACCTTTTCCGCTTTCGTTGCCGCCCATTGCACGGGCGTGAACTTGGTCGGCTTATGGCTGCCGTCGCAGAACGGCTGCTTGGCGGACAGCCCGCAGGCGCACCACCAATAGGTTTTGCCGGCTTCCACCTCAATGGGATACGGGGCTTTTTGGGCAATTTTGGGCTCATCCATTAGATTTCCTCCTCAGTCTCCGGCCATCTCATGCTAGCGAACCGGTCCAAAACTGGCAATCGCCGTCATGACCCTCGTCAAGCCGGCAACAAATTGTGTATAAGGCGGGCATGATCAAGCACCCGTCCCTTACCGTTCTTGTGGCCAACCCGCGCGGTTTTTGCGCCGGGGTAGACCGCGCCATCCAGATCGTCGAGCGGGCCCTGGAAAAATACGGCCCGCCGGTGTACGTCCGCCATGAGATCGTCCATAACCGCTTCGTGGTCCAGTCGCTGGAGGCCAAGGGCGCGGTCTTCGTTGATGAGCTCGATGAAGTGCCGGCCGATGCGCCGGTGATCTTTTCCGCCCATGGCGTGCCCAAATCGGTGCCGGCGGCGGCCGAGCGTCGCCACCTGCCCTATCTCGACGCCACCTGTCCGCTGGTCGGCAAGGTTCACCGCGAGGCCGAACGTCATTATGAAGACGGCCTGGAGATCATTCTCATCGGTCATGCCGGCCATCCGGAAGTGATCGGCACCATGGGACAACTGCCGCCGGGCGCGATCGCGCTGGTGGAAGATGTCAAGGACGCCGAAGCCTTCAGTCCGCGCGATCCCGACAAGCTCGCCTATATAACGCAAACCACGCTGTCGGTGGATGATACCGCCAACATCGTTGCAGTCCTGCGCCGCCGTTTCCCAGCCATTCACGGACCGAAGAAGGAAGACATCTGCTACGCCACCACCAATCGCCAGAATGCCGTCAAGGCGATCGCCGGACAGTGCGACCTGGTGCTGGTCATCGGCGCGCCCAATTCCTCGAACTCGCTGCGGCTGGTGGAGGTGGCGCAAAAATCCGGCGTCACGGCAAAGCTGGTGCAGCGCGCCGATGATATCGACTGGGCATGGCTTAACGGCGTGCATGTCGTCGGCATCACCGCCGGCGCTTCAGCGCCCGAAACATTGGTCGAGGAAGTGATCGCGGCGTTATCGACACGCTTTGCCGTTGCCATAAAAACCGTGGCGACGGTGAGCGAGGACGTCAGCTTCAAACTTCCCGCGGCGCTGGCAGGATAATATGGCCGTATACACCGACGTTTCCGCCGACGACATCGGCGCCTTTGTCGCCGATTATGACATCGGCGCGGTGTTGACCTTCAAGGGCATCGCCGAAGGCGTGGAGAATTCCAATTACCTGTTGCAGACCGAAGGCGGCAACTTCATCCTGACGCTTTATGAAAAGCGCGTGCGCGCCGAAGATTTGCCGTTCTTCATCGGTCTGATGGATCACTTGGCGGCCAAGGGCATCAACTGCCCACGGCCCTTACATGACCGCAACGGCGTCGCCTTGAAAATCTTGTGCGGACGGCCGGCGGCCATCGTCAGTTTCCTGCAAGGCATTTCGCTGCGCCGGCCAAGCTTCGCGCAATGCGGCGCGGTGGGCCGCGCCATGGCGGAGATGCACCTGGCGGCCCTTGATTACCCGGGATTTCGCGCCAACAATCTGTCGCTTTCCGGCTGGCAGGATTTGGCCGCGCGCTGCGCTGCGGGTTCCGACGAGGTGGCGGCGGGATTGGAGAAAACCATCCTCGACGAATTGGCATTCCTGGAAAAAGCCTGGCCCAAGGATTTGCCTATGGGCGTTATTCACGCCGATCTTTTTCCCGACAATGTTTTTTTTCTGGGCGAGAGGCTCTCGGGCTTGATCGACTTTTATTTCGCCTGCAACGATTTCCTCGCTTACGATCTGGCGGTTTCCATTAATGCCTGGTGCTTTGAGGCGGATGGCGCTTTCAATGTCACCAAGGCGCGGCAGATGACGGCGGGCTACATCGCCGCACGACCGTTGTCGCCTACCGAACTTGCGGCCATGCCGCTGTTGTGCCGCGGCTCGGCGCTGCGTTTTCTCCTCACCCGGCTTTATGATTGGCGCAACCAGGTGCCGGGCGCGCTGGTGCGGCCGCACAACCCGATCCCGTTCCTGCAACGCCTGCGCTTTCATCAGCACGCCTCCTCGGCGGCGGCCTACGGCCTTGAACCCGCCACGCTGGCATGACGGTGGAGGTCTATACCGACGGCGCCTGTTCGGGCAATCCCGGCCCCGGCGGCTGGGGCGCGCTCCTGGTTTATCGCGGGCATGAACGCGAACTTTATGGCGGCGAGCCGGCCACCACCAACAACCGCATGGAGCTGATGGCGGCCATCGTCGCCCTGGAAACCTTGAAGCGCGGCTGCCACGTGAAGCTTCATACCGACAGCAAGTATGTCAAGGATGGCATCACCCGCTGGATTCATGCCTGGAAGAAAAACGGCTGGCGCACCGCTGACAGAAAACCGGTGAAAAACGCTGACCTGTGGCAACGCCTGGACGCCGCCATCGAACGCCATGAGGTGGAATGGATCTGGGTCAAGGGCCATGCCGGCCACGACGGCAACGAGCGCGCCGACGCCCTGGCCCGCAAAGGCGCGGCGGAGGTGACGGAGAAGAAATAAATTGGTTAACATGAATCGTCATTGCTGTAGAAGTCAGATAATTCGTTGACAGATACTCGCCTGGAAGGAGTATCTGGATGCGGAACAATAGCAAGGCTGAGACGATCAAGCGCAATTATGTGCAGGTGTATCGTCATTATATCGAAGAATATGAACAGGTTAAGCAGGGGCTGCATCCGCAGTGGCGGCGGGTGGGGGAGTTTTATGCGGCCCATAGGATCCAGCGTCAGACCTTTCTGAAGTACTATGGCCGGTGGCGGAACAACGGCCAGGACCTCGCCGCCGCCGGCTATAACTTCCGCCTCTTGCTCAAGTGGCTGAGGCTCTTCTTGCACCAAATCCTGGCCGCGCTCTCCATCGCGCCAGCAGCGCCCGCTCAACCAAAATCTGCCTGATCAGAGTTCTTCACGGCCGACTAATCCCGCTCCGCCAGGAAAGCCTCGATCAGCTTGTTGACTTCGCCGGCGGCTTCCATGTGGGCCATGTGGCCGGCATCCGGCAGAATATGCGCGGTTAACGGCAGTCCGACAATCTCGGGCAGCGGAATGACCGCATCCTTCGCCCCCCAAAGCCCGAGGATCGGCGCTTTGATG
>QEVO01000006.1 GCA_003577275.1 Pseudomonadota bacterium
AAAAGCCTATTTAAGGCGGGTTTTAAAGACCGTTCCTGCCCCGGTTACGCCGGCCGAGCCACCGCAAGCGGCGGCAGAGCTGCAGGACTGGCAGCGCCGGGTGATGGAAGCGCGCGCCACAATCCTGTCCGAAATCGACCGGCTGACGCTGATCACGTCGCGCAACCAGGCGGTGAAGACCGTTATCGAGGCGGCGAAACGGGGCGAGCTGCGCCCCGATCTGATGGCCATGGTGGAAGCGGCCAACGCCAAGTCGGGCGCTGGAAGAACGCTGTCGCGCGGCAGGATTTACGAATGGCTGCGGTTACGCACCAAGCATGGCGTCGAAGGGCTAGCCCCGCGCGCCCAGCCCGTCAAGGGAACGCCGGAGTGGGCGTCCGCCCTGATGGACCTTTACGCCCGGCCGCAAAAGCCGAGCCTTGCCTATTGCGTCGAGCGCCTGCAGGCGGAAGCCCCGAATTTGGCCCCGTCCTACGCCCAGGCGGCGCGCTTTGTGCGCAACCTGGACGCGATTACCAGGAACCAAGGCCGGATGGGGCCGCGCGAACTGAAGCGCCTTAAGGCTTTCGTGCGGCGGGACACGTCCGAGCTATGGCCGACGGCGGTTTATTCGGCTGACGGCCATACCTTTGACGCCGAGGTTGCCCATCCCTTGCACGGCAAGCCGTTCCGGCCGGAAATCACCACGGTGATCGACATTTTCACCCGCCGGGTGGTGGGCTGGTCGGTGGCGTTGGCGGAGGCGACCTGGGCGACCATGGACGCCATCCGCCATTCGTTCGAGACGTCCGGGATTTGCACCATCTGGTACGTGGACCGCGGCAAGGGCTTCAACAACGCGGTTTTTGACGCCGACGTGACCGGGTTTTTGGGCCGGTTCGGCGTCACCAAGCAAAACTCGCTGCCCTACAATTCTCAGGCGCGCGGGGTGATCGAGCGGGTGCATCAAAGCTTGTGGGTGCGTGGTGCCAAAACGCTGCCCACCTACATGGGCGACGCCATGGACGGGGAAGCGCGCAACCGCGCCTTCAAGATCACGCGGCGGGATATCAAAGCCACCGGGCAATCGCGGCTTTTGATGCCGTGGGCCGACTTCATGGCGTGGTGCGCCGCGCAGGTGCTCGCCTATAACCAGCGGCCACACACGAGCCTGCCGAAAAAGCGCAGTTACCTTGCGGGCCGGTGGGAACACATGAGCCCCAATGATTTATGGGGCCAGTGCTTTTCGGACGGCTCTTTTACCCCTGACTTGGTTGACCCCAGTCAAAGCGACCTTTTCCGCCCCTACATGGCGCGGACCGTGAGCCGGGCAGAGGTCAAGTTGTTTGGCAACACCTACTTCGCGCCGCAACTGGAAGCTTATCACGGCGACCAGGTGCTGGTGGGCTACGACATCCATAATGCCGATAAAGTGTGGGTGCGGGACAAGGACCAGCGTCTGATCTGCGTCGCCACCTTCGGCGGCAACCGCCGGTCTTACTTCCCGGTGTCGGCCATGGATCAGGCGCGCGAGAAGCGCGCGCAGGGCCGCCTGCTGCGGCTGGTTGAGAAAGAGCGCGAGGTTCAAGAGGAGCTGGACCCCGACGCCTTCCTGGAAGCCGTCAACAAGCCCTTGACAGCGGAAGAAATCGAGATCGGAGACGCGGTTTACGCTCAGATCGAGGCGCGATCAGCGGAAGCGGAAGAAAAACCGGCATCACACCTGGCGCTGGTGGATGAACGGCCTGAATTCAACACGGAATTTGAATGGGCGCAGTGGCTGTCGTTGCACCCCGATAAAGCCGAAAACCTGGATCGCGAATTCTTGGAGCAATGGCTGCGCATTCCATCATTCGTGCGCTTCCTGCAGGTCAATCGCGTCGACGTCCCAACCTTGAAGCGGATCAGGGACGCCGACGCCAAAGAGTGTGCAACACTAGAGGAGTAATCATACACATGAGACGCACTTTCGTCAAAATCGATAATGTCAACCGCTTTTTGGCTGCCTTCACGGCGCTTGAAAACCGGGGCGCGCAGGAATGTTGCCTGATGGTGATTGATGGCTTGCCGGGCCTGGCAAAAACATCCGTCACCGAGTGGTGGGCCGCCGAAAATGATGCTGTGTTCGTGCGCGCCAAATCCGGCTGGACCGGCAATTGGATGTTAAGCGACCTGCTCACCGCGCTTAATGTGGTGCCGCGCCATTCCTTCGAAGCCAAATTCGAGCAGCTTCTGGTCGCCCTTGGCCAGCGCCAGCAGGAAGCGATGCTGGCTGGACGATCCTTCGCGGTGGTGATTGATGAGATCGATCACATCTGCCGTCGGGAGAAGATGTTGGAGCCGCTGCGCGATCTGACCGATCACTTGCAAACGGTGCCGATGATTTGGGTCGGCATGGGCAAGGTGCGGACAAACCTGACGTTGTTCCCGCAAATTGCGTCGCGCGTCGCGCAATACGTGCAGTTCACTCCGGCATCGATGGCTGACACCCGCGCCCTGGTGGAAGGCTTGTGCGAAGTGCCGGTGGCCGATGACCTCATCGAGTATCTGCATCGTGTGTCCAAGGGCCGCATCCGTGAAATCAAGGAAGGCATCATGGCTATCGAGCGCGTCGGCAAGCTCGCTCGCGGCAAGACGGTGGACCGCGCCATGATGGTCGGCAAGGTCTTGCTCAACAGCCGCGATACCGGAGAACCCATTAAGGTGGAGGCGTAAATGAGCGGCGACGCCACATGCCAAATGGAAGTGCTGCGGCTCATTCCGGCCGGCGCGTGCCTGACCATGGATCAGCTTGATCCGATGACGGAGTTGACCCGCCGCCAGATCGCCAAGGCGGCGGGCAAACTGATATCACGTGGACTTTTAGAACGCATAGAAGCGGGTTGTTATCAACTGACGCCGGCCGGGATTGCAGCGCGGGAGAGCGGCATGCCGCTCACCTCCGGTCCTAACCGGCGGCGTCCTGGCCCACAACCATGGCGGAAGGAGACATTTCGCGCCCGCATGTGGCGGGTGATGCGCATGAAGAAGGTTTTTACCGTGCCTATGCTGCTGGAGCTGGCGTCGCGCGGCCCGAATGACACGGCGCAGGGCTGTCATCGGTATTTATCCGTGCTGCGCCGCGCCGGCTATGTGATGCGCCTGCCCGGCCGCGCGCCGGGCACCGCGATTACCTCCAACGGTTTTGCGAAGTACATGCTGGTGAAAGACACCGGTCATAAATGGCCGCTGGTCAGGAAGCACGGTGTCTATGACCAGAACTTGCGTGAAGTAGCGCCATTCACAGGAGCGCAATCATGAAGGCGGTTGCCTCCATGACGCGGGCGCGTGATGCATGGGGTGCGGCGATGCCCGCATGGGTGAAGGCGCTAGCGGAAGAATGCGACCGCACGAGCCAAGAAAAAGCCGCGCGGCGTATCGGCACGACCGGGAGCACCATCAATATGGTTTTGGGCAAAAAATATCGCGCCGGAACCGATCGGATCGAACGCAAGGTGCGGGCGCTCTTAATGCACGAGACTTGTCACTGCCCTTTTTACCGCGCCGAGATCAGGAAAGCGGATTGCGACACTTGGCGCGCGCGTAAATCGCCGACCTACAGCCCGCAGGCGTTCAGGTTGTGGCAGAGCTGCCAGACCTGCCCGGAAAATCAGCAAATCACCAGCGATGCGAGGAGCAAAACATGTTGAGCGAAGACTTGGAAAATTTAGGCAGCATGATCCACGAGCTTGCCTCCACCCACAAGGGGCTAAAGCCGCAGCACGCCGAAATCATCGAGACGCTGATCAAGGTTCACGCCGAGCGGGCGCGGATCATGGAGCGCTCCGTGGTGATGGCGTCGGCGCGGGCGCAAATTGGCGGCAACGTGGTGCCGATTGGAGGACGTCAATGACCGAGACAGCAATCCCCGATGGGTACATGCAGGACGCCAAGGGCAACTTGGTGCCGCTGGCCAACGTCAAACCCATCGATCGCGCGCGCCATGATCTGGTCAACGAGCTGGCAGCAGGGGCCAAGCGCCAAGCGGCCAGCATGAAGGCATTCAAAGCCGCCGCGTTCGCCGACATCGCCGCTTTCATCGAGCTTTCGGCGGAGCAGTATGGTGTTTCCATCGGCGGCAAGAAGGGCAACATCACGCTGACCTCGTTCGATGGCCGCTACCGCATCATCCGGCAGGTATCGGAGCATATCGTCTTCGACGAGCGTCTGGCGATCGCCAAGGAACTTATCGACCGCTGCATCACCAAGTGGGCGGAAGGAGTGAACGATCACATCCGCACGCTGGTGGAGCACGCCTTCCGCACCAACCGGCAAGGCCAGGTTTCGACCGGTGCAATCCTGGGATTGCGGCGGCTGAACATCGACGACGCCGAATGGAAGCAGGCGATGGAGGCGATTGCCGACAGCATCCAGGCCAACGACAGCACGACCTATGTCCGCTTTTACGAGCGCGTCGGCGAGACGGATATCTACCGCCCGATCGCGCTTGATCTGGCGGCGCTTTAAGGGGCGGCGATATCATGAAGCCCGCGCCCGTCACGGCAACCGAGATGAAGGCGGCATTGACCGAGCTTCTTCTGGTGGCGGCGGGCTTCATCCATGGCCGCCCGGATGCCGCCGCCAAGCGCCGGCTGTCGGCCGCCATCGCGCGCGCAGTGCCGTTGTTGAAGGCGGCAGTCATCGCCGACAGCCTTGACCCCAAGGACGCCGCCGCGCTGGTCGCCCGCTACATCGAGGCCGACGGCGATTGGTCTGTACTGGTCGAAGCCGTCAACGATCACGCCGCCATCGCCTGCGCGCGGCGCTATAGGAGAGAAAATGCGACAAAAACTGCCGAACAGACGTCCGTGCGTCACTGAAACTATTGAGGTGCGCGACAACCCGACCGCGCCGCCGTCGCGCTTCCATTTATCGGTAGGGTTTGATCCGGCGACGGGGAACCCACGCGAGATGTTCTTGATGGGGCCAAAATCAGGAACGCAGATGGCGGCGTTGGCGCACGATGGCTCGATCCTCGCGTCCCTTGCGTTGCAGAACGGCAAGACGGCGCGCGAGCTCGTCAAAAGCCTGTCGATGATCGAGGTGATGGAAGGGCTGGCCGCTCCCGCCTCGGCCATTGGCGCGGCGCTGGCCGTGGTGGCGGAGTATGAGAAATGAGCAACATCGAAAGTTTACGCGCCGAGGTGGTGAAGAAAGCCATCCTGTGGTCGTCGGCCAAGGGCAACGACGTCAATGGCGAGCAGGTCAACCGCGAGCGCGCCTTGCGGCAGGCTTGCGCGGCCTATACCGACGCCCTGGTGGAGAGCGATTTGGGGGCGAAGGAGTGAAGGGATGAGCGAGAAAAAAGACCCTCCTATAGTTCCACAGCCTTTTTTAAGTGGTGTTAAGGTTATTGATTTTGGCGAGATACGAATTGCACGTGGATTTAGTCGTTACCCGTTTTCTCTGTGTCAACATAAGAGCATGGTTTATGACCGCGCCGAGAGACGGATATGGTGTGAAGAATGCGAAAGAAATCTAGATGCGTTCGATGTCGTGATGAATATGGTGGAGGGCTTTGACGCTGCCGTTAAGAAATTAGATGCACGACATAAAAAAATATTAGAAGCGGAGCAACATACCATCAGATTGCGGGCAGCCCGAGCGATTGACAAGGCGTGGCAATCGCACACCACAGTGCCGATGTGCCCTCATTGCAGTCACGGTCTATTTCCAGAACACTTCGCAAATGAAAAATTTGGTCTGGTCGGTAAGGATTACGCTAGGGCGACCATAGCCCGCGCTAAAAGAAAAAAGGAAGAAAAATAATGCCCATCCGCCCGGAAAATCGCCGTCGCTATCCCCAAAACTGGAAAAGCATATCTTATAAAATTATGCAGCGGGCGGGCAACCGCTGCGAAGTCTGCGGCGTTCGTCATGGCGATTGGGGCTGGCGCGATGAGCGCGGCCGGTTCCAGCGAGTTCGCGCCCGGCCATTTATCGAGGCCGGACATGGGAAACCGCCATTTTATACCAATATGCGTTGGCCCGATGGAGTTGTCCGTGAGGTCAAGATCATCAAAATCATTCTCACGGTGGCGCACCTTGACCATCAGCCGGAAAACTGCGCGGATGAGAATTTAATGGCTATGTGCCAGCGGTGTCATAACCTCTATGACATCAATTTTCGCGCATTCAACCGCCATCGATGCCATGGCACGGCGCCGCTGTTTGGCGAGCTGCCCATCCAAGTTAAAGACCCAAACAAACTCTTCGAGCTTCTCCGAGCCAACCAGGAGGGTATTCCATGCACATAACCCGGCATGGGGCGGAGCGCATGCGCGAGCGGTTGGGCGTGCCGAAGCGAGCCGTGGCGCGGAGGGCGGCGCTGGCGTTGGAGCGCGGCCGGCCACGGGAGGATTTTAGCGGCTCGTTTCGCAAATATCTGGACGCCAAGTTTCGGCTGCATCTCGTCGCCGACAACATGCGGGTGTTTGGCAATCACCTGTTCTTGTTCCAGGGAGATATTTTGATCACCGCCTGGACCATCCCCTTGTGTTTCAGAAAGGCGGCGCATCATGAGTGACCTTATCCCGAACCTTTCCCTTGGCGTTTCCATGCGCGGCGGCGGCAAGGATAAGAAGGACAAAGACCCGCTGGAGTTCTTCCCGACGCCCGCGCCTTTCACCCGCGCTTTGTTGTCCGTCTGGCGGCCACGCTCCCCGACCGTGTGGGAGCCGGCCTGCGGCGAAGGGCACATGGCGGACGTGCTGATGGAGGAAGGCCTGGACGTGATCGCCACCGACATCGTGGACCGTGGGTATGAGCACCAAGATTGGATGTGGGACTTCTTGCAGGAGACAAAAGCCTGGGGCGGGGCGCTGATCACCAATCCGCCCTTTTCACGCTCACTGGACTTCATGCAGCATGCCTTGGACCTTGGCATCAAGGAAATGGCTTTCTTGACCAAGATCGAATTTTGGGCGGTGGGGAAGAATGCGCGCTTCTATAACCGGAATCCGCCGGCGCTGGTTATTCCCGTGGTGGGCCGCGCCGATTTTACCGGCGCGGGCAACCCGGTGATGTATATGCAATGGACCGTTTGGGATGCGCACCATCAAGGTGGCACGCTGCATAAGCTGGCGCGCCGTATCCAGCAGAAGGAGTTGCCACTATGAGCCAGAAATGCCTGCATTGCGACATTATGGAGATGATCAACGATCGCGTTCCGCAGGGGCTGCGGTCGCCGGAGACATTACGCTCGCTCGCCTGGGTGGCAGGCGACGTGATAAAAGCCTGTCCTCATGGTGATGCTGAAAAAGCAAGGATGCTCGGGGCAATATTCGGGGAGATCACCGCGCGCACTGGGCTTAAAATTAAAATAGTTGCGCTGAATAACTCGATCTCCAAATCAAACGAGAGCGTCCACTAATGACCCGCTCCGCTCTCGCCAAGGTGCATATCGCCAAGAAGGAATTGGGGCTTGACGACGACACCTACCGCGCGCTGTTGCTGCGCGTGGTGGGAACGGAGTCCTGCGCCGGTCTCAGCGAAGTAAAAATCGGCCGTGTGCTCGACGAGCTAAAGCGGCTGGGCTGGAAGCCGCCGGTAAAGCGCCGGCTGGGGGCCGAGGCGGCCAAGATGTACGCGCTGTGGTGCGTGCTCGCCGACCACGGCCACGTGGAAACCCGCTCGGTCAAGGCGCTTGAAGCTTACGCGCGGCGCATGACCGGGATTGCGCGGCTCGATTGGATCAAGCGGCAAGACGCCACCCTTGTCATCGAAAGCTTGAAGCAGTGGCTCCGTCGCGTCGGCCTGGAAGGAGAATTGGCATGAGCTGGACCCCCTTATCACACAACCGCGCCGGCGCGCATCAGCGCACATGCGTGCGAGTGGCGCTCAGACTTCGCGGCAAGAAGAGGCTGGGCGTGATCATCGCCATGCCCGATCTGATCTTGGCGCACCTGGGCTGGAAGCGCGGGGATAAAGTGGCGGTGCAGATCGGCGGCGGCGAACACGCGGGGCTCGTCAAGCTTGCAAAGAGCGATGTCGGCTATGTCATCGGCACGTCTGGCACCGGCAAGCATGAAGTCAAGCAAGTGGTGCTGCCCGCCGCCTGGGCGGGATTGCCGAAGACGCCGCGCCCGGCTTGCGAGGCAGCACATCATTTTGACGATGATTGCCTTATCATCACGCTGCCGACCTGGGCGCCGCGAGCGCCAGCGCTGGCGCCAGCACAGACGGCCGTCGTTACGGAAAAGACGCCCGTCGCGGCGCGCCCCACGCCGCCGCTTGATCCAAAGTGGGCGGCGGCCATGAAGGGCAAAACATTCGGCGGCAAGGTGCAGAGGTAACCGTGACAACCGAGCTGCCGCCATCAAATGATGCCGCCTCGCTGCCGCCGGTGCTGGCGGAGATCGCGGACATCATCGGCATCACCGCCGCGCTGAAACTGGCGGCGGAATGCGGCGGCACCTATATTTACATCTCCGCCAAGCCAAAGCCGGACAATCGCGCGGCCCAGGTGATCGGCGCGGACGCCATGCGCGCCCTGGCGCGCCACTTTCGCGCCGGTATCCTGGAAATGCCCATCGCCACCCACGCGCAGCTTCACCGCCGCAATGAGACCATCCGCGCCGGCGCGCAGCAAGGGCTGTCGCAAAGCCAACTGGCGCGCCGCCATCGCATGACCGCGCGCCATGTTCGCCGGATATGCGCCGATAGCGCTGTCGATGACCGGCAAATCGATCTTTTTGACAACGACTGATCCGCCCGCCTAAGATCGCCGCGCGCGCCCTTCACCCGCCTTCCGGACATGTGTCCTTATTTCCCGAGGCTTCCCGTCATCCTATCGTCGGGGCATGAAGCTCAAGCACCGCACCAATCGCCCAGGTAAGCGCGCCCGCTTTCGTCGCCGCCGTCGCACCGCGCCGGTCACCGCACCGCGTTTCGACAGCGTTGTAATGCGGCGATTAAAAGCGATGATGCGGCAATCCGATCTGACGCACATGACGGTTATGGCAGGTGGCGCATGAGAGTGCCGCCGCCGATCATCGCCGCCATCGCAGCCGGAGGATTATCGGTCGGCGGCGTGTCGTTTTACGAGCATAACGAGGGCATGAAATTACAGCCCTACCGCGACGTGACCGGCACGTGGACGGTGTGCGCCGGCCTAACGCAGGTGGAGATGCGCGCCTACACCGCCGAGGAATGCCGCCAGATGACGGTGCGCGCGGTGCAGGAGGCTGGCCATGCGGTGGAGACGCTGACGCCGGCGGCCAAGGGCAACAATTTCTACGTCGCGGCGCTTGCTGATTTTTATCTGAATGTCGGCCGCGCCAACTATCTGGCGAGCACGGCGCACAAGAGGTTTTCCGACGGCGATCCGTTGGCCGGCTGCCTGGCGCTCGGCCCATACATCGTCGATTATCAGACCGGCGTCGCCCGCAGCGGCTATATCCACAGCAAGGGGTCGGTCATCAACGGCCTTAAAAACCGCCGTCTGGCGGAGATGGACGTGTGCTTGCGGGGGTATGGATCGTGATGGCGGGGGTTATCATGCGGCCTTGGGCGCGCTTTGTTTTGGGCGCGATTGTCGCCACCGCCATCATCGGTGGTTTGTGGGGCCTTTATGCCTACGGCGTCGCCACTGGCCGGAATGAAATTCAGCAGCAATGGAGTGCAGTCAATGCCGAGGCCAAGGCGCAAGCCGCGCGCGATGAAGCCATGGCCACGCGGATTGTATCCGACACAGCTGCGGCGCTGAGCAGTGAACTGGCCAACCTGAAAATTCAGCACACCACCATCCATAGGACCATTGAAAATGAAGTTCGCGAGGTGCCTGTTTATTCTGAGTGCCTTATCACTGGCAGGGTGTTCGACGGCCTCAACCAGCTACTCGCTGAGACGGCTGCCGGAGATGCAGCCGGCGCTACGGCAGCCGTGTCCGGCGATGGCACCGCTGAAAAACCGGGAAATGGGTACGCTGGCAAATAAGACCGCCGAGGTTACCTCGGCCTATGTCGCTTGCCAGAAGCGATTTGGTGCGTTGTTGCGGGCCTACGATGATCTGGTGCGGCTGTACAAGACGCCAGGGGCGATGGACTAGGTTTCGATGGACATCATCGACCGGGCGCAGGAGCTGGAAGAGCGTCAACGCGCCGACGCTATTGCGCGGCGATCGAGAATGCGAGGGTTTAGCGTGGGTGTTTGTGACATATGCGGCTCATCGATCCCGCCCGCCCGCCTAGCGGCGGTTCCGGGCGTTGCGACCTGCGTCGATTGCCAAGCGAAAAAGGAAAGGGCGGATCGTGGACTGGCTTAATTTTATATCGCAGTTCTATGCGCCGATCTCGACGCTGGTCAATCTGATCATTGTCTGGGTGATCTGGTCGCTGCGCCAGTCATTCGCGCGCAAGGAGGACTTAACAAAGTTGGAGGCCGCCGTTTCGACCTTGAAATCGGAAGTAGGGCACCTGCCGACCGGGAGAGAAACCAATGAACTGTCGATACGTATCGCCACCCTGCACGGAGATATAAAAACGCTGGAGGCTAACGTCAAAGGCTTGGGGCGCTCCTTGGATCGGGTCGAAAAACCGCTGAACATGATGATTGAGAATGAGTTGAAAGGTAACAACAGATGAGTTTACGAGACATCATGGACGCCGAGCGTCGGTTGTGCATCCTGACGCTGTTATCCGAAACGCCAGATTATCGGCTGAACCACAAAATTCTGGCCACCGCCGTATCGGCGCTGATGGCGCCGCGGGTTTCCGGCGACGTGATCCAGGCGGACCTGGCGTGGCTCAAAGACGTCGGCCTGGTGCAGATTGAAACCGATATTTCCTGGCCGGTGATCGCCCGGTTGACGCCGCGCGGATTGGATGTGGCGACCGGTGCTACCGTGGTGCCCGGCGTTAAGCGGCCGGACCCGAGGTAGCATCATGCCGCCCAAATCGTCCATCACGCGGCTGCCCAAAGAGCTGCGCCAGCTACTGGAAACCATGCTGGTGGATGGCCGGCTGACGCTGGACCAGATCATGCAGGCGCTCAAGGACGCCGACGCGGGCGTATCGCGCAGTGCGGTCGGGCGCTACGCCAAAAGCCAGGAAAAGGTCATCCAGAACCTGCGACGCATGCGGGAATTGGGTGAAGGGTGGGGAAAAGAATTTGGCGATCAGTCCACCACCAAGACGGTACGCACCCTGATTGAACTATTGCAGTCTTATATCTTTGAAATCCTGATGGCCCGCGCCGATCTCGCCGATGGCGGCGAGCCGATGAGCACAAAGGAAATCAACCAGCTTTCGCAAGCCCTGCACAAGCAAATTCTCGGCGTGAAAGCGGCGCTGGAAACTGAAATCACCATCCGCAAAGACCAGGAAGAGCGCACCAAGGCGGCGGCGGTCAAGGCGGCGGAGACGGTGGCCAAGGAAAAGGGATTATCCACCGATACGATTGAAGCCATCAAGGCGCAAATCCTGGGCGTGAAGACCACATGAGCGCCGCGCCCGCCCACATCCCGAAGGCGGAACTGCCGCCGTTGCTTTTGGACCAGGGCTTGCCCTCGGTCCTTTTGCCGTATCAGGGCAAGGTGCTGTCCACCACTTCGACCATCGCGCTGACCGTCATCGAGAAGTCGCGGCGGATCGGCGTCACCTGGGCGTTGGCGGCGGCCGGCGTCTTGACCAGCGGCGCGGCGCGCAAAGCGGGCGGCATGGATACGCTCTATCTCGGCCCATCCTTGGACATGGCGCGGGAGTTTATCGACGCCGCCGCCATGTGGGCGAAAGCGTTCCTCCCCGCCGCGTCCGAGGTGGAAGAATTCCTGTTCAAGGACCATCATTCGGAAGGCGATAAGGACATCCAGGCATTCCGCATCAAGTTCGCCTCGGGCTTTGACATCGTGGCGCTGTCCTCCGCGCCGCGCTCCTTGCGCGGGCGGCAAGGCTTCGTCATCATCGATGAGGCGGCGTTCCATGACGCGCTTGATGAAGTCTTGAAGGCCGCCTTGGCTCTGATCATGTGGGGCGGCCGGGTGGCGGTGGTATCGACCCACAACGGCGACCTCAATACCTTCAATCAGTTGGTCAAGGAAATCCGCACCGGCAAACGGCCCGGCGCGCACCTCCGCGTCGACTTCGACGACGCCTTGAAGGATGGGCTCTATCGCCGCATCTGCCTGGTCTTGGGCAAGGAATGGACCGCCGAGGGTGAGGCCGCCTGGCGCCAGGAGGTGGTGGATTTCTATGGCGAGGACGCGGAAGAAGAGTTGTTCTGCGTGCCCAAGGCCGGCACCGGCGCGTGGCTTTCCCGCGCGCTCATCGAGGCGCGGATGCAAGACGGCTTGTCCGTCATTCGCTGGGAGCAGCCGGACAGCTTCACCCATGAGAGCGACCACATCCGCGAAGCGGAATGCCTCGACTTTTGCGAGCGCCATTTAAGACCCCTTTTAGCGGCGCTTGATCCCCATTTAAGAACGTCGCTGGGGAGCGACTTCGGCCGCTCCGGCGACCTATCCGTGTTCTGGCCGTTCCAGGTGCTTGCCGACACCACGCGGCGCACCCCGTTCGTTCTGGAGCTGCGCAACATCCCCTATAAACAACAAGAACAGATCCTCTACTACATCGCCAATCGCCTGCCCCGGCTGTCGGGCATCGCCATGGACGCGCGGGGCAATGGTCAGGCGCTGGCCGAATTCGCGGTGCAAAAGTACGGCAGCGGCATGGTGGAGGCGGTGATGCTGTCGACGGAGTGGTACCGCAAGAACATGCCGCTTTACAAAGCCGCGTTCGAGGACGCCACCGTCATCCTGCCGCGCGATGAAGACATCGCCTCCGACCATCGAGCCATCGTGCTCGACAAGGGTGTGGCCAAGCTGCCGGAGAAAGGCGGGCGGCGGAAAGGTACGGACGGCAAGCAGCGGCATGGCGACGCCGCCATCGCCGGCGCGCTGGCCTATTACGCCTCGCTCATCGATGTGCAGGTCTATAAAGTTTTAAGCACGGGCGAGCGGGTGCGGGCCTTTGATGAGCAGCCGGGCGTACAAGTCGATCAGGCCGTGGGCTTTGGCGTGGTGCGGCGCGACTTGAATTTAGGAGGATATTGATGGCTTCGACACGCGAGAACAAACCCCTCTTCGAGGAACTGGCCAACCCGGCGCAGCACAAGTCGGCTCTATATGCCGAGGCCATCACCAAGAGCGTGCTCGATGAGAAAGGCGGCGCGCGCAAGCTCTATGCCGAAATCATGCGCGACGATCAGGTGAAATCCACCTGGCAGCAGCGCACCACGCGGCTTACGTCACTGCCCTATGAAGTGGTCGCCGGCGGCGACGCACCCCAGGACCAAGAGGCCGCCGACTTCATGGAGCAGCAACTCAAAGACGTCGGCTTCCCTCTTGTTGTGGAAAAGATGCATCACGGCCTGTTCTACGGCTTCGCGGCGGCGGAGATGCTGTGGGGCGTGGAGAGCGGCAAAATCATCATCGAGGACATCAAGGTGCGCGACAAGTTCCGCTTTCAGCTTGAGGTCGGCGACAAGCTCACCCTGAAAGCGGCCGGCGGCTCCGGTGTTGTCATGCCGGAGCGCAAGTTCTGGCTCTTTAAAGCGCCGGCCGACAACGACGACGTGGCGCACGGCCTGCCGTTGGCGCACTGGCTCTATTGGCCCTGCTTCTTCAAGCGCAACGATATCCGTCTGTGGCTGTTGTTTCTAGACAAGTTCGGCGCGCCATCGACCAAGGGCAAGTACGCGCCCAACGCCACTGACGCGGAGAAAAAGATGCTGCTTGAAGCGGCGGCGGCGCTCCGCTCGGACGCGGCGGTGGTAATCCCCAACACGATGGAGCTGGAACTGATCGAAGCGGTGCGCTCGGCCAGCGGCAACTACGACGACGTTTATGACCGCATGGACGCGGCCATCGCCAAGGTGATCCTGTCGCAGACCATGACCACCGATGACGGCGCGTCGCTGTCTCAGGCCAAGGTGCACGAGGGCGTCGCCGACGCGGTGGTCAATTCGGACGCACGTCTGTTGGCGGCGAGCTGGAACACCGGCCCCGGCTGGTGGCTCACCGCATGGAACTTTCCGAACGCCAAGCTGCCGCAGTTGCGCTTCATCACCGAGGAGCCGGAAGACCAGGCGCAGGCGGTGGCGCGCGACCAGGCGCTCCACGCCATGGGCTGGAAGCTCACCGAAGACAAGGTGCGGGAGACCTATGGCGAGGGCTACGAGCGGGCGGAAGCAGCGCCGCCGGCGCCAGGACAACCGCCGCAAGCCGCCGCCGATGAACCGCTATCGCTGTCGGAAGCCGACGCCTTGGACATCGTCGACCGTTTTTTGATCGACGAATTGAACGCCGATTGGGCGGAGCTGATGACGCCGGCGATCGATCCCATTCTGGCGCTGGCCGATGGCGCCACATCCTTCGATGACTTCATCGGCAAGCTGGCCGCCACGCTTTCAGAGATGGATGTGGCCAAGCTTACGGAACACCTGGCGCGGGCGGCGTTCAATGCGCGGCTCGCCGCCGTGGCGGAAGTGGACGGCGATGCATAGGAGAGCGGCATGGCAAGCGCGGATATGAAAACGGCGCAAATTGAGCGTGCGATGGAGCGCCTTAGGGCAGCACGGGCCATGGCGGATATGTTGATCGCGGAATACCCTGATTTTTGCGCGGCCCTGCGACCTCATATGTTGACCGGGAACATCGAAGGGCTCGCTAAAGTGATCGCTGAATTTGCCGACAGTAGTCGTGGCCCGGACAGGGAGTTGGCGGAATCTTTTTCTGAACTCGCGGCCGTCATGGATTTTTTTGTGTCAGGCGGAAAACACCATGCCTGAAATTGACCTCAAACCCCTGCCGCCGGAGGAGGCGGTCAAGTTCTTCCGCGACAAGGGCTATGCCTTTTCCTTCAACTGGAAGGACATGTGGCAGGAAGAACATGGCCGCGCCTTCACGGTGGCCAAGGCCATGCGGCTCGACATCCTGCAGGACATTCGCCAGTCGGTGGACAAGGCGCTGGCCGATGGCATCACCTTCGAGCAGTTTCGTAAAGAATTGACGCCTATTCTGCAAAAGAAAAACTGGTGGGGGCGGCAGACGATGACCGACCCCAAGACCGGCGAGACCATCATGGCCCAGCTTGGCAGTCCGCGCCGGTTGCGGATCATCTATGACACAAACTTGCGCATGGCGCGCGCGGCGGGGCGGTGGGAGGCGGCGCAGCGCCTGAAAAAGCGCCGGCCCTTTTTACGCTATACCGCCGTCCTCGACAGCCGCACCCGGCCGGAGCATCGCGCTTGGCACAACACCGTGCTGCCGGTGGATCATCCCTTCTGGCAGACCCACTATCCGCCCAACGGCTGGAACTGCTTCCCGGCCGAGACGGTTGTGCGCTGTGCCGCCAAGCTGGGGTTAAAAGCCTGGTATGCGGGGGAAATGGTGGAGCTGCACACGGCCCTCGGGCACCGATTGACCGTCACCGCCAACCATCCCGTATTGACCAGCCGTGGATGGATTGGCGCGCACATGCTGCAAAAAGGCGACAAGCTGATTGGCGCAAGCGGCGATGTCGATGCCGCGCTTCATGGGATCGTAGACAATGAGCATCCTCCAGCCCGCGCTGAAGATTTGTTCGAGGCGCTCGCGGCGGAGGGCCTTCGCATCGCTCCAATGGCGTCGGACGATTTCCACGGCGACGCGCGGTTCATGGAAAGCAAAGTCCACATTGCGGGCGCCGATGGCGCCCTGATGCACATAGTCAAGGCAGCGCGCCGTAAGCTCATCCGCGAAAGCGGGTTCCAAGCGGCACTGCATCGCGGGATTGAAGCCACCGACGTTGCCGTTAGCGCGCCGCAGACTGCGGCGGTCATTGGTGATGCCATGCTTGCGCAAAATACCGCTGACGGTCGGCTTTGCCATGCCGAGCCGTCGCGCGATGGCGGCGCTGCTCATGAGCCCCGAGCGGTAAAGGGACAAGACCTGGCGCTCGGTTTTAGCATTGCGCGCATCGGCGGCGATCCAGGCGGCCTTGAGCTGCCGCTCGATACCTCCAGGCGCGCTTTTGATCGCCCGCCATTTCATCTTCTCGGCGGCCGCACGGCCGCGCAGGGTGACGCCCGCGCGTCCGAGCGCGCGGGCGAGGGCGGGGCGGCTGCATCCCGCCTCTTCCGCCAACTGCTTAAGGCTAACCCCGCCACGGTAGCGCGCAACGAGGTTATCGAGATTCGAAAATTCCAATGGACGGGTCATGTCTACGACTTCACGACGGAATCCGGCCTGATTATGGCGGGCGGAATCATTGTAAGCAACTGCCGCTGCATCGTGCAATCGCTGAATGAGCGGGATCTGGCGCGGGTGGGCTTGAAGCCGTCGGCCGCCGCGCCGGACTTCAAAACCCGCACCCTGATCAACAATCGCACAGGAAAAGAGATCGCGGTGCCGGACGGCATCGATCCGGGCTTCGGCTACAATGTGGGCCGGGCGGCGATGGCAGGGAGCAATGACGCCCTGACGGCGAGCGTCATCAGGGCTGCCCCAAGCCTCACCGGGGCGGCGCGGGCGACGGTGCGCGAGGTGGTGGAGTCCAGGGCATTTGAAAAGTTCATAACGGATGCTGCGGGGACAATGCCCGTCATGGTCATCGGCGATGAATTAAGGGCTGCCATTGGCGCAAAAAACCCGGTTGTCGTTTTGTCGGATGAAACCATGCTCAAGCAGCATGCGGCGCATCCGGAGCTCACCGTGAAGGATTACCGCCGCCTGCCAGCCATCGGGGAAGCTCCAGATCTCGTTATCCAAGATGGAAAAAATACGCTCGTCTTCATTCAGCGCGGGGATGTGTGGTTTTCCGCCGCCATCAAGGCGACCAAAACCGGCAAGGCGAATTTCTTGACCAGTTTCCGCCGCACGAACGCCGAGGACGTGGAACGGCATAAGCGCCGGGGCAAGGTCTTGTTTGGGGAATGATGCCGCGCGGTGGGACTCCCATGTCCCCACAAGCGCTCCGCTGGACCAGAGGTCAACGTGCTACGGCCGGGAGATTCACCGTGTCACGCGCGGCACCTGATTTACGCTAGTCCATTTTGCTCTTTTTTTCAATAGACCGTAACACTCCCCGCTTCCCCTCACCCCGCTCCCGATCCCGGTTTGTTCCGCAAGCCGTTTTAAAGCGCCACGAGCGGCCGAGCGCGCCTATCCGCCCCCCTGGGGGCTGGCGGCCGCGGACCCCATTCAAAAACCCGTTTTACGGGGCAGCAATCGCGTGATTGAGCGCGCGGGTAAGGCCGCCGCCTTGTCCGCCGCCCCGATCCCGGCTATAGGTGTCACCATCCCCCCGCTTCACCCGCCCCGCCCGCCTTCCGGACACGTGTCCTGATTTTTTAGCCCTGCGGCTGCCGCTAGGGTGCCCTCGACGCTTGCTTTCAGCCACGAGGGACCATGCCACACGCCATCGAAATCTTCCGCGCCGGCACGCACACCGCCATGAACGGCCGTCAGGTGACCATATCGCCTGAGGATGTGGCCGCCATGGCCGCGAGTTACGACCCGGCGGCGTTCGAGGCCCCGGTGGTGGTGGGGCACCCGCGCCACGACGCCCCGGCCTATGCCTGGGTGAAGGGCCTGAAGGTCGGCGACAACGCCACCCTGATTGCGGAGATTGACGATCTTGATCCTCAGTTCGCCGAGCTCGTCGCCGCCGGCCGGTTCAAGAAGGTCAGCGCCAGCTTTTACGAGCCGAGCGCCGCCGCCAACCCCAAGCCCGGCGCTTACACGTTAAAGCACGTGGGCTTCCTGGGGGCCGCCGCGCCGGCGGTCAAGGGGCTTAAATCCGTGTCCTTCTCGGCCGACGAGGAGGCCATCACCATCGAATTCGGCGCGGCCGAGGCCGCCCGCGCGGCGGGCTGGGGCTTGCGCACCATGGCGGGCGTGATCCGCCGGTTGCGGGAATTCCTCGTGGAGAAGGAGGGCGTCGAGGTGGCCGACCGGGTGATCCCCGGCTGGGATGTCGACGCCCTCCAAGCCGACGCCGCCGAAACCGTGGCCGAGATCGACCAGCGGGTCGGCCCGGCCTTTGCCGAGACCATCAAGGAGACTGAGATGACGTTAAAACCGGAAGACCTGGCGGCGCGCGAAGCCGCGCTGACCGAGCGGGAGGCGAAGCTTGCCGCCGATACCTTGGCCTTCGCCGAGGAGCAAAAGATCAAGCGCCATGGCGAAAACGCCGCGCAGCTCGACGCGCTGATCACCACCGGCAAGCTCGCGCCGGCGCTCAGGGCCGATCTCTTGGCCTTCATGGATGGCCTCGACCACGCCGGCGTGCTGGCGTTCTCCGAGGGCGCGCAAAAATCGCCGCTCGCTTTCTTCCGCGAGCTCTTGGGCAAGACCGGCCAGGTGATCAATTTCGCGGAAGTGGCGAAGGCGGATGGTGCGGTGGCGGCCTTCGCCGAGCTTAACGCCAACGGCGTCGCGGCGGCGATCGCGGCCTACCAGAAAGACCAGGCGGACAAGGGGCGGATCATCGACGCCGCAACCGCCGCAACCGAACTTAAAAAGAAAGGCTGATATCCCATGAGCAATCCCGGACTGGTGAAGAACTATCTCGCGGGAGCCGCCATCGCGGCCTACCGCATCGTCAAGTGGAGCGACGCCGACGGCAAGGTGGTGCAGGCCGCCGCCTCCACCGACGCGCTCATCGGCGTGGCCGACAATCTCGGCATCGCTTCTGGCGCGCGCGGCGACATCATCCGCAGCGGCCTGGCGGAAGTGGAATATGGCGGCAACGTCACGCGCGGCGACTGGCTGACCGCCGACGCCGACGGCAAGGCGGTAGCCGCCGCGCCGGCGGCGGGCGTCAACGCCAACGTCATCGGCCGCGCCGAGGTTTCCGGCGTCGCCGGCGACATCGGCTTGGTGGCGATCGCGCCGGGCCGCATCCAGGGCTGATAAGGCCCCCTTTAACCCCCTTTTAATGAGGTCTTAAACATGCCTGCTCCATTCCCCGTCGACCCCCATCTGACCGGCATCAGTATCGCCTATAAGAACGCCGACTATATCGCCGACGCCGTGCTGCCGCGCGTCTACGTCGGCAAGGAGAGCTTCAAATACTGGCTCTATAATCTGGGCGAGGGCTTCACCATTCCCAATACGCGGGTGGGCCGCAAGAGCGAACCAAACCAGGTGGAGTTCAGCGCCACCGAAGCCACCGCCTCCACCGACGATTACGCCCTCGACGATCTCATCCCGCAAAGCGACATCGACAACGCGCCGGCAAACCATGACCCCAAGGCGCGGGCGGTGCAGGGCATTACCGATCTCGTCATGCTCGACCGCGAGGTGCGCACCGCCGGGCTGGTGTTCGCGGCTGCGAACTACAACGCCGCCAATAAGGCGACGCTTGCCGGCAACGATCAATGGTCGGACTTCGTCAACTCCGATCCCGTCGAAGATATCGAAACGGCGCTCAACGCCTGTCTCGCCCGGCCCAACATCGCCGTCTTCGGTCAGGAAACGTGGTCGGTGCTGCGCCGTCATCCCACCATCATCAAGGCGGTGAACCGCAGCTCGGGCGACAAGGGCCTGGCGAGCCGCCAGGACGTGGCGGAACTCTTTGAGCTGGAGGAAATCTTGGTCGGCCAAGGCCGGCTCAACACCGCGAAGAAAGGCCAGGCGGTGACACTCTCTCGGGTGTGGGGCAAGCACGCGGCCTTTTTATACCGCAACCGCCTGGCGGACACGCAGCAGGGCTTGACCTTCGGCTTTACCGCGCAGTTTGGCGATCGCGTCGCCGGCGAAATTGCGGCCCCGACAAAAGGCATGCGCGGCGGGACCATCGTGCGCGCCGGCGAATCCGTCAAGGAACTGATCGTCGCCGACCGCGCCGGCTACCTGTTCACCAACGCGGTGGCGTAAGGAGGGTTGTGATGGCCAAAACCACCAAGACTGACCCCGCCGCGCCAGAGGCTTCGCCCGCGCCCGCCGCCGCGCCGGCCCCGGCGGCGACCGCCACGACCGCAAAAGGCGCGCGGGTGCGTGCGGTGTGGACCGTGAAATACGGCGGCAAGTGGCAGGCCGAGGGCAGCGCGTTTCCGGTCGCTGCGGAACATCTGGATGCGCTCCTTGCATCCGGCGCGGTGATGCTTCTGAAGGC
The DNA here is from genome assembly GCA_003577275.1 of Pseudomonadota bacterium. GTDB lineage: Bacteria > Pseudomonadota > Alphaproteobacteria > Sphingomonadales > Govanellaceae > PRO5. The sequence continues at coordinate 20,112 of QEVO01000006.1, forward strand.
GGGCGATGACAAGGGAGCGGCTTAGGGCGCTCGGCAAATACCTCTATGAGGTCGCCGCCGCGTTCAGCCAGCTTCTCAACACCATCCTGGGCGGGGAGCGGGATCAAACCTTCTCCGCCCGGATTTACGAAGCAACCCTCGTGCGCAAGCCGTGGGCGGGCGTGATGCGGCGGATCGTGAACGGCTTGTGGTTCTGGCAGCGCGATCACGTCAAATCCGCCTACCACGCCGACAGCGAGCACACCTACTTACCGGATGATTGAAAGGACATTTCCATGACCGTCCGCGCCAAATTTAAGGTCGATAGCATTGAGCGCAGCACCACCACGGCCAAGACCGGAGAGGATGCGGCCGGCAAGCCCATTTACGGCCCCGTGGAGACGCAAACCATCAAGCTGTTTCCTGTTTATGGCAACGATGACCCAACCCACGAAAACACCAAGTTCTGGCATTACACGCCGGCGGGCGAAATCAGATTGAGCACCATCAACAAGGCCGCCGGCGATTATTTCGAGCTGGGCAAAGAGTACTACATCGATTTTGTGAAGGCGGAATAGCCGATATGGCCGTTTATGCATGCGACGTGATTGGCACCGGCACGGACGATGATCCGTTTCGTCCCGCCATCGACGACCATCTGAAAGGCTGGTCGGCCGTTGATGGCCGGGCCGATCCGACGCAGGCGACAGGCTCTATGCTGGCCTTTTGCGATCCGTCGCCAGAGGAAGCGGTGGTCATCGCGGGTGATGCGCGCATTGAGGTTATAGCATGACGGTGCGCCAGGCATTAGAGATCAACTTGGCGCGTGTGGCGGGCGGCTTGCCCGTGGGTGATTTCACGCCCGGCGAGCGCATGACGCTCAACGTCACCTTGGCGCGGCGTTCGCCGGGGTTCTCCATTGCCGCCGGACGCTCGAAAGCGCAAGTCATCGGCGACCTTGTGGAGTTCCTGCTGGCGCGGCAGGTCGAGCGGAGGCGCTAGTGGGCACTTTCGCACAAGACAGTTTCACCGATGCCAACGGCACCAATCTAACCGGCCATACCGGTGAAGTGGGTGCAACCTGGGCGAAGCTTACCGGGTACACGGGCAATCTCTATATCAACGGCAACGTCCTTGAGAACGAAGACGGCAGCGATGCCGATGCAGCCTACTACACCAGCGGCGCGCCGGCGAGCTCCGATTATGATGTCGAGGCTGATTATACCTGGGTAAACAGCCAGCTTTGCGACTGGCGCGTCTGCGGGCGCATCGACACGTCGAATGGCAATTACTATTCCTTCTACTATCGGCGCGGCAGCAATACCTATCGCTTAACCAAGCGGGTGAGCGGCACGACAACAACGCTGGCCAGCGCATCCGGCAGCAGCCCCAATAGCGGCGACTGGCTGAACCTCCGGCTCAACCTTAATGGAAGTACCCTGGAAGGGTTTGCAAATGACGTCTCCGTTCTGACTGCAACCGACTCTACAATCACGGCTGCCGGCAAAGTTGGCGTTGCAGCCACGTCCACAGGCGTCAGCGGTCCGCGCATTCGGTGGAATAACTTCCTGGCCACCGAGGCGGGCGGCAGTGAATTATCCGTAACGAAAGCCTGCGCGGTGGAAAGCGGCGCTAGTCTGGCTAAAACCGCCACCGCGCCGGTGGAAAGCACGGCCACCATCGCCTTTACGCCAGCTTTCTTGCTGCAATGGGCGGCGGCGATAGAGAAGCTGTCGCCGCTGGCGTTTGAGAGTGTAACGGCGATATCGAGTCACTACGCCAGCGCCGTCGAGGCGGCGGCTGATATGCGGCAGGTGGCGGCGCTGTGGGTAGAGAACGGGCTGACGATCGAGGCCGAGCGCATCGCTAATATCGCCTGGACCCTCACCGTCGCCCGCGCCGCCGGCACGCCGGTGGAATTTTCCGCCAACGTGGCGGCCGCGCAAGGCTTGCCGGTGGAATGGGCCGGCGAAGCGATCTTTGAAATCACGGCGGCACTGCCCATCGAGCATGGCGCGGAGGTAAAAGCCACACGCGCTCTGCCGGCCGAGGGGCTGCATACCGTCATTCTGGCCGAGCCGCTGCCCCTCGACCTTCTCGCTGACGCCTTCGCCTCGCGCGAGATCGTTTTCGAGGCGCTGAAGAAAGTCAGCGCCCACGGCGACCTGCCGGCCGACTGGTCGGCGCTCATGATCGTGTCCGAAACCGTGCCCGTCGAATGGGACGGCCAGGCCGTGTTCCTGGATGGCAAAGCGCGGCTCTTGAAAGCCGATAAGCGCGGCCGCGTCTTTGCCTCGTCCGGCCGCGCCCGGCTGTTTCCCAACCGCCGCAAAGACAAACTGACCTGAGGAGATCACCATGCCGCTCGCCGCCTCCGACATCGTCTTTCTGGGCTCCGCCGTCATGCCGGAAAACGACGCCACGACGCAAATCGGCGGCGCGGTGGCGGCGGCCGTCTCGGTGGTCTTTACCGACCTTGACGCCAACGGCACGGTGGAGGTGATCTCCACCAACGCCGCCGACACCATGAACCTGACGGTCTATGGCCGCAACGCCGCCGGCGAGATCGTGTCGGAAACCAAGGCTTTGAACGGCACGACGGTGGTGTCGTTCACCACCACCTTCAAGCGCTTGATGAAGGCGGTGCTCGCCTCCGCCGCCGCCGGCACGGTGACGCTCAGGAAAGCCTCCGCCGCCGGCGATCTGATGGAGTTTTTGCCCGGCATCACCGAGGTGCGCCGGGTGTTCTATGACGTGGCGGCGGACGTCGCCGGCGGCAGCACGCGCAAGTTCTATGAAAAGATTTTCGCCAAGAACAAGCATGCCGGCGACGCGCTGACCAACGCAAAAATCTCGCTGCCCACCAATCCGGGGGGCAAGATCGCGTTCGCGCTCGAAGCCGCGCTCGATGGATCGGACACCAATGGCGCCGGCAACAACCGGCAGGTGGCGCCAGGGGGCTATACCTTCACCACGGCGGAGAAAAACGTCGCCAACAGCGGCAACCACAGCCCAACCAAGGTGCAAGGCATCTGGCTGGAGCTCCAGCTTGCCGCCGGCGCGGCGGCGGCGGCGGAGACCTTTGAGATCAAGGAAATGGGGACCAACGCCGCATGATGTTGGGATCAGATGTCAGATATCAGATGTCAGATGTCAGATGTCAGATGTCAGAGGGCGGCCGGTCGGGCGTTCTACGGATTGGCGGCGGATCGCAGATGCCGTCGCCGGGGCACTCGCTTGGGGGTGAGAGGTAGTGATGTCAGCACTCGTTAAACAGCCATCCGAAGATCTGTTGTACGACCTGCCGGTGGGCGAGATCGGCGCGGCGGCGATCACCGCCGTTACCTCCCTTGTGGCGACGGCGAAGGGATTGGTGGCGCAGGTTGCGCCGCTCACGGTGGATAGCCCAACATTCTCCGGCAATGTGGTGCAGTTCCGCGTGCTCGGAGGCACCGACGGCGAGCTTTATCTGATCACCGTCAAGGCGACGCTCGATACCGGCGGCGCGGTGGAGGCCGAGGGCGAGCTGCGCGTCCTTGACCTTTCCTGGACGCTGCCCGGCGATCCGGGCGGCTCCTACATCTCCCCGCAAGGCTATGTGGATCGTTTCGGGCTCTCAGAGCTGGTGCGGCTCACCGACGAAGCCGCCGCCGGCCGGGTGGATAAGGGCGCGCTTTACGCCGCGCTCAGTGACGCCACGGCGGAAATCGATGCTTATCTTACCAAGCGCTACGCCACGCCGCTCTCCCCGATCCCGGCGCTGATTACCCAGCTTGCCGCCGACATGGCGCGCTACAAGCTCCATGCCGATATCGCCTCGGAGTCGGTGATCGCGCGCTACCGCGACGCCGTGCGCACCCTGGAGCGCCTGGCGCAGGGCCTGGCGGTGTTGCCGGGCGCGGCGGTGGTGACGGGCGGCGGATCGGCCACGCCCGCTGTGAGCGCGCCCGACGGCGTCTTTACCCGCGACACGCTGGAGGGCTTTTGATGACCGCCGCCCTACACATCACCATCGACGACGCGGCGGTCAAGGGCGCGCTCACCCGCTTAATCGCTGCCGGGCAATCCCTGCATGCGCCCATGGATGAAATCGGCGCAAGCTTGCTGGCCTCCACGCAACAGCGCTTTGAAGAGGGCAAGTCGCCCACCGGTACGCCATGGAAGCCATCCATCCGCGCCAGCCGCGACGGCGGCGTGACGCTGGTGGATCGCGGCCATCTGAGCGACAGCATGACGCACCGCGCCAGCGACACTGAGGTCGAGGTCGGCACCAACGTGCTCTATGCCGCCGTGCATCAGTTCGGCGCGACGATTAACGCCAAGACGTCAAAGGGTCTGCGCTTCAAGATCGGCGATAAGTTCATCACCAAGCAATCGGTAACCATTCCGGCGCGGCCGTTTTTGGGCATCTCCGAGGATGACGCAGCGGAAATCCAGGAAATCCTGGCCGACCATTTAAGGGAGGCCGTGGCATGAGGATCGGCCCCGTCATCGACAAGCTCGACGGCCTGAAGGCGTTCCGCCAGGTGGATGGCGCGCTGGCCATGGCCGACCTTCGCCAAGTATTGAAATCCGCGCCGGCGGCCTTCGTCGTCCCCACCGCCGAACGCGCCGGAGAAAACCGGCTCGCCGGCGCGCACGATCAGAAGATCGACGTCGGTTTTACCGTGGTGGTGGCGATCGCGGCGGCCGCGCGCGCAACGGACAGCGTGCCGGAGAACCTGCACGATTTAACGACAGCAGTGCGCGACGCGCTTACCGGCTGGACGCATCCCGACATGGCGAGCGCCACCGAATATGGCGGCGGCCAGATCATCAATCTGACCGGCGGCTATCTGTTCTGGCGGCTGGATTTTCGCGCCCGCTATCACTTTAGAAAGGTCTGATCCCATGACACACGACGCACCGACCAAACCCGCCCCGCGCGACGGCAACGGATTCCTGTTGGCCAGCGACGGCTTGCCGCAAAGCCCGCATGCCCGCGCCGCCGCGCTGGCGGCCAAGGGCAAGAAAACCGATCCCTTGGGGCTGGTCGGCGATGATCTCATCGCCGGTTATGCCCCCGCAAAACCCGCTTTAGAGAAGGAGTGATCCCATGGCTGTCTCCGCCAAAAATCTGGTCATCCTGGCCAAGAAGGAAACCACCTATAAAACCGACGCCGCGCCGGTGGTGGCGACCGACGCCATCCTGACGCGCAATTTCCAGCCGGTGCCGCTGGAAGTGTCCGTATTGGAGCGGAACCTCGATCTGCCCACCGTTGGCGGATCGAAAGTCGCCATCACGCAGGCCCAGCAGCGCGTGCAGTTCGAGGTGGAGATCGCCGGCTCCGGCACGGCCGCCACCGCCGCCAAGTGGTCGCGGCTATTGGAAGCCTGCGGCATGGGGGCACCCGCGTCCTTGACCACGCCCACGCGCAACGAACAGAAGTTCGCCGCCCCACCTTATTCTTCACTGACCATTTATCACCATTACGACAGCGAGCGGCGCAAAATGCTGGGCGCGCGCGGCACCTTCGGCTTCAACTTCACCGCTGGCGCGTACCCCTTTTTATCGTTCGATTTTCTAGGGCTGCTGCCGACGGCGAACGCCTTTGACACCAGTGCGCCGGGCACGCCGGACTTCACCGCGTTCAAGGAACCGGTGGAGGTCAACACCGACAACACCACCTTCACATTGGATGGCTTCGCGGCGGTGCTGCGCTCCATCGACGGCGCGGCCAACATCAACATCAACCGCCGCTCGCTCGTTGGCGCCGATTACATCAACCGCGGCAATCATGCGCTGACCGGCAACATCGTCATCGAAGCGCCCAATCTGGCGACCAAGGATTATCTCTCGACGCTGAAGGCAGGATCGGAAGTGGTGCTGGCGCTGCAGCATGGCACGGCAGCAGGCAACATCGTCAAGCTCGATGGCACCCACATTCAGTTGACGTCGGTCAGCGAGGGCAAGGAGGACGATATCCTGATGTTTAATTTAGGATACCGCGCCAACATCAGCACCGGCTACGACGACATCCTCATCACTACCATGTAAAGGGGCTTTAAAATCATGTTCAAGCTGGTAAAAGACACCACCTCCTGGTGGCCCGTGGCGTGGAACGGCGTGGCCGAGGATGGCAGCCTCGTCGAGAACCGCATCGAGGTGCAGTTCGTTCTGGTCGGCCGCAGCGAGTTTAAAAAAATGTTCCTCGCGCAAGCGGCGGAGGACGAGGATGGCGATGACCGCGACCGCGCCGTGGCGGCGCGCATCATGCGCAACTGGCGCGGCATCGGCGACGAGGACGGCAAGCCCTTGCCGTTCACGCCGGAGTTTCGCGATCAGTGGCTCGATATCCCCACCGTGCCGGCCGCCGTGCTGGCGGCTTACGCCCGTCTGCTCATGGCCGCGCCGGAGGTGCGGGAAAAAAACTTAAATCCGTCGCCCGCGCCTGGGCCGGCGGCGGCGCCGGCGGCGGGCGCGACACCACAGCCATCGCGGAAAGCCTCCGGCAATGGGGAACGCCGGAAGAAGACATCGCGCGGCTGACCGGCGAGAAAGCCGGCGGCGGCATCGAAATTCCGCCCGATCAGGTGGAGGCGGTGACGCTGTTCTTCTCGCTCGCCACGCAGTGGCGGGAGGGGTTCTCGGGGCGGATCGGCTTGGATTACGCCGCCATCCGCCCCACCGCCGAAATGGCGGGCATCGAGCTGACGCCTGACTTGTTCCGGGATCTGCGGGCGATGGAAACGGAAGCGCTCAAGGTATGGAGTGAAAAGCGCACATGACGGAGCTGGCGGTCAGCGTACGCTTGAAAGCCGACGGCTCCGGCCTGGTCGGCGAGCTGCGCGTTTCCAAAGCTGAACTCGACAAGCTCGCCCAGGCGGCGAAGGGGGCGGGCGCATCCGCCGCCAAGGCGGGCGGCGACATCGAGCGCGCCGGCGAGAAAACCCGCAAGGCCGGTCAAGCGGCGCGGCAGGCCAGTAGTGGATTTGGTGAGCTGAAAGCGCTGCTGGCCACCCTTGGCCTGGCGGCGATGGGACGCCAATTCCTGCAAGCCGCCGATAGCATGACCTTGATGCGCGGCCGGCTCGCCCTGGTGGTGCGGGAAGGCGAGAGCGTCGACGCGGTGTTTAATGATCTGTTCGGCCGCGCCCAGGATGCGCGGACGAATTTCGAGGCATTCAACACGACGTTCTTCCGCACTGCCTTGGCGCTCAAAGAACACAAGACCCTGGCGGGATCGGCGGTGGAGGTGACGACGCTGTTGTCCAAGGCAGCGCGGGTGGGCGGCGCGGGCATGGTGGAGATGAACGCCGGCTTGATGCAGCTTTCACAGGGCTTGTCCTCGGGGGAACTGCGCGGCGAGGAATTCCGCTCGGTGATGGAGAACATCCCCGGCGTGGCGCGAGCCATCGCCGCCGGGCTTAACCTGCCGACGGCGGCACTACGCGACTTGGCGGAACAAGGCAAGCTGACCGCCGACGTCGTAGTGAACGCCCTGTTGCGGCAAAAAGACGCCATCGAGCGGGATTACGCCACCCTGCCGCGCACAGTGGGCGAAGCGTGGGTGCAGTTTAAAAACGAATTGGTCCGCATCGAGGATGAACAGAACCGCGCCACGGCGGCCACCAGCGGCCTTGTGGACAGCATCGACAGCCTGCGCGGCTCTCTGACCAGCGCCGCGCCGGTCATCGCCGCCCTGGCTGTCGGCCTGGCCGATGGAGCGACCTTCGCCGCCAATAATCTCGATGTGATTGTTTCGTTGACCACCGCCTATTTCACTTATCGCACGGCAGTGGTGGGGCTGACTGCGGCGGTGAATGTCGCCACTAAAGTCATGGCAATTTTCAATGGCACGCTGAAGGCTAGTCCGATCGGCCTGATCGCCACGGGGTTGAGCCTTGCTGCGGGCGCGTTGGTTTATTTCCAAACCAACACTGACAAAACCACCAATGCCCTGCTTGAACAAATAGAGGCACAGAAAGCCCTCAAAGAGGCATTGGACTCCGGGGCAATAGCAACAGAAGCAACAGCGAAAAGGAACCTCGACGCCGCCAAGGCCAGTCTTGAAGCTGCCCTCGCCACGCGTGAGGAAACAAAGGCCAGGCTCGAATCCGCCAAGGCAATCCTTGAAGAACAGCACGCCAAGCTCCGCGCCGCCGCACTCACCTCCAAAGGACTGGTTGACCAGTATGCGGGCGGCCAGACCAAAGCGCAGGCAGAGGTTGATGCCCTACAAAAAAAGCTGGGGCTGGCGGATGAGGACATTGCCGTTACCGAAGACAACATAAAACGGCTCAATACGCTCATCAAAAATATCGGCAAGAGTGGCAAATCTGGCGGTGACGACGGCGGCATTACCTTTGGCCTCGGTAAATCCGAAAAAGATAAGATCATCTCCGACTATGAGGATGTGGCGGCGGCGCTGGACCCGGTGCTGCAACGGCAGTTCCAACTGGCCGAGGCGACGGGAAAGCTGAAGTCGGCGTTTGCCGCCGGCGTCATTGATCAGGGCACGCTTGATCGTCTGAAAGCCTTGGCGGAAACAAAGTTCGCCGCGCCGGATGCGGCCAAATGGATGGATGAGCAGGCCAAGGCCAGTCGGGAACAGCTTCGGCTGTTGGGCCTATCCACGCGCGAGCGGGAGATCGAAGAGGAAACGATCCGCCGGGTAAATGACGCCAAAAAAGACGGCGTCACCATAGAAGGGCAAAATTTAGAGATCGTCCGCCAGCAGGTGGCGGCGGAATATGACGTCGCCGCGGCGGCTGAAAAACGCCGGGAGGCGCAAAAGCGCGCTGGCGATGAGTTCAACAAGATTTGGGAAAACGCGGTCGAAAACGTGCAACGTACGCTGGCCGACACCATCGATGGCGTGCTGGGCGGTAAGATCAACAGCGTCAAGGATTTTTGGAAGGCGTTCATGAACATCGGCCGCCGCGCCATCGCCGATACCCTGGCGGCGCTGGTGTTCACCGGCGGTAAAATACCAGAAGGATCATCGCTGGGCGGATTGGCGGGCGTTCTTACTTCCATCTTCGGCGGCAAAAAGAAGAAGCAGGAAAAAGAGGATGGGGATAGGGGCGCGTGGGTCAAGAAAATCGAAGATGATCTGGACATTGCGCCGAAGGATAAGCCCAAATTGGGCGCTTTCGGCGTCGGCTTGAAGGATGCTTTCACCCAGGCCGAGGAACTGTTAAAACCGCTGGCGGAAGGGCTTAAAAAGACCTTTAAACCGCTGTTTGAAAGCTTCGGTAAAACCTTCAAGGGGGTGTTCGGGCGCAGCGTCGGCGAAGCTTTTGGCCGCGCCTTTGGCGGCGCGGGCGTCGGCACCATGGTGGCCGGCATCGGCAAGGCGCTGGGGATCAATCTTTCCACCACCGGATCGCAGATCGGCGGCGCTATTGGATCGTTCATTCCGATCCCCGGCGGCAATATAATCGGCTCGATCATCGGCGGCCTGGTGGGCAAGATGTTCGGCAAGACGCCGGTGGCGCGGGCCTCGTTCTCCACGGGGGCTGTCGATCCCGAAACCTACAAGCGCGGCAAGGCCGACACCGGCGTCGCCGTGGGGCTGGTGGGCGCGGCGCGGCAAGGGCTGGAGCAGATCGCCTCCACCCTTGGCGGCAGCATCGTCGAGGGCCTCGATCTCGGCGGGCTCGGCACGCGCAAGAAAAAGTACGTTTTCGATCCCGTTGGCCAGGGCAAGAAGTTCGGCAAGAACAAATCCACGCGCTACAACACCGCCGAGGAAGCGACGGCGGCGGCGGTGCAATATGCCCTTGAACATGACGCCATCGCCGGGCTTTCGGAAACGGCATCGCGGGTTCTAAAGCAGTTCAAGGACGTCAACGTAGGGCTTCGCGAAGCGACTAAGGTCGTCAATCTTGAGCGCTTCATTGACAGTTTCACCAATCCATTCAAGACCGCCGCCAAGGAGTTCGAGCTGCAGGCGGCGGAGCGGGTCAAGGTCGCGCGCAATTACGGCTTTGATGTCGTCGAGATTGAGCGGCTCAACGCCAAGGAGCGCGAGAAGTTCATCGCCGCGACGCTGGAACAGACCACAGGATCGGTGAAACGGCTCCTGGACGATCTGAAGCTCGGCGGCCGGGCGGAAGGATCGGCGGTGGAGCGCCGCGCGGCGCTCCTTGCCGAGCGCGATCAGCTTGCGGCCAAGGCGCAGGCCGGCGATACCTCGGCACTGGATCGCCTGGCGGAAATTTCAGCGCAGCTTTTGGATGCGTCCGAGGAAGCCTTCGGCTCGACACAAGCTTACGCCGATGATCGCGCCGCCACTATGTCGCTGCTGCAATCGCTCCTGACTGAGACCGAAGCGCGGATCAAGGCGGCGCAGGACGAAGCGAAAGCGTCCGTGGCGGCGGCGACGAACCCGCAACTGAGCGAGGCCAATCAGAGCCTTGACGACATTGCTAATGGAGTGGGCCAGTTATTGGCGGAATTTGTCCGCCTGCGTCAGGCGATGACCGGCACCACGGCGCAAGGGACGGCGACGCCGACGCCGGCGGTCAACGCCGATCTGTTGGCGCGCCTGCGCGCCAGCGTGATGAGGTTTTAGATGGGCCGCGTCGTCCTCATCGAAGCCTGGCCGCGCCGGCCCAGCGATGGCGCCACGGTGCCGTTCCGAGTGATCGGCGGCGCACCTATCCGCGCCGATTATTTTGGCGTGCAATGGCTGCCGGCGCTGGCCACGCTGCCGCGCTTTGAAACCCGGCTGGGGTTTGACGGCCGGGTGTTCGGCGCCGGCGCGGTGAACAGCGTGGGCGACATCTCCGTGGCGCTGGGATCGACCGCGCTTGACGCCTACCTGGAATACCTGTGGGCCAATGCGGCGGTCACCATCAAGGAAGGCAATACCGACGACGCCGACGGCGCGTTTGTGACGACCTGGACTGGCCGCGCCGCCACCGCCAAGGCGGCCAACAAGCGGATGATCATCACGCTCGCTGATCCGGCGGAGGAGCTGCGCCGCCCGGTGTTGACCAGCCGCTATGCCGGCAGCGGCGATCTGGAAGGCCCGGCCGATTTAAAAGGCGAGCTGAAATACAAAGGCTGGGGTGTTTGCGAGAACGTACCGACGCGATTGATCGATCCCGCCTATAACATCTGGCAGGCCAATGATGGCGCGGTGACCTTTGGCGCGATCCGCGACGGCGGCGTGGCGTTCTCGTCAGTTTCCAATGTCGCCGATCTGGCGGCGTTGCGCGCCGCTGTCATCGCCGCCGGCGCGGTTGTCACCTGCAACGCGCTGGGATTGATCCGCCCGTGGACCGCCCCGAAATATAAGCTGACCGCCGACATCACGGTGGGATCGGCGACCACGGCGGCCGACATCGCACAGGCCATCGTGACGGCGCGCTCGACCTTAACCTTCGCCAGCGGTACGGTGGCCGCGTTCAACGCACTCAACAGCGCCGCGATCAGCGTGTTCATCGATGATGAACGCACGGTGGCGGAAGCGCTCGATCAGATATTCGCCGGTATCGGCGCGTGGTGGAAGCTTAATGCGTCGGGTCAGATCGAGCTCGGGCGATGGGAATTCGGCGGCGGCGCACAAACCTTCGAAGCGGAGGTGGCCGACATCGCCAGAGTTGATATTTTGGCCCCTACCTACCGCCGCCAGGTGGGATACCGCCGCAATTATGCGCCGCTGTCGGACGGTGAAATCGCGGCAGCGATCTTGAGCGGGGATATTTCGGATATCGGAGCCTTCGCGCCGATTGCATTGGTCAACGACGCCGGCTGCACGATCACCGGCAATGTGGTGGTGGCGACGGGGGCAACGGGAGCATGGGGCGTCGCGGCGGTACATAGCGTCAATGCGTATGCTGGCGGCGTCTTCGTGGAGTTCATGCCGGCGCAGGCCGATAAGCAATTCATGGTGGGTCTGAGCGTCACGCCGACCACGGATAACAGTTACGCCAGCATTAACTTTGCGATTTTTTGCGCGGCGACCGGCGACTTACAGGTCTATGAGGGTGGCGTCCAGAAATATTCATCCAGCACTTATGTTGCTGGCGACGTGTTGGCGGTGACATTCGACAACGTGAATGTTCGGTACTGGAAAAATGGCGTGGTGATTTACACCAGCGCCCAACCGCCGGCCGTGGGGGCCAAGCTTTATCTTGACAGCGCCTTTTTGAGTCTGAACGGTAAGGTCACCATTCTCGGCTTCGGTCCTTACACGGCGAACGATGTGTACGGCAGGCCGCCATCACAGGTTCTGTTGGGCCTGACGGAAATCCACGAAACATTCAGCCGCTACGCCTCGGTTTCCGACATTCCCTGGACATTCACTGGCAGCGGTGAATTATCATTGGTGTCCAGCACCGACAGCGGCGGCAAGGCGCTGCGGTGCGGCAACAACAGCGGTAATGATCACGTTCAAGGCATCTGCAATCAGTGGCTGGATTACAGCCCGGAAGATTTGTACATGGTGTCGTTTGATATCGAGATCGAAGCGGTCAGCTCCGGCGTGATGTATTTTGGCGTGAAAGGGGAAGACGTAGACGGAAATAACATCATATCTGACGCCGGCACTTACCACTATCAGGCGGGCATAGCCGAAGTTGAGAGCTCTACCGGCAGGTTTAAGTACATAGGGTATATTCGGGGATTGGCCGCCGCCGGCGGCAGCACGGGATACGAGGCGGGCGCGCCGGATAATCCACGTCCCATGAAAACTGGGGTCGTGCGGATAAAACCCATGTTCATCGTCAACTATTCAGCGGCGGCGGGGCAAATCAAAGCCCATGAGGTTCGGCTGCGGAAGGTGGTGGACGCCACGCCGCTTTATCGAGGAAACTGGTCGTCGGCCACCACATACTACATTAATGACGCGGTGGATTATCAGGATCGCCGCTTCATGGCGCTCATCAAAAACACCAACGTCGCGCCACCCGCCTCAGAAAGTTCCAGCGCCACGTGGCTTTACATCGGCAAGCAGCCCGCCGAGGCCGGCGCAACGCGCAATGATATTTACAATCAAACCAGCGACCCAGGCGCGGTGGCTAATGGAAGTTATTGGTACAGCTCATCGACAAAATTGCTCAAGCGGCGGGAGAGCGGCGCGTGGGTGACGGTGGGTAATGCTTTCGACAACACAAACTCGTTGACTGACGGCGCGAACCTCGGTGGCACGGCGACATGGAGCGGTGTCAGCGGCACCGGCAAGCCGGAAGATTATTCCACCCGCAACGACATTTACAATCAGACCTCCGATCCCGGCGCGGTGGCTAATGGAAGTTATTGGTACAGCTCAAGTACCAAGCTTTTGAAGCGGCGCGAGAGCGGCGCGTGGGTGACGGTGGGTAATGCTTTCGACAACACAAACTCGTTGACTGACGGCGCGAACCTCGGTGGCACGGCGACATGGAGCGGGGTTTCCGGCACCGGTAAACCTACGGACTATGCCACGCGCAACGATTTTTACAATCAAACCAGCGACCCAGGCGCGGTGGCCAATGGCAGCTATTGGTATTCATCGTCGACAAAATTGCTCAAGCAGCGATTGAGCGGCGCGTGGGTGACAGCGGCCAGCTACAACACCGGCGCGCTCGCTGACAAGAATACGGTGGGAAACGCTGATGTTGACGACGACGCCATCAGCACGCCAAAAGTGCAAGATGGTGCCGGTGCTATCGTAGCGGCGGCCTACACATCGGGCAGCATCACCACGTCGAGCGATAGTGTATGGAGTGTGGCGCAGCAAGTCACGGTGACTGACAGCACCGCCGAAATCATTTCCATCAGCTTCACATTTCACGCCATAAATTTGGGCGGCGGCTGGACGAAAAATTCGGTGCGGGTGCGACGTAATTTAGGTGGGGTTGATACCTATGTTTGGGGAGGCAGCGCCGGCAAGCCTTTCATTATCGATAACGACGGCATGGCGGTATCGGGAGGATGCACCGATACGGTGGCGGCCGGCGATGATCCAACGTATTACGTCGAGTTTAAAAAATATACTGGTTACACCGGCAGTACTTTAAGCGTTTCGGAGCGGCATATGGTGGCGATCGAGGATAAATTCGCATGATGCGGGCAGTGCTTTATGATACACGCAGCGGCCACATAATCGCCGTAGGCGACGCTGAAAGCATGTTGAGGCGAATGGGTGACCACGCCGATATTGTTGCGTTCTCACAGGGTGCATCGGACGCCAGCCACTATGTGACTGACGGCGCGGTCACGCCGCGAGAAGAATGGGCCAGCGCAGCGCTGGATCGGGCGGATATTTTGGCGGACGGCGTGGACGCCGCCACGTTGAGCGGGCTGCCTGACCCGTGCTGGATCGATGTTAACGGCGAACCGGTGGAGGTGGTGGGCGGTGAATTTGAGATCACTGCACCCACCCCAGGATTAATCCGCGTGGAGATGATTGGCCGGTATATCGGCGTGCTGTGGCTGATCAGTGCACACGATCTGTCAACGTTAAAAACCACCACAAAAACGCGGATCGACGCGGCGGCGGAAGCGGCGCGGCTGCAATATATCACTGCCGGGGCTGGCCAAGCGATGGTCTATGAGCAGAAGAACGCCGAGGCCAAGCGCTTTTTCGAGGTAGTGAACAATGGCGAGACGACCTCGCCGGCCGATTATGTGATCCTGGCGGCGGAGGCAACCGCCAAGGGAGAGACCCTGCTGAATGTTGCAACATTGGTGCGTGATACAGCGGCGGCCTGGCTACCTATCGCCGCCATGATCGAGGCCAAGAGGATGGCCGGTAAGAAGGCGGTGGACGCCGCCGCGACCGTCAGCGCGGTGCTGGCGGCGGAAACAATCGATTGGAGTACTCCATGATCAAATATCTGACTGTTATTATTTCAAACGAACCCATCGCACAGCGGGAGGGCATGCCCGGCATCATCGAGACCCGCGCCGTGGACCTGCCGGAAGACGCGACGGCGCGTCGCGACGAAACGATGGATGTGATTGGACTCTTGGCCAGCGCAGCCATCGATCGGAGCGAACAAGATGCATAATCCTTTCATTGCAGCCATCATGGGTTTCTACTCCCAGGGCGGTTGGCGCAAGCAGCTTGTCGATCAGGCGGGACATTTCGCCTGGGGATATGTGCTCGCCTGGCCAGCTGCCGCGCTGGGCGGCGCGTGGTGGGTGTGTATCCTAAGCGCTCTCATCGGCGCCATCCCGCGCGAATTATGGGATCAGCGACCGATCCATCGCTGGCGCGACACCATCCTTGATTTGGCGGTGTTCGCGGCCGGTGGCGCTTTCATGTGGTGGGTGATCTGAATGACCGCCGCCGATCCAGCCCTGATCAACTTCCTCAAAGAGGTCGAGCGCTTCGGCGTCTATGAGGATGCGGCGGTCAAAGCCAAATGGGGCGATGATGCGGTGGAAGTCGTCCAGTCCTCGTTGCTGCGCGACGCTGCCGCCGCCGCCACGGAAGCGCAGCGCCAGCAAGGCATCACCGGCAACGTTCTGGCGCGCGATCAAGTGCGCTTGAAGGGCATCTTCGAAGGGCTGGAAGGCAAGACCGTCACCGTGAAATATCCGCGCTTAGGATACGCCGCCGGCCGCAGCTTCCTGGTGGCGGCTGCGGCCCATGACCGCGACAGCAACGAGACCATCCTGGAAGGGTTTGTGATCTTATGAGCAATCTCTTGATTTTAGACCCCATCGATCTTGCCAGCGGCTGGATCACGGCGTCGCATGAGGTGGCGGGATTTCCGGCGACGAACGTGATCCATAATCAGCCGCTGGTGGTGTGGAAGGCATCCTCGGGGGCGACTTATAACCTGACCATCGACTTGCAGGCCGATACGCCGATCGACACGGTTTACCTGGGCTATACCAATGCGGCGGCCAGCACCACATGGCAGATCGTAGGGGCGACGGCGGCGCAGGGCACGGCCTATCTGACCAATCCGGGCGCGGTGATGATGGCGACCGCCACGCTCAGGGCCAGCGAGGCGCTGGGGCCGTATTACCATGCCTTCTGGACCGGGACGTCGAAGACGGTGAGGTATCTGCGCCTCATCGTCACTCACAGCGGGGAGTTTTCCGCCGGCCGGCTGCTGATCGGCAGCGCCTGGCGGCCGACCTGGAATTATGAGTGGGAGGCCGGGCGCGGCGTGGTCGATACGTCGCTGAAAGAGCGCTTGCGCGGCGGCAATCTCGATATCGACGAGCGGGGGATTGTTGCCGAGTGGACGATGGCGCTTGGCGATCTGACCGACGCCGAAGTCCGCGCGCTGTGGAAGATTAAGAAGCAGCACGGGGAAAGCCGGCCGCTCCTGTTGTGTGAAGACCCGGATTCGGGCGTCGCCGGGCTCAACGAGCGGTTGCACTACGGCGTGTTCAAGGAGCTGACGCGCTATAGCCGGACGGCACCCGACAAAGTGCGGTGGGAGATGACGGTTGAAGACTGGCTCTGATGTCATCGGCCCCTATCGGCTGGCATTGGCCGACACGCCGGAGCTGATCCACGTAGCCTATAAGCTGCGGCATCACGCCTATTGCATGCGCGCCGGTTTTGAGCGCCGGGATATGGCCGATATGGAGGTGGATGGGTTTGACCGCCGCGCCGTGCATGTGTTGGTGTTCTACCGCGACTGGCCGCTGGCCTGCGCGCGGCTGATCCTGCCGCCGGTGCTGCCGCTCTTACATCACTGTCCTGATGTACCGCTTGAGCCAGGCGCGGCCGAGGTGAGCCGGTTTTCCATCCCGGCCCCTACCGCCCGCCAGACGTTCAATGTCATCACGGTGCTGCGGTTGTTGGGGCAAGGGGTTTGGGAGGCCGGTCAGCGCCACCGCGTGGCATCCTATTACCTGCTGATGAAGCCGGCCTTGAAGAGCCTTCTAAAGCGCGCCGGTTTTGAGTGTGAGCCGGTCGGCGCGCCGGTGGAGCTGCACGGTCGCCGGATTCCGACACGCTTCAGCCAGATCACCGCCGCAGAGCGGGAGGACGGGGTGTTCCAGCACCCCGAGCCGCGAGCATGAACCTCGCACGACCACAACCGGCCTTGTCATGGCCGTCCCCGCGCCTGCCGGCAGGCGCGGGAAGTCTTATCGGGAAACCATTAATGGAGTATCACCGCGTTGATCCTGTCCGCCCCGTCGCCCCATATCTGGGCGGCAAACGTCAGCTTTCAGGCCGCCTGGCCCAGATGATCGACGGCATCGACCATGCGGACGGAGGTAAGGCAGGTCTTTCGGGACTTTAAAATCCAGGGCGTGGCCGTATCCTACACGGCGGGCGGTGCGGCCAAGACCAAGCCGGCGCGCGAGGTGATCATTACGGGCCTTAAAAGGGCTCTTAAAAGGGATGTTTTATGACCCGGACGCTTGTCCTGAATGGCGCGTAAAATTGTCCCGAATGGCGCGCGCCGCTACACTATGTCTTAGGGACAAGCTGTTACCTATGTCTCCGGTATGGACAACGGGAAAAGTGGTGGGCGCACTAGGACTCGAACCTAGGACCCGCTGATTAAGAGTCAGCTGCTCTACCAGCTGAGCTATGCGCCCACGGGAAAGGTTAGCGGGGCCTCTCATAGCAAACCGATCTGGCCTTGTCGATAGCCAAAGGGAGCCTTGCTGAGGCAAAAGTTTAGGCGGTGAATGCGCCGCCCCGGGCGATGATGGTATTGCGGTGCAAAACGGCGCTCAAAATCAGCCCGAAGCCCAGCAAAAGCGTCAGCATGGCCGAGCCGCCGTAGGAGACCAGGGGCAGCGGCACGCCGACCACCGGCACCAGGCCCATCACCATCGCCATATTGATGAACATGTAGAAAAAGAAGGTGGCGGCCAGGCCGGTGGTCAGCAGGCGGCCGAAATGGTTTTTGATGCCCAGGCTGGCGTACATGGCATAGCCGATGAGGAGCGTATATAGGAGGAGCAGGCTAAAGCTGCCCAACAGCCCGAGCTCCTCCGCCAGCATGGTGAAGATGAAGTCGGTCTGCTTTTCCGGCAGGAAGTTCAACTGCGCCTGGGTGCCCAGCAGCAGCCCCTTGCCGGTAACGCCGCCGGAGCCGAAGGCGATCTTCGATTGCAGGATGTGATAGCCGGCGCCCAAGGGGTCGCGCTCGGGGTCGAGGAAGGTCAGCACCCGGTCCTTTTGATAATCCCTCAACATCCCCCAGGCCATGGGAATGGCGGCGGCGACGCCGGCGATGCCGGCCACGAAGACGGACGTCCGCACCCCAGCGAGGAACATCACGGTGGCGCCGGTAGCGGTGATCAGCACCGCGGTGCCGAGATCAGGCTGACGCAGCACCAACGCCGCCGGCAGGGCGGTCAGCAGGAGCGGCAAGGTCAGGCTGCGCACGCGCGCCGCCTCGCGGGTGGTCAGGCCGTGGTAATAGCGCGCCAGCGCCAATACCAACGCCAGCTTCATGATCTCCGACGGCTGCAGGCGGATGACTCCAAGGTCCAGCCAGCGCTGCGCCCCCATGCCGATATCGCCCATGATCTCCACCGCGAGCAGCATCAGGAACGTGCCGCCGTAAATCCAATAGGCCGACGCCATCCACCATCTTAAGTTGATCAGCGCCACAATGATCATCAGCACGAAACCGACGGCAAAGCGGGTCATTTGCGGCGCCGCCCACGGCTCCAGGTGGCCGCCCGATACCGAGTAGAGCATGGTAAAGCCGACGCTGGCGATGATGATGATAAGAGCGATGACGAACCAATTCAGATCGCGCAGTTTGGCGAACAGATTGCGTTGCTGGCTTCTGATGGCGATCACGGTTTTCATGGCTTATACCTCAATCCCTGAGGAGGGCGGCGTTGGCGCATCGGGATCGCGCGCGGAATTGCGGCGCATGGCTTCTAAGAGCACATCACGGGCAATGGGTCCCGCCGCCTTGGAGCCGCTGCCGCCATGCTCCACCACCACGGCGATGGCGTAGCGTGGGTTGTCGATCGGGCCATAGCCGACGAACAGCGCGTGGTCGCGCTCGATCCAGGGCTTGTCCTCGTTCTTGATCACCCGGATGGCGCGTTCCTCCTTGGTGATGCGGCGCACCTGCGCGGTGCCGGTCTTGCCCGCCATGCTGTAGCCTTCTTCGGTGATGCGCGCGCCATAGGCGGTGCCGCGCGCGCTCGTCGTCACTTCGACCATGCCCTGGCGAACCACCGAAAGGGCATAGTCCGACACTTCGATGCGCGATGGCTTGGATTCTTTCTTCGGCCGCACCAGCCGCGGCATGACGGCATAGCCGCCGTTGGCGATGCGCGCCGTCATCACCGCCAACTGCAAAGGGGTAGTCAGTATATAACCTTGACCGATGCCGACGATCAGGGTCTCGCCTTTCTGCCAGGACACGCCGAAACGCTTCTGCTTCCAGGCCATCGACGGCACCAATCCCGAGGCGGTATGGGGAATGCCGATATCGAAAGCTTCGCCAAGTCCGAAGCGGCGCGCCATGGCGGCAATGGCGTCAACCCCGGTGCGCTCGGCCAAATCATAGAAATAAACGTCGCAGGAATTGCGGATGCCGCCGATCATGTTCTGCGTGCCATGACCTTCCCGTTTCCAGCAATGGAAAACGTGATTGCCGAGCCGCCGCTTGCCCGGGCAGTAAACCTCGTGGGAGGCATTCACGGCGCCTGACTCCAGCGCCGCCATGGCCACCACCATCTTGAACGTCGACCCGGGCGGATACTGCCCTTGCACGATCTTGTCGACCAGAGGCTTGCGGATATCGTTGAGCAGCATTTTCCAGGTATCCTGGCGGATGCCGACGTTGAAATCGTTGGGGTCATAAGCCGGCATCGAAGCGAAGGCCAACACGTCGCCGTTGTGAAC
Organism: Pseudomonadota bacterium; assembly: GCA_003577275.1. GTDB lineage: Bacteria > Pseudomonadota > Alphaproteobacteria > Sphingomonadales > Govanellaceae > PRO5. Next base: position 39,866 of record QEVO01000006.1, read on the forward strand.
ATCCATGACGATGACAGAGGCGCTTTCGGCGCTGATCCGCTCGGCGGCGAATTTCTGCAAGCCCAGATCGATGGTCAGTTTCAGTTCAGCGCCCGGCGTCGCCTGTTCCTGATCAAGTTCGCGGATCACCCGGCCATAGGCGTTGACTTCAACCTTCATGTTGCCGGCAACGCCGCGCAGCGGCGCGTCAAAGGTGCGCTCCAGGCCGTTCTTGCCGATCTTGAAGGAGGGAAGGTGCAACAAGGGATCGTTGCCGGCTTCCTCCTCATTGGGCGCGCCGACATAACCCAAGAGATGGGCGGTCAGATCGCGATAGGGATAATAGCGCGTGGTGCCGACATCGGGCTGAACGCCCGGCAGGTCGGGGCTGGCGATGTTGATGCGTGCAAATTCATCCCAACTCAAGTTTTCCGCCACCGGCACGGCGAAGAAGCTGCGTTGCCGCCGGGAAGTGGCGAGAATACGGGTACGATCGCCATCATCGATGGGAATGATCTTGGCCAGGGCGTCGAGGGTGGCGGCGACGTCCGCCGTCTGCTCAGGAATGATGTAGGCGCGGTAGTCGGCGCGGTTGGTTGCCATAATTTCGCCGAAGCGGTCGACGATGCGGCCGCGCACCGGGGCTAACAGGCGGATGCTGATGCGGTTTTCATCGGCAAGCTTTTTAAAGCGGTTGCTTTCGATGACTTGCAGATAATACATGCGGCTGGCCAGGACAGCGATCAGCGTTCCCTTGATGCTGGCGACGATGATGGCCCGGCGGGTGAAGACCTTTAAGCGGTCAGGGCGGTTTTTGCGGGTCGTGGCTTTCATCGGTCGAGCGCCAAGCGGTGAATTTGGCCCAGGAAGCGCGCCACCAAAGGATACACCGAAACCGTCATCAGAGTCTGCATCACGATGGGAGTGGACTTGACCGGCGCGTCGGTGATCATCGACAGCATGAGCCAATCGGCGATGCCGTAAGCGATGGCGACGCTGATGAAGCCGAGCCAGCTTAGCAGAAACAGCCGGCCGGCCAGGATACGTCGTTGGCTGACGGCAAAATAATGCATGACCACCAGGGCGAAGGCGGTCAGACCGAAGGCGCCGCCGTTGGCGAGATCATAGAGCAATCCTGCCAGGAACAGCGGCGCAACGCCCATCAGATCGGGGCGGAACAGAGCCCAATAATACGCCGCGGCAAGAAACAAATGCGGCATGATCGCCTGGATATGGGCGAAACGATAAGGAACAAATTCCAAAAGCATCAACAGCAGCGCCGTTATGATCGGCACCGTGCCGCGTATGAAGGCAAGGGTTTGATGAGCCAGGCGCATCATGGCGATGGCTGCGGCGCTTCTGCCGCCGGCGGCGTTTCCGCTGCGGTCGGCGGCGGCGTCGCCGGGGTGAAGGCGAGCAGGCGCACGTAATCAAGCCGCGTCAGATCCGATGACAGCATCACCCTCGGCTTGCCGCCCTTTGGCGTCAGCGCGACGCGGCCCACCGGCATGTCAGGGGGAAAGATGCCGCCATGGCTGGTGGTCACCACCCAGTCGCCGGCGGCGATTTGGCTGCCGGCAGGTAAAAAAGTCAGCATCGGCTGATCGAGATTGTCGCCGGCGAGAATGGCGTTGACGTCCGCCGGCAGCACCTTGACCGGAATGCGGCTGTTTAAGTCGGTCAGCAGCAACACCCGCGCCGTGGTCGGGCTTACGGTTATGACGCGGCCAAGGACGCCGCTGCGATCGGCCGCCACGTGACCGGGAGCAACCCCGGCGTTTTGGCCGGCGTTGATGAGAATGGTGCGAACGTAATTGCCGGCGCTTTGGCCGATGATGCGCGCGGTGGCGATCGGCGTCGCCTGCATGTCATGGACATCAAGCAGGGACTTTAAGCGGCTATTCTCGGTGGCCAGGCGTTGCGCCGCCAGCTGCCATTCCATAAGCCGCTGGTTTTCGTCGCGCAGGCGGATGTTCTCACGATAAAGGAAGGCGACATCCTGCCCCCAGATCACCACATCCTCGACCACACGGACCGGCAGATTGACGACGTAAATGATGGGGGCCAGCACGCCATCCACCGCTGCCCGCAGCCGCTCCAGCGGCGCCGGGCTGACTTGGCTGAAAATGAACAGGGCAAGCGCCAGAATAGCGGAAATCGCCAGCGAGAAACGAGCGCCAAAGCCACGGAGCGATCGCGCAAGTCGTCCCGTTCTGCTCCGCGCCACTCTCAAGGCCGCCGTCCTCCGCTAGACTGGAAAACTCCTCAGTTGTCCGTCAGGACGTGCTTGAGAATATGGTCCTCGATCGACCGTCCAGAGCCCAGGGCGACGCAGTTCAGGGGCTCATCGGCGACGGTGACGGGCAGGCCGGTGGCGTTTCTTAACACCTTGTCGATGTTGTGAAGGAGAGCGCCGCCGCCGGTGAGCACAATGCCCTTATCGACGATGTCGGCAGCCAGTTCCGGCGGCGTCTGTTCCAGCGCCACCTTGACGCCTTCGACGATGGCGCCAACCGGTTCGGCCAGGGCTTCGGCAATCTGTAACTGGTCGATGGTGATTTCCTTGGGCACGCCGTTCATCAGGTCACGGCCTTTGATCTGCACTTCCCGGCCGCGACCATCCTCCGGCGGGCAGGCGGTGCCGATTTCCTTCTTCAGCCGTTCGGCGCTCGCCTCGCCGATCAGCAGGCTGTGATTGCGGCGGATGTAGTTGATGATCGCCTCATCCATCTTGTCGCCGCCGACCCGCACCGAGTTGGCGTAGACGATGCCGCCCAGGGACAACACCGCGACTTCGCTGGTGCCGCCGCCGATGTCGACGATCATCGAGCCGGTGGGCTCGGTGACCGGCAGACCGGCGCCGATCGCGGCCGCCATCGGTTCTTCGATCAGGAACACCTTGCGGGCGCCGGCTTCCAGCGCGCTGTCGCGAATGGCCTTGCGTTCCACCGGGGTCGAGCCCGAGGGTACGCAAATGACGATCTGCGGCGTCGCCATCATGCTGCGGTTATGGACCTTGCGAATGAAGTACTTGATCATCGCCTCGGCGACCTCGAAGTCGGCGATGACGCCATCCCGCAAGGGGCGAATGGCTTGAATGTTGCCGGGCGTGCGGCCCAGCATCTGCTTGGCTTCCTCGCCCACCGCCAGCACTTCCTTGATGCCGCCGCGGTTCTTGATCGCCACTACCGAGGGCTCGTTGAGGACGATGCCGCGGCCCTTGACGTAGACCAACGTGTTGGCCGTCCCCAGATCGATCGCCATGTCCGAGGACAGCATTCCAAGAATTCTAGAAAACATGCACCAACAGCCTTCACCATAAAGAGCGACCCACACCCGATGCGCGGGTCGCAAAATTCACCACAATCTCCGGTTTCGGCTGTCGGGTACGGCGCTTTAGGCCGTAAGCGACGCCGGAGCCGTTTTCATACGCTTGACCAAGAGCTTGTTCAAGGCATGGACATAAGCGCGCGCCGAAGCCACCAGGGTATCGGGGTCAGCGCCCTGTCCGGATACCGTTTTACCATCTTCTTCCAAACGAACCGTTACTTCCGCCTGGGCGTCGGTGCCGCCGGTGACCGCATGCACCTGGTAGAGCTGCAGGTGGGCATGATGGGGCACCAGTTCGCGGATCGCCTTGAAGGTGGCGTCCACCGGACCGTCGCCGGTGGCGGTGGTCGACTTCAAGCGGCCTTCGACCATGAGTTCCAGGTCCGCCCTCTGCGGGCCCTTGGAGCCGCATTGGATTTGCAGCGACACAAACTTGACCGCATCATGGCCGCGGATCACCTCATCGTCGACCAGCGCGATGATGTCCTCATCGTAGACGGTCTTTTTCTTGTCCGCGAGGTCTTTGAAGCGATTGAAGGCGTCATTCAAGGCGTTTTCGCCCAGGTCATAGCCAAGCTCTTTTAATTTCTCCCGAAAAGCGTGGCGGCCGGAATGCTTGCCCATCACCAGGGAGGACTTGCGCACGCCTACCGATTCCGGGGTCATGATCTCGTAGGTCTGAGCGTTTTTCAGCATGCCGTCCTGATGGATGCCGGACTCGTGGGCGAAGGCGTTGGCGCCGACGATGGCCTTGTTGGCCTGGACGGCGAGCCCAGTGATGGTCGACACCAGGTGCGAGGCGGGGGCCAATTTTTCGCTGATGATGCCGGTGGCGTAGGGCAGGGCGTCGCGGCGAGTGCGCAGCGCCATGACGACCTCCTCCAGGGCGGCGTTGCCGGCCCGTTCGCCGATGCCGTTGATGGTGCATTCGATCTGCCGCGCGCCGCCCTCGACGCCGGCCAGGGAATTGGCCACCGCCAGCCCTAAGTCATTGTGGCAATGGGTGGAAAAGACCGCCTGGTCGGCGTTCGGCACGCGGTTGCGGAGCATTTCGAAGACGGCCTTGTATTCCGCTGGCACGGCATAGCCGACGGTGTCCGGGATATTGATGGTGCGCGCCCCGGCCTTGATGGCGATCTCCACCGCCCGGCACAGGAAGTCGTGCTCGGTGCGGCTGCCGTCCTCGGCCGACCATTCCACGTCCTCGCATAAGTTACGGGCGTGGCTGACGCTGCGCTCGATGGCCTCCAGGACCGCCGCCGGCTCCATCTGGAGCTTGAACTTCATGTGCAGCGGGCTGGTTGAGATAAAGGTATGGATGCGTGGCCGTCGGGCATGGCGCAGGGCCTCCCAGGCGCGGTCGATGTCCTTCTGGCCGGCCCGGGCGAGGCCGCAAACGGCGGCCGTTTTGGCGATTTTCGCCACTTCCGCCACCGCCTCGAAATCGCCATTGGAAGCAATGGGAAAGCCGGCTTCGATGACGTCGACGCCCATCTGATCGAGGGTCTCGGCGACGCGCAGCTTTTCTTCCAGGTTCATGGAGGCGCCGGGCGACTGTTCGCCATCGCGCAAGGTGGTGTCGAAGATGACAATTTGGTTTTTCATGGTCGTGGTCATGTCACTAATCCTAAAGCTTGAGCAATTCCATTGGTCTTTAACGCGAAAGACCGTCATGAACTGGCTTTTACCCCTAAACGCCCCGCAAAACGGCGAGAAACCCAGCGCTTAGGGGCAGCTAAGTCGAAGTGACCCACGAAGGAGGGAAGACGCGAGCGCATGGGAAATCGCAGCAGCGATGCTGCCTTGATCGGGTTTCCTATGCGAACGACGGATCATACCGCCCTATATCCTCGATCTTTTGCCAACGGTTCTTGGAAGCTTTCAGCCGATATCTAGCGACTGAACCCACTATAAGCCTCTATCGCAGTGTAGTTAACAATGTTTTATGGCGAGTTCAACGGCGTTTTTTCGCCAATCCCCCTCACCCAGCTGCGGGTAAGGCTCGCAAAACGCTCGCCAACCCTACGCATCCCTCTCCCCCGTTAACGGGGGAGAGGGGTAGGGTGAGGGGGCGCTATGGCTATTAATTCCGCTCGCGGTCGACCAGCTTGTTGGCCTTCAGCCACGGCATCATGGCGCGCAGGCGTTCGCCCACTTCCTCGATTTGGTGGGCGGCCTCGCGGCCGCGCTGGGCTTTAAGCCGGGGCGAGCCGACGGCGTTATCCAGCATGAAATCCTGCACGAAGCGGCCGGACTGGATATCGTCCAGAACCCGCTTCATCTCGGCCTTGGTCTCCGCCGTCACCATGCGCGGGCCGGTGCGGTAGTCGCCGTATTCGGCGGTGTTGGAGATGGAGTAGCGCATATTGGCAAGCCCGCCCTCGTAAATGAGGTCGACGATAAGCTTGACCTCGTGCAGGCACTCGAAATAGGCCATTTCCGGCGCGTAGCCGGCTTCCACCAGGGTTTCAAAGCCGGCCTTGATGAGCGCGGTCAAGCCGCCGCAGAGCACCGCCTGCTCACCGAAAAGATCAGTTTCGCATTCCTCGCGGAAGGTGGTTTCGATGACCCCGGCGCGGCCGCCGCCGATGGCCGAGGCATAGGACAGGCCAAGGTCATGGGCGTTGCCGGAGGCGTTCTGGTGAATGGCTATGAGGCAGGGCACGCCGCCGCCGCGCATGTATTCCGAGCGCACGGTATGGCCGGGCCCCTTGGGCGCCACCATCAGCACGTCAAGGTCGGCGCGCGGCTCGATGAGCTTGAAATGAACATTCAGGCCGTGGGCGAACAGCAGCGCCGCGCCAGGCTTCAGGTTGGGCGCCAGATGATCGCGGTAGATCGCCGCCTGCAATTCGTCGGGGGCCAGCACCATCACCACGTCGGCCCACTTGGCGGCGTCCGCCGGGGCATAGACTTTAAAGCCGGCGGCTTCCGCCTTACGCACCGTGGCCGAGCCGGGGCGCAGCGCCACCGCCACCTCTTTCACTCCGGAATCCCGCAGGTTGGCGGCATGGGCATGGCCTTGGCTGCCATAGCCGAGGACGGCGACCTTCTTGGTCTTGATAAGGTTCACATCGGCGTCCCGATCATAGTACACGCGCATGGGGTATCCTTTCCCTGGTCGATTTGTCGCTGCCGTTTTTGGCAGCCTATGCTTTAAGATTCAAGACCTGTCTTGCCGCGGGCCAGCGCCACGATGCCGGTGCGTGCCACTTCGACGAGCCCCAGCTCCCGCATCAGGTTCAAGAAGGCGTCGATTTTCGTCGTCTTGCCAGTCAGCTCGAACACGAATGAACTATTGGTGCTGTCGACCACGTGGGCGCGGAAGGCGTCGGCCAGCCGCAGCGCCTCCACCCGGTGCTCGCCGACGCCGGCGACCTTAACGAGCGCCAGCTCACGCTCCACCGAAGGGCCTTCCAAGGTCAGGTCGGCGACCACATGGACCGGCACCAGGCGATCGAGCTGAGCCTTGATCTGTTCGATCACCATCGGCGTGCCCGAGGTTACGACCGTGATGCGCGAGGTCTTGGCGTCCTCCGATACCGAGGCCACCGTCAGGCTGTCGATGTTGTAGCCGCGGCCGGAAAACAGGCCGATGACGCGGGCCAGCACGCCGGCCTCGTTATCGACGACGACGGAGATGGTATGGCGCGCGATTTCCTGAACGGGTACAGACATTGTCGGGCGTTTCCTTAAGGTTTTTTATACCAGCGCCTTGCCTTCATCCGAGATCGGGCTCAAGCCCGCATCCTCGGCGCTGAGGATCATTTCGTTATGGGCCGCTCCCGAGGGCATCATCGGGAAGCAGTTTTCCAGCTTGGCGACGCGGCAGTCCACCAACACCGGGCCGTCGGTCTTCATCATTTCCTTGATGGTGGAGTCAAGATCGGCGGGATTCGATACCCTTAAGCCTGACGCGCCGAAGGCTTCCGCCAGCCGCACAAAATCGGGCAAGGCGGCGGTGTAGCTTTCGGCATAGCGGCCGCCGTAGGTCAGATCCTGCCACTGGCGCACCATGCCCATGTATTCGTTGTTCAAGATGAACACCTTGACCGGCAAACGGTGCTGCACGGCGGTGGACAGTTCCTGGATGTTCATCAGGATCGAGGCTTCGCCGGCGATGTCGATGACCAGCGCCTCGGGATGGGCGATCTGCGCGCCGATGGCGGCGGGCAGTCCATAGCCCATGGTGCCCAAGCCGCCGGAGGTCATCCAATGGTTGGGCTTATCAAAGCCAAAGAACTGCGCCGCCCACATCTGATGCTGGCCGACCTCGGTGGTGATGTAGGGGTTCTTGTCCTTGGTCAGGGCGTAGAGCCGCTCGATGGCGTACTGCGGCATGATGATGTCGTCGCGTTTGGCGTAGGAGAGACATTTACGGCCGCGCCATTCGTCGATCTGCTTCCACCACGCCTTGAGCGCCTTTTCGTCGGGCTTGCAGATCTTCGACTTCCAGATTTTGATCATATCCTCGATGACATGGCCGGCGTCGCCGACGATGCCGAGATCGACATGAACGTTCTTGTTGATGGAGGAACGGTCGATATCGACGTGGATTTTCTTGGAATGGGGCGAGAAGGCGTCGATGCGGCCGGTCACCCGATCGTCGAAGCGCGCGCCGAGGCACAGCATGACGTCGCAGCCGTGCATGGCAAGGTTGGCTTCATAGGTGCCGTGCATGCCGAGCATGCCGAGGAAATGCGGGTCATGGCTGGGGAACGCGCCCAATCCCATCAGGGTCGAGGTGATGGGATAGCCGGTCAGCCGCACCAGCTCGCGCAGCAATTGCGAGGCCGCCGGGCCGGAATTGATGATGCCGCCGCCGGTGTAGATGATGGGCTTCTTGGCCTTGGCCAGGAGGTCAACGGCTTCCTTGATCAGCGCCAAGTCGCCCTTGATCTGCGGCCGGTAGCTGCGGTGCTGCGCCTTCGAGGGCCGGATGTAAGGCGCCTTGGCGACCTGGATGTCCTTCGGCAGGTCGATCACCACCGGGCCGGGCCGGCCGCTGGTCGCCACATAAAACGCCTCGTGCATGACGTAGGCGAGGTTCGCCACGTCCTTGACCAGATAATTGTGCTTGGTGCAGGGGCGGGTGATGCCCACCGTGTCGGCTTCCTGAAAGGCGTCGTTGCCGATCAAATGGGTCGCCACCTGGCCGGTCAGGCAGATGACGGGAATGGAATCGAGGAGAGCGTCGGTCAGCCCGGTGACCGCGTTGGTCGCCCCCGGACCCGAGGTAACCAGCGCCACCCCCGGCTTGCCGGTGGAGCGGGCGTAGCCCTCGGCAGCGTGAAGCGCCGCCTGTTCATGGCGCACCAGGATGTGGCGGATGTGGTTCTGCTGAAAGATCGCATCGTAAAGCGGCAGCACCGCGCCGCCGGGATAGCCGAACACCACGTCAACCCCAAGATCGACCAAAGACCTCAAAACGATGTCCGCGCCGCTGATGGGTTCCGCCGTTGTCATGGCTTAAGTCCTCGTACCTTTACGTGTTTCCTCATGGCCGCCAACGGCCAATTTTAACGTCCTCTTTATCGGCAAACCGGATTGAGCGCAAACGCGCAAGCGCCAAAATCACGCCATATGCCGAAAAAAGCCTACGGCCAGCGCCAGTCGCCACAGTGAGGCCGGCGCACCGTATAAGACGTTTATTGCGTCGTCAACCCTTAAAATCTAATAAATGGAAATTTTTCGGATAGCAATCTTTTCAAAAATTGCTCATCGCCGGATGGCCAATCTGAAAATTGATGGCGAAACCAGGTCATCTGCCGCTTGGCGTACTGCCGGGTGGCGGTCTGGGCGAGGCGAAGCGCTTCGTCAAAGCCAAGCTCGCCGGCGAGATGGCGGCTGAACTCCGGCACCGCCAGCGCCCGGCGCAAGGGGACGTCCGGCGGCGGATTGGCGGCGAGAAAGGCGCGGATTTCCGCCAGCCCCCCTTCCGCCATCATCTGCGCCAAGCGCCGGTCGCAGCGCTCATAAAGCACGTCGCGGGGCGGCGCGAGCACCAGCAACAGGGCGTCGATTCCGGGCAACAGGCCACCCTCCGGCGGTCGCCGTTGCCAGGCGCTCAAAGGTTCGCCGGTGGCCAGCGCCACCTCCAGCGCCCGGGCGATACGCTGCCGGTCGCCGGGGGTAAGCTTGACCGCTGTTTCGGGGTCCAGTTTGGTAAGCTCCCGGTGCAGGGCTTCGGGGCCTTCCGTGGCCATCCGTGACCTTACGGATTGCCTCAGATCTGCCGGGACGTCGGGGATAGGGGCGATGCCGTAGAGAAGGGTGCGCAGGTAAAGCCCGCTACCGCCGATGACGATGGGGAGCCGGCCTGCCGCCCAGGCTTCTGTTAAGGCCGCCGTGGCGTCCGCGCTCCAGGCGGCGGCGGAGGAGACGTCAGACGCGGCGCGGTAGCCGTAGAGGCGATGGGGAACCCTGGCCTCCTCCTCGGGCGAGGGGCGGGCGGTGACTACCCGCAGCTCGCGGTAGACCTGCATGCTGTCGGCGTTGATGATGACGCCGCCAGCCCGCTCGGCGAGCGCCAGCGCCAGCGCCGATTTGCCGCCGGCGGTGGGGCCGGCCAGGAATACCGCTTTATTTTTCATGGCGAGTTGGTTAATCCCCTCGGGTTGGATAGTTATATCGGCCGCAACGCGGCTCCATGCAAGCGTTTGGCCGAACGGAGGCCGGTAATGACCGTCGACCTAGTGGCAACGTTAATCAGCGGCGTGAAGGCGAGCATGGTCACCGAGGCCGCCATCGACGCCGCCCATGCGGCGTTTGCCGAGGCGGGGGCTAAGGTCGGCGCCATCGACTGGCTCAATCCCGGCATTGCCGCCGATATCGAGCTGTTTGACCTGCCGCTCGCTCACGCCCGCGAGGTGGGCCATCGCCTGTCCGACGCCCTGGCGATCGATGTCGCCGTGCAGCCGACGGCGCATCGCAAAAAGAAGCTCCTCGTCGCCGACATGGATTCCACCATCATCACCGTGGAGTGCATCGACGAAATCGCCGACATGGTGGGCCTGAAGGAAAAGGTCGCCAAGATCACCGAGGCGGCAATGCGCGGCGAGCTTGATTTCATCGGCGCGCTCAAGGAGCGTGTCGCCATGCTCAAAGGTCTGGATGTGGCGGCGCTGGACAAGGTCTATGCCGAGCGCGTGCGCTTAACCCCCGGCGCGCGCACGCTCATTCAGACCATGAACGCCAATGGCGCGATGACGGTGCTGGTCTCCGGCGGCTTTACGTTTTTCACCGATCGCGTCGCCGCCGCCGTCGGCTTTAAAGTCGCCCGCGCCAATACATTGGAGATCAAGGACGGAAAGCTTACCGGCAAGGTGACGCCGCCGATCGTCGATTCCGCGACCAAGAAGGCGACCTTGCAGGAATTCGCTGCCCAGATCGACGGCGGCGTGGCGGCCGCGCTGGCGCTGGGCGATGGCGCCAACGATATCCCGATGATTGAAACGGCAGGGTTGGGCGTGGCGTTTTACGCCAAGCCGAAAACCGCCGCCGCCGCCGACGTCGCCATCCGCTACGGCGATCTGACCGCCGTGCTTTATTTGCAAGGCTACAAGCGAGAAGACTTCAAGTTTTAATCCCTCGCCGCGAGGCGCATGGATGGGCCGCTCTGGCAATTCAGAAAGGGCGAGGATTCCAGCCAGCGCGTGTCGGGGTAATAGGAAAATACGTACTGGCCGTCTTTTAATACATTGATGAGCTTTTGCGCCACCGCCTGGCGCACCGCCGGGCAGCCCCAGCTGCGGCCCAGCCGGCCGTGGGTTTCGGCGAAGGATTGCGCGACGTAGGGCGCGCCGTGGATGACGATGGCGCGCTCCTTGGCCTTGTCGTTAAATCCGGGATCAAGCCCCTCCATGCGCAGCGAATAGCCGTTCGAACCGTGGTACGGCTCCAACGTGCGAAACAGGCCGATGCTGGTCGCCAGGCTGTTCAGCTTGTTGGAAAAGCGCCGGGCGTGGTTGTCGCCGGTGTTCTTGCCGTGGGCCACCAGCTCCTCAAACAGCAGCCGGCGTTGGGCAAGGTCGAACACCCACAGCCGGGGCTCGGTGGAGGGGCGCGAATAGTCGATCACCGCCAGCCGCCGCGCCGCGCCCAGACCGCTGGCGTCGGCGCAGCCCACGGCATCCAGCGCCAATTTCAGGACATCGGGGTTGGCGGCGGGAGCGAGCTTGGCGAGGGATTGAACGAGCGGGGCGCGCGCCGTCTCGGCCTGCCCGGCGACGGGCGCGGCGAGAAAAATGAGCAGGGCAAGCCCCCCAAACAGCACACGCGAACGGCTCATGATGAACCGCAGCATAGCAGAGAAACCGCCGTTAACTCGCTCAAAATTCATGGGTTTCCAATAACCGCTTGAATTTGCGCTTTAATTAGGCCCGACAATGCCAATATACCATGGGACATGGTGACAACTTGTTAAAGGCCACCCCATGAACCCGATACGGGTCATCGCCTATTATTTTGTCGTCTTTATGGCCTTCGACCTGGCCGCGCCGGCGCTTGCCGCAAAAACGGCCCCCGATCCGCTGCCCATGGCCATCCGCGCGGCGCTGGCGGCGTCGCCCGAGGGCGTCGTGCCCGCGCGTCCCGCCGTCGGCATGACGCTCGAAGAGGCGGCGCGGCGGCTCTATGGCGCGCGCGACTTTCGCCCCATCTGGACCACCGGCGCGATGGCGGATCAGTTGCTAAGCGGGCTGAAGGGCATGACAGAGGATGGCCTTGACCCCGAAGATTATGGGTTGAGCCGGCTCATCGCCGCGCGCGCGGTGATCGGCGATTTGCACGCCGATCCGGCGCGGCGGGCGGCGGTCGACGTGCTGGCGACCCGCGCCTATATCCACGCCCTGTTTCATCTCCATCGCGGCAAGCTCGATCCCATCGATTTCGCGCCCCGTCCGGTGGACGCGGCGGCGGGATTGACCCGCATTGTCGATAAGCTGCAAGCGGGCGACGTGCTCGCCGCCTTTGCGGAGGCGCGGCCGCAGAGCAAACTTTACGCCGCCTTGCGCGATGGTCTGAAGGCCATGCGGCAAGTGGCGGCAAAGGGCGGCTGGCCGGTGGTGCCAAACGGCCCGACGCTCAAACTCGGCATCAACGATCCGCGGGTTCATGCGCTGCGGCAGCGGTTGGCGGCGGAGGGCTACTTGCCGCCAGCAGCGGCAGACGACGGCAACTTTGACGCGACGCTTGAGGATGCCGTCAAACGCTTCCAGAACGATTATTATCTCGAACCCGATGGGCTGGTGGGCGGCAAGACGCTGGCGGCGCTAAATGTCTCCGCCGTCGCCCGGGCGGAGCAGATCCGGGTCAATCTCGAACGCGCCCGGCAGCTGATGGGCGTGGCGCAGGGCGATTTCGTGGTGGTGGACATCGCCGGCTACCGCGTTTCCTTTTACCGCGATGGCCAGGCGATATGGCGCTCGCGGGTGGTGGTGGGCAGACCGTACCGCCAGACGCCGGAATTCAAGTCGGCAATCACCTCCATCACGCTCAATCCCGATTGGACCGTGCCGCCTTCGATCTTCAGCAAGGATATGGCGCCGAAGATCCGCCGGAACCTGAATTATCTGGCGGAAAATCATCTGCGCGTGCTGGATGGGCAGGGCAAGGAGATCGCGCCAGCCAGCGTCAACTGGAGCAATCCGCGCGGCATCATGCTGCGCCAACAGGCGGGGCCGTGGAATGCGCTGGGCCGCGTGGTTATCCGCTTCGCCAATCATTACGCGGTCTACTTGCATGACACGCCGTATCAAGAGCTGTTCGATAAGGCGCAGCGGGATTTCAGTTCCGGCTGCATCCGCGTCGAAGAGCCGTTCGAGCTTGTCTATCGCTTGTTCAATGCCGATGACGACGCGGCCCGCGCCGTAATCGATGAGGGCGTCGCCAGCGGCGAGACATTGAAAATTCCGCTCCCCAAGTCGGTGCCCATTTTACTGATCTATTGGACAACCGACGTGCGCGACGATGGGCGGGTGATGTTCAAACCCGATATCTATGGCCGCGACGCGCAAATCCTAGCGCGGTTGAATGTGCGCACGATGCTTTAGGGCGGCTTACGTTCAAGTCGGTCACATTCAATAGGTAATCGTCATCCCCGCTTTCGTGGGGATGACGTTGATATGGTTCTATATGATTGCGCTACGCCCAAACAAAACCAAGGGCGGCCCGAAGGCCGCCCTGATTTAAAAACCATAGCCGTTAGTTACCGGCCGAACGGCACCGTGATGTGGCTGAAGCCGCCGCCGCGGTAGATGCGGAGCAGTACCGAGGGCCGGCCGCTCTTCTTCACCGTCTCGATGCGCTTGGCAAAAGCGGCGGGCGAGTCGATGTCTTCCAGCGATACCGAGACGATCACGTCGCCGCGCTGCAAGCCTTTCTCCGCCGCCTCGCTCATGGGATCGACGTTCAGGATCACCACGCCCTTGATGTCGGCGGGCACGCCAAGGCTTTCCCGGACATCGGGACCAAGCCCGCCCACCGTCATGCCCAGGCTGGTCACCTCGCCGCCGGGTCCGGGCGTTGCGGGCCCGCCATCCTGCGAGGCTTGCAGCTGCGTTTCGTTGCGCTCGCCGATCTTGACGGTCAGCGCTTTACGTTCGTTCTTGCGCAGCACCACGAGCTTGACTGATTTGCCGATGGGCGTCGCCGCCACCAGGCCGGGCAGGCGCTGGTTGGAGGTCACGCGCTTGCCGTCGTATTCGACGATGACGTCACCCGATTGCATGCCGCCCTTGGCCGCCGGGCCGCCCGGGGTGACGTCGGCCACCAGCGCGCCTTCCACCGATTTTAGCCCTAAGCTGTCGGCGAGATCCTTGGTGATGGGCTGGAAGCTGACGCCGAGCCAGCCGCGCTTGACCTTGCCCGCCGTCTTTAATTGGGCGATGACGCTTTTGGCCATGTTGGCGGGAATGGCGAAGCCGATGCCGTTGTTGGCGCCCGAGGGCGAGAAGATGGCGGTGTTGATGCCGATCACCTCGCCATTCATGTTGAACATCGGGCCGCCGGAGTTGCCGGGGTTGATCGGCGAATCGGTTTGAATGAAATCGTCGTAAAGCCCGGTGTTGATGTCGCGGTTGCGGGCGGAAATGATGCCCGCCGTCACCGAGCCGCCAAGACCGAAGGGATTGCCGATGGTGATCACCCAGTCGCCCACCCGCGCCTTGTCGGAATCGCCGAATTTCACCGCTGGCAGCGGCCGCTTGGTTTCGATCTTGATCACGGCGATGTCGGTGGGCGCATCAGAGCCGATGAGCTTGGCTTTGAATTCCTGACCGCCTTGCAGCCGGACGGTGATGCTGTCGGCGCCCTCGATTACGTGATTGTTGGTGATGATGACGCCTTGGGAGTCGATGATGAAGCCGGTGCCGCCGCCGGCGCGGCGGCGGGGTGGGGCGGGGCGCTGCTGATCATCGTCCTGCCCGGGCAGGCGCGGGCCAAATCGGCGCATGAACTCTTCGATGGCCGGGGTCGACTGGACCGTCTTCTCGACGGTGATGTCGACCACCGCCGGCAGCACCTGTTCGGCCAGATCGGCGAAGGTCGCCGGGGCGCCTGGGGCCGTGGGGGCGGCTTGCGGCGCGGGCGCCGCCAGCAAAAGGGCGGCCATGGCCAGCATCGTTACGAACATTGCCTGGCGGGCGAGGACGCCAAAGGGGCGGGATTGTACAACGATTGATCGGCTCACGGGCCTACTCCTTGGTGTATTTGGATAATCCCTCTCCGGCAGCGTCCACCCCAGGGGCTATTGTTCTAAAGATTTTGTCGGAAGTATGGTGCCATTTGATGGAATTGCAACCGTATTACCCTTTAATGAACCAAACCACTAGAAAGCCGGCTAGTGCGCCGATTAGGCCGAAGCGGCGTAAATTTACCGGCGGCAGCTCAAGGGCCAGCCGCATCATCCGCTGCATGGCCTCGGGAAAGAGCGCGTAAAGCACCCCCTCCAGCACCAACACTAGCCCCAGAGCAACCCCGAGCTCGGTCATAAGCACACGTTACCGCCGCGGCTCGAGGTTCTCGAAGTAACGGAAGAACTCGCTTTTGGGCGACAGGATGAGGGTCGTATCTTCCTTGGCCAAGGCTTCCCGGTAGGCCTGCATCGAGCGGTAGAAGGCGTAAAATTCGGGGTCCTTATTGAAGGCTTCGGCAAAGGTCTTGATCGCCAAGGCGTCGCCTTCGCCGCGCGTCGTCTCGCTCTCGCGCTGCGCTTCTGCCAGGAGGATGGTGCGCTCGCGGTCGGCGCGGCTGCGGATACGTTGCGCCAGCTCGGCGCCTTGCGCCCGCGCTTCCCGCGCTTCCCGTTCGCGTTCGGCGCGCATGCGCTTGAAAATCGCCTCGCTGTTGGCTTCCGGCAGATCGGCCCGCCTGATGCGCACATCGATAACGCTGATGCCCAGCTCGGCCGCCTCCTCATTGACGGCGATGCGGATCTGCTCCAGAAGGCGCAGCCGCTCCTCGGTCAAGATAGCGCTGAAGGCGGCGCTGCCCAGCACCCGGCGCAACACCGAATTGACGGTGGTTTCCAGCCGGTTGGCGGCGCCGTTCTCGTCGCGCACTGTCTGATAGACGCGCAACGGGTCGGTGACGCGAAAACGTGCGAAGGCATCGACGATGACGCGCTTCTGGTCCGAGGTGATGATCTCCTGCACCGGGGTATCGAGCGGCAAGATACGCCGGTCAAGATAGGTGACCGACTCCCAGGGCAGCTTGAAATGCAGACCGGCGTCCTGCACGGTGCGGATCGGGTTGCCGAACTGCACGACGATGGCCTGCTGGGTTTCAAACAAGCGGTAGACGGAGCTGAAGGCGGCGATCAGAATGACGACCGCCGCAACGATGATGAGAGTCAGGCGCTGGCTTTGCATCACTGGCCTCCCGATTTGCGTTTTTCAAGATCGGGCAGCGGCAGATAGGGAACGACGCCTTTGCCCGCCCCCTCATCAATGATGACTTTGTTCATACCGCGTAATACTTCTTCCATGGTTTCCATGTAAATCCGTCGTTTTGTGACGTCCTTGGCGGTGCGGTACTGTTCCAGCACCTTGACGAAGCGGGATGCGTCGCCTTTCGCCTTGGCGACCACCTGTTCGCGATAGGCCTCGGCATCCTGCACCATTTTCGCCGCCTCGCCGCGGGCGCGGGGAATGATGTCGTTCTGATAGGCTTCCGCCTCGTTTTGTTGGCGTTCCTTGTCGGCCTGGGCGGCTTGCACATCACGGAAGGCGTCGATGACGGCGGCCGGCGGATCGACCTTGGACAGTTTGACCTGGGTGATGCTGATGCCCGCCTGATAACTGTCGAGCACTTCCTGGAGGCGGCGCTGCGCTTCCAGTTCGATGCGCTGGCGGCCGCCGGTCAAGGCCGATTGAATTTGCGTCTGGCCGATGATTTCCCGCATCACGCTTTCGGCCACGGCGCGCACCGTTGCTTCCTGCGCTTCGATATTGAACAGAAACTGCCCGGCGTCACGAATGCGCCAGAACACCGAAAATTCAATGTCGACGATATTCTCGTCACCGGTCAGCATCGAACGCTCCTTCTCGAAGTCGATGCTGCGCCGGGCGCTGGCGCTATCCGCGCTGAGGCCATAGCCGATGTCGACGCGGTTGATGACGGTAACCCGCGGCGTCAATACCGTCTCGATGGGCGCGGGCAGGTGATAATTGAGTCCGGGCGCGGTGGTTTCCACCCATTTGCCGAAGCGCAAGACCACGCCTTGTTCATCGGGCTTTACCGTATAAATGCCGGTGGCGAGCCAGGCGAGCAGCACCAGAAGCAGGATGATGAGTACGCCGCGGCCGCCAAAGCCGCCGGGAAAGGCGCTTTTGAGCCGTTCTTGCCCTTTTTTGAGGATATCCTCGATATTTGGCGGTTGCGGACTGCGGCCAGGGCCTTGTCCCCAGGGATTGCGGCCGCCGCCGTTCGATTGCCAAGGCATAACTCTTAACTCCTCGCCCAAGTTTGACTGAGTAGCGTTATATGATACGTAGCTAGCCAGCGCAACGACCACTACCTTTGGAGATGTCAGAATGAGTAGCGTAAATCGAGACGACGTGCTGCGGGCGCTGGCCGCGGTCAAAGACCCCAAAAGCGGCCGCAACGTGGTGGAAGCCGGCATGATCCAGGGCTTGGCGGTCAAGGACGGCAAGGTCGGCTTCGCCATTGAAGTGACGGCGGAAAACGGCGCGGCCTATGAGCCCGTGCGGCTCGCCTGCGTCGAGGCGGTGAAAAAATTGCCGGGCGTGGCGCAAGTCACCGCCGTGCTGACCGCCGAGCGGCCGGCGGGCGAGCCGCCGGCGGCCGCGCCCCATGGCCACGGCCACGGCCCTGCGAAAGCCCCGGTGCCGGGGGTGGCCAAGATCGTCGCCGTGGCCAGCGGCAAGGGCGGCGTCGGCAAGTCGACCACGGCGGTCAATCTGGCGGTGGCGCTCTCCCGGCTGGGGCTGAAAGTGGGGCTTCTGGACGTCGACATCTATGGCCCATCGGTGCCCAAGCTATTGGGACTATCCGGCAGGCCCGAGATGGGCGCCGACAAAAGAATCGTGCCGATGCGCGCTCACGGCATCGTCGCCATGTCCATCGGCTTTCTTCTGGGCGAGCAGGATCAGGCGGTGATCTGGCGCGGTCCGATGGTGATGGGCGCGGTGCAGCAGCTCCTCGCCGATGTGGCGTGGGACGCCTATGGCCCGCTCGATGTGCTGATCGCCGACATGCCGCCCGGCACCGGCGACGCGCAACTGACCATGGCGCAGCGGGTGCCGCTTGCCGGCGCGGTCATCGTCTCGACGCCGCAGGACATCGCGCTCATTGACGCCCGCAAGGGCATCAACATGTTTGCCCGGGTCGAGGTGCCGATTTTGGGCGTGGTGGAAAACATGAGCACCTTCGTTTGCCCGCACTGCGGCGGCGAGAGCCATATATTCGGCCATGGCGGCGCGGCCGAGACGGCGCAAAAATTCGGCGTGCCGCTGTTGGCGGAAATTCCGCTGACCATCGATATCCGGCAAACCTCGGATGCCGGCACGCCGATCGCCGCCATCGCCCCCGATGGTCCGCAAGGCAAGGCTTATATGGATCTCGCCCGCGCCGTGGCGGCTAAACTTGGATATTCATCATGAACCATGACAATTATCCCGACAGCTATTTAAAGGACATCCTGACCACGGTGAAAACCATCGCCGTGATCGGCGCCAGCGATGACGAGACGCGGCCCGTTTACGGGGTGATGCGATTTTTGCAGAGCCGGGGCTATCGCGTCATCCCGGTCAATCCGCGCCTGATCGGAAAGAAGCTGATGGGGGAAACGGTTTATGGCGCGCTTGGCGACATTGCCGAGAAAATCGATATGGTGGATGTCTTTCGCCGCAAGGAGGACTTGCCGATGGTGTTCGATGACGCCATCGCCATCGCTCCGGCGGTGATCTGGACGCAGCTCGGCTTACGCGACGACGCGGCGGCGGCGAAAGCCGAATCCGCCGGCATCAAGGTGGTGATGAACCACTGCCCGGCAATTGAGATTCCGCGGCTGGGGGTTTGATGGAGAGTATTATAAGATAAGGCCAGACCTGTCACTGCGAGCCGCTGCAAAGCGGCGCGGCAGTCCATCCTAACGTTTTCTGGATCGCCACGCCCGCCACTAAATGGGATTGCACAGGTTAAGCAATGGCATCATCAGTTCATCCCATTTAGTGGAGGGCTCGCGATGACATATAGAGAGAAGTTTTTCAACCCCTCTTAAGGCGCGGCGGGAGCTGGGCTGGCGTTGCCGGTATCGGCCTCGACCCGCCACGAACCGTCCGCCTGCCGGCGCCAAATCGTCAAATACTTCCCGTAGTGGGGTTCACCTTCCGCGAAAGTGTTGATGAAATGGCCCCAGGTGTAGGCAAGGTCATTGGCGCGGGAAATGCCGCCGCCCGCGGGAACCCACGTCAGCTTGGCGCCGGTGGGAAAATCATTGAAACTGGCGGCCAGCGCATCGCGGCCAGTTATCGGCTGGCCGCCGCTGGGCAGGAATACGACATTTTCCATCGCATAGCGCGTGAACGCCTCCTTGACGCCTGCCGTTTCCGAAACGCCGGAAAAAGCGGTATCGGTCGCCTTCACCACTTCCAGGTCAGCGGGCGGCGGCGCTTGCAGGCGATCGACGGCGGCATAGCCAAGCGCGCCGGCGGCGATGCCGACGATGAATACCAGCAATGGGGATGCGCGCATGTGTTTCTCTCCTTGACATCAAGAAAAATCGTTCGCCAGTTCTTGTCGCATTTCATTCGATAGCCGCGCCATGTGGCCGTAATTTACATGGTCGATGACGAAAACGACCGGCGTCTTCAGATCACGGAAGGCGGCGATATCGCCGTCGCTGAAGGGGAAATGGAGAAAGTGCACGGCGCTGGTCTTGCCAGCTTCATTGGTGCGCTCCACATCGCCCTCTGGCATAGCCTTGATGCGCCGCTCGCCCACTTGCAGGTAAATATGGTTCTCGACGCCGCCCAGCGATGACAGGATCTTGTGGCGCTGCTGAGGATCTTCGATTTCAAACAGCAAGGTGGCGGTCAATTCACGGCCATTGGGCACCATGGGATTGTAGGCGCGAAGCTCATCCTCGATCTGCGCCGCGCCGCCTTTTTCGATGTAAAGCATGTCCTGAATTTGCAGCCACATCGACTCCCAGCACTCAAACAAAACCGTGACATGGGGGCCGACGGATAGTTGACGGCGCGCCTTGCGGGCCACATTTTCCGCCCGCTTGGTCTGACGGATCAAGGCATAGTCTTCATTGGCGATCAGATCGTCGCGGGTGATGCGTCGCTCGCCGCGGGGCATGGCGCTCCTCCCCTAGAAACCGTAAGCCATGGCCAAGAGTTCGATCGGGTGGTAGGTGCGCGGCGGCGCTTCCTCCTCGCTGATTTTTTCCATGCCCTGCGCCAGGTGATCGGCGGCAAGCGGACACTCGGAGGCGATGAACTTCGCTTCCACGGCGATGGCTTGCCGCGCCGCCGGCTTGCCGACTTTGATGGCGGTGTCGAAGTTCTCCTTCATCATGCCCCATTTGCCGCCATGGCCTGAGCAACGCTCGATCACCGAGATTTTTGAATCGGGGATCAGCTCCAGCATTTGCGCTCCTTTGGGGCCCATGTTCTGCGCCCGGGCGTGACAGGCAAGATGCATGGCGACATGACCGGGCAGGGGCTTCAAGCCGGCCGCCAATCCTTCCTTCTTGGCGATGTCGACGATGTATTCGGCAATGTCGAAGGTGGCCTGCGAGAGCTTTTTCACCGCATCATTGCCGGGCGCGATCAGCGGCCATTCGAACTTCAGCATCAGCGCGCACGACGGCGTCAGCGCGATGATGTCGTAGCCCTCATCGATATAAGGCGTCAAGGCGGCGGCCACTTCCGCTGCCGCCTTGGCGACGCCTTCCAGATCGCCGTTCTCCAGCTTGGGCATGCCGCAGCACCCGGGATAGACGACCTTGGTGGCAACGCCGTTCTTGGCCAGCACGTGTTGCGTCGCCTGGCCCACCGCCGGCGCGTTATAGTTGACGAAGCAGGTGGAATAAAGCACCGCCTTGCGGCCGTGGGCCGGCGCATCGGCGTTGATGGTCGGCGTGGCGCGCGCCGAGCGTCGCTCAAAGGTGTTGTAATAGAAATAAGGCATGGCGGCGTCGCGGTCGATGCCGGCGATTTTTTCCATGGCCGGGCGCGTCAGTTTGTTTTTACGCCGCGTCGCCCAGTTGGCCAGTCCGGCAATGCTGCCGGCCAGTCGGCCGTTGCGGTCGGTCTTCGCCAGTTCCTTGTCGACAAAATCACGCTCGCCGCGACGAAACTCGGCGGCGCGGTAGCGCACCATCAGATGCGGAAAATCGACATTGAATTCATGGGGCGGCACATAGGGGCACTTGGTCATGAAGCACATGTCGCACAGCGTGCAGGCATCGACCACGCTCTTGAAACTCTTCGAGGGCACCGCGTCGAGCTCGCCGCTTTCCGATTCGTCGACCAGCGTAAACAGCCGTGGGAAGGAATCGCATAAATTGAAGCAGCGCCGGCAGCCGTGACAGATGTCGAATACCCGGCGCAATTCGGCGTCTAGCGCCGCTTCATCGTAAAATTGCGGATTCTGCCAGTCGATGGGGCGCCGTGTCGGCGCGTCAAGACTGCCTTCGCGCATGGCGCGTCCTCCATGTGTACAGAAATCAGGGGCCGCACGATTATCGCGCCGGCCCCCTCATGAAATCAAATGGAGAAATGATCAGCCAAGGGTGTCGAGCGCTTTTTGGAAGCGGCCGGCATGCGACTTTTCCGCCTTGGCCAAGGTTTCGAACCAGTCGGCGATTTCGTCGAAGCCTTCACTGCGTGCGGTTTTCGCCATGCCGGGGTACATGTCGGTGTACTCGTGCGTTTCACCGGCGATGGCGGCCTTCAGATTGGCGGCGGTACTGCCGATGGGCAGGCCGGTGGCCGGGTCGCCGGTCTGCTCTAGATATTCAAGGTGGCCATGGGCATGGCCGGTTTCGCCTTCGGCGGTGGAGCGAAATACGGCCGACACGTCATTATAGCCTTCGACGTCGGCTTTTTGCGCGAAATAGAGATAACGGCGGTTGGCTTGGCTTTCGCCGGCAAACGCCGCCTTGAGGTTTGCTTCGGTTTTGCTGCCTTTCAGTTTCGAGGATGCGGACATTGGTGCCTCCATGTCAATCTACGGGTGAAATCGATTCGTCCGGGAGGCGTCAGAGGAAGTTGGAAGGCGCGCCTCTTTTATGACGATGGAACCATATTACGATCTCATGGGGGCGAGTCAATAGTTTAGAATAATTACAAAATACTCAGCTGGATTAGAGCCGATCATACACCACAAAGGCATGGGCGGGAAACTCGCCAACGGCGGGATGGGTAACGCGGTCGGTTTCGCGCCAAGTTGCCGGATCAAGCGCGGGAAAGAAGGTGTCTCCTTCCGGCGCGGCGTCAACCTCGGTCAGATACACCCGGTCGGCGAGCGGCAGCGCCAAAGCATAGATTTGGGCGCCGCCAATGATCATCACTTCATCCACTCCCTTGGCCTCGGCCAGACGCGCCCCAACCTCCAAGGCGCTCTCCACGGTGGGCACCACGGTGACGCCGCCGGCATCCCAGCGCCGTGAGCGTGAGACGACGATATTGTCACGGCCGGGCAGCGGCCGGCCCAGGGACTGGAAGGTCTTGCGTCCCATGACGATGGGTTTGCCCCAGGTCAGTTCGCGAAAGTGCTTCAAGTCACCCGGCAAGCGCCAGGGCAGCTTGTTGTCCTTGCCGATGACGCCATTTTTGGCCACCGCCACCACTAACGCCACGCGCGTCATGTCAGACCGCGACCTTGGCCGGAATGTGGGGATGGAAGCGGTAGTTCTCCAAGGCGAAATCCTCGAAGGAAAAGGCGAAGATGTCCGTCACCGCCGGATTTAGCCGCATGCGAGGCAGCGGGTAGGGCGCGCGGGCAAGCTGCAGTTCCGCCTGCTCCACATGGTTGAGGTAGAGGTGGGCGTCGCCGAAAGTATGGATGAACTCGCCGGGCTTGAGGCCCGTCACTTGCGCCACCATCAAGGTCAGCAGGGCGTAGGAGGCGATATTGAACGGCACGCCGAGGAAGATGTCGGCGCTACGCTGATAAAGCTGGCAACTCAAGCGGCCGTCGGCGACATAGAACTGAAACAGGCAATGGCAGGGCGGCAGCGCCATGCGTCCCACCTCGGCGACATTCCAGGCGCTGACGAGGAGGCGGCGGGACTCCGGGTTGGCGCGGATCTGGGCGATCAGTTGCGCGATCTGGTCGATCTTGCCGCCGTCCGGCGTCGGCCAGGAGCGCCATTGATGGCCATAGACCGGCCCCAGATCGCCCGCCGCATCCGCCCACTCGTTCCAGATGGTCACTCCATGGTCATTGAGATAGCGGATGTTGGTATCGCCTTTAAGGAACCAGAGCAGTTCGTAGATGATTGATTTTAAATGGAGTTTCTTGGTGGTCAGCAGCGGAAAGCCGGCCGCCAAGTCAAACCGCATCTGGTGGCCGAAGATGCTCAAGGTGCCGGTGCCGGTGCGGTCCTCCTTGCGGCTGCCCTGGTCGAGCACAAGGCGCAGCAGATCAAGATATTGTTTCATCAAGAACCATCCGGCGCAGATATCGTGGGTGATCTTCCTTATGTATGCGATTCGGGGCGGAGGAGGCAAACGATCCGCGAGGTCTTTTAAAATGCCCCGCCTTTCCCTATATTAGAGCCGTCGGGCAACCGACTATGGCGATAAACGGCCCTGCGTAATAGACGTTTCGGACCCGGGGGCGGTACCCGGCGCCTCCACCATTACCCTGATCTTGCATCTTGGGGGGCGAACTAGGATCGACGAGCGTTGAAAGGCTTGGCTTTTGCCCGGAATGATACCACCGTGACGGGTCAAAACCTAGAAATGCCAACGACAATGATGTCATGGCGCTTGCTGCGTAAGCAGTAGGCGGGGTTCGGAGGGCACCTAGCAACAGAAGCCCTCCACTTACCCCTTAATCAAAATCCTCGGCGATTTCTTCCAGCTTGTCGAACTCTCTGATGACCACCCGGCTGCGCTCGGGCAGGGCGATGACGCCATCGCCCTTAAGCTTGGTGAAGGTGCGGCTCACCGTTTCTATGGTCAGACCAAGATAGTCGGCAATATCTTCCCGGGTCATCGACAGCTCGATGGTGTCCACCGGCCGCTCCCAGCGGGCGTTGTTGCTCGACAGGCGCAAGAGGAACGACGACAGCTTGGCCAGTGGCGTCTTTCTGCCCAACAGCAGCATCTGTTCCTGAGCCACCGTCAGTTCATCGTTGGCCCGTTCCAGCAGCCGCGATTTGACGGTCTCGAAGCGGTCGACCAAGGATTTGAAGGCGGCGGAATCGAACTGGCAGAGGTTGACCTCGGTCACCGCTTCGGCGCCGTAGGCATAGGCTTTGGGAGAGGCCAAGCCCAAGAAATCGCCCGCAAACAGAAAGCCGGTGATCTGCCGCCGGCCGTTGGGCAGGAGCTTATAGATCCGCACCGTGCCTGAAGCGACGTTATAAAGGGAGCGCGCCGGCTCCCCTTCCTCGAAAATCATCTCCCCCGGCGCCAGCGAGCGATAGCGGGTGATCGCCATCATGGCGGCCAGTTCTTCCTCCTTCAAGACCGCGCAGATGGCGAGACGCCGGATCTCGCAATGAATGCAGTCCTCGGGCGCTTCGTCTAAAGAGTGCCCTTTGGGCGCGGTGGAGTGCATGGGCAAGGTCTTCTTTGATCTTCTGTGCGTGCATTGGCTGCTCGGCGAAAGGTCCATGTTTGGCCGCCGCCGGCGGAATTTGATCAGGATCATAGCTAGGCAGCGGCAGCGAAGCTAGCTTTTTAGAAAAATGTTAGGGGGAAGGTTGAGGGGGCGATATGGGCCAATCATTTCGCTGCGTGCCGCTGGACGAGGCCTTGATTGACCAGGTATTTCCGCTACTGGCCGTCCATGAACCCTGGCTGACGCCGGAGTCCTGGCGTAAGGAGGCCCGTCGATGGCTGGCCGCATCAAGCGCGCAAGGGGCGTTCGTGGCTTTACGCGATGAATTCGCCCGCGGCATTCTTCTTTATGACGTGATGCCGGAAGCGGTGGACGGCCGGCGCTGCCCGGTGCTGCGCATCACCGCGGTTCTGGTCTTTGACCTTCTGTTCGCCAATGACATTGCCGGGGCGCTGGTCGAAGCCGCCGAACGGTATGCCTGCGTTATGGGGTATGCCGGGGTGGCCGTCTCAGCGTTCTGCCCCCGCGACAAGCCGGCGCTGCGCGGCCTCCATGTCGCCGGGCCGGTGGCGTAAATGGCGGTAAAGCCAATGGATAATCATTCATCGCCTGTTCAATCATCCTCGTTTATGATCGTCGGCCATCATCAAGAGGGTGAATGCCGATGTCCGTATTGCGATTTTTGATGCTGTGTTGCGCCCCCATATTGCTGTCCGCCTGCGCCAGTTCGTTGACCGCCGATGTCACCCGCTTCCATCAGTTGCCGGGCGCGTCGGGGGAAAGCGTACAGGTGCGGCCCGCCGATCCGGCGCGCGCCGCGTCCCTGGAATTCAACCGCTATGCCGATTTGGTGGGCGCGAAGCTGGCGGCATATGGCTACACCCCGCCGGTGGCCGGCCCGCCCTCGACCCTCATTGCCGAAATCGACTGGAGCGTCAGCGAAAGCGGTGATCTGCGTGGCGGCGATGACAGCCCGGTGTCGGTGGGCGTCGGGGTTGGCGGCGGCAGCGGCGGCCGTCACAGCGGCGTCGGCGTCGGGGTCGGCGTTTCCACCGGCTTTAACGTCGGCGGCGGCTCGGGGACAAGCTACATCCGCCGCCTCAGCCTGATCCTGATCCGACAATCAGACGGCGCGCGCCTGTTCGAAGGCCGGGCGGTCAGCCGCGGCGAAAGCGGCGACATGCTGGCCGTCATGCCCTATCTGGTGGACGCCCTGTTCAAGGACTTCCCGGGCAAGAGCGGTGAGACCATCAAGGTCAAGTTGCCGGTGAACAAGTAGCAGTTGCACAGCGCCATGCCAACCGCAGCGCGCTCGGTCATCCGGGTCTGCCTCGCCGTCTTTTTGGCGCTCGGCGGCGTCCCGTCCGCCGCCGCCGAGGTGGTGCTGCACCGCGGCAATACCAACGAGCCCAATACCCTTGACCCGCATCGCACCTCCGGCACCTGGGAAAGCCATATCCTGCGCGATCTGTTTTTGGGGCTGACCAGTTTTGACGCCCATGGCGCAACCATCCCCGGCGCCGCCGAACGCTGGGACGTCAGCGCCGACGGCAAAGTTTACGTCTTTCATTTGCGGCGCGGCCTCTTGTGGTCGGACGGCGTCCCGTTCACCGCTGACGATGTGGTGTTCTCCATCCGCCGGTTATTGGACCCCAAAACCGCCTCGGACTATGCCTCCAATTTTTACATTCTGGTCAACGGCCGGGAGGCCAATACCGGCAAGCTGCCCGTGGATCAGGTGGGCGCGCGGGCGCTGGACGTCCGCACGGTGGAGATGCGGCTCCACACCCCGGTTCCCTACCTTCTGGAACTGTTGACCCATGTCTCGACCTACCCGGTACCCCGCCATGTGGTGGAACGCTATGGGCGGGACTGGGCGCGGCCAGGGCGGATGGCGTCCAGCGGCGCCTATATGGCAGACGCCTGGGAGCCGCAGGCCTACGTGCGGGCGGTCAAAAACCCGCGCTTCTACGACGCCAAAACAGTCGCCATCGATACCATTTATTACTACCCCCTCGAAGATCAGCAGACGGCGCTCAAGCAATTCCGTTCGGGCCAGCTCGACCTCAATAATTCATTTCCCTCGCGGCAGTACGCCTGGCTGAAGGCCAACATGCCCAACGCGGTCAAGGTCTCGCCGTGGCTGGGGGTCAATTATATCGCCTTTCACACCCGGCATCCGCCCACCAACGATTGGCGGGTGCGGCGGGCGCTGTCGCTGGCCATCCCGCGCGAGGCGATCACCGATAAGCTCCTCAATTACGGTCTGGTGCCGGCCTATTCCTTTGTGCCGCTGGGCATCGCCAACTATCCCCAGGTGGCCGAGACGGATTTCAAGCACTGGCCCTGGGACAAGCGCTTGGCCGAGGCGCGCCGGTTATTGGCCGAGGCCGGTTACGGGCCGAAGCATCCTTTGAAGATCGTGTTTAGCTACAACACCGATAAAGACATGAAAAAGATTGCCCTTGCCGCCGCCGACGGCTGGCGTCAGATCGGGGTCAAGACCGAGCTTTTCAACAGTGAGGGCAAGGTTCATTACAACGACTTGAAAGTCGCCAATTTCCAGGCGGCGCGGGCGGCCTGGATCGCCGATTACAACGACGCCGAGAATTTTCTCTTTTTGATGGACAGCCGCACCGGCGCCTTGAACTACAGCCGCTACGTCAACCCCGCCTTCGACCAACTGATGACCGCGGCATCCAAGACCCTTAATCTGGAACAGCGCGCCGGTCTTTTGCGTCAGGCCGAGGCCATCGTCATGCGCGATGCGCCGGTGACGCCCATTTACTACTATGCCGCGCGCAATCTGGTGCAGCCCTGGGTCAAGGGCTGGCACGCCAACATCAATGACGCTCACCTGACGCGTTACATGCGCATCGAGGAGCGCCCTTAGGGTTCACATCGCCGTGCCGCCGACGGTGAGGCCGTTGACCCGCAAGGTCGGCTGGCCGACTCCCACCGGCACCGATTGCCCGCCCTTACCGCAAGTGCCGACGCCGGTATCGAGCTTTAGGTCATTGCCAATGAGCGCCACCTTGGTCAACACCTCGGGGCCGTTGCCAATCAGCGTTGCGCCCTTGACCGGCGCGCCGATCTTGCCGTTCTCAATCAGATAAGCCTCGGTGCAGGAAAAGACGAACTTGCCGGAGGTGATGTCCACCTGGCCGCCGCCGAAGTTGACGGCATAAAGGCCCTTTTTCACCGACGCCAGGATCTCCTCGGGCGTCTTGTCGCCCGCGAGCATGTAGGTATTGGTCATGCGCGGCAGGGGGGCGTGGGCGTGGCTTTGCCGGCGGCCGTTGCCGGTGGGCTTGACCCCCATCAGCCGGGCATTGAGGCGATCCTGCATGTAACCTTTAAGGATGCCGTCCTCGATGAGCACGATCTGTGAGGTCGGCGTTCCTTCGTCGTCGATGGTCAGCGAGCCGCGCCGGCGGTCGAGGGTGCCATCGTCAACTACAGTAACGCCGGGGGCGGCGACCCGCTGGCCCAAGAGGCCGGAGAAGGCCGAGGTCTTCTTGCGGTTGAAGTCGCCTTCCAGGCCATGGCCGATGGCCTCGTGGAGGAGCACCCCCGGCCAGCCCGGTCCCAGCACCACGTCCATCTCGCCGGCCGGGGCGGGGACCGAGTCCAGATTGACGAGGGCCTGACGCAGCGCCTCGTCGGCCTCGGCCTGCCACAATTTGGGGTCGAAGAAATGCGCCATGTCGTAGCGCCCGCCCGACCCCTGATAACCCGACTCCTGGCGATCGCCCAGGCCGGCGACGACGTTGACGTTCAGCCGCACCAGGGGGCGGATGTCGCGCCGCCGCTCGCCGTCGGCGCGGATGATTTCGATCACCTGCCACTCGCCGCTTAACGACACCGAAACCTGGCGAACGCGGTTGTCGCGGCCGCGCAGATAGGAGTCGATATCCTGCAAGAGTTTGATCTTTTGGGAGAAATCGACGCCTGCGACGGGGTTGTCATCGCCGTAGAGCCGGCGGTTGGTGGGTTCCGGGCCGAGCGACATGGCGCCGCCGCGGCCGGCGCGCACCGACTGTACGGTGGCGGCGGCGCGGCGCAACGCCGCCTCGGACACCTCGGAGGCGTGGGCGTAGGCGGTGGTCTCGCCGGTCACCGCCCGCAGGCCGAACCCCCGGGAGACGTCGAAATTGGCGGCCTTCAGGCGGCCGTCGTCAAACACCAGGCTTTCCGATTGCACGTATTCGAGAAAAAGCTCGCCGTCGTCCATGCCGGCCAGCGCTTCCGCCGTCAGCCGGCTGGCCTGATCGCGGCTTAACCCTTCCGCGGCGAAGAACAGATCGTCAGCATCGCTATTTATTATCATATTTTCCCGTTGGCTGGCGTTGATAAGGGCAGGGCGCTTGTGGCAGCGGTTTTTTCTGGTATAACATGCCCCAGAGATGTGGGAAAGCCGACCAGCGAACCCACCGGGGGATATCAACCTTTTAAATAATAAAGAGGTGATCGTGAGCACAGCGATTAAGAAAGCGATGGCATATGCCACGCTTGTAATGGCCGCGCTTTTGTCTGTTGGCGGCTATGCCGCGGCGGCGGAGCAAACGGGAACAGGGCAGCCGTATCCGTGGCAATTGGGGCTGCAGGCAGCCGCCTCGCCGGTGATGGAGCGGATTACCGATTTTCATAATCTGCTTTTGGTCATCATCACGGCAATCGCCGCCTTCGTGCTGCTGTTGTTGCTGATCATCATCTTCCGCTTCAACAGCAAGGCGAACCCGACGCCGTCGAAAACCTCCCACAACACCCTGTTGGAAGTGGTGTGGACGCTGGTGCCGGTGCTGATCCTGGTGTTCATCGCCGTACCCTCCTTGAAACTCCTCTATTTCCAGGACAAGGCGGAAAACGCCGATATGACCATCAAGGCCATCGGTAGCCAATGGTACTGGTCCTATGAATACCCCGACCATGGCGACATCGCCTTCGATTCGATCATGCTGAGCGACGAGGAGGCGGCCGCCGCCGGTGCGCCGCGCACGCTGGCCACCGATACCCATCTGGTGGTGCCGGTGGGCAAGTCGGTGCGGCTGTTGGTGACCGCCAACGACGTCATCCACTCATGGGCCATCCCCGCCTTCGGCGTCAAGATCGACGCTGTTCCGGGGCGGATGAACGAAACCTGGTTCAGGGCCGACAAAGAGGGGCTCTATTACGGCCAGTGCTCGGAGCTGTGCGGCATCAAGCACGCCTTCATGCCCATCGTCGTCGAGGTGGTGAGCGAGGAACGCTTCGCCCAATGGGTGGAAGAAGCGAAAGCCGAATATGGTTTTAATGATAATAGCGCGGCGCCGACGCAGATCGCCGCCGCTGTGCAGTGAATTTAGACGGGAGTCAGGTAAATGGCAGGCACTACGGCGGGAGCTCACGACGCCCATGACCATCCAACGGGGTGGCGGCGCTACCTCTTCTCCACCAACCATAAAGACATTGGGACCATGTACCTGATCTTTGCCGTCGCGGCGGGGGTCATCGGCGGCCTGTTTTCGGTCTTGATGCGCATCGAGCTGCAAAATCCGGGCGTCACCTTCCTGCCCATGCTGACCGGCGGCGATCTCGACGCGGCGGCCAATCTGTTCAACGTGCTGATCACCGCGCACGGCCTGATCATGGTGTTCTTCATGGTGATGCCGGCGCTGATCGGCGGTTTCGGTAACTGGTTCGTGCCGATCATGATCGGCGCGCCGGACATGGCGTTCCCGCGCATGAACAACATCAGTTTTTGGTTGCTCCCGGCGTCGATCACGCTCCTGGTGATTTCGGTCTTCGTCGAAGGCTCGCCGGGGCAGACCGGCGCGGCGACGGGGTGGACGGTCTATGCGCCGCTTTCCACCTCCGGTCATCCCGGACCATCGGTTGACTTCGCGATCTTGAGCCTGCACTTGGCCGGCGCGTCGTCGATCCTGGGCGCCATCAACTTCATCACCACCATTTTCAATATGCGCGCGCCGGGCATGACCCTGCATAAGATGCCGCTCTTTGTGTGGTCGGTGCTGATCACCGCGTTCCTGTTGCTGTTGTCGCTGCCCGTATTGGCCGGCGCCATCACCATGCTGTTGACCGACCGCAACTTCGGCACCACCTTCTTCGATCCGTCGGGCGGCGGCGATCCGGTGCTCTATCAGCACCTCTTTTGGTTCTTCGGCCATCCGGAAGTGTACATTCTCATCCTGCCGGGCTTCGGGCTCATCAGCCACGTCGTCTCGACGTTCTCGCGCAAGCCGATTTTTGGCTATCTCGGCATGGCCTACGCCATGGTGGCGATCGGCTTCGTCGGCTTCATCGTGTGGGCGCACCACATGTACACCGTCGGCCTGAATGTCGATACCCGCGCCTACTTCCTGGCGGCGACCATGGTGATCGCGGTGCCCACCGGCATCAAGATCTTCTCCTGGATCGCCACCATGTGGGGCGGCTCCATCGAATTCAAGACGCCGATGCTGTTCGCCTTGGGCATGATCTTCCTCTTTACCCTGGGCGGCGTCACCGGCGTGGTGCTGGCCAACGCCGGCATGGACGTTTCGCTGCATGACACCTACTACGTGGTGGCGCACTTCCATTACACCATGTCCATGGGCGCGCTGTTCTCGATCTTCGCCGGGTTCTATTACTGGATCGGCAAGATGTCGGGGCGGCAGTACCCGGAAACGCTGGGCAAGATCCATTTTTGGCTGTCGTTCATCGGCGTCAATCTGCTGTTCTTCCCGCAGCATTTCTTGGGACTGGCCGGCATGCCGCGCCGCTATATCGATTATCCGGACGCCTTCGCGGGGTGGAACTACATTTCCTCCCTCGGCGCTTACGTATCGGGCTTGGGCGCGCTGGTGTTTCTCTTGGTGGTGTGGCGGACGTTCCGCGCCGGCGAAAAGTGCCCGGCCAATCCGTGGGGCGAGGGGGCGACCACGCTGGAGTGGACGCTGCCGTCGCCGCCGCCGTTCCACCAGTTCGAGACGCTGCCGAAGATCAAGTAGCAGTGTCTGTAGTTCAAGGTTTGGCCGCATCATGCGGCCAAACCGCCTTTTGGAACTATCGGTATGAATGATCGCGCGCTGACAATGGAGCATACGGCTGATGAGGCGAGCATCGCCTCCGCCGCCGATTTCTTGGCGCTCCTCAAACCTCGGGTCATGTCGCTGGTGGTGTTCACGGCGCTGGTCGGCCTTCTCCTGGCGCCGGGCGAAATACATCCGGTGATCGCCTTTACCGCCATCATGTGCATCGCGGTGGGAGCCGGCGCATCGGGCTGCCTTAACATGTGGTACGACGCCGACATCGACGCCCGTATGCGTCGCACCCGTGGCCGTCCGGTGCCGGCGGGCCGCATCAGCCGCGGCGAAGCGCTGGGCTTCGGCGCTACCCTATCCGTCGCCTCCGTGGTGATGATGGGCCTCGTCGTCAATCTGGTGGCGGCGGGTCTGTTGGCGTTGACCATCGCTTATTATCTCTTCATTTATACCATGTGGCTGAAGCGGCGCACGCCGCAGAACATCGTCATCGGCGGCGCAGCGGGAGCGTTTCCGCCGATGATCGGCTGGGCGGCGGTCACCGGCTCTGTGAGCGTGGAGTCGCTGATCCTGTTCGCCATCATTTTCTTCTGGACGCCGCCGCACTTCTGGGCGCTGTCGTTGTTCATCAGCGACGACTACAAGGCGGCGGGGGTGCCGATGCTGCCGGTGGTGGCCGGCCCGCTGGAAACGCGGCGGCAGATTTTCTTCTATTCGCTGCTCTTGGCGCCATTGGGCGTAGCGCCGTTCGCCATCGGCATGAGCGGTCTGCTCTATGGCATTGGCGCGGCGCTGCTGGGCGTGGCGTTCCTGGCGCTGGCGGCGCGGGTATGGCGGCGGGGCGAGACGATGGACGCGCGCCGATTGTTTCTGTTCTCGATTGTCTATCTGGCGGCGCTGTTTCTGCTGCTGCCCCTCGACAAGGCATTGTCTTGACCAGCATGGCCATCAGCGACGAACATAAAAAGCGGCGTGGACGCAATTATGCGCTGGGGGGCGTATTGCTGGGGCTGGTGGTGCTGTTTTTCTTCATCACCATCGCCAAGATGAGCGGTAATTGAAACGATGACGGCGACAGCGGCTCCCCATAATCGCAATCTGCGCACCGCGCTTGTGATGGGCGCGCTGGCGCTTGCCATGGTGGGCTTGGCGTTCGCCTCCGCGCCGCTTTATCGTCTGTTCTGTCAGGTGACGGGCTACGGCGGCACGACGCAAGTGGCGACCAACGCCTATGACGCGCCCATTCTGAACCGCCAGATGACGGTCAGCTTCACCGCCGATGCCGCGCCCGCGCTGCCCTGGCGCTTCGAGCCGGTGCAAAAGCATGTGCGCCTCAAGGTCGGCGAGGAAGCGCTGGTTTTCTATCGCGTCACCAATTTGAGCGATGAGGAAATGGTGGGCACGGCGACGTTTAACGTCACACCCCACAAGGCGGGGCCGTACTTCAGCAAGATCGAGTGTTTTTGCTTCACCGAACAACGCCTGGCGGCGGGTGAATCGCGGGAAATGCCGGTGACTTTCTTCATCGATCCGGCGATCGCCGACGACGCCAATCTCGATGAAGTTAAGGAAATCACGTTGTCCTATACGTTCTTCAAAGCTAAACAAGTAGTAGAGTGAGATGGGGCAGGCCGAAAGGTCTGACCCAGGGGGATTATAAGTAAAACTTCAAGGAGCAAGATCATCATGGCCGATGCACACGCCAGAGATCACGATTACCATCTCGTAGACCCCAGCCCATGGCCGGTTATCGGCTCGCTTTCCGCCTTCATCATGGCGGTGGGCGCTATTGTCGCCATGCATGACGGCCCCTCGTGGGTGTTCTATCTGGGCGTCGCTGGCGTTCTTTACACCATGTATGCATGGTGGCGCGATGTGGTCAACGAAGGCGAGTTCCAGGGCTTTCACACCCCGGTGGTGCAGATCGGCCTGCGCTACGGCATGATCCTGTTCATCGCCTCCGAGGTGATGTTCTTCCTGGCCTGGTTCTGGGCGTACTTCAACGCCTCCCTGTTTCCCAATGAGGCCATGGGCAACATCTGGCCGCCGCAAGGCATCGAGACCTTCGATCCCTGGCACCTGCCGCTGGTCAATACCCTGATCCTCTTGCTGTCGGGCACCACGGTGACCTGGGCGCACCATGCGCTTCTTCACAACAACCGCAAGGGCTTGGTGCAAGGGCTGGTATGCACGGTGCTTCTGGGCGCCGCCTTCACGGCGATCCAGGCCTACGAGTATCAACATGCGGCCTTTTCGTTTGCCGGCAACATCTATGGCTCGACCTTCTTCATGGCCACCGGCTTCCACGGCGCGCACGTCATCATCGGCACCATCTTCCTGGCGGTTTGTCTGCTGCGGGCCATCAAGGGCCATTTCAAGCCCGACCATCATTTCGGCCTTGAAGCAGCGGCCTGGTATTGGCATTTCGTCGACGTGGTGTGGCTGTTCCTGTTTGCCTGCATCTACGTTTGGGGCAGCGGCGCCGTTGGCTAGGCGAGGGACGCCATGGGCGCGGGCAGGATGACAACCGTCTCGCCCGTGGCGGCTGGCCTGAAATGCCGATGCCCGCGCTGCGGCGAAGGCAAGCTCTATTCTAAATTTCTTACCGTCGCGCCCGCATGCACCGCCTGCGGGCTCGATTTTTCCAAGGTCGACACCGGCGACGGACCGGCGGTGTTCGTCATTCTCATTTTGGGTTTTCTGGTGGTCGGCGGTGCTCTGGCGCTTGAGATGACCATTGCGCCGCCCTACTGGGTCCATTTCGTGCTGTGGCTGCCGTTGACGGTGCTGGGCGTTTTCGTCATGCTGCCGCCGTTCAAGGCGACGCTGATTGCCTTGCAGTACAAGCACAAGGCGGCCGAGGGTCAGCTCGATGATTAAGCGCCTGCTGTGGCCAAGTCTCATCACCTTGGCAGCGTTTGCCCTCCTTACCTTCCTGGGGCTGTGGCAACTGGAGCGGCTGCAATGGAAGCGGGCGCTCTTGGCTGACATCCATGCCGGGCTGAGCGCGCCGGCGGCGGCGCTGCCCGATGAGATCGTCGATCCAACATCCTGGAATTACCGCCGGGTGATCGTTGAGGGGCGGTTCGACCACCGCTCGGAACTATATCTTAATGCCATCGGACCGGAAGGCGCGCCGGGCTACCACGTGCTGACGCCGCTGTTGCGCGGCGAGGCGATGCCGGTGCTCATCAATCGCGGCTGGATCCCCTTGAATGCCAAAACGCCGGGGAAAAGGGCCGCAGGTCAGGTGACCGGCCCGGTGACGGTGCATGGCGTCGCCCGCGTCCCGCCGCCCGTTCCCTGGCTGGCACCGGCCCCGGATTTGGACGCCGATCTGTGGTTCGCCGTTGATTTGGACGCCATGCGCTCGGCGGTGGGATTGCCCTTGGCTCCCCTCATCGTCGAGGCGGACGCGACGCCCAATCCCGGTGGGCTGCCGCTGGGCGGCCAGACCCGGGTCAACCTGCCCAACAATCACTTGTCCTATGCCATCACCTGGTTCTCGCTGGCCGTTGCGGTGGTGGTCATTTATGTTGTTTACGCCCGCCGTCGCCGTTAATCTACGCCCCGTTTTTTTTTGCCAAGGAGACCTCCGGTGCGATACGTCAGCACCCGCGGCCAAGCGCCCGCCCTCGATTTTGCCGATGTAACCCTCGCCGGACTTGCCCGGGACGGCGGCCTTTATGTGCCGGAGCTGTGGCCGAGCTTTTCCAAAGGCGATATCGCACAGCTTGCCGGCAAATCTTACGCGGAAGCGGCGGTGCGGGTGATGCGGCCGTTCGTGGCCGGCGCGTTGAGCGAAGAGACATTGGCTGATCTCGTCACGAATGCCTATGGCGGTTTTCGTCACGCGGCGGTCGTGCCGCTAGCCCAACTGGACGCCAACGATTGGCTCCTGGAGCTGTTCCATGGTCCGACGCTGGCCTTCAAGGACGTGGCGCTCCAGCTTTTGGGCCGGCTGTTCGATCATTTCCTCACCGCCCGGGGCCAGCGGGTGACCATCGTCGGCGCGACCTCGGGCGATACCGGATCGGCCGCCATCGAGGCCTGCCGCGACCGATCGGCGATCGAGATTTTCATGCTCCACCCGGCGGGCCGGGTATCCGAGGTGCAGCGCCGACAGATGACCACGGTGTTGTCGCCCAATGTGCACAACATCGCCATTGACGGCACGTTTGACGATTGCCAGGCCATGGTCAAGGCGATGTTCAATGACCTCGCCTTCCGCGACGCCATGCAGCTCTCGGCGGTCAATTCCATCAACTGGGCGCGGGTGATGGCGCAGGTGGTTTATTACTTTACTTCGGCAGTGGCCTTGGGCGCGCCGTACCGCCCGGTCGCCTTCTCGGTGCCGACGGGAAATTTCGGCGATGTCTACGCCGGCTATGTCGCCGCCTGCATGGGGCTGCCGGTGGACAAGCTCATCGTCGCCACCAATATCAACGATATCCTGGCCCGCGCCTTGCAGTCGGGCGCTTACGCCAAAGGGGAGGTTTATCCCACCATCACCCCGAGCATGGATATCCAGGTATCGAGTAATTTCGAACGGCTGATCTTCGATCTCTACGACCGCCAGGGCAAGGCAGTGTCCGATCTGATGGACGCCTTCCAGCGCACCGGGGCGATCACCTTGGGCGCGGCGCACCTTAAAATGGCGCAGCGGCTGTTTGTCAGCGCGCGGGTCGATGAGGCGGATACCAAGGCGGCCATCGCCGAGGTCTACCGGCGCTCGGGCGTCCTGATCGATCCCCACACCGCGGTGGGCATCGCCGCCGGTCGGCGGCAGCGGCCCGATCGGGCCGTCCCTCTGGTGTCGCTCGCCACCGCCCATCCGGCGAAGTTTCCCGAGGCGGTGGCGGCATCGAGCGGTATCGCGCCGAAGCTACCGGCCCATCTGGCCGATCTTCTTAGCCGTCCGGAACGCTGCGCCTCCTTGCCTAATGACCTTAATCGCGTTCAAGTGTACATTCGCGACACGGTCACAGCGAAAGCGTAATGAAGCTTCAGCAAAGCACTCTGCCCAATGGCCTGCGGGTCGTAACCGAGACGGCGCCCCATTTGGAAAGCGCCACTATCGGCGTATGGGCGGATGTCGGGGCGCGGCACGAGCCGGAGGAGATCAACGGCGTCGCTCATATGCTGGAGCACATGGCCTTCAAGGGCACCGCCCGCCGCAGCGCCCGCGCCATCGCCGAGGAGATCGAGGCGGTGGGCGGCTATTTGAATGCCTATACCTCCCGCGAGCACACCGTTTATTACGCCCGGGTGCTCAAAGACAATGTGGCGCTGGCTGTTGACCTCCTGTCCGACATTCTACTGCATTCGACCTTCGACCCTGACGAGTTGGAGCGCGAACGGCACGTCATCCTCCAGGAAATCGGCCAGGCGCACGATACCCCTGATGATCTGGTGTTCGATCTGTTGCAGGAGGCGTCCTACCCCGGCCAGGCCATGGGCCGGCCGATCCTGGGCACCGCGCAGACCGTCTCGGCCATGGGGCGGAGCGATCTTGACGGCTATCTGAAAACTCATTACCGCGCCGACCGGCTGGTGGTGGTGGGGGCCGGGCGGATCGAGCATCAGGCGCTGGTGGAAATGGTGGCGAATACCCTGGGCAGCGTGCCGGGGCAGCCGCGGCCGGCGGCGGCGGCGGCGCTATATAACGGCGGCGAGCGGCGGCTGGCCCGTGATCTGGAGCAGGTGCATCTGACCCTGGCCTTTCCCGGCGTATCCTATGGCGATCCTGACTATTTCGCCTATCAGGTTTACGCCACGGTCTTGGGCGGCGGCATGTCGTCGCGGCTCTTTCAGGAGGTGCGGGAAGCGCGCGGTCTGGCCTATTCGGTCTATGCCTACGCCCAATCCTACGTTGATGGCGGCGGGGTTGGCATCTATGCCGGCACCGGGCCGGCGGAGGTGGCCGAGCTGGTGCCGGTGATCGCCCAGGAAATGCACGCCTTGACCGTCACCGCCAACGAGCCGGAAATCGCCCGCGCCCGGGCGCAATTGAAGGCCGGACTCCTGATGTCGCTGGAAAGCTCGTCCTCGCGCATGGATCAGATCGGTCGCCAAATGCTGGTCTACGGCCGGGTGCTGCCGATCGAGGAAATCGTTGCCGCCATCGATGCAGTGGATGCGGCGGCCGTGCATAAGGTGGCGGCGCGGACCTTAAGCGCCGCGCCCTTGACCCTGGCCGCCATCGGGCCGCTCTCTCAGTTGGAGAGCTACGACGCCATCCGCCGGCGCTTCGCCGCCTAATGGAATATCAGGCTGTCTGGCCTTACTCCAGTGCCGTCGCGATATCCATGAACTGTTCGCTGTCGAAGTAGACGTGACGGCACATCAACTCCTCCACCTCCTTGGAACGACCACCCAGAATATGCGCAACAATTAGCCGGTGATCTGCCATGGTCTTTTCTATCCATCCGGGTTTATGGTGCTGCTGGCGTATAAAGGGTGCTAATCGTTCGCCAAAATAAGTCACTTGTTCAATGAGCACATCATTGTGAGATGCCGTATAGATCACCTGGTGTAATTCGATATTGGCATTATAATAGGCATCTGGGTTGTTGGCTTCCGCTGTGGCCGCACATACCTCTAGGGCCTTCAAAAGACTTTCTTTCTGGTTCGCTTTGATGCGCTTGGCGGCAAGATTGCCGGCCAGTCCTTCCAGCCCACCCAGCACCTCCATCATC
Source organism: Pseudomonadota bacterium (assembly GCA_003577275.1). Taxonomy (GTDB): domain Bacteria; phylum Pseudomonadota; class Alphaproteobacteria; order Sphingomonadales; family Govanellaceae; genus PRO5. The sequence continues at coordinate 78,162 of QEVO01000006.1, forward strand.
TGTACGATACGCCGCAAAGTAACTCCCCGGACAATGGAACTTTGCCGCTTGCGGCGCTCCACCAAGCCAATTGCTTCAAGCTTCATCAGCGCTTCGCGTACTGGTGTTCGCGATACCCCATGAGCTGCCGCAATTTCGGTCTCATCAAGCTTTGTTCCAGGCTTTAATTGGCCGGACACAATCTGCAGCTCTAATGCGGTTTTGATGCGTTCAGCTTGACTCATGGTACCTCACACAGCCCATCGTGCCCTTTCACCCCACTCAGCATTCATCGCCCTTTCCTCACGGCCTTGGACTCCGTTTATAGGCCGTATCAGCCAATTTGTTATTATACAATGATTATTTTTTTGTATGGAAAAATCATATTTGTGTACACAAGAAAATAATATTTAGTATACTTGAACTTGCCGAATCATAAAATTTGGGAGCGATCCACCATGAAACGTTCATCCGCCTTCCTGCCCTCAGCCGTCTCGCCCACTGTCTTGTGCATCTATCTAATCATCAGCCCCACTCCCGTTGTCATGGCGGCAGATACGTCATCGGTTTGGTTGGAAGAAATTGTCGTTTCTTCCCGCAAACGGGAAGAAAACCTGCAAACAGTACCTGACGCCATTACAGCATTTTCCGAACGGGCTATCGAAAGTGCTGGTATCGAGAAGGTGGATGATTTTCTGGCGTTGACGCCCAACTTCGAAATCCGCAACGATCAGCAACCTGGTGTTTTCACGATGACGGTACGCGGTGTCAGCCAAGTCCGTAACGGTGAGCCGCCAGTGGCGTTCGTTATCGATGGCGTGACCCTGCCCAGCGTCAACGCCTTCACCCAAGATCTTTATGACGTAGAGCGCATTGAAGTTTTAAAAGGTCCACAAGGCGCGCTTTATGGCCGTAATGCCATCGGCGGCGCCATTAACGTCATCACCAAACAACCCAGTAATGAATTGGAAGGTTTCGTCAAAGCCCGTGCCGGGAAGGGCAATGACTTTAAAGTCTCTGCTGGCGTATCTGGGGCAATTGTGGAAGACAAGATCCTGGCCCGTGTATCTGGATATTATCACAACAGTGACGGGTTGCTGAACAACGTCTATCTAAATCAGGATGCCGATTGGGAAGAAAGCGGCGGCTTCCGCGCCCGAGTGGTCACCTATCTGAATGATAACTTAACGTTGGATGTACGTGGTTCTTATAACAAACTCGAAGCCGGAAGCGCTTATTACGTCAATACGGAATCCACTTTCATCGGCAATGCTGTGGGCATCATCCAAAGCGATGTGGCTGGAGAGGCGGACGTGGAAATGTGGGACATTTCCGCCAAGCTTGATTGGGAGACATCCGCTGGAACCCTGACATCGATCACCGGCTATAACGATGTGTACGAACTAAACTATCAGGACATAGACTGGACGCCAATATCGTTTCTGGAAGGGTACTTGCTGGATGATGTACAAGGATTTACACAGGAAATCCGCTTTACTTCCCCCAGCGATCAACGGTTCCGCTGGTTTGTCGGTAGTTTCTACCAGAATATCGACAAGTATCGCCTGACGGATGCCTATGTGAACTTGAATTTTATTCTGAATGGCGACGGGGATCCGGCGGATAAAATACTGGTGCCCGCCGCGTATGCTCCGCAAGAACAGGATTATGTGACATATTCTCTGTTTGGCCAGATCAACTACGACATCACTGATCAGTTGGAACTGACACTGGCGCTGCGCTGGGACCGGGACGAGCGGAACGATTTCCAGGCCAATGCCATACCCGGTGGCCTTGCCAGTTCAGCAACATTCGAGGAAATACAACCCAAGGTGTCGCTGGCATATAAACCAAACGATGACCTGTTGTTGTACGCTACTGCCGCGCGCGGCTACCGACCAGGCGGTTTCAACCCGCCGAACACCATTCAGGATGCCTATGGCAAGGAAACGCTTAACAGCTATGAATTGGGGGTGAAGTCCACCCTGGCCGAAGGCCGCGTCCGCTTCAATGCTGCGGCATTCTATGTGGATTACAGCAATCAGCAGTTCTTCCTGTTGGAAGTGACGCCTAGCGGCGGGTTGGTGCAATTGCTGGCCAATGGCCAAAGCAGCGAGACTTATGGTTTTGAAGCCGAGCTAACCGCCAGCGTGTTAGATGGCCTGGATCTGGCCGCAGGCTTTGGCTATACTGACGGTAAAATTAAGGATTTTGGCAGTTTCGCCACCTTTCCTGGCGGCACGGATCGCTTTGATGGCAACAAATTACCCAACACCAGCAAATATACCCTTAATCTTTCCGTCCAGTATACCCTGCCGCTTAACGACGAGTTGAACCTTGTGAGCCGCATCGACTTCCGTCGCATGGGGAAAACCTATTGGGCGCTGGATAATGTCGATACCCAGGGCGGATATAATCTTGTTGACTTGCGGATGGGTATCGAAAACGATGCATGGCGTTTGACCGCTTATGGGAAAAATGTATTTGACGTAAAGTATACGGAGCAGGCTTTCATTAAAGAATTTTCAGGCTTCGTGACAGATACGGCGTGGCCGTCGAAACCAGCATCATGGGGGATTGAAGGCTCTTATAAATTCTAAACTCTTTTTGGGAGAAAACCGATGACAGGCACAAGGTTCACGGTTTGCTGGTCTTTCGACTTTGACGCCATGTCTGTATGGATCGGTTCGGCAAAATCCAATAACCCCAGCATGATCTCGCGGGGGGAATTCGGGGCTGTGGCCGTGCCCCGCATTCTGGCGCTGTTGAAGAAATACAATGTCCAGTCCACCTTTTTCATTCCCGGCCATACAGCGCTTGCCTTTCCGGATCTGGTCAAACATATCCTGGATCATGGGCATGAAGTCGGCCATCATGGTTGGATTCATGAAAATCCGGCTGATTTTGATCTGGCTGGAGAACGCGCAATCATTGAAAGGGGCCTGGACGCTCTGGAGAAGACTGGCGGCCCGCGTCCCATCGGCTACCGGTCGCCGGCGTGGGATTTAAGCCCACATACACTGGATCTATTGAAGGAATACGGCTTCCTTTACGACTCCAGCTGCATGGCCAACGACTATTCGCCCTATTATTTGCGCAGTGGCGATAAATGGTCGGTGGATAAGCCTTATGAATTCGGAAAACCGACGGACATGGTGGAGTTGCCGGTATCCTGGAGCCTGGATGACTTTCCAACCTTCGAATTTGTCATGGGAGTGATGGGTGCTCTGAATTCTCCTTGCATTGTGGAAGACTCCTGGCGGGGTGATTTTGAATGGGGATACGAAAATGTTCCTGGCGGCGTTATGACCATCACACTTCATCCGCAAGTAATCGGCCGTGGAGCACGTATGCTAATGCTAGAGCGGCTAATTCAGACCATGCAGGAACGCGAAGGCGTAACCTTCAGCTCAATGGCTAACGTTGCCCAGAAGTGGAAGGCAGCCAACCCCTCCAGTTGAGTAGTTCCTAATTTCGATCTGACGGATTTTAGTCCGTTACGCTGTTAGACCTCTAATGTAGAGTTTGCTTTGTGAAATTTACCGACTATATCGAACATGATGCAACCGGCATAGCAGGACTGATCACCAGAAAAGAGATTACCGCGCAAGATGCTTGCCAAGTCAGCCTGCAAGCGGTCGAGCGTCTTAACCCCATTCTCAATGCCGTGGTGGAAGTCTGGACGGATGTAGTGCCGCCGACCGGTAATATGACATCCAGCTCGACAACATCCGTGTATGCCCCTTTCCAGGGTGTACCCTTTATGATCAAAGATCTGGTGCTGCAAAGGCGTAACCGCAAGATCGAGATGGGCAGCCGACTGGCTAAAGGTTTCACGGCGCCGCATAATTCCTTTCTAATGGACATTATTGACAGCTTGGGGTTTGTCACCCTGGGAAGAACCTCCACGCCGGAGCTGGGACATAGTTGCACGACGGAGCCTGTTGCTAATGGTGCGACCCGCAACCCCTGGAACTTGGATTACAGCGCAGGCGGTTCCAGCGGCGGAGCTGGCGCTGCCGTGGCATCCGGCATTATCCCGCTTGCACACGCTAATGATGGTGCTGGGTCCATCAGGATTCCCGCAGCTTGCTGTGGCCTGCTGGGATTAAAGCCATCACGCGGTAGAGTGTCGGCTGGTCCCGATGCTGCAGAAGGTCTATTTGGCATGGGTGTCGAGTTGGCTATCGGCCGATCTGTACGAGACATGGCAGCCTTTCTGGACGGCGCCGCCAAACCTATGCCTGGTGATCCTTTCGTGATCTTGAAGGCCTGTGATAGCTTCCAGACAGCCATTAAACGCCCGCCGCCCCGGCTGCGCATAGCCTTTACAGTAACACCTTGGTACGATGCCCCTATCAGTTCGGAGATAACACAAGAAACCTACAATGCCGCTGCATTGTGCGCGGAGTTGGGTCATGCCGTAGAAGAGGCTAGCCCTAGTTTTGATTATCACGCCATGAGAGCCGCTTGCATGATGTCTTGGGCGTCAGGGATCAAGAAGTGGGCGGATGGACTTGCCGCGGCCAGTGGTCGGCAAATAAACCAAGATACACTGGAAGCGGCGACGCTTGCCATGTATCACTACGGGGCATCCCTCACTGCTGGTGATCTATTGAAAGCAATGGATGGCCTAAATGCCGTATCGCGGGCCATCGGGCCATTTTTTGAAACCTATGATGTACTGATCACTCCTACCACGGCCCAACCGGCGCCGCGGTTGAAAACCTACGACCAGAACCGCGCCAATATCACCCATGATCAGTGGTTTGATCATAAAGGCAAGTTTCCACCCTTTCTGGCGGCATTCAATGTCACCGGTCAGCCCGCCATGTCGGTACCGCTTGGTATGTCCAAGACAGGATTGCCCATTGGCATCCAATTTGTGGGAAAGTTTGGTCGGGAGGACATACTGCTGGCGCTGGCGGCACAGTTGGAACAGTCCAAGCCTTGGCAATACCGACTTCTGACTATGCAACGTGAACTATGGGAAAAGGCGAACCGGCTTGATGTGAATTAGGCATGGCCGGAGAAGCTCGACAACATGGAAATGTCGATCCCGAGCTTGGCCATGGCGCGCGGCCATTTCATGTGAATATCGGTGTGAAAGACCAGGTCGAGATCAGCCTCGGCGGTTAGCCAGCCGTTTTTCTGGATTTCCTCTTCCAGTTGTCCGGGTCCCCAGCCGGCATAGCCGAGCGCGATCAGGTTTGAGCGTGGACCACGATTTTCGGCGATGGCGGTCAGGATATCCACGGTGGCGGTGAGGGCGATGGTTTCGCTGACCACCAGGGTCGATTCCTGGACATAATCGGCGGAATGAAGCACGAAGCCGCGCCCCATCTCCACCGGACCGCCGCCGTAGATCGGCACCTGCGGCACCGGCCCTTTGGTCTCGATCCCCAATTGCTCCAGAAGAGAAGGGAAGGCGATAGAGGAATTCAAGCGGTTGACCACCAGCCCCATGGCCCCTTCTGAGGTATGGGCGCAGATATAAATGACGCTGCGCGCAAAGCGGGGGTCTTCCATGGCGGGCATTGCCAACAGAAGCTGTCCGGTCAGATAGCCTTCGTCGTGCGGCGCTTTCATATTTAAACTATATATTACCACGATTATCTAAAGCATGGGGGTTATCGCCGATCTTCGCAAGTCCTATGACGGATCGGAAAAGACCGCGGCCTCACGCGGCTGTGACGTGAGGTGACATGGCTTTTGCAGGGCGGCGTACTATAGTGCCATGATGATGAAAACCATCGGCTTGATATTAGGACTGTTTTTGATGCTGGCCCCGGCCGCCTTGGCGGCCGGTTCGCCGTCGGCGGCAAGCCCCTGGCAATCCACCCCTTATGGCCGCACCCGGCTCATTGCCGCTATGGACGGGGTGGGGCCAGGCGCGCAAGCCCTGGCCTTCGGCTGGCAGGTGGAGCTGGCGGACGGCTGGAAAACCTACTGGCGCTCGCCCGGCGAGGCCGGCCTGCCGCCGCGCTTGCAATGGCGTCAATCAGGCAATATCGCCGGTCTGACGGTGGCCTGGCCGCTGCCCGAGCGCTATTCGCTTTATGGCTACGATACGGCGGTTTACCGGGGCGAGGTGGTGCTACCCTTGACGGTCGCCTTGCGGGAGCCGGGCAAGTCCGCAACGCTTGATCTGGCCGTTGATTACATGGTGTGCAAGGAGGTCTGCGTGCCGTTGCAGGCGCGCTACGTCCTCAGTCTTCCGGCCAAGGAGGCGCCGGCGCAAAGCCGGGAAAGCCATGCTATTGCCGCCTATGCCGCCGCCGTGCCCAAGATGGGCTTGGCGGAGGTCAAGCGCGTCGCCTTCGATCCGCAATCCTCGGCGTTGCTCATTGAGGCGGCGTTGCGCTTGCCGTCCCGACGCATCACCGATGTTTTCGTCATCGGCCCGGATGACCTGGCCTTTGGCCGGGCGTCCGGCAATGGCGGCAGTCCGTTGCAGGTGCCGGTCATGGGGCGCAGCCCGGCTGCGGTGGCCGGCCGCACCATTACCCTGGTCTTTGCCGATGATCAGGGGGCGGGCTACGCCTGGAGCGGCGCCGTAGCCGCAACGGCATGTCTGTCGCCGTCGCTTCAGCAGTGCTGAGGGCTGATTTTTATAGCGGCGGTTGTCTGATGTGATTACAATTTGCAACTATGTTCCCACCCATAACAGAGAGGATGAGCCATGACCATCAACGTAGGCGATAAACTTCCCCAAGCGACCCTGACCAAGATGACCGCCGCCGGGCCGCAGCCGGTCAATACCAGCGATTTGTTCAAAGGCCGGAAGGTGGTGCTATTCTCGGTGCCGGGCGCCTTTACTCCCACCTGTTCAGCCAAGCACCTGCCGGGCTTCGTCGAGAAGGCGGACGCCATCAAGGCCAAGGGCGTAGATGAGATCGTGTGCATCGCCGTCAATGACGCCTTCGTCATGGACGCCTGGAGCAAGAGCCAGCACGCCGACGGCAAGGTAACGCTCTTGGCCGACGGCAACGGCGATTTTTCCAAGGCCCTGGGCTTGACCATGGACGCCAGCAAATTCGGCATGGGAACCCGCGGTCAACGCTTCTCGCTGATCGCCGAGAATGGCGTGGTGAAAAAACTCAACGTCGAAGCGCCGGGCGAATTCAAGGTATCAAGCGCCGACTTCGCGCTGACGCAGCTTTGACGTCATCAGTTATTCTGAGTTTCTACGCACGACTCATCAATTGAGGATTGCAGATTCTCGAAGGATGAATTGTCATTGCGTGGAGGCCTTAAGGCCGACGACGCAATCCAGGACTTGTACGTTGCTTCGATTTCTGGATGCTTCGTCGGCCTGCCGCGGCGTGTAGGGCCTTATTATTAATTTGCGCGTAACGCGCGCGGGTGGCCTCCTCGCAATGACAGTCTGAAGTTTAGGCAGCCTTCTAATGCATCTCGCTGCGCAGTTGTTGGCGCAACAGATCGATGGGCACCAGTTTGCCCTTGACCTCGAAATGCCAGAACGTCCAGCCGTTGCACGACGGCGCGCCCATGAGTTCCGCGCCCACCTGATGAATGGAGCCGCGGGCGCGCTCGGCAATGAGCGTGCCGTCGGCGCGAACGCGGGCGGCGAAACGGCGGCTGGGATCGTAGAGCACCGCGCCGGGGGCGAGCAGGCCGCGCTCCACCACCGCGCCGAAGGGAATGCGCGGCTCGGTGCGTTTGGTTGGCGCAATGGAGATCACGTTGTCATCCAGGCGGGTGACGGCGGCGATGCGGTCGCGGGCTAGTCTCACGTAACGTTCCTCCCGTTCAATCCCGATAAAGTGCCGGCCGAGTTTTTTCGCCATCGCGCCGGTGGTGCCCGATCCGAAAAACGGATCGAGGATGACGTCGCCGGGTTTGGTCGACGCCATGATGACGCGATGCAGCAGGCTTTCGGGTTTTTGCGTGGCGTGTCCTTTATGACCGTTCTCGGTCAGGCGTTCGCTGCCGGAGCAGATCGGCAACAGCCAGTCGGAGCGCATTTGCACGCCGTCGTTCAAGCTCTTCATGGCTTCGTAATTGAAGGTGATCTTGCGCGCGTCCTTGTCCTTGGCGCACCAGATCAGGGTTTCGTGCGCGTTGGTAAAGCGCGTGCCGCGAAAGTTCGGCATCGGGTTGGTCTTGCGCCAGATGATGTCGTTCAAGATCCAAAAGCCGATGTCTTGCAACGCGGTGCCGACGCGGAAAATATTGTGATAGCTGCCGATCACCCACAACGTGCCATCGTCTTTCAGCACACGGCGCGCGGCCGCTAGCCAGGCGCGGGTGAACATGTCGTAGGAAGCGAAGCTCTCGAATTTGTCCCAGTCATCGTCGACGCCGTCGACGCGGGTGTTGTTGGGACGATGGAGCTCGCCTTGCAGTTGCAGGTTATAGGGCGGATCGGCGAAAATGGCATCCACCGAGCGCTCGGGCAGGCGGTTCATCGCCTCGATGCAGTCGCCCATGAGGATATCGTCCAGCGGCAGGCGATTTTCCCCGTCGCCTGCACCGCCAACCGCCCCTTTTTTACTGGTCTTTTGCGTCGCCATGAGCCGCAGTGTGTAAAAACTGCGAATCGGCGTCAAGAGAATCTTTGAGTTGAATCAGTAAGTTGTCTCTGACTCCTGAGTCATCAGCTTATGAATCGGCGCGAACGACTTGCGATGAAAGGGAGTCACACCCACCATGTCTAGTGCGCGCTGGTGATCGGCAGTACCATATCCTGCATTTCTGGCCCAGCCGTAGCCGGGGGCGGATTGGTCGAGCGCGGCCATCACGCGGTCGCGATGAACCTTGGCGATGATGGAGGCGGCGGCGATGGATAACGACCGTCCGTCACCCTTGACGACGCAAGTAAGGGGCGCGTCGAGGGGCGGGCGCTGGTTGCCGTCCACCAGAACATGGCAGGGTGTTACGCCAAGCGCCGCCACGGCGCGGCCCATGGCGATGAAGGTGGCGGCGAGAATGTTGGCGCCGTCGATTTCCTCCACCGTAGCCTCGCCGATGCCGACGGCGGCGGCCGAGGCGACGATCAGGTCATAAAGTTTTTCCCGGGCCTCGCGGGAGAGCTTCTTGCTGTCGTTGATGCCGGACGGGATCGCCTCGGGCTTTAAGATCACCGCGGCGGCCACCACCGGCCCCGCCCACGCGCCGCGCCCGGCCTCGTCGACGCCGGCCACCGGACCCTGCCATGATCGCTCAAGATCAAACGTGGGTCGCGTGGGCAGGCTCAGGCCGGGAAGTTCAACTTGCCGTTGGTTACGCCGCATGAAGCGTGTGTAGCGGCTTTAAGGCGATCTTCGCAAGGGTCAGGTTGGCTCTAAAACAAACTCAACTGTGGCGACGGGGCGCGGGGCGGCGTGAAGCGGCTGCAATCCAAGGGCAGGTTTGATTTGTTGAGGCCAAGGCGCTTGACCGCCTGATGAAAGCGCAAGGACAGCAGGTCGGCTTCGACCCCTTGGCCGCGCATGCGCCGGCCGAACGCAGAGTCGTTTTCCTGGCCGCCGCGCATGGCGCGCAGGCGGGAGAGCACATGTTCGGCGCGATCGGGGTAGTGTTCGCGCAGCCATTCGGTGAAAAGCTCTCGTACTTCCAAGGGCAGGCGCACCAGGATATAGCCGGCAGACGCGGCTCCCGCCGCAGCGGCGGAGCGCAGGACGTTTTCCATTTCATGATCGTTCAAGGCCGGAATGACCGGCGCGAACATGACGCCCACGGGAATGCCCGCCGCGGCCAGCGTGGCGATCGCGTCCAGTCGTTTCGTCGGCGTGGCGGCGCGCGGCTCCATGGCGCGGGCAAGTTTCAGATCCAGCGTGGTCACCGACAGAAAGACCCGTACCAGATTGCGCCGCGCCATGTCGGACAGGATATCGACATCGCGGGTGATCAAGTGCGATTTGGTGACGATGCTCATGGGATGCCCGGTTTCGGCGAGCACCTCCAGGATGTCACGCATGATGTGGAGGCGCTTTTCCAACGGCTGATAAGGATCGGTATTGGTGCCCATGGCCATTGGCGCAACGCGGTAGCCGGGCTTGGCCAATTCCTCACGCAGGCGCGCCGCCGCGTCAGGCTTGGCGAAGATGCGGCTTTCAAAATCAAGGCCGGGCGACAGGCCGAGATAGGCGTGGCTTGGCCGGGCGAAGCAATAGACGCAGCCATGCTCGCAACCGCGGTAGGGATTGATGGAGCGGTCGAACGGGATGTCGGGCGAGGTGTTGCGGGCAATCACCGTGCGGCTGGCGTCCTTGAACACCTCCGTCTTGAGCGATGCCGGTTCTTCATCCAAGCCGCCCCAGCCATCGTCGAACGAGGCGGCGTGAAAGCGATCGAAGCGGGTAGTGGGATTGGCGGTGGCCCCCCGGCCGCGCCGGGCGTCGGGCGGCCGCCAAGTGCCGAGCGTGGAGCGCGCCTTGATCAGCAGGGGAGTGGCCATTTCAGAACATCTCGCCGAGGAAGATATGCTCATCGTCGATGATGACCACATAGCGGTCCTCAATCGCCTTGATTTCGATTTTGTGCATTTTGCCGTCCTCAAATTCCGCCGGATTGAACATGTCAACGCCTCCGCTTTCTCGCCTCTCGATTCGATAAAAAGAGCATATCACAGAATAAGAACAAAACAAGAACATTCAGGGAGATTGGCAGAATGCCCGTGGCTCGCCATGATGGGCTCATGCTCAGTGTGGTGATCCCCACCTTGAATGCCGGCGCAACCCTGGCGGCGACGCTATCGTCCTTGCCGGCGGGGCTTGCCGACGAGGTGATCGTCAGCGACGGCGGCAGCATCGACGACACCCAGGCCATTGTCGAGCGCTTAAGTGCGCGGGTGGTGACGGGTGATAAGGGCCGGGGTCAGCAACTGGCGCGGGGCGCGGCGGCGGCCAAGGGCGACTGGCTGCTCTTTCTTCATGCCGACACCCGACTGGGGCATGGCGCGGCCGAGGTGGTGCGGGTGTTCACGAATGAGCCGGCCAATGCTTGGCGGGCAGGGGTATTTCGCTTCCGCCTCGACGATGCCGCGTGGCGCGCCCGGTTGGTGGAGATGGGCGTAGCGGTGCGCAGCCGTTGCCTCAAGCTGCCTTATGGCGATCAGGGATTGCTGATCTCCCGCGCGCTTTATGACGCGGTGGGTGGTTTTAAACCCATGCCGCTGATGGAGGATGTGGACCTGGTGCGGCGGCTGAAAGGCCGGCTGCGTCTGCTGCCGGCGGATGCCATCACTTCGGCGGCTCGTTACCAACGCGACGGTTATGCGCGGCGGGTGGCGCGCAATCTGTCCTGCCTTGCGCTTTATGGTCTGGGCGTTGCCCCGTCGCGCCTTCAGAAATGGTATGAAAAATGAGCTCCAATACGCTCATTTTGTTTGTTAAAGCGCCGGTATTGGGCCGCGTGAAAACCCGTCTGGCGCAAGACATCGGGATGGTTCCGGCAACCGTTTTGTACCGCCGCCTGAGCGCTCGGCTGCTACGTGCTGTCGCCGGTGATCGGCGCTGGCGGACAACCCTTGCCGTCACCCCCGATCATGCCGTCAGCGCCGGGTTTTGGCCCCGTCAATTAACGCGCATCGCCCAGCGCGGCGGCGACCTTGGGGAGCGCATGCGCCGCGCCCTGGCGGGCGCGTCGGGGCCGGCGGTGATCGTCGGCAGCGACATTCCCGGCATTGATCGTCGCCACATCGCTACGGCGTTTCAATTTCTGCGCTCCCATGATGTGGTGATCGGCCCGGCGCTGGACGGCGGTTATTGGCTCATTGGCGTGCGCTGCCCCGCCTACGCGCGGCGCTTATTTTATGACGTGCGCTGGTCGAGCGCGCATACCCTTGCCGATACCCTGACAGGATTGCCGGCATCCGCCCGCGTCGCTTATCTGCCGGTGTTGCGTGACATCGACGATGCAGCGGATTTATCGGCAATCAGCGCTCGGTCAGGCGCGGCATGATCTCGACGAAATTGCAGGGGCGATGGCGGTAATCGAGCTGATCTTTGAGGATCAGGTCCCAGCCGTCGCGGCAGGCTCCGGTGCTGCCGGGCAGGGCGAACAGGTAGGTGCCGCCGGCGACCCCGGCGGTGGCCCGCGACTGGATGGTCGAGGTGCCGATATTCTTGAAGCTCAGCATGCGGAATAGTTCGCCGAAGCCTTCGATTTCCTTCTCATAAACCTGGCGGAAGGCTTCCGGCGTTACATCGCGGCCGGTAACCCCGGTGCCGCCGGTGGAGATCACCACGTCAATGGCGGGGTCGGCGATCCATTTTTTCAGCTGAGCGACGATCGAAGGAATATCGTCCTTGACGATAACGCGGTCGGCCAGCTTGTGGCCGGCCTCGGTCAGGCGATCCACCAGGGTCTGGCCGGAGGTGTCGTCGGCCAGCGTGCGGGTGTCGGAGATGGTCAATACCGCGATGTTGACCGGCATGAAGGCGCGGCTCTGATCAATGCCAGCCATGATCTGTCCTTAGCTTTTCTTGTCGTCGAGAGGCTTGTAGACCGGCCATTGCCCTTGCGCAAGGGCGTCAAGCTCCGGCGTCGGCTGCCCCATCCGCATGCGGTAGGCCCACAGGTTGGTCAGCACCCTGGTAACGTAAAGCCGCGTCTCCTCCAGGGGGATGGTTTCGATGAACAGGAACGGATCATCGGAAAAATTGCCGCGCTGCAGCCAGCGGTTGACGTTGCCCGGCCCGCCGTTATAGGCGGCGGCGGTCAACAACAAATTGCCCTTCATATTGCGGTCTTCCAAGAGATGCTCGATGTAGCGCTGACCCAGCGCGATGTTGAGCGTCGGGTCATTGAGCTTGGTCGAGGTGGGCGATTTCAAGCTGCGGTCGCGGCCGATGAAACTGGCGGTGGCCGGCATCAACTGCATCAGGCCGCGGGCGCCGGCGGAACTGACGGCCAGGGTATTGAACTCCGACTCCTGGCGCATGAAGGCGAAAATGACCGCGCGATCGATGGAATAGCCGCCCGTGGGCGTAAAATCGGGCACTGGGTAGAGCGCGCTGTCGACCATCGTCATTTCCCGCCGCTCCATCAGCTTGGCGGCGCGCACTTGGGTGCTCGGCAGATTGAGCCGGGACGCTAAGCCGAGTATTGCCTGATGGCGGTCGTCCTCCGAGCGCTGCCAGACATAGCGCAGCTCCACATCCGCCCAGTCGATGCGGCCGACCTGGCTTAAAGCGACGGCTCGCCGCACGCCTGGCAAGTCAGATATGGTGCGATAATCCTTCCAAGGAAACGGCGGGTGCTCCCAGGAGAAAACAATGTCGCGACCCAACTGGCGGGCGGCGATCATGCCGTAGAAGGTGCGGTTGTTGTAGGCCGCTCGGTCGAGAAGGCGGGCCACCGCTTCGGGCTGGCGGCAGGCCAGGCGGGCGCGGGCCGCCCAGAATGCCGCCGCCGAGGCATCCCATGGCCGCTCGCTGGCGGCCACCGTGGCGCGTTCGAAATGACCGGCCGACAGCGCGCAGTTACCCTGACGCCAGGCGGCCAAGCCGCCCACCCAATTGCCGGCAAAGCGCCCGGAGCCTTCGCCGGCGGCGCTCAAGGTGGCGAGCGAAAGCGCCTTGGCGTCGTTGCCGGCGTGAAAGTAGCTGGCGGCGACCCTGGACAACAGAGTGGTGAAATTTTCCTTTTCGAACAAGGCGCGCTCGTTGGCCGCCCACAGTTGCTTTTCTGCAAGTTCCGGCTGCGCCTGTTTAAGGTGCTGGTTGATCGCCGTCTGGGCTTGATAGCGGGCGCGTCGCAGGTCGAGTTCTTTTTTAGTCAACTGTTCCTGGGGCTCCGGCGGCGGCTGCTTGCGGGTAGGTACCGGCAGGCGAGGGGCGGCATGGCCCTTCGGCCGGCGCTTGGCGGCCAGCCGGTACAATCGCTCGGCGCCCGGCTGATCGGCGTAGTTTTTCATCCACCGCGCCAGCTCGCCATAACTTGAGCGGTAGGCGTTGGGGTGCATGTAGCGCTCATAAAGCACGTGGCCGAGCAGAATGCGATCCTTCAACCGGCGGATCAGCCGATCAGCCTCGGCCCAATCGGCGCGCGCCTGGGCGGCGAAAATCTTCTGGTAGAGCTCGATGTCCGAAGGCTCGAGGACGGCGATGGCGAAGGCTTCGCTGGCATCCTCCGGAGCGGCTTTGGTGGGACCGCCGACCAGGCTCATCAGGAGCAGCAGGAAAAGAGCGGCAAGGTGAAAGTATGGTCGCGGAACCGTCATGACGAGAGTTCCCGCAGCCGCGCCGCGATGGCTAGAAAATCGCGCCAGGCGTCGCCTTTAAGCGCCGGCTGGCGCAACAGGTAAGCCGGGTGATAGGTCGGCATCACCGGCACTTGGACGCCATGCTCGCCATCCTCGTATTCGAGCCAATGGCCGCGCAGGCGGGTGATGCCCTTATTGGTGTTGAGGAGCACGGAAGCGGCCGAACCGCCGAGGAATACCAAGAGCTTAGGCTTCACCAGCGCGATGTGACGGCGGACGAAGGGCTGGCAGGCAAGGGACTCCTGCGGCGTCGGCTTGCGGTTGCCCGGCGGACGCCAGAACAGCACGTTGGTGATATAGGCCGTCTGCCGGTCGCGGCCGATGGCGGCCAGCATGCGGTTGAGAAGCTGGCCGCTGACGCCAACGAAGGGCTTGCCCTGGCGGTCTTCGTCGGCGCCCGGGGCTTCGCCAATAAACATCAGCCCGCTCAAGGGGTTGCCGTCGGAGAAGACGGTGGACATGGCGGTTTTTTTCAGGGCGCAGCCGTCAAAGGCGCGCACCGCCGCTTCCAGCTCGGCCAAGGTGGCGGCGGCGCGGGCGGCGCTGACCGCCGATTCGACCATCTCCCCCCCCGATTGCAGGGCAAGGGGACGGGCCGGCTGGGCGGGAACGGCACGCCCCGCCGTCGGCTCGGCGGCGGCAATGAAGCGATTTAACGGAGCCTCTTCAATGGCCTCGTCCGCCCCCAGCTCTATGAGCCAGCGTAAGGCGGCGGCGGCTTCCGCCGCGGCTGCCTCATCCGGCGCTGTATCGATGCCCTGGGTCATGATGTTAAGGCCTACCAGATTGCATCCCAGTGACGAAACCATTTTGTACCCTGACCGTCATCATGTCATGGAATGGTTGACGCCTCGTTGACCGGCTCCCCCCGACCGGGCATAAACATAGCGATATTTTTCATAACGGCAGAACAACAGGCACCAAGACCATGGAACGGGAATCGATGGAATTTGACGTCGTCATCGTCGGCGGCGGGCCGGCGGGGTTATCGGCGGCGATTCGCTTAAAACAACTGGCGGCCGAGAAGGGCGGCGAGGTCAACGTCTGCGTCATCGAGAAGGGCTCGGAGATCGGCGCGCACATTCTCTCCGGCGCGGTCATCGACCCCATTGCCTTGAATGAACTCATTCCCGACTGGAAGGAAAAGGGCGCGCCTTTGCTCACGCCGGTGACGGACAATCATCATTGGGTGCTGAGCGAAAAGAAACGCTTTGATATGCCGCATGTTTTCCTGCCGCCCTTGATGAGCAACAAGGGAGCCTACATCGTCAGCCTGGGCAATGTGTGCCGCTGGCTGGCGCAAGAGGCGGAAGCGCTCGGCGTGGAAATTTATCCCGGCTTTGCCGCAGCGGAAGTACTTTATAATCAAGACGGCAGCGTGCGCGGTATCGCCACCGGCGACATGGGCCTCGCCAAGGATGGCTCCCGCAAGGACGGCTTTACGCCGGGCATGGAGCTCGTAGCCAAGTACACGCTGTTCGCCGAAGGCTGCCGCGGATCATTGAGCAAAGGATTATTCCACAAATTCAATCTGCGCGATGGCGTCGATCCACAGACCTTCGGCCTTGGCGTCAAGGAGCTATGGGAGGTTGCGCCCGAACATCACAAATCGGGATTGGTGATCCATACCCAAGGTTGGCCCTTGGACAGCAAAACCGCGGGCGGCGGTTTCATCTATCACTTGGAAAACAATCAGGTGGCGGTCGGATTCGTCGTCGCGCTCGACTATGAAAATCCTTACCTGTCGCCGTTCGAGGAAATGCAGCGCTTCAAGACTCATCCGGCGATTGCGCCGATGTTCGAGGGGGGGCGTCGCATCGCCTATGGCGCGCGCGCCATCAATGAAGGCGGTCTGCAATCGATCCCCAAATTGATCTTCCCCGGCGGCGCGCTCATCGGCTGCGCCGCCGGCTTCGTCAACGTGCCGCGCATCAAGGGCAGCCACAACGCCATGAAGACCGGCATGTTGGCGGCCGAGGCGGTGTTCGAGGCGCTGTCGCGCGGCTCAACCGGCGGCGAGGAATTGACGGCTTACGCTGACGCTTTCCGCAAGTCGTGGGTCTATCAGGATCTTTATCGCGTTCGCAATGCCCGGCCGTCGCTGGCGAAATTCGGCATTACCTTGGGTACGGTTTATTCCGGCATCGACATGTGGCTGCACAACATCGGTCTAGGGTTCCTGGTGCCGTGGACGTTGCGCAATCACGCCGACCATGCCGCGCTGAAGAAGGCGCGCGAATGCAAACCGATCCAATACCCCAAGCCGGACGGCAAATTGACTTTCGACCGTCTGTCGTCGGTGTATTTGTCCAACACCAATCACGAGGAAGATCAGCCCTGTCATTTGACATTAAAAGACGCCGGCGTGCCGATCCGCATCAATCTTGCCGAATATGATGCGCCCGAGCAACGCTATTGCCCGGCCGGCGTTTATGAAATCGTGCGCAATGCCGACGGCGCCAACCCGCGCCTGCAAATCAACGCGCAAAACTGCGTACACTGCAAGACCTGCGACATCAAGGATCCGACCCAGAACATCAACTGGGTGACGCCCGAAGGTGGCGGCGGGCCGAATTATCCCAACATGTAACTTGGCATGACGCATTTGTTGCGATTGTTCTTCTCCTTTTGTCGTCATCGCCTGGGCTATCGCTCGCCGGCGGCGTTGTTGCTGCTGGCGCTATCGGCTTGCGCCTCAAGTTCGCCGCCGACGCCGCTGGCGTCATCATCGGACATGGCGATGGGCAGTTATCTGGCGGCGCAACATGCGCGGCGCAGCGGCGACACCACCGCCGCCGCCAACTATTTCCTCGACGCCATCGCTGCCGATCCCGACAATGTGCTCTTGCTGCAGCAGGGGTTTTCCTACGCCGTCGCCGACGGCCGCTATAGCGACGCCAAGCGCATCGCCGAGCGGCTGGCCGACACCGACATGAACTACAGCCTGCCCGAACTGTTTCTGGTTCTGCACCAGATCAAGGATGGGCATTACGGCAAGGCGCTGGATAAATTGCAGCGTGTTCCCGACGCCGGGTTGAACCGCCTCCTTAAACCTCTGGTGCAGGCATGGGTCCTGGTCGGCATGAAAAAAACCGATGACGCGCTGATGGTGCTGGAGCCATTGCGCGAAACGCCGGCATTCATGCCGTTTCTGCTCAATCATCGCGCCTTCCTCTTGGATTATGCCGATGACCCGCGCGCCGCGGCGATGTACGCCGATGTCGCAGCCGCCGACCGTTATGGCAGTTTGCGCGCGGTGATCGGTCATGCCGGCCTGCTGACGCGACAGGGCAAGAAGGACGAGGCGCTTGCCGTCATTGCCGCCGCGAGCAAGCGGTTTCCGCAGGCGGCGTCGATCAAGCTGGCGGCGGCGCGGGCGGCGGCGGGAGAACTCGGCGGCAAGGTAATCAACTCGCCCGCCGACGGCATCGCCGAGGCGTTTTATAGCGGCGCGTCCGCTCTGGCGCAGGAAAGCGCTGCCGGTCTGGCGGCGTTTCATCTCCGTCTGGCGCTTTATCTTAAACCTGATTTCGCCGAAGCGCGGCTCTTGTTGGCTAATCTCTTCGAACAGGAGGAACAGCACGAAGCCGCGCTCGCCATTTACCGCACCGTGCCTGATGATTCGGACGTTGCCGATCAGGCGCGGCTCCGGGAGGTCTGGGTTTTGAACGCGCTTAATCGCACCGAGGAAGCGTTGCAGGCGGTGGAGGTTCTTCTGCAGCGCGGACCCGACGAGGTCGAGGTGGTGGCGGCGTTGGCCGATCTGTTGCGCCAGGAAAACCGCCACGATGAAGCCATTGCCCAATATACCCGGGCGATCGAGCTGTCGGGCGACGCGCCATGGTCGCTTTATTATGCGCGCGCCATCGCTTTCGATCAGGCCAAGCGCTGGGGGCAAGCCGAGGCCGACCTGAAGATGGCGTTGCAGATCAGCCCCGAAGAAGCGGAGGTGCTGAATTACCTCGGCTATTCCTGGGTCGATCGCGGCATCAACCTTAAGGAAGCCGAGGACATGATCAAACGCGCCGTGCTGGCGCGGCCGGATAACGGCTATATCGTCGATAGTCTGGGCTGGGTTCTCTATAAGCTCAGGCGCTATGGGGAAGCGGTGGAGCACTTGGAGCGGGCGGTGCTGTTGCGCCCGGAAGACCCCACCATCAACGACCATCTGGGCGACGCCTATTGGCGGGTCAATCGGCGCATTGAGGCCAGATTTCAGTGGAGCCACGCCTTGTCCTTAAAACCCACCGATGAGCAGGCGGCGGCTTTGCGCGAAAAGCTCGAACATGGCCTGAATGTAGCGGCCAAGCCGCGCCCAACCAAGGATTGATCGGCGGTGGACGCGATCGTCGAGCGGGCGCACGCCAAGATCAATCTCTATCTTCATCTCACTGGACGGCGACCGGACGGCTATCATCTCCTGGACAGCCTGTTTGTCTATGTCGAGCTGGCTGACATCTTGACCATACGGCCGGCGGCCGACTTGACCCTGGCGGTTCAAGGCCCCTTCGCCGCCGGGCTGACTGGCGACGACAATCTGGTAGGGCGCGCCGCCCGGCGTCTTGGCGAGGCGTTGGGTATAGCGCCCAGCGGCGCCATCACTTTGGACAAGGAAATCCCACTTGCGGCGGGGCTCGGCGGCGGTTCGGCGGACGCGGCGGCCATGCTTCGGGTCTTGCCCAAGCTGTGGCGGCGAGAGGCGTCGCACGCCACCCTTGAGGAGATCGCGCTGCGTCTCGGCGCCGATGTGCCGGCGGCGCTCGACCAACGGCCGGTCTACGTCAGCGGCATCGGCGAGCTCAGACGGCCGGCGGCGCGGCTGCCTGAGTTCTACTTGGCGCTCGCTAATCCCGGCATCACCTTGCCGACGGCCGCGGTCTTTAAGAGATGGGCAGGGATGAACCTGCCCTTTTCAGAGCCGCTTACTGCCCCCTTGCCGGAGGATTTTGCGGGCCTTATTGCCGCGCTGCGTGCGGGCCGCAACGATCTGGAGACGGCGGCGATGATGATCGCGCCTGAGGTCGGTGACGTGCTGAAAGCCCTGGCCGGCCTGCCCGGCTGTCGGCTGGCCCGGATGTCCGGCAGCGGCGGTACCTGCTTTGGGGTGTTTGAACGGCGCGGTGAGGCCGAGGCGGCGGCGTTGTCGCTGGCCGTCGATCGGGGATGGTGGAGCTGGGCCGGAGGCCTTGTAAAATAATAGAACATAGATCCATTAATTTATGGGCCCGAACCTTAGCCTTTGTCTTTGACCCATGAATCGCCTGTGTTATTTTGCCTGCCCAAGAGCGGGATAGAAAAACCCGGTATGTGGTACAAAAGGACAGCGAAGCATGAAGGATACGGGGGCGGACGCGAAGGCAGGGTTGAGGGCGCACGGCCGACGTCTTTTCTCCTGGCTGGCTGTCATGGCGGTTGGCGCTTTCTTGTGCGGCGCTCCTGCGGACGCGCAAACCGTAGATCCCGCGTTATTAAGACAACTTCAACGCGCCCAAGCGGAACAGGGGCCGCTTCATCAACCCTCGCCGGTTGATCAGGCACGGGAAGAGTCGTTGCGGGAACCGATGATGCGGGACGCCGCCGCACCGACTACCACAAGAGCAGCGCCTTATCCGGAGCCCTTGTCTCGCCTCGAGCTCGACTATCAGAAGCGAACCGGCCAGGAAATCCGCCAATATGGCTATGATCTGTTCGCCAGTCCGGCGCAGCCTTCCACCGGCATGGTTGGCCGCATTGCCGACGACTATGTGCTGGGCGTCGGCGATGAGGTGGTGCTGATCCTGCACGGCTCCACCGAGCGCGCGGTGACCACTGCCGTCGATCGCGAGGGCCGGATCATCGTCGAAGGATTGCCGCCGATCACTGCTGCGGGCCGCACCTTCGGCGAAGTGCGTGATGAAATTGAGGCGCGGACGTCGAAAGCCTTCATCGGCACCGAGGCGTTCGTCTCCTTGGGCGGTTTGCGCCAGCTATCGGTCTACGTGGTGGGTGAGGTCAAACGCCCGGGCCTTTACCGGCTGACCAGCTTGTCGACGGCGCTGGACGCGCTCACGGCTGCCGGCGGAGTCAACCGCTCGGGCTCGCTCAGAAAGATCAAGATCGTCACCGGCAGTCAGACCCGCATACTTGATCTCTACCGTCTGATGGACGGGCAGGGGGGCGATCTGCGCCTCAGTGACGGCGCCCGTATCGTGGTGCCGGTGATCGGCGGCACGGCGGCGGTCTATGGCGAAGTGCTGCGTCCCGGCATTTACGAATTACCGACGGAAGGAAACAGCGCCAAGGAATTGCTGGCCTTTGCCGGCGGCACCATTCGCCCGACGGGTTATGCCTATGTCCTCACCCGGGTTGGCGCGGAAGGGCATCAACAGGTCGAGACGCTGGCGAATCTTAATGGCAGGGTTGCCGATGGCGATATTTATAATGTCGGCTTGCGGCGCGATGTCTGGGTGGGGGCCGTCGAGCTTCTCGGTCATGTCAGGGCCCCCGGCATCCGCTCCATCGGCGAGTCGCCGACGCTAAGCGCCCTGCTTGGCGATGTGGAGACCTTCAAGGATTATCCCTATCTGCTGTTTGGCGCCATCGAGACCACCGATCCGGTAAGCCGGGCGCGGGTGCTGGAGCCATTCAGCCCGGAAAAAGTGCTGTTTGGCGGCGCGGACCGCAAGCTGCGCGATAAGGATCGGGTGATTCTGTTCGGCCGCAGCGATATTGATTTTCTCTCCGCCAGCAGCACTCGCCGGGTGGTGTTGACCGGCTCCTACACGCCGACGCCGATGCCCGGCGAGAAAGTCGCTCAGCGTTGCATGCCGCTTGACGAGCTGGCGCGGTTGGTGGGCGATACGCGCTCGGAACGCTATGCGACGGCGGTGCGGGCGGTATTTTCCCAACTTGACGTCACCAAAGTTGAAGAAGCCGCCGATATTGAAGCCGCGCGCCAGCAACGCGAGGCGGCGCAAATCAGCGCCGAGGCGCGGATTGACAGCAATGGCCGCAAGGTTGTGACGCGGGATGAATTTGGCGCGCGTGAAATGGACGTTCAGGGTAAAACCCAAGCTCCTGATCAGAATCAGGACGACCCGATGTGTCCGAAAGTTTATCGGGCGGTCGCCAATCTTCTGCCCTTCACCCTGGAATACGTAGCCTCCGCCGATGGCGCGGTGCGGACGCCCGGCGTTTATCCGCTTGCTGAAGCAACTTCGGTGGGTTCACTGATCGCCGCTGCCGGCGGCGCGACATTCGGCGCTGATTACGGCACCATCGAGGTGCAATCCTCCACGGCGAACGGCACGCCCGGCATGCGGCAGCGCGTTGATGGCCGAGCCACTGATCTGGCCACGGTCACGATCGGTCCTGCCGGCGGCATCCGCCTCAATACGGTTTATCGCGCAGAGGAGGGCGGCGCCGTTCTGCTCTCCGGTGAGTTCAAGCACCCCGGCGTCTATTCGATCAAGCGTGGCGAGAAATTGTCTGAGCTCATCGAGCGCGCCGGCGGCTTGAGCGATCAGGCTTATCCATATGGCGCTGTTTTCACGCGCAACCGAGTCAAGGAAGCGCAGCAGGCGGGCTTGCAGCGCACGGCCCGCGAGCTGAACGCCGGTCTGGCGACCGCCGCGTTGAAGAACCGGGAGATGAGCGCCGATGTGTTGATGGCGGCGCAGAAGCTGGCGGAAAGCATCGCCACCGTGGACATGGTTGGCCGGGTGGTGATCGAGGCGGACCCGCGGGTGCTGGCGGAGCGTCCTGATCTTGACACCGCCCTGGAGGGTGGTGATGAAATTCACATTCCCAAGCGGCCGAACTACGTTCTGCTGATCGGTGACGTGCTCAATCCGGGGGCGTTGCAGTTCGTGGCCGGCAAGAGCGTGAAAGCCTACCTGCGCGAAGGCGGCGGCATACAGAGCACCGCCGACGATGACCGCATTTTCGTGGTCTACCCCAACGGCGCAGCAAAGCCGGTCAAGCTGTCCTCCTGGGGCTTCAATACCGGGGTGATGGTGCCGCCGGGCACGGCCATCGTCGTGCCCAAGGACGTGCAGCCCATCGATACCCTCAATCTCGTCAAGGACATCAGCACCATCATCGGCCAACTGGCGGTATCGGCGGCCTCCATCGCCGTAATCAGCCGTTAACGGCGTCATTGCCATGGCGCGGTGGGCGCTATCCCTGGCGGCGGTGGCGACCCTTGCCGGCCCGGTTCATGCCGAGGGCATCCTTGAAGGATCGACAGCGTATCGCGCGATGGGCGGCGTCGGCTTGATTGAAATGCCCACCGCGCGCATGAGCGCGGATGCGACCCTTGCCGCCGGCGTCGGGTATCTTGATCCCGTCGGCCATGCCTTCGTCACCTGGCAGGCGACGCCCTGGCTGGAAGCGACGGCGCGGCTCTCGGACGTGCGCGGCGTCGCTGATGATCTCGATCGTTCGCTGGATATAAAAGTTCGCTTGCTCCCGGAAACCGGTTCGTGGCCGGGTGTGGCAATCGGCTTTCAGGACATTTTGGGCCATGGGGCGACCTCGGCGGAATATCTGGCGGTCTCCAAAAGCTGGGGCGATGTCGATGTCACGCTTGGGCTGTCCTGGGGCTATCTTGGCAGCCGCGGCGGCGTCGGCAATCCCGCCAAGTGGTTCGGCAATAGCTTCGATGTCCGCGATCAGACAAAATCCGGCGTGCCGGCATTCAAGAATTTCTTTGCCGGCGATCGCATGGGCGTCTTCGCCGGCGTTGCTTACCGCACACCCATCGATGGTCTGGAAGTGAAGGCCGAATATAGCGGCGTCGATGTGGACAAGGCTGCCTTCGGCCGCGCCATCAAGGACAAGTTCCCGGTCAACGTCGGCATGAGCTATCGACCGTTACGCTGGCTGGAGGTGGGGGCCGGATTCATTCGCGGCGATACGGTTGCCGTAAATCTGGTGCTTCGCGCCGAACCGCCGCGATTGTCGGGCGTGCGGAAAGCCAAGACGCCGCCGACGCAGGCGCTGACGCCACGACCGGCAGCCGCCGATCTCTCTGCGAGGGGCATGGAGACGATTCCGATGCCGGCGGCTGTGGTTTCCCGTCATAACGGCGCTGCCCTTACGCAGGTTTCAAAAGCGTTGTTTGACGCCGGCATCGAGGCGCCGCTGTTTGAACTGAACGGCAACGAGGCGTATTTATCCGCCTCGCTGCCGCCGGCCACGGCGTCGCATCAATCACTGCTGGCGGCCTATCTGGTGTTTGCGCATACCTCACCGGATGTCGATCGCCTCACCCTTCGTAATCGCCTGTCCGATGATCTGGGCGTCGAGGGTCAGGTATTCACCCGCGACCTGGTGATCAAACTTGTTCGCGCCGACGCCGCCTTTAATGACCTCTTGAAGGCCGGCGGGGTGACGGCGGTGACGATGACCGGCAAGGATGTCACTGCCCGCATCGCCGAACCATTGCCGCCCGATGAGGCAACCGTATCGGCGTTGGCAGATCTCGCTCCCGCCGCCGGCGGTTTGGCGACGGTCCGGTCGGCGGCCGGCACGGAAGGGACGGCCTCCCTTGCCGAGTTGAAGCGGGCGCGGGCGGCGGAGCAGGCCAAACGGTACTTGGCCGAGGCAGGGCTTCAGGTGAGCGATATCGCGGTCAAGGACGGCGTTGCAGTGGTAGAGGCGTCGGCGGCCGGGCCATTAAGCGAAAGCGTTTTACGAGAAGCAGCGGCGGCAACGCTGACCATCCTTGCCGAGAGCGGCGATGCCATCGCCGCCGCAAAGCTGAGCATCGCGCGCGGCGGCGCGGTCGTCGCCACCGTGGAGGCCCCCAGCGGCGCCATTGTCGCCAAGGATGGCGCGGTGAGCAAGGGTGGCAGGCAGACGCGGCCGGGCATGCGTTACTTGCCGCTTTACGGTTATGTGCCGTGGAGCGCGCCGCAACCATCTCGTCCGATGATTTCCGAAGTTTCCGCGCCGCTGACGGCGGGCGAGGCGGCGCAGATATTCGCCGCCGCCGAACGCCAGGGGCTCGTCCCCATCGCCGCCCGCAGCCGGAACGGCGTTACCGAATTGGCGGTGGCCAATGACGCCTTCCATAATACCGCCACCGCCGTCGGCCGCGCCGGTCGGGCCATTGCCGCGGCAGCGCCGACGGGGGCTGAGCGCATCGCCGTCACCCAGATCGATCATGGCGTGGCCTTAGGGCGGGCCAGCTTGTGGCGCGGCGACCTGGAAAAGGCGGCCAATCACGTCGGCAGCCCCGAGGAGGTATGGCTTCATACCGCCATCGACCGCGGTGCAACGCCCTCCGGCGAGGATTGGTTGAAGGCGGATGCTTATCCGCGCTTTTCCTGGGCGGTCTTGCCGGAAGTCAAACAGCACTTCGGCGCGGGCTCCGAGGGCGGCTACAAGGCGGCGCTTTACGCCACCCTGGCCGGGCGCGTGGAGCCGTGGCCGGGATTGGCGCTTGAGGGGGCCATAAGCCAGGAGTTGATCGGCAATCTGGACGACATCCAACCACGCACCAGCAGCGCCGAGCCGAGAGTCAGGAGCGATATCGCCCGCTATGCCGATGAGGGCAAGACGGCGATCAGTCGCCTGATCGGCAGTTGGACGGCGCGGCCGTTGAAAAATCTTTTCCTGCGCGCCAGCGCCGGGTTGTTCGAACCCATGTACGGCGGCGTCGGCGTCGAGGCGCTGCTGCGCCCGGTGGATAGCGCCTGGGCCTTGGGCGCTGACGTCAATTGGGTCAAGCAGCGGGATTTCGACCAATTATTGGATTTTCGCGGCTACCGCGTCTGGACCGGGCACGTGAGCCTCTATCGCCAGTGGCCGCGCTCGGGTTTCTTGGGCGTCATGCGCGTCGGCCGATACCTGGCAGGCGACGTCGGCGCCACCGTGGACCTGTCGCGACAATTCGCCAATGGCATCCGGATCGGCGGCTGGGCGACGTTGACCGATATGAAGCGGCGGGATTTCGGACCCGATAGCTTCGCCAAGGGGCTTTATATCTCCATCCCCCTGGACTTGTTCCTGCCCTGGTCATCCCGGGGGGCGACCACGGCGCCCTTTACGGTGCTGAACCGCGACGGCGGTCAGCGGCTCGACCGGGGGCCGGATCTTTACGATCTGACCACGCCGGGCACGGCGGATGCCTTGGAGGCCGGATGGGGCAGCCTCTTGCGCTGACGGTTGAGGGATTGTTAAGTCTCTCATCGTAAAGAGGGTTTCATCTATTCTGGCGACATTTGCTTTCGCCGGTACGAGTGACTAGGGTAAGGACGTTTCATTCATACAAGGGTTACAACGGCTTCCCATGAGCAGCATCTCAGCAAAAACCAAAGTTGCAGTCATCGGTCTTGGATATGTGGGCCTGCCGCTGGCGGTGGCCTTGGCCAAGCATTTCGACACCACTGGCTTCGACATCAGCGCCCGCCGTGTCGATGAGTTGAAAAAAGGTCATGACCGCACCGGCGAGATCGAGAGCAAGAAGCTGAAAGCCAGCACGCTGAAGCTCACCTCATCGGCCGGCGACATCAAGGGGTTTGATATTTATATCGTCACCGTGCCGACGCCGGTGGACCAGAACAACAAGCCTGATTTGACCCCAGTTCGCTCCGCCTGCAATACGGTCGCGCCCTTGATCAAGAAGGGCAGCATCGTGGTATTTGAAAGCACCGTCTATCCCGGCGTCACCGAGGAGGTGTGCGGACCTTTGCTGGAAAAAGGCTCAGGGCTTAAATGCGGCAAGGATTTCTTCCTTGGCTATTCGCCGGAGCGCATCAATCCCGGCGATAAGGAGCATACCGTCGATCGCATCACCAAAGTGATCTCCGGTCAGACGCCGGAGGTGGTGGATGCGCTTGCGGATCTTTATGGGTCGGTGACCTCCGGAGGCACTTTCCGCGCCGCCAACATTCGCGCCGCGGAAGCGGCGAAAGTGATCGAGAATGCGCAACGCGATATCAACATCGCTTTTATCAACGAGATCACCATGATCTTCCAGAAGCTCGGTCTGTCGGCTTATGACGTGCTCGACGCGGCGGGCACCAAATGGAATTTCCTGAACTTCAAGCCCGGTCTGGTGGGCGGTCATTGCATCGGCGTCGACCCGTTTTATCTCGCCGAGCGCGCCAAGGAGATCAATCACAACCCGGAAATCATTCTTTCCGGCCGCAAGATCAATGATGGCATGGGCGACTTCATCGCCGAGCGTATCACGGCGCAGATCAACGGCGGCGGCCGAGTGCTGGTGCTGGGGCTGACGTTCAAGGAAAACGTGCCTGACTTGCGCAATTCGAAGGTGATCGATGTCATCCGCGGCTTGGAGCGGCGCGGTTTTCGCGCCCACGTGCACGACCCCCATGCCGATGCCGAGGAAGCGCATCATGAGTACGGCGTCGATCTGTTGCAGGGATCGCTCGGCGATGTCAATGGCGGCTACGACGGCGTGGTGGCGGCGGTCATGCATCAGGAATACGCGGCGCTGACGCCCAAGGAGTTGGCCGGCATGGTGCGCAAGGACGGCCTCATCGCCGATATCAAGGGCATGTGGCGGGGTAAGAAGTTTCCCGCTGGTGTGCGCTATTGGACGCTTTAAAGGAAACCTTCTCTTTGAGGAGAAGGCGCCGCGTACAAGCGCGGCGGATGAGGTGAATTGGCAACGACGTTCCCCTTACCCCGGCCCTCTCCTCGAAGGGGAGGGAGAAAAAGAAAAGCCCCCTTATCGAAGGAAAGAAGGGTCACGACTTAGGAAAGAGTTCATCCGATCGCCCGGTCACATAATACGCCACCAAGCCAATCCATTCGTGCATGGCAAGGTCGCTGATGCGCAAATTTTCAGCAACGTCGAAGTTCCAGACATTGACGCCGTTACCTGATGAGCGATAAGCAACCGGATAAGCAATGACCGTCATGCCGGCGCGCTGGAACGCGCCCATCGCGCGCGGCATATGAAACGCCGAAGTGACGAGCAGCCATGGCTCAGCCGCTCGCTTCCCCAGCATTTTCTGGGTGTAGATGGCGTTCTCGGCGGTGTCCTGGGACTGGTCTTCCAACAGCAGTCGCGTTCCGGCGATGCCGACGCCGAGCAAAAAATCTCGCGCCACATCGGCCTGTGTCGCGCCGCCGGGTTCGCGATAGCCGCCGCTATAGAGCACGGGTTTGTCGGCTAAGCGATGGGCGAGCGCCGCCGCTCCGGCCAGGCGCGCCGCCTCGAACCCTAAGGAAGGTTCGCCGCGAGAGCGCGTCATGCCCGGCTGTTCCGTGCCGCCAAGAACGATGAGGCCGGCGGCCGTCTTGATGGCCTCATCGGACGGGCGCGCAAAACGCGCTTCCAAGGGCGCGATCAGCCATTGGCCCGTGGGTAGAATGCCGAAGATGACCAGAAGCATTCCCGCTGCGGCAAGCAGCGTCAGCCCCAAACGCCGCCAGATCATGAGCGTTATAAGACCGCTTGCCGCCAGGATCGCCGCCAGATTGCTTGGCTGAAACAACGCCCAGAAAATCTTGGCGGCGACGAAGAACATGTCTAGGGCCTGTTGACAGTCATCGCGTGGCCGTGACGCTGCCGGATTTGGTCAGTCCAGCAGGAGCCGGGCGAAGTGCGATGTGGGGCATCGGGCAAGCCCGGCGACGCCCTGGATGGCCAAATCCGGCGCGCCCCTTCGGGGTGGGGCGAAAATGGCCATCTGGCGCGGCGAAAAGCTCGACCGTATTGCCGATACGCTCTGCGCTTTTCTTCTCCCATATGGCCATTTTTGCTCCCATCGCGGCTCATGTGATGACTGTCAACAGGCCCTATAGCCTGTTGTGGTAGCGCTGGTACCAGTCGACAAAGCGCGGAATGCCGACGTCGATGGGCGTGGTCGGTTTAAAGCCGATGGCGGCGGTCAGATCGTCGATATCAGCATAGGTTTCCTTGACGTCGCCGGGCTGCATCGGTTCGAAAATCTTTTCCGCTTTCTTGCCGAGCGCGTTTTCCAAGATCTCGATCATATGCGTCAGCTTTTCGGAGCGGTGATTGCCGATGTTGTAGACGTGATGCGGCGCGGTCGAACCATTGGCGTGGATCGAGCCGTCATCCTTCGGCGGGTTATCCAGGGTGCCGATAACGCCGGTCACGATGTCGTCGATGTAGGTGAAATCGCGGCGCATGTCGCCATGGTTGAAAACGTGAATGGGCTTGCCGGCGAGAATCGATTCGGTAAATATCCACAGCGCCATGTCCGGCCGCCCCCAAGGGCCGTAGACGGTAAAGAAGCGCAGGCCCGTCTGCGGCATGCGGTAGAGATGAGCGTAGCACTGGCTCATCAGCTCGTCGGCGCGCTTGGTGGCGGCATAGAGTGATACCGGGTTATCCACCCGATCCCTGGTGGAGAAGGGGAGCTCGGTGTTGCCGCCGTAGACCGAGCTGGAGCTGGCGTAG
This sequence comes from Pseudomonadota bacterium, assembly GCA_003577275.1. Lineage (GTDB taxonomy): Bacteria > Pseudomonadota > Alphaproteobacteria > Sphingomonadales > Govanellaceae > PRO5. The sequence goes on from QEVO01000006.1 coordinate 106,760, forward strand.
ACCAGATGCTCGAAGCCGTCCGTATGGCGGCAGAATTCCATGATGTTTAAATGTCCGATCAGGTTCGACTGGGCGTAGACGAAGGGGTTGGTCAGCGAATAGCGCACGCCGGCCTGGGCGCCCAGGTGCACCACCTTCCTGACCTTGAGGCCGGCAAGGGCCGCTTTCAGCGCCGCGAAATCAGAAAAGTCCACCTTCTTGAAGGTGAAGTTCGCCTGACCTTCCAGCTCGCCCAAGCGGGCCTTCTTCAGGTCCACCGAATAATAGTCGTTCAAGTTGTCGATGCCGACCACCCGCTCGCCCCGCGCCAGCAGGCGCTGAGCGGTGTGGAAGCCGATGAAGCCGGCAACGCCGGTAACGACGATGGTCATGCAAAACCCCTTAATCCTGGCGGGCTTGAAAGCAGGCCCTTTATGGTCGATTTGTCGTTTTAGGGCAACGGGGTTGCGGGGGCGTTAACGGGCGGCTTTGGAGGATTGCATCGGCTGGGGAAGCAGTCTATGTTCCCCACCGCTAAAAACCGGCCATAGGGCCGCGGATGGGGCGTAGCCAAGTGGTAAGGCAGCGGATTTTGATTCCGCCATTCCCAGGTTCGAATCCTGGCGCCCCAGCCAGTTTACGCTCAAATCCGCTCAAGCTCGATTATGCGGCCGGCTTGAAGCTCAAACGCAATCCCAGCGCGTGAGCGACCTTTACAATCGTGGCAAAGCTGGGATTCCCATCCTCGGAAAGCGCCTTGTAGAGCCCCTCGCGGCTCATTCCCGCATCGCGTGCGAGCTGGCTCATATTGCGCGCGCGGGCAACCACGCCAAGCGCGCGCGCGATATAGGCGGGATCGTCGTCGCCTTCTTCCATTACCGCTTCCAGGTAAGCGATGATGTCTTCCTCACTTTTGAGATAGTCTGCCGTATCGTAGCGGCTGAAGGTCTTGCTGTTCATCATTTCAATCCTTCCACTGCGCGGCAATTTCCTTGGCCTTGGCGATGTCGGACTGTTGAGAAGATTTGTCGTCGCCTGAAAGCAGGATGACAACGACGGGTCCTCTTTGCATGTAATAGACCCTGTAGCCGGGGCCATAATCGATCCGCATCTCGGAAATTCCGCTGCCTAAAGCTTTGATATCGCTGGGATTTCCAATTACAAGCCGATCAAGCCTCGCCTGAATGCGCGCTCTGGCCCGCCTGTCGCGTAAGCCCCGGAGCCAACGGTCAAAAGCGACACTCTTGATCAACTCGATCATATGTGAACTATAGTTATCATTTTCATGAGTGTCAACCTTGGTTATCAGAGTAAATCTATATGCTTACGCCTCCTTCAGCCTTCCCAGTCCCTCTGTAAGCACCTTCATTTTCGCCAAAGGAGTCCTAAATGCTTCCAGGAACCCCAGCCAACATTGTCAAAATATTCACGTTTATTAGCTCTTCTCGTCTGGCCATGGCGCCCCTCACCGTGGGAGTGCGTCTGTGATAGAACTTGACAGCGGTCAAGTAACAAGGCGGGCAATGGCGCTATAGCTCGCGCCACCCGCCCCAAGGAGGAAACGAACATGAAATGGAACTCTGCTCTGCTGACCATTGCCGCAACCGCCATCGCCACGCCGGCCGTGGCGGGCGACGCGACGGCGTTCATCAACGACGCCAAGCCTTACGTCGATGCCCGCTACCGCTATGAATTCGTCGACCAGAAGGGACTTTTACACAATGCCAACGCCTCGACGCTGCGCGTGCGCGCCGGCGTGCGCTCCGGCGTGGTGGCGGGGTTCAGCGTGGTGGCGGAAGGCGAGGCGATCGTCACCGTCGGCAGCGAGAACTTCAACGACACCATCAACGGCAAGGTGACGTATCCGGTGGTGGCCGATCCCGAGGACGTGGTGCTCAATCAGTTGGCGGCGCGCTGGAACGGCATCAAGGAGATCGATGTCATCGGCGGCCGTCAGACCATCAATCTTGGCAATCAGCGCTTCATCGGCTCGGTGGGCTGGCGGCAGAATGACCAGACCATGGACGCCGGCATGGTGACGGTCAGCGCGTTGCCCGGCCTGAAGGCGACCTATGCCTACGCCTGGCGGGTCAACCGGGTGTTCGGGCCGGATTCCCCGGTGGGTATCTGGCGCGACAACAACATCCATCTCCTGCACGCGGAATACGACGCCAAGGCGCTGGGCGTGCTCACCGCCTACGGCTATTTCCTCGACATTCCCGATGCCCCCGGCTCGTCGTCCAAGACCTTTGGCGCGCGGCTGGCCGGCAAGGCGCAGTTGGCCAATGCCGTCGCCGCGCTCTATGCGCTGGAGTTCGCCCATCAGACCGAGCACGGCGATAATCCGGCCAACTTCGGCCTCGATTATTTCCTGATTGAGCCGGGCCTAGCCTGGAAAAGCCTGACCTTAAAGGCGGGCTATGAACGCCTGGAGGGCAACGGCTCGGTGGCGTTCCAGACGCCGCTTGCCACCTTGCATGCCTTTAACGGCTGGGCCGACAAGTTCCTGACCACCCCGGCCAACGGCCTGGAGGACATCTACGTCGACGTGACCTACAAGCACGCCGGTAATGACTTCCTGGCCGGCACCACGTTCAAGGTGGTCTATCATGATTTCTCGTCCACCGAAAACAGCATCGACTATGGAACCGAGTGGAATGCCTTGATTTCCCGGGGCTTTGGCCCGCATGTGACGGTCACCGCCAAGCTTGCCGACTATAACGCCGACGGCTTCGCCACCGACACCACCAAGGTCATGCTGATGACCGAGGTGAAGTTCTGATCATCCTGGCCTCGCCGGTTATCCCCGGCGGGGCCATCTACTTATCCGCTTAAGCTTGCCATACCGTTTAGAATCGACCAATCTGCCGGGAACTTCTATAACAAACCGCGCTACGGCGGTTATACTGATGATTGGTCACTGAGGGATACGGAATGGCGGCGACGATAGTCCCCTTATGCAAGTTCGTGCATGAGGCGCAACGGGAGCGGGGGCTGGCCATGCTGTGTTCCGGCCCCGGTGGCGATACCTATGCCGACGCCTACCGGCGACAGAACGGCATCGTCGATGCCGCCTGGCGGGCGGTTACCGTGGTTGCCGATCTTTCCGACGATCATATCGAACAGGTCAGCGGGCTGATGCCCGAGCTGGCGCGGCGGCGGGCGGGCGTGCTCAAGGGCAAGGCCGAAACCGGCGACCTGATAGCCTTCTACAGCCGGTCGCTGATCGAGCCGGCGCTGGAGGCGGCCGCGGTCGCCGCCACCCTCGACCCCTTGAATGACCCGTCGCGGGTCAGCGCTTTTGTTAATCTTCTCAAATGGAAAGAGCGGGTAGGCCAGGTCCGGGCGGTGGGCGCCGCTCCGGGCGAGGATGGCCCGGCGGTGTGTGATCGCGCCAATCGCCTCAAACCCATCGTCGCCGAATTGAAGGCCTATGAGCGGACGTTTCTCGCTCTTTGCGGCCCAGCTCAGCGCCAGCATTACGATAGCATGGTCGGTCGGGCGCCGGAGGCGCGCCGGGTCAATGCCATCGAGGGCGCCATTGTTGGCGGCGACAGCGCGGAAGAACTTAAAAAGGCCTCCCCCGAAGCTTGGTTTGACCTCATCAGCACCAAGATGGATATGCTGCAGCAGGTAGTGCTGTATTTCGCCGATAATCTGGCGGTGGCGGCAGATGGGCCCAACTGCCGGGTGGTGCCGCGGCTGCCGGCGGAAATACAGGCCCGTCTCGGGGTGATTTGCGATTCGCCGCTGTTCGCCGGCTTGAGCGAGCAGGCGCTGGGGGAAATTTTATCCCAGGGACGCATCGTCAGCCATCCCCGCGGCGCGGTCATCTTCCTTCATGGCGAGCCGGTGGAGCGGTTCTATCTGGTGCTGCAAGGCTGGGTGAAGCTGTTGAAGGGCAACGCCGAAGGCGAGGAATCGGTGTTCGAGGTGCTGACCACCGGCGACGGCTTTCCCGATACGGTGATTTTCAAGGACGCCATCTACCCGGTCACCGCCCAGGCGGTGGAGGCCGTGGAGCTCTTGTCGCTGCCCGCCTCGGTGGTGCGCGAGCGGGTCAAGAACGACCAGGAATTCGCCCTCAACATGCTGGCGGCGGCGGCCAACCGCTCCAAGGCGCTGATCAGTCAGTTCGAACAGTTGACCTTGAAAAAGGTGACGGAGCGGGTGGGGCGGTTCCTCTTAAAGCAGTTCATCGCCGCCGGCGACAGCCGCACCACCCTTGAGTTGCCGCTGGAGAAATCGGTGATCGCCTCCTATCTCGGCATGAAGCCCGAGACCTTTTCGCGCACCTTGCAGGCATTGCGGGAGGAGGGGATCGACATCAACCGCAACGTGGTGACGCTGCCGGATACCTTCGCGCTGTGCACCTATTGCGATGTCGACTTGGCCACCACCTGCTTTCGTAAATCCTGCCCCGAATGTCCGTTCCATAACGAGACCTAAAATCCCGCCTTTATCGCCGACTTGATCTTAAACAAGTGATCGCGCGGCTTTTCCCGATAAGCGTCAAACTGGGGAAGAGTGTTCTATTTGGGGCGCAAAATGCACGATCGCAGCGATCTGAATTCCCAGAAAGACGCGCCGGGCGCGTTCGGCATTCTGCTGTTGGCCGGCGGCCGTTCGCGGCGCATGGGCTGCGACAAAGCTCAGCTCTCCTACCACGGCCGGCCCTTGATCGAGCACATGCAGCGGCGGCTGGACGCCATGGGCCCGGCGCGCCTGGTCATCGGCGGCCGTTTGCCGGGGCTGCGCGATCTGGTGCCTGATGGCGGACCGGTGGCTTCGATCTGCGCGTTGGCTCAGAACCTGGCGCTCAGCGGCGGGCTTGAGCAGTGGCTTATCGTGCCGGTGGATATGCCGCTTCTGGCCCCGGATCTGCTCTTCAGGCTGCTCTCAGATCCGGCGCCCGCCGCTTATTTTATCGCCCATCCCTTGCCGGCGGCGCTGCGGCTCGACAACGATGTTAAAGCATTTCTGAAAGTCGCGGCGCGGGACTTGAAGGCGGGACGAGGGGTGCCGGTCAAGCGCCTGTTGGCGGCCGTCAAGGCCAGCGCCGTCATGCCCACCGCCGAGGAGGTGGGCAAGCTATTGAACATCAATACGCCGGAGGAATGGGCGGCGCTGCTGTCCCGGGAAGAGGGCATTAATACGCAGGGTCGTCGATAAGCGGGATTGGCTTGGCGATGGTTTCCAAGCCGGCGATATCCGACAACTGAATGTCTCTGCCCGTCACCTTGACGCCATGGGCGGCCAGCGCTCCGAAGGAGCGGGACAGATTTTCCGAAGTCATGCCCAGAAGGGAGGCCAATGTTTGCTTCTCGGTGGGCAGCGTGAGGTTGCCGGTAGCGCCCTGAGTTTGATGTTCCTGCAGCAGGTAGTTGGCCAACCGCTCGATGGCGGTGCGCAACTTTTGATTGTTCAGCGCCTTCATGGTCCGGCGATAGGCCGACGCCAGTTCAAGGGCAAATGCTTTGGCGAAAGCAGCATCGCCGGCAAAGGCGGCGCGCACGCTTTCTCCCGGGATCATCAACACGCGGCTCTGCTCCACCGTTCTGGCCGACAGCAGATAATTGCCGTCGCGCAAAACCGCGGCGGCGGCGAAGGACGAAACCGGACGGACAATGGCCGCCGTGCTCTGTTTAGGCCCGGCATTGGCGAAAAGCTCGATGCAGCCTTCCAGAACGACATAGAAAAAGTCCGCCGGCTGATCTTCGCTAATCAGCTCGACCTGCGCCGGGAAGCGCTGAAGAAAACTGGCCTGGAGCAGCTTCTCAACTGTCATCTCGCTCGCTCCCGCGAATAACGGGAGAGTGCGAACGAGGGGAGCATCCTCCTGGCGCATGGGTGATTCTCTTAAGCCTACCTGAGCAAAGGTTACTTGATATTTATCAAGCGGTTTATTTTTGTGTGTCAATCCATAGCAAGGAAGCTAGCAAGAAACAACAAAAACAGCCCCGGGTAACCGGCTTTTCAACGTTTTTAAGCTCGAAAATCAGCCATCTGCCGCCGCCTGGCTTGACCCTCATCAAGTGAAGGCCATGCAACTTTGGCGATAATGCGGACCATGACGATCCGGCGCTCTTGCCGGCTCTCGTCCCATATGAGGTTGACCATGCATCATCTCGACAAGGTGACATCAAGCGATCAGAACCGCGTGCTTGGCATGAGCACGCTGGCCTTCACGGTATGTTTTGCCGTGTGGACAATTTTTTCCATCATCGGGATACGGATTAAGGATGAGCTCGGCTTATCGGAAACCGAATTCGGCTTGCTGGTCGGTACGCCGATCCTGACCGGTTCGCTGGTGCGAATTTTCCTTGGCATCTGGACCGATCAGTATGGCGGCCGCATCGTTTATACCCTGGTCATGCTCTTTGCCGCGTTGGCGACTTTTTTATTATCCTATGCCGACACCTACGAGATGATCCTGCTGGCGGCCTTGGGCGTCGGCCTCGCCGGCGGCTCGTTCGCCGTCGGCATCGCTTACGTCTCCAAATGGTACCCTAAGGAAAAGCAGGGAACGGCGCTCGGCATCTTCGGCGTCGGCAACGTCGGCGCGGCGGTGACCAAGTTCATCGCGCCGTTCGTGCTCGTGGCGTACGGCTGGACGACGGTGGCGCAGGTGTGGGCGGCGGCGTTGGTGGTCATGGCGGCGATCTTCTGGATCACCACCAAGGATGACCCGGAACTGGTGGCGCGCCGGGAAAAAGGCGAAAAGGCGCGCGGCACGCTGTTGCAGCTTGAACCGTTAAAGAAACAGCAGGTATGGCGCTTCGCGCTTTATTATTTCTTTGTGTTCGGCGCCTTCGTGGCGTTGGCGCTGTGGCTGCCGCGTTACCTGATCGGCGTCTATAATGTGGATATCAAGACGGCGGGCATGCTCGGCGCCCTCTACTCCATACCGGCGAGCCTGTTTCGCGCCTATGGCGGCCATCTCTCCGATCGCTTCGGCGCGCGTAAAGTAATGTACGCGACGTTCGGCGTCTCTCTCGTCTGCCTGTTCATGCTGTCTTATCCCAATACCGACTACGTCATTCACGGCATACGCGGCGACATCACTTTCTCCACCAGCATGGCGCTGGCGCCGTTCATCGTTACGGTATTCGTTCTCGGCTTTTTCATGTCGCTGGGCAAGGCGGCAGTCTATAAGCACATCCCCGTCTATTATCCCGAGCACGTCGGCGCGGTCGGCGGCCTTGTGGGCATGATCGGCGGCCTGGGCGGTTTCATATTGCCCATCCTGTTTGGCGCCATGAACGATCTGACCGGCATTTGGACAAGCTGTTTCGTGCTGCTTTTTGCCATTGTCGGCGTGGCGACGGTGTGGATGCACATTGCCGTGCGCCAGATGGAGCGCGAAGCTACAGGCGCGGAACTGGCGCAACTACCGCAATTTCCAGAACTGCGGGAAATTCACGAGCCCAAAAAGCATGCGGCGGCGTCGCCCATCGTGCTTACCGATTGGCGGCCCGAGGATGAAGCGTTCTGGGAGGAGAAGGGCCGGCGCATCGCGCAACGGAACCTGTGGATATCGATCCCCTGCCTGCTGCTGGCCTTCTCGGTATGGATGGTGTGGAGCGTGGTGGTGGCGAAACTGCCCTCCATCGGCTTTAACTACACCACCGATCAGCTTTTCTGGCTGGCGGCGCTGCCGGGGCTATCGGGAGCGACGCTCAGGATCTTCTACTCCTTCATGGTGCCGATCTTCGGCGGCCGTCTGTGGACGACCATGAGCACGCTGTCGCTGTTGATCCCGGCGTTCGGCATCGGCTATGCGGTGCAAAATCCCAACACGCCGTATTTCCTGTTCCTGGTGTTGGCGTTGCTGTGCGGCTTCGGCGGCGGCAACTTCGCGTCGTCCATGGCCAACATCAGCTTCTTCTTCCCCAAGAGCCAGAAGGGCAACGCGCTGGCCTTGAATGCGGGTCTCGGCAATGCCGGCGTCAGCATCATGCAGTTCGCGGTGCCGCTGGTGATCACCGCCAGCATCTTCGGCGCGATCGGCGGCGCACCGCAAGAAGCAGCGGACGGCACGAAATTATGGCTGCAGAACGCCGGCTTCATCTGGGTGCCGTTTCTCATTCTTTCGGCGGCCCTCGCCTGGTTCGGCATGAACGACATCGCTGCGGCCAAGGCTTCGTTCTCCGAGCAATCGGTGATCTTCCAGCGCAAGCATAACTGGATCATGTGCTGGCTTTATACCGGCACCTTCGGTTCTTTCATCGGCTATTCGGCGGGCTTTCCGCTGCTGGCAAAGACGCAGTTTCCCGATATCAATTCGCTGAAGTACGCCTTCCTCGGGCCCTTGATCGGCGCACTGTCCCGCGCCGGAACGGGGTGGATTTCCGACAAGTTCGGCGGCGGCCGTGTCACCTTCTGGGTCTTCATCATGATGATCGTAGGCGTCGCCGGCGTGCTTTACTTCCTCGGCATCAAGGATCAGCCGGGCGCGTTCTGGGGCTTCTTCGCCATGTTCATGGTGCTGTTCTTCGCCGCCGGCGTCGGCAACGCCTCGACCTTCCAGATGATCCCCATCATCATGCGCAAGGAAATGAGCCGCCTGATGCCGCGCTCCACCGAGGCGGAACGCTTGCGCCATGCCGAGAAGGAGTCGGCGGCGATCATCGGCTTCACCTCGGCCATCGCCGCTTATGGAGCATTCTTCATCCCCAAAGCTTACGGCACGTCCATCGCCGCAACAGGCAGTCCCGAGGGCGCGCTGTGGGGATTCCTGCTCTTTTATGTAACCTGCGTGCTGGTGACATGGTTCGTCTACACCCGGCGCGGCGGCATGCTCTATGACATTGAGCACAAACGCAGCGGCGCAGCCGCACCGCAATTCGCACAGTAAACGAGGGCGTCATGAGTCATCTCTTGGATCGTTTGAACTTTTTCGCCAAGCGCGAGGTCGGCGCTTTTTCCGACGGACATGGCGTCACCACCGAGGAAGACCGCACCTGGGAGGACGGTTATCGCAAGCGTTGGCAGCATGACAAGATCGTCCGCTCCACCCACGGCGCCAACTGCACCGGCTCGTGCTCGTGGAAGATCTATGTCAAAGGCGGCATCGTCACCTGGGAGACGCAGCAGACGGACTATCCGCGCACCCGCCCCGAGCTGCCCAACCACGAGCCGCGCGGCTGCGGCCGCGGCGCCAGCTATAGCTGGTATCTCTATTCGGGAAATCGGGTGAAGTATCCGCTGGTGCGCTCGCAATTACTCAAGCTGTGGCGGCAGGCGCGCGTCACCTTGCCGCCGGTGGCGGCGTGGGCTTCCATCGTCAAGGATCAGAAGAAACGCGACTCTTATACTAAAAAGCGCGGGCTGGGCGGTTTTGTGCGCGCCGACTGGGATGAGGTGAATGAAATCGTCGCCGCCGCCAACGCCTATACGATTAAGGATCATGGTCCCGACCGTATCATCGCTTTCTCGCCCATTCCGGCGATGTCCATGGTGTCCTATGCGGCGGGCTCGCGCTATGTCTCGCTGCTGGGCGGCGTGTGCATGTCGTTCTACGATTGGTATTGCGATCTGCCGCCATCGAGCCCCATGACCTGGGGCGAACAGACCGACGTACCGGAATCCGCTGATTGGTATAACGCCGGGTTCCTTATGCTGTGGGGCTCCAACGTGCCGCAGACCCGCACGCCCGACGCCCACTTTTATACCGAGGTGCGCTATCGCGGCACCAAGAGCGTGGTGGTCTGCCCCGACTATTCGGAAGCGGCGAAGTTCGCTGATCTGTGGCTCAACCCCAAGCAAGGCACCGATGCGGCGCTGGCCTTGGCCATGGGCCATGTGATCTTGCGCGAATATCATCTCGACCGTCAGGCCGGCTACTTCGAGCGCTACGCCCGGCAATACACCGATATGCCGATGCTGGTGCGGTTGGTCAAGCGCGGCAACGATTATGTGCCGGAGCGCCTGCTGCGCGCCGCCGACTTCGAGGGTGCGTTGGGGGAGAGCAACAACCCCGAATGGAAGACGGTGGCGGTTGACGGCAAGACCGGCGCCATCGTCGCGCCGCAAGGCTCGGTGGGCTTCCGCTGGGGCGAGCAGGGCAAATGGAACCTGGAAGAAAAGGACGCCGCCGGCAATGAGGTGTCGCTGCGGCTGACCAACATTCTCGACGATGATCATGACGATGTGGTCGATGTGGCGTTCCCTTACTTCGGCAACCGCGAGCATGATTATTTCGAGGGCACGGATCATCCCGATATCCTGTTGCGCAAGGTGCCGGTCAAGGCGCTGAAATTGAAGGATGGCGACTCGCTGGTCGCCACCGTGTTCGATCTTTTCGTCGCCAATTACGGGCTTGATCGTGGGCTGGGCGGCGAAAACGTCGCCGCTTCTTACGACGATAACGTGCCCTATACGCCGGCCTGGGCGGAGCGCATCACCGGGGTGCCGCGCAATCATATCGTGACGGTGGCGCGGGAATTCGCCTCCAACGCCGAGAAGACCCATGGCAAATCCATGGTCATCATCGGCGCGGCGATGAACCACTGGTATCACATGGACATGAACTATCGCGGCGTCATCAATCTGTTGGTGATGTGCGGCTGCATCGGCCAATCGGGCGGCGGCTGGTCGCATTACGTGGGCCAGGAGAAGCTGCGGCCGCAATCGGGCTGGCTGCCGCTGGCCTTCGGGCTGGATTGGAGCCGCCCGCCGCGCCAGCAGAACTCCACCTCGTTCTGGTATGCGCATACCGATCAATGGCGGTACGAGACTTTAGAGGCGTCGGAGATTCTGTCGCCCACTGCGCCGGAAGGGCCGTGGGACGCCGCGATGATTGATTTCAACGTCCGCGCCGAACGCATGGGCTGGCTGCCGTCCGCGCCGCAACTGGAGACCAATCCGCTCGATATCGCCAAGGCGGCGGCCAAGGCCGGGCAGGAGCCCAAGGATTATCTGGTCTCGGCGCTTAAATCCGGCGAGGTCAAACTGTCCTGCCATGATCCCGACAATCCCAAGAACTGGCCGCGCAATATGTTCGTCTGGCGCTCCAATATTCTGGGTTCGTCGGGCAAGGGCCATGAGTATTTCTTAAAGCATCTCCTGGGTACCTCGCATGGCGTGCAGGGCAAGGATCTGGGCGGCATGGGGATCGCCAAGCCCAAGGATGTGGTGTGGCATGATGAGGCGCCGGAAGGAAAACTGGATCTGCTGGTGACCATCGACTTTCGCATGTCCACTACCTGCGTTTATTCCGACATCGTGCTGCCTACCGCGACGTGGTACGAAAAGAACGATCTGAATACCTCCGACATGCACCCCTTCATTCATCCCTTGACCGCCGCGGTCGATCCGGTGTGGGGCGCCAAGAGCGATTGGGAAATCTACAAAGGCTTTGCTAGTAAGTTTTCCGAGATCGCGCCGGAAGTGCTGGGGGTGGAGAAAGATACGGTGTTGACGCCTATCCTCCACGACACGCCGGCGGAAATCGCCCAGGCGCTGGACGTCAAGGATTGGACAAAAGGCGAGATTGAAGCCATTCCCGGCAAAACCATGCCGCAGATCACCGTGGTCGAGCGCGATTATCCCAATCTTTATAAGCGCTTCACCGCCTTGGGCCCGCTGATGACCAAGATCGGCAACGGCGGCAAGGGCATGGCGTGGAATACCGAACACGAGGTAGAGCTTCTAAAAGGCTTGAACGGCGTGGTCGATGACGAGGGACCGAGCAAGGGCTTGGCTCGCATCGAGACCGATATCGATGCGGCGGAAGTGATCCTCATGCTGGCGCCGGAAACCAACGGCGAGGTGGCGGTCAAGGCTTGGGAATCTCTGTCGAAATTCACCGGCCGCGAGCACGCCCATCTGGCGCTGCCGAAGGAAGACGAGAAAATCCGCTTCCGCGATGTGGTGGCGCAGCCGCGCAAGATCATTTCCTCGCCCATCTGGTCGGGCCTGGAATCGGAGAAAGTGTGCTATAACGCCGGCTATACCAATGTGCATGAGCTGATCCCCTGGCGTACGCTGACCGGTCGTCAGCAGCTTTACCAGGATCATCTGTGGATGCGCGCCTTCGGCGAGGCATTGTGCGTCTACCGTCCGCCCATCGACACCAAGACGGTCAAGCCGATGCTCGATCGCGCCGGCGGTAAGCACGTGGTGTTGAACTTCATCACGCCGCACCAGAAATGGGGCATCCATTCCACCTATACCGATAACTTGCTGATGCTGACCTTGTCGCGCGGCGGTCCCATCGTGTGGCTGTCGGAAGTTGACGCGGCCAAAGCCGGCATCGTCGATAACGATTGGGTGGAAGCCTTCAACGTCAACGGCGCGCTGGTGGCGCGGGCGGTGGTGTCGCAGCGCATGAAGGAAGGCACCATCTTCATGTACCACGCCCAGGAGAAGATCGTGAACGTGCCGGGATCGGAAATCACCGGCCAACGCGGCGGCATTCACAATTCGGTCACCCGGGCGGTATTGAAGCCCACCCACATGATCGGCGGCTATGCCCAGCAGTCCTACGGCTTCAACTACTACGGCACGGTGGGATCGAACCGCGATGAGTTTGTGATTGTGCGCAAGATGAGTGAAGTCGACTGGCTGGATCAGCCGGCGGCGGCAGAGTAAGGAGAGTAGGTCATGAAAGTTCGCGCCCAAGTCGGCATGGTCTTGAACCTCGATAAATGCATCGGCTGTCATACCTGCTCGATCACCTGCAAGAACGTGTGGACCAATCGTGAAGGCATGGAGTACGCCTGGTTCAACAACGTCGAATCGAAGCCCGGCGTCGGCTATCCCAAAAATTGGGAAAGCCAGAAGCAGTGGAACGGCGGCTGGCTGCGTACCGCCGCCGGCAAGCTTCGTCCCAAGATCGGCGGCAAATTGCAGGTGCTGGCGAAAATTTTCGCCAACCCTGATCTGCCGCAGATCGACGATTATTACGAGCCCTTCACCTACGATTACGAGCACCTGCAAAAAGCGCCGGAGATGAAGGCCATGCCGACGGCGCGGCCGCGCTCGCTGATTACCGGCGAACGCATGGAGAAGATCGAGAGCGGACCGAACTGGGAGGAAATCCTCGGCGGTGAATTTTCCAAGCGCTCCAAGGACTATAACTTCGAAGGGGTCGAGAAGGAAATCTACGGCCAGTTCGAAAACACCTTCATGATGTACCTGCCGCGGCTGTGCGAGCATTGCTTGAACCCCACTTGCGTCGCCGCTTGTCCCTCGGGCGCCATTTATAAGCGCGCCGAGGACGGCATCGTGCTCATCGACCAGGAGAAGTGCCGGGGCTGGCGGATGTGCGTTTCCGGCTGTCCCTATAAGAAGATTTATTACAACTGGAACACCGGCAAGTCGGAGAAGTGCGTGTTCTGTTATCCGCGCATCGAATCGGGGCAGCCGACGGTGTGTTCGGAAACCTGCGTCGGGCGGATCCGCTATCTGGGCGTTCTCCTTTATGACGCCGACCGCATCGAGGCGGCGGCAGCGGTGAAGGACGAGAAAAATCTTTATGAAGAGCAGTTGGAAATCTTCCTCGATCCCCATGATCCCGAAGTGATCGCGCAAGCGCGCAAGGACGGTGTGCCGGACGCTTGGCTGGAGGCGGCGAAAAAATCGCCGGTCTACAAGATGGCGTGCGACTGGAAGGTGGCCTTCCCCCTCCATCCCGAATACCGCACCCTGCCCATGGTGTGGTACGTGCCGCCGTTATCACCCATTCAGCAGGCCATGGAGGCCGGCAAAATCGGCGGCGATGGCGAGATGCCCGATGTGCGCTCGCTGCGCATTCCGGTGCGTTATCTCGCCAACATGTTGACCGCCGGGGATGAAAAGCCGGTGGTGCAGGCCTTGGAGCGCATGATGGCGATGCGCGCTTATATGCGCAAGAAAACCGTGGACGGGGTGACGGATGAGACCGTCGCCAAGCGCGTGGCTTTAAGCGGCCGCCAGATCGAGGACATGTACCACGTAATGGCGATCGCCAACTACGAGGACCGCTTCGTCATCCCCACCAGCCACCGCGAGGTCAGCGAGGACGCCTATGACGTGCGCGGCGGCTGCGGCTTCTCGTTCGGCAACGGCTGTTCGGATGGGTCAAGCAAGGCCAATCTCTTTGGCGCGCCCAAGCGGCCGCGCATCAAAACGCCGACGGAGGTGATGTGATGGCGAAAACCTTCAAGGCGCTCTCCCTGCTTCTCAGTTATCCGACGGCGGAAATCCAGGCCGCCGCCGGCGATATCGCAGCAGCGATCAACAGCGAAGGTCTGATCCAAGAACCGCTGTCGCGCGGCGTGCAGGACGTTGCGCAAGAGCTGGCGTCGAGCGATCTTTATGATCTTCAGGAACGCTATATATTACTGTTTGATCGCACCCGTTCGCTGTCCTTGCACCTCTTTGAACACGTGCATGGCGAAGGTCGCGACCGAGGGCAGGCGCTGGTGGATTTGAAAGCGCTTTACGAACAAAACGGCCTGGAAATCGGGACGAGCGAGCTGCCGGATTTCCTGCCGCTATTCCTCGAATTTCTATCGATGCTGCCGGAGGCGGAAGCGCGCGACCTGTTGGGTCAGCCGGCGCATATCTTGAATGCACTGAAAGACCGCCTGCGGCAGCGCGGCAGCAGCTATGCGGTCTTGTTGGCGGCGCTCCTGTCGCTGGCGAATACGGACAACGCGCAGGCCGGCGATCTTATCGAGGTGGGCGATGATAATCCCCACGATTTGGCGGCGCTCGACCGGCAATGGCAGGAGGAGGCCGTCACCTTCGGCCCGCCGACCGAGGGCGCGGGGTGCCCACGCATGGCGGATATCGTCAAGACCCTGAAGCCGTCGGAGATCGTAGGACAGGGAAGGGAAGGGTAAGTCATGGAAAATTTCTTCAACACCCTGGTTTTCGGCATCTATCCTTACATCTGCCTGGCCGTGTTGGCGCTCGGGTCCATCTTCCGCTACGAGCGTGAGCCCTATAGCTGGCGTTCCGGCTCCAGCCAGTTGCTGCGCCGCCGTCAGTTGATGGTGGGCTCCAACCTATTTCACATTGGCGTACTGGTGATCTTCCTCGGCCATCTCGTCGGTCTGTTGACGCCCATTGCGGTCTATGACTTCTTCGGCATACCCCATGGCGCGAAACAGGTTATGGCGATGGCGGTGGGCGGCGTTGCCGGCGTGCTGGCGTTCATCGGCGCGTCCATGCTCCTTCATCGCCGGCTGAGCGACTCGCGCATCCGCACAACGTCGAGCTTCGGCGACATTGCCATCCTGGCGCTGTTGTGGTTGCAATTGCTTTTGGGACTTGGCACCATTACCGTCTCGCTCGATCATCTGGATGGCCATGAGATGGTGAAATTCATGTCCTGGGCGCAAGGTATATTCACGTTCGATGCGGCGGCGGCAAGCTACATCGCCGAGGTGCATCCCATCTTCAAGCTGCACCTGTTCCTGGGGCTTACCATCTTTCTGGTGTTTCCGTTCACCCGGCTGGTTCACTTCTTGAGCGCGCCGGTGCGGTATGTGTGGCGCACGGGTTATCAGGTGGTGCGCGCCCGGCCGTCATCGGGCGAGTGAGGGGGCGGGCCGGTGCGGTATCCTGGCCACATCGGACCCATGCCGGCGGCGCTGCTGGGCGAGCCGTTGCAGTTCATTGCCGCCGATCACGAGCGCCAGCGGTTGCTGTGCGTGCTGTTGGACTCGATCGCCGATGCCGAGGTTGTCCAGGCCAACGCCGTTGCGGATGCCGTGGCCTATATGGGTCATGATATGCAGACCCATATCATCGACGAGGAGGAGGATCTGTTCCCGCTGTTGCGGCGGCGGGCGCGGCCGAATGATGAAATCGACGAGGCGCTGGGTCGGCTCGCCGCCGACCATGCGACGGATGCGCGCCTGGCCGAGGTCATCATGCGCGGGCTTCAGGCGTGGCAAGATCATCCCAAGCCGGTGATGAGTACAAGTTTGCGGGAAAACCTGCGCGCCTTCGCCGAAGGTCAGCGCCAGCATCTGGCGCTGGAAAACGCCATTATTCTGCCCATGGCGCGGCTTCGCTTGACCGCTCCTGATCTTGCCAGTCTGGCGGCGCGCATGGCGGCGCGGCGCGGTTTGGCGTTAGAGCAAAGGGTCGTCCATGCTTAAGGATTTATTCGCCCGCAATCTGGAATGGGCGCGCGCTCATGTCGCCGCCGACCCGGAATATTTTCGCCGGCTGGCGGCGCAGCAGGCGCCGGAATACTTATG
Organism: Pseudomonadota bacterium; assembly: GCA_003577275.1. GTDB lineage: Bacteria > Pseudomonadota > Alphaproteobacteria > Sphingomonadales > Govanellaceae > PRO5. The sequence goes on from QEVO01000006.1 coordinate 122,938, forward strand.
GATCGGCTGCGCCGACAGCCGGGTGCCGGCCAACGTCATCACCGGCCTTGACCCTGGCGAGGTGTTCGTTCATCGCAATGTCGCCAATCTCGTTCATCCGGCTGATATGAATTGTCTGGCCGTGCTGCAGTTCGCCGTCGAGGTGCTCAAAGTGCGCCACATCATCGTCTGCGGCCATTACGGTTGCGGCGGCGTGCACGCGGCCATGAGTGGGGAAGGCAACGGGCTTCTCGACCACTGGCTGGAGCCGATCCGCGAACTGGCGCGTCAGCACGACGGCTCGCTGACGCCGATCCAGGACCAGGGGGTGCGGCTCAACCGGCTGTGCGAGCTTAATGTGGCGGCGCAGGTCCGCCGGGTGGCGGAAACGCCCATCGTCCGCCAGGCGTGGGCGCGCGGGCACGGTCTGGCCATCCATGGCTGGGTCTATGGCATTAACGACGGCCTGCTGCGCGATCTTGAGTGCGGCGTCGGCGGCGCTTCATAAAATCTGCCAAGCGGTTTAAGATGCTTCCATCCCCTCATCTAAGGGAAGGAGGCTTTATGACCAACTTCACCCCCCTGCCGGCCTTGATTGGCGGCGTTCTCATCGGCCTTGCGGCCGTTCTTCTTCTCTACCTGAATGGTCGGGTCGCCGGCGTCAGCGGCATCATGGCGGGCGTCATGCGCATGGGCGGCGCGGAGCGCTGGTGGCGGTTCGCTTTTGTCGCCGGTCTGGTGCTGGGCGGCGGCCTCTATCTGGCGCTCGGCGGCAATCCGGTCATCACCATCGAGGCGGCCAGCGCCTATATCATCCCGGCGGGCCTCCTGGTTGGTTTCGGCACGCGGCTTGGCAATGGCTGCACCAGCGGCCATGGCGTTTGCGGCGTGGCCAGATTATCGGCGCGATCGCTCATCGCCACCGCCGCCTTCATGGCGACGGCGATAATCACCGTGTTCATCGTCCGCCATATGATCGGAGGGTAGGGCCATGCCGCAGATATTTGCCGCCTTGGCGTCGGGCATCCTGTTTGGCCTCGGGCTTGGCGTCTCCCGCATGATCGATCCCTCGAAGGTGCAGGGTTTTCTCGATGTCGCCGGCGCCTGGGACGCCACCCTCCTGGTGGTCATGGTCAGCGCGCTGGCGGTCTACGCCGTCGGCTATCGCCTGGTGATGCGGCGGCCGAAACCGATCCTTGGCGATGTCTTCCATGTGCCGACGCGCCGTGACGTGGACGCCCGCCTGGTTCTTGGCGCGGCGATCTTTGGCATCGGCTGGGGATTGGCCGGCTTTTGTCCGGGGCCGGCGCTGACGGCGCTGGTGCTGGGCCGTACCGAGGTCTTGTTGTTCGTCGTCGCCATGCTGGTCGGCGCGGCGCTGCATGATGTGCTGATCGAGCGCGGCAAGGCCTGATTTTCCCTAGCCTTCCGCTGTTGTAAATAGGTCACATCATAAGCGCTATCCGCTTGATTTCAGATTCCGTCCCAAGCATGACGGCCGTCATACTATTGACAATCAATGATAGCTAATAACCTTATTTTACTAATTAATTTTGTATTTTTATCTAAACCAAACGCCGCCGGTTTGATGGAAGGCGTGACTATGAACTAAAATCGTATTCAGTAAAAAAATTACTTTTTATAATCGGTTGTGGGTAATTTTTTTATCTACTCGGCTGCACGCCGCCTATGCCGTGTGGTTGGGTCGCCAACGATTCGCCATGGTTCACGACAATCAGTGATAGTAATGCTCACTTATGATAATATTGAAACCAGTTTTAAATTGGGGGTTGTCCACAGAGTGTTGCGTTCGGGCAACATAATTTTAGAAAAAAAATTCAAAATTACTCAAGCGCAGGCGGTTTTGGGACTTCTTTCTTGACCATGAATCAGGCTCGGAACTAGCGTTTAACCAGCCTTGGGAGGGGCAATTCAGCAAAAGCTCGATCCAGGGTGCCCGGGTTTCGGGCATGTCACATCGCCGGTTGGGTTCTCGGAGGGCCGCCACCCTCCGAGACTTCAGCCGCAAATGTCCAACGGGAGGAGTGTCCGCTCCTCCATAAAGAAAGGTTGAGGAAAATGATTAAACGACGACACATGGGAGGCACCCGGCAACGGGTGTTGATGTCCAGCGCCGCCATGGCGCTGGCCATGACGACGGTGGCAGCAAATGCGCAGCCCGTTGCGCAACCGGTAGTCGAGGAGGTGCTGGTCACCGGCACCCGCATTATGCGCTCAGACTTGACCAGCGCGGCGCCGATTTCGGTATTGGATGAAGAAGTCTTCGCGCAAAAAGGCCTGCTGTCCATTGCGGACATATTGCAGGAAATCCCGCAGATGAGCGGTTCTCAGACAACTGCCCAAACCAACAATGGCGGCCGCGGCGTATCCTCCATTAACTTGCGCGGACTTGGTTCTCAACGCACGCTCATTCTCGTCAACGGCCGCCGCATGGTGGCGACCGATAACCTCGGCACCTCGCTGACCGTTGACTTGAACAACATTCCGCAGGCGATCATCGAGCGGGTCGAGGTCTTACGCGACGGCGCTTCGGCGATCTATGGCTCGGACGCTATCGGCGGCGTCATCAACATCATCACCAAGCAGGACTTCGAAGGCCTGTCGATCAATGGCCAGGTCGGCACCTCGGAAGAAGGCGATGGCGAACAGTATGGCGCAGACATGACCGCCGGCGGCAAGTTCGCCGATGGTCGCGGCAAGGGCTGGGTCAACGTCAGCTATTATAAGACCAAGCCGATTTACTCTAAAGATCGCAAGTTCTCAGCATTTCCCAAGGACGCCGATCTCCTCGATGACGGCACCGTCGATGTCTACAGTTTCGGCAGTTCGTTCACCCCCACCGGTACGGCATTCCGCTTGGAAACCGGCGACGCGGTGGTGATGGATCCTGATGGCGAAGGCTTCTCGCCGCTGTCCAACGACAATCGGTTCAACTATTCCGATTATATGTACATCTTTGCGCCGCAGGAGCGGAAAACCATTTCCGGTCAGGTCGAATATGAGCTGATGGATAATGTTTCCGTCTATGCGGAAGGTCTTTATGTCAAGCGCGAATCGCAACAGCAATTGGCGCCGCCGCCCTTGGTGGTGCCGAACACGGTCGGTTTCTATGTTCCCGCCGATAACCCCTTCAATCCCTTTGGCGAGGATGTGCTGCTGCTGCGTCGTCTCGCTGATGTTGGCGCGGTGCGGCAATACAAGCAGGAGGTCAACACCTACCGCATGGTTGTCGGCCTGAAGGGCGAAATTGATGACCGCTGGAACTGGGACTTGTCCTATATGAATGGCCGCAACGAAGTCAGCGCCAATGTGTTTGGCCTTGGCCGGCTTGACAACATCAACCGCGGCTTCCTGGATCCGGTGGGATGCGCCGCCACGCCAGGATGCGTTCCGATCAACCTTTTTGGCAGCAATCTAAGCCAAGACCAGCTTGACGCCATTCGCTACACCTCGTTTGAACACCAGACGGTGCAGCAGGATGTCGGCGAATTTAATATTACCGGCAATGTGTTCGAGTTGCCCGCCGGCAATGTCGGTCTTGCCGCCGGCGCGGCATGGCGCCGCGAGTCCTATCACGATGACGTTGACTCGATCACCGAAAGCGGCGCGTCGAGCGACGGCGAGCGGCTGTCGAGCAGCGGCCACTATGACGTTAAAGAAATCTATGGCGAGTTGTCCATTCCCTTGGTGTCGAAGCAGGACTTCGCGGAATATCTCGGCGTTGATCTGGCCGGCCGTTATTCCGACTACAGCACCATCGGCGGCGTCTTCAGTTGGAAAGTGGGCGCGCAATACGCCCCGACCACTGACGTTCGCTTCCGCGGTGTTTATTCCCGCGCCTTCCGGGCGCCGGATGCGCTGGAGCTGTTCGCCGGCCGCAAGATCAACTTCCCGACGTTCCAGGATCCTTGCGAATCGCCGGCTAGCGCTACCGTCATCGCCAACTGTATCGCTCAGGGTGTCGCCGATCCGTTAGACTTTGAACAACGCGACAGTCAGGTCAACACGGTGGAGGAAGGCAATGCGGATCTGAGCGAAGAAAAGGCCAAAACCTGGACCATCGGCGTTGTCTTCACGCCAAGCGCGGTGGAAAACCTGGCCATCACGCTGGACTACTACTGGATCAGCCTGAAAGACGCCATCGATCCTGTGGACGCGCAGACCGTTCTCGATCAGTGCTTGTCGAGCACCGATCTATCCAGTCCGCTCTGTGCATTGATCGAACCGCGCGACGCGGTCGGTCAGTTGACCCGCATCCTGACGCCGACGGCCAACATCGGCAGCTTCAAGACCAGCGGCATCGACTGGTCGGTGCTCTATGGCCACAAGTTGGGCAATTCCGGCGCCATGCAATACAACTGGTCGGGAACCTATCTCCTGAAGCTGGAAAAGGTGCCGTTCCCTGGCGCGCCGGCGGTGAAGTATGACGGCTACACTGGCGGTCTGAACATCAACGCCAATCCGCACTGGCGGATGAACTGGTCAGCGACTTATTCCGAAGAGAATTGGCATTTGACCTATACCGGTCGGTTCATTGGCAGCTCGAAGTCCTTCACCACCCGGGATAACTCCACCACCGGTGAATCGGTACGGTCTAAGATTTCGGCTTACACCTATCATGACCTGCAGGGCGGCTATCGCTTCAACGATAACGTCCAGCTGGTGCTCGGCGTGCGCAACATCTTCGACAAGAAGCCGCCGTTCTTCTTCGATTATGAAGACAACAACTCTGATCCGGCGACCTATGACATGGTTGGCCGTTTCTACTACGGAGCGATCCGGACTAACTTCTGATCCAATGGCTGACGTAACCTGGGCGGCGACTTTCGGGTCGCCGCCCTTTCTTTTTTTACTTTTGCGCCGGAAAGGGGATGAAATTCGGCAATTCCTCCATGCGCGCCAGCCAGGCGCAGACGTTGGGGTGGGGGTCTAGCGGAACGTCGCCTTCCGGGGCGCGCTTGACGTAGGAATAGCCGGCGATGTCGGCGATGGTGGGCCGATCGGCGGCCAGCCAGCGCCGGCTGGCGAGATGGGCATCCATCACCCCCAGCGCCTTCACCCCCCGCGCCACCGATAACTCGTGGTTGGGTTCCAGATGAGGGGCGAAGCGGCGGATGTAGCGGGCCATGCCCAATCCCTTGGCAATGCCATCGGCTGCCGTCATCAGCCATTCGTTGACCCGGGTTTCAGCCTCTACTTCCCGAGGGTACCACTCATCCTTGCCATATTTGCGGGCCAGATAGACTAAGATCGCCACCGAATCCCGGATGATAAAGCCGTCATCGTCAAGGGTGGGGCAGGTGCCGAAGGGGTTAAGGGCGAGGAACTCTGGCCGCCGCTGCTCCCCTTGCAGGATATCAATGGGGGTAATCTTGTGGGGCAGACCAAACAGGCTCAAGGCCAGCTTGACGCGATGGCTGTTGCCGGAAATGACAGAATCGTAAAGTGTAATCATGAGGGGCTCCCTTCTTAAGCGAGGGCCTAATCCTAAGAACTCAGGACAGGCATGGGAAGCCGCCTTGTATTGCCGCCTATGGTCCTGTCCTGAAATGAAAAAAATCTCCGGGGGCGGCCCTTGACACCTGTAGACCGAGACGCCATATCCACGACGGTATTGGCACTCACCCCAAAGGAGTGCTAATAATCCATCCATTAGTTTTAGGGGAAACGGCCGCCCATCCGCGGCGGCCTCATTTAAACAGGAAGAGGTACATCATGGGATTTCGTCCTCTGCATGACCGCGTTCTCGTCCGTCGCGTCGAGAGCGAGGAAAGGACCGCTGGCGGCATCATTATTCCGGATTCCGCCAAGGAAAAACCCAGCGAAGGCGAGGTGATCGCCGTGGGCGCCGGCCACAAGGCCGAAGACGGCAAGGTGACGCCGCTGGACGTCAAGGCGGGCGACCGCATTCTGTTCGGCAAGTGGTCGGGCACCGAAGTGAAGATCGATGGCGAGGAGTTCCTGATCATGAAGGAATCCGACATCCTCGGCATCATCGAAAAGAAGGCCTCCGGCAAGAAGGCGGCGTAAATACGCGCGCCTTTGACGATCTTTGAAGGGAGTTACCCAACATGGCTGCTAAGCAAGTCAAATTTCATACCGATGCGCGCACGCGCATCCTCAAGGGCGTCGACATTCTGGCCGACGCCGTCAAAGTGACGCTGGGCCCCAAAGGCCGCAACGTCATTCTCGAAAAATCCTTCGGCGCGCCGCGTATCACCAAGGACGGGGTGACGGTGGCCAAGGAAATCGAACTGAAGGACAAGTTCGAGAACATGGGCGCCCAGATGGTGCGCGAAGTGGCGTCCAAGACCAACGACATCGCCGGCGACGGCACCACCACGGCGACCGTGCTTGCTCAGGCCATCGTGCGCGAGGGCATGAAGGCGGTGGCCGCCGGCATGAATCCCATGGACCTGCGCCGCGGCGTCGATCTGGCGGTGGAAAAAGTGGTCGCCGACCTGAAGAAGCGGTCGAAGAAAGTGACCACCAACAGCGAAATCGCTCAGGTCGGCACCATCTCGGCCAACGGCGAGAAGGAAATCGGCGACATGATCGCCCAGGCCATGGAAAAGGTCGGCAAGGAAGGCGTGATCACCGTTGAAGAGGCGAAGAGCCTCGCTTCCGAACTGGAAGTGGTGGAGGGCATGCAGTTCGACCGCGGATATCTCTCGCCCTACTTCATCACCAACGCCGAAAAGATGTCGGTGGAGCTCGACAGCCCCTATATCCTTCTTCACGAAGACAAGCTGTCGAACCTGCAGAGCATGCTGCCGCTTCTGGAAGCGGTGGTGCAGAGCGGCCGTCCGCTCCTCATCATCGCTGAGGACGTGGAAGGCGAAGCGCTGGCGACCCTGGTGGTCAACAAGCTGCGCGGCGGCTTGAAGGTCGCATCGGTCAAGGCCCCTGGCTTCGGCGACCGCCGCAAGGCGATGCTGGAAGACATCGCCATCCTCACCGGCGGTCAGGTGATCTCCAAAGACCTCGGCATCAAGCTGGAAAGCGTCACCCTCGATATGCTGGGCAAGGCCAAGCGGGTGTCCATCAACAAGGATGACACCACCATCGTTGACGGCGCCGGCAAGAAAGCTGAAATCGAAGCCCGCTGCGGCCAGATCCGGCAGCAGATCGACTCCACCACCTCCGACTATGACCGCGAAAAGCTGCAAGAGCGGCTGGCCAAGCTCGCCGGCGGCGTGGCGGTGATCAAGGTCGGCGGCGCTACCGAGATTGAAGTGAAGGAGCGCAAGGATCGCGTCGATGACGCCCTCCATGCCACCCGCGCGGCGGTCGAGGAAGGCATCGTTCCCGGCGGCGGCACGGCCCTTCTCTACGCCATCCGGGCGCTGGAAGGGGTCAAGGGCGGCAATGCCGATCAGAACGTCGGCGTCGACATCATCCGTCGCGCCCTGCAGGCCCCCTTGCGGCAGATCGCCGAGAACTCCGGCCATGACGGCGCGGTGGTTGCCGGCAAGCTGCTGGAAAGCAAAGAGCCCAATTATGGCTTCGATGCGCAGAAGGAAGAGTACACCGACCTGGTGAAGGCCGGCATCATCGACCCCACCAAGGTGGTGCGCACCGCGTTGCAGGATGCGGCCTCGGTGGCTGGTCTATTGATCACCACCGAAGCCGTGGTCGCCGAAATTCCGGAAGATAAGCCGGCGATGCCGGCGATGCCCGGTGGCGGCATGGGCGGCATGGGCGGCATGGACTTCTAAGCCGCTCATCACTTGCTACTTTGTCGGACGGGGCCGCCATCACGCGGCCCCGTTTCTTTATGTATAAATAGGGCTTATATATAAGGAAATATTTTTGATGTCTACCAGTTGACTATACCTGAATATCTATAGTATAGCGTTAACGGGGTTGCTTGGACTTTAACGGGTTAGGAAAAGGTCTGCGGCTCGTTTGCGAGCCCGTCCTGTCCGATCAGGTTGAAGGATAAGGCGACCCCTCCCCAGACCCGCCTGGCAAGGGCCGCTCCGTTCCGGAGCGGCCCTCTTTTTATGTTTTTTTGTTTTGCTCCTCGACAGTATGGTGCTGCCCTATAACAATGGAGAGGACGATGTACCCAGGTGACATCCGCGATCCCAATTGGGAAAAGTCGGCGCGGGAAATTTTCCAGGCGCAAGGTCTGATGGCCTATCTCGGAATTGAATTGCAGGCGCTTAGGCCAGGCTACGCCATGCTGGTGGCGCCCTATCGGCCAGAACTTAGTCAGCAAGCCGGCTTTTTTCATGGCGGGGTGATGGCGACCCTGGTGGACAACAGCGGGGGCATTGCCTCTGGCACGTTAAAGGCGGCGGACCAGGACGTACTTGCCGCCGAGTTCAAGATCAATCTCCTCCGCCCCGGCATTGGCGAGCGCCTGGTTGCCGAGGCGCAGGTGGTGCGTCCCGGCCGCACCTTGACGGTGGCGCGCATGGAGGTGTTTGCCGAAACGGACGGCAAACGCACCCTGTGCGCCATCGGGCAGGGAACTTACGCCTACGTCGACCGCGCCTGATTTGTTGGTATTGCATCGGCAAAATAATTGCGTATATTAGTGTAGAATATAAATAAATACACATTTTTTATGTATATAACCCATACGCCAGGGGGAAGGAGTTATAAGGCCATGTACCGCTACAACGATCTTGACGCCACCATCGTGCGGGAGCGCGTGGCGCAGTTTCGCGGTCAGGTGCAGCGCCGACTGACGGGCGAGCTGAGCGAGGACGAGTTCCGCCCGCTGCGGTTGATGAACGGGCTTTATTTGCAGCTTCACGCCTACATGCTGCGGGTGGCGATTCCCTATGGTTTGCTGTCGTCCCGGCAGTTACGCACGCTCGCCCATATCGCGGAAAAATATGATCGCGGCTATGGTCATTTCACCACCCGGCAGAACATTCAGTACAACTGGCCGAAGCTGGTGGACGTGCCCGATATTCTTGCCGAGCTCGCCGATGTGGAAATGCATGCCATTCAGACCAGCGGCAACTGCATCCGCAACATCAGTTCCGACCATTTCGCTGGCGTCATCGCCGACGAGATTGAAGACCCGCGGCCCTACGCGGAGATCATGCGCCAATGGTCGACCTTCCATCCGGAATTTTCTTATCTACCGCGCAAGTTCAAGATCGCCTTCAGCGGCGCCGTCAATGACCGCGCGGCGGTGGCGTTCCATGACATCGGCTTCCGCACCGTCAAGAACGATCGGGGCGAGGTAGGGTTTGCGGTTTACGTCGGCGGCGGCATGGGCCGTACGCCGATGATCGGCAAGCTGGTGCGCGAATTTGTCGAAAAGAAGCACCTACTGACCTATACCGAAGCCATCATGCGGGTTTACAACGAATTCGGCCGCCGCGATCACCTGTTCAAATCGCGCATCAAGATTCTGGTGCATGAGCTGGGGCTGGAGGAATTCCGCCGTCTGGTGGAGGACGAGTGGGCCTATACCAAAGACAGCGCGCTGGTGCTGACCGATGCCGAAATCGCCCGCGTTGCCGCCTTCTTCACGCCGCATCTTTACGAAAAAATCACTGAACCGGTCGCCGCGTTCGAGCAGGCAAAGGCGGAAAACAAGGCATTTGCCGCGTGGATCGCCCATAATACTCATGCTCATAAAGCGCCGGGCTATCGCATTGTCAGCGTATCGCTGAAAAAGACCGGCATTGCGCCGGGCGATGTGACCGATGCGCAGATGCGCGCCATCGCCGACCTGGCGGACGCCTACAGCTTCGGCGAAATTCGCGCCACCCATGAGCAGAACCTGGTGCTAGCCGACGTGCGCCAGGCCGATTTGCTTGAGTTGTGGAAGAAGCTTGACGGTCAGGGATTGGCCAGCGCCAACATCGGCACGCTGCAGGACATCATCTGCTGCCCGGGGCTGGATTATTGCTCGCTGGCCAACGCGCGCTCCATCCCCATCGCCATGGAAATCGCCGAGCATTTTGACCGAATGGATTATCTTTATGATCTCGGCGAGCTGAAGATCAAAATGTCGGGCTGCATTAATGCCTGCGGCCATCACCATGTGGGCCATATCGGCATCCTCGGCGTCGATAAAAAAGGCGAGGAATTCTATCAGATCACGCTCGGCGGCTCGGCTGCCGATGATGCGGCCATCGGCCAGATCATCGGCCCGGCTTTTTCGCGCGACGCCATCATCCCGGCCCTGGAGCGGTTGTTGGGCTATTACGTGGCGACGCGGGAGGAAGGCGAACGGTTTCTCGATACGCTGCGGCGCGTCGGCATCAAGCCATTCAAGGAGCATGTCTATGCCACTCATTAAGGATCGGCGGGTCGTTGACGACGCCTGGACGCACGTTGCGGCGGATGCCGCAGCGCTGCCTGCGGGCGACATCATCGTGCCGTTGGCGGTTTGGAAGTCGCGCAAGGAAGAACTGTCGGCGCGCAATGGCGGCTTGGGACTAAAGCTGGAGCCCGGCGAACACCCCGGCGAGATTGTTGACGATCTGCCGCGCTTCAGCGTGATTGCGCTGAACTTTCCAAACTTCCGTGATGGCCGCGCCTATTCCTATGCCCGCCTGCTGCGCGAGCGCTATGGCTTTAAGGGCGAGATCCGCGCCGTGGGGGATGTGGGTCGCGACCAGATGTTTTTCATGGCCCGCTGCGGCATCAATGCCTTTGAAGTCAAGGCCGGCAAGTCCATTGAGGACGCGCTTGCCGCCCTGTCCGATTTTTCCGTGACCTACCAAAACGCCGCCGATACGCCGCTGCCGTTCTTCCGCCGGTAGCGCCGGTAGCACAGCTGCTCTTTCCCCTGTCATCGAACTGTCATATTTCTTTCATCGCACGGTCATGCGCGCCCTTTAGACAGGCCGCGTTGGGGGAGTGGTTCTATGACCGAAAAACAACCTCAAGCAGGCTATAACATACGAAGAGGAATGATTAATGATGACTAGGAAACGTCTTGCGATCGCGCTGGCGGCAACGACATCGCTTGTCGGCTTAAGCATGATCCCGGTTGCGGCTTCCGCCCAATCTGTCGAGCAGTTGCAGCAGCAGATCGATGCCCTGCAGGCGCAGATTAACGAACTGAAAGAAACTCAGAAGAAGACCGCCGCTGAAGGGGTCAAGGTGAAATGGGAGCCGGCGCCGAAGATTTCCAGCGCCGACGGCCGCTTTGAAATGAATCTGCGCGGCCGCATTTTTGTGGATGCCGCCTGGATCAGTGATGACGATAATGCGCTCGATGATGACGCCACGGAATTCCGCGCCGCGCGCCTGGGCATCGAGGGCAAGGCGTGGAACAATGTGAAGTACAAGTTCGAGGCTGATTTTGCCGACAACGAAGTGGAGATCACCGATGCCATCATCGGCTACGACATTGGCGTGGGCGAGGTGATGGTCGGCAACTTCAAGACCTTCAACTCGTTGGAAGAACTGACCAGCAGCCGCTTCATCACCTTCATGGAGCGCGGCGGCAATACCGATGCTTTCGGCTTCGAGCGCCAGCTCGGCGTCGGCGTCCTGCTGGGCGGGGAGAACTGGTCCTTTGGCGTCGGCGCGCAAAAGGGCACGGCGTCCGGCGGCAGCGGCAATCAGGGCGAGACCATCTCGGCCCGCGCCACGTTCGCCCCAAAAATCGGTAACAACGGCCTCGTTCATGTCGGCGCCCATTACCGCTACCGCAAGGCCGGCGCCGATGAAAGCCTGTACCGCTATCGCCAGCGACCGCACCAGCATTTGGCCTCGACGCGGCTGGTTTCGACGCCGAGCCTATATGACAGCGATTCGCTGATCGGTTTGGAATTGGCCGGCGTCTTCGGCCCATTCTCGGCGCAAGGCGAATATATGTGGATCAAGGCGGACCGCGCCGTCGACGTCGCCGGTTTTGGCGATCCGACGTTCAATGCCTGGTATGCGGATGTCTCCTGGTTCCTGACCGGCGAAAGCCGCGCCTATAAGGAAGGCAGCTTCAACCGCGTCAAGGTGAAAAAGCCGGTCTATGAGGGCGGCTTTGGCGCCTGGCAGGTCGGCATTCGCTATGATGTGGTCGATCTGATTGACGAGAACATCTTCGGCGGCAAGCAGAAGACCTGGATTTTGGGAGTCAATTGGCATCTTAATGACTACAGCCGCATCATGATGAATTACTCCAAGTCCGACATCAGCGATGCCTTCGCGGTAGCCGCCAATGGCGTTGACGGCGAAAACGACGTCGATGCCTTCGGCATGCGCTTCCAGGTCGACTGGTAAACGGCTGAGTTCTTTCCAAGGATGCTGGGCGGCGGGGCCAAGCCTCGCCGCCCCTTCTTTTGGTATAGTTTGTCGATTTTTTTTGTGTTATGGCGCAGAGCTTGCGGCCCATGGGGGCCGTGGGGGACGAGGCCGTGAAAGCCGCTGAAGCCAACGCTCTATCGTATGCCATCGAGCCGCAGGCGGATGCCGATCTGCCGGCGGTGGAGGCGATTCTCGATCTGGCCTTCGGCCCCGACCGCCATCAGAAAACCGCCTACCGCCTGCGCGACAACGTGGAGCCGGTGCAAGCATTAAGCTTGGTCGCCCGCCAGGACGGCAAGGTTCTGGGCACGCTGCGGTTCTGGCCCATTCTCATCCGGCGGGAAGGGGCGGCGGACGTGCCGGCCTTGATGCTCGGCCCCATCGCTGTGCTGCCGGAGCTGAAGGGCAGGGGCATCGGCATCTCCCTGATGCGGGAAGGCCTGGCCCGGGCCCAGGCGCTGGGTCATCGGATCGTCATTCTGGTGGGCGATTATCCCTACTACAGCCGGGTCGGCTTCCAGCACACCGAGCATGGGCGGTTTATCATGCCGGGCTGGGTCGATCTTGACCGCCTGTTGGCGCTGGAGCTAGTTCCCGGAGCGCTCACGGGGGTATCCGGGCGTATCGTCTCGCTGGCTAAGACCTTCAAATAGCGGCCTTCGCCCCCTATATTTTGGACACCATGACCCTAACACACGACAGGACGCAAAGCCTCGCGGCGGCCGCCAAGGCGGCGGCCGGCGGCGGCCTGCCGCCGGTGCATAAGTGGAATCCGCCGTTTTGCGGCGATATCGACATGCGCATCGCCCGTGACGGCACGTGGTACTACCTGGGCACCCCCATCGGCCGCAAACCCATGGTGCGGCTGTTCTCGACCATTCTGCGCCATGACGATGACGGCAAGTACTACCTGGTGACGCCAGTGGAAAAGGTCGGCATCCGGGTCGATGACGCGCCTTTTCTGGCGGTCGAGATGGAAGTGGCAGGCGAGGGGCGGGAGCAAACGCTGACCTTTCGCACCAACGTCGACGATTACGTCAGCGCCGACGCCGGCCACCCGATCCGGGTGGAGATCGACCATAAAACCGGCGAGCCGGCGCCTTATGTTCTGGTGCGCGACCGTTTGGAAGCGCTCATCGCCCGCGCCGTGTTCTACGACCTGGTGGAACTGGCCGAGGAGCAAGGCGGCATGCTGGGGGTGTGGAGCGGCGGGCGGTTCTTTCCCATCGGCCCGGCGGGAGACGGTCATGCGTAAGCTGATCATCGAGCGCCTGCGTAATGGCCATCCGTCCGAGCTTACCGGAGATCACCGCGTTGACCTGGATCTCGTCGGCGATCAAGCGCCGACGCCGGCCGCCGTGTTGGTGCCGCTGGTGGAGCGCCGCAGCGGACTTACCGTCCTGTTGACTCAGCGCACCGCCCATTTGACCGATCACGCCGGACAAGTAAGCTTTCCCGGCGGTCGGGTGGAGCCGCACGACGCGGATGCGGTGGCCACCGCGTTGCGTGAAACCGAGGAGGAGATCGGCCTTCACCGCCGCCATATCGAAATTATTGGGCAGATGAGCGACTACATCACCGGCACCGGCTTTAAGGTGACGCCGGTGATCGGCTTCGTCACCCCGGGCTTTTCCCTCAATCCTGATCCCTTCGAAGTGGCCGAGGTGTTTGAAGTGCCGCTCGACTTCCTGCTCGATCCGGCAAATCATGCGCGCAAGCAGCTCATGTATAAGGGGCGGCTTCGCGAATACTACGCCATGCCCTACAATGGCCATTACATCTGGGGGGCGACGGCGGGCATGATCGTCAATTTGGCAAGACGCTTGAGAGGATAGGGCGGAGATGGGCGCGGCGGTGCGGGTGATCCTTATTCTGCTGCCATTCGTCATCTATTTCCTGTGGCTGCGCTATACCAAAAAACGAGCCAAGGCGGCCGGCGACTCGGCGGCGGAGGTTGAAGCGGCGCAGGGCCAGTTCGTGCAGGCGCTGGGCCTGTTGGTGGCCTTCATGGCGGCCCTGTTCATTTATCTCGCCCTGTCCTCCGGCGAAGACCCGCAAAAGACATACGTCCCGCCCCATATGGAGAACGGCAAGGTGGTGCCCGGTGAATTTCGCGACCGGGACACAGCGACGCCATGATCGATGCCGCCCGCTCGCCCCTGAAAAACCGCGCATGGCTTGACTGGCCGGAAAGCCGGGCGGTGATGGCCGCCTTGACCGCCGGCGAAACGGGGCGCGCGGTTGCCCGCTTTGTCGGCGGCGCGGTGCGCGACGGGGTGCTCGGGAGGCCGGTCAAGGATGTTGACCTCGCCACCGTGCTGACGCCCGAGGAAGCGTCCGCGCGGCTCCTGCAAGCCGGCATCAAGGTGGTGCCCACCGGCATCGACCATGGCACGGTGACTGCCGTGGTCGCGCACCGTCCGTTCGAGATCACTACGCTCCGCCGCGATGTCTCCACCGATGGCCGGCGCGCCACCGTCGCCTATACCGACGACTGGGCGGCGGACGCGGCGCGGCGCGATTTCACCATGAACGCGCTCTATGCCGATCTTGAGGGCAATGTTTATGATCCCTGCGGCGGCCTGGAGGATCTGGCCGCCGGCCGAGTGCGCTTCATCGGCGATGCCGAGTTGCGGATCAGGGAGGATGCGCTGCGTATTTTGCGCTTTTTCCGCTTTCACGCCTGGTACGGTCCGCCCAACGGCGTCTTGCCCGACGCCGACGGCCTTGCCGCCTGCGAGCGCCGCCGCGATGACCTGAAAATCCTCTCCGCCGAGCGGGTGGCGACGGAGTTGTTGCGCCTGCTAGCGGCGCCCGATCCCGCGCCCGCCGTCCGCCTGATGGCCGAGCGCGGCATTTTGGGCCGCATCGTTCCGGAGGCGGCGCTCTACGATCGCCTGGGCCGCGTGGTGGCGCTGGAGCGCTTACGGAAGGAAAGCGATCCGGTGCGGCGCTTAGGAAGCCTTCTGCCCGATGGCGCGGCCGATGTCGGCGTCCGTCTGCGATTGCCCAAGCGCGATCAGGTGCGGCTCGCCGAAATGATCGTGCCGCGGGAGGACATCGCCCCGGAAAAGGACGGCTCCGGCTTTGGCCGGCGGCTGCGGGCGCTCCTCTATCGCCTGGGGACCGAGGCCTTCGTCGATCACGCGCTCCTCAACTGGGCCAGCCGCAAGGTGGCCCTGGACGATAAGCGCTGGCGCGGCTTTTTACAGGAGGTGGAGCGCTGGCCGATCCCGACTTTTCCCTTGAAAGGCCGCGACGTCCTGGCGCTCGGCGCGGAGCCCGGCCCCGGCGTCGGCGATCTGTTGGCGGAGCTGGAGCTGTGGTGGATCGCCCGCGACTTCAAACCGACGCGAAAGGACCTGCTGGGCCGCCTGGAGCGGCAATTGGCCGGCGAGGCCGAGGGGGCGGGGTAGTTCTGAAGGCAAAATACAGTCAGGCTAATTTGTTGCCACATCAAGCTGTCATTACCGCGTAAGCGGGAATCCATTGTAATATCAAAGAGCTGGATCCCCGCTTTCGCGGGGATGACAGTATAATAATATCGTGAACCTATCTAAGCACACACCTTATCTTAAGGCCACTTGGCTTCGGGCGGCAGCGACATCAGGATCGCCTCCACATTGCCGCCGGTTTTCAGGCCAAACAGGGTGCCCCGGTCGTAGACCAGGTTAAACTCGGCATAAAGCCCGCGATAGACAAGCTGCGTCTCCCGCTCCTCGGCGGTCCAGGGCTTATTCATGTGCCGGCGCACCAGCTTGGGATAGATGTCGAGGAAGGCGCGGCCGACGTCCTGGGTAAAGGCGAAATTCTTCTCCCAGTCGTCCTCCAGATAGTCATAGAAGATGCCGCCGACGCCCCTGGCGCGGTTGCGGTGCTTGATGAAGAAATACTCGTCGCACCATTCTTTGAAGCGGGGGTGGTAGGCGGGGTCATGGGCGTCGCAGGCGGCCTTGAAGGCGGCATGGAAATCGGCGGTGTCCTGATCGTTGGGAAGCGGCGGGTTGAGGTCGGCGCCGCCGCCGAACCAGCCCTTGGTGGTGATGATATGGCGGGTGTTCATGTGCACCGCCGGCGCCAGGGGGGAGTGCATGTGGGCAACCAATGAGATGCCGCTGGCCCAAAATCTTGGGTCTTCGGCCGCGCCGGGGATGGTCTTGGCGAATTCGGCCGGAAACTTGCCGTAGACGGTGGAGATATTGACTCCCACCTTCTCGAACACCCGGCCGCGCATGATCGACATCACCCCGCCGCCGGTATCGCTGTCATCGCCCGCCACCGCCTCGCGCCGCCACGACTTGCGCGCAAAGCGTCCGGCCGGCCGGTCACGCAGCGGGCCGTCATAGTCGTCTTCCAGCTTCTCGAAGGCGGCGCAAATGCGGTTGCGCAAGTCCTCAAACCAGGCGGCCGCCCGGGCTTTGCGGTCATTTACAACATCTTGTTTCATGGCTGGGGGTTAGCCTTTCGGAAAGCCGTCGGTCTGCCGCAGCGCCTCGCCGAGCACGATGCCGGCCGCCACCGCGATATTCAAGGAACGCACGCCCGCCGCCAGGGGAATGCGCACCCGGGCGTCCACTGCCTGGTGCACGTACTCCGGCGCGCCTGCGCCTTCCTGACCTAATAGCAGAATATCGTCGGCGCGAAAGGCGAATTCAGTATGGGGCGTCGAGCCTTTGGTGGTCAGCAGCACCAGCCGGGGCGCGCCCGGACGGCGATGGCCGATGGCGTCAAGAAACTGCGGCCAGTCCAGGTGGCGGGTGATCTGAGCGAGGTCGAGGTAATCCATGCCGGCGCGGCGGAACGAGCGTTCGCTGAAGGGAAAACCGCAGGGTTCGATGATGTCCACCGGCACGCTTAAGCAGGCGCCCAGGCGCAGAATGGTGCCGGTGTTGGGCGGAATATCGGGCTGAAAGAGGGCAAGCCGCATCAGGCGGTTCCGGGAAAGATTTTGCCGGTGCGTCCGGGCAGATTAAGTCGTTGCATCTTGGCTGCACCCCCGTTAAATGTTACGGCCGGAAGCCTACAGCCGGGGCAGTAGGTCCATCTTGTCTGGTAGCCCCGGTGCAAAGAGCCCGTCAAGGGCGGGGAATGATGGGGCCGGACCATCCCGTGGTCCGCATAAGGTCAAGACAAGGGGTTTGTTGATGGCCACACAGACTGAAGCCGATGGTGTAACACGGCGCGATTTTTTGTATGTCGCGGGCGGCGCGTTCGCGGCGGTAGGCGCGGCGGCGGCGGCTTGGCCGCTCATAGATCAGATGAATCCGTCGGCCGACGTGCTGGCGCTGTCTTCGACCGAGGTCGACCTGTCCAATATTGAGGTTGGCCAGAGCATCACCGTGATGTGGCGCGGCAAGCCGGTCTTTATCCGCCACCGTACGGAACAGGAAATCGCCGAGGCCGCAGCGGTCAACGTGGCCAGCCTGCCCGACCCCCAGACCGATGCCGAACGGGCGATGAAGCCCGAATGGCTGATCATGGTCGGCGTCTGCACCCATTTGGGCTGCGTTCCCTTGGGCCAGCGCGGCGATTATAACGGCTGGTTCTGCCCCTGCCATGGCTCCCATTACGACACCTCGGGCCGCATCAGGAAGGGTCCTGCCCCACTCAACCTTGAGATTCCGGCTTACGAGTTTCTCGACGACACCACTGTGAAGATCGGCTAGGGGGCAGAGATCATGGCATCCTCAACTTATGAGCCCAAAAATCGTTTCATAAAGGCCGTCAATCAGCAACTGCCGATCCTGTCGCTGATCCATGGCGCGGTGGGCGCCGGCTACCGTGCGCCTAAGAATTTGAACTACTGGTGGAATTTCGGATCGCTGGCCGGCGTCTGCCTGGTGGTGCAGATCATCACCGGCATCGTGCTGGCCATGCATTATACGCCGCATACCAGCATGGCGTTTTCCAGCGTCGAGCACATCATGCGCGACGTCAACTATGGCTGGCTCCTGCGTTATGTCCACGCCAATGGCGCATCGATGTTCTTCATCGTCGTCTATGTTCACATTTTCCGCGGCCTGTTCTTCGGTTCCTATCGCAGCCCGCGGGAAATGTTGTGGTTTCTGGGCCTCGTCATCTACTTGCTGATGATGGCCACCGGCTTCATGGGCTACGTGCTGCCGTGGGGACAGATGAGCTTCTGGGGCGCCACCGTGATCACCAATCTCTTTAGCGCCATTCCGATGGTGGGCGACAGCATCGTCGCTTGGTTGTGGGGCGGCTTCTCGGTGGATAACCCGACCTTAAACCGCTTCTATAGTCTGCATTACCTGTTGCCGTTCGTGATCGTCGGCGTCGTCATCCTGCACATCTGGGCGCTGCATATACCGGGCTCGAACAATCCCTTGGGCATCGACGTCAAGGGTCCGCAGGACCAGGTGCCGTTCCATCCCTATTACACGGCCAAGGACGCATTCGGCATCGGCGTGTTTTTCCTGGTGTTCGCGTTTTTCGTGTTTTATGCGCCGAACTACCTCGGTCATCCCGACAACTACACCGAAGCCAACCCCATGGTGACGCCGCCGCACATCGTGCCGGAATGGTATTACCTGCCGTTCTACGCCATCCTGCGGGCGATCCCCGACAAGCTGGGCGGCGTTATCGCCATGTTCGCGGCGATCCTGATCTTGTTCGCCATGCCGTGGCTCGATGGCTCGCCCGCCCGCTCGGCGCGCTTCCGTCCCATCTACCGCATGCTGCTGTGGGTATTCGTCGCCGACACGTTCCTGCTGGGCTACATCGGCGCCAATGCGCCGGATGATGTCCTGCATTTGGGCGGCGTCGAAATTCCGTTCCTTATTTTAGGGCGGGTGGCGACGGCCTTCTACTTCCTGTTCTTCCTTGTCATCGTTCCGGTGGTCAGCCGCTGGGAGACGCCGCTGCCGTTGCCAAAAAGCATTAACGAGGCGGTTTTGAAAAAGTCGGCTGCGAAGGCGTGAGGGGAGCGATGACCATGAAAAAACTCATCAAGACCATCGGTGTTGCCCTTGCCTTCTCCGCCTTTGCCTCGTTCGGGGCGCAGGCTTCGGAAGGCGGCGCGCTGAAACAGGTAGACTGGCCATTCAACGGCGCGTTTGGTCAGTTTGACAAGGCGCAGCTGCGGCGCGGCTTCCAGGTCTACCGGGAAGTCTGCGCGGCCTGTCATTCCTTGCATCTGATCGCTTTTCGCAACCTTGCCGATATCGGCTTTTCCGAGGATGAGATAAAAGCGATCGCCGCCGAATATGAAGTGCAGGACGGCCCCAACGACGATGGCGATATGTTCATGCGTCCGGGGCGGCCTTCGGATCGCATTCCCGGCCCGTTCGCCAACGAAAAGCAGGCCCGCGCCGCCAATAACGGCGCTTATCCGCCGGATTTGTCGCTGATGGCCAAGGCGCGGTTTGGCGGGCCTGATTACATCCACTCGCTGCTCACCGGCTATGAGGACGCGCCGGAGGGCTTCGAATTGGGCGAAGGCATGAATTACAATCCGGTGTTCGCGGGGGCGCAGATCGCCATGGTGTCGCCGCTGGGCGACGATATGCTGGAATATGCCGATGGCACGCCGGCCACCGCTGATCAGATGTCACGGGACGTATCGGCGTTCCTGATGTGGACCGCTGAGCCGTCGCTGGAAGCGCGTAAATCCTTGGGCTTTCGCGTGATGCTGTTCCTGGCGATTTTCACCGTGCTCTTCTATTTCATCAACAGAAAAGTGTGGAAGCCGGTCAAGCGCGGCGAGCAAGTCTGACGCTGTTGCCGCCATGAGCGTGGGGACAACCGTTCTCGGCATTATCGGCGGCAGCGGTCTTTACCAACTGGCGGGGCTTGAGGACGTACGCGAAGAGCGCATATCCTCTCCCTTCGGCGAGCCGTCGGATGCCTTCGTCATTGGCCGCCTGGGTGATCTGAAGCTGGTTTTCCTGCCGCGCCATGGCCGCGGCCATCGCCTGCCTCCCGCCGCCATCAACTACCGCGCCAATATCGATGCCCTCAAGCGATTGGGCGTGACCGATATCCTATCCTTGTCGGCGTGCGGTTCGCTGCGCGAGGATTATGCTCCCGGCGACTTCGTGATCGTCGATCAGTACATCGACCGCACCATCGCCCGCGAGAAAAGCTTCTTTGGCGTCGGCTGCGTCGCCCATGTGTCGCTGGCCGAACCGGTATGCGGCCGCCTGGGCGGGGTGGTTGCGGACGCGCTTTCCACGTTGGCTGTCACCCAGCACCGGGGCGGCACTTATCTTGCCATGGAAGGACCGCAGTTTTCCACCAAGGCGGAATCGCATTTCTACCGCTCGCTGGGCGCCGATGTCATCGGCATGACCAACATGCCGGAAGCCAAGCTCGCCCGTGAGGCGGAGATGTGTTACGCCAGCGTCGCCATGGTCACCGATTATGATTGCTGGCACTCCGAGCATGGCGCGGTGGAGGTCGAGCACATCATCGCCGTTCTCCATCGTAATGCCGAACAGGCGAAGGCGTTGGTGCGCGCCGTGGCCGGACGCTTATCGGCGGCCCGCGATATCTGTTCTCATGGCTGCGATCGGGCGTTGGAGATGGCGCTCATTACCGCGCCCGGGGCGCGAGATCCGACGCTTATCGCCAAACTCGATGCCGTGGCGGGCCGCATCCTGCGGGGGAGATGACATCATGCCAGAATGGATCAAATCACGCATTCGCAGCATTCCCCATTACCCCAAGCCGGGGATCATGTTTCGCGATATCACGACGCTTCTAAAAGACGCGCAAGGGTTTAGGAAGGCGGTGGACGAGCTGGTGCAGCCGTTTGCCGGCGCCGGCGTCACCAAGGTTGCCGGCGTAGAGGCGCGCGGCTTCATCCTGGGCGGCGCGGTGGCGCATCAGCTAAGCGTCGGTTTCGTGCCCATTCGCAAGGCCGGCAAGCTGCCGGCGCCGACGGTGCGCATGCGCTATGCCTTGGAGTATGGCGAGGACGAAGTTGAGGTTCACCGCGACGCGGTGGGCCCGGGCGATCGCGTGCTGTTGGTCGACGATCTTATTGCCACCGGCGGCACCGCCTTGGCGGCGGCCGAGCTGTTGCGCAAGGCCGGGGCCGAAGTAGCGGGATGCGCCTTCATCATCGGACTGCCTGATCTTGGCGGCGCCAAGCGGCTGGCCGATTGCGGCTTGTCGGTCATTACGCTGTGCGAATTTGCCGGCGATTGAGGCGTTCCTGTTACTGATGTTCTCCCGGAAAGCAGCGCCGATGAATCAAGGCGAACAACTCATCGCGGCTCATGATGTCGGGATTATTTAAAACATAAAGTCTGATCCAGGCGAGAAGCTCGGTAAGCGTCGGCGGATGCGGACTTTGGCAAACATGCCGAAAGAACAGAAAGTCATCATTTGAAAATTCGATTGCGGTGATTACCGATAGGCCTTGGGTGATCTGTTGATGCAGCACGCCAAAGTCCAATTGTAATAAAACGAGCGTATATGCAATTCTCTCGCGGATTGACGCATAGCGCGGCACTTGTATCATGGCGTTAAGACCGGCGATCAAGGCATTTGCATCAATTGCCGTCGCATAAAATTGCCAGACCGCCCCTCTAAGCCCAGGCGGCAGGCGGCAAATGAGAATGAGCGCTTCATTTATGCCATTCAGCATCAGAATGGCCTCTTCGGGCGTGGGGATGAGTTCCATGTTATTCTGATCTTGAGCAATCGCTTGCATATGAGTGGTGCATGACACGCCGAGAAAACACAACCGCTGAACTCTGACCCATTCCCTATTGGTGATGGCCATTGTCATGCAACTGATCTCAGTTTCACCATGATGCAGGTAATAAGGCGCGCCATGGGCAATCAGGATCAGCGCTGTGTAGCAATTCGCATTTATCAAGTCTCTGCGGATGCAAAGATCCAGCAACGGCATGTGAATATCAGGATTAAAATCCCCTCCGGGAACTTGGCGTCGTCCGATCAACGCAATACGAGGGGAGGCGCCCCACGTCAAGAATAGGCGGACCGCCGCGATGTCACAGATCCTTACGGCGCAGACCAGGCAGATATCGAGAACATACGTGCGTTCTTCTTCACTGCGCACAAAACTACTTATGATACGGATAATGATAAAATCGTTGTTTCTGATCAGTCTGGTCCAGAATGCGGATAGGTCGATGGCATTATCCACCACGGCGGCCATGATCTGACAGAGATGATTAATGAGCCGAGTTCTCTCTGTGCGGCATGTCCGCAACAGAGCTTCCATAAGCAGGTCTATGGTTGGGCCGCCTTCTATACCATCGTCTTCATACTCCAGGAGGTGAGCTATTTGCTCAATTAAATCTTGCGCAATGCGCTCGGCTATAGTTTGTCGTCTGGCTTGCTCTTCTATAACATCAAGATCGATATTGGCTCTTGTGACGCAATCATTAATATACCGCTCAATCCAGATTTGCGCCGCGTGCGGTGCTTGCTGACGCAGGCACTCCAAGGCGCGCAGGAGAGTATCGCGGAGAGATAGCTCGCCTTGGGGCTCCGGCAGACATAGCTGGACAATGAGGTTATCTGCTCCCAATTGGGGAAGATCGCCGATTGCCTGCTGGTTGTTTTTTCTGACCGCGCCAAGCATGGCCGAATTTAGAATAATGATGCGGTAATCCTGGTATAATTCACACAGTCTTGCGACGCAAATGACATAGCCGCATTCGCCTAATTGTTCGCAGATCAACTCTATTAGAGGAGTCTGAGGATTGAGCATGTAAAAGAGACCGCAAAGTCTGTCCATTACCGGCTGGCAATCCATCGCGCAGGACAAGAGCAAGGCGCGGCCATAGAACAGATGCGTGTCCGCAAAAATATATTCGTAGACATCATCCAGGTCATCATCGCTGGAATCACCCGATGTCTGCAAATTCAGAACGGTTTGGAGTTGCAGATGTCGCCGGTTGCTTGCCAAATAGACGTCAAGAATGGCTTGCGCGCAGTCACGATTATTGTTTTGCAGCGCGACGACAACGGCGCGCAGCATCCGGCTGAATGGCAGCAGTTCCGGCGGGTCATTGGGGTCCGGGGGCAGCAATTCTATTGGTTCGTCGAACGAGAAATCTTCGTCGAAAGAAAAATCGGAACTCTTATCGTCATCTTGCATGAGCGGCGCCTTAAGCTAACCCTGTGTCAGCTCATGACGTCTCTTAAGGCCGGCTTGTGACGGGGCAGGCTATTCCGCGATATTGCGGCGCAGCATCATGGTGGTGGCGATGATGGTAACCGCCAGTTCGCCCTTTTGGTTGAGCACGTACGTCTTGGTGGTGATGGCGCCGCGATCGGGCTTGGAGCGTGATGGCGTCACGTCCAGCACTTCGAACGACACTTCTAGCACGTCGCCGGGGCGCACCGGCTTGATGAAGCGGATCTCGCCGAAACCGGGCGAGCCGATGGCGGCGGCGTTCTTCAAAAAGCCGTCATACATCCGCCGCATGGCCACGGCGCAGGTATGCCAGCCGCTGGCGATTAGGCCGCGGTAGATGGTCTGTGTCGCCGCCGCTTCGTCGGTATGAAAGGGTTGCGGGTCGTATTTACGGGCGAACTCCAGGATTTCGTCGCGGGTCACTTCATAGGCGCCGCAGTCGAAATGCTGGCCCGCCGCCATGTCTTCAAAGGCGTAGGCCATTTTCATCGTCACTCGGGCAGTAGTTATTTTTTATGTAGCGAAGCGAAAATGCATCACATCGCCGTCGGCGACAACATATTCCTTGCCTTCAAGCCGCATTTTTCCCACGTCTTTGGCCCCTTGTTCGCCGTTGCAGGCGACATAATCGGCATAAGCGATGGTCTCGGCGCGGATAAACCCCTTTTCAAAGTCGGTATGGATGACGCCGGCGGCGGCGGGGGCCTTGGCGCCTTGGGGCACGGTCCAGGCGCGGGCTTCCTTGGGCCCCACCGTGAAATAGGTAATCAGCCCCAACAGGTCGTAGCCGGCGCGGATGACCCGGCTCAATCCGGTTTCGCTCAGGCCGATGGCGGCGAGGAATTCGCGTTTTTCCTCCTCGCTGTCAAGCACCGCCACCTCCGCCTCGACGGCGGCGCAAATGACCACGGCGCGGGCGTTCTCGCGGGCGGCTTTCTCCTCCACCAGCTTCGAGAAGGCGTTCCCGGCGGCGGCCGCGGCTTCATCGACATTGCACACGTAAAGCACCGGCTTGGCGGTCAATAGTTGCAGCTCGCGAAAGGCCTTGGCTTCCTCCGCATCGCTGGGCATGGCGACGCGCGCCGGCTGGCCGTTCTTCAAGACTTCAAGCGCGCGCTCCATGGCCGCGATCTGGATTTTCGCCTCCTTGTCGCCGGCGCGGGCCTTCTTGATCAGCGCGGCGTGACGGCGCTCCAGGCTGTCGAGGTCGGCGAGCATCAATTCGGTCTCCACCGTCTCGGCGTCGGCCAGGGGATCGATCTTGCCTTCCACGTGGGTGATGTCGGTATCCTCAAAGCAGCGCAGCACATGGATGATGGCGTCCACCTCGCGGATGTTGGCGAGGAACTGGTTGCCCAATCCTTCGCCCTTGCTGGCGCCGCGCACCAGACCGGCGATGTCGACGAACGCCAACTGGGTGGGGATGATCTGCTTGGAACCGGCGATTTTCGCTAGCACCTCCAACCGCTCGTCCGGCACCGGCACTTGGCCGACGTTGGGCTCGATGGTGCAAAACGGATAATTGGCGGCGGCTGCCGCCGCGGTATTGGTCAGCGCATTGAACAAGGTCGACTTGCCGACATTGGGCAGTCCGACGATCCCGCATTTAAAGCCCATGGCGGCTCATTCCTCGCTGTTGTTCTGTGTCATCGCCGGCGGCCGGAAGCGCAGCGCCAGCGCGTTGGTAAAACCGTTGCCGTCGCCGCTCAGAAGATGCGGCGCGCAGACGGCGATGGCGTCGAGGAGATCGTCCCGCCAGCCGATTTCGTCTGGGGTGAAATCGCCGAGCACGTGGCCGGTGACCCGATGCTTCTCGCCGGGATGGCCGATGCCGAGCCGCACCCGCAGATAGTCCTGGCCGATGTGGGCGTCGATATCCTTCAGGCCGTTATGCCCGCCATGGCCGCCGCCGCGTTTGACTTTAACCCGCCCCGCCATGAGATCGAGATCATCGTGAAAGACCACCACGTCGGCGGGTTCCAGCTTGTAGTAGCGCATCGCTTCACCCACCGCCTGGCCCGATAAATTCATGAACGTCTGCGGCTTGACGATAGCCACCCGCTCATCGCCGATGCGGCCTTCCGAAAGGGCGGCGGAAAAGCGGCCTTTGGCGCTGGGAAAGCCATAATGCCGAGCAATGGCGTCCACCGCCATGAAGCCGATGTTGTGCCGGTTGTTGGCGTATGTTGCGCCAGGATTGCCCAGTCCGACCAATAGCCGCATGGCGTAAGCCGCCGCCCGCTCTTTGGAAAGATCGGGCGGCGTCCCGGCGATTATTGCTCGGCCTTGGCTTCGCCCTCAGCCGGGGCGGCAGCTTCGGCGGCAGGCGTTTCCGCTTCCTCGGACTTCAGGCCGCTGGGCGCCACGATGGTGGCGATGGTGAAATCGCGGTCCTGAATGACCGGCTTGACGCCGGCCGGCAAGGTCACGGCGCTGATGTGGATGGAATCGCCGATCTCCAGGCCATCGACATCGATGATGATGTCGCCGGGGATGTTGTCGGCCGGGCAGCGCAGCTCCACTTCGTGGCGCACGATGTTCAGAACGCCGCCGCGTTTCAGACCCGGTGATTTTTCGTGATTGACGAACACCACCGGCACCATGATTTCGATGGTGGCGTGCTTGCCGATACGTAAGAAATCCACGTGGATCGGCCAGTCGGTGACGGGATGAAGCTGAATATCACGCGGCAGCACCCGCTCCTTGTTGCCGGCCACTTCCACGTCCAGGGTGCTGGACATAAAGTGACCGCGATTGATGAGTTTCATCAGATCGACCCGGTCGATCGAAATGGCAACGGGGGCCTGCTTCTCGCCGTAAATCACGGCCGGCACGCGGCCGGAACGGCGAGCAGCGCGGGCGGACCCCTTACCGACCCGATCGCGAGTCTCAGCTTTGAGCGTCATGGATTGTGACATGATGGTCTCCTGAGGTCGCTTGGTCTCCCCTAAGCCACCATGGCCCAGGGGCCTCTCCCGCCTCCAGGGGTGCGGGCAGAGGAAACGGGGGCTTTTACCCCGTCTTCAGGCAAAACTCAATAAGTTCAGTTAAAGAGGTCCGAAACCGAGCTTTCGGTGGAAATCCGGTTCATCGCCTCGCCGATCAGGGGGGCAATGGTGATGTAGCGGATCTTGCGGCAGGCGCGGATGGTGTCGGTGGCCTTAATGCTGTCGGTAACGACAAGTTCTTTCAGGCTGGAGTTCTCCACCCGTTCCAGGGCCTTGCCGGACAGTACTCCATGGGCGACATAGGCGCTGACCGATACCGCCCCGGCCCGCATCAGGGCATCGGCGGCGTTGCACAGCGTGCCGGCGGTATCGACGATATCATCGACCAGAATGCAGCTTCGGCCCTCGACCTCGCCGATGATGTTCATGACTTCGGATTCGCCGGGCTTTTCCCGCCGCTTATCGACGATCGCCAGCGGCACGCCGCCGTCGCCTAAACGCTTGGCGTGGGCCCGGGCGCGCACCACGCCGCCGACATCCGGCGAGACGATCATCAGGTTATCAAGCCCATAGTGCTCTTTCATGTCCTCCACCAGCACCGGCGCGGCGAACAGGTTATCGGTGGGGATATCGAAAAAGCCCTGAATTTGCCCCGCGTGGAGGTCCATGGTGAGCACCCGGTCGGCGCCGGCAACGGTAATCAGATTAGCCACCAGCTTGGCTGAGATCGGCGTGCGCGGCCCCGGCTTGCGGTCCTGGCGGGCATAGCCGAAATAGGGGATCACCGCCGTGATGCGGCGCGCCGAGGCGCGGCGCAGGGCATCGATGGTGATCAATAATTCCATCACGTGGTCATTGGCGGGATAGGAAGTGGACTGGATGACGAACACATCCTCGCCGCGCACGTTCTCGAAGATCTCGACGAAAATCTCGTTGTCGGAGAAGCGCCGGATATCGGCTTTGACCAGGGGCAGATCGACGTAGGACGCGATGGCTTCCGCCAGCGGTCGGTTGCTGTTCCCAGCCAAAATTTTCATGCGGGCTGACCCCATGCTCGCGAGTTGCTGTTATTGGGCGTCGGGCAACAATCCGACGCCGCGGCGCGGCGGAATGTATCAAGACCCAATCAGACTGTAAACCGCCTGTCTGACCACATGTGTCACCAAAATTTATCGCCCATGGGATGGCCTGGGCATTGAAAAGTCTCGTTAAGGAATATATCTTAATCCTTGTATTCTTACTTCCTTACTTACGTGGAAATTTGTCATGCTCGCCAAACTGACCTCCAAGAACCAGCTGACCCTGCCCAAGGCGGTGGTGTCCTCCTGCAAGGGGGTGGAGTATTTCGATGTCACCGAGGAGGACGGCCGCATCGTGCTGACGCCGGTGCGCTTGAATCGCGCCGCCGCCGTACGCGCTAAATTGGCCAAGCTGGGCATCACCGAAGACGATCTGGCCGAGGCGGTGACCTGGGCCCGCAAGGGCGGGCGCAAGGCCGGATGAGCCCGCTGCGTCTTGTGCTCGACACCAACGTTTTGCTCTCGGCCTTATTATTTCATGCCGGCTCGGTGTCATGGCTGCGCTTGGCTTGGCAGCGGGAGATCATCCGTCCGCTGACAAGTAAGGAGACCACGACGGAATTGCTGCGGGTTCTGGCGTACCCTAAGTTTCGCTTGAGCGATGCCGAGCGGGAGGACTTGTTGGGCGACTACCTGCCGTGGTGCGAGGTCATCGCGGTCAGGCATACGACGAAGGTTACCGAGTGTCGCGATCCCTGTGACCGCCCGTTTCTTGCCCTGGCGCTGGCCGCCAAGGCCGATGCGCTGGTGAGCGGTGATAAAGACCTCCTGGCGCTGGCGAAGGAGTTTACGGTACCGATCATGACGCCGCGGGCGCTCCAAGACCGCCTTTATGAGAGAGATTTCAAGGCAATGGCCGAAATCTGCCGGCCATAGTCCGGCTCCCGGCGATGGGTGGCGCGGCGGTAGCTGAAAAACCGCGTCTCATCGGCGTAGGTATCAAGACCCAAATTGTCGATAGAGCCGACCTTGGCGGCGCGCAGGCGATGCGCCACGAATGCCGGCAGGTCAAATTGGGCGTGTCCCGGTCGGCCGGGGATGAAGAAGCGCTCGTACCATGGATCAGCTTCCACAAAGCGGGCGCGGAAGCCCTCATCCACTTCATACGAGACTTGGGCGATGGTCGGGCCAATGGCGGCGCAGATATGCTCGCGGGCTGCTCCCAGGGCCTCCATGGTCTCGATGGTTGCCTCGATGACGCCAAGCAGCGCACCCTTCCACCCGGCATGGGCCGCGCCGATGACGCCCGCCGCCGGATCAGAAAACAACACCGGAGTGCAGTCGGCGGTCAGCACGCCGATGACGATGCCCGGCGTGCGGGTGACGAGAGCGTCGGCCTGGGGGCGGTGGCCGGCTGGGAAGGGCTCGATCGCCGTCACCACCTCGCGGCCATGAACTTGATAAAGCGTCGCCAAGGGCCCGGGCCCGCCCAGGAGCCGCTCCACCACCCGCTGGCGATTGGCCTCCACCGCCGTCGGGTCGTCCGATGAACCGGGGCCGCAGTTGAGCGCGGCGTAAAGCCCCTGAGAGACGCCGCCCTGACGGGTGAAAAAACCGTGCGCGACGCCAGGCTGATTGAGAATCGGGCTTACGATGGGCAGGGGAACGGTCACGCGGAAAATCCTGGAATAACCATGCCGGGCCTGGCGATCGCCAAGGCCTTGAACAAGGTGCCCATGGCATCCTCGGCCGTCAACCGGCGATGCGCAGACCAGATTTCCGCCGCCCGCTCCGGTGTCGCCGCCGCCAATCGTTCGGCTCTTAACCTGAGCCCCAGCGCCTCCAGAAAACGGCGCTGCTCGATGGGGCCGAACACCGCCGCGCCCTGCTGGCGGGCCACCGTCGCCAGGGCGGTGAAATCCACATGGGCGGTCAGGTCGGCCTCTCCCGGCGTCTCGAAAATGTCGACGTAGCCATGGCCCTTGACCGCCTGCAAGGTATCGCCGGCGCCGGGAGCGCTATGGCCGTAATCGATGATCAGCGCCGCGCCGCCACCGCGCAAGACATGACGGGCAAGCTCGCCTACCAGGTTGAGGCTTGCCGGCGATAGCTCGACCACCGAGCCCATCGGCACGTCGGTTAAGGCGGGCGGGATCATCGCCGCCAGTCCCGTGGGGTTGTTGTCCAGTTGGAAGGCAAAGCGCTCCTCGGCATCCAATCCCACCAGCCGCTGTCGCCAGCCTTCGTCGCTGCGGATTAGTTGATGAATGGGCAGGGCATCGAAAAACTCGTTGGCGATGACGACGGTGGGGGCGTCGCCGACGGCGGCCAAGGCATCCTCCAGCCGTTGATGCCAGAACGCTCCCGCCTGGGCCAGCGCGCGCTGCTGTATGGCGCGCAGGGCCGGGCTCATATCCACTAAATGCACATCCAGCGCCGAAGACAGCTTGGGCACGGTTTTAACGGCCCGCAGCGCGTCAGCCATCAGCGTGCCGCGGCCGGGGCCAAGCTCGATGAGGGAAAGCTTCTTGGGGCCTCCCAGCGCCTGCCAGACGGCGGCTACCCACAGACCAATGAGCTCCCCGAACATCTGGCTCACTTCAGGCGCGGTGATGAAATCGCCGCCGGCTCCGAAGGGATCGCGGGTCATGTAGTAGCCATGCTCGGGATGGCCGAGGGTCTCGCTCATGAAGCGGGCGACGGTGATCGCTCCCTCGCGCCGGATCACCTGTCTCAGATGAGCGGCAAGGGCGGTCATGCCGCAGGGGGCTGCCGGCGGCCATGCCACAACAGCGCCAGGCCAAAGAGCAGAACGGGTAGCGACAGCAGTTGGCCCATGGTGACGCCGCCGGCCAGAAAGCCGATCTGGGTATCGGGTTCGCGGGCAAGCTCGACGATCATCCGCGCCACTGCGTAGCCGATCAGGAAGACGCCGGTGAGGATGCCGGGCCGCGCGGCCAACCGGGTCTTATGGAACAGCGCATTGACCAGGACGAACAAGACGATCCCTTCCAACGCCGCTTCATAGAGCTGGCTGGGGTGGCGCGGCAGGCCTTGCTCATCGCCGGGAAAGATCATCGCCCAAGGAACGTCGGTGGCGCGGCCATATAGCTCGCCGTTGATGAAGTTCGCCAGCCGGCCGAGAAACAGGCCGATGGGGGCGACGCAGGCGAGGCGATCGGCAAAGGCCAACAGCGGTATGTGACGCCGGCGGGTGAACCAGATCACGGCGATGATCATGCCGAGAAGGCCGCCATGGAACGACATGCCGCCATCCCACAGCCGCAGGGCCGCCAGGGGTTCGGACAGGTAATACTCGCGATTGTAGAACAGCACATATCCCAAACGACCGCCGACAATGATGGCGATCATTGCCCACATCACGAAATCATCGATATCTATACGCCGGCAAGGCGGATGGGGCGCGCGGAGCAGGCGGACGAAATAGGCCCAGCCGAGAATGAGGCCGAAAATATAGGCCAGCGAATACCAGCGCACCGCCACCGGCCCGACGGCGAAGGCTACCGGATCGATCTTTGGGAAGGCGAGGAGGGCGCCGGCGATGGTTTCATACATTCAGGTCAAGACCTTGAAAAGAAGGGGACACGGGGCGCGAGTTGAGCCTGTCGGGATCGCTTCTGTCAAGGCGTCATGCGCCTCTATCGATCGATCTATTCGCTATTTCCTGTTGCTGAGATGGAGAAGGAAAATCCTTGGCAACCGGGGGCCGGCGCGCCATAGTGGCGAGAATTAAGGCGTAACGACGAAAGACACTTTTGGACCATGGTTCAGACCCAAAACAAACTGCTGGACGATTTCGCCCGGCTGGCCACTGGCGCGGCGGGGACGCTCCATGGCTTACGCGCCGAGATCGAGGCCCAAGTGCGGCAAAAGGTGGAACGGCTGGCCGCCGAGTTTGACCTGGTGACCCGGGAAGAGTTCGAGGCGGTCAAGGAAATGGCCGCCTTGGCCCGCGCCGAAACGGAAGCCTTAAAGGCGCGGCTGGAGGCGCTGGAAGGCGCCGGCGCGGCCAAAGCGTCGGCTGGCCATAAGCCGGACAAGGCAAAATCGTAATTCTTGCCGCTTGCAGGCCAGGGTACAACATGAGACTATATGTAGCGCCTATTCTCAATTAGCTACAACATTTGGGGGCAGTATCAGGCGGCAGCCTGTGACAACACATCATGACAACCCTTTTCATTGATGAAGACGAGTACGTCGATTCCTCCCCGTTGGATGCCGTCGAGGAGATGGTCAGTCAGCAGGAGTGGAATTTCGAGCGCTTCGGCGACGAAGAGCTGACGGCCTCCATCCCTAACGCCTGGGGCGAGGTGCATGTGCGCTACCTGTGGCGCGAGGACGCCAGCCTCTTGCAAGTGGCGGCGGTTTATGATCTGCGCGTGCCGGCGGCCAAGCGGCCCAAGATCTATGAAACCTTGAGCCTCATCAACGAACGATTGTGGCTCGGCCATTTCGAGCTGTGGTCGGATGAAGGAGCGCTGATGTTCCGCCACGCCGTCCTTTTGGGCGACTCGGAGGCCCAGATCGCCTCCCTGTGCGAGGCGGTGACCTTTGCCGCGTTGAAGGAGTGCGAGCGGTTTTATCCGGTGTTCCAGTTCGTTCTGTGGTCCGACAAAAGCCCCGAGGAAGCGGTGGAGTCGGCCATGCTTGAGACCGTCGGCGAAGCCTGATCCTCTAGCAGTCGATCATGTCCCCTTTTGCGACCATCACCACCCAGCGGCCGCTCCTCTTGGTCGGTTGCGGCCGCATGGGCGGCGCGCTCCTTTCAGGCTGGCTGGAGCGCGGCCTTGATCCGGCGGCGATCCTGGTCATCGAGCCGTCGCCTACAGCATCGTCGTTGCCGTGCCGCGTCATTGCGGCGGCGTCCGCTCTGCCGTCGGGCTTAATGCCTGGCGTGGTGGTGCTGGCGGTCAAGCCGCAGATGATGGACGATGCCTTGAGCGCCCTGCCGGCCTTCACCAGCGCCCTGTTCCTGTCCATCGCCGCCGGCAAAAGCCTGAGTTATTTTCGCGCCCATTTGGGCGAGCGGGCGGCGGTGGTGCGCGCCATGCCCAATACCCCGGCGGCCATCGGCCGGGGGATGACGGTGGCGGTGGCCAACGTCCATGTCGATGCGCCGTCCCGGGAACTGGCGGAAGCGCTCTTGAGCGCCGTCGGCAAGTGCGCGTGGATCGAGGATGAGGCGCTGATGGATGCGGTTACCGCCGTATCGGGCAGCGGCCCCGCCTATGTTTTTTATTTGGCCGAATGTCTGGCTTCCGCCGGCATCGCCGCCGGACTGCCCACAGCATTGAGCCGCACCCTGGCCATCGAGACCGTAGCCGGGGCGGGGGCGCTCCTTGCTGAGCCGGGAGCAGACCCGCAACGCCTGCGCGAGGCGGTGACCAGCCCCGCCGGCACCACGGCGGCGGCGCTGGCGGTGCTGATGGCGGATGCTGGCTTGGAGCCGCTGTTGCGCCAAGCCGTGATCGCCGCCGCCAAGCGATCCCGCGAGTTGGGGTAGGTTCACGCTCCGCCGTTGACGCCGGTCAACGACGTTTTTCCCGTCATGAAGTAGGACTTTATGCGTTCCCTGATCGATGACGAGAGGAGGGCGCGATGGCGAAAGCGGACAAATCGGCCAAGGCGTTGAAGGCGAAAAAGGCCGTCAAGGTGGCGAAAGCCGAAAAAGCCGAAAAAGCCGGAAAATCAGGAAAAGCCGTAGAGCCGACGCCGCAACGCGGGAGCCTTCTGGAGCCGTGGTTTGACTTGCGCGGCGAGATGGACCGCATGTTCGAGGATTTCTTCGGCCGCTCGTTCCCGATGTTTCCCCGTCTGCGCGCGGAGATGCCGGAAACCGTGGTGCCAGATGTCGATGTCACGGAAAACGACAAGGCGATCACCATTGCCGCCGAGCTGCCGGGATTGGACGAAAAGGACGTGGAGCTGATCTTGCGCGACGGCGTCTTGACCTTGAAGGGCGAAAAGAGCTTCGAGCGCGAGGAGGAGGAAGAAAACGTCTACGTGTCGGAACGCCGCTACGGCAGCTTCCAGCGCTCGTTCCGGCTGCCGCCGTCGGTGGACGAGGACAAGATTTCAGCGGATTTCGACAAGGGCGTGCTGACCATCACGTTGCCCAAAAGCCAGGCCGCGC
This sequence comes from Pseudomonadota bacterium, assembly GCA_003577275.1. Taxonomy (GTDB): domain Bacteria; phylum Pseudomonadota; class Alphaproteobacteria; order Sphingomonadales; family Govanellaceae; genus PRO5. The sequence goes on from QEVO01000006.1 coordinate 156,424, forward strand.
AATCCGGCCCAACGCGCGTCCCATTGGCGAAGAAGTAGACGTCACGGCTTCTCGATAAACGTCTTGATGGCGTCCCGACCGTCGGCGTCGATGAGTCCGAACAGCACCCGCCAGAAACCGGCCACCGCCTCCGCGCCCGCCTCGCGGTAGGCGCGGGCCATACGCTCGCGCTGCACCGCCGACAAGCGGCGCTCCAGCTCCGAGCCTTTGTCAGTCAGGTACAAGGGACGCTGCCGGCGGTCGCGGGCGCCGGTTTCCTGGCGCACGTAGCCCTTCTCCACCAGCTCCTTTAATACCCGCGACAGGCTTTGCTTGGTGATGCGCAGGATGCCGAGAAGTTCGGAAACGGCCATGCCGGGACTGCGGGCGACGAAGTGCAACACCCGGTGATGGGCGCGGCCGAAACCGTATTCGGCGAGGATTTCGTCGGGCACGCCGTTGTGGTCGCGGTAGGCGAAATAGAGAAGCTCGATCCCCTTGCGCAACTCCTCGTCGCGCAGATAAAGGGTGGGGGTACCTGATTTTATGTCAGCCATGTTGACTTATTTATCCCACAATGCTACCCATCGCAACCACTACCAACACCAATCTTAGGAAAAATTCGCTTCTTGCCGTGGCCGCCCTTGAGGGCAGCGGCGCAATAAAGGGTACACCCATGTCTCTCGTTCCGTTCGATGATCGTGATGGCTTTATCTGGCTAGATGGCAAGCTCGTTCCCTGGCGCGACGCCAAGATCCACGTGCTCACCCACGCCCTGCATTACGCCAGCTGTGTGTTCGAGGGCCAGCGCGCCTACGGCGGCGAGGTATTCAAGCTCACCGAGCATTCCCAGCGCCTGCACGACTCAGCGAAAATCCTGGGCTTTGAGGTGCCCTATTCGGTGGCCCAGCTCGATGAGGCCAACCGCGCGGTGCTGAAAGCCAACAAATTCACCGACGCCTACCTGCGCCCCGTCGCCTGGCGCGGCGCGGAGCAGATGGGCGTCGCCGCGCAGGCGACGAAAATCCATGTCGCGGTGGCGAGCTGGCAATGGCCGTCGTACTTCAGCCCGGAAGCCAAGATGAAGGGCTTGAAGCTGATGATCTCCGATTGGAAGCGACCGTCGCCGGAATGCGCGCCGACCAAAAGCAAGGCCGCCGGCCTTTATATGATCTGCACGCTGTCGAAGCACACGGCGGAAGCCAAGGGCTACAGCGACGCGCTGATGCTCGACTATCGCGGTCAGGTGGCGGAAGCGACGGGCGCCAATGTCTTCTTCGTCAAGGGACAGAAGATTTACACGCCGACGCCCGATTGTTTCCTTGACGGCATCACCCGGCGCACGGTGATTGATCTGATTAAAAAGCGCGGCTTCGAGTTGGTGGAGCGCGCGATCCAGCCGCAGGAAATGGAATTTTTCGAGCAGGCGTTCTTGACCGGCACCGCGGCGGAAGTAACGCCGTTGGGCGAAATCGGCCCCTATCGCTTCGAAGTCGGCGAGATCGTAAAAACCCTGATGAAGGACTACGACGATCTGGTGAATAGACGGCAGGCGTAGGAAAGCGTTAAACAGCAGACGAAACCAGGTCGTCGAGATCGATGTTCAAGGCGTTTGCGATCTTGCGCAATACCTTGGCCGATCCGGTGCGTCGACCGGTTTCGATCTGACTGATGTAGATAGCGCTGGCGCCGATCTTGGAGGCAAGATCAGCCTGCGATAGGCCGCGATATTCGCGAAATATTTTGATTGGACTTTCCGCTTCCTCCGCCAGCCGCTTTACGACTTCGAGAGGAAACACCTCTTCCTCACCGGAAGAGATGCGAGCCATGATCTTTTTCGCCGTAGCCGCGTCGATGGCGTCTTCTTCCATAGTTGTATATTTCTCTTACTTCCGCCGCTTCGCCGCTTGGTCGTCGGCGTCGCGGGATCAGTCGTCAAGCGACCAGTGATTTACGATAGGCATTTGCGGTTATTTCAGGCTCTTGGGCAATGACGGCAATGTAGGCGCGTACGGCGGGCGGTGGCATGGTGCGGCCGATTTCATATTGGCGGATATTGGCAAGCGGGATGCCATAGCGCGCCGCAAAATCGGCCTGACTAAGATTTAACCGCGCCCGCAGTTGGCGAATGCGGCGTCCCTCTAAAGCTTTTTCCAACCCTTCCGCGCTCACTGGCCGATCTTCCTGGTCGGAAGGGTCAGCCTTCAGAATGATAGATTTTCTCTTCACCTTTGTTGCTCCTTCGGACTGATAAAAACCGCACCCCTTCGCCGCGCCAGACATGAACAGCGGTATAAAGCTTGCCGTCCACCATGCCGACCGCCTTATAACGTTCCTCCTCGTCCGCATCGCGGATGGTGGGGAGGATGATTATGTTGAGGTCTTCGAAGATTTTCGCCCCGAAGGCCAAAGACAGCCCGTGTTTGGCTTGATTTGCCTGGTCCTTGGCGCTGTCGAATTCGACCATCATCAATAAAGTATATGTAATTTACATATGATTTACAAGATAAAACTATGTAAAAAACATAGTCTTATAAAATTGCAACTTATTGCCGAGGATTGGCTAATTCTGCTTAGTCCACTTCTCCGCCGCTTGGTCGTCGGCGTCGCGGGCGTCGACCCACGCTGAGCCCTTGTCGCGGTCCTCCTTCTTCCAGAAGGGGGCGCGGGTTTTTAAGTAATCGATGATGAATGCCACCGCCGCCAAGGCCTCGCCGCGGTGCGCGGCGGCGGCAGCCACCAGCACGATCGGATCGCCGACCTGGATCGTGGCGTAACGATGGATCACCAGCGCATCATCCAAGGACCAGCGCGCCCGCGCCTCGCGCACGATGCGGCCGATCTCTTTTTCCGTCATGCCGGGATAGTGTTCCAGCGTGAGCTGACGCGCGCCGCCGTCGGCGCGCATGCGGCCGATGAAGCTTGCCACCGCGCCGACATCTTCACCCTGCCGGCGCTCGAAGGCGGCGAGTTCCGCATGCGGATCGAACGGCTCGCCCTTCAGCTTCACCGTCATGACGTCAGCCTCCCGTCACCGGCGGAAAGATGGCGATTTCATCATCGCCGCCGACGGGCGCGTTCATGTCCACGTGTTCTTGATTGACGGCGACGCGCAAGCGCCGCTCATCACCAAGCGCTTGCGCATGGGATGAGCTTTGGCCGCGCAAATGATGCAGCAGGTCGGCAACCGTGCGCACGTTGCCAGGCAGCTCCAGCTCTTCCTCGCTGCGGCCGATTCTTTCCCGCACCCAGGCGAAATACAACACAGTGGCCATGGAAACGTTACTCCATATGCTTCAAGCCGGCGCGCAAGTAATCATAGCCAGTATAAAGCGTCAGCGCGGCAGCCGCCCATAAACAAATGGTTCCCATCAGCGGCATGGGCAGGCCCCACGGCGCGGCATCGTTCAAGATCAAGAACGACAGCGCGAACATCTGGATGGTGGTTTTCGCTTTGGCCAGTTTCGTCACCGGCACGCGCACCTGCAATTCGGCGAGAAATTCGCGCAAGCCCGATACCAGGATTTCGCGGCACAGAATGACCAAGGCCGCCAGCACGTCCATGCCGGCGATCCGTTCCGACGCCACCAGCATGACGATGGCGGTGGCGACCAGCAATTTATCGGCGATGGGGTCAAGAAAGCGCCCCAGCGGCGAGACGAGATCCCATCGCCGCGCCACGTAGCCGTCAAAGAAATCAGTGATGGCGGCGGTGACGAACAAGATCAGCCCCAGCCAATGGCCGCTGGCGCCCTTGACGTAAAATGAGAATACAAGGGCGGGAATGACGAAGATGCGAAACAGGGTCAGAAGATTGGCGGGGTTCTTGAACATGCGTGTCGACTAACTGCCATACCGTCGATGGCCGAACCAGCGCACCGCCTCGGTTGCTTTTTCGCCCAGCTTGCTCATCTTGGCCTTGGTTTTTTCAAAGGTCATGACGTCGCCGATGCGCCGTTCCAGGAATCCCCAGGTGTCGGCGAAACCGTCGCTGTCGTCATCAAGCCAATAGACCACCGTGGCGCTGAACACGCCGGCCAGGATCAAGCGCTTGGTATAATAATTGTAATCGGTGGCGGCATCGCCCAGCGCCCGCCAGATGGCGTCGGCGGTATCGAAGGCCAGCCGCATGCCGCGCGGCGCGTGCTGCGGCAGGGCGAGGAACGCCACCGCGCGGCGCGCCGCCTCGCGATGCTCGACATTGGCCTCGATGCGTAGCCGCACCGCCAGCGCCACCCGCTCGCGCACTTTCAGCCCCGCCAGCGGCCGGGCAAGGAGCGCCGCCGTCATGGCCTCATCCGCCCGCGCCGAAAACAGCGCGATCATTTCCACCGCGCCTTCGGGAAACATCAGGCGGGCGACGTCGCGATCAACGCCGATGTCGTCGGCGGCCCTATCCAGGGCTTTTTGCGACCAGCCGTCGAACGGCACATGGGGCAGGGCGGCGTGCAGCAGCTGTAGCCGCATTTCCGCGCGCGGGTCCGGTTCTCCGGGGGAATGGGTCATGCTACTCTCGGTGTTGGCCCGAGTACGAACCGGGCGCGTTCGCGTCGGAGCATTGCGTACGGATTGATACATTCGAGCCCTAATCCGATGCAGGCATTAGGTATCTTGATCTTGCGGGTAGAGTCCAATGGCACCTCGTGGGTTACAACGGCAAAATCATGTGCAAGTGCGTGAGCGACCAGCCAGTAATCTGCAACTTGAAGAAATGTTGCGATCGCCGCCGCTCCATAGGTCTGGCTGGTCGCCCAGGCGCTGACCTGGCCAAGGGCGGGCACGACGGTATCATCGGGCGGCAGAAAGAAAGCGCGCCCTTGCATGTTGGCCCAGTCGGAGAGATCATCTCCTCCAGCCTGTAGTTCATCGCCAACCTTGTCGATGCTGGCGACGCGGCCGGCGGCGTTCTGCGTGATCAGCCATTCCCAGAACGCAGGGCAGAAATCGAAGCCGTAATAGCGGTTCTTGGCCTCAATGAAGATGTTCGTGTCGAGCAGGTAGCGGGTCATCCCATGCCCCCCACTTCGCGGCCGATATTGTTGAATGTCTCCGTCTTCTTGATACCTAGCATCCGAAACGCATCACGATAGAGTGTCTGTCCTTCCAGCGTGCTTTCTACGAGCGCACGGGCAAACCGGCGGCTGACGCGCGAAAGCGTCGTGCGGTAGAAGTCGCCGCCGCCAGCATCGGACCGGGCAAGTTCACGCAGGCGTGCTCGTTCGTTTGTCCATTCTCGGTCAAACGCGGCCCGATCAAGCGCACCCACGTCTAGCAGTCGGCGCAGGATGACAAGCGTGCTGACCTTGAACAGTCGCGCTAGCCTTTGCATCGCCTGGTCCAGGGGATCAATCGGCTGAATCGCAGGCCGCAGCGCCGCGAGCGGCACGAGAAGCTCGGCGGCGACCGCATTACACCAGACCTCCTCGCGGCGGTAGCCGAAGAGGGGCGCGGCGCTGGCATCCGACACAGCTGAGGATCCGAGCCACAGATGCGCCAGCTCGTGCGCCAGCGTGAACATCTGGCCGGATTTTGTATCAGCCCCGTTGATGAACACCAGTGGCGCGCGCTTGTCGGCTAGCGCGAAGCCACGGAATTCCTCCGGGTCAAGGGAACGGCGGTTGTTGGAAAGCACAACGCCACTCACCATCACGAGAACGCCAGCAGCATCCGCCTGGGTGATGAACAGCCGTAGCGCCTCTTCCCAGGTGCGACAGGCAGCCCTTGCGGCTAGTTCGAAGCCGAGCACCTCCGCCATGCGCGCCGCCACATCCTGGGGCCTGTCATCAAGGCTCGCGCTGCCAACGTAGGCCGCCTCTGGCATACGCACCGTCAATGCGAACTCGCGATACCAGCCCTGCCGTTCCTGGCAGGCATAGAGCATATCAAGGAGATCGGGGCTGGCACGTCTCACTCCGCGCCCGGCATGGGTGCGGAAATCCGGAATCGGCAGCGGCTCTTCCGGTGGTTCCTGCAGGAAGAGGTAGCCAATGGGCACATGCAGCGCTTGCGCGAACGCTTCCAGCTGTTTCAATGTCGGCTGCGCATCGCCGGTTTCCCATTCGCCAAGCTTCGGGAAACGGCCCAGTAGATCGCCGGCATCATGAATGCCGGCCCGCTCTCGCGCCCAGCGCAACAATTCAGGACGGACAACCGCGCGGGTCATGCCGCCGCCTCCGTTTCGCCGCCAGGCGCGCGCACCGCCACCCCTTCCGCCGCGCCGACATACTGCAGGGTGCTCATGTCTACCATTCGCATGGGGTATAAGATGCCGTCCAGGTGATCGCATTCGTGCTGCACCACCACGGCGTGAAAGCCGGTCGCCACGCGATCGATCGCCGAGCCATCAGGGGCCAGTCCGCGGTAGCGGATATGGGTATAGCGCGGCACCACCCCGCGTAAGCCCGGCACCGACAGACAGCCTTCCCAGCCGTCCCTCTGCTCGTCGGTCAGGGCCACGATTTCCGGGTTGATGAGGATGGTCAGGGGCCGTTCGGTGATGGCGGCGCGCAGGCCCTCGTCGGTGCTATCGCCGCCGCCGTTGCCGTCCTCGGGGGTATAAAACATCACCACCCGCTTGCCGACGCCGATCTGCGGGGCGGCGATGCCGACACCGCCGGCGGCGCGCATGGTATCCCGCATATCCTCGATCAAGAGGGCGATCTCCGGCGCCGTGGGATCATCGACGGGGGCGGAGGGGCGCATCAGCACGGGATGGCCCATGAGCATGATATTTTGGACGGTCATGAGTTTAGTATGCTATACTGCACCGCAGCGGTAAAGGACCGGGCCTATCCCGGAAGTATTGATTTTTACCCTTCACTTTGGCCGGCAGTTCTGATAGGAAAGCCGGCCAAGTGGGCTTTATGGCTTGATTTTAGGCCAAACCCGGCATGAATTTTAGGAGTGATGACCCTTATGGAAGTGATCGTTCGCGATAATAACGTTGACCAGGCGCTGCGCGTCCTGAAGAAGAAGCTTCAGCGCGAAGGCGTCTACCGCGAAATGAAGCAGCGTCGCTTCTATGAAAAACCATCGGAAAAGAAGGCGCGGGAAATGGCGGCGGCGATCCGCCGGGCCCGCAAGGTGGAGCGCAAGCGCAAAGAGCGCGACGGCGGCGTCTAAACCCGCTGTCACCCAGGTAAAAGTTTCAACCGCCATCGTCCCTTTGGGACGGTGGCGGTTTTTGGTTTTTTATATGGGGGTCAACCCGGCACGTCGCCGCCGCGCCGCGCGCTGCCGGTATAGCGCAGGGTGACCCGCCAGACATTGCCGCCACCCTCTATGGCCTCCTCGTTGACCACCTTGGCGTCGCGAGGCAGCGCCTCGGCGGCGATGGCGATGGCTTCCGCCGCGCTATCAGCGACGACGTCAATGGTATAGGTGCTTTTGTGTCCGCTCATGGCCGGGGCTCCCGTTGGCAGGCCAGAGCCGCCAGGCAAAGCCAGCCGCCGATGAGGAGCGCGCCGCCCAACGGCGCTACGCCATGAAGGGAGCTCAACCCGCTCAGGGCCATGACATAAAGTCCTCCCGAGAAAGCCACGATGCCCAAGACAAAGGCGATACCCGCCATCGCCAGCCAGCGAGCGGCGTGACGGGCTTGGGCGTGCGGGATCAGCAACGCCACGCCGATCAGCGCCAGGGCGTGCCATAACTGAAAATCAGCGCCCAGGGTGACTTGGGCCAGCTCAGCGGGCGTCAGCCGCGATCGCAGCGCGTGAGCGGCTAGCGCTTGCATGACCACCGCCATCGCGCCGTTGACGGCGGCGGCAAAGAGCCAGGGACGTATTGGTGACGGCATCAATAACCTCATACGGCGGCAACGAAAATTTCAATGCAATTTCAAAAACGGCGGTGGGCAAGCTGCTAGCGATATGCCATCATACGAGGTGACTCCGAATACCGCCATAGGAGGGGTGACGCGCGATGCCATCGAAGTATGTGGCGATAGGGGGATTGCTGGCGCTGGCGTTCGTCTTTGCTCTGGCGGACGGCGGGCAGGGGGGCAGTGCGCCGCCTGACGACGCCGAGCGCGACCGCTTGAAAGTGGTGATCCGTCCCGGCGCCAAGGGCGAGCCCAGACTGGAGGACCTGGTCATTCGCAGCGCCGATGGCCGGCTGATGTTCATCCATGAATGGCTGACCCGACCGAAAACCGTTTTCTTCGACATCGACCTTTTTGGCCCGCGTCCCGATAAGGACGAGGCATTTCGGCTGATTACCGCTGACTTTGGCCTGATCTTGGGCAAACAGTACCATTATCTTGATTTCGAGCAGATTTCAGCTGAGTTCGGCCGCAGCTCGGCGGCGCAGCTGGCGTCGATTTCCGCCCATCGCGGCGTCTATATTGACGCCACCGCCGCCCAAGCCTTCGATCCCCTGGACCAGACCTTCGGCATCCTCGATTTCGGTCGCGGGCTGATCAATATTCCCTGGTAATTTTAGGCAGTTTTTTGCATGACCCAGCCGACCATTGACGAAGTCAAAGCATTTCTGAGCAAAGCCTTTCCGGAAATTGTTTCGATGTTCGGACTTCAGATCGAAGAACTAAGCGCCCAGCATTCCCGGGTGCGGCTGCCGGCCAAGTCAGCGGTGTTGCGCGCTGGCGGCACCGTGGCGGGTCCGACCTTAATGACGCTGGCCGATACCGCGACCTATGTCACCATCTTGGGCGCCATCGGCTGCAATCCGGCGGCGTTCACCACCAGCCTGCATATCAATTTTTTGCGCAAGGCGCCGCCGGGCGATCTCTATGCCCATACGCGGCTGTTGAAGGTGGGGCGTTCGCTGGCGGTGGGGGAGGTGCGGATCACGCCAGCCAGCGATGACGCCGTGGTGGTCGCCACCGCCACCGTCACCTATTCCCTGCCGAATTAACCGATATCCTTGAAGACTGCAAAGAAGCGGCGGATGCGCATGGCGTTGGCGCCGAGGTCGCTCAAGCCGATGCGCGAGGCCGATCGCAGGTCAACGACCGCGCCCTCCGGGCTGTGGCTGATGCGGATCACCACGTCGTCCTTAAAGCCGAACCACAGGGTGGTGTCCACCGCTTCGATGCGGCCCGCTACACGATCACTGACGACGATCTGCCAGCCCAGCGCCTGCGCCGTTTCCAGGGCGCGATCGAAAGCCGCTTCCGGCGGGACAGGAAGGACAAGCGGCGTGATGTCGGGGTAGGCGGCCTTTTGTTGGCGGGCAAGCTCGACGCCGCCATAGGTAGGGTCGTTGGTCCCGGGTTCGCGCAGGGCCAACACGGCGGCGAAGGGTGGCGGGTTTTCCGGGTCGGTGGTGATGTCATGGATCATCGGCAGGCTCATGGCGGTGCGCACCAAGGACCACAGAAAACCGGCCACCAGGAGGCTAAGGAGTAGGCCGACGAGAGCCTGGGTACGGCCCCGGCGGCTGCGCCCCGGGCGGGTGCGGATCGCCGCCGCCAGACAAATGAGGGCCACCACCGGGCCGCCGATGGCCGCCGCGGCAAGGAGGTGTCGGGCAATGGGAAACTCGATGACGCCAAACCGGTGCAGCGGCCCGGCCAGCACGGCCAGAGCCGCCAGGATCAGGGCGGCGATGAAACCGCCATGGGCGAGCCGTGAGCGCTTGAGGGCAGGCGTTTGATCCGGCATGTCTCTCTCCCCACTATTTGCCGCCAGTCTACTCTTTAGCCCGCCCTGCGGCTATCGCCTTGAAAGGCGATCCGAAACGGCGCATCATGAAGATACGGCGCAAGCGGGGGAGGTCCGTATGCTGGTCAAAAGCATTCTCAAAGGCAAGGGCAGCGATGTGGTTGATATCGCGCCCGAATTGACGGTTCTGGAAGCCACGGCGGTGCTGTGTGACAAGCGTATCGGCGCGGTCCTGGTGCGCGACAAGGCCAAGGCCATCGTCGGGGTGTTGTCGGAGCGCGATATCGTCCGGGCATTGGCCAATACCGGTCCCGAAATCCTCAAAAAAAAGGTCAGCGATCTGATGACCCGGCAGGTTGTCACCTGCCGGCCGGAGGATACCGTCGACCATGTCATGGGGCTGATGACCGACAAACGCATCCGCCACGTGCCGGTGGTGGAAGGCGGCAAATTATTGGGCATCGTCAGCATCGGCGACGTGGTCAAGCACAAGATCGCCGAGGCTGAAATGGAGGCCCAGGCGCTGAAGAAATACATCACCACGGGCTGAGATTGACGACGCCTCCGGATTAGGCGTATTTTATCAGCTGGCCTTGACGATTGGGTCTTTTGACCTAAATCAGTTCCACGGCCTGAAAAATTTGCTTTTTGGGGTTTGACAAGGGGGCGCGTCCTGCCTATAAAGCGCGCCTCGGTGCCGCTGTCGGCTTGTGGCTGGGCGGCGGCGCCAATTTGTTCCTTGACATTGTGATTTGGAAGGGAAGTGCGGGCGGCGGGCTTATTTGTAAGTCTGTCGAGCATTTACCTGTGATTCTTTAATGAGTTACGGGGTTGAATGCTTGAGTTGGCTTTAGGTCAACTTGAGAGTTTGATCCTGGCTCAGAACGAACGCTGGCGGCATGCCTAACACATGCAAGTCGAACGGGGGGTCCTT
>QEVO01000002.1 GCA_003577275.1 Pseudomonadota bacterium
AATAGGCAACAAGCCTGTTTTGCCAAAGGTTCTTCGCGCAGCGGAACGAGCACGGTGCGTCAGCACCGCGCGCAGGACAAATCCTGTCCCCGCAACCAACGATTAAACCCCAGCCCCTAAGGCTGGGGTTTTGTCGTTGGTTAGGGTACATATGGATTTAAACCTGGTTCGCGAGGACGCAAAGCGTCCGAGAGACGCGCCAACGGCGCGGTCCGAGCGCCTCCCAGGCGCGAGGAGCAACAACAGGCAACAAGCCTGTTGTTGACTAATCCTGTCCCCGCAACCAATAAAGCATAAGGGCCCCATCTCGGGGCCCTTATGCTTTATCGGTCGGTGGGACCGGTGAATGAACCTGTTGGTTCGTGAGCGAAGGCGTAAAGCCTTCGCGAAAGACGCCGACAAGCCATAAGCTTGGCGGCGGTCCGCCGGCGCAACGCGCCAAGGATGAAGGGCATAAGCCCTTCACAAATCCTGTCCTAAGCAACCCTTCGATCAAACCCCTGCCCAGGAGGCTAGGGGGGGTGTAGGTCCAAAGGGCGCAAATGGGCTTGAAGCAGTGTTCGGATCAAGCCGGTTTGTCGATCAGTTTCTCAACCAGACGTCTCAGTTCGGATGGCGTGGTGTGACCCGCCACGACCTCGTGGTAGCCGATGCCGGCGCGGCGAAGCGCTTCCTTTTTGACGGCATCGCGGGCGGCGGCGCTTGCCTGATAATGCGCGCCGCCTTGATATTCTATCGCGTGCCTGGGGCGGCAGTCCCCATCCACCAGCAGCAGGTCGACGCGCTTGGCATTGATACAGCTGTAGGCCTCCGCATCCTTGCTGCGGAGGATTTCGCCCAGGGACACTTGCGCCATCACCTGCCAGGCGGGGTTGCACGCGAATACGATACGGTCGAGCTCCTTGAAAACGCGGGCTTCGTGCTTGTTCAACAGCATCTGACTGGTGAACTCCGCCGCCATGACGATCCTTAACTGATCGGCGGCGTCAAGGAGCTTGGGCGCCGGCGTCTCCTCCGCCGCCGGCCAGGAGGCATTGGCGCGGCCATTGCCGGCCCTGGCGTTATGCCAGCGGTAGCGCTTCCGCCCCCGCCAGGTGCGCCGCTCGATATTTGCCGCCCCCCATTCGACGGCAAGGCCGATGACGGCCCCCACCGACAGAACGGTAAAGAGGAGGTGAGGCTTTTCGATAAGGGCGATAATCTCGGGCGCCATGGCCATCATTCCAGTCAATTATAAGGCGTAATCATCAGGAACCATATCCTGTCGTACCGGGATAGGGCCATTGGCCGCAACTGGCCCCGCCCGCCGCAAGGCGGCGAGCCAGGACGCCTGGTACTGAAGCCTAAGCCGAAAGTGGTAAATAGTATCCTAAAAGAGCAAAAAAACGCAAAAGCCCCGCCATAAAGGCGGGCCTTATGCTTTGTGATTTCTAAGGTAGGCTATCTGTATGACATGTTTAGGTAGGTAGTGTTCTGCTTAGCTAGCGCACTTCGGCTAGAATAGATGATATTTTTCGCCATTGAGGGTCATCTGACGGGAACTTACCCCATAAATCTTTTTTTAAACTGGTGACCTGCCCAATATTGTCAACATCCACAATAGGGTACAGTTCAAGGTACTCTTGGCCCTTAAAATCTTCTCCACTCGAAATGAGAGGGAAAACGAATGTTCTGGGGGTTGATTGGGAATTCCCATCAAAGAACCCAAGCTCCCAAGGACACCATTTCGATAAGCTTGCATGTTTGGTATGCAAGTAAAACATCAATCGACATTGCATCATCCTCTTTCTAAGGTAGTCAGCAGTTCTTTTGTTTACGAAGGAATGGTCGAGCTGTGGATCATTGATCCAATCAACATAAACCGAGAATTTCTTTTCTTCGAGGATGCGCTTTGCGCCGAGCACAAGCTTATCGTCCATTTTTGAGTGGGAAAGAAAAATATCAAACGATGCCGCAGTAGTGTTTGTTGCTTCTTTAAGTATGCGCTCTGCGCTTCCAAACTTTGAGGTGAGCTCTCTTTTTGCTGCGAGAAGCGCTTGTTCAATCGTTACGAGGCCCATTGCTACGTTCCTGTCATACCTGCTGCATGTCTCACCCAAACATTGAAGTTCTGCTGCCCGTCATTCGTAACATAACAGTATTCACGTGCGTAGATGCTGAGTGGCAGAACAGTGTTGGGCATTGGCCTCTGCCAGCTTGCTGGCAAGGTTACAGCCTGAATGTAGTCGTCATAGCGTACCCACTTCCCGTTATTCTTCTCGGCAAGTAACAATCTGCCATCGTCAATCTGATAGATACCCATGTGATCCAATGGATTTGGGCCTGGGTTAGACTCATAACCTGTTTGATTCTTGAGCCTGTGAATCTTCACGACCAAGAGGCCATTTCCCTTGATGATGCTACGGGCGACCTCGTAGCGAACCCATCGGCGCCCGTAGGTCTCGGCACCCACCAGAATGCAGGTCACGGAAGTATTCTTCATGCCTTCGCGGATAAGGGTCTTTAGGGAATCCGGCCCTGTCCTGCGCGAGCTTTCCCAGATACTTCCATCAAAGAAACCTTCCGCCTCACGATCGTTCTCTTGCTGATATCGCCATGAGTTCCTAACTTGGTTTACGCGCCAAATATCATTCTGATAATGAAAAGAGAAGTACACGCGGCGCTTTTTGATTTGGGGGTTAATTGCTTCAAAGATATTCGACATTCACACTCCCTTAAAAATCAATGCTGCAATAGTACCAAGTGAAAGAAGCATCGCTAAATAGAACCAGCTAACCGACCACGAGATGGCTAGTCTCAAAATCGAGTCTTCGTCCTTCATGAAAGGTTTGGCTTCAAGGCTATAGGCCTCAATCTCCTCCTCCTTCCTTACGTGGTCATAGAGCTTCCGATAGGCTCGTTCATATCTCAAATATTGTGCGTCCATGAGCCAGAAGATGATCATCGGCACGATGGCAGCAGCAGCATAGTACGGCGATGGCTTGTCTACTGTGGCTGTTACAGCAACAGCCGCGCTACCAAATGTTGCCGAAAGGGCTTTCAGGGTGAACGAATTTGACCCCATCCTTGTAATAACGCCCTGCAACATTGTTAGATGAGCAATGCGAATGCTCTCGTCTTGGCGGCCATGTCCATTTGTCATCGGATCACTTCCTGCGTTTACCGCCGTGCTTCGTCGGATCAGTTAGCGTGTATTTCTGACCGGATTGCAGTGGTGGTGGAAGAGGTTCTCCCTTCGTAACTGTCCGTTCAATTCCCGTTTTTCCGCCACGTGGGCCTGTGATTTCGTACTGGCCACTATTTGGTGCCTTTTCTCCCGGTTTGTAAGTTTTTACCATGGTCGCTTTCTCCTAAAAATTGTACATAGAATCTTTTTTGTTCATGAAATGTACCATATTCTAACTTAGAACTAAAGAAGAACATATTAGTTGAAGTCTACATTTTCAAATCACCTGCTTGCGGGAGGCTTTAAACGGCAAGGTCGTGAAGGAGGAGGTTACAGAAACACCGGCGTCATAAAGCATGCCCACCAGGACCGGCGAGGTGGCCGAGCCCAGCCCCATCACCGCCGACACAAAGGGCCACGCGGCACCCAGCGATCAGGTGACGTATAGCTCCGGCTACAGCGTCCCCAGCATATCAAACAAAATCCCCTTAAATCAGTAAGTTAAGGGGCCAAAGCTAGGTTGTCCCACACCCCCCCTCACCCCATCCGCCGCCCTGCCGCCCCAATTGACTTGATATTGTTCTGCTGCCAAACTAAAACCACTGCCGGCGCCCGGATGCGGGCCTTAAGCGCGCGAGCCTCCCCCACCACGATCGCGGCGGCTTAAAAAATTGGCTACTATCGAAGACGGACGGCGGCGCCGAGGCGGTTTCTTGGGCGGGCTTTGCCGCCCGCTCGTGTATTGTGGAGTTACCCAAGGAATGCAGGAGTTCATCATTCTGGGTCGGGGAGGGCAGGGCGCTCAGACCGCCGGCAATCAGTTGGCCCAGGCCTTCTATGCCGAAGGCAAGTACGTGCAGACCTTCGCCACCTATGGCGGCGCGCGGCGCGGCACGCCGGTCACCTCTTCGCTGCGCGTCGACGACAAGCCGGTGCGGCTGCGTTGCAATATCGAGCGCGCCTCGGCCCTGCTGTGTTTTGATGGCTCGCTCATCGACGCCAATTTCCTGCGCACCGTCGACAAGGATACGCTCATCGTGGTCAACACCGCCAAGCCTAGGGAAGCGTTCGCCGCGCTTGGCGACTATCGCATCATTCCCATCGACGGGCGCGAGGTCGCCCGCAAGTTCGAGATGGGCAAGATGGTCAATTCCGCTCTCCTGGGCGCTTTCGTGGCGGTCCTGAAGGAGCCTAACATCAAGACCATGTGCGAGGTCATCGAGGAGACGGCGCCGGCGAAGAAGGAGCAGAACGTCGCCGCCTGTCAATACGCCTACGATCTTGTGCGCCAGGCCAATTAGCGGGAGTTGGGTTCGATGAATGTACAGCAATCTCCCCTGTGGACGACGCAGACCTCGGGCGCGCGGCTGACCGGCACTTGGCGCAGCGCCCTGCCGGATTACCGCTTCACCCCATCGCCCTGCCTCGCTGCCTGCCCGGTCAATGGCCGCATCGCTGAATGGATCGGCAAGATCGGCAAGGAGGATATCCGCGGCGCCTGGGAAACGCTGATTGACAACAATCCCTTCCCGGCGATCGCCGGGCGCATCTGCCACCATCCCTGCCAGAGCGCCTGCAACCGGCAATATCACGACGAAACGGTAAGCATTTGCGCATTGGAGCGCTATGTCGGCGATGCGGCGCTGGCCGAGGGCTGGCGGTTTAATCCGCCGGCTGAGGAGCGCGGCGAGCGCATCGCCGTCATCGGCGGCGGCCCGGCCGGCCTGTCCGCCGCCTATCAGTTGCGCCGCCGGGGCTTTCAGGTCACGCTGTTTGACGCCAAGCCGAAGTTGGGCGGCCTTCTGCGCTACGGCATTCCCGATTACCGTCTGGATAAAAACATCGTCGATGGCGAGATTGAGCGCATTGTCGATCTTGGCGTTGAGGTGCGGCTTAACGCCGAAATCGCCGATGCGGCGGCGCTGAAAAAACTGCGCGACGCGTATGACGCGGTTTATCTGGCGACCGGCGCCACCTCCTCGAAAAAGCTTCCTGGGCTTGATTACAACGCGCCGTGGGTGGTCGACAGCGCCGATTTCCTGGCCGCCGCCAACGCCGGCAATCCCGTCGCAACGGGCGAGCGCCTGGTCGTCATCGGCGGCGGCAGCGCGGCGATGGACGTGGCGCGCACCGCCCGCCGGCTCGGCAAGCGCGTTACCGTGCTGTCGCTGGAGCCGGAAGATAAACTGCCGGCGCAACGGGTCGAGGTCGACGAGGCCATAGAGGAGGATGTGGTCTTCGTTTGCGGCGCCATGATGCGCGCGGTCAGGCCGGCGGCGGGCGGGCTGGCGCTCGATTGCGCGCGGGTCGAGTTCACCCCCGGCAAAAAGCGCGGCGAGTTCGCCATCACGCCGCTGGAAAACGCCACCTTCACCCTGGAGGCCGACGCCATTATCCCGTCCATCGGCCAGAATGCCGATGTGGAGCGCTGGCGCGGGCTGCTCGGCGTCGCTGGTCCAGTGATCGGCACCGACGGCGTGTGGCGCACCAGCGTGGCCGGCATCTTCGCCGGCGGCGACGTCGCCAGCATGGACCGCTTCGTCACCCAGGCCGTCGGCATGGGCAAGGAGGCGGCCGTCGAGATCGCCCGCTTCGTCATGGGCGAGACGGCCGGTTCCGGCTTTGATGTTGGGCCGACGCTGCCGTTTTTAGAGATCAACACCCATTACTATCCCAAGGCCGCGCGCCATGTCCCGGCGACGGCGGCGGTCGGCGAACGCCTGCAAGGTTTTGGCGAAGTGCAAGAGCGGCT
Organism: Pseudomonadota bacterium; assembly: GCA_003577275.1. Classification (GTDB taxonomy): domain Bacteria; phylum Pseudomonadota; class Alphaproteobacteria; order Sphingomonadales; family Govanellaceae; genus PRO5. Next base: position 5,919 of record QEVO01000002.1, read on the forward strand.
GGCGGCGGAGGCGGCGCTCGCCGAGGCGCAGCGCTGCTTTAGCTGCGGCAACTGCATCTTTTGCGACAACTGCTACTTCTATTGCCCGGACATGGCGATCACCAAGCTCGAAGGAGGCTATGAGGTGAAATCCGACTACTGCAAGGGCTGCGGGCTGTGCGTTGAGGAATGTCCCACCGGCTCGGTCCGGATGCGCGAAGATACCCAGGGGTAAGACATGGATATGCGCGCAAATGCCCGTGGCGTTCTCTTAAGCGGCAACCAGGCGGTGGCCTATGGCGTCTTGCTGGCGCGCCCGGATGTGATTCCGGTCTATCCGATCACGCCGCAAACGCCGATCCTGGAGCAGATCATCGAGCTTCATAGCGAGGGCCGGATGAAGGCGGAGCTCTTGACGCCGGAATCGGAACATTCGGCGATGTCGGCCTGCATTCCGGCGTCCTTGACCGGCGCGCGGGTGTTTACCGCCACCTCCTCGCAGGGGCTGTTGTTGATGCACGAGCTTTTGCATTACGCCTCCGGCGCCAGAAGCTCGATCGTGATGTGCAATGTCAACCGCACGCCGGCCTCACCGTGGGGCTTCTGGCCCGACCAGCTCGACAGCCTGGCGCAGCGCGACACCGGCTGGATCCAGGTTTACAGCGAAAGCCCGCAGGAATCATTGGATGGCGTGATCCAGCTGTTTCGCGTCGCGGAAACCGCCAACATCCCGGCGATGATCTGCCATGACGCGTTCTATGTCTCCCACGCCGTGGAGCCGGTGGAAATTCCCTCGCAGCTTACGGTCGATGAATTTCTGCCGCCCTTTAAGCCGGACATTCGCCTCGACACCACGCTTGGCCGCTCCTTCGGCGCGCCCGCCGATCAGCGCAACTGGAATAATACCCGGCGCGATCTTGACGCCGCCATGGCCACGGTGCCGGACCTGGTGAGCGAGGCCGGGCGGCTGTGGGGCGATCTTACCGGACGCCATTACGCGCCGCTGGAAGAATACCGCATGGAGGGCGCGGACGTCGTTATCGTCACCATGGGCTCGATGTGCGGCACGGTGCGCGAAGCAGTGGACGCCATGCGCGAAGCGGGCGTCAAGGCGGGCATGCTCAAGGTGCGCCTGTTTCGTCCGCTGCCGATGGCGGCGCTGCGCCAGGCGTTGGAAGGCGTGCCCTGCGCCATCGTGCTTGACCGCAACTATTCGCCGGGCACCGGCGGCATTCTGCATCAGGAGCTGAAAAGCGTTCTCTTTAACATGAAAAACGCGCCGCGGCTGCATGGCCTCATGGCCGGCGTTGGCGGCGTCAACGTCTCGCCGGCTAAAATCGGCGAACTCGTCGCGCAATATCGGGACAAGGAGCCGCAGGTCGGCGCCATTTGGGTGGACTGAAGCTATGGAATTGATCAGCTATCAGGATGAAGGTCAGTTTGTTTCCGGTCATGTCGCTTGCGGCGGCTGCGCCGAGGCGCTGGCCATGCGGGTCATCCTCAACACCGTCGGCAGCGACGCCATCGGCGTTGTCTCGCCGTCGTGCTCGGCGGTGATCTGCGGCGGCTATCCGATGAGCGCGGTGAAGATCCCGATGTTCCACACCACGCTGGAATCGGCGGCCGCTTCGGCGAGCGGCGTCAAGCGCGCGCTCGTTGCCCAGAACAAGCCGGACACCACGGTGCTTTGCTTCGCCGGCGACGGTGGCACCTATGACATCGGCTTGCAGGCGCTGTCCTCGGCGGCGGAACGCAACGAGGATATTCTTTATATCTGCTTCGATAACGAAGGCTATATGAACACCGGCGGCCAGAAGAGCTCGTCGACGCCGCTCGACGCGGTGACCGGCAGCACGCCGGCGGGCAAGACGACGCGCAAGAAGAACCTGATTGAGATTCTCGCCGCCCATCGCATTCCCTATATCGCCACCGCCAGCCCATCGCATATCAATGACATGCGGGCCAAGATCGAGAAGGCCAAGGCCATCCGCGGCACCAAGGTGATCATCGTGCTGATCCCCTGCCTGCCCGGGTGGGGCGTTGCCGACAACGCCGCGGTCAGAACCGCGCGCAAGGCGGTGGAGGCCGGCGTCTTTCCGCTTCTTGAAATCGAGGACGGGGTGAATTACCGTCTTAGTGTCAGCGAGAAGGGCGACAGCATCGAAAGCTACTTAAAAGAGCAGAAGCGCTACCGTCATCTGGATGCCGATCATATCGCGCGCCTTCAGGCCGAGACCGATTTCGAATGGCGGCGGCTGCAGCAGCGGGTAGCTGACTCGCCGGCAAGAAACCCCTAGCTCCTTATCAAAGTGTCGACAGATTGCCCGGACCGTCCTATAGTAGGGATCGGCAATCAACAGGATGGTCCATGGCAGGAAGAAAGCAGGGCGTTAAACCGAGGCTTAAGCGGCAGCAGCAGTCCCCGGCAATCGATGAGCGCCGCGCGCCGCCCATGTCGCCGTTTGGCGCGCCCAAGGAAATGGAAGGCGGCGGGCAGAAGACCACCCTGGTGCAAAGCGTCTATCAAGTGCTGATGCAGGGGCTTGATGAGGGTATTTTCCGTCCCGGCCAACGCATCAAGGCGGCGGAGCTGGCCAAGCGTCTGGGCTTGAGCCGGGCGCCGGTGCGCGAGGCGTTGCATGTGCTGGCGGGGCAGGGGCTTGTCGAGATGCTGCCCGACAAGGGCGCCATCCTGCGGGTGTTGAGTCTGCACGATGTCATCGAAATTTACGACATCATCGGCCGCGTCGCCGCCGTCGGCGTGGTGGGCGCGGCGCGCCGCATAAATGAAGGCGATAATGCCAAGCGGGTGCGCGCCGCCATGGATAAAATCCATGCCGCCGGCCGCGAGCCGCCGTCCTACCGTTTTTATCTGGCGCTCAACGATTTGCACTACGTGTTCAACGACATCGCCGAACGCCCCTATGTCAGCTATCTGATGCGGCTCCTCAACGTCGAATACTGGAACCGCTATCTGGCGGCCAACATCGACCTGGTTCGCCACATGCCGAAATACGTCGACAACTACCGGCGCATGACGGAAGCCGTTCTGGCCGGGGATTGGCGCGCCGGCGAAGCCATGATCATCAGCCATTGCGAGTGGTCGGTCTCCCTTCTCTTGGAAACGACTCAGGGCGAAGTCCGTATCTAGGCCGCGGCATCGAGCGCCGCGCAAAGCCATCATGACGGCAGCAAACCGCCGATTTTCTTTCTATTCTGCCGACACTTAGCTGCTTTAAGGCATATATTTTTTATTTTCATTATTTTTTCTTCTTGAAACTGTCGACACTTTAGGGCTAGCGTAGCTTCAAGAAATCAAAAATATCCAGGAAGGGAAGGCGTCGTGCCGAAGCAAGATCTATCTGCCGACACTTTGGTTGGCCGTATCGCCCGCTTTGATCATCTGGAGGTTGTCGCCTCGCAAGCCGGGCATGGCCTGCCGCAGGACGTGGCCGATCTCATCTGGGCGCGCAAGCTGTTGCCGGTGGTCACCCGCGCGGACGCAGCAGGTGGGCCCTTCGGCGCCAAAGCGCCGATTGTCGGCGCCGGCGATATGTCGATCACCTACGCCGTGACGCCGCCCGGAACCGGACCGACGCTGCATGCGCATCGCAAAACTTTTGAGACGTTCACTGTAATGCGCGGCCGCTTTGAATTTTCCGTGGGCGACGAGGGCGAGGAAAAAGTGGTGCTGGAGCCGTTGGATGTGGTCTCAGTGCCGCCCGGCGTGCATCGCGCGTTCAAGAACGTCAGCGATGAGGAAGGCGTGCTGCAAGTCATCATCACCGGCGGCGTTCACGACCAGGACGATGTCTTTTTCCCGGCAACGACGGCTGCGCGTATCGCCGATAAGGATCCCAAGTATCTCGACTACTTCAAAAGTATCGGACTGCACTTTGCAAACGACAGTCGATGAAAAAATAACGCTCACGAAAACATATACCTGAGGAGGCATGGATCATGACCAAGATTAACCACACTTCTGCTCTGTTGCTATCAACGGCGCTTGGCGCCATGGTAAGCGGACCGCTTTTCGCGGCGGACGGCGCGATGCTCGAGGAAGTCACCGTTACCGCCACCAAAATGGGCGAGACCAACCTGCAGGAAACACCGCTGGCCATTTCGGCTTTTACTAGTGACTACCTGGACAAAACCGGCAGCCGCGATGTGCGCGACCTGGTGTTCGGCACGCCCAATCTGATCATCGCGCAAAACGGCAACTCGGCGCAGATCTACATTCGCGGCGTCGGCTCCAACAACTCGTTCCTGGGTGGAGAAACCAGTTCCACCGTCCATCTGGACGGCGTCTATATTGCCCGTCCCGGCGCGGTGTTCTTCAACTTCCTGGATGTAGAGCGCATCGAAGTGCTGCGCGGGCCGCAAGGCACGCTTTATGGCCGAAACTCCGTGGGCGGCACCATCAACGTCATTTCCCGCAAGCCGGACAATCAGCTTCACGCCAAGGTTCAAGGCACCATCGGCAACTTCGACCTGTGGCGGGCGGAAGGCTACATTAGTGGTCCTATTGTCGAGGATAAGGTGACCGCCAGCGTGTCGGCTATGCGCAGTAAGCGCGACGGCTACTTTAAGAACGTGGTTGCAACCAGCAATGATCGCGGCTCCGAGGATACGTGGAGCGTGCGCGGCCAGGTGCGTGTAACACCTAACGAAAAACTGGAACTGTTGGTCCGCGCCGATTACTTGAAAGACGAAGGCCTGCCGGCAGGTAACCAGGCATTGTTGCTGCCGTTCTTCCCTGTGGCGGGCGGCCCGGAAAATCCAGCTACCGCGGCGATTTTTGGTGACTGGCATAAGTTTGCGGCCGATACGCCCAGCACGTTCGACAAACACTTGGCGGGTGTTTCCGGCGAGCTCACTTATGAATTTTCCGAAGCCGCCATCTTGAAGTCATTGACGGCGTACCGGGAAAGCAAAACGGAGGCCTTCAGCGATACCGACGCCACGGACCTGAACCGCCAGACCACTGGCCTGAGTGAAAAGCAGCATCAGTTCTCGCAGGAATTTAACCTCTCTGGCCGCATTGACCGCGCCAAGTATGTGTTGGGCCTCTATTATTTTGATGAAAGTGTCTCGTCCGACGGCCCAGGCGTCCATGCCATTCCCGCTGGCTTTAAAACTCAGCCTCACCCCAGCGTTGATACGGAAGCACTCGCAGCCTACGGCCAGGTTGATTACGATCTGACCGAGCAACTGACCGTCACCGCCGGTATCAGGTACTCAGACGAGAAAAAACACTTTGTGCAGAACCTCAATCGAGAACTGGTGCCCTCGGGTCTGTCGGCGCCGGGCTTCCCGGTGCAATATGTCAGAGATGGCAAGTACACCGCCTGGACGCCGAAAGTTGGGCTGCAATTCAAGCCTAACGAAGACGTCATGCTTTTTGTGTCCGCCACGCGGGGCTTTAAATCTGGCGGTTTCAACTTCTCCAGCGGCAATACGGTACATGGCTATGGCCCGGAAAAGCTGTGGAGCTATGAAGCTGGCTTCAAAAGCGACTTCGCCGACAAGCGCGTGCGCCTGAACGGTACAGCTTTCTATTATGATTACAAAGACCTTCAGGTGCAGGCCTTCATCACGCCGGGTGTGACCGATATCACCAACGCGTCCGACGCAAAGATCCAGGGATTTGAGCTTGAATTGCTGACCCGTCCGGTGGATGGCTTGGACCTGGGCGCTAGCCTGAATCATCTGGACGCCACCTACAAGAACTTCCCCGCCGCGCCCATCACCGGCGGCACCTTTGACGCCAGCGGCAAGCGGCTCAATTCGGCGCCCAAATGGTCCTACAACCTGTTCGCCCAGTATACGCACGACCTGGGGGACATGGGCAGCCTGTCGTTGCGCGGCGAGTACGCGTGGAAGGGCCGCCAGTTCTTCACCGTGGTCAACGACAACATTCAAACGTCCCCCAGCTATGAATTGGTCAACGCCAGCATCAGCTACACCTCACCCGATGAGCGCTGGCAGGTGATACTCTATGGCCGCAACCTGACCAATGATCAGTATCTGATTTCCGCCGGCGGGTTTACAGCGGTGCCGTCGGGAACGCCGGGCGATCCCAGAACCTACGGGCTGCGGTTGGCCTTCACCTACTAAAGGGTACAAATGGGCGGTTGCAGCCGCTGTCGTGAGCAGGGCTGCAACCTTTGCCACCACGGTGGCGAGAGACAAACGAGGAGCGAATGATGACGGGCGTCAGCCGACGGGATTTCGTGATTCTGAGTGCCGCTGCAGCAGGCCTTGATGCCGTCTTGTCGCCCTTTGCACGTGCGGCTTTGGCCAATCCTGCCGAGGAGCCCCAGATTCACGGCACATGCGATCCGGCTTTTGGGCAGGTTAAAGATGTTTTTGCCGAAAATTTCCGCAGCCGTGGTGAACTGGGGGCTGCGGTTTGCGTCTATAAGGATGGGGAAAAGGTTGTCGACCTGTGGGGGGGCGTGGCAGACCGGGCGACGGGGAGGCCTTGGCAGCAGGATACCATCGTCTTCATGGCGTCGGTCTACAAATCCATATCGGCTCTCTGCGTCCTGATGCTGGTCGATCGGGGCAAGATCGACTTGGAAGCTCCCGTTGCACGCTATTGGCCGGAATTTGCTCAGGCGGGCAAGGACAAGATCAGCGTGCGCACGCTGCTGTCCGCCCAGGCTGGAGTGATCTATGCCGATGCAGCGCCTGATGGAGCCATGCTCGACTGGGATGTGATGATTGACGCGCTCGCCCAGCAGGCGCCGGCTTGGGAGCCCGGCACGAAGGGTGGATATCACTCCATGAGCTGCGGTTTTCTGCTCGGTGAGCTCGTGCGCAGAGTTGACGGCAGAATGGTGGGGGCTTTTCTTGCCGAAGAGATCGCCGGACCGTTGGGCGCCGATTACAAGATGGGCCTCAGCACGCACGACATGAGCCGCGCTGTTTCTCTTATTCCCAATCCTGAGAGCGTCACGCTCAACCAGATAGCCGATCCAACCACAAAAATGGGCCGGGCCTGGCGGGTGCGGCCGAAGGATCCTGATTATCAAAACACCGCAATGTACCGGCGTGGTACGAGACTGTCCGGCAACGGCTATGGCAATGCTGGCGGTGTTGCGCGAATCTACGCCGCTCTGGCGAACGGCGGATCGCTTGATGGCGTGCATCTCGTATCGCCCGAACTCATAGAGATCGCGCGGACGGAAAGCTGGCGCGGCATTTGCGAAATGACCGGCCGGCCGTTCCGGTATGGCGTCGGCTTTTTCCTCAACTATCCGCCGCTGATGCCGTTCGGCTCGAACAATCGCGCCTTCGGGCATCCGGGTGCGGGCGGCGCTATCGGCATCGCCGACCCCGAGGCGCGCATGTCCTTCAGTTACAGCCCGAACCTCATGTGCGCAGGCGCGGGCGTGGGCGACCGCTGCGAGGCGCTGGTTGCGGCTGCGCTGGGAACATTAAGATCATGACAAATACCAACATTCATGGAATGTATGATCCTGCTTTCTCGGCTGTGGGTGATGTCTTCGCCGAAAATTTCCGCAGCCGGGGAGAGATCGGCGCGGCGGTTTGTCTATATAAAGACGGGCTGAAAGTGGTTGACCTGTGGGGCGGGATCGCCGATCCGGAAACGGGCCGGCGCTGGCGGGAAAATACCATCGTCTGCATGATGTCGGTGGGCAAATCCATGGCGGCGCTGTCGGTGCTAATGCTGGTGGACCGCGGTCAGATAGACCTTGATGCGCCGGTGGCGACCTACTGGCCGGAATTCGCCCAGGCCGGCAAAGATAAGATCACGGTTCGCACGCTGTTGGCGGGCAAAGCCGGACTATTGTACGCCGATCACGCGCCGGCGGGATCGGCCTATGATTGGGGAAGCATGATCCGCGCCTTTGAAAAACAGGCGCCGGCGTGGGAGCCAGGAACCCGTGGCGCTTATCACTCCATGAGCTGCGGCTACCTGTTGGGCGAATTGGTGCGCCGGGTCGACGGCCGTTTCTTCAATATCTTCTTTGCCGAAGAAGTGGCGGGGCCCTTGGGGCTCGATTACAAGTTCGCTCTCCATGACGATGACATTGCCCGCGCGGCAACCATCGTGCCTAACCAGGATAGCGTCACCTATGTGCAAACCCGCGACATCAGCACCAAGCTCGGGCGCGCTTGGCGGGTGCGGCCCAACGTGCCGGGCGTCTATAATACCGATGCTTTTCGCCGGGCGCTGTTTCCCTCCTCCAATGGTCACGGCAATGCCCGCGCCATTGCCCGCGTTTATGCGGCGTTGGCCAACGGCGGCTCCCTTGACGGTGTGCGCTTGATATCGCCCGAACTGGTGGAGACGGCGCGCGCGGAAACCTGGAAAGACATTTGTCAGATGACCGATCGGCCGTTCCGTTATGGCCTCGGTTTCTTCCTCAACTATGCGCCGCTGTTGCCGTTCGGGTCCAACCCGCGCGCCTTTGGACATCCCGGCGCCGGCGGCGCCATCGGCATCGCCGATCCGGAAAGAGGGCTGGCGTTCAGCTACAGTCCCAACTTCATGTGCGCCGGCGCGGGCGTCGGAGAGCGCTGCGAGGCGCTGGTGACGGCGGCGCTAGGGCCGCAATGGCAAGAATAAACAACGCAAGGTAGATAAAGCATGACGACGATTATTCACGGTACCTGTGACCCATCCTTTGCGCCGGTGCGCGCTACTTTCGCGGAGAATTTCGCCGCTCGCGGCGAAGTGGGCGCGGCGGTGTGCGTCTATAAGGATGGCCGCAAGGTGCTCGATCTGTGGGGCGGCATCGCCGATCAAAAAACCGGTCGCCCCTGGGATAAAGACACCATTGTCTGCATGATGTCGGTGGGCAAGGCCATGGCTGCCTTATGCGTGCTGCGGCTCATTGATCGCGGATTGATCGACTTGGAAGCGCCGGTGGCGCGCTATTGGCCGGAGTTCGCGCAAGCCGGCAAGGACAAGATCACCGTGCGGTTGCTCATGGGCGGACTTGCCGGATTGGTTTACGCCGATCATGCGCCGGAGGGCGCGGCGTTCGATTGGGACGTCATGGTGCGGGCGCTGGAGAAGCAGGAGCCGATCTGGAAGCCGGGCACCGTGGGCGCTTACCATTCCATGACGGCGGGACACCTGTTCGGCGAACTGGTGCGGCGTGTCGACGGGCGCATGATCAATGTCATGTTCGCGGAGGAAGTCGCCAATCCCTTAGGGGCGGATTATAAAATCGGCGTGGATGATGCGGACCTTGCCCGCGTTGCCCCGATCCTTCCCAACCCCGATAGTGTGACGCTCAATCAAATCGCCGATCCCACCAGCAAGCTCGGCCGTGCTTGGCGCATTCTCCCCAAGGGACCGGATGTCTTCAACAGCACATCCTTCCGTAAAAGCGTCTTTCCGTCGGGCAGCGGCCATGGTACGGCGCGCGGCATTGCTCGCATCTATGCGGCGCTATGCAATGGCGGGCAGCTCGATGGCTATTATGTGTTGTCGCCTGGCTTGATTGACGAGCTCCGCAAGCCATCGTGGGAAGGCGTTTGCGGCATGACCGATCGCGAATTTCGTTATGGGTTAGGCTTCTTTGTCAGCGCGCCGCCGCTCATTCCCTTTGGCGCTAACAAGCGCGCCTTCGGCCATCCCGGCGCGGGTGGCGCCATCGGCTTCTGTGATCCCGAAGCAGGATTATCGTTCAGCTACAGCCCCAACTTCATGTGTGCCGGCGCCGGCGTCGGCGATCGCTGCGAAGCGCTGATTGCCGCCGCATTTTCATGTTTATAAAAGGTGATTTGTAAGATGACTGACTTTTCCGGCAAGATTGCCATTGTGACCGGCGGCAGTTCAGGCATCGGCGCGGTGACGGCCAAGGCGCTGGCGGCGCGCGGCGCGACCGTCGCCGTAGTGGCCAGCAGCGATGTCAAGAAGGCCGCTGTCGTTGCCGATGACATACGCAAAAAAGGCGGAAAGGCTGAACCTTATGCCGTCGATGTGCGGGATGGAGAGGCAGTGCGCGCCCTGATATCCTCCATCGAAAAGAAATTCGGTGGAATCGATATTCTGGTCAATGCGGCCGGAGTCTTTCAGCCAAGCCCTCCCGGAAACACGCCCGCAGAGCTGACCGATCGCATGATCGATATCAACGTCAAGGGCACCTGGAATTGCGTGCAGGCGGCGATAGACCCCTTAAAGCGCCGCGGCGGCGGTAAAATACTGAATTTTGCCTCCGTTGCCGGTTTGACCGCCGTTAAAGGCATGGCGGTCTACTGCGCCAGCAAAGCGGCTATTGTGATGATGACCAAGGTTCTGGCGGCGGAGCTTGCGCCCTTCAACATCAACGTCAATGCGCTCGCCCCCGGCAATACCGCCACGCCCATGAATGAAAACATGCGCTCGGATCCGGCCATGCGGGAAATGATGGAAGGCATGAGGCGCATGACGCCCAGCGGCACCACCTTCTCCAAAGCGGAGGAGATTGTCGAAGGCGCGCTTTATCTGCTGTCGCCAGCGGCGCGGCCGGTACACGGTTCAACGCTGGTGATCGATGAAGGCATCTCGGCGGCCATCGGTTAGGGCGCTCAGGAAAGTAGCCAGTCCCCATGTCCTCGCATCTCTCCAAAAACGGCCTTTATGCCTGGTATGTGGCCGTTCTGTTGTCGCTGGGGCACCTGGTATCCTTCCTCGACCGCTTCATCATGGGCTTGGTGCTGGTGCCGGTGAAAACCGAGTTTGGCTTGAGCGACACTCAACTCGGGCTGTTGCACGGCACGGGATTTGTCATTCTGTACGTTCTGGCGGCATTGCCGCTGGGACGGCTGGCGGATACCGGCAACCGCCGCAACCTGATTGTGATCGGCATTATCTTTTGGAGTCTGGCCACCGCCGCCTGCGGTTTGGCGGATTCCTTCGGTTCGCTGTTTGCCGCGCGGGTGGGCGTGGGTCTTGGCGAGGCGAGCCTGGTGCCCGCCGCCATGTCGTTATTGGCCGCCTATTTCAGCCGGGATAAGCTCTGTCGCGCCGTCGGCACGTTCACCATGGGCGCCTCGCTTGGCTCCTCGGTCGCCTTCATCGGCGGCGGCGCAATCCTGGCGGTGTTGGTGGCGCAGGGCGGCATGGACATTCCCGGCGTTGGTCACCTAACGCCGTGGAAGGCGCTGTTCGTGTTGACCAGTATCCCCGGTTTTGTGTTGGCCGTGCTGTTGCTGACGGTGCGCGAGCCGGTTCGCGTGGAAGATACCGTTGTCGCCAAGCCGGGCGTCCGCGTGGCCTTTCGCTATATCAGCGATCACCTGCCGGCCTATGGCTGGCATACAATTGCTTCCGTCTCGGTGATCATCCTGGTGCAGTCCTATGCCGCCTGGATGCCGACATTCTATGTGCGATCCTTCGGATTATCACCGGCAGAGGCGGGCATCGTGGTGGGCACGGTCATGCTGATCGCCGCGCCGCTGGGGCATTTGGCCGGGGGAACGCTGACCGACATGTTTCATCGTCGGGGCATCGAAAGCGCGCCGGGCCTGGTGATCGCCTTGATGCTGGTATGTGGGATCGCGCCTGCGGTTGTTTTCTGCACCACCCGAAACCTGACCTTGTCCATCGCCGCCATGGCGGCGTTCAAGCTCTGCCTGAGCGCCGCTGCGCCGCCCAGTCTTGCCGGCATTCAGATGATCACGCCGGAGCGATTGCGCGGGATCATGAGCGCCTGCTTCCTGGGCGTGGTGACTCTGGTGGCGGTGGGGATGGGACCGACGCTTATTGGTCTTATCACCGATTATGTGTTTGGCGACGAAAGCGCGCTGTCTTCCTCACTGCTTCTGATGACGCTGATCGTGACGACGGTGGGCGCTGCGACCGCTTGGATCAGCCGGCCGCCGGTGAAGGCGGCCATGGCCAAGATTTAGGGCCGATAACCAGAATATAATTTTACATAAGCGAGTGCTATCCATGAGATTTGCAACCGATACCGGCGGCACGTTTACCGACCTGGTGGTGGAGGATGACGACGGCCGGGTGACGATGTATAAGGCGTCGACGGTGCCGTCGGACCCGGTGGCGGGGGTGCTGGCGGCGTTGACGCTGGCGGCCAAGGATCGCGGACTGTCGCTTTCTGAGTTATTAGCTCGCGGCGATACCTTCATTCACGGCACGACCCATGCCATCAACGCCATCATCACCGGCCGCACGGCGAAGACGGCGCTCATTGTCACCGAGGGCCATCGCGATATCCTGACGTTCCGCGAAGGCGGCCGCATCGAGCCCTTCAATCACACTGTGCCCTATCCCAAACCCTATGTGCCGCGCGCGCTGACCTTCGAGGCGCCGGAGCGCGTTGTTTATAACGGCGATGTGTTGACGCCCTTGGATGAAAGCGCTGTCCTTGAGGTGATCGCGCGTCTCAAAGCGGAACGGGTTGAAGCGGTGGCGGTTTGCCTGCTGTGGTCGACCATCAATCCGGCGCACGAGAAGCGCATAGGCGAGCTGTTGGCAACACACTTGCCGGGCGTGCCGGTGACGTTGTCGCACGCCATCAATCCCACGTTGCGGGAATTTCGCCGCGCTTCCTCGGCGGCCATCGACGCCTCCTTGAAACCGCTGATGAGCCGGTATCTGGGCGGACTGACCCAGCGTCTGAAAGAGGCGGGCTTTACCGGCGAGGTGATGGTGCTGACCAGCGGCGGCGGCATGATGGCGGCGGAAGATGTGGCTGAAGCGCCGGTGCGCGTCATCAACTCCGGGCCATCCATGGCGCCCATCGCCGGCCGCTATTACACCGATCTGGAGGACAAGGGCCAGAGCGCCATCGTCGCCGACACCGGCGGCACCACCTATGACATCAGCCTGGTGCGCGATGAACACATCCCGATGACCCGCGAGCTGTGGATCGGCCAACCCACCCGCGGCCATCTGGTGGGCTATCCGTCGGTGGATGTGAAAAGCATCGGCGCGGGCGGCGGCTCCATTGCCCGGGTCGATGCCGGCGGCTTGTTGCATGTGGGCCCGATGAGCGCTGGCGCGGTTCCGGGGCCGGTGTGCTACGGCAAGGGCGGCGTTGAGCCTACGGTCACCGACGCCACGGTGGTCTTGGGCTATCTTGATCCTGATTTCTTTCTCGGCGGCGCGATGAAGCTTGATCGCGACGCCGCTTATCGCGCGGTGGCGGAAAAAGTGGCGAAGCCCTTGGGGCTTGGCGTCGAAGAAGCGGCGTGGAACATCATCAATCTCGCCACCGAAAACATGGTGCAGGCGATCGCCGACATCACCGTGGCGCAGGGCATCGATCCGGCGGGCGCGGTGCTGATCGGCGGCGGCGGCGCGGCGGGCTTGAACTCCACCTTCATCGCCCGGCGACTTGGCTGCGAGACGCTCCTCATTCCGGAAACCGGCGCGGCGTTGAGCGCCGCCGGGGCCATGATGTCCGACGTGACGGGGGAATACGCCGTCAGTCTCTTTACCACCACCGCCGACTTTGATTACGCCAGGATGAATGCGGCGCTGGACGACTTGCGCGCCAAGTGCGTCGCCTTCGCCGGCCGGGCGGCCAAGAGAGTGTTGGCGACGCGGGTATCCATCGTGGCAGAAGCGCGTTATGAAAACCAGGTGTGGGACATCGACCTGCCGCTGACCATCGCCCGCTTCCATGGCGAAAAAGACTTGGCCGCCTTCCGCGCCATCTTCGATGACGCCCACGAACAGATTTTCACCATCCGCGACCCGTCCTCCCATGTGGAAATCGTCGGGCTGCGGGCGACGGTGAGCTGCAAGGTGCGGCCGCACGAGGCTTTCCGTTTGGAACAGGTCGGCAAGGTCGATGCAAAACTTGGCAAGCGGTCGGTTTACTTTACTGGCGCAGGCTGGACCGATACCGCCATCTACCGTCTGGAGGCCCTGCCGGAAGGAAAAGAGCACCAGGGCCCGGCGATCATCGAGTCGCCTTTTACCACCATTGTGGTCGATCCCCAGGCGCGGTTCCGCCGTTCGGCGGCCGGCAGCATCATCATTCACCCCTGACGGAGTAGCCTTCAATGACGGACATGGTATTGAATGGCGCGGAAATGGCGGTCTTGAATAGCCGGCTGGAAGGGGCGGCGCGCAAGATGGCGAACACGCTGTTGCGCACCGGCCGTTCGGGTGTGCTCAATCGCGCCAAGGATTTTTCCTGCTGCATCGTCACCGCGGATGGCGACCTGTTGGCCAGCGCCGAAAGCCTGCCCATCCACGTGCTCTCCGGCCCTGACATGATGGCCCGCGTGATGAAGGAATTTCATCCCGATCTGAAACGTGGTGATGCGTTTTTGCACAATTCTCCCTATCATGGCTGCTCTCACGCCGCCGATTTGACGCTGCTGGCCCCCGTGGTGGATGACGCAGGCGTGCATCGCTTTACCGTACTGGCCAAGGCGCATCAGGCCGACATCGGCAACTCGGAGCCCACCACCTACATGGGCAATGCCCGGGACGTCTACCATGAAGGCGCGCTGATCTTCCCCGCCGTGCAGGTGCAGCGGGACTATAAAGATATCGGCGACATCATCCGCCTATGCGAGATGCGTATCCGCGTGCCGGAACAATGGCGCGGCGATTATCTCGCCATGGTCGGCGCGGCGCGCATCGGCGAGAAGGAACTTCTGGCGCTGGGCAGTGAAGTGGGTTGGGACAAACTACAAGCTTTTACCCGCCAGTGGTTCGATTACAGCGAAGCGTTGATGGTGGAGGCCGTCAAGGCGATGCCCTCGGGCACGGTAACCGCATCGAGCACCCATGATCCGTTCCCCGGCATGCCGCCGGAAGGGGTGACCGTCAAGTCGGTGGTGACCATCGACAGCGACGCCAGCCGCATCACTGTCGATCTGACAGATAACATCGATTGTCTGCCTTGCGGCATGAATTTAAGCGAGGCGACGGCGCGCACCGGGGCGATGATCGGCGTCTTTAATTCCATCGATCATCGGGTGCCGAAGAATGCTGGTTCGTTCCGCCGCATCGAGGTGAAATTGCGGCGGGGCTGCATCGTCGGCATCCCGGTGCATCCCTACAGTTGTTCGGCGGCGACGACGAACATCGCCGATCGGGTGGCGAACGGCGTGCAGGCGGCCATCGCCGGTTTGGGGCAGGGGGTCGGCATGGCGGAAGTTGGCGCAGTGATCGCGCCGTCGGCCGGCGTTATCTCCGGCATCGACGCCAGGAACGGCAAATCCTTCGTCAATCAGATCTTTCTCGCCTTTTCTGGCGGCGCAGCGGCGCCCAAGAACGACGCCTGGTGGAGCATCGCCCACGTCGGCAATGCTGGCTTGTGCTGCATCGATGGCGTCGAGCTGGATGAACTTTATCAGCCGCTGTTGGTGAAAAAGCGCGCCTTTCTCGCCGATAGCGAGGGCGCGGGGCGGCATTCCGGCGCGCCGTCCACCTATGTGGAGTTCGGGCCCTTGAAGGGTGAGATCGACGTCGGCTACGTCTCCGACGGCCATTACAATCCGGCCAAGGGGGTGTGCGGCGGTCAGAACGGCGGCGCGGCCAATCAGTTCTTGGTGCGCCGCGACGGCGGCAAAGAGGAACTGGCGGGATGCGCGTTGGTG
This sequence comes from Pseudomonadota bacterium, assembly GCA_003577275.1. GTDB lineage: Bacteria > Pseudomonadota > Alphaproteobacteria > Sphingomonadales > Govanellaceae > PRO5. The sequence continues at coordinate 21,444 of QEVO01000002.1, forward strand.
CATGTGGCGGCAGGCGAAACCATCATCGCCATCTCCACCGGCGGCGGCGGTTATGGCAATCCGGCGACGCGGGCTCCTGAGGTTGTGGCAGAGGATGTGCGCGAAGGGTACATTACACCCGACCGTGCTCGCGGCGTCTACAAGGTTGCCGTCGATGCGAACGGACATCTTGATGCGGCGGCCACCCGGCGCTTGCGTGGCAATTAACGAGAAGGAAAGAGGACGATGGCGCGATTAAAACCGTTATCCAAGGCGGAACTGGATGCCAAGGGCGTTGATCTGTCGTTCATCGGCGGCGATTTTCATGAGCTGCCCAATAGCATTCCGACGCTTGCCTATCGGCCGGATATTTTGAAGGCATCCGGCGCGCTGTGGCAGACCATCATGGGCGGCGGGACCGTGGACCGTGGCTTGAAATGGCTCATCGGCTATCTCGCCAGCATGTCCGCCGGGTGCCGCTATTGCTCGGCCCACACGGCAACGGGCGCGAACACATCGGGCGTGCCGGCGGAAAAAGTCGAGGCGGTATGGAACTATGAACGCAGCCCCTTGTTTACGGACGCCGAGCGAGCGGCGCTCAGGGTGGCGCAAGGGGCGGGCCATGCTCCCAATGCGGTGACGGATGAGGACTTTGAAGCGCTCAAGAAACACTTCAGCAGCGAGGAGATTGCCGAGATCGTGGCGGTGATCGCCATTTACGGCTTCTTCAACCGCTGGAACGACACCATCGGCACGACGTTGGAAAAAACCCCGCGCGCATTCGCTGAATCCCACCTGAAAGAACACGGCTGGGATATCGGCAAACACGGATAGGAAGGAAGCGACCTCATGAAACGCAAAGTGATATTAACCTGCGCGGTGACGGGGAACGCGCCGTTCAACCCCAAGCACCCGAATTTTCCGGTGACGCCTGCGGAGATCGCAGCGGCGTGCGAGGAGGCGGCTCAGGCCGGGGCCTCTGTGGTGCACTGTCACGTGAGGGACGAGCAGACCACGCTCGGCTGCCGGGACGTGGGTAAGTTCAAGGAACTGACGACGCGCATCCGCGATAACAAAACCGATGTGGTGATCAACCTGACCTGCGGTCATGGCGCGCTGTTCCTGCCCGATCCGGAGGATGAAAGCCGCGCCCTGCCGGGATCCGACGTGGTGGGGGTGGAGGAGCGCATCGCCCATCTGGTGGAATGCCTGCCGGAAATCGCCTCTCTCGACATTACCACCGGCAACCAGGTGGAAGGCCCGCATGAATTCGTCTACCTCAACACCACCCGCACCCTTCGCGCCATGGCGAAACGGTTCCGGGAGCTCGGCGTAAAGCCCGAGTTGGAAGCGTTCGAAGCCGGCGATGTGCTGTTTGGCAAGCAGATGATCAAGGAAGGGCTGATCGATGGCCCGCCGATGTTCCAGTTCGTGCTCGGCGTGCTGTGGGGCAGCCCGGCGGATACCGAGACCATGATCTATTTGCGCAATCTGCTGCCGCCGGACGCCATCTGGACCGGCATGGGCATTGCCCGGGACGAGTTTCCCATGGCGGCGCAGTCGGTGATTTTGGGCGGCAATGTGCGGGTCGGTCTGGAGGACAATCTTTATCTTGACCGCGGGGTGTTCGCCACCAACGGCAAGCTGGTGGAGCGGGCGCGGCGCATCATCGAGGGCTTGGGCTGCGCGGTCGCCACGCCGGCGGAGACCAGGGAGATGCTGAAGCTTAAAAATTTCGCAGGAAAATAAGATGCAACAATGCGTGGTTATCACCGGCGGCGGCGACAGCGTCGGCCGGGTCATGGCGGAAAAGTTCCTCGCTCAGGGCGAGCGGGTGCATATCTGCGATGTCAATACGCAAGCCCTGGCGGCCACGCTTGACGCCAACCCCGGCATGACCGGCACGGCGGGCAGCGTCGGCTCGCCCGATGACGTCAAGCGCATTTTCGCCGACGCCTTGGCCGCCATGGGGCGGGTCGATGTGCTGGTCAATGCGGTGGGCATCGCCGGCCCCCACGGTGCCATCGAGACATTGGATAACGCCGCCTGGGAACAGACAATCAATATCAACCTCAATGGCATGTTCTATTGCATGAAGGAAGTGTTGCCGGGGATGAAGGCGCGCCGGCAGGGCGTGATCATCAATTTCTCCTCGGGCTCGACCCGCACCGGCTTGCCCAACCGCACGCCCTATGTGGCCTCGAAATACGCGGTGGAAGGCTTGACTCACACCGCCGCCCGGGAACTGGGGCCGCACAACATCCGTTGCAACGCCATCCTGCCCGGCGCCATCAACAACCAGCGAATGCAGATGGTGATCGAGCGCAACGCCGCGGCCCAGGGCTTGACGCCGGCAGAACTCAAAGAGCGGCTGCTGCGCTATATCTCCATGCGCACCATGATCGAGCCCGAGGAACTTGCCGACACGGTGCTGTTCTTGGCCTCCGACAAGGCGCGGCACATCACCGGCCAGATGATCGAAGTCTCCGGCCTCTGCGAGTGGGAGGAGTAGCGAGCCGGGGACGAATCTAAGAGCGTATTTTATCTTCCACCCCAATGTCCGCGATCACGGTTCGCGCAAATTGCTCGCCTCCAGTCAAAATTTCGACAGCACGGTCAGCGGCATCTTGGAATGGCTCCAAGACGATATCAGCGCCTGCCGCCAACAGCTCATCGGTGTCAGTTCGGCTGTGCGAGGTGACGGCAATTTTCCCTACAAAGCCAGCGCTACGTATCAGTTGCAGGAAGATAGTCCTGGTATCCTCCTGACTTACTCCTATCAGGTGAATGGGAATTGTTGAAACCATCCATTGGATGGATGCCAGCGGCATGCTTGCGATAAACTCCGGATCGATAGCATCGCCATATACGGCATCGAGTCCAAGCGTTCGCCAGCGGCGAAGCGCAACAGGATTGAAGTCAATTCCAAGCACGCGCATGCCTTTACTTTTCAGCCTGAGGCCAATTGCCGTGCCAAAGCGTCCGAGACCGAAAATCGCAATATCATAGCGAAAGGGTAATTTCTGCGAATCTCCAGTCGGTTCTCGCGGCGTTCCTTTGCGTTCAAAGACGCTCAACAGAGGTTCAAATAACGGATATAGACGATGAGAATAAGTGATCATATAAGTGGAAGCAGCAATGGTGATCAAGCCAACCATAGTGACAAGCCCGAGGGCCTCAGAGCTGACGTGACCGATGGAGACGCCCATGGCGACAAAGATCAGTGAAAACTCGCTGATTTGCGCAACAGTGAGACCGGCAAGAAAGCTCGTTCGTTTCCGGTATCCCATGGCTCCCATAATAACAAGTACGATCAGCGGGTTTCCAACCAGGACAAAAATTGAAAACACGCCGGCGGCGGGCGCATATGCGCCAAGGTGGGAAAGGTTGAGCGCGGCGCCAAGCGCAATGAAGAAAAACAGCAGGAGGAAATCGCGTACCGAAACCAAACGGGATGAGATCGTTTCTCGGTAAGGCGTAGAGGCAAGGGAAACTCCGGCCAGCAGTCCGCCGACTTCTTTGCCCAAGCCGATAAAATCTCCGATGGCGGCAAAGATCGTCGCCTGGGCTATGGCGAAAATTACCAGCAATTCCGGCGTCCGCGCTAGTCGCTCCGTAAGAGGATCGGCTATATGGCGAGCAAATAAAATGACCAACGCGATCACCCCAGCACCTGATAAGAGCACCTGGAAAATATTATCCATGCCATCGCCGCCGATGCCGATGCCGATGGCGGACAGAACAATCATCGCCAAGACCACCACAAGGTCTTGAACGATCAGAAATCCCAGCGCGATTTGACCATGCAGTGAGTCGATCTCCCGTTTATCCGAGAGAAGCTTCACGATGATGATGGTGCTGGAAAACGTCAGCGCGACGGCGACATAAAGACTGGTAATGGCGTCAAGGCCAAGCGCCAGACCTATCAGGAAACCGAAAATCGAGGTGAAGCCGACTTGGCCCAGGCCGGTTATCAGAGAGACGGCGCCCAGCGAACGGATCAGCTTGATATCTAGCTTGATGCCGACAAGGAATAGCAACACCGCCACGCCCAGCTCCGATAGCAGATTAATCTGTGCACCGGACCTGACCAGATCGAAAGCGGATGGTCCAGCAAGAAGGCCAACGGCGATAAAGCTGACGATCAGGGGTTGGCGTAAGATTATGCCGATAAATCCGACGGCGGCAGCCATCACCAACAACAATGATACCTCGCCAAAGGCGGACTGCGCGATCAGATCCATATATAGATGGGCCTCTCCTTTGGTAGTTGGCGGATATTGGCCTTGGCCGGGCAGTGGAAAAACAACAAATATTTATGCTAGAATAGCACGGCGCTTATCGCTTGTGCAGCCCTATCACGATGAACGGTGGCCATCTGATTGATGTACTGAAGACTTACCGATGGCTCTACGTCTTTCTACTAAGAAGAGAAGAGGCTAAAATATGGAAAAAATTTTGGTAGCCACGGATTTTTCAGAAAGGTCAGATAGAGCTATTAGGCGAGCGGTTTTATTGGCAAAGAAATTCGACTCCACGCTGTCCATCGTTCATGTCATAGATGACGATCGACCGAAGCGTATCGTTAGTACGGAGTGGGAAGTGGCGACTGTATTGTTGACAGAACAAACCCGGTCGTTGTGCGACATAGATAACGTAACTTGTGATTATAGCATCGTTGCCGGCGATCCTTTCGAAGGCATTGTCAAGGCTGCCGACGAACTTATGCCGGACATATTGGTTGTGGGGCCGTATCGTCGGCAAATCCTCAAAGACGTCTTTATCGGTACGACGGCCGAGCGGGTCATTCGCGCCAGTCGCCAGCCAATTCTGATGGCAAATGGCGTTCCGGCGGGATTTTACCGTCATGCTTTGATTGCGCTCGATTTCTCAGACTGTTCTGCCGACGCCGTCAGGGTTGTTCAGGATATCGAACTGGAAAAATACACGGCGATTTCTGTGGTGCATGTCTTCGATACGCCGGGGGCGGGCCTTATCTCCCGTAGCGCCATGACCGAGGCCCAGGTCAATGATTATCTGGAAGAAGAGCAGGATTGCGCTTCTCGCGAGATGGCGGCATTTCTCAGCAAGCTAAACCTCGAACCCGTTCAGCGTATATTGAGGCGCAATGAAACATCGATTGCGGCCATGATTTACGCAGCCGCCAAGGAATCCTCCGCCGATCTCCTGGTAATCGGCAGTCACGGCCGAAGCGGCATAACTAAAATGCTGCTTGGCAGCGTGGCGGGGGAAGTGCTGCGAAGCGTAGATCTGGATGTTCTCGTCGTCCCGCCACGCTGACGCCCGTAATGGATCGGCAAACACCTCCTAAAGCATCAAGTGTCTCGGGACATTTTTTCTACCCCTTGATCTTCATGCCCGAGGCGATCATGCCCTGGCGGAGCTGTTCCTTTTGATGCGGAAACAGCGTCAGCTTCGGCATCGGCAGCTCACCGCCGGTCATGCCCACCAGACCTTCGCCGTACTTCCATTGTTGAAAATTGTATAATCCCATTCCCGCCGAAGCGATGCCCAACTGGTTGATCACCTTACGCACCGGGTCGATCCGCCAGTAAAGAGTCATGGCTTCATCCATTTTGCCGGCTTGATACAAATTGAACAGCCGAACCATGCGCGGGTCATCCGGCGTCTGAAACATCTGCCAGGGCGAGGATCCCGACCACTGCATGCCATACTTGCGGATGAAGATGGGCCAAGCATCATCGAAGGGGTAGCTGATGGCGATCTTGTCGCCAAACAGCCGGAAACATTCATCCATCCAGGTCCATTCCAGAACGCCAATCTTCATGGCGACGACGTTTTTGAAATCGGCCATTTTGTTGAGTAACGGCGCGGGGATGCGTGTTGGATGCGGGAAATCGTCCTTTACCGAGGGAAACAGAATGACCGCCAGATTGGTCGCATCGCATATGGCGCGCGAATATTCAAAAACCTGCTCGTAGTTTTGCGGATGAAAATTCGTCGGGTAGCTCAGCATCAGGGAATCGCAGCCTGCCGCTTCGGCAAAACGCGCCATTTCGATATTCTTTTCCACCGTGTAATAGCGCAGCGCCAAAGTAATGCCGATTTTGCCCTTGGCTTCATCCACCATCCATTCGATGATTTTTTTATCCTGCGCCGGCGTGGTGCCGGCCTCGGTCACCAGGGTAGTGCCAAAAAAGCCATGGCGGATCAGCTCGCGGATGTCATGCCGGATGCCTTTTTCATCAAGCTCCAGCGTATCCGGCGTATAGGAGGGCAGGAAGGTGCCATCCAGCCCCTTCAGAAATCCTTTGGCCCACTCCTTGGCTTCATTCTTGCCGTACTTCATATCAGGCGTCTCCTTCTACATAAATTAAATGATAACTGAACTGTGGCTGAGCGCTCAGCCGACGCGCTGCTGCGCCGCCGCCTTTTCGGCTTGCTCCGTCGTCTTACCGTCCAGAACCTGGAGATTGTTTTTCAGAACATTCATCAGGGCGATCAGACGATCGATGTCAGACGGCGGGATGCCGGCAAGCAGACTCTCCGTCATCTCGTCGGCAACGCCGCGCATAACGCCGATGACGTCCTCCGCTTTGGCCATCAGATAAACCTTCTTGGCGCGGCGATCATCGGGGTCGGGGCGGCGCGCGATCCAGCCGTTTTCTTCCAGCCGGTCGAGGAGGCCGCCCAGCGCCACGGTGCTGTGCTCGATGGAATCCGCCAGCTCCGACTGAGTAATGCCGTCCTTGAAAGATAGCGAGGCGAGTACCCGCCATTGCGCCTGGGTAATCCCTAAGGGTTTCATCCGCTGGTCGTAAGTGCGATGCACCAGCCGCGCCAGCTCATGGATCAAAAACGGAATGCTGCGATCGGGATCGGTATTTTGCGACATGACATCAATTCATAAACATGTTAATAGATAATATGTTTATTATCTCCCTTTCGGGTGAAAGACAAGTCCAATCATCGGCCGATTGTAACGAACGATCGAGAAAGACTCCGTTCACCGATTCGTCGCTTCCGAAGGCTTGGCGGGTGAGGATATTGGAAAAATGATGGGAAAATTATCTCTTAATTACAATTTATTAACAGGATTATATGTAACGATCGATACATTTTTATTGACCGCACCACGCATCCGTTGTTTTCTGGAACGGTCGCTCCAAAATAAACCCGGGCCTACGAATTTCCGTGCGCTCGACCTATCATGCCTCCATCAGTCGCCGGCGGGCCTCGATGAGCCCGTCTCAAGTGGAGAAGGCAGATGCGAAAACCTGAGAAATTGGAAAAACAGACAAAAAAGAAACTGGGGCCTAGGGGGCAGTTGATGGATACGGCAATCGATCTTTTCGCGGAGAAGGGCTTCAGCGGCACCTCGATTCGCGACATTGCCAACGCCATGGGCGTCAGCGCGTCCAGCATCTACCACTTTTTTGGCAACAAGGAGGGACTATGGGTCGCGATCTTGCGCTATTCGGTGGAGGAATTGCCCGCCCAATTGCGAGAAGTCAGTCAGCTGGACATGGATCCGGTGGAAAGATTTGAGCTGCTGGTCCGCACCCATTTGAAGTATTCGGAAAATCATCGCCGAGAGTCGAAAATTCTCCTCATCGATGAAGGTATGCTGTCTCCGGAAGGACAGCGCATCAACCGCAAGCTACAAACCGAGGTCATGGATATCTACCTGGAGCAATTACAGATTCTCAAAGATCTCGGCTACATTCAAACGCCGCACCTGAAAGTCGCCGCGTTCAATATTTTCGGCGTGCTGAACTGGGTATTGCGGTGGTATCGCCCCGGCGGCAAGCTGGGTGAGGCGGCGACATACGACGAAGTGATCAACTTTATCATGCAAGGCCTTATCGGCTCGCGTGACAGAAAAGCAAAGTAGGTCCATTTTCATGAGCTTTACCATAGACATCGATACCGGCGGCACGTTCACGGACGGTTTCCTAAATCGCAACGGCGAGGTGCGCACGGTCAAGGTGCCGACCACGCCCCATGATCTGACGGTATGCTTTGCCGAATGCATCAAGGCCGGCGCCAAGGCCTTCGACATCAGCGAGCAGGATCTGCTTTATGACACGGAAATCATTCGTTTCTCCAACACCATAGGCACCAACACCATCATTCAGCGCGACGGTACGCGAATTGGGCTTCTGTTGTCGAAGGGCCTGGCCGATCTGGCGCCGACTGAAGCGACGGCGACCCAACGGCCGCTGGTGCAGCCGAATATGGTGCTGGAAATTGATGAAGCCACCGATGGCAATGGTGAAATTAAAACTCGCCCGCAGCCGGCGGACGTGCTGCGCGCCGCTCAGCAGTTGATCGATACCGGCGCGCGCTGTCTGGTGGTGGCGTTCGAAAATTCGGAAATGAATCCCGCCAACGAACGTGAGGTGCGGCGCATCATCAAGGCCGAATATCCTCGGGATTATCTGGGCTCCATTCCGGTTTTTCTGGCGTCCGATATCACGCCGCGCTCCGGCGTCGAGGCACGGATCAATACCGCCGTCTTGAATGCCTATGTGCACGCCAAATTGACGCGGCTGCTTTATAAGGCGGGCGAGAATTTGCGCCAGCGTCAGTATCGCAGGACGCTGTTTATCGGCCACAACAACGGCACCGTCGCCCGCGTCGCCAAAACCCGCGCCTTCCAAACCTATAACTCCGGCCCTGCCGCCGGCTTGTTGGGCGTACAATGGCTGGGCAAGCTTTATGGCAAAAAACGGCTGATTTCCACCGATATGGGCGGCACCTCGTTCGACATCGGCTGGATCAGGGAGGGCGAGCCGAGCTACGCTCTGGAGCCGGAGGTGGAAGGCTTCGCCTGCAATCTGCCGATGTTGGAAATCGCCGCGTTCGGCGCCGGCGGCGGCTCCATCGCCGCGCTGCTCGATGGCGAGCTGCGCGTCGGGCCGCAATCGGCCGGCGCGCTGCCGGGACCAGTATGCTTCGGTCTTGGCGGCGCCGAGCCCACGGTGACTGACGCCAACCTGACATTGGGGCTATTGGACGCCAATTTCTTCCTTGGCGGCTCGATGCGGCTTGATGTGGAGAAGGCGCGCGCCGCCATTGCCGACAAGATCGCCAAGCCTCTGGGTATTACCGTGGAGGAGGCGGCGCTTGCCATCCGCGCCGAGATCGACCGCGCCATGGGCAAGGAGGTTGCTGTTGTTGCTCAGGGTTTCGGCGAAGGCGAGGAGCCGGTGATCGTCGCCTATGGCGGCGCCGGCGGCCTGCATGCCTGCGCCATCGCCGAGGAGGCCGGACTTAGCTCGATCATCGTTACGCCGTTTTCGGCAGTATTTTCCGCCTTCTCCTCGTCGCTGATCGACGTCGGACACATCTATTACCGCCGTCTTGGCGCGTCCTTATCCGACGCGGCGGTTATGGGGCGGATTGAAGCCGCGCTTTCCAGCATGGAAACTGAGGCGCGCCGCGACATGCGCGGCGAGGGCATCGATTTTGCGCGGGCAACCACTCATGTGCATCTTCTGGTCCGCGACAAGGATAAAAAGCAACAAATCCTGATCCCGGTAACGGTGGCCGACTTCCGCAAGGACGGCATGGCGGCTGTTGTCGCCCGCGCCGCCAAGGCCATGGGAATGAAGGCTGCCGATCTGGTGCTCGATACCCTCGGCTATCTGGTGCAAGCGCCGGTCAGCCCCTTCAAGCCGGCGCGCCATGCCTGCGCCCATGGCCCCGCTGACGAGGCGATCAAGGAAAGGCGCAGCGTCTATGACGGCGGCCAGAAGAAGGCCGCGGCCATTCCCGTTTATGACCGCCAGCTTCTCCTGGCAGGGCATGAGCTATCCGGTCCGGCCATCGTGGAATCCGATCAAACCACCTTCTTTGTCCATGCCGGCTGGCGTTTTACCATTGATGACTACAACAACGCCCTGGTGCAGCGAGGCCGTTTGTCATGAAAATCCGCATCACCGAATATCTCGACATCGATCTGGCGGCGGAGACTTGGTGCTGCCACGGCTGCGGCCAAAAGTTCGGCAATGCCCGCGACAATTACAAGAAAGGCCTGCTCATTGCCGAGCGTCCGCTGGAGGAAGTGCATCAGCCGCTGGTCACGGGCGAGCAGTTCAGTTTCAAGCCCGATCCCGATTATTGCCGCTTGATCGAGCTTTATTGCCCCAATTGCGGCGCGCTCATTGACAACGAATATCTGCCGCCCGGGCATCCCCTGACCCATGACATCGAGCTCGATATCGATGCCTTGAAGCGGAAGCATGGTGTTTGCTGATGATCACCCCGCGCCAAGCCATGGATGGGTATCTTTCGGGACGGGCCGCGCGGCCCGTGCTGGCGCCGTTCGTGGAACGCTTGTCGGCGCGCATCGCGGGAACGAGTTATCAGGCGATGTGCGCCGATGCCGGAAACTATACGGCGGCGCTGTCCAAGACCGCCAATTTGTTAGCGCTTGATGCCGTTGTGGTGGGCGCTGACGATACGTTGCTGGCGGAAGCGCTGGGCGCAACCATCATCTGGCGGGATGGGCGGCCGGAAATCAGCGCGCCGCCGTCCGCGCTTGCCGATGAGCCGGCGACGCAAGCGAGGCTCAAGATCGCCATTGAAGCCGCCAGCCGTTTGTTTCAGGTTACCCGCGGCGCGCAAGGCTGCATCGCCGCCATGACTGGCCCCGCGACCCTGGCGACGCAACTTTACGGCCAGGCAGGCATGGCCGACGGGTTGAGCGCGCTTAAACCGGCGCTGGTGTCGGTGGCGGAAGCCTATTGCAAGACGCGGCCGGATATCTTGCTCTTGGTAGAGACGCACGGCGTCTTAAGCGCTACTGAGGCCCGATTACGCCGCACGTTGAGCGCGATCAAGAATGTCGCTTCTTATTACGATGTGCGCTTGGGGATTTATGCCGCATCCTATGTAGCGGCGGATCTAGCGGCCTTCAGCGCCGATGTATTTGTGCTCGGCAGCAATGAAAATCTAATGAAAGAGGCGGTGATGGCGCTCGGCGAGGCGTCATCAACGGTCGGGCTTGCCTTGCCCGTGGGCTCGGGCGATTGCCTGCATGTGGTTCAACATGTTCGGGGCGCGCTGAAAGGCGGATCAAATTTCTTGCTGACCAGTTCCGGCAACATTGCGGCCGACGCGGATATCGAGCGGTTGCGCAATGAACTGAGCCAGCTTCGGGAACTGCGCTAGCAGGTATAGGTTGTAAGGAGGTTACCCTTGGGATTTAATATTGGCATCGACATCGGCGGCACCTTTACCGATTGCTTTGTCACCGGTGATTCCGGTCTCATTCTGGCGTGCAAGACGCCGACCACGCACTATGACCTGTCGGTCGGTTTCATGAAAGGCATGCGGGAGCTGGCGCGCCTTTCCGGCAAGCCTTTGGACGTCTTTCTTTCAGAAACCGATTCCGTGCGCTATTCGACCACCGTCGGCACCAACGCGGTTATCGAACGCACGGGGCCGAAATTGGGCCTGATTACCACGGCGGGCTTTGAGGATACGATCTTTCTCGGCCGCGCCCGCAGTTGGGCGGATGGCGTTTCCATGGCCGAGATGCGCGATCAGGCGCGCATTCGCAAGCCCGAGCCGCTCATTCAGCCGGATATGGTGGTGGGTATCCGCGAGCGCATGGATTCCGCCGGCCAGGTTTTGATGCCCTTATCAAGGGAAGACGTGCTGGAAAAAGTGCAGACCCTGGTCGATCGCGGCGCCATGGGATTCGTGGTCAGCCTTCTATGGTCGTTCATGAACCCTGAGCACGAGCGCATGGTCAAGGAGATCATCGAGGAGGAATATCCCGAAGACTATCTTGGCTCGTTGCCGGTGGTGCTGTCCTCCGACGTGTCGGCCAAGTCCGGCGAATATCCCCGCACCATGACCGCCATTGTCAACGCCTACATTCACGGCGTCATGGCGGACGAGATCAACAAGCTGAGCAACGAGTTGCGCGACAGCGGCTTCAAGCGCCCCATCACTCTGGTGCACAACACCGGCGGCACCAAGAAGGCGTCGCGCACGCGCGCGGTGCTGACCCACAACGCCGGTCCGGTGGCGGGCATGTATGGCGCAGCTTTTCAGGGTCGCTCCACCGGCGATCAGAATATTGTATTTACCGATATGGGCGGCACCTCCTTCGACATTGGCGTCATCGCTGGCGGTGAGATGAAGTCTCACGACTTCATTCCGGTGATCGATCGCTGGCGCACCAACATTCCGGCGGTGGAGGTGAAATCCATCGGCGCCGGCGGCGGCTCCATCGCCTGGATCAATAAGCTGATGGGCAACGCGCTGGAAGTCGGGCCGCAATCGGCGGGATCGATGCCGGGGCCGGCTTGCTATGACCAGGGCGGCGCTGAGCCCACCGTGACCGACGCCGATCTGGTGTTGGGATTTTATAATCCCGATAATTATCTCGGCGGCAAGATGCTCCTCGACCCCGATCTGGCGGCGGAAGTGATCGAGAAGAAGATCGCCCGCCCGCTGGGCTTGAGCGTTGCCGAGGCGGCGTGGCGCATCCGGCGGCTGGTGGACGCGCAAATGGGGCAGGAGACGTTCAACGAAGTGGCGCTGAAAGGCCATGACCCCCGGATATTTTCGCTATACGCCTGCGGCGGCGCCGGCGCGGCCCATGCCTGTGATTTCGCCGGCTATATCGGCATCAAGCGCATCGTGGTGCCGTTCAGTTCGTCGGTTTATGGCGCGTTCGGCGCCTCCATCATGAAGATCAAGGAGGTGTGGGAGCGCTCGCGGTCGCTCAAGATCTTCCAGTGGGCGAGCCAGAAATATCTTGAGGATATCGAAGCCTTCAATCGTCCGGTGCGCGAGTTGAAGGAGCTGGCCATCCGTGATTTGCGCCTGGAAGGCTATGACGAGCGCCAGATCAAATTTACCTTGGAATTGGATATGCGCTACGGCAGCCAGTACAATCTGACCAAGGTCACCAGTCCGCGCCTTGAAATTACCAGCGCCGATGATTTCCGCGAGCTGTGCGAACTGTTTATGGCGCGCTATGCCGAAATCTATTCAGCGGAAGCCGGCTTCCCGCAAGGCGGCGTCAATATCGAGGGCTTTTTCTTAACCGCCGAGGTGATGACCGAAGACCCTCGCCTGCCGATCGAGAAAAGCGCGCCGGCAACGCCCGAAAGCCAAGCGCACAAGGGTAAGCGCCCGGTATTCTGGGAGCCTAAGGAAGGTTATGTCGATACTGATATCTACGATTGGACGGCCTTGCACCCGGGCAACATGATCGCCGGTCCGGCCATCATCGAATCGCCGCAAACCACATTTGTCATCCCCAAAGATTGGCGGTTTTCCATGGATACATTCCGCAACGGCATCCTGGAGAAGACCGATGTTGCCGTCGCCAAACAACCCGAGCGCATAGGGAGCATGTCATGACCAGCAGCTATTACGGACGTGATGAAGAGGTCGTGCAGCGGTTGCGGCCGGAGCCGATGACGGCCGAGGAAGAAGCGGCGCAAGCCGGCATCGAGGATATCGACTTCGATATCTTCCGCCACAAGATGCACATGATCGCCCTGGAAGGCAAAGAGACCACCATGAAGCTTGGCGCTTCTACCGCCATGCGCTGGGGCGACGTGGCGTTCGGAATTTTCACCGCCCAGGGCGATCTGGCCATCTGCGCCACCGGCATCTATCACCACGCGGTGTTGGGGCAGATTCCCATCAAGTACATCGTCAAGCACTGGCGCGATGAGCCATCGGTGGGCGTGCGTGACGGCGACGCCTTCTTCTACAACGATCCCTATTACGGCGGCGTGCACGCGGCGGACATGGGGCTGGCGATCCCGGTTTTCGCCGGCAATCGCCTCATTTGCTTTGTCGGCGCGGCGGTGCACACCGGCGAGTGCGGCGGCACCGAACCCGGCGGCACGGTGCAGAACGCCAAGTCGAAGTACTATGAAGGGCTGCAGATGCCGCCCATCAAGGTCGGCGAAAAGTATGCCCTGCGCGAGGATTTGCTCAACATGTTCGCGGCCATGAACCGCGACCCCCGCACCATGATCCTGGACTTGAAGGCGCGGCTGGCGGCGGCGCGCATCGTGCAGCGCCGGATTCTGGCGCTGGTCAACGAGAAGGGAGCCGATTTCGTCATCGGCGCGCTGCGCCGGGTGCTCAAAGTGACGGGCGAGGCAGCGCGTCAGAAGGTTGCCGCCTTGAATGATGGCGTTTATCGACAACCGCGCTTTCTCGACATGGTAGGCTCCGAGCCCGGTTTGACGCGCATCAATCTGACGGTCATCAAGAAGGGCGACCGGCTGACCCTTGATCTGACCGGCAGCTCGCCGATGCTGCACGATAAGCCTCTCAACTCCTTCTTCCAAGGCTTGATCGGCTTGGCGATGGTCTATTTCTGCGGCTGGTTCTTCCATGATCTGCCGGCCAACAACGGACTGTTGGAAGCGGTGGATTGGAAATTCCCCGACGACAGTCTGGTCAACGCCAAGGGAGAGGTATCCACCTCGCTGGCCCCGGTGGTGCAGTCCTACTTTGCCCACGCCATGTTCCTGTGCGGCGCGCGCATGGTCTACAGCAATGATCCCAAGCGGGCGGTGGCGGCGTGGTTTTCCGGATTCGCCATTCCCATCTATGCCGGCATCAATCAGGCCGGCGAACCGGTGGCCGACATCACCCCGGAAATCAACGCCACCGGCGCCGGCGGCCGTTCGGACATGGATGGCGTCGATGGCGCGGGCGCTTTCTTCGCCACGGTGAGCGATTGCTCGGACGTGGAAGCCACCGAGGCCGACCGGCCCGTGGTCTACCTGTTCCGTAATTTCTTCAACGGCTCTTACGGCCACGGCAAGTATCGCGGCGGCGCGGGGGCCGGCGTCGGCCTGATGGTGCATCATGTGCCGTGGCTGGCCATGGGTTCCATGGGAGCCGGAGCGCATTTCCCGAGCACGCTCGGCCTCTTTGGCGGCAACGCCGTGCCGCCGACCTTCGTGCAAACCGTGGACGGCAGCAACATGAAGGCGCTGATGCGCGCCAATGATAGCCCCATTGCGCGCAGTCTGGCGGAAGTTTACAGCGCCATGAACCCCGAACAGGGTGACCGTAAGTTCAATGACATCGATATGGTGGTGCGGCCGCGGCTGAATGGCGATACCTCCTATATCTCTGTCAGCGGCGGCGGCGGCTATGGCGATCCTCTGGAGCGCGAGCCGGCGGCGGTGCTGCGCGACCTGAAGTTTGGCCGCACCACCGCATGGGCGGCGCAGAATATTTATCATGTGGTCTATGATCCGGACTCGTTGCGTCTCGATGAGGCGGCGACCATCGCCCGGCGTCAGGACGTGCGCCAGCGCCGCATCGCCCGCGGCCGTCCTTACGAAGAATTCATGGCCGACTGGCGAAAGCTGACGCCGCCCAAGGACATCCTGAAATATTACGGCAGCTATCCCGATCCCGAGGCGGGCTTTGCGCCGCAAGCCTTGCCCAAAGCAGTGAATATGTAATGACCAATCAAGCTTCTCTCACGCGTAACCGAACCGTTCATGGCGTGCTGGCCGATAAGGTGACGCAATACGGCAACCGGGAATTTTTTCGCTTCGGCGATCAGGTGTTCGGCTATCAGGATCTTGATCGGGAATCGAACAAAGTGGCCGCCGGCATGCAGGCCCTGGGCCTGGCGAAGGGCGACAAGGTCGCGATCATGCTGGACAATCGGCCGGAATATCTTTTTCTGTGGTTCGGGCTATCGAAGCTCGGCGCGGTCGAGGTGCCGTTGAATACAGCGCACAAGGGCGATCTCCTGACCTACATGATCGATCGCGCCGATTGCCGGTTGATCGTGATCGATCAGGCTTATCTGCCAGAACTGGCGTCATGTTTGGCCAATCTGCCCAAGCTGGAGCGGGTGATCGTGATGGATGACGCCGGCGTCAGCCTGACCCGGCCCATGACTTCCTACGGCGCGCTTGTCGCCAATGACGGCGCTTTCAAAGCGGCGGACGTCATTTGGTCCGATCCCTTGGCCATTCTCTTCACCTCGGGCACGACGGGACCGTCGAAGGGCGCGGTAATGCCGCAAAATTACCCGGTCTACCTGGCGGAAATCCTCACCCGCGCCGCGCGCTATAGCGAGGCGGATTGCCTATATAACGCCCTGCCGTTCTTTCACGGCAACGCGCAGTTTCTGTCCACCATGCCGGCGCTTTATAGCGGCGCCAGGATGGTGGTGGCACCGCGCTTTTCCGCCTCCGCCTTCTGGGACGACGTGCGGCGCTACGGCTGCACCGAGTTCAATTATATCGGCGGCATCATTCCCATCCTGTTGAAGGCGGAGGAGAAGCCCAACGACGCCGACAACCCGTTGCGCATCATGCTGGGCGGCGGCTGCCCGGTGAATCTGTTCGAGCCTTTCCAGAAGCGTTTCGGCGTCAGGCTGATTGAAGGCTATGGCATGAGCGAAATCGGCCTGCCGCTGATGAACACGGTGGATGATCCCCGCTCCGGCAATTGCGGCCGCGTTCATCCCGACTACGAGGTCAAGCTTGTGGACGAGGACGGCGTGGAAGTGGGGGCGGACACGCCAGGCGAGCTGCTCATTCGCTCGAAAAAGCCTTATTGCGTGCTATTGGAATATTACAACATGCCGGAAAAAACCGTGGAGGCTTGGCGCGATTTGTGGTTTCACACCGGCGACTTTTTGAAGCGCGATGCGGAAGGCTATTTCTACTTTCTTGACCGCAAGAAGGATGCGCTGCGCCGCCGCGGCGAAAACATTTCCTCCTATGAGGTGGAGAAAGTCATCAACTCCCATCCGGCGGTGCTGGAATCGGCGGCGGTGGCGGCGGCTTCCGAGCTGGCGGAGGATGAGGTCATGGTATGCCTGACCTGCCGGCCGGGGAAAACCGTAACGCCGGAAGACCTGATCGAGTATTGCGAACAGCGCATGGCCTACTTCATGGTGCCGCGATATGTGCGGATCATGGACAAGTTGCCGAAAACCCCCACCGAGCGCATTCAAAAATACCGACTGCGGGAAGAAGGCGTCACCCCCGATACCTGGGATCGCGAACGGAACGGAAAAGGCAGGGGACATGCCCGCAAGGCTTAAAGAAAATACGGCGCCGGAAGCTGGGGCAACTGAACTGTTGCCGCCGGTGCAGGAAGGAATTTTTTCGCTGCCCGCTGCAGGTGAGACGGGCGGTCCGCGCTTGATGGGCGGCTATTGCCGCGCCTGCGAGCGCTACCATTTCCCACGCGAACGGCATTGCCATCGCTGTCTCGGCCCCGTGGAAGCCGCCGATCTCGGCGATTCCGGCGTCATCTACAGCTTCACGGCGGTGCGCGCCAAGCCGCCCCTGGGGCTGCCGCAACCCTATGCTGTCGGCTTTGTTGATCTTGCGGCCAATGGCCTACGGGTCTTTGCTCTGCTTGATCCTGATTGCGTCGACCACTTTAAGATTGGCGCCCCGGTGATATTGGCGGTCAAGCCCTTGGGCCATGACGGCAAGGGACGACCTTGCCTGCGTCCCTATTTCACCTTGCAACAACACCCGGCGGAGAGCGAGGCATGACGGACGTCTACGTCATCGGTGCGGGCATCATCCCATTCGCCCGTCATGAAGCCTCATCACTGACCGACCTGTCGGTGGAAGCGGCTTATCAGGCGATCAAGGATTCCGGCATCGTGCCGCATCGCATCGACTCCGGTTATTTCGCCAGCGTGCTGGGGGGGCGGTTGTTCGGCGATTCGACCTTGGGCCAGTCGGTCTTTGCCGAAGTCGGCATTAGCGGCGGCCCGATCGTCAATATCGAGAACGCCTGCGCTTCGGGGTCGAGCGCTGTTTGCCTTGCCTATAATGCGCTCTCGGCTGGGCAGTCGGACTATGCCATCGTCGTTGGCGCGGAAAAGATGTGTGTACCGGGGTTGGGACTATTGAATTCCGGGGAAAGCGATATCGAAACCAAACTGGGATTGGTCACGCCGGCAAGCTTCGCCTTGCGCGCGCAACGCCACATGTACGAATTTGGCACCACCTTGGAGCAGATGGCGCAGGTATCGGTCAAGAACCGCCGTCACGCCGCCGCCAACCCCATTGCCTTTTTCCGTCAGCCGGTAACGCTGGAAGAGGTGCTCAACGCGCCGATGATCACCGATCCCTTGACCCGGCCGCAATGCTGCCCCATGGCCGATGGCGCGGCGGCGCTGGTGCTGGCCAGCGGCTCGGCGATTTCGAATAACAAGCGCGCCATCAAAATCAACGCCGCCGTCTTAACGTCGGGCAGCTATCAAAATCCCATCGATCTGGTGCGCTGGGAAACGGATCAGCGCAGCTGCCGATTGGCCTATGAAAAAGCCGGCATGGGACCGGACGATCTGGATCTGGTGGAATGCCATGACGCTTTCACCATTGCCGAGATCATTCATTACGAGGCGCTGGGGCTTTGCGAAGTGGGTGAAGGCGGCCGACTGGTGGCGGAGGGTGCTACCAGCCTCGGCGGCCGCATCCCGGTGAATGTATCGGGCGGCTTGATCGGCCGTGGCCATCCGGTGGCGGCAACCGGCGTTGCCCAGATCGTCGAGGTGGTAGCGCAGCTGCGCGGCGAGGCCAAGGAGCGCCAGGTCGACGGCGCGAAAGTAGGTCTTGCCCATTGCATGGGCGCCGATCGTCAGGGCGACGCTCGCTCTTGCACCGTCGCCATTCTGTCAAGCTGAAGAAAGGACTCTGAAAAAAGACGGTGAAATGCCCTTTTTTCAACAAGGTATGTATGTAACGTTCGATATAAAGGGAAGCGGAAAAGCAAAGAACCACACGGTATCGGAAACACGACAACGAGGAGGGTGACATGTCACTCATTAAATTGGGAACACTGCTGAAAACGACCACTTACTTGACGCTGATAGCGACGACGGCGCTGCCCTTACAGCACGCGCAGGCGGCAGAGGCGGCCGATGCGGCGTCCGTGCTTGGGGAGATCGTCGTAACCGCTCGCAAGCGTGAGGAGAGCCTGCAACTGGTGCCGGTTTCGGTGACGGCGATCTCCGCCGCCAATCTGGAGGCGAAATCGCTCACCACCTTGCGCGACGTTGGGCAGTTCACGCCCAACTTCTCCTTCTCCAGCCACGGCCAAGGGGGCAGCTCTGCCGGTCTGATCTACATTCGCGGCATTGGTCAGTCCGACCCTCACATCACCAATGAGCCAGGCGTCGGTATTTACCTTGATGGCGTGTACTTCGGCCGCATGCAGGGTCTTGATCTTGACATGATGGACCTGGAGCGGATCGAAATCCTGCGTGGTCCGCAAGGCACGCTGTTCGGCAAAAACACCATTGGCGGCGCGGTCAATATCGTCTCGGCCAAACCGTCCAATGATTTCGCCGCTCGGGCGCAGATAACCACCGGTCGTTATGATCGCATTGACGCCACGGCCAGCGTCAATCTTCCCATGGTCGAGGACAGACTGGCGGTGCGGCTCTCAGGCTCCACCCGCAACCGCGACGGCTTCGGCCAGCGCATGAACGGCGAGGACATGGGCGACGTGGATAGCCTGTCGGGCCGCGCCAGCATCCTTGTCACGCCCAATGAGAACTTGGAGCTGTTGGCGGCGATAGATGGCAGCCGCATCCGCGAGAAAGGCCCGGCGCGCAAGGTTCTGGCAACCTCCCAACCCTTCGCCATCGGCCTGATGAATATGTTCATCGATCCGCCTTATGATGAGCGCTGGCTGACCGACAGCGACTTTACCAACTACGCCACCGACGGCAACGCCAGCGAAAGCGATCTGTGGGGCGCATCCTTCACGGCGACCTGGAAGATCGGCGACTACAGCGTCAAATCCATCACGGCGTATCGCAGCAACAAGTCCTATTATGCCGTCGATCCCGATGGCTCGCCCATCGCCATCATCGATGAAGATGCCCGCAGTAAGCAGGACCAGTTCTCGCAAGAATTCCAGGTCAATGGCGTATCGTTTGATGATCGCTTGACGTGGGTGGCTGGCGTCTACTACTTCACTGAAGACGGCAAGGTGAACATGACGGACGTCGTCCTGTTGCCGCTTTACTACGCCATCGGCATGGAGTTGAACTTCAACACCAATCTTCATATCGACAACAAGAGCTACGCCGCCTACGCCCAAGGAACCTATGCCGTCACCGATCAGCTTAACCTGACGGCGGGCATACGCTACACCTATGAGAAAAAGTATGGCGATACCTATCGCTTCCGGCCGCTGACCGGGGAAATCCTCATTCCTTTCACCTCCGGCAAGGAAAATTGGGAAGCCTTTTCGCCGCGGGTCGGCGTGGAATATCGCTGGAACGACGACATCATGACCTATGTCTCGGCGGCCCATGGCTTCAAGAGCGGCGGCTTTAATGGCCGCGCCGATGCGGCTGATGGCTTTACCTCTTATGATCCGGAAAAGGTGTGGACGTTCGAGGCCGGCTGGCGCTCCGATTTGCTGGAGAAAAAACTGCGCTTTAACGCCACGGTCTACGTAAGCAAATACCGCGATATTCAGTTCACCGTGATCAAGGGCAACCAGAACGCCCAGCCCACCAGTCAGGTGGATAACGCCGGCAAAGCCACCATCAAGGGCGCGGAGATTGAGCTGGTCGCCGTGCCGGCTCAGGGCCTGACCTTGAACGCCGCTCTGGGCCTGACGGATGCCGAATATACTCAGGTTGATCCGGGGTCCGACATCACCACCAGTTCGCACTTCGTCAAAACCCCGAAATGGACCGCCACCATCGGCGGGCAGTACGTGATGCCGATCAGCAACAGCTTCGAGCTCATCAGCCAGCTCGATTATGCCTACAAGAGCAAGATCTATCACGACTCCGCCAACAGCCCGCTCATTGTGCAGAAGGGCTATGGGCTATTGAATGGTCGTCTGACCTTCCAGCCCGCCGACGGGCCCTGGTCAGTGGCGGTGTTTGGCACTAACCTTACCAACAAGCACTACATCCAGGCCGGCACTGATTTTCTCGCTTCCCTGGGTTTTGCCGAGGTGCAATTCGCTCGGCCGCGGGAATGGGGCGCCAGTTTCGAGTATCGCTTCTAGTATGATGAAGCCGGGCATCGCGATGCCCTCGATGCCCGGCTTGTCTGACGGAGAGGTTGGAGATGGGAAAAAACGCTAGGGACGTGGTAGCGGCGTTCGTCAGCCGCGTCGATGCCGTCTTGCGCGGTCAGCCAGCCAATCCCTATGAATTGTTGTGCACCAACGTCGTCGTCGTGGTCATCGGCACGACG
Source organism: Pseudomonadota bacterium (assembly GCA_003577275.1). Taxonomy (GTDB): domain Bacteria; phylum Pseudomonadota; class Alphaproteobacteria; order Sphingomonadales; family Govanellaceae; genus PRO5. The sequence continues at coordinate 42,626 of QEVO01000002.1, forward strand.
CCGCTGTCCGGCGTCTACTTCGGCCAGGAGGAGGTGCGAAAAATCCTGGTTCCTACGGCGGCGCTGCGCATCAAGTCGGGGGAAGCAATACTCCTTGACAGTATTGCGGAAGGTGACCGCGTAGGCGTTTTCCTCAAGATCACGGCAACGAGCAGGATCGGCAAAGTCTATAACGCCGCCGGCGATCCGGCCGGCTGCTACTTCAAGCTCAAAGATGGCAAGATCAGCGAAATCCGCTTCTATCCCGATACCACGCAGATCGAAACCCAGCTTTACGGCCGCGTCTTCGTGCCCAATAGTCCGCGCGCGGCGCAACCCACGGAGGCGCGGTCATGAGCACGGAAGATGTCAAAGCCGCCATTCGCAATTTTTTTGCCGCCAACACCAGGGCCAGTCGCGGCGAGCGGGTCGATCCTTTGGCCTACTGCCATCCGGATCTGATCTGGACCATGACCGGCAGCACGCCGGTCGCCCGCACCTATAACGGACTCGACGAATTTCGCAACATCGTTGGTAAGGCGCTGGCTGTGCAATTCAGCACCGGGCCGAATTTTGGCCTTTATCCAATCGATATCATCGCGGAAGGAAACCGCGCCGCGGCAATCGTCAAGGGGCAGGCGGAATCGGCCCATGGCGTCACTTATAATAACAATTATTTTTTCTTCATCGAGGTGAAAGACGGCAAACTGTTCAGGGTGCTGGAAAGCTGCGACGGCGCCTTGGTGATGCAAAGCGTGTATGGCACGCATCTTGAGGAATGTGATCCCAATTAGGAGATAATGATGGGAAGAGTAGCGGGAAAGATTGCATTGGTGACGGGCGCGGCTTCCGGATTGGGCCAAGGCGCGGCGGAAGCGCTGGCGCGCGAAGGCGCCACGGTGGTGGTCACCGACATCAACCGCGAGGGCGGCGAGGCGGTGGCCAACAAGCTCGGCGGCGATTCCGTTTTCATGCTGCTCGATACCCGAGATGAAGCGCAATGGAAAAGCGTCATCGCCGCCACGGTGAAGCGTTTCGGTCGCCTGGATATTCTGGTCAATAACGCCGGCGTACCAACCGCAGAATTGATTGAGGAAACCAGCCTGGAGCGCTGGCGCTCGGTGATGGCGATTAACTTGGACGGCGTATTCCTCGGCGTCAAATACGGTATGGACGCCATGAAGAAAACCGGCGGCGGCTCCATCATAAACATTTCTTCGGTGGCGGGTCTGATCGGCACGGCCAGGACCGCGACTTACAGCGCCAGTAAGGCTGGCGTCAAGCTCTTGAGTAAATGCGCGGCGCTGGAGTGCGCCGAGCTGAAGTACAATATTCGCGTCAACTCCGTGCATCCCGGCATCATCGAAACGCCCATGGCCAGCAAGGTGTTTGAGGTTCTCGGCCAGGGTGATCCAGCGGCGGGAAAGAAATACATTGTCGACATGCATCCCATCGGCCGCATGGGGCGGATCGAAGACGTGGCCAATGGCATTCTTTATCTGGCCAGCGAAGAGTCGAGCTTCGTTACCGGCGCCGAGCTGGTGATCGACGGCGGGTTGACCGCGCATTAACAGCGAAGGATAAACGCCATGGCGCGGTTGAAGGACAAAATCGCTATCGTCACCGGCGGCGCATCGGGCATCGGCAAGGCGACCTCGGAGCTTTTCGCCGAAGAGGGCGCTACCGTCATCATCGCCGACGTCAATGCCCAGACAGGCAAAGATATCGCCTCGGGGATTCCCAACGCCATGTTCATTACCCACGACGCTGGCGAGGAGGACTCCTGGAAAACCTTGATGGCCGAGGTGTTAAATCGCTTTGGCCGGCTTGACGTGTTAGTCAACAACGCGGCGATTACCGGCACGCATGGTCCAATGGCTGACCCGGAAACCACTACCGTGGAGAATTGGCGGGCGATCCATCGCGTCAATTCGGAGGGTTTTTTTTTAGGCTGCAAGCACGCCATCGCCGCCATGAAGGGCAGGGGCGGCGGCTCCATCGTCAATATCTCCTCCGGCGGCGCCATCATCCCCAGCCCCATGAACACCCCTTACGGCGCGGCCAAGGCGGGCGTACTCAATCTGACCATCACCATCGCCATTCATTGCGCCGTCGAAGGCTATGGCATCCGCTGCAACGCGGTGCTGCCCGGCGGCACGCGCACGCCAATGCTCCTGGGCCTTTTTGAAACCATGAGCGGCAGCAAGGGAGCAAAAGCTGCTGAGATTGAAAAAGCCTTCGCCCAGCATCAAACGATGCAACGCTTGGCTAATCCGCGCGAGATCGCCAATGCGATTTTGTTTCTGGCGTCTGACGAGTCTTCCTACGTCAATGCCGAGTTTCTGGTGGTGGACGGCGGCGCGCGCTATCCAACCATGCTGGCCTAAAGCCCTGAATGGATGCCGCCGTTGGGCTCCAGGGTCTGACCGGTGAAATACGAGCCGGCGTCACTGGCGAGAAACAAGATCGCTTCCGCCACCTCGCGGGGATCGGCCATGCGCTGCAAAGGCGTAGTTTGCATCAGCATGTCGAGAAATTCCGGCATCAGTCCATCGCGCACCATGGGGGTATCGATGGCTCCTGGGGCCACGGCGTTGACGCGGATGCCGCGCGGTCCAAGTTCGGTGGCGGCGTTGCGGGTCAGCGCGACGATTGCCGCCTTGGCGGCGGTGTAATGGGCCTCGCTCATGGGGGCGAGAAAGGCGGCGGCGCTGCTGCAGTTGACGATCGCGCCCTTGCTCTGGCGGGTCATGATCGGAATGGCGGCGCGCATGCAATAGAACGTGCCATAAAGGTGAACCTTCAGCATGCGCTTGAAATCGTCATCGGTTAAATGGTGGAAAAACTCCGGCGGCCGGCGGGGCGGGCGGCGCTCGCGCAGTGATTGTGCGATCAGGGCCATTTCCTCATGCACCTTGCGCTTCTCCTCCGCCGAGGCGAAGGCGATGCCCGCCACATTGGCCATGATGTCAAGCCGGCCGTGGCGTTCCTCGACGCTGACGACCACCGCGTTGACAGCGGCGCTGTCGCTGACATCAAGCACGATTTTCTCGCTCTTGCTGCCTTTGGGTAGGAGGCTGAGCGTCTCCTCAAGCCCCTTGTCGTTGACGTCGGTGGCGACGATCGTCGCTCCTGCTTCCGCCATTAAGACAGCGGTGGCGCGGCCAATGCCGGAAGCTGCGCCGGTGATGAAGGCAACTCGTCCCTCTAAGGTCATGGGATTAATCCTTAATAATGCAGGCCGCCGTTGGGATTTAACGATTGGCCGGCGTAATAGGCTGAGTCATCGGCAGCGAGAAACAGCGCGGTTTTCGCCACATCGTCCGGAGACCCTAAGCGCCGCATCGGCACCTGTTGCAGCATCATCTCGGCAATGGGACGTGGGATGACGTCGGTCATGGCGGTTGCGATGGTGCCGGGGCTGATGGCATTGACGCGCAGCCCACGCGCCGACAGTTCCGTCGCCGCCGCGCGCGTCAAGCCAATGATGCCGGCCTTGGCGGCGCAATAATGGTGCGGCGTGCCGGGGCGGCTGAAGAACGCGCCGGAGCTGGCGCAGTTGATAATAACGCCCTGACCCTGGCGCAGCATGGTCGGAATGACGGCGCGCATGCAATAGAAGGTGCCGAGGATATGAACGGAAATAACGCGGTCGAATTCCTCATCGGTCATCTGCGCGAAGAGATCGAACTGCGTAGTGGCCTTGCCGGTGGCGGTGATTTCGGAAAAGATCGCCTGCGTCATCCGGTTGAAGCGCTGTTCTTCCTCCTTGCTGCCCCAGGCGATGCCGGCATAGTTGACCAGGATATCCAGGCGGCCGTGGCGGGCGATCACATCGCCGATGAGATCATTGACCGCCTGGCTGTCGGCAACGTCAAGCTTGGCCGCTTCCGTCTTCGCGGCGGTCGGCAAGTCCTTGATCGTCGTTTGCGCGCCGGCAAGATCGATGTCGGCGGCGATCACGATTGCGCCTTCCTGGGCAAAGAGGCGCGCCGTGGCGCGCCCCAAGCCGGACCCCGCGCCGGTCAGGAACGCGATTTTTCCTTGCAGCTTCACCTTGCCACCCCCGTTTTCAATAATTGGATTTGCCGGACGCCGTGGTATAGTCGCGAAAATAGTAAACAAAGGTGACAATAAATGTCAACCAAGATGACTAAACGAAAATCGTCCGGCGCTTCCGCCCTTCACGCTTCCCATGCCGACCTGGTGGCGGCGCTGCGCGGACCCCATATCCTCAATCAGATGTACTGGATTTACCAGAGCGGGCGGCTGGGCGCGCTGAAGCGCTTAAGCAAAAAGGGCCACCCGAAATTAAGCCTCGCCCATGCCCTTCTCATCAGCAGCGTCGACCCGCAGGGCACGCGCATCGGCGTACTGGCGGCGCGCACCAACAAGACCAAGCAATTCACTGGCCGTCTGGTGCAGGAGCTGGAGAAGCGGGGCTATCTTGTCGCCATGCCCGATCCGTCGGACGGCCGCGCCGCCATTGTCCGCGCCAGCGCCAAGGGCGTGCAGTTCTTGGCCGATACCGTAGCCTACAAGCGCGAATTCGAAGCAATGCTGACCGCCGCCATCGGCAAGAAACGGATGCAGGCATTGACACAAGCCGTCGATGCCCTGGCGGACTTCTTGCAATCGCGCGGTGAGAAAATATCCACCGTGGATGATGCGTAAACAGAATTGATCATTTTGGAAAGGATCAGGCAATGTCTAAACTCGGAGTGCAAGAACAGGCTTTAATGCAGCGGATAAAAGCGGGCGGCTTTCGTCCCGCCAGTCAGATACCGTTGGAAGAATCCCGCAATGGCCTGACGCAAATGGCCATCGTCATGGCCGGACCGAAGGTTGAGGTGGGCGCGGTCAGCGATCGCAAAATTCAGGGCCCCGGCGGCATGCTGCCCATTCGCATCTACCGGCCGCAGGCTGATGTCAAAGGCCCCCTGCCGGTGGCGCTTTATTTCCACGGCGGCGGTTTTTATCTCGGTAATCTGGAAACCCATGACCATGTCTGTCGCTTTTTATGCCGGAACGCCGGCGTTATCGTCATTGCGGTGGATTATCGCCTGGCGCCGGAGCACAAGTTTCCCGCCGCCATCGAGGATTGTTACGCCGCGTTGTGTTGGACGGTGGAAAACGCCGCCAAGGAAGGCTTTGACGCCAACCGCATCGCGCTCGTTGGCGACAGCGCCGGCGGCGCCATCGTTGTCAGCGTGTGCCTGATGGCGCGGCAGAAGGGCGGCCCAAAAATCGCCTACCAAGTATCGGTCTATCCGGCGTTGACGGTGGACGACGGCGAAGATTTCCCGTCGCGCCGCACCCTGGGCAGCGGCGATTATTTCATCGCTCACGATGATTTCGCCTTCTTTCGCAAGCTCTATCTAGAGAACCCCGACAAGGACGCGCAAAACCCCTTGGCCTCGCCGATCCGGGCGAAGGATTACGCCAACCTGCCGCCGGCGCTGGTCATCGCCGCGGAATTTGACCCATGCGTGGACGAAAACGCGCGCTATGCCGAGCGCCTGAAGGCGGACGGCGTGGCGGCGGAATACGTCTGCTTTAAGGGCACCCTTCATCCCTTCTTTCTGTTCGATGGCGTGCTCGACGCCGGCCGTCAGGGGCAGAAGCTGGTGGCCGACCGTCTACGCGAACGATTGGGCGGGTAGAAAAGTCGCGCCTCTTATCCTGCCGCGCAATGCGTGAGGAAGGATTCGATCTCCTGCGGCGTGGTGGCGAAGCTTGTCACCAGTCGGAAAACATTTTCGCCGAATAGCGGCCAAGGATGAAAGAGGTGGCCCTGGCGTTGCAGCGCCGCCGCCCGCGATGGCGGGAATGTGGCGAATGTCACATTGGCCACCGTCGGCAGATCATAAAGCAGGCCAAGGGCGCTTAACCCTTTTCTCAGCATGTCTCCCATGGCGTTGGCGTGGGCGGCGTTTTTCAGCCACAGATCATTATCCAACAGCGCCAACAGCTGCGCCGACAGATAGCGTTGCTTGGAGGCAAGCTGGCCGGCGCGCTTGCGGATGTAGATAAAATCCGCCGCCAGCGCGGGCGTGAAGAACACCACCGCCTCCGCCAGGAGTGCGCCGTTCTTGGTGCCGCCGAACGACAGCACATCCACCCCGGCTTTCCAGGTGATCTCCGCCGGCGTGCAGCCAAGGCTTGCCACCGCGTTGGCGAGCCGCGCGCCATCCATATGAAGATGCAGGCCATGTCCTTTGATCAGCGCCGACAGGCGTTGGATCTCCTGCGTTCCGTAGACGGTTCCGGCTTCCGTAACCTGGGATAGACTGAGCGCGGCGGGGCGGGGGTAATTGGCGCCTTTGCCGCCAACCAATTGCAAAAGCGCCGCCACCGCGGCGGGATCGATTTTGCCCTCGCTGCCATCCGCCAGCAGCACCTTGCCCCCGGTGAAGAATTCCGGCATGCCGCATTCGCTTTGCTCCAGATGGCTGTGGGCGTGGGCGATCACCGATTCGTAAGGCCTGACCAGGCTCATCAGCGCGGCGCAGTTGGAGGCCGAGCCATTGAACACCGGAAACGCCAGCAGCGTTTCATGCTCGAACACCTCGCGCAGTCTGACGGTGAGCCGGGCGGTCAGATCGTCGCCGCCATAGGGTTTGGCATGGCCCTCATTGGCGGCGGCCAGAGCCGCCATGATCTGCGGGTGAACGGCGGTGGTGTTATCGCTGAGCAGGTAGGCCATGGGGATAGAAGCTCCAAGATCGTTGGGGGCAGGGGGCAGCAGGGGCGTATATCGGCGAAAAATACTTTGCTGACAAGGCGTCCGCTTTGCAATATCGCTGTTGGCAGGCGCGACAGACAAGGTGATCGACAGCATGGCCAATCCCGTTCTTCTTTATGCCTGTAGCGGGGTCGACCCGAAGCCCTGGATCGACGCCTTTTGCCTGCACATGCCCGAGCTTGAAGTCCGGCAATGGCCCCATCTGGGCGATCCGGCCGATATCGACTACGTCTTGGCCTGGAAGCAGCCGCCGGGGCTGTTGCAGACTCTTCCCAACCTCAAGGTCATTTTTTCCCTGGGCGCCGGGGTGGAGCATGTGTTGAGCGACCACACGCTGCCGCCCGGCATTCCCTTGGTGCGCATGGTCGATCCGGGGCTGACCATCGGCATGGTCGAATTCGTGCTTCTTTGCGTCTTACGCTACCACCGCCGTCTGCCGGAGCACGAGGCCAACCAGAAAGCGCGCCGCTGGCAGGCGTTGACGCCCAAGCTGCCGCAGGATCAGCGGGTAGGGATCATGGGCCTGGGTGAACTGGGGGCGGCCTGCGCCCAAAGCCTGGTCACCCTTGACTTTGACGTGGCGGGTTGGAGCCGGACGGCCAAATCGCTGGCGGGGGTGATGTGCTTTCATGGGCCGGAAGGCTTGATTCCGTTCCTCAACCGCACGGATATTGTGGTTTGCCTGTTGCCGCTGACGGCGGATACCGACAGCATCCTCAACGCCCGGACCCTGGCGGCGCTGCCGCGCGGCGCTTATGTCATCAACGCGGCGCGCGGCCGCCACGTGGTGGAGGAGGATTTGCTCGCGGCCGTGGACAGCGGCCATATCGCCGGCGCGACGCTGGATGTATTCCGTCAGGAGCCGCTGCCCCCCGACCACCGCTTTTGGAGCCACCCCAAGGTGACGGTCATCCCCCACTCTGCGGCGCTGACCCAGCCCAAAACGGCGGCCCGGACCATTGCCGACAACATCCGCCGCCACCAATCCGGCCAACCGCTCCTCTATGTGGTCGATCGGGCAAGGGGGTATTGATGGCCTCGCCAGCTCCTCTAACGGCGCGGGGACTTTTTGACCGTTTGTTGCGGCTTGGCGAACAGATCGCCAAAGAAGTCGCCGGGCAGCCACGCCGGGCGCGTATCGTCATTGGCGATGTCGCGGGCGATTTCGTAGTTCAGCCGGGCGAACTTGGCGCCGACGCGATAATCGATCGGCTGTGAAAGATCGTCCGACGGCTGGTGATAGTTGTGCGCGGCGAAGGCGCCGAACGCACGCGCGCCATCGCCGCCGAAGCCGGTTATCAGGTAGACTGCGGGTACGCCTTGCATGACGAAGCTGAAATGATCGCTGCGGGTGTAGAGGCTCTCTTGCGGCAGCGGATCAGGCGAGAGACTGACGCCCATCCGGTCTGCGGCGCGGCGCACCACTGGACCCAGGTTGGTGCGTTCGTTGCCGAAGGCGACCACGTCGATGAAATCGTAGGTCAGCATCGGCATGTCGAGATTGATCACCGCCGCCAGCCGGCCAGGAACCGTCGGGTAGCTCGCGAAGGCCTGTGAGCCGGCATGACCTTTTTCCTCGGCGGTGACGAACACGAAGGCCACCGTGCGCCGCGGCGGCTGACCTTCGGCGAAACCGCGGGCGACTTCGAGGGCGGTGGCGACGCCGGAGGCGTTGTCCATGGCGCCGTTGAAGATCACGTCGCCCTGGCCGCCCTCTTTGACGCCGAAATGGTCAAGGTGCGCGGAAATCACGATGACTTCGTTTTTCAGCACCGGGTCGACGCCCTCGACCACGCCCACCACATTGACGCTGGTCAAGGGTTTGGTCTCGACATTAAGTTCCGCATCGAGGGATACGGGCAGCCGGAAGGACTTGGTCTTGCCGGCCTCGGCGTCTCGGTAGACTTGGTCGAGCGGCACCGGAGAGCCGGCGAACAGCTTCGCGGCGCCGGCAAGACTGATGTAGCCGAGGGGAGCGGCCTCACGCCCCGGCAGGTAATATTCGCCATCGGGCTGACGCCAGGTCATATCCCAGACGCCTCTGTGGCTTAAGAGGCGCGCAAACGGACGGCGGCTTTCCTCCGCCGGCGTTTGGATGAGCAGCACGCCCACCGCGCCATGAGCCGCGGCGACGGAGAACTTCGTGCGGATCGAGGCGTGGTAGGCGCGCTCCTCGGTTTGAAAACCGGCGGGCGCGCCTGCCAGCACGGCGACGATCTTGCCCTTAGCATCAAGGCCGCGATAGTCGTCCCGCTTTGCCTTTTTATCGACGATGCCGAAACCGGCGAACACCACTGGCGCGGAAAGCCGCAGCTCCTGCGCCGTCGGATATGGCCGAGGGAGATAATCGTCGCCGAACACGAGCTGCGCCGGCGCTGCGCCCTTGGCGCGCACGGTCAGCCGTCCTTCGTCGGCGGCGCGGAAGCTGAGGAGCGCGATCGACTGGTAATAGCCGCCGTTCTCGCCTCCCGGCTTGACGCCAAGCTGCGCCAGCTGCGTGGCGACATAGGCGGCTGCAATTTCGTGGCCGCGCGCGCCGGTGTCGCGCCCCTCAAGAAGGTCGCTGGCGAGAAACCCCATGTGCGCCTTGACCCGTTCGGCGGATTTCGCCGCATCATAGAGCGGCTCGGCAAGACTCGCGCCGCACCAGACCAGCGCCGACAGCACACCCGCGACAACCTTCAACTTCAGCAAGACGGCCTCCCTCAAAATACGATAGCCAAACATGAGGGAGGGCGGCCAGGATCGCCCCCGCCATTTTGCGGGGGGGGGGGTAGGTGACAGGGCGATCACCCTGCGTCTAGTTATTTTGCGGCGGCCTGCCACCCGAAGCCCCGGAGGGGCGCAGGGTGGCGGATGGGGTGAGATAGTGAAAACAGCCTCAAAGCCTCACCAAAATCGTTTCATGGCTACGGCCTTCCCAGAGCCTGATTTGAAATATTTCTCCAGCTCTCGGGCTTTTGTTTCCGTCTCCACGGCCACATAGCTTTTTAGTTTCACCGGCAAATAGGCCTTAGTCGAAATCACCTGGCCCTTTTGATGGGAGGCGAAGCGCCGTTTCAAATTATCGGTTGAGCCGACATAAATATTGCCGTTGCCGAGTTCCAGAAAGTAGACATACCACATTGACGTCCCCAGTCTCCCTACGCTCCTGTGGAGCTTCGGGAGATCACCCTGCGCCTTGTTATTTGCGGTGGCCTGCCACCCGAAGCCCCGGAGGGGCGCAGGGTGGCGGATGGGGTGAGATTCGAACTCACGGTGACGTTGCCGCCACGCCGGTTTTCAAGACCGGTGCCTTAAACCACTCGGCCACCCATCCAGGTAGCCCCCGTTTTAGCCGATCCGGCCAAGGCCGCAAACCTTCTTTTATTGCTCCTTCTTCCTCTCCCGCGAGGAGACTTCTGCGAAAGCGGCATTCGCAAAATCAATGTCGTCATTCCCGCGTAAGCGGGGATCCAGTCTTTTGATTTTGCTATGGATTCCCGCTTATCAAGGGAATGACAATAACCACCCAAAGCATACCATTCGATGGCTGGCTACAGTCCTGCTTCCTCCACCCTGCGGGCGAGCCGGGCGAAGTCGGCGACCGACAGCTCCTCGGCGCGGGCGGTGTCGGCAATGCCGGCGGCGGCCAAGAGCGGCAGGGGGTCGGGGATTAGCGATTTTAAGCTGGCGCGGAGCATCTTGCGGCGCTGACCGAAGGCGGCGGCGGTGACCCGTTCCAAGGTGGCGATGGGTGGCTCGGCCGGCGCATCTTCCCGCGGCAGCAACTGCACCACGCAAGAGGTAACCTTGGGCGGCGGCACGAACGCCTTAGAGCTGACCTCGAACAGGATTTTAGGCGTCGTGCGGTATTGCGCCAGCACCGAGAGGCGGCCGTAGTCCTTGCTTCTGGGTTGGGCGACGATGCGCTCGCCCACTTCCTTCTGGAACATCAGGGTGAGCGAGGAAAACCACGCCGGCCACGGCTCGGCGGTCAGCCATTTGACCAGCAAGGCGGTGCCGATGTTGTAGGGCAGGTTGGCCACCACCTTGACCCGCTCCTCGGCAAAAAGCCGGCGCTCGTCCATGGCCAGCGCATCACCCTGAAGGACGTGGAGGCGGCCGGAATAGGCGGCGGCGATCTCCGTCAAGGCGTCCAGGCAGCGCGGATCGGTTTCCACCGCCACCACGCGCCGCGCCCCGGCGGCGAGCAGCGCCCGGGTCAAGCCGCCGGGGCCTGGGCCCACTTCATAGACCGTATGTCCTTCCAGCGGTCCGGCGGCGCGGGCGATGCGGCCGGTCAGGTTCAAGTCCAAGAGGAAATTCTGGCCTAAGGATTTCTTGGCCATCAGGCCATGGCGCACGATGACCTCGCGCAGCGGCGGCAAGCCGTCGCCGCTCATGAGCGCGCCTGGCGGTGGCCGGCGATGCAGCGGGCGGTATGGAGGGCGGCGATCAGGCTTTCAGCGCTGGCCAAGCCCCGCCCGGCGATGTCAAGGGCGGTGCCGTGATCGGGCGAGGTGCGGACGATGGAAAGCCCGAGCGTGATGTTGACGCCGCGCTCGAAATTGAGGGCTTTCAACGGGATCAGCGCCTGGTCATGGTACATGCACAAGGCGGCGTCATAGCTGGCGCGGACGGCGGCGGAAAACAGGCTGTCGGGGGGGTAGGGGCCTTCGACCTGCCCGTCCTCTTGACGCAGCGCCGCCACCGCCGGGGCAATGACGTCAATCTCTTCCCGGCCCAGCGCCCCGCCTTCACCGGCATGCGGGTTGAGGCCGGCCACCGCCAAGCGCGGGGTGGAGATGGCGAAATCGCGGCGCAGCGCCGCCAGCACGCGGCGACCGGTTTCAATGATGTGAGCGGTGGTCAGGGAGGCCGCCACCCTGGCCAGAGGGATGTGAACGGTCAGCGGCACCACGCGCAAGCCGGGGATGGCCAGCATCATGATGGGGCGCTCTTGCGCGCCGACCAGATCGGCAATGAATTCGGTATGCCCGGGGTGCTTGAAGCCGGCATCATAAAGCACGCTTTTTTGGATCGGATTGGTGACCACGCCGCTCACCGCGCCACTTGCCGCCAACCGCACCGCCTCGCTGATGGAGCGAATGACGGCGCCGGCGGTCCGAGGCGAGGGCTGGCCGAAGGTCAGCACGCCGCCGGCGTCCAATGGCAGCACGGGCAGGGCGTCGGCAAAAACCGCCAGCGCCTCCTGCGGCGAGGAAACCGCCTTTATGGGCGTCGTCAGGCCAAGGGCCTTATCGGCCATGGCCAGCGCCTTAAGGTCTGCCAGGGCCACGAACGGCGGCAGGCTTTCCGTGTGGCGGGCGCGCCAGGCTTTAAGCGTGATTTCGGGGCCGACGCCTGCCGGCTCGCCCATGGTGAGGGCTAGAGGGTGATTAGCGGTAGTCGATGATGGCATCCCGGCGCAAATCCCGAAGATAGCGGCGCGCCATCAGCGACAGCCGCTGTTGGGTCAGCGATTCCGAGACGGCGTCGAAGGTCGGCACGCGCACCTCGGGCACGGTACGCTCGCATAATACCAGAACCCGAGCGCCATTGGGCGCCGGAAATGGCGCGGCGGCGCGGCCAACCTCAAGACGCTCCAGCCGTTCCTGGGCGTCCGGCGGCAGGTCGCCCAAGCGCATCACGCCGAGCCGGCCGCCTTCCTTGGCGCCCAGCGCTGCCGGTTCAGGCAGATTTTGGCACGAACTGATGCTCTGGGTGGCGCGGGCGGCTCGGCTCATGGCCGCCTCCATGGTCTCGCCGGCGGCGCTTTCAAACAGGTACTGGTGGAGTGACAATTGGGTATCAGCCGGATCGGCATCGAGAATTTTGCGGCGGTCGCGCAGCAGCATGATGTAGTAGCCGCCCGGCGTCTCTATGGGGTCGGATATCTGGTTGGCCCGCATGCCGCCGAGCGCCTTGACCACTTCCTCGGCGAGTTGTCCTTGCGGCACCCATCCCAGATCGCCGCCGCCGGCGGCGGTGGCTGCTTCGGAAAACTGCCGGGCCACCACCTGGAACGGCGCGCCGCCGCGCAGTTGTTCAACCAGCCGTTCGGCATTGGCGCGCACTTCCGCCGCCCGGGCGGGGACGTCAACAATGAGGAAAATCTCGGACAGCAGATATTCGCTTTGGCCCTGGCTCTGCTGCAGCTTGTCCAACACCGCCTGCACTTCCTCGTCGCCCACCGTGATCTGCTGACGGTAGCGGCCGCGCACCAGCCGCGACCAGGCGATTTCGGCCCTGACCTGGGAGCGCAGCGCGTCCAGGCTGGCCCCGGCGCGTTTCAGATAGGCGTCGAACTGCTGGGGCGTCATGCGGTACTGCTGGCCGATGGCGGTCAGGGTTTCATCGACTTCCGCATCGGAAATGATGACGTCGAAATTCTCGGCTTCCTGAATTTGCAGCTTCTCGTCGATCAGGTTCTGCATCGCCTGCCGGCGCAGGAATTGCTTTTGCTCAGGCGTGACCTCGGCATTGACCGAGGCCAAGATCAGGCTCAAGCGCTGATCGACGTCGTAGGCGGATACCACCTGGTCATTGACCACGGCCTCGATGCTCTGCACATCGATGCTTTGCGCCGCGGCCGGCGGGGCGGCCAACGTCCACGCCAACGCCGCGGCAAGGCCAAGAGACCACCCCAGGACGCCCCATAGTCGCTTGCCGTCGTCAGTCATTCACCCTCCCCGCCAGGCTTTCGACCCGCCCCAACGCCGTTGCTGCCTTGTATCTTGTCGCCATCGTATCCGGTTATCCGAGGTTTTTCAGCGCAATCTTCAAGATGATCGAGGTGTCCGGTTCGATATCGCGGTCGCGGGTGTAACGTTTGTCAAGAATGACGCCAAAACGCAAGCATTCATCCTCATAATAGACGCCGCCCCGGGCCTCGATGCTTGCCTTGCGGTCGATATCATGGGTGTAACTCCCCAAAATCCGCCAATTCTTGGCGATCTGGTAGACCGCGCCGGCGCGCACTTCCTCCCGCGCCTGAAGCGGGTTTGTCGGATCCAAATCCTCCGCCCCCGTCTTCAGGTTAAGATAGCCCACCGTTACCCGGAATGTCTCCGGACCGATGAAGGCGTCGATCTCGTTGCGCCGCAGCTTCCAATGGTTGTTATCCAGCCGCATCCTGTAAATAAGATCCAAATAGGGCGATAGCGTGACCTCAAGCCGGCCGACGATATCGGAAAACCGCCCTTCCAGCCCGGTGCCGAGCGGAATTTCATCGTCCCGCTGCAAGCGGTAGCTTTGGCCGACGAGGGCCCGCGCCGAAACGCTGCCGCCGTCCAGCCCATAGCGCAAGCCGTAATCCACCCGCGAGCCGCCCTCCCAGCGATCGAGGCCGGCGTAGCGGCTGGCGGCAAAGAGATTGGTGTCGTCAAAACCGACGATGCGGCTGTCCTCGTTGGGGATGTCGTCGGGATTGCCGCCATTAAACGCGCCAACGAGCGCCATCACCGGTTCCAAGGTCTGCTGGCTGTTCTGCCCGGCGCGCACCAGGGGCAGACGCCATTCCAGGCGGGCTTGCGGCAGCAGGCGATAGGTGGTGCCGTTTTGACCGCCGTAGGCTGCTTCGTCAGGGCTGGCGGCGTTCGAGACATGATAGACGTCGCCGCGGACGCTGACGCCCACGGTGTAGATCGAGCCGGATTCGGCGACAAACGGCACCTCCCAACGCCCAGCCGCGGCCAGCCGACGGGTATCCATACCATCGAGCCGGGTGATCGCCAGGGCATTGCCATCAAACTCGAAACTGCCGCCAAGGAGGGCGGGCGGACTGCGGTAATGGTATTCCACCATCGGCAGCGCAAAGGGGGTCAGCCCGGTATCGTCCTCGATGCGCAAGCCCTGGAAACCGAGCGCGGTGGCGGCGGCGTAGCTTCGCTTGCCGAAGCGCTCCACGGCCGCCTCGCTGACGATGGTGTCGATCTTGCTGAAGCGGTAGCGCCGCAGGTAGGTATCGTCGCTGGCCCAGCCGGCATTGTACCGCCACTGCCACGACCCGCCGACGCCGATGGGATCGTCCATGCGGAAGCGGCCGTTGCTGAAAATGTGGCCGCGAAACTCGTTGCGGCCAGTAGTGGCGCCGAAGGCGTCGCGTTCGTCCACGTATGTCACGCTGCCATCGACTTTATATTTCCCCCGTCCGATATGATGCCGGTACTCGCCGGCCATCACCAGGCCTTCCCTCGTGGTCACGATGGGCTCGATGGTGGCGTCTTGGTTTTGCGCGATCCGCCAGTAGTAGGGCGTGCGGAAAATCAGGCCCAAGGCCCCGGAGCGCCCGAGGTCCGGCGCCAGAAAGCCGCTGGCGGCATGCACCGTGGGGTCGGGGTGGGAGAAATAGGGAGTATAGACCACCGGCACCCCGAAGGCTTCGATCCAGGCGTTCTTGTAGGTCACCCGCTTGCGGTCGCGGTCGTGGACCACACGCACCGCCTTGACCTGCCATAGCGGCGTCTCCTCAACGCTGCAGATCTTGCACGGCGAATAGACGGCGCGGCTAAGGATCAGCCGGTCGCCGCCCTCCAATGCCCCCTTGTCGGAGGCAAAGCGGGAATCATCGGCGAGAATGACCCCGATATGCTCGATAACGCCGTTCTTGAAGCGGTCGTCAATGATGAGATTTTCGGCGGTGATGATGGCGCCGTCCCGCGCTTCCGCCCACAGCTTGCCTTTGACCGTCACCTCGCCGCTGGCGCGGTCATAGACGATGCGATCGGCGTGGACCACCATGTCGTCATAGGACATGACGACATTGCCGTCGGCAACGATAAGCTCGCTGTTGCGGTCATAGGTCAGGCTATCGGCGGCAAAGTCAATGGGCTTGCCGGCCTCCTCCTCGGCATGGGCCGGGGAAACGGCGGCGGCAAGCATCAGCGCGGCGATGAAGCGAGCTTTCATGGCCAGTCTTTTTATCGGGTTTGCAAGGCCTTGCCTAATGGTTTTTGCCGCTACCCCGCCGCCGTTGACCCACCAGGCGCGACCTGCAATAGTGCCTGCCGAATTGGCCGAACCTTTGAGGAGTAAAACCGACGCCATGAAGATTTCCTTCGCCAAACCTGCTGCATTGAAAGGCCATGCCGCCGTCGTATTCGCCGGACCGGGCGGCAAGTTGTTCTCCCACGGCGTTAAGCTGGACGCGGACAGCGGCGGCGCCATCACCCGGGCGATCAAGGCGGCGTCGTTCGAGGGCAAGAAAAATCAGTTGCTTGAGCTTCTCGGCTTGCCCCACATCGGGGCAACAAGGCTGATCGTGGCGGGCGTCGGCAAAGCCGGCGATATCGACGCCAAGGCCGCGGAGGAAGTGGGCGGCGCCCTCATCGCCAAGCTGCAGACCAGCGGCGAGACGGCGGTCCATATCGTTATCGACGATATTGCCGGCCTGAAGCTTACGGGGGGTGACTTTGCCGCCCGCGTCGCCTATGGCCTGAAGCTGAGGAGCTATCGCTTCGACCGCTATCGCACCAAGGAGGAGGAGGGCAAGAAGCCAACCTTGACCAAGGTCGTGGTCATGGTTGACGAGGCGAAGAAGGCGGAGGCCGCCTTCGCCCGTCTGGAGGCGGTGGCGAATGGCGTCTTCTTCGCCCGCGATCTGGTCAGCGAGCCGGGCAATGTCATCTATCCCGAAAGTTACGCCAAAGAGATCAAGAAGCTGGAAAAGCAGGGACTTAAGATCCAGGTTCTGGACGAGAAGGCGATGAAGAAGCTGGGCATGGGGGCGCTCTTGGGCGTTTCCCAAGGCAGCGCTCACGCGGCCAAGCTGGCAATCTTGGAATGGCGCGGCGCGAAGAACGCCAAGGCCAAGCCCATTGCTTTCGTCGGCAAGGGACTGACCTTCGATTCCGGCGGCATCTCGCTGAAACCCGGCGAGGGCATGCAGGACATGAAGTTCGACATGGCGGGATCGGCGGCAGTGGTCGGCGTCATGCAGGCGCTGGCGGCGCGTCAAGCCAGGGTCAATGCGGTGGGCGTGGTGGCGCTGGTGGAGAACATGCCGTCCGACAAGGCGCAGCGGCCGGGCGACGTGGTCAAGTCGATGTCGGGTCAGACCATCGAGGTGATCAATACCGACGCCGAGGGCCGGCTCGTTCTCGCCGATGCCTTGTGGTACACCCAAGACCGCTTCAAGCCGCAATGCGTCATCGATCTTGCCACCCTGACGGGGGCGATGATCATCGCCCTTGGCCATGAATACGCTGGCGTCTTTTCCAATAATGACACCCTGGCCAAGCAGTTGATCGCCGCCGGCGAGGCCGAAGGCGATCTCGTCTGGCGCATGCCCATCGGCAAGATGTATGAGAAGGACATCGAGAGCGACATTGCCGACATGAAAAACGTCGGCGCGGGCCGCACCGCCGGCAGCATCGCCGGCGCGGTATTTTTGCAGCGTTTCGTCAATGACCTGCCGTGGGCGCACATCGACATCGCCGGCACCGCCTGGATCAAGAAGGACAAGCCGACCACGCCGAAAGGCGCCACCGGCTATGGCGTGCGGCTTTTGGATCGTCTGGTCGCCGACTATTATGAGGAGAAGTAAGCGCCGCCCATGACCGAGGTGAGCTTCTATCACCTGCAACGCCAGCCGTTGTCGCAAGCGCTGCCCAAGTTGTTGGAGCGGGCGTTGGCGGCGGGGCATCGCGCGGTGGTGCTCGCTGGTTCGCAAGAGCGGGTGGAGGCGTTGGACAACACGCTCTGGGTCTATGATCCCGACAGTTTTCTGCCGCACGGCACCGCGCGCGCCGGCTTTGCGGAGCAGCAGCCGATTTATCTGACCACCGAGGATGAGAATCCCAATCAGGCGTCGCTCCTTGTGCTCATCGACGGCATGGAACCCGCCGATATTTCCGCTTATGCGCGCTGTCTTGATCTTTTTGACGGCAACGATCAGGCGGCGGTGGACGCGGCGCGGCTGCGCTGGAAAAAATACAAGGACGCCGGCCATCAAGTGACCTACTGGCAGCAAAAACCCGGCGGCGGTTGGGAGAAGAAGGGATAGGGCCAATTGATGGGTCCGCTGTCGCTTGACCCATCCTACGGTTTACGGTTCAGGCTTCCAGCGCTTCCGATGCCGCGAGCCACGCCGCCTCGGCTTGTGCGATTTCTTCAGCAAGATCGTTGTCGCGGCGGGTAAGCTGCGCCAGTTTGGCGTTGTGCGCCGCTTCATAAAGCGACGGATCCGTGAGCGCCTGTTGCACCTTGGCGCGTTCCGCCTCAAATTTGTGAAGCCGCGCTTCGGCTTCAGCGACGGCTTTCTTGTGCGCGCTCAAGCGCTGCCGTTGATCGGTGTCCTGGCGGCGGCCGTTGCTTTTGGCGGCGGCGGATTTTTCGGAAGCGGCGGCGCGACGTTCGCTCAAGACCAATTTTTCATAATCGTCAAGATCGCCGTCGAAGGGCGCAACCGTACCATTCGCCACCAGCCAGATGCGATCGGCGCAGGTTTCCACGAAGTGACGGTCGTGGCTGATGAACACCACCGCGCCGGGAAATTCCTGTAACGCAGTGATCAGCGCCTCGCGGGCATCGAGATCAAGGTGGTTGGTCGGTTCGTCCAATATGAGCAGCGCCGGATTGCCGATGCCGATCATGGCGAACAACAGGCGCGCCTTCTCGCCGCCCGACAGCGTGGCAATCTTGTTGCCCGCCTTATCGGCGCTGAAGCCCGCGCCGCCGAGCCGCGTGCGCAACTCGCGCTCGCTGGCGCGGGGCAGACGACGGGCAAGTTCGAGGAGCGGCGTCGCCTCTTCGTCCAATTCATCCAACTGATGCTGCGCGAAATATCCGGCGGCGAGCTTCGGCACGGTGACGATGCGGCCGGTCTCCGGTTTCAAGCGGCCGGATAGCAGCTTGGCGAAGGTCGACTTGCCGTTGCCGTTCTGCCCCACCAGCGCCACCCGGTCGTCGGGATCAAGCCGCAGCGTCAGGTTTTTCAATATTGGATGGCCGGGCTCGTAGCCCACCGCCACGCCGTCAATGGCCATCAACGGCGGCGACAATCGCTCCGGCGCGGGGAAGTGGATCACCGGCGCCTCCGCCTGCGCCGCCAAGGTGATCGGCGTCAGTTTGGCCAGCGCCTTCATCCGGCTTTGCGCTTGCCGCGCTTTTGACGCCTTGGCGCGGAAGCGGTCGACGAAGGCCTGAATGCGCGCCCGCTCGCTGTCGATGCGCCGCGCCTCCGCCGCGATACGCTCGCGATCGGCGGCCAGCCGCGCCATGAAGCGCTCGAAATCGCCGGGGTAATAGGCGAGCTTCAAGTTATCGAGATGCAAAATGCCGTCCGCCACGCGGTTGAGGAAATCACGGTCATGGCTGATGACGATCACCGTATGGCGGTAGGACTTCAAAAACGTCTCCAGCCACATCACCCCTTCAAGGTCGAGATAGTTGGTGGGCTCGTCGAGAAGAAGGAGATCCGGCTCGGCGAAAAGCGCGCCGGCCAACGCCACCCGCATCCGCCAGCCGCCGGAAAAGTCGCCGCAGGGGCGGGCCTGGGCCGCCGCGTCGAAGCCGAGGCCGGCGAGGATCTGCGCCGCCCGCGCCTCCGCCCGATAGCCATCCAAGGCGGCAAGGCGGGCGTGGATCGCCGGCTGGTCCTCGGCCGGCGCATGCTCGGCCTGGTGGAGAAGATCGGCTAATTCCACATGAGCGGCGATCACCGTGCCGACGAGCGAGGCGTCGCCCGACGGCGCTTCCTGGGCGACATGGGCGATGCGCGCCCGTTTGGGCAGGTCGATGGAGCCGCTCTCGCCGTGAATCTCGCCCAAGATCAGCCGAAACAGGGTCGATTTGCCGATGCCGTTGCGGCCCACGAGCCCCACCCGCGCCCCCGTTGGGATGGCGGTCGAGGCGTGATCCAGCAACAGGCGCGCGCCGATGCGGTAGGTGAGGTCGGTAATGGTCAGCATAGATTGGGCTCGCTTTCGCGGCGCTTCTTATCACAAGGCTTAGGCCAGGCATAGGGTTGCGGGCGGCGGCCGAACCCTTTATAAGCGCCCGCGAAGGAACAACCCGTCAAAGAAGGGCTTACATTGGCTATGGCTATCGAACGCACCTTTTCGATCATCAAACCCGACGCCACCCGGCGCAACCTGACCGGCAAGGTCAACGCCATGCTGGAAGCGGCGGGCCTGCGCATCATCGCGCAAAAGCGCATCCGTATGACCCGCGCCCAGGCCGAGGGCTTTTACGCCGTGCACCGCGAGCGGCCGTTTTTCAACGACCTGTGCAATTTTATGTGCTCCGGCCCGGTGGTGGTGCAGGTGCTGGAAGGCGAGAATGCGGTGGCCAAGAACCGCGAGGTGATGGGGGCGACCAATCCGGCCCAGGCCGCCGAAGGCACCATCCGCAAGGCGTTCGCCGAAAGCATCGAGGCGAACTCGGTCCACGGCTCGGATTCGCCGGAAAACGCCGCCACCGAAATCGCCTTCTTCTTTAGCGAGAACGAGATCGTCGGGTAAGTCCGGGCGAGAGCTTAAAACGAAAAGACCAGCCGCAAGGCTGGTCTTTTTTATTGCAGCGCGCTGATCTTAGCGCCGGCGACGCATCAGGCCCATGCCGATCAGACCCACGCCCAACAGGCCCAAAGCGGCCGGGGCGGGGGTTTCGGTCGGCACATCGACCGGGGCGAAGGTGTCGCGGAATTCCCAGGAAATTACATCGTGATTGGCCCACGCGGCGCCGGTGCCGGAGGTGAAGCCGACAAACGCGTTGGTGCTGCCGAGCACCGTGGTCAAATCCACTGTATAGGAAAGAAGCGCCAATAGCGGCCGAGTGTCCGAATTATTGAGGCGCACTTCCAGAAGGTCGGTGGCGCCGTTGTAGTCAACCCACGCCACCAGGTCCGTACCGCTGTCAAGGGTAAAGCCTGGCGCATCGCTGCGCGCCACGGAGCTCATATTGCCGTTGATGTCGATGCCGACGTGGTTGTCGTTATTGCCGTCGCCGCCGCCGTTGTTCCAGTTATCGAATTCGACGCCGACGCTGTTGCCGAGGCCCGCATAGCCGATGCCGCCGCCAAGACCGCCGACCGAGTTGGAAACCGTCTGCACCACGAACACCAGGCCGTCGGCGCCGCCGTTGCCCTGGTGGTTGAAATTGAACCGGAACTTGGTGCTGAACGAGACATTGGTGTTGAGGGTAACGGCGGAGGTGCTGAACGCCGATCCCGACTTGCTGCCGCTGGCCGGGGTGACGCGCAGGACGTTGCGGAGGCTGTCATCGACCGCGGTGGCGGCATTGCCGTTCAGCGTCAAACCGGCGGTGGATGAGAAATCGTTGAAAAGAATGGTCGTCGCCGAGGCGGCGGTGGCCGACGCCATGAGAAAAGCCGTTGCCAGTCCCAGAACGTTACGCATGAGAGCCCCTTTAAGAAAATGCAAAAATTGATCTCTAAAAGTCATATAGCAATAATTGTGCCGCAGTAAGAATATCATTTTATATTAAATAATTAGCGGCATTCATAGGTATCCGCAATGTCAGAAATTGTAAGATTTTCCGACAATTACCCGTGGCGAGGGGCAAACGGCGGCGAGTCCGCGAGTCAAAGCCTTCTCCTTGCGGAGAAGGCGCCGAGGCGAAGCCCGAGGCGGATGAGGTGAAAACGACACCACCTCACCCGGCCGCTGATCGCGGCCACCCTCTCCTGCCAGGAGAGGGGAATTAAGATACTGTCTATAATAACCCCGGATTTATCATCGCCCCGGTGGCGAGAGCAGCAGCTTACACCAGATCATCAAGATCGATGTTGAGGGCTGCGGCCAACGCTTTGAGCACGCGAGCCGATCCCGTTTTCTTGCCCGCCTCGATATCCGACAGATAAGCCTGGGTGACGCCTGCCAGCTTCGCCAAATCCGCTTGCGTCATGCCGCGATGAGCGCGCCACACCTTGACCGGGTTTTCCCCAGATAGGAGACTGCCGACGATATCATCGGGGATAAGCTCTTCTTCTCCGCGCGCCAGTCGCGCTTTGACGTCCGCGACGGCGAGCAAGTCTTCGATTTCCTGCCATTCTTTAGCGGGGAGTACAGCGTGGGTAACGGTGCCATCGGTGGCATGAATGAACTGGGGATGATATTTGGTCATGACATTAGTCTCCTATTTATAGGCCCCGCCGCGCGACCGGATGGCGGTGACGGCCAGAACGCGGGGCGCCCCATTCACCAGATCGAAAAACACCCGCCAGTCACCGACCCTCAGACGATATCCGGCGATTTCATGGTGAAGCGCCTTGACATTGCGGGCCTGCGACGGGTTATCAGCTACTTCCCATATCTTTTGGCGAATAAGCTCCGCCGTATTACGCGGCATTTTCATCAATGTTTTTTGGGCGGTGCGGGAATATTCAATCTGATATTTCATTATAAAATATATCCATTAGATATATTTTTGTCAATGTAAAATAACAAATAGATATAAATCTAAGATTAGTCAATATCTTACCATGAGGGATCAACCCCCGGATTGATCATCGCCCCGGTGACCGGTTCGGCGTCGCGGATGATGACCTTGGAGCCCACCACCCGCACCCGGGACAAGGCGATCAGGCGCACCGCTTCCGGGTAAATCCGGTGTTCTTGTTCCAATACCCGTGCGGCGAGCGTCTCCGCCGTGTCGTCGCCGAGCACCGGCACCGCCGCCTGGATGATGATCGGGCCGTCGTCCATCTCGGGCCGCACGAAATGCACGGTGCAGCCGGAAAAGCGCACCCCGGCCTCGATGGTGCGCTCGTGGGTATGGAGGCCCTTGAAGGCGGGCAGCAGCGAGGGATGGATGTTGATCATCCGGTCGCGCCAGCGGTTGACGAACTCGGGGGTTAAAATCCGCATGAAGCCGGCCAGGCAAATGAGCCCCACGTTATAGCCGCGCAAGATCTCGTCGATAGCGGCGTCAAAGGCGACGCGGTCGGGAAAGTCCTTATGGCTGACCACGTGGGTCGTAATGCCGGCGCGCGCGGCGCGCTGCAAGCCGGCGGCGTCGGCCTTGTTGGAAATCACGCATACGATGCGGGCGGGAAAGTGCGGGTCGGCGCAGGCGTCAATGAGCGATTGCAGGTTGGAGCCGCGCCCCGAGATGAGGACCGCGATATCAAGCCGCTTGGCGGCGGCCATCACTGGCCCTCGTCGAGGTTGGAGGCGCGCCAGGCCTCGGCATAGCCCCACACCCCGGCGGCGGCGGAGACCACGGTCGCCGGCTCGGCGCTGGGATAATGCTCGATATCGCCGATGACGGTCACGCGCTCGCCGGCGGCGGCGAGGTTTTTGCTCACCTGGACGGCGTCCTCGGCGGCGACCACCGCCACCATGCCGATGCCGCAGTTGAAGGTGCGCACCAGTTCCTTGGGCGCGATGCGGCCGATGTCTTTGAGCCAGGCGATGACCGGCGGCAAAGCCCACGCGCCGGCGTCGATGACGGCGGCGGTGTTGGCCGGCAGCACCCGGGGGATGTTTTCGGTGATGCCGCCGCCGGTGATGTGGGCAAGGCCCTTGATCCGCCCGGCGCGGATTTCCGGCAGCAGGGTTTTGACGTAAATCCGGGTCGGCGTCAGCAGCGCCTCGCCCAAGGTCTTCTCCGGCGCGAAGGGGGCGGGGGCGTCGTAGGACAGGCCCTGATCGCCCACCAGCCGGCGCACCAGGGAATAGCCGTTGGAATGAACGCCCGAGGAGGCAAGCCCTAAGATCACGTCGCCCGGCGCGATGGTAGGCCGGGGCAGATGTTCGCCGCGCTCCACCGCGCCCACCGCAAAACCGGCGAGGTCATAATCGCCGGCGGCGTACATGCCGGGCATTTCCGCCGTCTCGCCGCCGATGAGCGCGCAGCCGGCCTGGCGGCAGCCCTCGGCGATGCCGGCGATCACCGCTCGCCCGGCCGCCACATCGAGCTTGCCGGTGGCGTAATAGTCGAGGAAGAACAACGGCTCGGCCCCTTGCACCACCAGGTCATTGACGCACATGGCGACCAGATCAATGCCCACGGTGTCGTGGTGCTTGGCCTCGATGGCGACTTTCAGCTTGGTGCCGACGCCGTCGGTGCCGGCCACCAGGATGGGGTCTTTAAAACCGGCGGCGCGGGGGTCGAAAAAGGCGCCGAAACCGCCCAAATCCACCTCCGAGCCGGGGCGGCGGGTGGATCGCGCCAGGGGCTTGATGGCGTCTACGAGGTCATCGCCGGCGACGATATCGACCCCGGCGTCTTTATAGGTATAGGATTTTTGTTCGGTCACGGATCAGCGGCCAGAGGTTGGGGGTCCTATTTTGTCGGCCGCACCTTAGAGCATTCCGCTCGCTTTGAGAAGCGTAAGGCGTTAGGGTAGCGCACCGCAAAATCGCCATAAAGTCTAGGAACATTGGGTCTTATGAGACGCGCCTCCCTCATCGCCTGCATCGTGGCTTTCTTCATGCTGATCAGCGGCGCGGCGCTGGCCGCTGAAGCCCAGCGGCCGAGCGTGTTCGCCATCGGCAACGTCGAGATCGATGTCACCGCCGCCGACGCCGCCAGCGCCCGCACTCTCGCCATCGCCGAGGGCCAGCGCAAGGCTTATGAACTTCTCATGCGCCGGCTGCTGAGGCCGGAGGATGTATCCCGCGCGCCGGTGGTGGACCCGGCGACCTTGAATGGCCTCATCGAGGGCATCGAGGTGAACAACGAACGCGCCTCCGCGGTGCGTTATCTGGCGACGCTCACCGTCCGCTTCGACGCCTCGACCGTGCGCGGCCTGTTGAAGGCCAACGGCCTCGCCTTTACCCAAACCATGGCCAGCCCGGTGCTGGCGGTGCCGGTGATGACCATGGCCGGAGCGGACTACCTGTGGCAGCCCGACAATCCCTGGCGGCAGGCCTGGGCCGAGCATGATCTGGCCAATCGTCTGGTGCCTTACAAGCTGCCGGACGCTGACGCCACCGACCGCCTGCTGGCATCGCCCCGGGAAGTCATCGATGACGACAACACGGCCCTGAATCGCTTGGCCGCCCGCTATGACCTGGAGCGGACCTTGGTGGTCCGCCTGACCCTGGAGCCCGATCTGGCGGGCGAAGGCTTTAAGGGCGAAATCGCTGTGGCCGGAACGGCGGGCTTTCCAAACCTGACGCAGACGGTCACCCTCCCCGGCGAGGGGCCGACGGCGGAGAATCTAGGGCCGGCGGTGGAGCGCGTGGTCCGGGCGCTCGACGATTGGTGGCGGGGCGAAACCCTGGTGCGGATGGACCAGGGCGGCGAGTTGGCCGTCACGGCGCCCTTGCGCTCCATCGCCGATTGGGCTGAAGTGCGCCGCCGGCTGACCCGCGTCAATTTGGTCGAGGATATGACCATCGACCGCTTAACGGCGCGGGAAGCGGCCATCGTTCTTCATTATGTGGGCGAGGCCGACCAGTTGCGGCTGGCCTTGCGCCAGGCGAGCCTGGTTCTCGATCTAAGCGGGACAGAGGCTATGCTGCTATTGGAGGAAATTCATCGGACGCCGGCCGTGGCGCCTGTAGCGCCAGCGCCCCTCCCAACGTCTGAAACCTCCGACGGAGGAGCGGGTGAGCCGCGCTGATCAGCTGACCTTCGACCTGCCGCGCCGGTTGACGCATGGCGGCGAGGATTTCTTCATCGCGGCCTCCAACCGTCTGGCGGTGGAATGGATCGATCGCTGGCCGGAGTGGCCGGGGCGGCTGCTCATCGTCCATGGACCAGCGGGCTGCGGCAAGTCCCATTTGACCAGCGTCTGGCGGGGGATCAGCGGCGGCGAGACGATCTCGCTCGCGGCGCTGATCGAGGACCGAGTTGCGGCGTTTACGCCGGGCGGCAACCTGGCGGTCGAGGATGTGGACACGGGGTTAAGCCCCGCCTTGGAGCCGGTCCTGTTTCACCTCATCAATGTGATGCGCGAGCGTCAGGGCGCGCTGCTGTTGACCGCCAGAACCGCCCCGGCGCATTGGCCGCTTACCCTCCCGGACCTTGCTTCGCGGCTCAAGGCGGCGGCGGCGGCGGCCATCGAGGAGCCAGACGAGGCGCTGCTGGCGGCGCTGCTCTTAAAAGAGTTCGCCGACCGCCAGATCCGGGTGACCGGGGACGTGATAGCTTTTCTGACCAGCCGCCTTGAACGGTCTTTTTCGGCCACCCATATGGCGGTGGAGGCGCTCGACCGGGCGTCGCTTGCCCATCAGCGCGCCATTACCATCCCGCTTGCCCGCGCCGTGCTTGGTCTATAGAGGAGTCATGATTTTTTCATCGGGCGGCGCTAAGGTGATAAATTAACAGTTCAGCCCGCAAAGCCAGACGGCTTTAAGTTAAAGACATGCAAAACGAACCGGCAGTAGCCATTCCATCCGCCTCGGCGGCCGCCTTCGACCGCAACTCGCCCACGCGCTTCATCAACCGCGAGATATCGTGGCTTGCCTTCAACATGCGGGTCTTGGAAGAGGCGGGGAACCGCGCCCATCCGCTCTTGGAGCGGCTGCGCTTCCTGTCGATATCCGGCTCCAACCTCGATGAATTTTATATGGTGCGGGTGGCCGGCCTGCGCGGCCAGGTCAAGGCCGATATCGAGGTGATAAGTCCCGATGGGCTGACGCCCGCGCAACAGCTGGCTAAGGTCAACCAAAAGGCGGAGGAGCTCATCCGCGCCCAGGAGATCGCCTGGGCCAACCTGACCGCCGAGCTGCGCGAAGCGGGCATCGTCGTTCTGGAGCCGCACGAGGTGACCGCCGCCGAGCTTGCCTGGCTGGAACAATATTTCCTTGAGTCGGTTTTTCCGGTGCTCACGCCGTTGGCCATCGACCCGGCGCATCCGTTCCCGTTCATTCCAAATTTAGGCTTCAACCTGGTGCTGAAGTTGGCGCGCAGCGAGGACGGGGCCATTCTCAACATGCTCATTCCCCTGCCGCGCCAAGTGCGGCGGTTCGTGCGCCTGCCGGGCAAGGCGATCCGCTACATGTCGGTGGAAAACATCGTCACACTGTTTCTGGAGCAGTTGTTCCCCGGCTATGTGGTTGAAGGCAGCGGCGTCTTTCGCATCATCCGCGATAGCGATATCGAGGTCGAGGAAGAAGCCGAGGACTTGGTGCGCTCGTTCGAGACGGCGCTGAAGCGCCGCCGGCGCGGCTCGGTCATTCGCTTGAAGATGAACGCGGCGATGCCGGACGATCTGCGCCGCATGGTGTTCCATGAGCTTGACGTCAATGAGCGCGACGTGGTGCTGGTGGATGGCATTCTCGGCATCTCCGACACCAACCAATTGATTGGCGATGAGCGGCCGGACTTGAAGTTTCCGCCCTATAATCCGCGCTTTCCCGAACGCATTCGCGAGCACGGCGGCGATTGC
Source organism: Pseudomonadota bacterium (assembly GCA_003577275.1). GTDB lineage: Bacteria > Pseudomonadota > Alphaproteobacteria > Sphingomonadales > Govanellaceae > PRO5. The sequence continues at coordinate 69,637 of QEVO01000002.1, forward strand.
TTCGCCGCCATCCGCGAGAAGGACATCATCGTCCATCACCCTTATGAAAGCTTCGAGGTAGTGGTGCAGTTCATCGCGCAGGCGGCGCGCGATCCCAACGTGGTGGCGATCAAGCAGACGCTTTACCGCACCAGCGATGACTCACCCATCGTCAAGGCGCTCATCGAAGCGGCGGAATCCGGCAAGACGGTGACCGCGCTGGTCGAGCTGAAGGCGCGCTTTGATGAAGAACGCAATATCCGCTGGGCGCGCGACCTGGAGCGCGCCGGGGTGCAGGTGGTCTATGGCTTCATCGAATTGAAGACCCACGCCAAGGTGTCGCTGGTGGTGCGGCGCGAGGGCGGCGAACTGCGCACCTACGTTCACTACGGCACCGGCAATTATCACCAGATCACCGCCAAGGTTTATACCGACCTGTCGTTTTTTACCGCCGACCCGGCGCTCGGCCGCGACGCCACCCACATCTTTAATTTTCTCACCGGCTACGTAAAGCCGAAAACCTTGGAGAAAATCGCGATCTCGCCTTATGGCTTGCGGCAGAAGCTGATGACGCTGATCGAAGAGGAGATGGCGCACGCCAAGGCCGGCCGGCCGGGGCAAATCTGGGCCAAGCTGAATTCCCTGGTGGACCCGCATATCATTGACGCCCTATACGATGCCTCGTGCGCCGGCGTGTCCATCGATCTCATTGTGCGCGGCATTTGCTGTCTGCGTCCCGGCGTCCCCGGATTGTCGGAAAACATCCGCGTCAAGAGCATCGTCGGGCGGTTCCTGGAGCATTCGCGCATCGTCTGTTTCGGCGCCGGCAACGGCCTGCCGCACGATCAGGCGAAAGTGTTCATCTCCTCCGCCGACTGGATGCCGCGCAATCTTGACCGCCGGGTGGAAGCCCTGGTGCCGATCGAAAATCCCACCGTGCACGCGCAGGTGCTGGATCAGGTGATGGCGGCCAACTTAAAGGACATGGCGCAAAGCTGGGATCTGATGGCGGACGGCGGCTATATCCGCCGCAAGGCGGGCAAGGGGGCGTTTAACCTCCACCGCTATTTCATGACCAACCCCAGCCTGTCCGGCATGGGCCGCGGCCTAAAGCCGGTGCCGCGACTGACCGTCAAGGGGAGCTGACGAAGACGCTATACAAACCATCATCGGCGCGTTATGTACGCGGGTAGCCCCTAATCACACGCTACTCGGATGGATCAGTGACCTATCGGCCTTCCGATCACCGCATCGCCGTCATCGATATTGGATCGAACTCCGTCCGCCTCGTCGTCTTTGAGGGCGGCGGCCGGTTTCCCGCCATCGCCTTCAACGAAAAAGTGATGTGCGGCTTGGGCAGAACCGTGGCCGCGACTCGTCGGCTTGATCCCGAGGGCATGGTGTTGGCGCTGCAGACCCTGGATCGGTTCGCGCTCTTGTTGCGCGAGATGCGCATCAAGGAAGTGCGCGCGGTGGCCACCGCCGCCATGCGTGACGCCGAGAACGGCCGCGCCTTCGTGGACGCCATCGAAACCCGCTGCGGTTTTCCTGTCGATCTGTTGTCGGGCGGCGAGGAAGGACGTTACTCCGCCATGGGCGTGCTCGCCGGCATTCCCGAGGCGGACGGCATCGTCGGCGATCTGGGCGGCGGCAGCCTGGAGCTGGTGGACATCCGGCAGGGCGCGATCGGCAACGCCGTCTCGTTGCCCTTAGGTCCGCTTCTGTTGATGGATGAGTTCGCCAAAAAACGCGCGGCGGCCATTGCCCGCATTGCCGAGACCTTGCAGCAGGCGCCATGGCTCGGGGAAGGCAAGGGGCGTGATTTCTACGCTGTCGGCGGCGCTTGGCGAGCGCTGGCGCGCCTGCATCTGGAGCGCGGCAACTATCCACTTCATATCCTGCACCACTATGAAATGGATCGCGCCGAGGTGATGGAGTTTTGCGGCGTGCTGGCCGGCATGAGCGCGCAATCGCTGGTCAAGGCGCCGCGCATCGCGCAGCGGCGGCTGGAAAGCCTGCCCATGGCGGCGGCGGTGATGCGGCGGATTTTCGAACTGAGCGGCTGCCGCCGCCTCGTCATCTCGGCCTTGGGGCTGCGGGAGGGGCTGGTTTACGCCGCCATGCCAGAAGAGCTGCGCAAGGTCGATCCGCTCCTTGACGCCTGCGGCGACATCGCCCGCCGTTCCGGCCGATTTGCCGAGCATGCCGATAAATTACTGGAATGGACCGCGCCGTTGTTTGCCAATGAAAGCGCCGCCGACAAGCGGCTGCGTCATGCCGCCGCGCTGCTCTCCGACGTCGCCTGGCAGGGACATCCCGACTACCGCGCCGAGAAGGTTTTGTCGGAAGTGCTCTACGGCCGCTTTGGCGGCATCGACCACCGCGGCGCGGCCAAGGTCGCGCTGGCGCTTTACGTCGCTTATGGCGGTACGCTGGGGGAAGGCATCGCCGGCGATGTCGAGCGGCTGTTGAACAACGGCGATAGAAACTGGTCCCGCACCTTGGGACTGGGGCTGCGGCTGGCGCAGCGGATTTCCGGCGGCACCTCCTCGGCGCTGCGCTTCGCCCGACTGGAGATGTCGGCGGATACGCTGTTCCTTAAGGTGCAGGAGCCGCGTCAGGCGATTGCCGGCGAGGTCGTCTGCCGCCGCCTCGACGCCCTCGCGAAGGCCGTGGGCCGGAAGAGTGCGGTGTTGCCCGAATGAGGGCCTCGGCGACCGCCCCTTGCTCATCAAGATGCAGCAGCAAAAGCCGATTGTCCTTGACCGCAAAGCCGAGCCGGCCCTCTTTCAAGGCCAGCGCATCCTTACCGAACAGGTCATAGCGCCAGCCTTTGAGCGCTGGCACGTCGGGCTCATCCAAAACCGCGATCTGGTCAAGATCGCTCGAGGAGGCGATCAGCTTCGGCGCGACGCCATGCTCGTGGCCCTTGATCTTCAGCAACACGCGCAACAGCTCGCCCAGCGGCGTTGGCCCGCCGATGAGCCGTGGGTCTTCCGCCTCCACCATGGGCATCGCCGCCTCGGGCAGCTGCTCCGCTTCCACGATGGCGGCGATCAGATCCCGGCCTTCCGCGCTATCGCCGAGCCGCCGCGACAATCCGCGCACGTCACCAAGCTCATCCGTTGAATGGGGCGGCTTGGCCGCCATTTCCAGGAGCAGGTCATCACGGATGATGCGGTTGCGCGGCACGTTGCGCCGTTCCGCCTCGCGTTCTCGCCAGGCGGCGATGGCCCGCACCATGGCTAGGAAATGCCGGTTGCGGCTGCGCGGCTTTAAGCGTCTCCAGGCGTTGTCCGGGTCTATGCGGTAGGTCCGGGTATCGGTCAGCACCGCCATTTCCTCGTCCAGCCAGCCCAGGCGGCTGGTTTCATTCAGCGAGGATTCGAGCTTCTCAAACACCGTTCGCAGGTGCACCACGTCATCGAGCGCATAGGCGATCTGGCGGGGGGACAAGGGCCGCTTCGACCAGTCGGTGAAGCGCTGGGCCTTGTCGAGCCGCACGCCGGCCAGGCGGGTAACCAGGGTTTCATAGCCCACCGAATCCCCAAAGCCGCAGACCATGGCGGCGACCTGGGTATCGAAGATGGGGCGCGGCACGTCGCCCATCTCGTGGACGAAGATTTCCATATCCTGGCGGGCGGCATGGAAGACCTTCAGCACCGCCTCGTCCAGCAACAGGTCGTAAAGGGGGGCAAGGTCGATACCCGGGGCCAGGGCGTCGACGGCAAAGAGCTCATCCTCGGACGCTACCTGCACCAGGCAGAGGTTGGCCCAGTAGGTGGTCTCGCGCACGAACTCGGTATCGATGGTGACATAGCGGGAGCGGCGGGCCTTGGCGCAGGCTTCCCTAAGGGCGGCGGTGTCGGTAAGGACGGTCATGGGGCTCTCATACACCCCCGCCGGCCGAAAAAACACCTCTAAGTCATATCCCCTTGACAAAGGGGGCCGTTCCGTGTGCTTTTCCCCCCAAATTCAAAGGGATTTTGAGACCCATGCATCGCTATCGCACCCATACCTGCAACGACCTTCGCATATCCCAGGTGGGCGAGACCGCCCGGCTGTCCGGCTGGGTGCACCGGAAGCGCGACCACGGCAACCTCCTTTTTATCGACCTGCGCGACCATTATGGCATCACCCAGGCGGTGGTGGATGTGGACAGCCCGGCCTTCAAGGCGGCCGAGCATTTAAGGGCGGAAAGCGTCATTTGCGTTACCGGCAAGGTGGTGGCCCGCACCGCCGATACCGTCAACCCCAACCTGCCCACCGGCGAGATCGAGGTTCAGGCGCAGGAGGTGGAGGTGCTATCGGCGGCCAGCGAGCTGCCCATGCCGGTATTCGGCGAGCACGATTACCCGGAAGACATCCGCCTGAAATACCGTTTCCTCGACCTGCGGCGGGAGAAACTTCACGCCAATCTGGTGCTGCGCTCCAAGGTCATTTCCTCGATCCGGCGGCGCATGACCGATGCCGGCTTCCTGGAATACCAGACGCCGATCCTGACCGCCTCCAGCCCGGAAGGGGCGCGGGACTTCCTGGTGCCGAGCCGGCTGCATCCCGGCAAGTTCTATGCCCTGCCGCAAGCGCCGCAGCAGTTCAAGCAGCTCCTCATGGTGGCGGGCTTCGACCGCTACTTCCAGATCGCGCCATGCTTTCGCGACGAGGATGCCCGCGCCGACCGCTCGCCCGGTGAATTCTACCAGCTCGATTTCGAGATGAGCTTCGTCACCCAAGAAGACGTGTTCGCCGCCATCGAGCCGGTGCTGGCCGGCGTGTTTACGGAATTTTCCACAAAGCCGGTGACCAAGACGCCGTTCCCGCGCATTCCCTTCAAAGAGTCGATGCTCAAATACGGCAACGATAAGCCGGACTTGCGCAACCCGCTCATTATCCAGGATGTGACCGAGGTTTTCCGCGGCTCGGGGTTTGGCATCTTCGCCCGCATGATCGAAGGTGGCGCGGTGGTGCGCGCCATCCCGGCGCTCGGCGCCGGCACGCAAGCCCGCTCGTTCTTTGATAAGATGAACGACTGGGCGCGCGCCGAGGGCTTTGCCGGCCTTGGCTACATCAACTTCAAGGACGGCGTCGGCGGCGGTCCGGTGGCGAAGAATCTGGGCGAGGAGCGCACCGCGCAACTGGTCAAGGCAATGGCGTTGCAGCCCAACGACGGCGTGTTCTTCGCCTGCGCCAAAGAGGCGGACGCGGCGAAGCTCGCCGGATTGGCGCGCACCAAGGTTGCCGATGAGTTGAACCTCATCGACCGCAACCGCTTCGATTTCTGCTGGATCGTCGATTTTCCCATGTACGAGTGGAACGAGACCGACAAGAAGATCGACTTCAGCCACAACCCGTTCTCCATGCCGCAAGGCGGACTGGAAGCGCTGGAAACGAAAGACCCGCTGGACATTCTCGCCTTCCAGTACGACATCGTGTGCAACGGCATCGAACTCTCCTCGGGCGCGATCCGCAATCACCGCCCGGATGTCATGCTCAAGGCGTTCGAGATCGCCGGCTATCCGGCGGAAGAAGTGGAAAAGCGTTTCGGCGGCATGCTCAATGCGTTCCGTTATGGCGCGCCGCCCCACGGCGGTTCCGCGCCGGGCATCGACCGCATCGTCATGCTGTTGGCCGATGTTCCCAACATCCGCGAGGTCATCATGTTCCCGATGAACCAGCAGGCGCAGGATTTGATGATGGGCGCGCCCGGCGACGTGACCATGAAGCAACTGCGCGAGCTTCATATCCGCACCGTGCTGCCGGAAGAGAAAAAGTAACATGCACGTCATCGTGTGGCGATTTCGGGCCAACCCTGAACGCCGCGCCGATTTCGTCGCCGCTTATGGTCCTGACGGCGACTGGGCCAGGTTGTTCCGCCGCGGCGAAGGCTACATCGGTACGGAACTGTTGGCCGATCGCGCCGATCCCAATACTTTCTTGTGCATCGACCGTTGGCGGAGCGAGGCGGATTTTGCCGCGTTCAAAGAGCTGCACGGCGACGCCTACCGCGCGCTCGATCAACGCTGCGAAGCGCTGACGGTGGAGGAAATTCCTCTCGGCAGTTACAAGGTTTGAATTATAATGTCATCGCGAGGCGCAATAGCGCCGTGGCGATCCAGAAAATTTAGACTTCTGGATGGCTTCGTCGGCTTCGCCTTCTCGCCATGACATTGTGTCGTAGCTTACTTCTTAATCCGAAACTCTTGTCACGATTCTGATTTCGCCTTGAAGCGTGCGGTGCACCGGGCATTTGTCGGCGATTTCCAAGAGGCGTCGGCGCTGGTCCTCGCCAAGCGGACCTTTCAGGTCGATGATGCGCAGAATGCGGTCGATCTTGCCTTCCTTGGTCTCGCAACCCGTGCAATCGTCAGCGTGAATTCTCTCATGCTGCAAGGTGACCGTGATTTTCTCCAGCGGCAGCTTTTTCAAGTCGGCGTACATGCGCAGCGTCATCGAGGTGCAGGCGCCGAGCGCCGAGAGGAGGAATTCATACGGGTTGGGGCCGGCGTCATCGCCGCCGGCGCTTTTGGGCTCGTCGGCAACCAAGGTGTGGCCGCCCGCCGTCACCCGCTGCCGGTACTTGCCCTGGCCGCTTTCCTCAACCACTACAATACCGCCGATGCCGGCGTCTTGATCGCTTGTCACCATGGCTATCCTCTTTCGTCTATGTCAGATAAAGGCTATGACAAATTACGCGACATGAGGAAAGAAAATACATGGGACCGCTTAAAGGAATAACCGTGGTTGAATTCGCCGGCATCGGGCCGGGGCCGTTTTGCGGCATGATGCTCGCCGATATGGGGGCTGACGTCATCCGCATCGACCGCAAGGGCGGCGATAAGCTGCCGCTGCCGAAAAAGCCGGGAAGCGATGTTTTGGGGCGCGGCCGGCGCTCCATCGTAGTGGATTTGAAGTCGAGCGAGGGCAAAGCGCTGGCGATGAAGCTCATCGCCACGGCCGACGTGCTGATCGAGGGCTATCGCCCCGGCGTCATGGAGCGTTTGGGATTCGGCCCCGACGCGTGCTTCAAGGTAAATCCCAAGCTGGTCTACGGCCGCATGACCGGCTATGGCCAGAACGGACCGCTGGCGCAGCAGGCCGGCCACGATATCACCTATATTTCAATCGCCGGCGCATTGGGCGCGTTCCAGCGTAAGGGCGAGAAGCCGTTGCCGCCGATCAACTACGTGGGCGACTTTGGCGGCGGCGGCATGCTCCTTGCCTTTGGCATCGTCTGCGCGCTGCTGGAGGCGCGCGTCTCCGGCAAGGGCCAGGTGATCGACGCCGCCATGACCGACGGCACGGCGCTCTTGGGGGCCATGCTCTATGGCTTACGGTCGGTGGGCGGCTGGTCCGATGAGGCGGGCGGCAACCTGCTCGATACCGGCGCGCATTTTTACGAAACCTATGAAACTAAGGACGGCAAATACGTGGGCATCGGCCCCATCGAGCCGCAGTTCTACGGCGAATTCTTGGACAAGATGGGACTAAAGGGCAGCGAATTCGAAGCGCAACTCGACAGATCCCGCTGGCCGGAGTTCAAGGACAAGCTGACCGCCCTTTTCAAGACCAAGACCCGGGACGAGTGGGCGGCGCTGTTTGAAAGCTCGGACGCTTGCGTCGCCCCGGTGCTGGGGCTGGGCGAAGCGCCAGACCATCCCCACAACAAGGCGCGGCAGACCTTTGTTGAGGTGGCGGGCGTGATGCAGCCAGCTCCCGCGCCACGCTTTTCCCGCACGCCGGGCGAAATTCGCGGCGTCTCGCCCGAGCCGGGGCAGGACACGGACGCTATTTTAAGTGCTATCGGGTTGTCGGCGGCGGAGATCGCCGGACTGCGCGCCCAAGGCGCGGTGGGGTAGGAAGTGGAACATCATCGCGAGCCGCGCTTAGCGGCGTGGCGATCCATAAACATCGCGAAAAATAAAAGATTCTGGATTGCTTCGCCCTTTTGGGCTCGCAATGACGTTGAGGGGCCCCTTAAGCCCTCATATCCACCCGATGCTGTTCATCGCGGCGGGCCTCCTGCCGGCGGGCGTCGGCGGCGCGTTCGGCTTCCTTGCGCTCGACCGCGGAATCGGGGGCGGTCTTGCGGCGCTCGGCGGACGATTCGGGCGCGCTGACCCGTTCGTTGGCGCGGGGGGTGTGGACGGCGGCGCTGGCGGCTCTGATATCCATGGCGGTCTCCTCGCCGGGGGTTTGTTGCCGGCAGATGTCACCGCTTGCACCCTATCAGCCAGCCCTTACTAAAAGGTAAAGATTTAATATCTTGATTTAATAAATGAAAGAGTTCCTCGGGCTGGCGACCTCGTGTAAGGTGCTTTCCGTTCCATGGGTTCCCTCCGGTCGCAGAAGGCGACGCCGCATGATATGGTTAATGCCCTCTGTTGCATTTAAACGATTGTTGCTTGTAGTTGTGGCGCTTGGTCTGGCCGGCTGCCAGACGTCGCTGAGTTCCTCGGAGAAGGCGGAAGGCAAGAAATCGGCCGCCGAGTTGGAATTCAGCGCCGATTCCATGCTCCGGGTCGCCGATAACCTGGTCAAGGCGCGCGATTACGCCTCGGCGCTGCGGTTTTATCAGGACGTGCTGGAACGCGACCCGAAGAATGTTCAGGCGCTGCTGGGACAGGGCGAGATTTTCCTGATGCTCGATGCGCCCGGGGAGGCTGCGGAGCGCTTCCAGGCGGTTACCAGCATAGCGCCGAAGGAGGGACGGGGGGATGCCGGACTGGCGCGGGCGTTGACCCAGATGAACGAGCCGGAACGGGCCTTGCCGTATTTCGCCGCGGCGGTGGAGAAGGGCGCGGTCTCGGCGAAGTTTTACAATCACTACGGCATCGCCCTTGACCTTATGGGCAAACATCAAGACGCTCAGGTGCAATATGGGCGCGGGCTTGATCTGGCCCCGGGCGATGTGTCGCTCTTGAACAACCTGGGTTTGTCGCTGGCGTTGTCGGAAGACTATCCGGCGGCGGTGCGGCTATTGAGCGACGTCGTCTCGGCAATGCCCGATACGATACAGGCGCGGCAGAATCTGGCGCTGGCCTACGCTTTCTCCGGCGACATGACCACCGCCCTACGTCTGGCGACCTTTCCGGAGAATGCGGCGGCTACGGAACAGGCTCAGACGTATTTGAAAAACATCACCGCGCTGCCCAAAGACATGCGTGGCAAGGCGATCTTCTCCGGGCTTTCCGCCGTGGCGGACGCCCTGCCGAAAACGAGCCAGCCGCAGGTGGCGAGCGAACCATTGCCACCGCCGGCGCCGGCGCAACCCGCCATCGTCGATGTCAACACCGCGCCGGCCAAGACGCAAGCGTTGACGTCCGCGCCCGCTGTGGCGGCGCCGCCTCCGACTTCACCGCCGCCAGCGCCGGCGAAGGAGGATGTCTTGAAACAGCCAGCGTCTGCAACGCCGCAAACCGGCGGCTATATGGTACAGCTTGGCGCATATCAGGATGAAGCGGTGGCCCGCGCCGGCTGGGACAAATTCAAGGCGCTGGCCCCCGATCTCTTAGGCGCGCGCCAGCCAGTCACCAGCAGCGCTGGCAACATGACCCGTCTCGGGGCCGCCGCTGCCAGTTGGAAAGACGCCAGCACCCTGTGCGATGCCTTAAAAAAGGCCGGCGTGGACTGCATCGTCCGGCAACTGTATGGCAACCCTAACGAGTAACTTGCGGGAATTAATTCTGCCGGGCAAACTGACGTCGGTACAGGAAGGACAAGGATAGGCCGTTGATGAGCAAGCAGGTGGATAATTCGATCGCGCCGATCCGCTGCGATTCCATGGCCGACGTGCGCCGCGAGATTGATCGCGTCGACCGCGCCATCGTGGCGCTGCTGGCCGAACGGCTCGAGTACATCAGGCAAGCGGGCAACATCAAAAAACGACGCGCCGAGGTGCGCGATGAAGCGCGGATAGCGGACGTTCTGGCCAAGGTTACCGCCGAGGCCACGCGCGCCGGCGCTGACCCTGATCTGGTAGTCAAGCTTTACCGCGAGCTTATTGAATGGTCTATTGCCTATGAATTTAGCGTGTTCGACCGCAGCCTGTCGGCTGCGGCCGGCGGGCAGTGACAAGGAGGCGCGGCGATGACGTTTTATAAAGTGCGGCTGGAACTGGCGAGAACCGATGAGTTTCCTGAAGGCAGCGCCGCCCATGGTTATGAACTGGTGGTGCCGCTGGACGCCGCCGGCCACCTTGACGAGGCCGTCTGGCGGGAAAACCGCAAGCGCTGCGTCGTTCGCCGCTTCTGGGCCGGCGAGGCGGATGAAAAAGGCGAGCTTACCCGCACCCGCTCCAAGGCGTGGGCGTTTTCCTATGCGCCGGGGGAGGACGATGACGAGCCCTTATTTCGATTGGACACCCACGTCATCAAGCAGGGGGACTATATTTCCATTCGCGAGCATGACGGCGAGACGCTGCCGTTTCGCATCGTCCGCGTGCAGCCCCTGGACTGAACCAGCAGCGCGGTCAGACAGACCGCGGCTGGCCTATGGAAAGGGTCAAAAGGACCGGGCTGGCGGTGGCGGCGGGCTCAGGCGCAACATCGGCGCTGGAAAGGGTGCGACGGATGTCGCCAACGCCCCGGGCGATGGCGATGGCCATCAACGGCAGAAACGCAAGAACAAGCAGGTGCAGCAGGGTATCCATGGCCGAGTCCTTCGTACTCTATTTGTTCTTTTGCAAACGCTACGCGAGAAAAAAGAACATGTCAAGAACAAATGACGATTTTATTTTGAACAATTAGCGCCTTGCGCCCGGTCGATTATTGAGCAAAATCAATGCGGGTTTTTTCCATACCCTCTAACTCGCTGAAGCTATAGAACCTATACCTGCATGCCGGCGGTCCTGTCGGCGCACAAGGGGGACGAGGCACATCCATGACGCAGATACCTTCCCAGACATCCAGTAATGGGCGTTCCGCCATGGCCGAAATCGCCGCCATCGCGGCGCTGGCGGCTGGCGCCGTTTTGGCGCTTTTCCTGTCGCTCAACGCCGCCGATCCGGTGATGGCCTTCCATGCCGCGCTGTTCGTGGCGGCGGGCGCGCTCGGCGTCATCGGCGTCGGCTATATGTGGCGCCAGCGCGCCAGCGGGCGGAGTTCGACGGAGGGGTATAACGACGGCGTCGTCAAATACGGGGTCATCGCCTCGCTGTTCTGGGGCATCGCCGGTTTCGTGGTGGGGCTTTATATCGCCCTCCAGCTCGCCTATCCGCTCCTCAACCTCGATCTGCCCTGGACCACCTTCGGCCGATTGCGGCCGTTGCATACGTCGGCGGTGATTTTCGCCTTCGGCGGCAACGTGCTGATCGCCACCTCCTTTTACGTGGTGCAGCGCACCTGCAAGGCCAGGCTCGCTGGCGAGATCGCGCCCTGGTTCGTATTCTGGGGCTATAATCTGTTCATCGTCATCGCCGCCACCGGCTATCTTCTCGGCGTTACGCAAAGCAAGGAGTACGCCGAGCCCGAGTGGTACGCCGATCTGTGGCTGACCATCGTCTGGGTGGTCTATCTCCTGGTTTTCCTCGGCACTCTGTGGAAACGCAAGGAGCCGCATATTTATGTGGCGAACTGGTTCTATCTTGCGTTCATCGTCACCATCGCCATGCTGCACATCGTCAACAACCTGACGCTGCCGGTGTCATTGACCGGCGCCAAAAGTTACTCTTTGTTCGCCGGCGTGCAGAGCGCTCTGACGCAATGGTGGTACGGCCATAACGCGGTGGGCTTCTTTCTCACCGCCGGCTTCCTCGCCATCATGTACTATTTCGTGCCTAAGCGGGCGGAGCGTCCGGTTTATTCCTACCGGCTGTCCATCGTCCACTTCTGGTCCTTGATTTTCCTCTACATCTGGGCCGGGCCGCATCACCTGCATTACACCGCGCTGCCCGACTGGGCGCAGACTTTGGGCATGACCTTCTCGGTGATGCTGTGGATGCCGTCCTGGGGCGGCATGATCAACGGCCTGATGACGCTGTCGGGAGCCTGGGACAAGCTCAGGACCGATGCGGTGCTGCGCATGCTCGTCGTCTCGGTGGCGTTTTACGGCATGAGCACCTTTGAAGGACCGATGATGTCGATCAAGGCGGTGAACGCCTTGAGCCACTACACCGACTGGACCATCGGCCATGTGCATTCGGGCGCGCTCGGCTGGGTCGCCTTCGTCTCCTTCGGCGCCATTTACTGCCTGGTGCCCTGGCTGTGGAAGAAGGAGGGGCTTTATTCGGAAAAGCTCGTGAGCTGGCACTTCTGGCTCTCCACCCTCGGCATCGTGCTCTACATCACCGCGATGTGGGTGTCGGGCATTCTCCAGGGCCTGATGTGGCGGGACTATAACGGTCTCGGCTTTCTAGAATACTCCTTCGTCGAGACGGTGGAAGCGATGCATCCCTTCTACCTCATACGGGCGCTGGGCGGCGCGCTCTTCGTCATCGGCGCGCTGATCATGGCCTATAACGTCTGGCGGACAATTAGCGGCGCCAGCGCCGCCAAGGCCGCCGCGCCGGCGCTCGCCGAGTAAGGGAGGAAAAGATGAAACACGAAATCTTCGAGAAAAATTCCATCCTCCTGGTGATCGGTATCCTGGTGGTGGTGTCGATCGGCGGCATCATCGAAATCGCGCCGCTGTTCTATCTGGAAAACACCATCGAAAAGGTTCAGGGCATGCGGCCCTATACGCCGCTGGAGCTGGCCGGTCGCAATATTTACGTACGCGAAGGCTGCTATAACTGCCATAGCCAGATGGTGCGTCCGCTGCGCGATGAGGTGGAGCGCTACGGCCACTATTCGCTGGCCGCCGAAAGCATGTACGATCACCCCTTCCAATGGGGCTCCAAACGCACCGGTCCCGACCTGGCGCGTGTTGGCGGCAAGTATTCCGACGAGTGGCATCGCGCTCATATGGTCGATCCGCGCAGCGTGGTGCCGGAATCGATCATGCCGGGCTATCCGTTCCTGGCCAAGACGGCGCTTAATTACCAGAAGATCGCCGAAGATCTGCAAGCCAACCGCAGCCTCGGCGTGCCCTATAGCGACGAGGACGTCGCCGGCGCCGTGGCCGACATTGAAACACAGGTCAATCCCGACAGCGACAATGTGGATGCCTTTCTCGCCCGTTATCCTAAAGCGCAGGTGCGCGATTTCGACGGCAATCCACAGATGATCTCGGAACTCGATGCGCTTATCGCCTATATGCAGATGCTCGGCACCCTGGTGGATTTTGACCTCTACCAAGCCGACGCCTTCTATCGCTAGGAGACGAGCCGTGACGCACGCCGAGGTTTCGTATTTCGCGCAGACCTGGGGACTGGTGTTCCTGGTCGTCATGTTCGCTACTGGCGTCATCTACGCCTTGTGGCCGAGCAACAAGCATAAGTTCGATGCAGCCGCACGTCTGCCGCTCGATGACGAAGCGGCGAATAAGGAGAAGTAACCGTGGCCGGAAAAAAAGAAGTGGATCAATTCAGCGGTGTCGAAACCACCGGACACGAGTGGGACGGCATCAAGGAGCTCAACAATCCGCTGCCGCGCTGGTGGCTGTGGACGATGTACGCCACCATCATATGGTCCTTTGGCTACTGGGTGGTGATGCCGGCTTGGCCGCTGATCAGCGATTACACCCGTGGCGTCATCGGTTATTCGCAGCGCGCTGAATTGGCCGACACCATGGCGAAAGTTGGCCAGGACCGCGCGGCGCGCGCCGGCAGTCTGGTTGACGCCTCGCTCGAAGACATCGAAAAGGATCCCGACATGCAAGGCTTCGCCATGGCGGCGGGCCAGGCCGCATTTGGCGATAATTGCGCGCCCTGCCATGGCAGCGGCGCGCAAGGCGGCAAGGGATACCCCAATTTGAGCGATGACGACTGGCTGTGGGGCGGCAGCCTGGAGGATATTCACACCACCATCCTCTTCGGCATTCGCGGCGACCATTCCGATACTCGCTACAGCCAGATGCCGGCCTTTCTGAAGGATGAGATCTTAACGGCGGAGCAGGTGGACGAGGTGGTTGAGTACGTGCTCTCCATCTCGGGGCAGGATCATGATCAGGCCAAGACGGCTAACGGAGCGCAGATATTCGCTGAGAATTGCACCGTCTGTCATGCTGAGGACGGCAAGGGCGATCGCGTCCAAGGCGCGCCCAACCTGACCGATGCCGTATGGCTTTACGGCGGCGACCGGGCGTCTATCCGCCAAACCGTGGCGGAAAGCCGCTTCGGCATCATGCCGGCCTGGACGGCGCGGCTCGACCCGGTGACCATAAAATCCCTTGCTGTTTATGTTCACTCGCTGGGCGGCGGGGAGTAAGATAGCCACTTGTTGATGAGGAAGCCCTGGGGAGAGGCGTTCCATATTCCCTAGCGCGCGAGGTAGTTAAGGTGGCGGGAGAAGGAGTGAAGGCGGCGGCGAGCGTCAATCGCCATGACGTCGAGGCGGTCAATGCGGCGTCACGCCGCTCACTTTATAAGAAGCGTGAGAAGATCCACCCCAAGCGGATGGAAGGCACGTTTCGCCGCATCAAATGGGCGGCGATGGCGATCTTCCTCGGCATCTACTATTTGACGCCATGGATTCGCTGGGATCGCGGCCCAGATGCGCCGCATCAGGCGGTGCTGCTGGATTTTCCCGCCCGTCGCTTCTATTTCTTTTTCATCGAGATCTGGCCGCAGGAAGTCTATTACATCACCGGCCTCCTCATCCTTGCCGCGGTGGGGCTGTTTCTCGCCACCAGCATCGCCGGCCGCTTGTGGTGCGGCTACGCCTGCCCGCAGACGGTGTGGACCGATCTTTTCATCGCCGTGGAACGCTTCTTCGAAGGCGATCGCAATGAACGTATCCGGCTTGATCAGGCTCCCTGGAGCCTGTCCAAGATCAGCCGTAAGACGGCCAAGCACCTCACCTGGATCGTCATCGCCATGGCCACCGGCGGCGCCTGGGTATTCTATTTCGCCGATGCGCCGACGCTCGCCCATCAGCTTTTAACCTTCGACGCGCCCGCCATCGCCTATACCACCATCGCCACGATGACCGCCACCACCTATCTCCTTGGCGGACACGCCCGGGAGCAGGTGTGCACCTATATGTGCCCCTGGCCGCGCATTCAGGGCGCCATGCTGGATGAGGAATCGCTGGCCGTCAGTTACCGCTATGACCGCGGCGAACCGCGCGGGCCGCACAAAAAAGGCGAGCCCTGGGAAGGCCGCGGCGACTGCATCGATTGCCGACAATGCGTCGTCGTCTGTCCCATGGGCATCGACATTCGCGACGGCCTGCAGCTGGAGTGCATCCAGTGCGCGCTGTGCATCGATGCCTGCGACGACATCATGACCAAGATCGGCCGACCCAAACGGCTCATTGCCTATGATACCGACTCCAACATTCAGGCGCGGATGAAGGGCGAAAAGCCGCGCTATCGCCTGGTGCGTCCCCGCACTGTCATCTACACCGCGATACTGGTCGTCGTCAGTCTGATCATGGTGATTGGCTTGATGACTCGCAGCGTCATTGACCTGAACGTCATTCGCGACCGCAATCCGCTTTACGTCATGCTGTCGGACGGCAGCATCCGCAACGGCTATACGCTGAAGATCATCAACAAACTGCATGAACCGGCGCGCTTTGCCATATCGGTGGAAGGGCTGCCGCAAGCCAGCGCCCGTCTGCTCGGATTTGACGACATGAGCGAGCCGGTGGAAGTGGCGCCCGACGCCCTGCGCTCGGTGCGGCTGTTTGTCACCGCTCCGCGCGCCGCGCTGACGGAAAAATCCATCCCCATTGTCATCCGGGTGCGTGATCTC
The DNA here is from genome assembly GCA_003577275.1 of Pseudomonadota bacterium. Classification (GTDB taxonomy): domain Bacteria; phylum Pseudomonadota; class Alphaproteobacteria; order Sphingomonadales; family Govanellaceae; genus PRO5. The sequence goes on from QEVO01000002.1 coordinate 85,409, forward strand.
GACAGTGGGACCGAAGTTGTCAATGACACCACATTCAAGGCGCCGATCGATGAGTAAACTCTTTCGCGGACCGCTGACCGGCAGGCATGTCTTGATCATGCTATCGGTTTTTTTCGGCGTCGTGTTCGCCGCCAATGGCGCTTTCGTCTATTTTGCCCGCGCCAGTTGGACCGGCGTTGAGACCGAGGACGCCTATCGCACCGGGCTGCAATATAACCGTACACTTGCCGATGCCGAGGCGCAAAAAGCCTTGGGTTGGAAAATCGCCGCCTTCGAATTGACGGCGAACGAGAAGCATCAGGTCTTGACGGTGCGTCTGGTGGATGCCAACGGCGCGCCGCTGCGCGGACTTGCCATTGCGGCGACCGTACGCCGGCCAACCACCGACAGCCTCGATCAGCAGGTGACGTTGCGTGAGGGGGAGGATGGGCTTTATCGCGTGGCGCTCGATCTGCCGGAATCCGGGCAATGGGAGGTGGAGGTTATCGCAACACGCGGCCCTGACCGCTTCCGCGCCATCCAGCGGATCATCGCCTCATGACCGCCATCGCCATTTCCGAGCGCTTCATTCGCCGCGCCACGCCGGGTTTCGCCGGGGTAACGCTGGCGGTGGAGAACATGCACTGCGCCGGCTGCATGCGGCGCATCGAAGATGGCTTGCTCAAAGTGCCGGGCGTCGTCGGCGCGCGCGCCAACCTTACCACCAAGCGCGTGGCCGTCGACTGGCAAGACGGCAAAAGCTCACCCGACGCGGTGATCGGCGCGCTCGATGCGTTGGGCTATCGCGTCGCGCCCGTCGATCCCGAGGAGGCGCGCGGTCGCGAGGCGGCGGAGGACAAACGCTTATTGAAAGCCATGGCGGTGGCCGGCTTCGCCGCCGCCAACATCATGCTGCTGTCAGTCTCGGTGTGGTCGGGCAACGTCTCCGACATGGGTGAGGCGACGCGGGCGATGATGCACTGGCTGTCGGCGCTGATCGCCATTCCCACCGTTGCTTACTCTGGCATGCCGTTCTTCCGCTCTGCGGCGACCGCCTTAAAGGCGCGCAGCGTCAATATGGACGTGCCGATTTCGCTGGGCGTCATCCTGGCGGTTTTGATGAGCCTCTATAACACCTGGCAGCATGCCCACCACGCTTATTTCGACGCCGCGGTGAGCCTGCTGTTCTTCCTTCTCATCGGTCGCTACCTCGATCGCCGCATGCGCACCCAGGCGCGTTCGGTGGCGACCAATCTGCTGGCGCTCAAGGCGTCGGCCGCCACCGTGGTCGAGGATGACGGCACAACCCGCCGCGTGCCCATCGACGTCCTAAAGGCCGGCATGACGGTGCTGGTAGCGGCCGGCGAGCGCATTCCCGCCGACGGCGCGGTGGCGACGGGGGCCAGCGACATCGATACCAGTCTGATCACCGGCGAATCCGTGCCCCAGGCGGTAACCGTCGGCGGCAAGGTGTTTGCCGGCATGATGAACTTGACCGGGGCTTTGCGCGTGACCGTAACCGCCAGCGAGGACAATACGCTGCTCGCCGAAATCGTCCGCCTGATGGAGGCGGCGGAGCAGGGACGGGCCAAGTATGTTCGTCTTGCCGACCGTATGGCGCGGCATTACGCCCCGGCGGTGCACGCGCTGGCCGCCTTGACGCTTGCCGGCTGGTTGATCGCCGGCGCGGGCTTCGAGGCGGCGCTGATGAACGCCATCGCGGTCTTGATCATCACCTGCCCGTGCGCGCTGGGACTGGCCGTGCCGGCGGTGCAGGTGGTGGCCAGCGGCCGGCTGTTTCGCGCCGGCGTGCTTTTGAAAGCGGGAGACGCCCTGGAGCGTCTGGCCGAGGCGCGCCATATCGTGTTCGATAAAACCGGCACGCTGACGGTGGGCGAGCCGACCTTGATCAACGCCGGCGATATCCCCGCCGCTGTCATGAAGCGGGCCGCCGCCCTTGCCGCCGCCAGCCGGCATCCCTTGTCGAAGGCGCTCCTGCGCGCCGCGCCGGCGATTGCGCCCGCGGATGGCGTGCGCGAGGTAGCAGGTTTTGGTCTGGAGCGAGAGGTCGCGGCGGGCCGTGAACGCTTAGGCCGGCGGGAATGGGCGGCGCCGGAGGCCGTCGGCATGGGCGACGCCACCGAGCTATGGTTCTCAGCGCCCGACATTGCGCCCGTGTGCTTTCGTTTCGAGGATCGCTTGCGGGAGGATGCCGCCGCCGTCATCAAAGCCCTGCGGGACGAGGGCATCGCCGTATCGCTGCTGTCCGGCGATCGTGCAGCGGTGGCGCGGCGCACGGCGGAAGCTTTAGGGCTGACCGACTGGGCGGCGGAACAGACGCCGGACCAGAAAATCGCCTGGCTGAAGGCGAAAAGCGCCGATGGCGTCAAGGTCGCCATGGTCGGCGATGGCTTGAACGATGCGCCGTCGCTGGCGGCGGCCTATGTGTCGCTGTCGCCCTCAAGCGCGGCGGACGTGGCGCAGACGGCGGCCGATTTCGTCTTCCAGGGCGAGCGCTTGCAAGCAGTGTTGGAAGCGGTGCGGGTGTCGCGCGCCTCGCGCCGGCTGGTGGTGCAGAATTTCGCGCTCTCCATCGGCTATAATGCGCTCGCCGTGCCCATCGCCATGGCCGGGCTGGTGACGCCCTTGATCGCCGCCATCGCCATGTCATCGTCATCGCTGATCGTCACCGGCAACGCGCTACGCCTGCGCTTCATGGGACGCCAGCCATGACCGCGTTGGGCTTCCTCATTCCGGCGGCGCTGTTGTTGGGGCTTTTAGGCTTGGTCGCTTTTTTGTGGTCCTTGAAATCCGGACAATTTGATGATCTTGACGGCGCGTCCCATCGCGCCCTCTTTGACGAAGACGACGACAAGCCGAAACAATAATCGCTACTGCACGATCGCCCTGTAGGCGTGCCACGTGGCGTGCCCGATGAGCGGGAACACCACAATCAGCCCGATATAAAAGGTGGCGATGCCCACCGCCATCAGGATAGCGATGATCCAGGCCCACAGGAACATCGCCGTCCAGTTGCGTCGCACCGCCTCGAAGCTGGCCAACGCGGCGCTGATGAAATCAATGTCGCGGTCCAAGAGCATGGGAATGGAGATGGCGGAGGTGGCAAATACGATAAAGGCGAACACCGCGCCGATGGCGGTGCCCAGCACCAACAGCCCCACGCCTTCGGGCGTCATCAGTAACTGTTGGGTGAACTCGATGAACGGCGGATACTCGACGCCAAAGAAGAGGGCGAATAGCAGCGTCGCCACTCGCATCCAGACCAACAACAGGATGGCCAGCACCACGCCGGCAAAGCGCACCTGGCCGGAGCTGCCCTTCAGGGCGCGCAGGGCGTCAGCAAAGACTACCGGCTCGCCCTTTTCATGGCGGCGGCTGACCTCATAAAGTCCCATGGCGAGAATCGGACCCACCAGCATGAACCCGGCCGCCGCTGCCGGCACCACCGCCGCCCAGGCGAAGGAAAACATGCCAATGGTCAGGAGCACGCTGACAGCAAAAAACATCAAACCATAACCGAAACTGATGAGGGGGGCGGTCCACACGTCGCTCCAGCCCTTGGCCAGCCACTGCCAGGGGGCCTCCAGGGATATGGTGCGGATGCCGACCCGCTCGGCCCCGGCCCGCTCAGGAATGGGAATCTGACTTGCCATCTATGCCTCCACCTCCGGCCGCTTCGTGATCGCGGCTCATATCTCCCGCTATCATATTCAACCTTAGGGCAGCGTGCGAGCGCTTTGATTAGGGTCAAAAAGGCTCCTCTCCTGGAGGGGAGGGTCAGTTGTAGGATGGGTCAAGCGTAGCGGAGCCATCATCATAAGCTTGAAGGGCAGCGTTAAATTTGTTACATTACAACTAGACAGACTAGTCAGGAGAAGGCGATGCGCAAATGGCCGTTGCAGGATGCCAAGGCGAAATTCAGCGAGGTCATGAAGCGCGCCGCCTCGGAGGGACCGCAGGAAATCACCCTGCGGGGCGAACCTAAGGCGGTGCTTCTATCGCGCGATGCCTACGATAAGATGAAGGGAAAGAAGCTGAACTTGGCTGCTTTCTTGCGCAAATCACCGCTTGTTGGTGTGAAAATAAAGGTCGAGCGGGATAAGTCGCTCTCCCGCAAGGTTGAGCTGTGAGCTATCTCATTGACACCTGCGCCATATCGGAGCTTGTCCGCGCCAGGCCGGACGCCAACGTGGTCGCCTGGTTCGAGGCCGTACCACAGGACGGCTTGTATTTAAGCGTGCTGACGCTGGGCGAGATTCGCAAGGGCATCGCCGGCATTTCCGATCGGCGACGTTTCGTTAAAATCGTCCACTGGCTGGAACATGATCTGCCGGGATGGTTTGAAAATCGCGTGCTCGCCATCGACGCTGCGGTGGCCGACGAATGGGGCCGCCTGTTGGCCAAGGCAAGACAGCCCTTGCCGGCTATCGACAGCCTGATCGCCGCCACCGCGCTTCGCCATCGCTTGACCGTGGTGACGCGTAACGTCAAGGATTTCGAGTCTGCCGGCGTGGACGTGATGAACCCGTGGGAGGGGTAGTTTTTCCCTTTGAGAGACCTCTTCGAAAGTAACTTTAAGTTAATGCAAACCTCTTTGCCGTCATCGCGAGCCGCTGTTAAGCGGCGTGGCGATCCAGAAAAATGATGAAAATTACGAAGATTCTGGATTGCTTCGCCCCTAAAGGGGCTCGCAATGACGAATTTGAAGTTCGCCGTCAATCGGCAACCACGTTCACAGAGATCTCCTCAAGGAGAAGGCAACAGCGCTTCCCGCATCACGGCGATATCGGCGAGTTTGGCGTGAAATAGCGACCAGTCGTCGCGCTCGGCGATGGCGGCCCAGATCGCTTCCACCTCATCAATCAGCATGGTCACCGGCTGCGAACGCTGAAAGTACGCGTTTTGCCGGCGCGTCGGATCGGCCGCAGCATATGTTTCATACTTGCCGATGAAATTCTCGAACGCCGGGCCTTGATAGAAGGCAAGGGAAGGGCTGGCGCGCCAGCGTTCGCCACCGCCATAAAAATCGAAGAACGCCTGTTCGTAGGGGGCCTGCGAGTCCGCCAGGAAATGATTGAACGCGCGCAACAGGTTATCGTCCTCTTCCGTCGTTCGGCGCGCCAATCCCAACCGGCGCAGATAACTGTCGCGCAACGCTTCATCGACCAGCGCCGGAAATTCCTGCAACGCGGCGATCAGCGCCTCGCGGTCTGCGATCGCCAACAGCGCCTCGGCGAAGCGGCAGAGATTCCACTGCAAGGTTTCGAGCTGGCGGCCGAAGGCGTAAAGCCCCGTCTGATCAAAGTAGGCGGCGGTGAAATTGGGATCTAGCGTCGGCAGAAAACGCCACGGGCCGTAATCGAAGCTTTCGCCGGTGATGTTGATGTTGTCGGTGTTCAGCACGCCATGGACGAAGCCGGCCGCCATCCACTGCGCGCCAAGCGCCGCCACGCGTTTCATCACCGCGCGAAACAGCGCCAGCGGGCGATCATTGGCTGCCGCCGCTTCCCAGATCAAATGAGCGGCGGCGTAGTCCACCAGCCGGCGCAGGCGATCGGCATCCTGATGGAAGGCGTGGCGCTCGAAGCTGCCGATGCGGATATGGCCATGGCTGAGGCGCACCAGGACGCAAGAACGGGTGGGCGAGGGCTCATCGCCGCGCCATAATTCCTCGCCGGTCTCGATCACACTCAATGTTTTTGAGGTGTTGACGCCCAAGGCTTCCAGCATCTCGGTGGCCAAGACCTCGCGCACGCCCCCCTTCAAGGTCAACCGGCCGTCGCCCTGGCGCGACCACGGGGTCTGGCCGCTGCCCTTGGTGCCCAGTTCCAGAAGGCGGTTGGTGCCGACCTCGCGCATCTGGGCGAAGGTGAAGCCGCGGCCGTCGCCGAGCTCGGGGTTGTAGACGCGAAACTGATAGCCGTGATAGCGCAGCGACAAGGGTTCGGGCAGCGCGCCGGGCAGTGGTGTAAAGCGGGCGAAATGGTCGCGCCATTCCTCGTCGGTCAAGGCGTCAAGTCCGATCCGGGCGGCGGCGCGATCGTTGCGGTAGCGCACGATGCGGCGCGGAAAGTCCGCCGGTTGGACAAGGTCATAAAATCCTTCACCCAGCTCCAAGAGCAGGCGTTCGGGGTGATAATCGGGGTTGACGGGCATGCTACTCCATAGGCTGACGCCGTTTGGCGCGGGCGGTCGGTAACGCAGCCAAGGGGTCATCCGGCCAATAATGCTTGGGATAACGTCCCTTCAAGTCGCGCTTCACCTCCATATAACTACGCGCCCAGAAGCCCGCCAGATCCTGTGTCACCTGTACCGGGCGGTGGGCTGGTGATAACAGGTGGAGCGTCACCGCCACGCGGCCGTTCATGACCCGGGGGGTATCGGTAGCGCCGAACATCTCCTGCAGGCGCACCGCCAGCACCGGGCCTGCGTCGCCATAGTCCAGCGGCAGACGCGAGCCGGAAGGCACAGCGAGATGGCTGGGCGCCAGTTCCTCGAGCTTCTTGCCCTGTGCCCAATCGAGCCGGCTTTTCAGCGCCACAGCCAAATCGATCTTGGCGAACTGGGCTTCGCGGTTGATGCCCTCCAGATAGGGCGCAAGCCAAGTCTCCAGGGAAGCGATCAATGCGGCGTCTGACAGATCGGGCCAGCCGCCTTCAGGATCGTGCCGACGCACGAACTCAACCCGCGCCCGCCAGGCATCCAGCTCCCTGGTCCACGGCAATGAGGCAATGCCCAACTCACGTATGCCGGAGATGACGGCGGCGCGGCGCTCGGCTTCGGGAGCGGATAGGGGCCGCTCGGCCAGGACCAGTCCCCACAAGCGCTCTTCTTCCTGCGCCGTCACGGCGCGCTGGCGGCTGTCCCAAGCGACCTTGGGCGTGCGGGTGATGGCTGCGCCATAAAGATCTTCGATGGCGGCCAGATCTAGGGGCGCGGCGAGAAAAATGCGCGCCGACGCCTTGTCGCCATCGAGCGACGCGATGGCGAGATAGTCGGACGCCGCCAAGGGATCCGCCTCCTCGATCGTGGCGGCGCGGCCATTGGCCATCACGTAAACCCCGCGCAACCCGGCGCGCCGCTTGGCGATGCGATCGGGATAGGCCAGCGCCACTAGTTCGCCTGCCGCCTGAAGGTGAAGATCATCAAGCCGGTCGAGCGTCACTCCCTTGGGCACCAGTCGCCGCGCCGTGTCCTTTAGGCGGGCAAGCGATGGTCCGGCCTCCAGGCGGGAGCGCAGATCGCGGTCGGCGCGCGCCCGCTCGCCCCGGAAGATGTCGCGCTCGGACAACAGCGCGGCAATCAGCGCCGCCTCCTTGCCGTGGCCCCGGCCATGGCCGTTGATCAGCATATGAGCCAGCCGGGGATGAACCGGCAGCTCCGCCATGGCCTTGCCGTGGGCGGTGATGCGGCCACGCTCATCGAGCGCGCCCAGTTCCTGCAACAGTTCCCGCGCCTGGGCCAAGGCGGCCGCCGGCGGCGGGGTCAACCAGGCCAGCGAGGCGGCGTCCCCGGTTCCCCACAGCGCCAGATCGAGCGCCAGAGGGGCGAGATCGGCGGCGGCGATTTCCGGCGGGTGGTGGGCGATGAGCGCGCGGTCTTCCTCCATCGTCCAGGCGCGATAGCACACCCCGGGACCGGTGCGGCCGGCACGGCCCCGGCGTTGGGCAGCCGCCGCCGCGCTCACCTTCACCGTCTCCAGCCGTGACATGCCGCTCGCCGGGTCAAAGCGGGGCAGGCGACTTTTGCCGCTATCCACCACCACCCGCACGCCCTCGATGGTCAGGCTGGTTTCGGCGATGGCGGTGGCGAGCACCACCTTGCGCGATCCCGTCGGCGCGGGGCTGATGGCGCGGTCCTGCTCGGCGGCGGACAAATCGCCATAAAGCGGGGCCAGGATGACATCGGGAGCCAAGCCGGCGGCCTCAAGCTGGGTAGCGGCGCGGCGGATTTCCCCGGCCCCCGGCAGAAAAGCGAGGATGCTGCCGCTCTCATCGCAGAGCGCGCGGCGAATGAGCCGCACCGTTTCGGCGGCATAATCATCGCCCGCCGGCTTGTCGAGAAAACGGGTCTCCACCGGGAAGGCGCGGCCGGCGCTTCTGAGCACCGGCGCATCGCCCAACAGGCTTGCCACCGCCACGCCATCGAGCGTCGCCGACATAACCATGATCTTCAAATCGTCGCGCAAGGCGGCGCGCGCTTCCAGGGTCAGAGCGAGACCAAGATCGGCGTCCAAACTCCGCTCATGAAATTCGTCGAAGATGACCAAGCCCGTATCCGGCAACGTCGGGTCACGTTGCAGGCGGCGAACGAGCACGCCTTCGGTCACCACCTCGATGCGGGTTTTGGGCCCGACCTTGCGGTCAAGGCGCATGGTATAGCCCACCGTCTCGCCAACGCTTTCATTCAGAAGGCTGGCCATGCGGCGGGCCGCAGCGCGGGCGGCCAAACGGCGCGGTTCCAGCATCACGATCTTGTGGCCTTGCAGCCACGGCTCGTCTTTCAAGATCAGTGGCACGACGGTGGTCTTACCGGCTCCCGGCGGCGCTTCCAGCACCAAGCTATTGCCGGCGCACAGCCGCGCGCGGATATCGGAAATGATCTCGTCGATGGGCAGACCGAACATAACCCGTTACGCGCTGCGGGAGGAGAGCAGATCGATCATGCCGCGGGCGATTTCCCGTTCGCCCATGACCACGGCGTTGGCGCCAAGCTTGGTGAGATACTCCGCTTCGGCATCGGAGTGGGCCCGGGCAATGATGTGCAGCGCCGGATTGGCGGCGCGAGCCTGCTCGACCACTCGGCCCGCTTCAAAGGCATTGGGAATGGCGATCACCAGATGTTGCGCGCTCGGCAAATTGGCGGCCTTCAGGATTTGCGGCTTCGAGGCATTGCCGAAGATGGTCTCGATGCCTTGGGCGCGTAGTCCCGCAATAATTTTGTCGGCATCCTCGATCACCAGGAACGGCTGATGGGTGGCCAGCAATGACTTGCCGACCAGACTGCCGACGCGGCCATAGCCGATGATCACCGTATGCGCATGCTGCGCCGACATCGCCTGGCCTTCCCGCTCGGATGCCGCTTCTGCCTTCTCTCCTTCTTCATCCGGGGCTTTGGTGCGAACGCCGAGAGCTGCTAAGGCGCTCTCGCTTTTTTCCAACTTCGGTTTTAGCCAATCGATGGCGGCGAAGCTGAAGGGATTGAGCAGGATCGACAAAATAGCGCCGGCCAGGATGAGATCGCGCCCCAGCGTGGGCAGCAGATTCAGCGAAACGCCGAGTTGCGCCAGAATGAAGGAGAACTCGCCGATTTGCGCCAAGCTTGCCGAAATGGTGAGCGCCGTGGCGAGCGGGTGGCCGAACGCCACCACGATCAGGAAGGCGGCCAGCGACTTGCCGAAAACGATGATGAACAGGGTGGCGATGATCGGCAACGGGTGCTCGATCAGGAGGCGGGGGTCGAACAGCATCCCCACTGAGACAAAGAACAGCACCGCGAAGGCATCGCGCAGGGGCAACGATTCCTCGGCGGCGCGGTGGCTGAGCTCGGATTCGCTTAAGATCATGCCGGCGAAAAAAGCGCCCAACGCCACCGACACGCCGAACAGCAGCGCCGCGCCGACAGCCACCCCAAGGGCGATCGCCAACACCGCCAGTCGGAACAGCTCCCGCGAGCCGGTATGGGCGACGTAGTGCAAGACGAACGGTATCACCCGCCGCCCGACAATGAGCATGAAGGCGACAAAAGCGATAAACTTGACAACAGTATAGAGTAGCAGCGTTGTAAGATCAGGGGGCGGTGCCGGGAGTACGTCCCCCGTTTCGCCGACGTTGCCGCCCAGGGCGGCGGCGAAGGCCGGCACCAGCACCAAGGCGATGACCATGGCTATATCCTCGACGATCAGCCAGCCGACGGCGATGCGTCCTCGTTCGGTCTCCAGCAGACGGCGCTCTTGGAGCGCCCGCAGCAGCACCACCGTGCTTGCCGTCGATAACGCCAGGCCGAACATGACGCCGGCGCCCATGGACCAGCCCAAGAGCCAGGCCAGACCCGCGCCGAGCAGGGTCGCCACCGCAATCTGCGCGCTGGCTCCAGGGATGGCGATGGCGCGAACCGACAGCAGGTCTTTTAGCGAAAAATGCAGCCCGACGCCGAACATCAGGAGAATGACGCCGATCTCGGCGAGCTGCGATGCCAATTCTTGGTCAGCCACGAAGCCGGGCGTATGCGGGCCTACCAGGATGCCGGCCACCAGATACCCGACCAAGGGCGGGACGCGCAGGCGGCTGGCGATGGCGCCAAAAACGAAGGCTAGGCCCAGGCCGGCGGCAATGGTGGCGATCAACGGGGCGTCATGGGGCATAATAGGTCGGTCATCTCCTTGCTCTACGCTGGTTCTGCCGGCTCCGGCTTGATGGAGAGCGGCCATTATGGTTGACTAGGGTCCTTAAGGGCAAGTCTTATGACCAATAAAATAAGCTGTCCAAACAATGACATAAGGCGGATTCGCAGCCGCCCGAGCGGAGCTTGGGCATTTCTTGCCATCGCCCCCCTGGCGGGTTTCTTGAGCAGGGGAATGAGTAGGTTCCCCTATTGACCCCCCCCTGTCATTACCGGAAACCGGTAGCGAGGGGATACCATGAGTGTATGTCATTTAAATGGGAGGATTTTACCATGACAAAGACAAACCGCCTGCCTTTAACCCTGCTTGTCGCTACAGCTCTGTCGCCGCTGGCGGGAGCGCCCTTGATGTTGCCTGTAACTGCCCATGCCGCGGAAGCCGCGGATGACCTGGGTCTCGGCGAAATCATCGTCACCGCCACCCGCCGCGAGGCGGATGTGCAGCGCATCGGCATTGCCGTGTCGGCGATGTCATCGGAAGTGCTGGAGAAATATTCCGTTTCCGATGCCAATGAACTGACCGCCCTGGTGCCGGGATTTTCCTATACCGATACCGGCTCTCCGGTGGTGGGGCTGATCTCCATTCGCGGCGTGTCGCAGAACGACTTCGCCGGCCACTTGGAAGCGCCCAATACTTTCTATATCGATGAAGTGTATTTGCCGGCCATTTCCGCCACCTCGCTGCAATTCTTCGACGTCAGCCGGGTGGAGGTGCTGAAAGGTCCCCAGGGCACGCTGTTTGGCCGCAACGCCACTGGCGGTCTGTTGCACGTGATTACCAACAAACCTACGCAAGAGTTTGAAGGGTATGCCTCGCTCACCGTGGCCGAGCGCGACCAGATCAAGCTTGAAGGCGCCATCAGCGGTCCGCTGTCCGATACTGTGCGCGGCCGCCTTGCCGCGTATCGCAACAAGGCCGACGGCTATTTCAAGAATGATCTCGGCAAGGACTTGAACGAAGACGATATCGTCGCCGGGCGCGCGCATCTGGAAATGACGCCCAATGAGGATCTTGAGATCCGTTTAAGCGCTGATATCTATAAGCAGCGGCCGTCCACCACCGGCGGCGGCTATGCCACGCCGGGCGCGCCCAATGCCGATGGCCTGGGCGAACATTTGCCGCCGGGCTCCACCACCGTGTATGGCTACGCCGATGCAGACGGCAATCCTTACACCGGCTCCTTCAGTAATCCGGGCAATATCGAAAAGCGCTTGTGGGGCGTGTCAGGGCGTGTTGCCTATGATTTCGGCGACATTAGCCTGATCTCATTGACCAGCTATTCGGATACCGAAAGCGATTATATCGAGGACAACGATCTGTCGCCGGTGCCATTCACGGAATTTACCCAGGTATCTAATAGCGAACACTTTACCCAGGAACTTCGCCTTGAAGGTGAATCGGAAAACTTCAACTGGACCACGGGCGTTTATTACTTGAACATTGATGGTCAGTATTCGCAAGGCTTCCATATTCTGGCCGCTGCCACATCCGCTGTGGCGAACTACAGCCTGAAAACAGAATCCTGGTCGGTGTTCGGACAAGGCGAGTACGCGGTATCAGATACGGTGTCGCTGATCGCCGGCGCGCGCTGGACCACGGACACGAAGAAGTACCAATACCTGAACACCTGCACCGGTCCAGCCTGTACCGGACCGGGCGGTTTGACGTTGCCTGGCACCATCGGCACCGCCGGCCTGATCAACGACAAACACACCGACGACGGTTGGTCGGCGCGACTGGAACTGGATTGGCGGCCGGTGGACGATCTGCTGCTTTACGCCAGCGTCAGCCGGGGCTACAAGGCGTTCAGCTATAACGCCGGGTTTGCCGGCCAAGCGCCCTTGGCGGGCTTGCGCTTCGATGGCGAGAAGCTGACGGCGTTTGAGGTCGGCAACAAGCTCGACTTCTGGGAAAAACGCGCCCGCCTCAACATCAGCGCATTCTACTACGACTACAAGGACTTCCAGGCCTTCGACCAACGCGGCGTGACGTTCACGCTTTATAACACCGACGCCCGCATCTATGGCGCCGATGCCGAATTTACAATTCGCCCGGTTGAAAGCCTGACCTTGTTCGCCGGCGTCAGCCTGCTGGATACCAAGGTGGATGATGTTCCCATCGGCGCCGGCTTACAGGATCGCGAAGCGACCCAATCGCCCAGCGTCACCTTCAGCTTTGCGGCGACCCAGGTGTTCAGCCTGAACGATAATGGAGACATCTCCGTGACGGCGAATGCCGTCTACACCGACAAGTTCTACTCGCAGCTCAGCAACGCGCCGGTGACCTTGGTGCCCTCCAACTGGCTGGTCAACGCGCGCATTGCCTATACCTCGCCGTCTGACAGGTTTGAGTTTGCCGTCTTCGCCAAGAATCTGCTGGATGAAAAACGGCAGATTTATGCCTTCGACATCACCAACATCGGGCTGGTGGAGAATAACTACGGCGAACCGCAGCAGTTCGGCGCAGAGTTGAAAGTGAACTTCTAAAGAGCGAAAGGACGATGGGCGGCCCATTCAGGTCGCCCATCGTTTTTATCGTCATATAAGAACAAACTTTAATGTTGCACGAGAGAGGCTAGACCATGAAACATAGCACATTTACCGGCATCGCCTGTTTGGCGCTTATGACAGCGCTGCCGGCGTCTGCGGGAACGTTAAAGGGAACGGTCAAGAGTGAGGACGGCAAAGCCATGCAAGGCGTCATGGTCAGAGTGACCGATGACGCATCCGGCATTTCCGAAGCGGTTTTTACCGACGCCAAGGGCAAGTTCAAACTTGAAACCGACCTTCATGGCAAGCTGCAGGTGCGGTTGCGCATGCCCTACTACCGGGATGTGGAAAACGGTATCGAACTTGGCGCAAAGGCGACCTTAAAGCAGTCTTACGTCATGCCGGCGATGACCACGGCGGAAGAAATTTCTGAAAGCCTGCCGGCGGCTTATCACTTCGGCAATCTTCCCTTCGAGACCAGCGCTGATGCGGTGTTCAGCCATTATCAGTTTCAACGCGACTGTTTGACCTGCCATCAGCTCGGCAATTCCTTCACCCGCCGCGCACGGCCGGCGGAGGAGTGGCAGATCACCATCGAGCGCATGCACTCCTATCTCGGCAATTTCGATGCCGAGCTGCGCGCCCGCCGCTCGGAGCTGCTGGCCCGCGGGTTTGACGGCAAGCCCATCCCCGCACGGCCGGTATTTCCCTTGGACCCGGCATTGTCGCGCGCCAAGATCTACGAATACCGCATGGAAGACGGCGTGCTACCCCATGACGCGGAAGTCAGCCATAACGACGGGCTTGTCTACACCACCGATCAATTCGCCGAACATATGGCGATCACGGATCTGAAAACCGGTCAGACCAGCTATTATTCAATACCCGACGACGGCACGCCGGAAGGCGGCCGCTTCGCCGAACTGGGCCTGCCCACCATTCTCGGGCCGAGCCTGAAACATGGTCCGCACTCGCTAGCCATGGGGCCCGACGGCAAATGGTACACCACCAATTCCATCGCCACCGCCATCGGCGTCTTCAATCCGGAAACCCGGCAGTGGGAGAAGGCGCACAAGATCGGCGGCAAGTCGCTCTATCCGCATACCATCCGCTTCGATAAGGAAGGCATCGCCTGGTTCACGTTGGCGTTTTCCGAGCAGATCGGACGGCTGGACCCGAAAACCGGCAAGGTCGACGTCATCGATCTGCCTTATGTCAAACCGGGCGGCGTCGCCGCCGGCACCACGCCCTACGGCATCGACGTCAACCCCAAGGACGGCGCGGTATGGTACAGCCGCCTCTTTGGCGACAAGATCGGCAAGATCGATCCGAAAACCTTGGCGGTGACGGAGTATGACTCGCCGGTGAAAGGGCCGCGCCGCATGCGCTTCGACAAGCAAGGCGTGCTGTGGCTGACCGGCTTTTCCGAAGGCATGCTGGCGCGCATCGATCCCGACGGCTTCAAGGTCAAGGTCTACGCCATGCCGGAATTCGCCCCCGGCTATCGGCCAGCCCCCTATGCGCTGGGCGTTCACCCCGACACCCAGGATGTCTGGGTCAACGAGATCATGACCGACCGCATCTTCCGCTTCCTGCCCAAGGAAGAACGCTTCGTCATCTACCCCATTCCATTGACGGGCACCTACACGCGGGAAGTCAGCTTCACCAAGGACGGCAAGGCGTGCATGTCCAACAACCCGTCGCCGGTGGAAGCGCTGGAAGGCGGCGTGTCGGAACTGATCTGCATCGACGCCGAAGCGATGTAGTCAAGTATTGATCGGAAATGCAGGGTGGGTCTAGCGTCAGCGGACCCACCTTTTTTTTGGCTGACCCGCGCCAGATATTTTTGTCATATACTGCCGGTCATGACGGCGCCGCATGACATCACCATCTTCACCATCGGGCATTCCAACCATGGGCTTGATCATTTCCTGGCGCTGCTTGAGACGGCCGGAATTACGGCGCTGGCGGACGTGCGCTCGAAGCCGGCATCGCGTTTCTGCCCGCACTTCAACCGGGAAAACCTAAAGGCCGCTTTGATCGCGCACGGCATTTCCTATGTCTATCTGGGCGACGCCTTGGGCGGCAAGCCGGCTGACCCGGCGCTTTATACTAATGGCAACCCGGATTACCAAAAAATCGCCGCTTCGGCGGCATTTAAGGGTGGCCTGGCCCGCCTGATGGCAGGAGCGAAGACCTACCGCATTGCCATGATGTGCGCGGAACGCGACCCGCGTCAGTGCCACCGCACCCATTTAATTACGCCGGCGTTGGTGGCCGAGAGGGTTGCGATCACCCATATCCTAAGCGACGGCGGGTTGTTGCCCCATAGCGAACTGGCGGCCGAGATGGCCGGCGGCCAGTTCGATCTGTTGTCCATATAATATGTTGATTTCGTCAGACGATCCGGCATTATAGCTGCTTAACGGCGAGACAACAGGGGAGCTTTGACATGGTTTGGTATGCCTATCTTGCGTATTTTGCCGCCGGTTTGTTTTTGGCCAACGGCATTCCGCATTTCGTCGCCGGGGTGAGCGGGGGCAAATTCCAGTCGCCGTTCGCCAAGCCGCCGGGCGTGGGCGAATCCTCGGCCATCGTCAATGTGCTATGGGGATTTACCAATTTCGTAATCAGCGGCTTGCTGACGTTCGGCGTCGGTGATTTTCGTTGCGGGCTGACCGTGGATACGGCGCTGGCGGCTGCAGGGTTTCTAGTAATGGGACTATTCTGCGCCAGCCACTTTTCCAAAGTGCGAGGCAACGCCTGAAGCCGCCGCTGCTTCGCGGTCGGCGAGGGCTTTTAAATGCCGTCGCATCTGTAGGCCCGCGCGATCGGCGGCGATGTCGATTTCATAAAACCGGGACGCATCTTCCTGAGCGTGCATGTCGGTGATTTTTTCCAGCGCGTACACGTCTTCGTTGAATGCCGCGGTGAATCCCTTGATCATGAATGCGCCCACCTCAGGGTTGCCGCGGACAAAATTGCGGCAGAAGGCATAATAGTAATGCACCCGATCCTGGGACTCCGGCGTGATGATCTGCGCCACTTTCACCATGGGCGGCGGCGTTTGCTTTTCCTTCGGCAATTCTAAATTCTCGAATACGCCGCTGTTGACATGCAGCCCCGGCGAGACGAATTGCGAGCCGGAATGACGGATGGCGCGCATGCCTTCCCAGCCCAGGGGCTTGGCGTAAAGCGGCGGCAGCACGCAGGGCACATGCCGCCAGACCTGAATATCGTCACCCTCGATCTTGGTTTCGATGGGGGCCGCCGCGTATTCCGGCGTGCCGAAGGTCGTCTCGTGCAGGAATGACAGGTGCGACAGGTCCAACAGGTTTTCGTGCAGGTGCACGTAGCTGCCCTTGACGTTGACGTAGCCGATCTCGATGTCCCAGTCGGGATGTCCCAGCCACTCGGGATGGGGCAGGGGCGTTGATGCAGAGAGCGCTGGATCGCCCATCCAGATCCACACCAGGGGGCCGCGCTCCATCGTGATGTAGCGGCGCACGCCGATCTTGCCCGGCGACTGGGTTTGGCTCGGGATGGCGATGCAGCTCCCCATGGCGTCATAGCGCAGGCCATGGTAGCGGCAGACGACGGTATCGCCTTCAAGCTTGCCTTCGGACAGGGGAAAAGAGCGGTGGCAGCAGCGATTATGAAGCGCCACCGGCTCGCCCGCCTCGGTGCGATAGAGGAGCACGCTGACCCCGAGGAGGGTGCGGGCCGTCAGGCGGCGGGTGATCTCATCGCCCCTGGCGGCCACATACCAGGCGTTGCGGATCAAGGGCGTGTGGCGGTCAGCCAGCCGTCGCGCCACGGCATCGGCCCGGCGCTTCTGGGAAGCGAAATCGTGCTCGGTCAGCATGGGGCTCTCTGTTGGTTTTGTTATGACTTTATGGTTGGCCAAAGAGAGGGGAACGTCAATAGGGATAATTGGGGGATATTTGGGGCGCCTTAGCGTGGATTATAGAAATGCTCGACAAAAGGTTTGCGGAAGGCTTGATGGCACCCCAGGCAGCCCTCCTGCACCCGGGCGAAAGACTGGATGACCGCCATGCCGCCGCCGCGCTGGGCAGCCTCTTCCATGACGAGCGCCGCTTCATGAACCTCTTCATCAAAGCTTCTAAAAGTAATTGCTTTATCGCCAAGGTAGGCAAGGATGCGCATTTTTTCGGCAAGCGGTGGTTCGGGATGCGTGGCGACTTTAGGGGCCAGTTCGGCGACGCGCGCCCAATCCTCCCGGGAAATCGCATCGGTGATGCGCTGCATATTGCGCCCAAGTTCTTGCATGATATGGCGCAGCTCCAGCGGCGCAGCTTCCATAAGGCCATTGGCCCATGCCGGCGACGGGCTACTCCAGGGTAAAATGCAGAGCGCGAGGATGACGCCGAGCGTCCCAAAGCAATGGCGGTATTTGCGGTTTGTCATGACAAAGACTCCTGATGCTGAAGAAATCCATTCACGCGAATCGTCGTCCTTCCCCTGCCTCCTCATGAGTCACCCCGTCACGGATGTGGTAGATACGCTTGAAGGTAGGGATGATCTTTTCATCATGAGTGACAACGATGATGGCGGTTGCGAACTTCCGGGCCATATCATTGAGGATGCGAATGACAGCCATGGCGCGTTCACTGTCGAGCGGCGCGGTGGGTTCGTCAGCCAGAATGACCGGCGGATGATTGATCAGGCCGCGGGCGATGGCCACCCGTTGTTGTTCCCCACCGGAGAGTTGTGAAGGCATGGCCTCAGCCCGATGGTGTACATCAAGCGCAGTGAGCAGTTCCAGCGCCTTTGCCCGCGCCTCCCTATTATGAATGCCCGCAAGCATCGGCAACAGGGCTACGTTGTCGGTGACATTTAGAAATGGAATGAGGTATGGCGACTGAAATACAAATCCGATCTTGTCACGCCGCAGCGCTCGCAGATCGCGCACTTTCCAGCCATTATCGAAGATCGCCTCATCACCCAGCGTCATGCGGCCGGCGCTAGGATCAATCACCGCGCCTAAACATTTAAGCAGCGTGCTTTTGCCTGATCCGGAAGGACCAATCAGGCCAACCACCTCGCCAGGGGCAACGCGCATGTCCACATTCTTTAACGCATCAACAGCGGTATCGCCCTCGCCGTAACGTTTTCTCAAGCCCTCGATGTAAATGCCTTTGCCGCTCATTTCAACCACCAATGGCTTCGGCCGGATCGACCTTGAGCGCCACGCGAATGGCGACGATGCTGGCCAGTATGCAGATCATGTGCACGGCGAAAAAACCAAGAACGGAATCAAACGGCATCAGTAAAACATACTTGGGAAACAAGGGCGCCGCGAAGGTAGCGGTAATTTTGCCGACCACAAAGCCGATTGCGCCCAGCGCAAGCGCCTGCTGCATGATCATGGCGGCTATGGTCCGGTTGCGGGTGCCGATAAGTTTCAGCACCGCGATCTCCCGAATCTTGTCCATGGTCAGCGTATAGATGATAAAGGCCACGATGGCGGCGCTGACAGTGGCCAGAATGACCAGAAACATGCCGATTTGCTTGGCTGAGGTGGCGATCAATTTGCCGACGAGGATGGCTTCCATTTGGGAGCGGGTATAGACCGTCAACCGCTTCCAGCGTCGGATGGACTGGGCCACCTCATCCGCGGAATGGCCGGGTTTTAGCGTAACCAGCACGGCGTTGACGAAGTTATTGGTGCTCTGGGAAGCAATGACGGCGTCCAACAGGCCGGGCGCGCCGGGCCGGTTGAAGGCCGGATTAGCCGTGGTGCGATGCCGGCTTTGCCAGATGGCGTCGTTGTCCTTAAGGAACTGCGCTTCTTGCGCGTCTTTGAGCGGAATGTAGATCATCGGATCGCCGCTGGATGACACCATCCGGCGCGTCAACCCGACGACGGTGTAGTGATTGCGACGGATAGTGAGACGATCTCCCAGCTTGAAGCCGGCGGCAATGTCGGCCACCGCCTCATAGTGGCTGCGCGTGATCTGTCGTCCGGCGACGAGATAGGGCGGCCATCCGGGCGTAGCGCCCAACTGACCCGGCGCGATGCCCACCACCATGGCGCGAATATCCTTATCGCCCTTGCGTACCTGCATGGTCAGGTAGGTTACATTGGCGGCCTTATCGACGCCTGGCATGGCCAAGATGGCGCGGTACGCATCATCGTTGAGGCTGGACGACTCCGCATAAGGGCCCAGCGTATCCTTTTGCACCACCCACAGATCGGCGCCGCTATTGTCGAGGAGCGCCTTGCCGTCATCCACCATGCCCCGATACACCCCAGCCATGACCAAGGTGACGCCAATCAAGAGCCCCAAGCCGATTCCCGTAAAGACGAACTTACCCCAAGCATGGAGAATATCGCGGCCGGCCAGGCTGATCATCGCGACGGTCCCAGTATGCGGTCGACCACGCGATAGCGGCTGGTTGCAGTCAGCGCTTTTTCGCTATAGGCGACAATTTGGTCGCCATCTTTGAGCCCCCGGCGCACCTCAACATAGCCATTGAGGTCAGACACGCCGAGCGCTATGGGCGTGAACCTCATATCGCCATCAACGATTTGCCAGACGCCTACTTCTTCGCCTTTGCGCCTGACCGCCGCATTGAGGATGGCAGGGGCGGGCGGCAGCGCCGGGAGATCAACCGTTACCTCAGCCAGTTCGCCCACCGGCGGCAGGGGCTGGGGAATGGCGTCAAAGATCACCTTGGCGAGCGTTTCCTCGGTAACCGCGTCGGCCTTTGGCTCAACGCGCAGTATCCGGCCCGCCAAGTCCTGTCCCCCACGCGACCGCAGGATGATGCGAGCGGGCAGCCCGCCCGTCAGTCCCGCTGCGCTGATCTGATCAAAGCGCACATTGATCCACAGGCTCTTGGGGTCGATGATCTCCACCACGGATTGGCCCGCAACGATGGTTGTGCCGGGATCCGCATCCCGCGCCGCAACGATGCCCTCCACCGGCGCGACGAGGCGCAGATTGCTCTTCTGCGCGATCAGCGCTTCAAGGTCGGATCGTGTGCGGGCAACATCTTCCCGGGCGGCGGATAGGGCGGCGTCGGCAATCTGCAATTCCTGCCGCTTTGTGGTAATCACTTCCTCGCTGGTTGCCTGTACTGCGAACAACCGCTCATAGCGGCGCGCCTGGATTTGAGCATAAGCCTTCCGGGCGTTTGCCTCGCGCAGCACGGCCTCCGCCCGTTTTAATGTCGATTCCTGCGAGCGAATCCGATCATCGAGATCAATCGGGTCCATTTCACCAAGCACTTGTCCGGCGGTGACGACGTCGCCGACGTGCACATCCAGGCGTTTGACGCGTCCGGCAAACGTCGGCCCGATCTTATAGGTATAGCGAGCTTCCACCGTACCGATGCCGAACAGGGCAGGGGCAACGGCCCGCGATTCCACGGTCTGCACCGTTACCGCCACCGGCGCAAGCGGGCCCGAACGCAGGCCAACATAGGTAAAAAGCGCAAGCAACGGTATGATCACGGCCAGCAGCGCCAGGGTGCGGCTCCGCAAAGGTAGGCGTTTCATGAAGCGCTCCTAATGTACGGGTTCCGGTGTGCAAAGTACGGGCTATCCACAGGTCAAAGGGTCGGAACCAGTCAAAGCGGGGTTTAGCTAAACTTTTGGCGGACTCGTGGCCCTCTCCCTCCGTACATTACACACCGGCAGGCGGTGGCAGCTCTGCATCGGCATGGTCGCGGTGGGTCATCACCAGCAGCGGGCCGCCCTGCCCGGCTTCCTCGCGCAGCTCGTACTCCGGCAAGTCGTTGGCCTGGATGATCTTGCGCAGCAGGCGGCAGAACTCTTTGAACGTGCCTGCGCTGCCGCTGCGGTCGTAGATCGTCTGGAAGGCCCACTTTGCGGCGCTCTTGCCCGCTGCGCGGCGAGCTAGGCGATAGACGAAACGGCCAATGCCTGGGTCTATCAGGAAGTAGTCGGGATGCACGGTCAGCACGTCCGGGTTCTTGCCCTCGGTGATCTCGCGGTACATCCAATCGGCCAGCTCGATCTCGATGTATTCGGGCTTGCCGCTCTCGCTCTTGATGACCTTGTAGCGGCTAATTAGGGCCTCGCCCTCGGATACCGTCACCGTGCGGCCGTTCTTGGCCTTCCTGGTGCGCTGAACCGCAACGTGCGTGGTGTTGAGCCGGATGCAGGTTTCCACCAGGTCATCTTTCTGTTTGCCGCCGTCCGCTCGTCGGCAGAACTTCAACACGTCCGCAACGTGCGGCCGGAACACGCGGCCAGGCTTCGCTCCCTTCCCTTCCCTGTAGCGGTTCATGGCTTCGGTAAGGTGGGACACGGCCATCAGCACCAGGTCGTAATCCCACACCGAAGCCATGCCAACCGCACCGGCCGACACGGTGACATGACCGTCGGGCAGGGTATAGCGAATGACATCACCCGCTCGCCTGTCCTTCTTGGAAAGGCGAAACACGGCCACGTCCATGATGCTGCGGCTGTCTTTGGTGCCAACGTCATAGAGCGTCGGGACAAAGAAGTCCGGCTGTTCGTCTCCCCTCGGCGGCTTTCGGATGCTCGATGCGGGGGGGGCCGATTTAACGGAGCCGGAACCGCGCTCACGCTCGGCCCTAGCTTCTTCCTCGCGCAGTCTGGCGGCGGCTTGCTCCCAGGATTCACCCGGCCTGGCGGCCGCCTCGATGCGCTTCTGGCGCTGCGCGTCGTGCGCGGCCTTCAACCTCGCAAGTGATTTGTCCAGGTCGCCCAGGGCCTCGCCGATCTGCTGCGGCCCCTTCCCGCGCTCGTTGTTCATGCCGCCTCCCTTTAGCCGCTAAAATGCAAATGAGTGAATGCGCTTTTGAGTTTTATTCCGGCAGTGCATCGACATACTCGGTCAGCAGCTCTTTGATGCTCTTGCCCTGCTTCGTCGCATAGATTTTCAGCTTTGTATGCTGCTCGGCGGACAGCTCGAAATTGACCCGCTTCTTGCCGCCGGCGTCGGCAAGGCTCGCAAGGGTGGCGGCCTTGTTGTTGCGTGCGCTCGGCCGGCCTGCGCTAAGTGTCGTTTTGCTCATTTCCTTTTTTCCTCAAAACATCAGATGAGTTTTTGTTTGATCTCGTCGGCCAAGGCGCGAACCTCGGCCGCTGCATCGCCGTCCGGCTCGGATTCAAGAACGGTCGTGCCAGCGGCGGCAGTGCCGGGGTAGCTCACGCGCTGCGTGATGCGCGCCTCCAGGATGGGCAGCTCGTAGCCGGCCAGGGCCTCGGCAACCTCGCCGCCAATGCGGGTGCCCTTGATCGCCCGCGACACGACAAATGCGGCCTGTAGCTTCCCGTCCGTGACCTCGATGCGCTGCTTGACCAGCTCCACCAGGTCGGCCGTGGCCCAAATGTCGTAGGGGGATGGCTGCACCGGGATCAGCACGAAGTCGGCCGCTTTGATTGCCGACACGGCCAGGTCGGCCGCTTGGGGTGCGCCGTCGATCACGACGAAATCCTTGCGCGCCACGTTCTTCAAGTCGCGGTCGATTGTCGGCCGGTCGATGCCGACCACAGTTAGCGGTTGATCTTCCCGCACTGCCGCCCAGTCTCGGGCGCTGCCCTGGGGGTCGGAATCGACAAGCAACACGTCTGCGCCGTCCAGTTGCAGGGCGCGGGCTAGGTGGGTGGCGATGGTCGTTTTGCCTGACCCGCCTTTCTGGTTCAGCACGGCAATGACTTTCATGCGTTCTCCTGGGGCTGCTACAAATGATGCTCAACTCATTGCATCATACCATGATGCGCGAATGAGTAAAAGCACTTTCCCTCATTTGCCCATGCTTTCCCATAGCGCCCGATAAGCCGCCTCGTCAGCGGTCGGTTCGCGGTCGAGCTGTTCCAGCAGCCAGGCCACGCCGGCGGCGGCCGCTTCATCGTGGTCGAGATAGCGGCCATCGAGCGCGCCATACATGCCGCCCTGCCTGGTCGTCACTTCCCACGCCTGGCCGTCATGGGTGCGGCACACGGCATAGGCAAAGTAATCGCCCTTGGCGTCCATCTCGTCGTGCGCGGCTTGCAGCTCCGGCCGAAGCGGGGGCAGGGGATAGTGTCCGTTTCTCATGCCTTCATGCCCTCCTGGTCGCCGACGGCCAGCGCGTCGGCCTCGGTCAAGGCGTCCTCTCGGAAGGCTCCCATGCGGGCCGCCTCGGCCTTGCTCACTTCGGCCGCCCATATCCGTTTCACCTGGGACGGGCTGCACCCGGCAAGCTCGGCCGTCCTGGTGATGCTGTGGCCGGACGCACGCAACGCGACAACCTGGGCGCGGCGCTTCGGGTCGGCGCGGCGGCCTCGATACTTGCCCGCACCCTTTGCCAGCTCAATGCCCTGGCGCTGGCGTTCCCTGCGCGTCTCGTAGTCGTCGCGGGCCATCTGCAAGGCCAGGCGCAAAAGCATGGCCTGCACGGCCTCTAAAACGATCTTGGCGACGCCCTCGGCCTCAGCGGCCAGGTCGGATAGATCGACAACGCCAGGGACGGCCAGGCGTGCGCCCTTGGCCTGTATCGACGCAATCAGGCGCTCGGCCTCGGGCAAGGGTAGGCGGCTGATGCGGTCGATCTTCTCGGCAATGACCACCTCGCCGGGCTGTAGGTCGGCGATCATGCGCAGCAGCTCGGGCCGGTCGGCGCGTGCGCCGCTGGCCTTCTCGCGGTAGATGCCCGCGACGTAGTAACCGGCGGCCTTCGCGGCCGTGATGATTCCTTCCTGGCGTTCCAAGTCCTGCGCGTCGGTGCTGACGCGCAGATAGACCCGCGCCACCATCGGCGCGGTCGTGGCATTCTGCTTCATGTCGGTTCCTTTGGGCATACTCAAACGCGCCCATGCTAAACCGACTGGCTCATTTCCGAAAGCGCAACTTATATGCGCCTGGGTCAATGGCCCGGCCTCAATGCGCCGCCGCTAGGCTAAAAGGGCAGGGTATGGCCGCACTTTTTGGATACACAAACGTGTATCCATGAGATACTGTCGCCTTATGTCGAGCAAAGACGTTGGCCTGCGTATCCGTGTTGAAAGGGAACTCCGAGAGGCGTTCCAAGGGGCCTGTCTGGCTGAAAACCGGAATGCGTCGGAAGTGCTGCGCGAGTTCATGCAGGCGTTCGCCGACAGGCACCAAGGTGGCTTACAACCGGATATGTTCGCGGCACCGGCAGCCAGAAAGCCACGTCAATCAACGAGATCGGGCCCGGGCCCGACGGCAGGAGAAGCAACAGATGACTAAGGCAGTGCAAGCCGCTAAGCGTGGCCGAGGGGTATCCCCGATCTATCTGGACGAGGATGATCAACCAGAGCAATCAAATGTCATCTACATGCGCGGCCGTCGTCGTCGCCGCATTGTCTTTGGCTGGTATGGTGGGAAGTTCTCGCATCTCGATTGGCTGCTGCCGTTGTTGCCGAAGTGCCATCATTATTGCGAACCGTTCGCGGGGTCTGGTGCCGTTCTCATCAATCGTGAGCCTGCACCCGTTGAGACTTACAACGACATAGACGGCGATGTGGTGAACTTCTTTCGGGTTCTTCGTGATCGTCACGAGGAGCTGATTAGGGCCATCGCCTTGACGCCATTTTCCCGCGAGGAGTACCACCGGGCGATTTATGGCAGCACAAACGGTATCAGTGATGTGGAGCGGGCAAGACGGTTTTATATCAAAGCCCGTCAGACCCGCACCGGGCTTGCTCAAACCGCATCCCTTGGCCGTTGGGCAAATTGCAAAGATACAAGCCGGGCGGGTATGTCCGGTGTTGTCTCGCGCTGGCTTGGTGGCGTGGATGCGCTGGACGAAATCGCCCAACGACTTATCCGGGTGCAGATCGAAAACCGCCCCGCCGTTGATGTGATCCGTTTGTATGACAGCCCCAAGACGCTTTTCTATTGTGACCCGCCCTATCTGCATGCCACACGCGGCGACGCTAAGGCTTACGGCTTCGAGATGGACGAGGGCCAGCATCGGGAATTTGCCGAAGTGGTCAATGAGTGCAAAGGCATGGTGGCTGTGTCTGGGTATGACCACCCGCTGATGGACGAGCTATTCAAGCCGGGACGTTGGTTCAAGACCCAAGGCCCGGACAAGACTATTCACTCGACCAAGGGAAAACGGTCAGAAGTCCTTTGGACGAACTACGATCCCAAGAATCAGAAAGGGTTGTTTGAATGAGGGCCGCTGACGCATGGGGTATCAATACCACCCCGACGACATGCACATTTTCCGGGCTGTCGCGGCCACAAAAGCAAAGGGAGTTTCGATGACACCAGAAGAAATATTACAAGGCATCCAGCAGCGGGCCGCCGCTACGTTGAATGCTTCTGTCGTCACTGACCCAGTAATCCGTGAGCGTGTCGATTACGTCTGCCGCTGCATGAGTAACCGAGCAGGGGTGCGGCTGCTCATGTCATGCCTGTTGGGGAAGCTGGACAAGCCGAACGTCGATCCACGCAAGCCCTATACCGAGATTGGGGGGGCTGACAGTTTTTCCGGGCGAACCTATGACGAACGCTACCTGACCAAGTTCATCAACGAACACCGGCTGCCGGTCAATCCGACAACCGCCTTTCTGACCCCGACGCTACGCAATATCGACCATGCACTGACCACCGACCGGGAGCTTGTCGGCAGGCCGCGTGACCTCTACAAAAAGACGCTTGAGCTACTGGAAGATGTGGCCTTGCAGCGCATCCCCGCTGACGTGCTGTTTGTGGAAACCGTGCGCGTTCTGATGCTGCTGCGCGACGAGAAGCTGGCCCGCATGGCTTCACTGTTGGATGCCTTGGATCGTACCGAGGGCGCATTGCCTCTTTCATCGGAGGCCATCGTCACACTAATAAGCCAGCACCTTGCCTGCAAGAACGCCAGCCGCTTGCCGGTGCTGGTTGTCGCAGCCGCCTACGAGGCCGCAGGGGCGCGACTGTCTGAAAGCATGTTGCCCCTGAACTCGCACAATGCCGCCGATCTTCAAACTGGATCATTGGGCGACGTGGAAATCTGTTTGATGGGCGAGGATTCGGTTGTCACCGCCTACGAAATGAAGATGAAGCGTGTCACTCAAGACGACATCGACGCGGCAGTTACCAAGATAGCTAGGTCGCCGAACAAGATTCACAACTACCTGTTTGTCACCACGGATGTGATCGACCCACTTGTGGCCGAGTACGCCGCGACGTTCTACGAGAAAACGGATGGCACCGAGATTGCCATTCTCGATTGCATCGGGTTCTTGCGGCACTTCCTGCACCTGTTCCATCGTATCCGGGCGGATTACCTCAACGCCTACCAGACGCTGGTCTTGAATGAACCGGATTCGGCAGTCAGCCAGACTCTGAAAGAGGCGTTTCTGGCGCTGCGACAGGCCGCAGAAAGCGGCGAGTGATTCAGCATGGGGCAGGTACGAATATCAAATTGGGCCGCTCAGGACGCGGAGCGGCACTTGCGCCAGTCGTGCAGAGTCATGGCGCGGCTGATTGTCGAGCATGGCCCCTGCCCTCTTGCTAATCTTGAGTTTCGGCCATTTCAGACGTTAGCCAATTCGATCATCAGTCAGCAGCTATCAGCCAAGGCCGCCGACACGATAGAGCGCCGAGTGCAGGCTATCGTACCCGGCTTCACTCCTGCCGAGTTTCTGGCAGTCCAGCCCGAGGCTCTACGGGCTGCCGGGCTTTCATCGGCCAAGGCTCGCTACATCCTTGAACTGGCTCAGCGTGTTAGCGATGGGCGGCTGAACCTAGAGGCAATGCAGGAAGCGCCAGATGCGGACGTTATCGCTGCACTGGTGGATCTTCCCGGCATCGGTCAATGGACGGCGGAAATGTTCCTGATCTTCGGCCTTCGCAGGCCGGACGTTTTGTCTTTGGGGGACGCCGGTTTGCAGCGAGCGGCCCGATTGCTGTTTGGGGATGATGCCGAGCTAGAGCATGTCGGGCAGGTGTGGCAACCTTTTTGTTCGGTAGCATCGTGGTATTTGTGGCGGCATTTGGACGCTTAGTCTCGTTATAGCCTCTGCTGCTTGGCCGTTTCGTCCACCGTCGGACTGCCCTGGTAATTTGGGAGTGCGAAACACGCGACCCGCAGCGCCTCGCCGCGCTGGCGGCGAGTATCAAAGAGAAGGGAAACGCATGAGCGAAAAGAACGTCACCATCAGCGCCGCCATTCCTGCGAACGTGAAGGCCGAAGCGGCCGCCGTCGCGGCAGCGCACGGCATGAGCCTGGCCGCGCTGCTGCGCGAGCTGCTGGCCCGCGTAGCCGCCCGTGACGCCGAAACGCTGGCCTGGCTCGATGAGGCTCGCCGATGACCGACCCGAAAAACCTGGAAAGCTGGCTGCATGAGAAGGCCGGCCCGGCCTATGACGCATTGAAGGCCGACCCGGCCCGCGCCATCACGCCTGACCAGGTGCGCCGCACGCTCGATGAGCTGCTGGCCGAAGCCGAAGCATCCGGCCAGTGTCCATTGCCGCCGGAACAACGCGAATGGGTGGATGCGCCGGCGGTCGGCCGTGAAGTGCTGACGCCCTATGACCCGGCCGAGTGCCTGACCAGTGCCGAGGCCGTGGCCGCATTCCTGGCCGACGCCGAAGCTACGGCCGACCCGGCCTATATCCAGCACGCCTGCGAAGTCGCGGCGCGGGCCAGGGCCATGCACGGCCTGGACGGGTAGGGCTGGCCAGCATCGCCATTTCTGACGGTGCAGGCCCGGAAGCGAAAAGGGCGGCGACCTGGCCGCCCTTGCTGTTCCTGGTTGCCTCTACAAGCCCGCCACGGCCAAGGCGCGGCCGATGGGCACGGCCTGGGTGAATGGCCCGGCGCTGTGGCTCACAAGGCCCACGGCCTCGCCCCGGCCATTGACGACAACGCCGCCGGAGTTGCCGCCCGCTATGGGCGCGTCGATCTGCAACATGCCCGCCGCGCCAATCAGGCCGCCGACCTGGCCGTGACGGCTGACGATGCCCGCGCTCATGGAGAAGTCCAAGCCCTTCGGGGAGCCGATCGCGGCGATGGCCTGGCCTTGGCGTGGCAGGGCGGGGGCCACGCGCACCGGCTGGCCCGGCTCGCCGTCGATCAGCAGCGCGGCCACGTCGCGCACATGGTCGATGCGCGCCACGCGGGCGCTGCGCCATTCCCCGCTTGCCAGCTTCACCCGCACGCCCTCGATGCCGGCCAGGACGTGCGCGGCCGTCAGCGCCGTGCGGCCGTCGCCGACAAGGAAGCCCGCGCCCAGCGTCACCCATTCGCGTTCCTGGTCGGCCTTCGCCCATTCGTGTTGCCAGGCCCGGTAACGGGTCAGCAGCTCGGTTGCCAGGTTGGTTTGAACGCCAGGGACAAGCCATGCCCGGTTACGGCTGCCGTCGCCCTTGGCGCGCTCGATGACGGCCACCATGACAACGGACGGCATCACCTGGCCGGCCACGGCCGACCAATCGACGGCGGCAGGGTAGGGGCGGGCGTCCAGCGCCACGCCTTCGCCGGCGGCGCTGCGGGCGCTGTCGGTCTTGGCGTGCGCCTGATGCTTGCTCCACTCGTCGTCATCAAGACGCTTCTGCGCGGCCGCGATGGCGTTCACGTTCGCCTGCGTGGTGGCAAGGGCATAGCCGCCCGAGGCCAGGCCGGCACCGGCCAGGACGTAGGCCGCCAGGGCAGCGCGCCGCCAGGATTCAACGCTGCCCATGCTCCGCGCCCTCCTGGTCGTGGTTGAGGCCGCGCATTTGCAGGCGCTGGCCGGTGTCGTCGCCGATCTGCAAAACCTTGATGTGCTGCTCATAGGCCGCCTGGAACATCCAGCCGGCCCCGGCCAGGCCGATGACGGCGGCCGCGAAGGTCACGCGGTATTTCGTTAGCTCGCGGCGGGCGCCGCCGGTAACATTGGTTTCAGCCATGATTTCATCCCTCTGTCGGATGGGGTTGTGGTTAGGCGCCTGGGCCGGTTGCCGCCGCCCTGGCGCCGCCTTTCAGCGGCTAAAGCTGCGGGACTGCTCCCGGTCGCGCGCCGCCTTCTCCTTGAACCGTTCGGCGATCTCGCGGGCGCGGGCCTGCTTCACCTGGTCGCCGTTCTCGTTGTCCCGGTTTAATTCCTTTGCCAGCGTCTTTGCCTGCTGGCCGTTGATCTCGTTCAGCTCGACTTTCTGGCTGGCGTCCAGCTCGAAGCCCTGGCCCTGCTGGCCTTGCTTCTGCTCGGCCTCGATGGCCTGGGACTGCTGCGCGGCCGCCTGGCCGTGGCGTTCCAGCCGCTCAAGGTCTTTCGCCTCGCGCCGCTGCTGCGCCTGCTCGATCTGCTTGGCGTAGCCCCGGGCCAGCTCTTCGTTCGTCGGTTCTGTGCTCATTGGTGCGTGCTCCTGGTTGGTTGAAAACGGCGCGTCATCGGCTCAAACCGCCGTTGCCGCGTTCCTGCTCGCGCTGCCGCTGCCGGCTGCGCTCGATCTCCTTCGGGTCGCGTGCATACCTGTCGGCAAGCTCGCGCTGCATCTTGTTCAGCTCGACGGCCTGGCGCTCCTTCGGCATGGCGTTGAATCGCTCGATGCGCTCGCGCAGCTCGGCCGGCAGCTCGCGCCAGGCGCTCGGGTTGCGGTCGGTGTAGCCTGCAAAGCCCGCCTGCCGCTTCACGGCCAGCGCCTTGAACTGGTCGGCCTCTCGCTTCGCGTACATCTCGGCCCGCTTGCGGTCTTGCTCGCTGACCTGGACGGCCGCCGGGCGCTCCGGCTCGGCCTTGGCCTGGGACGGCTGCGCTAGGCCCGCAAAGGCCCGCTGCTGGCCTTCCTGCATGATCGCGGCCGAGTAGTGCCGGGGGTCTTTCCCGGCCGCCTGGAACTCCTGGGCGACGGCAAGCTGTGCCTTCGCCACGTCCAGCGCCAGGCCGCCGCCGGCCGCCTCGGCGCGCTCGACGCCGGCGCGGAACCCGGCCAGCGGGTCGGGGGCCGTGCGCTCGGCCTGCGGCCGCTGCGGCGCTGCCGGCTGCTCGATCTGCTGCGGCCGCTGCACGGCCGGACGGCCGGCAATGTCGGTCGCGGGCATGAGGTCGGGGCGGCCGTGGCGCTCCAAGCTGCGGCGCATGGCGCGCTGCATCTTCCCGGCCAGCTCGGCCACCTTGGCCCGGCCGCGTTCGAGCCAGCGGCGCATGACGTTCTCGCCGTCGAAGCCGCGCCGGTCGGCAAAGTCCAGCGTGCTTTCCTTCGGCCGCTCGCGGCCCAGCACCTGGGCCAGCTTCCCGGCGGCCAGCTCGGCCGCGCCGCGAACGTGCCAAGTGTTGCGCTCGGCCGTGGTGCCATCCGGCAGGCGCACGGTTTGCGAACCGCCGTGCTCCAAGCCGATGCGGTCGCCGCGCTGCGCGCCGCTGGCGGCAATGGCGCGCTCAAGATCGACGCCCCAAATGGTGTGCCGCTCGCCCTTGTCGTTCTCCAGGGTGGCAAAGTAGCTCGGCCGGTTCTCCGGCTTGTTCTCGTAGGGCGCTGCGCCGTGATCGACCAGCCGCCCGGCCCGCCGGTCGGTGAAGTCGTCCGCCCCGGCAAACAGGGTCGCGGCCTCGCGGTGCCGGGTCATGCCGACATAGGCCAGGCTCCTATCCATGCCGGGGGTCGCCAGGAGGTAGGCGCGATCAACCGTCACGCCCTGGGCCTTGTGAATCGTGACGGCGTAACCATGATCGACCGCCGCATATTGGGACGCCTGCACCTGGCGCGCTTCGCCGCTGTCCAGCCGCACGGCCAGGCTGCCATCCTCGGCCCGCTCGACGGTGCCAAGAGTGCCGTTCTTCACGCCAAGGTCGCGGTCGTTTTTCAGGAACACGATGCGGTCGCCGGCGGCGAACTCGCGGCCGCCGCGCTCGGTCACGAACCGGGCGGAACCGGCCAGCTCGCCGCGCTCCTTCCGGGCATCGCGCACGGCCTGGTTAAGCGCCTGAACGTCCGCATTGGAATGGGCAAGGATGATCTGGCTGCCCTTGCCCTGGTCGCCCACATACGCGGCCGCCAGGGCCTCGCGTGCGGCCTCGCGGCTGTCGTGAATCTGCACATGCCCGCGCTCGGCATATGCGGCAAGGCCATCGGCAACGGAGCCGCGTGCAAGCTCCTGTCCGGCGGCCCGCGCCCATGCTTCTTTCTGGCGTCGAACCTCTGTGATTTCCGCCGCGCCGACATGCTGCACAACGCCCCGGAAGGCAGCGCCGGCCTCGATGGCGGCAAGCTGCTTGTCATCGCCCAGCAGGACGACTTTTGCCCCGGCCTGCTCGGCGGCTTTCAGCACGCGGCCAAGCTGGCGGCTGCCGATCATGCCCGCCTCGTCGATCACGAGAACATCGCGCGAAGTGAGCTTGTCCTTTCCGTTTTTCCACGCAAATTCAAGGCTGGCGAGCGTGCGGCTTTCGATGCCGCTGCCCGCCTGCAATTCGTCGGCCGCCTTTCCTGCCAGGGCCGCGCCGCGCACGTTGAAGCCCTGCGCTTGCCATGCCTCGCGTGCAACCTTCATCGAGAACGATTTGCCCGTGCCGGCGTCGCCGATGACCACGGCCAGGCTGCCCGGCTTGAGAACGTGCCGGACGGCGTTTTGCTGCTCGGCCGACAGGGTGCCCGCGCCATCAATCGCGGCGTTCGTGATCGGGCCGGAAACGCCATGCCGCCCGGCGCGGGCCAGGCGTTCGGCGCACTCCACCATGCCGCGCTCGGTGTCGATCATTTCGCGGGTGGAGAACTTCGCCGGATCGCGGCCGTTCGCCGGTTCCATCTCGACCAGCAGCGGCGAGTTTTCCAGCTTGGCAAGCAAGCCCTGGAACTGCCCGGCGTCGTCAATGTAGCGGTTCAGCTCGGCGGCAATGTCGCGGCGCGTGAATACGGCCTGCGTCGCCGTGATCTTGTCTAGGATGATCTCCGGCCGCTCGGTAATCTGGCGGGCTTGTTCCTGCCGGTCTGCGTTGTGCAGGTCGATGCGCTCCACGCCTTCCAGGCCGCGCCGCTGCATCGCCACAGCATCGGTGCCAATGTGACGGGTCGGGGTTAACTCGATGCCCTGGTCGGCATAGCTGCGGTGATCGACGCGGGCGCTTATCCCCGCACGCTCTAAAGCCGCATTCGTCAGCTCGGCCCACTGACGGCGAATGTCTGTGATGTCGCCCTGGCTAGTCCCCGGAATGCCGGCCTTCTGCCGATCCTTGTTCGCCAGCTCAATGACGGCCTTCGCGCCCAGCGTTCCATCGGCCTGAATAGTGCGCGTGGTCGCCAGCATATGAACGTGAAAATTCCGGTCGTCGCCCTCCTTGTCTGGCGCATGGATGCACACGTCAACGGCCACGCTATAGCGTTCCGCGATGGCCTTTCCCATCTGCAACGCCAGTTCCCGGCGGTCGGCATCATCAAGCTCATGCGGAAGGGCCGCACGCCACTCGCGGGCAACGCGGGCATCCTTCCTTTTCTCGGCGGCCTCGGCGGCATTCCACAAGGCGGCGCGCTCGGGAACCGGCACGCCTGCGGGCGTGACGATCTCGGCCGACAGGACGCCGCCTTTCCGGGTGAAGTCGAACACTTCCCCGGTGCGCTCATCTACCAGCTTCGACGCAGACCGATAGGCGGCAGCAGCCACGGCGCTATGCCCGGCCGCCCGTCCTATCGTGTGCGTGTTCAGGTGATAGATCGCCATATCTTCCCTTGGCGTTTTAGCCGCTAAAAAGGGGTGCCGGGGTATCCCCGGCCGCATGAGGGTTGCGCAGCAACCCGTAAGTGCGCATTTCGCTTCGCTGCATGACTATACCAGCGCCGTGCCTTCCCCACCAGCGTCGCAAGGTGCTAACATCACGCGGGCATAACCCGCAATCACGAAAGGAGCTGTAACGATGGCACGAAAGACCCTGTCCGAACGCAAGGCCGACAAGCTGGCCGAGCTGAACCGCATCAAGGCTGAACTGGCCGAACTCGAAAGCAAGGCCGCCGAACGCATCGGCAAGATTGCGATTGCCGCCGGTCTTGGCGATCTCGACATCGATGACGCCGCCATGCGGAAGGAGTTTGAGGCTATCGCCTCGAAATTTCGCAAAGGCGAAGCCAAGCAAGCTGCTCCGGTTCCGGCAGCGACTGGCGCGAACTGAGCGCGATTTAGGACGCCTTCGGATGAACGCCAGGAGAGAGGATGCACGCCGCAAGATTCAGCTTGGCGGCTTGGTCATCAAGTCCGGCATGGCGGACTATCCGGCTTCCGTGATCCTGGGCGCTTTGACCCTCGCGGCCGGCGCGCTCAAAGGGCCGAACGCTGACGCCACTAAAGCGCGCTTTGAGGCGGCAGGCGACGCGGCTTTTTCCGATGATGGAGAGGACGGCGGCAACCGTTCCTAGCCGTCAATTTCTACCTGACAGAGAGGTGAAGCATGATGGATGTTGAAGATTTCTTTGCGAGATTGTGGGCCGCCGTTGTGGCGGTGTTTTTTGGGGCGTTCGTCCTTTCTCTGGCGAACACGGCGCACGCCCGCGTTTTCCCCGAATGCAACCCGGCGGCAGAAGCCGGAAAGCTCTACGGCGCGGCCGATGCTGACGCCTGGGTGAAGCGCATTTGTGACGCGCAGGAATCGACCTATCAGACGTGGGAAGCGAACCTGCAAAAGCTCGACATAGGGCAGCAGGATTTGGCGATGGCGACGAATGCAGGAGACTGGAAAGCCTACCGCGCCAAGTGGGCCGAATTGCTGCCCGTCTTGAAGGAAATGGAGGCGGCTGCGCTGGCGAGCCGGAACGCCGTTGGCGCGGCGAACATCCTTAGCCTGTATCGCACCGATCTCGGCCTTTTCTTGCAGAACGCGGGCTTGGGAACGGCGGCGAACCTGGACGAGTTCAGCGCCCGGATTTCCGGCGGCCTGGACGGCCAGCGCCCGGCGGCGGCCGCTACCGCCGGCGTCAATGTGGTGCAGCAGTCCGTGACGCGGGGCGTTGAGTTCGTGAAGGGGCTGGCGGCTGCGGAAGGCGACAAGGTTATATCGGAGTATCGCGGTCAAGTTGAGCAGAAGGCCGCGACCCGCCGGGAGCAGCTTTCCGGCAACACGGCAAGCGGCTATTTCGGCGGCTTCGCACGGCGCATCACCGAAGTTTGGGGCATCTTCTTCTTCGTCCTGTTCGTGCTGATGCTCGGCGCGGTCGTGGTGGCCGTGAAGCGCAAGCAAAACCCGATCACTCTGGCGGGCGCGGCGGCCCTCGCCTACCTGCTGCCAGGGTCGGCAATGGTGCTGGCGTTCGTGCTGGTTCCCTTCCTGCCGTCCTGGGCAATGATCGCGGCAACCCTGGTCGGCACCTATGCCATGTATGCGCAGGGCGGCCGCATCTGCGGCGCGCTGGCGTCCAAGCTCGGCGAAGGCTCCACCCTGGGCCATCGGCTGCGCGTCCTGGGGGCCTGGCTGGACAACCTGCGGGCCGGTTTGCAGGGCGAACCGGGCGGCGCTGCCAGCATCGGCGCGGCCGCTGTTCAGGCCGCTTCCGCGCCCGGCGCGCAGCCGGTCACGCATGGGTCGGCCAGGTGGGGCACGGTCGCGGAAATCCGCCAGGCCGGGCACCTGGTCGCGCCCGGCAAGCCCGCCGGTTTCGCCCTGGGCCGGGTGGCCGATGCGCCCGCCGGCCTCGATCAGCGTTTCCGCTTTACCGGCCACGTCGTGACGGTCGCCCCGACCGGCTCCGGCAAGGGCATTGGCGCGGTGATTCCGAACCTCCTGGACTATCCCGGCTCGGCCTTGGTGCTCGACGTGAAGGGCGAAAACGCGGCCGTGACGGCTCGCGCCCGCCGCGAGCTGGGGCATAAGGTTTTCGTGGTCGATCCGTTCGGCGTGACCAAGGGCGAGGCGCACGCCTTCAACCTGCTGGATCGCCTCGATACGAGTGACCCGGAATGCGTCGGTGAATCGGCCGTGCTGGCTGACTGCCTGGTGATTCCAGACCCGAAGGGGCAGGCGCACTTCGACGAGTCGGCCCGGACGCTGCTGCAAGGGCTGATGCTGCACGTTGCCGGCCTGGATGAAGGCCGGCGCAATCTGCCCGAAGTGCGGCGCATCCTGACCGCCGGCGAGGAAGTGCTTTTTGAGACCCTGGCCGAAATGGCCGCCGACGAAAAGGCCGCTTTCGGCCTTCCGGCGCGGGCGGCAAACACCATCATGGGGATGCCCGACCGTGAACGCGGCTCGGTGATTTCCACGGCGCAGAAGAGCACGGCCTTTATGGATGATCCACGGATCGCGGCGGCCGTGTCGCGCTCCGATTTCAACCTGGCGAACATGAAGGCCGAACTGATGACGGTCTACATGGTGCTGCCCGCCAACAAGATCGGCCCCAATGCCCGCTTTGTCCGGGCCTTCATCGGCTCCGTGATCGCGGCCATCACGTCGAGCACCACGCAACCCATGCACCGGGTCGCCTTCCTGCTCGATGAGTTCGGCCAGCTCGGCTACATGAAGCAGATCGAGGACGCGGTTAGCCTGATGCGCGGCTACGGCCTAGCCTTCTGGGTGTTCATCCAGGACTTGAGCCAGTTGAAGGGCGTCTATCCGAAGTGGCAAACCTTCCTGGCGAACAGCGCCAAGTCGTTCTATGGCACCGACGACTACGACACGGCCAAGTACATCAGCGACAGCCTGGGCAAAGCCACGATTGAGTTTGAGACGGAGAACACCGGCCGCAACAGCGGCACCGGCGTTTCCGGCGGTGGCGGTTCCCTGAACCGGGGCAAGTCCAGCGGCTCAAGCCAGCAGTTCGCCGGCCGCGAGCTGCTGACGCCGGATGAGGTCATGCGCCTGGGGCCTGAAAAGCCGATTGTCCTGGTGCGTGGCGAACGGCCGTACCTGCTCGACCGGCTGAACTACCTGGCCGATCCCGAGTATGCCGGGCGGTTCGACGCCAACCCCTACCATAGCTGACGGGCGCGGCCATGTGGGTTTTCGTCGTCATCGGTTATCTGCTGCTGCTCGGCCTGGCCACCTGGTTCGGCGGCGGCGCGGTGATGACGGTCGCCGCCGGCGGCTTCGTCCTGGCCGTGGCGCTCTGGCTGCTCGATGGCCTGCTGGCCGATCTGCTGCGCGGGCCGCTGCGGTGGCTCGCCAAGCCATTCCGGGCGCTGGCCTCGGCCCTGGGCGTGCTGATCGTGCTGCCGTTCATCCCCGGCATCTTCCTGGGGTCGTTTCTGGTCGAACTGTTCCGCTGGCGGCAGCGCCAGGCGGAACCCGGCCACCCTGCCCCAGCCACGCCGATTGTAAACAGGATCGCCAAATGCGAATATTGAAAGCTTCGTGCGAATAGCGGGTGATATTTGCGAATAGACTGACTCTCTTCAAGTCCCTTCGTTGGGGATGAGGGAGCACAGTAAAAAATGGCTTTGGTTCATAAATCTATCGAGCAGCTCGACCTCGATAGCAAATTTCTTTGGCTGTTAGATTTTTTTGGGGGCTTCGTTGTCAATCCGGCCGACGAGCCTCAAGAGAGCGTCGAATGCATCCTCACGCCATGCAGCCCTCATCCCCAGTTTCCAGGGAGGATGCAGCGGCATCTATCTCGCCAAGAGGTAAGGACTGTCGGCGTAAATTCCCTAGGCTTGCTGCAACTTGGACATTGTTTGCAAGATGGGGTGTTCGTACCAAGCTCGATCAGTTCAAAACTCGAAGAAATTGAATTCCAATTTGATTCGAGAAACTTACCGGAGAGCCATGAACTCTATCTAAATCAGGTCGGTATTGACCCGAGTTCCTCTTTGATCAGTGACAGACTGTTAAACGAAGGTGTCCACAGTGCCGTCAAAGTTATCGACGGAGAAATTCTCAAGACCTCGCTTAAAACAACCCCTGAGAAGGATGCAAGCCCGCATAAACCATATCCATTTAAAGTTCTATTTCATGAATTAGAAATCATGAGATTTTACTACACAAACTCCGCAAATTTGAATGGCGCGGTGTTCGGTGGTCATTTTTCGGAAGACTTCCTCTATAGAAAAGTTGTTAGCAATCTTCACGAGGGACCCCATTGCGAGTTAACTTCAAAAGCTGCTCGTTTTGAATATCAGGTTGATTTTAGTTTTGACGATGCAATCCTCATCGGTCGAATTCTTTTCGAAGATCCCAGCTCGGCCTTGGAAGGTGTTCGACGGATTCATCTCAGTAAATTGGTTGCCAGAGCGAATGAAGTGAGTCCAAGGTTAACGGGCTATCCTCGTACTAAATTCCCGTTCAAACAAAAAGCGGTAATTAAGATCAGAGGGCGTCGAATCAAGCTGCTTGATAACAAATTCATTTTTGTGGCTCATCGCATAGAAGAATGCAACGCCAAGTTTCCCTTTGACGATTTGACTTTTCAGCGAGTTGCCGAACCCGGGGGGAGTACTCCGCCACCAGGTGCGCCGGAAGCGTATGCCAACCAACAATCGCAGACAGGTCCTGGCCAGCACCAAGGCGTCATCGATACCGAGGCGCGCCCTGCAAAGAATAGTGTTGCAGCGACGGCTGTGCCAGAGATCCGTCGTTTCACCTCATTGGAGTTAAGTCGATGCATGACGCGGAAAGCGCGTCCTTCCACGCATTCTTCTGCGGAAAAGAAACCCCCCGTTTTCAATCCCAGGCTGGAAAACAGCAGCGCAGGAACGCCGACCTGGGGCAATTCAACTGCAGTGCGTCAGGACGTCAGTGACAAGATCGTCGGAACTGAAGTAAACGAGGAGCCGCTGGAGGACGATCTAGACGAGCCCGAAGTCGCAAAGAGATCGATTGACCTGGAGTCGTTCAAGAGAATTCTGGATCACTTGGAGAGTAAGTTTGGTATCGACTCGATCCAGCCTATGCCTATTCCAATGATTCAAACTGTAGCAGGAAAAATCTCGACAGGAGACGACCTGTATAGCTTTTTTCCGGTAATTCCCTGTTTGAAACAACGGTCTCGCAATAGACAGTTTTCCTTCTTAGATAAGGCGCAAAAAGAGAGGCGCAAATTAATTTGCGTCTCATTGAGGGCTGGTGAGCGCTTGTTTTATGTGCTCGAAGCCGAACGGCGAATCAATGAACAGAATATCTATATGGAGGATTTTCCGATTTTGCTATTATGGGCGAACGACTTTGGTGCGGTGGAGGTTGGAAAGCTGCGGGAAATTCTTATCAGAACAGTGAGAAATCCTAGCAAAACATGGCCGCTTGACATCTCGTTTTTGGACTTAAAGCAAAAGCGAATTGACCACGATTCAGTCCGCACGACTGACGTGATCGCCGGTCGAATAATCCAAGCCATCGAAAGCACTTAGTTTTTGGCGTAGCTACGCCTTACAGAGTTACTTCTAACAAACTGCTGATACTAGAAACTATGATTGCGACCAGCGTGAGCCGCGTGTTCTGATATAGCGCTGTTGCGGCTAATGAGGCCGCACATGTCTTTCAGATCAGGATGGGCTGGTTCTCTGTGGACTTGCATCAAAAACGGTGCTCCAATAACGCTCTTGAAACCGTACAAGCAGCAACTTACCGAAGCAAAGTCTGCGCGCATTGGCATCAATGAGCAAAAGACGACTTCTCCCAAATCTCGCGCCAAACGACGGACTGTTGTACTTCGAGCCTTTGTACCTCCCGTGCTGGGATGGCCTGCGGCTCGATGGGAGATCGTGGGTAAGTATTTAAACCACAAAACAGCGCAGGCGCGAGCTGACGAGCTTGCGCAATCGGACGCGTTTTATAAATACGCAACATCTTGGACGGTTGATGCCGAATCCTACGTTCCCTCCACGTTAGACATCTCTCAGCCGACACTTCGACCCTGATCTACCTGCGTATGCTGGTGCTGATTGTGAGACCATCAACCCGGTGTTATTTGACCAGGCCACTGGTGATAGCCACTGGCGCTGACAGCCGCTTTGCAGCGACGGACTAAACCGCTCGCGCGGTAGGCGCTTCGCGCAACCCGCTGGCGACTGATCGCCGCGTTGGTGTCACCGTCGGTGTCGAGGCAATCCGCCTCGTTCACCGACGGAGCAGCAACCATGGACAAGATCACATCGGCGGCAACCCCACTGCGTCAGCGCATGCTCGAAGACATGCGCATGCGCAAACTGGAACCACGCACCCAAGAGGCCTACATCCGCGCCGTGCGCAAGCTGGCAGCCTACCTGCACCGCTCGCCCGACACGGCCACCGTGGAGGACTTGCGCAACTTCCAGCTCCACCTGGTGGACACGGGCGCCTCACCCATGACGTTGAACGTCACGCTCACCGGACTGCGGTTTTTCTTCGACGTCACGCTGCAGCGGTCGGACCTGATGGCCCGCATGCATCCGGTCAAGCTGCCACACAAGCTGCCGGTGGTGCTCAGCCCACAGGAGGTCTCCCGGCTGATCGCCGCTGCTGCCAACGTCAAGCACCAGGCGGCGTTGTCGGTGGCCTACGGCGCTGGCTTGCGTGCCAGTGAGGTCATCGGCCTGAGGGTCACCGACGTGGACAGCCAGCGCATGACACTGCGGGTGGAGCAAGGCAAGGGCCGCAAGGACCGCTACGCCATGCTCAGTCCGGTGCTGTTGCTGCGCCTGCGTTCGTGGTGGCGCATTGCCAACAGGCAGGGCCGTATGCTGCCCGGCGGCTGGTTGTTCCCAGGCCTGGATCCGACAGACCCGCTGACGCCGCGCCAGCTCAACCGCGCCGTGCACGCCGCTGCAGAGGCCGCCGGCATCGACAAGCGTATCTCCACGCACTCGCTGCGCCACGGGTTTGCAACGCACCTGCTGGAGCGCAAGGTGGACATCCGCGTGATCCAGCTGCTGCTGGGCCACAAGCGGCTGGAGACGACGGCGATCTACACACATGTGGCCACCGATCTGTTGCGCGAGGTGATCGGCCCGTTGGAGCCGCTGCCACCGTCTTGAGGACGTGGTCGTGGGACGGCCCTCTTTGGAGGTCGCCGACGTCTTTCATCAGCACGGCCCGGCCTGGCGTGCCGCCCAGCGCGGCCACCTGAGCCTGGGCCAACTCAAGGTCATGTCGGCCATCGAGCAGTGCCGCAGCGCGGCGCTGGGTGGGCACGTGCTGCGCTGTGGCGGCTGCGGCACGGACCAGGTTTCCTACAACTCGTGCCGCAACCGACACTGCCCCAAGTGCCAGAGCGCGGCGGCACAGCGCTGGCTGGAGGCCCGGCAGGTCGATCTGCTGCCGGTGGACTATTACCACGTGGTGTTCACGCTGCCGGCGCAAGTGGCCGACCTGGCGTACCAGAACAAGGCCGCGCTGTATGGGCTGTTGTTCGATCTGGCGGCCGAGGTCTTGCAGACCATCGCTGCCGATCCGAAGCACCTGGGCGCCAGGATCGGCGCCACACTGGTGCTGCACACCTGGGGCTCGGCGTTGACCCACCATCCGCATGTACACGGCATCGTGCCCGGTGGTGGTTTGGCTCCCGACGGCAAGACCTGGGTGGCGTGCCGGCCGGGCTTCTTCCTGCCGGTGCGGGTGCTCTCAAGACTGTTCCGGCGGCGCTTTCTCGAAGCGCTGGGGCGGTTGCACGCCGGCGGCAAGCTGCGGTGCTTCGGCGAGCTTGCCGCACTGGCCGATGCGCGCACCTTCCAGCGCTGGCTGGCACCACTGCGCAAGGTCGAGTGGGTGGTCTACGCCAAGCATCCCTTTGCGGGCCCGCAGGCCGTGCATATCAGGAACTGAAACAGGGCAAGTGGAAGAGATAAATACGTGCGTGCATCTCAAGTGCGCTGATCCTTCGTTATAAACATCCACCCTTGGTCCTGGGCTTTAAAAACCCAGGACTTTCTCATTGCCGAGATAAATAGTGCTGTGCGCAATCAAGCGTGCAGCAGGCCAGGGATGGCCTGATAACAAGGGTTATAACTATGTATAAGGTAAATGCGGCCGGGTGTGGCAAAGGCAAAAGCACCCACAATAAAAAATTCATCACAGCGCACAAAGACACACGCTTTCTGGTCATCGTGCCATCGCTCGCGTTAGCAGATGAATATGCCGACTATGGCACCACTATTCACAGCGGAAACAGTCACAACGTCAAACAACAAGTCTACAAAGCCATCGAGGCCAACACCCGTGTTCTCGTGATCACGCAAAAAGCCTTCTTGGACTTTGAATCCAAAACGCTGCTGTGCACCAACCGCACCGTGCTGCAGGACGAACACCTTGAGCCCTTCTATGTGTGCAAGTGGCAGATGGCCAATCACGCGCAGTGGTTGGATATGTTTGTGGTGGGCGCGAGCGATAAAGAGGGTTGGTACAAGGTCACGCTGAATACGGCGCGTGTAGCTGAGTTCCTGGCCACAGCCGACATGCTGGACAACAAGCAGTTCATGCAGGACTTGCTGGCAACACCGCAGGCCATTTACACCAACAAGGCCACCATGGAGATGGACTCGCTGCTGTTCCGTGTCGTGAGTCCCGACATCTATGCTGGAGCCGATGCTGTGCACATCGCCTGCGCCAACTTTATGGTGACACGCCAGTACCACTTATGGGCAGCAATATATGGGGCGCAGTTCCACTTCACCCACGCATTCGAACCCTACTCAACACCCAATTTGACGCTGCATTCGGCTGAGCAAAATCGGAACAGCAAGACGTTCAACCGTGCCAACACTGGCCTCAAGGACACCGTCACGGCCTACATCAAATCCCAGTGCGCCAATCCGGTGTATGTAGACAACAATATGTATGAAACGGAGCAGGGCTGGCAACGCGTCAAGCACAACTGCCACGGTGTAAATCAGTTCCGCGATGAGTCGCATATCGCCATCCTCAGTGCCATCAACTACGACAACCTGGCAACAGCCTTTTTGATGGACATGGGCGGCATGACGGCACTACAGGTTCGTCACGCATTGCTGGGAGAAATCGCCCATCAAGTCATTATGCGCGGTTGCCTGCGCAGCGACAACGCCAATGCCTGTCACGTCTACGTGATGGAAGCGGACCTGGCTAACTATCTGCTGAACAACATCTTCAAAGGCAGCAAGCAGCTACCGATTGACGGCACGAAGCGCCCAGAACGTGCCCCGGTGTTGACACCCGTGCAACGCAAGAAGGCCACAATGATTCGAAAGAACTTTCCGCTCTACCAAGAAACGCCCACTGAGCTGCTGATGAAGGAAATTATCTGGTCAATGACCAACACCAATGGCTTATATAACAAGCTCCATCGGGAGAACTCAGCGGGTGGCGCTACAGCGTGATGGCTGAAATGGGCGCAGTGCAAAAGATGAATTGCCAAGAACTCAACTCAAACTGGTTGAAGACCAACGCAATGAGTTTTTGTCACGAAAGCCGGAAGGCTGAAGTAAAAAAACGAAATTGCATCCACGTCGTTTGCGAAGCGGCAGCGCAGCGAATGACGGCTTATTTCGACTGGCTATCAACGAAGAAGCGATATAGACAGAACAACCAGCTATTCATACCCCTCATTCTGAAAGCATACACACCTGCGGTGTGCTGCTGACCACGGCGCGGATGTGCTACTCATTTCATTCGTTGCACATCCACTTGTGGTTCCTTGCTTCGCATTCATTGAGTTGAGACAGGAAAAGAGTAACAAATAAGCAAACAGCACTTATAGTTGAATTGTTACTTTTTTCAGTCATCGATCTTTTTAAGTGGGCGGGAGATTCACGAAATGGTCCGCTCTGTGCGACGGCTATAACACCCCTACACGTGCTTGACGGACAGCCTCGTGCATGAAGCGAACCACGAATCTTTTACGGGATGCTGTAGGCTTGTCCGACGGTGTGATGTTTGAGCGCCGCCTGTTCCATTCGCTGTTTGACACCAACGACCAGAAGGCAGGCATGGACGCCTTCGTGAACAAGCGCCAGCCGACCTTCACCCACTCCTGAGCAGGCTCCTAGGATGTCGCGGCGACAAATTTCCCTGTTTGCAACCACGCCACAATTGCGTTCGCCAACTGGTCGCTATTGCTCTCCATCATCATCATGTGGCCATTTCCCTGGATGCCTTTTTCACCGAGAGGAATGAACTCGGCACGCGCGCCGTTTTCATTCAACCAATCCACGATAGGTTTATCGGTCGCGACCGTGTGGTCCGCATCATTGGTCCCCATGATCAGGGCGATGTGCTTACCTTTGTAGCCAGAGAAATCTGCGACACGAGGCGCACTGTTCGCATAGTTCACCCGCTCCAGCAGAAGCCTGGGTGGGATCACAGCCAGCGTGGCGACATAAGCGTCCAGGAATTCCCGCGGGAAACGTGTACTGGTGCCTACCACCTTCTTGGCGACCCAACCGGGCTCCGCAACAAAAGGCTGCTTGCGACTGATCTTGAGTATGGGCGCTCCTGGTGCCAAACGTACCTCTACGAAGTCGGAAGTGTCTGTCAGAAACTCCGTCGGAGCACTCACGTTCCCTGGCCCTCCAGGGGCGATGGCAACAAGTTTTTCGATCCGGTCACCGTAAAGTTCGAGCAGCTTCCAGCCGAAAGGGCCCGACATCGAATGCGTCATGACAATCGCGGGGCGATCAAGCGTGGCAAGTAGCTTTCCCAAGCCCCGTATCACCGTTTCTCCGGTCAAGGCGTCATAAGGGATATATCCGCTGCGACCCGTCCCAGCCCAATCTGGCACAACAACCTTATAGCCTTTGGCGGCAAAAACGTGTGCCCAACCAGGTCTGCCATCGGCTGTTACCATATAACAAGAGCCGCTATGCGCCCCGCCGTGGATAAGAACCATCGGTGGTTTGTTGGTCTTCGTGACCGGCTCCAGCACCTCGTAATAAGTCGAGGGATCGCTGACAAATCCGCTATGGAAGTTAATGGCGCTGGGTTGACGCGCTGCGGCTGCAAATGCGCTGCTGCTCATCGTCGCGACAACTGCAGCACCCATACCGGTGCTGGAGCGGAAAAATTTCCTGCGGGATGTCGGATCGTTGTTCTTCATAAATGGTCTCCTGAAGTTTTATAGATCTCGTTGATCGCCCCAAACTCGCTTCGCGAGATCCATACAGAAAGGTATAAGGCCCGCTCAAGCCAAGCCAAGCCAAGCCAAGCCAAGCCAAGCAAAGCAAATATTATTAGTTAACTACTAACTTGTCAATAAGTAGAGTCATTCCAGGATATAGCGGCACTCTGGCTGCCTGAAGAATGACTTCACGAGTTCAGGAAGTTTCTGGATGCTG
Organism: Pseudomonadota bacterium; assembly: GCA_003577275.1. Lineage (GTDB taxonomy): Bacteria > Pseudomonadota > Alphaproteobacteria > Sphingomonadales > Govanellaceae > PRO5. The sequence continues at coordinate 129,377 of QEVO01000002.1, forward strand.
CGCAATGCGCCGAGAGCGAGCCGCTTCATCTCCTCGGCACTCTCGACCAACTGGCGCGCGACCTTCCGCTTCACATGAGCCCAGACCGTTTCATCCGGATTCAGATGCGGCGAGTACGGTGGCAGGTAGCAGAGTTTGAGCATGCCGTCCAAACTCTCGATGTAGCTCTTGACCATCTTTGCCTTGTGGATCGGATGGCCATCGACGATCAGGAACACCGGCTTCTCGGCATTGACCATCAAGCGCTTGAGGAACTCGACAAACACCTTTGCACCGACGGATCCTTCATGCAGCATGAACCGAAACTCACCCTGCGTGCCGACCGCCGAGATCATGTTCAGCGAGAAGCGCCGGCCCGTCGCCTGCACCACCGGCGTCTGGCCCTGCGGCGCCCAGGTCGTGCCGGTGTGGTAGTCCGAGCGGATACCCGACTCGTCGCCAAAGTAGATCGTTGCTCCGACCCGCTTGGCTTCAGCACGGATCGCGGGGTACGTCTCCGTCTCCCACGTGCGCACCAGCACAGGGTCTTGCTGCCATGCTTGGTAGAGCGGCTTCTGGGCGCTGAAGCCCAGGATTTTCATGAGGCGGTGGACCGAGGAGATCGACAACTCCTTCTTGAACTGGCGCTTGATCAGGTGACGGATCAGCGACAGCGTCCACAAGCCGAACTCGAACTTGAACTGCTGCGGGTTACAGATTTTTTGGCAAGGGGTGTCACGGGCTGATGTGGATCAGCCGGTGCAGGCCACTATGGAGAGGGGCACTGTGGTGCATATGCAGTTGCAGGGGCACACTCTGTGGCGTTACGGCAAAGGGGATAGTCAGACACTGGAGATTGGTGTTCAGTCGATGTCTAAACATCCGTCGACAAAAAATGCTTCTGTGCCCTATGCGTTAGCCGTGACCATCGAAGTGGCGCAATCGGTCGATACCAAGGTCTACGAGCAAATCCGTGATGACGTCCGTGCGCGCCAGGCCCAGCAGCAGCGCACCAGAACTATTGTGAGGAGTTAACGTGTTTGAATTTTCTGCAGCCGATTCTCTAGGGTCTCGTCCCCATTCCGACATCGCCCAATATCTTCTCGACATTGGGGCAACAGAGCAGGCCGCGCCGTACCTGTCAGGTGCGGTCGAAGCCCAAGGCATGGGAATGCCCGCCCAGGCTTACAAGCCGACCGGCATGGTGGTCGGCTTCATTGAGGCCACAGGGAACGCTGGAAGCGAAGTCGCCATCGCGCCTGCAGCTTCGCTAAGGGCCGACCACGATTTGATCGGCAAGCGGATCAAAATCACGTTGGATCGGTTTTACGTGGAGTCCTATCCTGGCCTCGGCGAGCACACTGTGGTGTGTGAGTTCAATGGCAAGAACCAGGTGACGCCGGAAGCGGAGGCGCTCAAATTTGCCACCCAGTTACGCGTCAGAGACAAATCTGCAGCGGCTGTAATGAATGCGCCGGTTTTCTTGGGGTTGACAGTGCCGCCTGACGGCTTGGCCTTCGAAGGTCGCACCTACAACATCCGCAGCGCAGGCAGTGATGCTATCTTGGAAACATTGGACTCTGCAGTCTTTCGTGCCGGGCTTTCGTTGTTGAACACGGCACAGCCTGCACTCAAGCCTTTCGTGAGCCTTGCTACTGGAACTATGAAGCTTCTGGCCAACAGTGGCAAGAACGCGCAGGTGCACTCCTTCAGCCTAGGTCTAGACTTTGCCGAGCGTCAAACGTCGATTTCTCTACGCCGGGGAACCTATGTTGTCGTCCAGACCGATGAGAGCGATTGGGATTGGTCCAACTACACCTGGGACCTCCATGCCATGCGTTTGAATGATCGTCGCCTTGAGCCGCAGAATAGCATTGGCTACAACTACACCGCGATCGGTGTGAGTCACTTCGCGGCGTAGAGCGCGCCGCCAGCGCTTGGTCGAGGGGGCTTGTTAAGCTTGTAGGCCAGCATGTTGGGAATCGGTGCGGTTAAACGGGCGCCGACGGTGGCTTGGTGAAAGCGCGCCTGCAGAGCCGATGCCCGTAGCGGTCTGCCCGTGAACGCCGAGAAGAACACTTGCAAGCCCGTGAAGAGCCGGGGTGCGTGCTTGCGTGGACCATGGATGAAGCGTTGCAGCGCCGCCAGCGCTTCCGCTTCGCTGGCCGGGATCTTCCACCAAACGTCTTTCTCAAAATCCAGTGGAGTTTGGCTGTCGAAAGCGGAAACGGTCATGGCGCATATCTCGGTGCATGTGAGCACGGTGAAACGGTACAGGTTAAACATGACCTGATCCTGCAGCCACGCGTAGCGTTTGTAAGCATCGACGGTGCCAGCCACCGCATGTTCCAGCGACACGATCAAAGTGACGTGAGTGTCTTGGCTCACTTGTGTTCGATACTCAAGGGGATAGCGTTCTGTATCAGCGTGAACTCCGTAGTGACGCGTGGCCACTGAAGGACTGAATGAGCCGTATTGATTGCTGATCACCCGCGCGATGTCGGCAAGCTCGGCGGCGCCCCGCGCCGGATGCTGGTGGCGCTGAAGCGGGGCCACGACTTGCTCCACCCAGAAGGGCAGGACGACCCGTGGGCCTGCGATATTGCAGTAGTTGATGTGCGTCTCCAGCATGAAGCGCAGGAAGCGGTGTGGCCAATCGGTCAGCAGGTCGCAAACCCTGCGCATGATGGCTCGGCGTCGTGCAACGTCCAGGCATTCGATGGCAGTGGTTCGGGCGCCTCTGGCGAGGCTATCTTGCTGGGCCAGTCGGGTAAGGATCCGTAACCCCGCGAAGTAAGCGATCGAATGTGTGCCGTGTAATGAGGTGGCGTCTACATAGCCGCGCTCAAGTACTTCTTCCAGATGGGCCGTGAAACGCCCCTGCGAGGCCTCACTGGCGGTGGGTTTGATCGCGCTCAAAAAGGCATGGCACTGCCAGCAGCGTGTGAAGGCTCGATCAGTTGGAGTGGCCCCTAATTTGCCAATGTCCACGCGATGAGGGATGACTGGGTGCCCGCAATGAGGACAGGAATCCCGGAGTTCGATGCCATGTCGCGTGCAAACAGTGATGAAGGCCAAGCGCCAATGCAGACGAAAAAACGCCACGTCATCTTGTTGCAAACACAGTGGGCAGTACATCAGTCCCGGCGCGGTGCGTTTGCGATGATGGATGTGCAGCGGAATCAGCCAAGGCGAGTAGCCCCCGGAGGGCACGGCTTCGCTCAAAAAGCCTGCATAGCGTTGCAGCGAGGTCTGGCGAGCCTGCTCAATGCTGGTGCCGGTGACGGTGCACAGAGTAACCAGCACAGCCGGTGAACCCAGCTTGTCGATGTCCTTGCCCCAGAGCGCGTGGTCTCGGCCAAATAGGATGCGCGACATCCTCTCAGTTTTGTAGCCGTGCGCATGGGCCAAACGGATCATCCATGACGACAGCAGCTCATTGCTTTGCGGCTTGAGATGGTGGGGCCAGAGCTGCAGCGCTAGCGGGTTCATGGCGCTACAGGTCGTTGAGGTCGTCCTGGCTTGGTTTACCCAAGGCGGCGCAGCGTTGTACGATGTCTTCGGTGATGGCCTCTTCGTCGGTCTGGATCGCCATGACCGCGCTATCACGGATTAGTGTGGCGACACTGCCAATTACGCCCTCGCTCAGCCCGTAGATCAGGCGGGCCATCTGTAAATCGGACAGGTTGGAGCTTTTCCGCAAAGGCAGGATGTACTCGAAGCTGAGCAGCAGTTTGCGGAAATCGCGATCAGCATTGCGCCAACGCTTGAGAGGTCGAACGGGGAAGCGGCTCTGCAACTGGGCATCGGTGGCAACGGCCTGCAAGGCGTCTACGGTTCCGGCAGCGACGATGGAAATCTTGGTTTCGTTGCTCAGATACTTGATGATAGTGAGCAGCAGCAACTGCTTGGTTACGCTGCCCGCCAGGACGGAATTGAGTTCGTCCAGCAGCAAGACCTTGGTTTTGACTTTGACCAACTGCATGGCCAGGGCCTGGATCTTGTCGCTGGTGCCGGAAAAGCTCTTAGGGTCCACGCCCAGCGTCCGCAAGGCCTTGTCCAAGAACATGGCGTCGTTGGGGCCTGGGGGGCACTGGACGTAGAGCACTGGTACGTAGATCGAGTCTTCGTGCGCGCGCTCCTCGGCGGGGTAGCGGCGTCGGAACTCCTTGAGGATTTCAGTTTTGCCGTTGTTGGATCGCCCAACCAGCAACAGGTTGGGCATGCGGTTGGTTTGGGGGTGATCCAGCAGCCCGGCCATCTCGTCTAAGACCTCGGTCGCCCGAGCGTAGGGAATAAAGACAGGACGGCGAATGTGGTCGATGCGCTCTTCTGCAGATGCCTCCAGGAGCTGCTTGGCGCGTTCGGAAAGCGCGCGGTCAGGGTAAGGGTCGGTCATAACTCGCGAATGCCCTCAAAGGGCTGGATGGGGCCGTCGTCGTCTTGGGGGCTGTCGGCCCGCTGCGGCGCTGGCTGCGCAGGTTTGGCGGGGCGGGCCTTGCGCGTACGCTCCCACTGCTTTTGGCGCTGTTGCTGTCGCCGCGCCGATTTGGTGGCTTCCGACTGCTCCTCTACCAGCTTGCGCATGCGTGCGATCGTCTGGAAGATCAGCGTCTCGTTGGTGGTGGACTTGGCCTCGTCACGGTTGAGCCGTTTGGCGCTTCTAACCTCCCACAGACTGATTGGGGGCCGTGTTAGATCTCTAAACGGCACTTCAATGTAGCCTTTGTTCATCTCGTCATACAGAAAGATGCGGCTCAGATCGCGTGGATCATAGCGACAGATGAAGGTCTTCTTCTCGCTTTGGAGTCCATTTTTTCGGGCGTGCACAAAGCGACGAATCGCGTCAGAGTACCAGGTGAGTCCCCAATTTTGGATGCCGTACTCCTGCACGGTGCGCTCGAAGTACGGCATGAAATCCAAGCGCAACTGTTCAGGGTTATCGACGTGTAGAGGAACGCCAGTAGGCAGGATGTCTTCTGTGCCTTCCAGCAGAGCTTTCTTCCAAACGTACTCTGGAGGAAAACCGTTGTTTCCATTGTGCGGCTGTTGGTGGTAGTAGCCCAGCAGGTACAGGGTGAACCATTTCTCCACCGCTTCAAAGGTCATGCAGGCGTGTCCTTCCGAGTCGTAGTCCACACGATCCTGTACGTTGGAGAAGGTGGTGCCGGGAAGCTCCTCATGAACCTTGGCCATGAAGGTGCGAAAGCCGCGTTCCACATGCCCGCCGTAACGAGGGCGACCCTTAGGGCGACGTTCTGGGTTGATTGCGTGCTCTTTTGCCGCCCAGCCAAGCATCGTGCCTCGGAACTCCTTGGCATTGTCGGTATGGATCGTTCGCATCTTGCCCCAGCAGGGCCACGGTAGATCGCTCAGGTTCAGTCGTGCCAGGAACTCCTCCTTGCCCAAAATCGACATGGAAATGCACTGGCCAGTGGCCAAGGCACCCGGCGGATCCAGAGAGATGTAGAAGCCCACGATCATCTTGCTATAGACGTCAATGGCAATCGTCAGATAGGGGCGCTGGATGGGTTTGCGCCAAACCTCGTCTACCACGATCACATCCATCGGGGTGTGGTCGATCTGAACTACCGCCAAAGGATAGTTGGCGTTGGGAAAGGAACCTCTGAGGGGGTTGTAGCGCTCATCTGCGTACTTGCGGCCATAGCGGCGCTCTGTGACTAGCTTGGGATCCAGCGCATTGACACGTGAGCGCACGGTGCTGACATCCGGCGGAGTTATGTTCAACGCCGCGCAGGCTTCTTTGATGTCATTGAAAACCGACGCGACAGAGCGCCGATTTGGCCCGAGGTAGCCCTTCTCAAGCTGCTCGGCAATGATGTTTTCGATACGGGCATCCAAGCGCCGACTGCCTGCGTCGCTGCGCGACTTGCGCAACAACGCGGAGACGCTGCCGTTGGCGCGATGCTTTTCCATCCAGCGATAAATGGTGGAGCGATTCTTGCCAAAGAACTTGGCCACCCGATCAATGTCTTGAGCAGTGCGTTCCGCATCGGGAATCGCCATCAACACATCCATTTGATTAGCGATGTTCCAGGCCTCTTTCCATCTTTCGGGATCGATGGCGGCGATGTCCGCTTTGCGCTGATTTAGAGGACGCTGATTCAGGCGAATGGTCGCAGTAGGACGGGTGACGTGTTCGCCATTCTCCCTTTCGAGAACAGCTACTCCCAAGCTCTTCAACTCGACCAGCGTCATCTCCTCGTCGTCACACCATACGTGAGCACCGGGTTTCAGCATGAATAGTCCCACCGTACTTCTTTCTCTGACTCATCGACCCAAAACCGCGTGGCCGGGCTCAAGGGCTGATCCAGGTCGCATTTGATGCTTCCGCCCACGACCATCGTCCACCAAGCCCAAATGGCTTCGCCCCGTTGGCGACTGTAGGGGTACAGACGCTGCAGCAACGGCAACATGGGAGTGGGGCCGCTCATCCTGACCATTTCTGCCATGATCTGCGCGTAGTAAGTGCTGCAATGGGTTGAACTCTTGTAGCGCCAGAGAAATTGGATGTTGGCTAGGCGTTGCGTTCTGATTCGGTGCTCGTCGAAGATCTTGAAGTCCCACCCTTGCTCGCGGCAGTAGGCGCGGGCTGCGCGAAACTTGGGAAGGAGCTGATCCCGATTCGCGATCAGATCCGTGCGGTATTTCACCTCGCACAGCATGGGTCTACGACCGCCACTGGAACCTTCTAGGAAATGGATGAGGAGATCCGGTGTGTAGCTTCGAGACTTGCCTTTGGCATCAAGGTACTCAATCTTGACGGGCTGAGTTTGGAACCAATCCACACCGGAATCGAACGCCGTGCGCAGGATCAGGTCGCGTTCGAGTGACGACTCAAACTCGGAACCCAGCACCTCACCGGTCATACTTACCAGCGAGATAGGAATGCGGCGTAATCCGTCTTTGGTGTGAACCATTTTCATCCAGGATAGGGGCGTTCTCATTTATCTTACCTATAAATTGAAGTCGTTCTCAAATAACGAACTTGTTTACACCGATGCAGACCGCGACGCGGCGCACGGCGGACGTGATCGACCTGGCCGCATTTCGCCAGCAGCGCAGAAAAGAGTAAAAGAGCGTTTGATTTTTTACTCTTTTGAGTAAATGATTTTGGCGGCTAAAGTCGGCCGCCCCTCAAGTGTCAATATCGGGCCGGAAAACGCGCAAGCGTTCCCGGCCTTTTCTTCGTCTGTTCCCTGCCCGTTCGCGCTGCGGCGGCTGATCTTGACACTTGAGGGGCCGATCACTCGCCGCTGCCGGGCTGCGGCGTGATGCGGGCCAGCAGCGCAGCCGATTGTTCCTTGAGCGTGTCGAGCTGCCCGGCCAGGCGGGCGGCGTCCTCGCGGGCCTGTGCGGCCGCCTTCGTGGCCTGGTCGGCGTCCTGGTGCGCCCTGTCCAGTTCCGTGCGCAGCTCGCCGGCGCGGCGCTCGATCTCCTGGGCGCGGGCCTCGGCCGTGTGCGCCTGTTCCTGGGCGGCGGCCAGTTGGCCGCGCAGCTCGTCGGCTTCGCCGCGTGCGGCCGCTTCGGCGGCCTCGATGGACGCCAGGCGGGATTGCAGGTCATCGACCTGGGCGGCCAGGCGGTCGGCAAGCTCGGTCGCCTCGGCCCTGTCGGCTTCCAGCTCGGCGCGGGCCTTTTCCAACCCTTCCCGCTCAACGGCAAGCCGGGCGTTCGCCAGGTCGAGGGCGATTGTCCATAGGTCGCTGCCCAGCTCGGCTAGGCGGTCGGCGACGGCCTGGGGCGCAGGCTCGCGCAGGGGCGCGGCGGCGGTGGCCTGGCGGGCCTTCCATTCGTTCAGGGCCGGGCTGATCGTCGTATAGCTGCCGCCGGTGATCTGGCGGATGGCCTCAAGCGTTGGGCGCTGACCGCTGGCGGCCAGCTCGTCGGCGGCGGAAAAAATCTGCTCTTTCGTGACTGCCATAGCGGTTGCTCCTGTATGAAATGTAGCGTTGTAGTAAGTTGTATGATACTACTACATACTACAATTTACAAACCCTACGGCGAAATACTACGCGCAGGACCAGGGCCAGTCCGGCCGGGAGCGCGTCGGGGTCGAAATTTGGCCCTGTGCGGGCCGTGGCGGCGTTTTCCGGGATCGGCGGCACCCATACCCTACTCTCGCCGGTTTCGCGTCTCCTGGGCGCTCCTGCGCGGCCCTGGGCGTGGTTCCGGGCCTTCCTCGTCGGAAATGGCGATGCTGGCCAGCTCGGCCGCTTGGCTGCTGGTCCTTTTTCTTGGCGTTCAACCTGCTGCCTTCCCGGCGGCGCTGACGGTCGAGTCATGCGATGCCGGTGCGGTGGCCACCTTCCTGGAAAACCGCTTTTCCGACCTACCGGCTGCCTCGATGCTTGGTAGCAGCATAGGCGGTTGGGTTGCCACCGGCGCGGCAAGCCGCGCCAGAGCACAAACTACTGGCCGAAGGCCAGGCATTTCGCGGGAGGGGGAGCCGGCGCAGCCGGGGGAACCCCGCAGGGGTGCCCCGCCGAAGGCGCAGGCCGACGCGAAGCGGCGGGGCGAAGGGAGCGAAGCGACCGGAGGGTAGGCGCGCCCGTAGGGCGCTTGCGGCGGTTTGATTTGGCCGAGACTTATGCACAAGCCAGGCGGGTTTTAAGAGTTTTAATATGTTTTAAAGAGTTTTAGCCGGGAAAAGTGCGATTTTTCGCTTATGAATCAATGGGTTAAGAATGTGCCAGGTGGGTAATGTACGGGTTCCGGTGTGCAAAGTACGGAATCGGGTGGGTAATGCCGCGCCGGTAAATTGCAAACACCATTGGCGCATCGCGGCGCATGCGCTCCACGTCTCCCGCCAGTAGTGATTGCATGACCAGACCCTGGATCGTGCCAATGAACAGCGTTGCCGCTGAATTGCTATCCAACGACGCAGGCAATTCGCCGTTGGCCTTGCCTTTATCAATAAGCCGGTGCAAGCGGTCTCCATATCGCTGAATTAGAACCTGCACCATCCGCTTGGCTGGGGACGGCTCGGCGCGCTGAAGCTCGCCAAACATCATTCTGGGCACGCCGGGATGTTCGACCACAAACTCGACATGGCTCATGAACATCGCCTCCATCGCCTCCAGGGGCGATTCGATGCCTTGAGCGGCGCGGTCCAAGCGGGCCAGCAGACGATCGGCCACCCACTCCATAACGGCCTGCCAGATGGCTTCTTTGCTGGGAAAATGCCGGAATAAGGCGCCTTGAGTTACATGCATGTGCTTGGCGATGGCAGCGGTCGTGATCTCGCTAGGATTTTGCGAGCCAGCAAGCTGGATCACGGATTCGACCGTCAGGGCCCGGCGCTTATCCGCCGGAAAATGCTTGGACTGCTTATCCATATCCGCCTCAAAAGATAGTAATCGGTTACTATCTTATAGCGGCCGACGGAAAATTGCAACCATCATCGGCATGACGGGCTGGCGCGAAAGCGCGGGACACGCGCGGAGGCGGGAATGCGGGCTTTTTTTCCGTTATCCGAAAAGCCCTTATGGACTACTGGGCGGCGGCAGGGGCGGCGGTAACGCCAGTGGCCGCCAGTGAAAAGTAGGTTTCGATGATGGTGTCGATGGACAGTTCTTTTTCCGGGTTGTACCAGCGGCAGAACCAGTTGCACATGCCGAGATAGGCGAAGGCGACCATCTTGGGATCGAGGTCGGCCTTGAACTCGCCGTTGACCTGTCCTTCCTTGATCAGCTCGGTCCACAGCGAGCTGTAATCGTCCCATACCCGTTTCAACTGCTGCAGCTTGGTGGCATCGCGCACAAAGTAGTGCTCGCGCAAGGCGACGCTCATTTCCAGATAGGCGGGGTAGAAGGCATGGAGGTGGCTTTGAATCGCCGCATGGAGCTTTTCCATGGCGGTCATGCGGGATTTGATGATCCGCTGTAGATTAAGTAGCAGCGAATCCGACTGCGGCAGAATGATTTCCAGGAGTATGTCGTTGCGGCTTTGGAAGTAATAATAAAGCCCCTCGCGCTTGATGCCGACCGCCTGGGCGATATCCTCCATGGAGGTTTGCGCCACCCCTTTTTGCAGAAAGATTTCCGCCGCCCGGCGAACAATTTCCCGACGTCTATTCATGGCAAACACTTACACCTTGTAAAACCATGGCTTTTTTTACAAAGCCGCCATACACGCGCATCACAAGCCTGATAGCTGAAGCTTTGTTGTTTCCTTTACGTAAAATAAGGCCTTATCCTAACCACTAATAATGCCCCGCACAAGAAAAGTTTACGAGAGTGTAAAATTTTTTTGAAGCTTAAAGGATTTGTGATACCTTGCGGCTCAAGGGAGGTCGCGCCGCCGATTGCGCTGCGCAAAAGGCGGCAGACGACAGCGAAAAAAACCCAAGGCGGCCGCTGCATGGCTCGGCGTCAGGTTTTTTACAGGTTGGAAGTCCGGTGGAGGGACAGACTTGGCGATGAATGTTTCCAGTTGGATAGACCGTTGGGCGGCGCGTTATCCCGATAAAACGGCAATCCGCTTCAAGGACAGAGATTACAGCTACGCCACTCTGGCGGACTTGGTGGCGCGCCAGGCGGCGGCCCTTCATGATGAGTTCGGCGTAAGGCGTGGCGACCGGGTGGCTTACCTTGGCCTCAACCGCCCCGAAGTGTTCATTCTGATGCTGGCCTGCGCTCGCCTGGGCGCGCTTTACCTGCCGCTCAACTGGCGGCTGACCCCCAGCGAACACGCCTATATCCTGAGCAATGCCGAGCCTGCTGTTCTGGTGGCGGAGCAGGCCTTTACCGACGCCACGTCCGCCATCCTGCCCGGGCTTTCGGTCATGAAATGCCTGGTGATCGGCGGTAGCGCCGAGGGTTGGCTGTCGCATGAGGACTCCCTGGCGGCGACGCGGTCGGATTTCATGCCGGATCCCGCCGTCAGCTACGATGATCCGCTGCTCTTGTGCTACACCTCGGGCACCACGGGCCATCCCAAGGGCGCGATATTAACGCAAAACGCCGTCTTTTATAACGCCGTCAACAGCACCCACATGCACGATCTGACCAGCCGGGATGTCATCTTGGTGACGCTGCCACTGTTTCATGTGGGCGGGCTCAATATTCTCGGCATGCCGGGGCTGCATGCCGGCGCGACGCTCATCGTGCACCCATCGTTCGATCCCGCCGCGGTGCTGGAGACCATCGAACGCGAGCGGGTGACGCTGACCGTTCTGGTGCCGGCCCAGCTTCGCCCCATCATGGCGCTGCCGCGGTGGCAAACCGCCGATCTCAGCTCGTTGCGCATGATCACCACCGGCTCGGTGACGGTGGGCGAAGCGCTGATCAGCGCCGTGCATCAGCGCGGCGTGCCGGTCATTCAGGTTTACGGCTCCACCGAAACCTCGCCCATCGCCGCCTATCAGCGGGTGGATGAAGCAGAAGCGGGGATCGGCTCCAGCGGCCGCTGCGCCGTCCATTGCGAACTGGCCATCGTCGATGATGAGGGGCGGGAGGTTCCCGTCGGCGTTTCCGGGGAAATCCTGGTGCGCGGCCCCAACGTCATGATCGGCTACTGGCGCGACCCGGCCATGACTGCCGCCTCCTTGATCAATGGCTGGTTTAAGACCGGCGATGTGGGCCATTACGATGAGCGCGGATTCCTGTTCATAGATGACCGCAAGAAGGACATGATCATCTCCGGCGGCGAGAACATCTATCCGGCGATTTTGGAAAGGATCCTCGCCGAATGCGCCGACCTGGCGGAAGCGGCGGTGGTCGGCCGATCCGACCCCAGGTGGGAAGAAGTGGCGGTGGCGGTGGTGGTGCCGAGGCCGGGGGCGCGGCTGAGCGCGGCCGATATTCTGGCGCTGTTTGAGGGCCGAATCGCCCGTTTCGCCATCCCCAAGGACGTGCTGTTCGTGGAGGCCTTGCCGAAAAACGCCATGGGCAAGGTCGTCAAAAGCGAGCTTAAGATTCTGGTGGCCGGGCATTTGGCTGCCCCTTAATTTCTTTTACAAAACGTAAAATTATAGTGCTTGTTATTCCTACTGGTAAGCCCTGGACGCCCCTAATTATTGTTGCTCCTCCGACATATAGCCGGCTACTAAGGCGCTGATTTCCAGGGCAGTTCAGATATATATGAATTTTCATGAATAATTTTACTTAAGTGTAAAATTGCTTGTGATCGGGGAATGGCCGTGCCATACTTTCAGCGCTTCATGGGGACGACATAACCCGTCAAGGGACCACTGCATGCAATATGATGCGTTCATCGGCAAAGAGTATGCCCCTTTCACCTTCGAGGTGGAGAAGGGCCGTCTACGCATGTTCGCCAAGGCCACCGGGCTGACCGATCCGATCTATAGCGACGAGGCGGCGGCCAAGGCTGCCGGCTATCGCTCCCTTCCGGCGCCGCTGACTTTTGCCTACACCATCACCATGGATGCGGGGCAGTCCTTCAATGTGTTGGAAGATATGGGGGTGCCGTTGCCCAAGGCGGTCCACGGCGGCCAGCGCTTCGTATATCATGCGCCGATCTGCGCCGGCGATATTATTACGGGGCGGCAAAAGGTCACCAACGTCTACGACAAAAAGGGCGGGGCATTGGTATTCATCGAAACCGAAATTCCCTTGCGCAATCAACTGGGCGAGGCGGTGTGTGATCTTTATTCCACCGTTGTCGTACGCAACGGTTAAGAAGGACGCCCGGCGATGACCTTGAAGTTCAATGACCTGGAAGTCGGCAGCCGAATCCCCGACGTGGTCAAGGGGCCGCTCACCCGCAGCCAGATTGCCTTGTTCGCGGTGCCGTCCGGCGATCACAACCCCATTCACTTGGATGACGAGGTGGCGCGCCAGGGCGGTCTGCCGGGGGTAATCGCTCACGGCATGTTGAATATGGCCTACTTGAGTCAAGCTCTGATCGGCCTTGCGCCGCAACGCAACATTCGTGAATTCAGCGCCCGCTTTCAGGCCATGGCGTTTCCCGGCGATGTCATCACCTGCACCGGCGAGGTTACCGCCAAGAAGCGCGTCGGCGAGGAGAACATCGTTGAGCTGACGCTTGCCGCGCTCAATCAGAAGGGTGAGAAGATATTGGATGGTTCAGCGCAAGTGGCGCTGCCGTAAATTCAAGGAGTAGTCTGGTGACGTTCAAAGCGGAAATTCCCTACGGCGCGTACTGGAGCACGCCTTTCGCCAAGTGGCAGGGCAGCTTGGCTAATCTGCATAGCGTCGAATTCGCCGCTCATGTGGCCAAGGCGGAACTGAAGAAGCGTAACATCGATCCGACGATTTTTGATTACGGCACGTTGGGCATCACCGTGCCTCAGGCGCATTCGTTCTATGGCTTGCCGTGGCTGACCGGCATGATCGGCGCCGCCGCCGCCGGCGGGCCGACATTGTCGCAAGCCTGCGCCACCAGCGTGCGCTGCCTGCTGGCCGCCACCCAGGAAATCGAAGCCGATATGGCGTCAACGGCGCTGGTCATGACCTGCGATCGCGTCTCCAACGGGCCGCACATCATTTATCCCAATCCCTCCGCTCCCGGCGGCTCGGGGAAGTTTGAAAACTGGACCATGGACAATTTCGGCTGCGATCCGTTGGGCGGGCATTCCATGCTGCAAACGGCGGAGAATGTGGCGCGCAAGCACCAGGTAACCACCGCCGAGCAACACGAGGTGGTGCTGCGCCGCACCGAGCAATACCGCGATGCGTTGGCTAACGATCATGCCTTCCAGAAACGCTACATGACCTTGCCGTTCGATGTACCGTCGCCAAATTACAAGAAAACCGTGGGCACGCTCGACGGCGATGAAGGCATTATGCTGTCGACGGCGGAAGGGCTGGCGAAATTGCGCCCCGTTCTGCCCGATGGCACGCTGACCTATGGCGGGCAAACGCATCCCGCTGACGGCAATGCGGCGCTAATCCTGACCACGCCCGAGAAAGCGCGCGAGCTGAGCAGCAATCCCGCGATCCGCGTTCGCGTCCATGGCTTCGGCTTGGCGCGGGTGGAGCTTGCCTATATGCCGGAGGCGACCATTCCTGCGGCCAAACAGGCGCTCGACTTGGCGGGCATGGGCATCGGCAAGATGGATGCCATCAAGACGCACAACCCGTTCGTGGTCAATGACATCGTATTCTCCCGCGTGATGGGGGCCGACCTGCACAGCATGAACAATTATGGCTGCTCGCTGATCTGGGGCCATCCGCAGGGACCGACGGGCTTGCGCTCGATCATCGAAATGATCGAGGAACTGGCGCTGCGCGGCGGCGGATATGGCTTGTTTACCGGCTGCGCCGCCGGCGATACCGCCATGGCGGCGGTGATTTCCGTCGAAGACAGCAGGCATTAGAATATATAGGGAAGTGGGCGAAAGCGATGCGGTTCAAGGTTGGCATTGACGTCGGCGGAACGTTTACCGACTTCTTTCTGGTCGGTGACGGCATGGAGTCGATCATCCATAAAGTTCTGTCCACGCCGGCGGATCCTTCCATCGCCGTCACCCAGGGCCTTGAGGAACTGGCGCAAGCGTTGCCGACGCCCTTAAGCCTGAAGGATTTCCTGTCCGCCATTGAGGTGATCGTGCATGGCACCACGGTGACCACCAACGCCACGCTGACGCGGCGGGGCGCCAAATCGGCGCTTCTGACCACCCAGGGCGTGCGCGACGCCTTGGAAATGCGCCGCGGCATTCGCGAGGAGCAGTACAACAACCGCTATACCAACGTAGTGCCATTGGTGCCGCGCTACTTACGTATTGGCGTTGAGGGTCGGCTCGACCGTAAGGGACGGGAAATCACACCGCTTAATCTTAAAGAAATAAAAGAGGCCATCGCGCTTTTTAAGAAGGAAAACGTGACGGCGGTGTCCATCTGCTTCATGAATTCCTTCGCCAATCCGGCGCACGAGCGGGCAGCGGCGCAACTGGTGCGCCAGGAAATGCCGGACGCATATCTTACTGTCTCCACCGATCTGTTGTCCTGCATCCGCTTTTATGAGCGGGTCAGCACCACGGCGCTCAATACCTATGTCGGGCCGCTGCTTGACCACTATTTAAGTCAGCTGCAGATGCGGCTGAAAAACGCCGGCTTTCATGGCGTGCTCCTCATCATGCAATCGAACGGCGGCGTCATGTCGCCCGATGTGGCGCGCAAGAATGCGGCGTTGACGCTATTATCCGGGCCGGCGGGCGGGCCGGGCGCGGGCCGCGCCTATGCCGCCACTCATGGCTTGAACAACTGCATCGTCGTCGACATGGGCGGCACCAGCTTTGAAGCGGCGCTGGTGGTGGATAGCCCGGTGATGGTTAACGAAGGCGAGATCGACCGGCTGCGCATCGCGATGCCGATGCTGGGCATTCATACCATCGGCGCGGGCGGCGGCTCCATCGGCTGGATCGATGAGGGCGGGTTGTTGCGCATGGGTCCGCAAAGCGCCGGCGCGTCGCCGGGACCGGTATGTTACCGCAAGGGCGGTAAGCTGCCCACCACCACCGACGCCAATCTGGTGCTCGGTTATCTCAATCCCGACTACTTCGCCGGCGGCCGCATCAATCTCGATATGGAAGGCGCGCGGCGCGCCATCGAGGAGCATATCGCCAAGCCGTTGGGACTTTCCATCGAGGAAGCGGCGGCCGGCATGTATCGCATCATCTGCACCAATATGGCGCAAGGGGTGCGGGAGATCACCATCAAGCGCGGCAGCGATCCTCGGGAATTTCCCATGGTGGTGGCGGGAGGCGCCGGGCCGCTGCATTCCTGCCTGATTTGCACCGAACTTGAAATACCGTTGCAGATCGTGCCGCGCGAATCGTCGGTTTTGTGCGCCGTCGGCATGCTGATGGGAGATTTGAAGCATGACTTCGTGCGCACCTTCATCAGCCGCTTAAAGGAGATGAATTGGTCAGCGCTCAGCCAGGTGATCGCCAGCATGAAAAAGGAGGGGGAGGGTCTTCTCATCCAAGAAGGCATCCCCTCTACGCGCCATCAGCATTTCATCAAATTTGATTGTCGCTACACCAAGCAATATCACGAAGTATCGGTGGTGGTGCCGGAGGCGTTCATTACGGCAAAGGACGTGGAAGCGATCACCAAGCTCTTCCATGATGAGCACAACCGTCTCTATGGTTATTCCCTGGAGGGCGATCCCGGCTCGCAGGTGGAGATCATCAATGTGCGGGTGCAGTCGGTTGGTATTACCGAAAAGCCGCAACGCCGCGCCGAGACATACGCCGGTCCTGACCCCTCATCGGCCTTGAAGGGGGAGCGCTCGGTTTATGTATTCGAGGAGAAGAAATCGCGGCCGGTCCCGATATACGACGGCGCGAAGCTTAAATATGGCAATCGTATCATTGGCCCGGCGATGATCGAGATGGAAACCACGGCGGTTTTCGTCAGCGCCGATTATGATTGCGTTGCTGACCGCTTCGGATCCCTGGCGATGTACAAAAAGGGGCGTGAGGATCTGGTGGCGGATACGTTGGCGGGAGACAAGGCATGACCAAGATCGATCCCATTCTACTGTCGGTATACGCCCGCACTTTCAAGTCCATTACCGACGAGATGAGCATCTCCGTGGTCAAGACCACGCGCTCGCCCATTTTGTGCGAGGCCAAGGACTTCGTAACCGGTCTTTACGATGCCCAGGGCAATATGCTGGAGCAGACAGAGAACCTGCCCATTTTGGCTTTCTCCCTGGCGCCGGTGTGCAAATACCTGATCGAGTATTTCGGTGACGACATCCATGAAGGCGATGTGATTTTCCACAACGACGTGTTCAGCCTGGGCAACCAGAACAACGACGTCGCGGTTTATAAGCCGGTGTTTTTTGAGGGCAAGCTTGTCGCCTGGACGGCGGTGAAAGGCCACCAGGCCGATATCGGCGGCAACGTGCGCGGCGGTTATAATCCGCGCGCCACCGAGGTATGGCAGGAGGCGCTCAGAATTCCGCCGGTCAAGGTTTATGAAAAAGGCAAGCTCAGGAAAGACGTTTGGGACCTGATTTTCGCCAACATTCGTCTCGATATCGTGCAGCATGACCTGAAGGCGCAGATGGGCGCCTGCACCTTTGGCGCGCGCCGTATGGTTGATCTGTTACGAAAATACGGACTGGAAAGTTTTGAGGCTCATAAAATCGCGCTGTTTGACGCCACCCAGAAGATGATGGAAGCGGAAATCTCGCAAATTCCCGATGGCGAGTACAGCGGTGAGGGCATGGTTTATTTCGATGGCCATCATGATGGCACGAAATTCACCATTCGCGTCACTATCAAAGTTCAGGGCAATCAGATCACCTTCGATTACTCAAAGACCGATCCGGAAACCAGCGGCTTCGTCAACGGCACCTATACCTCCAGCGCCTCGGCGACCATTCTGACTCTATTGCAGATGGTCAACCCCGATATCCCGCACAATGAAGGCATCATCCGGCCGATCAAGATCATCATTCCCGAAGGCACGATCTTGAACGCCAGTTACCCCAAGGCAACCACCTTCGGCAATCATCTCTGTCCGCCCAACGCCGATGCCATCATCCGCGCCCTGGCGCCGGTCATTCCCAACCGCGTCACGGCGGGATGGAACAATCTTTTATGCTCACTGACAACCGGCCTTGACCAGGAAAACGGCGACAATTACGTCGATATCAATTTCATGGGGATGAAGGGCGGATCGGGGGCCATGAACGGCACCGACGGCTACGATCATATCGGCATGATCGATGCCTCGGGCGGCGTTCTGGACCAGGATTATGAAATGTTCGAGCAGCAGACGCCGCATCTTCTCGTCAAACACGAATATCTGGAAGATTCGGCGGGCGCTGGGCAATGGCGCGGCGGGATTGGCATCGAGACTGAGTATGTGGTGGGCTCTGAGGACACCCAGCTCGTTACCTTTGGCGATGGCGATTTCGAGCCGGCCTTCGGTCTTTTTGGCGGCAATGACAGCATCCTCAATACCATTGAGCTTTTCTATCCCAATGGCAGCAAGGTGGTGCCGAAAAACAAGGATTTGATCCTCGGCGTGCCCAAGGGAACGCGCTATCATCAAATCGCCGGCGGCGGCGGCGGCTATGGCGATCCGAAAAAACGCGATCGCGTCAAGCTGCGGGAGGAAGTGCGCAACGGCGTCATTTCCGCCAAGATGGCGCGCGAAGTTTATGGCCTTAACGATTAAGGGTTGGCGATGGATTTCGAGTTAAGCGACGAGCAGCGGCAGATCCAGGAAACCTTCACCAGGTTTTGCGATCAACGCATCGCGCCCAACGCCCGCGCCATCGACGAAGCGCACAGCTACCCTCGCGAGCTATTCCAGGAATTGGGCGCGCTCGGCTTTTTCGCCATGCGCTATCCGGAGGACGTGGGCGGACAGGACATCGATCTTGTCACCTTGTGCCTGGCCATTGAGGAGATCGCCCGCGGCTCCATGTCGCTTGCCGGCTGCGTCACCATGCAGTCGCTGATGGGCACCAAGTTTCTCCACATGCTGGGCAATGACGATATTCGCCAACGGTTGCTGTTGCCGGCGCTGCGCGGCGAAAAGATCGGCGGCATCTGCATGACCGAGCCCAACGCCGGCAGCGACCTGCAAAGCATCGCCACCACCGCCACCAAGATCGAGGGCGGCTATCGGCTCAATGGACAAAAGATGTGGGTGACCGCCGCGCCGGTGGCCGATTTCTTTACCGTGTTCGCGGTGGCCGGCGCGGAGCGCAAGCTGACGATCTTTTTGGTGGAGCGGAATTTTGCCGGCCTCGCCATCGGCCGCGCCATCGAGAAAATGGGCGTCTGGGCGCTGCCGACTTCGGAGCTTTCGTTCAACGATTGCTTTGTGCCCGACACCCATCGCTTGAGCGCCGAAGGCGAGGGCGAGGCGCATTTGCGCAAGCTTCTCGCCGAAATTCGCATCGTCACCGGAGCGCTGGCGGTGGGCGGCGGCCGCGCCGCGCTGGAGGAAGCCAATCGCTACGCCGCCGAGCGCAAGCAGTTCGGCAAACCCATCAACCGCTATCAAGCGATCCAAATGAAGTTGGCCGAAATGGCCACCAATCTGGAAGCCGCGCGCCGCTTGGTGCATTACGCGGCGTGGCTGAAGGACAAAGGGCGGCCGCACCACAAGGAAGCCGCCATGGCCAAGCTCTTTGCCTCCGAAGCCGGCGCCGATATTTGCGACAAGGCGGCGCGCATCCTGGCGTCCTACGGCTATGCCATGGAATACCCGGTGCAGCGCTTCTTGCGCGACATCCGCTTTACCCTGATCGGCGGCGGCACCAGCGAAATTCTTAAACTCATCATTGCCAAGGAGCTGTCTTCATGACAGGTCGTAAGAAAAAAATCCTCATCGCCAAGCCCGGGCTGGATGGCCATGACGTGGGCGCGAAAGTGGTGGTGCGCGCGCTGATGGATGCCGGCTACGAGGTCATTTACACCGGCCTGCGCCAGACGCCGGAAGCCATCGCCGGCAAGGCGCGGGATGAGAATGTCGACGTGATCGGGCTCTCTATCCTGTCCGGCTCCCACTTGCCGTTGTGCCAGAAAACCGCCAAGCTGTTGCGGGAATATCAGATGACCGACCGGATGTGGCTGGTGGGCGGCAATATCCCGGAAAAAGATCGCCAAGCCTTGGCGGAAATGGGCTTTAAGGGCGTCTTTCCCACCGCCAGCAAGCTCAGCGATATCGTCTCCTACATTCGCGAGAACCTGCCATGAGCAAAGCGCAGAGCGTAAAACCCCATAAAGACAAGCCGGTGCGCCCGGTGATCAACGAATCCGGGATCGAGATCAAAACGCTTTATACGGCACAAGATGTCGTCGCCAGCGGCGGCATCGACGCCAGCCTGCCGGGCGAACTGCCGTTCACCCGCGGCATTCACCCTGAAATGTACCGCCGCCGGCCGTGGACCATGCGGCAGTATACCGGTTTCGCCAATGCGGCGGAAACCAACGAACGCTTTCATTACCTGATCGCCAACGGCCAAACCGGCCTCAACGTCGCCTTCGATCTGGCGACGCAGTGCGGCTATGACTCGGACGCGCCGGAGGCTTACGGCGAAGTGGGGCGCGTCGGCATGGCGGTTGACAGCCTGCGCGACTTCGAGATCGCATTTGACGGCATCGATCTGGAAAATATCACGGTTTCCCTGACTATTAACGGCACCGCCGCGATTCTGATCGCGATGTTCCTGGCGATGGCGGAGAAGCGCGGCTACGACGTGGCGAAACTGCGCGGCACGGCGCAAAACGATATTTTGAAAGAGTTTATCGGCCGCGGCACCTGGATTTTCCCGGTTGAGGCATCGGTCAAGCTGGTCACCGACACCATCGAATATTGTGCCCACCATGCGCCGAAATATAGCCCGGTCAGCGTTTGCGGCTACCATATCCGGGAGTCCGGCGCGACGCCGGCGGAAGAAATTGGCTATGCATTCGCCATCGCCAAGGCGTATACTGATCGGGCGTTGTCTCGCGGTCTTGATATCGACGAGTTCGCCGGCCGCCTGTCGTTCAATCTGAACATTTACGGCAATTTGTTTGAGCAGGTGGCCAAGTTCCGCGCCGCCCGCCGCCATTGGGCCAAGATCATCGCCGACGAGTACCACGCCAAAAAACCGGACTCGGGATGGTTGCGCATGATCGCGGGCGGCGGCGGCTTCGGGCTGACCATCGAACAGCCCGAGAATAACATCATGCGCGGCGCTTATTACGCCCTGGTCGCCGCGCTGAGCGGGGCGCAGACCATGGCGCTGTGTTGCTACGACGAAGCCTATACCATTCCGACGCCCAAGGCGCAGCGGATTTCCTTGCGCACCATGCAGCTCCTGATTGAAGAAATTGGCCTGTGCGATACCGTCGATCCGTTGGGCGGCTCCTATTACATCGAGACGCTGACCAATCAGATGGAAGATAAGATCGTCGAGACCATGAAATGGGTCGATGATCAAGGCGGCGTCGTCAAGGCGGTGAGCGAAGGCATTATTCAGTCCAAGGTTTCCGCCCATGCTTATGAGCGGCAAAAAGATCTGGAAAGCGGCAAGATTCGTAAAGTCGGCGTCAACTGCTATGTCGAGGAGGAGAAGGAGGACTTGAAGGTCGAACTTCACCCTTACGACCAGGCAGGGGCGGAAAAGCAGATCGCCAGCTTGAAGAAGCTGCGCGCCGAGCGCAACGCTGCGGAAGTGGAGCGCTGCTTGAAGGAGTTACGCGCTGACGCCCAGGCGAACCGCAATGTCATGCCGGCGCTGGTGGCGGCGGTCAAGGCCTACGCCACGGTGGGCGAAATGACCAACGTGCTGGTTGATGTTTTCGGTCGCTATAAAGAGCCGATCCGGTTTTCACTGTAAAAGACTTAAGAGGATTTCATCGTGTCTCAGGTCCCAAAAGAAAGCGCACCGTTGGAAGGATATGCCGCGCCGTCTACTGTCGAGGAGGCGCTGCGCCTGATCGCCGACGGCGACGCCACCATTCTGGCCGGCGGCACCGACTTGATGCTGCAAACCAAGCCCGGCGGGCGCTTGCCCTATCGCCGCAAGCTGGTCAACATTCGCCGCATCTCTGAGCTGCGGGGTGTCAGCGAGAAAGACGGGCGCATGTCGATTGGCGCGCTGACCACCATTACCGACATTGACAATAATGATCTTCTTAATACTGTTACGCCCGTGCTGCCGCAAACCGCCAACTGTTTCGCCAGCAGCCAGATACGCAACGCCGGCACCGTCGGCGGCAATATCTGCAATGCCTCGCCCGCCGGCGATATGATCGTGCCGCTCCTGGTGCTGGACGCGGAAGTCGAACTGAGCGCCTGGACGAATGGCGCGGTCACGACCCGCCTGGTGTCGCTCGATAAGTTCTTCACCGGCCCGGGCCGCACGATAAAACAGCCCAATGAACTGCTGACTCGCATCGTCTTTGCTAGGCCGGACAAGAAGCTTTTTGCCGGTTATATCAAGTCGGGTCCGCGACCGGCCTTGGAAATTTCCACCGTTTCGGCGGCCTTAAGCGCGATCCGCGACAATGGCAAATTGTCTCGTGTGCGCATTGCATTGGGCGCGGTGGGACCGACGGTGCTCCGCGCCGTGAAGGCTGAGGCTTATCTTGAAGGCAAGACCGTAACCGCGCAAGTTGCGGCGGAAGCCGCCCGTCTGGCGGCGGAAGACGCCTCTCCCATCGACGACGTGCGCGCCACCGCCTGGTACCGCCGGCACCTCATCCAAGTTTATATAAAAAGGCTATTGGAAAATGACAGCCAAGGTTGACATCAGCTTTACCTTAAACGGCCACTTGAAGAAGGTCAGCGTGCCTATCGACATGAGCGCGCTTACCATGCTGCGCGATATGCTGGGCATGACCGGGACCAAGCTTGCCTGCGGCGAAGGCGAGTGCGGCGCCTGCACCATCCTTGTCGATGGCGTGTCGCTCAACAGTTGCCTGATGTACGCCGCCGAATGCGATGGCCGCACCGTGCTGACCATCGAAGGCTTGCGCACCGCCGCTGGCCTGGACCCGATGCAAAAAGCGTTTGTGGAAAAAGGCGCCATTCAATGCGGCTACTGCATGCCCGGCATGATCATGCAGGCGAAATATCTCGCCGATACCAAGGGCAAGATGACGCACGAGGAGCTGCAACGCGGCCTTGAAGGCAACGTATGCCGCTGCACGGGTTATAAAAAGGTGTTCGATGCCGTAGCGGCGGTGGTAGGGGTGACAGAGTAGAGGGAGATTTAAGCCATGGAACCGATTGCGAAGAAAAGTTTGATCGGCCAGCGCGTGCCCAAGCCGGACGCGCCGGACAAGGCGACCGGCCGCACCACCTACATCAATGACATGGTGCTGCCGAAGATGCTTTACGGCAAAATCTTGCATGCCGGGCGGCCCCACGCTTTGATCAAGAATATCGATGTTTCGGCGGCCAAGGCGCTGCCGGGCGTTCACGCGGTGCTCACCGCTGCCGATGTGCCGGAAATGTTTTTCGGCGTCGGCCGCGATAACCGCCCCCTGAAGGGCGGCAAGGTGCGCTGCGTGCGTGACGAGGTGGCGGCGGTGGCGGCGGAAAGCGAGGAGCTTTGCGATGAAGCCCTGCGTCTGATCAAGGTCGAGTATGAGGACCTGCCCGCCGTGTTCGACCCGGCGGAAGGAGCCAAGGAAGGCGCGCCCCTGATCCACGACAACAAACCGGGCAACCGCAGTCTGGCCTATCAATTTAAGCATGGCGACGTGGCGGCGGCGGAAGCCTCTTCCGATGTGGTGATCGACAGCGTGTTCAACGTGCACTACGTCACCCATTGCTGCATGGGCACCAGTTGCGTCATCGCCGACTTTGATTGCGACGGCAAGCTGACCATCTACTCGCAAACCCAGTATCCTTATAACTTCAAGATGGACCTGGCGCCGGCGTTGGGCATTCATCCCGGCGACATTCGCGTCATCCAGCCGCCGGTGGGCGGCGCCTTCGGCTCCAAGCTTGATGTTTATCCGTTCGAGCCGGTATGCGCGCTCCTGGCGCAGGCGGCGCGACGGCCGGTGAAGCTCACCTTCAGCCGCGAGGAGGAGTTCATCAATGCGCCGACCCGTCAGCCGGTGCGTATTCATATGCGCACGGGAGCCAAGAAGGACGGCACGTTGACCTTCCGCAAAGTGGATTGCCTCCTGAACAACGGCGCATACACCTCCTGGGGGCCGACGGTGCCTTTCGTAATGATGCGCACCTTCTCCTCGCATTTCCGCGTGCCCAATGTGGATATCGACTGCCGGGCGATCTACACCAACAACCCTTACGCCGGATCGTTTCGCGGTTACGGCAATGTTCAGGCGACCTACGCTACCTCCATTCATGCTGATATGATGGCGGAAAAGCTGGGCATGGACCTGTTGACGTTTTCCTTGAAAAACGCTCAGAAGTCCGGCGAGGTGACGCCGCAAGGCGCGCGGCTTAACGAATGCGTCTTCGCCGAATGCCTGCAAAAGGCGGCGGACGTCACCGACTTTACCGCCAAGCATGCCCGTTATGCCGCCGAGCGCAACAAGCCCGGCCGCATCAAGCGCGGCATCGGCATGGCGTCCTCCATCCACAACGCCGGCGGCGCGAAGATTCATAAAAGCGACGGCTGCGGCACCATGATCAAGCTCGACGATTACGCCCGCGCCACGGTGATCACCGGCGCGTCTGAAATCGGCCAGGGCATTGACGCGGTGATCTGCCAAGTGGTGGCGGAGGAGTTGGGTATCCCGATGTCCGACATCACCATCGTCAACAATGACTCGGCGATTGCGCCGTGGGATGTCGGCGTGCACGCCAGCCGCACCACCTTCATTGCCGGCAACGCGGCGCAGCGCGCGGCGCGCAAGGCCCGCGAGCAGATGCTCAATGCCGCCTCCAAGCGCGCCAACATGCCGGCCGATGCCTTGGATCTGCGCGAAGGCTGGGTGGTGCACGACAGCGACGGCACGCCGGTCTTGAAGATCGACAAGCTGTTGCGTGAAATGCACTTCTCGCGCGAGCCAGAACTGGTGATGGTCAGCGAGTATTACGAACCGCCGAGCGAGCCGGAGAACAAGGAGCATGTGGGCGATATGTCCGCCGCCTATTCCCACGCCGTGCACGTGGCGGAAGTTGAAGTTGATACCGAGACCGGCGAAATCCGCATCGTGAAATTCACCTCGGTGCAGGACGTCGGCCGCGTCATCAATGAGATGGGGCTGGAGGCGCAGCTTGAAGGCGGCATCGTGATGGGCATTGGCTATGCCTTGAGCGAAGAATTAAAGATCGTCAACGGTCAGGTGCGCAACCCCTCTTTCCGCGATTACAAAGTGTTGACCGCGCCGGAAATACCCCCGATGGAGCTGCACTTCATCGAAAGCCACAGCTCCACCGGACCCATGGGCGCCAAGGGCATCGCCGAACTGCCAACCATCGTGCCCGCACCGGCGATCGCCAATGCAGTCTATAACGCCATCGGCATCCGCTTCTTCGATCCGCCGATGACGCCGGAAAAGGTGGCGCGGGCGATTTGGGAACGCGACAGCAAACTGGCGGCCGCCGA
Organism: Pseudomonadota bacterium; assembly: GCA_003577275.1. Lineage (GTDB taxonomy): Bacteria > Pseudomonadota > Alphaproteobacteria > Sphingomonadales > Govanellaceae > PRO5. The sequence goes on from QEVO01000002.1 coordinate 154,358, forward strand.
ATGAAGCCAGGCGTCATCGTTTCCATGGAGCAGGCGTTGTCCATGACCTACGCCACGCTGCGCTTTGTTCATTTGGGCTGGCGGGTGATCAAGGTCGAAGCGACGCCGACGGGACCGGGCAATTTGCCGGGCGATCCCAACCGCTATATCGGCCAGGTGGTGGCCGATGAGGGGAGGCGGTCGTACTTTGTCGGCCCCAACCTCGGCAAGGAGTCCGTCGCGCTTAACCTGAAAACGCCGCAAGGGCAGGAGGCGCTGCGTCGCATCATCCAACAGTTGAATGCCGATGTATTCTGCTGCAACACCCTGCCGGCGCATTATCGCTCGCTCGGCATCGACTATGATATTTTGCGCCAAGCCAAGCCCGACCTCATCTGGGCGGGCATTTCGGCGATGGGGCCGGAATTTCCTGATGTGGCGGGCTACGATCCGGCGATCCAGGCCATGGCCGGCTATATGTCGGTCACCGGCATGTCCGATGGGCCGCCGACGCTGTCCGGCATTCCCTTGGTCGACTTGAAGGCCGGCGACGAGGTATTCGCCAATGTCTGGATGGCGCTGGCGGATCGCGCGGTGAGCGGCAAGGGCCGGCGCATCGATGTTTCCATGCTGCAAGCGGCGGCGTCGTGGCTGATTACCCTGCTGCCGCTCATCGATTTCGGCTGCGAGGATTGGGAGCTGGCGCGCTCCGGCAACGAGCATCGCAAGTTCGTGCCCACCAACGCCTATCCCACGGCGGACGGCGCCATCCTCATTGCCATCGGCAGCGACGGCTTATGGCGCAAATTCACCAGCATCGAGAAATTCTCCTCGCTGGCCCGCGATGCCTGGGCCACCAATCAGGGCCGCGTTGCTGATCGCGCAGCGCTTCATGCCGGTATCGGCGCCATCACCGCGCGCTATCCCACCGAGGCGATCATCGCCGACATGAAGACGGCGCGCATCCCCCATGGTCCCATCCTGGGCGTACGGGATGTGGTGAAATTGAACGCCATCGCCTCGCGCCTGACATCGACTACGACGCCATCGGGCAAGCGCATCCGCAATCAGCCCATGGCGGTGGATTATCCGGGCGCGGCCAAGGAGTTCGATTTCCCGCCGCGCTATGGCGAACACACGCGCTCGATCCTGCGCGAGGTGGGCTATGAGGATCACGAGATTTCCGCCTTGGCCGAGGACGGCGTGATCGCCGGTCATGACGGCGATTGCGGTACATCCGCTTGCGGCTGCAACTAGGGGGCATTAATGGCTAAACTTGACGGCAAAGTGGCGCTGGTGACCGGCGCGGGGCGGGGCATCGGCCAGGCGATCGCCTTGAAATTGGCGAGCGAGGGGGCGCGGATCGTCATGAACGATCTGGATGACGGACCGGCCAACGATACCATCGCCCGCATCACGCAAATGGGCGGACAGGCAGTGGCCTTGAATGGCGACATCACGGCTGATGGTTTCGCCGAGCGCTTCATCGCCAAGGCGCTTGATAGTTTCCAGGGACTCGACATCATCGTCAACAGCGCCGGCTATTCCTGGGACGCGCTCATTCACAAAACCACCAACGAGCAGTTCGACGCCATGCTCGACATTCACGTCCGCGCGCCGTTCAAAATCCTGCGCGCCGCCGCCGGGCCGATCCGCGACATGGCCAAGAAGGAAAGCGAGGAGGGTCGCGCGGTACACCGCAAGGTGGTCAATATCTCCTCTATCGGCGGGCTTTATGGCAATGCCGGACAGGTGGGCTACGCCTCGGGAAAAACCGCGCTCATCGGCATGACCAAGACCTTGGCCAAGGAGTGGGGCCGCTACAAGGTCAATGTCAATTGCGTCGCCTTCGGCCTGATCCAGACGCGCATGACCGAGGCTTTCCAGAAAGAGCCGAAGCTGACCCAGGTCGGCGAGAAACAAATCAAGATGGGCGTGCCGCCGGAATTCCTGGAGTCCATGAACAAGACCATTCCCTTGGGCCGCGCCGGCACGCCGGAAGACGCCGCCGGGGCGGTCTATCTGTTCTGCCTCCCGGAATCGGATTACATCTCCGGCGAAGTGGTGCTGGTCAGCGGCGGGCTGGTGATTTAAGGATAATGTTTCTCTATGTCATCGCGAGGCCGCGAAGCGGCCGTGGCGATCCAGTAACCGGAAATGGATTGCTTCGCCCTTTAGCGGCGTGTAGCGCCGCAATGATAAAATCTGCGCGCAAAGCGTGCGGGACTCGCAATGACAGATGAAGTCTATGGCTTTTTCCGGCGCGCCATGACTGCTTTTGCCATTTCCTGAAGGTTTGGTGCATAGCCATTAGGAAACATGATCGGCCAGGGATTGGCGCACTCCTGCAACGGCACCTCGATCAGCACCGGACCATCCAGCGTGAAGGCTTTTTCCAGGCCGCGCCGCAAGTCATCGGGCGTCTCGGCGCGCCAGCCATGCGCGCCGAAGCTTTCCGCCATTGCCGGAAAGTCGGGGTTTTTCAGGTCGGTGCAAATGGTGCGACCGCCAAACAGAAGATTCTGATCGCGGTCCACATTGCCGAAAAGATTGTTGTTGAAAATAACCGTCACCACATTCAGCCGCTCGCGCACCGCGGTGGCAAGTTCTTGCACATTGAACATGAAGCCGCCGTCACCGGTAATCAGCACCACCGGCGATTTTGGATGGGCGACCTTGACGCCCAGCGCCGTGCTGTAGCCATAACCGAGATTGCCCTGGAAACCGGAAGTGATGAAGCGGCGCGGCTGGTAACTGGGGAAAGCATACCAAGACACGTAGCCGACCTGGGTGACCTCATCGACGAAAAAGCCATCATCCGGCAGTACGTCGCGGATCGCTTGCAGATAGGCGACCTGCGGCTGCACTTCTAAAATGGATTTCGCCGCGCCATTTTTGATGTCAGCAAGATGCGTCAGCGCCGCTGCGGACGGCTTGGCGATTTTTTTAGCTGCCTCCGGCAGTAAGGCGTCAAGGGCGGTCTTGGCGTCGGCGACAATCGCGACCGCAGGCTTGGCGTAGCGTTCAATTTCCTTCGGATCGATATCGATGCGAATGATGGTCTTGTCCGCGGTTTTCGACCAATGGAGGTAGGGTATCTCCAGACGGGTGCCGATGGCGATCACCACGTCGACTTCCGGCCACAGGCGATAACCGGCGACGACGTTGTAACCCAAGGGATCGCGGTCGCTGACGATGCCTTTGCCTGAGCGAAACGATACCACGGGAGCGCCGAGCATGCGCGCCAGCTCGTTAATCTGCTCACGCCCGCCGATGGCGCCGCTTCCCACCATGATCATCGGCCGGCGCGCCTGGGCGATGATAGTAGCGGCCGACTTGATGGCGTCCAAGTCAATGGCCGGCGCGGGGGCGGGCTGGCGGCGATACTCCGCCATGGTCGCCGGCGCGCCCTGCACGTCCATGGGTAGGTCCAGGCTGGCCACGCCCGGCCTTCCCGTGGTGGCCTGGGCCAGCGCCTCGGGCACCAGGGCTGCCGCAGCATCGGCGCTCTCCACCCGCGCCGCCCATTTGACGATGGTGCGCAGGGTGGCAGTTTGATCGCGCATCTCATGCAGGAAATTAAGGTTAAGGCCGATGGCGAGTTGGGGGATCTCCCCGGCCAGACACAACACCGGCGTCGAGGTGGACTGGGCGGTCAAAAGCGCGGCGGAGGCATTCAGGACACCCGGTCCCGGCACCACGCTCACCACCCCCATTCGGCCGGTGGACTTGGCGTAGCCAAAGGCCATGTAGGCGGCGCCCTGCTCGTGGCGGCTGTGGACGACTCGCAATGCGTTGCCGGCCCGATGGAAAGCATCGAACAGGTGATAGGACTGATAGCCGGGAATGCCGAATACGGTATCCACCCCTTCGGCGCGAAGGGCGCCGACGATGGCGTCCGATACCGTGGGGGTAGGAGCAGATGCGTCGTGCCTGGCCATTGGTTGCAACCTCTACGGAAACGGATATAATTGATGCACATACTAAATCATTTATTTGGTAAATTAAAGTAGTTTGGAACAAAGCGATGGCGGCAAGCCAAAACGGGCAGGAAGCGGCGCTCACCGCTGAGCTCTTGCGGGATGTCTTGGGCTACCAGGTGCGCATCACCCACACCCTTATCAAGCGGATATTCCACGAAAAATTTCAGGATTTCGACCTGACCAACGTGGAATTCGGAATGCTCTTGATCATCAAGGCCATGCCGCGCTGTTCGCAGCGCAGCGCCTCGGAGGCGCTGGGCACGCCGGCCACCGTCGCGGTGCATGTCATCGGCAAGCTGATCGAGCGCGGTCTGGTGTCTCGGGAACGAGATCCGGATGATCGGCGGAATTATAATCTGGCGCTGACGGCGGCTGGCAAATCCCTGGTCAATGATGGCTTGCGCCGCAGCCGCATCGCCCAGTCCCAGATGCTGGCCGGCTTAAGCGATCGGGACGTGGCGACGCTATTTGGCGCGCTGCGGAAAATTCAGGACAACCTGCGCGACATCTTATGCGGAGCAGAAGAGTAGCCACTACTTTTTTTATTGTCATCGCGAGGCGCGTAACGCGCCGTGGCGATCCAGAAAAGCGGCAGAAATTAACAAGATTCTGGATTGCTTCGCTGGCGCTCGCAATGACAATCATACCTCGCCATGACTGATCGGGCGTTTTTCGACAGCCGGCTAGAACCGGTAAATCGTCGACAGCCCGATCACATGCACGTCATAATCCGGCCCCTGATTACCCAGGCCGATGGCGAAACGCATGGTGTTCGGTTCCACGCCGTCCAAGGCGTAATCAGTCACGCGGTAGGACTGGAACTGATACCTTAAGCGTAGCCACATCTGCTTGGAGTAATGATAATCGGCCTTGACGTCGATATTGTGCAGGGTGGTCTTCAAATCCGGCAGTGGGGCGAGGGTGAGCGCCGTGCCGGCAGTCATGTCAGAACTGGTGACCGCCCGCGAGAAGTAGTAATCGAAGCCGAGATCTAGCTTGTCCTCGATGGCGGCCCATTCGGCGGCAAAACCCACGGTGTGAATTTTGTCCCGGATGTCGTTGGTCCAGCCGCGCAGACCAAAGTTGACCATATCGGCGGGTGGCGTAGTGCTGCTCCATGATAACGCGATTTGATCATACCGCAGCCTTTGGTAGGTATAGTAGACTTGGTAGGAGATGGCGTCGCTGACCTGATAGGAGGCATCCAGCGTGCCGGTGAATTGCCGACTTTTCGTCAAGCCGATGGTCGACTTGTTATAATCATCATCGTTGTATCGGCCGACCAAGGTAAAGGTGAGTTTGTCATCGGCCAGCCAGTTGGCGGAACCTTGCACCTTCAGGCGGTTGCGGTCGGCGATAAAGTACTTGCGCATCAACGGGTGGTTATCAAACTCCTCTTCCGGATCGGGGCCGAGGAATTCGTCGGTATGGCTGGAAATGACGGCGATGTTATCGTCATAGTCACTACCGTTGCGGTCTGCATATTCCACGCTGACCCAGGTATGAACGGTCGCCGAAGGATTGGCGTTCAGCTTACCTTTAATGCTATGCTCCTTGGTCTTGGAGACTTCCGAGAAGGTGCGCTCCAACTGATCGTAAGCGTACCCCAGCGTCAGCTTGGCGCCGCCGGAGAGGCGATACGCGCCCTCCACTTCAACCATGTGCTGCTTGCGGCTGTAGGGCTGATTAATCCGCGCGGTGGAACTCGCCAGTGTTCCTTGATTGGCCGAATCGGCGGGGACGACGACGAAAATGTCCCGTGGCGTGTTGTTGTCGCGGTCTTCAAAGCGATAATTGGCGCGCATATTGAACTTTGGCGTCACCTGCGACGTCACGCCGAAGGTGGCCAGGATGGTGTCGATCTCGCCATCCAGAGAATCCCGGGGCAGGGCGATCGGCGCCAGAATCCCGGGGTTGATGGTGAACGGCAGGAACGGGTCGTTCTGCGTCAAGTGGCCGTAAGAAATGTTCGCGGTTGCTCGCGTCGTCGGCGAAATCAGATAGCTGCCGGCGAAGCGGACATGATGCGCCTTGTTGTCCGGTGGCAGGCCCAGCAAGCCATAGCCGGTGGGATAGGACACCGAAGCCGGCCAAGAGCCAGTGTAAGCATTTTGGAACAACAGCCCGTCGTTGTTATCCCGGAATACCGACAGATTGTAACTCAAAACGAAGTGCCCCTTCTTACCGGCAAAGCCGAGAGAAACGTCAAAGTTGTCAGTTTCATAATTGATTGGCTCCGGCACGATGGCGGCGGCCGGGTTGCCGCCGGTGCTGCCGAAGATCGCCGCAATGGTCTGGTCGCCAGTCTTGTTCTCGCGGGTAAACGAGCTTCTCACCGTCCACCCTTGCGCCGCCAGCCAGGCAAAACCGCCGCCGTATTTCTGGCGCTGATACTTGATGTTGACGTCCTGCAAATCAGCAACCAGATTGGTCATCTGCGCCGTATTGCGGTTGCCGGGCACCCAGTTGGCCGGCAAGGTCAGCGAGGCGCCGTCATTTGAAATGATGTAGGGCGTGCGCGCGTCGTCATGCAGGTACTTCGGCGTCGCGGCATAAAGGGCAAACAGACCGAACTTGCCCTGCTTGCCGTATTCGGCGCGAATAGCCCGGGATTCCAGACCAAGGTTGGTGCCGGTCAGGGTGTAATACTCGCCATCGCCGCTATCGTAAGGGTCGCGGATCTGCAGACTCAAGTTGCCGATGATGAACGGCCCCTTGGTTTCCAGGCCGGAATATTCGCCGAATTTATAGGAGTCTTCGCTGACCCAACCGACGCCCAGTTCAACCTCACTGGTATAGATGGGCTTCGGTTCTTTGGGCTTGGCTTCGCCGATGTCGAAGTCCATCTCCTGCGCGACGGCGGCCATGGGCAGAAGCCACAGGGCGGCCGTCTGAAGCAATGTTGCAGACCGTTTCCTCATCATAGCGACACCTTTTTGCGTCCTAAACGTTGTCCCTCGGGGCGAAAGTCAAGACTACCTTGTGAACCTTACCCCCGAGGGATGGTTCGATCCGTGGACTTTGTTGTGACAGTTCAGACAGCCTTTCGCCAGAATGCGTTCGCCGGTGCCGGTGGGCGGCAGCGAAGCGCCGCTGTAAAGCGTGCTCGGATGGAACGATTCCATATGGCACTCCTGGCAAAGATAAGGCGTGCGTACCTTTAACAGACGTTCCTGGGTCGATCCGTGCGGCGTATGACAGTTGGTGCAGTCATCGCGTACCGGGGCGTGCTCCCACAGGAAGGGGCCGCGTTTCTCGGTATGGCAGGTGTAACAAAGCTCGTTGAGCGACGCTTCTTTCAAAAGCTTCGGCCCGAACGATCCATGCGGATTGTGACAATCCGTGCAGATGACGGCGCCCTCCTTGATGGGATGGCGCGAACGCTGACGGTATTGCGCGCGTTGCTCCACATGGCAGGTAAAGCAAACATCCGCCTGGGTGGTGCGCGTCAGGATTGGATCCTTGGTGGCGTGTATGGTATGGCAGGCGGCGCAGGGTTGATCGGCGTTATGATGGGCGCTTGCCTGCCAGTTCATGCGCAGGCCGCCTTCATGGCAGCCTAAGCAGACTTTGTTCTGTTCTTCTACCGGCGTCGATGACTTGACGCCAAACGTCACCGATACCGGCGGCCGCTTGTCGCTGCCTTCCTCTTTGCGCAGATGCTGCGGGCTGGCGCCATGGCAGGTCTCGCAGTCATGGGAAGCGAACGGCGTGCGCGCGTCCGCCTTTTGCGCATGCGGCGTATGCAGGATGAGCGTCACCGGCGGTTCGTCGTGGCACTCCATGCAGGTTTGCGCGCCCTTCGCCGCATAGGGCTTCTCCGCGGTTTCCTGGCCGTTGGCCGCGCCTGTCGCCAAGCTTATTCCCGCCACGGCATAAAGGATAATCGCGAGCGCTGGAATTGGCTGGAGTTTCATCATGGCCCCACTGTCCTTTCGCGTTTCAGCACCCTAAATATTCATTACTGTTTTAACGCCGGCACCGCCGCGGTCTTGTCGTCCAAGGCGAGGCTGTAGCCGAACGAGACATAGTGATGGCGGCCATCCGCAAAGGAATCATGGATGGCGAATCCTATGGCATAAGTCTTTCCCGGGGCGATGGCCTTTTCATATGGCCCGGCGGCTTTCAGCGGCCGACTGAGCACCACCGTCCAAACGCCGTTCTGCAACTCGGCGTTGGCCTTGACGGCGCCAGGCGTGGTCGCCTCGCGCGCTTTCAGGATGTGGCCGGCGGTCGCTGTTGCCGGCTTACCCGAATTGAGGTGCGCCTGCCAGTATTCCAGATAGTGGCCACTGGCAGCGAGCGCGGCGATCTCGGCATCGGTTTTATAGTTGAGTCCGCCGCCCTGACGGGTGATTTTGATACGTGATTTCGCCAGATATTTCTTGATGTCCTGTCCCGCCGGGTGGGAGGCCATGCCGTTGGCGTCGTCATGGCATACGCCCCAGCAGCCGGCGCGAGTCGCCTCAGGGACGGCGCCGTCATCGAGTAGCACCGTAACCTTGGCCTGATCCTTCCCCTCGGGCTTAATTTTCAGATTCTGATCCGGCCATTGCAGGCGGAGGTAAAGATTGGCGGCGTCATAGGCGGCTTTGACATTCATCGTCACCGAGCCACGCTTGCCGGGAATGGGCGCCGGCTCCAGCTTCTTGCCGGTGACGATGCGCTCGCCCATCTCCTTCTGTTCGCCCTCGTGGCAATCGACGCAATTCTTGCCGCCGCGAAACTTGGGCGCGCCGCTGTGATCTTTCTCCGTCAGCACCCATTCCCAGGAGGCTTGACCAGGATAGAAGAGAGCAATGTCTTTGCCTGAAGCTTTGCTCCAGTCGATGGCGAACGCCGGCGAGGCAGCCAGACAAAAGCCAAGGGCGGCAACATTCAGAGCGTACGAACGACGACGAAATTCGAAACTCATACTTTCCTCCTTACAGCCATTGCGCGTCCACTGGCACCGGGAATTAATTTTTTACAGAGTGAAGGATTCCTCCTCGGTGCTGGGGGCGGGAGCCTCCACTTGGACGGGTTTGTGAGCGATTCCTTTATGGCAATCGATGCAGGTCTCGCCGGATTTCTTCATGTCTTCATGCTGGGCCCTGGCCCGCGGTCGATGCAGGCTTAAATCCCAATTATCGGTGTGATGGCAGGTGCGGCAGGTGGCGGAGTCATTCGCCTTCATCTTTGCCCATATACGTTTGGCGAGCTCCGGTCGCACCGCCTCGAACTTTTCCGGGGTGTCCACATAACCAGTTATGTGCAGCACCAACTCTTTCGTCGCCACCACCTTGTGCGCTACGGTGGCGATCCAATTGCCGGACGGCACGTGACAGTCGGCGCACGATGGGCGAATGCCCGAGCGTGTTACATAATGCGGCGATTTTTTGTATTCCTGATAAACGGTATCGCGCATCTCATGGCACGAGATGCAGAACTCCATGGTGTTGGTGTATTGAACGAAACTGGCGAAGGCGCCGGAAAAAATCACGCCGGCGCCAAATATAATAATTGCCGGTAGCAGATACGGACTATACTTACGCCACCCCCGTTTTTCCGGCCGTTGTCCGTCGCCCTCCATGGCATGCCCTTTCGTGTGCTGACGTTATCCTCATTCCGTTACTTAGAAAATATTTGAATGTTTGTTGGAGCGGCTGAATTGATTGAAATTCTATACCCTCTCGCCGCTTAATTCGTTGAGTGGGATCAAAGATCTGTCTTTTTTCTGCCAGCCATCTTATCCCCGATAATATAGTATGGCTATATATTTTGCTTTACTGCGGGAAAAATATTACAAATATACATATAACCATAGATATATATTTATTTTCAAAATGGCGCAAATTGAATTACTGAAATCGGGAAAAAACCCCTTGTTCCGCCGCGGGAAGCGGCGAGGGGCCGTGCGAATTTCTTTGTTCTCGGAGCGTTCGCTGGCTACCATGCGGTCTTTAAGTAACAGACCACAGAGTGACTCCATGACTGCGACGCTGACCCCGATCACCCTTGACGATAAGTACCTGGCGACCGAGGGCCGGATATTCCTCTCCGGCACCCAGGCTCTGGTAAAGCTGCCCTTGCTGCAACGCCGGCTCGACGCCGTGCGCGGGCTTAATACGGCGGGCTACATCTCCGGCTATCGCGGCTCGCCCCTGGGCAACCTGGATGCCGAGTTGTGGGCGGCCAAGGGCTTTCTTGAGGAAAACCACATCCGCTTCCAGCCCGGCGTCAACGAGGATCTGGCGGCTACCGCCTGCTGGGGCACCCAGCAGGTAAAATTCCTGCCCGGCGCCAAGTATGACGGCGTGTTCGCCATGTGGTACGGCAAGGGACCGGGGGTGGATCGCGCCGGCGATCCGTTCAAGCATGGCAACATGGCCGGCGCCAGCCGACATGGCGGCGTCCTGGTGCTGACCGGCGATGACCATGGCGGCAAATCCTCCACCACCGCCCATCAGTCGGAGCAGGCGTTGATCGCCGCCATGATTCCGGTGCTCAATCCCGCCAGCATCCAGGACTATCTCGATTTCGGCATCATCGGCTGGGGAATGTCGCGCTTCGCCGGTCTGTGGGTTGGCTTCAAGTGCCTCACCGAAACGGTGGAAACCTCGGGCACGGTGATCATCGACCGGCGGCGGTTCGATCTGATGCAGCCGGAAGGCGTGGTGCGGGCCGGCGAGCCGGTGCCGCACTTCGCGCCGCTGCTGGACGAGGAATTAATGCTGACCGTGCGTCTGCCGGCGGCGCAAGCCTTCGCCCGCGCCAACGGCATCGACCAGGCGATCTTGTGGCCCGAGCGGCGACGCTTGGGCATTATTGCCGTCGGCAAGGCGGCGCTCGACGCCCAGGATGCCCTCGGCATGCTGGGGCTTAACCCCGACCGCGCCCAGGACCTAGGCATCGGCCTCTTTAAGGTTGGCCTGTCGTGGCCCTTGGAGCCGGTGGCCATCGGCGAATTCGCCCGCGGTTTTGACGAACTCCTCGTGATCGAGGAGAAGCGGCCGCTGGTGGAGGATCAGTTGGCGCGGCTTCTCTATAACATGCCGGCCGATCAGCGGCCGCGCCTGTCGGGCAAGAAAACGCCGGATGGCGCGCCGTTGCTCGCCGCCCATGGCGAATTGCCGGCGGAAGCCATCGCTCTGGCGCTGGCTGCCCGGTTGTCGGCGGTCGGCCTGGAGGAGGATGTGTCGGCCAGGCGCGACGCCATCGCGGCGCGGCTCCAGGCGGCGAAAAAAACCGGCGCGTCAGTGCCGGTGCGCACCCCTGGATTTTGCTCCGGCTGTCCGCACAACACCTCGACCAAGCTGCCCGAAGGCAGTGTCGCGTTCGCCGGCATCGGCTGCCACACCATGGCGATGTTTCTCGGCGATCGGCCGACAATGCCGGCAACCCAGATGGGCGGCGAGGGGGCGAACTGGATCGGCATGAGCGCCTTTAGCGACACCCCGCACGTCTTTCAAAATCTCGGCGACGGCACCTATTTTCATTCCGGCCTGATGGCGGTCCGCGCCGCTGTCGCCTCCGGCGCCAACATCACCTACAAGATCCTTTACAACGATGCGGTGGCGATGACCGGCGGCCAGCCGGTGGACGGTCCGTTGACCGTGCCCGATGTGGCAGCGCAACTGCGCGCCGAGCGGGTGCAGGAGATCGTCATCGTCACCGACGAGCCGCACAAATACCGTGGCGTGGCGCTGCCTGCGGGGGTATCGGTCCATCATCGGGATGAATTGATCGCCATCGAGCGCCGGCTGCGCGAGGTTAAGGGCGTATCCGCCCTGATCTATGATCAGGTGTGCGCGGCGGAGAAGCGCCGGCGGCGTAAGCGCGGCGCGTTTCCCGATCCGGCCAAGCGCTATTTCATCAACACAGCGGTGTGCGAAGGCTGCGGCGATTGCGGCCGGCAATCCAACTGCGCCAGTCTGGTGCCGGCGGAGACCAGCTTCGGACGCAAGCGGCAGATCGATCAGGCCACCTGCAACAAGGATTATTCCTGCGTCAAAGGCTTCTGTCCTTCCTTTGTCACCGTGCTGGGCGGCGAACTGCGCTCGGCTCCAGCCCGCGCCGTCACCGATTTGACCCTGCCCGAGCTGCCGTCGCCGACGCTGCCGCCGCTGCAAGGGGTTTATAATTTGGTCATCACCGGCATCGGCGGCACCGGCGTGGTGACGGTGGGGGCGGTGCTGGGCATGGCCGCCCACCTGGAAGGGCATGCCTCGCGTCTTCTCGATCTGACCGGGTTGAGTCAGAAGAACGGCGCGGTGATGAGTCACGTGCGGCTGGCGGCGACGGGCGATCACTTAACCGTGGGGCGTATCGGCGTCGCCCAGGCGGATGCGGTCATCGGTTGCGATCTGGTGGTGGCGGCCGGCGTCGAGGCGGCGCGCACCTATGACCGCAATCGCACCCGGGCGGTGGTCAATTCTCACATCGTACCGACCATGGCGTTTCAACAGAACCCAGACATGTCCTTCGATCGCCGGCGGTTGCTGACGGCGCTCAGTGACCGGGCGGAGATGGTAAGCGATGGCGCGATCGACGCCACGCAGGCGGCGATGCGGCTCTTTGGCAGCAACATTCTCGCCAACATGCTGATGGTCGGCTTCGCTTGGCAGAAAGGGCTGGTGCCCATATCGGAGGAAGCGATCCTAAAGGCGATCGAACTGAATGGCGTCTCGGTGACGGCCAATCACTCGGCCTTCCGCTGGGGACGTTTTGCCGCCGCCGATCCTCACGGTTTTCGCCGCCATGTGTACGGCAATGATGAAGAACCCGGCGAACCAGCGCCGCAAACGTTCGAGGAAATGCTCGGCGAACGGCAGCTATTTCTGGCCGATTACCAAAGCCGGCGCTACGGCCGCGCATTCCGCCGCTTCGTCGATGACGTTACGGCGCGCGAGGAGGCCATGCTGCCGGGCAGCCGCGTCCTCTCCACGGCGGTGGCGAAAAACCTGTTCAAGCTCATGGCCTATAAGGATGAATACGAAGTGGCGAGGCTTTATACCGATGGCCGCTTCCAGGATGAGTTGCGGCGAACATTCAAAGGCGACATCAGCCTGCGCTTCAATCTGGCGCCGCCGCTCCTGGCGCGGCGTGACAAGCTCACCGGACATTTGCAGAAGCGTGAATTCGGCTGGTGGCTTTATCCGCTATTTACGCATCTGGCGAAATTTCGCTTCCTGCGCGGCACGCCTTTCGATCCCTTCGGTTACACGGCGGAACGGCGCACCGAGCGGGCGCTGATTGTCGAGTATAAAAAACTGGTGCAGCAGATTCTGGAAGGGTTGACGCCGCAGCGCCTGGCGCAGGCGGTGGAAATTGTAGAGAGAGCGGATAAGATTCGCGGTTTTGGCCATATCAAAGAAGCAGCCATCGCCGAGTACCGCAAGGATATCGAGAACCTTCTTGACGCCTACCAAAAATCGCCCCGAGACGTAGCCGCGTGAGCTATGACGATCGTGGATCTAAAGTATGAAAGTGCTGGTTACCGGAGCGAACGGGTTCATCGGCAGTAATTTATGCGCGCGGCTGGCGCGCCGGCCGGAGGTGGAGGCAGCGGGACTGGTGCGGCCCACCGGCGATCTGTCCTTCCTGGCGGGACTGGAGCGCCTCCGCCTGGTTTCCGGCGACATCGGCGATCCGACATGCTTGGCTGCCGCCATGCGGGATGTCGCCGTCGTCTATCATGTCGCCGGCTTTTCTGCCGATTGGGGACCGTGGCGGGATTTTCGGGCCGCCAATGTCGAGGGCGTTCGCCAAGTCATGGAAGCGGCGCGCCGGGCCGGCGTGCGCCGCGTCGTCCATATCAGCTCGGTCAGCGTCTATGGCTTTCCCGGCGGCCTCGATATTGCGGAAGCGACCCCTTTTACCCCCCGGCCTCAGGACCGTTACATCACCACCAAGGCCGAGGGCGAGCGGCTGGCCATGAGTTATCACGGCCAGGGGCTTGAAGTGGTTGTCATTCGCCCCGCCGGCGTATATGGTCCCTGCGACCGGACCACCACGGTGCCACTGGCAGCAGCCTTGCTTGCCGGTAAGTTTCTTTTTGTCGATGGTGGTTCGCATATCATGGCGCCGGTCTACATTGATAATCTGCTGGATATGATGGAACTTGCCGGCCACGGCGCGGCCGCGCCGGGTGAGGCCTTCAACGCCATCGATGACGGCTATACCACTTGGCGGCAGTATATCGAATGGCTATGCGCGGACCTCGGCTGCGCGCCGCCGCAACTATCGGCGCCGGCAGGGGTAGCATGGCCCATCGCCGTCGCCGTGGAGAGGGCGGCCAAGGCTTTCGGCAAGAAAACCAGCCCGCTGGTCAACACCTACCGCCTGCGCGCGGTGATGCAGAACAATCATTACAATAACGATAAAGCCAAACGGCTATTGAACTGGCGGCCGGCCGTCTCCACCCGCGAGGGCGTGCGGCGCGCCGCTGATTGGTATTTAAAGGCAAGCCCCACCCGCGGCGGCGGTTCCGTCCGAAGTGTGGAGGCGATTTCGACATGAAAGTTCTCTTGATCAACCCGCCGTGCGGCGAACGCACCATCGGTCTGAAAAACATCGCCCGCATCGAGCCCCTTAATCTGGAGCTTCTGGGTGCGGCGCTGCCCAAAAGTGACGAGGTGCGCGTCGTTGATATGGAGGTAGACCCCAAGGATCTGGCGCGGACATTACGCGATTTTCGCCCCGACGTCGCCGGCGTGACCAGCGAGGTGGTGCATTTGGAAACCGCCAAGGCGGCGCTGCGGCTTGTGCGCGCGGCGGCCCCTGAGTGCCTGACCGTGGTCGGCGGCCATCATCCCACCGTCTGGCCGCAGGATTTTCTCGACCCCGCCATCGACCTGGTGGTGCGCGGCGATGGCGTCAACACGTTTCGCGAGATTTGCGCCGCCCGCGCCGATGGAGCCGCCGATTTTTCTCACATTGCCGGCATGATGATCCGTGACGGCGATCGCCTGGTTCCCACGCGCCTGCGGCCGCTGCCCACCACGCTCGATGATCAGCCGATGCCCGACCGCAGCCTGACCGCGCGCTATCGCAACCAGTATTTCTATTTGTGGGAAAAACGGGTGGCGGCGGTGCGCAGCTCGGTGGGGTGCAGCTATCCCTGCATCTTCTGCTCCTGCCGGGTGTTCACCAACGGCAGCTTCATCGCCCGTTCGCCGGAACTCCTGGTGGAGGAAATCCGCAATCTCGACGAAGACTTTGTTTATTTGTGTGACGACCATGCCTTCCACAATCCGGCGCGCATGGAGGAATTGGCCGAACGCTTGTTGTCCGCCGGCGTCAAGAAACGCTATTTCACCTATGCCCGGGCGGATTCCATCGCCGAGAATCCGAAGCTCTTCAAGCTGTGGGCGAAAGCCGGGCTGATGCTGGTGATGACCGGTCTTGAATCGGTGGATTATGAACGCCTCAAGCTTAACGGCAAGCGCATCGAGAAGGGCTGCGACGAGACGGCGCTGTCAATCCTGGCCGAGCTTGGCATCGGCATGAGCGCCGGATTCCTGGTGGAGCCGCACTTCACCGAGCGCGACTTTGCCGCCATTGACGATTATGTGCGCCGCCATCCGGCGATCCTGCTGACGGAATTTACGCCGCTGACGCCGTTTCCCGGCACGCCGCTCTACAAGAAGGTCGAAAACGAAATCCTCACCACCGACCGCCAGCTTTTCGATCTACAGCACTTCCTGCTGCCCACCGAGACGCCGACCCGCGATCTTTACCGCATGATGCGCAACGCCTATGGACGGATGATCCTGCGCGCCTTCTTCCGGGCGCGATTGTGGCGGGGCCCGATGTGGAGCATGCAGTTTCTAAAACTCCTCAACGGCCTGCGCCATAATTTCCTCGCCTTCGGGCGGGCGCACCGGGATATCCCGCAAGCCGCGCCTACGCTGGCGGAGTAACGGCGCATCATGTCGGGCGAGATGAAGATCACCTATCTCGACTGGTCGGGCTTTCGCATTGACCGCCAGGATCGCGCGGCCATATTTCTTGACCCGCCGGCCAAGGCGGCGCTGCCTGGCGATCGACCATTGTTGATTTTTCTCTCCCACGGCCACCCCGAACATCTGGCCGGCACGCGCAATTATTTGTCGCAAATGGGATCGAAAGCGGTAGCGACAATCATCGCTTCGGGCTCGGTCTGCCGCCATCTGGCGGGCCATACCCAGGCAAGCGGCGTTACCTTCAAGCCGGTGCGACCCGGCGATCAGGTGCGCTTTAGTGATGATGTGAGCGTAAACGTATTTCGTTGGAAACATCTTCCGCTGCTGCCGCCAGGAGTAATGCCCAGCGTGCGGCACATCGCGCATCTGCTCTCCAACCTCAGTCTTGCCGCCAAGATCGCCTGGGCCGGGGCGCAGGGACCGCGCGCCGAACCGATGCTAGGCTTTCATCTGCACCTCGGCGGTTGGGAGGTGTTGGCGTACGGCGAGGGTCTGCATCACAAGTGTGATCATGTCGTCAAAGGGCGAGGAGCCTTGGGCACGGTGGCGCTGGCCGGCGTCGAGCCAGGGGATGAAGCGGCCATGGCGGCATTAATTCGCGCCTCGGCCGCCAGCGAAACGATGCTTTATGAACCCCACGCCAAATGGCGGGACGCCTTCGGCATGCCGCGCGTCGACCTTGGCGCGCTGCAAGCCGATTTGCGCGCTCAAGGCATCGCCGCGCGCATCGCAGCCGCCGACCAGGCGGAACGGTTCGCGCCCGAACTACAAGCGGTTCGGTAGTTTTTCTTCCAGGAAGGAAATGAGAAGCCGCACCTTGGTCGGCAGATAATCCCGGCGGTAATAAAGCGCCCAGATGTCGATATCGCGCTTCTGCCAATCTTCCAAAACGGGGATAAGTGAGCCATCGGTGATCGCTTGGCGCACATAAAATTCCGGCAACTGGGTAAGGCCGAGACCGGCCTTGGCCGCCGCCACCAGCGCATGGCCATTGTTGGCGTGCCAGCGGCCACTGATGTGCACCTTCTCGAATGAAGAGCCCCGGGAAAACCGCCAGAACGGCAGCGTGCCGACCAGGCAATCATGGTGGCTCAGGTCTTGCGGTGTTTTGGGCCGTCCCTTGACGTCGAGATAGGCGGGAGAGGCGCAAACCATCAGCCGGTAGCCGGTCAGCCGCCGGGCGCTATAGGTGACGTTGTCCGACAAGGGCCCGGCGCGCACCGCCAGATCGTAGGGCTCCTCCATCAGGTTGACCTGACGGTTGGTGAAATCCAGCGCCACTTCCAGCCGCGGATGCATGGCCATGAACTCCGCCAACAGCGGCACCAGATACTGCTCGCCAAAGGCCCCCGCCACCGTCAGTCGGATCAGACCCACGGGGTTGACCTGCTGGTCCTTGAGGATCAGTTCCGCGTCCTTCAGGTTGTCGACGATCTTGCGGCAGCGCTCGGCGTAATCCCGACCGGCGTCGGTCAGCGCCACGGCGCGGGTGGTGCGGGATAAGAGCCGCACCCCCATGCGGTCTTCCAGGTCGCGAATGCGTTTGGAGACATGGGATTTGCTGATCCCCAACCTGTCTGCTGCCTTGGAGAAGGAAAGCGACGCGGCGACTTCCAAAAACTCTTCGATACCCACCCAGTCTTTCATGATTTTTGTTTCCTCAAAAGAAACAAATGTTGTGCAGTAATCAATATTGTTTTCTTCAGATCACATCATTAGTGTAATTTCAAATAAAAAACTCCCCTCTCGCCATCATGATGGAGACGTGACTGATGAAAACCCGCGCTGCGGTGGCGTTTACACCCAACAAGCCCCTGGAAATCGTCGAACTGGACCTCGAGGGCCCCAAGGCTGGTGAGGTGTTGGTGGAGATCAAGGCCACCGGCGTATGCCATACCGACGCCTATACCCTGGAAGGCAAGGATTCGGAGGGCATATTCCCCTCGATTCTGGGCCACGAGGGAGCCGGCATTGTGCGTGAGGTTGGGGCAGGGGTGACCTCGGTCAAGGTCGGCGACCACGTAATCCCGCTCTATACCCCGGAATGCCGGCAGTGCAAGACCTGCACCAGCCATAAATCCAACCTGTGCACCTCGATCCGGGCCACCCAGGGCAAGGGCGTGATGCCCGACGGCACCAGCCGCTTTTCCTATAAGGGGCAGACCATCTACCACTACATGGGCTGCTCGACCTTCTCCAACTTCACCGTGCTGCCGGAAATCGCCGTGGCGAAGATTCGCGACGACGCACCGTTTGAGAAGGCTTGTTACATCGGCTGCGGCGTCACCACCGGCGTTGGCGCGGTGATTTATACCGCCAAGGTGGAGCCGGGCGCCAACGTGGCGGTGTTTGGCTTGGGCGGCATTGGCCTTAACGTCATTCAAGGGGCGCGTCTGGTGGGGGCCGACAAGATCATCGGCATCGACATCAATGCCGGC
The DNA here is from genome assembly GCA_003577275.1 of Pseudomonadota bacterium. GTDB lineage: Bacteria > Pseudomonadota > Alphaproteobacteria > Sphingomonadales > Govanellaceae > PRO5. Next base: position 172,703 of record QEVO01000002.1, read on the forward strand.
AAGCGCGCCATGGCCGAGCGCTTCGGCATGACCCATTTTATCAATCCCAGCGAGATCGGCGTCGACAAGGTGGTGCAGGCGATCATTGACCTGACCGGCGGGGGCGCGGATTATAGCTTCGATTGCACGGGGAATGTCAAAGTCATGCGCCAAGCCTTGGAGTGCTGCCATCGCGGCTGGGGCCAGTCGATCATCATCGGCGTTGCCGAGGCCGGCCAGGAGATTTCCACCCGGCCGTTCCAACTGGTCACCGGGCGGGTATGGAAGGGCACCGCGTTCGGCGGCGCGAGGGGCCGCACTGACGTGCCGAAAATCGTCGACTGGTACATGGACAAGAAGATCGAGATCGATCCCCTGATCACCCATGTCATGCCCTTGGAGAAGATCAACGACGCCTTCGATTTGATGCATGCGGGCACGTCCATCCGCAGCGTCATCGTCTACTGACCGATAGCAAAACAACCTTAAAGGAGATAACACGATGCCCATCTTTACCCACATCACCATCGGCTCCAACAACCTCGTTCAGGGGCGCGACTTTTATGACAAGGTACTGGCGCCGTTGGGCTACAAGCGCCTGATGGACATTGAGGGCAAAATGCATGCCTGGGGCGACAAGGCGCCCGAGTTCATCGTCCTTAAACCCGCCAACGGCCAGCCGGCGACGGTGGGCAACGGCCTGACCGTCGGCTTTGCCGCGCCCAATCGCGCGGCGGTGCATAAATTTCATGAGCTCGCCATGGCGGCGGGGGCCAAGGATGAAGGCGCGCCAGGCCCCCGGGCTTTCACCCCCACGGCTTACGCGGCTTATGTCCGCGACCTTGATGGCAACAAGATCTGCACCTACTGCTTTGCGGCGGAGTAGGCGGCAATCCACAATATGGTGCGTGTGAAAAAATGGATTGCTTCGCTCCTATAGAGGGGCTTGCAATGACGCAAATCCCCCGTCATCGCGAGAGAGCGCCAGCGACCGAAGCGATCCATAAGGGCAATAACTGGGCCGCCACGCCGCTTGAAAAGCGGCTCGCGATGACAGTCGGGGCTCTTATACGAGTTGCTTTTGCCCGCCGCCCCCTGAGTAATTTCTGCTAATTGCCTTTCCGTACCAGACGTATGATAGTCAATCATCGGGACGGGCAGATTACTCAAGGGCAGGCGGCGGCATGTCGCAACATATCTTTGCCACCTCTGATGGCGCGAAACTGTCGGTGCGTGTCAGCGGCGCGGGGCCGACATTGGTCATGCTGCATGGCTGGGCCATGGCCAGCGGCTATTTCGATCAGGCGATTTGCAGATTAGAGAATAACTATCGCGTCATTGCGCCGGATTTTCGCGCACATGGAGACTCGCCGCCGGTCCGGCGCGGCCATCGCATGGCCCGCTACGCCAAGGATATATCGGAACTGATTTCCGCCTACCATGACGGCGGCCCACTTTATATGCTCGGCTGGTCCATGGGCGCTTCAGTGATCATGGCCATGCTGGATTTGTTTCCCGATTGTCTGCCGGACGCGGTGATATACGTCGATCAACCGCCGCTTAATATCAATACCGCCGACTGGTCGTTGGGGGCGCGGGGCATGACGCGCGCCGCCATCGACGGCTTTGAACATCGATTGCGTGCGGACCTTGCCGGCTTTCTCGATGAATTCATTTCCTCGATGTTCGTCAAGGCCCCAGGAAAGTCAGAATTATCGCGCTTTCGCGCCTTGTCGGCAAAAATCGAAGCCGACAGCGCCGCCGATATCTTGATCGACCATCTCAATCAGGATTGGCGCGACGTGGTGCGCCGGCAACCGGTGCCGGCGCTTGCCATCGCGGGCGAAGGTTTTACCGCTGTCGAGGGTGCCCGGGCGCTAGGCCAGCTATCCCGCTCCATTGAGGTGGTGACCTTCAAGGAATGCGGGCACTGTCCCTTTATCGAAAAGACCGATGAGTTTGTTGAAGCGGTCGATGGGTTCTTGCAAAAAATCTCCGCCCGCCATCACGTGCGGCGGCGAACGTCTTATCTCGCCTCAGGTCAGCCGGTGGGCGGCATCCAGCTCATTGCCTTCGTGGTCGAAGACGTGCGGGAGGCGGCGGAGACCTGGGCCAAGTTGACAGGGATCGGTCCGTGGTTTGTGGTCGATCCGTTCCGCGCGGATGATCTCTTCTATCGCGGCGAGTCCAATGATGCGCAATTCGCCATCGCTCTTGCCGCCAGCGGCTCGATTTTCGTTTCTCTCATCCAGCCCAAGGATGAAAAGCCGTCGATCTATCAGGAGGTATTGGCGCGTCGCGGTTTTGGCGCGCTCAGTCATGTCGCCTTTTCCACCAAACGCTATGAGCGCGATCTTGCGACCTTGCAGAGCGCCGGCTGTCCGCCGTTGTTGCATGGCAAGGCGGTTGGCGTCGACGGCCAGCGCTTCGCCTACCTCGATACCATGGACATTCTCGGGCCGATTGCCGAATTGATCGAGATCGATACGGCAACGGAAAGCTTTTTCCTCCGCCTCAAAAGGGCGGCTCTGGCCTGGGATGGGCTCAATCCCGTCCGCAAGCTCGCCGATCTGCCGCCGCTTTAGGACCTAGATTATAGTTGAGCGCCGGGCGGCGAGGCCGTATGTAAGGCGACGTGAACCATGATGCCGCATCGCCGCAGCTTCATTTTGGGGGGCCGGACAGACCGCCGCGCGCCTTGCGCGATCTTCTGAAAGCGCGGATCATGGCGGTTCCCGCCGGCGGCGACATCCGCTGGACTACCTATTACTTTCGTGATCTCGACTTGGCGACAGCGCTGATGGCGGCCTGCGACCGCGGCGTGCGCGTGCGTCTGTGCGTGGAGGGTCATCCCCGGCTGGCGACGGCCAATGAGGATGTACTGACGCGACTGGCCGCCCATGGCCTCAGTGGCGGCTTGCGGGTGCACGTGCCGGCGCTGTCCATGCTGGCGGGGCTCCATGGCCACCTGCACGCCAAGATTTACGCCTTCTCCCACCCCCATCCGTCGGCCCTGATCGGCTCCTTCAACCCGTCCTGCAACATCCCTGAGGACGAGGCGGTGATCGCCGAAATCGGCGACCAGGATCGCGGCCACAACATGCTGGCGGAAATTACCCACCCGGCCCTGGTCGCCGGGTTGCGCGGCCATGTGGAGCGGCTGTGGCGGCATGGCGCGTCCTCGCTCCTGCGGTTTTCTCCGCGCCAGAACCGCGTACTCACCGCAGGTCCAACATCGATCTATTTTTATCCTCGGCTTTTCCCGTCGGTGATGGAGCGCGATCTGCTTCGCCTGTGCGCCGGCAAGGGCATTCGCGGCGTCATCTCGCATCTGAAAATGGGGCCGTTGGCGCGACAATTGGCGTCCGCCGCGCGCCGTGGGCTTTTGGTGGAACTCCTGGTGCACGATACCGAACGACGGGTGCCGAAAACGACCATCGATCTGTTGGCGGAGGCCGGCGTCAAGATCAGTCGTTACCGCCATCCCGACAAATTGCCGGTGCATGCCAAGTTCCTGCTGCTGGATGTGCCGGAAGGCCGCATCGCCTACTTCGGCAGCTTCAATTTCAATCCGCGCTCGCGCTATCTTAATCATGAGGTTTTGGTGCGGACGGGAGAGGGCGGCGTTATCGCCGGGCTTGATCAGCGGTTCGAAGAAATTGCTCAGGAGAAAAACCAATGACGGTTTCCCGTATGCTTCGTCTGCTGCCGCCGGGAGTTGAAATCGTGCTGGCGGATGTCGGCTCGGCGGGAGGCTTGAAAAGCCGCTGGCGTGAGGCGCGAAGCGTTGTATCAGCCTTGCTGTTCGATCCCCGCGATGACGGCGCGCCGGCAAAAAAAGGGCGCGACACCTATTTTCCCGTAGGCCTCGGCAAAACCGTCGGTCGGGCGACGTTGAACATCACCGAGCTTGGCAATATGTCGTCCATGCTGCCGCCCAACGTGGAGCTTCTTAAAACGTTTCGCAAAAAAGGCGCGCATACCAAGATCGTGTCCACCTGGGAAATGCCCATCGATACCTTGGATAACATCGCGCACCGCGAACTCATCTCGGTGGATGTGCTGAAGGTCGATACCCAGGGCACCGAGCTTGATATTCTCCAGGGCGCGGAGAAGTGCCTGGCAAGCTCGGTTTTTTTGGCCGAGATCGAGGTGTCTTTCCTGGAGCGCTACAAGGGCCAGCCGCTCAGCGATGACATCGTTGCCTTCATGCGCGCCCGCGGCTTTGATCTGATCGACCTTTACCGCTTGAAGCGCTACCGTCATCTCAACCACAGCGGCGTCGGCAACATCGGGCTGGGCGGCGGGCAGCGGGCGGGCAGGATTGCCTATGGCGACGCCATCTTTCTGTTGCGCGAGGAATTGCTGCTTGAGCGGATACGTATCCTGTCGCGCCTGGACGCGCAGGGGCTGGCGCTGAAAGTAATCGTGGCGCTCCTGGTCTATGGCAAGGCCGATACGGCGTCCCGGCTGTTTGATCTGACGGCGGATTTGTTTGACGAGAAAATTCGCCAAGAACTTACCCGCTTTTTTAGAAGACTCGGCCGTCCCTATGCCTTTATTGGCGGCAAAGGTTTGCACCTCATCCTCGACTACCTGGCGCGCAAGGTTTGAGGAAAAAGGTTGATGTCTGTCAATTTTTTGCCCTGTTGGCTGGTGTAAATCTATAAAGTAGTGGTAACGGAAGGATCGGTTATGGCGACAGCGCAAGGACGCGGCGGACGGGGAGCCTGGCTCGGCATGGCCGCGCCGCGCTATACCAGCTATCCGCCGGCCAACCTGTTCGACGACCGGGTGGACGTCGGCGTGCAGCGCGCCTGGCTGGCCGCCGTGCCCGCCGGATCGGCGATCGGCGTCTATCTCCATATACCGTTCTGCCGCTCCATGTGCTGGTATTGCGGCTGCCATACCGGAATAACCCGCCGGCCGGACCGCATCGCCGCCTATGTCGATGTTTTGCTGACGGAAATCGCCGCCACGGCCGCGGCGCTGGGTGGGCGCGGCCGGCTGACCAGCATTCATTTCGGCGGCGGCTCGCCCAGCCTGTTGACGGTCGAGCAGTTGGGCCAGATTCTGGCGGCCCTGGACGCCCTCGGCGAGCGCGACCCGGCGGCCGAAGTGGCGATCGAAATCGATCCCCGCACCATGGTCCCCGGCTATGCCGAGGGGTTGGGCAGACTTGGCTTTAATCGCGCCAGCCTCGGGGTGCAGGACTTCGACCCCAAGGTTCAGGCGGCGATCAACCGCATCCAGCCCCGCGCCCAGGTGGAAGCGGCGGTCCGCGATTTGCGCGCCGCCGGCATTACCGACCTTAATTTCGACCTCATTTACGGTCTGCCGCACCAGACCCCGGCCTCGGTGGCGCGCACGGTGGATGAAGCGCTGGAGCTCGGTCCTCGTCGGGTGGCGCTCTTCTCCTACGCCCATATGCCCAACCTGAAAAAGCATCAGGGCCTCATTCCCGACGAGACGTTGCCATCGTCCCGCGCCAAGCTCGCCATGTACCTCAAGGCGCAGCGGCGCTTCCTCAAGGCCGGCTTCGCGCCCATCGGCATGGACCACTTCGCCCACGAGGAAGATGAACTGGCGGTGGCCGCCAAGGCCGGCACGCTGGCGCGCAATTTCCAGGGCTATGCCCCCAATCCGCCGCAGACCGTGCTCGGCTTCGGCGTCTCCTCCATCAGCCAGTTCCGGGAGGGCTACGCCCAGAACACCATCGACGAGGCCGCCTACCGCGCCCGGGTGCGCGCTGGCCAGTCGCCGATCTATCGCGGCTGGACTTGGACGGCGGAGGACCGGGTACGCAAGGCGGTGATCGACGCCCTGATGTGTCTCTTTGAGGTCGATCTGGCGGCGGTCATCCGCCGCTTTGGCCTGGCCTCGGATCATTTCGCGGCGGAAATTGCGCGCTTAAAACCGCTGGAAGACGCCGGCGTCATCCGCCGCAGCGGCAGCCGGATCGAAGTTGTCGGTCCCCACCGCATGGCGGTGCGGGCGGTGGCGGCGGTGTTTGATACTTACCTCGGCTCCAAGCCGCTGGCCTTTTCCCGGGTGGCGTGATTATAAGGCGATAGGATGGAGACTGCCGATTGCGTCGTCATCGGTGCCGGGGTGGTGGGGCTGGCCATCGCCGCCCGGCTGGCGGCGTCGCGGGAAGTAATCGTAGTGGAGCGCGCCACCACCTTCGGCGCCGAGGCCAGCAGCCGCAATTCCGAAGTCATTCACGCCGGGATCTATTATCAGCCGGGCTCGCTCAAGGCCCGGCTCTGCCGGCGCGGCCGCGATCTTCTATACGCCTACGCCGCCGAGCGCGGCGTTCCCCACCGACAGCTAGGCAAGCTCATCGTCGCCGCAAGGGCAGAGGAAAGGAGCGAGCTGGATCGCCTCCAGGCGCTTGCCGCAGCCAATGGGGTGAGCGACCTGACATTCTTGGATCAAGCGGCAGTCCGCAATCTGGAGCCGGAGGTTGAGGCTGACGCCGGCTTATGGAGCCCCGCTACCGGCATCATCGACAGCCACCAGTTGATGTTGAGTCTGGTCGGCGATATCGAACGCGCCGGCGGGGCGATCGCCTACACAGCGCCGGTGATCAGCGGTACGGCGGGGGAGGGCGGCATCCGCTTGCGGGCAGGTGAGACCGAGCTTTTCTGCCGCACCGTCATCAATGCCGCCGGCCTGTGGGCCCCCACGGTGGCGCAAACGATCCAGGGGCTGCCGGCCGCCGCCGTACCGCGCCAGTATCTGGCCATCGGGCATTACTATGCGCTCATCGGCCAAAGCCCATTTCGCCATCTGGTCTATCCGGTGCCGGAACCGGGCGGGCTTGGCATTCACGCCACCCTCGATCTGGCCGGCGCGGTGCGTTTCGGTCCCGACGTGCGTTGGATCGAGTCCATTGATTATCGTTTCGACGACAGCCGCAAAGCAGCCTTCGCGGCGGCCATCGCCCGCTATTGGCCGGCGGTGGACGAGACGAGGCTGCAACCCGCCCATACTGGCATCCGGCCGAAATTGGCGGGGCCTGGCGGCGGCTTTGCCGATTTTAGGATCGATGGCCCGGCGGTGCACGGCGTGTCCGGCCTGATTAATCTCTATGGCATTGAATCGCCGGGACTCACCGCCGCGCTCGCCATCGCCGAGGAGGTGGAGAGCAAGATACCTTCTCCTTGAGGAGAGCGACTGTCTTGTTTGTCAAGCGGTAGTCTCAAAATAAAAGTCGTCATTCCCGACAAGCCGCGATCAGCGGCGCGATCGGGAATCCATGGAAATACAGGGTGTTGCAACGAATATGGATTCCCGCTTATCAAGGGAGCCGAACTCGTGTTTTTCGATGATGGTCTTGCCGTCGGCGCGCATGCCGGTCATGTAGACCAGCCCCACCGGCTTTTTCGCCGAGCCGCCGCCGGGGCCGGCGATGCCGGTGATGGAAACCGCCACATCAGCTTTCGAGCGGGCGAGCGCGCCCGCCGCCATGGCCGCCGCCACCGGCTCGCTCACCGCGCCATGGAGCTTTAGCATTTCCGGCGAGACATCGAGCATGTCCTCCTTGGCCGCGTTGGCGTAGGTGACATAGCCGTACTCGAAGACGTGCGACGAATGGGGGATTTCGGTAAGGAGCGCGGAGAGTAGACCGCCGGTGCAGGATTCGGCGGTGGCGATCTTCAGCTTCTTGTCGCTGGCGGCGGTGATTACGGCTGCCGCCGCCTCGATCAGCTCAGGCGAGAACATGTCGCACTCCATAAAGCGCCAGCGCCGCCACCCCTCCCGCCGCCATGTCATCGGCCATGATGCCTAGTCCGCCGGGGAGGCGCCGGTCCAATACGCTGATTGGCCAGGGCTTGAGAATATCAAACAGGCGAAACAGCGCGAAGGCCAGGATCAGGGTCAATGGATCGTAAGGGTTGGCGACGGTGAGCGCCAGCCATTGCCCAGCCACCTCGTCCACCACCACTTCCTTGGGATCCTTGACGCCGATTGATTGCGCGTAAGTTCGCGCCGCCCAAATTCCCACCGCGAAAACGATCAGCGATCCGGTCAAGAGCAGCGCCGCGCCATGGGGTTGCAGAAGGATGGGAACACCAAGAAACAAGGCGGCGAGCGAGCCCCACGTACCAGGCGCTTTCGGCAGCCGGCCGACACCGAACCAGGTGGCGATGAGGCGGGCCATGAGCGTGCTCACGGCAGGCGCACCGTGGCGATAGCTTGCGCCGCGATACCCTCGGAGCGGCCGGTGAAGCCTAAGCCCTCGGTGGTGGTGGCCTTGACCGATACCCGAGAGACATCCACTTGCAAAATCTCGGCAATGCGCTGCCGCATGGCGTCGCGGTGGGGGCCGATCCTCGGCTGCTCGCAAATGAGGGTGAGATCGATGTGGGCGATGACGCCGCCTTGCTGCGTGACCAGATCGCGGGCGTGGGTGAGAAAGACGGCGGAATCCATGCCCTTCCATTGCGGATCCGTGGGCGGGAATATCTTGCCGATGTCCCCGGCTGAGATCGCGCCCAGGAGCGCATCGGTCAGGGCATGGAGCGCCACGTCGGCGTCGGAATGCCCCATAAGCGCGGCATCGTGGGGAATGCGCACCCCGGCCAAGATCACCTGATCGCCCGGCCCGAAGCGATGGACGTCGAAGCCCTGGCCGGTGCGGACATCGCCATGACGGGCGAGGAGATGGCGCTCGGCGCGGGCCAGATCAGTGGCCTCGGTAACCTTGAACAGCTCTTCGCTGCCCGCCACCGCGGCCACCGGCAGTCCCGTCGCTTCGAGGATGCCGGCGTCGTCGGTATAGCCTTCCGCCGCCGCGCGATGGGCCTTCAAGAGAACATCGAAGCGAAAGCCCTGCGGCGTTTGGGCGCGCGCCAAGCCGGCGCGCTCGACGGACGCGGCCACCGCGCCGTTTTCCACCCGCTTCAAGCTGTCGGCGACGGCCAGCACGGGCAGGGCGGCAGCGTGGGTTTCCAGGGCATCCAAGACCCGATCAATAACGGCGGGCGGGGTGAACGGCCGCGCTGCGTCGTGAATGAGAACGTGAGCCGGCGCGCCGTGGGCGGCCAGGGCTTCCAATCCGGCGCGCACCGATTGCTGGCGCGTGGCGCCGCCCATAACGGGCGCCAGGAGATCCAGGCCCTCGGTCGCCGCTTCATAAAGCGCCTCGAAAGCCGGATCAATCACCACCAGCACGCCATTGATCCGGGGGTGGACCAGAAATGGCTCCACCGCCCAGCGCAGCAAGGGTTTGCTTAGGAGCGGGCGGTATTGTTTGGGCAGTTCGCCGCCCGCCCGCTCGCCGCGTCCGGCAGCGACAATAATGGCGATGGCGTCAACCTTGGTCATGAAACACCCTATAGAGCATATTCCAACCATATTGAATCAATTGTTGCTCATGGGGCGAGACAGTCCGGCAGGAGCGGCCCGCAGCGCGATGCGGACCCATCGGTGCCCGCCGTCGCCCTGCGACGGCAGATACACGAATTGGCAGGCTTTGCCTGCCGGAGGGCCGCGACAAAGCGGATGGCCGCCCCATGGCAACCCGAGGGGACGGGCGCTTTTGGCCCAGGGGCGGCGTCAGCCGTCTTGACCGTAGGCCCCGCTACGCTCGGCGACGCCTTCCTGGCCCTGGGCCAAAATCGTCCCGTCAGAATGGTTCCATATGGTCGGAATATGCTCTGGCATCGCCCCGTTTCAGAGACGAGGTCAATCGCCTATAGTCACGGCATTTTCTGTTTTTGACCGGGATGGATGTTCCGGCTATAGTAGCGCTCATGCTTAAATTTTAAGCATATTGAGAAGTGCACAGAAAATGGTCAATAAGCTGCAGCCGATCGCCATCGGACCGGTCACCATCGCCGAACCGGTGATCCTCGCCCCCATGTCGGGGGTGACCGATCAGCCGTTCCGTCGCCTGGTGAAAAGCTTTGGCGCGGGGCTGGTGGTCTCCGAGATGATCGCCAGCGAGGCCATGGTGCGCGCCTCGCGCAAATCGCTGAAAATGTCCTCCAACTGCGCCGAAGAGGGGCCGATGTCGGTGCAGCTTGCCGGCTGTCAGCCCCAGGTCATGGCCGAGGCGGCCAAGCTCAATGAAGATCGCGGCGCGGCCATCATCGACATCAACATGGGCTGCCCGGTGAAAAAGGTGGTCAACGGCGACGCCGGCTCGGCCTTGATGCGCGATTTGCCGTTGGCGCGCGCTCTGATCGAAGCCACCGTCAAGGCGGTCAAGCTGCCGGTGACCTTGAAGATGCGCACCGGCTGGGACGACAACAGCCGCAACGCGCCGGAACTGGCCCGCATCGCCGAGGACTGCGGCATCAAGATGCTCACCGTCCATGGCCGCACCCGCTGCCAGATGTATGGCGGCAAGGCCGATTGGGCCTTCGTCCGTCACGTGAAAGAGGCGGTCAAAATTCCGGTCGTCGTCAATGGCGATATCAACACCCTGGACGATGCGACGGAAGCGCTGGCGCAGTCCGGGGCCGATGGCATCATGATTGGTCGCGGCAGTTATGGCCGGCCGTGGTTCATTGCCCAGGCGATGCACTATCTGGCGACAGCGGAGCGGCTGCCGGACCCCAGCCTGGGGCAGCAGCACGCCGCCTTGCGCGCCCATTATGCCGCCATGATCGAACATTATGGCGCAGAGGCCGGCATGCGGATCGCCCGCAAGCATATCTCCTGGTATTCCAAAGGGCTTCCCGGATCGAGTGAATTTAGAAATATCATCAATAGAATGGATGATTTTGTTAAGGTAGAACACGAGATTGATGCGTTCTACCTCCCCCTCCTTGAGCGGCGGGCGGCGTGATGGCCACGGCAGAGAAACCGCGGATCGTGGAAAGTACGCCGCCGGTCTCCCTGGAAGCGATCCTGAACGCCATCTCCGATGCCGTATTGCTTCTCGACGCCAACAATCAGATCGCCTACGCCAACATGGCGGCCGAGGATTTCTTTTTCATGAGCGCCGCCCATCTGCGGCGGATGTCCTTGAATGATTTGGTGGCGTTCGGCAGCCCGCTCCTGACCCTGGTGGAGCAGGTGCGCGAGCAAGGCGCGGTGATCTCCGAATACGACGTCGAGCTGGGCAATCCACGCGCCGCTCTCAAACGGGTGGATATCCAGGTCTCGCCGGTGATTGATCAACCAAATTCCCTGGTGGTGCTGATCCGCGAGCGCTCCATCGCCCAGAAGATCGACCGCCAACTGACCCATCGCGGCGCGGCGCGCTCGGTGATGGGCATGGCCGCCGTGCTGGCGCATGAGATCAAGAACCCGCTCTCCGGCATTCGCGGTTCGGCTCAGCTTCTGGAGTCCAGCGTCGAGGAACAGGATCGGGAGTTGACCCGTCTGATCACCGATGAGGCCGACCGCATCTGCGCCTTGGTCGATCGCATGGAGGCGTTTTCCGACCGCCGGCCGCTGGAGGCCGAAGCGGTCAACATTCACCGCGTGCTGGAGCATGTGCGCAAATTGGCGGCCAGTGGCTTTGCCCGGGGCGTCAAGTTCATCGAGATTTACGATCCCTCCTTGCCGCCGGCCCTGGGCAATAAGGATCAGCTCATCCAGGTGTTCCTGAATCTGGTGAAAAACGCCGCCGAAGCCGTCTTTCCCTTGAGCGGCGAGATCACCTTGACCACCGCCTATCGCCATGGCGTGCGGCTGGCGGTGCCGGGGAGCCAAAAGCGGGTGCACCTGCCGTTGGAGGTCTGCGTCATCGACAACGGCCCCGGCGTGCCGGAGGATTTAAAGCCTTATCTGTTCGATCCCTTCGTCACCACCAAGAACAGCGGCACCGGTTTGGGGCTCGCCCTGGTGGCCAAGATCATCGGCGACCATGGCGGCATCGTCGAGTGCGATTCCGAGGCCGGCCGAACCACCTTTCGGGTGCTGCTGCCAGCGGTCGAAGGGGAGGGAGGTTAGTTATGTCCGCCGAGACTATCCTCATCGCCGACGATGATCACGCCATCCGAACGGTGCTGGCCCAAGCCCTTGGCCGCGCCGGTTATGAGGTGCGCGCCACCGGCAACGCCGCCGGCCTGTGGCGGTGGATCGCCAACGGCGAAGGCGATCTGGTGATCACCGACGTGGTGATGCCGGACGAGAACGGCCTCGACCTCTTGCCGCGCATCCGCAAGCTGCGGCCCGAGCTGCCGGTCATCGTCATGAGCGCCCAGAACACGTTGATGACGGCGGTCAAGGCCACCGAGCGCGGGGCCTATGAGTACCTGCCCAAGCCCTTCGACTTGAACGAACTGAAAACCGTGGTCAAGCGCGCGCTCAGCCGCGCCAAGGAACGGGCGGCGGCCGCGCCCGCCGACAGCGAGGCCCCAGCAGAGGAAATGCCGCTCGTCGGCCGCTCGCCGGCGATGCAGGAAGTCTATCGGGTGATGGCCCGCCTGATGCCCACCGACTTGACGGTGATGATCACCGGCGAGTCCGGTACCGGCAAGGAACTGGTAGCCCGTGCGCTCCATGACTTCGGCAAGCGCCGCAACGCGCCGTTCGTCGCCGTCAACATGGCGGCGATTCCCCGCGAACTCATCGAAAGCGAACTGTTCGGCCACGAGAAGGGGGCGTTTACCGGCGCCACCGAGCGCGGCGTCGGCCGCTTCGAGCAGGCCCAGGGCGGCACCCTGTTTCTCGATGAGATCGGCGACATGCCGCTGGAGGCCCAGACCCGGCTGCTGCGCGTCCTTCAGCAGGGCGAATACATGCCGGTGGGCGGCCGCCGGCCGGTCAAGACCGATGTGCGCATCGTCGCCGCCACCAACCAGGACCTGCGCCAGCTCATCCGTCAGGGGCTGTTCCGCGAGGACTTGTTCTACCGCCTCAACGTGGTGCCGATCCGCATTCCGCCCTTGCGCGAGCGATCCGAGGACGTGCCCGAACTGGTGCGCCATTTCCTGTCCCGGGCGGTCAAGGAAGGGCTGCCGTCGAAAATCATCGACAAGGCGGCGCTCGACTGGATGAAAACCTACCCCTGGCCGGGCAACGTGCGCGAGCTGGAAAATCTGGTGCGGCGCTTGGGCGCTCTTTATGTCGAGGACGTGATCACCGTCGATATCGTCCAGACGGAACTGTCCGAGCCCGATGCAAAGGGCATCAAGGCGCAGGCCCAGGTGGTGGATGAAAGCTTGGTGGAGGCGGTGGAGCGGCATCTGGAAGCCTATTTCGCCGCCCATACCGACGGTCTGCCTCCCAACGGGCTTTATGACCGGGTGATCCGCGAGGTGGAGCGGCCGTTGATCATCCGCAGCCTGGAGGCGACTCGCGGCAACCAGATCCGCGCCGCCGACCTTTTGGGCCTAAATCGCAATACCTTGCGTAAAAAAATCCGTGACCTCGGCATCCCGGTAATCCGCGGCCCTCGGCCATAACGCCCGGTTCCCACCCGGGAATAATGATGTATTTTTGCCACAATGTGGTAGAACCGTAACGGTTAAATTTGTGGTCTTAATGCCGGAACGGATGATGCAACAGCCGGTGCTTTCCAGCGGCAGAAATGTAGCCACGCGGCTTGCCTTGTGGGCGCGCCGGGTAGGGCTGTGGCGTAAGCTGACCACGCTGTTGCTGGTGGCCGTGACCTTGACCGCCTTGGCCACCTACGCCCTCTTTGCCAATGCCGACCCCTCCAACCCGCGGCCCAAGACGCTCTATGTGCTGCTCATCGTCAACGCCATGCTGGCGCTGCCGCTCATCGCCCTGGTGGCGCGGTTCATCGTCCAATTGGTGGCGGCGCGGCGCAGCGGGCTGGCGGGGGCGCGGCTCCATGGCCGCATGGTGTCGTTTTTCAGCCTGGTGGCCATCACGCCCACCATCGTCATGGCCGCCTTCACCATTTTCTTTTTCGAAGAGGGCATGCAGACCTGGTTCAGCGAGCGGGTGAAAACCGTGGTCGGCAGCGCCACCAGCGTTGCCGAGGCCTATATCCAGGAACACCAGAAGGTAATCAAGGCCGACCTTCTCGGCATGGCCAATGATTTGGACGCCGACGCCCTGGTGCTGTCGCAGGACCGCGTTCTGTTGGAGCAGGCATTGTCGCTTCAGACCCGCCTCTTGTCGCTGTCGGAGGCCATCATCTTCGACGGCAACGGCCAGGCGATCGTGCGCGCCAATGCGGAATTTTCGTTGGGCGGCGGCGATCCCTTTCCGCCCGAGGCGTTGGCCAGGGCCGCCAGCGGCCAGCCGCTCATACTCGCCAGCGAGGATGACGACCGGGTGCGAGCCTTGGTCAAGCTGTCGCGCTTTTTCGACGCCTATCTCTATATCAGCCGCTATGTCGATCCCAAGGCGTTGGCGCTGGTCTACCAGACCCGCACCGCCACCACCGATTTCGAGGTGGCGGAGAAAAACCTTGCCGATTACCGCCTGCTGTTCAGCTTCACCTATATGGGCGTTGCTCTGATCGTGCTCTTATCGGCGATCCTCATCGGCTTGTGGTTCGCCAACCGGCTGGTCAAGCCGATCTCCAGTTTGGTTAGCGCCGCCGAGCGGGTGCGCCAAGGCGATCTTGACGCCAAGGTGCCGTCGCAGTTGGCCTACGACGAATTGGGCATGCTCAGCCGCGCCTTCAATCGCATGACCAGTCAGATCAAGGCGCAGCGCGATGAACTTGTCGCCGCCAACCGCGCCATGGACGAGCGGCGGCGATTTACCGAAGCGGTGCTGTCGGGCGTCAGTTCCGGCGTCCTCGGGCTTGATTTGGAAGGCACGATTACCTTGCCCAATCGGTCGGCGACACAGTTGCTTGAAATGAGCGAAAGCGAGCTGGTGGGACGGCCCTTGATCGACGTGCTGCCGGAAGCCGCCGGCGTTCTGGAAGCGGCCCGGGAGCGTCCCGACGCCACCGCGCAGGATCATCTGGTGGTCAGGCGCAAGGACCGTTCGATGAATTTCCTGGTGCGTATTGCGGCGGAGGCGATCGACGATCGCATCGAAGGCTTCGTCGCCACCTTTGATGACATCACCGAACAGATCACCGCCCAGCGCACCGCCGCCTGGGCCGACGTGGCGCGGCGCATCGCCCATGAGATCAAGAATCCGCTGACTCCCATCCAGTTGTCCGCCGAGCGGCTGAAACGCAAGTATCTGAAGGAAATTCATAGCGACCCGGAAGTATTCGCCCAGTGCACCGACACCATCATCCGGCAAGTTGGCGATCTGCGCGCCATTGTCGATGAGTTCTCCGCTTTCGCCCGCATGCCGACGCCGGTCTATCGCCTTACCGATATGGTGGACGTGGTGCGCCGGGCGGTGTTCCTGCACGAGGTCGCGCACCCCGAAATCGCTTTCCGTCAGGTGCTGCCGAAAACCCAAGTGGAGCTGGTGTGCGACGGCCGTCTGCTGGCCCAGGCGCTGACCAATCTGCTGAAAAACGCGGTGGAAGCCATCGCCGCCCGCGTCGTGGCGCAAGACGACCAGGCAACGGAAACGCCGCTGCCGTTGGGCGCCATCGAGATTGAACTTCTCAGCGATGAGGAGGAAGTCGTCATCACCATTCGCGATGATGGCGCCGGGTTCCCGGAAAAACTCAAGGACCGCCTGACGGAGCCTTATGTCACGACCCGCGCCAAGGGCACCGGCCTTGGCCTCGCCATCGTCAAGAAGATCATGGAGGAACACGGGGCGGCGCTGTTGCTGCAGAACCGCGAACACGGCGGCGCGCAGGTGACGATGGTATTCAATCGTTCTCTGCTCGGTCGTCGCGTGACGATGGCTGAGGCGTCGGACAAGACCGGCATCGCGGCGGCCGGTGAATAAATCCTGTTTTTGAGCGTGTGAAGGTGTAAAAAATGGCTCTTGATATTCTGATCATTGACGACGAGGCGGATATTCGCGACCTCGTTGCCGGTATCTTGAGCGACGAAGGCTATTATACCCGCGTCGCCGGCAACAGCGATACGGCGCTTGAGGAAATCGACGCCCGGCGTCCGTCGCTGGTGATCCTCGACATTTGGCTGCAAGGCAGCCGGCTTGATGGTCTTGATCTTCTCGATGTCATCAAGTCGCGGCACGCCGACCTGCCGGTCATCATCATCAGCGGTCATGGCACCATCGAGACCGCGGTGGCGGCCATCAAGCGCGGCGCTTATGATTTCATCGGCAAGCCGTTCCAGGCCGATCAGCTGTTGCTCATGGTGCAGCGCGCCACCGAGGCGGAACGTCTGCGTCGCGAGAATGAGGAGCTGCGTGACCGCGCCGGCTTTGAAAGCGAGCTTACCGGCCGTTCTCCGGCCATCGCCATGGTGCGCCAGACCATCGAAAAGGTGGCGCCCACCGGCAGCCGGGTGATGATCGCCGGGCCGGCGGGCGCCGGCAAGGAAGTGGTGGCGCGTCTTCTGCATTCCCACTCACGCCGGGCCGGCGGCTCGTTCGTCGTCGTCAACGCCGCCACCATGGAGCCGGAGACGCTGGAGCAGGAATTATTCGGCATCGAAAGCGATGGCCGCGTTATCAAGACCGGCTTTCTCGAACAGGCGCACGGCGGCACGCTGTTTCTCGATGAAGTGTCCGACATGCCGCTGACCACCCAGGCGAAGGTTTTGCGGGTGCTGGTGGACCAGACCTTCGAGCGGGTAGGAGGATCAAAGCGCGTGCAGGTCGATGTCCGCGTGGTCAGCGCCACCAGCAAGGAAATGCGGGTGGAGATCGCCGAAAAGCGCTTCCGCGAAGATCTGTATCATCGCCTCAACGTGGTGCCGATCGTGGTGCCGGCGCTGGCGGAGCGGCGCGAGGACATTCCGCTGCTGGCGACCCACTTCATGCGCCGGCTGGCCAGCGCCACCGGGCGCGCCGAGCGTCGGTTCCGGGACGATGTGATGGCGCGCCTGCAAAGCTATGACTGGCCGGGCAACGTGCGGCAGTTGCGCAACATGATCGAGCGTATCTTGATTTTGGCCACCGATGATCGCGACGAGATCACCCTCGACATGCTGCCGTCCGAACTGCTCGGCGTTTCCGAGGACGCTGCGGCGAATTCGCTGGTCTCGGAGGTGATGGCGACGCCCTTGAAAGAAGCGCGGGAGGCGTTCGAGCGCGAGTATCTGAAATTACAGATCAGCCGCTTCGGCGGCAACATATCGCGCACCGCCATGTTCGTCGGCATGGAGCGATCGGCGCTGCACCGCAAGTTAAAGAGTCTGGGCTTAAACCACGAGCGCGGCCGTTACGGCGAAGAGTAAGGAAGTTAGCTAAGTGAGGCCACACAATATCAGGTTTTTCCTTGTCATCCCCGCGCAAGCGGGGATCCAGCTCTTAGCCAAAGAATCTGGATTCCCGCTTATGTGGGAATGACGTAGTGAAATTCGCCTGGCCAGTACTTGAATATCGCTAAAACCTGTAAGACTGTTTGATAAAAATCTAAAAAGGGCGGACTATCCATGAAGGTTATCATTTGCGGCGCCGGGCAGGTGGGGTATCACATCGCCAAGCACCTTGCCACCGAACACAACGATGTCACGGTGATCGAACGCTCCGCGCAACTGATCGACAAGATCCGCGCCTCCCTTGACGTCAAGGCGATTCAGGGCCATGCCTCCCACCCCGATATGTTGGAGCAGGCAGGCGCGGCGGATGCCGATATGGTGATCGCGGTCACCCAGGCTGATGAAGTCAATATGCTCGCCTGCCAGGTGGCGCATTCTCTGTTCAACGTGCCGACCAAGGTGGCGCGCATACGCGCTCAATCCTATCTTGATCCTTTATGGAGCGACCTGTTCAGCCGCGATCACATGCCGATCGATGTGGTGATCTCGCCCGAGATCGAAGTGGCGCGGGCGATCCTGCGCCGCCTGGAAGTGCCGGGCGCGTTCGACATGATCCCCTTCGCCGGCGACCGGGTGCGCATCGTCGGCATCAAGCTCGGCGACAATTGCCCGGTGGTCAATACGCCGCTGCGGCAGCTAACCGAACTCTTTCCCGATTTGCGCACGGTGGTCGTCGGCGTCGAGCGGGAGGATCGGTTGATCGTGCCCACCGGCGACGATCAGTTGCTGGTGGGCGACAATATTTACGTCACCGTCGACACCAAGCACATGGACCGGACGTTGAGCGTGTTTGGCCATGAAGAACTGGCGGCGCGGCGGGTGTTGATCATCGGCGGCGGCAATATCGGGCTGTTCCTAGCGCAGCAAATTCAAAAAACCCAGCCCAAGGTCAACATCAAGATTATCGAATTGAGCGCCGCGCGCGCCGAGTTCGTGGCCGAACAGTTGCCCGACGTCGTGGTCATGAAGGGCGACGCCTTGGATGTCGAACTGTTGAAGGAAGCGAACGTCGAGGAGACGGAAACCATCGTCACCGTCACCAACGAGGATGAGGTCAACATCCTCTCCGCGCTTTTGGGCAAGCGCAACGGGGCGCAAAAGGCGATCACCCTGATTAACAACCAAACCTATGGACCGCTCTTGAATTCCCTGGGCATTGATGTCTTCGTCGACCCCCGCGAATCCACGGTATCGAGCATCTTGCAGCTGATGCGCCGCGGCCGCATCCGCGCCCTTCGCTCGTTAAGCGGCGGCCGCGCCGAGGCGGTGGAGGGCGACGCCTTGGAAACCTCGCTTCTGGTGGGCAAGCCGCTGCGCGAGATCCGTCTGCCGACGGGCATCACCGTCGGCGCCATCATCCGCCGCGATGAAGTCATCATGCCGCGTGGCGGCACCGTGATTGAAGTGGGCGACCGGGTCATCGTCTTTGCCACCGCCAACATGGTGCGCAAGGTTGAAGAGATGTTTTCGGTGCGCATCGAGTTCTTTTGATGCCGACCGCCGTCGCCATAGCCCCGCCCTTGGCCGGCATCGGCTATCTTTTAAGCCGGGCGCTGATCTATCTGGCGCTGTTTCATCTTTTCCCGATCCTGGTGGCGCTGCAAAGCGGCGAATACGGCGCCGCCTATGCCTTCATTGTCGCCGCTCTGCTGTCGGCGTTCGGCGGCGGCGCGTTGACGCTTGCTTATCGCGATGTGGCGCGGCCGTCGCGGCGGCGCGACGCCATCCTGCTGCCGGTGGTCGGACTGCCGGTGCTGGCCTTGTTCGCCGGCATCGGCCTGCGCTTTGCCGGCGCGACCACTGGGTTCGGCGCCGCCTTCTTCGAGGCGCTGTCGGGCCTCACCACCACCGGGGCCAGCGTCATCGCCGATGTGGACGCCGCCTTGCGCTCGGTCCTCGCTTGGCGCGCCATGCTGGAGTGGCTGGGCGGTCTGATCGCCATCGGCTACGCCCTGGCCATCGCGCCGAGCCTCGATATCGGCGGCGCCGGCTTGACCAATAACGTCCTGCCCCATGGCGAAGGCGAGAGTATGACTGCCCGCTTTCGCGGCATTCTGCCGCCGTTGATCCCGATCTATACGGCGCTGACCGCCCTATGCCTGGTTTCGTTATGGATCGGCGGGCTGCCGGCCTTTGATGCCCTCTGCCACGCCATGGCCACCCTGTCGAGCGGCGGATTTAGCACCCGAACCGGCTCGCTGGCCGCCTTCAACGCGCCCTTGGCGGAGGTGCTGGCCATTCCCTTCATGCTCGCCGCCGCCGTCAACGCCACCTATCACTGGGCGGCGCTGCGCGGGCGTTTTCGCGCTTTCGCCACCGATCGCGAACTGCGGTTATTGATGATGCTCATTGGCCTTGGCGCGCTGGTCATCGCCACCGGCCATCTGGCGCAAACGGCGGCCGCCGGGGCGGGCGATTGGCTGGCAAGCCTTAGGGCTGGGCTGTTTAGCGCCGTCTCGGCGGCGAGCACCACCGGGTTTGTCGGCTCGTCGTCGACGCCGCCGACGCTGTTGGGGGTTTACGTCTTGTCGGCCCTGGTGTTCGCCGGCGGCATGACCGGTTCGACCGCCGGCGGACTGAAGGCGATGCGGGTCATCATCCTGTTCCGCCACGCCTACCGCGAACTGTCCCGGCTGGCGCACCCCAGCAGCGTGCGCGCCGTAAGGCTCAATCAGCGCGCCGTCAGCGAGGGGACGCTCTTGGGCGTCTGGACCCTTTATTTCGCGTTTCTGTCCTCGTTGGCGCTGCTGGTGGCGGCATTTACCGCCACTGGCGCCGATCTTTCTACTTCGTTTTTTTTAGGTCTTTCCGCTATAAGTAATGCAGGACCGATAATCTACACCCTGGATCCGGAATTTGCCGGCTTTCCGGCGGTGGGGACATCGGGGCGTGCGATCTACGCTGTTGGGATGGTCGTTGGCCGGCTTGAGGTAATGACAATTCTGGCGGTTTTTGCCGGCTGGCTGTGGCGCGATTGAAGCCTCAGGTAAGGGCGTAGGTCGGACGTGAAAATGAAGTTAGAGGGGAATTCCCCCTTGTGCTACAAGCCTGGTCGGCTCATCTATAAGCGAGTAGGCCGACCGCAATCGGTGTAAAATGGCAAAAAAGACGGATAACAAGACAATGTCGGAAAAAAGCCACAACCTTCAGGACGTTTTTCTCAATCATGTACGCAAGAACAAAACCGCGGTGACGGTATTCCTGGTCAATGGCGTAAAATTGCAAGGAATCATCACCTGGTTTGACAACTTCTGCGTGCTCCTGCGCCGAGATGGGCAGTCTCAGCTTGTCTACAAGCATGCGATCTCCACCGTCATGCCCGTTGGCCCTATCAAGTTATTTGAAGAGGATGAAGCGTCGGAATCGAACGGGTAACCCCGCCACGGGCACTGCCAACGGTCCGGCATCTTCGGTTTCTCCGCCGCTGCCTGAACGCCATTTGCCTAGGGTCGATGAGCCGCGCCGGCGCACGCCGGCGCTGGTATTCCATCCCTATTTGAAGGACGGCCGCCAGGGTCCGCCGCCGGGCGGGCGCGCCACGCCGGCGCGGCTGCCCGAGGCGCGGCTGGCGGAAGCGGTGAGCCTTGCCGCCGCCATCGACCTGGAGGTGGTGGAGACGGCGCTCGCGCCCTTGAGCGACATTCGTCCCGCCACCTACATCGGCTCGGGCAAGGTCGAGGAACTGGCCGCCCTGGTCAAGGAACGGGGGATCGAGCTCATTGTCGCCGACTGCGATCTGTCGCCCGGCCAGCAGCGCAACTTGGAGCGGGCGCTCAACGCCAAGGTCATCGATCGCACCGGCCTCATTCTGGAAATCTTCGGCGAGCGGGCGCAAACCAAGGAAGGCCGCCTACAGGTGGAGCTCGCCCATCTGACCTACCAGAAAAGCCGACTGGTGCGCTCCTGGACCCACCTGGAGCGCCAGCGCGGCGGTTTTGGCTTCCTCGGCGGCCCCGGCGAGACCCAGATCGAGGTTGACCGCCGCTTGATCGGCGAACGCATCGCCAAGATCAAGACCATGCTCCAAGCGGTAACCAAGACCCGTGGCCTGCACCGCCGCGCCCGCCAGCGGGTGCCTTATCCGGTGGTGGCCTTGGTGGGCTACACCAACGCCGGCAAATCCACGTTGTTCAATCGGCTGACGGCGGCCGAGGTGCTGGCGGCGGACATGCTGTTCGCCACCCTGGATCCCACCATGCGGGCAATCGCCTTGCCCTCGGGGCGGCGGGTCATCCTGTCGGATACGGTGGGTTTCATCTCCCATCTGCCGACCCACCTGGTGGCCGCCTTCCGCGCCACCTTGGAGGAGGTGATCGAGGCCGACCTCATCCTCCATGTGCGCGACATCGCCCACCCGGAAACCGAGGCGCAAAAGGCTGACGTGCTGGCGGTGCTCGGCGATCTCGGCGTCACCGATGACCCGGCGCGCGGCCTTCTGGAAGCCTGGAACAAGATCGACCTCTTGCCGCCGGAGGAAGCGGCGGAATTGGTGGGACGGACTGCCGGATCGGCCGCCGCGGTGGCGATCTCCGCCATGACCGGGGCAGGGGTTGAGACTTTACGCGATCGCATCGACGCCTTCTTTGCCGATCGCGACCGGGTGCGCACCCTCCACCTGGACGCCGGCGAGGGCGCGGCCATCGCCTGGCTTTACGCCCATGGCCAGGTGGTCTCCCGGGATGACAATGACGGCAAAGTGGATATGACCGTGCGCATGGCCCCGGCGGACTGGTCGCGTTTCTTGAAAAGCTATCCCCAGGCGACCTTTGCCCGGGCCGCCGCCGCGCAATGACCAACCCCGATATCGAGCGCGTCACCGCCCTGGTGCGGGAGGTGGCCTTGGAGGTGGTGCTGCCGCGCTGGCGGCGGCTGACGCCTGAGGAAGTGCGGGAAAAAGCCCCCGGTGATCTGGTCACCGATATCGATATGGCGGCGGAAGCGCGGCTGGAAGACGGACTGAAGGCCTTGACCCCCGGCGTGCCGGTGATCGGCGAGGAGCGGGTGGCGGCGCTGCCGCACCTCCTGGATGAACTGCCGGGGCTGCCGCACGCCTGGATCGTCGACCCCATCGACGGCACCGCCAACTACGTGCGCGGCCAGGAAGCCTTTGCCGTCATGGTGTCCTACGTCGTTAGCGGGCGGGTCGCCGCCGCCTGGGTCTATCTGCCGGCGTTCGATGAAATGGCCTCGGCCGAGGCGGGAAGCGGGGCCTGGATCAATGGGGCGCGGGTAAGGCCGATCGAATTATCGGACGATCCCGCCCTGATGGTGGGCTCCGCCCATACCGGCCGCCTGCCGCCGCCGTTGCGGGAGCGGGTGCGGGCCAACTTGAAGCGCATCAGGGACAACCGCCCGGCGTTTTGCGCCGGCTTCGATTATCTGGCGCTGCTCCATGGCCGGCGGCATTTCACCCTCTATAGCCGCACCTTGCCATGGGATCACCTGCCCGGCGCGCTTCTGGTCTCGGAAGCCGGCGGCAAGGCGGCGCGCTTTGACGGCGAGCCGTTTCTGGACGCAGCCTTCAAGCCCGGCCCCGGCATCCTCTCCGCCATGACCGATCGGGTATGGCGGCGGGCGCAGGAGGTGTTGTTGGGCGAGCAGGGCGTATAAAGCCAGCCTTGTTGAAAACTATAGTTCTTAGTGCTATAATTCCTAGTGTTATACCATATCAATCCTGAATCGCAATGATATGCGCATTTTTAAAACTAAATCTTTTTCTCGCTTTGCGGATCGTGAGGGAATTGAGGATGATGAGTTATACCGAGCGATCACCCGGGCAGAGGCTGGGCGCATAGATGCGGACATGGGCGGCGGCGTGATTAAGCAGCGCCTGGCGCGCCCTGGGCAAGGCAAATCTGGCGGTTATCGAAGCATCATAATTTTTCGCCGTGGAACGAAAGCTTTCTTTGTCTATGGCTTTGCGAAAAGCGAACGCGACAACATCCGCACGGATGAACTGAAGGCCTTCCGGAAATTGGCGGATCAGTTACTCGGTATGAATGGCGCTGACATTCTGGCGGCAATAAAAAACGGCACTATCAAGGAGATTGACTATCATGGCTAAACAATATCGAAGCAAGGCGTTGGCGGCGGCGCATGAAACCGCGCTTGGATTGCACGAAGCTGGCGTCATGGACAAGCGCACCTTGAAGGCGTTTGATGAAATGTGCCTGACGCCCATCAAAGCGCTTTCACCTGAGCAAATCCGCGCCATCCGCCTTCGTGAAAAGGCAAGTCAGGCGGTATTCGCCCGTTATCTTAATGTGACGACTGGCCTTGTCAGTCAATGGGAACGGGGCGAAAAGCATCCCCGCGGCGCTTCGCTCAAACTGTTGACCTTGGTTGCCAAAAAGGGCCTCCAGGCAGTGGCTTGAGGAGCACGCCCTTATTCCGTAATTTTCCGAACCTCGATCCTGGTCAGCCATTTGATATGGCGGGAGCCGGTGCGAATATCCATGGTTGAAACAGTCACCAAAGGCCCTTCATCTTCTTCGCCGTCACGCTTGGCCCTATGTCGCCTTTATTACGGGACGTTGCTTTTTGTCATTTATCATCAGTGTAAAGATATCGCTGCGCGCGTAGTGGCCCGACACATCGAAATCCATCTTGCCGCGCTTGATATCATCAAGATCAATGTCAGCGGTTACGATGGCTTCTTGGCCAAACACAGGGCCGGCCAGGATCTTGCCCAAGGGGGAGACGATCAAGCTGCCGCCGTTGATGAGAACGGTCGCGGGGTCATTTCCTTGCACGGGATTGAAATCTGCCGGCGCGTCGGATCGCCGCATAAACTGATTGGCCGATATGACAAAACAGCGCCCCTCCAGGGCAATGGTGCGCATGGTGGAGGTCCAATTTTCCCGGTCATCCACGGTCGGCGCGCAATAGAACTGCACCCCTTGGGCGTATTGGCTTAAGCGCAAGGCCGGCATGTAATTTTCCCAGCAAATCACCGCGCCGACGCGACCGGCCGTCGCCTCGAAAACATTCAGGGTCGAACCATCGCCAAAACCCCAGATCAACCGCTCGGCCGCGGTCGGCATCAGTTTGCGGCGCTTGCCGAGAAGGACGCCCTGCGAGGAGAAGCACAGCGCGGTGCAATACAATGTGCCGCCGCCTTCATCCGCTGCGGCTCTTTCGATAACGCCGACAACGATATCGCTATGAATATCCTGTGCGAGTTTGGCAATTCTGGCCGTCTCAGGGCCGGGCACGGCAATGGCGCCGTCGAAATAGCGGCGGTACCACTCTCTACCCTCGTCGGACCGCGATCCCACGGGGGCGCCAAAATGATGGCCTTTCGGATAGCCGCCCAAGAAGGCTTCCGGAAATACTATCAACCGCGCGCCGGAGGCAGCGGCGCCAACGGCCAAATCTTGCAGTTTCTCCATCCCCTTGGCGGGATCGAACAAGGGGCCAAAAGCCTGAACGGCTGCCACTTTCATTGCGGTGCTCCTAATCGACCGTTTGCTGCGCTTTTTCCGCCGCCTTGACGGCGTCCCATTCGGCGTCCAACTCGTCCAGGGCGCAGGACTTAGGGTCAATGCCGCGCTCGGCGAGGCGGGTTTCGATGGCCTTGAAGCGGCGCTCGAACTTGGCGTTGGCTGCGCGCAAAGCTTGTTCTGGATCGAACTCAAGATGCCGGGCAAGGTTCGCCATCACGAACAGCATGTCGCCAAATTCTTCTTCCACCAGAGCGCTTTGCTTACCGTTCTTCACCTCGGATTCCAACTCGTCGACCTCCTCGCGCAGCTTGGCGAACACCGGCGTCACATTGCTCCAATCAAAGCCGATGCGGGCGGCGCGCTTTTGCAGCTTGACGGCGCGGGTAAGCGCCGGCAGGGCCAGCGTCACGCCATCGAGCACGCTCGCCTGCCGCTTGGCCGCCCGCTCCTCGGCCTTCATCTCCTCCCAGGCGGCGGTCTGCGCCTCAGCGGTGGCGATCTCGGCTTCACCAAATACATGAGGATGGCGGCGGATCATCTTGTCAATTATGGCGGAAACCACATCAGAGAAGGTGAAAGCGCCTTGCTCATGCGCCATTTGTGCGTGGTAGACCACCTGGAATAACAAATCACCGAGCTCATCCTTCAGCGCCGCCATGTCGCGGTGTGCAATGGCTTCGGCCACCTCATAGGCTTCTTCGATGGTGTAGGGGGCGATGGTGTCGAAATCCTGCTCGATGTCCCACGGACAGCCGCCGTCGGGCGCGCGCAGCGCCGCCATGACGCCCAGAAGCTTTTCGATATCCCCGGCGGATGAAGCCATGACTGTTACCTTACAGATTGAACGACAGGTTGATCGAGCCGAAGCGGTCGCCGAAGTCCTGACCGTGGAACTCCTTCGATCGCCAGATATAGGTATAGGACAGGCGAAACGGCGGCACGACGCCAAGGCGCGGCGCTACCAATGTCGCGCCGGCCTGCAGATCGCCGACGAAATGCTTCTTATCAACGCTGTGGCTGGAGCGGAAGGTGTTGCCGTCGAGAAAGATGTTGCGCGCCACGGCGCGGCCTTCGAGCCCGCCAGAGACATAAAACCCCAGACGGTCGCCAGGGGAGAAATAATCGGAGCCCGGCAGGCTGGGCCGGATGCGGGGCGGGCCGTAATCATCGGGCAGGTTGACGCCGATGCGGGCGCGCAATCCTGCCGCGGCGTGGGTGTAAACATTGCCCAGCGCGCCGCCAAGATTGGGGGCAAATTCCATCTCCAGATGCGGCAGGATTTCCGGTCGCTTCTTGAACTGCCAGATACGTTCATAGATCAGCACCAGGCCGGGCTCATTGTGGAGCTGGTTGCTCCAGCCTTGGGGTTTGCGAAAATTAAACAGCTTATGCCAGTTTTTCTGGGCAAATTCCGCGCCCGACCACGGGCCCACCATGCCGATATTGAGCTCCAGATTGTCGATCCGGTTATAGCTCCTGGCGGCGCGGCCCTCGAAGGTGTTGCGCGACACGAAGCCGAGCCCGGCATAAAGCCAGCCGGCGTAGGGGCGGTCATCGGGCAGAAGCTCGCGCACGGTGATGTCGCTCGGCGTATACATATTCTGGCCGAGGGAGTAGGAGATGCGGTGCTCCTCGCCATCGCGAAAGGCCGGGATGATCGAGGTGACCCGGCGCAGGATGCCGGACAGGCAACGCTTGCGGTCATCGGGGCAGGGCTTGGCCTTGGTCAGATAAGAGAGGCGGACGCCGTTGGTGTAATGGCGGTCGTTATCGCTGGCGAAGAGGTCGTTTTCCACCTGCATGTTGAAGGTGGCCGCGTCGTCTTCCGCCGCACTCGCCACAGTCGGCGCCAGCAGGGCCAGGATCGTCAGGATGAACAGTCGGGTGGAAGCTGGCACGAGCAGGGAACGCCATGTTGAGTGGGATCATGGCCGCACTATACATGAAAAAGGGCCGGTCGGAATGTCCGGCCGGCCCGTCGATCCTGAGGGATCGGCTAGGTATTATTAGAAGTACCAGCCGATGCCGAACTGGAAGGCGCTGTTCTTCGGTTCGATCAAGTCGCCGGAGACTTCGTAATCGGCGTAAGCGTATTCGGCGCGAACGCTGACGTTCTCCGACACTTTCGCCTCGACGCCAACGCCGGCGCGCCAGCCGTTCAGGCGCTCGGAGTCATCGCCGGAGAGGAGGCCGGCCGCATCCGCCTTGAAGCGGGTGTTGACCCAGCCGCCCAGCACGTAGACCAGGGCGTTATCGCCGATCAGGGTGCCGACGCGGGCGGAAATGCCATAGGTTTCCTTGGCCTTCAGCGAGAAATCGAAGTCTTCGGTCGAAATCGTGGTATCGGCGTCGCTCAACGCGGCCTGGCCTTCAACGCCCACTACAACGCGGTCGAAGAGCCAGTTGTAGCCGACATAAACGCCGCCCTCGACGCCATCGGCGTTAAGCGATACGGAATCGACGCCGTCATCGAGGTCGAGGCCGTAGCTGTCATAGCCGATCTGGCCGCCGGCATAAACGCCGCCAAAGCCTTCAGCGGCGAAAGCCGAAGTGGAGACCAAGAGCGCCGCCGCAGCGACGGACGAAAGAACAACTGAACTAGTACGCATTTACATTTCCTCTTCTTGGGCACGTGATTAAAAGGCTGCCGCGAGAGGCCCAAGGATCTCGTTCGCGGCGTTCGGGACGCTATCAGACAAAGGATGTTAAGCAACTGAATAAAAATATTTTTCCGCTGTTTTTCGGGTTCTGTTGCGAAGCCGTCACAGACTATGGCGAGGATATGGCGGGGAGGTGAAATCATGGCGAAAATATGACGCGCCGAAACCGCCGAAGCACGGTCCATCCCAATCCGATAATCGCATAATGTATATTATGGAAAGTTTTTTCCGCTGCTTCAGCGCCGTAAAATAATGTTATAGTCGGCCCATGCTGCAAGACCAGCCGAAGCCCGCCATCGGTTTATGGGGTCTGCCCGCCGCGGTCGCCTTGACGCTCGGTGTGGGCGTGCTTTCGGCGTTGGCCGGCGGCTCCGGCCCGAGCCCGTGGTATGATGCGCTCGTCAAATCGCCGCTCAATCCGCCCGCCACCGTTTTTGCCTTGGTCTGGCCCATGCTTTATGGGCTCATGGGGCTCAGCCTGTGGCTCTTGCTGCGTGAGCCGGAAAGTCAGCTGCGTCGTAAGGCGCTGACTTGGTTTTTCATCCAATTGGCGGTCAATGCCGTCTGGAGCTGGGTATTTTTCGACCGCCACTGGCTCGGCCTCGCGGTCATTCATGTCGCCGTGCTCGGGGCTTGCGTCATCGCCTTCATGGCGGCGGCGCGAAAAATTTCATCCCTGGCGGCGCTGCTCAACGCGCCGTATCTGGCCTGGCTGACCTTCGCCTTTTATCTGGCGCTGGAAGTCTGGCGGCTTAATAGGTAACTGTCAGCCGCTGCCGGGATAAGAGGATCAAGGTTACGGCCAGCACCAGGGCGGCGATGGCGCTGGCGGATACGCCGATGACCGCCCAGCCCAAGGTCTCGATCAAGCCGCCGGCGGCAAAGGACGCCAGAGCGCTCAGCGTCCAGGCGGCAAACTCGTTGAAGGCTTGAACCTTGGCCCGCTCGCTGGGACGATGACCCTGGGCCAAAAGCGCCGTCGCCCCGGTCAGCATCAGGTTCCAACCCAGTCCGGCGCCGGCCAGCGAGAGCTTGAAGTTAACGATTTGCAGTCCGGCCGCCGCCGACAGCCCGCTGGCGATGAACACCAAAGACCCTATCACCAGCACCGGATAAATGCCGAACCGCTCCACCAGACGGCCGCTGAAAAAGGATGGCAGGAACATCGCCACCACATGCCAGCGAATGGTGTTGGCGGCGATCCCGGCGGTAAAGCCGCAACCGACGATGGCCAAGGGCGCGGCGGTCATTAAGAGCAGCATCAAGGCATAGGAAGCGGCGGTGTTGAGGACGGCGCAAGCGACCTTGGGCTGGCGCAGGATAGCCGCCAGGGGCCGCGGCTGTTCCTCAGCCGCGGCCGTCTCGCTGGCGTCCTGAAAGGCGATCACCCCGAGGATCGCCGTCGCCGCCGCTCCCGCCACGGTCATGGCCAGATAGATCCCGGCGAAGGTCACTGGCGCCGTAAGGTTGCCGGCATAAGCCATGAGGTTCGGCGTAATCAGGGCCGCGACGAGACCGCCGCCGATCACATAGGCCACCGCCCTGCCCTGATAGCTCTCCGGCGCCAGCTCGATGGCGGCATAGCGGTAATAAAGGGTGGCCGACTGATAAACGCCCTGCAGCATGCAAGCGACAGAAAACAGCGCGAAGGAACGCTGATACATGGCATAGGCGGCCAGCGCTCCCGCCGCCATGGCAAAGGCCGCGCCCAATAAAAAGCCGAAGCGGCGGCCGCGGCGCTTCATCAGGAATGACATCGGGATGGAGCCGGAGACGGTGCCGATGACCATCAGCGACAGCGGCACGGTGGCGAGATAAGGGCTCGGCGCCAGCATGGCCCCGGCAAGGCCGGAAAACATGGCGTGCCCGCTGGAAGAGATCACATAGACGCATTGCGCGGCGGCCAGCAGAAAGACGTTGGCGCGGTAGGAGCGCCGCAGTCGGGAAACCATGCCGCCGCTCATATTTTTATACCTCTAGCGCCATGCCGTCGTAGGCCGGCTCGACGCCGGCGGGCAAACGCGATTTCAATTCCTCATAGTCCATGTCCCAGGTCATGTGAGTCAGCACGGCGCGCCGCGGTTTGACCCGGGCGATCCACTCCAGGGTCATGTCCAGATGCGGATGGGTCGGGTGCGGATCATAGCGCAGGGCGTCGACGATCCAGGTATCGACCCCTTGCAGGGTCTTGGCCGCTTCTTCAGTCAGTACATTAAGATCGGTCGAATAAGCGACTTTGCCAAAACGGAATCCCAAGGAACTGACCGGTCCGTGGGGTTGTAAGAAGGGAATAACGTCGATACTCCCTACCCGAAAAGGCCCGGTGATTTCATGAGCTATGGCGAACGGCGGATAGCCCATGGTCTCCTCGAACACGTAGCCGAAGCGCTGGCAGAGCACGGCCAGGGTTTCAGCGTTGCCGTAAACATCAATGCTGCGGCCCATGGTGTGGGACAGCCCGCGCAAATCATCGATGCCGTGGGTGTGGTCGGCGTGGTCGTGGGTATAAAGCACGGCGTCAAGATGGCGGATATCGGCATCCAGGCACTGCTCGCGCAGGTCGGGCGAGGTATCGACCAGAATTCTGGTCGCCCCCTCCTCCACCAGGATCGATACCCGGCGGCGGCGGTTCTTGGGGTTCTTCGGATCGCAGCGGCCCCACACGTTGCCAATGCGGGGAACGCCGCCCGAGGTGCCGCAGCCAAGGATGGTGACGCGCATGCCCCCCACTCCCTCCCTACTCCACTCTAGCCTTGGAAAACAGGCGAAAGAAGTTGGCGGTGGTCAGCTCGGCCACACGCTCCGCCGGCATGCCCCGCAGCTTGGCCAGCGCGGCGGCGACATGGGTGACATAGGCCGGCTCGTTGGTGTGTCCCCGATGCGGCGCTGGAGCCAAAAAGGGAGCATCGGTTTCAATGAGTAGCCGATCCTCAGGGACAAAAGCAGCGATGGCGCGCAGATCACCGGCATTCTTGAAGGTAATGATGCCGGAAAACGAGATGTAGAACCCGAGGTCAAGGGCGGTGCGGGCGAACGCCTCACCGGCCGTGAAGCAATGGATGACGCCAGAGAACGCCCCCTGCCCCAGCTCCTCTTTCAAGATTGCCGCGCAATCCTCATCGGCGTCGCGGGTGTGCACGACGATGGGCAAGCCGGTTTGCCGGGCAGCGGCGATATGACGGCGAAAGCTCGCCTGCTGCTCGGCGCGGGGGCTGTGATCGTAATAGTAATCAAGCCCGCTTTCGCCGATGCCGACCACCCGAGGGTTATGGGTGCGCTCGACGATGGCGTCGATGGCGGCATGATCACTGCCAGCCTCGTGCGGGTGGACGCCAACCGTGCAAAAAACTCCCTTATATAAATGGGCTAGCCGCTTGACTTCATCGAATTCACGAAGACTGGTGTTGATCGTCAACAGGGTGGTGACGCCAGCGGCGCGGGCGCGCGCCACCACCTCGGCATCCTGGCCTTCCAGGCCCTTGTAGTTCAAATGGCAATGGCTATCGACGAACATCACGCCGTCTCGGGCGCGACAAGGCGCGGGAAAATGCCCTGAGGCGCCGGCAAGGTCGTGCCCGATACCAAGCGGCCCGCCTCGCCGATATGGGCGAAATTCCGGGCGTCCGCCGCCACGCCCAACTGGTCGAGGAGCCTGGCCATGGCGTCGGGCATCACCGGCTGGGCCAGGATCGCCACGTTGCGCAGCACTTCTGCGGTGACATAAAGCACAGTGGCCATGCGCGCCGGATCGGTTTTCTTCAGCGCCCAGGGTTCGGCGGCGGCGAAATAGCCGTTGGTGGCGCTCACCACCCGCCAGATGGCCTCCAGCGTCAAATGGATATCCTGACGGTCCATATGGCCGCGCGATGCTTCCAGAAGCCTCGTCCCGGCGGCATCCAGCACCGCGCGATCGCCATCGGTCAACATGCCAACCGCCGGAACCTTGCCGTCGCAGTTCTTGGCGATCATCGACAATGAACGTTGAGCCAAATTCCCAAGATCGTTGGCCAGGTCGCTGTTAACGCGATGAATTATCGCTCTCCTGGAAAAGTCGCCGTCCTGCCCGAACGGCACCTCGCGCATCAGGAAGTAGCGCACCTGGTCAAGGCCATAGTCAGCAACGATCTCCAGGGGGTCAATAACATTGCCCAGGGATTTGGAGATCTTCTGTCCCTCGTTGGTCCACCAGCCATGGGCGAAAACCCTTTTCGGCGGTGCAATATCGGCGGCCATCAGGAAAGCCGGCCAGTAGACCGCATGAAAGCGCAGGATGTCTTTTCCCATCATATGCACGTCGGCGGGCCAGAAGGTCTGAAATTTTTCAGAATTTACATCGGGATAGCCGGCGGCCGTGATGTAATTTGTTAAGGCGTCGATCCACACGTACATGATGTGCTTGGGATCGCCGGGCACGGGGATGCCCCAGGTGAAGCTGGTGCGCGACACCGACAAATCCTTCAGCCCGCTTTTGACGAAGCTTGCCACCTCATTCTTGCGCGTGCGCGGCAGCACGGTTTCCGGCAGCGCGTCGTAGTACGCCAAGAGCTTATCGCCCCAGGCGGACAGGCGGAAGAAATAGCTCGCCTCCTCCACCCATTCCACCGGCGCGCCGGTGGGCGCGATCCAATCGCCGTTGGGGGCCTTGGTCAGTTCGCTTTCAGCATAGAACGCCTCATCGCGTACCGAGTACCAGCCAGCGTAGGTGTCGAGATAGATGTTGCCGCTGGTCACCAGCTTGTCCCACAGCGCCTGACAGGCGCGGGTATGGCGCGGCTCGGTGGTGCGGATGAAATCATCATTGGAGAATTTCATCACCCGCGCCAACTCGCGAAAACGGGCCGAGACCTGATCGCAGAACGTCTGCGGATCGAGCCCCGCCGCCTTGGCCGACTTTTCCACCTTCTGGCCATGCTCGTCGGTGCCGGTGAGGAACATCACGTCATAGCCGTCGAGCCGCTTGAAGCGCGCCAGCACGTCGCAGGCCAGCGTGGTGTAGGCATGCCCGATATGGGGCACGTCGTTGACGTAATAAATCGGCGTCGTGATGTAGAAGGCGGGCTTGCCCGTCATAGTTGAGCGTCTCCTCGAAATATTTTGTTCTTAGAAAACCTCTATGAAGTCCAATAACTAGAGCCGTCATTCCCGCGAAAGCGGGAATCCAATTCCGCCGCAACTCATTGTATCTCCATGGATTCCCGATCGCGCCGCTTATCAGCGGCTTGTCGGGAATGACGTTTTAATTTTGAGAATACCATTTTCGCAGAAATTTCTCTTTAAGGTCTAACCGTCCGCGCCAGATCATAAAGAAGCGCCACTGTCACCTGCCGGCGGTCGAGCTTGATGGCGTCCGCCCGTTCGATCAGGGCGGTGCTCTTTTCCCATAGCTCCGCCCACGGATCAAGGCCGCACTCGGCGGCCAGCCGGCGCAGGGTTTCCTCCTCGCCCGGCACGATGAGCCCCGGCAAGCCGCCGCCGGCGACGCAGGCGACGCGGCCCAGGATGCCGCCGAGGAGAAAGCCGAATAGCCGAAACTTATCCTCCGCGCCGCGGCCGCCCAGCTCGTCCGCCAAGCTAAGCGCCGTCTTAGCGTCAAGGGTTGGCAAGCCGGCCAGGATGCCGATCAGGCGGTGATAGAGGTCAAGCCCGCCTTCGCGCGCCAGCCGCAGCGCCGTACCAGGACTGCCGTCAGTCAAGGCGGCAACCACTTGACGGCCGTGGTCATCGATGTCGCTGCCGTGGGCGGCAAGGAAAAGATCGATCTCGGCTGTCGATAAGGGCCGCAGCGGCAAGCGCCGGCAACGCGAACGGATGGTGGCCAATACCCGGCCGGGAGCGTGCGAAATCAGGAGCAGGATGGCGCGCGCCGGCGGCTCTTCCAACACTTTCAGCAGCGCATTGGCGGCGTTGCGGTTCAGTTCATCCACACTATCCACGATGGCGATCCGCCAGCCGCCGGCGCCGGAGGTTTTGGCGAAGAACTCCACCAGCGCGCGCACCTCCTCAATGACGATCTCGCCGCGCAGCCTTCCCTCGTCGGTCAAGCCTCGCTTCACGGTCATCAAATCCGGATGGGCCTCCGCCGCCACCTGGCGAAACACCGGATGATCGGGCGACAGATAGAGGCTATGCGGCGGCGCAGACGGCAGATCGCCGAACAAGCTCGCGCCTCGCGCCGCCGGCGGGTAAGCGAGAAGATGGCGGGCGAAGCGGTAGGCCAGCGTCGCCTTGCCGATGCCCTTGGGTCCGGTGATCAGCCAAGCGTGATGCAAGCGGTCGGCGGCAACGGCTTCCAACAGCGTTTCCTCGGCCGCCTCATGGCCCATCAATTCGGCGGTGGCGCGCGGCTCGCCGAGCGCGATGTCCTGGTCGGTCATGGGATCAGCGCATCCCGCACCGTCGTCCACACCCGGGACGCCACTTCCTCGACGCTGCCGGATGCGTCAATGACGCGACAGCGGACGGGTTCGTTGCGGGCGATGCCCAGAAACGCCGCGCGCAGCCGTTCATGAAATGAATTGCCCATGCGTTCGTACCGATCCTCGGCTCCCGCGCCTCGCTCCCGGGTGCGCTCTAAAGCCACCGTCACCGGCAGATCGAGGATCAGAGTCAGATCGGGGGCGAAGGTTCCCAAGGCTAGACGCTGCAAGTCGTCGACGGTCTCGACGCTCAAGCCCTGCGCCGCCCCCTGGTAGGCGCGGGTGCTGTCGGCGAAACGGTCGGAGATGACCCACACGCCGCGGCTGAGCGCCGGTTCGATGACCTTTTGCACATGCTCAACCCGGGCGGCGGTGTGCAACAGCGCCTCGGTCATCGGCTGCCAGCGGCCGGTGTCGCCGTTGACCAAAAGATGGCGAATGGCCTCGCCACCGGGCGTGCCGCCAGGCTCACGGGTAATCAGCACATCGAGCCGACGTTCCTTCAAGCGCTCGGCGAGGTGGCGGATTTGCGTCGACTTGCCCGCGCCCTCGCCGCCCTCGAGCGTGATGAAGCAGCCGCGCTCGATGTTCTTGATCATTCCCTAACTACCGTTTTCCGCGCCCCAAATGAGATACTTGATGGCGGCGCCGATCTTGGAAAACCCGCTCAGCGAGTCAACGGAGGCGCCGGCCACCACCGGCACCTCGACGGCCTCCATGCCGGGCGCTTCGATGCGGGCGATGGCCACCGGCTGGCTGACCGTCACCGGCGCTGCCAGAGGACTGTCATAGCTCAGCGTCACTTTCATATCGCGCCGCGCCGAGCGCTCCAACGTCACCCGAACATCGAGGGGCGAGACCAGCGGCACGCTGCCCTTCGCGCCCAGCCAGACCGGCGCGTTGTCGATAACCTGATCCTTCTTGAACACGGTGTACGTCTTGAAGTTGCGGAAGCCATGGGCGAGGATCCGCTCCGCCTCCCGCGCCCGCTCGCGGATGCTTTCCGTGCCGGCGATCACCGCCACCAGCCGCCGCCCGTCGCGCACCGCCGAAACGGCGACGCCGTAGCCGGCTTCCTCGGTATGGCCGGTCTTCAGCCCGTCCGCGCCCTCCATGGTGTATAGCAGCGGGTTGCGGTTGTTCTGGCGGATGCCGGCGTAGGTGAAGGTCTTTTCAGCGAAGAAACCGTAATACTCGGGAAAATCCTTGATGACGCGTTCCGACAGGCGGGCGATGTCGCGCACCGTCATGTAATCGTTGGGATCGGGCCAGCCGTGGGCGTTCATGAAATGGCTGCCGGAGAGCCCCAACGCCTTGGCTTTCTGATTGAGCCATTCGGCGAAATTTTCTTCCGAGCCGGCAAGCCCCTCGGCAATGACATCGCAGGCGTCATTGCCCGACTGCACGATGATGCCTTGCAAGAGATCGTGGACGGTGACGCGCTCGCCTTCGCGAACGAACATCAGCGAGCCTTCGGATTTATGCCACTTGCGCCATACATCGACGCTCACTGGCAGCGTGTCCGAAAGTTTCAAAGAGCCGTTCTTCAATTGCTCGAAGACCACGTAGATGGTCATCAGCTTGCTCATGGAGGCCGGCGGGATGCGGTCATCGGCGCCCTTTTCATAAAGCACCTTGCCGGTCTCAAACTCGACCAGGATGGCGTTGCGCGCCGTGGTCTCAAAGGGGGTGGCCGCGACAGCGGCGCCATACCAGCAAACGAGAAAGGCCATAACAATCGCCGACGTGAGGCCTCGGGCGATACGGGTTACCATGGTGTCATCCGGTCCTATCATGGGGTGTGGACATGCGGCGGGTAGAATCGCCAAGTCCTATATGGATAGCAGACGCCTGCGCGCAGGCAACAGCCAGGTCGGCTAATCGATGACGATCCGCGCCTTGCCGTGACCGCGGGCAACGACATGGCCGAGAAGATCGTTGGCCTCGCTCATGGACGCCAGCGGTCCCAGCCGCACCCGATAAAGCGGGCCATTGGACAGCCGCACCAAGGACAGCTCCACCGTCGCCAGATCCTTCAGCCGGGCCGCCAGCCGTTGGGCATTGTCATAGGTGGAGAACGCGCCGGCCTGGATGAACACTTTCTCCTTGGCCGGCGTCGCCGCCGGCGGTTGCCCTTGGGCAGGGCTTGCGGTCGGCGCGGTGGGCTCGTCAAGCGACGCGACATCGACCTTTTCCGGCGGCACGGCGGGCACTGCCGGACCGACGTTCTCCTGCTGCGCGGTGGCGACATAGGTCAAGGGTGAGCCGTCCGGCGCCACCACCTGCACCCGCACCTTGGCCGTACCCTTGCCATCAAAGCCCAAGAGCTGGGCGGCGCGGCGCGAGACATCAATGATGCGGTCCTTGACGAATGGGCCGCGATCATTGACCCGCAGGATAAGCGAGCGCCCGTTTTCCAGATTGGTCACCCGCACATAGGTCGGCATCGGCAGCGTGGTGTGGGCGGCGGTCAGATCGTTCATGTCATAGCGCTCGCCATTGGCGGTATGGCGGCCATGAAAATCGCGCCCGTACCACGAGGCGATGCCCACCTGATCGTAGGTTGGATCTTCCTTGGGGTAATACCAACGGCCGGCGACCTGATAGGGCTTGCCCACCTTATACGTTCCGGCGCCTTGATCGGTGGAAGCGCGGTAGTCGGGAGTTGAGCCGCAGGCGGCCAACAACGATGCCGTAGCGAGAACTAAAAGAATTTTTCCGGGGTTGATGAAAGGTTTAATTACGTCATTGCGAGGAGGCCACCCGCACCCTTGGCGCGCATAATAGTTGCGACGCTGCGCGTCCCAGGGGGCCGACGAAGCAATCCATAAATCCAGTATCTTCCCGGCAAATCTGGATCGCCACGGCCACTTCGTGGCCTCGCGATGACAACGGAGGGCTTCTCCCAACGTCCTCTCTAGCATTTCGTCCCTACTCGAAGTCCTTCAACATGTCAGCGAGCTTACCGACCGTGAGGGCGTAATAATCACTGCAATTATAACGCAGTATCGCACGATAGTTGCCATAGGTTAAGTAGGCGGCGCCATCCGGGCCGTCAGGGCGCGCCAAGCTTGCCATTACGTCCACCTTCGGCAATGCCGCGCCGTTGAGGCGGCGCACGCCCAGCGCCTGCCACTTGGCGAGCGTCATGTCGCCGATATGATTGCGCAGCGCGCAACGCGTGGATGGCGGGGCAAGGTTGGCTTGCCGCACCCGTTCCTCGAAATCCTTGGGCAGCATCACCTGCCGGCCCCAGGTCTGATCCGACCGCCAACCGTAAGATTTAAGATAATGGGCGATGGAGGCGAAGACATCGGCGTAGCTATCCCAGATATCGCGCCGGCCATCGCCATCGAAGTCCTGGGCGAAGGCCATGAAGCTGCTGGGCATGAATTGCGGTTGACCCATGGCGCCGGCCCACGAACCGACCATTTTATCGACCGTTACATGACCTTCATCCAATATCTTAAGAGCAACCAACAATTCTTTGTGAAAATAGGCTGTTCTACGCGGATCATAGGCTAAGGTGACGAGCGATTGAATGATATTCCTGCCGCCCGAATGAGCGCCGAAATTGGTCTCCAGGCCCCAGATGGCGGCGATGAACCTGGCTTGCACGTCGTAAGCCTTGGCGACGGCGGCAAGCTCCTCCTTATGCGCCGCCATTTTGTCCCGGCCGCGGGCGAAGCGCCGGTCATCCAGCCGCTGGGAGACGTAGGTCGGGAATTCCAGTTTTTTTTCCGGCTGATTGCGGTCGGCGGCAATTACGGCTTCGTCATGGGACACGCCGGCAAACGCCGCCTCCACGGTTTCGGCGCGGATGCCCTGGGCGAGAGCTTCGGCCTTGACGCCGGCCAGCCATTCCTCGAATGGCGGCATGGCGGACGGTTCTTGGGCGGGTGATGGCGATGCGGCGATCGAGGCGAGAATGAACAACAGGACGGCGTATCCGAACCGGGGCATCGACATGATCACCATGAAAAAACGCAACTTTCGGGAATTGTGATTAATTTGTCGCAAAAGTCCAGACTTTGCTCATCAGTGAGGGAGGCGGGCATGGCGGCGCGCCGGTTCGCGAAGCGCTGCGGTATGAATAAATTCGTGCTATAGTTGAGACTCATTCTTACTCCCAACCCCACCCAAGGGAGAATCCGCCATGAAACTTTCTCATGTGTCCGTACTTGCGTTGACGGTCGCCGCCGGCCTGTCATTGACCCTGGCGCGCGACTATACCCCCACGCCGTCCCAAGACGCCCTCGCCCTGCTTGATCCCGCCGCTGTCGGCAAAACCTTGTGCGGCAAGCAGGGCATGAACCGCAGCATCTTCTTCCGGCCCGATTTCCGCATCGGCCTGGCTCAGGCGCAAGCTGAAGAAGCGTCCCCGGCGGCTACGCCGGCGCACTGGCAAGCCTATGACGATCGTCCGCCTTTGTGGCCGGGGCTGGGCAACGCCGAATTCGCCATATCGAGCAATAACGAGACGGCGCGGGCCTACTTCAATCAGGGGCTGCGCCTGGCCTACGGCTTCAATCATTGGGAGGCGGCCCGCGCCTTCCGCGCCGCGCAAGAAGCCGACCGCGCCTGCGCCATCTGCTATTGGGGCGAGGCCTTGGTATTGGGCCACAACATCAACGCGCCGATGGCGGAAAGCTCGGTGGAGCCGGCTTTCGCCGCCATTGCCAAGGCGCAAGTGCTGGCCGCCGGGGCGACCCCGCTGGAGCAGGCGCTGATCGCCGCGCTCGCCGCCCGCTATTCGCCCGACCCCAAGGCCGATCGCGCGCCCTTGAACAAGGCCTACGCCGAGGCCATGACCAAGGTCTATCAGCGCTATCCCGACAACGACGACGTGGCCGCGCTTTACGCCGAGGCGGTAATGGACACCTCGCCCTGGGATTACTACGAGCGCGATTTCGCCACCCCGCATCCCCACATGGTTCCCGCCATAGCGGCGGTGGAGGCGGTGCTGGCGCGCAATCCCACCCACATTGGAGCGATCCATCTTTATATCCATCTGACCGAAGCCAGCACCACGCCTGAGCGGGCCGAGCCCCATGCCGACAAGCTCGCCGGCCTGGCGCCCAACGCCGGGCATCTGGTGCACATGCCGGGGCATACCTATTTCCGCACCGGGCGCTATGTGGAGGCGCTTAATCTCAATATCCAGGCGGTGGCGGTGGATGAAGCATACCTCAATGAGGTGCAAGGCTCCGACGTCTACCGCTACGGCTATTATCCCCATAACGTGCACTTCGTGCTGACCTCGGCCCAGATGGCGGGCGATAGCGCCACCGTTCGCGCCTATACCAAGAAGCTCGACGCCCTGGTGCCGTTCGCCGCCGCCGAAGGGGTGCCGCTGGCCCATCCGGTGAAAGCCTCGGTCTATTACGCGCTCGCCCAATACGGCGCGCCGCAGGACGCGCTCGCCATGCCCGAGCCGCCCGCCACCCTGCCCTATATCGTGGCGGCGTGGCGCTATGCCCGGGGCATTGCCTATCTGGAGATGGGGAACAAAACGGCGGCCGCGGCGGAAGCCGTCGCCATCCGTGCGCTCAAGGATGCGCCGCAGGTGCCGGGGCTGGAGGAGTACGGCATTCCCGCCAGTAAAGTGTTCAACCTGGCGGCGCTTCTGATCGACGGCCGGCTGGCGGCGGCCAACGGCAAAACGGCGGAGGCCATCGCCCTTCTCACCCAGGCGGCGGAAGCGCAAAGCGCCATTCCCTATACCGAGCCGCCCTACTGGTATTACCCGGTGGAGCAGACGCTAGGCGCGCTTTTGTTGCAAGTCGGGCGGAACGCGGAGGCGGCGGACGCCTTCTCCAAGGCGCTCATCCGTCATCCCAACAACGCCTGGTCGCTTTATGGCCTGATGAAGGCGCAGGAAGCGGCGGGCGACCCCGCCGCCCCGGTCACAGCCGCGCTTTACGCCAAGGCGACCACGGCCAAAACCGCCCCGCCGATAGAGCGGTTTTAGGGGGAAGCGCCCCCCTAGAACAAAATGTGGTTAGGCGCAGTCATAATCAGCCTATAATCGTCATTCCCTTGATAAGCGGGAATCCATAGTAAAATCAAAAGACTGGATCCCCGCTTACGCGGGAATGACGACAAAAATCATGGGATGACGGAAAAATTGAGGGTAGCTATTTCTGAATGTAAATTATGCTACCCCAACAACCCCCGCACGAAATCGAAAAGCCCGGTTTGACGATCCCGCTTTTGTCTTTCGGCTAAAAGTATTGCGCGAATCTTTTGAAGCGTTTCCTGAAGATCGTCATTCACGATCACATAGTCATATTCCGCCCAATGGCTGATCTCCTCGGCGGCCTTGGCCATGCGCCCAGCCACCACTTCGGGGCTGTCCTGGCCACGCTCCCGCAGACGACGCTCCAGCTCGGCGGTGGAAGGCGGCAGCACAAACACCCGCACCAAGTCCTTGGCCATCTTCTGGGCAAGCTGCTGCGTGCCTTGCCAATCGATATCAAACAGCACGTCGCGGCCGCGCGCCAGGGCCGCCTCCACCGCAGCCGCCGGGGTGCCGTAGGATTTTCCGAACACCGTGGCGTGCTCAAGGAAAGCGCCTTCCCTCGCCAAGCGAGCAAATGTCGCCTCATCGACAAAGTGGTAATCCTTGCCCTCCACCTCGCCGGGGCGCGGCGGCCGGGTGGTGGTCGATACCGACATCATCACCCGCTCGCCCTCCGCTGCCAACAACAGGCGCGACAGCGTCGTTTTGCCGGCGCCCGAGGGCGAGGACAGCACCAGCATCAAGCCGCGCCGGGCAATCTCGACCATGGGCGACTTACTCCACGTTCTGCACTTGCTCGCGCCATTGGCCGATGACGTTCTTCAACTCCAGCCCCAACTGGGTGAGCGTCATGTCGGCCGATTTCGAGCACAGCGTGTTGGCTTCGCGGTTGAACTCCTGAGCCAGGAAATCGAGCTTGCGGCCAATGGGCTCCTTGGCAACAAGCAAGTCGCGGGCCGCCGCCACATGGCCCTCCAGGCGGTCCAATTCCTCGCGCACGTCGGCCTTGGCGGCAATCATCGCCACTTCCTGCGCCACCCGCTCCGGCGCTAATGCCGGCAGGTCTTGCAGGAATTCCTGCACCCGATCGGTAAAGCGCTGACGCAGGGTTTTCGGCTGGGTGGAGTCCGCCGCCCGCGCCGCCGCCACCAGCTCGGCGATGCGCTGCAAGAGCTGGGATAGAACTGCGCGCAGCGCCGCCCCTTCGCCAAGCCGCATGGCGCGCAAATCGGCGACGGCGGCGTCAAAGGAGTCGAGCATCGCCGTCTCCACTTCGGCCCTCGTCTCCTCATCAGAGATGGGGTCGAAAGTCTCCACCACGCCCGGCAGGCTGAGGAGTCCGCTCAACGACGGCGGTCGCAGGTAAGCATGGTCGCGATAACGCTCGGCCAGGTCGAGAAAGGAGGCCAGCGCCGCCTCATTGATGGTGACGCTGCCAGCGCCGGCGATATGGCGGACCTGCAGGGATACATTGAAACTGCCGCGGGCAAAGGCCGCGTTCAAGCGGCGGCGAATTTCAACCTCCATGGCTTCAAAGCCATTGGGCAACCGCATGCGGAGCTCAAGGCCGCGCCCGTTGACGCTTTTCAGCTCCCAGCCCCAATTGATCTTACCCGCCTCGCCGCTGGCGCGGGCGAAACCCGTCATGCTTGCAATGGACATCTATCTTGAACCCCTTTCTCGCCTTTATATAGGATCACAAAGGGGGCGCAAGCCGCGACGCCCAGAGATAGGAGAACCGCCATGCAAAACCCGCGCTCCATCCTGATCACCGGCGCCTCCAGCG
The DNA here is from genome assembly GCA_003577275.1 of Pseudomonadota bacterium. Lineage (GTDB taxonomy): Bacteria > Pseudomonadota > Alphaproteobacteria > Sphingomonadales > Govanellaceae > PRO5. The sequence continues at coordinate 214,269 of QEVO01000002.1, forward strand.
GAATCGGCCGCGCCCTCGCTCTGGCCTATGCGGAGCCTGGCCGAACCCTGTTCTTAGGCGGCCGCAACGCCGAGCGGCTGGCGGCGGTGGCCGCCGAGTGCCGCGCCAAAGGGGCGCTGGTGGAAACCCGGGTGGGTGATGTCGGCGATGAAGCGGCGATGAAAACCTGGATCGAGGATGCTCATCAGATGGCGGCGCTTGATCTGGTGATCGCCAACGCCGGCGTCTCGCTGGGCTATTCCCGGGACTACGACCTGGCGCCCCACACCCGCACGACGTTCGCGGCCAATGTGGACGGCGTCTTCAACACCGTGCATCCGGCCATCCGCTGCATGACCGGGCGCGGCGGGCAGATCGCCATCATGAGCTCGCTGTCCGGTTTCCATGGCCTGCCGTCAAGCCCGGCCTATTCAGCCAGCAAGGCAGCGGTGAAATCCTATGGCGAAGCGCTTCGGGGCTTGCTGGCCAAGGAAGGCGTCTCGGTGAGCGTCATCTGTCCTGGCTTTATCGAATCCCACATGACGGCGCGCAACGATTTCCCGATGCCGTTCCTGATGTCCTCCGACCGCGCCGCCCAGATCATCGTGCGCGGCTTGGCGCGAGCCAAGGCGCGCATCGCCTTCCCCTTTCCCATGCTGGCCATGGTTCGACTACTTGCCCTGTTGCCTGCCGCCTGGAGCGATTTGTTGCTGCGGCGCGCGCCGCGCAAGCGGTGATGCGCCCAGGGTTTTCTTGATCCGCCGCCATTTGGCGACGTTGCGGTTGTGTTCCGCCAGGGTGCGGGCGAAGATGTGGCCGCCGCTGCCGTCAGCGACGAAATAAAGCTCCTCGCTTTGCGCCGGCTCCAGCACCGCCCGTATGGCGTCCCAACCCGGGTTGGCGATGGGGCCAGGCGGCAAGCCGTCAATGACATAGGTGTTGTAGGGCGACGGCGCGGCCAGATCGTTGGTGGTCAGCGCCCGGCCTAAAGGAGCGCCGGCGCTCAAGCCATAGACCACGGTGGGGTCGGATTGTAGCCGCATGCCGAGTTTCAAACGATTGAGAAATACCGCCGCGATGCGCGGCCGCTCCTCCGGCAGTGCGGTTTCCTTCTCGACGATGCTGGCGAGAATGAGGACATCCTGAGGGCTGGTCAGAGGAAAATCCGGCCGCCGCTTATCCCATGCCGCCGCCAGCGCCCGGTCCATGGCGTTTTTCATGCGCGCGATCAGCTCGGCCCGAGCATCGCCGCGGGCATAAAAATAGGTCTCCGGCAACAGCGCGCCTTCGGCCACGGCGTCCGGCGTTTCGCCCTCCAAGAGCGGGGCCGCCTCCACCAACGCCGACACCTGCGCCGAGGTCAGCCCTTCGGGGATGGTCAAGCGGTGATGCACCACCCGCCCGGCGACAAGCCGCTCCACGATGCCGCTCATGCTGACCCCGGCCGGCAGCAAGTATTCGCCGGCCTTCAGGGCCGCTGCCTGCCCGCCGAGCCGGACCGCCAGCTTGAACAGCCAGGGATGGCGAATGGCCGCTTTCTCCGAAAGTCGGGCAGTGATGACCTCAAGACCGCTGCCGCGGGGAATGAACACCAGGGTGTCTTCCGTCAGCGGCCCGTTTGCGTCATACTCCTTGGCCGCCCAGCGTAACGCTCCCCCGCCGGCCACGGCGAGGGCAAGAACCAAGACCACAAGGGCGATCAGCAGACGACGGGTCATCGGCTCATCTTCGCCGTTCGTGGCAAGTCTGTCGAATCCCGAATGGCGGAAAATCCGCCACCCTTCGACAGGTTCAGGGCGAACGGATTTTCCGGTTTACGCTTGATCAAGAGCCTGCTTAAACCTTGGTCAGCACCAGCGAGGCGTTGGTGCCGCCGAAACCGAAGGAATTGGACAGCGCCACGTCGACCTTGCGTTCCTTGGCCTTGAGCGGCACCAGGTCAAATACCTCGGGATCCACCGCCGGGTCGTGCAGGTTCAAGGTCGGCGGCACGACGCCATCGCGCATGGCGAGAATACAGAAGATCGCCTCGGTGCTGCCGGCGGCACCCAGAAGGTGGCCGATGGCCGACTTGGTGGATGACATGGAGACATCCGCCAAGGCGTTGCCGAACAGCCGTTGCACCGCCCCGGCCTCGATCTCGTCGCCCATCGGCGTCGAGGTGCCGTGGGCGTTGATGTAATGCACTTCCGATACGTCCACCTCGGCCCGCTTCAAGGCGGCGCGCATGGCGCGGAAAGCGCCGTCGCCGGTGGGCTCCGGCGAGGTGACGTGGAAAGCGTCGCCGGACAGGCCGTAGCCCTTGACCTCGGCGTAAATCTTGGCGCCGCGCTTCTTGGCCCGTTCATATTCCTCGAGCACCACCACCCCGGCGCCTTCGCCGATGACGAAGCCGTCGCGGCCCTTATCCCACGGCCGGGAGGCTTCGGTGGGGCGATCGTTGTAGCCGGTGCTCAAAGCTTTGGCCTGGGCAAATCCGGCCACGCCCACCGGGCAGATGGCCGCTTCCGAGCCGCCCGCCACCATCATGTCGGCGTCGCCCAAGGCAATGAACCGGGCGGCGTCGCCGATGGCGTGGGCGCCGGTGGCGCAGGCCGTGACTACGGAATGGTTGGGGCCTTTTAAGCCGAATTTGATGGAGACCTGGCCGGAGACCAGATTGATCAGCCGGCCGGGGATGAAGAACGGGCTGACCCGCCGCGGGCCGTTTTGAAAGAGGTTGACCGCCTCTTTTTCGATCCCCGGCAGCCCGCCAATGCCGGAGCCGATCAGCACCCCGGCCATCTCGCGGTCTTCGTCCGATTTGGCTTCCCAGCCGGAATCCTGGATCGCCTGGGACGCCGCCGCGATGCCATAGACGATGAATTCGTCGACCCGGCGCTGTTCCTTGGGCTCCAGCCATTGATCGGCATTGAAGGTGCCGTTGGACCCATCCCCCTTCTTGACCTCGCAGGCGACCTGCGCGGTAAAGTTGGTGGGATCAAATTTGGTGATGCGCGCAGCGCCGGATTGCCCGGCGATCAACCGCTTCCAGGTCTCCTCGACGCCGCAGGCAAGCGGCGTGACAAGACCCAATCCGGTAACGACGACCCGTCTCATGCCTGGACCTCGCCGAATGGGGCGTCAGCGGACCAGAGGCCGGTCCGCCCCGCCGTCAGCCCTGGTGAGCCACGATAAAGTCGATGGCATCCTTCACCGACACGATTTTTTCCGCGGCTTCGTCGGGAATTTCGATGCCGAAGTTTTCTTCCAGCGCCATCACGAGCTCAACGGTATCCAGGCTGTCGGCGCCCAGATCGTCGACGAACTTCGCATCCTCGACCACCTTGGCTTCGTCGACACCCAACTGCTCGACGATGATCTTCTTAACCTTATCGGCAATATCGCTCATGTTGACCCTGTCCTTCGTGTTGTGAGCTTTAACTCGCGGCTGTCGAGACTACGCTGGGAAATCCCCCCGGTGAAGCGTCCAATCTCACAGCCGTTGATTTCGGCAGCGCTAGGTATCACAGTTTTTTCCCTTTGGCCAGCCTCCCCGCTGCCCTCCTAAATCATCGCCATACCGCCGTTGATATGGAGGGTTTGGCCGGTAACATAACCGGCCTCATTGCTGGCCAGATAGACCACCCCGGCGGCGATATCCTCGGGCATGCCCAGCCGGCCCAGCGGCACCCGGCCGGCAAGGGCCGCCTTTTGATCGTCGCTTAAAACATCGGTCATCGGCGTGGCGATGAAGCCCGGGGCCACACAGTTGACGGTGATTTCCCGGGAAGCAATCTCTTGGGCCAGCGATTTGGTCATGCCGATGATCCCGGCCTTGGCCGCGGCGTAATTGGCTTGGCCCGGGTTGCCGGTGACGCCGACGATGGAGGTAATATTGATGATCCGCCCCCAGCGTTGTTTCATCATGCCGCGCATGACCCCTTGCGAGAGCAGAAACGCAGCCTTGAGGTTGACCGACAACACCGCGTCCCAGTCCTCTTCCTTCATACGCAGGGCGAGATTATCGCGGGTGATGCCGGCGTTGTTGACCAGGATATCGACCTTGCCCATGGCTGCTTCGGCGGCTTTCGGCAGCGCCGACACCGCCGCCATCTCGCTTAAATTACAAGGCAGCACCTGGGCGCGGGAGCCGAGCTCGGCGGTGATCGCCTCCAACGCCTCGCGCCGGGTGCCACTGAGCCCCACCGTCGCGCCCTGGGCATGAAGTGCCTTGGCGATGGCCTTGCCGATGCCCCCCGAGGCGCCGGTGACCAGGGCGCACTTCCCGTTTAAGTCAAACATGAATAAGCTTCCCTAAGCCAATGATTTTACGAATTCTTCCATATCTTGCGGTGATCCGATGGCGATCCCTTGCAGACCATCCTTGATGCGCTTGGCAAGGCCCGTGAGCACCTTGCCCGCGCCCAGTTCGATCACAGTTTCAACCCCTTGATCGGTCATGTAAAGCACGCTTTCCCGCCACCGCACCAGGCCGGTGACTTGCTCCACCAACAGCTTGCGAATGCGTTCCGGATCGCGCTCGGCGGCGGCGGTCACGTTGGCCACCAGCGGCGCGACGGGGGACTTGATGGTCACCGCCGCCAGGGCCTCGGCCATGTCGTCGGCCGCCGGCTGCATCAGCGGGCAATGGAAGGGGGCGCTGACCGGCAACTGGATCGAACGCCGCGCGCCCTTGCCCTTGGCGATCTCGATCGCCCGCTCCACCGCCGCCTTGTCGCCGCTGACCACCACTTGGCCCGGGGCATTGTCGTTGGCGGTGGCGCAGACTTCGCCTTGCGCCGCTTCGGCGGCCACCGCCTTGGCCGTCTCCAGATCCAGGCCGAGAAGCGCCGCCATCGCCCCCTTGCCCACCGGCACGGCGCGCTGCATGGCCCGCCCGCGCCGCTTTAGGAGGCGCGCGGTGTCGGCCAGGGAAATGGCGGCGGCCGCCGCCAGGGCCGAATATTCGCCCAAGGAATGGCCGGCGACGAACGCCGCCTTGTCGGCGATCCTGACGCCGAAATCTCTCTCCAGCGTCCGGGTGACGGCCAGACTGACCGCCATCAAGGCCGGCTGGGCGTTTTCGGTTAAGGTCAGGTCCGCCTCGGGGCCTTCGAACATCAGTTTTGAGAGCTTTTGGCCCAGGGCCTCGTCGACTTCCTCGAATACATGGCGGGCGGTGGCGAGATTTTCGGCCAATTCCTTGCCCATGCCGACGAACTGGCTGCCCTGCCCCGGAAACGTAAATGCGCGCGACATCGCGTCCCCCTTATTATCCAAACTTCGCGCCATCAATCGCAGCCCACCCCCCGGCTGTCAAGCCGCTTAGAAAGCCCTTGCCTGGCCTTAAGTTTGCTGTATAGTCCGCGGCCTCGCACGGCGTTTTTTTCCGCGCCTGGCCAGCTTTGGCGGGGGCGCGGTTTTTGTGGCGAGCGGTTGCTGATCCTTAAAGGCCGGCTTGGAGTGCGTACCGGCTGGACGGCGAGCGCCATGACCCACAGGAATCCGAAAGGAGACACGTGGCTATGCCATTCTATGAGCATGTCTTTGTCGCGCGGCAAGACATCTCCCCGCAACAGGTGGAGACCTTGGCCGCTGACCTTACCAAGGTCATTGAAGCGAACGGCGGCCAGGTCAAGAAGACCGAGAACTGGGGCCTTCGCAATCTCGCCTATAAGATCAGTAAGAACCGCAAGGGGCATTATGTGCTCCTCAACATCGAGGCGCCGGCCACCCTGGTGACCGAGCTGGAGCGCAACGTCCGCTTGAACGAGGACATCATCCGCCACCTCACCGTCCGGGTCGAGGCGTTGGAGGAAGGTCCTTCGGCGGTGATGCAGGTGCGCCCCGACCGTGATCGTGGCGATCGCGGCGATCGCGGCCGGCGCGGCGATCGCGGCGAACGCGGCGGGCGTTGGGGCGAGCAGGAAGCTGAGGAGATAAGCGATGAGTGAGCAGCATGGTCCCCGCGGCGGCGCGGGCGGCGGTGGCGGCGGCGGACAACGCCGGCCCTTTTTCCGGCGGCGCAAGACCTGCCCGTTCTCCGGTCCGGGCGCGCCGAAAATCGATTACAAGGACGTCAAGCTGCTGTCGCGGTTCGTCTCCGAGCGCGGCAAGATCGTACCCAGCCGCATCACCGCGGTATCGACCAAGAAGCAGCGTGAACTCGCCCGCGCCATCAAGCGCGCGCGCATTCTCTCGCTGTTGCCGTTCGCGGTCGAGTAGAGGGAGGGCGTCATGAAGGTCATTCTGATCGAGCGCGTCGACAACCTCGGCCACATCGGCGATGAGGTCAACGTGCGTCCCGGCTACGCCCGCAACTTTCTCCTGCCGCGCAAAAAGGCGCTGCGCTGGAGCAAGGAAAATCTCGCCCGCTTCGAAAGCCAACGCAAGGAAATCGAGGCGCGCAATCTGCAACGCCGCCAGGATGCGGAAAAGGTGGCGAAGACTTTGACCGGCGCCAGTTGCACCATCATTCGTCAGGCCGGCGAAACCGGCCACCTTTACGGATCGGTGTCTGCCCGCGACATCGCCGAAGGTCTGGCGGCCGGCGGTTTCCATGTCGACCGTCAGCAAGTGGTGCTCAATCGTCCGATCAAGACGCTGGGCGTCCATGAGGTGAAAGTCGCGCTGCATCCCGATGTCGCGGTGACGGTGACGGTGAACGTCGCCCGCTCCAGCGCCGAAGCGGCGGAGCAGGAAGCGACCAGCTTCTTCGAATCAGAAGAGGTCGCCCGCGAGGCGTTGGCCGAGGAAGCTGCTGCTGAAGCAAGCGGCGAAGCAACGGCGTAAAATCTATAAATCCTATTCGTTCGGGCGGGAGTTACATGGCTCCCGCCCTTTTGTTTGTGAAGTCTGTAAAAAATGTCATGGGAGGCCGCCGTAAAGCGGCCGTGGCGATCCATGAAAACTTGCAGTTTGGATTGCTTCGCCCTTAACAGGGCTCGCAATGACCTTTCTCTGTTACTCCGAAATAATCTAGCTTATGCTACGTGTGCGCCCTGAATGGGCGCCCGGGAAGCCAATAGCCAGACCGAAAATTAATGACCGAACCATCAAGCTTGCGCGTGCGCGCCGTATCCGGCGAGGAGTTGAGCGACTATCGCAGCCTGCCTCACAACATCGAGGCGGAGCAGGCGCTCCTGGGCGCTATTCTTGTCAACAACGACGCGCTGGCCAAGGTGCAGGATTTTCTTGAGCCGCACCATTTCTTCGAGCCGGTGCACGGCCGCATCTTTGAAGCGGCGCTGCGGCTCATTGATCGCGGCCAACTGGCAAGCCCGGTGACCTTGAAATCATTCTTCGAGCGTGACGAAGCGCTCGCCGATGTCGGCGGCGCGCAGTATCTGGCCCGGCTGGCCGGCTCGGCGGTGACCATCTTGAACGCCGAGGATTACGGCCGCACCATTTATGACCTCGGTATCCGCCGCGAGCTCATCGGCATCGGCGAGGAGATGGTGCTCACCGCCTACGATTCACCAATTCACGCCGAGGCCGCCACCCAGATCGAGGAGGCCGAACAGAAGCTCTTCGATCTCGCCGAGCGGGGCCGCCGCGATACCGGCTTTAAAACCTTCTCCCGCACCGCCGCCGAAGCGGTGGGCATGATCGAACTGGCGTTCAAGCGCGACGGCAAGCTATCGGGCGTCACCACCGGTTTTCGCGCCGTCAACGACAAACTGGGCGGCCTGCATAAGTCGGACCTCATCATCCTGGCTGGCCGCCCCGCCATGGGTAAAACAGCGCTCGCCACCAACATCGGCTTTAACGCCGCGCTGTCCTACGCCAGAAGCCTGGAGGAAGGGGTCGATCCCGCCGCCTCGGAAGGCGCGGTGGTGGGCTTTTTCTCCCTGGAAATGTCCGCCGAGCAACTCGCCACCCGTATTCTCGCCGAGCGCGCCCGCATTCCGTCCGAAGACCTGCGCCGCGGCCGCCTGAACAATGAACAGTTCCGCAGCATCGCCCGGGTTGCCCAGGAGTTGGAACGGCTGCCGTTTTTTATCGACGATACGCCACAATTGACCATCTCGGCGCTCAGAACCCGGGCCCGCCGCTTGAAGCGTCAGCATAACCTTGGCCTGGTCATTGTTGACTACCTGCAACTTTTGCGGGGCAGCGGATCGGGCGGCCGCGGGCCGGAGAACCGGGTCCAGGAAATATCGGAAATCACCCGTGGCCTTAAAGGGTTGGCGAAGGAACTTGATGTGCCGGTTCTGGCGTTGAGCCAATTGAGCCGCACCGTCGAGCAGCGCGAGGACAAGCGGCCGCAATTGTCTGACTTGCGGGAATCCGGCTCCATCGAGCAGGACGCTGACGTGGTCAGCTTCGTGTTTCGCGAGGAGTACTATCACCAGATGCGCGAACCGGCCATGGGCACGGCGGAACATGAGGCTTGGCAGGCCAAGGGCGAAGCCATCCACGGCCTCGCCGAATACATCATCGGCAAGCAGCGCCATGGCCCCACCGGCACGGTGCGGCTCTATTTCGAGCGCGAAACCACCCGCTTTTCCGACCTCGCCGACGACGCCTACCTGCCGGAGAGCTTTGCGTGATCCGTGCCGAGCTTCGGATCGATCTGGCGGCCATCGTAGCCAACTATCGAACCTTGGCGGCGCGCGCCTCGGGGGCGCAATGCGCCGCCATGCTCAAGGCCGACGCCTATGGGCTGGGCGTGGCGGCGGTGGCCCCGGCCTTGGTTGACGCCGGCTGCCGCGTCTTTTTCGTCGCCACCCCCGAGGAAGGACGGACACTGCGCACCATCCTGCGGGAAGCCGAAGTCTATGTCATGACCGGTTACCAGGCTGAGTTGCGGGAAGTCTATCGCGCCTACCGCCTGCGCCCGGTATTGAATACGCTGGCGGAAATCGAGGCTTGGCGCGATGGCCCCGCCGCCGTCTATGTGGACACCGGCATGAACCGCTTAGGCTTGGAGGCGGCAGAGATCAAAGCCCTCTTAAGCGATCCAGATAAAATCAGGTTTGAGGTCGCCATCCTGATGAGCCATCTGGCCTGCGCCGATGAGCCGGATCATCCCATGAACAAGCGGCAGCTGGCGCGCTTCCGGGAGATTGCCGAGGACCTAAAGGCCCTGCCCGCCTTTAAGGCCGCGGCGTTGAGCCTCGCCAATTCCGCCGGCATCTTTTTAGGGCCTGACTATCATTTCGACCTGGTGCGCCCCGGCATCGCGCTTTATGGCGGCAATCCCTTCGCCAACCGCCCCAATCCCATGGCCAATGTGGTGGAAGTCCATGGCCGCATCTTGCAGATCCGCGCCGTTGCCGCCGGCGATAGCGTCGGCTATGGCGCGACCTTCACCGCCAGCCGGCCGAGCCGTATCGCCATCGTCGACGTCGGCTATGCCGATGGCTATTTGCGGGCGTTTTCCAATAAGGGCAGCGCCCTGATCGCCGGCCAGCGCGTACCGGTGGTGGGCCGGGTGTCGATGGATTTTCTGGCCCTCGACGTCACCGACATCGCTCCCGGCCAGGCTGAGGTGGGGACGGCGGTCAACCTGTTGGGCGGCGGCCTCAGCCTTGATGAAGCCGCCGCCGCTTCGGGGCTTAGCTGTTATGAGTTGCTCACCTTGCTCGGCCGCCGCTATAACCGTGTCTACTTGAATGAGTAGAACGACGGCGGCGAGCATGAATTTTCTCGGCATGATCGGGCGGGTGGTGCTGGACTTTCTGGCGGGCGCCGGCCGTCTCGGGCTGTTCGCTTTTCACGCCTTAAGCCATTGCCTGCGGCCGCCCTACTATTTTCGTCATATTGCCAGCCAGGCCGTGAACATCGGCTACTACTCGCTGCCGGTAGTGGGGTTGACCGCGGTGTTTACCGGCGCGGTTTTGGCGTTGCAGATTTACGAAGGCTCATCGCGCTTTAACGCCGAAAGCGCGGTGGCCGGCATCGTGGTGATCGGTTTCGTGCGCGAACTGGGGCCGGTCTTGGGCGGCCTGATGGTGGCCGGCCGGGTCAGCGCCGCCATGGCCGCCGAAATCGGCACCATGCGGGTGACCGAGCAGATCGACGCCTTGTCCACCCTCTCCACCGATCCCTTCAAGTTCCTGATCGCGCCGCGCCTCATTGCGGCAACCCTGATGATGCCGTGTCTGGTGCTGATCGCCGACATCATCGGCGTCTCGGGTTCGTTCGTGCTCTCCACCAACAAGCTCGGCTTCAATCCCGGCAGCTATTTGAAGACGACCTTCGACTACCTGGAATTCGATGACGTGATTTCAGGCCTGGTGAAGGCCGGCGTGTTCGGCTTCTTCATCGCGCTGATGGGCTGTTATCACGGCTATAACAGCAAGGGCGGCGCGCAGGGCGTCGGCGTCGCCACCACCAACGCCGTGGTCTCGGCCTCGATCCTGATCCTGTTCTCCAATTACATCGTTACCGAGTTGTTTTTCTCGCAATGACCGGCGTCGCGAAAATCAGCCTTAAGGGCGTGAAGAAAAGCTTCGGCAAAAAGGTCGTGCTCGATGGCGTCGACCTTGAGGTGCAAAAAGGCGAGTCGGTGGTGGTGATCGGCGGCTCCGGCTCGGGCAAATCGGTGCTGATCAAGTGCATTCTCGGCATCCTGAAGGCTGATGCGGGCAGCATCGCCGTGGACGGCCAGGACATGGCCGCCCTCAGCCGCCGTCAGCGACAGGAAGTGTTAAGCCGCTTCGGCATGCTGTTTCAAGGCGCAGCGCTGTTTGACAGCCTGCCGGTGTGGGAAAATGTCACCTTCGGCCTCTTGGCGCAAAAGCGCATCCGCCGTCGCGACGCCCGCGACAAGGCGATGGAAGTGCTGCAGCGGGTCGGCCTTGGTTCCGATGTCGCTGATTTGAATCCGGCTGAACTGTCGGGCGGCATGCAAAAGCGCGTCGGCTTGGCGCGCGCCATCGCGGCGAGCCCGGACATCATTTTCTTCGACGAACCGACCACCGGCCTCGATCCGATCATGGCCGACGTCATCAACCATCTGATCGTCGAGCGGGTCAAGGATCTGGGCGCCACCACCATCACCATCACCCATGACATGGCCAGCGTCAGGAAGATCGCCGATCGCGTCGCCATGCTTTACAAGGGCAAGCTGATTTGGGTCGGCGCGAAGGACAAGATCGACAGGAGCGGCAACCCGTATGTCGACCAATTCATTCATGGTCGCGCCGAAGGGCCGATCCGGATGGAGGTATTGAAGGCGTGATAAGCGCACATTTCGCCTTCTCCTGGAGGAGAAGGCGCGAGCGGCAGCGAGCGGATGAGGTGAGACTGATGCAACCCGCCTCACCCCAACCCTCTCCTCAAAGGAGAGGGGGGAAGTAATGGCCAAAGCAGCCAAGCACTATGTCTGCCAAGCCTGCGGCGCGGTGCATCCGCGCTGGATGGGACAGTGCGACGCCTGCGGCGAATGGAACACCATCGTTGAGGAGATCGGGCGGCAGGCGGAGCCCGGCGGCTTGAAAGGCCGCTCCAAGGGCCGCACCGTGCCGCTAACCGATTTGCGCAGCGACACCGCCACCTTCCCGCGCCGCCTGACCGGCATTGGCGAGTTGGATCGGGTGCTCGGCGGCGGCGTGGTCGCCGGCTCGGCGGTGCTGATCGGCGGCGACCCCGGCATCGGCAAATCGACCATCCTCCTGCAAGCGGCGGCCAAGCTCACCGCCTCGGGCGAGGTGATTTACCTTTCGGGCGAGGAAGCGGTGGCGCAGGTGCAGATGCGCGCCCAGCGCTTAGGCTTGGAGCGTTCGCCGGTCAAGCTTGGCGCCGAGACCAACCTGCGCGACATTCTCGCCACCCTGGAATCCGCCAAGCCCGGCGCCGTAGTGATCATCGATTCCATCCAGACCCTGTTTGCCGACAGCCTCGATTCCGCCCCCGGCACCGTGGCTCAGGTGCGCGCCTGCGCCCAGGAACTCATTCGTCACGCCAAGCGCACCGGCTCGGCGGTGTTCCTGGTCGGCCACGTCACCAAGGACGGCCAGATCGCCGGGCCCCGGGTCTTGGAGCATATGGTCGATACGGTGCTTTATTTCGAGGGCGAGCGCGGCCATCAGTTCCGTATCTTAAGGGCGGTGAAGAACCGCTTCGGCGGCACCGACGAGATCGGCGTCTTTGAAATGACCGACCGAGGGCTTGAGGAGGTGCCGAACCCCTCCGCCCTGTTCTTGGGAAGCCGCCGGGCCGATGTCAGCGGCGCCGCCGTGTTTGCCGGCATGGAAGGCAGCCGGCCGGTGCTGGTGGAGATCCAGGCGCTGGTGGCCCCCACCGCTCTAGGCACGCCGCGCCGCGCCGTGGTCGGCTGGGACGCCGGCCGGCTGGCGATGATCTTGGCGGTGCTGGACGCCCGCTGCGGCCTGGGGCTTGGCGGTCATGACGTTTATCTGAATGTCGCCGGCGGCTTGCGGGTCAGCGAGCCGGCGGCCGACTTGGCGGTGGCGGCGGCGCTGTTGTCGTCCTTGAAGGGCGCACCGTTACCGGGCGACGCCGTGGTCTTTGGCGAGGTCAGCCTGTCGGGCGACGTGCGGCCGGTCTCACACGCCGCGCAACGGCTGCGGGAGGCGGAAAAGCTCGGGTTCCGCCAGGCCTTCCTGCCGGCGAACCTGAAGGGCGTGCGGCCGGCGGCGGGTCAGGCCGTGATCGCCCATATCCAGGATCTGGCCGATTTCATTCTCTCAGGCGCGGGGAGCTGAGTGCCGTGGAAAGTCTAGGGATAACCGCCTTCGATATCCTGGTGATCGTCATCTTGGCGCTTTCCGCCCTTTATGGCATGGGCCGGGGATTCGTCAGTGAAATCTTAAGCTTAGTGGCCTGGATCGGGGCCGCGTTCGTGACCCTTTACGGGTTTCCCCACGTCCGCCCCTGGGCGCAGCAGTACATGGAGCCCGAAGCCTTCGCTGATACCATCGCCATCGTGGTCTTGGGCGTGGTCAGCCTGATCGTCTTGAAACTTTTGGCTAAGCTATTGGGCAGACTGGCGAAACAGAGCGATCTTGGGTTCATCGACCGCAGTTTTGGCGCTCTTTTTGGCCTTATTCGCGGCCTTTTTGTGGTTTGTGTGGTATTCTTAATAGTGAACTGGCTGGTGCCGAAGCAAAGCTTTCCCGACTGGATCGCGAAGGCCCGTACTTTGCCGCTGGTGGAATTCGGCGCCGAGCTCCTGGCCAAGGTGACGCCGGCCGAAATCATCGAAAGTCTGAGCAATTTGGACAACGGCGGACTGGACACGATGCTCAAGAACGCGGTAAAGGAACACGCGCCGGGCGTACTCGACGATAAATCGAGTAGTGACGAGTGACCGCATGACCCTAAAGCCGAGCCTTTTGCCCCACCCCTTCGACGACAAGTTGCGCGAGGAGTGCGGCGTCTTCGGCATCTTCAACCACGCCGATGCCGCCGCCCATACCGTGCTCGGCCTTCATGCCTTGCAGCACCGCGGCCAGGAAGCGGCCGGCATCGTCACCTACGACGGCATGCGCTTCCACAGCCATCGTTCCATGGGACAGGTGGCCGACAACTTCAATTCCCAGCGCGTCATCGAATCCCTGCCCGGCGAAGCCGCCATCGGCCATGTGCGCTACTCGACCACCGGCGAGACCATTTTGCGCAACGTGCAACCGCTATTCGCCGAACTGGCGAGCGGCGGCTTCGCCATCGCCCATAACGGCAATCTGACCAACGCCATGTTGCTGCGCCGACAGCTGATCCGCCGCGGCGCCATCTTTCAGTCCACCAGCGATACCGAGGTCATCATTCATCTGGTGGCGATGAGCCATGACGGCACGCTTCTTGACCGGCTGGTGGATGCGCTGCGGCAGGTGGAAGGGGCGTATTCGCTGGTGATCTTGACCCGCGACAGCTTGATCGCGCTGCGCGATCCGTTGGGCGTGCGTCCCTTGGTGTTGGGACGGATGACCGACGGCTCCTATGTGGTCGCCTCCGAAACCTGCGCCCTGGATATCATCGGCGCCAGCTTTCTGCGGCAAGTGGAGCCGGGCGAGATTGTCACCATCACGGCGAAAGGTTTGGAAAGCCTCAAGCCATTTCCGCCGATGCGGCCACGGCCGTGCATCTTCGAGCATATCTATTTCTCCCGTCCCGATTCTTACGTCAGCGGATCGAGCGTCTACCAGGTGCGCAAGCGCATCGGCGCGGAACTGGCGCGGGAAAGCCCGGTTGCCGCCGATGTCGTCATCCCGGTGCCGGACTCCGGCACGCCAGCCGCCATCGGTTACGCCCATCAATCGGGCATTCCGTTCGAGCTGGGCATCATCCGCAATCATTACGTCGGCCGCACCTTCATCGAGCCGTCCGATCAGATCCGTCACTTGGGCGTGAAACTGAAGCACAACGCCAACCGCTGGGAGCTGGCCGGCAAGCGCGTGGTGCTGATCGACGACAGCATCGTGCGCGGCACCACGTCGGTGAAAATCGTCGACATGGTGCGCGGCGCCGGCGCTTCGGAAGTGCACATGCGGATCGCCAGTCCGCCCACCACCGACTCCTGCTTTTACGGCGTCGATACCCCGGAACGCTCCAAGCTCCTTGCCTCGCGGATGAGCATCGAGGAAATGGCGAAATACATCGGCGTCGACAGTCTCGCCTTCTTATCCATCGACGGGCTTTATCGCGCCGTCGGCGAAGCAAAGCGCAACATGGATCACCCGCAATTCTGCGACGCCTGCTTTACTGGCGATTATCCGATCCGTCTGACCGATCATGAAGGCGGCGACCGGCCGGTGCAATTATCCTTATTGAATGAGCGGGTTGCTCAGTGAGCGCCGGGACGAATGCCGATCAACCGCTTGCCGGGCGGGTGGCGCTTGTCACTGGCGCGTCGCGCGGCATCGGCGCGGCGGTAGCCAAGCGCTTGGCCAGGGCAGGCGCGCACATCATCGCCGTCGCCCGCACCCAGGGCGGCCTGGAAGCGTTGGACGACGCCATTCGCGCGCACGGCGGCAGCGCCACGCTTGCGCCCATGGACGTGCGTGACGGCGTCGCCATCGATCGCTTGGGCGGCGCGGTGGCGGAACGGTGGAAAAAACTCGATATCCTCATCGGCAATGCCGGCATACTCGGCATGATGGGACCGATCAGCCACATATCGCCGAAAGTATGGGATGATCTTTTGGCCACCAACGTCACCGCCAACTGGCGGCTCCTGCGCTCGTTCGATGCGCTGTTGCGCGCATCCGACGCCGGGCGGGTGATTTTCGTCACCTCAGGAGTCACCCGCGAGGCGCGCGCCTATTGGGGCGGCTATGGCACCACCAAGGCGGCGCTGGAATACCTGGCGAAAACCTATGCCGCCGAGGTGGCGAAAACTACGGTGCGGGTCAATCTGATCAACCCCGGCGCCACGCGCACCGCCATGCGCGCGCAAGCGATGCCCGGCGAAGATCCAAAGACATTGCCGGCGCCGGAAGAAGTTGCGGCGTTGTTTTTGGAATTGTCATTGCCGAGCTGCACCGCCAACGGTCAAGTGTTCAATTTTCGGGAAAAGTGATTTGAAATTCACCTCACCCAACCCTCTCCTCGAAGGAGAGGGGGAAATTCCCTTCTCCTTCGAGGAGAAGGTGGCGAGTGAAACGAGCCGGATGAGGTGATGTCGCGAGAAGCTTCGGCAAGCTCAGCCCGAACGGTTTTCTTCCGTTCGCCCTGAGCAACGTCGAAGGGCGTTCTTCACCTCACCCTACCCTCTCCTCAAGGAGAGGGAAAATCGCTACGACTTCTCAAACGGATTTTCGCCCTTGCGCATCAGGATGCGGATGGGAACGCCATCAAGCTTGAAGGCGTCGCGCACGTCGTTCATCAAATACCGCACATAACTTTGCGGCACGCTTTCCGGGCGATTGACGGAAAACAGAAAGGTCGGCGGCCGACTCTTGATCTGGCTGGCGAAGCGAATTTTCACCCGCTTGCCTTTGTCCGACGGCGGCGGATTGCGCGAGGTGGCGTCGGCAAGCCAGCGATTGACGGCGTTGGTGGCAATGCGTGTGTTCCAGATGGCGAAGGCCTTGAACACGGCGGGCATCAACCGATCGAGCCCGCGCCCGCTCTTTGCCGACAGCGGCACCACCGCAATACCGCGCAGTTGCGGCAGCGAACGCTCAAGCGCATCCGACACCGCCTTTAATACCAACTGCGGCTCTGGCGCGGCGTCGATCTTGTTGACCGCGATGACGAGCGCGCGGCCTTCCTGCGCCACCAGGTCGGCGATGCTCAAATCCTGTCGTTCGAAGCCAAGCTCGGCGTCGATCACCAGCACCACCACTTCGGCGAATTGCACCGCGCGCAATGTGTCGGCAACCGACAACTTTTCCAGCTTCTCCTGCACCTTGGCCTTGCGGCGCATCCCCGCGGTGTCATGCAGCCGCACCGCCTTGCCCTGCCAGGCCCAGTCAATGGCCACGGTGTCGCGGGTGATGCCGGCCTCAGGCCCGGTGATCTGCCGCTCTTCGCCCAGGAGCCGATTGACCAGCGTCGATTTGCCCACGTTGGGCCGGCCGACGATGGCCATCAGGAGCGGCTTTTCGCCCTCTTCCACAGCCTCTTTTTCGTCCGCTGCCGGTTCGCCAACGATGGCGATCATGGCGTCGTATAGTTCGCCCAGGCCCTCGTCATGTTCGGCCGAGACGGGCAACGGATCGCCAAGACCCAAGCCATAGGCTTCCATGCGTCCAGTTTCACCGGCCTGCCCTTCGCACTTGTTGGCAAGGCAAATCACCGGCTTGCCGGTTTTACGCACGACATCGGCAAAATGACGATCCAAGGGCGTCACCCCGGCGCGGGCATCGATTAAAAACAGCACCACGTCGGCCTCGGTGATGGCGGCCTCGGTCTGCTGGCGCATGCGCGCCGGCAGCGTATCGCCGGCGGCTTCCTCCAGGCCTGCGGTGTCGATGACCTTAAATTGCAACGGCCCCAGCCGGCCGCGCCCTTCCCTGCGATCGCGGGTGACGCCCGGCGTATCATCCACCAGCGCCAAGCGCTTGCCCACCAGGCGATTGAACAGCGTCGATTTGCCGACGTTGGGCCGGCCGATGATGGCGACGGTAGGCAACATGCTTATAAAAATATTTTCCGTTTGAATTTCGTTACAAGACACATTGCTTTCACCTGTCATCCCCGCGAAAGCGGGGATCCAGTCATTATAGTCGCTCCATGGATTCCCGCTTACGCGGGAATGACAGTAAAAAATTATCCGGCAACCTACTTAGACGCCAATACACTCACCGCATCGCCGTCAGTTCGCCATCCTCGCTTAAGATAAACAGCGTACCGTCGGCCACCACCGGCGACAGGTAAGTTTTATCCGACAGCTTCATGCCGCTGATGACCTCGCCGGTATAAGGCGAGATCGACAGCGCATAGCCATGCGAGGAGGTCACAATCAGGCGGTCGCCGGCCAGCACCGGCCCGGCCCAGGTAAGCAGCCCTTTGCGTTTTTCCTGGTCCTTGTAGCGTTGCAACTCGCGCACCCAGCGCACCCGGCCGTCCCGCCGGGTCAGGCAAACCACCTGGCTGTCGACGGTGACGGCAAACAAGAACTCGCCGGCGATCCACGGCGAATAGAGGCTGCCGACGTTGCGCTCCCATACCCGCTCGCCGCTGCGCAGGTCGATGGCTGCCATACGCCCGCCATGACTGGTGGCGAACACCAGGCCGCGATCGACCACCGGCGGGCCGTCGACGTCGCTCAAGGTCGCCAGCGGCGTCAAGCGGCCGGTACGGCTTAAGGTGTCGGTCCAGGCGACGTGGCCGTTTTCCGCAATCAGGGCAAAGATTTCGCCCGAGGAGAACCCGGCGATCACCGTGCTGCCCACGACCGCCGGCGTCGCCGCGCCCAGGATGCCGGCGGATTCGATGATGCCGGCGTGGCTCCAGATCTCGGTCCCGTCGCTGGCGGAGAGGGCAAACAACTGATTATCGAAGGTACTGACGAATACCCGGCCGCCGCCCGCCGCCGGCGCGCCGCGCAGCGGCGCCGCCAGATCGGTGCGCCACAATTCAGCGCCGTTTTGCGCATCCAGGGCGGCGACGAAGCCAAAGCCGGTCGAGGCGAACACCTTGCCCTCGGCTACGCTCACCCCGCCGCCGAAGGAAACGGCCTTGGAGCGGCCTTTCATCTCAAGCTCGCGCCGCCACAGGGTCGCGCCGGTGCTGGCGCTGAGCGCCATCACCTGGGCGTCGCTATCCATGACGTAGACGATTCCTTCCACCACCACCGGGCTGCTGGTCAATTGCTTGCGGCCGGTGGTGCCGTCGCCGATGCTCTCGCGCCAGGCTTTTTTCGGATTGGCGGCCAGCTCCAGATGCTGCATGGCATGAGCCGGCATGCCGCCGCCCTGCGGCCAGTCGCGGTTGCGCACCGGATCGGGCAGCGCCACCCGCACATCGAGAGCCCGGGGATCGGGGGTCAGCTCCTGCTCGAAGGTCAAGACCGGAATGCGCTCGCCTTCCAGCCGGCCGGTTTTCTTCTTTCCTGAGCCGCAGGCGGCAATGGCGACGCCGAGAATGAGGACCGCCGCCATTTTGCAGGAGAGGGACATCACGTCGCGCCCGTTCATTTCGCCGACTCCGTTGCTTGCGGCAGGGTAGTGAGGATCTCCCCAGCCCGGGTTCGCGCCCCCGCCGGGGCATCCTCGTTTTGCGCCAGGCGGTCGAGCCGCTCGCGGGCGGCGGCCACGTTGCCGGCTTTTAAGTCCAACAGCGCCAGGAATTCCTCCGCCAGCGCCGACCACGGGGCGTTGGGAGCGGCGAGCTTTTCCAGACGGGGACGCAGCGCCGCCGCATCGCCTTGATCGATCTGCGCCGCCACCGCCTGCAACTCGGCATAGCCGCGCAAGGTCTCATCGATGGCCTTATCCGTCGCCAAGCGTTCGTAAATCTTGATGGCGGCCGCCGTATCGCCGCGCCGCTCCCGCTCCGCCGCCTCGCGCAATCCCGCCAACAAGCGGTAGCCGCCGCCGGCGGTTTCCTGCAGCGTCGCCAAGGCGGCCAGGCCGTCGTCGGTCTTGCCCTGTTCTAGCAGCGCGATCGCCTCGGCGAAGGCGGCGCTTTCCCGCTCCTGCACGGTCCGCGCGTGATAGCGCCAGTATTGGTAGCCGCCAACCCCGATCACGATCACCACCGCCGCCGCGATCAGGTACTTGCCATAAGAGCGCCACAGGCCCAGCATCTGCTGGCGGCGCAGGTCTTCGGTGACTTCGTCGAAAATATCGGTCAAACGGCTCTCCTTAGGCCCCGGTCACGGGTCAAAGCGCGGCTAAGATAGCGTGTGCTGGCGGCACTGGCAAACGGGTTAGTCACGAACCGTATAGGTGTGCTCCGTGGCGGGAAAATGGCGGCTGCGGACGGCTGCGGCATACTCTGCCGCCGCCTTATCGATGGCCTCCCCCAGCTCGGCGAAGCGGCGGACGAATTTGGGGGCAGAGGGGAAGAAGCCCAGCATGTCCTCGGTGACCAGAACCTGGCCGTCGCACGTGGCCGAGGCGCCAATGCCGATGGTGACGGCCGGCACCTTTTGGGTGATCTCGTCCGCCAGCGGCGCGGCCATGCCCTCCAGGACCATGGAAAAGGCGCCGGCGGCCGCCACCGCCTCGGCGTCGGCGATAATGGCCTGCCATTCTGATTTGCGCCGGCCTTGTGTCTTAAAGCCGCCCATGACATTGACGCTTTGCGGCCTGAGGCCCACATGGCCCATGACCGGAATGCCCCGGGCCACCAGGAACGCGATGGTCTCGGCCATGTGGACGCCGCCCTCGATCTTGATACCGGCGGCCCCGGTTTCGGCGATCACCCTTGCCGCATTACGGAAGGCTTGGGCGGGGCTTTCCTCCACCGTGCGGAACGGCATGTCGATGATGACGCAGGCATGGGTGGAGCCGCGCACTACCGCCGCGCCGTGGGCGATCATCATGTCCAAGGTCACCGGCAGGGTGGTGTCGAAGCCATAGATCACGTTCCCTAAGCTGTCGCCCACCAGAAGGACGTCGCAATGGGGGTCTAATAGTCCGGCCATGGGAGCGGTATAGGCGGTCAGGACCACCACCGGCTCCTGGCCCTTGCGGGCGGCGATATCGGGGACGGTCAGGCGTTTCATGGAGGTGTGTTTGGACATGGATTACTCCTGCGATGCTTCCCCGATTGCAGAAAACATATAGCCTCGATGGGGATGAAGTGCAAAAGGAGCCTTACTATATATGTTAAACGTCCGTTTCATCGTTAAGGAGGCGCCGATGACGAGATGGAAGATCAAACGGGTTTACGATCCCCCGGATGCCGCCGACGGCGCGCGCATCCTGGTGGATCGGCTGTGGCCGCGGGGCATCTCCAAGGACAAGGCCAAAATCGATCTCTGGTTGAAGGACATCGCGCCGAGCGACGCCTTGCGCAAAAAGTTCCATGGCAAACCGGATGAATGGGCGGCGTTTTGCCGCGCTTATGCCGCCGAGTTGAAAGAGGACGCGGCCCAAGCCGCCGCCAGGACCCTCCTGGGGTACGCGCGCAAGGGCACGGTGACCTTGCTCTACGCCAGCCGCGACGAGACGCACAACAACGCCGCTGCCCTGAAGGACTGGCTAATGCGGCAGTAGATAAATATTATCCTTGTATTTAGAAATGTATTATTTTAATTTACAAGGATGATTTGCCGTCGCATTACCCAATCCGTCCGGGCTGCTCTCGCCCGGCAGGCTGCCGTTGCCCTGATCGGCCCGCGTCAGGTCGGTAAGACCACCCTTGCCCACGAGATCGCAGCAAGCACAAACGCGCTCTATCTCGATCTTGAGTCTCGCGCCGATCGCAACAAACTCGCCGAACCGGCGTTATTCCTCAAAGAACACGAAGACCGCCTAATCATTCTCGATGAAATTCATCGCATGCCGGAGCTCTTTCAAGAGCTGCGCGGCTTGATCGACAGCGGGCGTCGGCGTGGGCGACAAACTGGCCGATTTCTGATCCTTGGATCAGCGTCGATCGACCTCTTAAGGCAGTCGGGCGAAAGCCTTGCCGGACGGATTGAATATGTGGAAATGACCCCCCTCGATGTTTTAGAAGCGGCGTCGGATGCGTCTGCGATAACGTCGCTTTGGGTGCGTGGCGGCTTTCCCGACAGCTTTCTTGCAGCCAACGACGCCGACAGCCTCGCATTCCGGCAAAATTTCATCCGCACCTATCTTGAACGCGACGTTCCGCAGTTCGGCAGGCGCATCCCGGCTGAAACGCTGGAGCGACTGTGGACCATGCTCGCCCACAGCCAGGGAACGCTTCTTAATGCTTCCAAACTGGCATCGGGTTTATCCGTCAGCGCGCCAACAATCACCACGTATATCGATCTCCTGGTTGATCTTCTGCTGTTGCGCCGGTTGCTACCCTATCACGCCAACACCGGCAAGCGGCTCGTGAAATCGCCGAAGGTCTATGTCCGTGACAGCGGTCTCGTCCATGCTCTCCTTGGCATAGGCGATTACAATACGCTTGCCGGGCACCCCGTCGTTGGCGCCAGTTGGGAAGGCTTTGTCATCGAGAACCTCCTGGCTGCCGCCCCTGATCGAACTACGGCAAGTTTCTACCGCACCGCCGCCGGCGCTGAAATCGACCTCGTACTCGATTTGCCGGGTGCGCATGGGCTATGGGCGATTGAAATCAAGCGCAGCCTTACCACAAGTCTCGGCAAGGGCTTCCACAATGCCCGTGAGGATCTAAGGCCGAAGCGCTCGTTCATTGTCTATGCGGGCGACGACCGATACCCAGTCACCAAAGACATCACCGCGATCGGCGTTAAGGAGATGGCGTCGCTGCTGGCGGAGATTTGATTTCGCCACCCTACTCCCCCTCAATCGCCCCCAGCGGTTTGGAGATCACGGCAAAGTCGATAGGGGCGACGACAGGCGGATCACTTTGGAGTAGTATCTGAAGAAACGAGGATCATCATGCAGCTTAACGCCGATTACTCAAAGCGCGTCGTCATCCGGCCGGGGGATGCGGAGTTTGTTCCCTCCCCCCTTGCCGGCGTCGAACGCCTGATGCTGGACCGGGATGGCGGCGAAGTGGCGCGCGCCACCTCCATCGTGCGCTATGCGCCGGGGTCCACGTTCTCCCGGCATGTCCATGCCGGTGGGGAGGAGTTCCTGGTGCTGGAGGGCACCTTCTCCGATGAACATGGCGACTATCCCGCCGGCACTTACGTGCGCAATCCGCCCGGCACTGGTCACGTTCCGTTCAGCAAAGACGGCTGCACCATATTCGTGAAGCTGTTCCAATTCCAGCCCGAGGATGCGCAGCGCGTCGTCATCAATTTCCACGACGCGACGTGGCAGCCCGGCCCCGTGGACGGCATCAGCATCTTATGGCTGCACCAATTTCGCGGCGAGCAAGTCGTTCTGGTAAAAATCGGACCGGGGCTGGAGGCCATCCCCCACACCCACGCCGGCGGCGAGGAAATTCTGGTCCTTGACGGCATGATCGAGGATGAGCATGGCCAATATCCCAAAGGCGCCTGGGTGCGCTATCCGCCCAACAGCCGCCACGCCCCGTTCAGCCGCAACGGCTGCATGGTCTACGTCAAGAGCGGTCACTTGGTTGATGTCATCAGCCCGGCGACTTATGGCGTTGGGAAAGCTTAAACCACCCAGTCTTTATTCCCACTCGATTGTCTGAATTCCCCATAAGTCTTTGAAAAATCGATGGTAAGCGTCCATTCTGACGGCCATTCTCCGACTGCGAGGCCGTCAAAATACTACGCTTTTGATTTCATTGGGAAAACTGCCAGAAAAAATTTTTCGCGGTTCCGGCATCTATCGAGGTCAATCGCCCCTCTGACCCGCTTTTTGCCTGCCCAGCGTAACCCCGGAGGCCGCCCGAAAGTACCGCCAGGCCTCCATAGCAGGACTCACTCTTCGGATCGAGTAGCCCGGGAACGGTAAAGGTGGCCAGCGCACGTCCGACGCCCCTAAACGTAGAACTTGAACGGCTGTCGCTCTGCTCCCGTAGCGCTGCCCATAGTGAGCACTTCGCCGACCTTGTCCGCGAAACGAATGGTGACCGGCAACCCGTCGCTGAAATTGCAGGCGTTGTAATTGATTTTCGTGAGGCCCAGTATGTCTGCCAGCACAGTCTCGATAGAGGGATAGTCACCGCTCGCGCGGAGCACGGTCACGAACAACGGGTTCGGAGTCTCGGGACCGATATAGGTGTCGATACGTGGCGCATACCCTGTGGTCCACAGATAAGCGTCTTTGTCTCCGAGCTGGATCGCCGTGCCGCGCAGGCACGGATAATCGCCATCGCGGAAGAGCTTGGTCTCGCCATGGGTCGATTGGATACGCACGCCTACGATATTGGTGCCGTCGGGCGCGGCTTTGCTAAAGGCCTCCCATTCCGCGTCGTTGAACTTGGTTCGGCCGTGAATGAACAGCTCTTTCGGATAAGTTCCGAAGCGTTGCTTGTAGGTATCCAGAACTGTCTTGATCAGGTTTTCGGCCGCCAGATCGCTGAGGTGAAACTCTCTGTTTTCAGTCTGCCACGGCCCGTTCGCCCCGCGAAAGACGACCCCGTCTCCTTCGCTCAGGAACATCTGCGCCGCACAGCAGGCGTGATTGTCAGCGTGATTGGGAAGGAGCTTAAACACCAAGCCAACGTAGCAGACGCCTGGCCGCATACGGGCGATCTTCCACGGGGGTTCCGCCTGCGTTTTGTAGAACAGGCCTGTGGCCAGATTCCAAGCGACGGTGGCAGAATCCTGAGTGCCACGTTTCGGATATCCTGCCTTGTTCACGAACTCTTCAGGGGCAAGGGTTGTCTCGCGAATAAGCTGAGATGTCATACCCAGCTTCAAAAGCTTCGCTTTGACCTGCCGGTGGAAGTCGGGAATGTCATCGAACACTGCTTCAAGCGTGTCATCAATAACACCGGCCAGTAGCGGAAGGTCGACGCGCCCTTTCTGGCGCCGGGACAATTCCCCCTTGAGAAGCTCGACCTTACGGCGCTGACCCGCAACTGGGCGGCAGGTTTCGAAGACGATTTCCGGCACAACGAAGATCCAAACGTCTACCGTCCGCTCCTCATTTTTCGCGTGCCGTTCAATAGGGTCGATGAACAGCTTAGTTGTGGTGGCCACCGCCTCGTGATGGTTCTCGATCGCAATCGCAGCACGGATATCAGCAGGCTCAATCTCGCATTTAATCATAGCGCCGGGATTGGCACGGATGCCGAAGGCTTCCTCGAGACCGGGAAAATCAGAAAGATGAAGCCGGAACTCTTTGTCGCGCTGACCCCGAGGCGGAATTGCGACGGGATTGCTGATTGCATCAAGCCAGCGGCAAAGGAGTTCTAGGCCATGTTTTGTACCAACCGCACCTATCGTAATCTGCGGGCGATCAGGCTTTGACGCGGGCCCGTAAAGGGTAAGGCCGTCCTTCGGATGATCCGAAGCCTGCCCGTGGCCAAATCCCAGCGGTGGTTCCGGAATGTAGAGAACCGGAACTGATTTCTCGGAAAATTCGATCAAGCGTCCTCCTCCTCGAAGTGGCCGCCTAGCGTTGTGGGATCGGCTTCTTCCGCATCCTCGCCCAGTCTGTTGGTCTGGCGCGCGGTCACAGGCGCCGTGAACTGGATCGGCATCGCATCGAGAGTGATGCTGCCGCCCGAGCCGACGGCAAGGTCGACATACGGACTGTCACCAGCCAACAGCTCCATGAAGGCCATCACACGCCCATGCCAAGCCTTGTTCCGCCAAGCCGAACAGATCGAACGCCGAAGGCGAAACTGGGCTTTGGGGTCTGGAATAGCGATCGGCTTGTTGTGCTCGCCGATGTCTGAAAACAGCACACGGCCCTTGAGCCGCATATGGGGATAAGGAAAGAGGCTGGGAATGACACTCACACCGTATTCCCAGATCTTCTTGCGGGCGACACCGCGTAGCATTGAGTTGCGGCTCTGACCCTGGCGGCCCCATGAAACGCGCTTCTTGAGACCTAATCTGTTCTCGCCAACATGGAAGGACACTCCGCTCGAGAACGAATGAGCAAGAAGCCCTTGGCGGGCGCAATGCTTCTCCCATGCCTGGCGCAAAAGATTCATCATGATCGACCGGGCATCGCGACTGTCGATCCCCACGTCCGATGACCCGTTCTCGAGAAAATCGATAACATCGAAGTCACGCTCGGCACGAAACGGCCCAACCTGCTCAAAATGTTCCGTCAGGTCCATTGGGCTGGCGAATGTCAGGAAGCCGTCGCCGAATTCGGCCATCGGGTATTCGAAGGACGCGCCGAGCTTACGCAGCAATGCCTCATTGGCACGATTCTTAGGCACCAAGTGATTGAGCTTGTCCGGCATCCTTAATATCCGGAGCCAATTGGACGTCAGGACCTCGGGAGCCGCCTCGATCTCGACTGCGCGCCGACGCAGATGAGCGTACCATTCGGGCTGAATGATGCCGCCGCCAGCCTTAGGCACATGCTGCCTTTCGAGCGATTTGAGCAAGCTATCCAACCCCTTCGCCCATCCGCTCTCGAAGTCGACATACTGCAGGCCGCCGATGCCGAAGAGCTTTTGGAAGGCACGCAGCTTCAACGGAATGATGAAGTTGGGATCCTGGAGTTGTTTCGTCAGGTCTTCCGCGATCGCGATCTCCTCGCGTACACCCCTTCTGGCGAGCGTCTCGTCGCTACAGCACAACAGCATCTTGAACGCACGAGTCTGAAGCGCCGCAGTAAGCTTGCCGCGCCATTCGTCTCCGGCATCAAGATCGAAGATGTCTGCAAAGACCTTGTAGCCGGCGGCTTCGAGCCGCGGCGCGAGCCACAACACGAACTGGTCATCACCAGGCGTCGCCTTGGAAATGAAAATCAGGTCGCGTTCAACAGGCCCGCCCCCGCTCATTTACTCGACCGCCTTGTCGATGAACCCGAGCGTATTGGCGTTTTCTACCAATGTCCGCACCTTTGCCCGGTCGAGTCCCGATGGAACTTCGGCGTCGATCTCTAGCTTCAGCTTCACCGAACTCCCCGGGATCGTCGTGAGCTGCTCGACGATCGCTTCGACAATCTGATGGATTTCGCGGGCTGGTCGTTCCGAAGAGATCATCACGCTGCCGGTGAAGCGAGTTGGCTTCCTCTCAGCAGGCGGAGGCTGAGGCGTACCGCCGTCTGGCTGTGACCCTGTATCCGGCGACGTCTCGCCTGGGCCTTGCGTACCCCCGCCACTACCAGGCTGCACAGGAGCCGGTCGATGGGCCTCGGCCACAGCTGGCTTAACAATGACACTGTCGCTGTCGATCACGACTGCCGCGTTCGCGGCGCGCTCGATGGCAAGGCCCAGATAGATGTCCGACTTCTCGTCCCATCGTTCGGCATAGGCGAAGGGTCCCGGGATCATCCCGCTTACCGAGGCCTGCACGGCCTTGATCAGAACCTCCTGGTTCTTCAGACGCGGCAGATAGATGTAGCGATTGAGATACTCCCGCAGATCCTTGAGCGAAAGATGCGGCTTGCCGTTCCAGATGTACTTCTGGAGGTCGCGATCGAGGCGCGTCGGCCCGAGTTCCGTGAGCAACCCTTCCTCGGCCACGAGCTTCTTGCTGGCCCGCGCCAGCAGCCCGTCCTGAGCCGGGATCTTGCCCGAGACCCATTCGACATCGGCTTGCGCGCTTTCCTGCGCCGGATAGTGGAGATAGCACCACGCCTCCTTGAGGCGTGTCTTCATCGTCTCGTTCGATTCAGCCAGCTTGGCCTTGGCCAGCGCGCTGTCGCTCTGCGTCAGATTGAGACGCTCTGTGTCGCGGACGATCTCGCCCCAGGCGAGGGACGCTCGCACCGCGTCTTTCAGATTATCGAGCTGGCGGGAATCCGCGGCGATGAAGACCAGCATGTTGCGATAGACACGCGGCGTGCTGCCACGCTGCATCAGGATATCCTTGGCTTCGACCAGCGCCTCGGAACCCTCGCGGCCATTATGCGGATGAGCGACGCCCAACACGACCGCCCGCACGCCTCCAGCTTCGTCCGGCACTTCCGCTGACGAGGCCGGCGCCACCTGAACGGCATCGAAGTGTCCACGATCAGCGAGGCTGTTCACATATTTGCCCAGCTCGGTGTCGATCGTCATCAGGACGAGCGCGGTCTCGATCTGTGCTGCCTTGTCGGCCGCGATGCGATTGAGGCTCGCCGACATCGAGTACCAGTAGCGCCCGAGATCGGCGTGCATGAACTTCGCCTGGTTGGTCAGCCGTCGCAGCGCGTCGCCGAAGATCGCGGGCCGCTCGCCCGGCTGCACGACGCCGAGGTTGATCTGCTTGTCGTCGAGGCCGGTGTTCTGCTGCTGGTGCGTAGGTGCCGTCCCCATGAAGATCGCGCGCGCGACGCGCCGCGTCGCTGAATAGCGATTGAGGTTTGGGGCCGACTGATCGATCTTGTAAGGCGTCGACGCGGTGCCATCCACATCACCGGCGATGATCGACTGCCAAGTCACGTCGAGATAGTGGAGCAGCTCCGGCTCAACGCGCGGCGAGCTCACCGCAACGCTGCCCGGCATGATCATCACTGACGGGTCGCCGTTCATCCAGAGCTCGTGGATCGCCTGCGCCATCAAGCGCAGCACGCCGCGCGTGCGCTGGAACTTCTCCAGCGAACCCCAGCTCGTATAGAGCTGGTCGAACAGCTCGGGATGGATCGGATAAGCCTTCTCCAGCTTGCGCCGGTAATCCTCGTCGGCGCAGCCCTGAGGGAAGTCGTTGGCGTTCTCGCGATACAGCTTGGCGAACTGCTTCAGCGTGTTGTCCCGGTGATGGAACTTGTCGCCCGGAATCTCCTTGAACAGCCGACGCCGCACGATCTCGTAGCTCTCCTCCTGGCTGGCGGGCCGCCATGAGGATTCAACACGGCTGAAGGTCTGCTTGAGACGCGCCAACGCCTCCTGGCCGCCCTCACCCCCGACCTCGATCTGCGACGCCGGCAAGGAAGCGACCAGCAAGGTGCCAGGGCTCGCCTTGACCGCTTCGGTGAGCGACTGGACGAACGAGAGGTTCGCATCGAACGAACCAGACGGCAGCCCTTCGACCCGATAGATCTGCCGCAGATACGCCACCCATTCGTCGATCAGAATCAGGCATGGGGCGTACTTCTTGAAGATCGTCTCGAGCAGGTGCGAGCCTGGCGCAATGCCGTTGGCATCATTCTCCGCAACCATGTCGAAGGCTTCGGCACCGCCGAGCTGCCACGCCAGTTCACCCCAGGTCGTGCGGATCTTGCGGCCGCCCTCGGCATTGAGGACGTCCTGCGGCCCGCGTGAGGTGCCAACCAGCACCGCGCGCTTGATGTTCTTGGGCACGGTCAGCTCGTGCTTTTCGAGCAGCTGATCGAGACCCGACAGGTCCTGAACCGGCGTCGGCCCCGCCATGTGGTAGAGGGCCAGCATCGAGTGCGTCTTGCCGCCGCCGAAGTTGGTTTGCAGTTCGACGACCGGATCGCCGCCGCTGCCCGACAGCCGCTTGGCGGCCCCGATCAGCAGCGCACTCAGCCCCTCGGTCAGATAAGTGCGGCTGTAGAACTGGCGCGGGTCGCGATATTCGGCGGGCGCGCTGCCCGAATGCACCTTGGCGAGGTCGGCCGCGAACTCGGCCTGCTGGAACTCGCCGGTCGCGACATCCTGGTGCGGCTCGACCACCTCCCGCCACGGAAGCAGACCCGCCACCGTCTCGACAGAGATTTCCAGCCGCTGGGTCTTTCGCCGTTCTTCGTTGCGCTGTAGCTCGGTGAACTTCGTGCGCAGGATGGTGTCGCGCATCTTCGAGAGCTGCTCGGCAGTCTCGCCGGCGCTGATCGCCTCCATCAGACGGCGCATGGAATCGAGCGCGCGCTCAGCGTCGTCGTAGGTGAAGGTCTCATTGTGCGAGAGCTTGTTGCGAACGTCGCTAAGCTCATTCACCCATGACCGCTCAGCACGGCCAAGAACGGCGCGGAAGGCGTCGTTCCAGAAGCGGTCCATCGCGTTAAACAGCGCGGCCTGGTCCCAGCCGACCTCGCCGTTGCTGTTGGGGCGCAGGCTCGGGAGCTTCTCCAGAACCTGGACCTGCCAATGACCCTTCAGCGAGCTTTCCAGCCGCTTCTCGACGAACGGAATGAGGGCTGCGGGCAGCAGCTCCATGCCCTCGAAAACATATTGGCGCGTGCTCTTGGCCACTGTCCCGTTCCCCCTCAGATATCCAGGCGGATCTGACGATCCCCGCTCGTGTCGTGGATGGCCGCAGCCTGCCGCGTCAGCTCGGTCCAGTCGGCAATCAGGGCGTTGTAGGCCGTGGCCTCCTTCGCATCCTTCCGCTTGTTGGCGCTGATGTCGTAGAGGCAGTAGGCGAGGTCCTTCACGGCCTCAGCTTTCGTGTCGATCTTCTTCAGCAGAACGGCGGTCTCGTGCGAGATACCGTCTTTCTCGTACTTGCGGACGAGATGCTGAAGGCATTCCCACACCGTGAGGTGAACGTCGCCTTCGGGCTCCCAATCATCATCCAGTTCGTCGCGCGGCAGGATGCGCACCTTGCCGGCAGCGCTCTCAATGATCCCGGCGTGCTTTACGCTCTCAACAGAGATGCCACGTGCACGCGCGAGGTTATCGGCGGCGCCATAGTCGCCCTTCGCCATGCCGTGCTGTTCGAACCAGGTGATCGCAAAGCGCGTATCGGCATCGAACTCGCCCTGGATGCCGCCGAGATACTCGTCGAGCTCTCGGTTGATCAGCTGCAGCGCGGCCTTCACGCTCATCGGGCTGTCGTCGGATTCCAGCACCGCCTTGTAGCGGGAGAAGACGCCCATGCCGGGCCCGATGGCCGACTGAGGCATGTCAGCCGGGGCGATGTTGGCAGCCTGGAGTTCGGCAATAGCCGGGGGAAGCTCGCGCTTTAGCGCGCGGATGAACTCGGCTCGCGTAACGACTTCGGCTGCCACCTCTTTCTTGCGGCAAACGAGAACAACCGAATTTGCCAGCGCATTGGTGCCCGACGCGATTGTCCTAGCCGCGCGCTCTGTACGCACAGGCCAAGTTCCGACAATCGCGTACCCTGCCGAAATCACTGACTGAAGGAACGTCGCCCACCCAGTGGACGATAGCCCTTCTTGTTCGATTTCACTCTGTTTGAAGGCGTAGTAGATCGTCGCAGGAAATTCTGAGGACGACTGAGCAGCTAAGCTGGAAATCGCCGATGTCATGCCGCTGAGAAAATGTGCTTCTGCATTAGCCCGTCCGCCATGACGATAAGGCGTTGCAACGAGTTCCTCAGTCTTGGGAACGGCAATTGTGCTGCTAAGGTCCGGATACACATCCTTGATGTTCTTGCGCAGCCATACATAGAAGTAATCCGAAAGGTCGGCGTATCCGATGTTGTCGTAATAAGGTGGATCGGTTGATACCACCGCTCCAGCAGGTAATTTCACGTTCTGTGCATCATGCTGAATTACGGTCCCTGTAGCATTCGGCCCGAACCCGAGCAGCGCCTTCCAAACCCAGTCGACCGCTCCCATAAAGTTGCCCGTACTGTCACTGAGTACGTTGCATTCGGCAAAGTCCCACGTCATTGGGATCGCTTGACGCGCAAATGTGAAACGAATGAACTCAGACGACGACCAAGTTGCAATCGAACTCCCGGCGTCGGCCAAGCGATCGACAGCAAATGCCAAGTACACGCTTAATGCTTCGGCATAAGCTACGGCCCCTCTACCTCCATCTCGGAGTAGAATGTGCCCGTCTGGCAGATTAGCGCGGATTGCATCCTTGGTGGCTTGTTCTCGCGCCTCATGCACCAATTCACTGAAAGTGTTCAGCGCCACCAACTGCCTGTCAGTGAACAAATCACCGAAGGTTTCCATCCCATAAGCTGGCGGCGAGAACCAGCGCGGGTTCTCAGGTTGACGCTGCTCAGGCTTCCAATTTGGCTTGGCAGAAAGTGCAAGCACCTCGTGTTCACTGGTTGGCGCGACGTAAGCGCGGCCAGATTTTCCGTCAGCTACGACGGCAATCAATGTCTGCTTCATAGTCCCAGCCTTACCGGCCGAGGTAACGTGTTTCGGCGTGATTGCAGTCTCGGACAGCAAGCAACGAAAATGCGACCCTCGTCCTGCTTTAGTACCCTCCTTCGCAGCTGCGATTTGAGCTTTGGTACCGCCACTCCGGATGCGGTATCGGATCGTCTTGGCAGCCTTGTCCACAATTGGTTCGATCCACGTTTCCTTTCCCGGCTTGGCACTCAGCAGGAAACTCGATGCGATCGGGACTTGCACACTAGAAAAGGCTGGATCAGGACTCGGGACGGTACGTGCCCATATCCAGGCGACCACAGTGGCTTTGCCACCACCCTGCTCCTTGGGTAGATCAACCTGTGGATAGAGATGGCCAATGCGGTCGCGTGCTTTCTCGCGCATCCAATCGCCGTAGTATTTGACGTCCTCGGCTAGCCCCTCGGCATTTCGGTAGAAGGACCGCTCCTTGATGCCGGGGTGAATCGGAGGCAGGTCCTTGAATTTCGGCGGGATCTCGATCATCGCCTTGCCGATCATCACCGCTACAGGGTTCAAGTCAGATCCGTAGGCGGGCAACCCGAGACGCTGCGCCTCAAGGGGGATCGACCCGCCGCCTGAGAACGGGTCGTAGACTGGTGGCAGCACGCCCCCGCAACTGCGTCGGATTTCCGCGCGTGCGCGTTCCAACACCTCCTCGTTGGTCGAATTCTCCCACTTCACGAGGTCTTCGATGATCTCGAACAGCCGCTTGCGCTCGATATCGGCCGCGCAATCCTCGAGAGTCGGTTTCGGCGTGTCCGGCACATTCCCCTGAGCGTCAGGCCGGCGATCGCGCCACGCCTTAAGGCGGATGGCCAGGTCTGCCTCCGCTCGGGCTCGAATCTTCGGATCATCGAGCAGCTTGTCAGCATAGCCAGAGGGGTCATCGACGAGCTGCGCGAACAGCACCGCCCGGCACGCCGCCAGCGGCCGCCGCGCCCACCAAAGATGCAGCGTGGACGGATGCCCATGCCGGATCGACTTCTCCCGCGCCGACGCCGCGTTGATCGCCTCAAGCGGAATGGCGACCTCGATGAGCTTCTTCTTGTACTTATTGGTCGAGGTCATAGACGAGCCTGTATGTTGCGGGGTGAATGGTGATCTCGCCGCCATCGCGCAGCGCGCGCAGGCGAGCACCCGTCATTTCGACGGGTTCACCCTCCGGGTTGACGAGAATGAATGAGTAGGCGTCGGGCTTCTGGTCGAGCAGGCCCCAGACGTCGGCCTCGATCTGAAGCGGTTCACGTTCCAGGCAGTGCTCTTTCGGATAGTAGTGCCGCTGCACCTCGCCGCTTGCCGAGCGCCGCTCCCACGGGAAGCGCGCGCCGTTGGCGCGGCCGATCCAGCTGCCATCCGCATGGCAGAAGCGATCCTCGCCATCGGGCTTATAGCCGAGCGCCGACGCGAAGCGGGCGATGACGCTAGGCCGCGCTGGCTTCTGCGGCGGGCGCGGACGGCTGACCGTCTCCGGCTCCAACAACCCGCCTTCGGCCTCCTGGAGCGGTGCCTCTGGTTCCGGCGGGTTCGTGGGATCCTCGTCCTCGGACAAGTCCTCTTCGATCACCGACCCGGCCTCGCCATGGTCCGACGCCGCCTGCTGAGAGTGTTCGGCCGGCTCATCGACCGCGTTGCCTCCAACAGGGGCAGCGGCAGGCGGAACCCCCAGCACAGGCGCGACCGTCGTCTGCTCTGGGCCGAGCGTGAAGTTCTCTTCGAGATAGTCCCTGATGTCAGCAGGTGACCGCTCGAACGCATAGGCCAGCGCGGCACGAATATCGGCGCTCAGGCCCTTGCCAATCTCTTCCGGCACGCGCTTGGCAAGCTTCGCCTTCGACAGCGGGCTGACGAACAGCTTGCCGTCCAGCCACAGAATATCCGTGAGCCGCGCCGTGCCAGCCGGCACGCCGTCCAGATAAGGGATGACTTCCAGCTTCGGGGCGGCGACCCAGCTGGCCGCCGCGATCGCCGCTGCGACTGTGCGCACGCGCTCGGTCTCGCCAGGGTCGGCCAGTTCGATGCGCGCAAGCTGCGTGCCGAAGGCCGTGAGCCAAGCGCGCCTGTCTTCCAGACCCGGGAAAAGGGGCGGCTGGTTGAAGCGCTCCTCGACGAGATCGGACAATGCCTGAAGCGACGAGAACGGCGGATTGCGCACCGTTTCGGCCGAAAGCTGCCGGAAATCGGCTGTCTTGCGCTTCACCCAGTCGTAGAGATGCCCATAGGTGAACAGGCTCTGCATGCTGAGCCCATAGGCGAGCGCGTCGGTTTCGACCCATTCGCCGGACATGTTCACCCAATGCCCGCACTCTTCCCAGATGCGGGTCGGGTATCGGGACATCAGCGTCCGCACACGGCGCGCGTCATCAGGCGAGAGCGCCTTGCCCGAGGCAAGCGTACCCAGCCATTGCAGCGCGAGATCAGCAGAGGGCCGTTCGGCGACGCCTACGCGCCGCCAAAGGCTGAGATCGAGCACCGAGGCCCGGATCACCGCAGCGCCCGGGACATCCTCCTCGTCACCGGCCAGGAACACCGCGCCCGATGTCACCCAGGTCCCGTCCTGTGCGAGGATCAGCTTCTCGGTCTTGAACGCGTCCTTGATGCTCTGGGCGTCAGGCGTGGAAGCGGCATCGAGCATCTGGTCGAGGCGGCGATACCATTTCTCGACCTCATGGGCCGGCGCCTTGTCTGACTTCGCCAGCGCGCGCAGCCGGTCGAGCAATCGACCTGGCCCGCTCGGCGAGCTGCGCACGCCGAGCAAATCGAGCAGCGGCCGCGTCGTCTCCCGGTCGAGGAGGCCGTGCACGAATGGCTCGACATCCATGAGCGATTCCGTCTCCGGCGTCCTCCGGAGCAGATCAGCAGGGACATGGATCATGTCGCGCGTATCGGGAAGGCAGGGCTTCGATCTGAGCTTCAGCAGCCAGTCCGCCAGCAGGGACTCTGACGTCAGCGAACGGGTCGACCCTGTGGTCGCGACCTGCGACAGGCGCGCACTTGAGGCACGGGACCAGTAGCTGTCCCGCTGCTCCAAAACCCGCCCGGCGACCTTGGCCCAAATCCGTGGGTCGGACTTCGACAGCGCCTCCCAGTGCCGCCAGTACTCCGCTGGGAAATCCCAATCCTCAACGACGAACTGGCTCGTCACATAGGGGTAGTAGAGCGCGCCGCGAAGGCCGCGCTTTTGGGCCTCGGAGTCAACCTGCTGGCGCCCATAGACGTTTGTCCGCTTTGCAGTCAGCGGCGCGAAGGTCTGTAGTCCCGAACGGCCGGACGACACCCACCGCAGCCAATCCTCGCGCGAACAGGAGGAGAAGCTGGCCACATAATCGGGGTGCAGGAGCTGCGTCTGCTGGGCGGTCTCCGGCAACAGGGCTTCAAGCGCGCCGTCTTCGTCATACAGAATCGCCTTGGCGATCGGTCGAAGCTTCAGATCGGAGCATGCGTAGCGGAATGATTCGCCCGCCGTCGCACCGAGCTTTGCGGCGATCTGGGCAAGCTGGACGCACTCGGCCAGCTTGATGCCGCTTGATCCAAAGAAATCAGCAGCAACTCGTTCGATCACCGCATTGACGTCGCTCGTGTCGTCGAGGCCGATTTTTTTCAGCACCGCAAAGGCGGCTTGGGTCGGGTCAGCTCGGCCATCGCCGTCGCCCTTGTCCCGGCGTTGCTCCGCCAGAAAGCGGGTCCAGTTCTGATTGAGGACAATCAGATGCCCCGCGAGAAACTCCCAGTCATCATTGGACTGGAGCAGCTTCTTCTCCCCGAGCCGCACCACCTCAGACGCCGAATAGAGCACTTCCTTGCCCTGGACGGGAACGATGCGGAGTCGCTCCGGTTGTTGGCTCTGCCATCCCGTCACCTCGGGCGCGATGTAAGTCCAAAGGTTCAGCAGATGCCGCCATGTGGACGGCCGAGGCAAGTGGCTTGTGCGGAGGCGAGCGAGAAGATCGCTCTTCGAAAACTCCTCGACCAGGTTCCAGTGAACCAGTTTGGTCCGGTCGGCGGCCGAGACATGCCGACACAAGGCGGGGCGCGACTTCTCATCCAACAGAGCCATCGCCTGCTCCGCCGGCCAGATATCGAAGATCGGCAGCGGGATCACGATCGCCGCGTCGGCGGCAACCAGCTTGCCCTCATCGGTCAGCAGGATCGGCCGGTCCTCGACCGCATCGGCGAACGCCAACTCGACGATGGCCGCGCAAGAGCCCTCAAGCGTGCTGGCCTCTCGGTCAACGTCAGGCAGCAGGCCATAGGCCGCAGCTCGATCCAGAACACCGGTCTTGGTCTGTTCGAGCCATTCCACCATCGCCTTGGCCGCGAGTTCGCCGGCACGTTTCAGCAGCCAGCGGTTTGTCGGCGAGGTCTCGGGGTCCTTGATCTTGAGGCGGGCGGGATCCTGGATGAACGGAGCGTTGCAGGCGAACGGGAGCGGCGTCTCAACCCCCGTTGGCAGCACGACATAGAGCCGGCCCTTCGCGCCCAGGACGATCTCGACCCGGCAGGGCGGGAAGTCGCCGCCGTCCTCGGCACCGAGCATCCGTTCCTTACGGATTTCGTCCAGCGCATCAGCGGGGAACACTTCTTCCGCAGACCGGGCCAGGAGGAAGGCGTCATCGCCCTTGTCGTCCAGCGACATCCACTCGCTCTCGGCGACAGGGCCTGGTCCGAGGCTTTGCCAGTGGACCACCCGATCGCCAATCTGAAGACGGCGGATTTTCTTGAAGAACAGCAGCGAAACCGGGCTCTTCAGCCATTCTTCGAGGTTCTTCTCAACCTCGCGGCAGAGAAGAGGGTTGGCGATCGCCACCTCGACGCGCGTGACCCCCTGCGTCGTGCGGCGGCCGTCAATCCAATGCGGCTCCGTGAACCGGTTACGCTCGAAGGCCACAGACAATGTGGGGGTGAACAGCTCGACGCGATCACCCAGGCTGAACGTGCTTTTGAAGCCGATCCCTCGGAACCCGATGGTGTGAAGGGCGCGCTTGTTCGAGTAGCCGAAGCGGCAGATCGAGGCGAAGTGCGCTTCGACAAAATCTTCGCCGTTATGCTCAAACACGAAACGCTGGTCTTCGATCGAAACGCGCGCCTCGGTCGCGCCGGCATCGTCGGCATTCTGCAGCAGCTCGGACAGGATGTGGCGCGGGCTCTGCACCTGCTTGAACAGTTGGTGCCACGGCCCGGCAAGCTCGGGGTCGGCCTCAAGCTGATTCCAGCGCTTCGACGCGCCGTCCCTGATCGCGCGGAAGTAAACCGGTGGCTCAGCCACAACAGGCGCGGATTGGCGCTCCGCACTCATGATGGCGGCACCGCGCGTTCGAGCAGACGCCGCAGGTCAAACTGAATCGCTGTCTCCAGGAACGACGGCTCCCGATCAATCAGCGGGCCGCGCACATATCGCGGCTCGTGCGCAAACCCGCCGTTGACGGCCACGACCGCGAGGATGAACTTTTCGGGCTCATGCAGGGAGGTGATGATTTCCTGGCGCGTGATCATCAGAGAATCCGCGCCGTCGATCCGGCCCTTGACCTCGATGAAGCGAAGGTGCCCGGACTTCGGATTGTGCGAGGCGATGTCGTAGCCAATCTTTTGGGCGGAAACATCGAGCGGTTCGTGCCCAAGCGCTCGCTCCGCCGCCATCACAGCCTGCATGGCCGCGAGCTCGATCTCTCTCCGCGCCGCCGGATCTTCGGCAAAATGATTGGGCACCGTCGGATTCTGCCGGGCGCTGATGAGCCCGCGCGGAATGACGACCATGCCGCCGCGGACTCGCGGCGGCTGCGATGAGATGAACCGCTCCCGTTCGAGCTGATCCATCCGACGCTTCTGCCGCTCCGCCAGATCCTCGGCGCGCCGCTGGGCGTTCTGCCAGCTCAGCCGCGTCTTCTTGCCGGCCTTCTCCTCTTCCTTCAGTTCGAAGGCCCTCGAGTCCCAGTAGTTGATTTCCTTCTTGAGGCGGGCACGTACCTCCTGCTCGACCTTCTCGATTTCAGGAATTCGGCGCGCCTTCACCTCCGCGACATGTCCTTGCGCCAGCTCCACGGTGGCGAAGCGGATCGCCGTTTTCTCAAGCTCGGTGGTCAGCCAGTCCTCGTCCAGGAGATCCCGAACTTGGTCGACTTCCTCTGGCGCGGCGGGCCGGAGATTGAGATGAGGCGCGATGCCCGCGTTGCTGGCGTTCCCCGCTTTGTCGATCGCGGCAAACTGCAAGCGCTGGGAGATGATATGCGGCTTCCCGGCACTCGTCGTGCGGGCGTCCTGGACGGTGTGCTCCAGCAGGAAAACGGCAGACAGCGCCTCGCCAGCATCGGTCTCGTCGACCAGAATCGCGCCCTGTCGCATGATCTGCTCGTACTGCTCCCGGATGAGGCTGATCACAGCCTCCAGCAGCGGATGCCCCGGGCAGATGAACGCGGCGACCGGCTGTTGATTGATCTTGCTCTTCTCGAAGCAGACCCTCTCGTACTGCTTCTGGATGGGCGCGCCTGTGCCGATCTGGCGATCGCGCTCCCTGATCCGCACTGGCACGTGCGTGATTTCCCAGCGACCCTCTTCACGGCGCTTGAGACGGCCGCCCAGATGCTGGAATGCCTCGACGAAGAAGCTCTGAATGTGGTGGGGCTGCAGGCGCAACGCTTCGGCGCGCTCCATCTCGAGCCGCAGTTCCTCGACCTTGGCCTGGGGCATGGTGTCGTTTGTGAGCGCACGCCGACGCAGAAGTTCTAGCAGGTGCGTCTGGTCGACCGCGCCATCGACTTGGCGGAACAAGCGCGCCCTCACCTCCTCCTGTTCGCCATACTGGATGGCCTGGAATAGGAGATCTTTCAGCGCCGTTCCTTCGAATAGCTCGCCAAGCACGTCATAGACGCGCCCACCCAGAGCCTCCCGCGCTGCCTCAAGCTTCTCGAGCAGACGCCCATAGACCTCGCCCTCTCGCGTGTCGGCCGCCACAAGATTCCAGAGGTGGCAAACCTCGGTCTGCCCGATGCGATGGATGCGGCCGAAGCGCTGCTCGATCTTGTTGGGGTTCCAAGGCAGGTCGTAGTTCACCATCAAGTGGCCGCGCTGGAGGTTCACGCCCTCGCCCGCCGCATCGTTGGCGATAAGCACAAGCAGGTCCTTGTCCTGCATGAAGCGCTCGATCACCTTCCTGCGCTCCTCGCGCGACACCCCGCCATGGATCACGTCCACGGCTTCGGGGCTTCCGAGGCGCGCGCGCACCTTGTCGAGTAGGTAGTGAAGCGTGTCCTTGGGCTCGGTGAAGATAATCAGCTTCCGGCGATTTCCGGCGCCGTCGATCATGAGATCGTCGTCGAGAATGCGGTTCAACTGGGTCCACTTGGTGTCGACACCGGAGCGCAGGACGCCGAGCGCCATCGACTCCAGCCCCTTGAGCGTGTCGACTTCGAGAGCGAGCTGCTCGACAGTCTCCGCCGTCGTCGAGCCGGTCGAAATCAGCTCTTCGAGCTCATCGATTTCATCCTGTCCGTACTCGTCGATGTTGCCGAGAACATCGGAGCTCACTGACGGCTCGCCGATACCGGCACGCCGTCCCTTGGCCGCGAGCCTCGCTTCGCCCAGCTCGGTCTCGAGGCGTTCACGGCGACGTTTCAGCGACTGGTAGATGGCAGCCGGTGAGGAAGCGAGGCGACGCTGAAGGATCTGCAGGGCGAATCCGACATTATTGCGCTTCTTGCCATCTCCCTCGGCAAACCGCTGAACCCGGTTCATCTCGGTTCGCACATATTCGGTAACGGCGGCGTAGAGCGCGGCCTCGCCTTCCGAGAGCTGGTATTTGACCGTGCGGGCTCGGCGCTCGGGAAAGAGCGGCCGACCGTCAAACCTCAGCAGCTCTTCCTTCGTCAGGCGCCGCATCATGTCTTCCGTATCGGCATAGTGGACGCCATCACGGAAACGCCCCTCGAACCGATCGCCGTCGAGCAGCGCCATGAAGAGCTGAAAGTCCTCTTCCTTGCCGTTATGCGGCGTCGCCGACATAAGCAGCAGATGCCGGCAGACTTGGCCGAGCTTCTGACCAACCTGATATCGCCGCGTGTATTTGACCTCGCCACCGAAATAGGTTGCCGACATCCGGTGGGCTTCGTCGCAGATGACGAGGTCCCACTCGCGGGCGCTCATGAGCTTTTCTTGCAGGTCTTCGTTGCGGGCCAGCACGTCGAGGCGGACGATGAGGCGGTCGCGGTCGTTGAACGGGTTCCCCGAACGAGACGTCTCGATCATGTCACGCGTCAGAATGTCGAACTCGAGATTGAACTTCTGACCCAGTTCATCTTGCCACTGCTCGACCAGGCTGCCGGGGGCGACTACGAGGCAACGCTCGAGGTCGCTCCGCGCGATGAGTTCCTTGATCAGCAAGCCCGCCATGATCGTCTTGCCGGCGCCAGGATCGTCTGCGAGCAGAAACCGCAACGGCTGCCGCGGAAGCATCTCGCCATAGACCGCCGAAATCTGATGAGGCAGCGGATCGACGAGGCTGGTGTGGATGGCCAGATAAGGATCGAAAAAATGGGCAAGCTTGATGCGGTTGGCTTCGGTCACCAATCGAAGCAGCGAACCATCCGCGTCGAACGACCACGGCCGCCCGTCCTGCTCGACCTCGAGACGATGCTCGTCGTCCCGGTAGAGAACAGACTCCGCGACCGAGCCGTTGTGGTCGCGGTAGACGACATTGATCGCCTGATCTCCGATCCAGTCCACCGACACGATCTGCACGGGCTGCGCAGACGCGATGCCGCGGACGGAGGCGCCGTTCTTGATGCTTTCGAGCTTGGCGGTCATCAGCCGGCGCTCCCCCACAATATCGTCATATCAAAAGCTCCGCCTTGTTCAGCGCAGCCTCGGTTTCCTTGCGGTTTAGCGCGACAATATGCTGTGTGCGAGCACTCTGCTTTGCGGCGTCCCCAAGCAGGCCAAGTCGCTTCAGAACATAGAAAAGCATCGCATACCGAACGGACAGCACACCATTGCCTTGGTCCAGCCCATAGTCCTTGGCGACCACCTTCTTCTGACTTTCCGTCAAATCCGGATGGGGTCCGATGACTACATCGAAGAAGTTGTTCCAGAGCCAATCTTGCTCGCCGGTCGCCCCAGGCTTGCCCTTACCCCGCACCTCGAGGATCCGTGGCAGCAGGAAGTCCTTGAACCTGTTCTCGAGGTGGCAATAGGCACGCGCATGCCACCGGAAGCCGTCGAAACCGAAGGCATGCGGTGTGATTCGGCGCCAGATGGGATCTGGTCGAACCTTATTCATCGACTGATAGAAGATTTCCAGCGACTCCCTCTCTCGCACCGCGTCCAGCACACGGCGCAAGACCTGGATGTCGATGTCCCGTTTTGGGGTTAGCGCCACATCCGCATTCGGCAGAGTGGCGATCCAAGAATCGTGAGTTGGCACCGTGCCTTCGGCGACCGATCGAAGCTGCGCAAGATAGACATACGGGTCGGGATCAAGAAAACGCAGGACGAACTTGTCGGCCGCTACATACCGTTTCCCACGCGTGTCGTAGTCCACGTTTCCAGGCGCGCGCTCCTGATAGAGGGTTAGGTCTTTCGACGCTTGAGGAACGGAAACGCCGAAGAATTCAACGAGATCGGCGCGATTGATCGACCCCTCCCAGAACAGCCGGAACTCGATGAACTCGAGGCGGCGCTCCACCCCCCACTTTAAGGCCGCTGCAGCCGCTCTCATTGCATTCCGCCTCCGCCGCCCGTGAGCATCAAAACTATATGGACAGATCCATATGATGCGTGTAATTATTAGTCCCATCAGGGCGACGGGTCAATGGTCAATGAGGACCCAGATTTCGGGAGCAAGCGATGCCAAAACGCGGATCCAATAGTGAAGTCACCAGCAAGCGGGCGGCCAGCGCCGCAGCGAAAGTCCTGCGCGACCCGAAGAGCAGCAAAGCCGCGAAGACTGCCGCCGCCTCAGCGCTGACTCAGCGCTCGAACCGCAAGTGATTTCTGAGAGGTTGGCGGTCATGGCAGGCGCAAATCGATCCACCCTTGTCGTTCACGGTCGTCTCGCCATGCGGGAGCGCCGGCTGGCGGCTGGCCGTGACCGTCGTCACGGCCTTCAGATCATGTCGTTCGAGCAGGCCGCCGTCCGACTGGCTGGCGGCTTCGTTCGCCCTATCGACGAAGAGAGCCTGCGTGCGGCCATCCAGGCCGTCCTGCCCGCCACGCCGATGGGCGAACTTGAAGGCATCAAAGCTCTTCCCGGCATGATCGGCGCGGCGGCCGACACGCTCCACAAAGTCTGGCGCGCGGGGGTCGATCTTGCCGCATGCGCGGGCGTCCATCCGCGTCTCGCCGCCATCGCGCGCCTAGAATCGGCCGTCCTCGACCAGCTTCCGCCCGGGATGATGCGGCCTCACGACATCGTTGCAGCCGCGACCGCCCGCATCGCTCATGCGCCAGCCGTCCTCGGACCGATGGAAATCGTCGGTCTTACCGAACTCTCGCCCTGCTGGCGGCCACTGCTCCAGGACCTAACTGCCCATATCCCGGTGCAGTGGACGGCCGGCCCGAGAAGCGTTCCCGCCTGGCTTGACGGCATCGGCGTCACGGTCGCGCATGCACCGGCGCAAACGCCAGGGATCAGAGCCGTCAGCGCCGCGACCGCCTATCATGAGGCCATCGAGGCGATGCGCTGGGCGCGCAGCCTGCTCGCCAATGGCGTCTCGCCCTCGGATATCGCCATCGCGACCGCATCGCCCGCCGACTATGACGATCATTTCCTGGCCCTGCGCGCCGACGCCAATATCGACCTGCACTTCGTCCACGGCGTCCGCACGGTCACCACCCGCGAGGGCCAGACGGCCGCAGCGCTGGCCGACATCGTGGTCCGTGGCCTGTCGCAATCGCGGCTGCGTCGCCTCGCGGCGCTCTGCCGTGACAGCGCGCCATTCGAGACCCTGCCTGAAGGCTGGCTGCGTGTCCTGCCGACCGATGCGCCGCTCTCGACGCTGGGCGCCTGGAACCGCCTCCTGAGCCGGTTGGCACCCGAAGACTGGCCCGACGGCGCCGACCATGTTCCGGCGCTGCGCACGGCGGTCGAGACCCTTGTGAAAGGATCGGAGGCCGCCAGCGAGATCGGAGAAGCCTTCCTCAAGGGCCGCGCGCTCGCGATCTGGCGCAAGGCTCTGCTCGCCGGCCCCGCCGCCTCGATCGACGCCACGCTGGAAACCCTGAAGCAGGACGACGGGCTGGAAGCATGCGTCTGCGTCGCCTGGATGCCGGCCAGCGCGCTCGCGGCGTCGCCCCGCCGCTTCGTGCGGCTCCTCGGGCTTAATTCCTCGCGCTGGCCGCGCGGGATCGCCGAAGACCGACTGATCCCGGACCATATCATCCCGACTCCGGTGCTCGATCCGCTGCCGGTCAACCTCGCCGACCGCCGCGACTTCGAGACGATCCTCGCCACGACGGCCGACACCGTCGTTCTGTCGCGCGCCCGGCGCGACAGCGACGGGCGTCTCCTGGGTCGCAGCCCTCTGCTCGCCGGGCGTGGTGACGAAACCTATCTGCGCCGCAACGCGAAGCCGGCGCACGCCTTCAGCGAAACAGACCGCCTCATGGCCCGGCCTCAGGAGTTCGCAGCCGATCCGCAAGCGGTCGGTGCGCAGGGCTGCTGGCGCGACTGGCGGCAGGCCGAGATTACTCCCCATGACGGGCTCGTGCGGGCAGATCATCCACTCGTTCTCGCCATCCTCGGCCGCACCCAGTCGGCCAGCTCGCTGCGCCGCCTGCTGCGCAATCCGCTGAGTTTCGTGTGGGTCTATGCGTTCGGATGGCGTGAACCGCAGAGCAGCGCTGAACCGCTCGTGCTCGACGCGCTCGGGATCGGCGATCTCGTTCACTTGGTTCTCGACCGCGCCTTGCGCGACCTCGAAACCGGAGATGGTCTAGCCTCCGCCGACGCCGAGACCATCGAAGCCGCGGTGGCGCGGGCCGCGCAAGCCGTCGCCGCCGATTGGGAAAGCGAGCGTCCGGTTCC
Organism: Pseudomonadota bacterium; assembly: GCA_003577275.1. Classification (GTDB taxonomy): domain Bacteria; phylum Pseudomonadota; class Alphaproteobacteria; order Sphingomonadales; family Govanellaceae; genus PRO5. Next base: position 257,271 of record QEVO01000002.1, read on the forward strand.
GCCGGCCGTCATCTGGAGCCGCACGATCGACGACGCCCGCGTGATGGCGGGCCGAGCCCTTTCTTATGGTGAAGATGTCCTGCCGGGCGCACGCTCCTACGGAGAGGTGCCCTTCGGTGGATCGGAGCCAAAATCCGACGCGGAAACGCCTTGGGATGCGCGCAAGCCGGTCACGATTCCCGGCACGGGCTTCAACATCGCCGGTTATATTGATCGGCTCGACATCTCGGGCGACGGCAAACGTGCGCTGGTGCGCGACTACAAGACAGGCCGCCCCCCGCGGAGCGACATCCGGCTGAACGGCGGGCGGGAGCTTCAACGCTGCCTCTATGCTTTCGCGGTGAAGGCGCTCCTCGGCGACGACGTCGCCATCAGCGCCTCGCTGCTCTATCCGCGCGAGCCCGTGGATCTTCAGCTCGACGATCCCGAAGCCGTGCTGGCCGACATCACAGGCTATCTGCGCGCGGCAAGGGCGAGTCTCGCCGGCGGTGCGGCACTGCCTGGCCCGGACACCGGCGGCGACTATGACGATCTCGCCTTCGCCCTGCCGGCCAACGCGGGCGCCACCTATTGCAAACGCAAAATGCCGGCAGCCACGGAGCGGCTTGGCGAGGTCGCTCAGGTCTGGGAGGCGGAATGATGAGCAGCGTGTCCAAGGTGCTGAAGGACGACGGCGCGCGCCGCGATGCGATCAGCCTGCATGATCGCTCGATCTTGGTCGAGGCCGGCGCAGGTTCGGGCAAGACTGCCGTCATGGCTGGCCGCATCGCTGCGATGCTGGCCGAAGGCGTCGCGCCGCGTTCCATCGCCGCCGTCACCTTCACCGAACTCGCCGCGAGCGAGCTACTGTCGCGTGTCCGCGAGTTCGTCGCCGATCTCTCGGCCGGCACGATCGCGACCGAGCTGCGCGTGGCGCTGCCCGATGGGCTGTCCCAAGCCCATCGCGACAATCTCGCCGCCGCCAGCGCCGCGATCGACGAGATCACGTGCTCGACCATCCACGGCTTCTGCCAGCGCCTCATTAAGCCCTATCCCGCGGAGGCCAACATCGATCCCGGCGCAGGGGTCATGGATCGCAACCAGGCCGACCTCACCTTCCTTGAGATTGTTGATGTCTGGCTGCGCGAACGCCTGTCCGGCGGTCAGGGCGGTATCCTGGCCGAGATGGTGCTGCACAGCCCCGGCGAGACCGTGGCGCTCATCCACAAGATCGCCGAGAATCTGCGCCGTCGCCCCACGCTCGCGGCCCCGGCCGTCTCCCCGCTTGACGGCCACCTGACGGCGTTCCGGCAGGCCGCTGCGGATTTCAAAGGCTTCATGGATGGTGTGACTGCGGCAGAGCCGGAAACGGCGGCGATCGTCGAGCGGCTGGCCGAGATGGCGACCGCCTTGGCCAACGGTCCCGATCCCGCAACGCCTGCGGGCCTCGTCCGCCTCGTGACCTTGCGGCCACATCCGGACCTTTGCACCAAAGCCGGGGCCTTCGCCTCCTACCGCAAGAAGGGCAAATGGGCCGCCGCGGCGAAAGAGGTCGGCCTCTCCAAGGCCGACGGCGATCGGCTGAACGACGCCGCCGAGGTCCACTACACCGCCTGCTGCGGCGCCTGGGTCTCGCTTGTGCAGGCCGCCGCCAGCCACGCCCTGGCGGCGCTTATCGACGAAGCGCGTCCGATCCTGCAGCGCTATCGCGACCACAAGCGCGCCAGCGCTCAGCTCGATTTCGACGATCTGATTTTCGCCGCGCGCGACCTGCTGCGCGACCATGACGACGTTCGCCGAGCGCTCGGGCAGCGTTTCGCCCACGTCCTCGTCGACGAGTTCCAGGACACCGATCCCCTGCAAACCGAGATCTTCTGGCGCCTTTGCGGCGAACCGGCCGATGGCGATGACGACTGGACCGGGTTCCGCATCCGGCCGGGCGCGCTCTTCCTGGTCGGCGACCCCAAGCAGGCGATCTATCGCTTCCGGGGCGCCGATGTCGGCGCCTATGTGCAGGCGCGCGACGCCTTCCGCGACCAGGACCCCGGCAGCCTCCTGTCGATCTCCACCAATTTCCGCTCCTGCGCCTCGATCCTCACCTTCGTCAACGAGCGCTTCGAGGTCGCGCTCTCAGCCGATGGGCAGCCCGGCTTCACCGCGCTCGACCCGTTCCATGACGATCGCGGCGGCCTGTGCGTGGCGGCCCTCGACATCGCCGTGGCCGATGAAAACGGCAAGGCCAGCGCCGAGCAGCAGCGCGATGCCGAGGCCGACGCCATCGCCGATCTGTGCGCCCGGCTGATCGAAAGCCACCCAATCATCGACCGTCGCAGCGGCGTCGAGCGCCCCTGCCAGCCGGGCGACATCGCCTTGCTGGCGCCAACCGGCGCGGAGCTGTGGCGCTATGAGGAAGCCTTGGAACGCCGCGGCATCCCTGTCGCGACCCAAGCCGGCAAGGGGCTGTTCCGCCGCCAGGAGGTCCAGGATCTGATCGCGCTGACCCGCGTTCTGGCCGACCGCCGCGACACCCTGGCGCTCGGCGCGTTGCTGCGCGGCCCTCTGGTCGGCCTCACCGAAGAAAACCTGCTGGATATCATCTGGGGACTTCCGCGCTCGGAGGAACAGCCGGATCGGATTCCGCGCCTGGATCTCAGCATCGATCCCGCCGTCATCGCGCACCCGCTCGCGCGCGACGTCATCGAGCGGCTGCAATCGCTCTCCCGGCGCGGCAACAGCACGACCCCGCATGAGCTGCTGTCGCAGGCCGTGGACGTGATGCGCGTCCGTCCGCTCCTCCTCGAGCGCCATCGCGGCCAGGCCGAGCGCGCGCTCGCCAATGTCGATCTCTATCTCAGCCTGTCGACCGGCTACGCCGTGCGCGGTTTGCGCGCCTTCGCCGAGGCGATGACAGCGGCGTGGTCCGACGAGGCCCGCGCCGTCGAGGGACGGCCCGATGCCCAGGAGGAAGCGGTCGCGCTCTTCACCATGCACGCGGCCAAGGGGCTGGAATGGCCGATCGTCATTCCGGTCAACACCATGACAGGCGTCATGGCGCCCGACAGCGCCGTCATCGACCGCCAGGCCGAGACCTTCTACTGCCCGGTCCTGGGCGTCACGCCTGAGGGCTACGAAACCGCCCGCCAAGCGGAAAAGGAGGAGCTGGACCGCGAACGCATCCGGCTCTGGTATGTCGCAGCCACCCGCGCTCGCGAACTCCTCGTCCTTCCCCGGCTCGACGCCACACCGTCGAAATCGGCCTGGATCGGCCTCGTCGATCTGTCGCTCGCCGGCTTGCCCGGACTGGACGTCTCTCACCTGCCTGCCGGCCTCACGGCGGCGGGTGCTGGCGCGGGCAACACCCAAACGCGCGCTAGCTTCGCCGCCGAAGCCGAAGCCATCGCAGCCGCGCAGACGCGGTTGACCCGGCTTGCACCCAGTCGCGATGAAAGCGCCGCCCAGACCGTCTTACGGGAAGAAGAAGGCGCGCTCTGGACGGGGGCGGCCGACGAGCAGCCTCCCGAATTGGAAGCCGCGACTCTCGTGCAGGGCGGCCGCGAACGTGGGCTGATCCTCCATAAGCTCATGGAAGAGGTTCTGACCGGCGAAATCCTGGAAACGGAGGCTGCCCTCATCGAACGGGCAGCCGAACTTATCCGTGCTCTCGGCCATTCTCCGGTCGCCGACCCGGCGACGGGGCTGTCTGCTGAGGAACTGGCTGCCTGTGTCGCCCGGACCTTGGCCTTGCCCGACATCGCGGCCTTGCGGCCGGGTCTTCTGGCCGAATTTCCTGTCTATTCCGCACAAGTCAACGACGGCGTGGAACACGTAACGGCCGGGATCGCCGATGCCCTGACCCTGACGGCCGAGGGTCAACCCGCGGTTGTCGTGGACTGGAAAAGCGATGTGACGCCGACGCCGGGAACGCTCGATCACTATCGGGCGCAGGTGCGGGCCTATCTCGACGTGACCGGTGCCGAGCGCGGGCTGATCGTGCTGATGACCTCCGGCACCGTCGTTCCCGTCCTATGACGGCAGCGAATCCTAGCCTCGGCTGGGCTGATACTGCAGATAATGACCACGGGCCGCTAATCTTGTAATTCATAAAGCGAACAGAAGGATAGGTGAGTTGGATACAGTACATAATCCTGATCGTTTTATGGCCGATCTCCGCCAAATCCTGTCACAGGGGCGCAAGCGCATTGGTATTCTAATTGGTGCCGGCGGCCCCCTTTCGGTGCGCGTCGACACAAGTGGCAAGCTTGACCCGAAGGGTCAGGCGCTGATCCCAGGCGTAAACGATTTGACTAACCAGGCATTGCAAAAACTAAGTGGTAATGAAGCAGCGGCAGCGGCGGAAATTCGAAAGTCTCTACCGGATGGCGGCAATATTGAAACCATATTGTCCAAGGTTCGCTTGCTCCAAACTGCGCTTGGGAACACGACTGTTCATGGTCTTGACAGCGCAGGCTATGCTGCATTGGGAAGGGCGATCTGTGAAGCGATCGGCGGGATCGTCGGCGCAAAGCTACCGGAAGGAAGAACTCCATACCACGAACTTGTCTCCTGGGTCAGCGGAACGCAGCGAGCACACTCGGTCGAGATATTCACCACCAACTATGACCTGTTGATTGAAACCGCCTTCGAACAAGCAAAAGCACCGTATTTTGATGGTTTCACCGGCGGGCACGCACCGTTTTTTGACCCGGTCACGGTGGCGGGCAATGACTTGCCACCGCGCTGGTCCCGCGTTTGGAAGCTTCATGGATCGCTGGGTTGGAAAAGCGAAAACGGTGCGGTCGTCCGCTGCGGCGGTGCGGACTCCACCGAACTCGTCTACCCTGACCATCTCAAATACGATCTGACACAGAAGCAACCCTATGCCGCGCTGTTCGAGCGATTGAAACGGTTTCTGCTTACACCCGACACAGTGCTTCTAACGACAGGCTTTTCATTCCGCGACGCACACATCTGCGCAGTTCTAGGCGAGGCACTCGCGATGAATGCCAATGCTGCGGTGATCGCATTGCAATTTCAGACGCTTGCCGAAGAGGATCCGGCACGTAAGCTTGCATTCGAACATCCAAATCTCTCAGTCTACGCCAGCGACGCAGCTGTGATCGGTGGCATTTCAGGTCCGTGGCGTTTGGGCGACTTGCCCAAAAATTGGGGCGAAATTCGTTCGAGCTTCTGGGGTAAACGCGGCAGCAACGACGCATTCCTTTTAGGCGACTTTGCGAAGTTTTGCCGGTTTTGTGCGCTTTCCTACTCGCCCGATCTTGCTCGCCCGACTGAGGCGGCGATTCCGGTCGATGGACCCGACTCCGCTACGGTGTCAGCATGACTGCGACAGACCCAACCTATCTCGGCCACGTAAGCGCCGTTTCTGGCTCGACAATAACGGTAAGGCTGGCCGAGTCCCTCTCCTCTGGTCTAGCTATGATCGATGGTCATACCTACCGTGTCGGTCAGGTAGGCAGCTTCGTCCGCATCCCTTTGGGCTATCAAGATCTATATGGCGTTGTCGCAGAGATCGGTGCTGCGGCCGCACCCCAGCATGTCGTTGTTGCAGATGTCGACGGCCAGGACACCGGCCGCTGGATGCGCGTCGAGTTGGCAGGCGAAGCAACCGGCGATCACTTTGAGCGCGGTCTCAGTCAGCATCCCAACGTCGATGACGCGGTGCACTTGGTCACCCAAAAGGATCTTCGGCGCATCTACGGTGGCGCAGAGGAAGATCAGATCGAAATCGGCACGCTTTCGAGCGCCGAGAATATCGTCGTGCGCTTGTCACTCGACGCCTTGGTCACGCGACACAGCGCCATCGTCGGTTCCACGGGCTCAGGTAAGTCAACTACGGTTGCGAGCTTGCTTCGTTCCGTAGTGCGTACCGCCGAAAACGTAAGCGCCAGCGGCGCACGCATCCTTCTCTTGGACGTGCATGGGGAATATTCCGCCGCACTCGGAGATCTCGCCAAAACATTCAGCGCTTCGCCCATGCCTGGCGAAGAGCCTCTATTCGTTCCTTACTGGGCGTTGGAGGCCGGTGAGTTACTTGACTTCATCGCTGGTGGGCTAAGCGATAATCATTTGATCGCGTTTACCGACAAGATACAGGAGTTGAAAGAAAGCCGACTGGGCGCTGGCCCGCTTCCGGGGCTCGACCTGCAGTCACTCACTGTTGACAGTCCTGTGCCTTTTTCGCTGAAAAAGCTTTGGTATGACCTGATTGAATTCGAGACAGCTACATTTACAGGGCCGCAACGTGACCAGCCTGCGCTTGAGGCTGCTGGTGACCCCGCGACCCTGACTCCTCCCCGCTATACGCCGCACGCAATGGGAGCCGCTGGTCCGTTCCTTAATCAGGCCGCGAAAGGTATCCGCCGGCAACTTAATCTGGTGCGCTCTCGTCTTCTCGATCGACGCTACGACTTCATCCTGCACCCTGGCCCTTGGGAGCCGGACCTGACCGGACAGACGGCACAGGACCTTGATACGCTGTTGGCTGGCTGGCTCGGCCATGACCGTCCAATCACTATCCTCGACCTCTCAGGCGTGCCTAGCAGTGTCTTGGTCCGGCTCATTGGCTCCATACTGCGCATTGTTTACGAAGCCCTCTATTGGAGTCGGGAGAAGACAGAGGGTGGCATCCTGCGCCCACTACTGATCGTGATGGAAGAAGCGCACCGTTATGTTAGTCCCGATAGCGGAAATGTCGCTGCCGATGTTGTAAAGCGCATAGCAAAGGAAGGTCGCAAATACGGGGTTGGTGCCATGCTGGTCTCTCAACGTCCGTCGGAGATCGATGAAACTATACTCTCCCAGTGCGGAACCCTCATAGCATTGAGGCTATCCAATCCAGCCGACCGCGGACGGGTGAAGGGCGCGCTTCCTGATAATCTATCAGGCCTCATGGATCTTCTGCCGGTACTACGGACTGGCGAGACCATCATTTCCGGTGAAGCCGCGAGATTACCCGTGCGCTGCCGTGTTTCGCTACCGCCCGCGGATCGCTTGCCCCGCAGTTCTGACCCCGAAGTCAGCAGAGCCTGGCGGACCCGCCGCGTAGCAGAAGGCTATGACCGCATGGTCGCGTCATGGCGAGCGCAACGAACCACTGCGGTCGTGCTAGATCTTGCTATCCAACGGACCCCCATCAACGAAGATGAACAGTAGGAAATCCCATGCTTCGAGACCGTGTCGCCTCTAGCAACATTGCTTCGATCGGCTACGACCCGGGCAGTGAAACGCTTGAGATCGAGTTCACCAACGGCTCGATCTACCAATATTTCAATGTGCCGTCTGGATTGTACGAGCAACTCATGGCCGCTCCGTCCAAGGGGCAATTTCTCAACATCTACATTCGGAATGCTTATCCGTACTCCAGGGTCGGATAGGAACCCTGAGTTGTCTTCGATCAACCTTCAAGATCATTTAACTTCATGAAAAATTGGTCCGAGCATCGGGGCCGCCCACCTGCCATTTGCAGTCGTAAAGTAGGCCGCTGCCCATGCGGCTGGATGATATCACGACTAAAATTATGAGCTTCTTGCAGGTTCGCCGTTATCACCACCATGCTTGATCCGCCCCATTGAGCGGCTTCACCCATGATCACCACTGCCTCGGCAGATTTGTAGTCAATGGTCCGCTGATTGGTATCGTGAGCATCCCCAGGATCTGAGGGAAACGCCTCCCCCTGCGGCCGAGCATTGTCTCTGTCGCCCCTTGTCGAGCGGGAAGCGCCCCCGCAACGGCCCCGAGAGTGAAAGTGCAGGCCGGGTGTTCCGTGACGGGTTGAAGGCTGGGAGAGAGGCTTCCGGCGCCTGTCGCGGAGACCCGCGATGTCGAAACGTGATCCACGCGGCCGGCCGAGCGCCGACCGGACGAGCCTGTATGACGAAATCACCGGCAAGATCCTGGCCGAACTAGAGGCCGGACGGTTACCCTGGGTCCAACCTTGGGGGACGGCCGCGGCCAAGGCGCCACTCGCGATGCCGACCAACGTCGCTACCGGGCGCGGCTACTCGGGGGTCAACGTACTGATCCTCTGGGGCGCTGTGATCTCTCATGGTTTCCCGAGCCAGGGCTGGCTCACCTTCCGCCAGGCCCTTTCGCTCGGCGGCAATGTCCGCAAGGGCGAGCGCGGCACCACCGTGGTCTATGCCGACCGCTTCGTGCCGGACGATGAACGCCGTCGTGCGCGAGAGACCGGCGATGAGGCACAGGCGATCCCGTTCCTGAAGCGCTTCACGGTCTTCAACGTCGCTCAGTGTGACGGCCTGCCGGCGGACCTCGTGGCCGCCGTGCCGGCGCCCGAACCCGGGCTGATCGAGCCCACGGTCGACGCGCTGATCCGGGCGAGCGGGATCGACTTTCGCATCGGCGGCGACCGGGCTTACTACGCGCCGGCGCCTGACTATGTGATGGTGCCGCCGCCCCAGGCCTTCTTCGAGCCCATCAACTGGCATCGCACGGCGCTGCATGAATGCGCCCATGCCAGCGGCGCGGCCCATCGGCTGGGACGCGATCTCACAGGATCGTTCGGCTCCAAGAAATACGCGTTCGAGGAACTGGTGGCCGAGATCGCCTCGGCCTTCTGCTGCGCCGCCCTCGGCATCGCCCCGACCGTCCGCCACGCCGACTACATCGGATCCTGGGCCGAGGTCCTGCGCGAGGACAATCGCGCCATAGTCCGTGCAGCCAGTCAGGCAAGCAAGGCAGCGGACTGGTTGCTGGCCTTCGCCCCAAATGCGGGCGAACCGGGTCAGGCAATTGCCACCACCCCCGAGGCCGCACGCCAGGCGGCCTGACCCACTCGCTACCGCTTCAAGCATCGGCGCAGTCCCGTCTTCCCGGCTCTACGGCGTTCCGGCTGTCCGGAAGCGATGAGAGGAAGAGGGCTGCGCCGATTTTCGTGACGGGTTGGAGGTCGGGAGAGAGGCTCCCGGCCGCCCGTCGCGGAGACCTGTCATGGCCACTGCCATTCAGAAGATCACCCTGTCGCCGTCGCGCGACATCCCCTTCAACAAGCTCACGCTCTCGCAGGCGAACGTCCGGCGCATCAAAGCCGGCATTTCGATCGAGGAACTGGCCGAGGACATCGCGCGCCGCGGTCTCCTGCAGAGCCTCAACGTCCGGCCCGTCCTCGATGCCGACGGCGCAGAGACCGGCCTGTACGAAATCCCGGCCGGCGGGCGTCGCTACCGGGCGCTCGAGCGTCTGGTGAAGCAGAAGCGCCTCGCCAAGACTGCTCCCGTGCCGTGCGTGGTGCGCGATCCCGCGACGCCGATCCTGGCCGAAGACGACTCCCTCGCGGAGAACCTTCAGCGTGCCCCGCTCCACCCGCTAGATCAGTTCCGGGCGTTCCAGGCGCTGCGCGACAAGGGACAGTCCGAGGAAGACATCGCCGCGGCTTTCTTCACCTCCGCCCATGTCGTGAAGCAGCGTCTGCGCCTTGCCGGCGTCTCACCGAAGCTTCTCGACATCTATGCCGAGGACGGCATGACGCTGGAGCAGCTGATGGCCTTCACGGTCAGCGCCGACCATCAAAGGCAGGAACAGGTCTGGGAGACGATCGCAGGCTCCTGGTCCAAGGAGCCTTATCAGATCCGCCGGATGCTGACCGAGAAGACGGTGCGCGCGTCGGACCGCCGCGCCATGTTCGTCGGGCTCGATGCCTATGAAGCCGCTGGCGGCACGGTCCTGCGCGATCTCTTCCAACAGGACGATGGCGGCTGGCTCGCCGATGTCGCCCTGCTCGATACCCTGGTTGCCGCCAAGCTGAAGACAGAGGCCGAGGCCATCGCGGCCGAAGGCTGGAAGTGGATCGAGGTCGCTACCGACTTCCCCTACGGTCACACCCACGGTCTGCGCCAGATCGAGGGCGTCGCCGCCGAACGATCGGCTGACGAGGCGGCCACGATCGACGCACTCAACGCCGAGTATCAGCGGCTCGAGGCCGAGTATGAAGATGCGGACGAACTGCCCGACGAGGTCGATGCGCGGCTCGGCGAGATCGAGGCCCTACTTGGCGAGCTCGACAACCGGCCGGTGATCTTTGATCCGAGCGACATCACCCGTGCAGGCGTCTTCGTCAGCATCGGCGCGGACGGCAGGCCCGTGGCCGACCGCGGCTATGTTCGCCCGGACGACGAGGCGCCCCTCGTCCTGCCCGATGCCGAGACCGATGGCGCTACGGCGGCGACCAGCGGCCAAGCCGGCGAACCCGGACCGAGTGGCACATCCCGCACCGTCATCACGGTCGGCGGGCAGCCGATCGAAAGCGAGGACGACGAGGACGACGTGATCAAGCCGTTGCCCGAGCGCCTGGTGATCGAATTGACCGCCCATCGCACGCTTGCGCTGCGCGACGCCGTGGCGAGCAACCCGCAGATCGCGTTGACGGCGCTGCTGCACAAGCTCGTCATCGACACGTTCCAGCGCACCAACACCGGGGGCGGATGCCTCGAAGCGTCCGTGCGGCACGTCTTCTTCCCAGCGCAGGCCGCCGACCTCAAGGACAGCCCCTCCGCACGCGCGATCGCGGAGCGTCAGGACGCCTGGAAGGCCGATCTTCCGCAGGACGATCGGGCGCTCTGGGACTGGCTGTCGGCACTCGACGATGCGAGCCGACTCGCGCTGCTCGCTCATTGCGTGAGCTTCGGCGTCAACGCACTTTACGAGAAGCCGAACCCCTACGGGGGGAACGGCGTGTCCCAGCACGGGCTCCAACGCCGTCTCACCCAGGCCGACCGGCTCGCGCGGGCGACTGGTCTCGACATGGTGGAGGCCGGATGGCGTCCTTCGGTCGACAATTATCTCGGCCGGGTGCCGAAGCGTCGCATCGTCGAGGCCGTGCGTGAGGGCGCGGGAGACCGGGCGGCGCAGCTCATCGAGCATCTGAAGAAGGCTGAGATGGCCAAGGAAGCCGAACGCCTTCTCGCCGACGCCCGGTGGCTCCCCGAGCCGCTGCGGCTCGCTGAGACGCACACATCGTCCGAAGCGGGCGAACCCGAAGCTCAGGCAAGCTCCATGGATCTTCCGGCGTTTCTGTCTGGCGACGAGGAAGCCTCGGACGAGGATGCGGAGCCGCTCCCGGCCATTGCCGCCGAGTAGCCGATCCAGGCGGGACCGCTCCGGCGGTCCCGCATCTTTCCTCACACGCCCGTTCCATCAGCCCGGTCGCCACGCCGGGCTTTTCCATGTTCGTGGGAGACTGTCATGGCAGACTATTTCACGCACTTCTCCTGCCTGCTCGACGTCGGCACGCCACAAAATGCCGCGCGTGCGCTCGATCTCTACAATGCCTTGTCCGAGGCTGGCGCGTCAGAAGAACCGCCGTCGGAAGGCTTCCTTCTCTCCATCCAGCCGGAGCATGGCGGCTCGCAGCTCTGGCTACGGGATGACGTCTCCGGCGATCCCGAACGGCTGATCCAGTTCGTGAAACTCTGCGCGGCGGAATTCAGCCTGAAAGGCCGTTGGGGCTTCCAATACGCCAATACCTGCTCGCGCCCCCGGCTCGGTGCGTTTGGCGGCGGCGCGCACGTCCTCGACCTCGGGACGGGCGAGACCGTCGGATGGATCGACACCGATGGCTGGCTCGCCGCAACGGTGGATGGAGGTGATTCCGATGCCTGAGATCATCGAAACCATCGTCTATCGCCTCGCCGAACTTTCCGATGCGGCGAAGGGCGCCGCGCGCCAATGGTACCGCGAGGGCGGCTTCGATTATGACTGGTTCGAGTTCATCTATGACGACTTCGAACGTATCTGCGCGATCCTCGGCATCAGCCTCCGGACGCGCTCCGTCCGGCTGATCGGCGGCGGCACCCGCTCGAAACCCTGCATCTGGTTTTCGGGCTTCTGGAGCCAGGGCGATGGGGCCTGCTTCGAGGGCGACTACAGGCATACGAGATCCGCCGCCCGCCGCATCCGGGCCTATGCGCCAACGGATACCGCGCTTCACCGGATCGCCGACACCCTCCACACCGTTCAGCGGCGCAACTTCTACCAGCTCCGGGCCACCCTGACCCACCGGGGGCGCTATTATCACGAGCATTGCATGGCGATCGCGGTCGATCGCGACAGTCCCGTGGGTCAGGACATGACAGCCGATGCGGAAGATGCCGTCTCGGAAGCGCTCCGAGATCTTGCCCGCTGGCTCTACCGCCAGCTCGAACGGGAATATGAGCATCTGACCTCGGACGAGGTGGTCGACGAGGGGATTGCGGCGAACGGCTACACCTTCACCGAAGCGGGCCGGCGCTTCGGCTGATTCAGCCTGCTGCTCTTACGTCGAGAGGCAGAGGAGGCCGGGACGGGTTTGAGCCCGGACGGTCGAGAGAGAGCGCCCAAGGGCTCGCCCTTTTCCCGCTCTCCTCGAGGTCTTCCCCATGCACGATCGTTCCGCATCTTGCGCGCAAGAACATATGCCGGCATCTTATCCGCAACGTGTCGACCGGACGGCCGCCCTGCTCGATGCCGCCCGATCCATTCTCGTCCATCTCGAAGCAGGCCGACGTGTCGACGCCACCCTGCTTCGTGACGCGATGGAAGCGAGCTTCAACGCGAGCGACGCAACCGGAGCCTGGGACTGGAAGCTGGCCTACGACGCCTGCGAGGCAGCGACTGTTCTCTTCCTCCGCAAATACGGCAAAGTGCTTTTGCACAAAGCCGGCTCTCCGGCAGCAGCCCTGCCGCTTTTCGCGAAAGTCGCCGGCCTGCTCCCCACGCATACCCGCCGCTCCCTCGAAAGCGAGACGTTCCAGCAATTCTCAACGCCCATGCCGCTCGGATTCATCGCGTTGCGCGCGGCCGACATCACATCTGCCGACTGCGTGCTCGAACCGTCCGCCGGGACCGGCCTGCTCGCCGTCCTGTCCGAGATCGCAGGCGCGACGCTGATCCTCAACGAACTGGCGGAAACCCGCGCCAGCCTCCTCTCCTCCCTCTTCCCGGCCGTGCCCGTCTCGCGCTTCGACGCGGCGCAGATCGACGATCATCTGCACCCGGCCGTGGTCCCGTCGGTCGTGCTGATGAACCCGCCATTCTCGGCGATGACGAACGTCTCCGGTCGCATGGCCGACGCAGCGCTGCGACACATCGCATCCGCGCTCGCCCGCCTCGCCGAGGGCGGGCGCTTGGTGGCCATCACCGGCGCCAATGTCAGCCCGGAGCATCCAGCCTGGCGCGACGCGTTCATCCGACTGCAGGAGCGCGGGCGCATCGTATTCACCGCGAGTATCGACGGCACCGTCTACGCCAAGCACGGCACAACCATCGAGACACGGCTCACCGTCTTCGACAAGCTGCCAGCAGACGATCCGGCCCGGTTTCCCGCATCACAGGGTCAAGCACCCGACACGCAGACGCTTATGGGATGGGTCACGGAACACGTTCCCCCACGGCTCACACTGGCCGGTTCGGTCGCCCTGCCGGCACCGTCGGCGATGGCGCCGAAGCAGGTTGCCTGTCCGATTGCGCGCAGCACCGCGACCGCGCCGCAGAGGTCATCACTCGAGGAGCCGGTTTACCTGGACCTCGCCTATGAGACCCTTGACTGGAAGCCGGCCGAGGGCGGTCGGCTGACCGACGCCATCTACGAAGAATATGGACTTCAGACGATCCATATTCCCGGCTCTCAGGCCCATCCGACCAAGCTCGTGCAATCGGCGGCCATGGCGTCGGTCGCGCCGCCCAAGCCAAGCTATCGTCCACGCCTGCCCGAACGGCTCATCAACGAGGGCATACTGTCGGACGCACAGCTCGAAACCGTGATCTATGCCGGCGAGGCGCATACGGGCTTCTTCAGCGGCGCCTGGACTGTCGACGCGACGTTCGATGTCGTCTCTGCCGCGCCTGACGAGGCGGCATCCGCCGTCCGCTTCCGGCGCGGTTTCATGCTCGGCGACGGCACAGGCGCGGGCAAGGGGCGCCAGTCCGCCGCCATAATCCTCGACAACTGGCTGCACGGTCGGCGCAAGGCCGTCTGGATCTCGAAGTCGGACAAGCTGATCGAGGATGCGCAGCGCGACTGGTCGGCCCTGGGCATGGAGCGCCTGCTCGTGACGCCGCTCTCCCGCTTCCCGCAGGGACGGCCGATCACACTGCCGGAAGGCGTCCTATTCACCACCTATGCCACGCTGCGGTCCGATGAGAAGGCCGACAAGGTTTCGCGCGTCCGCCAGATCGTCGATTGGTTGGGCTCCGATTTCGACGGAGTGATCATCTTCGACGAGAGCCATGCCATGCAAAACGCCGGCGGCGGAAAGGGAGAACGAGGCGATGTCGCGCCGTCGCAGCAGGGCCGTGCCGGCTTGCGGCTCCAGCACGCCCTCCCCGGCGCTCGAATCGTCTACGTCTCGGCGACAGGCGCCACCACCGTCCACAATCTCGCCTATGCCCAGCGTCTCGGCCTGTGGGGCGGCGAGGATTTCCCGTTCGCCACCAGGGCCGAATTCGTCGCTGCCATCGAGGCCGGCGGTATCGCAGCGATGGAGGTGCTGGCCCGCGATCTTCGCGCCCTCGGCCTCTATACCGCCAGATCCCTGTCCTATGACGGGGTCGAGTACGAGCTGGTTGAGCACGCGCTCACCGACGAGCAACGCCGCATCTATGACGCCTATGCTGGCGCGTTCTCGATCATCCACAACAACCTCGATGCGGCGATGCGCGCCGCGAACATCACCAGCGAGACCGGCACTCTCAACCCGCGCGCCAAATCTGCCGCCCGTTCGGCCTTCGAAAGCACCAAGCAGCGCTTCTTCGGGCACCTGCTGACCTCGATGAAGACCCCAACGCTGATCCGCTCGATCCAGCGCGATCTCGACGACGGGCACGCGGCTGTCGTCCAGATCGTCTCCACCGGCGAGGCACTGATGGAGCGGCGACTGGCCGAGGTGCCGACAGAGGAATGGAACGACGTGCGCGTCGACATCACGCCGCGCGAATATGTGCTGTCTTACCTTCAACACTCCTTCCCGGTGCAGCTCTACGAGCCGTTCACCGACGCGGATGGCAATCTCTCTTCGCGACCTGTCACCCGCGACGGCCAGCCCGTCGAAAGCCGTAAAGCGGTCGCCCGGCGTGACCGGCTAATCGAGAAACTCGCAAGCCTGCCGCCGGTGCCTGGCGCGCTCGATCAGATCGTCCAGCGCTTCGGAGTGGACTTGGTTGCCGAGGTGACCGGGCGATCGCGGCGCATCATCAGCAAGGGTGATCGGCTCATGGTCCAGAACCGTCCGGGCTCCGCCAACCTCGCCGAGACCGCTGCCTTCATGGATGATGCCAAGCGCATCCTCGTGTTCAGTGATGCTGGCGGCACCGGGCGCAGCTATCACGCCGATCTCGCGGCGCGTAACCAGCGCCTTCGCGTCCACTATCTCCTCGAGCCGGGCTGGAAAGCCGACGCCGCCATTCAGGGCCTTGGTCGCACCAACCGCACCAACCAGGCGCAGCCGCCGCTGTTTCGTCCGATCGCAACCGACGTGAAAGCCGAGAAGCGCTTCCTGTCGACCATTGCCCGCCGGCTCGACACGCTCGGGGCAATTACCCGCGGCCAGCGCCAGACCGGCGGACAGGGCCTCTTCAGACCCGAGGACAATCTCGAAAGCCCCCACGCGCGCGACGCGCTGCGCCAACTTTACCTGCTGATCGTCCGCGGCAAGGTCGATAACTGCCCGCTCCAGCTCTTCGAGAGCGCCACCGGCCTCAGCCTGATGGACGACACGGGCATCCGCGACGAACTGCCGCCGATCACGACCTTTCTCAATAGATTGCTGGCGCTGACGATCGACCTGCAGGGCATATTGTTCACCGCCTTCGAGCAGCTTCTCAATGCCCGGATTGCCGGAGCACTGGCCAGTGGCACCTATGACATCGGGCTGGAAACGCTGAAGGCCGAAAGCTTCGTCGTCACCGACCGGCACACCATCTACACGCATCCCGCCACTCGCGCGGAAACCCGCTTGCTGACGATCACCCAGCGCGAGCGGAACCGGCCCCTGTCGCTCGACCAAGCCTTCGAGCTCCTCGCCGATCCACGTGCAGCTCTGCTGATTAACGAGCGATCCGCCAGGGCGGCGGTTCAGGTGCCTGCCCCGAGCATCATGCTGGATGATGGCGAAATCGAACGCCGGGTGCGCTTGCTCCGGCCGATGGAACATCACCATGCATCGCTTGCGTCGATGGCGGAAACCCATTGGCGGGCGGCCGATCGCGAGGTCTTCGCGGCGGCGTGGCAGCGCGAACTGGGGCAGATTCCCGAGTTCACCGACAGCACGATCCATGTCGTCGCCGGGCTCCTGCTCCCGATCTGGAAGCGTCTCCCGGAGGAGTGCACGCGTGTCTATCGCCTCCAGACGGACGACGGCGAACGCATTATCGGGCGACGCGTTTCTGCAGCCTGGGCGGCCAACGCGCTCGCGATCGGAGCGCCCACGCTGACGGCTGCCGATGCCTTTGCAGCCTTGGTGGCAGGCAGCACCGTCCTCGATCTCACTGAGGGCCTCCAGCTTCATCGCGCGCGGGTAATGGGCGTCCACCGCATCGAGCTATCGGGCTTCTCCGACACGATGCGCGATCGCCTCCGCTCCTACGGCCTGTTCCACGAGATCATCTCCTGGAAGCTCAGGATGTTCGTTCCCACCGACGCGACCGGCGTGGCCGTCCTTGCCAAGGTGATGGAGCGCTATCCAGTCACGCAGATCTCTGAACGGGAGGCCGCGTGATGGCCAGCTTGGACGCATCCGATCTTGCGGCCCGCCTCGCCGGCCAGGCCGAAGCCGTGTGCCGGCACTATCTGTCCAACGGCACAAGGCAGGGAGGCTACTGGCTGGTCGGCGACGCTCGCAACACGCCGGGCCGCTCAATGTTCGTGCGGCTCAAGGGGCCGCAGACGGGTAAGGGCGCCGCCGGCAAGTGGACCGACGCCGCCACCGGCGAGCATGGCGATCTACTCGATGTCATTCGCGAAACCTGCGGCCTTCCCGACTTCAAGCAGGTCGCCGAGGAGGCGCGGCGCTTCTTGAGCCTCCCGCATCCAGAACCCGCACGAGAGTCGCGGCGAGCTAGGACGTTCGCGGCGCCAATGGGTTCGCCAGACGCCGCGAGGCGTCTCTTCGCGATGGCACAGCCTATCAGCCGTACACTCGCCGAGACGTATCTGCGCGCACGCGGCATTACGTCTTTGCACGAAACCGGATCGCTGCGCTTCCATCCCCGCTGCTTCTTCCGCCCCGACGAGCATTCCCCGACCGAGATCTGGCCGGCGATCATCGCCTCCGTCACGGATCTCAATGGCGAGCTCACCGGCGCACACCGCACCTGGCTGGACCCCGACGGCTTCAACGAAGCGACCTTAGGCAAGGCGCCCGTCGAGACACCGAGACGGGCGATGGGCAATCTCCTCGGGTCTGCCGTGCGCTTCGGACTGCCGGGCTCGGTGATGGCGGCCGGCGAAGGCGTCGAGACCATGCTGTCGCTGCGCTGCGCACTGCCGACCATGCCAATGGCGGCCGCGCTGTCGGCGGCGCATCTCGCTGCTATCCAGTTCCCCGACACCCTGCACCGGTTGTATGTCGCGCGTGATGACGATCCCGCCGGCGATGCAGCGATAACGACCTTGATGACCCGCGCGGAGGAAGCGGGCATCGAGGCGGTCATCCTGTCTCCGACGCTTGGCGACTTCAATGAAGACCTCCGGCTGATAGGGCTCGCGGCGCTCCGGGCGGCCATCCGTGTCCAGATCGCGCCCCAGGACGTCGCACGCTTCATAGAGCATGCAGCCTAACCGGGACGGAGGCAGGTGGCGGTCGGTCGAGCATTTCGATCAACGCTCGCATCTGGGATGACCGTTTCGCCAGAGGACCGCGCCCCGGCCTTCCAGAGGGCGATCGGCCATCAGACGGACCATCCAGGCAACCTTGTGGCCGACTATTTTCCGGCGGCCCGTTCCACCCCACGCGGTCCAGCCGCGCGGGGACCCCGGCTCGGGCCTTTCCATCGCGAGACAAAATAGCCGGCCCCTGCGGTCCTTCGCTCACGCTGCGGCCCCTCGCTGTCGCTCGGGGTGCCAGTCCAGCCCGTCCGACGGCTTCGTCGCCATGAAGGCCGCGGCGGTCGCGGTCCAGCGAACGGAGCTTTCCATGAGCGAGCCTGACGAATTTGAGCCCGACCACATCTCTTCTCCCACCGGCCACGTTCTGACCGAGCTTCAGCTCTACGGCTTCCATCCGCGCGACGATGAACCCGATCCTCGACCAATCCCGGAAGATCGCGTGATCGCCGGCGCCGTCGCCGACATCTTCGACGCGCTGATCTCCACCATGGCCGATACCGGCCTCGACGCAGATCTCGACGACCTGCTGTGGTCAACGGTCAACACCTTCCACCGCGCCGTCGAACGGGTCGAACGCACACTCGACGACAACGAGCAGGCCCAGAAGCAGGGGCAGCGCGAACAGGATGGCTCCGAGGTGAAGGCTGTGCAGCTCGAAGCGCTGATCGCCACCGGACAGCGGCTCATCGAACGCCGCGACGCCCTCGAACTGCTTCGTGACACCAGCGCCGACCTTTACCGGAAAACGACCGGCTCGAACTGGTCTCCCCGCCACGGCTCACGCGTCAACCATCGCCAGCTCACCTCTGCGATGATCGACAGCCGCGACTTCATCGCCGCGCGCAAACGCGCCGATCGCGAGGTGCTGCTGCCCGCCGGACCGAAGATCGCGCTGACCGGCGGGCTCGACTTCAACGACCATCAACTGATCTGGGCCAAGCTCGACCAGGTCCGCATGAAGCATCCCGACATGGTGCTGATGCACGGCAAATCTCCGAAAGGGGCCGAGAAAATCGCCGCCCGCTGGGCCGACCACCGCGGCGTCACGCAGATCGGTTTTGCCCCCGACTGGACTAGGCACGGCCGTTCAGCCCCGTTCAAGCGCAACGATCAGATGCTGGACGTGCTGCCGATCGGGGTCATCGTCTTCCCCGGCACCGGCATCCAGGACAACCTGGCCGACAAGGCGAAGAAGCTCGGCATCCCGGTCTGGAGGTTCGGCGGCGCGTGAGCGCCGCCTATCCCAAATCGACTTTCCAGAACTTCAGAACATTCTCGACCTCAGTCTTCGGATAGTGAAGTAAATTGGCACTGGCGAGAGCAGACCGAATCTTCGACTTCCGCTTTTCGATTTCGCGTTCGATGCGCGGCGTGAACGGCGCGGTCCCAGGAGGCAAGACGCCACGCCGATCCGCGCTTGGCCAACTCTTCGAGTAGTCAGGAGGTGTCCAGCCAGATCGCACCTGTTCAGCCTGTTCGGCGACCGCCTCGTGCTCGCATGCCCATCCGTACAGATGGAAAGCGCATACGCGCAGCATGGCTTTGATTTCAGGAAGTGTGTCGGTGAAGCCCTTCAGCGAGGTGGGCAGCCACACCATGTTCGCGACACAGGAGAAATAGCGTGGATCCTGCACCACGCTGCTGCCCTGCGCGAACGATGGATCGTCGTAACCCCAGATGTGACAGACGGTCCAGTTTTTCGGCCTTGGAGACGCTACGTCGAGCGCGGCGACAAGGGCGTTCAGCGCAGCCACATTTCCTTCGAACTTCTCCGCCGTGACGCCGGTCAGCTTGCGCGTGTTCGTGTAACGCCGCGTCCACCCGGCATCAAAGAGCGGCCGACCGCGCGCAGTGTGCGGTGCCCAGACCGGCAGCGCGCGAAACGTGTCGGGATGTACCCAACGTGCCGTCCGCTCGATGAGTTCGACGATGGCAGGAATATCCGACCTCAAGGCCTCGTTGCCATCCGGCACATGGAAACCGCTTGCCATTTTCCTCCCAGACGAAGTTGTCGCCTCGTCTGCGCGAGACGTCCGGTTGAGGTCTTGGCGGCAAGGCTGTTGAGAACATCACAGCTACCATTTCAGACCGGCCGACACACCCCCGCTTATCTGCGCTGATCCTTGGTCAGACTGATCTCTTAACGCCATCAACCCGTAAAGGGTCGGCTATGCGAGCATGCCGCCGCTTCGGCTGCGCCTGCGCGGTGATTGCAGCGTTCAGTCCGACACTTCGGGCGCCTGTCAGCGGGGGATGGTCCTCCGCTCGGAACAGGAGCCGGACCGATGCCCCTCGACGTCGCTTATGCCTTCGCAAACAGCCTCGCTGGCACTCTGATGGTCGCCATCATCATCTTCCGAGCGGGCGACGGCACGCTATCTGTCACTCCCTGCAACGAGTTTGACGGCGATGCCGAGGTCGTGGCCGAGATCGATCCGTTCGACGTCTGAAGTCTGGCGGAACAACTTCGCGGGCGGAGATCGGTTCGATTTCCGCTCCCGAAGCGCATCGAATTTCGCTATACTCTGCATCGCGCCTTGGTGGTGGTGGTCGGCGCACCCGTCAGACCTATTCTCACGGAGGCCACCACCATGATCGTCTTCGCCATTCTCGGTTCGCTCGTCGCCATCGGCGTGCTTTGCTGGCTTTTGTTCACGCTCGCCGTCTTTGCGCTTCCAGCTTTCATCGGCGTCAGCGCGGGCATCTGGGCGCATCAGACCGGCGCCGGCCCGCTCGGTGCCATCGTCATCGGCGCCGTTGGTGCCGGTATCACACTCGGCGTCGGCCAGCTTCTGCTCGCCATCCTGCGGCCGGCGTGGCTGAAAATCCTTGTCGCATTGGCTTTCGTCGCGCCCGCAGCCATCGCGGGCTTTCACGCGACCCATGGCATCGTGAAGCACACCATGCCGTCGGAAACCTGGCAGCTCGTATTCTCGGTCATCGGGGCGATTGCCGTTGCAGTCACGACCTTTGTCCGCGTGACGTCACTCACCCCGCCAGGATCGACCAGCCGGGGCGTTGCCAATGCCTGAATGCCGAACTGACCGCAGAGCCGGACCAGAAAGCGGACGTGCACCACGCACCAACCATCGACCGACCTGATGTGGGATCGAGCGAAAGGGCGCGCACGTCAGCGCGCAACCTGTCATGGCGCAGGGCTCGCTGATCGTCTGATCCCAGGCTGCTCATTCGCCGACTGACCAAACGCAGGCTGACGGGCGTCACCGGTCAGGCGCCCCTCATCAGCAGGACGAGACGTGTCAGCTCAGAGCTCAGAAACGCCGATCACGTGAACCGCGCGTGCCAATTCGGCCGATGCCTTGCGCCGCCACGTCATCCCCTCGGGATCTAGCCAGATCGAGCGCACCCGAGCGGCCTCTTCAATGGCCTGATCTGGCCGAAGACCGGCTCACGCCTCGCTCGCCTATGGCGCAACAGCGGCGTCACAACTTTCTTCCCCTGCCGGCTGCGCCGTCATTCCTCGCGGAACAAGAAAGTTCCTCCTTTGCTGTCAGGCCCCAAGCCTACCCCAGCGAGCTGGGGCCCCGAGGCTGGGGTGCGCCGCCGAGCGTCTCCGGCCCGTCGATCGCCATCGAGGCCGCAATGGTGCGGGCTCGAGACTTCAGATCGAGGAGAAATGACATGGCCACCATCGGCACCTTCAAGAAGACCGGCACGAACGAGTTCACCGGCGAGATCGTCACCCTGAGCGTTCAGGCCAAGAACGTCCGCATCGTCCCCGAGACCCGGGCCACCGGCGAGAACGCCCCCAGCCACCGCGTCCTGGTCGGTCGCGCCGAGATCGGCGCCGCCTGGTCCAAGCGCTCCAACGAGGGCCGCGACTATCTTGGTCTCAAGCTGGACGACCCGAGCTTCAACGCCCCGATCTACGCCAACCTGTTCGACGACGAGGACGGCGAAGCTTTCAGCCTCATCTGGTCCCGCCCCAGCCGCCGCAACGGCGACTGAGACTCCGGCGACGCCCCGTCCGGTCGATCCGGACGGGGTCTTCGTCGGCCAAAGCATCCGAATCAGGTTGCGGCCTGAACTACTCGAACGACCGCAATAGACGCTCTTCAGTCTGGCCCGAGAAGCCAAGAACGACTATTATAGATGGGGTATTCGGGCACTCCCTAGCCAACAAAGTCGTGGATGTTCCTGAATTCCTCAGCGATTCAGGGGGCATCATGCGAGTTGGGTGAGTCAGCTAAAACTTCTATGATCCGGCACGATGCGACTTTCCCATTGTCGCACGATTTGATCATCCGAGTGAGCTCGCTCTTAAGTCCGAGAAGGCGTCGGATCCGCACCTCGACGGCTTCGAGCTGATCGGTGGCAATTCGGCTCACCTGCTCACAAGAGGACTCTGGCCTTTCCTGCAGAGCGAGCATCGTCTTGATAGCCGGGATGTCGAAGCCGAGATCCCTGGAATGGCGTATGAACGTCAGTCGCCGAACATCCTCTGCTTCATAGAGGCGCCGCCTGCTCTCTGTGCGGGGCGGCGGCGGGATGAGATTGATCCGCTCGTAGTAGCGGATTGTCTCGATATTGACGCCTGTCCGTTGTGACAAGGCTCCGATGGTGATCATGGCGAATTCATTCCGTAACGGTGGTTCGAGTAGGGATAACAACTGGGCGGAAGCGTCATCGGCATCCGTGCGCCGATTGCCGTTGGCCGCTGAGCGCCAACCCTCAGGGCACGTTCATTCCGACGGCGTGTGAGCGCGCAACTCCTCCAACCAGAGGCGGGCGTTGCCATCCGACGGAGCGCGCCAATCGCCGCGCGGCGACAGCGAGCCGCCAGCAGTGACTTTGGGGCCGTTCGGCGACGCCGAGCGCTTGAACTGGCTGATCGTGAAGAAGCGGTAGAGGAACACCTCCATCCACGATCTGATTGTGGGCAGATCATATGCGCGACGGCGCTCTTCCGGATACTGTGGAGGCCAAGCTCCGGCGGTGGCGTCACGCCAGGCATGGAAGGCCAGGAAAGCGATCTTCGACGGCTTCAGGCCATAGCGCGTCAAATAAAACAGGGTAAAATCCTGCAGTTCATAAGGCCCAATCTTCTCCTCCGTACTTTGTAAGGCGCCGCCTTCGCCGGCCGGCACGAGTTCTGGCGAAATCACAGTGTCAAGAATGGAGAGCAACGTGCCGTTCGTTACCTCATCGAAGGCGGCTGACTGTGCCACCCAGCGGATCAAATGCTGGATGAGTGTTTTCGGCACCGACGCGTTGACGTTGTAGTGGCTCATATGGTCGCCGACACCGTAGGCCGACCAGCCGAGCGCGATTTCGGACAGATCGCCAGTGCCAAGCACCATGGCGCCTCGCTGGTTGGCTGCACGGAACAAGATGTCCGTGCGCAGGCCCGCCTGCACGTTCTCGAACGTCACGTCGTAAACCGGCTCGCCTTGCGCGAACGGATGCTGAAGTGACGCCAGCATCTGCTGCGCCAACGGCTTGATGTCGATCTCCTCGGCGGTGACGCCGAGACTACGCATCAGCGTCCAGGCATTTGCCTTGGTGGCCTCCCCCGTCGCGAAGCCCGGCATCGTGAAGCCGAGAATGTCGGACCGGGGCCAGCCTAGCCGGTCGAACGCTTTCGCCGCCACGATCAGCGCGTGAGTGGAGTCCAGACCACCGGAGACCCCGATGCAGACGCGGCGGATGCCCGTCGCCTGAAGGCGCTTCATCAACCCCTGGACCTGGATGCTGTAGGCCTCATAACAGTCCTGGTCGAGGCGTGCCGGATCGGCTGGAGCATAGGGGAAGCGCGCGACGGCCCTGCGCAGCCCGAGGTCCGTCATCGACGGCTCGAACCGGAAGCCGATACGCCGGAACCTGTCTTCAGGCATAGCTTGTGCGATGGCCGCCTCGTTGAAGGTGCCGGTGCGCAGGCGCTCCAGTCTGAGCCTATCAACGTCGACATCGGCGATGGCCATTTGCGAGTCCTGCGGGAACCGTTCGGTCTCTGCCAGCAGCTGCCCGAGTTCATAAATGCAGGCTTGACCGTCCCAAGCGAGGTCCGTCGTCGACTCGCCCGGACCGGCCGCGGAATAGATGTATGCAGCCCAGCACCGCGCCGATTGGGTTGCGCAGAGCAGCCGGCGGGTTTCGGCCTTGCCGACAGTGATGTTGCTGGCCGAGAGGTTGGTAAGGATGAGAGCGCCAGCGAGCGCGGCAAAGTCGCTGGGCGGAGCCGGTCCCCATACGTCCTCGCACAGCTCGACGTGGAAGACGAAGCCTGGCAAATCCTCGGCCGCGAAAATCATATCCATTCCGAAGGGGACGGACTGACCAGCGATCTCGATGGTAGCGCCTTTCAAGTTTCGGCCCGAAGCGAACCAACGCTTTTCGTAGAATTCCCGATAATTCGGCAGATGTCCTTTGGGAACAACACCCAAAATGCGCCCACGATGGACGGCGACAGCGCAATTGTAGAGTCGTCCTTCCCGCACCAGCGGCGCGCCGATGAGCAGAACCGGCGAAAGCTCGCGGCTCGCGGCCGCGACTTCCTCGATCGCTTGTTTCACCCGCTGCAGCAACGCGGCTTGGCCGAGAAGATCGTCAATCGCGTAACCGCAGAGGCCCAATTCCGGGAACACCATCAGCGCAACACCCTGGCGCGCACCGTCGCGGGCGAGCGCGAGCGTCTCAGCGACATTGTAGCTGGGATCGGCGACTTCGCATTTCGGTGTACAGGCAGCCACGCGAACGAAACCCTGCTGATAAATCGAATAGAAGCTCATCCGCCGGTCTCATCTCCTGTTCTTGCGGTGCCCGATCTCGGCACCAAGTGGCCGTGACCGCTGTTACGGCGACCGGGTTCAGTCACGGCCTCGACCCCTCGCAAGGGTTGATTCTGTAGTTACTACAGGATTTATATACCTATGATCGGGGCGTGTGAACCCACGCGCGATGAGTGGTCGCCCCCGGTCTTTCATCACCACAGGCAGGCGGCGGAGGACGACAAGGAGCAAGGACAGTGTTCAAGAGGCTCAGTTCTGACCAGGTGGGCATTGTCCGAGCCTCAGCCGTCGCGCTCGCCTTCGCGGCGGTCGTCCTTGTGGTTGGCTATGCCTGGCTGCCTCCTGAATTGTTCGGCCTCAGCCCAGAGATGGACTTCGGTGAGCGGATCGCGTTCACGTTGAAGGCGAGTATTCTCATGTTTCTCTGGCTGGCCGGCTGCGTCGGCGCGGTGAGCAGAGGCAGGTTCTATTCGCCGGCGGATATACGGGGCTCGGCGTTCGGCAAACCCAGCCCGGCAATCGCCGTGCGTGCCGCGGTGCTGCAGAATTCATTGGAGCAGACAGTACTGGCTTTTGGCGCACATCTGACCCTAGCAGCGCTTCTGCGAGAAACCGAACTGGTGCTCATACCGCTGCTGGTTGCTCTGTTTCTGGTTGGCCGCATCACCTTTGCATTCGGCTACGCCAAACGAGTCTCAGGCCGGGCTTTTGGCATGGCGCTCACCGGCGCCTCAATAATCGCGAGCTATGGAATTGTGGTCGGGCTGATAGCCGCCGGACGCTGACGTCTGTCGCTCGCTTGGACGGCAAAAAACGATTGAAAGGCCTCTTGCTCCTGTAGCCACTACAGAATGTATGGTGCGTGAAAGGATTCGAGCCGGGCTCGAGAGAATAAGCAAATTTAGGAGACCGCAATGACTATTGAAGCCGAGGCTAGAAGCACCTTAGGCACGTTACGCTTCAAGGTTGAGGGCTTGGATTGTCAGAACGAAGTTCGGATGCTTCGTGCCGCGGTCGGTCCCGTCGTCGGTGGCGAGGACAAGTTGTCGTTCGACACCAAGGGCGGTGTCATGGAGGTCGCGGGCCTGACCGCTCCGGCACTCGATACCATTGAGCAGGCGGTCGCTACCACTGGAATGAGGGCACAATTGCTGGCTGAGCTGGATAAGTCCTCCGCGTCGGCGTGGCTGTTCAAGGTCGAGGGCCTCGATTGCAAAAACGAGGTCGCGATGCTCAAGCGCGAAATCGGCCCTCTGGTTGGCGGTGAGGACTGGCTCGCCTTCGACACAGCAAAGGGGTTGATGACGGTCGCGCCTCAGCACCGTGCCTCGATCGACGAACTCGTGAGCGGCATCTCAAGAACCGGGATGTCAGGCTCTCTCATCCAGGATGGTTCGGCCGAAACCATGCTCCTGCGTGTGCGCGGCCTCGACTGCAAGAATGAGGTGGCTGCTCTGACCAGGGAACTGGGACCGCTCGTTGGCGAGGATAAGCTCGCCTTCGACACTTCGCAGGGTGCGATGACCATTGCACCTCAGAGCGGGACAACCCTCCAAGAGATCGAACAGGCGGTCGCGCGAACCGGGATGCGGGCTGAGCTGTGGACAGCGCCGGCGGTTGCTGAGCAGGCAACCTGCGATGCCGCAGGATCCGCGTGCGGTTGCGCGACCAACGTGAAGGAAGCCCTCAGCCCGCCGCCGATCAATCTGCCTGGCGGCGTTGTCTATCGAATCCATGGCATGGATTGTGCCGACGAGATCGCCGCCCTGAAGCGCGAAGTCGGCCCGCTCGTTGGTGAGGACAAGCTCGCTTTCGACCTTCTTAACGGCCGCATGTCGATCGACATGGCGCCTGACGCCGCCTTGGAGGCCAAGATCGAGAAGGCCGTTGTACGCGCCGGCCTGCAGGCGGAGCCCTGGACCGAGGGCGCCACCAGCGAAGGGGCACGGGCAGAAGAGCGGCGCAGACGCATTCAATCATGGCTGACTGCTGCGAGCGGCCTGTTCGTCGCGATCGGATTTGCGGTTCACGCCTGGGTCGGAGGTGGAATCATCGCGGCCTTCGAGGCAGGCGAACATGGTGCAGGTGCAACGCCGCTGCTAAGCGTCATTCTCTATACGCTCGCCGCGCTTTGTGCTGTGCGTTACGTGGCCCCGAAGGCTTGGCTCGCGGCCAGGCGCCTGCGTCCCGACATGAACCTCCTGATGGTGATCGCCGTCGTGGGTGCGATCGGAATTGGCGCTTGGTTCGAAGCCGCAACGGTTTCGTTCTTCTTCGCGCTCGCCCTTGCTCTCGAGGCCTGGAGCCTCGGCCGAGCGCGGCGGGCCGTGGCGGCCCTGATGGAGCTCGCGCCGCCGACCGCGCGCATCATGCTTGAAGACGGCACGGAGAGAGACGTGCCGGCAGCCGAAGTCCGTGTCGGTTCGCACATCATTATTCGACCTGGCGATAAAGTACCGCTCGACGGCCGTGTGGCCGCCGGAGAGAGTGAGGTCAACCAGGCACCGATCACCGGCGAAAGCGTCCCGGTCTTCAAATCGGAAGGAGACGACGTTTTTGCAGGCACCATCAACGGCGAAGGCGCGCTGGACGTCGTGACCACCAAGGCGTCAAGCGATACCACGCTCGCGCAGATCATCCGCATGGTCGGCTCCGCGCAGGGCCGGCGGGCTCCCAGCGAGCAGTGGGTCGAGAAATTTGCACGCGTCTATACGCCCGTCGTTATGGCGCTCGCGATAGCCGTTTTTTTGGTGCCGCCGCTGTTGCTCGGTGGTGGCTGGGAGGTTTGGTTCTATCGCGCCCTCGTATTGCTCGTGATCGCCTGCCCCTGCGCCCTTGTCATCTCGACGCCCGTGACCATTGTGGCTGCCCTTGCGGGAGCTGCGAAGCAGGGCGTGTTGGTGAAAGGCGGCGTCCATCTCGAGACGCCGGCGCGCTTGAAAGCAATCGCCATGGACAAGACGGGGACGCTCACCGAAGGACGTCCTCAGGTCGTGGAGATCTTGGCGCTCGGCAGCCGAAACGAGGATGACCTTCTTCGGTTAGCAGCAGCCCTCGAGGCGCGCAGCGAGCACCCCATCGCCCGCGCTATTTTGGCGAGGGCAACAGAAAACGGCATTGCCGCACAACCGGCCGAGGCCGTCCAGGCCATCACGGGTCGCGGCATGACCGGCCGCGTCTCCGGTCGCGAAGTCTGGCTTGGGTCACGCCGCTACCTCGATGAACGCGCGGTCGGCTCACCGGCCATCCTGGAACGCGCCGACACACTTTCCGGCGCTGGCCGGACCATTGTCGCCGTTGGCGACGGCCAGGAAGTCTGGGGACTGATCGCTGTTGCCGATGCTGTGAGGGCTGAAGCCAAGGATATCGTCACCGCGCTGCATCGGGCGGGCGTGGAAAAAGTGGTGATGCTGACAGGCGACAATCGGGCCACCGCCGAGGCGATTGCCAAGCAGACCGGCATTGATGAAGTTCGCGCGGAACTTCTGCCCGGCGACAAGGTCACGGCCGTCGAGGACCTGGTTCGGCGCTATGGCGTCGTCGCCATGGTGGGTGACGGGGTCAATGACGCCCCTGCCATGGGCCGCGCCAATCTCGGCATTGCCATGGGCGCAATGGGGAGCGACGCAGCCATCGAAACGGCAGACGTCGCCCTGATGTCGGACGACCTCTCCAGACTTCCCTGGCTCGTGCGCCATTCACGAGCCACGCTCGCCGTCATTCGGCAGAATATCGCCTTCTCGATCGCCGTGAAGCTGTTGTTCACAGTGCTGACGGTGATCGGTCTCGCATCCCTTTGGGGCGCGATCGCCGCCGATGTTGGGGCCTCCCTGCTGGTCGTTCTCAACGGTTTGCGGCTCCTCAATCGGGAACAGCGCCAGAGAGATGGTGGCCCAGTCGGCGGCGCAAAGGTTCGAGCACAGGAGCGCCAGCATTCCACTGTGGCTCGCCCTGCAACTGCGCATTGAGCCAATAGCGGCCGCCCTGTATTGGGGCGGCCGCTGACGACAGAAATGCCGATCAGAACCCGAAGAACACAAGGAATCATCGTGGCCGAACGCTCCGCTAGAAATATCGCGATATGGGTTGGCGGCGCATTTGTGGCCGCGCTTCTTTTCGACGTTGCTACGAAGTGGTTGATCATAAATGCCGTCATGGTCCCGCCACGCGTGATCGAGGTTGTGCCCTTTTTCAACCTGACGCTCGGCTTCAACACCGGAGTCAGCTTCGGGATGTTCCAAGATGTCTTCCTCGAGCATCCGTTGGTGTTGGCCGGGATCAAAGTGGCGATCACGGTCGGTCTTCTCGTTTGGGCAATGCGGACCCGCAGGACCATTGAAGCAACGGCTCTCGGTTTGATCGCCGGCGGCGCCGCCGGCAACATCGTTGACCGCGTGCATCAAGGCGCGGTGACAGACTTTCTCGATTTTCACATAGGCAACTGGCATTGGCCGACCTTCAACATGGCGGATGTTGCAATCAGCATTGGCGTCGCGCTGCTCCTGGCTGGATCGCTTTTTTCGACCCAACCGGTGCTTCGCACGCAGGAGCCGCTTAGCAACGGGAAGCGCTGAGCATGGCGGCGCTGGAAATATCGTTGCTCGGGCTGGCGACAGCGGCCGCTGCCGGCGCTATCTCCTTCCTTTCACCCTGCGTCCTGCCGCTCGTGCCGGGCTACCTGTCCTATGTCGCTGGTGGCGCCGGCACGACCGGCAGCAGTGATGCGGTATCCCGGCTTCACATCTTCCGCCCTGCGCTGCTGTTCGTGCTCGGGTTCACGACCATATTCGTGCTGCTTGGAGTCAGCGCGATGGCCCTCGGCGGCCTTCTCCAACGCTTCCAGATGGAAACCAACCTGATCGGCGGAGCTCTGGTCATTGTCTTCGGTTTGGCGATGACGGGGCTCCTTCGCCTCCCGATACTCATGACCGACCGCCGATGGAACGGACCGCGCCAGGTCAATGGACCGGTCGGCGCCTTCCTGCTGGGTGTCGCCTTTGCCTTCGGCTGGACGCCCTGCATTGGCCCGGTATTGGGCTCCATCCTCACGGTAACCGCGACGTCATCAGGCAACGGCGCGATTCTTCTCGGAACTTACGGCCTCGGCCTCGGTGTGCCGTTTCTCCTCACGGCCCTCTTCATGGGAAACGCGGCAGCCGCATTGAAGCGCATGCGCCGCGTCGGTGCCGCGCTGAACATCGGCGGTGGTGCGGTCATGATCGGCGTCGGCGTTTTGATGATGACCGGGAGGTTGCAGGAGATCGCCATTTGGATGCTGATGACGTTTCCGATGCTGGGAGCGATCGGTTGAGGGACTCGCTGGCTGCCGCGAATTGCTGCGACTCGTCAGTCGGCTTCAGAACCCCCGCCGAACTTTGGCGCGTGATTCATCGGGGCGCGCCCGCGCCGCGCAACAACCGGGAGCCAGAATGACGGGAGCGTGTACTCAAGGCGTCGACACCGGATTCGTGGCGCTAGGCTATGGCAAGGTCGCCCTGCTCGGACTTGTCCAAGGCATCACCGAGTTGCTACCGATCTCTTCGACCGCCCATATGCGGATCGTGCCTGCGCTGCTCGGTTGGCAGGATCCTGGCTCAGCCTTTTCAGCCGCCATGCAGCTTGCAGCGCTTACTGCAGTCGTCAGTTATTTCTGGAGCGACGTGAGCCAACTAGCCACCAATTCGCTGCGTGCCGTCGCAAATCGGGATTTCCGAGATCGACACTTCCGCTTCTCGGTCGGAATTCTCCTTGCCACGATCCCGATCGGTATTGCCGGCCTTTCCTTGTCTGGAGCGTTGAACGCGTGCGGCTCGCCGCTTCGTACTCTCGAAGTCATCGGCTGGGCGTGCATCGTCATGGCTGTCCTCCTGGCGCTCGCGGAGATTTTTGCCCGGCACCGACGAACGCTTGAGAACACATCGGCCATCGATGCAATGATCGTGGGAATTGCTCAAATCGGAGCGCTGATTCCTGGCGTTTCGCGTTCAGGCTCGACTTTGACTGCGGCGCTCGCCCTCGGCCTGAAGCGAGAGGAGGCGGCGCGGTTCTCATTCCTTCTTGGCCTGCCGGCAATCGCCCTGGCTGGCTTCAAGGAGCTCTGGGAACTCCACAAAGTGCAGCTTTCCGCCGACGGCTGGTCACTACTTCTTGTCGGGCTCGTCGTGGCTTCTATTTCCGCGTTCTGTGCGATTTGGGGGCTGATGCGCGTTCTCGAGCGTTTTTCCGCCTGGCCGTTTGTTATTTACCGAGGTGTTCTCGGTATCGTACTCATCTGGGCGGTTGCTTTGGGCTATTTCACTTGAGATGCAAAATATCGGAAACGTGTATGAGTGAAAAACAACAAGAAGAAGGTGAAATCGAGCTTGACGCGAGCAATGCCGCCGAACGCAGGACTCTTATCTGGGTTCTTGCCATAAACTTCTTGCAGGTGATCGTGGCCGGTGTCGTCGGCGTTATCGCAGACTCGACAGGTCTCTTGGGTGCCGCCCTGGATAATTTGGGAGATGCCGGCGTTTATGCCGTCAGCCTTTATGCCGTCGGCCGGACGATCGTGGCAAAGGTGCGAGTGGCGCGTCTTTCGGGTTTGCTTCTGATCGCCTTTGGACTTGCATTGTTCGTGGAGGTGCTTCGCCGTTTCTTCGTGGGTGCCGAGCCAATCGGCCTCGCCATGATCGTCACGGCTCTCGCCAATGCCGCGCTGAATGTAGTTTGCTTAAAACTGCTGCGGTCGCATCGGGATCGAGGTGTGCATCTCAAAGCGTCCTGGATCTTTACGACGAACGATATGCTGGCGAACGCCGGCATTGTCGCGTCGGGTGCCGCGGTCATGTTCTTCGCGTCCCCGCTGCCTGACCTAATCATCGGGTTGCTGGTTGGCGGCATCGTGCTCAAGGGTGGCTGGAATATCCTGAAGGAGGCGCACGATGCAATAGGTGATGGCTCGTCGCGGCCCAAGGGCCAGTCTAGTCCCGAGAACGACTGAAATAGTCGTAGTTTACAAAATGGTCTGTAGATTGGTTATGAGACGTGTCGACTCTTGATTCGGAGGAGTTCGGCATGTCTCAAAGCTATTATATTGGGCTGGATGTTTCCGCCCGAACAATCAATCTCTGCGTTGTCAACGCCGATGGGCAGGTAGCGCATGAACGAAAGCTTTCATCCAATCCGGAAGAGATTGCGCAGCATATCCTGTCGCTCCCGCTTCCAGTCGTCCGCGTCGGTCTCGAAGCAGGGATGCTGTCTCAGCACATTTATGGGCATTTAGCCGAAGCCGGCATTCCCATCGTGTGTGTAGAGACCCGGCACATGAAGGCGGCTCTCTCCGCGCAACTCAACAAGACCGACCGGCATGATGCGCGCGGAATCGCGCAGATGATGCGCGTCGGCCTCTTCAAACCCGTCCACGTCAAGACGCCGACAAGCCAGCGCCTTCGGACCGTCCTGACGGCCCGCCAACTCCTGCGAAACAAGCTCCAGGATGTTGAAAATGAAATCCGTGGTCTCATCCGAAACTTCGGATATCACCTCGGCAAAGTCACGGCGCGCGATTTCGAGCCGCGAGTACGGGAACTGATCGCAGGAAGCGACCTACACATAGTCGCTGATACGCTCCTGTTGGCGCGGCGATCGCTGCGGGAGCAGTTCGGTCGGTTGGACGATTTGCTTGTCCGTCTCGCGCGGGACGACACTGTTTCGCGCCGGTTTATGACGGTGCCGGGGGTCGGCCCGCTCGTAGCGCTCATCTTCCGGGCAACGGTCGATGTCCCATCTCGCTTCACTCGGTCGCGAACCGTTGGTGCCCATTTTGGTCTGACGCCGCGCAAGCACCAATCCGGCGAAGTGGATCGCACCGGCCGCATTTCGAGATGGGGTGACGCCATGACGCGCAGCGCGCTCTACGAGGCAGCACAGGTGCTACTGACTCGCGTAAAACGCTGGTCCACCCTAAAGGCTTGGGCTGCTCAGGTCTCGCGACGTCGAGGCCACAAGAAGGCGATCGTCGCCCTCGCTCGCCGCATCGGTGTCATTCTGCATCGCATGTGGGTGGATGGAACTGAGTTCGACTGGGGTAAGCAGCCAGAGGCCGCCGCTCCTCTGACATAGGTTCGGTCAGGCGCAAGTCTGACTGAGGCGTCTCCCTGCGAGGGGACGAGGGACGGTGAGTTCGCAAATACGACTTGGCAGCGTCGGCATGTCCAACGCGAAGCCGCATTATAGATTGCTCCGCCGGCTCTTCTGATCCCATCCTGTGGCGGCCTCGTGCCGACCACGAAGAGAAGCATGATCCTCGCGGGAATACGGCTCAAAGCTGATCGTCGGGCCGGACCAATTCCATGTGGCTGACGCCGAGGGCCTGAGCCAATTCATAAAGCGTGATCACGGTCGGGTTCCTCCGGCCGCGTTCAAGGCTGCTGAGATACTGTTGACTGAAACCGGAGCGCGCTTCGACCTCTTCCTGGGTCAGGCCTTTCTCCCGACGCAGGCGGGCGAAGTTCCGGCCGACCAATTTGCGCATATCCATGCGCAGGAGGATCGTGATTTACATACTTTGAGTTTATCAACTATAGTATGTAAATGAGCCAGCGGAGCGCGCGGGAAGCCTCGCTATCCGATTGGCCCGAATAGAGAAGCCGTAGTTCTGGCGTGCGCTGAGGTCCGAGTGGAGGTGATCATGCATGATCACCGCCCGACTGTCGCGGGCCGCACGCGCGCTGCTGGGTTGGACACAGGAGACGCTCGCTGACGAAGCCCGTGTATCACTGACCGCGCTCAAGCGCCTCGAGTCGGAGAGCGACTTGAAGGTCTACGAGAGCACGCGCGATCAGGTGCGCCGGGCATTTGAAGCGCATGGCATCGTCCTCTTGCAGTCCGACCAAGGTGAAGGGGTGATGCTCGTCCATGGCCGAAAAGCCGCCAGCGACATGCGGAAGAGAAAGTAGCGCCGTTCCACGACGGCCAACCCGCGTTGCGAGCCAGCAGCCATACCAGTTGCCGTCGAAGTCGGGCTTGGTTAACGCCATGCCGACACGCAGGGGCTCTGTGATTCCAGGTGGGGCGTCGTGACCAAGGCAGACTTTCTCGAACGACCGCCGGAGAGCGCGTCGATCACCGACTATGATCGGGCGCACATGACGCTCTACCTCCGTCTCCTTGATGCCGCGTCGGACGGCGCTGCTTGGGAAGAGGCCGTGTCAATCCTGTTCGGCATAGACCCGGCCGCCGAACCGGAGCGGGCCCGCCGCATCCATGACAGCCATCTCGATCGTGCCAAATGGATGACCCAGCACGGCTACCGCGAGCTCGCACACGAGCACCCGCGTCGCTGATGCGGGGGTGATGCCGCAGCGGCATCGCCCGTTTCCATTTCTCCGGCTTCCGCTTGCGCTTGCGTGGCGGAATCCTGCGTAGCGAAGCTGCTGCAGGTTTGCTGGCGGAGGATTCATGACCCCCGACATCTCGCACTGGCGATCATCCGAGCGCTACGAATACGTCGAAGGCCTCGTCTCGCCCGAACTCGCCTGGGAATGGCTGCGCCGGAACGAAGACTATCAGCGCGACTTCGAGGCCGCTCAGCTGGAACCGAACGCCGACACCGCAGCAACCGAGGCGACGAGGTCTCGATGGGGGCTGCGATTTCCTGTTGTCGCCGGCCCTCGACGCCAAAGAGGCCGCGCCCATCTGGGCACCCACCGTGAACACTGGCGTCGTACTACTGACCGCACCGCCTGCCATCCTGCCGAAGGACGGCACGTCACAATCCATTGACGCGCAGGCGTCCGGCCAATCAGACGCGCAAGGCTCCCACTTCGTTCACACCCTCAAGAACGGCGAACGGCTCCAGATCCTGCGCCTCAGCGGATTAGGCGCGGACGAAGGCGCGGCGGCCGTCATCCCGCTCGGCCCCGAAGGCTTCGATCGGCTCGAGGCCGTCGCCCGTCTCCTGAGTTCGCTTCATGGTCGCGCGATCCCTGCCGACACGCGGCTCACGCGGCAGCAACGTCAACGTGCGCGACGGATGTTGCAGGCCGTGGACGGTCGTCTCAGCGGCGCCAGCTACCGCGAAATCGCCGTGACACTGTTCGGCACGCGCGACCTTGCTGATGAACCGTGGAAAACATCCTCGCGCAGGTTTGCGACGATGGACCTCGTGCGCGGCGGCCTCGCCATGATCGCCGGCGGCTATCGACGCCTGCTGAGCCATCGCCGTCGACGCTAGCACGCCTGGTGTGGGGATTTGCTCCCGCCAGCTTCCCACTCCCTCCGCAACTTCGCGGTCCGCCAGGGTAGCCGCCAACCGCCGCTGTCCCCCTGCGGCTCTCGCGCAAACTCGGAGGCCCGATCATGTCACCCAATGGCGCCGGCGTGCCGCAACGCTTTCTCCGCACGCCTGAAGCGGCCCGCTTCCTCGGTCTCTCGGATCGCACGCTCGAGAAGCACCGGACCTACGGCACCGGTCCCGCCTATCGCAAGCTTGGCGGGCGCGTGGTCTACGCGCTCGAGGACCTGAAAGCGTGGGCCGATCGCGGCTTCGTCACTTCGACGTCCGATCCGCGCGGGAGTGTCCTTCCCGCCAAGCGCCACGCCGCCGTCACGCCTGCCTTCGGCGGCGGCCAAGCCCGCTGAGCCGTCCGACATGTCCCCGCGGCAGCGCCCCCTCTCCTTGAGCGAACGATCGCGGCTCGACCCGTTTGTCGTCGCCACCGGCGACGCCAGTCCGCGCGACCAGCGCGATCTGATGGAGCGGCCCTTCTTCTCGCTCGCCAAGGCCAAGCGTACCTCACCGATCCACTACGAAGCCGGCGACGTCCGCGTCGAAGTCTTCGCGGTCCCGGAGCATGGCATGGCGACCATCTGGGATGCCGACATCCTGATCTGGGCCGCGAGCCAGATCGTCGAGGCCGCAAACCTCGGCTTTCAAACGTCACGCTTCCTGCGCTTCACGCCATATCAACTCCTGACCGCCATCGGGCGCCAGACCGGATCGCGCGACTATCGGCTCCTCAAGGGCGCTCTGGCACGCCTTCAGTCGACGGTCATCCGCACCACGATCCGCAACGGCGAGCATTGGCGGCGCCAGCAATTCTCCTGGATCAACGAGTGGGGGGAATGCACGACGCGCGACGGCCGCGTAGAGGGCATGGAGTTCGTCCTGCCCGACTGGCTCTATCGCGGTGTCATTGACCGCTCGCTCGTCCTCGCCATCGATCCCGCCTATTTCCGACTGACCGGCGGCATCGAGCGCTGGCTCTACCGGGTCGCCCGGAAGCATGCCGGCCGTCAGCCAGCGGGCTGGACCTTCGAAATCGCGCACCTGCACGCCAAATCGGGCAGCCAGGCGCGTGTTTCCGACTTCGCCATCGACATCCGCCGCATCGTCGCCCGCCAGCCGCTGCCCGGCTATCGCTTGGCTCTGGAGCGCACCGGTCGTCAAGAACGCCTTCACATCCGCCCCATCAACTTGTCCACAGGCCCTGTGGATGGTGTTGTGGATGCGATCGGGACTTCGGGCGCAAATGGTATCGGGATTTCGGGCGTTGCCGGCTCGGGACTTCGGGCGCGGAAATCGCAACTAACCCTCTGGCCTGAAACGGCGATTCCGAGCCTTAACTTTGAGTCTAACAAGGAATCTAACTTCTTGTTGGAGCGGGGCGACGGTGGAAAACCACCCCGCGGCCGACGGAGCGCGCGGTCATGATCGTCGCGTTGCTCAACCAGAAAGGCGGCGTCGGCAAAACGACGCTCGCCCTACATCTCGCCGGCGAATGGGCCAACCGCCATCAACGCGTCATGCTCATCGATGCCGATCCGCAGGGTTCCGCACTCGACTGGTCCGAAGCCCGCGCCCATGAAGGCCTGCCCCGCCGGTTCGCCGTCATCGGTCTGGCGCGCGACAACTTGCACCGCGAAGCGCCCGAACTGGCGCGCGGCGCCGATCATGTGGTGATCGATGGCCCCCCGCGGGTCGCCGGCCTCATGCGCTCGGCCCTGCTCGCCGCCGATCTCGTCCTCATCCCGGTTCAGCCGTCGCCCTTCGACGGATGGGCGTCAGCCGAGATGCTGGCACTGCTCCGCGAGGCACGCCTGTTCCGCCCGTCGCTTGTCGCCCGGCTCGTGCTCAACCGCTGTGGCGCGCGCACCATCATCGCACGCGAGACCGCCAAGGCGCTCGCCGAACACGATCCGCCGGTGCTGGCGAGCGCGATAGGCCAACGCGTCGGCTTCGCGGATGCCGCGCAATCCGGCCGCCTGATCTCGGAGCTCGATGGCCAGCGTGCCGGCACGCGCGAGATCGCAGCGCTTTGCGCCGAAGTTGGAAGGCTCGCACCATGACCAGGCGCAGCTTCGCCGCGCGGCCCGGCGACCCGGACACCTGGATCAAGGCCGCCGACGATCCGCGCGGCCGCAGGGCTGACGCCATCGCCTACACCGCGCGCCTCACGATCGACGTCACGCCGGACCTGCGCGGCCGGATCAAGGTCACCGCGTTCCAGCGCGGCCAAACCGTCGCGGACATGCTGCGCGAGCTCCTCGCGGGCGCGTTTCCTGCCGAGGGGGACGCGCCATGAGCGCCTTGGCAATTCATGGCGCAGCGGGCGTTCGGCCGTCATCACCTCCGGGTCGGCTCACCGAGGTCGAACTGGTCTGGCGCGAGAAGCAGATCGAGCACTGGATCCGCTTCGGCCATGCGGTCCACGAACAGATCCTCGACCGACGGCGCCGCGTCCTCAGCTTCCCCGCCGGGGCTGTCTTCGCCTTCGTCCGCTGGGCATCGAATGGCTTTGGCACCGTCGTCTCGCGCATCGACATCCTGCGCGCCGTCAGCGCGAGCGAAGGCTATCAGACGCTACCCTCGGTGCGGCCCGGTGGTGAAATCCTGCTGCAAACGAGCGGCTGGCCGAGCGTCGAACGGGTGCTGCTTCTGATCGACGCGATCGAAGCGCTCGACATCGACCCCGCCGAAGCTGCGCCTGACTATTGGCGCCATGTCCATAACCGGCTCGCCGCCGGGGACGCCCCGCGTTCCTACTCCCGACAGCAGCACCGCGCCTGGCGCCTGCGCCAGAGAGCCGAGCCATGACGCGCGCCGGCTACCTGCTGACGGCCACGGGCGCCGCGCTCCTGCTGATCACGCTGGCGATGGTGCACGTTGCACCGCGGCTCGTCTGGAACGCATCGGCCAGCGTCCCGGTCGGCCTCTATGAGATCGGTTCGGCGACGCCGCTCGAGGTCACCGACCTTGTCGCGGTCAATGCGCCGGAGCCGCTTGCCGCCTTCCTCGCGGACCGGGGTTATCTGCCGCGCGGCGTGCCGCTCTTGAAGCGCGTTGCCGCACTTCCCGGGCAGACGGTCTGCCGTGCGGGTGCCGCCATCACCGTCGACGGAATCGCCCTCGGCAATGCGCTCGACCGCGACCGTCTGGGGCGCACGCTGCCCATCTGGAAGGGCTGCCACCAGATCGGCGCGAACGAACTCTTCCTCATGAACATCGGCGTCCTAGACAGCCTCGACGGCCGCTACTTCGGGCCTCTCGCCGTCACCACCGTGATCGGGCGGGCCACGCCTCTCTACACCGACGAAGACGGCGACGGTCGCTTCGTTTGGCGCGCGCCGACGCGGTGACGGCGCAGCCATGACCCGTTCCACCGCATCGCCAAGGAGGTTGCCATGAGCCTGATCGGAGAATTCACCCGCACCAAGAGCGGCTATGGCGGCCGCATTCGCACGCTCGCCCTCGACGCCGCTCTGGTGCTCGTGCCGGCGGAGCACTCCGACGCCGAGAACGCGCCCGACTATCGCGTTCACCTCGGCGACGACGCCGATGGGCCTGAAGTGGGCGCGGGATGGAAGCGTACCGGCGAGAAGGCCGGCGAGTATGTGTCGTTGCAGCTCGACGATCCGACCTTCGCACAGCCGATCCGGGCCAACCTGTTCCAGTCGGCCGACGACAAGTCAGCATGGGGTCTCTACTGGAACCGGCCGATCAAGCGCAGCGAGCGGGACTGACCGATGCGCGTCTCCCATCGCCAGCCCGCTGCTGGAGCGAAAGGGGCCGCCCGCCGACTGCCCTTCCTTCTCCTTTCCGGCCTGGCCTTTGCTGGCGCGATGCCCACGCCGTCTCTGGCGCAGCCCTCGGTCGTCGAGCGACCCGCTGCAGGCTCGCCCTACACGCAAGCGGTCGCCGAGGCAGCGCAGCGGTTCGGCATTCCCGAGCGCTGGATCTGGGCAGTCATGCGCCTCGAGAGCGGCGGTCGTGTCCGCGCGGTCTCGCCCAAAGGCGCGATGGGACTCATGCAGATCATGCCCGCGACCTGGGCGGATCTGCGGGCGCGCCACGGTCTGGGCGCCGATCCCTTTGACCCGCGCGACAACATCCTGGCTGGTGCTGCCTATCTGCGCGAAATGCACGACCGCTACGGCGCGCCGGGCTTCCTTGCGGCCTACAATGCCGGCCCCGGGCGCTACGATGACTATCTCTCGGCTGGCCGCGCGCTGCCCGCCGAGACCATCGCCTACGTGGCCGCGATCGCGCCGTTGATCGGCAGTGAGCCGCTCGCTGCCGGCGTTGCTGTCGCGACCGTCGACCCGCTCGCCTGGACTCGGTCTCCGTTGTTCGTCGCGCGCTCCAACGGCAGCGTTGCAGCAAACCGATCGCAGCCCAATCGTCAAAGGAACGACCGCCGAACGGCAGATCCGCAGCAACCCCCAATCGCCGCTTCGACGCAGACGGCAGGCATCTTCGTGGCCCGCGCCGATGATGGGGGGCGCCCATGACCAGAATCGCATTCCGGCGCGGTGTAGCGAGTTCCCGGAAAGAGGCGGCATGGGGCGGTTGGGGCGAAGCACACACGACCAACAGACGGCGAGATAAAAGCGGCTCGCCACTCACGTGCAAGCCATTGCTTTCGCATGGCTTTTCACGTGCCGGTCGGTCGGGGACAGTGCCGCTTCCGGCTATTTTCCACGCTATTTCAAGGACATTGCCGGCACTGTCCGGCGCTTGGCCTGCCGGAGGCCGGCGATGAGCGGCGGCGACAGCGACTTTCGGGTCCGGCCGGGCCGTATCGGTTCGACGCGGGCGCCGAAGCCCAAGAGCTTCATCAACCAGGTCCTGCGCGCCGCCAAGCGCTCGGGGCATGTCGGCACCGGCGGCGGTCCGGGCCGCAAGGCATCCTGCTATGGCCGTTCGAGCTTCGGGCGCGGACGGATCGCGTTCAGCCGCGCGCGGCTTTTCAGCTCGTCGCGCCGGGTCGTCGTCAAGGCGCGGATCGCCCGCCACCAGGGCCGGGCCTTCCGGTCTGCGCCGCTCAATGCCCACCTCTCCTATCTCAAACGCGACGGCGTCACGCGCGACGGTGAAAAGGCCGTGATGTTCGATGCCGACAGCGACCGCGCCGACGACGCTGGTTTCGCCGCGCGCTCCAAGAACGACCGGCACCATTTCCGCTTCATCATCTCGCCCGAGGACGCCGGCGAGATGACAGACCTGCGCGCCTTCACCCGCGACCTCGCGCGCCAAATGGAAGCCGATCTCGGGACCCGGCTCGATTGGGTCGCGGTCGATCACTGGAACACCGACAATCCCCACGTCCACCTGCTGGTGCGAGGCGTCGACACCCAAGGCGCCGACCTCGTCATCTCACGCGACTACATCAGCCGCGGCTTGCGATCCCGGGCCGAGGATCTCGTGTCGATCGAACTCGGCCCGAAGCCGGAGCACGAGATCAAGACGGCGCTCGAGCGCGAAATCACGGCCGAGCGCTGGACGCGCCTCGATGTCGAGATTCGCATCGCCGCCGACGAAACCGGCTTCATCGACCTTCGTCCCGAGCAAACCGGCACCGCTGATCCCCAGACCCGCCGGCTCATGATCGGCCGGCTCCAGCACCTGGAGAAGATGGGCCTTGCGTCATCCGCCAGCCCCGGCGAGTGGACGGTCGGCCTCGACGCCGAACGCCATTTGCGCGATCTCGGGCTTCGCGGTGACATCATCAAGACCATGCACCGCGCCTTTGCCGAGCGCGGTGAAGATCGCGCCGTCGCCGACTATGTCATCGAAGGCGGGAGCGGCCAGGCACCGATCATCGGGCGGCTGGTCGATCGCGGCCTGCACGACGAGCTGACGGGCGAAGCCTATGCGGTGATCGACGGCACCGACGGCCGCGCCCACCACGTCCGGTTCCGCGGTATCGAAGCCTTCGAGCATGCGCCTGCGATCGGCGGCATCGTTGAGGTTCGGCGCTTTGGCCGAGCCGATGAGCCGCGCCC
The DNA here is from genome assembly GCA_003577275.1 of Pseudomonadota bacterium. Lineage (GTDB taxonomy): Bacteria > Pseudomonadota > Alphaproteobacteria > Sphingomonadales > Govanellaceae > PRO5. The sequence goes on from QEVO01000002.1 coordinate 298,098, forward strand.
GACGCTTGTTCTCGCGAGCCGGTCAGACCTCGAACTCGGCCAGCAGATCAAGGCGCCGGGGGCCACCTGGCTGGACCATCGGCTCGTGGAGGCGGACCCCATGCCGCTGTCGATGGGAGGCTTTGGGCGAGAGGTGCGCGACGCCATGCAGGCACGGGCCGAGCATCTCGCCGACCAAGGCCTCGGTCGCCGCCAAGGCCAGCGGATCATCCTGCAACGCGACCTCCTCGCCACGCTGCGGCGGCGCGAACTGGATGCGGTCGGGGCGCGCCTCTCCGCCGAGACCGGTCTGGCGCACATGAAACCGACCGCCGGTGATCAGGTCGCGGGCACCTATCGCCAGCGTCTCGACCTCTCCTCCGGCCGCTTCGCGATGATCGACAATGGCCTCGGCTTCCAGCTCGTGCCCTGGTCCCGCGAGATCGAGCGCAAGCTCGGCCAGCATGTCGCCGGCGCCGTGAAGGACGGCGGCGGCATCGAATGGGGCCTCGGTCGCAAGCGCGGGCTCGCCCTCTAGCCAACAAGGAAGAAAGGACCGCCGCCGATGTCTGCGACGAAAATCCTCTGGGGTCAGATCACCACCGTGTTCCTCATCGTGCTGCTCACGACCTGGGGCGCGACCCAATGGACTGCCTGGCGGCTTGGCTTTCAGGCGCAGCTCGGCACGCCCTGGTTCGAGCTGGCGGGTTGGCCGGTCTACTACCCCCCCGCCTTCTTCTGGTGGTGGTATTTCTACGACGCCTATGCCCCTCCGATCTTTGTCGAAGGCGCGGTGATCGCCGCCTCAGGCGGCTTCATCTCCATCGCCGTCGCCATCGCAATGTCGGTATGGCGTGCCCGTGAGGCGAGAAACGTGGAGACCTACGGCTCGGCCCGCTGGGCTGAACTCCGGGAGGTGAAGGCAGCGGGCCTGCTCGGACCCGATGGCGTCGTCCTCGGCAAGCTCGGCGACGCCTATCTCCGGCACGACGGGCCTGAGCATGTCCTGTGCTTCGCGCCGACCCGATCGGGCAAGGGTGTCGGCCTCGTCGTTCCCACGCTCCTCACCTGGCCGGGCTCTGCCATCGTCCACGACATCAAGGGCGAGAACTGGCAGCTGACCGCCGGCTTTCGCGCCAGGCACGGCCGCGTCCTGCTGTTCGATCCCACCAACGCCAAGTCGGCCGCTTACAATCCGCTGCTTGAAGTGCGGCGCGGCGAGTGGGAAGTCCGCGACGTGCAGAACGTCGCCGATGTTCTCGTCGACCCCGAGGGCTCACTCGACAAGCGCAATCACTGGGAGAAGACGAGCCATTCTTTGCTCGTCGGCGCCATCCTTCATGTCCTCTATGCAGAAGAGGAGAAAACGCTTGCCGGTGTCGCCGCCTTCTTGTCGGACCCACGCCGTCCGATCGAGGCAACCCTGAAGGCGATGATGACGACGCCGCATCTCGGACCGGGCGGCCCTCATCCGGTCGTTGCGTCGACGGCGCGTGAGCTCCTCAACAAGAGCGACAACGAGCGCTCGGGCGTTCTGTCCACCGCCATGTCGTTCTTGGGCCTCTATCGCGACCCGGTGGTGGCGGAGGTGACGCGCCGGTGCGACTGGCGGATCGCCGACCTGATCGCCGACGAGAAGCCGGCGACGCTCTACCTCGTGGTTCCGCCATCCGACATCTCCCGGACGAAGCCGTTGATCCGGCTCGTGCTCAACCAGATCGGCCGACGCCTGACCGAGGATCTGCATGCGCGAGACCGGCGGCATCGCGTGCTGATGATGCTGGACGAGTTCCCGGCGCTCGGCCGCCTCGACTTCTTCGAGAGCGCACTCGCTTTCATGGCCGGCTACGGCCTGAAATCGTTTCTCATCGCGCAATCGCTGAACCAGATCGAAAAGGCCTATGGCCCGAACAACGCGATCCTCGATAACTGCCATGTGCGCGTGAGCTTTGCCACCAATGACGAGCGCACCGCCAAGCGCGTGAGCGACGCCCTCGGTACGGCGACCGAGATGAAAGCGATGCGGAACTATGCCGGGCACCGGCTCAGCCCCTGGCTCGGCCACCTGATGGTCTCGCGCTCGGAGACGGCGCGGCCCCTCCTCACACCCGGCGAGGTGATGCAGCTGCCCGCTACAGACGAGATCGTCATGGCCGCTGGTGTCCATCCCATCCGAGCCAAGAAGGCCCGTTACTTCGAGGATCGCCGCTTCAAGGAGCGCATCCTGCCATCGCCCGACCCAGCGAAATGCGGGCGCTCGACCCGAAAGGACGCCTGGTCCGAGTTGAAGCCGCAGCGGCCGGACGCAGAGCTCGCGGCAGAGCTCGACAAGGCGGAAGATGCCGCCAATGGCGGGCTGCGGCGCGAGCCCGAACTGCCCGACCATGTCGCGATCGCCAAGGAAACAACCGGACCTGTCGCAGCCGACGAGTTTTCCATCATGCTGGACGATGAGCCGGAAGACGCGGCGCGGCAGCGGCAGGCGCTGCGCCAGCAGATGCGCGGCGTGGCGCGACAGGTCGCGCTCGATCCGAATGATGGCATCGATCTGTGAGGCGGCAATGCGCGACCGGATGAACGTCTATTTCCCGCCCGAGATGCTCCGCCAGATCGCCGATCTCGCCGACCGCAAGAAGCTCTCCCGCTCCGCGATCGTCGAGGCAGCGGTTGCGTCGTTCCTGTCGCCCGATGGCGCGGACAAGCGCGAGGCCGCGTTCGCGCGCCGCCTTGATCGGCTGTCGCGTCAGGTCCAGCGTCTCGAGCGCGACCTCGGCGTCACCGCAGAAACCCTCGCCCTGTTCGTCCGGTTCTGGCTGACGATCACGCCGCCTTTGCCGAACGATGCTCAAGCGTCAGCACAGGCCAAAGGGCGGGAACGCTATGAAGGCTTCATCGAGACGCTGGGGCGACGCCTGCAGAAGGGGCAGACCTTCTTGAGGGAGATCCCGGACGACATCAGCGGCGGGGACACATCAGATGGATAATATAACATTCGGAATGGTTTATGCTGTTCCGCTCAGCGCCCTCACCTCGGTCATCGCTGACGATTCTTCAAACGCCCGAAGTCGACATCTTTGTCGAAGCTGGGACTCCAGCGGAGTCGGATAGTTCGGCAAGTTTCTGGCCAGGCTGACCTCCTACCGATGCTCGATCAGCTCTGGCTGATTTCGGGCTGGCATAAGGGCTCGCCTTCGCTGGGTACTGCCCAGTGCGAAGGAAGTGCAGTCGGGCACCTACGGCCTACAGCGTCTCGGACGGGTCCGCTGACGGGCTAGCGACCGATCCAAGTGCGGGGAGATCGACCGACCCAAACGCTAGGATGGCGTCGAGATGGCGCATGACGTGCTCGAAATCGGAGCCGAGCACCGGCGGACGATCCCCGACCGTTTCAGCAAACGCACGGTGCAGAAGGACCCGCGAACGCGCGTTTGGGGTTCGGTATGCAAACGCGACCTTCTCCGGTGAATCGACACCCCGACGGATCGCGTAGGCGAAGATTTCGAGCACTGCAGGATTCGCAGCGATCTTCTCCTTAGCCGTCAGCGTTTGGCGGATAACCTCTGCGGCCGCTGCGGCGACCATGTAGAGTTGTCGATTGGCGATCCGATTGATCAGGTCGCGCGTACGCTTGCAGACACCGATCTTGGCCGCGGGAACGCCAAGTGAAGCCTCGATGCGATCGAAGGGTTCGCCTTTGAGCCACGCAGTCAGCGCGGTCTTGAGTAGCGTCATTTCCGCAGCCGTGCTGTCGCCGCCGGTCTTCTTGCCGCGAGTGACAGCCTTGACCGTCTCGACAGCTGATCCAAACAGCAAGGCGTAGCTTGTGCGATCGGCGGTCATGAAATCGATTAGCCATTCCATCCAATCGCATACGGTCGAGGGTAACGAGTCGATTTCCGCCTCAACTTTCGCCGCAATGGCCGCTAGTGGCTCGACCGCAAGACCCGTGAAGGCAGCGATCTGTATCACGGGCACCGACGTCTGTTCAGTGGCCGTGTCAAGCGCGGTCCTCAACGCACCGAGTTTCTCGTCGAAAGCGGCATCCTGCTTGGCTTGCCGCGCCTGGTATCCGGCAAAGGAACGGCTGATCATCTTGACCGCCATTTCGACGGCCGTGTCTTCCGCTTCGCCCGCCCTAAGTCGGCTCAGGAGGTAGCGCACACCCGCACCAGAGAGTTCGCCGGCCTGAATGCGGTCAAGCAACGGAGTCAGCGGATCGTCGATCGTCACGCATTGATCGTTCTCCGGCAGCACCGCCTTAAGCATCTCGAAGGCTTCGCTTTCGGGGACGGAATTCGCGTCGAATTGCACCACTGGTTCCGGAATCAGGAGCACTGTACCGTTCGCCAGATGGCCGGCGCGTCCGGCACGACCGGCTGCGTTCAATATCTCATGGCCTTCGAGCGGTTTGCGGCCATCTTCATTGTGCCGCATCGTGCCTGCCAAGATCGCGATTTGCGCGGGAAGGTTCATGCCCTGCGCCAGCGTCGGGGTCGCGACGATGACGTTGACGCCTCCGGCCTTCTTGAAGACCGATTCGGCGAGCCGTCGCTCGAGCGGGATCATGTCTCCGTTATGTGGGATTGCGGGCGCAGTTGGGTCGAACAGCGAGCAGCATTCAGCACCGAGTTCAGCCACCGTGTCGACCCAGAGGCTATTTTCGGTTTCAGTGAGAGCGGGCGGAGACGGCAGCTTGCCACGAAGCCGCTTCGCCGTGGTCGGCGCGTGGTCGGCTTGCTGTACGAACATGATGGTCTTCAGTCCAGCAACAGCCGCGTTCTTGGCCAAAGCTGCCCCGACATCATTCGCGTTGGGGCTTGCTCCGCCCGTCCCACGCCCGAGTACGACGGGCACATCGGAAAGCCGCACGAGCCGCATGTCGGTCGGAACGGTTTTAAGCCAGGCATGGTGCAGCCCGAACAATGCATATGCGTCGGCATTGAGCGGTGGTGCCTTGTAGGACGCTTTGAGCCGTTTCTTACGCCGGACGATCATGTTTGCGGCATCGACTTGCGCCTTCGGATAGATCACCACGCCGCGTGCCTGCCGGCTCGGCTTCCAGGGATCATGAAAACCGACACAGGCACGCCCGGTAATCGTGGCAAGCCAATCGGCCACCTCTCCAGCATTCTTCAGCATCGCAGAGAGCAAAAGGAGATCGGCGTTTGGTGCGCGTTTGATAGCATGGAGCAAACACAGCATTGCGTCCACGCTACGGGACCCGCCGCCATCGGGGCTCAACAGATGGCATTCATCGAAGACCAACAGGCCAAGATCGCTCATGTCGGTGTCGGTGAAGCTCAGCAGCGCAAGGCATCGCTCGGGAGTCATCACTTCGATCGACTCGAGCTCTGGTCCGCGGATCATCGCGGTGAGATCGCCATCGGCCGACACCACGCTCTCTATCAGACTCTCTGGAAAGCTCTCGGCAAGATCATCACGAAGCTGATCGACCAGAGCCAAGGTCGGGACGAGGAAGATGACCTTCTTGCCGGCCGACAAGGTCGAGGCGATCTTCAACTCTGAAAGCGTGGTTTTGCCCGCGCCGGTGGGCAGTACCAGCACCGCTGACTTTCCAACATCCAGAAAATGCGTAGCCAGAGCGGCGCGGTGATTCGGCCAAAGCACCGGTTTGCTCGACGCGCGATGGCGAACCCACAGCTTCCAAGAATTCTCTTCCGCACCCGCGGGCGGTGGGATTCGAGTGACGCCAACGTCCTCAAGTCCGTCTGCGACGTGCATAAGCAACCGCGCCAGATGACGCGGTCCCGCATAGCTGGAGGTAATGTTGAGGCCAGTGTCCGGAAGATTCAGCGGACGGGTTGCGAGTTCCACCACTCGGGCGAAGGCATGCTGAGGGGTTTCGAACGATTGATAGGCGAGCTCGACACGAGGACGATCGAGCAACCGTGCTACCATTTGCACCAGACCGCTCCAGCACAATCCGTACAACGCCTGCGTCGCTCGTTCATCAAACGGCGCATCGGCCCCAGGCCGCAATCCTGCCAAACGGTTGGCACGCTCGAGGATCGCTTCAAATCGTTCCAAGGCAAGGTCTTCGACGCTTTCTACCAAAGCGCCGCGATGAATATCTTCAAGACGGGGGCCTGCGAGCTCGCGAGCGGCTTCACGCGCGTCAGGGCTCTGTTCAGCAATCAGGAACAGAAGTGGTGCCGATACGCGCGGGTCAATGGCCCGCGTGGTCAGGAGTTCATCGCGCTCCTCGAGATCCGGGCGGATACGGGCCAGAAGCTGATAGGCGGTCGCTGCGACGAAGGCGGCGGCCCGGCGTTCGTGATCTTCTGCACCGCGGTCGACGAGCGCTTCGTAGATAGTCGCGATCCGCTCGATACGCGCGAGTTGGGCGAGGTAGTCGGGCTGCTCGGCTAGCGATGCCGCACGCAGCCTGAGGCCGGCCAGTTCGGCATAGATACCGGTCAGTTCTTGCGGCAGCATCGACGGGTCGACGCCCTCAAGAGCCGGCGCGCTCCGGATCAAGGCTGCGGTTTGCGCGTCAAACATCGAACGTCGAAATCCGCGCCCAGACGCGATCCGCGAAATCAGCAAACCAGGCCCGAACGTCGTCTAGCGGGAGCGTGTTACCGCCGCGCTTGTCCAAAGCCACCTGAAGAGAATCATAGTCCTTGAACAACGCGACGCATTTGGCCGCTGGAAACTGCGATGGCGAAACAGTCAGCGATGCTTCAAACGCCAGCGGGCGTGTCTGAATCAGCGTGTCATATGCCGTCTTGAGCTCGTATCCATTGAAGCCGTAGCTTTCCAGCAAGGCGAGAACGGCTTGAGCCAGCTGATTATCGCGCTTGCCAGAAATATACTCACGAAACGACTTCAACACCTGACTCTGGAATTTTTGCCGGGCATGGATCGTGCATTTGTACTCGTAGACGGTCGCCTTCGTCAGCGTCTTCGTCGCTGGATCGACCGTAATCTTGACGCCATCAGTGCCCTGGTTGGTCGCCTTAAGGTGCGAATTGTCGATCTTTTCATCGCCCGTCTTGCCCTTTCGGGCAGCGACCCAGCAAATGATCTCAAATAAAAGACCATCGCGATGTTCGATACCCTTTTCCGTCGTAGGATGCAGATCTTTGTCGAGCGTATCTTTCAGCCCTGCCGTGATTTTCGGCGGCGCTAATTGCGTGCCCACAAGGATCAGTGCCGCGTGGAATGCCTGACCGACCAACACCAGCGCGACAAGCTGCGCGAGATCGTCAGGGGCGTCGACGCTCCATTGTTCTCCCTCGCATTGGGGGAGCGCCGACATAGGATTAAGAGTGATCGGCACGCCTATCCCAGACCTTCAAGTAACGTTCGGTAATCTTGGATGCCATGCTCTCGCATCGCCTTGATGGCTTCGACGCGGGTCCTTCGACCCAATTCGGCATCCTCGACGAAGCGCGTGCCCCTCAGCGCGGCGACATGAGCTGTGTCCAGCCCATGATATTCGGCGCCGGCAATGACGGTCGCGAGGTACCAATCGAAAGGCCGTAATGTGTGGTCCAACGAGGTGCCCAGATAGCTGCTCGCCGGAACAGTGCTTCCCTCGATGGCGAAAGTGTCCTCGCGCCGGTAGCCAGAGCCTGCTCCCTCGTGCCGGTCCAACTGCTCTTGTTCGGCCAGATCAATCTCGAAAATGACCCCGGGAACGGCGGAATTCGGGGCGATAACCAGGGTCGCCTTTCCTGAGCCGTCCTTACTCGCCTTCGAAAACGCAAGACTCCAGGCGCGTGCAACTCCCGTCCTGACGACCTTCGCCGACGGGCAACGGCCAAGCAGACGTGCCGGCAACATGTTGGAGCCATAAGCGAAGTAGAGAAATGTCATTGGCCATTGCTCCCTTCGACATTCGCTCCATCGCGCAGTTGGCTGGCCGAGCGGCCGGATTCCGCCACCGTCAGCGCGCAGCGCGCCGCCCGTTCGCGGACCATCGCGGCGAGGCTTTCGATCGCCTTCCGATCGAAGCCGGGGCGCACCAACTCGGCGGTAACCTCGCCTGTTCGCGCGATCACGCCTTTGCTGATCTCCGCGACCCGCCTGCGTATCAGCGGCAGGCCGACACCCGCTTCCGCCGCGAACGCTGCCCAACCCTTCGCATCCAGTTCGGCAAGCGTCGCTCGTTTCCCGATCTTCATGGCAAATTTCGGCGAGAGATCGGGATAGGCAACGGTCGCAAGCAAATCATACAGCGGGGCTAGGCGTGGGCCTTCGTCGCCGTAGAGGATCGAAAAATTCTTGCCGTGTGCGTCGGCGTTCCCGGCGATCACATTGAAGATCACCGCATCGAGAAGCTTCAGCACATCCACAGCGGGCCTTGCGGCGACGCGGCGGAGCAGCGCGAAGCAATCCCTGAAGGTCGGGCCGCCCTCGCTCGCGTATTTGGTCTCCGGTGGCACGCCGAGCGCCTGGCAGAAATCCTCCTGATGGATGCGGCGCACAAAGCCATCGTCGCCAATGACGCGGTCATAGCGCTGGACCAGCAGAAACGTCCGATCCTGCACGATGCGCGCTTCTACCGGCGCGACATCGATACCGATCGCGGCGGCAAGGCGCATCACGAACGCCTCGTTCTCGGTCGTCGCCGCGAACCGCGATATCGGCGGTTTGAGAATATGCGTCGTCGGCTGGCCCGGCGCAGGCAAGGCCACCACGCCATCCACCAGAACCACCGGAACCTTCGATTGCGCGCCAGCGAGAGAGAGACGCAGGCCTTCCTCGCCAGCCAGCAATGGTCGGACGGGCAGCGCATCCAGAACCCGGATCAACCCTGCATCGTCAAGTGGGGTTGGCCGTTGATCGGGGGCAAGAGTGGCTGGTACTTCGCCGGGCGGCAGAAGCTGGAGCGCGCCCGCCACATCGCCGCCGAGGCGATCAAGAAGGGCGAAATCATTGGCCCGCGACACGCCGAGTGCCTGAGCCGCGGCGTCGCGCTGGCTTTCTTCCGGCAGGAGACCGCCGAAAAACGGGCGGCACTCGCGACGACTGAACGGCTCCGCCCGCTTTGGCAGCGAGGCGGACAATGGCTGCGCCTGCTCATCGTCAAGCCAAGCCGGCGCATAGGCGAAGCCGAGTTCACCGTGCTTGTCCTGCGTCAGCTGGCCTACCAGGCGCCCGTCCCACCAGATATCGAGGGTGCGCGTCATGCCTTCCGCGCTCCTTTGGTGTCGGGCGGCGGTGTGATATCGAGTGAGCAGCCGAGTGCAGCGAGGACCTGAAGCGTCTTGCCGATCTGCGCGGTCGGCTTTCCCGCTTCGAGATCGACGATGAAGCGCAGGCCGACGCCAGCTGCGCCGGCAAGCTCGTCCTGCCGCAAGCCAGCGGCCTTGCGGGTGGTTCGCACAATGTCGCCGATCTCGGCGGTGGTGAGGTTGCGCCTGGCCATGATATTTACCGAACGGGAAAGTATCATGGATTCCTGAAGAATGTCTATAAGAATTTCCCGCTCGGGAAAGCCTGCGTGTTGAGGTAGCTCCCGGGTCTGAATTATTCCCGCTCGGGAAAACGCGCCAATCAGGAGCCGCAAACGCTGCCGTGGCTCGACGCCGGTCCGCCGATCACCTGTCTTTCTTCGCCACAGTACGATGACCCCTCAACCGTTGTTGCAACGCCCCAGTTCCTGCCTTTCTTACTCATCCCCGATCCAGGGCCGCGCGTCGCGCGGGCCCGCAAGCGAACGGGGACGACGTGGCGGTCAACCATCAGCAATCGGAAGCAGCCTCCCGCGGCGCACGCATGTTGCGCACCGCCTTGGGGCCTGCGGTCGCCCGATTCCTGGAAGACCCCGCGATCGTCGAGGTCATGCTCAACCCCGATGGGCGGCTCTGGATCGACCGACTCTCTGACGGCCTGTCCGATACGGGAGAGCGACTTTCGGCAGCCGATGGCGAACGCATCGTCCGCCTTGTCGCCCATCATGTCGGCGCCGAGGTGCATGACCGTCGCCCGCGCCTCTCGGCCGAGCTCCCCGAAACCGGCGAGCGCTTCGAAGGCCTGCTTCCGCCGGTCGTAACGGCACCGGTCTTCGCGATCCGCAAGCCTGCCGTCGCCGTCTTCACGCTCGACGACTATGTCGCCGCCGGCATCATGACGGCGGACCAGGCCGTCATCCTCCGGCAGGCGGTCGCAGCGCGCGCCAACATCCTCGTGGCCGGAGGAACCAGCACCGGCAAGACCACCCTGACCAACGCCCTGCTAGCCGAGGTCGCGAAGACGGCCGACCGAGTCATCGTCATCGAAGACACCCGCGAACTGCAATGCAGGGCGCAGAACATCGTCGCCATGCGCACCAAGGACGGCGTCGCGACCCTATCCGACCTGGTGCGCTCCTCGCTGCGGCTGCGGCCGGATCGGATCCCGATCGGTGAAGTGCGTGGGTCTGAGGCGCTCGATCTCCTGAAGGCCTGGGGCACCGGCCATCCCGGCGGGATCGGCACGATCCACGCCGGCACCGCACTCGGCGCGCTGCGCCGCCTCGAGCAGCTCATCCAGGAAGCTGTCGTCACCGTCCCCCGGGCGCTGATCGCCGAGACCATCGATCTGGTGGCTGTGCTCTCCGGCCGCGGCGCTGCGCGGCGTCTCGCCGAACTCGCCCGCGTCGAAGGGCTCGGGACGGACACCGACTACCGCCTTTCCCCCGCAACCCAGCCTCCCGACCCACAAGGAGAACCCGCATGATCCGACATATCACGCGCGGCCATCAGCGCCTCGCGACCGCCGCCACTGCGCTGACCCTGAGCTTTCTTCTGGCGCCCGCCGCCCATGCATCGGGCTCCTCGATGCCCTGGGAAGCGCCACTGCAGTCCATCCTCCAGTCGATCGAGGGACCGGTCGCCAAGATCATCGCGGTCATCATCATCATCGTCACCGGCCTGACGCTGGCGTTCGGCGACACGAGCGGAGGATTTCGGCGCCTCATCCAGATCGTCTTCGGCCTGTCGATCGCCTTCGCGGCCTCCAGCTTCTTCCTGTCGTTCTTCTCGTTCGGCGGCGGGGCGCTCGTCTGATGGCGGGCCTCCTGCATCATCCCGATGAGGTCGCGGGCTTCTCGGTTCCGGTCCACCGCGCGCTGACCGAGCACATCCTGCTGGGCGGCGCACCGCGCAGCATCGCCATCATGAACGGCACGCTCGCCGGCGCTGTCGGTCTCGGCTTGCGGCTATGGCTGGTCGGTCTCCTCATCTGGGTGATCGGCCATTTCGCCGCCGTCTGGGCGGCCAAGCGCGATCCGCTCTTTGTCGAAGTCGGCCGCCGGCATCTGCGCATTCCGGGCCATCTCTCGGTCTGAGGCTTGGCCATGATGAACCTCGCCGAATACCGCCGTACCGCGACCCGCCTCGCTGATTTCCTGCCATGGGCGGCGCTGGTCGGCGAAGGCGTCGTGCTCAACAAGGATGGCAGCTTCCAGCGCACCGCGCGCTTTCGCGGTCCGGATCTCGACTCAGCTGTGGCTGCCGAACTGGTGGCCGTCGCCAGTCGCCTCAACAACGCCTTCCGGCGTCTGGGCTCGGGCTGGGCGATCTTCGTCGAAGCGCAGCGTCACGAAGCCGCCTCCTATCCGGCAAGCCGCTTCGCGGACGCCGCCTCCGCCCTCGTCGATGCGGAGCGCAAGGCTGACTTCGAGGAAGCGGGCGCACATTACGAGTCGAGCTACTTCCTGACCTTTCTCTATCTCCCGCCCGCCGAGGACGCCGCGCGGGCTGAACTCTGGCTCTACGAGGGTCGCCAACAGTCCGGCGTCGATCCCCATGAAGCCCTCGCGGCCTTCATTGACCGCACCAACCGCGTCCTCCAGCTCGTCGATGGCTTCATGCCGGAATGCCGTTGGCTCGATGACGCCGAGACCCTGACTTACCTGCACGCGACCGTCTCCACAAAGCGCCACCGGGTCCGCGTGCCCGAAACGCCGATCTACCTCGATGCGCTTCTCGCCGATGAGCCGCTGACCGGCGGCCTCGAACCGCGGCTCGGCGCCGCCCATCTGCGAGTGCTGACGATCAACGGCTTTCCGACCGCGACGACGCCAGGGATTCTCGACGATCTCAACCGGCTCGCCTTTCCCTATCGCTGGTCCACGCGGGCGATCCTTCTCGACAAGACGGACGCCACGAAGCTGCTGACGCGCATCCGGCGGCAGTGGTTCGCCAAGCGCAAGTCCATCGCCGCGATCCTCAAGGAAGTGATGACCAACGAGGCATCCGCGCTCGTCGACACGGATGCTGCGAACAAGGCGGCCGATGCCGACATGGCCTTGCAGGAGCTGGGAGCGGACTATGCCGGTCAGGCCTATGTGACCGCAACCGTCACCGTCTGGGACGCCGATCCGCGCACCGCCGACGAGAAGCTGCGCCTCGTCGAAAAGGTGATCCAGGGCCGCGACTTCACCGCGATGTCCGAGACCATCAACGCCGTCGATGCCTGGCTCGGGTCGCTGCCCGGCCACGTCTACGCCAACGTGCGGCAACCACCGATCTCCACCCTGAACCTCGCCCACATGGTTCCGCTATCGGCGGTCTGGGCCGGGCCGGAACGGGACGAGCATTTCGGTGCGCCGCCACTGCTTTACGGCAAGACGGAGGGCAGCACGCCGTTTCGCTTTTCGCTGCATGTCGGCGACGTCGGCCACACGCTGGTGGTCGGACCGACAGGCGCGGGCAAGTCCGTGCTGCTCGCGCTCATCGCACTTCAGTTCCGGCGCTATCCGGACGCCCAAGTCTTCGCCTTCGACTTCGGCGGCTCGATCCGCGCAGCCGCGCTCGCCATGGGAGGCGATTGGCACGACCTCGGCGGCAGCCTGACGGACGGCGCCGCGTCGTCGGTGTCCCTCCAACCACTCGCGCGCGTTCACGAGACCCATGAGCGTGCCTGGGCAGCCGACTGGATCGCCGCCATCCTAGCCCGCGAGGGCGTCACGATTACGCCGGAGGTTAAAGAACATCTTTGGACGGCGCTGACCTCGCTGGCGTCCGCGCCGATCACAGAGCGCACGCTGACGGGCCTCGCCGTCCTCCTCCAGTCGAACGATCTCAAGCAGGCGCTGCGACCCTATTGCGTGGGCGGTGCATATGGACGGCTGCTGGATGCCGAAGGTGAGCAACTGGGGGAAGCCGCAGTCCAGGCCTTTGAAACCGAGGGGCTGATCGGCGGCGGCGCGGCGCCAGCGGTTCTCGCTTATCTCTTCCATCGGATCGGCGACCGTCTGGATGGACGGCCCACGCTTCTGATTGTCGACGAAGGCTGGCTCGCGCTCGACGACGAGGGCTTCGCGGCGCAACTGCGCGAATGGCTGAAGACGCTGCGAAAGAAGAACGCGTCCGTCGTCTTCGCAACGCAGTCGTTGGCCGACATCGATGGGAGCGCGATCGCTCCGGCTATCATCGAAAGCTGCCAGACGCGCCTTTTGCTGCCGAACGAACGCGCGATCGAGCCGCAGATCACCGCGATCTACCGGCGCTTCGGCTTGAACGACCGTCAGATCGAGATCCTCAGCCGGGCCACACCCAAGCGCGACTATTACTGCCAGTCGCGGCGCGGCAACCGGCTGTTCGAGCTGGGGCTCTCCGAAGTCGCCCTCGCGCTCTGCGCGGCATCCTCGAAAACTGATCAGGCCGCCATCGAGGCGATCCTCGCCGAGCATGGCCGCGACGGCTTCCTGCCCGCCTGGCTGCGCGCCCGCGATGTCGGATGGGCTGCCGACCTCATCCCCGACCTCACCAACCTGGAGCCCAAGCCATGATGATCCGACGCTCTCGCGCGGCGCTGTTCGCCGCAACCATACTCTCGCTGCCCGTCGCCTTCTCGCCCGTGTTTGTCACCCCGGCAGCGGCGCAGTGGGTCGTTTATGATCCGACCAACTACGTCCAGAATGTCCTGTCGGCCGCGCGGGCGCTCGAGCAGATCAACAACCAGATCCAGAGCCTCCAGAACGAAGCACAGATGCTGATCAACCAGGCCCGCAATCTCGCGAGCCTGCCCTATTCCTCGCTTCAGCAGCTCCAGCAATCGGTGCAGCGCACGCAAGCGCTGCTGGGTCAGGCACAGCGCATCGCCTTCGACGTGCAGCAGATCGATCAGGCCTTTCAGAGCCAGTACGGCAACATCTCACTGTCGACTTCGGATCAGCGTCTCGTCTCCGATGCACGATCGCGCTGGCAGAACACGGTCGGCGGCCTTCAGGACGCGCTGCGCGTGCAAGCCGGTGTCGTCGGCAACATCGACAGCAACCGCGCCGAGATGGCGGCCCTTGTCGGGCAGAGCCAGGGTGCGACCGGCGCGCTTCAGGCAACCCAGGCCGGCAACCAGTTGCTTGCATTGCAGGCGCAGCAGCTCGCAGACCTGGTCGCCGTGGTCGCTGCAAACGGCCGGGCGCAGGCGCTTGTCGATGCCGAGCGCGCCGCAGCTGCCGAACAAGGCCGTGAACAGCGCCGCCGGTTCCTGACGCCCGGCTCCGGCTATCAGCCCGGCAACGCCCGGATGTTCCCGAACGGCAACTGAGGGCAGCGGGATGGACAGCAAGACGCTGGCCCGCGTGGGCGCAATCATCTTCGTCTCCGTCGCGATCACGGCAACGGCGATCGAAATGACCCGGAAAGAGGAAAAGCCAGCGGTTCGGCCGACGCCCGTGCTTGAGGAGGCGCCGGACCCGCTGCGCGAGGGGCAGCGCCGCTGCCAGCAGATGGGGGAAGCCGCGGCCGGGGACAGCGAGTGTCTGCGCATCTGGGCCGAAACCCGCGACCGTTTCCTTGGCACCCGCACCGCGCCGCGACGCGCCGACGAAGGGCGTTGAACCATGGGCGGCAGCGGCGTCATCGACAATTTCCTCGGAGTCTTCACCTCCTACATCGACAGCGGCTTCGGCCTGCTGGGCGGCGAGGTGGCGTTCATCGCGACGACGCTGATCGTCATCGACGTCACGCTGGCCGCCCTGTTCTGGAGTTGGGGCGCGGACGACGACATCATCGCGCGTCTGGTGAAGAAGACGCTGTTTGTGGGCGTCTTCGCCTACATCATCGGCAACTGGAACAACCTCGCGCGGATCGTCTTCGAAAGCTTTGCCGGCCTCGGACTTCAGTCGTCTGGCACCGGGTTTTCCATTCAGGACCTGATGCGCCCGGGCCGGGTCGCGCAGACGGGTCTCGATGCAGCGAGGCCGCTGCTCGAATCCATCTCAAACCTGATGGGCTGGATCGCCTTCTTCGAGAACTTCATCCAGATTGCTTGCTTGCTCTTCGCCTGGGCGCTGGTGCTGCTCGCCTTCTTCATCCTCGCCATCCAGCTCTTCATCACGCTGATCGAATTCAAGCTGACCACATTGGCTGGATTCGTCCTGATCCCGTTCGGCCTGTTCGGGAAGACCGCCTTCATGGCCGAGCGCGTGCTAGGCAACGTCATCTCGTCTGGGATCAAGGTGCTGGTGCTCGCCGTCATCATCGGCATCGGCTCGACTCTGTTCAGCCAGTTCACGGCAGGCTTCGGCGGCCAGCCACCGACCATCGACGACGCAATGGCCGTCGTATTGGCGGCGCTGTCGCTTCTTGGTCTCGGTATCTTCGGTCCGGGTATCGCCAACGGCATCGTGTCCGGCGGCCCGCAACTCGGCGCAGGCTCCGCCATCGGCACCGGCCTCGTCGCGGGCGGCGCAGCCATGGCTGCCGGCGGCGCGGCCGGGCTCGCCCTGCGCAGTGGCGCGAGCGCCATTTCCGGCGGCGCCGCCGCCGTGCGCGGTGGAGCCACCGCGGCGGGAGCCGCCTCCGCCGCCTACAGTCTCGGATCCCTCGGCCAGTCGGGCGCCGCCAGCGTCGCGTCGGGCCTCGGCGGCGTCGCACGAGCGGCCGGCGGCGCGGCAGCCTCTCCGCTGCGCCGGGCCGCGCAAAGCGTTCGCTCGAGTTTCGCCGACGGCGTCAAAAGCGGCTTCGGCGCCACCGGTGGCTCCTCGAGCATGGGAACGGTCGCGAATGATGCCGGTTCGGCCGCACCGGCAGCCACAGGCTCGGCCGCCAGCCCGCCGGCGTGGGCGCAACGCATGCGGCGTGGGCAGACCATGAGCCACGGCGTCACGCTCGCGGCACACGCGATCCGATCGGGCGACAGCCATGGCGGCGGCTCTTCCATCAATCTCTCCGGAGGCGACCGCACATGAGCTTCTTCAAGCGACCCGCAACCCACTATGGCAAAACGCCCGAGCCCGAGACGCCGTATCAGCGCGCAGCGCAGATCTGGGACGATCGGATCGGTTCAGCTCGTGTCCAGGCCCGAAACTGGCGGCTCATGGCCTTCGGCTGCCTGATCCTCTCCGCCGGCTTCGCCGCCGCGCTGGTCTGGCAGTCGGCGCGCGGGACCATCGTCCCGTGGGTGGTCCAGGTCGACAATCTCGGCCAGGCGCAAGCGGTCGCGCCAGCGCAGGCCGACTACCGCCCCACCGACCCACAGGTGGCCTGGCATCTGGCGCGGTTCATCGAGCAGGTCCGCTCGATCCCCGCCGACGCCATCGTCGTGCGGCAGAATTGGCTGCGCGCCTACGAGTTCACGACCGATCGCGGCGCGGCGGCCCTCAACGACTTCGCCCGCGCCAACGATCCGTTCACCCGCGTCGGGAAGCAACAGGTGTCGATCGAGGTGTCGAGCGTGATCCGCGCGTCGCCTGACAGCTTCCGCGTTGCCTGGACCGAACGCCAGTACGAGAACGGCCAGCTCTCCACGACACAGCGCTGGACGGCCATCCTGACCATTGTGATCCAACCCCCGCGCGACGCAGAGCGGCTGCGAGCCAATCCGCTCGGGATCTACGTCAACGCCATCAACTGGTCGCGGGAGATGGGGCAATGAGAGATCATCTCCGCCGATCCGCGAACCGCGGCTTCCGCGCTTCCGGCTCTGCGCTTTTGCTGATCTCCGGACTGGTGCTGGCCGGCTGCGCGACCAACCGACCGCCACAGATCAGCTATGACGCCGATGTGCCGCCGCTTCCCCCTGCGCCGGCTGCCGTTACGGAGGCGCCCCCAAGGCCGCTTCACACACCGCCCGCCTGGACACCCGCGCGCGGTGGTGCTGCCGCAGGGACCCCAGCGGGCCGCGTTGAGAATGCCAATGCCGCCGCGCGCGTCGAGCCACGTCGCGAGGGCTACTTCAACTCGATCCAGATCTATCCCTGGAGCGAGGGCGCGCTCTATCAAGTCTATGCCGCTCCCGGGCAGATCACCAACATCGCGCTGGAACCCGGCGAAAGCCTGACTGGCGCCGGCCCGATTGCTGCGGGCGACACGGCGCGCTGGATCATCGGTGACACCGAGAGCGGCTCGGGCATCACGCGCCGCGTCCATGTTCTCGTAAAGCCGACACGGCCAGACATCACGACCAATCTGGTCATCACCACTGACCGGCGCATCTACATGATCGAGCTGCGCTCGGGCGAACGCCCCTATATGCCGGCCGTCGCCTGGGCCTATCCGCCGCCGCCCGCCTCGCAGAGACAGGCGGTGCCCGCAACGCCAGTGATCCCGGCCGTTGCGGCACGGAACTATCGCTACGGCCTCACGGGAGACACGCCGCCGTGGCGGCCAATCTCGGTCTACGACGACGGGCGTCGCGTCTATGTCGAGTTTCCGCGCGGGATCGTTCAGGGCGAGATGCCGCCGCTCTTCGTGATCGGCGCCGATGGCGAACCGCAGATTGCCAACAGCCGGATTCACCAGAACATCCTGATCGTCGACCGCTTGTTCGGCGCCGCCGAGCTCCGTCTCGGCAGTGGCGAGCGCCAGCAGACGGTCCGGATCGTGCGCACCGATGGGAGGCCCGCGTCATGAGTGAGCGCGACACGCAGAGCGGTGCCGACGCACAGCTTATCGGCACACAGCCCGGCGACGCCGCTGCGCCCATGCGACTGCGCGCGGAACCGCCCCGGGTCACACGCCTGTCGCGCAAGGTGCTGGGCGGTCTCAGCCTCGTCGCCGCCCTCGGGGTCGGCGGCGCGCTCATCTATGCGCTTCAGACGCGCAACATCGGTCCTGGTAGTGAGGAGCTCTACTCCACGCAGAACCGGCGAACCGCGGACGGGCTCGCCGGCCTGCCACGCGACTACACCGGCCCGGTGCTCGGGCCTCCGCTGCCCGGGGATCTGGGGCGCCCCATCCTCGATGCGCAGAATCGTGGCCAGCCCGTCACGCCGCCGATGGCGGCAGCGCCCACCGTCGATCCGGTCGAGCAGCGCAGGCGCGCGGAAGAAGAAGCTGCCCGAACGAGCCGCGTCTTCTTCCAGACGGAGGCGCGCGCCGCAGCTCCGATTGCGACAGCTGGCGGACCAGGTAGCCCAAGCCTCTCTGGGCTAGGTCTTCCGGGCCAGCCAGGTGCAGCGACGGCGCAGGATCGCCAGCTCGCGTTCCTGAATGCGGGCGTGGACCGCCGCACGGTCTCGCCAGATCGCGTGATGGGTCCGGTATCGCCCTATGTGCTTCAGACTGGCGCCGTCATCGCCGCGGCCCTCATCACCGGCATCCGATCCGACCTGCCGGGCCAGATCACCGCGCAGGTCACGGAGCATGTCTACGACAGCCCGACCGGGCGCATCCTGCTCATCCCGCAGGGCACGCGGCTGATCGGCGAGTACAGCAACGACGTCGGCTTCGGTCAGCGCCGGGTGCTGCTGGTCTGGAACCGGCTCATCCTCCCGAATGGTCGTTCGATCGTCCTCGAACGTCAACCCGGAGCCGACGCGCAAGGCTATGCGGGTCTTCAGGATGGCGTCGACTATCACTGGTGGGATCTCGCCAAGGCTGCCGGCCTGTCGACCCTGCTGTCGGTCGGCGCCGAACTCGCCGTTGACGATCAGGATCGGCTGCTCCGGGCGATCCGCAACGGCGGCCAGGACACCATCAATGACGCAGGCCAGCAGATCATCCGTCGGCAACTCAATGTCGCGCCGACCCTGACGATCAGACCGGGGTTTCCCGTGCGCGTCATCGTCACCCGCGACCTCGTGCTCGAACCTTATGGAGGGTTTTGATGACCAAGCTGAAGCTCGGCCCGATCATCGACGACAAGCCGGTGAAGGTGACGATTGAACTCCCTGCGCCACTGCATCGGGACCTCGTCGCCTACGCCGCAGCACTCGGCCGCGAACAAGGCCAGTCCATCAGTGACCCGACGAAGCTGATTGTGCCCATGCTCGAGCGCTTCATTGCAACCGATCGGGGGTTCGCCCGCGCGCGCCGCGATAGCGGTCAGCCCGCACCTCGCGCCGTAGCTCAGGGCGGATGAGGCGCTGGCGGACGAACCTCGCCTGGTCCTTCTCTGAGAAGGACTTCGACAACTTCAGCAGATGTTCGAGATCCCTGTGGAGAGTCCCACGCGAATGGACCGCGCCATAGCGAAGCATGGCGTCCTCGATCGGACGGAATGTGACGCCGGATAGGCCAGAACGGACATGAGCGCTGCCCGCGATGGTGACGCCGCCGCCGTGGGCGACGATCTGCATCAACGACTCTCGCGTCACAGACAACTGCTCGACGCGCAGTGCATTACGCGGAGCCTGGAGTTGCCGCTCGAGATACGCCTTCGCGAAATCGCCCGTCACCAGGTCAGTCACCACAAAGTGGCGATCGCGCAGATCGCACCATCGAATTGCCTTCTGGTCGGCGAGCGGGTCACCCTCCGGCATGGCCAGGTAAACAGGTTCGTCCCAAAGATGGGTGATGGCATAGCCCTGCCCAGGCGGAGCCTCGGCAACAACACCGATATCCAACTGCCCGCGCCGCACGGCCGCGATGAGGTCAGGCGTGCTCGCCTCGCTGAAGCGCAGCCGGGTGCCCGGTCTGTCGCGCCGAAAAGCGCCGAAGAGTTCCGTCAGAAACCCCATGGTCAGTGGCCCGAAAAGGCCGACCGTGAGATGTCGCCCTGTCGCCGCGTCGGTCCGCGCGCGTTCGAGCGCCGAACCGATCTGATGTGCGCCGGGGCTGGCTTGGTGCAGAAACTGCCTGCCGATGTCCGTCAGTTCGACGCCGGCAGGATGACGGCGGAAGAGCTGAGCCCCGATCTCATCCTCGACATCACGGATGCGGCGGCTGATCGCCGACTGCTCGACGCCGAGATCGTGTGCCGCGCGCCGGAAGCTCCCGCTTTCCGCGGCAGCGATGATATAGCGCACATGGCGCAGCTCGATCTTCGATCTCGGCACGATGGTTCCCCATTATGCAAAGGTCTTTGCAAACGTCGCCCCGTCAGCCCCCGAGAACTGTTCCGATCAGATTATGGGTCGTCTCCGTCTCCTCGCTACCGCCGCCCACGAAATCCTTAAGTGTCACACATTCGACTGTTGCTACGTCGCTAGCGGACTTCTGGATCTCATCTCGCCGGTGAAAGCAGTAAATGGTGCGTGATCTGAACAGCGCAATTACGGCGCGGAACGCGTGCGGCGAGTCGTGCAGATTCTGTGGGCTGACGGATGTCCGGCCGCGCTGTCAGGACTGAAAATGACCCGCCGTTTTCTACGCCAGAGCCCGAAATTGCCGCACGCCACTCGGGAGGGACTTCCGGCATCGGCACCTATCGTTCTCAATCGCCAGCGACAGCCGCTAAGGAGATTGGGTATGGGTCAGAGCGAGCCTTTGGAGATCAGGAAGACAATCCGGCGGCACCAACTGCGCGAGATGGTGCCCCTAGCCGACAGCACAATCTACGAGATGGAGCAGCGCGGCGAATTCCCACGCCGCTTCGCGCTGTCGCCGCGCTGCATCGTCTGGGACCTCGCCGAGGTCCACGCTTGGTTGCTGGCGCGGCGCGCGAAGCCAATCCCTCGCGCACAGCATCCCAACGTCACCAAGCGCAAGTCCCGCCCGGTCAAAGGGCAGGATCAAGCGCGATAGACGGCATGGCTGTCGGCAGCAGCGTCGGAACATACTTCCGGCCCTCGACCCAGGCATCGACGGTGTCAGCCCATTCCTGCATCATGTGGCGACGCTGAACCTCATATTCAGCCTTGTTGTAGACGCCGCGTGATGAACGCCCGTCCTCGTGCGCCAGGCACTTTTCGATCCAGTCGCGGTTGAAGCCCAGCTCATTGAGCAGCGTCGAGCCCGTGCGGCGCAGGTCATGCACGGTGAACGGCTCCAGTGGCAGCCCCTCCTTCTTGGCCTGTTCGACGACAGCGTAGGTGACCCGGTTGAAGGTCGCCCGCGACATCGGCGCATCCGCATCGTAGCGGGACGGCAGCAGATACCTTGAATTGCCGGCGCAGGTCTTGAGCGCAATCATGATGTCGAGGGTCTGCCGGCACAGGTAGACATTGTGCGGCTTCGACCGCTTCATGCGCTCCTTCGGGATCGTCCAGACGGCGTTCTCGAAATCCACCTCATCCCAGACCGCGTCCTGCAATTCGCTCTTCCGGACCATGGTGAGGAGGTAGAGCTTCATGCCGAGACGGATCGTCGGCAGCGTCGCGACATGCTCGAGCTGCTTGAGCATGATGCGGATCTCGGTCGGCGACAGCGCCCGGTCCTTGGGCGTGAACGTGGCAATCGAAGCCGGACCAACGTCATCGGCCGGGTTCGCGACCTTTTCGCCGTGGAGAATGGCGAAGGCGTAGATCTGCTTCAGGATATCCCGCACATGGATGGCCGTCGCCGGCGCGCCCCGTTCGACGATCTTGGCGCAGTGGGCGCGCAGGTCGTCAGGCGTGATCTCGGTCAGCAAACGGTTTCGCCAGACGGGCTTGAGTTCACGCTCGAAGATCGCGCGGCGCATGGCTCGTGTGCTGTCGGCCATCGGGGCGCCCGTCAGCCACTTCTCGCCGAACTCGCCGAAGCTCTTAGCCTCCTTGATCCGGCGCTTCTCCCGCTGCTTCTCTATGGCGGGGGACCGCCCCTCGGCGATCATCCGTTTCGCGTCCAGGCACAGCTCGCGCGCCCGGGCGAGTGAGATCCCATCTCGGGCATACTTGCCGAGATGGACGGTCTCCCGCCTGCCGTTCAGCCGGTAGTCGAGCCTGAACGAGATGCCGCCTGTCGGCGCGACGCGCACATACATGCCGTCACGATCGGTCACCTTGTACATTTTGGCTTTTGGTTTCAGGCACTTGAGTGCCGCATCCGTCAACATTCTGGGCCTCCTCGCGGAAAAGTACCGTCACGCGGTTTTTGGAGGCTTTTGACGAGAATATCTGTTTATGTTCAGCATGTTAGGCTGACAAAAGTACCGTCATTAGCCTCAGTCGCTATGACGGTACTTTCGATTTTCCGGATGATCAACGGGGGCAGGGTCCGTCAGCGGGCACGACAGACGCGTTTGCTGCCCACCAATAGCTATCGATAGGTCTCGGCTGAAATATTTTTGTTTTTCAGGTGGTTACGTCGTATTCTGGCGTAGTTTCGGATACCCTCGGATGGGCAAAAATTATTCCCACTCAATGGTCCCGGGCGGTTTGGAGGTGACGTCGTAGACGACGCGGTTGATGCCGCGCACGTTGTTGATGATGCGGGTGGCGACGCGGGCGATGAAGGCATGCTCGAAGGGATAGGATTCCGCCGTCATGCCGTCCGTCGATGTCACGGCGCGAAGGGCGCAAACGTATTCATAGGTGCGCTCGTCGCCCATGACGCCGACGGTGCGCACGGGAAGCAGCACGGCGAACGCCTGCCAGATGGCGTCGTACAAGCCGGCGGCGCGAATTTCTTCCAGGTAAATGGCGTCGGCCTTGCGTAAAATATCGAGCTTGTCGCGGGTGATCTCGCCGGGCACGCGGATGGCAAGCCCTGGTCCGGGGAACGGATGGCGGCCGATGAAGCGCTTCGGCAGCCCCAGTTCGCGGCCCAATTCCCGCACCTCGTCCTTGAACAGCTCGCGCAAGGGTTCGACCAGTTTCATGTTCATGCGCTCGGGCAGGCCGCCGACGTTGTGGTGCGACTTGATGGTGACGCTGGGCCCGCCGGTGAATGACACGGATTCGATGACATCGGGATAAAGCGTACCCTGGGCCAGGAAATCGGCGCCGCCGATCTTCCTCGCTTCTTCCTCAAACACGTCGATGAAGGTGGCGCCGATGATCTTGCGCTTTTTCTCCGGGTCGCTGACGCCCTCGAGTTTGCCTAAAAACAGCTCGCTGGCGTCGCGGTGCACCAGGCGAATGTGATAGTGCTCGCGAAAGAGCCTAACCACCTCCTCGGCCTCGTTGGCGCGCATCAGGCCATGGTCGACGAACACGCAGGTCAATTGATCGCCGATGGCCTCGTGCAGCAGCACCGCCACCACCGACGAATCGACCCCGCCGGACAGGCCGCAGATCACCCTGCCCTTGCCCACCTGGGCGCGCACCTTGGCGATCTCGGTCTCGCGGAAGGCGGCCATGGTCCAGTCGCCCTTGGCCCCGCAGATGTTAAGGACGAAGTTGGCCAGGAGCTTGTCGCCGTCCGGGGTATGGGCCACCTCGGGGTGGAACTGCACGGCGTAAAACCGCTTTTGCTCATTGGCGATGGCGGCGAAGGGCGCGTTCTCGCTTACCCCCACCACGCGGAAGCCTTCGGGGAGCGCCAGCACCTTGTCGCCATGGCTCATCCACACCTGGGCCTTATCACCCTTATGCCAGACGCCGGCAAAGAGCGCGCAATCATCGGTGACGGTAAGCTCGGCGCGGCCGAATTCCCGCTCGTCCGACGATTCCACCCGGCCGCCGAGCTGGGCCGCCATGGTCTGCTCGCCATAGCAAATCCCCAAGACCGGCACGCCCAAGGCAAAGACCTCCGCCGGGGCGCGGGGGGTGCCCATTTGGGTGACCGAGGCCGGGCCGCCCGACAGGATGACGCCCTTAGGTTGAAAGGTCGCCAGCATCCCCGCCGCCCGGTTGAAGGGGACGATTTCGCAATAGACCCCGGCCTCCCGCACCCGGCGGGCGATGAGCTGAGTGACCTGGGAGCCGAAGTCGAGGATGAGAATCTTGTCTTGCATGGGGCGGGACATTAGCCGCGGCCAAAGGGGATGTCCAGCGGGCCTTTCCGACCCAAAAACATCCCGGCCGCGGGGGCCGGGATGGGTAGAAATAGCCGGACTTGGGATGCTGTTATAGCGCCCTTAAAAACGCCACCAGATCGCTCTTCTCCTGCTCGCTCAACTGAAGCTGCAGCACCAGGTTGAAGAACTCCACCGTGTCCTCCAGGGTCAACAGGCGGCCGTCATGGAGGTAGGTCGGCGAGTCCTTGATGCCGCGCAACGGGAAGGTCTTGATCGGTCCGTCAGCGGAGGCCATGCGGCCGTTGATCAGACGCGGCTTGAAGAAGCGTTCCGTCTTTAAATTATGCATCAGGTTGTCGGTGTAATAAGGCGGCACGTGACAGACGGCGCATTGACCGTTGCCGAAGAACACCGCCTCGCCGCGCAGCTCCGATTCCGTCGCCAGCTTGGGATCAAGCTTGCCGTAGACATCAAGCTTGGGCGCTGGCGGAAAATCCAGGAGCGCCTGAAACTCGGCCATGGCGTGCACCTGATGGCCGCGATCGAGAATGTTGATGCCCTTCTTGGTGGCGATGACGGGATCACCGTCAAAATAAGCGGCGCGCTGCTCGAACTCGGTGAAGTCCTCGATGGTCTTCAATGCCCGTTGCGAGCCGAACAGCCGTTGCACATTGACGCCCCGCAGCGGCGGCGTGTCGATGCGGTGGCGGAACTCCTGCGGCCGGATGTCGCCCACCAGATGGGTCGCCGCGTTGGTATGGCCGTTGGCGTGGCAATCAAAGCAGGCGACGCCGCGGCTGGGCAGCGCCGAGCGGCGGTCCTCGGTCTGGTTGAACTGCTGCTGCGGGAACGGCGTCACCAGAAGCCGCAGCCCTTCCAATTGCTTTGGATTAAGGAGGCCGTTGAACAGCTCATAATAATTCATGATGGTGATGAGCTGCCGCTTGGAGACGTCGCCCAGATCGGGCCGGGTGGTAAGATAGACCGGCGCGGGAAATTCCGGCAGGAAATGATCGGGCAGATCATAATCGAGATCGAAACGGGTCAGGTCCCGCCCCTCCTGGCGGTTGATCTCGTCGATATGGAATTTGGGAAAGGTCATGCCGCCTTCCGCATGATTGGGATGGGGCAGCGGCAGAAAGCCCGCCGGAAACAGATCCTTGTCGCGGATATCCTGCGACGACATAGCGGCCAAGTCCTGCCACGACGCCACGCCCTTGGGCAGCCGCACCCGCACCCCCTCTTGTATGGCCTTGCCGCCGGACATGGTGATGCCTTTGGCCGGGCGGTTCGACAGGTCATAGCGGCTGTCCAATAGATCGCGATGGCGCTTGGCGATGTCCTTCTTCTGGCCCTCCATGCGCTTCTTGACCGCCGCGAAATCCTCCGTCACCGCCACCGGCGCGTAACTGGTGGGCTTGTCGGCGGCGCGCGATGGAACGGGGCCGGCCAGGATCATGGCCGATGTCAATACGGCGATGGGCAGGGAAAGGGGGGAATGGCGCTGGGTCATCATGTGGCCTCCTTGACGCAGCTTGCGCTTGCGTCTTTGAAAAAACCCCCAGCTTGTTTGCCTGAACCGGCAGAAAAACCAGAAATAAACAAAAAGCCTTTTTTGCCTTCTGAAACAGGCTTGTGGCCCTATATAGAGCGTCGTTAAGACGAGGGCGCAATGAGCGCCGTCAATGCCGACAGATAAAACCCATCGCAGGCGTGGTGGGCGGGCGTGAGCAGCAGATCATGATCGTCCATCGCCCGCGTATCGGGCGTGAGCTTCAAGCGCATGGACAAGGAACGATAGGCGCATTTTGCAAAAGAAGGATTTTCTTGCAGGAAACCCTTCACGATATCCTCATCTTCCTGTCGCAGCAGGGAGCAGGTCATATAGATCAGCCGGCCGCCGGGCTTGACCAGCCCCGCGCCTTCGCGGATCAGGCGCGCTTGCAATCCGGTCAACGCGGCCAGCCGTTCCGGCGTCAAGCGCCACCTCAATTCCGGATTGCGTCGCCAGGTGCCGCTGCCGGAACACGGCGCATCCACCACCACCACATCAGCCTTGCCGATGTAGGGGGCGAGCAGCGCCGCCCTCGCCTCGCCGCTTTCCGGCAACAGCGTCGCGGTGATGTTGGCGGCCTCCGCGCGCTCGGCCCGCGCCGATAATTCATCCAAGCGGCGGGCGTCGATGTCGAAGGCTTTGATGGTAAGCGGTGCGTCGCACGCCGCCGACATGGTCAAACTTTTACCGCCTGCGCCGGCGCACAAATCCACCACCAAGCCGCCGTGCTCTGGCGTCGCCAATAGGCTGGCGATCTGCGCCGCCTCATCCTGGATGTCGATCAAGCCGTCGCGGTAAAGCGCGGTCGCCGTCACCTTGGCCCCGCTGGCGGCGCGCAAGCCCAGGGGCGAGTGCTTGAGCAGCGCGGCTGCAATGCCGGCCGCCATGAGTTGGCGTTGAGCATCCTGTAGCGTGATGCGTTTGACATTCACCCGGATGTCCAGCGGCGCGCGCTGATTGAGCGCCATCGCCTCTTCTGGCAAGCGATCGCCGAAACGACGCTGTAAATGCGGCAGCAGCCATGGCGGGATTTCCAGTTGCGCACAGAGCGGCGGCGGCGCATGTGTCGCGCGCAGTCGTTGCAGCAACGCCTGCTCGTCGTCACTGAGCGGGCTTGCGCCATAACCGTCGCCGGCAAACAGCGCCGCCACGCTAGCGCCATCGTTCGCCAACGCCGCCAGCATGAGCGCGCGCGCCGTCACATGATCATCGCCCAACAACCAAGTCAAATAGGCGCGGCGGCGCAGCACGCCATAAACCAAATCGGTGATGGCGGCGCGGTCCTTGGATCCGGCATAGCGGCGGGCGCGAAAGGCGGTTTTCAAGATCACATCGGCGGAAGCGCCGTCGCTGTCCACGGCAGCCAGAATATCCGCCAGAATTTCGATGGCGGTGGCGACGCGCGCGGCGGGGGTCATGGCCGTGCGATCAATTCCCAGGGTAGTTCGGCGATTCCCTGGTGATGGTCACGTCGTGAACGTGGCTTTCACGCAAGCCCGCGTTGGTGATGCGCACGAACTTGGCGCGCTCATGCATTTCTTCGATGGTGCGCGCGCCAAGATAGCCCATGGCGGCGCGCAAGCCGCCGGTCATCTGATGGATGACGGCGCTGGCCGGCCCCTTGAACGGCACCTGGCCTTCGACGCCTTCGGGGACCAGCTTCAAGGTATCCTTCACTTCTTCCTGGAAATAGCGATCGGCGGAACCCCGCGCCATGGCGCCCACCGAGCCCATGCCGCGATAGGCTTTGTAAGAACGGCCTTGATAGAGGAACACCTCGCCGGGCGCTTCCTCGGTGCCGGCGAGGAGCGATCCCACCATGGCGGCGCTGGCCCCCGCCGCGATGGCTTTGGCGATATCGCCGGAGGTGCGCAGGCCGCCGTCGGCGATCACCGGAATATTAGCGTCCTTGCACACACTCACCGCATCCAACACCGCCGTCAGTTGCGGCACGCCGACGCCGGCCACCACCCGGGTGGTGCAGATGGAGCCGGGGCCGATGCCGACCTTGACCGCATCCGCGCCGGCGTCGATCAGCGCCTTGGCGCCATCAGCGGTGGCGATGTTGCCGGCAATGAGGCGCACCCGGTTGGAGATTTTCTTCAGCCGCGCCACCTGCTCGATAACCCGCGCCGAATGGCCGTGGGCGGTATCGAGCACCAGCACGTCGACCCCAGCGGCCATCAGTTTTTCCGAACGCTCAAAACCTTCATCGCCCACCGTGGTGGCGGCGGCCACCCGGAGCCGGCCGCTGTCATCCTTGGCGGCGTGGGGATTAAGCTGCGCCTTGACGATATCCTTCACCGTGATCAGACCAATGCAGCGGTAATCATCGTCCACCACCAAGAGTTTTTCGATCCGGTGCTGATGCAAGAGGCGCTGCGCCTCGGCTTGCGTCGCGCCGTCCTTCACCGTCACCAGGTTGTCCTTGGTCATCAGCTCGCTGACCGGCTGACTAAGATTGGCGGCGAAACGCACGTCGCGGTTGGTCAGGATGCCGACCAGCTTGCCCTTGCTGCCCCGCTCCACCACCGGGATGCCGGAGATGCCGTTTGCCGACATCATCATCAGCGCTTCGCGCAAGGTCTGCTCGGGATGAATGGTCAGGGGATTGACCACCATGCCGGATTCGAACTTCTTGACCCGGATGACTTCCTCGGCCTGGGCTTCGGGCTTCATGTTGCGGTGAATGACGCCGATGCCGCCGGCCTGCGCCATGGCGATGGCGAGCCGCGCCTCCGTCACCGTGTCCATGGCGGCGGAAATCAGCGGGATGTTGAGGTCGATGTCACGGGCGATGCGCGTTCGGGTATCCACCTGCGCCGGCATGATGGCGGATGCCGCAGGCACCAGGAGGACATCGTCAAAAGTAAGCGCTTCGCGTATGACCATGGCAACTCCTTGACGTCTCGCCGATGAGGCCGGCGGAAAGGTGGCGCGGACTATGCCACGCTTGCGCCAAGATTGCTACCGTCTGATGTATAGCTTTTTTCACCTCATCCGCGCTTCGCTAACCGCTCGCGCACCTTCTCCTCAAAGGAGAAGGAAAATCCCCCTCTCCTTGAGGAGAGGGAGGGGTGAGGTGACCTCAAACAGACTTAACCCTTAAACCCTTGGGCGATGACGTACATCTCGGTGGAGCCGGAGCGGCTGGCCGGCGGCTTCATATGCTTGACGCTGCGAAAGCCCTGCTTCAACTGCGTCAAGAGTTCGCCCTCGGTGCCGCCGCGCAGCACCTTGGCCACAAACGTCCCGCCCGGAGCCAGCACTGTGCAGGCAAAATGATAAGCCGCCTCCACCAGCGCCATGGTGCGCAGGTGATCGGTCTGCTTGTGCCCGGTGGTGGGGGCCGCCATGTCTGACAGCACCACGTCCGCCGGTCCGCCCAGAAGTTCGATCAGACACGCCTCGGCCTCGGGCTTTAAAAAATCGAGCTTGATGATCTCGGCCCCCGGGATGGGCGCTACCTCCAACAGGTCGATGCCGACCACGCGGGTGGCGGGGCCGCAGACTTCGCCCACCACCTGGGCCCAGCCGCCGGGCGCGGCGCCCAGGTCGACAACCCGTCGCGCGCCCCGCAGGAAGCCATATTTATCATTCATTTCCAGGAGCTTGTAGGCGGCGCGGGAACGATAGCCCTGGCGCTTGGCGGCGGCCACGTAAGGATCGTTGAGCTGGCGTTCCAGCCAGCGCGTGGAGGCGGCGGTGCGTTTTTTGGCCGTCCGCACCCGGACCTTGGGACCACGGGCGATGCTTTTCGGATCCGACCGGCCTTTATCCCGCCGTTCAGTCATGGGAGCGACGCGGCCGGCCGCGCCGCCAGCCATTGTGGCGGCGGCCGTTTTTATCCCCTACCGCCGACAGTCGCACCGCCGACATCAACTCCAGGAGCAGCCCCTCGCGGATGCCGCGGTCGGCGACGCGCAGCCGCGGCACCGCCCACAGTTCCAGGATGGTTTCCAGGATGGCGCAGCCGGCGACGATCAACTCCGCCCGGTCGACGCCAATGCAGGATTGCGCGGCGCGCGCCGCATGGTCCATGTCGGACAGCTCCCGGCACAACTGCAACAGCCGCTCGGTCGTCACCCAAGCGCCATCCACCCGGGAGCGGTCGTAGCGTGTCAGCCCCATGCTGAGGCTGGTCAGCGTGGTCACCGT
This sequence comes from Pseudomonadota bacterium, assembly GCA_003577275.1. GTDB lineage: Bacteria > Pseudomonadota > Alphaproteobacteria > Sphingomonadales > Govanellaceae > PRO5. Next base: position 327,733 of record QEVO01000002.1, read on the forward strand.
GCCTGAGGTGCCGAGCATCTGGATGCCGCCCTTGGCGATGGCCGGCGTCAGGTTATAGCGGCGGTCGAAAGGCTCCAGACGGGCGCGGATGATGCCGCGCATCTTGGCGTAGGTCTCCGGGGTCACCCTATCGGCAGCCTCGAACATCTCCGACAAGCTGACCACGCCGAACGGCACCGACGTCCAGCCCAAAATCTTGGGGGCCGCGCCGCGATTGGTGGCGATCCAGGTCATCTCCGTGCTGCCGCCGCCGATATCGAACACAATGGCCCGCCGGCAGGCAGGATCAAGCAGCGCCTGACAGCCCAGCACCGACAGCCGCGCCTCCTCGGCAGGCGGAATGATGTCCAGGGCAAGGCCGGTTTCCCGCGCCACCCGGGCGACGAAATCCTCGCCGTTGGCGGCCTGACGGCAGGCCTCGGTGGCGACGTTGCGCATGTGGGTGACGCCACGATGTTGCATCTTGCGGGCGCAGATTTTCAGCGCCTCGATGGCGCGCTCCACGGCGGCCTCCGACAGCCGGCCGGTGGCCGAAATGCCCTCCCCCAGCCGAACGATGCGCGAGAAGGCGTCAACCACACGGAAGCCCTGACCCTGGGGCCGCGCCACCAGAAGCCGGCAATTGTTGGTGCCGAGGTCCAAGGCCCCGAACACCGGCCCGGCGGCTGCCGGCCGGCCGTTGCGCGCCGGCTGTCCCCGGCCACGCTCCGTCCCGCCGCGTCGTGGCGTTTCTTTTGACTCTTCAACCTCTTGCGGCATACCCGCCCGCCCGTTCGCCTTAGGATGTGCGTTATTGTTTGATCCTAACTGATCACCGCCAACTTGAAAAGTTGCCGTATTGGAGTTAGGGCGCCGCCCTTGACTTCAAAAGGGCGATTTCGCATAAAGGCCTCGCCCATCCGGGCGCATGCCTGCCGCCGGATTGGGGGATCGTCTAGTGGTAGGACAGCGGACTCTGACTCCGCCAGCCTAGGTTCGAATCCTAGTCCCCCAGCCAGCCTTCGCTTGGCTATTGCAGGCTTCGGCCGGGCAAGCCGGCACCAGCTCTGGACAAGGCATTGTCTCCTTCCCAACCCTGTAGTAGCGTGTAGGGTATAAGATATAAATCGCAGAGAACTTTGGTGCGCGAACAACGACGATTGGCGGCAATCCTCGCTGCGGATGTAGCTGGCTACAGCCGCATGATGGGCTCGGATGAGGTTGGCACCATACGTGCCCTGAAAGCCCATAAGCGCGAACTGATCGATCCTCAAATCGGCGCCTTTCGCGGGCGCATCGTCAAGACCACCGGCGACGGCATGTTGGCGGAGTTTGCCAGCGTCGTCGACGCCGTGGCGGCAGCCGTGGCCATCCAGTTCGGCATGGTCAGACGCAACGAGACCTTTCCGACGGACAGACGCATCTTATTCCGCATGGGCGTCAATCTGGGCGATGTCTTGGTTGATGGAGAAGACATCATCGGCGATGGCGTCAATATAGCCTCCCGCCTGGAAGCGATCAGCGAGCCGGGCGGCATCTGCATTGCCCACTGCGTGCATGAACAGATTTACGGCAAGCTGGCCGTTTCCTTCAACGATCTGGGCAAACGCACCGTCAAAAATATTGATCGCGGAATTCATACTTACGGGCTCGGCGCAAGCGACATCGCCGCATTGCCGCCTGATCTTCTTCTGCACTCGGGCCTGGCCATTGGTGAGACTCCGGGCGATATCTTGCATCCCTTCGATATCACGCAGCAAATCCGCTACTGCCGATCGGCTGACGGGACTAAACTCGCCTGGTCGGCGATCGGCGGCGGACTGCCGCTGATCAAGGCTGGCACCTGGATGACGCATCTGGAAAAGGATCTTGAAAGTCCTATCTGGCGTCAGCTGTGGCGGGATCTGACGAAAAATTACCACCTGGTGCGCTATGACGCCCGCGGCATAGGTTTATCTGACCGGATCGTGAACGATATTTCCTTCGACGCTTTCGTCCAGGATTTGGAGGCCGTCACCGAAGCGACGGGGATCGAACGTTTTGCCCTTCTGGGCATCTCGCAGGGCTGCGCCATTTCCGTCGCTTATGCCGCCAAATACCCGGAGCGCGTCAGCCACCTGGTGCTCTACGGCGGCTTTGCTCAGGGCTATGACCATGTTCCCACCAGCCCTGCCGCGCGGGAGCGGCGCGCCGCCATCCTGACCTTGATGCGCCTGGGCTGGAACAACGATAACCCGGCTTATCGGCAATTATTCACCAACCAGTTCGTACCCGACGCCACCAAAGAGCAAACCGACTGGTTCAATGAGCTTGAGCGGATATCAATGTCATCGGAAACCGCGGCTCGCTTTATGGAGGCCATCAATCAGTTCGACGTGGCTGATCTGTTGTCGCAGGTTCAGGCGCCAACCCTCGTTCTTCATTGCGGCGGCGACTTGCTGGTGCCGTTCGAAGGCGGACGGCGTCTGGCGGCCGGGATTCCCAATGCCCGCCTGGTGAAACTCGACAGCCGCAATCACCTGATCCTGCCATACGAACCGGCCTACGCCCAATTCATCCGGGAGATCGAGGCGTTTCTTCGGAACTAGGTCTGCAAATAGTGGGTTGGGACAATTGGTTACCTCTACCACGCCTCACGGGCTGGAACTTGGCCGGCATTGCTCTATACTGATTAAATGACTGGTTATAGTGGGAACCGAAAAGCGCTTCCCCTAATACGTGTCGCAGTTCGCAAATGGGGCTGGCTGCTTTTTCTCGGCTTGGTCATCCAGGGCCTGATCGCTCCGGCGGCGGAGCGGCAGCGCGGCCATGCGTTGGTGCTGCGTATTGATGGCCCCATCGGACCGGCGCAAGCTTCCTATGTGGAACAGGGCGTCAAGACGGCGATGGAGCAAGACGCCGCCGCCGTCATTTTGAGCATGGACACGCCCGGCGGCCTTGATACCGCGATGCGCGACATCATCCGCGTGATTTTTGCCTCCCCCTTGCCAGTTCTGACCTACGTCAGCCCCAGCGGCGCGCGCGCCGCCAGCGCCGGCACCTATATCCTCTACGCCAGCCACGTGGCGGCCATGGCGCCAGGCACCAATCTCGGCGCCGCCACTCCAGTGGCCATCGGCGGCGGCTTGCCGCTGCCCGGCGGCCGCGACAAGGAGCCGCCCCCGGCGGAGGACGGCAAGAAGCCGGCCGCCCCTGCGGAGGACAGCAGCGCCAAGACCATGGAGGCCAAGGCCATTAACGACGCCGTGGCCTACATCCGCGCCCTGGCCGAGTTGCGCGGCCGCAACGCCGAGTGGGCGGAAAAGGCGGTGCGGGAGGCCGCCAGTCTGCCGGCGTCGGCCGCGTTGGCGCAAAAAGTGATCGACCTGATGCCGGCCACGCTCGACCAACTGTTGGCTGACGCCGACGGCCGCACGATCATTCTCAACGATAAAGAAGTGCAGCTGCAAACCGCTGGCCTTGCGATCGCACACTTCGACCCCGATTGGCGAACCCAATTTCTCTCCGCCATCACCAATCCCAATGTAGCGCTTATTTTGATGATGATCGGCATCTATGGCCTGATCTTCGAGTTCATGAGCCCGGGCGCGATCTACCCCGGCACCATCGGCGCCATCTGTCTGCTCATCGCCCTTTACGCGCTGGGCACCCTGCCCGTCAATTACGCCGGGGTGGGGCTTATCCTGTTGGGCATCGCCTTGATGATCGGCGAGGCCTTTGCGCCATCCTTCGGCATCCTCGGCATCGGTGGCGCCATCGCTTTCGTGCTGGGCGCTACCATCATGTTCGACAGCGATATCCCCGGCTTTGAAATTTCCTGGGCGATCTTGCTGACCATCATCGGCGCCAGCCTGCTGTTCACCCTGCTGGTCGTGCCGATGGTAATCGCCGCCTATCGCAGGCCCGTCGCAACCGGGCAGGAAGACATGCTGCACAAAATCGGCGACGTGCTGGAATGGTCCGGCACCGCGGGCCAGGTGTTCGTCCACGGCGAGCGCTGGCGCGCGGTCAGCGATACCCCGCTTGCCGTCGGGCAAAAGGTGCGCATCATCGGCCTTGATGGTTTGACGCTTAAAGTTCAATCCGCCTCCTCCCCCCCGAGCCAAGGAGACCGCAGATGATCAACCAACTCAGCTTTTATCTCCCCGCCATCGTCATCCTGGCGCTGTTTCTCTCGGCAGCCATCAAGATTTTACGGGAATACGAGCGCGCCGTGGTGTTCACCCTGGGTCGCTTCAGCGGCGTTCGCGGGCCGGGCCTGATCATCCTCATTCCCATCGTGCAGCAAATGATCCGAGTCGACCTGCGCACCCTGGTGCTCGATGTGCCGGAACAGGACGTGATCTCCCATGACAACGTGTCGGTCAAGGTCAACGCCGTCCTTTACTTCAGGGTCATCAATCCGGAGCGGGCCATCATCCAGGTGGAAAATTACATGCAGGCCACCAGCCAGCTCGCTCAGACCACGCTGCGCTCCGTACTGGGCAAGCATGAGCTGGATGAAATGCTGGCGGAGCGCGACAAGCTCAACAAGGACATTCAGGAAATTCTCGATGCTCAGACCGATACCTGGGGCATCAAGGTCTCTAATGTGGAGATCAAGCATATCGATCTAAATGAAAGCATGATCCGCGCCATCGCCCGGCAGGCCGAAGCCGAGCGCGAACGCCGCGCCAAGGTCATCAACGCCGAAGGTGAACAGCAGGCGGCGCAAAAGCTGCTGGAGGCGGCGGAGATCATCGCCCAGCGCCCGGAGGCCATGCAGCTTCGCTATCTTAGTTCCTTAAACGCGCTAGCCGGTCAGAACACGTCCACCATCGTCTTTCCCTTCCCCATGGAATGGATAGAGACTTTTGGCAAAAAGTCCGGCGGCAAATCGGCAGACTGACATCAAGCAAGTTTTTTCTGCGGCGAGCCTAAAACCGCTGCCCCCTCTGTCGGCTGTCGGCCGTTACGGCATCATCGTGATCAGGTCAGGCCCAAGGCGCGCATGGCCTCGGCGACGCGCACGAAGCCCGCGATATTGGCGCCCAGAACATAATCGCCCGTGGCGCCATATTCCTCGGCAGTCTCGGCGCAGATATCGTGAATGCTGCGCATGATCATGGCCAGCCGCTCTTCGGTCTGTTCAAACGTCCAGCTATCGCGTGAGGCGTTTTGCTGCATCTCCAGCGCCGAAGTGGCGACGCCGCCGGCATTGGCCGCCTTACCCGGCGCAAACTGCACGCCTGCCTCCTGAAAGATGCGCACCGCATCGGGGGTGGAGGGCATGTTAGCCCCTTCCCCCACCGCGATGACGCCATTTTTCACCAGCATGCGCGCATCCTTGCCTGTCAGCTCGTTCTGAGTGGCGGAAGGCATGGCGACATCGCAAGCGACATCCCAAATCGACCCGCCCTCGATATAATGCGCGCCTGTGCCTTTCAGACGGGCATATTCGGAAATCCTCTCCCGCCGCACTTCTTTGATCTCTTTCACCAAATCGAGATCGATGCCGCTTTCGTCAACGACATAGCCACTGGAATCCGAGCAGGCTACGACTATGCCGCCGAAGGACAGGATCTTTTCCATCGTGTAGATAGCCACATTGCCTGATCCCGATACCACGACACGTTTGCCAGCAAAATCGGTGCCCTTGGCGGCCAGCATACGCTCCACGAAATAAACCGCGCCATAGCCCGTGGCTTCCTTGCGCGCTCGCGAGCCGCCATAGACCAGGCCCTTGCCGGTCAGTACGCCTGCTTCATAGCGGTTCGTCAGACGTTTGTACTGGCCGAACATATAGCCTATCTCGCGACCGCCTACGCCGATGTCTCCCGCCGGTACGTCAGTGTATTCACCGATATGGCGGTGTAGCTCGGTCATGAAGGATTGACAAAAGCGCATGATCTCCCCATCCGAACGGCCGCGCGGGTTGAAATCGGACCCACCCTTGCCGCCGCCGATCGGCATCCCGGTCAGCGCATTCTTGAAGGTCTGCTCAAATCCCAGAAACTTGATGATGCCGAGGTTGACCGAAGGGTGGAAGCGGATCCCGCCCTTGTAGGGCCCAAGCGCGGAGTTGAATTGCACCCGAAAACCGCGATTGATCTGAACATGGCCCTTGTCATCAACCCATGGCACGCGGAAGATGATCTGGCGCTCCGGTTCACAGATGCGTTCGATCAGCGCGTCATCGAGGTAATCGGGATGTTTGGCAACCACGCGGCCCAGGCTTCCCAGGACTTCGCATACGGCTTGGTGAAATTCTACCTCGCCCGCATTGCGGCGCAAAACTTCGGCAAGGATGGGCTCAAGTTTTTCATCTATCTGCGTCAAGGTCGGGGTCTCACTAACTAAACTGACTGCAACAACACACGGTCGCCCATGTCGCCATTCATTAGCTATCACCCCGCAGGTCAGGAATAAATAAAAAACGTACATTTGTCCAAAATAATTATAACGTCATACTTCCGTAAGCTGATAGCTATCACGTTGCAGGTTCGAAGAGCGTGATGGTTGCCCACTTTCATGAGGATGGAAGCCCACCCTAAAGTGTGTTTTTTACCGAGTGTAAAAAAGTGTGTATAGTCCGAGGCGTGCTCAGGAGCGGCCGCGTTATCGGGATCGGCTATCCGCCTACCAGCGTCTTGGTGTAAAGCGGCAGGAGCTTCAGCCTCGTCGCCTTGCTTTCACGGATGCGCAGGGCGTAGTAGCCAACCTGATGGAAATAGGTGACGCGGGCGCGGATGAACGCCTCTTCATCCGGGTATTCCATATCCAAAAACATCTGCTTTATGGCGTCGATGCGCTTATCGTCGATCCGCCGCACCGCCTTTTCCACCGCCGGCGAGATGCGCGCCCAGTCGCGCATCGCCGAGTCGTAGGCCGGGCTGAATTCCTTTTCCTCGACCCAGAACTCGATGAGCGCATTCATCGCCGCCATGCCGTCGCCCTTGGGCAATTTGGCGATGGCGTCCAGGAGAGGCCTGGTGTTGGTTGCCTCCCAATCCTCCAGCAAAGCCTCCAGTAGTTCCTCCCGGCTTTTGAAAAACCAGTAGAAACTGCCGCGGGTAATCTTCATCTCGCGGGCCAGGCGATCAACCTTGACCTGCTCGACGCCGCCGGTAATGAGGGCGCGCCGCGCCGCCCTGATCCAGTCCTGCCGGGTCATACGCTGGTCCGCCGCTTTCTTGGCCATCCATTCCTCATTCGTTCCCACTTGCCTATCTTTAGTCCATACAGTAATGTACAGTCAATCAATACAGCACTGTATGGAGATACCCGTGGCGGCAAGAAAGCCCTCCTTTCGCTCGCGATACTCGGTTCTGTCGCTGATCCGCAATGCGCTTTCCTACCATGACGGTTGGGCGCAGGCGTGGCGCAGCCCGACGCCGAAAGAAGCTTACGATGTCATCATCGTTGGCGGCGGCGGCCATGGTCTGGCCACCGCCTATTACCTGGCCAAGAATCACGGCATCACCAATGTGGCGGTGCTGGAAAAGGGCTGGCTCGGCGGCGGCAACACCGGGCGCAACACCACGGTGGTGCGATCGAACTACCTCTATCCCGAAAGCGCGCGCTTCTATGAGCTGTCGTTGCAGTTATATGAAGGATTGAGCCGCGACCTCAATTACAACGTCATGCTCTCTCAGCGGGGACTTATCAATTTAGGCTTCAGCCGGCACGAGATGGATCTGTTCGGACGCTGGTCAAACGCGCTGCAATTGAGCGGCATCGATTGCGAGATGCTGACCCCGGCGGAGATCAAGAAGCTGGCGCCGCTGATTGACATCTCGCCCTCGGCGCGGTTTCCGCTCCATGGCGGCTTCATCCAGCGCCGCGCCGGTATCGCCCGCCATGATGCGGTGGCCTGGGGCTACGCCCGCGCCGCCGACGCCTATGGCATCGACATCATCCAAGAGTGCGAGGTCAAGGCGGTGCGCCGGGATCGCGGCAGGGTCATCGGCGTGGAAACCACCAAAGGCTACATCGGCGCCAAGAAAGTCGGCGTTGCGGTGGCAGGCCATACCTCGGTGTTGACCGAAATGGCGGGCTTTCGCGTGCCGTTGGATAGCTGCGCGTTGCAAGCCTTCGTCTCCGAGCCGATCAAGCCGGTGCTCGACGTGCTCCTCATGGCCGGGCTGGTGCACGTCTATCTTAGCCAATCGGACAAGGGCGAGTTGGTGATCGGCGGCGGTTCTGACGCCTATAATTCCTACGCCCAGCGCGGCAGTTTCTCCACCATCGAACATACCGTGGAAGCGCTGTTGTCGCTGTTCCCGGCATTCAGCCGGTTGCGGCTGATGCGGCAGTGGGCGGGCATCACCGACATCTCGCCCGACCGCAGCCCGATCATCGACAAGACGCCGGTGGAAAACTTTTTCGTCAACGCCGGCTGGGGCACCGGCGGCTTCAAGGCCATTCCGGCCGGCGGCTGGACCTTCGCCCACCTGATCGCCACCGATCGCCCACACCCGCTGATCGAACCATTCGGCCTCGACCGTTTCCGCACCGGCGCGCTCATTGACGAAGGCGCGGCAGCCGGCGTCGCTCACTAAGGAGACCCGTTCGTGTTTGAGATCAAATGTCCCTGGTGCGGCGCGCGCGACGAAAGCGAATTCACCTATGGCGGCGAGAGTCATATCGCCCGCCCCGATCCGGCTGCCAGCAGCGATGAGGTCTGGGCCGAGTATCTCTATTACCGCACCAATACCAAGGGCTGGTTTCGCGAGCGCTGGCGGCACACCTTCGGCTGCGGCCAGTGGTTCAACGTACTGCGCCATACGGCAACCCACGAAATCAAGGCGGTCTACAAAATGACCGACCGCGCGCCGGAGATCGAACCATGAGCGGACAGCCGTTTCGTTTGCCGAGCGGCGGCGACGTTGACCGCGCCAAGCCGCTCACCTTCACCTTTAACGGCAAAACCTATGCGGGATATGCCGGCGACACCTTGGCCTCTGCGCTCCTTGCCAACGGCGTGCATTTCGTCGCCCGCAGCTTCAAGTATCACCGTCCGCGCGGCGTTGTCGGCGCCGGCTCGGAAGAGCCCAACGCCATCGTCGATGTCGGCCAAGACCCGCGGCGCGATACCAACAGCCGCGCCACATCCATAGAGCTTTATCAAGGGTTGGCGGCCAAAAGCGCCAATTGCTGGCCCACGCTTGAATGCGATATCGGCGCGCTGACCGGCCTCTTACATCGCTTTCTGCCCGGCGGATTTTATTACAAAACCTTCATGTGGCCGCGCTGGGAATGGTTTGAAGGCGTCATTCGCGCCGCCGCCGGCATCGGCGTTAGCCCACGCCTGCCTGATCCCGACCGCTACGAACATCAGCATCAAGCCTGCGACGTGCTGGTGGTGGGCGGCGGTCCGGCGGGGCTGGCGGCGGCGCTGGACGCCGGGCGTTCCGGCGCGCGCGTTATCCTTGCTGACGAAGGACCGAAATTCGGCGGCTCGCTTTTATGGGACCGCGCCGAGATCGACAGCAAGGCGGGCCACAAGTGGGCGGCGGATGCGGTTGATGAATTATCGCGCCTTGCCGACGTGACGCTGATGCCGCGCACCACGGTGACCGGCTACCTCGATCATAATTATTTAACCGCGCTGGAGCGGGTGACGGATCATCTGCGGCCCGGCAGCGCGCCCCATCTGCCGCGCCAACGCCTGTGGCACGTGCGGGCCAACCGGGTCATCCTCGCCACCGGCGCCATTGAGAGGCCGATGGTGTTTCCCGGCAACGATCGGCCGGGCATCCTGCTCGCCACGGCAGCGCGTCAATATCTGAACCGATATGCGGTGCTGGTGGGCAAGCGCATCGCCGTTGTGACCAATAACGACAGCGCCTACGTCGCCGCCCTCGAGTTGCAGTCGGCGGGGGCTACGATCGTCGGCATCATCGACAGCCGCGCCAAGCCCGGCGCGATGGCCGACCAGGCCGCCGCAGCGGGCATCAAGATTTTTGCCGGCCATGTGGTGCGCCAGACCTTCGGACGCGCCCGCGTCAGCGGCCTGGAAATCGCGCCCTTGCAAGGCGGCGGCGCGCAGCGTCTTGATTGCGACACCGTAGCGATGTCGGGCGGCGTCAACCCCACCGTGCACCTTTTCAGTCAATCGGGCGGCAAGCTGCGCTTTGACGAAGCGAAAAGCTGCTTCGTGCCCGACCAATCGCGGCAGCAGGAGATATCCGTGGGCGCGGCCACCGGCGTCTTCGACTTGGGCGAGATTCTTCACCCCCTGCCGGTGACGAAAAAATTCTCACCCTCGCCCACCGGCGAGGCCCGTTGGCGCACGCCGGAGGCCATTTCAGGCCGCGCCAAGCAATGGATCGATTTTCATAACGACGTCACCACCGAGGATGTCGGCTTGGCGGCGCGGGAAAATTATGCCTCGGTGGAGCATGTGAAGCGCTACACCACGCTGGGCATGGCCCCCGACCAGGGCAAGACCGCCAACGTCAACGGCTTGGCCTTGCTCGCCGAGCTGACCGGGCGCAGCATCAGTCAGACCGGCACCACCACCTTCCGCCCGCCCTATACGCCGGTCAGCTTCGCCGCCATCGCCGGAACCAATCGCGGGCCGCTGTTCCACATCGCCCGTACCCTGCCGACCCATGAACTGCAACAGGCGGCGCGGGCCAAGCTGGAAGATTACGGGCCATGGATTAGGCCCGCCTATTTTCCGCGCGCGGGTGAGAATGAAGCGGCGGCGATCGCCCGCGAGGTCATGGCGGTGCGCACCGGCGTCGGCATCCTCGATTATTCCACGCTGGGCAAGATCGAGGTATCAGGGCCTGACGCCCTGGAATTTCTCAACCGCATGACGGTGACTAATCTTACGACCTTAAAAACCGGGCGGGCGCGCTATAACATCATGCTCAACGAGCAGGGCATCGTCATCGACGATGGCGTTATCTCCCGGCTCGGCGACGATCTCTATCTGGTGGGCACCACGTCGGGCGCGGCGTCGCGCATCGCGCTCGCCTTCGAGGAATGGCTGCAATGCGAGTGGCTGCATCTGAAGGTGTACGTCACCAACGTCACCGCCGCGTGGGGTGTTATTCTCCTGACCGGTCCCAAGGCGCGCGCGCTTCTTTCCCGCGCCGGCACCGATGTTGACCTCTCAGCCGACGCCTTTCCCCATATGACAGTGCGCGTTGGCGCCATCGCCGGCGTGCCGACCCGCATCCACCGCGTCAGTTTTACCGGCGAGGTGTCGTATGAAATCGCCATACCGGCGGGCTATACCGCATCGCTATGGGAATTGTTCATGGAGCTTGGCCGCGATCTTGACGTCACGCCTGTCGGCTTGGAAAGTCTTATGGTGATGCGGACCGAGAAAGGCTATCTCCACGTCGGCTCCGACACCGACGGCGCTACCGTGCCCGATGATATCGGCTTTGGCGACCTGGCGCGAAAAAAGACGACCGATTTCGTCGGCAAGCGTTCGCTGGCCCGGATCGAACCGACCCGCGCCGACCGCTTGCAGCTCATTGGCCTGGAAAGCCTGGCAGGCAACGTGCTGCCGGTGGGCGGCCATCTGCTGTCGGCTGGCGTTAAAACTTTGCCCGCCGATACCGAAGGCCATGTCACCTCCACCTATTGGAGCCCAACCTTAAACCGCCCGGTGGCGATGGCGATGCTGAAGCGCGGCCGGGCGCGGCTGGGCGAAACCTTGAACGTCTATGCGCAAGGCCGCTGGCATCCGGTCAAGGTGGTGGAGCCAAAATTCTATGATCCGCAAGGAGAGCGTCTGAATGCCTAGGTTAGCCTACAGATCGCCGCTCTCGGGCGCCGCCGCGCCCTTGGGCATCGTCGGCATCACGGGGCGCGGGGTGCGGCTCATTGAAAAGCCCCTGCCCGCCATGATCGAACTGCGGGGCGATCCCAATGATGAGCGTTTCATCAACGGCGCCGCCGCCGCTCTCGGCTTTGCGCCGCCCCTCATCCCCTGCACCTCCGCCGCCGCCCATGGTTGGCGGGCGCTGTGGTCGCGTCCCGACGGCTGGCTCCTCGTCGGTCCCCAGGGCGAGAGCGAGGCCAAGCTGACGGCTTTGAAGTCCGCCCTTGCCGGCATCCATCATGTGGCGGTTGATGTGTCCCACCGCGCCGTGGTGCTCGAACTGAGCGGCGACAATGCCCGCCGGGTGCTGGCCAAGGGCTGCCCTTTGGACCTTCATCCCCGCGCCTTCAAGGCCGGCAATTGCGCCCGCACCATTCTGACCGGTCAGCCGGTTTTAATCCATGCGCTGAGTGATGCCCCGGCCTATGACCTTTATATCGAGCAAGGCCTGGCCCGCGCCCTGTGGCTGTGGTTTAAGGAAGCGACGCGCGAATATGCGGCGTAAACCAATCCGCCATTGCGATACGCTTTATTAACAGGATATGACTAAGCCCTATAGGTAAGATAGAAAGCCGCACCATGACGCACCTGGCCGATACCTCTTTTGTCCTGACGCTGTCCTGTCCCAACCGCATCGGCATTGTCTATGCCGTGTCGAAATTCCTTTTCGAGCGCGGCTGCAACATCACCGACAGCGCGCAGTTCGATGATATGTCCACCGGCCGGTTTTTCATGCGCGTCGGCTTTATTACCACCGATAAGCCGCACACCGCAGAGTCCTTGAAGAAAGAGTTCGCCGCCGTGGCCAAGGAATTCGCCATGACCTGGACGCTCTATGACCCGCAATCGCGGCCGCGGGTGGTCATCATGGTGTCGAAGTTCGATCACTGTCTCTCCGATCTCCTTTATCGCACCGCCATCGGCGAACTGAAGATGGAAATACCTGCCATCGTCTCGAACCATCGCGACTCTTATAAGCTTGCCGCCTCCTATGACATTCCGTTCCAGCACCTGCCGGTGAGCAAGGAAACGAAGAAGGCGCAGGAAGGAAAACTGCTGGCGCTCCTGAAAGAAACCAAGGCCGATCTTCTGGTGCTGGCGCGCTACATGCAGGTGCTATCCGACGAGCTGTGCGCGTCGCTGCCCTGCCCGGCGATCAACATCCATCATTCGTTCCTGCCGTCGTTCAAGGGGGCCATGCCTTACCATCAGGCGCACAAGCGCGGCGTGAAACTTATTGGCGCCACCGCGCATTTCGTCACGCCCGATCTTGATGAAGGCCCGATCATCGAACAAGGCACGGCTCGGGTCACTCATGCCATGACGCCGGAAGACTTGGTGGCGGTGGGCCGCGATGTGGAAAAAATGGTGCTGGCGCGCGCCGTGCGCTATCAGATCGAGCATCGGGTGCTGTTGAACGACGGAAAAACCGTGGTGTTTCGCTAAACTTCCCCGTCCCTTCAAACTATGATGGCCGCCGGAGAGGTTCGGCGCGCTCGACTTGCCAGCGGTGCCAACAGCAGGAGGGCAACGCCAAAGCATCCCAGCCCGAGGACGGCGATGGCGGCATAGTCGTAGATGCCGGCCAGCACGCCCGCCGCCGCCGGACCCAGCGCCATGCCGACGGTCTGACTGCTGACGCTCATGGCGACGATGCGGCCGCCGGGATCTAGCGCCGCCATGGTTCCGCCGAGATAGGCCAGAAAAACCGGCCATACAAAACTGAATAGCAGCACGCCTGCGGTAAACGCCGCCGCGCTTTCTCCCCAGCCCACCAGCCCTACGCTGACTATCGCCAGTATGATGGCAACGAGCAACGGCAAGGAACGGCCATAGCGAGTATGCAGCACGGACACCGACAGCGCCCCCGCCATCGACAGCAGAGGACCGATCGTCAATGCTTCGCTGATTGTCGCCGCCGTCACGCCGGCGGCAATGCCCAAACGCTCGACGAATGCCCACACCCCGCCAAGCCCAATCCAGAAAACCAGGGATAGGCTTAAGCTCATTGCCGCGTCCTTCATCGGAAATGGCGGCAGGGTTGGGCGATCGCCGGACCCTTGCTGCATAGAAACAGCATGGGGAATGCGCGGTACGGCGACAAAGACGATCAGCAGCACCAATGCCAGAAGCTCATAACCGCCGCCGGCGCCAAAATGCGCCAACACCCAGCTTCCGGCGGGCACCAGCATGGCCGCCCCCAGATAAGTCAGCATGTAATAAAGCCCGAAGGTGCGGTCGGGATCGCGGGTGCCGCCGATGACGGCAAAAATGGTCGCAGCGATCAAGCCGCAGCCGATACCCGCCAGCAAGCGAGCCAGCAGCACCACGGTGAACGCGTTGGAAATGATCGGCGTCAATGAACCGATGACGCCGAGCGTAGCGCCGATCAGAATCACCTGCCGTCTATTCCAATCGCCGCCGAGCGCCGCAACGATAAATGCGGCAACGCCAATGCCGGCCATTTCGATGCCCGCGACAAACCCGGCTTGCCGAGGCGCAAACTGAAAATCATCAATCAGCGCGCCGACGATGAGCGGCTTTAAAATGGCCAAACCCGCCGAGGCAAAGCCCGAATAAAATACGGCGATCAGGGTGATGGCGTAAAATAGATCAAATCCCCTCGCCGCCCTCATGAGCGTCACGCCACCCGCAATCTTTGCGTAGCTGGCGCATCGACCTGCCATTTGCCCTGGGCCTTGCTCAAGGCGACGCCATAAAGCCGCCGCGCGTCGTCCGCCGACAGGAAGCCGTTTCTAACGTCGGCGAGCACCAGCGCCGGATCGCGGTCCTTGGGCGCGCCCCAGCCGCCGCCGCCGCCCGATTGGGCGCGGATCAAGGTGCCGGCGGGAAATGGTCCGATGCCCGAGGTGCGTTCTTTGAATACCCGTTCATTGGGAGAGCCGGGATTAACGATCATCTTGCCCGGCGCGCCGGTATGGCCGCTGTTAAAGCCGACGGCGGTGGGATCCTTGGTGTTTTCCGAGGTGAACATCAAATAGGCGCCGGACTCGAGGAGCAGATAATCTTTCCGCAAGCCGCAGCCGCCGCGAAACTTACCCGCGCCCGCCACTTCCGGGGCGAACTCCATCTCGGTGACGCGCACCGGATAGCGGGTTTCCAACACCTCGACCGGAATATTCGGCACGTCGCCGTTGCCGATGAACATCATGGTGGCGCCATCGGCCGCCGGCTGGCCGCCGTTGCCGCCATCGACCACGTCCATCATCACGAACGGCTCGCCGTATCTGGCGTCGCTGCGCGCCAGGCTCAGCGCGAACATCTGGAAGCCGCCGGCCGGACAGCGGTCGGGAATGAGCCCAGCAAAGGCGCGAAACATCAGTTCGGTCAGACATTCGATGCAATAGCCGTAGGAATCCACCGGCGCGGGCCTAACCGGGCTGACGATCAGGCCCGGCGGCAGGTCGAACTCCAGGCACATCGCATGGCCTTCGTTGGTGGGGTCATGGGGCATCAACAGGCCCTTTAGCACCGAGGCCAAGGTGCCGATGGTGCCAATCGCCGGCAGGTTGACGGGACCGATGGCGGTGTCGCTGGAACCGCGCAAGGAGAAGCGCACCTGCTCGCCTTTCACCGTCGCCTTCAGGCAGATCAGAAATTCGCCGTTGGGGTTGACGCCATCGCTATCGAGCCGAATGGACGCACCGAATTCGCCATCGGGAATCTTGGCGATGGCGTTGCGCATGGCGCGGTCGGTTTCCTTGATGACATGGGCGATCGAGGCCCTGACCGTCGCCACGCCATACTTGGCGCACAGGCTCTTGACCCGCTCCACCCCTTGCAGACAGCAGGCGATCTGCGCTTCCAGGTCGCCCTTGACGGTTTTGGGCACCCGCACGTTATCGGCGATCAAATCCCAGATGGCTTGATTTTTCACGCCGGCCGCCATCAGCTTTTGATGGCGAAAACAAATGCCCTCCTGATAGACATCGGTGGTGTCCGGGCACCAGCCGCCGGGATTCTTGCCGCCGATGTCCGCCCAGTGCGCGGTGCTGCCGCAGAACGCCACCAACTCGCCGTTATAAAACGCCGGCATATAGACCGAGGTGTCGGAAATATGGGTGCCGGTTTCATAAGGATCATTGGCGATCAACACATCGCCTTCCTTGAAGGCGTCGCCCCAGCGGCGAATGCCATTGCGGATGACATCAGGAAGCGCGCGGCTGAATATGGTGCAGCCGGGAGTTTCCGCCCACAGATCGCCGGTGGCCGACATGATGGAAACGCCGAAATCCTGCACTTCGTACAAGAGCGGATTGAAAGCGGTGCGAATGAGCGTCTTGGCCATTTCCTCCGTCGCCGCGATCAAGCGGTTGCGGATAATTTCGGTCAGTACCACATCGATCTTGGTCATTTCCGCTCTCCTCGCGGCTCAAGCATCAGATTGCCATACTCATCGCGCGTCACCTGCCAGCCGGGCGGCGCCAAGGTGGTGGTAGTCCACTCCTCGACGATAGCCGGACCTTCGATCGTGACGCCCGACGCCATGCTGTCGCGGTCGATGATCTTGGTGGCGACAAAGCCGCCAGCCTCGCGAAAATGCACGTCGCGGGTTTTGATCGGCGCTTTGCCTGTGACCGGCAGCGGCGCGATCGTCGGCGGATTGACCCGGCCGACGGCGCGACAGCGCACCGAGACGATTTCCAGATCAGCGTCGGCATCGCCATGGCCATAGAGCTGACGATGGGCATCGACGAATTGCCGCCGGGCGCTGCGCAACACCGCGGTATCGCTGCGCGTGTTGGCGTCCAGCTCAACGGTAATGGTGTACTCCTGACCCTTGAAGCGCAAGTCCAGCCGCCGATGGTGCGCCACTTCCGACGCCTTAAAGCCATAGCTTTGCACGGCCTTGGCGGTGTTGTCCTCAAGACCGGCAAGGGTGTTTAAGATGTCGCCGATGTGGTCGCGGTCGAAGGGCATGACCTTGGTGCGCGCATCGTCTTCGATATAGTCGGTGGCGAGAATGCCCCAGGCGGAGAAATTGGCCGGCGCCACCGGCACCATGGTGCGGGGAATTTCCAGTTCCTCAGCCACGCCGGCGGCGAACAAACCGCCGCCGCCGCCATAGGACAGGAGCATGAATTCTCTGGGATCGAGCCCGCGCTCCACCGTCTTGGTGCGGATGGCGTTGGCCATGTTGGTCTCGGCGATGGCGAGAATGCCCTCGGCCGCGTCGTAAAGCGACAAGCCCAACGGCTTGGCGATTTTTTCTTCGATCACCCGGCGCGCCGCCGTCCCATCAAGCGCCATGCGGCCGCCGAGAAAATTATCGGGATCCAAGCGCCCGAGCACCAGATGGGCGTCGGTCACCGTGGGCTCCGTACCGCCGCGACCAAAGCAGGCCGGCCCCGGCGATGCGCCAGCGCTTTGCGGCCCGACCCGGAAACCGCGCCGATGATCGAGCCAGGCGATGGAGCCGCCGCCGGCGCCGATGGAAGTGATATCGATCAGCGAACCGAGGATCGGACGGCCGGCGATTTGCGTCTCGGTGCGCTCCAGAATCTTGCCGCCTTCGATGATCGCCACGTCATAGGTGGTGCCGCCGACGTCGGCGCAGATGACGTTGCCGTAACCCAGCTTGTCGGAGAGAAACTTGGCGCCGATGACGCCGCCGGCCGGCCCCGACATCAAGGTGCGGATGGGTTTTTCGCCCGCCGTATGGGCGTCGCACGCGCCGCCGTTCGATTGCATGATGGCCAACGGCTTGCGGTAACCGGCATTGCCGAGAACGTTGGTCAAATCCTCAAGATAGTTTTTCACCAGCGGTTGAATGAAGGCATTGAGCACCGTGGTGGTGGTGCGTTCGTACTCCCGCCACTCGGAGGCCAGCTCATGGGATACCGACACCGCAAGCTTAGGATAGCGAGCGGCGATGCGGTCGCGGGCGGCGATTTCATGGCCGGGATTGGCATAGGCGTGAAGGAAGGCCAAGGCCACCGCGCCCACCCCTTCGGCCACCAGATAATCAACCTCGCGATCAAGCGCCGCCAAATCGAGGGGCGTGATGACCTCGCCCTTGGCGTTGAGCCGCTCCGGCACCTCGCGGCGCAGGTAGCGCTCCACCAAGGGCGGCGGTCCTTTGTAGAGATAATTGTAGACTTCCTTGCGGTTGCCGCGGCCAAGCTCCAACACATCGCGAAAACCCTTGGTGGTGATCAGCCCGACCCGCGCGCCCTTCTCCTGCACCAGGGCGTTGACGCCCACCGTCATACCGTGGAAAATCTGATCGAGCGCCGCCAGATCGATGCCGAAACGGGAGATGCCCAAGAGGAACTGATTGGCAAGCTCCTCGGGGATGGAGGCTTCCTTCTCAATTCGCACCTCGCCCGTGGTTTCGTCCAACAGCACGAAATCCATGAACGTGCCGCCGACATCAACGGCTACCCGGGAACGCGAAGTCTTGGTCATTACCCTTCCTCTGGTCATATCAGAACCTACCCCCTGCATTGTGCCTGAGGGCGGCGGCTACTCAAGATCGGCCATGAGGGATGCCGCATGGCAAGATGGGTGACTTTTTCCGTAGCCATTCGCAGATTTCAATTTTTTTCCTTTCTCTTCCATGAGTTATCGCATTCCATGCCGAAAAATCGCGATCCCGGCCATGGCTTGCGGCGAAATCGGCCCATGGGCATACTCCGGCCATGGCTATACCGTTGAAATTCATGCCCTATAGCGCGGCCGAAGGGTCGCTCGACCGCCGGCGGTTGATCGACCTGGCGCTTTCCGGCGCGCCGAGGAGCGCGCGCTCAAGCTTGCTGATCGCGCCCGCCGGCTATGGCAAAACCACGCTCCTGGCGCAGCTTACGGATGTCCTGCGCCAGCAGGGATCGGCCATTGCCTGGCTCAACTGTACACGGGAAGATCAGGAGCCGGATACTTTTCTCGATAATTTAGGCACCGCGCTGCAAGCCGCCGGTCTGTTTCACCGGCCGCCGGATTTCGCCATCGGCGAGATTGTCGATGCCCTGGAGGGACGCAACGGCGGCGTGGCGCTGGCCATCGACGAATACGAAAATGCCTCCAGCGAAGGCACCGACAACCTTTTGGAAACGCTGATCCGCAGCCTGCCGGCCAACGCTCGACTCCTGATCGCCTCGCGGGAAATCCCCAAGCTCAGCCTATCGAAGCTGCTGGTGGAGAATCAGGCGCGGCTGGTGGATGCCCCGGCCTTGCAGTTCAGCGATGAGGAAGCGCGCGCGCTGATCGCCGGGCTGGCCGACAGCGGCATTTTAAAAGCCCTCATAGAGCAAAGCGAAGGCTGGCCGGTGATGCTGCAACTGGCGCGGCTCGACCTGCTCAACCGCCGCCGGACGCAAGCCCCAATGGCCGATAGCGGCGAGCAGCGCGCCCGGGTCTTTGATTATCTTGCCGAGCAGGTTATCGCCGCGCTGAAGGAGGAGGAGCGGGAGTTTCTCATTGCGCTCTCGATCCTGCCGGAGATTGATCTTGCCGCCGCGCTCGCCATCACCAAGCGCGGCGATGCTTATAACCTCATGCGCGGACTGTTGCGCATCAATCCGGTCATCACCCTGATCAAGGATGAGCCGCTGGCCATTCGCCTGCATCCCTTATTTCGCGTCTTTCTGCAAGAACGGCTGGAGCGCAAAAGTTCACCGCCCCGCGCCGTGCTGCACCGCCGCGCCGCCATTCATTTCGCAGCGCGTCAGCAGTACGCCAGCGCGGTCGAGCATGCGGTGAATGCCGGCGACATAGACCTTGGCGCGCAGATCCTGGAGGACGCCGGCGGCCCGCTTCTCAACATCAGCGAAGGATTGGGTCGGGTGCGCACCTTCATGAGCTTGCTGCCCCAGGATGTGATCAACCGCCGGCCGCGGCTGCGCCTGATGCGGATCGTTCAACAGGGTATGGAAGGCATCAGCGCCGAATGGATTTACGATCTGGAGCGTTTAAAGCAGCTACAGCGAACCGAAGCCGCCCACGGCCGACCTGTTGACGAAAACCTGCAACTGGAAACGGATCTGGCGGAATCCGTCCTCAATGTCAGCGAATCGCGGTATACGAACTCTGCCCTGCCCTTGAAGCGGATGGAGGAATTGCGGCGGCGTTGCCAGGCGCTATTCTTCGAGGACGCCCGCTATCTGGGCTTTGTCTCGCTGGTTGAATTAATGACCATATACGAGTATGGCACGCTGGAATTCGTCGACCGGCGATTGGAAGAGCTGCGTAAGCTTTACGAGAGCGCCAATTTCGCGCCCAATCTTTCCTGGGTCACCTTTCATGCCGGCGTCGCCGCCGTCCTTAAGGGGGATTTGAAAAGCGCCGAGGGCCATATAAAGATCGTGCTGAACCGTATGGCGGACGCCGGCGAAATGCGCAACATCACGCTGCGTCAGGAATCGAATTCCTATCTCGGCCTGATCTATTACGAGCAAAACAACCTGGAGCTGGCGGCGGCGCACTTCTCCGCCATTCCCCGGTTTCCCCCTGTGCCGCTGCTTGATACGCTGGCCTATGGCTTTGGCACCCACGCCTTAGCCGATTTCTATCTTGGCCAGGAAAACAAGGCGATCGCTGATATCGATGAAGCCTATCAATATGCTGTCGATGAGAACATGCCGCACTTTCCCACTATTGCCGCCGCCATCGCGGCGCGGCTTCGCCTGCTGGGCGGCGATATGGACGGCTGCCGCGATATCATCCGCCGGGCCAAGCTGGAAGAAGCCATGACGCAGGCCCGGCAATGGTTCGTCCGGCCGTGGGAGGAAGTGCAGGAACTGGTGCTGACCCTCTCCGCCTACTGGCGCAAGACCGGCCGCCGCGAAGAGGCGTTGCAGCTCGCTGGCGACTTTGCCCGCGTCACGACGCAATGCGGACGATTGATCGCGGCGACGCGGGGGGAAATATTGGCTGCGGAGGCGCATCTCGCCGGCGGCGATCCCGGTGTGGCGCGGCCCGCCATCGCCCGCGCGCTTGATCTCTCGCTCGGCACGGCGGCGGTCCGCCCCTTTCTGGAGGCAAGCGACGACGTACTATCCTTGGTGCGCGATGAAGCGCAGTATGAGGAAAGCCCACGGCGAGAGTGGGCGCGCGCCATCATCGATGCCTGGGCGGCAGCCTACGCGCCGCCTGGTGATGTGGAAGGCATTTTAACGCCGCGCGAGCGCGATGTTCTGTTGGAACTGAGCAAGAACCAGCCGACCAAAATCGTCGCCCGAACCCTTAACCTGTCGCCGGAGACCGTGCGCCATCACTTGAAGAACATTTACATTAAATTGAAGGCCCATACCCGCGACGAGGCGGTTATGGAAGCGCGCCGGCAGCGGCTTATTCCGTAAGGCGGCCGCAAACTAAACGAAACCGTCATGGCGAGCCCCGTTTCGGGACGAAGCAATCCACCTTGTTGATTGTGGATTGCTTCGTCGGCCACCCGCGGCGCTACACGCCACGGGCGGCCTCCTCGCAATGACAGTGCAGTCTTTCCTAGAACCGGAATGTTCCCTGCACGCCGTACATCCGCTTGGAGCTGGAAATACGGACGTGAGCGTCGGGACCATAGGCATTGGCCGAGACTTGCGTGGGATAGCGGGCGTCGGTCAGATTATCGACATAACCGCCGATCGACCATTGATCGGTTTCCAGGAACAGCCGCAAATTGACGATATCCTTGGAGGGCGTTTTTAAGGTGTTCTCGGGATCCCAATAAATCCCTCCCCGCCGCAGGTAGCTAGCGTAGGCGCGCAAGTCCATGCCGTCGGTAATGGGGAAACGGTACTGGCCTGACAGGGTGAAGGTATATTCGGGATTTTGCGGCGATTTGTTATTCTTGAATGATCCACTGCCATCAAAATCGTCTATCACCGCATCAGCAATACCGATCCCCAGATTGATGTCCAGCCGGTCAGTCGGCCGAGCGACGATCTCCAGTTCCGCGCCGTCGATATGAGACTTTTCAATATTGGTGACATTTTGCGACGGCGGGTCCACGCTGATGAAAAACAGCTGCTGATTATCAAGTTCGATATGAAACACTGCGGTGTTGACGATCAACTGGCCATCGAGGAACGTCCCTTTCATGCCGATCTCGAAGTTATCGGACACCATTTTGTCATAGCCGCGATCGGGGCTGCCTACAGCGAAAAAGGCGTTGAACCCGCCGGAGCTGAAGCCGCGGCCATAGGTCGCATACGCCTGCAGGTTTTCCGTCCAGTCATAGGAAAGCTGGACCTTGGGTTGTAGCTGCTTGAAAGTCTCCCCCGCATCCGATCCGGCGGCGGCCG
This sequence comes from Pseudomonadota bacterium, assembly GCA_003577275.1. Taxonomy (GTDB): domain Bacteria; phylum Pseudomonadota; class Alphaproteobacteria; order Sphingomonadales; family Govanellaceae; genus PRO5. The sequence goes on from QEVO01000002.1 coordinate 349,795, forward strand.
CATCAACGGAGGTGCGCTTATCCTCTTCATAACGCAAGCCTAAGGTCAGCTCCAACGCCGCGGTGATGTCATAGCTGGCCGAACCAAAGAGCGCCCAGGATTCGCTTTTTCCTTCATCCAGGCTGGTAATGAAATTGACGCCGGTGGATTGCCCGGTGCCATCGTCAAACGGGACACGCAGAAAGTTATCCACGGAACGATCCTGATAAAAGGCGCCAACCAACCAGCGCAGAGGTCCCTCGCCATTTGACGCCAACCGCAATTCCTGCGTAAATGCCTCAACATTCAAATCAAGATCTTGCAGAAGAAAGGGTACGGGGAAGAAATCAGCCTCGCCGAAGATATTCTGGTCGACCTTGGTATAGCCGGTGACGGAGGTTAAGGTCACGGCGTCGAATTCATAATCAACTTTCAATGAGAAATCATAGATCTCTCTGTTATCCTCAAGATCGGTATTGCGGAATAGGAATAACGGCTTGAATTCGTCAAGCTGCGCCGTGGTAATCACTTCCGCAGACAAGCTGCCGGACTTACTGTCCAGAAAATGACCGCGGACATCGATTTTCAACCGATCGTTGGGCGTGAACAAGAGGTTGCCGTTCACAATGTACTCACGATAAGGATCGGCCAATGTGCCAAGAAATTGGTTTCTGAGCAGGCCATCGAAGTCGCGATAGGAGGCGCTGACCCGGAAGAAAGCCTTGTCCTCAACCACCGGACCCGACAGTGATCCCAGCACCCGGATATCATCGCCATCGCCGTAGGATGCCTGCACTTTGCCGCTCAGCTCGTTGGTGGGCTGCCGGGTGATGATATTGATGGCGCCGCCGATGGCGTTGCGGCCATAGAGCGAGCCCTGCGGCCCACGCAGCACCTCGATGCGCTCCACATCCACCAATTCCTGGTTGATGAAGGTGGGATGTGACACTTGCACGCCGTCGATCACCACCGCCACCGGGGCTTCACCGCCCTGCGCCTGGGTAATGCCGCGAATGGTAATATTCACTTCGCCGGGTCGGAAGGTGGTGTTGAAATTAAGGTTGGGGGTGAGGTCGGCGAAGTTTTTCACCGACTTGATGCCGGCATCCTCGATCTTCTGGGCGGTAAACACCGTCACCGCATCGGGGACGTCTTGCAATGATTCCTCGCGCTTGCGCGAGGTGACGAGGATTTCCTCAAAGGTCGTTGTTTCCGCCGCCAGGGCATCGACGGCGATCAATGAAGTGGTAACAAGCAGGGCGAGCGGCAATCTCCATTTTAGCATTATATCCTCCCAAGGCTTTATTTAGTAATTCGACACGTTGCTACCCATGAAGTCAAACACCAACCGGGCGGAAGATCAATGCCCTTCCATGGGGGATGCCATTTCCCGCCTTGTGGGATAAGGATGAAAATATCCCCTCTTTCAATGCCTTATAAGTCGCTCCAGCGCCATCATCCAGGCGATGCGCGCCGGGTTGCACCAATCAAGATCGCGCTGGCGACCGGTTAAGGCCGCCTTGAGCGCGCGCGTCGTCAGCCAGCCCCGTCTGAGCAGTGGAAGCGGCGCCTTAAGGGAGGCCAGGACCAGTTCTCCGGCATAGCGGCGGTTGAACCAGGGGCGAAAATTGCGCGCTTTTTTTGCCTCGCCGGCGTACCCCGGTTGCGGACAGTCGCCATAGTATCGTTCCAATACGGCGCGCCGCAGGTCGCGGCCATAAAGCACCTCCACCGGCAAGGACGACGCGAAATCAAATACCTCCTTATCCAGAAAAGGCGTCATAACCGCCACACGGTCGCTCAGCATGGCGTAGGGCGCCAAGGCTATCTCCCGCCGGGTGCGCGACCAGAACTGAAATGAGGCCAGGGGATTTGCCGTTGACAAATGAGGCTTGATTGCTGCGGTCAAATAATCGTGCGCTATCTCATAGGAAAGCTTGTTATAGGCTTGCGGTCGCAAGGCGGATTTCCAGGCAGCTTCATCTGGCCTTAACAGATCATCCGCGATGGCGTGGGCATTGCCGGCTTGGGCCCAGCGGTTTCTGTCATCGCTCCACAACATGCAGTTGAGGAACACATCCAGGCCGATGCCGTCATAAGCGTAATCGGCATGATCGCCAAGATACGCCATCAACGGCATATACCAGCCGTGTTCATCGGCCAGACAATGCGAACGGGCGTCTTTTTCCAACTCGCGGGCCAGCGGCGAACCGATGAGCTCCAGGCGACGCCACGGCAGCCCCAGCGCGTTGCATAACGCTTCGCCGATTCTCACGTCATCATTGATCCGCGGCGGCTCGGTGCAGGTGGAAACGCACATGCCAGGGCGATAGCCTTGACGTAAAAATTCAAACAGGATCAAACGGGAATCCTTGCCGCCGCTGATCGGCATCACGAAGCGGGCGCGATCGGGCGGCCGGCGGCGGGCGATGGCTGTTGCAAAAAGTTCATGGAGACGATCCGCGGCCGCGTCAAAGCCTATGCTGCCGCCGGGTGCAACGAACGCCCCGCCTGTTAGCGATTGCGCTCCCGTGCGCCAGGAAAACCGCGCGCCGGGCGGCATGGTCTTAATAGCGATAAACGGCGTGTCATTTTCCAAGAACCAGCCCAGACGTAGGAACACAGAGAGGGCCGCGAAATTCAGTTCCCGGGAGGCGCCAAGCTCGATGAGCTTGGCCAGCGACGGCGACAGCGTGACGCCATCATCGGACATCACATAAAAGACCGGTATCATGCCATAGCGATCAGCGGCAAAAGTTAAGGTTTCGCCATCCCATGACCACTCGGCCCACGCCTCGCCCAAAGAATCGGGGTCATCAATCCGGCAGGGAACGCGGCGCCAATGGAACGCGCCGTCAGCCGCAGCCTTGCCGCCGCGCATCCGCACGCGGATATAGGGCGCGTCCGCCATCCCTCTTGCCGTCACCCTCCCCTCGCTCCATACTTGGCGAGCTTATCTCTAGGAATAGTTCAAATGGCGGAAATCATCAACCTGCGCCGCGTCAAGAAGACACGCCAACGGCAGACGGCGGCGAAAGCGGCGGCCGATAATCGCGCCCGCTTTGGCCGCACCAAGGCCGAGAAAGACCAGGCGCGCCGCCAGGCCGACCTTGAGGCCAAGCGCCAGGAAAGCCATCGTTTGGAGGACGATTAATCCTCTTTCGCCGCAACGTAATGCTTGGGCAAGAAATGCTTGACCACCGGGCTGGTGCGCGCCCAGGCATGACAGGTGTCGAGAAAACTTACCCCCTCGCGGTCCTGCGCGGGTTGGGGTTGCGGCTGTCCTAATAGCTCCGCGTGCCGGCGGCGCGCGCCGGGGGCAAGGGTCTGAAACGCCACCGTCGCCACGGGCGCCAGCATTTCCACCAGATGGGTGCAGCCATGAACGCCGCCCATGATCTCCTTGACCCGGCGGTTGAAGCCGGATCCCATTTTCAGGCCAATCAAGGCGGCAAACTTTGGGGCGATGGCCGGGCAGATCTCAAACGGGCTGTTGTCGGTCGCCGCCTCTATCTCGCGGATGGTCAATGTCTCGTCGAAAGCAACCCTGAGCCGCATTTCGTGGATGGGCGTGCCGGGTTCGATCGCGCCGCGCCAGCGGTTTTCGATCGGATAGGTTTTGGTATCGGTCATATGGGCTTCGACTTCCCACAGACCGTCCAGACGGGCGTAGCCTTCGCAGGTAATGCGCCGGGTGTGGAACTTCTCTCTGGGCATGGGCGGGCTTAGGGGCATGTTTTTTCTCTATTCCTCATGGTGTCGACTGGCACCCTATCATGATCGCCGCCAGTTCGGTCGAGGCGAATATATCGGGACAGGGTTGCGCGCAGCGCAGCCAAGGTACCCCTTGTCCCCGCGGCACCCTTGGGCTAATGCCAAGAGGTCATGGAAGCAACAACTAAAAAAGCGGTGGTGCTATTGAGCGGCGGCCTGGATTCGGCCACTTGCCTGGCCATGGCGCGCGCCGAGGGCTACGCCGCGCATGCCCTTTCCTTCCGCTATGGCCAGCGCCACGCGGTGGAATTGGACGCGGCGGAGCGAGTAGCGGCTGCCCTGGGCGCGGCAGCGCACAAGGTCATCGATATTGACCTTCGGGCCTTCGGCGGCTCGGCCCTGACCGCTGATATTCCGGTGCCCAAGGGCCGCTCGGTGAGCGACATGTCCCACGGCATCCCCATCACCTATGTGCCGGCGCGCAATACGATTTTCCTCTCCTTCGCGCTCGCCTTCGCCGAGGTGCTGGCGGCCCAGGATATCTTCATCGGCGTCAACGCCCTCGATTATTCCGGTTATCCGGACTGCCGGCCCAAGTTCATCGCCGCCTTCGAGGCGCTGGCCAACCTCGCCACTAAGGCGGCGGTGGAGGATGGCCGGCGGATCACCATTCACAGCCCCCTCATCCACCTGACCAAGGCCGAGATCATCACCCGGGGCGCGGCCTTGGGGGTGGACTATGGACTGACGCTGAGCTGTTATGACCCCGATGACGACGGCGCGGCCTGCGGGGCCTGTGATTCCTGTCTCTTGCGCGCCAAGGGCTTCCGCGAGGCGGGCCTGCCCGACCCCACCCGCTACCGATCATGACCTACACCGTCAAGGAACTGTTCTACACCCTTCAGGGCGAAGGGGCGCAAACCGGCCGACCGGCGGTGTTCTGCCGTTTCGCCGGCTGCAACCTGTGGTCCGGGCGCGAGGCGGACCGGGTGGCGGCCACGTGCACCTTTTGCGACACCGATTTTGTCGGTACCGATGGCCCCGGCGGCGGCAAGTTCGCCACCCCAAAAGCCCTGGCCGATGCGGCAACAGCGCTATGGCCGGGCGGCGGGAGACCGCTGGTGGTATGCAGCGGCGGCGAGCCGGCCTTGCAACTGGATGCGGCGCTGGTCGACGCCTTCCATCGGGCGGGATTTGAGATCGCCATCGAAAGCAACGGCACCCTGCCCCTGCCTCCCGGCGTCGACTGGGTATGCGTCAGCCCCAAGGCCGGCGCGCCGCTGGCGGTGACGGCGGGCGATGAATTAAAGCTCGTCTTCCCGCAGGCTGACGCCCCGCCGGAAAGGTTCGAGGGCTTGGCGTTTAAGCATTTCTTCCTGCAACCCATGGATGGCCCGAACCGGGATAAAAATACCCAGGCCGCCGTGGACTATTGCCTGAAGCACCCCAAATGGCGCCTCAGCCTGCAAACCCATAAGGCGCTGGGGATTCCGTAATTGTAACATATGGACACATTTCTCTTTAGATTAATGTTTCTATGTGTTACTGTCGCCGGCGTGAAAAAGATTACATATTCAGCAGCGGCCCAAAAACAGATATGGGCTCTCGATATGCCGTTGCGGGTAAGGATCGTCACTAAGGTCGAGCATTACGCAGCAAACCCTATAGCGCATGCCAATCAGGTGAAACGGCTGCAAGGCTCTAACCGTCTTAGGCTTCGAGTTGGCGACTACCGTGTAATCTTTACCGAAGATATGGTCGTACTGACGGTCATTGCCGTAGGACATCGTAGAGACATCTACAGGCATAGGTGAGAAATGAGTAGAATACAAAAATTCACGACGCCAGCCGGTGAATCCATGGTCATCCTATCCAAAGCTGACTATGACCACTTGGTCGAACTGGCTGAAGACGCCATGGACATTGCCGAGACAAACGAAATTTTGGCCCGTATCCGCAGTGGTGAGGAAGAAGTTTTTCCCGATACTCTCACCAAGCGGCTCTTACTCAGCGACGAAAACCCGGTGCGCGTAATGCGGACCTATCGCGGCCTGACCACTGCCGCGCTGGCGAAAAAGGCGGGGATCAGCCGGCCTTACCTGACCATGATTGAATCCGGCCGGCGCACCGGCACCGCCGACGTCATGAAGCGCCTAGCCAAGGCGCTGGCCATCGACATGGAGCTTTTGATCCCAACCCCCTAACCCCGCCCGCGATAGGGAGCGACGGCCTGGTCAGGGAGCCAAACGCCTGCCGGGGCCTTGCCCGTCTGATAGAAAATATCAATGGGAATACCGCCCCGGGGGTACCAGTAACCGCCGATCCTCAGCCATTTCGGCCTTAACGCCTTAATCAGCCGCTTGGCGATCTCCACCGTGCATGCCTCATGAAAGCCGGCGTGGTTGCGGAAAGAGTGGAGGAAGAGCTTCAACGACTTGCTCTCGACGATCTTCTTGTCCGGAACGTAATCGATCACCAGATGGGCAAAATCGGGCTGTCCGGTCACCGGGCAGAGGCTGGTGAACTCCGGGCAGGTAAAGCGCACCACATATGATACGTCGCCATGGGGATTGGCCACGGTTTCCAGCACCGCCTCGCCCGGACTGGCCGGAATGGCGGCCTTTTTACCCAGTTGCGTCAGGCCGGTTGTCGGTTTTTTTGCCATGGCTTTCATCGCCCCTTGCTTGCGCCCTCCGCCCGGACGGGTTAACTACAGAGGAAGACCCTTGAAATCCACCTCAAAGTCGCCAATCGCATCATGGACGTCAAGAACGGCTTTATCGAGACCATCGGCAACACGCCCCTGATCAAACTGAAACGCGCCTCCGAGCTGACGGGGTGCGAGATCTACGGCAAAGCGGAATTCTTGAACCCGGGCGGCTCGGTCAAGGACCGCGCCGCCTTATACATCATCAAGGACGCCGAGGAGCGGGGGCTGTTGCGGCCCGGCGGCGTCATCGTCGAAGGCACGGCGGGCAATACCGGCATTGGGCTGGCCCTGGTGGGCAATGCCCGGGGCTACCGCACCGTCATCGTCATGCCCGACACCCAGTCCCAGGAAAAAAAGGACATGCTCCGCTTATGCGGCTGCGAGCTCGTGCTGGTGCCGGCGGTGCCCTATAAGGACCCCAACAACTACGTCAAATATTCGGGCCGGTTGGCCGAGACGATGGCCCAGCAGGAAAAAGCCGGAGCCATCTGGGCCAATCAGTTCGACAACGTGGCCAACCGGCGCGGCCACTATGAAACCACCGGGCCGGAGATTTGGCGGCAGCTCGACGGCAAGGTCGATGGCTTCGTTTCGGCGGTGGGTAGCGGCGGCACGCTCGGCGGCGTCTCCATGTTCCTCAAAGAGCGGAACCCGGCCATCAAGATCGCGCTCGCCGATCCCTTTGGCGCGGCGCTTTACAGCTACTACAAAACCGGCGAACTGAAGGCTGAAGGCTCCTCCATCACCGAAGGCATCGGCCAAGGCCGGGTCACCGCTAATCTGGTGGACGTGGTGGTCGATGAGGCCTACCAGATCCCCGACGCCGAGGCGGTGGCGATCGTATTCGACCTTCTGGAGCACGAAGGACTGTGCCTCGGCGGCTCCAGTGGCATCAACGTCGCCGGGGCCATCCGGCTGGCCAAGGAACTGGGGCCGGGCCATCGCATCGTAACGCTGTTGTGCGACGGCGGCCAGCGCTATCAAAGCAAGCTGTTTAATCCGGCATTTTTGCGGGAAAAAGGTCTGCCGGTGCCACGCTGGCTCGATGAGACGGCAAAACGCCAGCCCGCCCCCAACGTATTCGTAAAGTAGAGGATATCATGCCCGATAAATCCCCGCTCGTTTCCACCGACTGGCTCGCCGCGCATTTGAATGCGCCCGACGTGCGGGTGGTGGATGCCTCGTGGTATTTGCCGCAGGACGGCCGCGACCCACGCGCGGAATACCGCGCGGCGCACATCCCCGGCGCGGTGTTTTTCGATGTCGATGAAATATGCGACACCACGAGTCCCTACCCGCACATGCTGCCTTCGCCGGAGAAGTTCGCCAGCCGGGCGCGCAAGCTGGGGCTGGGCGACGGCAACCGCATCGTCGTCTATGACGGCGGCGGCGTTAAAAGCGCCGCCCGGGTGTGGTGGATGTTCAAGCATTTCGGCCACCGCGATGTGGTAGTGCTGGATGGCGGTTTCCAGAGATGGCGCGCCGAGGGTCGGCCGGTGGAAGACTTGCCGCCGATGCCCCGCGACCGCCATTTTACGGCGCGGATCAATGCCGGCACCGTTCGCTCCCTGGACGAGATGCGCCGCTGCGTTGCGAACGGCGAGGCGCAGATTGTCGATGCCCGCTCGCCGGGTCGGTTTTCCGGGCAAGAGCCGGAGCCTCGGCCCGGACTCAAAGGCGGACACATTCCCGGCGCTTTCAATGTGCCGAACGGCAAGCTCTTTGATCCGGAAACCGGCTGCTTCCTGCCGGCGGACAAATTGCGCGCGCTGTTTAATGCGGCAGGCGTCGATCTGTCGCGTCCCATCGTCACGAGTTGCGGCTCCGGCATTACCGCCGCCAATCTTTATCTGGCGCTTTTTGTGCTCGGCGTGCGTGACGTGGCGCTTTACGATGGCTCGTGGGCGGAATGGGGCGCGCAAAAAGATACGCCGGTGGCGACTGTATAACTTAGAAATGTTAAGACAGATAATGAGAGGGAGTGTCGTCATTCCCGCGTAAGCGGGAATCCAGTCACTTAGCAAAGAAGCTGGATCCCCGCCTTCACGGGGATGACAATGAAAAAATGGGCCAGAAAGACTGTCCATGAGCAAGAAAGACACCAAGATTGTCGAGGCTGGCCGGCGCAAGGCGTGGACGCTAGGCTCGGTCAATCCGCCGGTGTTTCACACTTCGACGGTGATCTTCGACACCGTGGCTGAGATGACGGCGGCCGGTCGCAAATCCCATGAAATCATGTCCTATGGCCGGCGCGGCACGCCGACATCGTTTGCCCTTTGCGATGCCTTGACCACGCTGTCGGGCGCTGCCGGCACCGTGCTTTACCCCTCGGGGCTTGCCGCGATCACCACCGCCATGCTGGCCTTCGCCAAGGCGGGAACGAAAGTATTCATTGCTGACTCCGTTTATGAACCGACGCGCTATTTCGCCGATCATGTGCTCGCCAAGTTCGGCGTTGAGGTGATTTATTACGATCCGCTGATCGGCGCGGGAATTTCCGAGATGTTGGATGATCGCGTCAGCGTGGTGGCGCTGGAATCGCCGGGTTCGATCACCATGGAAATACAGGATGTGCCCGCCATCGCGTCCGCCGCCCATGCGGTCAACGCCACCGTGATTCTCGACAACACTTGGGCGACGCCATTTTATTTCGATGCCCTAGCCCATGGCGTTGACGTGAGCGTGCAGGCGCTGACCAAGTATGTGGTGGGCCATTCCGACGCCATGCTGGGATCAGCCACCGCCAATGCCCGCGCCATCGATACGCTCAGACGACAAAGCGGCGCCATCGGCCAATGCGCCGGGCCGGATGATGTCTATTTGGGCTTGCGCGGCTTGCGCACCTTGCCGGTGCGTCTGACGCGGCATCAAGAGTCGGCGTTGACGATCGCCAAGTGGCTGCAGGGCCAACGGCGCGTGGCGGAAGTGCGCCATCCGGCGTTGCCCGGCGCGCCGGGTCATGAGTTATGGCGGCGCGATTTTACCGGGGCCACCGGCGTTTTCTCGTTCGTGCTGGAGGAAGACAACGAAACGGCGATCACCGCCTTTGTCGAAGGCATGCGCCATTTCAAGCTCGGCTTTTCTTGGGGCGGCTTTGAAAGCCTGGTGATGTTCTACCGTCACTTATCCCGCATCCGCACCGCCGCCCCATGGACCGCCGGTCCGGTGATCCGATTGCAGGTGGGCCTGGAGGACGCGGATGATCTGATCGCCGACTTGGCGGATGCTTTTGCGCGCTATGAAGCCGTCATCGAGCGCAATTGACGATCTGATCGCCGCCGAACGGCTGCCGGCAGAATTTCGGCAAACGGTGGATGCCTATTATGTTCCCTTGGCAGCCAGAATCATTGATCTGCGCCGTCACATGGCGCGGCCCATCGTGGTCGGCATTTGCGGATCACAAGGCAGCGGCAAATCCACCGCGGCGGTGTTTCTAAAGGCTTTGCTCGAAGCGCACGCGAATTTGAACACGGCGGTTTTATCGCTGGACGATCTTTATCTGTCTCATGAAACGCGCCAGCAATTGGCGGCCGAGGCGCATCCCCTGCTGCAAACTCGCGGCGTGCCCGGCACCCATGACGTGGCGCTCGGCTGTGAGGTGATTGAAAAACTGTCAACGGCCGCGCCGGATGATGTCACCCGCCTGCCCCGCTTTGATAAGGCCAACGATACCGTAGCGCCGTGTGAAGAATGGCCAGCCTTCAAAGGCCGCGCCGACGTGGTGATTTTTGAAGGCTGGTGCGTGGGCGCGCGGGCGCAACGCGCCGATGCGCTGATCAACCCCATCAACGATCTGGAACGAATGGAAGATAAAGACGGCCGCTGGCGGCGTTATGTTAACGATAAGCTGGCGGGCGAATACGTGAATTTATTTTCACGCCTCGATTATTTGGTCTTCCTCTGTGCGCCAGGCTTCGACTGCGTTTATGATTGGCGAGCCAAGCAGGAGCGCAAACTGGCGGAAAAAGTAAAGCCGTCCGACGCTGCTGCCCGCGTGATGAACGACGCTGAGCTGCGGCGCTTCATCATGCACTACGAACGCCTGACCCGCCATATTATGGATGAGATGCCTGGTTATGCGGATGTGGTATTCAATCTCGATGCCAATCAGAGCATTATTTCCATAAAAATGAGACTTGATGCGTAACGTGGGTTCGCTTCGCTTAACCCACGCAACAGATTGATATCAAGCCGCTACCCTCGTCACATTCTTCAACCGCCGGCCAATGGCATTCTTTGCAACAGCCAGATCATGAGCGGATTGCAGGTTCAGCCAATATTCCGGCGATTGATCAAATGCCTTGCCGAACAGCAGCGCCAATTCAGCCGTCACCGGACGCGAGCCTTTAACAACGTGAGAGACGCGCATGGCCGATACCCCGATGGCGCGCGCAAACGCCGCTTGAGACAGGCCAAGTTCCTCAAGAATTTCCGCCAGGAATTCCCCGGGATGAATGGGCGGAAGGCCATTTTTCTTCATTGTACACGCTCCTAATGATAATCCACGATTTCCACGTCAAAGGCATCGCCGTTCTTGAATCGGAAACACAACCGCCATTGATTATTGATGCGGATGCTGTGCTGCCCGCTGCGATTGCCTTTTAGAGATTCGAGTTTATTCGACGGCGGCATCCGCAAATCCTCAAGACGGACTGCGGCGTTCAACTGATGCAGCCGCATTGCGGCGCGCTTCAAGATTTCCTTCAGCAGTCGCCGAGACTTACCTGTGGCGAAAATTTTTTTGCGTCTCCGCATCGGCAAATGCGCGGATCATCCTTTATTATAAACATTATGTTTATAAATGTCAAGGATTACCAGTTAATGCGGTGAATGCAGCCGCCTGCTATTGCAGCGCCGCGCAGGCGCGTTGAATGCGGGTGCAGGCTTCCGTCAGCTCCGCCTCCGAGGTGGCGTAGGAAATGCGAAAGTGCGGCGACAACCCAAACGCCTCGCCATGCACCACGGCGACGCCCTCGGCCTCCAACAGATAACCCGCGACATCAAGGTCGCTTTTGATCTCCTGGCCCTTTGGCGTTTTCTTGCCGATCAAGCCGGCGCAGCTCGGGTAGACATAAAACGCGCCCTCGGGTGTGGGGCAATGCAAACCCGCCGCCTGATTGAGCATGGACACCACCAGATCGCGCCGCTTCTGAAACGCCGCCGCCCGCACGGGCAGGAAATCCTGCGTTCCCGTCAACGCCGCCACCGAGGCGGCTTGGCTGATGGAGCACGGGTTTGAGGTTGATTGCGACTGCACCGTGGCGATGGCCTTAATCAGCGCCGCCGGCCCGCCGGCGAAACCGATGCGCCAGCCGGTCATGGCGTAGGCCTTGGCGACGCCGTTCATGGTCAGCGTGCGGTCATAAAGTTTGGGCTCAACCTCAGCCGCGGTATGAAACTTGAAGCCGTCGTAGATGATGTGCTCGTAAATATCATCGGCCAACACCCAGACATGAGGATGCTTAAGCAACACATCGGTCAGCGCCTTCAACTCGTCACGAGTGTAGGCCGCGCCGGTGGGGTTAGAGGGCGAGTTCAAAATCACCCATTTGGTTTTGGGCGAGATCGCGCGATCGAGCGCCGCCGCCGTCAGCTTGAAGCCGGTCTCCATGGCGCAGGGCACGATCACCGGCGTGCCGCCGGCCAAGAGCGTCATGTCGGGGTAGGACACCCAATAAGGGGCTGGGATCACCACCTCGTCGCCCGGGTTCAAGGTCGCCATCAGGGCGTTGTAGATGGTGTGCTTGCCGCCGCAGTTCACCGTGATCTGGTCGCGCTTATAGGTCAGCCCATTGTCGCGGCGGAACTTCTCGATCACCGCGTCCTTGATCGCCGCCGTGCCATCGACCGGGGTGTATTTGGTATCGCCCTTGCGGATGGCGGCGATGGCCGCTTCCTTGATGTGGTCCGGGGTATCGAAATCCGGCTCGCCGGCGCCGAGGCTGATAATGTCCCACCCCTGCGCCTTCAGTTCGGCGACCTTGCCGGTTAAAGCGACGGTTGGCGACGGCTTGATGCGGCCCAGCGAGTCGGAGATAAAGCCCACGGCTATGGTCCTCCTGAAAGGGGGTAAAAAAGCGGCGCCAACTTACGCCGAGAGCCTTGGGGACGCAACAGGCCTGTTAGGGGTTTAAGCGTTTACCAATTATCCGCATTTCGGCACTATCAGGGGACAAAAGGGAAGGCCCGCATCATGGCGATCTGGCGCGACAACATTGATATGATCCTGAAAGCCTTTATCGGCGGGGCCAAGGCGCGCGCCTCGTGGGCCAAGGAGCGGGCGGAAGCCGCTGATTTCAAGGCCCGGCTGGCCACCATCGACCGCCGCTGGCCGGGCTGCGGCGGCCGCAGCGCCGACGCTCCCGTCTTTATCTTGTCGGCCGGCTGGCGCTCCGGCTCGACCCTGGTGCAGCGGCTGATGATGACCGCCGACAACGTCATGACCTGGGGCGAACCCTGGCACCAGGGCAACCTCATCGACAGCCTGATGGACCAGTTGCGCGCCGCCACCGTTGACTGGCCGCCCGAGGAATGGATCATCGGCGATAACGTGACGGCCCTGGAGAATCAGTGGGTCGCCAACCTGTTTCCGCCCATGCGGGCGCTGATCGACGCCCATTACGCCTATTTCGACACCCTGTTCGCCAAACCGGCCCATGCCCTGGGCAAGCCCCGCTGGGGCTTGAAAGAGGTGCGATTCGGCTCCGACCACGCCGCCTACCTGCGCTGGCTCTACCCCAAGGCCAAGATCATCCTCCTGTATCGCAATCCTTATGACGCCTATGCCTCCTACCGCCAGGTCATCGACCATGCCTACCTGACCTGGCCCGATGCGCCGATCCTGACCCCCGGCGCTTACGCCGCCTTATGGGTGCGGCTGGTGCAGGACTTTCACGCCCATGCCGAACGCTTGGCGGCGTTCCTCCTGAAATACGAGGACATCAAGACCCCGGCCACCCAGGCGGCGCTGCAAGCCTACCTGGGAGCGCAGTTGGCCCCGGCCGAGAAGATGAAGGTCATCCGCGGCAGCCGGGCCGGCGAAAAATCAAATTATATTTCCAAGATCGAAAAAATAATGCTGCGCCGGGCGCTGGGCGGCTATGCCGCGACCTTCGGCTACGCTGATCAAACGCCGGCTCCATGAGCCCTTTGCAAATGGCGGTCCTCGCTCCATATTAACGGGCATGACCACCGCCCAGCCCTTGCATCTCCCCCCGCGCCCGCCCCGTCCGCAAAAGTCCGAGGGCGGCATTCCGTTCAAGCTGGTGTCCGACTTCGCGCCATCGGGCGATCAGCCCCAGGCCATCGCCGAGCTGGCGGCGGGCGTGCGCGAGGGCGCGCGCGACCAGGTGCTCTTGGGCGTCACCGGCTCGGGCAAGACCTTCACCATGGCCAAGGTGATCGAGGCGGTGCAGCGCCCGGCCCTGATCCTTGCCCACAATAAAACATTGGCGGCGCAGCTTTACGGCGAGTTCAAAAGCTTCTTTCCCGACAACGCGGTGGAATATTTCGTCTCCTATTACGATTATTACCAGCCCGAGGCCTATGTGCCGCGCAGCGACACCTATATCGAAAAGGAGTCGTCCATCAACGCCCAGATCGACCGCATGCGCCATTCGGCAACCCGCGCGATCCTGGAGCGCGATGACGTGATCATTGTCGCCAGCGTATCCTGCATCTACGGCATCGGCGCGGTGGAAACCTACACCGCCATGACCCAGGAGCTGGAGGTCGGCAAGAGTTACGAACAACGCGAGCTGTTGCGCCGATTGGTGGCCATGCACTACAAGCGCAACGACCAGTTCTTTCAGCGCGGCGCGTTCCGTCTGCGCGGCGACGTACTGGAAATCTTCCCCTCCCACTATGAAGATCGCGCCTGGCGCATCTCATTCTTCGGCGACGAGGTGGAGGCGATCCACGAGTTCGATTCGCTGACCGGCGAGAAGATCACCGACCTGGATGTGGTCAAAGTCTACGCCAACAGCCACTATGTGACGCCCGGACCAACCCTTGATCAGGCGGTCAAGAACATCAAGCGTGATCTGGCGCTGCGGCTGGAAGAATTCAAGCGCGCCGGCAAAATTCTCGAGGAGGCGCGCTTACGCGAGCGCACCCAGCTTGACCTGGAAATGATGCAGGCCACCGGCTCCTGCGCCGGCATCGAGAATTATTCGCGCTACCTGACCGGGCGCGCGCCGGGCCAGCCGCCGCCGACGCTGTTTGAGTATGTGCCTGAAAACGCCCTCCTCTTCGTTGACGAAAGCCACCAGACGGTGCCGCAACTGGGCGGCATGGAGCGCGGCGACTACAAACGCAAATCGACGCTGGCCGAGTACGGCTTTCGTCTGCCGGCGTGCGTCGACAATCGGCCGCTCAAATTCGCCGAATGGAACGCCATGCGGCCGCAAACGGTGTACGTCTCGGCGACGCCGGGTCCGTGGGAGCTGGAACAGACGGGCGGCGTCTTCGTCGAGCAGGTCATTCGCCCCACCGGGCTCGTCGATCCGCCCACTGATATACGGCCGGTGGAAACCCAGGTCGACGATCTACTGGGCGAAATCCGCACCGTGACCGCCAAGGGCTTGCGTGTACTGGTGACTACGCTCACCAAGCGCATGGCCGAGGATTTGACCGAGTACCTGCATGAGGCCGGCGTCGCTGTGCGCTACATGCACTCCGACATCGACACCATCGAGCGCATCGAGATCATCCGCGATTTGCGCTTAGGGGTTTTTGACGTGCTCATCGGCATCAACCTGTTGCGCGAGGGTCTGGACATTCCCGAATGCGGGCTGGTGGCGATTTTGGACGCCGACAAGGAAGGATTTTTGCGCTCCGAAACCTCGCTGGTGCAAACCATCGGCCGCGCCGCGCGCAACGTCGATGGCCGGGTGATCTTGTACGCCGACAAGGTGACCGGCAGCATGGCGCGCGCGCTGGCCGAAACCGAACGGCGGCGCGCCAAGCAGATCGCCTATAACGCCGAGCACGGCATCACCCCGGAAAGCGTGCGCAAATCCATCGGCGACATTCTGCAAAGCGTCGCCGAGCAGGATCACTACACGGTGGATGTTGACGCCGATGACGCGACGCATCTTGTCGGCCACAACCTGAAAAGCTACATCGCGTCTTTGGAAAAACAAATGCGCGAGGCGGCGGGCAATCTGGAGTTCGAGGAAGCGGCGCGCCTGCGCGATGAAATCCGCCGCCTGGAGGAACGCGACCTCGGCATCGAGCGACCGGCATTGCGCGAGCGCGGCGGGTGGTGGACGAAGCCCAAGGGCCGCTCCTCCGCCGGCCGCCCCGGCACCCGAGCCAAAAAAGGCAAAAGCGTGGGGTTTTGAGGGAAGGGCGACAAGGCCACCTCATCCGGCTCGGCTTGCGCCTCACCACCTTCTCCTCGAAGGAGAAGGAATTTTCCCTCCCCTTTATTTATTCTTCTCCCTCTCTTTGAGGAGAGGCACTCTTTCTTCTTTCCCCTCTCCTTGAGGAGAGGGTTGGGGTGAGGTGACCTTTGGCAAAGAAAAATGAGGTGAATTTAAGTTATAAACCCACCTCATCTGGCTCGGCCTTCTCCTCGAAGGAGAAGGGTTTCCCCCTCTAAAACCGCACCGCCGCCATCAGGCCATAAGCGCCCGCGCCGGGTTCGACCAGCGGCACCACCGCCACTTTTTTCTCGAAGCGCTCGGTCAAGAAATAGGCGCTGAGGTTGGCCAGCGCCGCCGAGGCGATGACGTCGCGCCAATGATGATGATCGCTGTCGACCCGGCTCCACGCCACCGCCGAGGCGACGATGTAGCCCGGCACGCCATATTTCCAGCCATAGCGGAACTGCAAATAAGACGCGCCGGCAAACGCGCTTGAGGCGTGGCCGGAGGGAAAGGAATCATTATCGCTGCCGTCGGGCCGGGTGGAATGGATGGCCTGTTTTAAGCCATACGTTGCCCCCATGGTCACGAGGTAGCTTTGGCCCAACTGCCATAACCCATCGTCGTCATCCTTGGCGAGCGTGATGACGCCGGCGACCAGCGGCACGCCGATAGCGCCGATATCAGAAAAATCGTCAAAGGTTTTGCTGTAGGCGAACGCCTGTCCAGACAGGCCGATGCTCAGGGCGAATAATAAGGAAATAATTTTTTTCAAGCGACCAACTCCAATAACCGTTACAGCAACGATACCAGCAGAAAACAGCCGACCCACAGCGCGGCGATGGCGAACACCAGCACCGCCGCCGCCGCCATGTCTTTCACCGCCTTGATTTCGGGGTGAAGGTCGGGATGGAGATGATCGGCGAGCCGCTCCAGCGCGCTGTTGATGATCTCCGCCGCGATCACCAGCGCCGACGCCAGCCCGACGATCGCCCACCACACGGCCGCCGGCCGCAAGATGATAAGCGCCGCCAACGCCAGCGCCACGCACGCAATATGGGTGCGAAAGCTGCGCTCGCGCCGCCAAGCGTCGCGCAGGCCGGCGAACGCAAATCCCAAACGGTCGGTAAAAGGTCGGTTCTTCATGGCGCGTTCCGCCTCCTCATTCTTCCCCCGGTTTTGCGCCGCGCAGACGCTTCACCCCGGCGCGGCGGGTTTTCGATTGCAAACGGCGTTCTTTCGATGCCTTGGTGGGACGGGTGGCGCGGCGGCGCACCGGGCGCGCCGCCGCCCGGCGCAACATGTCCACCAGCCGCGCCAGGGCATCCTCGCGATTCATCTCCTGGCTGCGGTGACGGGCGGCGGTGATCACGATCACGCCGTCCTTGGTCAGCCGCTTGCCGGCAAGATGCATCGCGCGCTCGCGCACGCCCTCGGGCAGCGACGGCGAATGGGCGATATCGAAGCGCAGCTGCACGGCGGACGAGACCTTGTTGACATTCTGCCCGCCCGGTCCCCCGGCGCGGATGAAGGTTTCCTCGATTTCGCGAGGGCCAAGAATGATGCCGGGGGCGATAGGGATCATCGATCATTGAACTCAAGCTTTGGGGGCGGTGGCGCGCACCATCTCGCGATAGTCCTCCCGGCGCAGCGCGTCAATGGTCTGGTCGGCAACATCGGCCGGCGTGCCCAGGGCTTCCAGCACCCGGCCGCCCAGTTGCAAACTGCCTTCCATGGCTTCCAGGACAGTGGCGGCGGCGCCCAGGCGCGCCAGCCGCCGGCAGTGCTCGGCGTCATGGGCGCGAGCCAGGATCGGCATCGCCGGCGCCAACTCGCGCACCGCCGCCACCGTGCGCGCCGCCATGGCGGGATTATCGATGGTAACGACGAAGGCGGCGGCGCGGGCAATGTTCGCCTGCTTCAAAGTGTCGGGACGGCTGGCGTTGCCGTAATAGACGGGATAACCGCGGCGGAACGCCTCGCCCACCTGTTCCGGATTAAGATCGAGAGCGATATAGGCGATCTTGTGCTGGTCGAGCATGCGGGCGATGGTCCGCCCGACCCGGCCATAGCCGGCCAGCACCACATGCCCTTCCAGCGACGACTTGGTTTCCTCCAGGCTCGGCGCGGCATGGCGCGCCGCACCACCGTCGATACGATTTTGCAGCCGCGCGCCGACGGCGGCGAGTAACGGCGTCAGCGCCAGGGAGACTCCGGTGGCGGTCAGAAAGATCTGCGCCACCTCGCGATCCAAGACGCCCAGCGCCGCGCCGAGACTCAAGATGACGAAGGCAAACTCGCCAATCTGCGCCAGCAGCGTCGCCAGCCAGGACGCCTCGCCGAACGACAGGCGGAACATCAGCGCCAATGGCGCCAGGACCGCCATCTTAAGGAGTCCGATGACGATGATGAGGAGAATGATTTCCTTTGCGTGGGCGGCAATGTAGGCGGCGTCGAGCCCCATGCCCACGGTCATGAAAAACAACCCGAGGAGCAATCCCTTGAACGGCTCGATGTCCATTTCCACCTGCTGGCGGAATTCGGTTTCCGTCACCAGAAGGCCAGCGAGGAAAGCCCCCAGCGCCAGGGAAAACCCCGCCTCCTCCGCGATCACCGCAAAGCCGCCGACAGTCAGGATCACCACCGCGACAAACAACTCCCGGCTGCCGGTCGCCGCCACGACGCGGTACAAGGGCCGCAGCACCAGCCGCCCGATCAGCACCGCCGCCAAGAGGGCGGCGATGCCCTGACCCAGGGCTAGGAGCGCTGAGACGCCGAAAGATCCCTCCTTGCCCGCCAGCACCTGCACCAGCATCAGCAACGGCACCACGGCAATGTCCTGGAACAGAAGGACGGCGAACGCCTTGCGTCCGACCCGGGTGCCGATCTCGCCCCGCTCGCTCAATACCTGCAGCACCACCGCCGTCGACGACACGGCGAACGCCCCGCCCGCCACCAGCGCCAGGGCGGCGTTGCCCCGCCATAGGTAGAGAAGGCCGGCAAGCACCGCCATGGTCATCGCCACCTGCATGCCGCCCAGTCCAAAAACGTCGACGCGCATGCTGCGAAGACGGTCAAACGACAATTCCAGGCCAATGGCGAACATCAGGAAGACGACGCCAAACTCGGCAATGGCGCGCACCAGGGCGGAATTTTCCATCAGGCCGAAGCCGCCGGGGCCGATGGCAAGCCCGGCGCACAGGTAGCCCAGCACCGGACTGACGCCAAAGCGATGCAGCGCAACCACGGCGGCGATCGCGGCCATGAGAAATATGCCGATATCATAGATGAAGCGCGACTGCTCGACCGCTGTTTCCATTGGCAGCCACATTAGCTGCTTGGCTTATGAAAATCGAGTGACCTTGCGCATTTTGTCTCTGGCCGTTTTCTCTGCTATCACTGCCGCAGCCAGTGGGCATAGCGGCATAGAGAGTTACTGGAATGTGGCCTTATATCCAAACTGCGGCGGGCCTTGTGGTTCTGCTCATCGCCGGCGATCTGATCGTGCGCGGCGCGGTATCCCTGGCGGCGCGGCTTGGCGTTTCCAAGCTGATCATCGGCCTGACCGTGGTCGCCTTCGGCACCAGCGGTCCGGAACTGGTGGTTGGCATCGATGCGGCGCTGAGCGGCGTACCGGTACTGTCGCTAGGCAACGTGGTGGGCAGCAACATCGCCAATATCCTCCTGGTGCTGGGGCTGCCGGCGCTCATCGTCCCCGTGCTCAGTAGCGACCATAACATCAGCTACAACATCGGCTACATGCTGGCGGCAAGCGTGCTTTTAATGGCGCTTGCCGCCACCGGCGCCTTAGAGGCCTGGCACGGCGTATTGTTGCTGCTGGCGTTGATCGCCTTCATCCTGTTGTCCATCCGGCATGGCCGGCGCATGGCCTATGCGTCCCATGAACTGAAAGACATCGAAGGCGTGCCCGACAAACCTTACCGCCTGCCGCTGGCCATCGCGCTGACCATCGCCGGGCTTCTCGGCCTGGCCTGGGGCGCCGATCTCCTGGTGGAAGGCTCAACGACGATCGCCCGCCGCTTCGGCATTCCCGAGGTGGTGATCGGGTTGACCTTGGTGGCCGTCGGCACCTCGCTGCCGGAGCTCGTCACCTCGTTCATGGCCGCCCTCCACCGCCATGGCGATATCGCCATCGGCAATGTGGTCGGCAGCAATATATTCAACATCTTCGGCATTCTGGGCGTTACTGCGGTTATAGCGCCGGTGCCGGTGCCGGCGATTTTTCATGGCTTTGATCTGCCGGTCATGACCGCCGCCGCCCTGGCGCTGGCCTACTTCGTGCTCAAGCGGCAACCCATTGGACGCTGGGCGGGAATTGCCTTTATCATCGCGTACATTGGCTACGTCATCGGTCTGGCGTTGTTGACGTCCTCTACTGGAGTTGCGAGATGAAAGACCTGAAACCGGCGGCGCTGGTCACCGGCGCCGCCAAACGGATCGGCCGCACGATTGCCCTTGATCTGGCCGCCCATGGCTGGAACGTCGCCGTGCATTACCGTCATTCCCGCGCTGATGCCGAGGAAGTGGTGCGCGCCGCCAAAACCTTCGGCGTCGACGCGGTGGCCGTCGGCGCGGAACTGGCCGACGAAAAAGCGGCGCGGGCGCTCTTGCCGGTGGCCGCCGAAGCGCTGGGCCCCCTCACCCTGCTGGTCAATAACGCCGCCATCTTCGAGGCCGATGATGCAGCGACCGCCACCCGGCAAAGCTGGGACGCCCACATGGAAACCAACCTGCGCGCGCCGTTCATATTGGCGCAGGAACTGATGCGCCAATTGCCTCTCTCTGCCGCCGGCAATATCGTCAACATCATTGATCAGCGGGTGTGGCGGCTGACGCCGAAGTTCATGACCTATACCTTGTCTAAATCCGGCCTGTGGACGCTCACCCGGACCATGGCGCTGGCGTTGGCGCCGCGGGTGCGGGTCAATGCCATTGGTCCCGGTCCGGTGCTGCCCAGCCCCCGCCAGTCGCCGGAAGACTTCGCCGCCCAGGCCGCCGCCCTGCCCCTGGGCCGCCACACCAGCCCGGAGGAGATTGCCCGCGCGGTGCGCTTTATCCTTGAATCTCCCTCCATGACGGGGCAAATGATTGCCCTGGATGGCGGCCAGCATTTGAGCTGGCAAACCGCCGATACCTTGGCCGACGAGTGACCGCCCGCGCCGGTGGAGAGTGATCAGATGGAATTGAGCAACGTTCAGCCCTTAAAAATCGCCGATGCCCTGCGCTCGATCCGCCATGTGTTCGTGCGCGACCTGGACATGGAAGCCTCTATCGGCGTCTATCGCGAGGAATTCGACCGGCTGCAGCCCATCCGTTTGAATGTCGACCTGTCGGTGGACGATTCGCGCCCCGTGGTGGAAGGCGACCTTTCCACCGTCGTCTGCTATGACAGCGTGGTGCGGAAAATCCGCACCATCGTCGATTCCGGCCATATCCAACTGGTGGAGACCCTGGCCGAACGCATCGCCGACATGGTGTTGCAGGATCGACGGGTCAAAGGGGTGCGGGTGCGGGTGGAAAAACTGGCGGCGGTGGCCGGCACCGCCAGCGTCGGCGTCGAGATCGAACGTCTCGCCAAATAGGGGCGAAATTTCGCCATCGGCTCACGCGCCGGTTTTAAAGCGCATGTTAAGTTCTTGTGGCGAAATAGGGATCGTCGAAGGCCGTCAGTTGTACACACGACGGAGATATAACGTCATCCTTTCGTCATAGAAGAACCTTGATCGGAGATTTTTCCTTTAGGCTTCGCTTGACTTATGTTTTTATGAGCAAATTCAAATAGTTAATATTTTTGCCTAAAAAATAGGCAATGTGCTGCGGCCCGCGGATTTCCGCCAAATTGACTTATTGCCCGGAAAATTACCCACCGAGTTATCCACAGGAGTCGTGGATAGAATCCCGGCGAATCTGAAGGCAGATTGACGGCATGGGCAACCCTGGCGATGATCGCGGCAAGTATGGGTATGATATGACGACATTAGAGCAAGATTTAATCCCCGAGGAGCACAGCGAAAAGCCGCTGGCCAAGGGGGTTGCCGCCATCCGCCAGCATCTGGTCACCATGCCCGCCGCCCCAGGGGTATACCGCATGGTCGACGAGCGTGGCGACGTGCTCTACGTCGGTAAGGCGAAAAGCCTGAAGGCCAGGGTGACGAGCTACACCAATACCCGCCAGCTCTCCCAGCGCATCCGCCGCATGGTGGCGCGCACCCGCTCCTTAACCGTGGTCACCACCCACACCGAGGTCGAGGCGCTCTTACTGGAAGCCAATCTGATCAAGCGCTTCCGGCCGCAGTACAATATCCTCTTAAAGGACGATAAGACCTTTCCCTATGTCAGGATCGAACTGGGTCATCCCTTCCCCCGGGTCACCAAGCACCGCGGCGCGCGAAGCGACAAGGGGGAGTATTTCGGTCCCTTCGCCTCGGCAGGCGCAGTGGCCAAGACTTTGAACGTCTTGCAACGGGCGTTCCTGCTGCGCACCTGCACCGATAGCGTGTTTGCGAGCCGCAGCCGTCCGTGTCTCCTCTACCAGATCAAGCGTTGCGCCGCGCCGTGCGTCGGGCGCATCAGCGAGAAGGAATATGCCGCGCTCATTGCGGACGCGCGGGATTTCATGACGGGACGCAGCCAGCGCCTTAAGGAAGCGTTGAGCGAGAAAATGCTGGCTGCCAGCGAGAATCTCGATTTTGAAAGCGCCGCCATCTATCGCGATCGCTTGAAGGCGTTAAGCCATGTGCAGCAACATCAGGACATCAATAACCTGCGCCTGGGCGACGCCGACGTCATCGCCGCCCATCAGGACGGCGGCGAGACCTGCGTGCAGGTTTTTTTCATTCGCGGCGGCCACAACTGGGGCAACCGCGCCTTCTTTCCCCGTCACGACAAGGGCGACAGCGCGGCGGCCGTGCTGACCGCCTTTCTCAGCCAGTTCTACGAAGACAAGACGCCGCCGCACGACATCCTGCTATCCGATGATGTCGAAGAAGCGGCGCTGATTGCAGAAGCCCTGTCGACCCGCGCCGGTCATACGGTCAAGCTCAATACGCCCAAGCGCGGGCAGCGACGCAACTTGGTGGAGATGGCGCTCGCCAATGCCAAGGCCTCCTTGGAGCGCCGGCTCGCCGAAAGCTCCACACAGGCAAAACTTCTGGATGCGCTGGCCGAAACCTTCGGCCTGGAAGCGCCGCCGCGCCGCATCGAGGTTTATGACAATAGCCATATTTCAGGAACCAAGGCGCTCGGCGCGATGATCGTTGCCGGCCCGGAGGGTTTCGAAAAAAACAGCTACCGCAAATTCAACATCCGCTCCGATGAGATCGCGCCGGGCGACGATTTCGCCATGATGCGAGAAGTGATGAGCCGCCGCTTCGGCCGGCTGGCGAAGGAGGATCCCAACCGCGACACCGCCGCGTGGCCGGATCTGGTGTTGATCGATGGCGGGCTCGGGCAATTGAACGCCGTGCGCGCGACCTTGGCCGATCTAGGCATCGAGGATGTGCCGCTGATCGCCATCGCCAAGGGGCAGGATCGCAACGCCGGACGCGAGGATTTTTATTTGCCCGATCGCGCGCCTTTCAAGCTCGATCCTAACAGTCCGGTATTATATTACGTGCAGCGTCTGCGCGACGAGGCGCACCGCTTCGCCATCGGCGGCAATCGCGCGCGGCGCTTGAAGGATGCTCGCAAATCGCTCCTCGACGCCGTGCCCGGCATCGGGCCACGACGCAAGCGCGCCCTGCTCCTGCATTTCGGCTCGGCGCAAGCGGTGGCCAACGCCGGCATCAACGATCTCGCTGCCGCGCCCGGCGTCAGCCGCGCCACCGCCAAAGTGATCTACGATTTCTTTCATGAGAAGTAAGGGCGTCATTTTAAGCCTTCTCCTTGAGGAGAAGGCGGCGAGTGCAACGAGCCGGATGAGGTGAGTTTTTCAAGAATCCTCCCTCATCTTTATTGCCAAAATTTCACCTCACCCTATCCCTCTCCTCAAGGAGAGGGAACAAGTTGTCACGCATTACGATAGCGGATAAAGCCTCGTCACGTGGCCCATCTTGCGACCGGCGCGCGCTTCCCGCTTGCCGTAATCATGAAAGCGGGCGTTGGGCTCGGCGAGAAATTCCGCGTAGCGCCCAATATCATCGCCCAAGAGATTTTGCATCACCGCCCGGCTGTGCGGCGCCGGAGACCCCAGCGGCAGGCCGCAGATGGCGCGAATATGATTTTCAAACTGGCTGACGGCGCAAGCGTCGATGGTCCAGTGACCGGAGTTATGCACGCGCGGCGCCAGTTCGTTGACCAGCACCTCCTCGCCGAGGACGAACATCTCCACCGCCAGCACGCCAACGTAACGAAGTTTCCCGGCCACCGCCCGCGCTACCTGATCGGCGCTGGCCGCAAGCTGAGGCGATGCATCCGCCGGCGCGATGGTCTCGGCGAGAATATGATGCTCATGGCGGTTTTCCGCCACCGGATAAGCCGCCATCGCGCCATCCTGGCCGCGGGCGATGATCACCGACACTTCGCGCTCGAAAGCGACAAACGCTTCGGCAATCAGATTGACGCCGCCCAACGCCGTCACCGCCGGCGCAATCTCGGATTTGTCACGCACGATCCGCTGACCCTTGCCGTCATAGCCGAAGCGGCGGGTTTTCAGCACCAGCGGCAGGCCCAATTTTTCAGCAGCGGCAACTGCATCCGCCACGCTGTCCACCGCCGCATAAGCGGTGGTCTTGGCCCCGGCGGTGCTGACGAATTCCTTCTCGCGCAGTCTGTCCTGGGTGATTTCCAAGGCGTCGGAGTCGGGAAACACCGGGATCGATGCCGCCAGATGGCGGACGGTAGCGGTAGGGATGTTTTCAAATTCATAAGTCGCCACGTCCACGGCGGCCGCGAAGCGGTCGAGGGCGGCGATATCCTCATAGGGCGCGCAAGTGAACTCTGCGGCCACGTCGGCAGCCGGGCTGTCCGCTTCGGGGGCAAAGATATGAACCTTGTAGCCCAGCTCCGCCGCCGCCAGCGCCAGCATGCGGCCAAGCTGGCCGCCGCCGAGAATGCCGATGGTGCGATGAGGCGGGATGACGGGCATGGACCCTAGGCCCTACTCATCATCGCTGGGAACTTCGGCCACCGCCGCCGTCTGCTTCGCTCGCCAGGCAGCCAGCGCCTTGGCCACCTTGCTATCCTCCAGGGCGATGATCGAGGCGGCCATCAGGCCGGCGTTGGTTGCCCCCGCCTTGCCCACCGCCAGCGTGCCCACCGGCACGCCACCCGGCATCTGGGCAATGGACAGGAGGCTGTCGAGCCCTTTCAAGGTCTTGCTTTCGATGGGTACGCCCAGCACCGGCAGCAGGGTCATGGAGGCGGTCATGCCCGGCAGATGGGCGGCCCCGCCGGCCCCGGCGATGATCACCTTCAACCCCCGTTCCGCCGCCGTTTTGGCATAGGCGTAGAGCCGGTCGGGGGTGCGGTGGGCGGAGACGATCCGCCGCTCATGGGCTACCCCCAAGGCCTCCAGGATCTCCGCCGCATGGCGCATGGTCGGCCAGTCGGACTGGCTGCCCATGATGATGCCGACCTGCGGCCCCGATGCCGCCTTAGCCGTTTTTTTTCGCGTCATTGGCTTGGCCAAACTATTGTCCCCTCAAGGAAAGTGCGGGATTATACTGGAGACTAAGACAACCGCAATGCTTCCCTTCGATAAGGGGGGGACTGAATAATTCATTAACAATTCGCTTAGTATAGTAAGGTTATACCTAGGGGAAACCTAAGGTCGGGATGGCGCTATGAGAATTAACGATACCCGCCCACTTGCCGGTGCCCGGCCGGTGCGGCGCTATGATCCGCAGGCCACCTCCGTCTCGGGTACGGCGAGTGCGCGCAACATCGCCGACCAGGCGAGCGTGATGGGCATTCCCGAGGAGGAAATGACGCCCAAAGTCCGCGCCGCCATCATGACCCTGATGGAGGAAGTGGAGAAGGTGCGGCGCGACCTGGAGATGGCGCAACGCCGCCTGGCCGAGCTTGAACAACTGGCCGATCAGGACGGACTGGTGCCGATGGCCAACCGCCGCGCCTTCGTGCGCGAGATGGGGCGCATGCTGTCATTCGCCAACCGCTACAACATCCCCACCAGCATCATTTATCTGGACGTCAATGATTTAAAGCGGATCAACGACGACCTCGGCCACAGCGCCGGCGACGCCGTCATTGTGCATGTCGGCACGCTGTTGAAAAAACACATTCGTGAATCCGACCTCGTGGGGCGGCTTGGCGGCGATGAATTCGCGGTGGTGCTGCCCAACGCCGACGAAGCGGCGGCGCAAGCCAAAGCGACCAGTTTGGCGACAGTCATTCACGACACGCCCTTCGTTTGGGAAGGAAAGGAAATTCGCATCCGCGTCGCCTATGGCGCCTACTGCTTCAAGCCCGGCGAGGACGCGGTGGAAGCGCTCGCTCACGCCGATCGTAAAATGTACGATCACAAGCGGCTTTTGAAGGAAGCCAACGGTTAAGCAATAATATCTGGAATGAGCAGCGACTGAATGTGCGCGATCTGATCTTTCAGTTTCAGCTTCTTGCGCTTCAGGCGCTGAATCTGCAATTGATCGAACATGCCGTCTTTCATCAGCGCGGCGATGGCGTCATCGAGGTCCCGGTGTTCAAGATAGAGCTCTTGAAGTTTCGCCTTCAGCGCTTCTTCGTCGTCGTCAGCAAGATCGGCCATGAATAGATGCAAGTCCCGGCAGTGTTATAATTGTTCAGCATACCATAGTCTGCGCCGCCCGACGCCCAATTGACGGGCCATGCAGTCAACCGCTTCCTCCCCGCATACCCTGCCAGCGACGAACGCTGCCGCAGTCGATGCCAAACAGGTCAAGCACGCGTCCCACCGTGTGATCCACCATGTCCTCCAAGGATTGCGGGTTGTTATAGAACGCCGGCACCGGCGGCGCGACAATGGCGCCAAGCTCAGACGCCGCCAACATATTGCGCAAATGCCCGCTATGCAGCGGCGTTTCTCGCACCAGGAGCACCAGACGCCGGCGCTCCTTCAGCGTCACGTCGGCGGCCCGGGTCAAGAGACCGGCGCTCATGCCCTGGGCGATCTCTGCCAGGCTGCGCATTGAACAGGGCGCGACGATCATGCCAAGAGTGTGAAACGACCCGCTGGAGATCGCGGCGCCGATATCGTCAGGCGCATAGGCGATGCTGGCCAGGCTCGTCACATCGGCCAGGGTGCGGCCGGTTTCGGCGGCGATGGTGGCCTTGGCGGCGCGGCTAGCCACGAGGTGGGTTTCAATGTCCGTCTTTTCCAGAAGCTCCAGCAGGCGGATGCCGTAGATCGCCCCCGAGGCGCCGCTGATACCCACGACGAGTCGCTTTTTTTCGCTCATGTGCAGGCGATTCTCCAGCCAAGAGGCACGAGCACCGACCGTCCTTTCAATACCTTCCAGAAGCCCCGTGACAGTCGTCCGCGATCATGCTCTAATGATCGGTCTCGATCAATCCCTCTTCAAAAGAAGGAGAAGTCTGGATGTATACGGATTCGCATCTGTCGGCCCTCGAAAGCAAACACGCCACCCTCGAGAAGTCCATTGATGCCGAAAGCTGTCGCCCCGTCCCTGACACCCTCAAAATTACTGAATTGAAACGTGAAAAACTGAGACTTAAGGAAGAGATCCAGCGCTACCAGCGCGCCTGATCGCCTCCTCTTATACGTTGCAAAGCTACTCCGCCTCCTCGCTTTGAGAGGCAGCCTCCGTCGCCGCATCCTTGGCGGCGCGGGCCGTTGCCTTGGTGATGGCGGCGTCGAGTTCCAGTTGTTTGCACAGGCCTAGGCCCACCGGATCCCGGGGCTTTATGTTGGCCATGTTCCAATGACTGCGGTCGCGAATCGAGGCAATGGTCGGCTTGGTGGTGCCCACCAGCTTGCAGATTTGCGCATCGCTTAATTCCGGGTGATGCCGCAACAGCCAGGCAATGGCGTCCGGGCGGTCTTGGCGCCGGGATACTGGGGTATAGCGCGGCCCCTTGGCCTTCTGCTGCGGCGCGATCTTATCCTTCACCAGCGCCAGCCGCGCGGCGGGATCCTTCTGGCAGCGCTCGATTTCCGCCCATGTCAATTGACCACTGGCCACCGGATCGAGGCCAACGATATGGGTGGCGATCTGGCCGTCGGCGATGCTTTGCACCTCCAATGGATGCAGCCCGCACAGCTCGGCGATCTGATCAAAGGTCAGCGAGGTATTGTCCACAAGCCATACAGCGGTCGCCATCGGCATCAGTGGTAGTGTCATTAGTTCCTCCTTCACTGCCAGTCCGGCAGTGCCCGGGTCCAAAGCCGGACCAGGCGCTCGCATGTGTGGATTGGCGACCCCCCGGACCGGGGGGTCATTGTTCGGAGAAAACATAAGGAACAACGGGGATAATGGCAACCCGCCATTATCCCCGCTTGAAAAATCCCGGACGGACGGCTGCAGCCGCCCAAACGCCCGAATAGTTACTCCAGAACCCAGGCCAACGGCAGGACGAAGGTCAGGTTGCTGTCTGATGCATCAGCAGGCGGCGCCGGCAGCGGATTGATGCGCTCCATCAGCTTGACAACTTCGGCGTCCAAAAGGTCGCTGCCCGTGCTTTCCACCATTTCGTAGTGGGTAATCTTGCCGGCGCGGTCAATGGTCATCTTGACCTTGGCCCGGCCCTCGATCTCCTGCGACATCGCGGCGCGCGGGTAGACCTGCTTCTTGGCGATGACGCCCACCACGGACTTCTGCCAAGACGCCATGTCGGCGGCCCAGGTCGTCATCGGCGCCGCCATAAAGCCCATGGCGATCACTGCCGCCGCCACTTTCATCGAAACTTTCTTCATCATTATCCTCACCCTACTAATGACCAATTCGCCCGACCCCCCATGCTGATGGCCGAACAGACAAAGGGCGCTGCCCCTGTCCGCTGACGGTTATGCAAAGGCGGCCGTAAAAGCCGGTTTAAAAAACATGGTTAATGTGAAAGATATCGCGCCAACGGCCCGATCCAGGTCGAGTAAATATCAAAAATACATTTGTTATTCAGATAGATAAACTTGATTCAATATGATGCAAAATTGGCGAAAAATCTTCGTAATGCAGCCTAAAGGCGGGCGGGCGTTACAACTTTAGATTGATGATTTGAGAAACGCCGCCGCCACGCGGTTGACCTCGCGGCGGAAGGCCGCCTCCTCGTCCCGGCGGCCATAGGCAAAGACGGTGAGAATGGCGTGGGCCAGCACCGCCAGCAGAATTTCCGCCGCCGCCTTGATATCCACGTCCTGCCGCAGCTTGCCGCTCAATCGATGGGCTTCCAGTACGGAACGAATAAACGCCAGGTGGATTTCATTCTCGGCGATCATGAAATGGGTCAATTCCGGGCTATCGAGCGGCAGCCCTAATTGCTGGTGGTGAAGGCCGAAGCGGTGGACGTAATCAAAGGCCCGATCGATGAGAATGGGAAACGCCAGCGCCTCCATCGGCTCGCCGGCGCTTAGACTTTCCAACAGCTGGCTGCTGAAGCGCCGGCTTAAGGCCTCAAGAACGCCGGCCTTGGACCCGAAGTGGTAGAAAATCGTCCCCTCGCCGACCCCGGCCTCGACGGCGATTTCCCGGGTGCCCGTGTGTTCATACCCCTGCGAACGGAACAGCTTATGGGCGGCGTCCAAGATCCGCTCGCGCCGGCCGGCCCCGTCTCCGGTATGTAGGGGAATATTAACCATGACTACGCCGCCGCACCCGGCTGGCGATCGGGATGGGCGCGGGTGAACGCCTCAATCTGTTGGCAGCGGCCATCGATCGCAACCAGCGTGGGATAGGGGGCAAGGTCGCAATTGAAGCGCCGGGCATTGAACATCTGCGGCGCCAGACAGATATCGGCAAGGGTCGGCGCCTCCCCGTAGAGGAAGCTGCCGCTATAGCCTTTTGCCTGGGTTTCCAAGGCGCTAAAACCTTCCGCGATCCAATGGCGATACCACGCGTCAACCGCCGCCTGATCGTGCCCCAGAGGCCCTTTGAGGTAGTTCAACACCCGTAAGTTGTTCAAGGGGTGAATGTCGCAGGCGATATGCGCCGCCATGGCGCGCACCTGGGCGCGGCCCACGGCATCCGCCGGCAACAGCGGCGGCGTGGGGATGGTTTCTTCCAAATATTCAATGATGGCAAGGGATTGGAACAAGGCGACGCCGTTCTCCAACTCTAACGCCGGCACCAATCCCTGGGGATTCTTGGCGCGATAGTCGGCGGTCTTTTGCGCGCCGCCGCCCTTGGTCAGATGGACCTCAGCGAGGTCATAAGAGACGCCTTTTAAATTCAAGGCGATACGGGTACGGTAGGCGGCCGAGCTGCGCCAGTAGTCATAAAGCTTCATCGGCTGTCGTCATCCTCGGTTATGGTCACAATAATATGGCTGAGAGTAATTTCTCCCCTGCCGGCGATTATCAAGGTTTTTCCGACAATTGCCACCATTGTTAAGGGTTCTTTAGCAATACGGAGAATACCATGCCCGACAGGTATGGAAGGAGTTTTTGAATGTTGGCCAAAAAAGGCGCAAAAACGCCCCAAAGCAACGCTGCGCAAAGCCAGTCCAAGGTGCAGCGGCGTCGTTTCGCGCGGGTGCCGGCGGCGCAGATCGCCGTCGCCGAATGCGGCGAGCGCTACTACACGGTCAACCTCATCGACCTGTCGTCCAACGGCGCCCGCATTCAGGCAAGTCCGGCGCTGGATCTTACCGACATGACGCACCTCATCGTGCCCGACATCGGCGGCCGCCTGCGCTGCGAGAAGGTCTGGCAGGAAGGGCGGACCTTCGGCTTGCGCTTTCTGGAGCCGCCCTACGAGGTGGTGCAGAAAATGCCGGCCTCCATGCGCCGTTTGATGCTGCCGCTGCCGCTGGAATAACGCGACAATTCCATATTCCCCCGTTGCCTCCCTGTCCGATTGACGTAAAATCGGCAGGAAAGAGGTTATGTCGTTAGGGGGCTAATATGATAGACCTTCCCATCAGTCCCGAGCATGTCAGCTATGTGATCGCCATGGCGCGGGAGATCGAGGACATGCTGCCGAATGGTGACGCTGATGATGATGAAAGCCATCGCGGCGAGGCCAGCGATCCCGAGCTCGTGGTCGAACACGAATACAATACGCCCTACCAGGAGCTTCGCGGCTTCCTGGAAACCTTATCGGACGAAGAGCTGGCGGCGCTCACCGCGCTGGTGTGGATTGGACGTGGCACCTATGATGCCGAAGAATTCCAAACCGCCTTCGAAGAAGCGGCATCACTGGAAGCGCGCCGCGCTCCCTCTTACCTGTTGTCCAATGATCTCTTGGCGGAATACCTGTCGGAAGGCCTGAGCGCCCTTGGTCTTGATGTCGAAGAAGTCTAACGCGCTGTCATTCCGTCATCGTCAGCACCGCCGCGCCGGCGAATTTTCCACCGCGTAAATCCGCCAACGCCTGGTTTGCCTGATCGAGCCTGTAGCAATGCGTGCTGGTACGCACGCCAGCCTTTGGCGCCAGTCGTAAGAATGCCTCGCCATCGGCGCGCGTCAGATTGGCCACCGACCGCACCACCCGCTCGCCCCACAAAATGTCGTAAGAAAAACTTGGGATGTCGCTCATGTGGATGCCGGCGCAAACCACGACGCCGCCTTTGCGCACCGCTCGCAACGCCGTCGACACCAGCGCGCCGACGGGCGCGAAGATTATGGCCGCATCAAGCTCTTCCGGCGGTTGCTCGTGCGAACCGCCAGCCCATATCGCGCCCAGGGAGCGTGCAAAGGCTTGCCCCGCTTCATCGCCCGATCTGGTGAAGGCAAAAACACGGCGCTGCTCAAAGCGCGCTATCTGAGCGATGATGTGCGCCGCCGCGCCAAACCCATAGATGCCGAGCGCCGGCGCATCGCCGGCCATGGCGTAAGCGCGATAGCCGATCAGTCCGGCGCACATCAATGGCGCGGCGGAGATGTCATCATACTCATCGGGAATGGGCATCGTAAAATGCGCATCGGCGACTACATAGTCGGCAAAACCGCCGTCCAGGGTATAGCCGGTGAATGCCGCCTCATCGCATAAGTTTTCCTGTCCGCCGGCACAGTAACGGCAATGACCGCAAGTATGGCCGAGCCATGGCACGCCGACGCGATCGCCGATTTTATAGCCCGAAACATTGTCGCCCAACGCATCGATACGCCCCACCACCTCATGGCCGGGAATGACCGGGCGTTTGGGATGCGGCAGATCGCCTTCCACCAGGTGCAAGTCGGTGCGACACACCGCACAGCAGAAAACACGCACCCTAACCTGATCAGCGCCAGGTTGCGGCACGGGCACCCGGCGAAGCTGCAACCCCTGTCCCGGCGATTCCAGCACCATTGCCCGCATGGTTTCAGTCATGACAGCGACACACCCTTTACAAATAAGGCGCAAACAGCCGCGCGATGCCGTCACGCAGCTTGATCGGCAAGGCGCGCGCTTCCAGATCTTGAAGCGTCAGCAGGTGCGCCATGGCGCGCTTCTTCTCGGCGATGGCGGCAAGATCAGCAGCCAATGCCGCGCCATAACATTCGAGATTAAACTCGAAATTAAGAAACAGGCTGCGCTGATCCCAGTTGGCCGAACCGATGAAGGTCCAGGTGTCATCCACCAGCATCAGCTTGCTGTGATCGAAAGGCGGCGGGGTTTGCCAAACCCGGCAGCCGCGCGAGATCAATTGATCCAACTGCGCCATGGCCGCCCACTGCACCAGGCGCAAATTGCCGCGCTTGGGAATGATGATGTCGACCTCAACGCCGCTCATCGCCTTTAAGTTCAAGGCTGTCATCAGCACGTCATCGGGCAAAAAATACGGTGTGACGATCACGATCGAGCGCTTGGCCTCGCTGATCGCCGCCATCATCACCAGGCGCAGACGTTCATAATCCTCATCGGGACCGCCAGTGATGCCGCGCGCCGCCACCTCGCCCTGCCTCTTCAACGCGGGAAACCAAATATCACCCGAAAGCACCTCGCCGGTGGTGAAAGCCCAATCATCGGCGAAGACGTTCATCAGATGCTCCACCACCGGCCCTTCGACCTTGAAATGAAGATCCTGGATGCCGGATGCCGCCGTCGTATCATCACCCAAGACGTGCCAACGACGAATATTGATGCCGCCGGTGAAACCGAGCTCGCCATCAGCAACAAGAATCTTTCGGTGGTTGCGTAAGTTCAAATAGCTCATGCGCCAAGGAATGAACGAATGCAGAAACTCGCCCATGGGAATATCGGCGCGATTGAGAGCGGAAAAAATGCGCGGGAACGCATAGCGTCCGCCAACGCTGTCCACCAAAACCCTGACCTCGACGCCGCGCTTGACCGCCGCCGACAACGCATCGATGAAGCGCTTTCCTACTGCATCGTAGTCAAAAATATAGGTGGACAACGCCAACGACCGCTTGGCGCCATCAATGGCCGCCAGCATGGCGGGATAGGCGTCGTCGCCGTTGATGAGCGGCACGATGCGGTTGCCGCCCAAGAGCGGCAGGTCGGTCATGTTGCCCACCAGTTCGGCAAGCCCGGCCGCCTCGCCGACGGCGCGCGGCATGCGCGGCTGACGGCGCGGCGCGCGGGGATGGATCGGCTCGGGCCGCAGCCGGCTGGCGCGCCGGCGGATACGATTGACGCCCAGTATAAAGTAGAGAATGATGCCAAGGTAAGGCGCCAGCCACACCACGCCGATCCAGCCGATAGCGGCGCGCAGATTGCGTTTGGTCAAGACGATATGCACGGTGGCGACAAGCGGCAACGCAATCGCCAACGCCGTGACGATGACTTTCAGGCCGTACATATCCGTTGGGAGCTGATCGAGCATCGCCGCTATGAGTCTCCCGCCACTGCCTCAATCAAGGGTGCGACGATACCACAAAAGCGCACCCACCACGATCACTACCAACAATCCCGTCATGGGCAACAGGTGGATATAAAGGTCGCCAATGCCGCTGCCCTTGAGGATGATGCCGCGCACGATCCGCAAATAATGAGTGAGCGGCAGCGCCGAGCCGATCCACTGCGCCCATTGCGGCATGCCGCGAAACGGGAACATGAACCCCGACAACAGGATCGACGGCAGGAAGAAGAAGAAGACCATCTGCACCGCCTGAAGCTGGGTCTTGGCGCGGGTGGAGAACAAAAAGCCGACGGCGAGATTGACGGCGATGAAGATAATGGTCATAGCCGACAGCAAGAGAATGCTGCCCTGGATCGGCACCTGGAAGACATAGCGCGCCGCCACCAGAATGATCGCCACCTGCACGTAGCCGACCAGGATATAGGGAATGATCTTGCCCAGCATGACTTCCAGGGGCCGCAGCGGCATGACCAATAGCGCCTCCAGCGTGCCGCGCTCCCGCTCGCGGCTGACCGCAATCGAGGTGATGATCATCATGGTTTGGGACAGAATGACGCCGATCAGGCCGGGCACGATGTTGTACTGGGTGATGTTTTCCGGGTTGTAGCGACGATGCACCACCACCTCGAAGCCGCGCGGACGGCCTTCGGCGAACGCCAACGCGCCCTTGGTCGCGCCATCCACCAGCCAGTTTTGCGCCAGATTGGCCGCCGACACCGCGCCGCTGATGGCGCTGGGATCGGTGGCGTCGCCTTCAATCAAAATCTGCGGCCGCTCGCCGCGCGCGTACTTGCGCTCGAAATCCTGAGGAATGGTGATGGCGAACTGTACATAGCCCCGCGTCAGCATACGATCCGCCTCGGCCGGCCCATCGGCCATGCCCGTGATCTTGAAATAGCCGGTGGTTTGCAGGGCCGAAATCAGATCCCGGGTCACCGGGCCGCTATCGCCGGCGACGATGACGGTGGGCAGCGCCTTGGGATCGGTATTGATGGCATAGCCGAACAGCAGGAGCTGCATCAGCGGCAGCGCGATCATCATGGCGAACGTCATGCGGTCGCGCCGCATCTGGATGAACTCCTTGATGATCAATGCCCGCAACGGCGACCAGGCGCAGCCCCAGGGACTCATGCCGCCGCCTCCCCATGATTTTTGTCGCCGGTACCAACCCTTCTGGTCAACTCGACGAATACGTCCTCGAATGTGGGGTCAACCTCGGTCATACGATAACGGCCGTCCTCCAGGCTGGCGACGGCAGCGGTCAGGGCATCGGCATCGGCGCTGGACACCACCAGTTCGGCGCCCAGCGCCGCCACCGAGGTAATGCCCGGCAGCATGCGCAGGCGCGGCGCCAGGGCCATGAGATCGGGGCCGTGGATGCTGACGGCCTTCAAGCCGGAAGTGCGCGCCACTGTCTTCGGCGTGCCGCGGGCGACGATGCGGCCTTCCGAGAGATAGGCGATTTCATGGCAGCGCTCCACTTCATCCATGTAGTGGGTGGTGACCAGCACCGTCACGCCGCGCGCCGCAAGCTCGTGAATTTCGTTCCAAAAGGCGCGCCGCGCCTCGGGATCGACGCCCGCCGTCGGCTCGTCCAGCATCAAGAGGTCAGGTTCGTGGATCATGCAGGCGGCCAGCGCCAGGCGCTGCTTCCAACCGCCCGACAAGGTGCCGGCCAACTGCGTGCTGCGATGAGCGAGGCCAAGTTCGGCCAAGGCGCGCGCCACGCGATCGCCAACATCCGACATGCAGTAGGTGCGGGCGACGAAGGAGAGATTTTCCGCCACCGATAAATCTTCATAGAGGCTGAAGCGCTGCGTCATGTAGCCGATGCGGCGTTTGATCTCGGGGGCTTGCGTCAACACGTTCAGGCCTAGCACCATCCCCTCCCCGGCGTCCGGCGTCAGCAGCCCGCACATCATGCGGATGCTGGTGGTCTTGCCGGAGCCGTTGGGCCCGAGAAAACCGAAGATGATGCCCTTGGGCACCTGCAGATCGATGCCCTTGACCACGGTCTTGTCGCCAAACCGCTTGGTCAGTCCGTGAACGTCGATGGCAAGGGTGGCATCGTTCACGGCCATGCTCTATTCCACCGTCACGGTGACCGGAAGGCCGGGACGCAACGCCGCCGGCGTCTCCGGCTTCGCCTCGATGCGGAACATCAGCTTGGCGCGGGTGGTTTCGCTGTAGATCACCGGCGGCGTGAATTCCGCCTGGGTGGAGATGAAGGCGATCTTGCCGGCCATCGTCTCAGCGCAGCCGTCGCAGGCGATGCTGACGCGGCGGCCGATGTCGAGCTTGGGCACGATCTCCTGCGGCACATAAAACTTCACGTGAATGGTATCGGTCGGCAATAGCGACATGACCGGCGTGGAGGCCGGCACGAAATCGCCGGGCTCGAAATAGGTATCCTCGACGCTTGCCGGCGACGGCGCCGTGACGCGCCGCTCGCGAAGCTGCCATTCCGCTTCGGCCAACCGCGCCTTTGCCGTCTCGGCCGCCGCCGCGGCGGCCTTGATTTCATCGTCCCGCGCCGGCAAGGCCGCCACCTTCAACGCCGCCTGCAATTCCGCGACTTGCGCTTCGGCGGCGCGCAATTCCGCTTCCGCCGTGTCGCGCCGCTCCACCGAGACGACCTTTTGCGCCAAAAGCGTGCGCGCCCGCTCATAGGTCAATCGCGCCAGATCACGCCGGGCTTCCGCCTGCGACAACTGGGCGCGGATGAGCGCGATTTCCTGCGGCCGCTTGCCGAGCTTCAAGTTCGCCAACTGCGCTTCCGCCTGCGCCAATGCCGAACGCGCCGCATCCCGCGCCGCAATTTCCTTGGCGTCGTCAAGCGCGAACAACAGCGCGCCCTTCTTGACCGCATCGCCGCGATGGACGGCCAACGTCGTCAGGCGGCCGCTGGCGATGGCGGCTGGCCGCACGAAGTCGGCGTCCACATAGCCGACAAAAGTTCCCTCGCCGCCGCCGCACCCGGCCAACAGCAGAACGATCAGCGCGGCCGCCGCGCGCCCCAGTATCCGCGCTTTCCTCATAAATGCCCCTCCGCGCGCACCCAGGCATATGTATCATCGAGCGCGCCGGAGAGCTTGGCGAGTAGCTCGTCGATCTGCGCCTCGGCGATGATCAGCGGCGGGCAGACGGCAATCACGTCAGCCATCGCCCGGATGATGAGGCCGCGCGCTTCGGCGAAGGCGGCAAGCTTGGGGCCGACCTTGGCCGTCGGCGGAAACGGCGCGCGCGCCGGACCGTCCTTCATCAATTCAAGCCCGGCAATGAGGCCGACGCCGCGCACCTCGCCCACCAACGGGTGTTGGGCGAAGCGACGCAAGCCATCCTGCAAGCGGGGCATCATCCGCCGCACATGGCCGAGGATGTCGCGCTCCTCATAAATCTTCAAGGCTTCCAGCGCCACCGCCGCCGGCACCGGATGGCCGGAATACGTATAGCCGTGGGCGAACATGCCGAGCTTGCGGCTTTCGTCCAGGAGCGCCTGATAGATCTTTTCGCCGATCAGCAAGGCCGAGATCGGCAGATAGGAGGCAGACAGCGCCTTGGCGCAGGTCAGAATGTCGGGAGTAATGCCATAAGTCTGCGACCCCCAGGTATTGCCGGTGCGGTAGAAGCCGCAGATCACCTCGTCGGCCACCATCAGGATGTCGTATTTCCTGAGCACCGCCTGCACCTTCTCGAAATACCCCGCCGGCGGCAGGATGACGCCGCCCGCGCCCTGGATGGGTTCGGCGAAGAAGGCCCCCACCGTTTCCGGGTCCTCGCGCAAGATCAGGTCTTCCAGCGACGCCGCCAGGCGGGAGGAAAACGCCTCCTCGCTTTCGCCCGGCAGCGCGAACTTGTAATGGTGCGGGCATTCGGCGCGAACGACCGGCCCCAGCGGCAGGTCGAAATCGGCGTGCATGCGGGGAATGCCGGTCAGGCTCGCCGCCATGACGGTCACCCCATGATAGGCCTGGGCGCGGGCGATGAGCTTCTTCTTGCGCGGCTTGCCGATGGCGTTGTGGTAGTACCAGACGAGCTTGGCCGCGGTATCGGCGGCTTCCGAACCCGAGCACTGGAAGATCGCCTTGGACATCGGAACCGGGGCCATCTCCACCAGCCGTTCGGCCAGTTCCGCCACCGGGGCATGCCCCTTATGGCTGAAGGTATGGTAGAACGGCAGCCGGTCGAGCTGGCGCTTGGCCGCCGCCGCCAGCCGCGGCTCGGAGAAACCCAGGCCCGCCGACCACAGCCCGGCCAGCCCTTCCAGGTACTGGCGGCCCTGATCGTCATAGACATAGACCCCCTCGCCCCGGTCGATGACCAACGGCCCCACCTCGCGGTGGCGGGCAAGATCGGTCTGGCCATGGACATGGAACTCGATGTCGCGGACGGCGAGGGAATTCAATCGCTCTGACATGGCCTGCTCCTGGAAAGCACCCCTTCGGTGGTACCCTTCGGCGGCGGCGAAGGCAAGGGCGACGAGGGATGTTGACGACTTAGCAACTTCTCTCTGGCAAACGGAAAAAATGCGGTTAGACTCCCACTCGCTTTGCCCCGAATGACAACCGGTACCCCCTGTAAACAGCGCGTGGCCATTTCATAGCATAATCCCATGGACGATGGCCCTGTCATCCGCCTTGCCACTCCCGACGACGTCGACGCCCTGGTGTCGTTGGAAGAACGGGTGTTTGACACCGACCGCATGACCCGCCGCAGCTTCCGCCGCCTGATCGACCGCCCGACCGCGGCGTTGATGGTGGCCGAACTGGAGGGCCGGGTGGTGGGCTACGCCCTCCTGCTGTTCCGCTTGGGCACCGCGCTGGCCCGGCTTTATTCGGTGGCCGTCGAGCCGAAGGTGCAGGGGCATGGCATCGGCGCCGGCCTCTTGGACGCCGCCGAGCGGATCGCCTTTGCCCATGCCTGCGTCTTCCTCCGCCTGGAGGTGCGGCCCGATAACGAGCGGGCGATTGCGCTTTACAAGCAGCGGGGCTATCGGCAGTTCGGCCGCTATCTCGATTATTACGTCGACCACGCCGACGCGCTCCGGTTCGAGAAACGGCTGTCGGGGGTCGAGGTGCGGGCCAAGGAGGCCCCGCCCTATTACCACCAGACCACGGACTTTACCTGCGGCCCGGCGTGCATGATCATGGCCCTTGCCTGGTTCGACCGCGCCTTAAAGCCCGATCGCCGGCTGGAGTTCCGGCTGTGGCGGGAGTCGACGACGATCTTCATGACCTCGGGCCTGGGCGGCTGCGAGCCTTACGGCATGGCGGTGGCGCTGGCCCGGCGCGGCCTGCGGCCCGCCATCTGGTCGTCCAACAGCAAGCCGTTCTTCCTGGAACAGGTGGAAAGCGCGCAGCGGCGAGAAATCATGCGCTTCGTGCAGGAGGACTTTAAGGCTGAGGCGGCGGCCAAGGGTATTGCCATGGAGCGCCGCACGTTGACCCGTGACGCCGTGGAGCGCGCCCTTAAGGAACAGGCAATGATCATCATGTTGGTCAGCGGCCGCCGCATCTTTCATCATAGCGATCCCCATTGGGTGCTGATCCACGGCGCCGATGCGCAACACTTTTATATACATGACCCCTGGCTCGAGGAAACCATGCTCGAAAGCCCGGTGGCGACAGCGGGACTGCCGATCCCGTGGGGGGAATTTGTTGGCATGGCGCGCGTCGGGCGGGCGCGTCGCTCGGCAGCCATCATCGTTCACGGAGACATCAAGCAATGACCGGATGGGTCATCCTCGTCGAAAACCCGAAAGACATGCCCAATGCGGAAACGCCGCATAAGGTGATCACCACCCGCGATTACCTGCAGCGGCCGCAGTTGTTCGAAGGCGGGCGGCCGAAGCTCATCAACCTGGCGCGCAGCTATAATTATCAGAGCGAGGGCTACTACTGCGCGCTCCTGGCCGAAGCGCGCGGCCACCGCACCATGCCGGCGGCTGAAACCATGTTGGAGCTGGGCGGCAAGCTCCTCTATGCCCACGCCATCCCCGAACTGGAGGACGCGCTCAATAAGAGCATCGCCAAGCTGGCCGAGCGGCCGAACGAGCCTTATGAGCTGCTGATCTGCTTTAACGTCGCGCCGGACCCGGCCTATGAGCGCTTCGCCCGTCATCTCTTTGACTGGTTCCGCTGTCCGATCCTTGAAGTGTCCATCGAGCCGGGGCCGTGGTTTTCCATCAAGCGCATCCGCGCCCGCACCGTGGACAAGTTGGAAGACAACGAAATCATCTTCTTCCGCCACGCGCTGCACGAACACACCAAGCGCGAATGGCGCTCGCCCAAGATCAAAACCCCGCCCGACTGGTCGCTGGCGGTGCTTTACGATCCCAACGAGGCGCTGCCGCCGTCGGATTTTGAAAGCCTGAAGCGCTTCGCCCGGGTCGCCGAACGCATGAAGGTGGAAGTGGAGCCGATCACCAAGCGCGATTTGAACCGGCTGGCGGAATTTGACGCCCTGTTCATCCGCGAGACCACCTCCATCGACAACCACACCTACCAGTTCGCCCGCCGCGCGGTGCAGGAAGGCATGCCGGTGATCGACGATCCGGTATCGATGATCCGCTGCACCAACAAGATTTATTTAAACGAGCTGTTGCGCGCCAACAACGTGGCGACGCCGAAAACGGTGATGATCGCCCAGCACAAAGACCTGGAGCTTGCCGCCGATATGTTGGGCTTCCCGATGGTGGTGAAAATCCCCGACGGATCGTTCAGCCGCGGCGTCCACAAGGCGGAGTCCATGGCCTCGCTCAAGGAACTCGCCGACAAGCTCTTTGAGGACACCGATCTCATTCTGGCGCAGGAATTCATGCCCACCAAGCTTGATTGGCGCGTGGGCGTGCTGGGCGGCGAGCCGCTCTTTGTCTGTCAATACTTCATGGCCAAGAAGCATTGGCAGATCATCCAGCACAAGCCCGACGGCAGCGCTGTTGAAGGCAGCACCAAGACCTTCGCGGTGGAAGACGCGCCGGCCCATGTGGTGGAAACCGGCTTGAAAGCCGCCAAGCTCATCGGCAACGGCCTTTACGGCGTCGACATCAAGGAGCAGGACGGCAAGGCTTATGTCATCGAGGTAAACGACAATCCCAATCTCGACCACGGCGTCGAGGATGCGGCGCTGAAAGATGCGTTGTGGGAACGTCTGGTGCAGTGGTTCGTGCAACGGTTGGAGGCTTGAAGCGTCATGCCCACCGCCATCGCCCTTCGCCATATCGCCTTCGAGGATTTGGGAACTTTAACCCCGGCGCTGGCCGCCCGCGGCTTTGACGTGCGCTATCTCGATGCCGGCGTCGATGATGTGCGCGATGTCGCCGCATGCGACCTGGCGGTGATCCTCGGCGGCCCCATCGGCGCTTATGAGGAGGATCGCTATCCTTTTTTGATCGATGAAATGCGGGTGATTGAAGCGCGGCTCGCCGCCGGCTTGCCGACGCTGGGCATTTGTCTCGGCGCGCAATTGATGGCGCGGGCGCTGGGCGCGCGGGTCTATCCCGGGACGCAAAAGGAAATCGGCTGGTCGCCGCTGCGTTTAAGCGCGGCGGGCGCGCGCTCGCCGCTGCGCGCGCTCGGCAATCCTACCGCGCCAGTGCTGCACTGGCACGGCGACACGTTTGATTTGCCGGCAGGGGCCGAGCTGTTGGCCTCCACCGAGATCACCCAAAATCAAGCCTTCGCTCACGGCCGCCACGCGCTGGCGCTGCAATTTCATATCGAAGCCGAGCCGGCGAAACTCGAACGCTGGCTCATCGGCCACACCATGGAACTGACCGCCGCCGGCATCGACATCGCCGCGCTGCGCCGCGACACCGCGCGCCATGGCCCGCCGCTGCAATCGTTGACGGCGCAGGTGTTGAATGAGTGGTTGTCGCCTTCTCCTTGACGAGAGGGGTGCGGCGCAATTGAGCGACATGCGGATGAGGTGATTGGACGGGCTTCCATAAGCCTGTCCAAAGGGATTTGCTCCGTTCGTCCTGAGCAACGTCGAAGGGCGCGCCGCCACCTCACCCGGCCGCTAACGCGGCCCTCCCTCTCCTCAAAGGAGAGGGTAATTGCGGTCACCAGTTTTAGGCCGGAAACACGTCGTGAAAATGGTCGGCAAGCTCCGCCATCGGGACTTTGGTCAGGTCTTTCGCCACCGCGCCCAGCACGGCCGCCTGCACCGCCGGCGACAATTCGCCGCGCAGATCGCCCAGCGTCTTGGGCGCGGCGGCAATCACCAGCCGGTCAAACGCGCCCTTCTGCTTATAGCTTTCCAATTCCTCCGCCACTTGCCGGGCAAACCGCAACTTCTCGTAGCGTTGCGGGTCGGTATGAGGCTCCATGGCGTGCCGCCCTACCCCGTGGCTGTCGAAGGCGCGGCCCTGACGGTCGGACACCATCTTGCGGGTCGGCTCCAGAACGGCGATATATTCCCGGTCCAACGCCGGCGTCAGCCCCTTTCCCGGCCCCTCGTTCTTGTATACCCGCGCCCGTTTACCATCAGCGACCAGCACCCAGGTGATCGTCTTACGCATAGCTTGCCCTCATTCATCAGGAAAATATGGTGGAGATCAGGTTTTAAATAGTCTACCACACGCCGGCCGTTGGATTTGATCTAAATCAGAGAATCCTGCGACTTAGTTGCAATATCGTATGCCGGTTCGCGGGAAAAAAATTGGCCGGCGAACGTTTAGGTTGACGGATTAATTGCGAGTAATTATCAATAACAATGGCTATGGCCGCCCCCGCCCTGCCCAGGCGCATCACCATGGAGAGTAATGAATGGTTCATAAGGGATTGATTTTATTGAGTGTTATGGCATCCTTCATGGCCGCTTCGGGGCCGGCGCTGGCGGACATGCCGATTTACACCATCATCATCAAGGACCACCGCTTCTATCCCGAGGAAGTCCAAATTCCGGCCAATACCAAGGTCAAGCTCATCGTCAAGAACGAGGATGCGACGCCGGAAGAGTTCGAGAGCCACGACTTCAACCGCGAGAAGATCATTCCCGGCGGCAAGCAGACGGTGGTGTTTGTCGGCCCCTTGAAGGCCGGCACCTATAAATTCTTTGGCGAGTTCAATCCGGATACGGCGCAAGGACGCCTGATCGCCAAATAAGGCAATATGAATTAAGGGGAATCATCATGCTGGCCTCGGCCATCGTCGTGTTTCGCGAGGTGCTGGAAGCGGCCCTCATCATCGGTATCGTATTGGCGGCCACCCGCGGCGTTATCGGGCGCGGCTGGTGGGTGTCGGGGGGTATCGCCGCCGGCGTTATCGGGGCCATCATTACTGCTCTGTTTGCCGATCATCTGGCCGAGGCCATGGAGGGCATCGGTCAGGAGCTTTTTAACGCCGGCGTGCTGTTTGCCGCCGTCATCATGCTGTCCTGGCACAACGTCTGGATGAGCCGTCACGCCCGCTCCCTGGCGCAGGAAATGAAAACCGCCGGCGGCGCGGTGGCGGGCGGCGAGCGGCCGCTCTACAGTCTGGCCATCGTCGTCGGTCTCGCCGTCTTGCGCGAAGGGGCCGAAATCGTGCTCTTCCTATATGGCATGGTCGCCGGCAGCGGCGCGTGGAGCGCCATGCTTGCCGGCAGCAGCGTTGGCTTCGCGCTGGGCGCGGTGGTCGGCGCGGCGTTGTACCTCGGCCTGTTGCGCATTCCCATGCGGCACCTGTTTACCGTTACCTCGTGGATGATCCTCTTGCTGGCTGCCGGCATGGCGGCGCAAGGGGCCAAGTATCTGGTCCAGGCGGATGTGGCGCCGGCGCTCGGCACGGCGATCTGGAACACCTCGGCGTTCCTGTCCGAGGAAGGGCTGTTGGGGCAGACCCTGCATACCCTGATCGGCTATAGCGCCCAGCCCTCGGGCATCCAGGTTCTCGCCTACGTGGCGACGCTGATCACCATCGGACTCCTGATGATCATCTTTGCCGAAAAGGGCGAGAAAAAGAACGGCGCGGCGGCCTCCGTGGCGCTGGGCGTGATCCTCGGGCTTGGCGCCTTGATCGCCCTTTACCCCGGGCAGGGCA
This sequence comes from Pseudomonadota bacterium, assembly GCA_003577275.1. Lineage (GTDB taxonomy): Bacteria > Pseudomonadota > Alphaproteobacteria > Sphingomonadales > Govanellaceae > PRO5. The sequence goes on from QEVO01000002.1 coordinate 393,519, forward strand.
ATGCCGGCACCAAGGTTTACTCCCCCACCATTGACGCCGGCGAATTCGAACTTGAGGCTCGCGGCTATCTTGACGTTGACGACAACGCCCCCGGCATGCCGCAACGCCAGATCTATGAAGTGGGCTACGGCTTCACCGACCGCTGGTTTTCCAGCGTCTATATCGATCTTGAAGACAAGGCCGGCCAGCCGCTGCGCGATCGGGCCGTCGCCTGGGAGAACATCTTTCAGTTCTTCGAACAGGGCGAACGCTGGATGGACGCCGGACTTTATCTGGAATACAAGGCCGCCACCCGCAAGGCGGGCGCGGACAAGATCGAAGGCAAGCTTCTTCTGGAGAAGGAAACCGGGCGCTTCGTCCATACCGTCAACATCATCCTGGAAAAGGAAATCGGCGATAATTCCGATGATGGCACGGAGCTGGGCTATGCCTATCACACCGTCTATCGCTGGAAGCCGGAGATCGAATTCGCCCTCGAGGCGTTCGGCAACTTCGGCGAGATTCGCGACTTTCACGGCTGGTCTCGGCAAGAGCACCATATGGGCCCTACTATCCTGGGCCGGCTGCCGCTGACCACCAAGGCGCACCTAAAATATGAACTCGGCTATCTCATCGGCCTGACCGATGACTCATCCAACGGCCGCCTGAAATGGCTGATCGAGCTGGAAATGCCGCTGTAGCCGCTTAGCCTTTCCATCATTCAAAGGCCGCCGGATCGCCGGCGGTCTTTTTTTTGCCTATTATTTAATCACAATCAATACTGTGATGTTTTTTTATGCAATTTTTAATTATTAATTTATAGACTATGTCATTACAGCATGTGCTGAATTATACGATCCAAATATCTCGCCCTTACCGTCATCCCCGTGAAAGCGGGCATCCAGTCACTTGATTTTCATATGGATTCCCGCTTCCGCGGGAATGACAAAACGGAATTGATACATAGCTTTTCCTCATTTGGCATGACGTGTGCAGTGCAGCAACCGTCAGACTCCACTATTGCCCGCAACAGAGGGGAAGCAAGGCATGAAACTGATCATGGCGATCATCAAGCCGTTCAAGCTCGACGAGGTGCGCGACGCGCTGACCTCGGCCGGCGTTGAAGGCCTAAGCATCACGGAAATCAAAGGCTATGGCCGGCAAAAGGGCCAGACCGAAATTTATCGCGGCGCCGAATACACCACCAACATGGTGCCGAAGGTCAAACTGGAGGTCGTCGTGCCAGATAAGCTCGCCGGCCGCGTCGTCGAGGTAATCGAGGCGGCGGCGCGCACCGGCAATATCGGCGACGGCAAGATCTTCGTGCTCGACGTGGCGCAGGCGGTACGCATCCGCACCGGCGAGCAAAATGAGATGGCGTTATGAGAAGGGCGACTGCAATGAAAAAACTCTATGAACGTTTCCGCATGGTTGCCGCCGGCGCGGCCCTCACCCTGGTGGCCGGCGCCGCCTGGGCGCAAGAAGCGGCTGCAACGCCGATACCCGACAAGGGCGACACCGCTTGGATGATGGTGGCGACCATCCTGGTGCTGTTGATGACCATTCCCGGCCTGGCCTTGTTTTACGGCGGACTGGTACGCGCCAAGAACATGCTGTCGGTACTGATGCAGGTCTTTTCCATCACCTGCCTGGTGATGATCGTCTGGGTGGTCTATGGCTACAGCCTGGCGTTCGCCGATGGCAACGCCATCATCGGCGACCTGTCGAAACTGTTTCTCGCCGGCGTGACGCCGGACTCCGTATCGGCGACGTTTACCGACGGCGTGGTCATTCCCGAATACGTCTTCTTGTGCTTCCAGATGACCTTTGCCTGCATCACGCCGGCGCTGATCGTTGGCTCGTTCGCCGAACGCATCAAGTTCTCGGCGGTGATGCTGTTCATCCTGTTGTGGGTGACGGCGGTCTATTTCCCGCTGGCGCACATGGTGTGGGCCGGCACCGGCTATCTCTTCAACCTCGGCGCGCTCGATTTCGCCGGCGGCACGGTGGTGCACATCAATGCCGGCATCGCCGGGCTGGTGGGCGCGTTGATGCTGGGCAAGCGTATCGGCTTCGGCAAGGAGGCGCTGACACCGCACTCGCTGACCATGACCATGATCGGCGCCTCGCTCTTGTGGGTCGGCTGGTTCGGCTTTAACGCCGGCTCGAACCTGGAAGCCAACGGCGGCGCCGCGCTCGCCATGATCAACACCTTCGTCGCCACCGCGGCGGCGGCGCTGTCGTGGGTGATCGTCGAATGGGGCGCCAAGGGCAAGGCGTCGCTCTTGGGCGGAGTCACCGGCGCGGTGGCGGGGCTGGTCGCCGTCACGCCGGCGGCGGGCCTCGTGGGCCCCATGGGCGCCATTGCGCTTGGCGCTCTGGCGGCGGCGATCTGCTTCTTCTTCTGCACCACGGTGAAGAACGCCTTCAAGTACGACGACTCTCTGGATGTGTTCGGCGTACACGGCATCGGCGGCATCGTCGGCTCCATCGGCACCGGGATTTTCGTCAGCCCAACGCTGGGCGGCGTCGGCCTCGACGGCTACACCATGGCCGGCCAGGTGTGGACGCAGATCGTGGCGGTGGCGGTGGCGGTGGCCTGGTCCGGCATCGGCTCGGCCATCCTCTACTTCATCGTCGACAAGACCATCGGCCTGCGCGTGGCGACGGACGAGGAGCGCGAGGGACTGGACCTCGCCGAACACGGCGAGCGCGCCTACAGCTACTAAATCTGCTGACATGAATAGCGGGGGCTGGGATCTTGCAGAATCCCAGCTCTCTAGCTTTGCGCGCTTTACGCTCCGTAAGCTGCTTATGAATATTGCTGATAAAAATGCCATTTTAGAACAATAATATAACAGCGAATTCTTGGTGTTTTTCCAGCAACAACGATGTTGCCTGTTTGCACGGTTGTAAAAATACATTACCATTCATGTGATAATTAAAAAATCGCCCCCAACAATTTAAAAACAACTGGTCAATGCCAGTGGGTCACGCTGAAGCAAGTAGTTGTTCAAAAACTATTTCTCTATTTTTAATTGCTTGGGAGGATCACATGAAACACGTCTATCCGACAACTGTATCCATTTTTGCGCTGCTGGCCGCCGCCGGCATCATCCACACTCCCACTGTCTGGGCGGCGGAGCCCGCCAGCCTCGGCTTGGAGGAAATTCTCGTCACCGCGCAAAAGCGTGAAGAAAGCATGCAGCAGATACCGCTTGCGGTAACCGCCTTCGGCGGCGCCGAGTTGGAAGAGCTTGATGTGGCAAGCTTACAAGAAATCGGCGCCCGCACCCCGGGCCTGGTGTTCGCCGCATTCAGCGTCGGTCAGCCCGAAATCGCCATCCGCGGCGTCGGCACCAAGGAAGACGGCGCATCGGCCTCGGACTCCGTGGTAGTATCGGTGGATGGCGTCTACATTGCCGCCCGCACCGCCCAGGTATTCGATATTTTTGATCTGGAACGGGTGGAAGTCGTGCGCGGCCCGCAAGGCACTCTTTATGGCCGCAACTCCATCGGCGGCTCGATTAACTTCGTTACCACCAAGCCGACGGAGGAGACCAAGATCAGACTGCGTCAGTCGGTCGGCAACTACGGCCGTTTTGATACCGGCGGCCTTTTGAGCGGCCAGATCGCGGAAAACCTTTACGGCAAATTCTCCTTCAGCCGACGTGAGCACAATGGCTATATCCGCAACCTGTTGAGCAGCGAGCGGGAGGGAGAGTCCAACACCTTCGCCTGGCGCGCCGCCTTGCGTTGGACGCCCAATGAAAATCTGGAAGTCATCCTGGGCGCCGACGGCGCGGACGATAACCTTGGCGCCACCAACCGCGAACCGGTAGGCGGCAAGGGAGCGCTGCATGGCTGCAACTGCGCCTCTAACCCTGTGGCCGTCAATGAAGCGCTTGGTGGCGCAGGCGATCCGTGGACCTCGTTGGCCGATCTCGAAGGCTATACCGACCGTGACGTGTATGGCATATCTTTGACCATCAACTGGGATGTGGATTGGGCAACCCTGACCTCGGTTTCCGCCTACCGCAACAGCGATTTTGACTGGTTAGAGGATTCCGAAGGCCTGCCGCCCAGCACAGCCTATGTGGATCTTACCGGATCGTCCGGCAACCCCGGCATTCCCTTGACTGCGCCGGCAACTTCCGGCTTTTCCTTCGATATTTCCGACGCCGCGGTAGAGGATGTCGAACAGTATGTACAAGAGTTTCGCTTGACCTCGCCTGGTGATGGCAAATTACGCTGGGTGGCGGGCGTCTTCTACGGTTATGAAAACACCAACCGCACCGAGGCATTTTATTTCCCTTCCCTTGGCTTGCCTGACGGGTTGGGCAGCGATTCAATATCGATTCAGGAAAATACGACCAACAGTTTTGCCATTTTCGGCCAAGCGAGTTACAGCATTAGCGACGCGCTGACTGCCACCGCGGGTCTGCGTTATTCCTATGAAAAGAAGAAAATGTCGGCGGCGGCAGACGTCATAACCGGCCTGGGACTGCTGCTGAAGGACTTTGATCCGGTTTCGGCAAGCAAGTCCTGGAATAACGTGTCGTGGCGCGCCGCCCTTGATTATAAAGTCAATGATAACATCCTGCTCTACGCCAGCGCCGCCACCGGCTTTAAGTCCGGCGGCTTCACGGGATCAGCCTCCACCGCCGCACGGGCGCAAACGCCCTTCAAGCCGGAAACCGCCACCAGCTTTGAGGCGGGCATGAAGTCGGACCTTCTCGACCGCCGGGTGCGTTTAAACGTCACCGGGTTTTATACCGACTACAAGGATCTCCAGGTAACCCGTTTCTTCCAGCCTGTGGACGCCAGCTTCGGCGAATTCATTACCGAAAACGCCGGCAAGGCGGAAATCTATGGCCTTGAGGTGGAACTCCTGACGCGGCCGGTCAAAGGCCTCGATATCGGCGCCAACTACGGCTATCTGCACGCCAAGTACACGGAGTTTACCGGCCTGCCCTCGGTGACCGATCCTCTGAATACCTCGTTTGACGGCAAACGATTACGCCAGTCGCCCAAGCACATGTTCAATGCCTTCGCTCGCTACCAGTGGTCGCTGGGTAATGCGGGTGAGATGTACGCCCGCGTCGACTACCGCTATCAGGCGCGGAGCTTCTATGACCCAGATAACAACCCCATCGTCGACATCCCGGCCTACGATATATGGGACGCCCGCATCGCCTATCTTTCTCCCGACGGTCGCTGGGAGGTCGCGGGCTGGATGAAGAACATCGGCAAGGAGAAATACCGGACCCATATTTTCAGCCAGCGCGGCGGCGACATCGCCTTCGCCCTCTTCGGCGATCCGCGCACCTACGGCGCCTCGGTCACCTTCACATACTGAGTCGATCCAACCGGCGGGCGGCGCGACGATCTCGCGCCGCCCTTTTCTCTTGCCCCGAGTCGGCGGCTCCACGTTCCTTAAGGAAGGCTTAAGCGGGCCTGGCCGCACCCCAGATTTTCCGCAGACGGCCGCGGGTTTGGCTTAATTTCGCCCGGCCGGGAAATTATTTTGGGCCGGGGGGAAAAAAACTATTGCAATCGGGGGCGAGATACATCATTTCTGCGATCAAGACGTACGCGCACGTGCCGCTGGCCCCTGGAAGGTTATGTAACGACGTAAGCGTCCTTTTGTTGGTTGGACCAAACTTGTCTGATTGATTAAAGGAGGTGGCGCATGACCTTCCGAGACGTTCGCACCCGAGGGCGCGTATCTATCCATCAGCTGTCGCGGGTTTTCCGCGCCCGCTCTTATCTCCGCTTCTGGCACACCGCTGAGAGTATGCTCAGTCCGAGGCTGGTCTCCTGACCGCCGTCGGGGTTGCCGCCAATGCGCGCGCCTCGCACCTTCTCCCTTACTCGGATGAACCGCCGCCGTTGTGCGGCCCCCAGGCTCTTTTGCGGAACACATTAGGCCATGACCAGCCCGCTGCTACCCTTACCCATTGACGCGTTTCGCGACGCCAACGGCCTTGCCGTGTTCTCGTCCGTGGACGAAGCGGTAGCCGTCCTGGCGCCGGATGAGCCGGTGCAGTGCCTCTACCCCGAGCGCTTGCAGGCCAACGCCCGCGCCTTTCTCGACGGCTTTCCCGGCCGCGTGCTTTACGCCGTCAAGTCCAATCCCGACCGCCGCGTGCTGCAGTATCTCTACCGCGCCGGCGTGCGGCACTTCGACGTCGCCTCGCTGCCGGAGATCGAGCTGGTGCGCGGGCTGTTTCCGCACGCCCGGCTGTCGTTCATGCACCCGGTGAAAAGCCGGCGCGCCATCGCCGCCGCCTACCGCTACGGCGTCAAGGACTTCGCCGTCGACAGCGACGGCGAGATCCTGAAGATCATCGAGGAGACCAACGCGGCGCGCCGGGTCAATCTGTTCGTGCGCCTGGCGCTGCCCAAGGGCGAGGCGGCCTTGAACCTCTCTGAAAAGTTCGGGGCGACCCCGGAGGAAGCGGTGACGCTGTTGCGCCAGGCGCGGCGGCTGTCGGCGAAGCTTGGCCTGTGTTTCCACGTCGGCTCGCAGTGCCTGTCGCCGGAAGCTTACCGGACCGCCATCAAGCTGGCCCGCGAGGTCATTGATCAAGCCGGCGTCAAGGTCGACATCCTCGATGTCGGCGGCGGTTTCCCCGTGGCTTATCCGGGGCAGACGCCGCCGCCGGTGGATACCTTCCTCGCCGCCACCCGCGCCGCCGCGGAAGCGAACGGCTTTGCTGGCACTGAGTTGTGGTGCGAGCCCGGCCGCGCCATCGGCGCCACCGCCGGCTCGATCCTGGTCAAGGTGGAGATGCGGCGTGGCGACCGGCTTTACATCAACGACGGCACCTACGGCAGCCTGTTTGACGCCGGCGCGCTGGGCTGGCGCTTTCCGGTGCGGCTCATTCGCGCCCGCGGCCCGGCCTCGGAAATGTTGCTCCCGTTCAGCTTCTATGGCCCGACCTGCGACTGCATCGACGTCATGAAGGGACCGTTTTACTTGCCCGAGGACGTGCAGGAAGGCGATTGGATCGAGGTTGCAAACCTCGGCGCTTACGGCTTTGCCATGCGCACGGCGTTCAACGGCTTTTATTCCGACACCACCGTCGCCATCCTGCCCGAGGACGTCGCCTCGGCGCGGGCGCGCCGGTCATCGGCCAAACCCATCCGTCTGCATGATCGCTTGGCGGCCCGCGCCGGCCGCCAAGCCACCAAGTGAGTTTTATAGTAAAATGATCAAAGAGAAAGCCAAGGACAACACCAAGGCGGAGCTGCTGTCGCGCCCGGTGGAGCACATCGACATTACCTCGTTCGATGCCCGTCCGATCATCAATTCCATGCGCAAGATGTCGTTCACCTCGCGCGATCTGGCGCGCGCCAGCGACATCTACAACATGATGCTGGAAGATAAATCGTGTTCGGTGTTCCTGACGCTCGCCGGCTCCACCTCGGCCGCCGGCTGCATGCAGGTCTACGTCGATCTGGTCAAGAACGGCATGGTGGACGCCATCGTCGCCACCGGCGCCAGCATCGTCGACATGGATTTCTTCGAGGCGTTGGGCTTCCGCCATTACCAAGGCTCGCAGTTCGCCGATGACAAGGAGCTGCGCGACCATTATATCGACCGCATCTACGACACCTATATCGACGAGGAAGAGCTGCAAGCCTGCGATCACACCATCAAGTTGATCGCCGATAGCCTGCCAGCGAAGCCCTATTCGTCGCGCGAGTTCATCCGCGAGATGGGACGTTGGCTGAAGCAGAACTCGAAGAAGAAGAATTCGCTGATCGAGACGGCGTTCGATTACGACGTGCCGATCTTCTGTCCGGCGTTCACCGATTCCAGCGCCGGCTTCGGCCTCGTCATGCATCAGGTGGAACGTCCCGATAATCACCTGACCCTGGATTCCATCCGCGACTTTCGCGAGCTGACCGAGATCAAGATCAAGGCCGGCACTAGCGGCCTCTTGATGGTCGGCGGCGGCGTGCCGAAGAACTTCGTGCAGGACACCGTGGTGTGCGCGGAAATTCTCGGCAAGGAAGTGGATATGCACAAGTATGCGGTGCAGATCACGGTGGCCGACACCCGCGACGGCGCGTGCTCGTCCTCAACGCTGAAGGAAGCCTGCTCGTGGGGCAAGGTCGACACCACCTATGAGCAAATGGTATTCGCCGAAGCCACCAGCGTCATCCCGCTTCTGGCCTCCGACGCCTATCACTGCGGCTTGTGGAAAGGCCGTGAACGCCGCCGCTTCTCGAAGATGTTTGGGTGAAGGGTAGATCGTGGGTTTGCTAACGCTAACCCACGCTACTCATAAACATTGTCGTGTGGGTTACGCGCCAGCGAACCCAATGAGCGTCCGTCTTGCTCCGTTATCCCGGTATATGCACGCCCAATAAATTGAAGAAATTAAAGGCGACCAGCAGGCCGAGGGCGGACACCGCAACCACGCTCATATGCGCCTTGCGTCCGACGCTCGCCCACCCGGCGGCGGCTTCGCTTGTTGGCTGCGCCCATTCCTTCACGGTCTGGAAGACGAGCAGCAGGGCAAGCACGATCATCGCGTTGGCGGCAACCACCATGATCCAAAACCGCCCCTTGTCGCCCACCAGCATCTGGTTGATCAAGTCATCCCGTTCTCCAAACCCAAGCGTCATGGCGGCGGGAATGGCGATCACCGCTAGCGCTGCAAGAAGCCCCAGGTAATTGCCCGGATTGGACAATCTTTTCTTCTGCGGCCAAACAAAAAGCAGGGCTCCGGTCAAGGTGAGCGCGCCGAAGATCATCAAGCTCAACAGCATCGTGCGCGGATTAAAGATCGGGCTTACCCGCACCCAGAACTGGTCCGTAACGCCGGCGGACATGGCGGTGGCGTTTCCATCCTGGTCAAGATTGAAGGAAATATAGGGCGGCAAGAACATGTCGATGGCGTAAGGATCTTTCCAAACGGTTTTGCCGGCGGGACTCGTGAAAACCCCATTGCCGATTTCCGTATAAGGACCCATGCCGCTCATCAGCAGGCCCTTGCCGTCTTCGGTCAGTTCGACGGAAAGCACCGTAGCGGGATTAAATGCCTGACCAAGCATCTCAACCGTGGTAAAGGGCCGCCTTAATCCCCAATACGTTCCAACAAGCTTTTGAAGATCGGATTTCCGCCCGCTCTCGAAATGATCCGTCGGCTTCAGGAATTTCTCGACAAAAGACTGCCGCAGCTCGAAGCCGCTAAAGGCGTTCTTTGCGATATCGTCTTTTGCCACCGCGTCATTCTTAGCCCACGCAACAAGTCCGCCTTCCATGGTTGAGGCAAAAAAGCCCAGCCGCTTTTCCGGAATCATCACCAGCATGCTCTGAAAGCCGGGCGCGCCGCCGCCATGTTCAATCGATTGGACGCCGTTGAGTTTTCCGGTCATGAAGGCAAGGCCAAAACCAACGCCATACAGCGAATTGCGAAACTTTTCGGTGTGCAGCTCCGCGAACATCTTTTTGCTGACCAGCGGATATCCTCCATCCTCGCCGGCAAAAAGGTGAGCATTCATATAGCGGGCCATGTCCGCCGCCGTGGAAACGATGCCGCCCATCGGCCCAATCCCCGGATGAGGAGGATAATCGGCGTTGAGCAAAGGTTCCGGCACCGGCGTTCCATCGGCCTCAAACTGATAGCTCATGCTCAAGTTCTCGGGCCTTTTCCCATAAAGCATGCTGGTATGGGCCATGCCGAGCGGATTCCAGATGTTCTTTTTCAGATAATCATCCAGGCGCTCGCCGGTGACATCCTCGATCATGAAGCCGAGTAGCGTGAAGCCCCAGTTGGAGTAGGCCGAATAACCGCCGGGCTCCATGACGAGTTCAGGAATAACCCGCGTCATCTCCGCCGGCTTAAGCGGGATTTCAACGCCTTCGCCCTTTTGATGAATGCCAAAAAATCTATCCTCGAATCCGCCGCGATGGCTCAGCAGATGGCGGATGGTGGCCTGCGCGCCGCGCGCGCCGGGAAGCTGTATGCGTTTAAGATACTTATTGACCGGATCGTCCAACGACGCGATTGCGCCCCGATCGACCAACTGGGCAATGGCGGTGGCGATGAATGTCTTGGTGATGGAGCCAATGATGAACCCTGATGTTTCGGGGTCAACAGGGGTGCGTTTGACATAATCGGCGTAGCCATAGCCCTTGGCGAAGATCACCTCGCCGTCCTGGACGACGGAAACGGTGATGCCGGTGGTTCGCTTTTCGGCAACGGCGCGGCCGTAATAGGCATCGGCCCAGACCTCTAGCTCCTGCGGGTCGATGAGTCGTTCCGCTGCGGCAGGGGCGGCGAACGTCAGAACAGCCAGAATGACCAGAAAAATTGCCTGAGATCTAAAGGCGAGATGTTTCAGCATCGTGATGCCCTCAAATGAAAATGCTACAACCCCACGCTTACCTTCATGTCATAGATAGCAACCAAAAAAACCGTCCCAACGAGGCGCGCCGAATGGTTTTTTTGCTCAATCGCTGCCGCCCGCCCGTTTGCAAGAAACCCTTCGACTGCCGCTTCGCGGCGCTCAGGGCGAACGGGTCGACGTCGAACCTTGCCTCCTACCCCGGTATATGCATGCCCAAGAGATTGAAGAAGTTAAAGGCGACCAAGAGCGCCAGGGAAGATAGCGCCACCACGCTCATGTGCACCCGGCGGCCGATACCCGCCCAGCCTGCTGTGGCGCCGCTGTTTGCCTGCTTCCATTCCTTTATTGTCTGGAACAAGAGCAGGAAGGCAATAACGACCATTGCATTGGCGGCAATGACCATGATCCAGAACCGCGTCTTATCGCCAACCAGCATCTGCTTGATCAGGCTGTCTCCGCGCCCAAAACCAACCGCCATAGCTAAAGGAATGACAACAATCGCCAGCGTAACCAGAAGACCCAGATAATTGCCCGGATTGGCGAATCTTTTCTTCTGCGGCCAGAGAAAGAACAAGGCTCCGGTCATGGCAAGCACGCCGAACAACGCCAAACCCATTAACATTGTACGCGGATTAAAAATCGGGTCTGCCGGCACCCAAATCTGATCAGGAACGCCGGCGGTCATGGCGGTAGCGTTTCCATTCTGGTCAAGATTGAAAGAAATATAGGGCGGCGAGAACATGTCGAGGGCGTAAGGATCGTTCCAAACATTTTTTCCGGCGGGGCTCACAAAAACCCCATTGCCGATCTCCGTGTAAGGACCCGAGCCGCTCATCAACAAACCCTTGCCGTCACTGGTGAGCGTAACGACAAGCACCGCGGCGGGATCAAATGCCTGACCAAGCACCTCGACCGTGGTAAAGGGCCGTCTTAATGACCAATACGCTCCAACAAGCTTATTAAGATCGGATTTAGGGCCATTCTTGAAATGATCCGTGGGCTTCAGGAATTTATCGACAAAGGACTCCCGTAATTCGAAACCATTGAGAGGCTTCTTCGCGATGGCGTCGTTTCCGGCTTTCTTCGCCCAAGGGACAAGTCCGCCTTGCATGGCAGAGACAAAAAAGCCCAACCGCTTTTCCGGAATCATCACCATCATGTTTTGAAAGCCGGGCGCGCCGCCGCCATGCTCAATAGACCGGGTGTCGTTGAGATTGGATGTCCAAAAGGCTAGACCAAACCCGTTGCCTACCTGCGCATTGCGAAATTGTTCGGTGTGCAGTTCCGCAAACATTTTTTTGCTGACCAGCGGATAGCCTCCATCCTCGCCCTCAAGAATTTGAGCATTCATATAGCGGGCCATGTCCGCCGCCGTTGTGACAATCCCTCCCATCGGTCCAACTCCCGGATGGGGAGGATTATCGGGATCAAGGAAAGTTTCCCGCACCGGCGTTCCATCAGCTTCAAACTGATAGCTTATGCTCAAGTTCTCAGGCACTTTCCCGTAAACCATGCTGGTATGGGCCATGCCGAGCGGCTCCCAGATATTTTTTCTTAGATAGTCGTCCAAACGCTCGCCGGTGACGTCCTCGATCATGAAGCCGAGCAGCGAGAACCCCCAATTGGAGTAGGCTGCAAGACCGCCGGGCTCCATAACCAGTTCAGGCATAACCCGCGATATCTCCGCAGGCTTAAGCGGGACTTCGATACCCTTGCCGCTATGCCGAATCCCAAAAAATCTATCCTCGAATCCGCCGCGATGATTCAGCAAATAGCGGATGGTGACCCGCGCGCCGCGCTCGCCGGGCAGTTGTATGCGCTTCAGGTACTTATTAACCGGGTCATCGAACGACGCGATCGCCCCGTGATCGACCAACTGGGCAATGGCGGTGGCGATGAATGTCTTGGTGATGGAGCCAATGGTGAATCCCGATGTCTCGGGGTCGACGGGAATCCGCTTGGCGTAATCGGCGTAGCCATAGCCCTTGGCAATGATCACCTCGCCATCCTGAACGACAGAAACGATGATGCCGGCGGCGCGCTTTTCGGCGACGGCGCGACCGTAATAGGTGTCGGCCCAGGCCTCAAGCTCCTGCGGATCGATGAGCCGTTCCGCATTGGCAGGCGCGGCGAAGGCCAGAACGGCCAGGCAGCCCAGAAAAATGGTCTGCAATCTAAAGGCGAGATGTTTCAGCATAAAGATATCCTTAAAAGCGGTTTTCCCATTCCCTCGCCTGACTTCATGCCATAGCTGGCCGTCAAAAAAGCCGTCCCAATGGAGGGGGATTGTCGGATCGCCGCGCCCTATTCTGAGACCAAATCAGCAAGCGAGTATAGGCGAACATGACGTGGAATCTGAAGCAGTTGAGCCTGGTTGCGGCTCTTTTCACGGCTCTTTCGGGGGTAAACGCCGGGGCGGAAACCATTACCCTGAAGGCTGGCCGGTATCTGGACGTGGCGCGAGGCAGGATGATCGCGCCGGCGCTGATCATCATCGAAGACAGCCGCATTCTTGCCATTAACCCCGCAGCAATGCCCGAGGTCGATCGCATCATCGACTTGGGCGAACTTACCCTGCTGCCCGGCCTGATGGATGCTCATACGCATCTGACCATGGAATTATCCAGTGCGTGGCAGCATAGCGCCGTTACCAAAACAGCAGGCGATTTCGCCCTCCTCGGCAGCGCCAATGCACAAAAAACCCTGATGGCCGGTTTCACCACCGTTCGCGACTTAGGCGCCCCCCATTTCGCCGACGTCGCCGTCGCCCACGCTATCGATAACGGGATGGCGCAGGGACCGCACTTGATCGCCGCCGCTCACGGGACGGGCATTACCGGCGGGCATTGCGATGCAACCGGATACGCGCCGGGGGTGGAGCTGGTCAGCTACCGCACCGGAATCGGCGATGGTCCCGACGAGTTGATCAAAGCCATTCGCTACCAGATCAAGCACGGCGCGCGCGTCGTCAAAATTTGCGCCACATCGGGCGTCATGTCCCATGAACAGACCGTCGGCGCGCAGCAAACCAACTTTGAAGAGCTTAAGGCGGCGGCCGAGGAGGCGCACCGTCATAACTTAAAGATCGCCGCCCACGCCGTGGGCGAAGAGGGCATCATCGCCGCCGCCAAGGCCGGCATCGATTCGATCGAGCATGCTTCGCTGCTCACCCCCACCGCCGCCAAGGCGATCAAGCAGAACGGCGCTTATGTGGTGCACACGCTCTACCTTTTGGAGGCAGTAGACCCCGCTTCATTTCCGCCGGAGTTCTTGAAGAAGGGCATGCTCATCGCGGAAGCCTCCCGGGAAAGCTTCAAGCTGGCGCTGAAGGAAAATCTTAAAATTGTCTTCGGCACCGACGCCGGCGTCATCCCGCATGGCCTTAACGCTAAGGAGTTTTCCGTTCGCGTCAGGTTGGGCCAACAGCCCCTGGAAGCGATCAGAAGCGCAACGCTTTACGCCAGCGAACTCCTGAACGTTCCCGATCGCGGGCAGATCACGGCAGGATTTCAGGCGGATATCATCGCCGTTGACGGTGATCCATTGGCCGACATAAGCCGCCTGGAAGACGTCAAGTTCGTCATGAAGGAAGGGCAGATTTACAAAGAGCCCGTTCGATAGAGCAGGCTGTTACCCCATCGTCATCGCGAGCCGGCTTTAGGCGGCGTGGCGAGCCAGTTGATGACATTATGGATCGCTTCGGTCGCTGGCGCTCTCTCGCGATGACGAGGCGCATATGTCATTGCGAGCCCCTCTGCGGGGGCGAAGCAATCCATTTTTTCACCTGCGCCATATTGTCCCTCGCACCGTCGACCTTCCGCGGCGAGATGACTGATCGAGCGTTTTTCAGCAACCTGCTAAAACGGGTTTATCTATACAAAGTCGTATTCTATGGTGTGCTGCGACAACCATGCATCAAGCTTGTCGATCACTTGACCCCTGGCCGCCTCGTTGCGGCAACGGATGAGCAGCTTGATGGCGTGTTCGCACGACTCATCAATTACTACCTCCGGCCGGTCGGCGGCAGCGAACATTTCCTGAATCCTATCACTGACCAAGGATTGCGCTGCCTGCCGCCGCAAGGCCGGCCGAAAAATCTTGCCAACCGCCGTCATGGGAATCCTAGGTATGATATAGACCGCGGCCGGTTTCGCCGGGGCCTCGGGAATGTTTTCGATGATATAGTCCCTGATTGCCTCGGCAGACGTAACTGCGCCGTCTTTGGTTTCAACGAATACCACAGGCACCTCTCCCGCCCGCAGATCAGGACGACCGACCGCCACTGCCCGTCTCACATGCGGGTGCCTTTCCGCCACTTCCTCGATGGATGCCGGATCAATATTGTGACCGCTGCGAATGATCACGTCCTTGGCCCGGCCGGTCAGATAGAGCCAGCCGTCCTCATCCACATAGCCAAGGTCGCCGGTATTCAACCAGCCATCGTCATCACATGCACCCTTCAACCCAGACCGCGCATCGTAATAACCGACAGTCACATTCGGACCTTTGACGACCACCACGCCCGGTTCCCGCGGGCCGCATGGCTGGCCGAGCTTTCCGGATGCCTGCAGGCGCAGAACCTTTACCTCGACCCCGGCGATGGCTTTCCCCACGGAACCCAAGCGAGGAGAGGTCGAGCGCGGCACGGCGGTAATGGCGCCGGCTGTCTCGGTCATGCCGTACATCGAATAAACGGGAAAGCCGGTTTCCTCAAAAAAACGTTTCTGCAACCCGATCGACAACTGCGCGCCGCCGGTCATGCAGAACTTTATGCCGTCAGGTTTCAGACCAATGTCATCGCTGAGATTTAATATGTCGGTCAAGGATGTCGGCACGCCGCCAAACAACGTGGCATTAAAGCTCTTGACGATCCGCCAATAATTCTTGAGCACCAGCGGATCACGGTTTCCCGATGGCGTAGGCAGCAGAATGGCGGAACCCGCAGAGAGCGGCGCCAAGGACAACAGCATGGAACCCGCCACATGGAAAAGCGGCAGACCGCTAATCACTATATCGTCTTTGCCAAAATGATACGTCGATGCCATCGCCTGAGCGACGTGAACCTGATTCTCATGGGTGTGCTGGACGAGCTTTGGCGTGCCCGTCGTGCCGCCCGTGTGAAAATAGGCGGCAACGTCATCCGGCGTTTTTTGCGCGACGCCTAGCAAGCGGTCGCCAGGCTGACTGGCCAGCAGCGCATCAAAAGGCAACGCTCCGTCGATAGCATTGCCATCGCCGCCCACCATCAGAATATTCCTTAGGCTTGGCACCAATTGGCGAACTTTTTGCGCCTTTTCCCACAGGTCGATGAGCGGGTGCGGCCCCAAGGTCACCAACACCTTTGTTTGCGCTGCATTCATCACATCGGCGATATGGCTAGGACTGAGCAGAAAATTGATCGGATTGGCGATGCCGCACGCCTCGGCGCCCCAGAAGGCAATCTGAGCCTGAACTACATTGGGGAGCAGGATGGAAACCACGTCGGATGACGCCAGCCCCAGCGACGAGAATGCATTGGCTGCCTGCGTCATCCGAAAGAGGAAATCGCCATAGGTTAAGCGGACCGGCTCTCTATCAAGCGATCCATCCGGCAAGTAGATAATCGCCTCTCGCTCCGGAGATTGGCGGGCTGCCCGCGCCAACAGATCATAGGTGCTGTTGACCGCGCGGGCGTTTATCTCTGGCATCATAAAACCCGTTCTTGATCTACCCAGATAATCACGCCTCGCCGACTACGATATCATCCGTTTCTGACTTACTGGCGCATATGACTCATTGTTTTCGCTAAACCGCGCCGAGTATGCGGCGAACTGGCGGGACGCCTGTTCAAATTCGCTTCTCATGCGGTTGATGATATCCGCCGTGGTCGGCGCGTCGTGAATACCGCCGACGCCCTGCCCCGCGCCCCAGATATCCTTCCATACCTTCTTTTCCATATTGCCGCCGGAGCCGAAATCCATGGTCGACTTATCGGCCATGGGAAGATTACTAGGATCAAGGCCAGCCGCTGAAACCGAGGGCTTCAGGTAATTGCCGTGCACGCCGGTAAAGAGCGATGAATAGATGATATCTTCCGCCGTGCTATCGATCAGCATCTGCTTGTATTCAGGAGAGGCGTTGGCTTCCTGAGTGGCGATGAACCGCGTTCCCAGGTATGCAAAGTCAGCGCCGAGCGCGATGGCGGAAGCAATTCCATAGCCGTCCGAAATCGCCCCGGACAGCAGGATGGCGCCTTTAAACCAGGGCTTTACTTCCCGCACCAGAGCAAACGGACTTAATGTTCCGGCGTGCCCGCCCGCCCCGGCGCAGACGAGGATCAACCCATCAATGCCCTGCTCCGCCGCCTTCATGGCATGGCGAACGTTGATCACGTCATGAAACACCAAGCCACCGTAGGAGTGCGCCGCCTTCACGATGTCTGCCGGCGGCCGCAGGCTGGTGATGATGATGGGAACCTCGTGCTTCACGCACAGCTCCATATCCTTCCACAGTCGGTCATTGGAATTATGACAGATCTGATTTACGGCAAACGGAGCCACTTTCTTACCGGGGTTCATCTCCCGGTAAGCGCCTAGATCATCCTTGATCGTCTTCAGCCAGGTATCGAGCACATGTTGCGGACGCGCATTGAGCGCCGGGAAGGAACCGACGATGCCCGCTTTGCATTGCGCGGTGACAAGCTCCGGCCCCGATATGATAAACAGCGGCGCGCCTATCACCGGCAGGCTGAGAGAGTTCTTAAGACTTTCGATGGTTAGCATGTAACAACCTCGTTTTCTCTTGAATGACGGATAATCTTGTAAATTCCTATGGTCAAAATCGGAATGATGAAGACAGCCATATAAGCCCAGGCCATGAGTCCATACCCATTGGCTACCAAGGTAATAACCCCGAGGCTTGATAGCCCGATGCTGACGCCGATGGTGACAATGGCGATCAGCGCATTTGCCAACTTCGGCAGCGGCTTCATGCCCTTTTCAATCAGAAACGTATCAATCCGCTCGAACACGCCTTGCAGGCTGCCGGCGCCGGTTTCAATCAGGGTGCCAAAGAGCATGATGGAGTAGATAATCAGAAAGCCCGGCACATAGAATTTTTGGATCATCCAATAAACCGGTACTTCCTGAGCCGTGACGCCCGGATAAGCTGCGAAAAACGCCACATGGAAAATGGCGCCCGGCAACAACGAAATGACCGCGGCGAGTATGCCGGCGCCTATGGCTTCCCGTCGTTTCTCGATGGGTCTGGCGGCATAAAGCACGAGCGGAGCGATGGCAAGATTGTAAAAACCATATTTCAGGCCGCTAATAAACCACCCGTCATGCACCACCCAACTTGCGGCATGCGCCGCGATCTCATCTGAACCATGGAGCAAGACAATGACGAGAAAGGCGATGAAAACGGCGTAAAGAACAAACGCCCAAAAGGTCAGGGCCAGGCTCAGGATATAGCGTCCAAAAAACGCCAGAAGGCCAATGGAGACCACCATTGCCATGATACCAATCCATCTTGGCATCAAGAATGCATCGGTGAAGATAGACCCGCATGCCGCCGCCAGAACGGATAACATGAGCAACAGCATCACCAAGGCGGTTACCTCATAGACCACCCAAAAGGGCCCAAGCAGTCCCCGAATGAAGGTTCGGTAGTCATAGGCCCGATAGAGCCTAGCGATCTCGAAAGTGAGGGCGAGGATGGTCGCCATTGCCACCGTGGATACCGTCAACCCAAGAAGACCGCCCCAGAAACCATACTGGGTGAAATATTCGACGAGCTCGCGTCCGGTGCCATAGCCGCCCCCTACCATGACCGACTGGAAGATACAGCCGGGCATGATGTAGACTTTGAATATTCTTGCGATCGACGACATGTTTATTACGTTTCCGCCCGGCTAATTATAAAGTTCAACCATAAGCCATACAGACGGATTTTACCTCCGAATACATATTCATCACCTCTTCGCCCATCTCGCGGCCAATGCCGGACTCCTTGTAGCCGCCAAAAGGCAACGCGGGATCGAAAATATTATGGCAGTTGACCCAAACCGTGCCGGCCTTGATCGCCGGCGTCAACCGCTGGATGCGGCTATTGTTGGTGGAATAAATACTGGACGCCAGGCCGAAAGGCGTATCGTTGGCAAGTTTGACCGCCTCTTCCTCATCGTTGAAGGGTTGGGCGGAAAGAACTGGGCCAAAGATTTCCTCTTGCACGATGCGCATGGCGTGATTGGTATTGGAGAAGATCGTCGGCTCTATATAGTAGCCGTCGGCTTCCAGCGCCCGGCCGCCGGCGACCAACTCGGCTCCTTCATCGAGGCCTGAGGCGATATACTCGGCCACCGTGCGCCGCTGCGTGGCCGAAACCATCGGTCCCATTTCAGTCGCCAGATCAAGTCCCGGCCCGACCTTGATCGATTTCGCCGCCTGTTGCAAAGCCGCCATCAGCGGCTCGTAAATCGATTTTTGGACATAAAGCCGGGAACCTGCCGCGCAGACCTGACCGCAGTTGGCGAAAATCCCTAAGAGCACGCCAGGCGCCGTGACATTTAAGTCCGCATCATCAAGCACGATGACCGGCGATTTGCCGCCAAGCTCCAGCGAAATACGCTTCATGGTATTTGCGCTTTGTCGCCCGATGGATTTGCCCACCGCCGTGGAGCCGGTAAAGGCAATCTTGTCGATGGAGGGATGGTTGACCATCGCCGCGCCCACCATCCCGCCGGATCCGGTGATGATGTTGACCACGCCCTCGGGGAAGCCGGCTTCCGCTACCAGTTCGCCGATGCGCAACGCCGTCAGCGGCGTATCCGAGGCGGGCTTGAGAATGATCGTGCAGCCCGCCGCCAGCGCAGGCCCCAGCTTCCATACCGCCATGAGAAGCGGCATGTTCCAGGGTATGATCGCGCCGACCACGCCAACCGGTTCTTTGCGCGTATAGGCGGAAAACCGCGCCGCAGGCGCATAAGGAACCGATAGATCAAACGTCCTACCGTGTATCTTGGTGGCAAAGCCGGCGATGTAACGGAGGAAATTTATTGATAACGGCAAGTCTATGGCGCGGGCATGGGCAAGAGGTTTGCCGTTATCCAATGATTCAAGCTGCGCCAGATCATCGGCATGCTTTTCAAGCAGGTCGGATAACCGCCATAACAGACGCTCGCGCTCGGCTGGACTTGTCTTGCCCCATGGCCCTACGTCAAACGCTTGGCGGGCGGCGGCCACGGCGCGATCGACATCGACGGGCGAAGCGCTCTGCGCCCTGGTAATTTCCTGACCGGATGACGGATCATATACGGGGAATGTTTGCCCGGATGTGGCTTCGACCCATTGCCCGCCAATGAGCAGCCGGCGATTTTCCGCTAGAAAGCTCTTATTCTTGCTGCTTAAGGCAGACAGATCATTACTCAAGATGCCCATTACACTTTCCTTTGCAGCGGATATTAGAGACCGCGCGCGTCGATTGGCCAAATATCGACCAGTTCATCCCCACGAACACAATGATAATAGTTATACAAATTGACCGTCGGGTCACAGTGCGGCACGATAAATTCCATGCGATCCCCCAGGTCGGGCTTGCTTGCGCCTTCCGCGAAGGTCACATGCCCATGCTCGTCGCCGCGGTATTCGTACCTCACGCCGCCCGGCGCGCCGCGAGCGATAATCGGCACGCCGCCATCCACGGCGAAATGCTTAAGGCCGGCGTCGCAAGTAACGCCGCCGGCAAAATTGCTGCTGATCACTGATGACTGGACGAATAAAGACACATCGAAGGGAGGCGTAAGTCCGCCATTCATCCAAACGCGGTTATACTGAGCATCCATGAAGACGTAGGAACCAACCTGCAGCTCAGTCAGAACGCCGGCAGGACCATCAATGTCAAATGTTCCGGTACCGCCGCCGGTAACAATCGCCGGCGTAAGCCCTATCGCGCTGAGTTCTTCGCACAAAACCTTCAGCCCACCCATGACCGACAAGGCCGCTTCCTGGCGTTTTTCGGTATTCTCGATGTGCTGCACATGGCCGGCGTAGCATTGAACCCCGCGATAGTCGAGATTATCGAGATCGTGAACCAATCTCGCCAATTCGATCGCATTCTTTTGGCTGGCCACGCCGGTGCGCCGCATGCCCGAATCGATATCGATTACCACCCCAATGCGTCGACCCGCCTGCTTGAACAGGGCAGATAGCCGCATCGCATTGAGTGGATGGTCTGTTACAACGCAAAGACCCTCGTCAATTCCGGATAGTTCAACCGCACGAAAAATTTTATCCTCGGTGATCAGGGGCGAGGTAATGAGAATGTTGGATATGCCGGCATGGCCCATGACCTCAGCTTCGCCGATGGTGGCGCAGCAGATGCCGACGGCGCCAGCTGCAATTTGTTTTTCGGCGATTGCTACCGATTTGTGACATTTGACATGCGGCCGTATGCCGACGCCGAATTCCCTGCCGGCTTCGGCCATCCTGAGGATGTTTGCCTCCAAAACGTCAAGATCAAGGATCAAGGCCGGAGTGCTCAACCTAGTCCGCGCCGCAGGTTTGCCGATCAACTGCATGTTAGGCCCGCGGCTTGCTTTTGGCATGATAACTTTTCTCACCATTTACTCATGTTCTCAATTTGTCCCAAGGGCTTGCCGCTCGGGGACGTAATTGACTTAGGGTATAAAATGTGCTGAAAATCACCTGAGTTTCCCCCTGCGTTTTGAGGGGGTCACCTCCTCAAAAGAGCATTAAATTTGCCTGGTTATGGCGATGGGGCCCCTTCTGACCGGCTATTGGATATGGTAAAGCGCAGTGGACGGTACGGTGCTTTTTCTGAACACAGTGTGAGCCTGCCAATCATTCTGACCAATAAGGTGCGCGCGCCCGCCGGCGCTTCCGCAGCGTCTTTGCGGCCACGCCTGGTTCCACCTTTACAGGAATTGGAATCTTCCAGACTCGTCTTGCTTAAAGCGCCTGCCGGTTACGGCAAGACAACGCTGCTGCGCCAATACTACGACTTTCTTTCCGACCATGATTTTGCCGTCGCCTGGCTAAGATTTGACGCAGCGGAAAATGAAAAGACGCGGGCAGTCGCCTATATTGCGGCGGCATTCGCGGAAATCGACCCCGGACTTAATGCTGATCTGGCTCCCATCTTCTCCGCACTGCCTCCCCTGCCGGTGGAAGATATTCTTGCCGCCCTGCTTAATCGGCTGGAAAGCATCAACAGGCATATCTTTTTTCTCGTCGATGATTATCACACGATTCATGATGCGGAAGTTCACAAGGCCTTTTTCTACTTTCTTGTAAATATGCCGCACAACGTGCATTGCGTGGTCGCCAGCCGCAGTCTTCCCCCCTGGACCCTGTCGGAAATTTCCCATGGCGGCGCGGTTCGCGTATTCGAGGATACAGAAATTCGTTTTAATCCCGAAGAAATCGCGGAATATCTAAAAGAAAAGCATGGCGTCATCCTTGATGACGCCGGCTTGAAAGCGCTCTACCGTCAAACCGAGGGATGGATCACTGCCGTCAAACTTGCCTCGCTGTCCTTGGAAAAGCAACATTCCGGGCTCCTGCCGGACAAGGTCATCACGGGCACTCACAGGGGTCTCGTCAATTATCTGGCCGGGACGGTTTTTGAAAGACAGGACCGGGAGACCCAGGAATTCCTGCTCCAGACCGCGCCTCTTGATCGGTTCTGTTCTTCCTTATGCGACGCCGTCACCGGCTCCAACAATGCGCGCGCCATGTTGGACAAGCTGCTGCGCGAGAATCTGTTTCTGGAGCCCCTGGATGCCCAGGGAGAGTGGTACCGCTATCATTCGCTGTTCGCCGAATTTCTCATCGATAGGCTTGAGAAACACCCACGCCTTAAACGCGCGGATATACATCGCAAGGCAAGCTTCTGGTTTGAAGTGAACCGACAGCCCTATGCCGCCGCCGAACACGCCATGGCTGGCGGCGCAGAAGCGCGCAAAGAAGCGCTCATAGAGGCTGCTATCCTCAGCATGGTGCGTGCAAGCCAGATCTCGCTTGCCATCGGCTGGTTCGAAAGCTTGCCGAAAGCTTTTTCGGAAAATAAGCCAAATGTGCTCATCCCCATGGCTTGGTCATATTTCGTGGCCAGGCGTATGAAAAAGGCGCAAGAATTACTGGCGCAAGCAAGAAGCCTGCTGACGCAACGCCCCGAGCAGCTTAGCGAGGAGGACAAGGCGCATTTAGATGAATTTCTTGTTGAAACTGAAATTGCCGAGCTTGATATCAAGCGAACGCAGCTGGGCGAAGTGCCCGACATAAAAATCTTGAAGGCGATTAAGGAACGGCTCAGTCCAGAATGGCATTTTCTCCGCGCTTATGTAGAACTGCAAATGTGCCATGCCAACATACAGGAAGACAAACTTGACGCCGCCTTCGCAGCCGCCTCGGATTCGGTGATTTTCGCCAAGAAGGTGCCTAACGCATTTATCGCCAATTTGGCGCTCGAACAGCTTGCTCAGATCCGATTTTTGCAAGGCCGTCTGGATGAGGCGCGGCAGTATTGCAGCCAGGCGATTGATAGAGCTCTTGATGATATTGGCGCGCCTTTGCCGGTCGCCAGCCATTTCCATCTGCTATTTGCCAAGATTTATTATGAGTCGAACGACCTGCAAAAATCCCATGCTCACCTTGATGAGGCCATGCGGCTGACGGCGCTCAATGAAAGTCCTGACGTCCTGTGCGAGACTGAAATTCTCGCCGCCAAGCATATCGCAGTGTCTCACGGCGAACATGCCGCTGCAAACAGGCTCATCGAGTATAACAACCGCCAGCTCGATCTCAGCATGCCGCAATCCATTGATCGCGTCAGGTCATACCAGGCATGGTTCTTGACCGGCTGCGGCGATCTGGACGCGGCGGAAGGCATTTTGAAGCAAATCTCAGCGCCCACCGGCCGCGCGGCGCCGCCCCCCACGCTGACCATCAATCCGCTGTTGGAAATCCGCTACTTGGCGTTATGCCGCTATCTGATTGCCAGCCAAAAGGCGGAACAGGCGGTCAATTGGCTGCGCTATCTCCTGCGTCAGGCCCAGCAAGGCCGGCGAACACAGTCATGCATCGCCATTCATGGCCTTTTGGCGCTGGTCCAAATCCAGCGTGACCAGCCCGATAATGCGCTCAGGAATGTGCGTGAAATGCTGATGCTTGGCGAACAGGGAGGGTTTGCTCGCACCATCGTCGATCTTGGCGATGATCTGGTTGCCTTGATCGATGACTATCAGAAACGCCTTTCCCGCTCCGAGGAGGCCTCAGGACACGAGGAAAGGTTACAGTATGTCCGGCATTTGCTGAACGTTGCTAAAGGAAGCGTTGCGCCCATAACAGCCGCCAAGAGTACGGCTCGGAAATCAATGGCTGAACCGCTTCAGGGCGAAGGTTCCTATGACCGACTTACCAGCCGTGAGCTGCAGATTCTGGAACTCATTGCGGCGGGAAAGAGAAATCGGGAAGTCGCCAGCGAATTACTCATCGCTGAATCGAGCGTTCGTTGGCATGTGCGTAATCTTTATGCGAAATTGGAAGCTCACAACCGCACGGAGGCCAGCGCCAAAGCCCGCGCCTTGAAGCTCATTCACTAACCCTTATCCCTGCCCCTGCCCTTCCATACCACTCCAGAGTGAGGGGGTTTCACGTTGTCCATCCTGCTAGGCTTGGCGGTCAACGTAAAATCTCTGGAGTGGTCAATGAGCAATTTTCCTACCTTAAGAGATATTGATCGCAGAAAATTCCTGCTTGGCTTGACCGGAGCGGCCGGCTTGGCCGCAGCATCCAACGCCTATGGGCAACCGCTTTCCAAGTCGGCCCTTGATCTGCCCCTTGCGGCAACTGGCGGCCAAATCGATGAAAATAAGCTCTGGGCGCAGGTCAAAACCCTGTTTCCTTTAAGGCCGGGGCTCATTCATCTCAATTCGGTGAACTTTGCTCCCTCCTCCAAGCCGGTTATTGAAAAGATGGAAGCGCTTTCCAGGAGCGTAAATGGTGACCCTTCCTTTGAAAACCGCTTCAAGTTCGAGGAAAGCATTGAATCAGTTCGCGACGCAGTGGCGGTGATGCTGGGCGCCGATCATGACGAGATCGCCATAACCCGCAACACCAGTGAGGGTAATCGGACGGTCATATCTGGACTTGACCTCGGCCCACGGGATGAAGTGGTCATTTGGGATCAGAATCATGAATCAAACAACATCGCCTGGGATGTGTGGGCGTCGAGATACGGCTTCAAGGTTGTTCGAGTGTCTACGCCCCTCCAACCTAAAACTCCTTCTGATCTAATCAAGCCCTTCAGGCAGGCGCTCAACGCGCGCACAAAAGTACTTGCTTTTAGCCATGTTTCAAATATGTCCGGCATCGCCTTGCCGGCCGCCGAGTTATGCCGCATCGCCGCCAAGAAAGGCATTCTTACGCTGGTGGACGGCGCGCAAACCTTCGGTATGATGAACTTAGATTTGCATGAAATGGGCTGCGATTTTTTTACCGGCAGCGCTCATAAATGGCTGGCCGGCCCCCATGAAGTAGGCGTTCTGTATGTGCGCGCCTCGCGCGTCGAGCGGCTATGGCCGTCGATGGTGACCCACAATTGGGAAAAAATGGCCACCACCGGCGCCAGAAAATTTGAATGTCTGGGCCAGCGCCAGGATGGCCGCATTGATGCGCTGAAGGTTGCGGTAGACTTGCATAACACGCTGGGATATGAGCGAGTCGAACAGCGCATTCGTTTCCTGGCGACCTATTTACGCACCGCCATTGCGGCCCTAGGCAAGGTCGATTTCATAACCCCTTCCCAGCCTGAAATGAGTGCCGGCATCGTCATGTTCATGCTCAATACCGACAATCCTCGTGGCGTGATGGAGACATTCTATAACAAATATAATGTGTCGGCCGTTTCTTATCCTCGCAGCAGCAAATCTGCCGTCAGGTTCAGCCCCAATATCTACGTCACGACCAATGAACTCGACATTGCCGTCAAGGCTGTTTCCGCCCTCCTGTAATCAGCTCAGCATTTCAATAGATTAAAAAAAAGACGGCGGCATGATCACATGCCGCCGTTAATTTTGCCATCGTCAGACGGCAGTGCTCACGCCTTAGAAATTGAAAGCGCCATTGACGCCATAGGTTCTGCCAGGAGAGAAGATGCCGTTATGATCGCCGTTGTCCATCGGCCGGTTCTCAGCGACCGTATACCGATTGTCAAAGAGGTTATCGACGTAGGCAAGAAGCTTCCAACGATCGGATTTTACCCCAAGACGAATGTCGACAACTTCCGGATTTGACATTTTCTCAATGTTGTTATTGTCCGTATATCCTTGCCAGGCATTTCTATAAAATGCATAGCTAAAGAGGTCCAGTTCATCCGTAAGGCGGTGGGTGTATGATACCACGGTCGACATCGTATACTTGAACGTACCTGGCACGCGATTACCGGCATAGTCATTCCCACCAATGCCAAAATCCTTGAATGTCGCGTCGAGATAGCCGAAAGCGGTTTGGATCTGAAGCCCCCCCACGGGCCGGGCGACAACTTCAACTTCAAATCCTTTATTTTCAATCTCGCCGGCATTGACGCCAAGCGCCTGGATCGGCATGACCGGATCTGTAATCCTGACCAGCGTGTCTTTGCGTTTTTGGAAGAACGCCGCGACGTTTACTCTTAAACGATGATCAAGCCAGTCGCTCTTGGCGCCGATTTCGTAGCTGATGGTTTTTTCTTCATCAAAGGGCAAGTATTCCACCGAACCAGAAATTGCATTAAATCCGCCGGCTTTGAAGCCGGTGACGACCTTAGCATATGCCAGGAAGTTATCCGATACTTGGAAGTTCACGCCGCCGCCAGGGCTTACATTAGAAAATGTGCGACTCGTGTGCTCGCCAAGGATGACGGGGTCAAGTCCGCCAAAAAACGCGGCGAATATTTCGCCGCAGGCCACCGGACATTCATCGGTGAACTCCTGAGCAAAATCGATTGACTTCCTGTCGCGGGTATACCGCAGATTGGCCCAGATATCGATGCGGTCGGAAACCTCATAGTTGCCTTCCAGGAAGAGGGCGACCGACTTAAGAGCTTGCTCATTGATATACTCTGTCGGGAACGTATCTCCCAGATAGCCGGTCCAGCCGGTGGCAAACGGCGTGAAGCCAAACATCGATATGGGCGTCCCGACCGGGATGGGCATGTGGGCCAACGCCGAGAATACCGGGGCCCACTCGGGCGTAACCACGCCGGCGGCATACAAATCGGCAATGTTTGCGCCGCCCACGGCACCGGCGAATAGACCGCCGATCCTGTTTTCAAAATTCAAGACCGTGTCCTCGTCCATATAGTTGACGCCGGCCATGAATTTGAAGCCATCAAAGCTCTTAGACGCGAATCGCAACTCGGCAAATAGCGAATCTTGCGATGAATCGAAAGCAATGTCTTTAATGTCGTAGCCGGTGTTATCCTCGTCTCTCCAGGATTCATAGTCGGCGGAGCGGAAGCTGACCAGCCCGGTCAGCGTGCCGAGATCGGTATTCCAGTTGACTTCCTGAATGGCTTGCGCTTGCTTCAGTTTTGAAATCTGCTTGCCATTGCGAAGTTGCTCATCGGTCTCATCCGGGCTGGTTCCGGGAACTTCAAAAAATTCATTCCTATCGAGGTATCCAACTTCCGCGTCGGGGGCCATCACCATCAAACCGGCGCCGCCATCGGTCCTGAAATACTCAACCGTGGTAAGGAATTCCCAGTTTTCATTGGGGGTGTATAGCGAACGAACACGCACGGTCTTGTTATCGACTGCATCGGTATATTGATCTTGATTAACGATGTAGTCGAACCCCTTATCCTGGTCGATGTGCATCCCGGCAACCCGGATGGCCCATTTATCCTGAATGACCGGCACATTGAGCACGGCGCGGTATTCCTGCCGCTGCTTCGAACCGATACGGACATCAGCGTTGCCTTCAAACTTATGCACCGGCTTCGCGCTTGTGATATTGATCGCGCCGCCCACGGCGTTCCGCCCGTAAAGGCCGGCTTGCGGACCGCGCAGAATTTCAACCTGGGCCAGATCAAAGAGGCTTGAGGTGGAGAAGAGAAGACCGCCGATATAAACGCCGTCACGGTAGACGCCGACGCTCGGGTCTTCATCCGAAATATTCCGGCCGCTGCCGCGGATTGATATTTCGGTCGATGTCTCGCTGTCCCTGGTGAAAGTGGCCGTGGGCACCAGTTCGAGGAAATCGGAAACCTCATCAAGTTGCCCGTCCTCCATAAGTTCGCTTGGAACGACCGACACGGCAATCGGGATGGCCTGCACGCTTTCCGAGCGTTTGCGCGCAAAGACCACGATTTCCTCGAATGCCTCATCACCGGCGGCCAAGGCGGGAACGCTTGCCATGCCGAATGGCGCAAGGGCCGTGCTTGCGATTAGCAAGGACCGCAATCCCAGCGCCCGAATTGGCCGGACTAGGGCCAATTTCACGGTGCCGGCGTTACCGATTACGCCTTGCGATATAATCTTCTGGTTGCTCATCATGCTCCCTAACCTTGGCTTATATATGAACATACTTGCCCGCCATCACCCACGCGACAGTTTTCATAGTGTCCATACCGATGTGCTAGCCGGCTTTACCTCTTTACTCGGCTTGTTTGCCAGTCTCCCCCTCCGTTCTACGGGGGTAAGGCAGGGGTTGCGCATATATTGTTCGGCTATATCCTGCTGAAAAAATCCAACCAAGATGGTGAGGTTAATGTCAGAGCACCCTTTAACAATGAGCCCGGCTCAAGCTGAGCTTAGTCGGCCAGGTACGCATTCCGCTCGCCGCATGGCCTATCGGCTGGCGACTCTAACGATTGCCGGCTCCCTGCTGCTCGGTTGCGGCGGCGAAAATATCCAAACCAGCGAGAAAACATATGACCTGGCGATCATGAACGGCCGGGTGATGGACCCCGAAACCGGCCTTGACGCGGTCAGGAATGTGGGGGTGTTGAATGGCGAGATCGTCAGCGTTTCGCAACAGCCCATCAAAGGCCGCAAGCTCATTGATGCAACGGGGCTTGTCGTGGCGCCTGGCTTTATTGACATGCATGCTCACGATCACAGCGACTTTACCCACCGCCTGCATGCCCAGGACGGCGTAACGACCGCCCTTGAGCTGGAAATCGGCGTCTATCCGGTGGATAAATGGTACAGTCGCAGAATCGGCAACTCAGCCATCAATTTCGGCGCTTCCGTATCCCATGGCTATGCCCGCGCCATCGCGTTCGGCATTGCGGAAGAAGGCAAGCTCACCGGCGAGACCCACCTTGATGATCAAGCCCTTGAGCACGATTTGGGGTGGAGAGGCAATAGCACGACGCCGGAACAGCGGCAGCAAATGAATGAGCTGATCCGGAACGGGTTGACAAAGGGCGGCATCGGCATCGGATACCATCTGGCTAACACGCCGGGGGCCGACCATGCCGAAATGATGCATTTTTATGAGTTTTCCGCCAAAGAAAAGGCACCGAACTTCGTGCATTACCGCTCCATCGGCCAGGTAACGCCGCTTGAGGGCGCCCGCGAAATCATCGAAGGGGCGCAAAAGACCGGGGCCGCCATCCACGTGGTCCATGTCAACAGCAGCGGTTTATGGCAGACCCGTGAGGTGCTGGAGCTTTTAGAGAGCGGCCAAAAAAGAGGCCTTGATGTCTCGACCGAAGTCTATCCCTATACCGGGGCACACGCGAATCTGCACTCCCCCATCGCCAGCAAGGAAACACTTACCAGATTCAAATTAGAATATAGCGACTTGCAGCTTGTCTCCACCGGCGAACGGCTCACCGAGAAAACCTATGACTATTACAAAAAGCATGACGCCACCGGCGAGCTTATTGCGCATGTCATGAAGCAGGAAAACATCGATCTGGCGGTTGAGCACCCGATAACCTCGATCGGCAGCGATGGCGGCGCCTATGTGGACGGAAAAGGCCATCCCAGGGGGGCTGGAACCTTCTCGCGCATTTTCCGCCAATATGTGCGCGAAAGACAGACGCTGAGTCTGATGGATGCGGTCAAGAAGGTCAGCTACATGCCGGCCAAAAGACTGGAAAATTTTGCTCCCGCCATGAAGCGGCGCGGCCGCATCCAGGAAGGCGCCATCGCCGACATTACCATTTTCGATGCCAACCAAATTGCGGACCAAGCAACCTTTTCCGATGGGGCGCTGCCGTCAAAGGGCATCGCATATGTCATCGTCAACGGTCAGGCGGTGGTCTCGGATTACAAATTCATCGAAGGAGTAAAGCCGGGTCAGCCTATTTATGGCAATAAGGCTGAACAGCCGTAGGGTACTCGATGCGCTGGCGAAGCTGGCGCTGAGACTATTGAACTATTGGGCGGAAAGGCTTGGCGCCGTTGATTTAGAGCGGCCCTCGCCGATCCGCCCTTTCCTATTTTATTGCCGTCGAGAGACGCCGCTATGCTATCACGCAGATAGAAAACCGGGCGGCGATACTCTGCTGCCCGGTTCTCATTACCAACAGGAGGTTGGATTCTTTTTCGCAGACGGCTAAGATCTCGTCTAAAACTTCTTATTCGAAAATGATGTAGGGATCTTCCTTCAAGGGCGAGGCGTCAAGCTTACCGGTTTCATAGTAGGCAAGATAAATCTGCGCCAGCGCATCCGCCTGCAACCGCACATCCTGGTGGCCATAATCCTTCAGGGCAAGCAGTTGGCCGTTGGGAAGATAGGGCAGCAACTCGGTCTTGGCGAACTTGATGGGAGTCGCCACATCGATATCGCCGTTGACGAGGAGGGTCTGCGTCATATCCGTCACCGCGTGATTATACTCCGCTGGAGCAAATGTTACCGGCCATTTCTTTGATACGACTTGGTAAAAGGCATCCGCAGGCGATCCCATGGATTCGTTCGTTGTCGGGAAGGTGGACGCCATTCCGGCGTAACGGTAAGAATCGAGGCCGCCTTTCGCCATCAAATCGCCCCAGATCATCATCTTCATGCCGCCGAGCGCCCTTTTGCCGCCTTCGGCAAGAGGAGTCCAGTCGCCGTTCTCCGCAGCGATCGCCGCTTCAATAAAAAACCGCGTCATCTCACGATTGTAAAGCGTATGGAACAAGGCCATACGCGACACGCTGTCATCAATGTCCTTGGCATGTCCGTTGGTTCTTCCATTGATGGCGTAGAGAATGGTCTTTTTAAGGTTATTGGTTTTCGCAGCGCACTTTTCCTGCGCCGCGCACAACTCCGACAGCCTATCGAGAACCATGTCGTTCGTCTCAGCGCTGAAGACGAAATGCCCGGGCGGATTGACGCCGATCATGATGGAGCGGAAAATGCTGTCAGGATGACGCCGGGCATAATATTGCGCCACCCGGGTGCCATAGCTGATGCTCATGAGATTAATTTTATCGTATTTCAACGATGATCTGACGGTTTCAATATCCTCGATAACGTCAAAGATCGTATAGCGGGATAAATCAATACCGGCATTTTGATGCCGATCAGCGCAAGCCTTGAAGGCGTCCGCAAACTTTGCGAGATTCTCGTCAGACATCAGCTCCGGAACGTCGATATGCTCGTTTACTTCCGGGCACGTCAGCACAACCGATCCATCGGCGCCCCGATACCCTACATAGAAGACGTCATGTTTTTCCTCGAGAGCGGCAGTCGGCCTGATGGCGCCAAAATTTGATTCCCCCGGTCCGCCATTGAGCACAAAAACCGGCACGCCGGGATTTTTATCAGCCGCTGGGATTTTTAGGACCGGCAGGCTCAACTTCCGCCCGTCGGGTTTGGCGCGGTCCTCCGGCACCACCAGCATGGCGCACTGCGCCTTGCCGGCGATCCGTTCGGGCAGCTTGTCTTCAGGGCAAGGGCCAAATTCCGACAGGCTATCGGCGTAGGCGTGCTGGGTCATGCCAAATAAGCCGGCCAACAGCGTGCTCGCCAGGGCAAGACGGCGTAACGGCCGTATGGCGGGGGCCGTAAGGGGCCGTTTTGGGGTAAGCCGGTTCGTCTTATCGTTAGCCTTCATGATCAGACCTTTCGCAGTATGGCTGCCCCGCCCTCTAATGGCAGGGTTGGTTCATGGATGAAACTAAAGTACCGCCTGCCCATCCCGGACTAGGTTTATGGCATCTTGATAATCGCCGAGCGCACGCGCAAAACACCCCCCATTTGGCCGGGGCCTGATGACGTAAATGGGGAAAAATGAGGCTTCAGTCGCCAACCGCTGCTGCTTGACCCAGGCTCCATATTTGCTAGTAGTGTAGGTTAAGCGCAAGCAAACCCTCAATAAAACGGTCACAATGAGCGGACAGGTTGAAAAAATCGCCGAGCAGATCCTGACCATTCTCGCCACCTATGGCCTGGATGTGGTGGCGGCCATCATTATTCTGATCCTCGGCTGGTGGTTCGCCCGCTGGGCCAAGCGCTTCCTTCACCGCCGGCTGTCGCGCACCGGCAAGATCGATTTGATGCTGGTGGGTTTTTTCTCCAGCTTCGTCAAATACGCCATCCTCACCTTCACGGTCATCGCCGTCCTAAGCCAGTTCGGCGTCCAGACCACCAGCCTGATCACCGTCTTGGGCGCCGCCGGCCTCGCCATCGGCTTGGCCTTGCAAGGAACCTTGAGCAATGTGGCGGCCGGCGTGATGCTGCTGATTTTCCGGCCGTTCCGCGTCGGCGATTATGTGGAAGTGGCGGGTGTCGGCGGCGTGGTCAAGGACGTCAGCCTGTTCATTACCGAGATGTCCACCCCCGACAACATTCAGATCACCGTCCCCAACGGCCAGATCTGGGGCAACGTCATCCGCAACTTCACGGTCAACGATACCCGCCGCATCGACCTTGCGGTGGGCATTGGCTACGGCAGCCGTCTGCAGCATGCCTTCGACGCCATCCGCGCCACCATCGAAAGAGATCCCCGCATTCTAAAGGAGCCTGAGCCCTTGGCGGCGCTGTCGGGGCTGGGGGCAAGCTCGCTCGATTTGACCGTGCGGGCCTGGGTCAAGACGGCTGACTATTGGCCGGTGCGCTTCGATCTCCTCAGGGCCATCAAGGAAACCCTGGACGCCGAGGGCATAGAGATCCCCTACCCGCATCAGGTGGTGTTTGAGCGCCAGGCGGTCGAATAAGCTTCTGCCTGGAATGTCTATATTCTTGTTTTGTTCTTGTTGGATTTCTCCCCCGATTCAAGACGAGGAGGCAATCATGGGACGCCCGGCTCCCCCGGCGGACGGCAGTGGCGCGATGTTATTCCTTCGATTATTGGATAGTGTCTCAGTTTGAATTTGCCTTTTTGTAGGGGCCGCGCTTTCCGGGCTTCTGGGCGCGGGCATCTATCAAGGCAACAATATCCTCCATGCTCCAAAGCCGGTCAGATACCCCCGCCGCCATGGCCGGGGTCATCTTAAGACTCTTGTGGATGCGGACAAAGTTATAGTGGACAAAGTACAGGGCCAGGGCATGGCAATGGTTATCCAGTTTCTTGGAAAAGCCATTGGTTAGCCGGGTAAAGCGCCGCATGGACATGCGCATGGTCAGGTTGTGACGCTCCACATGAGAGGTGGAGACGTGGGCAATGTCCGGGTTGCCTTCAACCCGCTGTTTTCGCGCCCCGATGCATTCCGCCGGGCTATAGCGGCCCTTGGCGTTTTCCGGGGCGGCTCCATAGAGCTTTACCAGTTGGGCATAGTCCACATCGCCGCCAAAGGCTCCCTCAACGGCTTCCAGGTAGGCTTTATGACCATCTGTGGTTAGCTGAACCCGGTTCGCCAGGCGGGCGCGCAGGTCATCCATGAACTCAATGGCGTATTCGGCATCACGCCCCCCGACCATCCATGACAGGATCATCTTGTGGCCGCTATCCAGGGCGGTCCAGGTCCATACGTCCCCAGCTTCATCGGGGGCAGCCTTGGCCGCCTTCACGTTCTTTTGCTTGGCGTAGCAGAACGACCAGATTTCATCACACTGGACCTTGGAAGCCTTCACGTCCCGCACGGTGGCATCATGGAAGGCGGCGCAAGCATTGCCAGCGTCCACCAGCAGCTTTGTCACCGTGTTGATGGAAACGCCCGCCACACGGCTGATAGACCGCATGGAAGAGCCTTCCACCAACATGTTGAGGATTTGGACGCGGGTAAGTAAGGGCAATTTGTTCATGCCCCTATCATGTGAAATTATATGCTTAGCATCAAGAAATTTATTTCATTTTAAAAAGATTGGG
This sequence comes from Pseudomonadota bacterium, assembly GCA_003577275.1. Lineage (GTDB taxonomy): Bacteria > Pseudomonadota > Alphaproteobacteria > Sphingomonadales > Govanellaceae > PRO5. The sequence goes on from QEVO01000002.1 coordinate 427,092, forward strand.
TCGACTTTTTGTTAATGATTTGTCAGTATTTTTGTTGAAAAAATAAGGAAATTGACTTATATGTCAATAAGAGCTTTGGTAAGACAATTAGTTCTTCGGGGAAGGCTCATTGACAGGCCATCTTCATTCACGAATTCCAAGGCAAGGAGAATGTTTGTAACGCCCGCAATTGACGCCATAGCAAAACACCCATTTCCGGAGACATCTGATGGTATCCGACATGCGGAATTGGCCGCGTTTCTAGATGCGTTCTGCGAAATGAATGAAATCACTGTCAGTGAAAATCCAGACAGAAAGCCTAGGGACGTCATGCTGGCTCGTGTCCACCCAGTGAAATATGAATTTTGGAGCCTCCGCATCACAGACCCAGAAAATACTCCCGGCATCCGCGTTTTGGGTGCGTTTTGTGCCAAAGACGAGTTTGTAGCGCTTCTATGGAACTATCGCGAACAAATGGATTTTGATGGTGAGGTAGATGAGCTTAGGGCCACTTGGAACGATTATTTTGGTGATTTATCCCCACTTTCTGGGAGTACATTAGATGAGTACATCAGCAACCACTACAGACAATAAAAGAACTCGTTTGGGTGAGATTCCAAGCGCTGAGTTTTCGTATATTTGTAGCCGAAATCAGCATCAGGCACACAATTTGCTTCTGCGTGCCATTAAGAACTCAGGGCTCTCTCAAAAACAAATATCACAACTAACGGGGATTGATGAGGCAGTACTTTCAAGGCTTCTTAGCCGTCCCCGTAACATAGAGCTGAACACACTCAGCAAGATTCTATACGCTGCATGCGGTGCTGCGTTGGGCCTGTCTCTTAGTTTTCCTAAGCAGCAAGCAGGATGGGTATTCAGATCAAATTCTCAGCAACAAGATAATTGGGAGAATAGGGTTACCGCAGATGTTGTGAAGCATATAAAACCAATTCCAAGTTACCTTACCACTGCGGGGCCCCAAAATATCGTGGAGTTGAGAAATGCCTGACGTTGAAACCTATACCTTCTCCCACAAGGAAATTACCGAAATACTCATAAAAGCATCCGGCGTTCACGAAGGAAAATGGATGCTTCAAATGAACTTCGGATTTTCGGCCGGAAATTTTGGGCCGGATGACAATAGCGTCTCACCGGGCTCTATTACTGTAGTGAATCAGATTGGCATTACGCGCGCGAAACCAGGTTCTCCCGGCTCGCTAGTGGCGGATGCTGCGGAGGTTAATCCCTCGCCTTCCACCTAACGTGCGCCGCCTTCTTCGCAATCTCCGCCCGCTTCTCTGGCGTCATGGCCTTGGCCCGCGCCTTGCCCCCTTTGCGTCCTAGGGCCACGGCGGCGGCATCCTTACCGTCATCGGTGGTTTTTTCCTTAACCTCGCCCGTGGCTATCCTGGCGACCATGACAGCCGCCCCGATAACATCGCCGGGTCTTTTCTCGCCTTTCGGTCCCTTGGGCATAGCTACTCCTGTACTGCTTGTCGGTAAGCATAGCACAGGACAGGCTGGAATGGCGAGGGGCGGTCAGATTTCAAACTGAGCCACTACCGATTATTGTCAAAGATTGATAATAATCTTCGCCTGTCTTATGTCTCCCAAACAGCTACCGTGGGTAGCCTGACCATGACGCTTAACGTAAAGCTAACCCCTGTGTTGGAAGAAATGGCGCGCAAAAAGGTGGCGGGGGGCTTTACAACAACGCCAGCGAAGTCATCCGGGATGCTCTTCGCCTGATGGAAGCGCATGACCGGCTGCAATTGGCTCAGATGCAAGCCCTAAGACTATCAGCCTTGCAGGACGCCCTCCGCGAGGGAATAGCGAGCGGGTCGGCTGGCGAACTCGATATAAAAAAGCGATCAAACGGCGTGGTCGTATAAAATTAAAGCACCCACCCCGTTAAATATGGCCCGGGTCTTTAAGATAGCGCTGGCTGAGCGTGATCTTGAAGCCATATGGCCGCATATTGCCGCCGATGACCCCGCAGCAACGGATCGATGACTCGACGCTTTGATAGAAAAAGCACGCATACTCACCAAACAACCGCGCCTTGCACAGCGCCCGCGATGTGAATGACACTTTGTCCGATAGGTCGTGAGAACCGTTATTGACGGAATGGGAGTTGAAACTCAGCTATACCGGATATCGCCCTTCTTCGCTTCGCCGCCGGCGAGGATTTTCTCCGTCACCTCCCGCAGATCGGCCAGGAACAGCGCCGCGGCATCATCCGAGAAGCCGGGATCAAGGGCGATGGTGATGGCTTCCGGGTTCGCCAGACCAAGCATGATCCAGCCCTTGTCCAGGAGCCCCTGATAGACGGCGGAGGTCGGCGCCTTGTGCGACTGGAAATGCAGCGGCATGACATCGACGTCCCACATGCGCAGACCCTCAATGGCATTCACGCCCGCCGTGAGTTTTTTCTTCAGCTCCAACAGCCGGCGCGTGAGACGCAAGTAGCCTTCCTCGCCCAAATAGCTCATCACCGCCCAGGCGGCGAAAATCGGCCCGGCGGAGCGCGATCCGGAAAAGCCCGCCAGCTTGTACGTGCCAAGAAAATGATCCTCGATGGCGACATAGTGATACTGTTGCAGTTCCGCATCGCGCCAATAAATGGTGGAGGCCGGCTTCAGGCAATAGCCATACTTGTGCAAATCGGCGGAAATGGACATCACGCCGGGTACGCGAAAATCCCACGGCGTCAGTTTTTCCCCAAGCTTCTCCAAAAATGGCGACACATAGCCGCCGACGCAGGCGTCCACATGCATCCACAATCCGGCATCCTTGGCCACGGCGGCGATCTCGGGGATGGGATCGATCCTGCCGAAGTGCCAGGTTGGGGCTGACGCCGCGATCATGATGGTATCGTCGTTGATCGCCGCCGCGATGTTTTTGGCGACGCCGCAGCCATTCTCATCAAGATCGGTGGTGATCACCTCGATATCCAGATACTGCGCCCCCTTCTGGAACGAGGGATGAATGGTGAAAGGCGCCACGATGTTCGGCTTCTTGGCCTTGGGCTTGTGAACCTTGGCCCATTCTTTCGCCGCATGCAGACCGGAAAAATTGCTCTCCGTGCCGCCGCTGGTGAAGTTGCCGGTGGAGTTTTTCTCCGGATGCAGGAGGCTCACCCCCATGGCGATCACTTCCTGCTCGATGGTCTGCATGTAGGGCAGATACATCGAGAAGAAGCCATTATCGGACATGAATCGCTCGAAGGCCAATTTGGCCACCTCTTGCACATCCTTGGGTCCGCGAAAGGCCCTGGCGAAATGCGCGTAAGGATCCCGCAGTTCGATTTTATCCAATTGCGCCTTGATCGCCTCGACGCTGATGCCGGTCTTGGGCAACGGTTTTACGACTTTTCCTTCCAAAGTAGCCATAACGCTTCAGTCCTTACAAAATGAGAAAGAATGTGTGTGTTTGATCGTCAAGACAATCTGAGGGCGCTGACAGGCGGCACGCGGTCGATCCACGGTTGCGCCCGCTCCAATTGTCCGGCAAGGCTGAACAAGGTGACCTCATCGGCAAAACGCCCGACGAAATGGATGCCGACCGGCAGACCGTCCTTGGTCCAGTGCAACGGCACCGACATGGCGGGCTGGCCAGAGCCATTGAACATCGGACAGAACGCGGCGAAATCCATCAGCTTTTTGATCCACTGATGCGCGCTTACCCCTTCTTCGTTGGCGTTGAGGACGCCGAGCTTGAGCGGCGGTGAGGAAAGAACCGGCGTCAGCCATACGTCGCAGGTGGTAAAGAAGTGACCCAACTTGCGGCTCACCGTATTGGCGACACCGAAAGCATCCGCCAGATCGGCGGCGCTCATGCTCTCGCCGTGCTTTAAGAGCGCGCGCGTGGTGGCCTCGAAATTATCGGGGCCCACTTTCCGCCCGGTTGCCGCGCATACATGTCGTATCGCTGCGGCCATCATGGGCGCGGCGATGTCGCGGAAAATGGCGCAGGATTCGTCGTGCGTGACGTCGGGTGACGCCTCGAATACCTCATGCCCCAATTTCTCGCAAAGCTTTGCGGCATTGAGCACCGCTTCCTTGCATTCCGGATGTATGGCTGGCGCGCCAGCCGGCGGCGTTACGGAAAACGCGATGCGCAGACGCTTAGGATCGCGCTTCGAAGCCTCTAAGAACGAAGGCTGCGGCTCCGGCAACAGATAACGCGCGCCGATATCGGCTCCGGCGGTGGCGTCCAGCATGGCGGCGCTGTCGCGCACGCTGCGGCTGACGATGAGCTCGCTGCCAAGCCCGAAAATGCCCTCGTCCTGATCGGGCCCCCAGGGTTGACGGAAACGGCTGGGCTTCAGGCCGAACACGCCGCAGCAGGAAGCGGGGGCGCGAATGGAGCCGCCGCCATCATTGGCATGGGCCACCGGTGCCATGCCGGCAGCCACCGCCGCCGCCGCGCCGCCGCTGGAGCCGCCGGCGATATGCGCCGTGTTCCAGGGATTGCGGGCGGGACCATGTTTCACCGACTCGGTGGAGACGCTGGCGCCGAATTCGGGGATGTTGGAGCGGCCCACCGCCACCACACCCGATTTCTTGAATCGCGTCGCCAGTTCATTGTCATAAGGAAAAACCATGCCTTCAAACAACCGGCTGCCGAATTCCATGAGCACGTTGGCGTAATGCGAGCCCACATCCTTGATCAGAAACGGCGCGCCTTCAAAAGCTCCCTTGCCGGGCCCCTCTTTCAGCGAGCGCTCGGTTTCTTCCGGAACCTTGGCGATCACCGCATTGATTTCACCATTGAGTTTATCAATGGCCGCAAGGGCCGCCTCCGCAAGTTCGCGCGGGGTTACCTGCCGCGCCTTGACCAGCTCGGCCAAACCAATGCCGTCGTATTTGGCGTATTCTGAGATTTTCATATCAATACCCCTGAGCCACAATGATAGGCGCTATACTTTTAGCCGTCATTGCGAGGAGGCGAGAAGCGTCGACGCAGCAATCCATAAAACAGTTATATCCACACTTTCGATATCTGGATTGCTTCGTCGCTTCGCTCCTCGCAATGACAAACCCCTCAATACCGGAAGCCGACTTCTAGGCCATAGGTGCGCGGTGCGCCCCAGAAGTCCAGCGTGCCGATCAGCGAAGTGGCGCGGATGACGCTTTGACGGTAAAGCTTATCCGTCAGGTTGCGGCCATAGACCTGCACCCGCCAGCGATCATCCTGGCTCTCGAAAGTCATGAAGGCGTTGAGCAGCGTATAGTTGTCCTCCTCCACATCCGAGGAGTTGAACTGATCAAACCAGATGTGGGACTGATACTTGGCCTCGCCGCGCAAGGTGACGCTGCCATAATTACCGATGTCATGGGTGTACTGCAACCCGGCGCTCAAGGAGAACTTGGGCGAGCGCGGCAGCGTGTTGCCGGACAAATCCTGATCGACGAAGGGATCCGGCGCATCGGGATTGGCGGAGAGGAAATCCTTGTATTTGGCATCCAATACGGCAATGCCCATATCAAGCTCCAGGCCTTTCGCCAAGAGCGCGAGAACTTCCGCTTCCAGACCCTTGACCTCGGCGGAGGCGGCGTTGGTAACAGAGGTGGTGGCGCCGCCGGTGGCCGGGTTGAAACGGTTCACCTGCAGATCGGTATAATCGTAATAGAAGGCGGCGACATTCAAGCGCAAGCGCTGCTCGAGGAGCATGGACTTAAACCCGGCTTCGTAACTCCATATATACTCGGGCTCGAACTGCTCGCCGCTGCCCAGAAGATTGAAGCCACCGCTCTTAAAGCCGCGGGTGGCGGAGACGTAGAGCATCACGTCGTCATTAACGAAGTAGTCGATGCCGAACTTGGGCGTCCAGGCTTTCCAGCTTTCATTAGGCGATGATTGGGAGACAAAGACGCCGCCGCCCGGAACGCCCGTCAACAAACCGAACGGATCGGTGATGATGTTTAAGAAATCGGCGTCCTTCTTTTCGTAGCTGTAGCGCAAACCGGCGGTCAGCCGCAGCTTCTCCGATACATTGTAAGACCCCTGACCAAACAAGGCGTAGGCATCCACCCGGTTTACCACGGGGTAGTCTATGTTCGCCGCCAGCGGCGTGATGAAAATTTGAAAGTGCTGCTCCGCCTTTTCATGCAAATAGAAGGCGCCCACAACCCACTGGAGCTTTTCATTGTTGGCGGACGCTAATTGAAATTCCTGGCTGAAGACTTTGTCGTTTTCGTTCTCAATATCCCAGGTAAAGTCGATTTCTGTACCGTCGATATCCAATTCGATATCATTCTTGGCGTGCGTATAGCCGGTAATGGACTTGAAGATCACATCGCCGAGATCCCATTCCAGATGGGCGGTAAAGGTCGTGTGATCCAGGTTGGTGAACAGGTCATTGTTGTATTGCACAATGCGGGGATGCTGACTGATCACCGCCCCAAAGAGGTCACGCGCCGGCGATGGCAGATTGGGGTTTACTTTCGGCGCCAAGTTGCGGGTGCTGCGCTCGATCATATGATCGGCGCTGAGCGACAGACTCACATCCTCAGAGAGCTCCATGCGAAGCTTGCCGCGCACGGCCCATACGTCTTCATCGTCGACGCGCACGTTGCGCAGGATATCCCGGGTATAGCCATCGCGATTGGCGATGAAGCCGGATACCCGCAGCGCCACCTTGTCTTCCATGATGGGCACGTTGACCATGCCGCGCGCCCGCACCTTGTCGTAATTGCCATAGAGAAAATCGCCGGACGCTTCCAGTTCATTGGAAGGTTCCTTGGTCAGGATATTGATGGCGCCGCCGGTGGCGTTGCGGCCATAGAGCGTGCCTTGCGGGCCTTTGACCACTTCCACGCGCTCGATGTCGAATAAATCCTGCACCGAGGCGGTGGCCCGGGTTTGATAAAGACCGTCCACATGCACCGCGACGCTGGGATCGGTGCCGACGTTGATGATGTCGGTGCCGATGCCGCGAATATAGGGCTGACCCAAGGCGGCGTTGGTGGTGAATACGAGACCCGGCGTACGGTACTGCAGATCGACCGTGGTTTGCAGACCGGAGCGGTTAAACTGTTCTGCCGAAAATGCGGTGATGGCGATCGGGACTTTTTGCAGGCTTTCCTCCCGCCGCTCGGCGGTGACGATGACCTCCTCAATCCCCAGCGTCTCCGCCTCCGCCGCCCAGGCTGGGCCAGCCAGGCCAAGGCACAAGGCGGCAAAAGAGGTGGCGATACCAATGCCGGCCCGGCTTGCACTCTGATTGTCTCGATTGGTCATGATTGGCGTCTCCCTTGATTATGTCTAACGAAATGTGCGGTTTTTTCCGTGCGCTTTGATCACGGCAAACCCCTTGCGGGAAGCCGACCGGCCCCCGGAGTTATGCGGCCATACTCGCGCCGCAACAGATTTTAATAGTTATTCTTCTGTTACTATACTTTTCAAAAAGGATAAATCAATAGTAATTTTTCATTTACTATCGTTTTTTCCAATCGGCAAAAAGCATCCCGATCCGGCGCGCCATGTCAGCAAAAAGCTTCTTGGCCGGAATTTCGTCATGGGTCAGAAATATCTCGTAGTGCTGATTGAATACACAGAATATGACGATCGTGGCGTCTTCCAAATTAAGGTTGGGGTCGATATCGCCACGGCCCTTTAGAACCAGGAGAAGGTCGCGAATTTGTTGCTGGGCGCGGCTGTCTGATTCCAGAACGGTATTGTTCAGCACATGCTCATTATTGGTGCCAAGCATTGAAAGCGCCCGCAGCATCTTTCTATCGGACCAATCATTTCTAAGATATCTATATTTATCAATAAGTTCCGCCATGGCAACGCCGGGGTCGGCAGGCGGGTTGGCGATGATTTTAGCAGCTTCCTCAAACGCCTTCTCCAGGCTGGGACGAATAATGCTTTCCAGAATGCTGGCCTTATTACCGAAGTACTTATAGACCGTAGCCACCCCGACGCCTGCTTTGTGGGCGATCTCATCCATGGTGGCGCTGGAATAGCCAACTTGGCCAAAAATGACTTCGGCGGCCTTGATAATGGCTTCCCTGCGTTCTTGCTTGCGCTGTTCCCGTAATGACAAGGTGTAAGCTCCGGTTGGATCAAGCCCAATAAATTAATAGTTATCTTATTTTTTCTATTAACAAAAGAAAAAGTTTTTCATAGTAAAGTATGATTTCTTCTACTTACATATTTTCTAGATATAAGTCCGGACATTTATTCTTCTCATCAAAAACCGCCGCCGCTACACTCGCCGGCGATTCTTCCATTAGCTCCAAGGGCCAACGCATGACCAAAACGCCGCGCAATTTCTTCAAGCCGCTCGCCATCGGCGCCCCTGCCCCCTACCGCGAGCTGCCGGTAAAAGTGGAGCGCATGATCCACTTCTTTCCGCCCCAGAACGAGAAAATGCGGGCCAAAGTCCCGGAAATGGCGGCCAAGGTGGATGTACTGCTGGGCAACCTGGAAGACGCCATCCCGGCGGACGCCAAGGAGGCCGCCCGGGCGGGGTTCATCGAGGTCGCACGCGCCCATGATTTCGGCGCCACTGGCCTGTGGACGCGCATCAATTGCCTCAACAGCCCCTGGGTGCTGGACGATATCCAGGAAATCGTCGCCGCGGTTGGCGACAAGCTTGACGTGATGATGCTGCCCAAGGTGGAAGGCCCGTGGGACATTCATTACCTCGATCAGCTATTGGCGCAATTGGAAGCCAAACACGGCATCAAAAAGCCCATTCTCATTCACGCCATCCTGGAAACCGCCGAGGGAGTGAAAAACGTCGAGGCCATCGCGGCGGCCAGCCCGCGCATGCACGGTATGAGCCTGGGGCCGGCGGATTTGGCCGCCTCGCGGGGCATGAAGACCACCAGGGTCGGCGGCGGCCATCCTTTCTATGGCGTACTGGAGGATACCCGCGCTGACGGCGGCGCGCGCACGCTCTTTCAGCAAGATCCTTGGCATTACACCGTAGCCAAGATGGTGGACGCCTGCGTCTCCAATGGCATCAAGGCGTTCTATGGCCCATTTGGTGATTTTTCAGACGCCGCCGCCTGCGAGGCGCAGTTCCGCAATGCCTTCCTTTTGGGTTGCGTCGGCGCGTGGTCCTTGCACCCCAGTCAGATCGATATCGCCAAGCGCGTCTTCAGCCCCGATGTCAATGAGGTCGCGTTTGCCAAGAAAATTCTCGACGCCATGCCCGATGGTTCAGGGGCGGTGATGATCGACGGCAAGATGCAGGATGACGCCACCTGGAAGCAAGCCAAGGTGATCGTCGACTTGGCCCGCCAGGTGGCGGCCAAAGACCCCGATCTGGCGGCGCTTTACGGGTTTTGACAGCCAACGGCGGTCTGATGCTATAGTAAGGGCATGGCATCGCCCAAGATTCTCGTCGCCTATTATTCCGAAACCGGCCACACCCGGGCCGCCGCTGAAGGCGTGGCCGCGGCGCTGGCGGCCGATATGATGGAAATCGTCGCCGATGATTTCAGGTGGCCAGGCGTCCTTGGCTTCCTGCAACGGGGGTGGCGCGCCTTGCGCCATCAGGGGGCAGCCATCCGGCCAGCTACCCGCTCGCCGATCGATTATGACCTGCTTATCATCGGCTCGCCGGTATGGGTCGGGCATGTGTCGCCGCCGGTGCGATCCTACATGGAATCGATTAGGGCGTGGAAAGGTCCCATCGCCTTTTTCGTCACCTTTGACGGACAAGGCGGACGTCCTACCTTGGCCGACATGGCGGAGCTGGCCGGCCGCCAGCCCATCGCCCGCATGTCGGTGAGTGCTAAGGACCGTCACGACGGCGACGATCACGAAAAAATCGCCAATTTCGTCGCCACCATCCGCGCCTCGATGGACCAGCCAACCGCTTAGAAAAACAGCAAAACGACTCCGGCGGCAGCGATCATCGCCGCAAAAGCCGCCGCCACCGGCCAGGCCATGGCCTTGCCGCCGATGGCCGCGACGATGGAAGCCTTGACCAGAGTATTGACCGCCGCCGCCGTCAGCGCCACACCCGCCGCCACCGCCAACGGCAAGCCGAGCGACATGTTGCGCGCCGCCGTCAACGTCATGGCGTCGACATCGGTCAGGCCGGCCAGCGCCGCCACCAGATAAAGCCCGGGATCGCCGAGATAAGCGCGCGCCGCCGCCGACACAAAAAGGACGATGGCCAACAACGCGCCAAAGCGCAACGGCACGTCAAGATCAAAGGAGGTGGCGCTGAGTTCGCTTAAATTCACCGCGCCCTTCTCTCCTGCCGGCCAAATCCGCCACGCCGCCAAACCGCCAACCGCCGCCGCCACGGCCAGCGCTGGCAATAGTTTTTGCGCCAGCATCGGTTCGATGGCGGCGGCAACCAGCATCATGCGCGGCAGCATCATGGTGGAGCTGGCGATGATGCCGGACGCCAGCATCCGCCGCAATCCTTCCGATTTGCCGCCCAGCCGTGAGAAGCTGACGGTGATTGCGGTCGAGGACGCCAGACCGCCGACCAGCGCGGTGAGCATGATGCCCTTGCCCGGCGCCGTCCACTTGATGGCAAAATAACCGATGAAGGAAATGCCGCTGATCAGCACCACCATCCACCAGATCTGATAGGGGTTCAGCGCCGTCCATGGTCCATAGCCTTGGTTGGGCAGGATCGGCAGCACCACGGCGGAGATGACGAGAAATTTCAGGGCGGCGGCGAGCTCGTTTCTTTCAATGCCTTGCAGCCAGCCATGGAGCACGGGCTTTAACCCCAGAATAACCGCCGTGACCACCGCCGCCGAAGCGGCAATGGTATAAAGCCCAAGCCCCGCCAGCATGCCGAGGCTATAGGTGATGAGCGCCGCGATCACCGTGGTGATGCCGCGATCATTGCCGACGGGACGAAGCACGACCGCGGCCAGCACCAAGGCCAGCGCACCGAAGCCGAGGATCAGCACCAGTTCGCCCAAGACGCTGCTCAAAATAACGCTCAGGCCGCCGAGGAGCGCAATCAGCATGAAGGTGCGCAACCCAGCAAACCGGGTGCCCTCGCCGCGCTCGCGGAAACTCCAGCCGCGCTCCAACCCAACGACGAAGCCCAGGGCCAAGGCCGCCGCCAAATTCTCGAAGGTCTTGATGTCGGCGATCTCGTTCATGCCAATTCCCCTTCGGTAAATTTCACGCTCTAACAAGCTTCTACTAAAGGCTCTCCATCGTCATCGCGAGCCGCGATTAGCGGCGTGGCGATCCAGAAACTTCAAAACTGGATTGCTTCGCCCCTAAAGGGGCTCGCAATGACTCGCATGGAGTTCTTCAACGGCATTCTACCGTGCCGCCTGGTTGATGACATCGCGAATATCTTGCAGAAACGCATGGCGCGCCGCATCATCCGGCAGACCTTGCAGAATGCGGTTGATGTCAATCATCGCCGCCGCATAATCGTTGTGCCAATCCAATTCCTCGGTCATGGCGGGGGTGGCGCGGCTTGGTCCCTCCAGCCAGTCGCAGCACTGGCCGCACTTCAATCGCGCCGTCTGGTCAAGCTGGGGGATGGAAATTTCCGGTAATGACCGTCCGGTCGCCAGCAGCGCCGCCTTGCAACCGTTGCGCGCCAATTCCTCGCCATGGGTGAGAAAGATATTGCCGCATACCGGCAGACGATCCAGGAGCCATTCAACCAAACCATTGCGGTCAGCATGCCCGGAATAGGCGTCGATTTTTTTCAAGCGCGCGCGCACCGTCACATCCTCGCCTTGAATGCGCACGGCCTCCTTGCCCTCCTCAAGCAGCCGACCGAGCGTACCCGGCGCCTGGTAACCGACCAGAATCACGGTGGCTTCCGGCCGCCAGAGATTATCGCGCAAATGGTGGCGAATGCGGCCGGCGTCGCACATGCCGCTGCCGGCGATGATGATGGCGCCGCCCGACAGTCGCTTCAAGCGCTTGCTGTCGGCCACGTCTTCCAGAAAATGCAGGTTAGGCCGGCGGAACGGATGCGGCGTGCCTTCTTTATTGATTTCCGTCAGATGGCGATCGAACACCTCCGTAGCGCGGATCGCCAGCGGCGAATCCAAAAAAACATCGACGGTGGGGATGACGCGATCGTCGAACAGGACGTCCAGATCATAAAGCAGTTCCTGGGTGCGCTCGATGGCAAAGGCGGGAATAAGAATGTTGCCGCCGCGGCGCAAGCCGTCGGTGACGATTTCCGCCAACTCCTGCCGTCGCGCCACCGGATCGCCGCCATTGCGCACCCGATCGCCGTAGGTCGATTCCACAAACACATAATCAAAGCCCTGCGGCGCGTCGGGGTCGGGATGGAAAACGTGACGTCCGGGGCCGATGTCGCCGGAAAACAGCAAGCGCAGCGCTCGCCCATTGTCCTGGCGGATGCTCAGCTCGATAGAGGCCGAGCCCAGAATGTGTCCAACATCCCAATAGCGCGCCCGCACGCCCGGCAATATGTCGATCCAGCGTTCGTAGTCGACGGCCTTGACTTGGCCAAGACAGCGCTCCGCCTCCGCGCGGGTATAGATCGGCCGCACCGTCTCACGACCGCGCCGGCTGTTGCGTTGATTGAGCCGCTCCACCTCCAACTCTTGAATATGGCCGCTGTCAGGAAGCACGAAGCCGATGAGTTCCGCCGTTCCTTGCGTCGCAAAGACCGGTCCCTTGAATCCGAGACGACAAAGTTTCGGAATGAGGCCGCAATGATCGACATGGGCGTGAGTGAGCAGCACCGCGTCAACCTCGCGCGGTTCGAAGGGAAACGGGCCGTAGTTCAATTCGCGCAGCGACTTATTGCCTTGAAAAAGACCGCAATCAACGAGAAGCGTGCGCTCGCCGACTTTGAGCCGATAGCAGGAGCCGGTGACAAACCCCGTCGCGCCATGAAAAGTTACCTCCACCGTCATTACAGCCATCCTTCCTGACGCAACTTGTCCACCAGCGTCGGCGCCAGCGGAATGGAATTACTGACATGGGGCACGCCATCGCCCGAGCGCACCCGATCGATCCCCGCCTTGTGAAATTCGCGAGCGGCGGCTTCATCAAAGAGCGCGTGCACGCAGGCAACCTCCACGGCCGTAGCACTACGCGCGCGCGCCGCGTCGGCGACCGCCAAGATCGTCGTGCCGGAACTGATCACGTCATCCACGATCAGCGCCGGCCGTCCTTTGAGATCAATGCTGTCCGGTAATTGCAACGTCACCGCGCGATCGCCATGGCGGACCTTGGCTCCCACCGCCCACCGAAGCCGCATTGGTGCGGCCACCGCCTCGGCGAGCGTGGCGGATTCTTCATCCGGACCCAGCACCACCGTATTGCCCGGCAAGGCCTGTCCCAGGCTTGCCGCGATGGCGCTAGCGCCCGAAACGGCGAGCGCCCGGCGGCCGGGAAAGACCATCGAGAAATGACGGGTGCGGTGCAGGTGCGGCTCGATGCTGACGATACGATCCACATAGCGCGCCAATACCTCGCCCATCACCTTCTGGCTCACCGCCTCGCCGGGATGAAACGCCGTGTCCTGACGCATGTAGCCAAGGTAGGGCGCAACCAGGGTGATCGATGTCGCGCCAGCATCGCGCAAGGCCGACGCCGCCAGCAACACCTCGAAAATCTTGGCCGTCGGCTGATGCAGAGAGCGGAACAGAAAAACCTCCGCGCTCGCCTCCTCCACCCGGATCAGGGTTTCACCATCGGGAAAGCGGTGCTCCTTGACCCAGCGCAACGTCAGCCCGGCGGCGGCGGCAAAGCTTTGCGCCGCATGGGCGCTGTCGGCGAAGGCGTGCACCTCAGCCATGAGCCGCCTTAAGGCCATCGGCGGTTACGATGGCGTAGCCGTTATTCTCGTTGGCCATGTTGAGGGCGAACAAGAAGTCCGCCTTGATGTGCGCATGAATGCGGTAAATGGGCTCGCCCGCCTGCACCGGATCGCCGACTTTCTTCAGCAAGTCGATGCCCGCGCCTTTGTCGATGGGCGCGCCGGCGATGCGGGCGATGCGGGCGATGCGGTAGCAGTCGATGGCGCCGACAACGCCGTCGGCCGATGACATCACCTCATGGGTCAGCGGGCCTAAGGGAAAGGTCTTGGTCTGACGCCCTTGCGCCGCGATAATGCGCTCCATGGCGGCGAGCGCCGCGCCGCTCGTCAAAATCTCCCGCGCCTTGTCTTCGCCTTCGCCGCCGGTGAGTTTGGGATCGAACTCCAACAGTCGACCGGCGAGCAGGATCGCCCGCTCCCGCAAATCTGCCGGCGCTGCCGGATCATTGCGCAGCACCGCCATCACGTCGCGCGCTTCCAGCACCGGACCGATGCCACGGCCGATGGGCTCTGCGCCGTCGGTGATGACCACATCGACGCGAATGCCAATCTCCTGGGCGATGTGTTCAAAGAGCTTACGCAACCGGTTGGCGTCAGCGCGGGAGCGCACCTTGGCGGTCGGACCGATGGGAATATCAAGCAGGAGATCGGTGGATCCCGCCGCCACTTTCTTCGACAGGATCGACGCCACCAGTTGTTCCCGGGTGTCGATGCCCAGCGGGCGTTCCACGGAAATCAGGATGTCGTCGGCGGGCGATAGATTTACGTGTCCGCCCCATACCAGGCAGCCATTGGTTTCCCGAACGATGCGCCGCATGTCGTCCACCGCCACGTCGACGTTGGCCAGCACCTCCATGGTGTCGGCGGTGCCGGCAGGCGAGGTGATGGCCCGTGACGAGGTTTTGGGAATCGGCAGACCGTGGGCGGCGACGATGGGCACCACGATCATCGACGTGCGGTTGCCGGGAATGCCGCCGATGCAGTGCTTGTCCACCACCTGCTCGACCCCCCAGTCGAGCCGGCCGCCCACCGAGGCCATGGCGCGGGTCAGTCCCAACACCTCGTCGGTGGTCATGAACCCGGCGCAGGCCACCAGGAAGGCGGCGATCTCCATCTTGGAATAACGGTGCGTCGCGATATCCTCGATGATGGCGTAAAGGGCGTCGGCGCTCAACACCTCGCCGTTGATCTTCTGGCGCACCGCATCGAGGCTGGCCGGCGGCTTGGCCTGGATGATAGACACCGCCGCCCCGCAGGGCATGCCGAAGCGCTTGAAGCCGGCGATGGAGAGGCCGATCTCGTCGGGCGCCACGATCTCCGGATCATCGGCGATATTGAGGGTGGCCAGCAGCCGGTGCCCGTCGGCGATGATCTCGATCTTGTTGAGGGCCTGGAAGTCCTCCGGCCGGTAGGGCGTGCAACGACGGTTGAGAAAGGCGACGTTTTCGCCGTAGGTGTCGATTTCAACGCACTTCAACTTGAGCACGAACGCTCCTCCGCAACCATGGTCTTGATCTTAGCCATTGGCGATCCACATCCTTTTACATAAGGTAGCATGACTGTCATCGGCAAGGGACCAACAAAACGACATGCGCGACCCCTATGACATCCTGGGCGTGGCCAAAACCGCGAGCGAGAAGGAGATCAAGGCCGCCTATCGCAAGCTGGCCAAGGAGTTCCACCCCGATCTCAACCCCGGCAAAAAGGGCATCGAGGAGCGCTTTAAGGAGATTTCGTCAGCCTACGCCCTCTTAAGCGATCCCGATAAGCGGCGGCGGTTCGACGCCGGCGAGATTGACGCAGCCGGCCAGGAACGCGCGCCACGCGGCGCCTATTACCGCGATTTCGCCGACGGCATGGGCGGCGCCGGGTTTTACGCCCAGGAAGGCTCCGCTTCGCCGGAAGACCTGGAAGACCTCTTATCCAGCCTATTCGGCGGCCGCAGCGCCGCCGGCGCGAGCATGAAGGCGCGGGGCGCGGACGCCAGCTACACCTTGCGCGTCTCCTTCCTTGACGCCGCCAAGGGGGCCAGCAAATCCATCACCATGCCCGACGGCCGCACCCTTTCCCTGCAAATTCCCGAAGGAGCCCATGACCGCCAGACCCTGCGCTTGAAGGGCCAGGGCAGCCCCGGCTACGGCGGCGGGCCGGCGGGCGACGCCTTTGTCGAGCTGCATGTCGAGCCCCACCCCTACTTCACCCGCAAGGACAACGATGTCCACCTGGAACTGCCGATCAGCCTCAAGGAGGCGGTCTTGGGAGCCAAGGTGGATGTGCCCACCGTCCATGGCCCGGTGAGCATGAACGTGCCGGCGGGAGCCAATACCGGAACCACCCTGCGGCTCAAGGATAAGGGCATTTACGATCCGCGCAGCAAAACCCGCGGCCATCAGTACGTCAAGTTCAAGGTGGTGCTGCCGAAGGTCATTGATCCTGCCCTGAAAGCCTTCGTCGAAAGCTGGCAGCCAAAGGATGACAACCCACGATCCAACATGGGAGGCTCGGCATGAAGACGCTCGCCGAACTCGTGGCCGAGATTGCTTGCATCCAGGAAGCGGAGGTGGCGGAATGGATCGCGGCGGCGTGGCTGCATCCGGTTTGGCAAGAAGGCTGCTACCTTTTCTCCGAGGCCGAAGAGGCGCGGCTGCGACTGATTGTCGAGATGCGCTATGATCTGGGCGTGGAGACGGAAACCATGCCGCTCCTCCTCTCGCTGCTCGATCAACTCTATGGCGCGCGCTGCCAGCTTCATGCGCTCAGCCGCGCCGTGGCCGCTCAACCGGAGACGGTGCGCGCCGCCATCTATGCTTTGTTGCGCCGCTAGATAAGATAGAACGTCATTGCGAGGAGGCCTCCCGCGCGCTTTGCGCGCAAATTAATAATTGCGGCGCTACACGCCGCGGGAGCCGACGAAGCAATCCACAATTGGCTTTGCTTCACTGTTTTCTGGATTGCTTCGCCCTAAACAGGGCTCGCAATGACAATAATTATTCATTCCCGGCGACGCACCCGCACCCCGTCGCGCACTTTCTCGCCGGGATGCAGGATCACCGTCTCGCCCATCTCCAGGCCGGACTTGATCGCCGCATGGGTATCGTTTCGGGCGGCAATCTCGACCAGGCGCTCTCGCGCGCGGCCGCGCTTGACGACGAACACCGCCCACTGATCGCCGCGGCGGAACAGCGCGCTTATGGGCGCGCGCAGCGTATTTTTTACTTCCCTGATGATGATGCGCGCCTCGACCCGATAATGATCGCCAAGCCGCGCCCAGCGATCGCCGGGCGCGGTAAAGGCTAGGATCACATTGACCCGCTGCTCCTCGATGCCGAGCGCCGAGATTTTGGTAAAGCCCGCCGGCTCCACCCGGCTGACCACCGCCGCGAACGGGTCGCCGCCGCCCCACTGCTCGATGAAGGCTTTATCGCCGGGGCGAACCTTGACCGCGTCGGTGGACAGAATATCGATCACCGCCTCCAAATCGGTCGGATCGCCGACCTCGATCAACGCTTCGCCCACCGCCACCACGCGCTCGCTTTTATCAGGCACCCGCAGCACCTGGCCGGAAACCGGCGAGCGCACCGCCAGACAACAGGTCTGGCCGGTATTGCCCTTGTTGTCATTGGGCTGGATGAGCCGCGCCCGGGCCGCCTCCAGCGACGCCAGGGCAACCCCCAGATCGGAGCGCGCGGTGTCCACCTCCGCCCCTTGCATGCGTTCCTCCAACTGGGCTTTCTCCAGGGCGCGGGAGGAAATGTTGCCTTTCTGGAAAAGCTCCTCGGCGCGCTTCAATTCCGAGCGGGCGAAGGCGCGTTCGGCTTCCGCGCGCGACAGCTTGGCCCGCGATAACGCCACCGACGCGGTGGCGGCATCGACATCGGCCTTGGCCTGGGTGGCGCTGCGCACATCGAGGAACAACGGATCGGCCGGTTCGATGCGGGCAAGCACGGTCTCTTCCGCCGTCACCGGATCGCCGGGCTCGAAACGGATGCGCTCCATGCGCCCGGCGATGGGCGCGGAGACAGTATAGATTTCCCGCACCCTGGTCTTGCCCTCCCCCGCCACGGCGATGGCAAGATCGCCCTTATCGACGGCGCCGAAATCCGCCGATACCGGCGGCGACCGCATCAGGAAAAAGAGCACCAGGATGAGCGCCAGCGCCACGCCGCCGATCACCAGGTGACGGCGGGTGATGTTCTCCTTAAGCTTGTCAAGCTCCTTAAGCTTAGAGAGCTCTTTCAGTTTATCGAGCATGTGCTCAATCCCTTGTCTTCAGCACGCTCACCAGATCAAGATGGCGGATATTCCGCCATACTGTCCATGAGGAAATCAGAGTCGCCGTCACCACCACCAGGATCGCATGGGCGTAGGTCATCGGCGCGACGATGGCGGGAATGCGGTAAAGCTCGGTATCAAGCGCCGCCGACAAAGCCGCCGCCACGCCATAGCCCCCGGCGCAGCCGAGGGGCAGAGCCAGCAGCACCACGACGCCGATCTCGCCGAGGAGAATATAGCCGACCTCGCCCCGTGTCAGCCCGATGACGCGCAAGCTGGCGAGCTCCCGCGCCCGCTCAGAGAAAGCGATGCGCACCGTGTTGTAGACGACGCCGAAGGCGATCAGTCCGGCAAAGGCGATGTGAAACAGGGTCATGGTGCGCATGTTCTCGCCCATGGTTTCATCGAAATTCTTGCGCGCCGCCTCGGTCCTGAGCACCGAGGCGACCAGGGGGCTTTCCTTCAGCCGCGCGAAAAAGCCGGCGGCCTCCCTGGCGTCAAGGCTGACCGCCACCGCCGAGACATTGGGCCCTTCATACATCAGGCGATGCAGGGCGTTGATGTCCATGAAGGCGCGCGCGCCGATGAATCCCTCGACAATGGCGGTGACAAGGAGCGTCGCCTTGGGCCGGCGATCTTCCAGCACCTCGACCTCAACCGGATCGCCTTCGCGCACGTCCAACAGTTCGGCCAATTTGCGGCCGAGCACCAGGCCGCTTTCCGGCGGCGTCACGGCGCGCAGCTTGTCATCGATGACGCGCTGCAATTCGCCGCCGGGCAGGATGCCGGTGATGCTGGTGCGCTCCTCCCGCGGGCCGGCCTTCAGCCGCGCCGCCACCATGCGCCCCGGCTCGGCGCGCATCACCCCCGGCAGCCCGCGCACCTCCTCCAAGGCGCGGCTGCCGCGGGTTTCGACAAAGGTAACCAGGGCATCCTGACGGTCGGTGATGTCGTATTGCACTTCCAACAGGTAATCGAGGGCGTCGACGACGAACGAGGAGCCAACATAAATCGCCAATGCCATGGCGACGCCGGCCACCGAAAAGGCAAATCGCACCGGTCGCCGCTCCAGATGGCGCAGGATGATGCGCGCCGGCTGGCTGAACCAGCGCTCCAACCCTAAGCGCTCCACCAGGGTCTGCCGGAAGGAGGGCGGAGCGGCCGGGCGCATGGCCACCGCCGGCGGCAAGCGTGACGCCTTTATCACTGGCGCAAGGGTGCCGGAAAAGCCGGCGATGATGCAAAACAGCGCGCCTTCGATGAATACGCGCGGTACAATCTCGTAGGTTAACATCGGGAAGCGGTAGAAACTGGCGTAAAGACCGGTCAGATTTTTGCCCAAGATATAGCCGGCAACGGCGCCCATCAACGCGCCCAGAAGAGCGATGACCGCAATGAATTTCAAATAATGCAGGGCGATGGCGCGGTTGCCGTAGCCGAGCGCCTTTAGCGTGCCGATCTGCTCCCGCTCGGTGGCGATCAGGCGCACCAGCACGATGTGCAACAGAAACGCCGCCACCGACAGAAAAATCGCCGGCGACACCGTGGCCATCACTTTCAACTGATCAAGCTCGCCGGAGAGGAACCAGTTCGAGAGCTGGTCGGCGCGCTCATAGGCCACCAGCCCGCCATAAGGGGCGAGTAGCAGATCCACGGCATCGAGCACGTTTTTCACCTGCGCGGTATGAGTCAATTTCAGCGACAGGTCGTTAAACGCTCCATCCATGTTGACCGCTGCTTCCAGCGCCTGCCGGCTCATCCAGAAGACGCCGAACCGCTTGTCGTCCGGCATCAAACCGCCGGGCGCGATGGAAAACACGTATTCCGGGGTGAGCACGATGCCGGCGATCATCGGCGTGCGCTTGTGGCCGTTGATCACCATGGTCACGCGGTCGCCAGGATTGAGATTATGCTTTTCGGCGAATGCTTCGCCCACCAGCACCGCATCCGTCTCGCGCGGCTCCAGCATGCGGCCGCGGCGCAGATGCACGACGTTCAAGGGCGGCTCGCCCATGTCGGGAACCGAAATGATCCGCGCCGTCGCCGGTTCGTCCAAGCCCGGCATGTCCAAGGTGGCGCCGAACACCACGCGGGGATAAACGGTCATCACGCCGGGTACGTCGGCGATGCGCTCGGCGACGCTTAAAGGCGCGCGCTTGAGCGCGGCGAACACATCGGCGAAGCGATAGCGGTCATAATAGATATCCCGAGTTTCGGTGAGCGAATGCAGCGTACCCATGGACATGATGTAGGTGGAAATGCCGCAAGCCATGACCAGGGCGATGGCCAAGGCCTGGAACTTCAGCCGCCATAAGTCGCGCATCAGCTTGCGATCAAGCGTCCTCAAACGCCAGCTTACCATGTCACCTCCGATGCCAGGGCGCGGCTAGCATTCTTTTCCTCCCGCGCGATGCGGCCATCGGCGAAATGCAGAACCCGATCGGCCATGGCGGCAATGGCGGCGTTGTGGGTGATGATCATGGTGGTGGTCTGGAAGCGCATATTGACATCGGCGATGGCTTCCAGCACCACGATGCCGGTGGTGTGGTCGAGCGCGCCGGTTGGTTCATCGCACAGCAGCACCGCCGGTCGCTTGGCGATGGCGCGGGCAATGGCCACCCGTTGCTGTTCGCCGCCCGAAAGCTGCGCCGGGAAATGGTTGATGCGCTCGCCCAGCCCGACCAGCGACAGCGCTTCCACCGAGGACAGCGGATTGGGCGTAATCTCGGTCACCAGATCGATATTCTCCTTCGCCGTCAGGCTAGGCACCAGATTATAAGCCTGAAACACGAAACCGACATGACGGCGGCGGTAGAAGGTCAATTCATCTTCGCTCAAGGATGATAGATCGCGGCCCTCGAATATCACCTGGCCTTCGCTGGGCACATCGAGGCCGCCGACGATATTGAGAAACGTCGACTTGCCGCTGCCCGACGGCCCCAATAGGACGATGAGTTCGCCCGCCTCGACGCGCAAATCGACGCCCCGAAGCGCCCGCACCACGGTTTCGCCCATGGCGTAGATCTTGGTCAGGCCGCGGATGTCGAAAACCGGCGCCATGGCGTGCGATCACAGTTTGTTCAAGGGAATCTTCAAGTAAGATACGCCATTCTGTTCCGCCGGCGGCAGATGTCCGGCGCGGATATTGACCTGGATCGACGGCAGCAGCAGCGCCGGCAGCGCCAGCGTCTTGTCGCGGCCTTCCCGCATGGATACGAATTCCTGTTCGCTGACGCCCTCACGAACATGAATATTGCCCTGCCTCTGTTCCTTCACCGTGGCCATGAAGGCATGTTTGGCGCGGCCGCTTTTGGGCAGATAATCATGACAGAGATAAAGTTCGGTATCATCGGGCAGGGTATAAAGCCGATGAATCGAGCGATAAAGATCATGGCCGTTGCCACCAGGAAAATCCACCCGCGCCGTACCATAGTCAGGCATGAATAAGGTATCGCCGACGAACGCCGCGCCATCCATGACATAGCCGATGTCGGCGCGGGTATGGCCCGGCAGCCACCACACGGTGACATTGAGCGCGCCAAGCTTGAAGGTATCGCCATCCTTGAACAGCCGGTCAAACTGCGATCCATCGGTCGCTAAATCAGGAATATTATAAATTTCCTTCCACGTCTCCTGCACGCTGACGATGTGATCGCCGATGCCGATCTTGCCGCCCAACCTCTTCTTCAACACGGCGGCGGACGATAAATGATCGGCATGGGCGTGAGTTTCCAATATCCATTCCAGCTTCAAGCCGCGCTTCGTGATGATTGATATCACCTCCTCCAGGGCCGTGGTGGCGGTGCGGCCCGATGCCGCCTCATAATCCAAAACCGGATCGACGACGGCGCAAGTCTTGGTTGCAGGATCAATGACGAGGTGGCTGATGGTGGCGGTGCTTTCATGGAAGAAACTGATTACTTCCGGTTTCATGACGCAATCTCCTTCCAATGGTGACAGGAAACTTGATGACCGCCGGCGTCCGCATCCTCAAGCGCCGGTCGCGTTTGCGCACATTTATCCGTAGCATATCGGCAGCGGGTGCGAAAGACGCAGCCCGAGGGCGGCGCCAGCGGCGACGGCAAGTCGCCTTCCAGAAGGATCGGGCGATGCGTAACCTCGGGATCGGGGATGGGCACCGCCGAAATCAATGCCTGGGTATAAGGATGCCGCGGCCGATCAAACAGCGCGCGTGATGACGCCAGCTCCATGACACAGCCAAGGTACAAGACCAGCACGCGATGGCAGATATGGCGCACCACCGATAAGTCATGGCTGATGAACAATAGCGACAGCCCAAGATCGCGTTGCAAGTCCATCAGCAAATTCACCACCTGCGCCTGCACCGATACATCGAGCGCGCTCACCGGCTCATCACAGATAATGAGTGCCGGTCGCACCACAATGGCGCGGGCAATGCCGATGCGCTGGCATTGGCCGCCGGAAAATTCATGCGGATAGCGGTTGATCATTTGCGGCAGCAATCCGACGCGGGCCATGGCGTCTTCCACGCGGACGCGACGCTCTGCGCGACTGAGCGACGGTTCGAGCTCACGCAGCGGTTCGGCGATAATTTCACCGATGGTCAGGCGTGGATCCAGGCTGGCCAGCGGATCTTGAAAGATGATCTGCATCTGCCGCCGCTTGCGGCGCATGGCGGTATTACTCAGCGACGCCAAGTCCTCACCCAGCCACACCACCTGTCCGGCGGTCGGGTCGATCAGGCGCAGAATGGCGCGGCCGAGCGTCGATTTGCCGCATCCCGACTCGCCGACGATCCCCAGCGTTTCGCCGCGGTGAAGCGAGAAGCTGACGCCATCCACCGCTTTCAACGGCAGAGTCTTTGCGCCCCAGCCGCCGCCGGCGCGCAC
The DNA here is from genome assembly GCA_003577275.1 of Pseudomonadota bacterium. Taxonomy (GTDB): domain Bacteria; phylum Pseudomonadota; class Alphaproteobacteria; order Sphingomonadales; family Govanellaceae; genus PRO5. Next base: position 449,976 of record QEVO01000002.1, read on the forward strand.
CGGAAAGTACACTTTCAAGTCTTCGACCTTCAGGATCGTCTCGCTCATGCGGCGCGACCTTTCACCAGATCAAAGTGGCAGGCGCAGGCTCGCCCGTCGCCAATCTGTAGAAGCGCCGGACGTTCCGCCTCGCAACGCGCTTGCCCATGAACGCAGCGCGGTCGAAACGCGCAGCCTGGCGGCAGACATTGCAAATTCGGCGGCTGACCCGGTATCGCCTGCAATCGCGTCTCTGCGCGATCCAGGCGCGCGGCGGATGTCAACAGCCCAGCGGTATAAGGATGGGCTGGGGCTCGGAAAATATCGCGCGCCGGTCCTTCCTCGACCACACGGCCGCCGTACATCACACTGACGCGATCGGCCAGTCCGGCGATGACGCCGAGATCATGGGTAATCATAATGAGCGCGGTGCCGGTTTGATCCTTCAGCTCGCGCATCAGGGCAAGAATTTGCGCCTGCACAGTGACGTCAAGGGCGGTGGTCGGTTCATCCGCGATCAACAGGTGCGGTTCGCACAGCAACGCCATGGCGATCATCACCCGCTGGCGCATGCCGCCCGATAATTGGTGCGGATATTGCGTCATGCGCCGCGGCGCATCGGGGATGCGCACCCGCTCCAGCATGTCGGTGGCGCGCCGCCACGCCTCCGCACGCGGCATGTGGCGATGCCACTCCAGCACTTCCGCCAACTGGTCGCCGATGCGCACATGGGGCGTCAGCGCGGTCATGGGATCCTGAAAGATCATGGTCATGCGGTCGCCGCGCACCTTGTTAAGCTCTGCCGCTGAGACGCCGAGAATATCCGTTCCCTCAAATCGCACGCGGCCGCTGGCCTGGCCGTTGGCGGCCAAAAGACCCATCACCGCCATGAAAATCTGGCTTTTGCCCGATCCCGATTCGCCGACGATGCCAAGGCACTCTCCCGGGCGCACGGTAAAATTCACGTCCGTCACCGCCGCCACTGCGCCTTCCGGCGTGGCGAACGAGACGCACAAATCGGATGCCTCCAACACCGCCGTCATGGTCAGCGGTCCTTCGGATCAAGGGCGTCGCGCACGCCGTCACCCAGGAAGTTGAAGGAAAACAGCAAGGCTGCCAGCGTCGCGGCGGGAAAAATCAGCATCCAGGGCGCGGTTTCCATCTCGTCCGCGCCCTCGGAGATGAGAACTCCCAAGCTGGTCAGCGGCTCCTGCACGCCTAGGCCAAGGAAACTTAAAAAGCTTTCCACCAAAATCACCTGCGGGATGGTCAAGGTCACATAGACCACCACCGGTCCCAGCAGATTGGGAATGATATGGCGGCGGATGATGGTCGGCGTGCGCGCGCCGGCGGCAACCGCCGCCTCGATGAACTCGCGGTTTTTCAGGGACATCGCCTGACCGCGCACAATGCGCGCCATGGTCAACCATTCCACCGCGCCCAAGGCGAGAAACATCAGGATAATATTACGCCCGAACACCACCATTAAAATAATGACAAAGAACATGAACGGCAGCGAATAGAGAACATCGACAAAACGCATCATCGCTTCATCAATCCGACCGCCGACATATCCCGCCACCGCGCCATAGACGATGCCGATGGTCAGGCTGACCGTGGTGGCGGCCAACGCCACCATCAGCGATATCCGCACGCCATAAAGAATGCGCACGAACAAGTCGCGGCCCACCGCATCGGTGCCCAGGAAAAAGCCATGGGCCAAGTTGGGCGCGATGGCGATATAATCATAGTTCAGCGTGTCATAAGGGTGCGGCGCTGCCCACGGCCCGACGATCGATAATAGGGCGATCACGGCAATCACCGCTAATGCCATCACCGCCGCGCGGTTGCGCCGCAGCCGCCGCAGCGCATCCTGCCATAAACTGCGTCCGGCAATCTGTTCAACCGCCGCCGTCATTTGTAGCGCACCCGGGGATCAAGGAGAGCGTAGACAAGATCAACAATGAGATTAAACAGCATGATCAGCGCCGCGTAAAAAATCACCACCCCCATCACCAGGGTGTAATCGCGGTTCAAGGCGCCTTGCACGAAATAGCGGCCGATGCCGGGCGCCTGGAAAATCTGCTCGATCACCACCGAGCCGGTGATGATGCCGGCGGTGGCGGGACCGAGAAAACTGACCACCGGGAGAATCGCGGCGGGCAGCGCGTGGCGAAGGATGATGCGGCGCTCCGGCAGTCCTTTGGCCCGCGCCGTGCGCACGTAATTGGTGTGCAAGACCTCGATCATGCTGCCCCGGGTGAGGCGCGCGATGTAGGCGGTATAGGGCAGCGTCAAGGCGATCACCGGCAGCACCATATCCTTGATGGTCCCTTCCTCCCATCCCGCCACCGGCAAGACCTTCAAATAAATGCCGAAGATCAGCGCCATCAAGGGCGCCATGACAAAATTGGGCACCGCAATGCCGGTCATTGCCGCCGTCATCACCACATGATCGGTCAGGCTGTTCTGGCGCAGGGCGGCGGCCGTGCCCAACGACACCCCCAGCGCCAGCGCCAGGATGATGGCCGCGCCGCCCAGCTTCAAGCTGGTGGGAAAGCCGGTGGCGATCAGCTCGTTGACGGTGAAGTCCTTGAACTTATAGGAGGGGCCGAAATCACCCCGCACCACCCGCTTAAGATATATAAAATATTGATCCACCAATGGCTTATCGAGATCATAGGCGGCTTTGATGTTGGCTTCGATCTCGGGCAGCAGGGCGCGTTCCGAATCGAAGGGGCCGCCGGGCGCCGCCCGCATCATGAAAAACGCCGCCGTGATGATGATGAACAGGGTTGGGACCGCCGTAAAAAGACGGCGGATGGCCAACGAGGCGATACTCACTTGCGGCGCGCTCCCTCTTCACGATAATTTGTACACCGTAGCACAGGGAAATACGCTAGGCCATCCAAGGAGATATCATCATGGCAACCGAACAGGCCACCTTCGCCATGGGCTGTTTTTGGGGCGTCGAAGTGACATTCCGCAACACGCCGGGAGTCAAGGACGCCATTGTCGGCTACACTGGCGGGCATACCGCCAATCCCACCTATCAGGAAGTGTGCAGCGATGCTACCGGCCACGCCGAGGCCATTTTGGTCACCTATGACCCCGCTGAAATTTCCTATGAGGACTTGCTGAAGGTGTTTTGGGATAACCACAACCCCACCACCTTGAACCGCCAGGGGCCGGACGTCGGCACGCAATATCGCTCGGCGATCTTCTATCATTCGGCGGCGCAAAAAGCGGCGGCGGAAACCTCCAAGGCGGCGATGGCCGGCCGCTTCCCCCGTCCCATCGTCACCGAAATTGTCCCTGCCGCCCCCTTCTATCCGGCGGAGGAATACCACCAGCGTTATCTGGAAAAGCGCGGGCTGGCGAGCTGTCATATCTGACCGTCACGTAAACTGACCGCAGACCGTCGTCTGGGCATGGCTCATGATCCCATGCCCAGAGACAGCCGATGCGCCTCAGCCGCCGCAACCTGCCCTGCCGCCATGCGGCGATGATGGCGATGGCGCGGCGGCTCACCTGGGCCGTCTTTCACGACCATCAGCCGATGACCATGGAAGAAATGATGCTCCGCGCCGTAGCCATGGGCGGCGGCGGACTTTTCCTATCCTTACGTCTGTTTTTAACGGCGCTGGCCCACGCCGGCCGAGAGCTGGCGGTCAGATTTGACGCCGGCGATCAAACATCCATTCGCCTCTATCGCGCCGACCCTATTTCTGGCCGCTTGCTGCGCCAAGTGTCATCCATTCCGACAATCGCCTGCTTGACCATCGACTGCGCCGCCGAGGAATGGGAGACGCTGAGGCTGCACCTTGAGGCATGGGAGATCAGCCATTTATTGCGGGTGTTGGCGGCGCAAGCGCCCCTCTCCCGCCGCCAGCAGATGATCCTTTGCCAAGCCGGCCCCACCATCCACCGCCACAGCGATTATCCCCTGCCGCCCCTATCCCTCGCTGCCAGCGGCATCCCGCTCCTTCATCTCACCGAAACCGATATGGACCTGGCGACGGAGTACGGCTATTACCACCGCCTGGCAACAACTCTGCATAAAGCGGACTTCGCTTGTAATTTATACGCTTATAGCGTACAATAATTAATATACGGGTCGAATGGGACGCGGCCAAAGATAAAGCCAACATCGCCAAACATGGTCTCTCTTTGGGGGATGCGGTTGAACTTTTGGCCGGCAAACCTGTGATCACCGTGGACGAACGCCACGATTACGGAGAAGCCCGATACATCGCCGTTGGTCCTATTAACGGCCGTTTGTGCGTCTGTGTTTTTACCCTTCGCGGCAAGACGTATCGGATTATTTCCTTACGCAAAGCCAATGAGAGAGAGCGTCATGACCACCAAAACCCGTAAAAGCCGGATTGTCGGGGTAAGCCTTGCCAAGGCCAGAAAGCGCAAAAGCGCCACCGACTGGGTGCGTGTAGACGCCTTGACGGACACTGATATCGCCAAGGCCATCGCCGCGGATCAGGATGCCGCGCCGGACATGAGTCTCGCTTTGCGCCGGGGATACAAATATCTGCCCAAAGGCTATCCCGATGACATGGGGCCGGACGTCAAGACCATCCGGAAACGGCTGGGCTTGTCGCAAGGAGCGTTCGCCAAGCGGTTTGGTCTGCCGGTGGCGACGATCCGCAATTGGGAACAGGGCCGCACGGTACCAGACCGCCCCGCCCAAGTCCTGCTACGAGTAATTGCTGCCGCGCCTAAGACAGTGCAAAAAGCCGTCGAGGCGGCGTAAAAAATCTAAGCGTCCTCCACCAGCCGGCCATAGAGATCGGGGCGGCGGTCGCGAAAGAAGCCGAAGGCGGCGCGGTGGGCGCGGATCTGATCAATATCGAATTTATGCATGATCACCCCTTCCTCGCCGTCGCCCAGTTCGGCCTTGGTGTCGCCGCGGTGATCGGCGATGAAGGAATGACCATAAAAATGCTGCCCCTCCTCGGTGCCGGTGCGGTTGGCGGCGATCACCGGGACGACGTTCGATACCGCATGGCCGATCATGGCGCGCTGCCATAAGCGCCGGGTATCGAGGTTGGGCTCCTCCGGTTCCGAACCGATGGCGGTGGGATAAAGCAGAAGTTCCGCGCCCATCAGCATCATCGCGCGCGCACACTCGGGAAACCACTGATCCCAGCAGATGCCGACGCCGATGCGGCCAAACCGCGTGTCCCACGCTTTGAATCCGGTGTTGCCGGGACGGAAATAAAATTTTTCCTCATAACCGGGGCCATCGGGAATGTGGCTCTTGCGATACGTGCCAAGCACCTCACCGCCGGCGTCGATCATCACCAGGCTGTTGTAAAAGTGCGGCCCATCGCGTTCAAAAATTGAGGTGGGAATAGCGACGTTCAACTCCCGTGCCAGTTCGCGCATCGCCGTCACCGCCGGATGATCCGCCACCGGATAAGCGCGGGAAAATAAATTCTCATCCTCATGGCGGCAGAAGTAATAGCCCTGGAACAGTTCCGGCGGCAGGATGATCTCCGCACCGACGGCGGCCGCCTCGCGCACCCGCGCCGCGACGCGAGCGATATCATCCGCCATGACATCGGTGAACGAAAGCTGGATGGCGGCGACGGTGATCTCGGTCATCGCTCAAATCTCCTCGATGGGCCAAGCCGGCTGCTGCTGGGTAATGCAGTGGAACGAGCCGCCGCCGGTGAGCAAATGTTCGGCGCGCAGCCCCACGGTGCGCCGGGTGGGAAACAGGTTGGAGAGGCGCGCCACCGCTTCGTCGTCATAGCGTGAGCCGTAGACCGGCACCACCACCGTGCTATTGGCGATGTAGAAGTTCATGTAACTGGCCGGCACCACCTCGCCGTCCTCATTCTCGATGCGGCCCGGCGAGGGTATGGTTTCCACTTCCAGCCCGGCCGACTTCAGCACCCGCAGGGCATCGGCGTATACATCGCGGTTGGGATCATCACTTGCGCGCGCCTCCATGCTCACCACCAGACCCGGCGCCACGAAGCGCGCCAAATTATCCACATGGCCGTCGGTGTGATCAGCGATCAGGCCGTCGTTGAGCCACACCACCTTGTCAAAACCCAAAGCTTCCGCCAAAAGCCGCTCGGCTTGAAGTTCCGCCATGCCGGCATTGCGATTGGGATTGAGAAGACACTGCCGGGTGGTAAGCACGCATCCCCGCCCGTCGCCATCGAGCGCGCCGCCTTCCAAGATCCAATCATAGCGCCGCAGGTCGATACCGGCGCGAGCGGCCACTTGAGCGGCCACCTGATCATCGCCGGGAAGATCGTACTTGCCGCCCCAACCGTTGAAGCGGAAAGCAGCGGCGCTCACCCTGCTCTCGTCGGCAACAAAGATCGGCCCGGTATCGCGCAGCCAGATGTCGCCGAAGGCGGCGTCGATGATCTCTGCGCCGAGGCCCGCCAGCGCCCTTTCCGCCGAGGCTCGCGCTTCAGCATTAGCCACCAGGATTTTCAAGGCTTCGCCCCGCGCCCGGCCGGTGGCCCGGTCAACGTCGGCGATGGCGGCGAAAAGCGACGCCACCTCGGCCCGTGCCGGTTCCAGGTCGTCTAGCCACAGCTCGCCATGACTCGGCCAGGCCGACCACACGGCGGCATGGCGCGCCCACTCGGCGGGCGGCCGCATGGTAGCCAGGGTCAGGCCAGAGCTTTGCATCAAGGTCATGCCAGTATACTCACCAAGGGGCGCGATCGGCGGGTAAAGTAGGGTCTGGGGGGCGTGGCCGCAAGAAATTTTCGGCCCCTCTCAGTGGTCCGGGCACGGTCCCCGTTCAAGCTGCACCGTGGCGTGCGCGATGCCATAGGTTTCATCGAGAAACGCCTTGATCCGGCTCAACGTGGCGTCGCCGTCCGCGGACTCGGCCACCCGGGCGTGCAAGGTCACCAGCGGGTGTTTTTCGGTCAGCGACCAGACATGAATGTGGTGCACGTCCTCAATCTCGGGCAAGGCCGCCAGCAACCGCTTGCGGATGTCGTCCGCTTCCGCCGTCTCCGGCGCGCCTTCCAAGAGGATATGGCCGGAGCGGCGAATAAGATCGATAGCGCCGAACAGCAGCAGCGCCGCCACCAGCAGCGACAGCAAGGGGTCGATCAACGTCCAGCCGCCAAAGATGATGACGAGGGCGGCGATAATCGCCGCCAGCGAGCCTAGGATATCGCCGGCGACATGCAAGAGCGCGCCGCGCAGATTGAGGCTATGGTGACGATCGCCGCCATGGAGAATGCGAAATGCGACAAGGTTGGCGATAAGGCCGGCTATCGCCACGATCAGCATCGGGATGGCGGCAATCTGAGAGCCGGCGACAAAGCGTTCGGCGGCCTCGGCAATGATCCATACCGCCACCACCAACAGCATGACGCCATTGGCAAACGCCGCCAGCACCTGCGCCCGACCATAGCCATAGGAGCGCCTATCGTCCGATGGCCGGGCGGCGAAGTGAAAGCCGGCAAGGGCCAACGCCAGCGCCCCGCTGTCGGCCAGCATGTGGCCGGCGTCCGCCAGCAACGCCAGCGAACCGGACATCAGGCCGCCCACCGCCTCGACCACCATGAACGACACGGTGAGCGCCAGCGCCAAGCCCACCCGTTTCCGGTCGCCCAAGTGGGAATGGCGGTCGCCGTCATGAGTTCCGTCAGGCATGGCTTAAACCCTCTTGACCAGCGCCAGCATGACGCGGGCGTAAAGGCTTGGCAAGATGGCAAAAAAAGAAACCCCGGCGCACGTGAAAGCGCACCGGGGGGCGGGTCGGCATGCGGGATATGCACCCCGTCGGCCGACGTATGCCGAAGTTTGCCCGACAGAGGAATGGATGCTTCCAAACACAACTACGGAACGACAAAAAGCATCCGTCGTTCGTGGCAAGAGGGAATATGGGAAGCGCCTGCGACAGGCAATCGCGGCGACGGGTGGGTCGCCCAAAAAAATGGGTGGGTCGGCAGCAAAATTAGCTGCGCTTGCCGTAAATCTCCTCGGCGCGCTTGACGAAAGCCATCACCATGTGATGCACCGCCTCGGTAAACAGCGCACCGACGAGTTTTTCAAAAAGATGGCTCTTGAACTGGAAATCGACCACGAAGTCGATGGTGCAGTGTCCGTTCGGCTCAGGCATGAAGTCCCAGCGGTTATGCAGATACTTCAACGGTCCATCGACATAGGAGACTTCAATGCTTTTGACCGGATCGAGATGGACGTGGGAGGTGAACTTTTCGCGAAACATCTTAAAGCCGATGATCAGATCAGCCCAGAACTGGTTCGGCGCCCGCTTGAAGATACGCGCTCCCAGGCACCATGGGAGAAATTCCGGGTAGCGATCGACATCGACGACAACGGCATAAAGCTCTTCGGCACTGAAAGGCAGCGTGCGCCGTTCTTCGTGGCGAGGCATCTATTTATGGATTTTTAGCAAGCTGCGCGGCGCGGTTGGCGCGCAGCCGGGCAAAATCGTCGCCGGCATGATAGGACGAGCGCGTCAATGGCGAGGACGCCACCAGCAGAAAGCCTCGCGCATAAGCGATGGTTTCGTAATTCTTGAATTCATCAGGCGTAATGAAGCGGTCAATCGGCGCATGGCGCGGCGTCGGCTGCAGGTACTGGCCGATGGTCAAGAAATCGATATCGGCGGAGCGCATGTCGTCCATCACCTGCTGCACTTCGTGTCTTTCTTCGCCAAGGCCAACCATGATGCCGGATTTGGTAAAGATTGTCGGGTCGAGTTCCTTCACCCGCTCCAAAAGCCTGAGCGAATGGAAATAGCGCGCGCCCGGGCGGATGGTGGGATAAAGCCGCGGCACGGTTTCCAGATTATGGTTGTAAACATCGGGCTTGGCGGCGACCACCATTTCCAACGCGCCGGGCTTGTTCCGAAAATCGGGGGTGAGGATTTCCACCGTGGTGTTGGGCGCTTCGCGGCGCAACGCCTCGATCACCTTAACGAACTGGGAAGCGCCGCCGTCATCGAGATCGTCGCGGTCCACCGAGGTGATGACCACGTGCTCCAACTTCATGTCGCGCACCGCCTCCGCCACATGCTGCGGCTCAAGCGGGTCCACCGGCCGACCCAAACCGGTCTTGATGTTGCAAAAGGCGCAGGCGCGGGTGCAGATATCGCCTAGGATCATCATGGTGGCGTGCTTTTTCTGCCAGCACTCGCCGATGTTGGGGCAGGCCGCCTCCTCGCACACGGTATGGAGCTTCAGCCCGCGCATGAGCCGGCGGGTCTCGGCGAATTCCGCCGAGGTCGGGGCCTTGACCCGCAGCCATTCGGGCTTGGGCTTGCGGGGGCCTTCCACCTTGATGTTTTCAACCTTGCTCATAAATGCTCCAATCCGCCCTACCTGTCATCCCCGTGAAAACGGGGATCTACCTTAAGTCTGGATTCCCGCTTGCGCGGGAATGACGGTTAGGGGGCCATTCCTACCCCCTAAATGTGGAGGGCGCGGCCGTAGGCGTCAAGCACGCTTTCGTGCAGCATCTCGGAGAGGGTCGGATGCGGGAACACGGTATGCATCAACTCGGCCTCCGTGGTCTCCAGCGTCCGGGCCAGGGTATAGCTGTGGATAAGCTCGGTCACCTCGGCGCCGATCATGTGCGCGCCTAGAAGCTCACCGGTCTTGGCGTCGAACACGGTCTTAATAAAGCCCTCCGGCTCGCCCAGGGCGATGGCCTTGCCGTTGCCGATAAAGGGAAAGCGGCCGACCTTGATCTCCCGGCCCGCCGCCTTGGCCTTGGCTTCCGTCATGCCCACCGAGGCCACCTGCGGCCGGCAGTAGGTACAGCCCGGAATGTTGCCCTTGTCCAGGGGATGGACGTCCTTGACCCCGGCGATCTTTTCCACCGCGATCACGCCCTCATGGCTCGCCTTATGGGCGAGCCAGGGCGCGCCGGTCAGGTCGCCGATGGCCCACACGCCCTTGACGTTGGTTTCGCCCCACTGGTTGGTGACCACATGGCCCTTTTCCACCTTGACCCCGGCGGCTTCGAGGCCCAGATCCTCGACATTGCCGGTGATGCCGATGGCCAGGATCACCCGCTCGACCTTGATCTCCTGGGTCTTGCCGTCCTTGGTTTCAACAACAGCCGTGACATCGGCCTTGCCGGGCTTCAATTCCTTGACGTTGGCGGAGGTGAGTATCTTCATGCCCTGCTTGACAAAGGCTTTCTGGGCGAAGGCGGAAATTTCCTCATCCTCCACCGGCAGCACCCGGTCGAGCATTTCGACCACGGTGACTTCCGCGCCAAGGTCGCGATAGAAACTGGCGAATTCGATACCAATGGCGCCCGAGCCCACCACCAGGATCGACTTCGGCATCATGTCCGGCGTCATGGCGTGGCGGTAGGTCCAGATCAGCTTGCCGTCAGCCTTCAGGTGCGGCAGTTCCCGCGCCCGCGCGCCGGTGGCGAGGATGATGTTCTTGGCCGCCACCGTTTCCTTCTTGCCGTCTTTTTTATCCACCGTCACTTTGCCGGCAGTCGCCAAGCGGGCGTGGCCCTCGATCACCGTCACCTTGTTTTTCTTCAACAGCATGGTGACGCCGCCGTTCAACTGCTTGGCCACCTTGCGGCTGCGCTCGACGATTTTTGCAATATCAAAGCTGACGTTGTCCGCCTTCAAGCCATAAGCGGAAGCATGCGTCATGATATGATAGGCTTCCGAGGAGCGCAGCAGCGCCTTGGTTGGAATGCAGCCCCAGTTGAGGCAGATGCCGCCCAAGAGTTCGCGCTCGATGACCGCGGTTTTCAGTCCCAGTTGCGCGGCGCGGATCGCCGCCACATAGCCGCCCGGCCCGCCGCCGATCACGATGAGGTCGAAGGATTGTTCAGTCATAAAATCCGTCCTTAAGTTAGAGCGCCAGGCGCGCCGGGTTTTCAATCAGCGCCTTGAAGGCGGTCAACAGTTTCGCGCCGATGGCGCCGTCGATGGCGCGATGATCCACAGAGAGCGTCGCCGACATCACGGTCGCCGGCGCGATCTGCCCATCCTTGATCACCGCGCGCTGTTCCGCCGCGCCCACCGCCAGGATGGCGGCTTGCGGCGGATTGATCACCGCTTCGAAGTCCTTGATGCCGTACATGCCAAGATTGGACAACGAAATGGTGCCGCCCTTGTAATCTTCCGGCATCAGCTTGCCGGCCCGCGCCTTCTCGGCCAGCGCGCGCATTTCATTGCTGATCTCAATCAACCCCTTTGTATCAGCGCCGCGAATGATCGGTGTAATCAGCCCGCCATCGATCGCCACCGCCACCGAGACATCGGCGCGGCTATAGCGGTAAAGCTTGTCGCCGGCGAACTGCACGTTGGCTTCTGGCGCGCGCTTCAACGCGATGGCCAGCGCCTTGATGATGAAGTCGTTGACCGAAAGCTTTAATCCTTCCGCCTCGTTGATGTCCTTGCGCGCCGCCAGCAGGTGATCCATTTGCACGTCCACGGTCATGTAGAAGTGTGGCACGGTGCGTTTTGATTCCGACAGGCGCTCGGCGATCACCTTGCGCATGGTGGAGAGTTTTACCTCCTCATGCGGCGCATCCGCCGGTCCATAAACCGTCGCCGGCGCGACAGCGGTAGCGGCAGTGGCGGCAACTTGCGGCCGCGCCAGCGGCGCCTTGCCTTCCAGATCGCGTTTCACTACCCGGCCGCCGGGACCGGAGCCTTCCAGGGTGTTCAGATCAATGCCGCTCTGCTTGGCGATGCGGCGCGCCAGGGGCGAAGCGAAAATCCGCGCGTCATCATGGGCGGCGGGAACGGTCGGCTGCGGTGTCGGCGCTGATGGAAGTATGGGTGCGGATTTTTTTTGTTCGTCATTCCCGCGTAAGCGGGAATCCACCTTTTCTTCTGCACTGGACTCCCGCTTTCGCGGGAGTGACGGAGCAGTTGAGGGACTGGCGACGCCCGCCTCGCCTTCCTCCAACAACACCGCGATTACGGTCCCCACCGGCACATCCGCCGTGCCGGCCGCCACGGCGAGCTTGCCGACCTTGCCTTCGTCCGCCGCCTCCACTTCCATGGTCGCCTTGTCGGTCTCGATCTCGGCAATGACATCGCCCGCCGCGATGGTATCGCCCTCCTTGATCAGCCACTTGGCCAGCGTTCCCTTTTCCATGGTCGGCGACAGCGCCGGCATGCGAATTTCAATGGACATTGTTAATCTCCCTAATCGCGGTAGAGCGCCGCTTTGGCGGCGGTGATAACTTTTTCCGAGGATATCAGCCACAACTTTTCCAGATTGGCGGCATAGGGCGTCGGCACATCGGCGTTGGCGACGCGCAATACCGGCGCATCCAGATAATCGAACGCCTGTTCGGTGACCCGCGCCGATACTTCCGCGCCGATACCGCAGGTGGGCCAGCCTTCCTCGACCACCAGCAGACGATTGGTCTTTTTCACCGAGGCAATGACCGGTTCCAGATCCAAGGGCCTGAGCGTGCGCAGATCGATCACTTCCGCCGATACGCCGTCCGCCGCCAAGGCATCGGCCGCCTCCAGGCACTGGCCGACGGCGATGGAGTAGGCGACCAGCGTCACGTCAGAGCCTTCGCGCACCACCGCCGATTTGCCCAACGGCACGATCCAATCGTCGCCCTCCGGCACGTCGAAGGTTTTACCGTAAAGAATTTCATTCTCCAGAAACACCACCGGGTTGGGATCGCGGATGGCGGCTTTCAATAACCCCTTGGCGTCCGCCGCCGAATAAGGCGCCACCACCTTCAAGCCCGGCACATGCGCGTACCAGGCGGCGTAGTTCTGGCTGTGCTGCGCAGCGACCCGGGACGCTGCGCCGTTGGGGCCGCGAAAGACGATGGGGCAACCGATCTGTCCGCCCGACATGTAGCGGGTTTTCGCCGCCGAGTTGATGATCTGATCAATGGCCTGCATGGCGAAGTTGAAGGTCATGAACTCGATGATAGGTTTAAGGCCGGCGAACGCCGCGCCAACGCCGAGCCCGGCAAAGCCATGCTCGGTGATCGGCGTATCCATCACCCGCTTCGGCCCGAACTCGTCCAAGAGACCTTGGCTTACCTTGTAAGCGCCTTGGTACTGCGCCACTTCCTCGCCCATTAAAAACACATCCGGGTCGCGGCGCATTTCCTCGGCCATGGCGTCACGCAACGCCTCGCGCACGGTTTGTGATTTCATTCCAGCTTGAGCTTCTTTCACATCCGTCGACATGATCCGCCCTCCCTTTTACGCGTACACATCCGTCCACAATTCGGACGGCTCGGGTTCGGGGCTGGCGGTGGCGAAATCGGCGGCGTCGGCGACAATCTCTTTCACCTCGCGGTCGATGGCCTTCAAGCTTTCCTCATCGAGGATGCCGTCATCGAAAAGGCGCTTCTTCGCCTGATCAAGGGGATCATGCTCGGCCCGCATCTTCTGCACTTCTTCCTTGGAGCGGTATTTCGCCGGGTCCGACATGGAATGGCCGCGATAGCGGTAGGTTTTCATTTCCAACAAGATCGGGCCGTTGCCGTCGCGGCTCCAGGCGACCGCCTCGTCCGCCGCCGCTTTCACGGCCAGCACGTTCATGCCGTCCACCTGGCGGCCGGGAATGCGGAAGCTTTCGCCGCGCCGATAAAGCTCGCCCTCCGCCGAGGCGCGGTTGACCGAGGTGCCCATGGCGTACTGATTGTTCTCGATGACGTAGATCACCGGCAGCTTCCACAGCTCGGCCATGTTGAAGGACTCATAAACCTGGCCCTGGTTGGCCGCGCCGTCGCCGAAATAGGCGACGGTGACGCCGCCGGTTTCCCGGTATTTCTCGGCGAACGCAATGCCGGTGCCCAAGGATACCTGCGCGCCGACGATGCCATGGCCGCCATAGAAGCCGTGCTCGACGCTGAACATGTGCATGGAGCCGCCCTTGCCCTTGGAAATGCCGCCGGCGCGGCCCGTCAATTCCGCCATCACCGCTCGGGGATCAATGCCGCAGGCCAGCATATGGGCGTGATCGCGGTAGCCGGTGATCACCTTGTCGCCGGGCCTCAGGGCCGCCTGAATGCCGGTGACCACCGCCTCCTGGCCGATATACAAGTGACAAAAGCCGCCGATCAGCCCCATGCCGTACATCTGCCCCGCCTTTTCCTCAAAGCGGCGCATCAGCAGCATCTGGCGGTAATAGGTTTTCAACTCCTCGGCAGAGGCGTCGTAGGTGGCCGTAGCGATCTGACTTAACGGCCGATATCGCGGGGAAATCTTCTTCGTTGCAAGCTTAGCCATGAGATAAAGCCGTCCTTCCACGTCACGAGGGGGGCGAAAGTTGACACTGACCCTGGCAGGCGCACTATTCGGCTTTTTTTGTAATTGCGGGTCCTTTTAATATAGTAAAAGTTATTGTTTTTCCATGAAATATCTTTGCTTAACCAAAAAACGGTTAAGGCATTGGGAGGACTGTTGATTTAGGGCTTCGAGGGGGCTTTGGCCGGCGTCTGGTAGATCACGACTTCGTGTTCATGGGTATAACCGAGGATGCCGCGCACTTCCTCCGACAACAGATCGGGGTCTAGATTGTCGGGCTTTAGGAGCGCCACCTTGCGTTCCAAGGCTTCGCGCTCGGCGCGGATGACCGCCGCTTTTTGCGACAGGATCGCCTGCTCGCCGCGTGAATGCAGCCAGGCTTTCAGTCCGTGGTTTCCTTCCACCGCGTGATAGCTGAAATAGAACAGCGACAGCACGATGAGCGCCGGGAAAATGGCGCCTTTCAGCCGCGGACGAACTTCCAACCAGAGTTTCATGAAGGCTAGCGAATCACGACCGATTCCGCGGGTCAAGCGAAAAGTGTGAGGCCCTATATCTTGTGATTATACGCGGTTAGCGACGCAAGATGGAGCGTCCTGCGAACCGCGCTACCGGCCCCAGTTGCTCCTCGATGCGAAGGAGCTGGTTATATTTCGCCAAGCGGTCGGAGCGCGCCAGCGAGCCGGTCTTGATCTGGCCGCAGTTGGTGGCCACCGCCAAGTCGGCGATGGTGGAGTCTTCAGTCTCGCCGGAGCGGTGCGACATCACCGCGCTATAGCCGGCGCGGTGCGCCATGTTGACCGCCTCCAGGGTTTCCGACAGGGTGCCGATCTGATTGACCTTGACCAGGATCGAATTGGCGACGCCTTTGTTGATGCCGTCCGACAGCCGCGCCGGGTTGGTGACGAACAGATCATCGCCGACGAGCTGCACCTTCTTGCCCAGCATATCGGTCAGTATTTTCCAGCCGTCCCAATCATCCTCGGCCATGCCGTCCTCGATGGAGATGATGGGATAGCGGCCGGCAAGGTCAGCAAGGTATCGGGCGAAGGCTTCTGAATCGAGGGCCTTGCCCTCCCCCGCAAGCTCGTACTTGCCCTTCTTGAAGAATTCGGTGGAAGCAGCATCGAGCGCCAGCGCCACGTCCTCGCCCGGCTTGTAGCCCGCCGCCTCGATGGCCTTCATGATGAAGGAGAGCGCATCATCGGTGCTGGCCAGGTTGGGTGCGAAGCCGCCTTCATCCCCGACGTTGGTGTTGTGCCCGCCGTCTTTCAATAGCTTCTTCAGCACGTGAAATACTTCCGCGCCCATGCGTACCGCGTCGGCCACGGTGGCGGCCGAGACGGGCATGATCATGAATTCCTGGATGTCGATGGGATTGTCGGCGTGCGCGCCGCCATTGATGATGTTCATCATCGGCACCGGCAGCACATGCGCCGCCGGGCCGCCAACGTATTTCCATAACGGCAGACCGCAATCCGCCGCCGCCGCCTTGGCCGTCGCCAGACTGACGCCCAGAATGGCGTTGGCGCCTAAGCGGCTTTTGTTGGCGGTGCCGTCAAGTTCGATCAGCGTGCGGTCGATGCCCAGTTGATCTTCGGCGTCAAGCCCGGAAAGCGCGTCAAAGATTTCCCCGTTCACGGCGTCAACAGCCTTGCGCACGCCCTTGCCGCCGTAGCGCGACTTATCACCGTCCCGGAGCTCAACCGCTTCATGGGCGCCGGTGGAAGCGCCCGACGGCACCGCGGCGCGGCCGAAAGCGCCGCTGTCCAGAGTCACATCAACTTCCACCGTGGGGTTGCCCCGGCTGTCGAGGATTTCCCGCGCGGTAATGTCAAGAATGGCGGTCATGAGCGATGATCCTTTTTATTGTCAGACGAGCCTTGATTGCCGCACGGCGGCGGCGATGAAGGAGGCGAACAAGGGATGCGGGTCGAAGGGCTTGGATTTCAGTTCGGGATGAAACTGCACGCCGATGAACCACGGATGATCGGGGATCTCGACGATCTCGGGAAGCTCGCCATCGGGCGACAGACCGGAGAACAACAGGCCCTGATCTTCCAACGTTTTGCGATAGGCGATGTTGACTTCATAACGGTGGCGATGACGTTCGAAAATGCGCGTATCGCCATAAATCTCCGCCACGCGCGAGCCCGGCATCAATCGCGCTTCATAGGCGCCGAGCCGCATGGTGCCGCCCTTGTCGTCCGCGGCTGTGCGCGACACCACTTCGTTGCCCTTCTGCCACTCGGTGAGCAAGCCCACCACTGGATTCTTACATGGGCCGAATTCGCTGGTGCTGGCGCCCTCGATGCCGGCGAGGTTGCGCGCCGCCTCGATCACCGCCATCTGCATGCCAAAGCAAATGCCGAAGTAGGGAATCTTGCGCTCGCGGGCGAAGCGCACGGCGGCAATTTTGCCCTCCGAGCCGCGCTCGCCAAAGCCGCCCGGCACCAGGATGCCGTCGACGTCTTCCAGGTGCGCCACCGCATCCTCCGCCTCGAAAATCTCGGCTTCGATCCAGCGGATGTTGACGCGCACGTTGTTGGCGATGCCGCCGTGGACCAATGCTTCCATCAACGACTTGTAGGCATCCTTCAAGCCGGTGTATTTGCCGACGACGGCGATGGTCACCTCGCCTTCCGGCGCAGAGATGCGGCCAACGATTTCCCGCCAGCGGCTAAGATCAGGCGGCGCGGCGGCGGGATCAAGCCGGAACGCCGACAGCACCGCCGCATCCAATCCTTCGCCATGGTATTGCAGTGGCACTTCATAGATGCTGCTGGCGTCCAGCGCCTGGATGACCGCTTTCTCCGGCACGTTGCAAAAGAGCGCGATCTTGCGCCGTTCGCCCAGCGGGATTTCCTTCTCGCTGCGGCACACCAGCACGTCGGGCTGAATGCCGATGGAGCGCAGTTCCTTGACCGAATGCTGGGTCGGCTTGGTTTTCAACTCGTGCGCCGCTTCCAGATAAGGCACCAGAGTCAAATGCACGAAGCACACCCGGTCGCGGCCCATCTCCTGGCCGAGCTGTCGGATCGCCTCCAGGAACGGCAGACTTTCGATGTCGCCGATGGTGCCGCCTATTTCACACAAGATGAAATCGTGGTCCTCGGTGTCCTTGAGCACGAATTCCTTGATGGCGTCGGTGACGTGGGGAATGACCTGCACCGTGCCGCCGAGATAATCGCCGCGCCGTTCCTTATTGATGATGGTTTGATAGATGCGGCCCGAGGTGACGTTGTCGCTTTGCCGCGACGGCACGCCAGTAAAGCGCTCGTAGTGGCCAAGATCAAGGTCGGTCTCCGCGCCGTCGTCGGTGACGTAGACCTCGCCATGCTGATAGGGACTCATGGTCCCCGGATCGACGTTCAGGTAAGGGTCAAGCTTGCGCAGGCGCACCTTGAAACCGCGGGCCTGCAATAGCGCGCCCAACGAGGCGGACATCAGACCCTTGCCCAGCGAGGAGACCACGCCACCAGTTATGAAGATAAAGCGTGTCATTCGCCGGCTTCTGATCTTCCGCTTAAATTTCTGACCTTAAATCGCTAAACCTTCTCGTCTTAAACCTACTGCGACAGCGGCACTTCCGGCAGCGCCGGAGCCGGCGTTTCCGCTGGCGCTTCCGTCGCCGGCTGATCCATGATCGACCTCCGGCTGGTATCCTTCTGCGCCAGGATGGTCAGCGCGATGGAGGTGAGGAAAAACGCCGCCGCCAGGATGGCCGTGGTACGGGTCAGGAAATTGGCGGCGCCGCGTGCCGACACCAGTCCGCCCGGACCGCCGCCGATGCCCAGCGCGCCGCCTTCCGAGCGCTGAATGAGCACGAAGCCCACCAACGCGATCGCCACGATTAAATGTATGACCAACAGTACGGCATGCATGGAACGGCTCTTCTATTCGTCTTTATCAATGCATCAGGGAAGTCGACCCTTGGGGGCGACGTGGCAGGTTTATACCAATTGCCGACGCAATGCCAGATCAGAAATAGCCGCGGGCTGACAAACCTCCTCGGACGTCATCGCGAGGCCACGTTAGTGGCCGTGGCGATCCAGAGACTGGATTGCTTCGCCCCTAATGGGGCTCGCAATGACGCATCTGGGCGTTATCGTCATCCTAGATACGCCCCGATGATGCCCCAGAAATCGTCGGCCTTCAGGCTCGCCCCGCCGACCAGCGCGCCATCAACGTTTCTGACCGCCATCAGCGCGCCGGCGTTCGCCGGCTTGACTGAGCCGCCGTAGAGGATCCGCACCTCGCCGCCGGCCGCCCCGAACCGCTGGCGGAGGGCGTCGCGGATAAAGCCGTGCACCTCGGCCACCTCGGCCTCGGTGGGGGTGCGGCCGGTGCCAATGGCCCACACCGGCTCATAGGCGATGGTGGTATTGCCTGGCAGGGCGCCGGCGGGCAGCGATTGCGCCACCTGGTCGCCCACCACCTTTAAGGTCTGCCCGGCATCCCGCTCGGCCTCGGTTTCGCCGACGCAGATGATGGCGGCAAGACCGGCGGCGTGGACAGCGGCGGCCTTGGCCGCCACCAGGGCGCTGGTCTCGCCATGGTCGGCGCGGCGCTCGGAGTGGCCGACGATGATATGGCTGCAGCCGAGATCGGCAAACATGGCGGCGCTGACGTCGCCGGTATGGGCTCCCGACGCCTTGGGGTGGCAATCCTGGCCGCCGACCAGGATGGCGCCGCCTTGTGCGGCCGCCGCCAGCGTGGAAACCAGGGTCGCCGGCGGGCAGATCAGCACGTCGCAGGGCAGCGCCGCCTGAGCCGCCATCAACCGCTTCAGCTTTTCCACTTCCGCCACATTGGCGCGAAGTCCGTTCATCTTCCAGTTGCCGGCTACCAGCGGCCGTGGCGGCATGGGAGTCTCCTTTGTCCTGTTTTACCGCCGGGGTTCTAACACTTTTACCCCGTGGCTCACAACATCTCGGCAAAAGCATTGAGACGCGGCGACGAATACCGTACAACGGGGCCCGAGTTCACATTTTAGGCCGGGCGCCAAGGGGGCCGGTAGATGATTTCGTCGCTTCGCAAACGCACGGGTTCCTTTATCGTCATGCTGCTGATGGGACTGCTGATCGCCAGCTTCGCCATCTGGGGCATCGGCGACGTGTTTCGCGCCGGGGGTGCGGACTCGTTGGCGGTGGTCGGCGGCAGCAAGATCACACCGGCGGCATTCTCCCGCGAGTACCAAAATGAACTGAACCGCTGGCAGCAGCAGATGGGCGAAAGCTTCACCCCGGCGCAGGCCAAGGCCATGGGCATGCCCCGCGACGTGCTGCAACGCATGGTCAACCGCGAGGTGTTCGATGCCGCCGGCCGCGATCTCGGGCTGGCGGTATCCGACGCCCAGGTGCGCGACTACATCCGCTCCAACCCGGCGTTTCGCAACAGCTTAGGGCAGTTCGACCGTGGCCTTTACGCCAATGTCCTGCGCTACGTCGGCATGTCGGAAGCACAGTTCGAGACGGCGGCGCGCGCCGACCTGACCCGCGAGCAGCTCCTCAATGCCCTCGGGCTTGCCGCTCATCTGCCGGACAGCCTGGCTGAGCGGCTTTACGCCTACCACGGCGAAAGCCGCCTCATCGACGTGGCGGCGATCCGCGCCTCGGCCATGCAGGATATCGCCCCGCCGGACGAGGCGGCGCTCATGGCCTACTACAAAGAGCATCAGGACCAGTTCACGGCCCCGGAATACCGGGCCATAAGCTATCTGTATCTGACCGCCGCCGATCTTGAAGGCCAAGCTGCCTTAAGCGAGCAGGACATCCTCGCCTACTACGACGATCACGCCGCCGAGTACGCGACTGCAGAAACGCGCACCCTGGAGCAGATGGTGTTTTCCGACCAAAAAGCGGCGGCGGCCGCGGCTGACGCCATTCGCGGCGGCGCTGACTTTGCCGCCGTGGCCAAGGAAAAGGCGGGTCTCAATGCCGACGAATTGGCGCTCGGCGAGCGCACACAGCAGCAGATCGCCGATGAGCTGGGCAAAGACGTGGCGCAGGCGGTGTTTGCCACCCCCGCCGGTGAGGTGGCGGGGCCGGCGGCAAGCAGCTTCGGCTGGCATGTGGTGAAAGTCATCGCCATCACGCCCGAGGTGCGCCGCCCGCTCGGCGAAGTGCGCGCCGAAATCGAGGCCAAGGCCCGCCGCGACAAGGCGATCGACCTCCTTTATGACGCCACCAACAAGATCGAGGATGAGCTGGCCAGCGGCGCCACTTTGGAAGAAGTGGCGAAAAACCTCGGCCTTAGCGTGGCCGCCATCCCAGCGGTGGACGGCAACGGCCTCGCCCCGGACGGCAGCGTGGTGCCGGATCTGCCCAAGGCGGGCAATTTCCTGCGTGACGCCTTCGCCGCCGAAGCCGGCGCCGAGCCGATCCTGCATGAAGCCTCCAACGAGGCTTATTATCTCTTGCGCGTCGATACCGTGACGCCGCCGGCGGTGCGGCCGCTCAATATGGTGAAGGCGGCGGTGGAGGCGGTGTGGCTGGCAACCGCCCGCGACACCCGCGCCAAGGAAACCGCTGAAGCCGTCAAAGCCGCGCTGGCCGCCGGCAAGCCGCTGGCTGAGGCGGTTCCCGCCGGCGCGGTGGTGCAAACCGGCATTGCCGCCCGCCGCCTGCCCTCGCCCGACGCCCAGGCGCTGACACCGGAAATCCGCAACGCCGCCTTCGCCGCCGCCGTGGGCAAAAGCGCTACGGTGCGGGCGGCTGACGGTGATGGCTATGTGGTGGTCCATGTGCTCAGCGCCGCAGCCGGCGACCCCGCCGCCAACGCTCGGGAATTCGATGAATTCAAGCGCGGCATGGCGTCCCAGTACGGCAATGACGTAATCCAGGCCTATCGCCTCCACTTGAGCCGCGCGTTTGAGGTCGCCTTCAATCAGAAACTGTTCGACGAGACGGTTGGACGGCTCAGCGAGTAGCCGGCGTCATGGCGGTAAACCCCGATTTTTCGACCTTTGCCGCCACCTACGACGCCGGTCGGCCGCAGGTTGTATGGAGCGCCCTGGTCGCCGATCTGGAAACGCCGATTTCCGCCTATTTGAAGCTCACCGGCGGCAATCCGCCGAGTTTTCTTTTGGAATCGGTGGAAGGCGGCGCGGTGCGCGGCCGCTACTCCATCATCGGCTTGAAGCCCGACCTGATCTGGCGCTGTCGCGGTGACGCGGCGGAAATCGCCCGCCATGGCCAAGCCTTTGCCCCCGCCGGTCCGGCGCTGGCCTCGTTGCGCGCGCTCCTGGATGAATCCCGCATCGATCTGCCGCCCGGCCTGCCGCCCATGGCGGCGGGCGTGGTCGGCTACATGGGCTATGACATGGTGCGCCTGATGGAGCGCTTGAGCGCTCCCAAGCCCGACCTCATCGGCGCGCCCGACGGCGTCTTCATCCGGCCCACGGTGATGGCGATCTTCGATACCATCAAGGACACCATCACGGCGGTCACCCCGGTTCGCCCCACGCCTGGGGTGAGCGCCGCTGACGCCTACGCCCGCGCCGAAGATCGCCTGCAGGAGGTGCTGGCCGCCCTGGAGCGGCCTCTTGCCCATGCCCAGGGCAGCGGCGGCGAAATCCCGACGCTGGCGGAGCCCGCCGCCAACATGTCGCGCGCCGACTTTCACGCCATGGTGGCCAGGGCCAAGGACTACATCATCGCCGGCGACATCTTCCAGGTGGTGCTGTCACAGCGCTTCTCCCTGCCCTTCGCCTTGCCGCCGGTGGCGCTCTATCGCGCGCTGCGCCGCACCAACCCCTCGCCGTTCCTGTTCTTCCTCGCCCTTGACGAGCTGTCGGCGGTGGGATCGAGCCCGGAAATCCTGGTCCGGGTGCGCGACGGCGTGGTCACCATCCGTCCCATCGCCGGCACCCGGCCGCGCGGCGCCACGGCGGAGGAAGACCAGGCCCTGGCGGCTGATCTGCTCGCCGACCCCAAGGAACTGGCCGAGCACTTGATGCTCCTCGATCTGGGGCGCAATGACGTCGGCCGGGTGGCCAAAGGCGGCAGCCTGCGGGTCACCGAACAAATGACCATCGAGCGCTATTCCCACGTCATGCACATCGTCTCCAATGTCGAGGGCGAACTTGATCCGGCGCACGACGAGATCGACGCGCTGGCCGCCGGCTTTCCCGCCGGCACGGTGACCGGCGCGCCGAAAATCCGCGCCATGGAAATCATCGACGAGTTGGAGCCCGAGAAGCGCTCGGTCTATGCCGGCGCGGTGGGATATTTCTCCGCCAACGGCAGTGTCGATACCTGCATCGTGCTGCGCACCGCCATCGTCAAGGACGGCGTCATGCACGTCCAGGCCGGGGCCGGCATCGTCTATGACAGCGATCCCGATAAGGAATACGAGGAAACCCGGGCCAAGGCGCGGGCGCTCATGCGCGCCGCCGAGGAAGCGGTGCGCTTCGCCGCGCAAGCCGGATTGGGACAGTAGGATAATTGCGAATTTTTATTCGTCACCCCCGCATCCCTATCCGTCATCCCCGCGAAAGCGGGGATCCAGCTCTTTGATTTTACTATGGATTCCCGCTTTCGCGGGAATGACGGCAGAGTGAGTTGGATGAGCCTTACTTTTCAGCGACTTGCAACCGTCACCGGGGCCGGCGCCTTGACCAGGGATGACAGCGGCACCAAGGCGATACCGCGCCGGCGAGCGGCGGGAATCCAGTCGCGCAACGCGGCGATGGTCTGGGCGTGGGGATGGCCGATGGCGATGGCCTGGCCCCGAGTGCGCGCCATGGCTTCGGCCTTCTCCAGTTGGGTCAGAATGGCGTCGGCGTTGCGTTCATTATCGAGGAATACGTTGCGCGCGCCATGGGGCATGCCGAGGGCGGCAGCGATGCGGACTCCCGCCGACTGTTCGGCGGTGCGGCTATCAAGGAATAACAACCCCTTGCCCGCCAGCTTTCGCAACACCAGCGTCATGGCGTCGGCGTCGGCGGTAAAGCGGCTGCCCATATGATTGTTGACGCCGACGAAGCCGGAAAAACGGCTTAAATTCCAGTCCAGCCGCCGTTCGATCTCGGCCGGCGGCAGATCGGTCAGGAGCGCGTTCCGTCCCGGGTCTGCGCTCGGACTTGCCGGCTCCATGGGCAGATGCACCAAAAGCTCTTGGCCTTTGAGGCGGGCGTTTAAGGTCTGCGCCGGCAGATTGCGGGCATAGGGCAGGAACGCCATGGTGATCGGCCGCGGCAGATCGGCTACTTTTCGCGCCGCCGCTTCGTTGAGGCCTAAGTCATCGATGACGATGGCGAGACGCGGCTGATGCTCGGCGCCGGCCGGCACGGCGGCGGCATAGCGCCGCCACGGCGGCAAGTCGTCATCCACTGGCGGCGCGATATTCTGTGCCGGACGAGGCAGCGGCATCGGCGGCGTCGATTTTAACGACGGCATGGCCGCACGCACCTCGGGGGCGAGCGGAACCGTGGCGGCCAACGCCGCTTCCGCCGCCGGTTGGCGCATCAGATCGGCAACATACATCACGCCGACAGCCGTTGCCGCCAGCACCGCCAGGGCGTGAACGGCCAGCCACTTTCGCTGCGGCTTGGCAGGACGCTTGGCTTTCCGGCGCGGGGCCGGAGCGGGTGCGGGCGTCTCCACCGCCAGGCCAAGCGCCATCCGCCGCCGCCCTGGGGCGGACGCCGTATTGCGCTGGCTGCCCTGCCGCTGCCTAGCCACTCTAGTTCCTTTCAATTGCTTATCAGCCGTTCTTTAATATGACCCTGAAATGGTTTAGAAGAAGCAAACCGTTTGCCAGGGACCAGAGTCCAGCATGTTTCTGCTGATCGATAACTATGACAGTTTCACCTACAACCTCTACCATTATCTGGTCGAGTTGGAGGTCGAGGTCGAGGTGCGCCGCAATGACGCCCTGACAGCCGACGAGGCGCTGGCGCTCAAGCCCGAGGGCATCGTCCTGTCACCTGGCCCCTGCACGCCCGATGAGGCCGGCATCTGTCTCGATCTTGTCGCCAAGGCCGCCAGCAAGGTGCCGCTGATGGGCGTCTGTCTCGGCCACCAGACCATCGGCCAAGCATTTGGTGGCCGCGTGGTGCGCGCGCCGGTGCCCATGCACGGCAAGGTGAGCGCCATCTACCACCGGGCGCGAGGGATTTTCTCCGGCATCCCCAATGGCTTTCACGCCACGCGCTACCATTCGCTGGTGGTTGCCCGGGAAAACCTGCCTTCCTGCCTGGCGGTCACGGCGGAAACCGAAGATGGACTGATCATGGGCCTGGAGCACAAGACCATGCCCCTCCACGGGGTCCAGTTCCATCCTGAAAGCATCACTTCAGAACATGGGCATAAGCTTTTGAAAAATTTCATTGACCACGCGCGGTCCTTTACCGTTCACTGAGGCCGGAATGTCGCGGTTTAAGGAACTGATTGCGAAAGTGGCCGAGGCGCGGACGCTGACCGTCGCGGAGGCCAGCGAAGCCTTCGACATCATGATGTCGGGCGACGCCACGCCGGCCCAAGTGGGCGGCTTTTTGCTGGCGCTGCGGGTGCGCGGTGAAACGGTGGACGAGATCACCGGTGGCGCCATGGCGCTCCGTAAGCGCGCCCACACCATCGCCGCCCCGCAAGGAGCCATCGATACCTGCGGCACCGGCGGCGACAGCGCCGGCACCTTTAACGTCTCCACCGCCGCCGCCCTGATCGCCGCCGCCTGCGGCGTGCCGGTGGCCAAGCACGGCAACAAGGCGGTGTCCTCGAAATCGGGCTCGGCCGACGTATTAGCCGCCCTTGGCGTCAATATCGAGGCTGGGCATGAGACGGCGGGACGGTCGCTCAGCGACCTGGGCATCACCTTCCTCCTGGCGCCGCGCCATCATGGCGCCATGAGGCACGTTGCGCCGATGCGCAGCGAGCTGGGCACCCGCACCATTTTCAACCTCCTGGGTCCGTTGGCCAACCCCGCCGAGACCCGCCGCCAGTTGATCGGCGTCTTCGATCGCAAATGGATCGAGCCGGTGGCCGAGGTGTTGGGACGGCTCGGCTCCGAGCGGGTGTGGGTGGTGCACGGCCGCGACGGCCTGGACGAGATCACCACCACGACGGAAACCGACGTTGCCGCCTTCGAGAACGGTCGCGTCCGCACCTTCGCCATCACGCCTGAGGAGGTGGGATTGAAGCGCGCCAAGCTGGCCGATCTGAAGGGTGGCGACGCTGAGGCCAACGCCGAAGCGCTCCACACCATGCTGCGCGGCGCGGCCGGCGCTTACCGTGATATTGCGCTCCTCAATGCCGCCGCCGCCTTGGTGGTGGCCGGTAAGGCTGACGACCTGAAAGCGGGGGTGAAGATGGCGGCAGCGGCCATCGACAGTGGCCGCGTCCTGGCGCTGTTGGAGCGCTGGGTCGCGCTCACCAACCAACCGGCGGCGGATAATCAGGCATGAGCGATACCCTGGCTCAAATCTGCGCCGACAAGCGCGCCCATGTCATGACGCGGCAAGCGATGATGCCGTTGTCCGCCCTGGAAGCCCTGGCGCGGCTTGCCGCCCCGCCCCGGGGTTTTGCCCGGGCGCTGGCGGCGGCCAGCAAGGCCGGCCGCTACGGGCTGATCTGCGAAATCAAAAAAGCCAGCCCATCGAAGGGCTTGATCCGCGCCGATTTTGACCCCGCGGCGCTGGCCCGCGCTTACGCGGCGGGGGGGGCGACGTGCTTATCGGTACTGACCGACGAGCCTTATTTCCAGGGCCATGACAGCTACCTGATGGCGGCCCGTGCCGCTGTTGATTTACCTATATTACGCAAGGACTTCATGCTTGATCCTTATCAGGTGGTTGAAGCCCGGGCGCTGGGCGCGGATTGTATTCTGCTGATCCTGGCGGCGCTGAGTGACACCCAGGCGGCGGACCTGGAGGCGGCAGCCATGGAGTGGGGCCTGGATGTTTTGATCGAAGTGCATGACGTCGCCGAATTGGCGCGCGCGCATCGCCTGAAAAGCAAACTGATCGGCATAAACAATCGTAATTTAAAGACGTTAGAGGTTGATCTTAAAACCTCCCTTGAGTTGGCCCCTCAGGTCAAGAAAGGGCGGCTGGTGGTGGGCGAAAGCGGCTTGTCGAACCGCGCCGACCTCGATCGTCTGGCGGCGGTGGGCGTCAAGGCGTTTCTCATCGGCGAAACCTTGATGCGCCAAACGGACGTCGAGGCCGCCACCCGCGCCCTCCTGAAAGGCGGCTGCTGATGAGCAAGCTCAGCCATTTGGACGATAAGGGTCAGGCCCGCATGGTGGACGTCTCCGAGAAGGACGTCACCAGCCGCAAGGCGGTGGCCAAGGGTCGCGTCCGGTTGAGCGCCGAGGCCTTGGCGCTGATCGTCGAGGGCAAGGCGCCCAAGGGCGACGTGTTCGCCGCCGCGCGGCTCGCCGGCATCATGGCGGCCAAGAAAACCGCCGATCTCATTCCCTTGTGCCATCCCCTGCCGCTATCCGCTGTGAACGTGGATTTCACGGTCGAGAAGGAGGCCATCGAGATCACCGCGACGGTTACCGTCAGCGGCCGCACCGGCGTCGAGATGGAGGCCCTGACCGCCGTCAGCGTCGCCGCGCTCACCCTTTACGATATGGTCAAGGCGGTGGACAAGCGCATGGTGATCGGCGACATCCGGCTGGTGGCCAAGGAAGGCGGCCGCTCCGGCCGTTTTACGGCGGAGTAAGACGAATATCACCAATGAAATTAAAAGCTGCCATTTTCTCTCTCGGTCATCTCCGCGAAAGCGGGGATCCAATCCCTTATCAAAGAATCTGGATTCCCGCTTTCGCGGGAATGACGGATGAGAATTGGGTGTGAACCCATTAGAGCGAAAGGATATTTAGCAGCCATGGCCCGCTCCCCCCTGTTGCCCATCGATCAGGCCATCGCCGCCGTGCTGACGCCGTTCGCCCCACTGGCGGCGGAATCCGTGGCGATCGCTGAGGCCGCCGGCCGCACCCTGGCTGCCGATGTGACTGCCCATACATCGCAGCCGCCATTCGCCGCCTCGTCCATGGATGGCTATGCGGTGCGCGCGGCGGACACCGCCCGTTGTCCCGCTACGCTTAAGATCATCGATGAAATTCCCGCCGGCCGGGTTTCCACGGTTACCATCAGGCCGGGAGAAGCCGCCCGGATCTTTACCGGCGCGCCGCTGCCCGCTGGCGCAGATGCGGTGGTGATGCAGGAGAATACCGAGCGCCAGGGCGATACCGTCGTTATCAAGGAAGGGGTGGCCGTCGGGCGCTTCGTCCGCCCGGCCGGGCTTGATTTCACCGCCGGCCAGGTGCTGGTATCCGCCGGCGCCCGCCTGGACGCCCGCCATATCGCGGTGGCCGCCGCCGCCAACTGGCCAACCCTGCCGGTGCGCCGCCGGCCGCGCATCGGCATACTGGCTTCGGGCGACGAATTGGTGCTGCCCGGCGAGCCGTGCGGACCGGGCCAGATCGTCAGCTCCAACAGCCTTGCCTTGGCGGCGCTGATCGAGGCGGAAGGCGGCGCGGCCATCGACTTCGGCATCGCTCGCGATACGGTGGCCGATTTGAAGCGCGCTGGGGAGGCCGCCCTGGCCGCCAAGCTTGACCTTCTGGTGACCTCGGGCGGCGCTTCGGTGGGCGAACACGACCTTATCCAGGCGGCGTTCGGCGAATTGGGGCTCGATCTGGAATTCTGGCGGGTCGCCATGCGACCGGGCAAACCTTTGCTTTACGGCAAGTTCGCCGGCCTGCCCCTCCTTGGCCTGCCCGGCAATCCGGTATCGTCGCTGGTCTGCGGCTACCTCTTCCTGGCGCCGGTGATCCGCCGCCTGCTGGGCCGCACGCCCGAACGCCTGCCGACCATGCCGGCGCGACTGGGAGCCGCCCTGCCCGAGAACGACGAACGCCAGGAATACCTGCGCGCCCGGCTGACGGAGAAGAACGGCGATCTGGTTGCGACGCCCTTCGCCAACCAGGACAGCAGCATGCTCTCTCCCCTGGCGGCGGCGGACGCCTTCATCATCCGGCCGCCGTTCGCGCCGCCGGCCGCCGCCGGCGATATGGCGGCCATCATCAAATTGTCCTGACACCGCCTGAACCTCTTGACGACAAATGCGAACTAAAGTAGAACAATAAGGAAACATCAAAGCGATGTCTGATCTTTCGCGTGGGAGGGCGGCATGTTAACCCGAAAGCAGCGAGAACTGCTCATTTTCATCGACAAGCGGCTCAAGGAAGCGGGGGTTGCGCCGTCGTTCGATGAAATGAAGGAGGCGCTGTCCTTGAAGTCGAAGTCGGGCATTCACCGCCTGATCAATGCCCTGGAAGAGCGCGGCTTCATCCGCCGTCTGCCGCACCGCGCCCGAGCGCTGGAAGTGTTGCGCCTGCCGGAGGTAACGCCGAGCCGTCCCGGCGCCGCCGTCATCACTCCCGACTTTACCCGCAACCGCAAACCTGAACCCGCCGCCCCTACCGGGATCGAGGTGGTGGAGCTGCCGCTCCATGGCCGTATCGCCGCCGGCACCCCCATCGAGGCGTTACAGCAGGACGGCAGCGTTGCCGTCCCGGCGGCGATCTTGGGCCGCGGCGATCATTATGCGCTGGAGGTGTCGGGCGATTCCATGGTCGAAGCCGGCATCCATGACGGCGACACGGTGGTCATCAAGCGCTGCGACACCGCCGATAACGGCGACGTGGTGGTGGCGCTGGTGGACGACATCGAGGCGACCTTGAAAATCCTGCGCAAACGCGGCTCCCAGGTGGCGCTGGAGCCGGCCAATCAACGGCTGGAGACGCAGATTTACCCCGCTCATAAGGTCAAGATTCAGGGCAAACTGGTGGGGCTCTACCGGCGGTATTCGTAGGCTTGTTTCCGTTCAGATAGATTTGCTGCAATTACCTACTTTAACTGTCATCCCCGCGTAAGCGGGGATCCAGTCATTTAATTTTACTATGGATTCCCGCTTTCGCGGGAATGACGGCGAGAGTTGGATTGATCCTCTCCGCCTTAGCGGCGGCCGCCCCACGGGCGGCCGTTGCGCTGATCGCCGACCGCTTCCACCCGCACCTCGCCCCCCTCAAACCACAGCGCGTGGCCGCCGTTATCCCGCCGCTCGCGCCGGCCGATCTTGATCTGCGGGCCGACACAGGCGCGCGGCAACCACAGATCCGCTATCAGGACATCGGCGCGTCGACAATCATCGGCCAGCGCATCCGCGTGTTTCGGCAACGCCACGACATGACCGGAAGGCGGACGATAGAGGCAGCCCAAGCCATCGCAACTCAACCAACGGTCGGGGCTGACGCCGTGATCCGGCCAAGTCGTGGTCCCTTTGGCAGACCATTGGGCGATGCGATCGCGCTCCCATTTATGGGCCCGTCCCGGCGTCAGCGCGTAACTGCCATCGGCCAGACGCACCGCCGCCAAATTGCCCTCGCCGGCCATGAAGACGTCCGCCGGCCGAGCGGCAGCCATCAGCGCGACGCCCAGGAGGAGCGGCGCCACACCCAATAGCCTAATCCGCGACCGCCACGCCACCAGCCAGACGCCGCCGGCGATAAACGCCAAATAGGCGGCAAACGGCATCGCCGGCACATGCACGACGGCCTTATCGAAGGACGAAATCCAGACCGCAATATCGATCACCAATTGGATGCCTTTCCCGGCCAACGCCAAGGGCCAGGCTTCCAGGCCAAACGGCATGGCGACGACGCCCAGGATCAATAACGGCATGATGAGGCTGCCGGTGAGCGGAATCGCCACCGCGTTCGCCGCCACGCCCAGGAGCGGCACATTGCCGAAATAGAACAGCGCCGCCGGTGCGATGGCGGCCTCGGCAACCAAGGTGGAAACCACAATCCCCACCAAGGCCAAAGCGAGCTTGCCGGTCATGCCGGGCGCCTGACGTTCCGTCGCGGCGCGCCGACGCTGACGCATATACTCGTAAAACGCCACCAGCGCGGCAACGGCGGCAAAGGACATCTGAAAGCTGATGCTGACCAGGGACACCGGCGACAACGCCAGCAGCGCCAAGCCGGCCAGCGCCACCATGCGCAGGGAAATCGCCTGCCGGTCGAGAATGACGGCGATCAGCACCAGGCTCGCCATGAGGAAGGAGCGCTCGGCGGGCACCTGAAGGCCGCTGATGAGAAGGTAGAAATAGGCGGCGATGATGGACAGCGCCGCCGCCCATTTCTTGATGGGATATTTCAGCGCCCATGGCTCGATAAGCGCCAACATCGCCCTGAGCGCGACAAACACGATGCCCGTCACCATCGCCATATGCAGACCGGAGATCGACAGCAGGTGCGCCAGCCCGGCATTGCGCATGGCGTCGACCACGGGGGCGGGAATAGCGCCTTGAAAGCCGGTGACCAGGGCGTCGGCGATGAACCTGGCGTCGCCGGGAATGGCCGCTTTCAGCCGCGATGAGATGGCCAGACGCAAGCGCTCGAGCCGGGCGCGAAAACCGGCATCAGAATCTGCGCCGTCAACGGTTGCCGCCACCGGTGATATCGCGACGCCAAGGGCGCCGATTTGACGGAAATAAAGTTCCCGGGAAAAATCGTAATCGCCGGGCAGCGACGGCGGCTTGGGCGGCCACAGGATCGCCCGCAGCTGCACCCGGCGGCCTGGCATAGCGTCGCGGCTGTCCGTGCGCACGCTGAGGCGGATTTTACGCGGCGTCTCTTCCGCCGCCAGACCCTCGATATGCCGCACGCCGATCACCAGTCGAACCTCGCCGCGGGTCCGCTCCTCCATCGAGATGACCTCGCCCGCCACGGCCACCGGCCCGATGCGCCGCTCCAGAATCGGCGCTTGCTTCCACGCCGCCATCATTGACGACCAGGCGATGCCGGCGGCGACGGCGGCCAGCAGCGTCAAGATGGTGCGGGAGACGCCAAACGGCCGCCGCCAGGCGGCCACGGCGAAAGTCAGCGCGGGAATAAGAGAGGCCAGTACAGGCGGCTCGCGCTTCAGGGCGAAATACCCGCCGATACCGGCGGCAAAGGCGACGACGATCCAGATGACCGCTGCGTACCGGGCTTCTTCCGCCAGGCTGTGCGCGTGATCGAGAAGCGCGGCGCGCCATGGCGCGCCGAACCGTTTTACCGCTGATGATGCGTCTTCTCTGACCTCGCCCGCCATCCCTGCCCCTTGTCTTTTCATTGTGCGGCCAGCCCGCGTTCCTGGCAATCGGCAGCGTGGTTTGACTTGGCAAGTTCGTATGTTAGAACACCCGCCAGACCATTAAGAAGGTATCCCCGCCATGGCGTCCGTCGTCACCCGCTTCGCCCCCTCGCCCACCGGCTTTCTGCATATCGGCGGGGCGCGCACGGCGCTGTTCAACTGGCTTTTTTCCAAACACCACGGCGGCCTGTTCCGCCTGCGTATCGAGGACACCGATCGCGCCCGCTCCACCGATGAAGCCATCGCCGCCATTCTCGACGGCCTGAGCTGGCTCGGGCTCCACTGGGATGGCGAGACGGTCTACCAATATGCGCGGCGGGAGCGCCATGCCGAGGTGGCGCGCCAGCTACTGGCTGCCGGCAATGCCTACCCCTGTTACTGCTCGCCCGAGGAACTGGAGGAGATGCGCGCCCGCGCCCGCGCCGAAGGGCGGCCCGTCCGCTATGACGGCGCCTGGCGCGACCGCGATCCGGCGGATGCGCCCAAGGGTGTCGCCCCGGTCATCCGCTTCAAATCGCCCAACGAAGGGACCATCACCATCGACGACAAGGTGCAAGGCCCGGTCACCTTCGCCAATGAGCAATTGGACGACATGGTGCTGCTGCGCGCCGACGGCACGCCCACCTACATGCTCTCCGTGGTGGTGGACGACCAGGACATGGGCGTCACCCACGTCATTCGCGGCGACGATCATCTGACCAACGCCGGCCGACAGGCGCAACTGATCGACGCCATCGGCTGGCAGCGCCCGGTCTATGCCCACATCCCGCTCATTCACGGGCCGGACGGCGCCAAGCTGTCCAAGCGCCACGGCGCGCTCGGCGTCGATGCCTACCGCGACATGGGTTATCTGCCGGAAGCCTTGCGCAATTACCTCCTGCGCCTGGGCTGGGGGCACGGCGACGATGAGATCATTTCCACCGAGCAAGCCATCGAGTGGTTTGACCTCGACGGCTGCGGCAAGGCGGCGGCGCGCTTCGATTTCGTCAAGTTGGAAAGCCTCAACGGCCACTACATGCGCGCCGCCGACGATGCGGCGCTGGCGGCTCATACCCTGCCGTTCGTGGAAAAGAAGCTTGGCCGGGCGCTCCAGGACACCGAGAAGGCCCTCCTGGCGCGCGCCATGGCCGGCTTGAAGCCCCGCGCCCGGACTCTGGTGGATTTGGCGGAAAGCGCGCTTTTCTACTTCCGCGCCCGACCACTGCCATTAAGTGAAAAAGCGGCCAAGCTCCTTGATGGCGACGCCCGGCAAACCTTGCGCGAAGCGAGGGCGGCGCTCAACGCCGTCGAGGTTTGGAGCGAAGGCGAGATCGAGGCTCGAATCAAAGCCTTGGCTGAAGAACGCGGTTTGAAACTGGGTAAGATCGCCCAGCCGCTGCGCGCCGCGTTGACCGGATCCGACGCTTCGCCGGGAATTTTCGAGGTTTTGGCGCTGCTTGGCCGCGAAGAAAGCTTGGCCCGCATCGCCGATCAGGCGGCGGCATAAGGAAGGGTATACTTTCGTAACGTTTACCGGCTATAACACAGGACAAAAAACGGCACCGCAACCGCCCCTTGCCGGCGCTTAATGACCCGGTTTGCGGGTGGATTAGAAACGTATAAGGAGTTGCGATGAAAAACCTCGGCACCATGACTCAGGCGAAAGAGCCGGCGAAACTGACGGTGGGTGGCAAGACGGTGGACCTGCCGGTCTATAAGGGCGCGGTCGGCCCCGACGTGATCGATATCCGCTCGCTTTATGCCTCGACCGGGCATTTCACCTACGACCCCGGCTTTACCTCTACGGCAAGCTGCAGCTCGTCGATCACCTACATCGACGGCGATGAAGGGGTGCTCTTGTACCGCGGTTATCCCATCGACCAGTTGGCGAAGAACAGCGACTTTCTGGAAGTCTGCTATCTTCTGCTTTACGGCGAGTTACCCAACGCCGAGCAGAAGGCAAAGTTCGAGCACGACATCACCTATCACACCATGGTGCATGAGCAACTGCAACGGTTCTACCATGGCTTCCGGCGCGACGCGCACCCGATGGCGGTACTGGTAGGGGTGGTGGGCGCCCTGTCCGCCTTCTACCATGACAGCACCGACATCAACGATCCGCACCAACGTCTGGTGGCGTCCTACCGCATGATCGCCAAGATGCCGACCATCGCCGCCATGGCCTATAAATATTCCGTCGGCCAGCCGTTCGTCTATCCGCGCAACGATCTCGGCTATGCCGAGAATTTCCTCTACATGACCTTCGGCGTGCCGGTCTGCGAGCCGTGGAAATCCAACAAGACCCTGGCCAAGGCCATGGACCGCATTCTGATCCTTCATGCCGACCATGAGCAAAACGCCTCAACCTCGACGGTGCGTCTGGCCGGTTCCTCCGGCGCCAATCCGTTTGCCTGCATCGCCGCCGGCATCGCCTCGCTGTGGGGTCCGGCGCACGGCGGCGCCAATGAAGCGGCGCTGAAAATGCTGGAAGAGATCGGCAGCGTTGATCGCATTCCCGAATACATCAAGCGCGCCAAGGATCCGCAGGACAATTTCCGTCTGATGGGCTTTGGCCATCGCGTCTATAAGAACTATGACCCCCGCGCCAAGGTGATGCAGCAGACCGCGCATGAGGTGCTGGACGAGCTGGGCTCCAAGGACGGTCCGTTGTTCAAGGTGGCGATGGAGCTGGAAAAAATTGCGTTAAACGACGACTACTTTGTGCAAAAGAAGCTTTATCCCAACGTCGACTTCTACTCCGGCCTGATCCTGCGCGCCATGGGCTTTCCGGTGGAGATGTTCACCGCCATCTTCGCCCTTGCCCGCACCGTCGGCTGGGTGGCGCAGTGGGATGAAATGGTCGAGGACCCGAGCCAGAAGATCGGCCGGCCACGCCAGCTTTATACCGGCGCCACGCAACGCGATTACGTGCCGGTGGCCAAGCGGAAGTAGACGATACGTCTTTGACCATAACTGGTCAGACATTATGCAGAGAATCTCGTTTTTATGCTGTCATCCCCGCGCAAGCGGGGATCCAGTTCTTTGATTTTATGATGGATTCCCGCTTTCGCGGGAATAACGTTACATAATAACTGATGACAGTTGCCGCCACTCACACCTGAATAAGTTCGATCTTATAGCCGTCCGGATCTTCGATGAAGGCGATCACGGTTGAGCCGTGCTTCATCGGTCCCGGCGGGCGCGGCAGCGGCACGCCATCCTTTTCCAGACGCTTGCAGAGGGTATAGATATCCTTGACCCCGATGGCGATATGGCCAAAGCCGCTGCCGATGGCGTATGGCTCTTTCTGGCCCCAGTTATAAGTCAGCTCGATGGTCGCCCCATGCTTTTCTTCGCCGTAGCCGACGAAAGCCAAGGTGAATTCTCCGCCCGGGTAGTCATTCTTGCGAATGAGCTTCATGCCGAGCTTATTACAGTAAAAATCCAGCGAGCGATCAAGATCGCGCACCCGGATCATGGTATGAAGAATGCGAAAATTTGCGGCCGCGTTCTGCGACATGTGTTCCCCTCCGCGTTATGCGTCAGGCCTGCACCAAAGTCCCCCTTAGCCTGACGCGATCATCGCGGCAAAGGTTGCCTCGGCAGCCACCGCGCCGTCAACCCTGGCCTTGCCGGCAAAGCGCCAGACATTGCCGCGACTTTGTTCCTTTACCACCTCAAGATGCAATTGCGCCCCCGGCTCCACCGGTCGGCGGAAGCGCGCCTTCTCGATGCCCATGAAATACACCAGCTTGCCATGGGCGTCATCGCCCAGCGTATGGACGACCAGCGCCGCCGCCGTCTGCGCCAGGGCCTCGACGATCAGCACCCCGGGCATGATGGGACGTTGCGGGAAATGGCCTTGAAAGAACGGCTCGTTGATAGTGACGTTCTTGATGCCGATGGCGGATTCGCCGGGAACGATGGCCGTCAGCCTGTCGAGAAGCAGCATCGGGTAGCGATGCGGAATAAGCTTCATGATGGCGTGAATATCGAGCTCGGCCAAGCCGGTCGTCGTCTCGCTCATCTTCCTCCTCACCTCGAAAAATTGATGCGACCGGGCGTATTGCCCGGCCGCACTTTCGTGTTGCCTTACTTACCGGCCGCTTTGCTGCGCCTGGCGCTCCAGCTCCAATATCTCGGCTTCGCTGGGCACCTGGACTTTCAAGCTCGGCAATTGCTTGTCGAGAAGCTCGATCACTTCGGTGGTCACATCAAGGCCCGGCGCCTGGTGGATGATTTGCGCCTTTTCCAGCACGATGGTGGCGCCCTTCTTATCGGCAACCTGAGCAATGATCGGATTTAACACCCGCTGCAGAGCCTGATTGGCGCGCACTTGCGTGACGTTCAGCTTCTTTTGATCAAGATCGACCTTGCGATTCAGCTGATCGGCCCTGTTCTTCAATTCGTTGTATTTTTGTTCATAGGCCGCCTGCGGCAGCAGGGCGCGCTGTTTATCGAGATCCTCTTTCTCCTTCAACAGCTTTTCCTTGGTGGCGTTTTCCTCGGCGCCGAAGGTTTGCGAGACCTGCGTCAACTGGCTGCGAATATCCTTGCTAACCAGGGACTCGCTGAACAGCCGACGGGAGTCGATAACGATAATCACCGCCGGTTTCATCGCTTGCGCTTGCGCGGTGGTGGAGAACCCGACAGAGCTCGCCATAAAGGCGGTGACCATCAGGGAAGCAGCCATAAGGCTTTTAATCAGTCGTTTCATGTCATTCCTGTCAGAACTGGTTGGAGATATTGAATTGGAAGAATTCCGTGTCGTCGTATTTGTTCTTGACCAACGCCTTGGCGAAATCGATGCGGAACGGTCCGAACGGCGAGTTCCACGAGAACCCGACGCCCAGAGAGACCCGCGGCTTGGCGGAATCGGCGACGATTTTTTGCAGCACGTTGCCGTTGTTGGGATCGATGATGTCTTTGTCATCCACCGAGAACAGCGCGCCGACATCGACGAAAACACTGCTCTTCAGCCCAAGTTCGTTGGCGGCCGATCCGAGCGGCACCAGAAGTTCGGTAGTGCCGGTATAGTAAATGTTGCCGCCCAGGCTGTCGTCGGAATCGCGATCGCGCGGACCAAGGCCGCGCGGCGAGAAGCCGCGCAAGGTGGGATAGAAGCGATCGCTTAAGCGCACATCCTCGCCAAAGCCGAAGATATAGCCGCCTTCCGCCGCGAATTTAATCACCCAGCGCTCAGTCACCGGCAAGTAGTAATCATAGTTGGCGCGGCTGCGCAGATATTTCACCGAGCCGCCAAGCCCGGCGACATCCTGCGACGCCACGAAGCGATGGCCGGTGGTGGGATTCTGGCGATCGTCGACGTTCTCGAAAATCAGGCTGTAGCCGACGGATGAGGTGGTAAAGGTGCCCTCCGCCGCCAAGAGATAGCGGTTGGTGGTGCTGCCAATGCCTTCGATGCGGTCCTGGCGCAAGGTGTAGCGCAGGCCCATGGTCCAGTACTCGGTAATCGGGAATGCCGCGCGCAAGCCGCCGCCATAAGTTGTTTGCAGGAACGAGCTGTAATCGCGATAGTCGGCCTCGCGGGCGTAAAGGTCGACGCCGGCGGCGATCGGCCGGTCCATGAAATAAGGTTCGGTAAAGCCCAGATCGACCTGCGTGCGAATGCTGGAAATCGAGAAGTTGGCGCGCAGCGTCTGGCCCTTGCCCAACAAGTTGCGCTCGCTGATGCCGAAGCCGGCGATGAAATTCTCCACGCTGGAGAAGCCGACGTTCAAGGACAACTCGCCGGTGGATTGTTCCTGCACGCTGACGTCGATCACCGTGCGATCCGGCGTCGAACCCTGCACCTGTTCGACCTCGACCTCCTTGAAGAAGCCCAAGGCCTTGGCGCGCTGGCGCGAACGGCGCAGCTTGGCGGTGTTGAAGGCGTCGCCCTCCACCAGGCGGAATTCGCGGCGCACCACCTTATCCAGCGTGCGAACGTTGCCGTGAATGTCGATGCGCTCCACATACACCCGCGGCGCTTCCATCACGCGGTAGGTGATGTTGATGATGCGCTCCTTGCGATCGCGCCGCACCCGCGGCCGAATGTCGACGAAGGCATAACCCTTCAAGCCGGCGGCATCGGTCATTGCCTCGATGGTATCATCGATCAGCTTGGCGTTATATTTTTTGCCCTTGAAGGTTTTGATCAAAGGCCGCAGGTCGTCGGGATTAAGATCGCGGATTTCGCTTTCCACGTCGATGTCGCCGAAGTGGTACAGCTCACCTTCCTCGATGGTGAAGGTGATGTAGAAATCCTTTTTGTTGTTCGACAACTCGGCCACCGCCGAATTGACGCGAAAATCAGCGTAGCCTTTGGATAGGTAAAATTGCCGCAACTGTTCACGATCGTAAGCGAGACGATCCGGATCGTAGGTATCGTCCGAAGTCAAGAACCGCCACCAGCGCGACTCCCGGGTGGCGATCTTGCCGCGCAAGTCGCCGGAGGAAAAGCGCTTGTTACCGATGAAATTGATCTTCGAGACGGTGGTTTTCGGCCCTTCGGAAATCTCGAACACCAAGTCAATGCGGTTTTGCGGCAGCTGGATCACCTTGGGCTCGACCTGGGCCGCAAAACGTCCTGAACGCCGATAAAGCTCCAAAATGCGCTGCACGTCGGCGCGCACCTTGGCGCGGGTGTAGACGGTGCGCGGTTTGATCCGCACTTCCTTGCCGAGCTTCTCATCATCGAGCTTCTTGTTGCCCTCGAAGGCCAGCCGATTGATGATGGGATTTTCCACCACATTGACCGTGAGCACCGTATCGCGGCGGGTAATGGTGACGTCCGCGAAAAGGCCGGTGGCGAACAGCGCTTTCAAGCTTTCGTCCACCTTTTCATCGGTATAGACGTCGCCCGGCGCCACCACCAGGTAAGAGCGGACGGTGTCCGGTTCGATGCGTTGCGTGCCGGTGACTTCGATATTACTGATGACATAGGTTTGCGCCAACGCCTCGGGCGTCTGCAGACCCGCTACGGTGAGCGTCAGCGCAAGTGCCATGCCGGCAACCGTTCCCTTCAATGACCTACGCAACAAGACCCCCCTCTTGGATCAGACCGCAAACCGGCCCGCTCGTTCCCTTACCCGAAATTGAAAATATTTAGATAATTAAGATCGTTCCACGTCACAAACACCATCAGCGACAACACCAGCGCCAGACCGATGCGAAAGCCGTATTCCTGCGCCCGCTCGCTCAACGGACGGCCGGCCGCCGCCTCCCAGGCGTAAAACGCCAGATGCCCGCCATCGAGCATCGGCACCGGCAGCAGGTTCACGAACCCTAAATTGATCGACAGCATGGCCATGAACATGACTAGCGAGGCGATGCCGTCCTTGGCCGTCTCGGAGGAAAATTTGGCGATGCGCAACGGCCCGCCCAACTCCTCGCCCGAGCGCTTGCCCTCGAATATCTGGCCGAGAAACTTGAAGGTCAGGCGGACGATGTTGCCGGTCTCCACCGTGGCGTACCACAGCGCCTCCACCGGCCCGCGGCGGACAAATCCTTCCGGCGCCCGCGACAGCCCCAGCCGGCCGATGATCTGCGGATTGCCCAAAGGGTCGGTGCTTTCATAACGGTCAGGAATGGCAGTCAGCGCCACCCGCTCGCCCTGGCGGTCGATGCTGAAGGTCAGGGTTTCGCCGGGGCTCATGCCCACCAACTGTTGCATATCGAGAAAGCGGTCGATTTTTTGGCCGTCGATGGCGAGCACCCGGTCGCCGACCTGAAAGCCCGCCCGCTCCGCCGCCGAACCGGGCAGCACCTCGCCCACATCGGCCGGGGTGTAAGGCTGGCCGACGGTGGCGAAAAAACCGGCCAGGAGCACGATGGCGAACAGGAAATTGGCGATGGGGCCGGCGGCGACCACGGCGGCGCGCTGGCCGACTGGCTTTAAGTGAAAAGCGTAGGCCCGTTCAGCAGGATCAAGCCCGGCGGTCAGCTTGCCGGCGCTGGCGGCGTTCATGTCGCCGAAGAACTTGACATAGCCGCCAAGCGGCAAGGCGCTGATTTTCCACCGGGTTCCCGCCCGGTTGGTCCAGCCGAAAATTTCCGGTCCGAAGCCGATGGAAAACACGTCTACGCGGACCCCGCAGCGCCGGGCGACCCAGTAATGGCCCCATTCGTGCACGAACACCAGCGCGGTGAGCACCACCACGAATGTCGCCCCGGTATGGATGATGTCGGAAAACAGGTCCATGGCGCAGGTTTTAAGGCTCCAATTCCCTCATGATCTCGTCGGCCTGATGGCGGGCTTCATGATCTGCCGCCATGACGTCGTCCAGGCTGGCAAGCGACCGGGCCGGTAAAGTTTCAAGGGTCGTTTGTACAATCTCCGCAATATGAAGGAAACCGATTTTTCGGGCCAAAAACCCGGCCACGGCCACCTCATTGGCGGCGTTGAGCACGGTCGGCGCGCTGCCGCCTTCGGCCAGGGCATGGCGGGCCAGAGACAGGGCCGGAAACCGCTCATGATCGGGCGCGGTGAATTCTAGCGTGCCAATATGGGCCAAATTGAGGCGCGCCGCCGGCGCCGGCACCCGATCCGGCCAGCCCAACGTGTAGGCGATGGGAGTTCTCATATCCGGGGTGCCCATCTGCGCCAAGACCGAGCCATCCACATAGGCCACCAGACTGTGCACCACCGATTGGGGATGAACCAGAACCTCGATCTGCTCCGGACGCACGGGAAACAGGTGGTAGGCCTCGATCAGCTCCAATCCCTTGTTGAACATGGTGGCGGAATCGACGGAAATCTTCGCTCCCATCTCCCAGTTGGGGTGCGCCACCGCCTGCGCCGGCGATACCTGCGCCATCTCCTGCCGCGACCAGGTGCGGAACGGTCCCCCCGAGGCGGTCAGGATGATCCGCTCCACCCGTTCCGGCCGCTCGAAATCAAAGACCTGAAAGATGGCGTTATGCTCGCTGTCCACCGGCAACAGCACCGCGCCGTGCCGCTCCACTTCGCGCATCATCAGGCCGCCGGCGCACACCAGGCATTCCTTGTTGGCGAGCGCCACCACCGCGCCCCGGCGCAACGCGGTCAAGGTCGGCTGCAAGCCGGCCGCGCCAACGATGGCCGCCATCACCCATTGGGCGGGGCGGGCCGCCGCGTCGCTGACCGCAGCGGGCCCGGCGGCCGCCTCGATGCCGCTGCCGGCGAGCGCCTCTTTGAGCGCGCCATACTGCGCCTCATCACCGATCACCGCGAGCTTGGGCTTGAATTCTAATGCCTGGGCGATGAGCAGGTTCACGTTGCGATTGGCGGTCAGCGCCTCCACCACATAGGCGCTGCGGTTGCGGCGGATGAGATCCAGGGTATTGCAGCCGATGGAGCCGGTGGCGCCGAGAACGGCGACCGAGCGCGGCGCTTCCATGGCTTGTCGCAATGCCTCGCCCATTTCCTCTGTCCTCACCCTGCGATCATCATCAGCGCCACCACCGGCGCCACGAACACCAAGCCATCCACTCGATCCAAAATACCGCCATGGCCGGGAATGATGGCCCCCGAATCCTTGACGTTAAAGCGCCGCTTGATGGCCGACTCCGCCAGATCGCCGATCTGCCCCCAGACCGCGAAAAAAGCGCCGAAGAGCAAAAACCAGGGGTAAATGCCAAGGCCATAGAACCACCCCATGGCGGTCAGCGCCAGCGCCGCCGCGAGCATCCCGCCCGCAAGGCCGGACCAGGTTTTTTTCGGGCTGATGCGCGGCGCCAGCTTCGGCCCGCCCACCAGCCTGCCCACCAGATACGCCCCGATATCCGTCGCCCATACCACCACGAACAAGGCCACGGTGAACTCATGGCCCAATGTGATCCCCTCTCGCAGCCATAAGATGGAAACCGCCGGCAGCGTCACATAAAACGCCCCCAGGGTGGGCCACAGGGCCGAACGACGCTCCATGGCGCTGACGGTGGCCGCCAGCAGCGCCGCCGCCGCTATACCCGCCAGGAGAACCAAGGGGCCTATCCCCGTCAGGAAGGCGATCATGGCGCCGGAAAGCGGCGCCACTACCGCCAGCACAGCGGGGATGGAGACGGCGCGCTGCGTCATCATCGACCATTCATAAGTCATCATGCCGGCAAAGGCGAGGATTACCGCCGCCAGAAGCCAGCCGCCGGATAGGATCACGTAAAGCGCCAGCGGGATCAGCACCACCGCCGACAGGGTGCGGAGGAGAAAGGAGGAGCCGGCCTTCTGCTCAGCCAAGACGCGCCCCGTAGCGGCGCTCGCGCAGGCCAAATTCGGCAAGGGCCTTCAACAGCGTTTCCTTGGTGAAATCCGGCCAATAGTCGTCGATGAAGATCAACTCGGCGTAGGCCGCCTGCCATAACAGGAAATTCGACAGGCGTTTTTCGCCGCTGGTGCGGATGATGATGTCGGGATCGGGGAAATCGGCGGTCTGGAGATGGGCAGCGAACGTCCCCTCGGTGATCTCCTCAGGCTTGATCTCGCCCGCCGCCGCCTTGGCCGCCAGCCGCCTGGCCGCCTCGACGATCTCCGCCTGGGCGCCATAGTTCAAGGCCAGGATCAAGGTCAGGCCGGTATTGCGCGCGGTGCGTTCCTCGGCATGGGTCATCAGCTCAACGATATCGGAAGATAGACGCTCGCGGCCGCCGATACAGCGCAGGCGCACATTGTTGCGGTTCAAGGCCTCGATCTCATGGCGCAGATAATGGCGCAACAGGCCCATGAGATCGTCGACCTCCTCCTCCGAGCGCTTCCAGTTTTCCGAGGAAAAGGCGTACAGCGTCAGGTAGGAAATACCCAGTTCGCCGCACGCGCGCACGCACTCGCGCACCGCATCGGCGCCTTTCTTATGACCGGCGACCCGGGGCAGCCGGCGCTGCTTCGCCCACCGCCCGTTGCCATCCATGATGATCGCCACATGGGTAGGCGCCCCGTCATCGCCGGGAGTCAATTCGAGCTTTTTCTCTGTACCTGTGGATAACATTACCATGCTTGGTTAGACTTTAAGGATTTCCTGCTCCTTGGCCGCCATGCGATCATCAATTTCCTTGATGATCTTATCGGTCAGTTTCTGCACCTGATCGCTTTGCCGCTTGTGATCATCCTGGCCGATCTCGCCTTTCTTTTCCATCAACTTTAAGTGCTCCATGCCGTCGCGGCGCACATTGCGCACGGCGATACGGGCATCCTCGGCGTATTTGTGAATTACCTTGACCAGCTCCTTGCGCCGCTCCTCGCTCAAGGGCGGCAGCGGGATGCGCAGGGTTTGCCCCTCCACCGCCGGATTCAAGCCGAGACTGGAATT
Source organism: Pseudomonadota bacterium (assembly GCA_003577275.1). Classification (GTDB taxonomy): domain Bacteria; phylum Pseudomonadota; class Alphaproteobacteria; order Sphingomonadales; family Govanellaceae; genus PRO5. The sequence goes on from QEVO01000002.1 coordinate 492,610, forward strand.
GCGGATCGCCTTGTCCACGGCGCTGACGTTGTTGCGATCCCAAACGCTGACCACGATCATGCGCGGCTCCGGCGTGCTGATGTTCGCCACTTGGTTCAACGGCGTCTCGACGCCGTAGGCTTCAACCCGGATCGGATCCAGCAGGGAGGCCGAGGCGCGTCCCGTGCGCAATCCGGAAAATTCTTTCAATAATACATCAAGGGCGCCTTTCATGCGCTTTTCAAGATCGCCAAGACTGGTGGCGCTCATGGGTCTTACTCCTCATTCCTGATGATGGTGAAGTTGCCGTCGCCGCGCAGCACCCGGGCGAATTCGCCCTTTTCGTGGATGGAGAACACCAGTATCGGAATATGGTTCTCACGGCACAGCGAAATGGCGGAGGCGTCCATAACCTTCAGATCGCGGCTTAAAACCTCCAGATAGCTCAACCGATCGTAACGGGTGGCGGCCGGGTTTTTCAGCGGGTCGTCGGAATAGACGCCGTTGACCTGGGTGCCCTTCAAGAGCGCATCGCAGTTCATTTCCGCGGCGCGCAGTGCGGCGGCGGTGTCAGTGGTGAAAAACGGGTTGCCGGTGCCGGCGGCGAACAGCACCACCCGCCCCTTTTCCATGTGGCGGATGGCGCGGCGGCGGATATAGGGCTCGCACACCGCCGCCATGGGGATCGCCGACTGCACGCGGGTGTCGACGCCGACATGTTCCAGCGCATTCTGCATCGCGATCGAATTCATCACCGTCGCCAGCATGCCCATGTGATCGGCCGAGGTACGGTCGATGCCGTTGGCGACGCCGGCAATGCCGCGAAAGATATTGCCGCCGCCGATGACCGCGCAAACCTGCACGCCATCCGCCCGTACGGCTTTGATTTCATTGGCGATCCGCTCTACCATATGCTGATCGATGCCATAGCTGCGGTCGCCCATCAGCGCCTCGCCGGACAGCTTCAGTAGAACGCGTTTATAAAGGGGCGCACGACTCATCGATGACAACCGCCGTCACTGGATATTGATGGGAGCGGGCGGCCCGGCCCTCCCGCCGGCCGCCGCAGTGTTGTCAGGCACCATATACAATTCGGGCCCAAAAGCGAATACCGCTTTTGGGCCCCTTGGCGAATAAGGGTCAGCGGCCGCTGACGGCGGCGACTTCGCTGGCGAAATCTTCCTGTTTCTTCTCCAGGCCCTCGCCCAACGCCATGCGCACGAAGCCGGTGACCTCGATGGGCTTGCCCAACTCCTTGGCGGCGCGGGCGACCACGTCCTTGATCTTGGTTTCGTTGTCCATGACGAAGACCTGCTCCAAGAACACCGCCTCCTCATAGAATTTGCGAATCCGGCCTTCCACCATCTTCTCGATGATGTTTTCCGGCTTGCCCGAGGCGCGAGCCTGCTCGCTCAAGATCACGCGCTCGCGCTCCACCACCTCGGGATCGAGACTTTCGGGGGTAAGCGATTGGGGGTTGGCCGCCGCCACGTGCATGGCGAGCTTGCGGCCCAGATCGCTAAGCTTGGCCGGGTCGGCCTCCGACTTCAAGGCGACGAGAACGCCGATCTTGCCGAGGCCTGAGCCGATCTCGATTTCGTTATGAACGTAGCTGGCGACCACACCCGCCGGCACCGACAGGGCGGCGGCGCGGCGCAGCGCCATGTTCTCGCCGATGGTGGCGATGAGAGCGGTCAGTTTGCCCTCCACCGTCACCGCTTCGCCGGGAAAGCCGGCGGCGCGCACCGCCTCCAGGCTGCCGTCATTGGCGAGCGCCAGCCCGGCGACATTTTTAACAAAGCTTTTGAACTGCTCGTTGCGGGCGACGAAGTCGGTTTCGGCGTTGACTTCCACCAAGGCCGCCGCCTTGTCGCCGCCGGCGACGCCCACGAGGCCTTCGGTGGCGGCGCGGCCGGCCTTCTTAGCGGCCGCCGACAGGCCCTTTTTACGCAGCCAGTCGATGGCCGCTTCGAGGTCGCCATCGGTTTCCGCCAACGCCTTTTTGCAATCCATCATGCCGGCGCCGGTCTTCTGACGCAGCTCCCCTACCAGCGCAGCCGTAATCTGGGCCATGGTTTTTAATCCTTTTTTCAGGTCAAGTCAGAGGTTAAGCCTGGGCCGCATCCTCGGCCGCCGGCAGGCTTTCCGCCATCGGGCTTTCAACAGCGCCAATATCGCCGCCGGTGGAAGCCAATTCCTGCTGCAAGCCTTCCAGCACCGCCGAGGCGATGAGGTTGCAATAAAGCTGGATCGCCCGGCTGGCGTCGTCGTTGCCCGGGATCGGGTAGCTGATGCCCGCCGGATCGCAGTTGCTGTCGACGATGGCGATCACCGGAATACCGAGACGGTTCGCCTCGTGAATGGCGATCGCTTCCTTATTGGTATCGATGACAAAGAGGACGTCCGGCAGGCCGCCCATGTCCTTGATGCCGCCCAAGGACTGCTCCAGCTTCTGGCGCTGGCGGTCGAGATCGAGAATTTCCTTCTTGGTCAGCCCGGCGGTGCCGATGGCCAATTGCTCTTCCATCGACTTCAAGCGCTTGATGGAGGCGGAAATGGTCTGCCAATTGGTCAGCATGCCGCCCAGCCAGCGGTGATTGACGTAGTACTGGCCGCAACGCTTGGCCGCTTCGGCGATGACGTCGGAGGCTTGGCGCTTGGTGCCGACGAACAGCACCCGGCCGCCGTTGGCGACGACGCTGCGCACCTCTTCCAGGGCGCGGTGCATCATCGGCACCGTCTGCGCCAGGTCAATGATATGAATCTTGTTGCGCGCCCCAAAGATATAGGGGGCCATCTTGGGGTTCCAGCGGTGGGTCTGGTGACCAAAGTGAACGCCCGCTTCCAAAAGCTGGCGCATGGAGACGTCTGGCATCGCCATCGTTCAAACTCCTTCATCCGGTTATGCCGCCGCAGGGTTCGTGGCCAGCCTTGCCGGCACCGGAAGGAGCGATCTGGCGATACGCCCCTTAACCCCTGCGTGTGAAATTTAGTGACCGTGCAATACGCTCTTTCGCCGCCCGTTTCAAGCCTCTTGCGGGATTTTCTTCAGGGAAAAGGGCAATACCGTGCCCCCGAGGTCGGCCTCCGCCGGGACATGGGCCCAGATGCCGTCCGGCCGTTCCTCCAGCGTGGGCGTGATCGGCACCACCGGCCGCCGCCGGGCCAGGGCCAGGGCGTCGCTGACCGTCGCCGCCTTGGATAGGAGACGCAGCGAGGTGCGGGTCGGGAACATCAGGATGGTGATGTCGTTGCCGTATTTCTCCACCATCTCCTCGGGCCGCGCCCAGAAGGCGCTGACCGCCTCGCCGCCGTCATGGATCACTTCCTGAGCCTTGGGCATGGCGGCGAGATAGAAGCGGGCGTCAAAGCGCCAGCGGCGGATCACCGGCGTGATCCACCGGGCGAACGGCACCAGCGCCTCGGCCGCTGGCACCAGGTCCAGCCTGGCCAGATGGTCGAGAAAATCGGGGTGACGGCCGTGCCGACGATGATCCTCGATGATCGCCGCCTGGACGGCGCGGCTCAAGGGCGGCCTGCCCTGGTAGCGCTTGCCGGCGGCGGGCCGGGCCAACAGCACGCCCGCCTCCTCGAACGCCTCGCGGATCGCCGAGACGCGATATTCGGTATCGGGGAAGCCTGGAAAGCGGCGCTTGACGGCGGCATTGCGATCCTGGGGCTCGACCTTGCCGCCGGGGAAGACATAGGCCCCGCCGGCCACTCGCATTGCCCCATGGCGTTCGGTCATCAGCACTTCCAGGCGGCGGCCGCCGGGGCGCAACGGACCGTCGCGGACGATGATGATGGAAGCCGAGGGTTTCGGGACGGGGGGCTTATCGATGGGGGCTGACATACTATCTCTTAAATCTCTTCAACGGCATCGACGCCGGGCAGCATTCCGACCTCGGCGCGTACGGCAGGAGAAATGGCATAGCGGCCCGGCAGGCGGAATTCAACCTCCCTGCCCTCGTCCAAGGCCGCGGTCAGGGTGATCAGGCCGCGCCCGCCCCGCGCCCGACCGAATAGCTCCTTGAGCGCCGGCAGAGGGTGCGGCGAGGACAGCGCCACCTTCAGACCGCTGCCCGACCGCGCCGCCACCTTATCGACGCTATCCACCGCCGTGGCCGTCAGGCGCAAGGTTTCGCCATCGAGCCGCAGATCGCAGGTCAACACCAATGACTGCCCGGCGGCAAGGAGCGGCCGGGCGGTATTCAGGGTTTCCTCAAACAGCGTCACCTCGAACGCGCCGGAACCATCGGACAGGCTCAAGTGCGCCATCGGCTTGCCGGTCTTGGTGCGCCGCTCCTTGATGCCCTGGAGGGTGCCGGCGACCTTGGCGTGAGTCGTGCCGCTGGCGGCCAGCCGCGGCAACTCGGCGCTGGCCACCACCCGCTCCTGGCGCAAGGTCTTAGCGTAGGCATCCAGGGGATGGGCGGAGAGATAAAATCCCACCGCCTCGTATTCGGCGCGCAAGCGATCCACCAGCGGCCAATCGGCGACAACGGGGAGCGGCATCGGCGGCGCGGCGCCGGCGCTTGTCTCGCCAAACAAGCTGACCTGATTGCTCACCCGTTCCTCGGCCGCAGCATGGGCATGACGCAGGATGGTTTCCACCGCGTCGTGAACCTGGCGACGGTTGGGCGTCAGACAGTCGAAGGCCCCGGCCTTGGCGAGGTTTTCCAAGGTGCGCTTGTTGATGGCGCGAGGGTCCATGCGGCGGGCAAAATCACCCAAATCCCGGAAACGCCCGCCTTTTACGCGCTCGGCCGTCAACTCTTCCATGGCGTGCACGCCGACGTTCTTGACCGCGCCCAGGGCATAGCGGATGGCCAGGCCGCTGGCCGTATCTTCCACCGAGAAAGCCGCTTCCGAGGCGTTGATGTCGGGCGACAGGGTGGGAATGCCATGAAGCGCCGCATCTTCCTTGAAGACATTAAGCTTGTCGGTGTTCGCCATGTCGTACGTCATGGAGGCGGCGAGAAACTCCACCGGATAGTTGGCCTTCAGGTAGGCGGTCTGATAAGCGACCAGGGCATAGGCCGCGCCATGGCTCTTGTTAAAACCGTAGCCGGCGAATTTGGCCACCAGATCAAAGATGAAGGCGGCCTGCTCCTTGGCCACGTTTTTTTTCGCCGCGCCCTCCTCGAATCGGGCGCGCTGCTGATCCATCTCGGAGGCGATCTTCTTACCCATGGCGCGGCGCAACAGATCGGCCTCGCCCAGGCTGTAATCAGCGAGCACCTGGGCGATCTGCATCACCTGTTCCTGGTAGATGATGACGCCGTAGGTCTCCTTCAAAATCGGCTCCAGGAGCGGATGCAGGTAATCGGGCTTTTCCAGCCCGTGCTTGCGCTTGATGTAGCTCGGAATGTTGTCCATCGGTCCCGGACGATAGAGCGAGACCATGGCGATGATGTCCTCGAACTTGTCGGGCTTTAATTGCGTCAGGGCGGCGCGCATGCCGGAACTTTCAAGCTGGAACACGCCCACCGTGTCACCCTTGGCGAGAAGCTCGAAGGTCGCCGGGTCATCGAGCGGCATGCGATCGAGATCGACGCTGACGCCGCGCCGCGCCAAGAGCGCCACCGCGCGGGCTAGCACGGTCAAGGTTTTCAAGCCGAGAAAATCGAACTTGACCAGTCCCGCCTGCTCGACCCACTTCATATTGAACTGGGTGACCGGCATGTCGGAGCGGGGATCGCGATAAAGCGGCGTCAATTGCTGCAACGGCCGATCGCCGATCACCACGCCCGCCGCGTGGGTGGAGGCGTGGCGATAAAGCCCTTCCAGCTTCAAGGCGATGTCGATCATGCGCGCCACTGCCGGATCGGCGTCGCGCTCGTAGCGCAAGCGGTCCTCGCTTTTCAGCGCATCTTCCAACGTCACCGGATTGGCCGGGTTGTTGGGCACCATCTTGCAGATGCGATCAACCTGACCGTAGGGCAGTTGCAGCACGCGGCCGACGTCGCGCAACACGGCTCGGGCCTGCAATTTTCCAAAGGTAATGATCTGCGCCACCTGATCGCGGCCGTAGCGATCCTGTACATAGCGGATCACCTGATCGCGCTTTTCCTGACAGAAATCGATATCGAAGTCGGGCATGGAGACGCGTTCGGGATTAAGAAAGCGCTCGAACAGCAAGCCCCAACGCAACGGATCGAGATCGGTGATCTTCAACGCCCAGGCGACCACCGAACCGGCGCCCGAGCCGCGCCCCGGTCCCACCGGTACGCCATGGCCCTTGGCCCAGCGGATGAAGTCGGACACGATCAGGAAGTAGCCGGGGAAATCCATGCGGACGATGATGTCGATTTCGTAATCGAGGCGATCACGGTAAGGCTTCGCCGCCGCGTCCTTTTCCGCTTCCGACATGCCGGGCTTGAAGACATGCGCCGCCAAGCGTTCTTCTAACCCTTGGTTGGCGAGCTGGCGCAGCGAGTCCGCTTCGCTGACGCCCTCGCCGGCGGCGTACTTGGGCAGAATGGGATCGACTTTCGGAACCTTAAAGGCGCAGCGCCGGGCGATCACCACGGTATTGTCAATGGCTTCCGGCAGATCGGCGAACAGCGCGCGCATATCGGCGGCGGATTTAAAATAATGCTCCGGCGTCAAGCGGCGGCGATTGTCTTCGCTAACGTAAGTTCCCTCGGCGATGCACAACAGCGCGTCGTGCGCCTCGAACATGTCGCGGCCGGCGAAGTGCACGTCATTGGTGGCCACCAGCGGCAGATCATGGGCGTACGCCAAGTCGATGAATTTTTCCTCGGTGGCGTGCTCCGCGTCGGTGTCGTGACGCTGCAGCTCGATATAAAGCCGGCCGGGAAAGATGGCTTTCAAGCGCTCCAGCAACGCCGCCGCCGCCGTCTCCTGACCATTGCGCAACAAGCGCCCAACAGGGCCTTCCGCGCCGCCGGTCAAGCAAATCAGCCCCTCCGACGCGCCGGCAAGATCATCAATCTTGACGCTGGGTTCGCCCGCAACGCCTTCTAAATGCGCCTTGCTAACCAGCGCCATCAGATTGCCATAGCCCTGCGCGTTTTGCACCAGCAGCACAACAGCTGCCGGCTTTTCCCGCAACATCGGCGCGGGGCCGGTTTCCGATTTCGGCACATCGACGGCAAGCGCACAGCCGACGATGGGCTGCACGCCGGCGCTTGCAAGAACAGCAGATGCTTCCAGCGCGCCGAAAAGATTATTGGTGTCGGTGACCGCCACCGCCGGCATGTCAGCCTTGGCGCACAGCTTGGCCAGCGCCTTGATGTGAATGGCGCCTTCCGACAACGAATAGGCGGAATGGACACGCAGATGAATGAAATCGGCGGTGGGCATATTAGAGCGCTTCCCGGTCAGGCATAGCCGTCATTGCGAGAAGGCGAAGCCGACGAAGCAATCCAGCTCTGTAGATTCTGGATCGCCGCGCCGCTTAACAGCGGCTCGCGATGACAGCAATGGAGATTTTCGTCTTCTCCCATTCTTCTACCGCCAGGCGGCGAGGATCGCGCCCATCACCATCATGCCGACGACGACATTACCGGCATAGAGCGTAAAAAGCTGGCGCGGCCGTCCCTCGTACGCCATGATCGGCGCCAACGCCGCGGCGAAAATGCCGGCGCCAATGAGAAAGCCGAACAAGACGCCCTCGACGAAACTGTCGATTTCCATGGCGACAATAAGCAGCGACAGAGTATAGGCCAGCACCAGCGCCGCCAGCGAGGCCAGGATCATCGGCCGCCAGAGAGCGCCAAGCTCTTGCCGTGTTTTGCCGATCAGCGACAACCATTTGTTGCCAAGAATCCGCGGCGCGTACCACACCGCGCCCACCGCCATGTAGGCGGCGGCAGCGACAATAATCGCCAAGGGACTGGGATTATCAGGCATGTCTATTCCCCCGCTTCCGCCGCGACATCATGAAGCCGTCCTTCCTTGAGAAGGACAACCCGGCTCATCCGCGCCGCCAGCTCGCGATTATGGGTGGCGATCACCGCCGCTGCTCCCGCTTCACGCACCAGGCGCAGGAACTCCATCATAACACGTTCCGAGGTGGCGTCATCGAGATTGCCGGTGGGTTCATCGGCCAGGATGATCTTCGGGCCATTGGCCAGCGCCCGCATGATGGCGACCCGCTGCTGCTCGCCGCCGGACAGCTCCGCCGGGCGATGGCGGGCGCGCTCCGTTAGCCCCACCCGATCGAGTAGCTCCAGAGCCTTGATCCGCGCCGCCGCCGGCGTCACCCCGGCGATAAGCTGCGGCAGCACGATGTTTTCCAGCGCGGTAAACTCCGGCAGCAGATGATGGAACTGATAGACGAAGCCAAGCTGATGCCGGCGCACCTCGGTGCGCGCGTCATCGTTCAAGCGCGACACCGTTTTGCCGGCAATTTCGATCTCGCCTGCTGTCGGTGCCTCCAGCAAGCCGGCGATGTGCAAGAGCGTCGATTTGCCCGCGCCTGAGGCGCCGACCAGCGCCACCACCTCGCCCGGCTCAACGATCAAGTCAACGCCGCGCAGCACATGCAGCACGGCGCTGCCCTGTTTAAAGTCCATGCGAATATCGCGCAAAGCAAGGGCGGCGGTCATGGCGTCACTCGTACCTTAAGGCTTCCACCGGATCGAGGCGCGAGGCGCGCCAGGACGGGTAGAGCGTCGCCAAAAACGACAACAGAAGCGCCACCCCCACCACCATGCCCACTTCGATGGCGTCCATGCGGGCGGGAATTTCAGTCAGGAAACGCAGCTCCGGCGACCACAGTTCGGTGCCGATGAGCTTCTCCAGGCCATGCTGCAACGCCTGAATGTTGTTGCACACCAGGACGCCGATGGCAAAGCCGAGCAAGGTGCCGAACGCGCCGATGCTGGCCCCGGCGATGAAAAATATCCGCATCACCGAGCCGCGCGACGCGCCCATGGTGCGCAGAATGGCGATATCGTGCCCCTTGTCCTTGACCAGCATGATGAGGCTGGAGACGATATTGAACACCGCCACCAGAATGATCAGGGTGAGGATCAGGAACATCACGTTGCGTTCAACCTGAAGCGCGCTGAACAGCGCCGGATTGATCTGCTGCCAGGTAACCAGCCGCGCCGGCTCGTCGACCGCCGCCGAAATCGCCGGCAGCACGTCGTAGACGAGATCGGGATCGGTGATTACCACCTCCAGGCCCTGCACCCGATCGCCCAAGCCGAAGTAGCGCTGCGCTTGGGTGAGCGGCATGAAGATGAAGCGAGAGTCGTAACTGTATTCACCGACCTCGAAGGTAGCGACGACGCGATAGCTTACCGCGCGCGGCACGACGCCGAACGGCGTCGCCGCGCCTTTGGGCGACAACAAGGTCACGCTGTCACCGATTTTAAGGCCGTAATCCTCGGCAAAGCGCACGCCGACGGCGATACTGTTATCGCTGCCGAAATCCTTCAGGCTGCCCGCCTTGATATTGTCGGCGATGGCCGGCTGCAGCACGATGTCTTCCGGCTTGATGCCGCGCACCACCGCGCCGTCGGCCAAGTTATGGGCGGAGGCCAGTACGTGACCCTCGATCAACGGCGCCACCCGCACCACCCGGTCAACCTGGGCAATACGCTTGCCGACGTCATCGTAGTCGGCAAGTTCGCCATAATAGCTTTGCACCAGGATGTGGCCGTTAAAGCCGATGACGCGAGACAACAGCTCCGCGCGAAAGCCGTTCATCACCGCCATGACGATAATGAGTGTCGCCACCCCCAGCGAAATGCCGACCAATGAAAAGCCGGCAATGACAGAGATGAAACTGTCGCTTCGCCGGGCGCGCAAATAGCGTCCCGCCATCATCCATTCAAAGCGACGCCCCATCGGCCTGTTATCCCATGATCCTGTTGAGCGCCGCCTCCGGCGAAAGCTCCTGTTTCTCGCCGCTGCGGCGGTTCTTCAATTCCACCACGCCGCTTTTTATACCCCGCGGGCCGACGACCACCTGCCATGGCAAGCCAATGAGGTCGCAGGTGGCGAACTTCCCGCCCGCCGATTCGTCAGTATCGTCATAAAGCACGTCGACCCCGGCGTTCTGCAGCTTGGCGTAAAGATCATCGCAGGCGGTCACGCAGGCGGCGTCATTGGCGCGCAAGTTGATCAAGCCCACCTTGAAGGGGGCCACCGCCTGCGGCCAGATGATGCCGGCGTCATCATGGCTCGCCTCGATGATGGCGCCCACCAGGCGCGACACGCCGATGCCGTAGGAACCCATTTCCACCGTGATGTCCGCGCCGTCCGGCCCCGTCACCTTGGCGTTCATCGCCTTGGAATACTTGGTGCCGAAATAGAAGATGTGGCCGACCTCGATGCCCTTGGCGTGCTTCAAGCGTTCCGGCGGCACCGGGCATGACTTGGCGTCGTGTTTTTCCTGCTCCGCCGCATAAAGCGATTGCAGGTGAGTGACGGTTTTTTCAAAATCGTCGCCGGCGCCCATCAATTTTGCCAGCGAGATATCCTCGATCCCGGCATCGTAATAAATGTCGCTCTCGCCGGTGTGGGCGAGAATCTGAAACTCGTGGCTCAAGTCGCCGCCGATGGCGCCGGAATCGGCGCGCACCGGAATGGCCACCAGCCCCATGCGGGCGAAGGTGCGAAGATAGGCCATGTACATGGCGTTGTAGGACCGCCGTGCGCCGGCGTAATCGAGATCGAAGGAGTAGGCATCCTTCATCAGGAATTCGCGCCCGCGCATAACGCCGAAGCGGGGGCGGATCTCGTCACGGAACTTCCATTGAATATGATAGAGGTTCTTCGGCAGGTCGCGGTAGCTTTTCACCGTGGTGCGGAAGATGTCGGTAATCAGTTCCTCGTTGGTCGGGCCATAGAGCATGTCGCGCTTGTGGCGGTCGACGATCCGGAGCATTTCCTCGCCATAGTCATTATAGCGGCCGCTTTCCCGCCACAGGTCGGCGGACTGGATGGTGGGCATCAGGAGCTCGACCGCCCCGGCGCGATCCTGTTCCTCGCGGACAATGGCCTCGATCTTGCGCAGCACCTTCAAGCCCAACGGCAGCCATGAGTAAATGCCGGCGCTGGCCTGGCGGATCATGCCGGCCCTCAGCATCAGGCGGTGCGAGACGATCTGGGCTTCCTGGGGGTTTTCCTTGATGATGGGGAGAAAATAACGACTAAGCCGCATGGCAGGGTTCTTCCGGCGCTTTTGTGTTTTTCAAAAACGGGCCCTTAACAGCCGGGCCCGCAGGATGGCCGGCATCATAGCGAGCCTATGGCGCGCGCGCTACCGATCTTGGGGGCTGCCCTTGGAATTATCCTGGTCCCGGCGGCAAGCGTCTTTCACCGCCGCCACCCCGTCCGCGCCAAGGGGCTTGCCGTCCACGTAAAGCTCGCCGTCCTTGACCTCGATGAAGGTCAAGAACCCCTCGCCGCCCACCGATTTGCCGGTGGGGCCCAAGGGCGGCAACTGGTCGTCAACCTGAACCTTGATGGCGATGGCGAGGTTGCGCGCCCGCTCGCCGAAATCGGGATAGGCGGTCATATCGGCCTTGCCCTTATGCTCGACCCCCGCCTTCGGGCGATAGCGGTGTAAGGTTCGGCAATCGCTGGCGCGAATGACCCATGCCGAGGCCGCCGGGGTCGCCGAGTCTGGCATCGGCTCGCCGCTTTTGACGTGGTAGTCGGCCTCGGCCAAGGCCATGGCGGCGGTCAAGATCAGGATGGGCACGGGCATAGCGACCCCCTCTAGGATGTCCATTGTTGCGATTTTGCCACAATATCATAAAAATGTGACTAAAATACCATGCAATCCGTGGGTTCGCCGATGACAGGAAAGCTGGTCTTTAGTATCGTCTTGCGTTGAGAGGCATACTGTTTGAGGGAGCCCGAGTTTGGGGAGGATATAAACGGCCAGACATCGCCAAGAATGCCGGCCGATCAAAAAACAACAGAATCATCCGCAAAAGCAAGGCTCCCCGCCTTGCTTTTGTCGTTTTGGGGTCCCCCCATCCCTGCCATGCGAATGTACGGGTAAGGACGCGGTCGATACCTCCCGGACCGCAGCCATCGTAGGCCCCGGAAAAGGCAGACTTTATCCGACGCTACGCCCACGGCCTTGCCAATAAGGAGCGCGCAGTTCGGTCTTGAGCACCTTACCGCTGGCATTACGCGGCAGCGCCTCGCCATACGTTTCGTCCGGTACGCCGATCACCGCTGCGTCAATGATCGAGGGGTGGTCGAACAGTACGCTTTCAATCTCGCGTGGGTAGATATTCTCACCGCCTGATACAACCATATCCTTGATTCGGCCGCAAATATAAAGGTAACCATTGCCATCGATCATGCCGGCATCGCCGGTATGGGCCCAACCGCCGCGCAGAAAGTCCGCCGTCGCTTTGGCCTGCCGCCAATAGCCCGGGACAATTTGCGGTCCGCGAGCAACGATCTCGCCGACCGTGCCCGGCCCGACCTCGCCGTCCTCGCTGTCAACGATTCGCAGCTCCGTGCCCGGCATGGCCCGGCCGGCCGACAACAGCAAACCCGCCCTGCCCGCAAGCGCGCGGCGATGTTCTTCAGCCCCTAATAGGGTCAGGCAAGCCGTAATCTCTATCATACCATAGGCCTGATAGACATCACAGCCAAACAGGTTGATCGCACGCCGGAGCGTGTCCTCGGCAATCGGCGAGGCTCCATACATGAGAATACCAAGCGCCGAGAAATCTCGCGACGTGACATCCGCCACCTGGGTCAAGCAGGCTTGAATCATCGCCGGCACTAAAAAGGTGAAAACCACGCCCCTACGCTCGAGGGTGTCAACGACATGACTGGCATCGAAATCACGATGCAACAAGATCGATAAACCAAGATTCGTGCAAAATGCACAGATCCAAACGGCGGCGGCGTGATAGAGCGGCGTTACCACCAGCGCGACCTGCCCGACGCTTGGCCGTCGCGTAATCATGATCATGGCCTGGGACAGATTGGCGGCATAGTTGGCATGAGTAACAATGACGCCCTTGGGTCGCCCTGTGGTGCCGCTGGTGTACATCTGATAGAACACGTCACCAGGCAACACCCTAGTCTCGATCGCATGGGTCGGTTGCCCCGCCAGCCAAGCACCATAATCGATCCAGCCCATGTATGGCTTTGCGCCGATCGCGATAAAATTTCTTATGCGGGGTAGTTCTCCGCGAATATCTTCGATGGCGTCAACATAATCCGCCTCCACCATCACGGCCAAGGCTTCGGCATCATCCAGAATATAGCGCCATTCAGCGGCCGCAAGCCGATAGTTGAGCGGCGCCGGCACCACTCCCGTACGCGCAGCCGCCAGATATAGAAGCCACATGTCAACCCTGTTCTTCGATAGATAACCGAAACGATCACCGGATTTAAGACCCAGGGACAGGAGGCCATTGGCCAAGCGGTTGACTTCCGTCGCCGCCTCGGCATAGTTCAGCGCCCGCACGCCATCATCGATACAAAGCTGATGGGGCCGGGTCCGGGCCAGAAAATCAAAAGAATCATGAAATAATAGGCTGGTCATGAATCGTCAGCCTCTCAAGCGCTTCAGCGTCGCCAATACGGTCTCGGGCTGGGCCGTGGACAACACCTCCGCCCTCAGCCACGTGGCCGTAAATGGAATCATGAATTCACTGCTATCTTGCCATACTGTAATGTCAAGCATGGCGCAACCGCCCTTGCCTTCAGTGACTCCTCCCGCCGGCGGGAAGACAAGATCATAAGCAGTGTACGAGGCGGCATCGGCGGGCGTCTCCTTATCCATCAGGGCTAAGTGCCAGCCATAATGGCGCGTGACATTAACGATGCCTTGGCCATAGGTTAACGCATGCGAATGCTGTTCATGAAGCGCGAGCCAAGTGATTTTGTGACTTGAAAGCGCGCGTATCAAGTCCGAAAGCGCCAGCGCTGCGATATCCAAGGCGTCCTTGCCGGCAGTGGCGATTGCACCCGCCGAGACCAGACTCAGCAGCGCCGCCGGCCCCGGCAGGCCGACTGCCAGGGGTAGCGATGGATTGGCGCCAGTGATCGCGTGCAAGCCCTGGTCGATCAGCGCCGCTACACGCCCGTTGGCGACCGTGCGATCAAACGCATCCGCCATCTCGACATCATCTGCTTGGCTGGCAAACTCTGTCAGGTCGAGAATAAAGGCCGGGGCCAAGGGCAGTTCCAGAATATCCGGTCGCAACAGGTCCTGAAGCTGCCGATAGAATAGCCCAAGCTCGGAAGGATTTGCCCAGGGCTCGCGCCCGCCCGCCAAAATCCGCACGCCATAGGCATGAGCATCGAGCCAGAGCGCGGGTCCTGCCATGATCAACCCCGCCTCTGGGCAAGCTCTTGTTCGAGCTTTTTGATCCGCACCTCTAGAGGATGCGGCATTATGACTGGTGGATTGGCTTGGCCGCAGGCCGGTTTCCGAAAGCCTGGATGGCGCCATCACATTCGAGAGCGCGGACCAAGCATGGCAGGTTTCCATCTTCGGACGCAATATGACCAATGACCGTTACATTATCGATGGTCTTGCGGCGGGCGCGGTGCTGAGCTTGACCTGCGCCCTTTAAAAGGAGCCAATTAAAGGTAGCAGGTCACTTCCCCATGGGGACGGGCTGGTGGCGTCCCCTGATTTCACCAGCCAGATCGGAACCTTATTCCCGATTGCGCTGCGTGGTTGTTCTTCGATAGTTTTGGGGTAGCAGGTCTGACGGGAGATTCACTCAAGGGTGGCCACGACATCCTCTCCCCGGTCGCTGAACTGTGGATTCAGCACGGGGCATAACGTGAATATGTGTCAACCACCGTCAGAATGCGTACTTTTTTCCTACGGCCAACTGATCGTAGACGAGGTTCGTGGCTTAAACGTCATTAGGACCGACGGCCCGTTGGCGCTCCTCCCGCAACTTGACCTTCACCCGGCATTTGGGCGTCTTGTTTCGCAACCGTATTCTTAACTTCCTATAAGGACGATAGGTTTTTTTGATGTTGATGGGCCAGCCCTCGCGCACAGCTTAGCTAGTTGTTTTATATACATAAATTCTAACCGCCACCAACGGCGGGGCCGCTTGTTGAACAAGATTGCGCCCGATCTTGAAAGTTATGCAACCCGCTGCCGTCGGGGCGGCGTAAGGGGCAATTGCTTGAGGCTCCCTAAAGCCCCATAATCCGCGCCAGAAAAAGATGGTAGGGGACCATCGGTATCAGGGGCGGGCAACCATCATGGCGACAACGGGGAAATTATCGCGCACTATTTTGGCAAGCTATAGCCTGCCGGCCATTCCCCAAGCCATGCTGCTGTTGCCGATCATCGTCTATTTCCCGCCGTTTTATGCCCAGGTGGTGGGATTAAGTCTCGCCTCTCTCGGGGTGATTTTTTTCATCGGCCGCATGTGGGACGGCATTTCCGATCCCATCATTGGCATCCTGTCCGACAAGATTCCGTTCCGTTGGGGTCGCCGCAAAACTTGGCTGGTGATCGGCACGCCGTTGATGATGCTGATGACCTGGCTGTTATGCCAGCCGCCCAAGGGCGCTGACGAAACCTTTCTCCTGGTGGGACTGATCATCTTTTACATCGCCTATACCATGCTGCGCATACCCTACTTAAGCTGGGGCGCTGAGCTGACCACCGATTACAAGGAGCGCAACAAAGTCACCGGCTACCGCGAAGTCGGCACCATGATCGGCATTTATCTTTCGGTGGCGGCGCCGCGCCTGTTCATCCCCGATGGCGAGACTAACATCGCCAATGTCATGTACGTGTTCACCTGGGTGGCGTGTATCTTGATCCCGCTTACCAATTTCTTCGCCGCCTGGAAGGTGCCCGACACCACCCGCGCCAGCGGTCCAAGCCCCGAGGTGTGGAGCAACTTCAAACTGATCTTGAAAAACAAGCTTTACCTGCGGGTGCTGACGGGCGTCGGCCTATTGTATCTTGGCACCTATATGTATAACGCCTGCATGCTGTTCATCATCGAGCAGGCCATGGGCCTGCGCGGCGAGTTCCTCAACCTGATGCTCATTGAATACATGGTCATGCCGCTTTGCGTGCCGTTCTTCGTCTATCTGGCCGGACGCATCGGCAAGCACCGCGCCATCTGCGTCGGCGCGGCCATCGAGATCGCAGCGCTCGCCATGCTCGGCTTCACGCCGCAAGGATCCTTCTTCTGGGCCGGCGTGGCCTATGCGGTGATCGGCGCTTCCTTCGCCACCTGGTACATCGTGCCGACCTCGATGATCGCCGATTGCATCGATTATGGCGCTTTGAAAGGCGGCGACAAGGTATCCGGCAGTTACATTGCGTTCTTTAATTTGTTCGACAAGGGCGCGCTGGCGGTGGCGGCGCTCATTGCGTTGCCCATGCTGCAATGGGTCGGTTTTGACGCCAAGGCGGATAACTCGCCGGAAACGCTGCAATGGGTGCGCATCATCGGCCTGTTGGCGCCGAGCCTCATCATCCTTGCCGCCATCGCCCTGTTCTGGAACTACCCCCTCAATGCCCGCAAGCACCAGGCGGTGCTGAAAGCCATCGCCCGGCGAAAACCGCGAGAAGAAGCTTCAGCTTAGAGCGAACGAGGAGCGCTCCAGCATGGCCGCCAGACGGGCGGTCGCCGCGGTATCCGGCACGACCTTGGAATAAACCGCCCAGCAATCGATGCTCACGCCGCCGCCGGCCTGTAACGGACGAATATCCACATCTCCCCGCCGCACGGCATCCAACACCGCCGATTTCATCAGGAAGGACACGCCGTAGCCGAGCTTGACGAACTCCAAGATAAAATCCAGCGAGCCGACATTGATCATTTTTCTCGGCAGGGGGGCGCTTTCCTTAAACAGCAGGTCATATTCGTGTCCCGGCTCGATTTCGATGCCGTAGGTGATGTAGGTATCGTCATAGAAATCTTCAGCCGACACCACCTCCCGCTTGGTTTGCGGATGACCCTTCGGCAATACCGCCACCAGTTCATCGCTGAACAGGTGCTTGGCGATCACGTCGCCGCTCGGTTTCTTGCCCGATACGATGGCAAGATTGATCCCTTCGCCATGCAGCCATTCCAGCGGGTCGGCAGCGGCGGCGGTGACGATCTCAATGGTGGTTTTCGGATTATCCGCCATAAATTCGATGAGCAGCCTGGGCAGCCAGCCGCGCGCCATATTGGCGCGGCTGCCGATCTTGACTACTTGATCAAACCCGCGATAGCCGAGCTCCGCTTCCTTTTCGGCGTTTTCCAGTTCCGCCAGAATGGTATCGGCCGCGCTGATCAGCCGTTGCGCCGCGAGCGTCAGGGTAATGCGCGACTGGTCCCGATAGAGGAGAGTGGTGGACAGCCGGCGCTCCGCCTCCCGCAGCCGGTGGCTCAAGGCGGAGGGCGTGATGTTGAGCTTGATCGCCGCCTCTTTCATGGAGCTGCTGGCTTTCAGCACTTTCAGCATCTGCAGATGGCGAATATCCAGTCTCACCGGCATAGCCATGCTCGCTTTCCGATCCCATCGCCCAGGAAATACCGCTTTGATTTTGCAGCAAAAAAACTGCCCTGAAAAGGTCCTTCCCACACATTCCGACCGATTGAATAAAATTCATGGAGCGATGGAATAATTAGAAGTGGCCGCCCTCCCCCGCCTGGTTCAGAGTTGGCTAAAGCTTTCCTGCAAGAAACATGGAAAAGAGGGCCTGATGAGCACGGCGGATGATCTGGACCTATCCTCGCTGGCGGACGACGACCTGGTCGAACAAATGCACGATGATCTTTATGACGGTCTGGCCGACGAAGTCGCCGAAGGGGTCAATATCCTGCTCTCCCGCGGCTGGACGCCCAACGACGTTCTCAACAAGGCGCTGGTGGCCGGCATGGGCATTGTCGGCGTCGATTTCCGTGACGGCATCCTGTTCGTGCCCGAAGTGCTGATGTCGGCCAAGGCGATGAAGGCCGGCATGGCCATTCTGCGCCCGCTGCTCGTCGAGACCGGCGCGCCGCGCATCGGCAAGGTGCTGATCGGCACCGTCAAAGGCGATATTCACGATATCGGCAAGAATCTGGTCGCCATGATGCTGGAAGGCGGCGGCTTCGAGGTGGTGGACATCGGCATCAACGTTTCGGCCGACGATTTCATGACGGCGCTGGACGAGCATCGTCCGGACATCCTCGGCATGTCGGCGCTTCTGACCACCACCATGCCCTATATGAAAGTGGTGATCGACACCTTGAAGCAGAAAGGCCGACGCGATGATTATATCGTCCTGGTGGGCGGCGCGCCGCTCAATGAGGCCTTTGCCGAAAGCGTCGGCGCGGACGCCTACTGCCGCGACGCCGCGGTGGCGGTGGAAACCGCCAAGGCGATGATCTCGGCGCGGCGGCAGCACGCCGTGCCGGCCGGATAACTTGCATGTCCGCCGCCGCCCATCCCTCGACGTTGATCATCGGCTGCGGCGCGCTGGCGCGGGAGATGGTGTCGTTCATTACTGCCTCCAAGATGGATAAGATCGCCGTTACCTGTTTGCCGGCGCATCTGCACAACCGTCCCCACAAAATTCCCGCCATCCTGGAGCAAAAAATTCGCCGGGCGCGAAAAAGCTATGACCGCATCTTCGTGCTTTACGGCGATTGCGGCACCGGCGGCGAGCTCGACCGGGTGTGCGCGCGGCATGGCGTGGAGCGGATCGACGGCAGCCATTGTTATGAATTCTACGCCGGTCGGGAGGATTTCAAGGAACTCACCGACGCTGAGCCGGCGTGCTTTTTTCTCACCGATTACCTGGTCAGGCATTTCAAGCGGCTGATCGTGACGGGCTTGGGGCTGGATCGCCACCCCGAGCTACGCGACGATTATTTCGGCAATTACAAAAAGCTGGTCTATCTGGCGCAATTGGACGATCCGGCGTTGACGGCAAAAGCTGAGCGCGCCGCGCAATTTCTTGGCCTTGCCTTCGAGCGCCGCCTCACCGGACTCGGCGAGCTGGCGGACTTCATGAAACGGGCGGCGTCTGCCTGATGGTATGGCGGAGCAATGGACACCCATGCGATACTTTGCCGTGACACATGCCGCCTCATTCCAGCGTTTCTATCGCGGATTCCTACGGCTGTTGTTTCTCCTTGAGCCGTTATGGCGCGTCATGGGGCAACGGCGCACCCAGCGCCTGCTTCTGGCGGTTGAGAAACCAAGCAAATCCCTGCTCTTTGATTGCCGCATGTGCGGCGCGTGCATTCTCGGGCAGACCGGCATGTCCTGCCCCATGAACTGCCCGAAGAATATCCGCAACGGCCCCTGCGGCGGCGTGCGCGCCAACGGCCATTGCGAAGTCAGGCCCGACATGCGCTGCGTGTGGGTGGAAGCCTGGCGCGGCAGCCGGAACTTGCGCGAGACGAACGCCATCTTGACCCTGCAACCGGCCTATGATCAACGTCTAAAGGGTCGCTCGTCCTGGTTTGCTGACCTGGAACGCCGCCGCCAGGAAAGGGCCGCGCCATGAGCCGCGCCTATTATGATCCGGCGGCGGAATACGCGCCCCTGCCCGGCCATTCCTCGCGAGGAAGGTTCGAGCGCGTGTTGCGCAGCGGCAAGTTCGCGGTGACGGCGGAGCTCAACCCGCCGGATTCCGCCGACCCGCGCGATGTTTATGAGCGCGCGCTGGTGCTGGCGGAAGTGTGCGACGCCATCAACGCCACCGACGCCTCGGGCGCGCATACCCACATGTCCAGCGTCGCCGTGTGCTCGCTCTTAAGCCGCGCCGGCTATGCCGTGGTCATGCAGATATCCTGCCGCGACCGCAACCGCATCGCCATCCAGGGCGACGTTCTGGGCGCGGCCGCCATCGGCGTCGCCAATGTCTTGTGCCTGACCGGCGACGGCGTCGAAGTGGGGGATCAGCCCGAGGCCAAGCCGGTGTTCGATCTAGATTCCATTTCCCTCCTGCAAACCATCCGCGCCATGCGGGATGAATCACGCCTGCTGTCGGGCCGCAAGCTGACCTCGCCGCCGCGGCTATTCCTCGGCGCGGCCGCCAACCCGTTCGCGCCGCCACTAGATTTTCGCCCCCTAAGGCTGGCGAAAAAAATCGCTGCCGGGGCGCAGTTCGTGCAAACCCAGTACTGCTTCGATCTGGCGACGTTCAGAGCATTCATGCAGCGCGTGCGCGATCTCGGACTCGATCAGCAATGCTTCATCCTGGCGGGCGTAGGCCCGTTGGTGTCGGCCAAGGCGGCCAAGTGGATGCGCGCCAACGTGCCTGGCATCCATATTCCAGACGCCATCATAGAACGGTTGGAAGGGGCCGCCGATCAGCGCCGCGAGGGCAAAAACATCTGCATCGAGCTCATTCAGGAAATCCGCGCCATTCCCGGCGTCGCCGGCGTTCATGTCATGGCCTATCGTCAGGAGGAACTGGTGTCGGAAATCATTCAGCAATCCGGCGTGCTGCAAGGCCGCCGCCCGGTCAACAGGGACCGCAGAAAAACCATCACGCAGGAAACGCAAGCATGACGGATACGATTATTTCATCGGCGACAAGGAACGTGGTGATCGGTTTCGACCGGCCGTTCGTGGTGATCGGCGAGCGGATCAATCCCACCGGCCGCAAAATTCTTGCCGCCGAGATGGCGGCCGGGGATTTCACCCGCGTCACAGAGGATGCCTTGGCGCAAGTGGCAGCCGGCGCGCACGTATTGGACGTCAACGCCGGCGTACCCATGGCGGATGAGCCGGCGATCCTGGCGCAGGTGATAAAATTGGTGCAGTCGCTGACTGACGCGCCGTTGAGCATCGATTCTTCCGTCACCGCCGCGCTGGCCTCGGGTCTTGCGGTCTATCAAGGCAAGGCGCTGGTCAACTCGGTCACCGCCGAGGACGAAAAACTGGAAGAAGTCTTGCCGCTGGTGGCGAAATACCGCGCGGCGGTAGTGGGCATTTCCAACGACGAGAGCGGCATCTCGGAAGATCCCGACGTGCGCTTCGCCTGCGCCCGCAAGATCGTCGAGCGGGCGGCTGACTATGGCATTCCGGCGGCGGACGTAGTCATCGACCCCTTGGTGTTGCCCGCCGGCGCCACCAACGGCAGCGGCGCGGGCACCATCCGCCTGATCCGCCGCTTGCGTGAGGAACTTAAAGTCAACACCACCTGCGGCGCGTCTAACGTCAGCTTCGGTTTGCCCAACCGTCATCCCTTGAACGCCGCCTATCTCGCCATGGCCATCGGCGCCGGCATGACTTCGGCCATTCTCAACCCGCTCCATGCCGAGGAAATGGCGGCGGTGCGCGGCGCGGACGTGGTGCTGGGACACGACCAGAACTGCGCCCATTGGGTGGCGACTTATCGCGATCCCGATCAGGACCCGCGGCGGCAGCGCGAAGGCCGCCGCAGAAGGCGTGCGGAAAATGCCTGACGATCGTCTCGTCATCTTCAGCCCCGCCGGCCGTCGCGGACGCTTTGCCGTCGGCAAAACCGTGCGCGACGCCGCCCTGGCGTTGGGCGTCGATCTTGATTCGGTGTGCGGCGGCGTCGGCTTGTGCGGACGCTGTCAGATCGACGTGGATCCTAGTCAAGCACAAGGCTTGTCGCACTGGAACGAGGTGGAGGAGCGCTATCACACGCGCCGCCCGATGCGGCCCGGGCATCGCTTGGCCTGCCAGGCCACCATCCAAGGCAATGTGACGGTGAGCGTGCCGCCGGAATTCCAAGTCCACCGTCCGGTGGTGCGCAAGGAAAGCCTCTATCGCGATATTACCCTTGATTGTGACGTGCGCGCCTGTTTCGTGACCATTCCGTTCGCCCAGCCGCATGACGCCGCAAATGACGCCGACCGACTGGCGCGCGCGTTGCGGGAAAAATGGGGACTGGGCGAGTTGACGATTGACGCCGACATACTTCGCCTCCTGTCTCCAGCCTTGAACGAAGGCAGCGGAAGCGTAACCGCCATTGTTCGCAAGGGATGCGAGATCATCGATGTTCGTCCCGGCTTTTCGCCGGACCTCTATGGCGTCGCCGCGGATATCGGCTCCACCACCATCGCTTTACAGATGGTGGACATGACCAGCGGCGATGTCATCGCGTCCCTGGGCGCGGTCAATCCGCAAATCCGCTTCGGCGATGACATCATGAGCCGACTGTCTTTTCTCCTCGCTCACAAGGATGGCGGCGCGCACCTGACGTCCTGCGTGCGGCGGGCGTTGAATGATCTCATCCTGCAGGCGGCGCGACATGCCAATATCGCGCCGCGCTCTATTTGCGAAGCGGTGGTGGTGGGCAATCCGGTCATGCACCACTTGTTTTTCGGCCTTGATGCGGCGGGGCTCGCCACCGCGCCCTTCACCCTGGCCACGGAAGGAGCCGTAGTGAGGCGCGCCGCCGATCTTGGCTTGAACATGCTGCCGGCAGCGGAGATTTACGCGCCGCCGGCCTTCGGCGCGCATGTGGGCGCGGACGCCGCCGCCGCCGTGCTGGCGGAAGCGCCGCATCGGGGCGGCGCGGTGCGACTTCTCATCGACGTCGGCACCAACGCCGAAATCGTGCTCAGCGACGGCCGGCGCGTGCTGGCCGCCTCCAGCCCCACCGGGCCGGCCTTCGAAGGGGCGCAGATTTCCAGCGGCCAGCGCGCCGCGCCGGGCGCCATCGAGCGGGTGCGTATCGATCCCTTGACATTAGAGCCGCGCTTTAAGGTGATAGGCTGCGAGGTCTGGTCTGATGATGCTGATTTTGCCGCGACAGCGACCGGCATCTGCGGCTCCGGCATCGTCGAAGCGCTGGTGGAAATGGCCCGCGCCGGCATCCTGCGCGCCGATGGTAGCCTCCTCGGCGAGGCGGCGCAGCGCACCTGGCGGGTGGTGGCGGATGGACCGGTGTGGGCCTATATTCTGCATCGCGATAAAGAGCGCGACATCCGCATCACCCAGCAGGATGTGCGCGCCATCCAACTGGCGAAAGCAGCGTTGCAGGCCGGCGCGCGCTTGCTGCTGGACCGTTTGGGCTGCGCGGCGGTGGACGAGATTTATCTCGCCGGCGGCTTTGGCAGCCAGATCGACCCCTCCTATGCGCTGGCGTTGGGCATGCTGCCGCCGTGCCGACCTGAGGACGTCAAGGGAGTCGGCAACGCCGCCGGCGTCGGCGCGCGCATCGCGCTTCTCAATCAGCAGTCCCGCGCCGAACTTTCCCATCTGGCGGCGCGGGTGGAGAAAATCGAAACCGCCCTCGAGCCGGATTTCCAACACCACTTCGTCAACGCCATGAGCATTCCCGCCGCCGTTATCGCGACAATGGGGCAAAGCCGCACCCGCCGACGCGGCCGCAACGCACAAAGAGGTGACGCATGAGCACGGACCAGACCGCCCGCCGCCGGGGGCGTGAACACTCACGCGCGGCAAGAACCGCCATCAAGCACGAAAAATTTCCCTATATCCGCCGCACCATTCCCAACGTCAATTTGTTCGATGAGGAAACGCTCGTTACCATCGAGCGCAACGCCGACCGGATTCTGGAGGAGATCGGCATCGAATTTCGCCGCGATCCGGAATCCTTGGAGCTGTGGCGGAAGGCGGGCGCCGATATCAAGGGCGAACGGGTGCATATCCCACGCGGCCTTGCCCGCTCCCTCCTCGCCACCGCACCCCGCCAATTCATGCACCATGCCCGCAATCCGGCGCGCAGCGTGATCATCGGCGGCAACAATACGGTATTCGCGCCGGTGGGCGGCGCGCCGTTCGTCACCGATCTTGATCGCGGCCGCCGCTATGGCACCATCGAAGACTTCACCACCTTGACCAAGATCGCCTACATGTGCCCGGCCATTCACCATGCGGGCTTTTTGCTGTGCGAGCCTACCGATATTCCGGTCAACAAGCGCCACCTGGACATGCTCTACAGCCTGATCCGCCACACCGATCAGCCCTTCCTTGGCGCTTCCAATCATGGCGCGCGCGCCGCCGATTCCATTCACATGGCGCGCCTGCTGTTTGGCGCGGAATTCGTTGCGCAAAACACCGTGATCATGTGCGTGATCAATTCCAATTCGCCGCTGGTATTCGACTCCACCATGATCAACGTGCTTAAGGAATATGCTCGCGCCAATCAAGGGGTGATCGTCACTCCCGCCGTGTTGGCGGGCGCCATGGGGCCGGTGACCACCGCCGGCTGCATCGCGCAAATCTTGGCTGAATCCATGGCCGGCATGGCGCTCTGCCAGTTGGTGCGGCCGGGCGCGCCGGTGGTGTTCGGCTCGTTCGTCGGCGGCGTCTCCATGCAAACGGGCGCGCCCACCTTCGGCACGCCCAACGCTTCCCATATGTTGTTTGCGGTAGCGGAACTGGGCCGGCGGCTGGGCGTGCCGGTGCGCAGCGGCGGCTCGCTGTGCGCCTCAAAGACACCAGACGCGCAAGCCGCCTATGAAAGCGCGCAAACGCTGTTGGCCACCGTGCTGGCGGGCGTCAATTTCGTGATGCACGGCGCGGGCTGGCTGGAAGGCGGCTTGGCGGCAAGCCCGGAAAAGATGGTGCTTGACGCCGATCAGTTGGCGATGATGCAAAAAATGGCGGAAGGGCTCGACATGTCGGAGAAGGCCCAGGCCATGGAAGCTTTCCGCGAGGTGGGACCGGGCGGCCACTTCCTCGGCTGCGCGCACACCCAGGAGACTTATCAAACAGCGATCTACAACTCCACGGTGGCCGATTATTCCTCGTTCGAGCAATGGTCGCAGGAAGGCAGCCAAACGGCAGCAGAGCGCGCCAACAAACTTTGGAAGCGGCTGCTGGAAGCTTATGAAGCGCCGCCCCTCGATCCTGCCATTGATGAAGCCTTGCAGGACTTTGTGCGACAAAAGAAAGCCTCCATGCCGGACGGCTTGGAATAGATTAAGGCCGCTCCGGCCGCAGCCGGCCGCCAAGCCGCACCGGATGAATGGCGCGCGCCAGGCCGGTTTTGTCGTCAGTCTCCACGAACACGCCGCACATGGTGCCCTCGCCCATGGCGGCGGTAAACCGCCCGCTCGCCATCTTCTTGGTAAAGCGTATCAGCGGCTCTTCCTTCTCCATGCCAATCACCGAATTATAATCGCCGCACATGCCGGCGTCGGTCTGATAGGCGGTGCCCTGCGGCAGTATTTGCGCGTCCGCCGTCGGCACGTGGCTGTGGGTGCCCACCACCAGCGAGGCGCGGCCATCGGCGAAATGACCCATGGCCATTTTTTCGCTGGTCGCCTCGCCATGCACGTCGATCAACAGAAAATCGGTGCCCTGGCCCAACAGATGGCGCTGCAGCTCGCCGGCCACCGCCGCGAAGGGATCGTCCAACGGTTCCATGAACACCCGCCCCATGACGTTGATCACCACCACGCTGCGCCCTTTGCCGTCGCTGTACCGGCATGCGCCGCGCCCCGGCGTGCCGGCGGGAAAATTGAGCGGCCGCAAGATGCGGCTGTCGCTGGAAATCACCGGCACGATGTCGCGCTGATCCCATACGTGATTGCCGGTGGTGATGACATCGACGCCGGCGGCGAACATTTCCTCGCAAGTCGCCTGCGTCAGCCCAAAACCTGCCGCGAGGTTCTCGCCATTGACGACCGTAAAGTCGATGCCCAACTCTGCTTTCAGCGATGGCAGATGCGCGGCCACCGCGCTGCGGCCGGAACGGCCGACGATATCCCCCAGAAATAAGACTTTCACTTAAACCCTTTCTTGTTAAACCAGTGCACCGCGTGATCGGTGACCACGGCGTCCAGCACCATATCGCCGTCATGACGCGGCAACCGCCCCACCTTCTGTCCGGCGTAGGCATAGCCGATCGCCAGAATGTCGCATTTCGCCCGCAGCGCCGCCAAGGTGCGATCATAATAGCCGCCGCCGTAACCTAAACGATGGCCATCGGCGTCGAACGCCAAGAGCGGCGCGATGATGATGTCGGGATCGATTTCCGCGGCCGTGGCGGCCGGCGTCTGGATGCCGTAATCGCCGGGGATCATCGGGTCGCCAGGCGCCCAGGCGCGAAACGCCAAGGGAGACGTTTTGCCCTTGACCACCGGCAAGGCCAGGCGATGGCCGGCAAGCGCCAAATGATGCAGGAGCGGCCGCACATCCAGTTCATCGCCAATGGGCCAATAGCCGGCAATGCTCCGCACCCCGGTCTCGGGAAGCATGGTCAGAAAGCGCTGCGCCGCCCGTTCCGGCGCGCCGTGGTCGGCGGCAAGCTCCTGCCTGCGGGCGCGGGCGTGCGCCCGTAGCTGGGATTTTTCCGCGTCGACCATCATGCCTTAAGCTGAAAATATGAGTGGCGGGACCGCCATGGCCGTCAAGTTTGGTCATCCTCTGGCGCCATAAGAGCCAGGTGGGCGCCGTATGCCTGGACCAGGATCCAGGACAGGGACAGCTCCCGATGGGATGAATATCGCCCCAGGGATCGACAGTCTCGACGCACCGGGCAGTACCCGCCACCCCTTTACTTAGGCGCTCTCGAGCCTGCGGGCAATATCTTCAAGGCGGTTTGCCGCCTTGGCGAGGCGCAGGGTGAATTCGTCGTCTTCGGCGCGCGCGGCGGCGTCGCGGGCTTCCATCAGCTCGTCGGCAACGACCAGCGCCGCCATCAGGAGAAGCCGGGTATCGCCAATGTTGCCGATGCCTTCGATGAGATCGCCGACCTTGCCATCCACATAGCCGGCAAGGCCGATGAGCCGCGCCTCCTCGCCATCGCGGCAGGCCAACTGATAGCGTTGTCCGTTGACCGTGACCGTCACCTGCGCCATGGCTACTCTCCGCCGCCTGCGGGATTGGCGATCATCGCCTGCACCCGCGCCATCACCGCGCTTATGCGCTTCTCGGCCTCCCGCTGACGCTCCAGCAAGGCGTCATGGGCGCGCCGCAGCGCCTGGTGTTCGTCCGACAGGACGGCATGGCGCTCCCGCAGCTCGGCATAGTCGCGGGCCAGCCGTTCGGCCTGGTGGGATTGCACGGTGGGAGAAAACAGATCATCAGCGGAGGGCAGGCGCTGGGTGAGCTGAGCGACGCGGGCAAGCGCCGACTCGAGGCGATGCAAAATCGCCTCGGCCGAATCGCGCCCGCTCTTGATGGCGCTGTCCGCCTCCCCTGCGGTCGGCCGCTCCTCCGCCATTGGCTTAGCCTATTCCTTAAGATTGCGTGCGACGCGTGTGAATAAAGCCAAGGTACTACCTTAGCCTAACCGCACAAGCCCCAAAAAATCCAATACTTTTCCCGGCTTTTTGCCTGCTTGCTTGAAGTTGGAGCGCAAAAGCCGGCAAAGCATCGGCAAAAAGTGCGACAACCCGGTTGACGCCAAGGACGCCAGTGGTCATTGTGGCGCGCGTTTCATGGCCGCAAGGCAGCCAGGGTTAACCTGAAGATTTATCAATGGATAAGCAGATTGTGACGGTAGAACACACGGTGCTGGCGAACGCCATCCGGGCGCTGGCCATGGATGCGGTGGAGGCGGCCAATTCGGGTCATCCGGGGATGCCCATGGGCATGGCGGACGTGGCCACGGTTCTTTTCACAAAATACTTGAAGTTTGACCCCCAACACCCTGACTGGCCTGACAGAGATCGATTCGTCCTCTCCGCCGGCCATGGCTCGATGCTGCTTTATGCCCTCCTCTACCTGACCGGCTATGAACGGCCGACGCTGGACGATATCAAGCGTTTCCGCCAGTTGGAAAGCCCGTGCGCCGGCCATCCGGAAAATCTTGAACTCTTGGGCGTGGAGACCACCACCGGCCCCCTGGGCCAGGGTCTGGCCATGGCGGTGGGCATGGCCGTCGCCGAGCGGCATCTGGCGGCCCGGCATGGCGACGACCTGGTTGATCACCACACCTACGTCATTGCCGGCGACGGCTGTTTGATGGAGGGAATCAGCCACGAGGCGGCATCCCTCGCCGGTCATTTGAAGCTCGGCCGCCTGATCGTATTGTGGGACGACAATCACATCTCCATCGACGGCCCCACCGAACTGACCACGTCGGACGATCAATGCGCCCGCTTCGCCGCCCACGGCTGGCATACGGTGCGTTGCGATGGGCATGACGCCGCCTCCATCGCCAAGGCGATTGACGAGGCGCGGTCTGATCCCCGCCCCTCGCTTGTTGCCTGCCGCACCACCATCGCCTATGGCGCGCCAACCAAGGCCGGCACCTCGGCCTCCCATGGCTCGCCCTTAGGCGCGGAGGAAATCGCCGGCGCCCGACAGGCGCTGGGCTGGCCCTATGGCCCATTTGACATCCCTGAGGAGGTGCTGACCGCCTGGCGGCAAGCCGGCCGGCGGGGACGCAGCGCCTATGCCGCCTGGAGCGACCGGCTGGCCGCCACGCCTGGCGATAAGCGGACGTCGTTTCTATCGGCGCTGAAGGGCGACATCCCGGCGGCGCTTTCAACCGAGCTTGCGGCCTTGAAGCAAAAGCTTGCCGCCGAGGCCAAGGCGGTAGCCACCCGCAAGGCGTCCGAGATTGCCTTGGACGTCATCAACCGCACCGTGCCTGTCACCATCGGCGGCTCGGCCGACCTGACCGGCTCCAACAACACCAAGACCAAGGATCAGACGCCGTTGACCGCCGACAATTACGGCGGACGCTATGTCTATTACGGTGTGCGGGAATTCGGCATGGCGGCGGCGATGAACGGCATGGCGCTGCATGGCGGCGTTATCCCCTATGGCGGCACCTTCCTGGTCTTTACCGATTACTGCCGCCCGGCGATCCGCCTCTCAGCCTTGATGCGTCAGCGGGTGATCTACGTGATGACGCACGACTCCATCGGTCTGGGCGAGGACGGCCCAACCCATCAGCCGATCGAGCATCTGGCGTCGTTGCGCGCCATGCCCAATGTGCGGGTGTTCCGTCCCGCCGACGCCATCGAGACGTCGGAGTGCTGGGAACTGGCGCTCAAGCATAAGACCGGCCCCAGCGTGCTGGCCTTGAGCCGCCAGAATCTGCCGACCGTGCGCGATGGCGACGCCGCCAATAAATCGGCGGGCGGCGCTTACGAACTGAAAGCCGCTTCCAAAAAAGCCGCCGTGTCGCTGATCGCCACCGGCTCGGAAGTGGAGATCGCGCTCGCCGCGCAAAAAATTCTCGAAGCGGACGGCATCGCCGCCCGCGTCGTCTCCATGCCTTGCGCCGAGCTTTTGGACGCGCAAAGCCCGGAAGCGCGGGCGGCGATTTTAGGTCGCGGCACGCTGCGCGTCGGCATCGAGGCGGCAAGCCCCTTCGGTTGGGAGCGCTATGTCGGCGAAGACGGCCTCATCTTCGGCATTTCAAGCTTTGGCAAATCGGCGCCCTATAAAGAGCTTTACAAGCATTTCGGGCTGACGGCAGAAGACATCGCCGCAGCGGTACGGTCTCGCCTTTAGCGGTAGAGGGATTGGAACAATGGATTGCCACGCTCGCTATCGCCGCTCGCAATGACGCCCCCTCACCCTACCCTCTCCCCCTTGAAGGGGGAGAGGGATACGAAGGGTTGGCGAGCGCGAATTGCGCAAGCCTTACCCGTAGTTGGGTGAGGGGGCGATAAGCAAGTTGATAAACATAGGGCGGTGTTCTGAAAACAGTCTGCTCTAACCTCAAGGAGTAAGAAACCATGGCCATTAAGGTAGCAATCAACGGCTTCGGGCGGATCGGGCGCAACGTGTTTCGCGCCATCATCGAATCCGGCCGCACCGACATCGAGGTGGTGGCGATCAACGATCTCGCCTCGGCCAAGGACAATGCTCATCTCTTGAAATATGACTCGGTGCACGGCCGCTTCCCGGCCAAGGTCGAGGTCAGCGGCAATGATCTTATCGTCAATGGCAAAAAAGTCGCCGTTACCGCCGAGCGCGATCCCGGCAAGCTGCCGCACGCGGCCATGGGCGTCGACATCGCCATGGAATGCACCGGCTTCTTCACCGACGCCGAAAAAGCCGGCGCGCATTTGACCGCCGGCGCCAAGAAGGTGCTGATCTCCGCGCCCGGCAAGGGCGAGGACATCACCGTCGTTTACGGCGTGAACCACCATCTCCTCAAGGCGGCGCACAAAATCGTCTCCAACGCCTCGTGCACCACCAACTGCTTGGCGCCCATGGCCAAGGTGCTGCATGAAAACGTCGGCATTGTGCGCGGGTATATGACGACGATTCACGCCTACACCAACGACCAGCGCATTCTGGATCAGATCCATGGCGACATGCGCCGGGCGCGCGCCGCCGCGTTGTCCATGATCCCGACCTCCACCGGGGCGGCGAAAGCGGTGGGCCTGGTGCTGCCGGAACTGAAAGGCAAGCTCGATGGCACGTCCATCCGTGTGCCGACGCCCAACGTATCCTTGGTGGATTTGAAGTTCGACGCCGGCCGCGACACCACGGTGGAAGAAATCAACGACTTGATGAAGGCCGCGAGCGTTGGCGCATTCAAGGGCGTGATCGATTACGTCACCGATCCCTTGGTGTCCATCGACTTCAATCACAGCCCGTTCTCGTCCAACTTCGACGCCACGCAAACCCAGGTCATCGACAAGCGCCTGGTGCGGGTGGCGAGCTGGTACGACAACGAGTGGGGCTTCTCCAACCGCATGTCGGATACCGCCATCGCCATGATGAAGGCGAAGTGAGCGAAGTCATGGCGCGCTTTCGCCGCATTGCCGATCTCGACGTAAAAAATAAGCGCGTGTTGGTGCGCGCCGACTTGAACGTGCCGATGCAGGACGGCAAGATCACCGACGACACCCGCATCCGCGCCGTGATTCCCACCATCGAGGCGCTGCTGAATAAAGGCGCGAAGGTGATCGTGCTGTCCCACTTCGACCGGCCCAAGGGCAAGGTGGTGCCGTCGATGTCGCTCAAGCCCCTCGCCCCGGCGCTGGCGGCGGCGCTCGGCAAACCGGTATCATTCGCCGAAGATTGCATCGGCGAGACGGCGGCTACGGCGGCGGCGAAATTGCAGCCGGGCGACGTGTTGCTGCTGGAAAACCTGCGCTTCCACGCCGGCGAGGAAAAGAACGATGCAACGTTTGCCGCCGCGCTCGCCGCGCTTGGCGACATTTACGTGAGCGACGCCTTCTCCTGCGCCCATCGGGCGCACGCCTCCACCGAGGCCATCGCGCATCTTCTCCCGGCGGTGGCGGGGCTTTCCATGGAAGCCGAACTCAACGCGCTGGAAAAGGCGCTGGGCAATCCGATGCGCCCCGTGGCGGCGGTGGTGGGGGGCGCCAAAGTCTCCACCAAGCTTGACGTGCTCACCAACCTCGTCGCCAAGGTCGATGACCTCATCATCGGCGGCGGCATGGCCAACACCTTTCTGGCGGCCAAGGGCGTGCATGTCGGCAAATCGCTGTGCGAGCATGATCTCGCCGACACCGCCCGCGACATCCTGAAGCGGGCGGCGGCGGCAGGCTGCCGCGTGCACCTGCCCTCGGATGTGGTGGTGGCGAAGGAATTCAAGGCCGGCGCGGAGTCACGCACCGTGCGCGCCGATCTGGTGGCGGCTGATGAATTGATCCTCGACGTCGGTCCGGCCAGCGTCGCCGACTTAAGCGCGGTGTTGTCCCGCGCCAAGACGCTGATCTGGAACGGCCCCTTGGGCGCGTTCGAGATTGCGCCCTTTGACGCCGGCACCGTGACGCTCGCCCAGGAAGCCGCCGCGCTAACACGCGCCGGTAAGCTCCTCTCGGTGGCCGGCGGCGGCGATACCGTGGCGGCGCTCCATCACGCCGGCGCGGCCGATGCCTTCACCCACATCTCGACGGCGGGTGGCGCGTTCCTGGAATGGATGGAAGGCAAGGAACTGCCCGGCGTCGCGGCGCTGGAAAAATAATCCATGACGCCCCTGCCCTCCCGCGTTGTCATCGTGCACACGCGGGAGCACGTGGCCGCGACGCGCGCGGCGGCGGAGAAAACCGGCGTTGCGGTTATGTTGTTGAGCGCGCCGCACATCGCCTCCGCAGGTGGCCCATTATATGCAAAAGCGCTGATGGGCGACGCGACGTCGCTGATTATTCCCGTCCTCGACTGCGGAGACGATCCGGGCCTTGCCTGGCGCGCGGCGGACGTCGGCTGGCGATATATTTTGTTTCGCGGTTCAGATGCGCTTTTAGAAAAAGTGCGCTCGGCATTGCAAACCAAAGAAACGTCATTCCCGGGCAAGCAAAAAGTAGAAGACCCAACTATAGAATCGTCATTCCCACGAAAGCGGGAATCCATGTTTTTTGATGGGCTGGATCCCCGCTTTCGCGGGGATGACAATCATGTGGTCGTCATAACACCCGATGAAATACCATCCGATGTCCTTGACCTCGCCCGAACCACGCGCAAGGGCGAGGTGTTGGTAAAATGGATTGTAGGGTGGATGACGGAATAAAAACAATCACCTCATCCGCCTCACTTACGCTCGGCGCCTTCTCCTCGAAGGAGAAGGAAATTCCCTCTCCTTGAGGAGAGGGCCAGGGTGAGGTGAATATTCCAGGGTCGTCATCGCGAGGCGCGATTAGCGCCGTGGCGATCCATACAACCTGGATTGCCGCGCTCCCTTCGGTCGCTCGCAATGACCGTATTACATGGCGTGGGTTAAGCGATGCGTACCCACGGCACTAATTGGTGGGTCCGCTGGCGCTTGACCCACCCTCCAATTATAGCGTCTACAACCAAAAGTTTATTTGTACACGAACTTTCCTAATAATACCCAATCCCGTACCCGATTATACCCGATTCTCAAGGACGCTTTTGGCGGCCGACGCCCCCTGCCCTTCATTGCATCCGCCTGCCCCTTGGGCTAAACAACTGGCAACCTGACAACCTTGCGAAAAGAGGACCGACGAGCCATGAAAGTTACCCGCAAAGTGCAAGACATTCTCTCCTGGTACGAGGGCGACAATCCCGGCACCAAGGCCAACCTGGCGCGCATTTTGTGCACCGGCAAGCTCGCCGGCACCGGCAAGATGGTGATCCTGCCCGTCGACCAGGGGTTTGAGCATGGCCCGGCCCGTTCGTTCGCCCCCAACCCGCCGGCCTACGACCCGTGGTATCACCCGGCGCTCGCCATCGAGGCGGGGCTTAACGCCTACGCCACGCCGCTCGGCATGATCGAGGCGGTGGCCGACCGGGTGGCCGGCCAGATCCCCTTGATCTTGAAAATGAACTCGGCCAATTCCTGGTCGCGGCTCAAAGACCAGGCGATCACCGCTTCGGTCAATGACGCGCTGCGCCTCGGCTGCTCGGCAATCGGCTTTACCATCTACCCCGGCTCGGATGATTGCTTCAACATGATGGAAGAGTTCCGCGACCTGGCCGAGGAAGCAAAATCCGTGGGCCTTGCCGTGGTCTTATGGTCCTATCCCCGGGGCGGCGATCTGACCAAGGACGGCGAGACCGCCATGGACGTCTGCGCCTATGCCGCCCATATGGCGGCCTTGATGGGCGCGCACATCATCAAGGTCAAGCTCCCCACCGACCATTTGGAGCAGCCGGACGCCAAGAAGGTCTACGAAAAACAGAAGGTCGACCTCTCCACCATGGCCGCCCGGGTCGCCCACGTCATGCAGGCGGCGTTCGCCGGCCGGCGGCTGGTGGTGTTCTCCGGCGGCGCCACCAAGGGCGCGGAGTCGGTCTATGACGACGCCCGCGCCATCCGCGACGGCGGCGGCAACGGCTCGATCATCGGCCGCAATACCTTCCAGCGCCCGCGGGCCGAGGCCTTGGCCATGCTCAATAAGATCATCGCCATCTACCAGGGCAAGGAGTAACGGCAACGGCCGCGTCTTCACATCGCTGTCGGCTCTACCTCATCACCCCGCCGGCGTTTGCGCCCGAGGTCTTCGCCAAAGACCTGGAGGCGGCGCTTGCGGGTGGCGATGTGGCGTGCCTGCAACTGCGCCTGAAGGACGTCTCCGACGACGCGGTGCGCCAAGCGGCCAAGGTTCTGATGCCCATCGCCCACGCCCATGACGTGGCCTTTCTGATCAATGACCGGCCCGACCTGGCGGCAATGGTCAACGCCGATGGGGCGCACGTGGGACAGGAAGACGCCTCCTACCAGGAGGCGCGGCGGATCTTAGGCCCCAACCGCATCGTCGGCGTCACCTGCCACGACTCCCGCCATCTCGCCATGGTGGCGGGGGAACAGGGGGCCGATTACGTCGCCTTCGGCGCCTTCTACCCCACCGCCACCAAGACCCCGAAGACCGCCGCCGACCCGGAAATCCTGCGCTGGTGGTCAGAGATGTTCGAGGTGCCATGCGTCGCCATCGGCGGCATCACCGTGGACAACGCCCGCCCCCTGATCGAGGCCGGGGCCGACTTCCTGGCGGTCACCGCCGGGGTGTGGGCCTACGGCCAGGGCCCCAAGGCGGCGGTCGCCGCCTTCAATCGGCTGTTCGACGCGATTGCCAACGAACCGACGACCTGATAGGGTCGCGCGCGTTTTGAACAAATAGGGTAGCGGGATCGTTTTAACCTGTCATTGCGAGGAGGCGCTTTAGCGCCGACGCGGCAATCCAGTCGGCTAACTGCCTGGATCGCCACGCCCCTTCGGGGCTCGCGATGACGAGGGAAATGCTTTTCCGCCGCCCTGTCAAATCCCTACTTTGAATTAGGTGAAAACCATGAAAATCGCCGGCAACGCCATCCGTCCTGGCAACGTCATCGAGCACCAGGGCGGGCTGTGGAAAGCGGTCAAGATCCAGCACACGCAGCCTGGCAAGGGCGGCGCTTACATGCAGGTGGAATTGAAGAACCTGCGCGATGGCCGCAAATTGAACGAACGCTTCCGCTCGGCCGACGCGGTGGAGCGCGTGCGCCTCGATCAAAAAGACTATCAGTACCTGTTCGAAGCGGACGGCAAATACACCTTCATGGACACCGAAACCTTCGAGCAGATCGAGATCGATGGCGAGTTGATCGGCGAGCAGGCGGCCTTTCTGCAAGACGGCATGATGGTGATCGTCGAGTCTTATGAAGGTGAGGCCATCGGCGTCAGTCTGCCCGAATTCGTCACCCTGGAAGTGGTGGAAACCGAGCCGGTGGTGAAGGGCCAGACCGCCGCCTCGTCCTATAAGCCGGCCAAGCTTGACAACGGCGTGCGGACCATGGTGCCGCCGTTCATCAACACCGGCGACAGAATTATCGTCGCCACGGCCGATTCAACTTACTCCAAGCGCGCTGATTAAAGACAAAGCCGATGGCGCTGCAATCCTCCCTTATCACCGTCATGGCGGCGGCCGCGAAAAAAGCGGCGCGCGGATTGGTGCGTGATTTCGGTGAAGTGGAGCAGTTGCAGGTCTCCAAGAAAGGCCCGGCGGATTTCGTCTCGGTGGCCGACACCAAGGCCGAGCGCACCTTGATCCAGGAATTGAAGAAAGGCCGTCCCGATTACGGCTTCCTGAGCGAGGAGCAAGGCGAGATCAAGGGCACGGACCCGGACTCGCGCTGGATCATCGACCCCCTGGACGGCACCACCAACTTCCTCCACGGCATTCCCCACTTCGCCATTTCCATCGCCGCCGAGCGGTCGGGAGAGATTTTCGCCGGCGTCATTTATCAGCCGATCAGCGACGAGCTGTTTTGGGCCGAGAAGGGCCGCGGCGCTTACGTCAATAATAACCGGCTACGGGTATCCGGCCGGCGCGAGCTGGCGCAAGCGGTGATCACCACTGGCATACCGCACCACGGGCGCGGCGATCCTGCCGCCTATTTGGCGGAATTGGCCGCCATCATGCCCGAGGTGGCCGGCGTGCGCCGCTTTGGCGCCGCGGCGCTGGATTTGGCCTACGTGGCGGCGGGACGCTGCGACGGCTTCTGGGAGTCCGCCCTAGCCCCGTGGGATATCGCCGCCGGCATTTTGCTGGTGCGCGAGGCGGGCGGCATGATCAGCGAATTCCAGGGTCGCGCCCTGATGATGCAGTCGGGCGAGATACTGGCCACCAACGGCGCCCTGCACGGCCCCCTGACGCGGCTGTTGCGCGAGGCAAGGCGCGCCGCGCGCTGATGGACAGCCGCCGCTCTGATCGTTAGACTGCCGATCCCATGATGGTTCGCTTTGCCGCATATATTCTGACCTTCCTCTTCGCTGGCGACGCGCTGGCCGAAGAGGAAGTCATCACCATCAATTTCCACGCCGTGGAGGAATTGGCGGGCGGCGAAGCGGCGGGCAAGGTCGCCGCCGCGCTCGCGTCCAAAGCCGACCCTCTGGCCGACAAAACCATGTACGCGCCCATCGATCCGGCCCGCGTCATGGCGGCCAAGGCCGATCCCAGCCGCAGCCTGCAAATTTTATACGGACGCGGCGATCTGATCATTTCGCCGTCGGCAAAAGACGTTCTGGTGGAATGGATCAAGAGCTTTGTAAAACCCGCCAGCCGGGTTGAAATCCTCAGCTATTCCGGGGCCCGCAATCCGGCCTGGGACGTGCCCGGCAATGATCCCGGCGACCTGAAGACCCTGACCTTGCACGAAGCCATCCGCACCGCCTTCAAGCGGGCGCTGGTGGTGCGCGACATTCTGACGGAAAACGGCATCGCCGATGATGGCATCGTGGTGCGCGCCCTGGGCCCGGTCAACGACGGCGGCGCGCCGGAGCGCATCGACGTGGTGCTCGTCACCGGGTCATAAATATTACGAAACGGCCGCCACGCTCTGCCCGTTGCCGAACTGGCGCTCGGCGAGGCGCGCATAAAGGCCGCCTTGGCGTAAAAGTTCGCCGTGGGTGCCTTCGGCGACCACCCGGCCGCCATCCATCACCACAATGCGATCGGCCTTGAGCACCGTCGCCAAGCGATGGGCGATGACGATGGTGGTGCGGCCCTGCATCAACCGTTCCAGCGCCGCCTGCACCACATGCTCGCTTTCAGCATCCAAGGCGCTGGTCGCTTCATCAAGGAGCAGCACCGGCGCGTCTTTCAACAACGCACGGGCGATGGCGATGCGCTGGCGCTGACCGCCGGACAGGCGCGCCCCGCGCTCGCCCAAGAACGTATCGCCGCCCTGCGGCAGGGCGCGGATGAAATCTTCCGCCGCCGCCGCTCGCGCCGCCGCCCATACCTCATCATCGGAGGCGTCCGGCCGGCCATAGCGAATATTGTCCAGCGCGCTGGCCGCAAAGATCACCGTATCCTGCGGCACGATGGCGATGCGCCGGCGCAGCTGCTGCGGATCGGCGCGATGCAGCGGCACGCCATCGAGACGGATCTCACCTTGCTGAATGTCGTAAAAGCGCATCAGTAATTGCAGCACTGTGGTCTTACCCGCGCCCGAAGGCCCGACCAGCGCCACCGTGGAGCCGGGCGCCACATGCAGCGAAAATTCCTCGAGCGCCCTGTCGTCTGGCCGCGACGGATAATGAAAGGTCACCTTGTCAAACACGATTTCACCGCGACCGGGGTGAGGCAGCGCCACGGGGTCAGCCACCGTCGCCACCGCCGGCTTGGTGGCAAGGAGCTCGGCGATGCGGCCGCAGGCGCCGGCGGCGCGCTGCAAATCGCCCCACACTTCGCTCAATG
This sequence comes from Pseudomonadota bacterium, assembly GCA_003577275.1. Classification (GTDB taxonomy): domain Bacteria; phylum Pseudomonadota; class Alphaproteobacteria; order Sphingomonadales; family Govanellaceae; genus PRO5. The sequence goes on from QEVO01000002.1 coordinate 530,001, forward strand.
CGCCCACCGCGCCGGCGACCACGATGGCATAGAACACGAACGCCGCCAGTTCGCCGCTGGAAATCGAGCCGGCGACCACGCCCTTGGCGCCCCGCCACAGCACGATATCCACCGCGCCGAACACGAACAGGATGACGATGGCGGTCAGCCACGCCCGCGCCCGAATGCGGCGAATGGCGGTGGTGAAAGCATTTTCGTTGACGGTGGTGAAGGTGCGCCGCTCCGCATCCTCCTGGGTGAAGGCTTGAATGGTGGCAACGGCATTGAGCTTTTCACCGGCGTTCGCCGCAACGTCGGCGATGCGATCCTGGCTTTGTCGCGACAGCGTGCGCACCTTGCGGCCAAAAAAGATGATGGGCGCCACCACCAGAGGCACGCCGATCAGCACATAAGCCGTCAGCGTCGCGCTGGTGACGAACAATAATCCCAGGCCGCCGATCAGCATCAGGAGGTTTCTCAGCGCAATCGACGCCGAGGAACCGACCACGGTTTGAATGAGCGTGGTGTCGCCGGTCAGGCGCGAGATGATTTCGCCGGTCTTGGTGGTCTCGAAAAACGATGGGGTGAGCGACAGGAGATGGCCGTAGACCTGGTTGCGGATGTCGGCGATCACCCGCTCGCCCAACCACGAGACCAGATAGAAGCGGGCGAAGGTGGCGAGGGCAAGCGCGGCGGCAACCCCCATCAGGGCGAGAAAGTACTGGTCGATATAGCCGGCGTTCTCAGCCGAAAAGCCCATGTCGACGATGCGCCGGATGGCTTGACCGACGCCGAGCATGGCGGAGGCCGCCACGATGAGGGCAAGGAGCGCGCCGATGACCACGGCCTTATAGGCCTTCAGGTACGGCAGCAGAAAGCGGAGCTGGCCGATGTCGCGGCTGGTGCGGGGGCTGTTGTTCGTCTCGTTCAACTTTAGGGTACTCATCTACGCCAAGGCCGGAAGGGTATAACAGCCCCCGCCCAAAACGACAATCCGCAAGGCTTGCGCGCCGCTAAGGTCTCGGCTATAAGGCTGCCTCGATTTGGCGGAGACACGCGATGAAAAAGGATATTCACCCCGATTACCACATGATCAAGGTGGTAATGACCGACGGGACCACCTACCAGACCCGCTCGACCTGGGGCAAGGAGGGCGACACCATGACCCTCGAAATCGACTCCAAGTCCCATCCGGCCTGGACCGGCGGCCCGCAGCGCATCGTCGATGCCGGCGGCCGCGTGGCGCAGTTCCAGAAGCGCTTTGCCGGCTTCGGTCTGAAGAAATAATCGCCCTTTTGGCTCTGATATGTCGGGGCGCCCCTGCGGGAGGCGCCCTTTTCATTTGCCCGGATTTCCCTCCACCCTAGAGCCCGCTGCGCAGCGCCTGAAACATATGCTGTCATCCCCCTGATAAGCTGGGATCCAGTTCTTTGATTTTACTATGGATTCCCGATTATCAAGGGAAGGGCTGTCTAGTGCCCACGGGCTGGGTGCGGCGTGGCCCTGGGAGCAGGACTAACGCTTCAGGCGACTGAGTAGCGTATCCAGTGGGTTAAGCGGCGGCTGGCCGGCGAGAAGCTGGCCTTCGAGCCGCTCGACCCGTTCATAAAGGTGCCGGCTGCGATGAAGCAGGATTGCAAGTTCGACCGGCAGGCGGGCCGTATCGATGAGCGGGTCGCCAAGGCAGATGTCGCGGCCGCTGAGCCGGCGCTGGGGCGACAGCGCCTCGACCATGGTGATTTCGCCGCCGGACACCGCGCGCTGGGCCAGTAGCCAGGATACCACCTGCAACAACTGCGTGGTCAGGCGCAGGGATTCGCCGGTGAACGCCGAACGCACCTCCTCGGCGATGGTGGCATGGCCGGCGGAGCCGATGACCCCGAGATAGGTCGCCGTCTCGCGCACCAAGGCCATCGCCTCTTCATAGAGCTTCTCTACGAAGGCGGGGTCCAGCTTGGGTTCTGTGATGTTGTCTGCCGTCATGATCCAGGGTTCACCATAGGACAGAGCAGTTAACAAAATGCGTGCGCCGCCCTTGAACTGCCTCAAGCCTCACCTAAATCAAGAAACGGAACGGCCGCCCTATGGGGCCGAACCAAGACGCGGCCCGGCCATGCGGCGGGCCAAGTGATCGGTAAATATCGCTTGCAACTTGGAGGATATAAACCATGCGTTCCATCGATCTATCTCCCCTGTTACGTTCCACCGTCGGCTTCGACCATCTCAATCGCCTGATGGAAACCGCGCTGCGCGGCGACAATGGCGAGAGCGCCTATCCGCCCTACAACATCGAAAAGGTGGATGAGGACGCCTACCGAATTTCCATGGCCGTCGCCGGTTTCGGCGAGAACGATCTCGACGTGACGCTTCATGAAGGAGTGCTCACGGTGGCCGGCAAAGCCCAGGAAGAGGACGTCGAGAAGGCCAAGAACTACCTTTACCGCGGCATCGCGCGACGCGCCTTCGAGCGGCGCTTCCGGCTGGCTGACACCATCCGCGTGGTCGGCGCCTCTTATGAGAATGGCCTGTTGAACATCGAGCTGCGGCGCGAAGTGCCGGAGCACATGAAGCCGCAGAAAATCGCCATCGGCAAAACCGCCCGCGCCAAGGTCATTGAAGGCAAAGCGGCCTAATTTTCCCGCACCGGTTTGAAAATGAGCGGGCTGCCCACTGGGCGGCCCGCTTTGTTTTGGTGCAACAACATAAAAAGAGCCACATGCGTAGTGTGGCGGCATGTGGCTCTAGGTGACAGGGAGGCGTCAAACAGAGTGGAAAATACAACAAGGTGTAGCACTTACTCCGCTAACCTATGTTTCACTCTACGCGCCATAAGTAAATAAAGAGTTATTTTCACAACTTTTGCTTGCGATTATTTGCGGCGAAACAGCGCCTCCGCGGTGCCGGATAAATTCTGCTTTGCGTTCAAGATCGTCTGCGTGCGTTTTATTTCCCGCTCCAACCGCTCGATGCGTCGGGCAAGCTCGTCCCGCGACAGTTTTTCCAGGTCTTCCCTCTCCAACTCCGTGAGAATGGGCGAACGGGCGACTTTTTCCTCTTCTTCCATGGCCAACTCCCGCTTAACTCCTTGGCAGAAGAGTAGCCTTTTTTGTTTTGCAGTGCCAAACTCTTCAATCAAAGGAGATAGCTGCGATGGTATTTATGCTGCCGGAAACCATGACCGCCATAGCCTGCACCGCGTTCGGCGGACCCGAGGTCTTGGCCCCGACCAGGCTTGCCGTGCCCCGCCCCGGCCCGGGCGAGGTTCTGATCAAGGTCGCCGCCGCCGGCGTCAACCGCCCGGACGTCATCCAACGGCAGGGCAACTATCCGCCGCCGCCCGGCGCGCCGGACACCCTCGGCCTGGAGGTGGCGGGGCATATCGCGGCGCTGGGGGCTGGGGTCAAGGGCCATGCCGTCGGCGAAGCGGTGTGCGCCCTGGTGGCCGGCGGCGGCTATGCCGAATATTGCCTCGCCCCTGCCCCACAGGCCCTGCCCGTCCCCACCAGTTTGTCCATGGTGGAAGCGGCGGCCCTGCCGGAGACTTTCTTTACTGTGTGGTCCAACCTGTTTGACCGGGCGCGCCTGGAGAAAGGGGAAACCTTATTGGTCCATGGCGGTACTTCCGGGATCGGCACCACCGCCATCATGCTAGGGCATGCCTTCGGCGCGCGGGTTTTCACCACTGCCGGCAGCGAGGAGAAATGCCAAGTCTGCCGCACGCTGGGGGCGGACCTGGCCATCAATTATAAAACCACGGATTTCGTCGAGGCGATCAAGACCGCCACCGACGGCAAGGGCGTTGACGTCATTCTCGACATGGTGGGCGGCGATTACACCGACCGCAACATCAAGTGCCTGGCGGTGGAGGGCCGCCTGGCGCAAATCGCCTTCCTCAAAAGCTCCCGCGTTGAAGTCAATCTGTTGCCGATGATGCTGAAAAGACTGACGCTCACCGGCTCGACCTTGCGCGGCCGCGACATCGCCTTCAAGGGCGCCATCGCCGCCGCCCTGAAGCGCCACGTCTGGCCGTTGGTCGAAGCCGGCAGAGTACGCCCGGTGATCGACTCGACCTACCCCTTGGCGCTCGCCGCCGAGGCCCACCGCCGCATCGACGGTGGCGCGCATGTCGGGAAAATCATCCTCACCGTCAGCCCATAAACACCGGATATTTACGGACAAATACACGGTATACGTGTATTTTTGTCTTTTTATGCTCTCTTATATATATGACAACAACTATAAGCTGTGTTAACCATAATCAATCCTATAATTTTATATCATCTCATGTGAGGAGGAAGCACCATGACTGTGGTCACGCTTGGGGCCAAAGCCGCCCCGGAAGATATAATGGCGGTTCTCGACCTCGACGGCTGCGTCATCCTGGATCGTCTGGCGTCGCCGGAGCTCATGGGGCCTGCCGCAACCGCTCTGGCCGATTTGCTAGAGCAATCCCCGCCCGGCGCCGGAGCCTTCTGCGGCAGCCGCACCCGGCGCGTCGCCAGCCTGATCCGACGGATGCCGGCCATTCATCACCTGGTCACCAACTCCACCGTGCTGGCGGTCATGGCAGAGATCTTCGGCGGCCACTGCGACCGCTTTCAATTGAACGTCACCCAGGCCATCCGCATCGAGCCCGGGGAAACGGCGCAGGCGCTGCACCGCGACGACGACCTCTACCCCTTTCATCATGACGGCTATGAGGTGATGGTCAATTGCATGTGGGCGCTCACCCCTTTCACCGCCGTCAACGGCGGCACCTGCCTGGTGCCCGGCAGTCACCGCTGGCCGGTGGAGCGCCCGGTACACCCTGATGAAATCGTGGCGGGAGAAATGGCGGCGGGCTCGGTGCTGATCTACTACGGTTCCACCTATCACGGCGGCGGCGCCAACACATCATCCGCGCCCCGCGATGGACTGGTCATCGGCTATGCGCTGGGCTGGGTGCGGCAGATGGAGAATCAATATCTCGCGGTGCCGCCCGAGGAAGCGCGGCGCTTGCCGGAAGCGTTGCAGCGTCTGATCGGCTATCAGGCGCATCGCCCCAACCTCGGCTGGTACGAATGCCGCGACCCCATCGCCATCTTACGGGATGATGCTGCGGCGATGGCTGGCGCTGAAGACATGTTCCCCGTAGGACACTACGAACGGCTGCAACAAAACCGCGCGCCGGAGGAGGTGGAATGAGATTGTTTAGATGTTAGCTCAAAACGATCTGTCTAAAAGCCTTCCCCCTTCGATGGGGGAAGGTTTGGATGGGGGTGGTGGCTGTAACAAACCGTCCGTACCATAAGCCGTAGTCACCCCCACCCGTCCGCCTTCGCTTAACGCTACGGCGTGACGACCTCCCCCATCAAGGGGGAGGTTATTGTTGTTTTACGCCGCGCGGATTTGCGACAGGAACGCTTCCACCTGCTGACGCAATGAAACCGTCTGCCGCGCCACTTCGCGGGCCGACGTCAACACCTCATGGGCCGCCTTGCCGGTGGTCGCCGCGCCTTCATTGACGACAGCGATATTGGTGGTCACTTCCTGAGTGCCGGATGACACTTCCGATACGTTGCGGGCGATTTCATGGGTGGAGGCATCCTGTTCCTCCACCGCGACGGCGATGCTGGACGCCGTCTCATCGATCCGCTTGATGACTTCGGAAATGCCGCGGATGGCCTTGACCGCCGCTTCGGTCGCCGTCTGCATGCCGGTGACCTGGGCGGTGATTTCCTCGGTGGCGGTGGCGGTTTGGCTGGCCAGATTCTTCACCTCGCTCGCCACCACCGCGAAGCCCTTGCCGGCTTCCCCGGCGCGCGCCGCCTCGATGGTGGCGTTCAAGGCCAGAAGATTGGTCTGACTGGCGATGTCGCTGATCAAGTTCACCACATCGCCGATTTTCTGCGCCGCCGCCACCAGCTGCTTGATTTCCTCGCTCGCCCGTTCCGTATCCGATACGGCGTTGCGGGCGTATTCAGTGGATTGCGACACCTGGCCGCTGATTTCCTTGACCGAGGCGGATAATTGCTCGGCGGCGCTCGCCACCATCTGGATGTTGGCGCTGGCCTGCTCGGAGGCTTTCGCCACCGTCGAGGATTGCCGGCTGGTGTCCGCGGCGACCTCCGTCATGCCCTGCGCCGCCTGCTCCATCTGGTCGGCTGCCGCCGACACGGCGCTCACCAGTTGCATCACCGACTGTTCGAACTTATCGGCCAGCGACAGCATTTCCTGACGGCGGTGCTGGCGATCGGCCGCCTCGCGCTCCTCCTCGCGACGGCGCTGCGCTTCTTCTTCCTGGTGGCGGCGCTCCGCCTCCTCTTCCTTGGCGCGATGCGCCCGCTCTTCGGCCTCCTTGCGTTCCGCCTCAAGCCGCAGCCGCTCCTTGGCGTTGTCCTTAAACACCTGCACCGACTGCGCCATCTTACCGACTTCGTCACTGCGCCCGGCGCCGGTGACGGCGATATCGAGATTACCCGCCGCCAGCTCCGCCATGACATCGCTCAAGCTGTTGAGCGGCTTAACGATGCGTTGCGCGACGAACCAGAACGAGGCCAAGCCAAGAACCACCGATACCGCCACGATGAAGCCGTCAATAAAAAAGGTCGAGGTCGCCTGCCCGGTATGCTGATCGGCGATTTTCATCATTTCATCGGCGGCCGCGGAACTGAGCGACATCAAGGATGCGGTAGCGGCGGTCGCCTGATCGATCCATTCGATGGCCGTCATCGGGTAAGGTTCTTGCACCTGCGCCGCGGCATATACGTCTTCGCGGGTTTGCTGGAAGGCGCCGAAAAATTTCTGATCAACCTCCGCCACCAGCGGTTTTAGCTCCGCTGCGACCAAGCTGGAATTGGTGATCGATTTCACCGTCTCCCAAGAGGACTCCAGCGCGCCGCGATAATTGGCCAGAAGCTCAAGCCGGATGCCGGACAGCGTTTCGCCCGACGCCATGTTGGCGCCGATCACCGCCCATTCCTGATCGGCGCTCTCGCTCATCACCCACAGCGCGTGATTGAGCTGCTGGTAGGCGGCGACATTGGCGTCGTTATCATGATCGAATTCGGCGGCGGTGCGCGCCCGCTGCGTGGCGACGATCAGATCGCTGGCCGCCTTATAGAAGTTGCGGTCGACCCGCTTCTCGCGCTCCGCAGCCGTCGCCAGCATATTGCGGTCGGCGACGGATTGCTGCGCCAAGTAATCGGCGTGCTTTTTCTCGATCTCCGCCAACAACTCCGCCTTGCCGGCAAAATCCGGACGGGCTCTATATTCCGTCATCGCCGCTTGATAGGCCACGTCGGCGGTCTCGCGCGCCTCCTTGATGCGGGCTAGGAACTGCACGCTCGCCGGTTCCTGGGAATTGAGCGCGGTATTGGTGACGCCGCGTTCGATGGACCAATATCTGGCCGCCTTCAGAAAATACTGGGAAATGCGGCTGTCCTGGGTGACCTGCTGAGCGGCCCGACGCTCGTTTAATGCGTCGATGACCGAAGTGGTGCTGATCACCACCACCGCCGTCACCAGAAAGCCGACAATGGCGAAGATGGAATTACGGATGGTCAGAAAGCGACCGATTCCCCCGGTCGGCAAAGAATTTGTACGCGACATGTGCCCCTACCTTTAAGTTGTTTCTTCAAAGGTAGTTACCGTCTACCAGACAGCTCCTTAACAAACTCTAAAACAGCGAACAGGGGATTTTATTATTCACTTTATACGGTCCGCATCCGCCACGCCGCGATGACATCGGACACCAGCTTGGTATTGGGCACGTCTTCCTGCCAGTGGGCGGAGAAGCGCGGGCTGTCGCTGGAAGGACGCTGGTCCGGCGGCAGATCGTCAAGAAGCGCCCGCACCGGCGCCTTGACGCCTTCGCCGACGATGATGACCTCGCGGTTCTGCAATGACGGCAAGGCGGCAAGAAAGCCCTCCGCCCCTTCCGGCAGCACGTGCTCGACGAAAGCCTGGTCGCGTTCGTTGTTCATGCGCATCGCCATGATGGTGCCGCACTGCGACAACGCCGATTCCGACAGATCGGCGGGACGTTGCGAGATCAGGCCCAAGGACACGCCGTACTTGCGGCCTTCCTTGGCGATGCGCTCGATGCCATGGCGGGCAGAATTGGTGCCGATGCCTTCCACGTGATCGCCGGGCACATAGCGATGCGCCTCCTCGCAAACCAGAAGAATGGGCCGGGCATTGTTGCCGCGGCTCCACAACGCAAAATCAAACACCACGCGGCAGAGGATGCCAACCACCACATCGACGATATCGCCCGGCACGCCGGAAAGGTCGATGATTGACACCGGCTTGCCGGACACCGGCAGGCGCAGCAGACGCGCCAAAATTTCCGTCAGGTTGTCATTGAGTAAGAGGCCCGAGAACATGAAGCCGTAGCGCTGATCCTTGCGCAATTCCTCGATCTTGGTTTTCAGGCGCAAATAGGGAATGACTTTCTCCGGCTTATCAAGCCGCCCCATTTCATTATCGATGATCTGCACCAGATCGGTGATCTTGTAGGGCACCGGCGTATCGACGGTGACCCGCGCCAGCGCGCGGTTGCGGGTATCCTTGGTGCGGGCGTGCAGCAGGCAGCGCTTCAGGATGTCGATTTCAAGGTCGCGATCGCTGGTGCGATGGCCGACGAACACCTCCACATGCTCCTCAAACGTCATCAGCCAATAGGGAAGCTGCAAGTTCTCGGTATTGAAGGTCTCCGCAATGCCCTTGAATGCCCGGCCGTATTCGTTGTGAGGATCAAGGACGATGATATGGCCATTGGGCAGTCGCTCCACCAGACGATGGATGACCAGCGAGGTGGCGCAGGATTTACCGGTGCCGGTGCTGCCGAGAATGGCGAAATGCTTCGACAGCAGATGATCGGTAAGCATAATCGCCGCGGTTTTGTGATGGGGATAGACGGTGCCGATGCGCATCTGATCGGCGCCGGCGGCGGAGAAGATTTCCTCCATCTCCTGCTTGGTCACCATCAGCACGCGATGGCCGGGCACCGGAAAGTCGGCGATGCCGCGATAGAATATCGACATGCCGCCGTTATCCAGAAAATTGCGGTGGCCCATGAAATCAAGATCGACGTAGACGCGGTGGCTTTCAAACACATCCTTTTGCGACGCGGCCGAGCTTTCCGTGGCCCGCACCTTCCGCACCGTGGCGAACACATAGCCGCTTTGCACCCGCACCTTGACGATGGAGCCGATCTGGCCCGACGGCATGAAGGCCGCTTCCAGGTCCACCGGCGGCCGATTCATCAACTCCGGGTCGCAAACCGCGGTTACCCCCGAGCCTGTCACCTGAATGACGGTGCCGATGGCGCCCCGCATATCGTCCATGGGCGCCGGCCGGCCGACCGCCGGCGTTGCCGGTTCTCCAGCCGCTGGCCGAGCGCCGTAGGAGGGGCTATAAGCCTGCGCCGAAGTCGGCGCTGCTGCCGTTTGTCGCATGGTCCAGCCTTCGTTCACGTCGCGGATCCTTTACAGTCTTGACAGATGGTTTTGAGGAATAGTGGACCGCTTACCCTTTAGGTTTCGATAACGATCGCTAAAATTGTTTCTTTCCCGCCACCCTCGGCGACACAAGGTTGACAGGCGCGCCGCCGTTCACTATGTTCCGCACGAATTTTTCGACGGCCGCCGGCGACAGCGCGCCCGTCACCGACATCAAGAAATACAGCCGAGGCCAGCGATGAAGGTCGTTAACTCATTGAAAAGCTTAAAGACGCGGCACCGCAATTGCCGGGTGATTCGGCGCAAGGGCCGCACCTACGTCATCAACAAGACGAACCGCCGCTACAAGGTGCGGCAGGGCTGATTTTTTTAGCCATTTGCCTGCCGGATTTCAGAGCCGCCCCAACCTTAAGGGCGGCTCTTGGTTTTTGGGGTGACCATGCTTGAGGCGGTTATTTTTGATCTTGGCGGCGTGCTGGTGGACTGGGACCCCCGCCATCTCTACCGCGACCTCATTGCCGACGAGGCGGCCTTAGAGCGATTTGTCAGCGAAGTCTGCCCCATGTCCTGGCACCGCCGGCTTGACGCCGGGGGGTCGTTTGCCGCGGCGATCGCCGAGCGGATCACCCAATTTCCCAGGGAGGCCGCCCTGATCCGCGCCTATGACAGCGGCTGGCCGCGCATGTTCAAGGGCCACATCGCCGGCACGGTGGACCTCTTAAGCGCCCTCGACGCCGCCGGCATGCCGCTCTATGCCATTACCAACTTCCCGGCCGAAAAGTGGCCGGAGTTCCTCGCCGCCTACCCCTTCAGCCAGCGCTTTCGCGATGTCATCGTCTCGGGCCGCGAGGGGATCATCAAGCCCGACCGGCGCATCTACGACCTGGCCGTGCGCCGCTTTCAGGTCAGGCCGGAGCATACGCTCTTTATCGACGACCGGGCGGACAATGCGGCGGCGGCCGCCGCACTGGGCTTCCAGACCCATCATTTCAGCGAACCGGCTCGTTTAGAGGCGGCGTTGCGGGAAGCCGGGCTGATTTAGGGCAGGCTACGTTCAAATAGAACACATATTTTATGTCATCCCCGCGACCAGGCTACGCCGAAGCGAGGCTCCGGCTTCGCCTAGGCGAGAAGCGGGGATCCAGTTCTTTGATTTCATTATGGATTCCCGCTTACGCGGGAATGACGATTACAATTTGAAGGTTAAGTACGCCTATCGCAAATTTCCCTACGCGTGCTCTGAAGAAGCGCGGGCGATCCTGAGCGTATTGGTCTTGCCCGGCGATCCGAACGGCATGCCGGCCATGATCACCACCCGGTCGCCGATATCGACCAGATCGGTCTTCAGCGCCCAATGGCAAGCCTTGTTGATCATATCCTGGAACGACTTGGCGTCCTCGGTATGGACGCAGTGCAGGCCCCAGACCAAGGCCAGCCGGCGCGCCGTGGCGAGCTTGGGCGTCAATACCAAGAGGGGCTTTTTCGGCCGCTCCCGGGCCGCCCGAATGGCGGTCGAGCCCGAGGTCGTGTAGGTGACGATGGCGGCGGCGTTGATGGTTTCCGCCACCTGCCGGGCGGCGGCCGAGATGGCGTCCGCCGTGGTCGGCTCGGGGATCAACAGATCGCTCTGGACGGCGGCCAGGTACATAGGGTCAGATTCGACGGTGAACGCCACCCGATCCATCACGCTGACCGCCTCGCAAGGGTAGGCTCCCGCCGCCGATTCTCCCGACAGCATGATGGCGTCGGCGCCATCGAACACCGCATTGGCCACATCCGACACCTCGGCCCGGGTGGGCACCGGCGAATGGATCATGGATTCCAGCATCTGAGTGGCGACGATCACCGTCTTGCCGCTAGCCCGCGCCCGCCGCACGATGCGCTTTTGAATGCCCGGCACTTCCTCCGGCGGCAGCTCGACGCCGAGGTCGCCGCGCGCCACCATGACGCCATCGGCTTCTTCCAGGATGTCATCGAGGGAGACGAAGGCCGACGGTTTTTCGATCTTGGCGATGATGCCGGCGCGGCCGGCAATGATGGCGCGGGCCTCACGCACATCCTCGGGCCGCTGCACGAAGGACAGCGCCACCCAATCGACGCCAAGCTTCAACGCGAAATCGAGATCCTTGCGGTCCTTGTCGGTCATCGCCGCCACCGGCAGCACCACGTGCGGCACGTTGACGCCCTTGCGATTGGACAGCTTGCCGCCGACCTCAACTTCGGTATCGATGTGGCTGGCGCCATGGCTTAACACCCGCAGGCGGATCTTGCCGTCGTCCAGCAACAGTCGCACGCCGCCGCCCATGACGCTGAAGATCTCCGGGTGCGGCAGAGTGACGCGCTCGACTGAACCCGGCGCCGCCTCCAGGTCGAGGCGGAAGCGCTGCCCTTCCGTCAGCGTCACCGCGCCGTCGGCAAAGGCGCCGATCCGCAGCTTCGGCCCCTGAAGATCGACCATGACGCCGATCGGCCAGCGGGCGTTTTCTTCCACCTTGCGGATGGTGTGATAAAGGGTGGCGATGTCGTCGTGCCGGCCATGGCTCATATTGAGGCGGAAGACATCGGCCCCGGCTTCATGTAGGTTGCGGATGGCATCCAGGGAGCTGCTGGCAGGACCAAGGGTGGCGATGATCCGGGTACTTCTTTGACGGTGCATGAGACTGGTTTTTTCTAAGGTGAGCAGAGTTTTAAGTGGAGAAGATGCTAGCCAAAGTATCGCACGGCGAGACTAATCTCAACCCAGAGAACGAGGTTGTTGAAATCTTAAACCCCGGCGGCGCGGCGGATATCCTGTTGGTGTGCGATCACGCCAGCGCTCATATCCCCGCGGCTTACGCCGACCTCGGCCTGCCGGCGGCCGAACGGCAACGCCATATCGCCTGGGACATCGGCGCGGCGGAGCTGACCCGAGCCTTGAGCGCCCGTCTCGACGCCGCCGCCATTCTGGCCCGCGTCTCCCGCCTGGTGATTGATGTCAACCGCGACCTGACGGCCGATAATTTGATCCCAACGGTCAGCGACGGCACCGTCATTCCCGGCAACGCCCACCTGACCCTGGACGAGCGGCGGCATCGGATCGCCAGCTATTACCAGCCGTTTCACGCCGCCGTCGACGCCCGCGTGCGCGCCTTGGTCGGCCATGGCCGCGTGCCGCTGATCATCGGCGTCCACAGTTTCACGCCGGTGATGAACGGCGTCCGCCGGCCGTGGGTGGCCGGCCTGTTGTGGAACCGCGACCACCGCCTGGCGCATGCCTTCCTGGCCGCCTTTCGCCGGCGCGGGCTGATGGCGGGCGACAATGAGCCCTACTCCGGCCGTTCCCTGTTCTATACCATGGAGCGTCACGGCGCCGCCCATGGCCTGCCGCAAACCACCCTGGAAATCCGCCAGGACGAGATTGGCGACCCTGAAGGGGTGGCGCGCTGGACCCGGATCGTCAGCGACGCCATCACCGAGATCGCCAGCCGGCCGGAGCTGAAGGAACGGCGGCATTATTAGACAAGACGAGGAGTGCACAGAACCATGGACAATCAGACCAGAACCGAACTTGAAGCAGCAGCCTTCCGCCGCCTCCTGGACCACCTGCGCCACCGCACCGACGTGCAGAACATTGACCTCATGGGTTGGAGCGGCTTTTGCCGCAACTGCCTGGCCGACTGGTACAAGGACGCCGCAGCGGCGCGTGGCTTGGCCTTAAGCAAAGCCGAGGCGCGCCAGATCATCTACGGCATGCCCTATGAGGAATGGCGGGACAAATACCAAACCGAAGCCAGCCCCGAGCAGCTGGCCCGCATGGACGCCAGCGTGGCGAAGAATAAGGGACATTGAATAAATTTATCCTTGACGTCAATCGTCAATTTCACCTATGATCCATACATGATCCTGAGCTATCGCGACAAACGCACCAGGGCTTTTGCGGAAGGTAAGTTTGTCTGTGAGTTTCAGGGCTTTGATCGGCAAGCCTACAAGCGCCTAGAAATCTTGGATGCAGCCAGTAGCGTTGACGAATTACGCGCGCTGCCAAGTAACCGTCTTGAAAGTTTAAGGGCCGATCGAGTTGGGCAATTCAGCATTCGCATTAATATGCAATGGCGGATTTGTTTTGAGTGGCCGGAAGGCGCTCCAGGCCCTTCGAATGTTGAGATAATTGACTATCACTAAGGAGCACAACCGAGTATGCCCCGTCCCCCCATTCATCCCGGAGAAATTCTCGCCGACGAGTTGGCGGAACTTGCCGTCACGCCGACCGAGCTGTCCCGGCAGCTCAACGTTCCGCCGAACCGCATCAGTCAGATCATCAATGGCAAGCGCTCGATTACCGGCGACACTGCGCTGCGGCTCGGCCATTGGTTCGGCACCAGCGCTCAATTCTGGCTGAACCTACAGGCGGCTTACGACCTTCGTGTCGCCGAGGCCCAGGTGGGGAATGAAATTGCGCGACTGCCGACGCGTCCCACTGCCCCTGCCGCCTGATAATCCTCGGCCCGCCACGAACCCAACATATTTTTCTAACACTGTATTAAGCTGTTGGCCGTATAATGGCGGGTCAAAACAACCAGCAACCAGGATACCCATGACGCGCAAATACTTCGGGACGGACGGCATCCGCGGACGGGCCAATAGCCACCCCATGACCGCAGAGATCGCCATGAAAGTGGGCATGGCGGCAGGCCGGCAGTTCACCCGCGGCGACCATACCCACCGGGTGGTGATCGGCAAGGATACCCGGCTGTCGGGCTATATGATCGAGCCGGCGCTGGCCGCCGGGTTCATTTCCATGGGCATGGACGTGATCATGGTGGGACCGATGCCGACCCCGGCGGTGGCCATGCTCACCCGCTCGCTTAGGGCCGATCTGGGGGTGATGATCTCCGCCTCCCACAATCCTTACGAGGACAACGGCATCAAGCTCTTTGGCCCCGATGGCTACAAGCTCTCCGACGACATCGAACGCGAGATCGAGGCGCGCATGGACAACGGCTATGCCGACCATCTGGCGCCGGCCGAGAAGCTCGGACGCGCTCAGCGGCTGGAAAACGCCGCCGGCCGCTATATCGAATACGCCAAGAACACGTTTCCCAAGCAGTTGCGCCTTGACGGCTTGAAAGTGGTGGTCGATTGCGCCAATGGCGCGGCCTACAAAACCGCGCCGGCGGTGTTGTGGGAACTGGGCGCCGAGGTGGTGCCAGTGGGCGTCGCGCCCAACGGCACCAACATCAACAAGGGCTGCGGCTCCACCGAACCGTCGTATGTGTGCGAGCAGGTGGTGGCGCACGGCGCGCATCTCGGCATCGCCCTTGATGGCGACGCCGATCGCATGCTGATTTCCGATGAGCAAGGGCAACTGGTGGATGGCGACCAACTGATGGCGCTGATCGCGCATTATTGGAATGTGTCGGAGAAACTGAAAGGCCGCGGCGTCGTCGCCACCATCATGTCGAATTTAGGATTGGAGAAGTACTTGAACTCCATCGGCCTGGAACTGGTGCGCACGCAAGTCGGCGACCGCTATGTGGTGGAGAAGATGCGCGACGGCGGCTATAACGTCGGCGGCGAGCAATCAGGCCACATCGTATTGAGCGACTTCACCACCACCGGCGACGGCTTGATCGCTGCGTTGCAGGTGCTGGCCGTGGTGATGCGCGCCGGCAAGCCGGTCAGCGAAGTGTGCCGCATGTTCACGCCATTCCCGCAGATCCTGCGCAACGTGCGCTATGCGGCGGGCGCCAAGCCGCTGGACGAGCCGATCGTCAAGCAGGCCATCGAAGCCGGCCAGAATCGCTTGAACGGCAACGGCCGCATCGTCATCCGCAAGTCTGGCACCGAGCCGGTGATCCGCGTCATGGCCGAAGGCGAGGACCAGTCGCTGGTGGAAACCATCGTCAACGACATCGTCACCACCGTCGAAGGCGTGTGCAAGGCGGCGTGAATTAACAATTCAAATAGCCCTATAATAGAACGTCATTGCGAGCCTCTTTAGAGGCGAAGCAATCCAGTGTCCCGTTACGCCTTGTTTATGGATTGCTTCGTCACTTGCGCTCCTCGCAATGACGGCGTGATTAATACGCAAATTCCTTAAAGAGCGGCTCTAGGCGGCCATTCCAGCGGCCGTGGTAGGCTTCCAACAAAACTTCCGCCGGCGTGCGGCCATCCTCGACGATGGCGAATAGCGCGGACAGGAAATGCGCCTCGTCCTCGCAAAAGGTGTTGAATTTGCGCCGCCGCTTCAGGCCCTTTTCGGCGATGGCGAGCGTTTCTCTGGCGACCTCGCGCAAGGTGTAGCCGCGAAACGGCGTCTTCAGCCCCAGCCGCGGCACATGGCGGCGCAGTTCCTCCATCTCCTCGATGGTCCAATCCTTGATCAGCTCCGCCGCCGCATCGAGCGCCACATCATCGTAGAGAAGGCCGACCCACAACGCGGGCAGCGCGCACAAGCGCCCCCACGGCCCGCCGTCGGCGCCGCGCATCTCCAGAAAACGTTTCAGGCGCACTTCGGGAAACAACGTCGTCAAGTGATCGTTCCAGTCGTCCACGGTCGGTTTATGGCCGGGATACGCCGGCAGCTTGCCGGCCAGGAAATCGCGGAACGATTGACCGGACGCATCGATATACTTGCCGTCGCGGTAGACGAAATACATCGGCACGTCGAGCGCATAATCCACGTAACGCTCAAAACCCATGCCGTCCTCGAACACAAAGGGCAGCATGCCGCAGCGGTCGGGGTCGGTATCGGTCCAGATATGGCTGCGAAAGCTGACGAACCCGTTGGGCTTGCCTTCCGTAAAGGGCGAATTGGCGAACAGCGCCGTGGCCACCGGTTGCAACGCCAGGCTGACGCGAAACTTGCGCACCATGTCGGCCTCGGAGGAAAAGTCGAGATTGACCTGCACGGTGCAGGTGCGAAACATCATGTCGAGGCCGAGATTGCCCTTCTTCGGCATGTAGGCGCGCATGATTTTGTAACGCCCCTTGGGCATCACCGGCATGTCGTCGCGCCGCGCCTGGGGATGAAAGCCCGCGCCCAGGAACCCCAGCCCGAGCTCGTTGGCCACCGTCTTGACTTGCGCCAAATGGGTGTGCACCTCGTCGCAGGTCTGATGAATGGTCTCCACCGGCGCGCCGGATAATTCCAACTGGCCGCCGGGCTCCAGACTTACCGTCTGGCCGTCGAATTCCAGGGCGATGACGTTATCGCCCTCCCTCACCGGCCGCCAGCCGAAACGCTGCAAGCCTTCGAGCATGGCGCGGATGCCGCGCGGTCCGTCATAGGGAACGGGCGCCAGCGTGGCGAGATCGAAGCCAAATTTTTCATGTTCAGTGCCGATCCGCCAATCAGACAGCGGCTTGGACCCCGCCGCCAGATGATCGACCAGCGCCTGTTTGCTGTCGATGGCTGCGGCGGCCGCCGAACTCCCCTTACGTGTGCTCATCCCTGCCCCTTATGGTCGCAAGAGGCCTAGACAGCCTCCGTCCGGTAGAAGTTGGGTTAGTTAGACCGAAGGACAAGCCCCCCGCAAGCGGATTGAAAGAAAAGTTCCTTCACAACTCGGCGAGCAGGATCGCTGCGCCAAAAATAACGAACAGCGCCGCGGTGATCCAACGGATGATGGAAAGGGGTAAGCGCCGGGTAATCGCCTCGCCGAAGATGACCACCGGGATATTGGCGATCATCATCCCTAAGGTGGTGCCCAGGGTGACGGCGAAAACGGAATGAAAACGCGCCGCCAGCGCCACCGTGGCGATCTGGGTCTTATCTCCGATCTCGACCAGAAAGAACAGCATCAGGGTGGCGATAAAGGCGCCGAAATCCGGCACCCGCTTAGTTGTATCCGGGTCGATCTTGTCGGGGATCAGCGCCCACGCCGCCATGGCCAGGAACGAGACGCCGACCGCGATCTGCAGCATTGTCGCCGGCACCAGCTCGGCGAGCCACAGACCCAGCGCCGCCGCCACCGTATGGTTGGCCAGGGTGGCAACCAGAATGCCCAAAATGATGGGCGCCGGCCGGCGATAGCGCGCCGCCAACAGCAGCGACAATAGCTGCGTCTTATCGCCGATTTCAGCGATGGCGACGGCAATGGTGGAGGTAAAAAACGCATCAAACATCAAACACCCGTTGATTTAAGTTGACCGCCAGTCGCCGGCCAGGGACTGCCAGATAGCCAGGGCGGCGATGGCGGCGGTATCGGCGCGCAAGATTCGGGGGCCCAAGGCGACCGGCCTCACCGCCGGCAAGGCGCGCAACGCCGCCCGCTCGTCGGGATGAAAGCCGCCCTCGGGGCCGATCAGGACGGCGGCTGGCTGAGGGGCATCGGCGTTGAGCGCGGCGGCCAGCGGTTGGGCGTCGCCCGCCTCGTCGCAAAAGTAGAGCCGCCGGCCGGCCGGCCAGGCATCTATGAGCCGCATCAACGGCTGCGGCTCGGCGACTTTAGGCACATCCAGGCGGCCGCACTGCTCGGCGGCCTCGATGGCGTTGGCGATCAGCCGCGTCTCCTTGACCCGCTCGACGATGGTATAACGGGTCACCACCGGCTTGATCGCCGAGACCCCGAGCTCCACCGCTTTTTGCACCATGAAATCGAGCCGGGCGCGCTTGACCGGCGCAAAGACCAGCCACAGGTCGGAACCGGCGACCTGCGCTCGCAGGCGCTCCCCCACCTTCGCCTCTGCCGACGTTTTGCTGAATTTCTCGATGATTGCCGACCATTCGCCGTCGCGGCCGTTGAACAGCGCCACGGCGTCCCCCGGCTTGCGGCGCATGACATGCTGAAGATAATGGGCTTGATCGCTCCCAAGGCGTATGATCGCCGACGGCGCGAGGGCATCGGCGACATAAAGCCGCAAGGGTGGGCGATAGGGGCCGATCTCGGACTCGCGCATAGGGCCGGACGATGGATTGGTGGATAAAGGGGCGCGCAGACAATGACGGACGCTGAGGGGAATGGCAAGGGGGATCGCCCGGCGGATGCGGTGGTCGGCAACTGGGTGGATCATGCCCCGGCCTGGTCACAACCCTACCTGCGGCTCGCCCGCTTCGACCGCCCGATCGGCGCCTGGCTGTTGCTGTGGCCGTGCTGGTGGAGCGTCACCCTGGCCGGTCCCGGCTGGCGCCACCTGCCGCTCTACCTGCTGTTCTTCATCGGCGCGTTCGCCATGCGCGCGGCGGGCTGCGTTTATAACGACATCGTCGACCGCGACATCGACGCCCAGGTGGAGCGCACCCGCCAGCGTCCCCTGGCCTCGGGCGCGCTCAGCCTAACGCAAGCAATCCTAATGATGGCCGGGCTGATGCTGATCGGCCTGATGGTGCTCCTGCTGATGAACCCGTTCGCCATCGCGCTGGGGGCCAGTTCGCTGGCGCTGGTGGTGATCTATCCCTTCGCCAAGCGCTTCACCGATTGGCCGCAGTTGGTCTTAGGCCTCGCCTTCAACTGGGGGGCGCTTCTCGGCTGGGCGGCGGTCAAGGGCAACCTCGGGCTTGCCCCGGTGGCGCTTTATCTCGGCGGCATCTTTTGGACCCTGGGCTACGACACCATCTACGCCCATCAGGACAAGGAGGACGACGCCGTGGTCGGCGTGCGCTCCACCGCCCTCCTCTTTGCCGAGCATACCCGGTTGTGGCTCATTCTGTTCTACACCCTGACCATCCTGTTGTTTGCGCTGGCCGGCTGGCTCGCCGACCTGCACCGGATTTACTATTACCTCCTGGCGCTGGCCGCGCTGCATCTCCTGGTGCAAGTCGTTTGGGTCAATATCGACAACCCGCAGACCTGCCTGAAAGTCTTTCGCTTCAATCACCTCTTCGGCGGCATCGTGTTCGCCGCGCTCGCCCTCGCCCAACTGGTTGCGTGGGTGGGCTAGGCCCTGTATGACTGATCGCTCGTGAAGGGACAGGGGCGATTTGGCATGGCGTATCGTTCGCTACGGGAATTCATCGACCGCCTGGAGGCCGCCGGCCGGCTGGCGCGGATCACGGAGCCGGTCTCCAGCGTTCTTGAACTGACCGAAATTCACACCCGCGTCTTGGCCGAGGGCGGACCGGCGCTCCTTTTTGAAAACGTCACCAAGGCCGACGGCAGCCCGAGCAGCATGCCGGTGCTGACCAATCTGTTCGGCACCGTGGAGCGCGTCGCCTGGGGCATGAACCGCGAACCCCACGAACTGCGCCAGGTTGGCGAAACGTTGGCCTTCCTGCGCCAGCCCGAACCGCCGGGCGGCTGGCGTGAAGCCCTGGAAATGTTCCCGCTTCTAAAAACCGTGATGTCGATGCGCCCCAAGACCATTGGCCGCGCCCTGGTGCACGAGGTGCTGCTGCAAGGCGATGACATCGACTTATCGGAACTTCCCATTCAATCGTGCTGGCCGGGCGAACCCGCGCCGTTGATCACCTGGCCTTTGGTGGTCACCAAGGGGCCGGGCAAGCGGCGCGAGGATGATTACAACCTCGGCATCTACCGCATGCAGGTCACCGGCAGGAACACCACGCTGATGCGCTGGCTCAAACATCGCGGCGGCGCGCAGCATCACCAACGTTGGGGCAAGGAACGGCCCGAACCGATGCCGGCGGCGGTGGTGCTGGGGGCCGATCCCGGCACCATCCTGGCCGCCGTGACGCCGGTGCCGGAGACCGTCTCCGAATACGCCTTCGCCGGCTTGTTGCGCGGCGCTAAGGTGGAGCTTGTGGATTGCAAGACGGTGCCCTTGAAAGTGCCGGCGGAAGCCGAGATCGTGCTTGAGGGGCATGTCTCGCTCAGCGACTACGGCGACGAAGGGCCTTATGGCGATCACACCGGCTATTACAATTCGGTGGAGCGCTTTCCGGTGTTCACGGTGAGCGCCATCACCCGACGCGAGCGGCCGATTTATCTGACCACCTATACCGGCCGGCCGCCGGATGAGCCGTCGGTGCTTGGCGAGGCGCTCAATGAAGTATTCATTCCGCTGCTCTCCCAGCAGTTTCCCGAAATCGTCGATTTCTGGCTGCCGCCCGAAGGCTGTTCCTATCGCATCGCGGTGGTGTCGATCCGCAAGGGCTACCCGGGGCATGCCAAGCGCGTCATGATGGCGGTGTGGTCGTACCTGCGGCAATTCATGTACACCAAGTTCGTCATCGTCGTCGACGACGACATCAATGCCCGCAACTGGAAAGATGTGATGTGGGCGGTCTCCACTCGGGTCGATCCGGCGCGCGATCTGACCGTCATCGAAAACACGCCCATCGATTACCTTGATTTCGCTTCGCCGGTGTCGGGCTTGGGCGCCAAGATGGGATTGGACGCCACCAACAAGTGGCCGGGCGAGACGAACCGCGAGTGGGGACGGAAAATCGCCATGGCCGATGATATCGTGGCGCGGGTGACGGAAAAATGGCCGCGTCTCGGCATTCCGGGATCGGGAGCGCCGATCTGGCGCAAGGAGCCCTGACATCATGAGCGATGCATTAAATCAGTTGAGCGACTTGATCGCCAAGGCGCGCAAAAGCGGCGCCGACGCCGCCGACGCCATCCTGATTGAAAGCCGATCGGAAAGCGTCGGCGTGCGCCTGGGCAACATCGAAGATGTGGAGCGCTCGGAAAGTTCCGACTTGGGCTTGCGCGTGTTCATCGGCAAGCGGCAAGCCATCGTCTCCTCCACCGATCTGTCATCGCCTACCCTTGACGCCATGGTCTCGCGCGCCATCGCCATGGCAAAGCTGGCGCCGGAAGATCCTTATTGCGGGCTGGTCGAAACAAACCTGCTGGCGCATTCGCCCTTTCCCGCGCTCGATCTTGCCGACAGCGCAGCGCCCACTACCGATGAACTATTGACGCGCGCGCGCGCCGCCGAGGATGCGGCGCTGGCGGTCAAGGGCATCACCAATTCCGAAGGCGGCGGAGCCAGTTGGGGCTTCAATCAGGTCAGCCTGGCCACCAGCCATGGCTTTGCCGGTACGTATGCCGGAACCTCGCATAGCGTCAGCGTCTCAGTGCTCGCCGGTACCGACACCGCCATGGAGCGCGATTACGATTATTCTTCCACCCGTCATCTTGCTGATCTTACAGATCCCGCAACGGTCGGCCGCAGCGCCGGCGAGCGAACGGTGAGACGCTTGAACCCGAAGAAACCGAAATCCGCCAAGGTTCCGGTGGTCTTCGATCCCCGCGCTTCGCGCACGCTCTTAGGCCATCTGTCATCCGCCATTAACGGCCAAGCCATCGCTCGCGGCACCAGCTTCTTGAAGGATAAGCTCAACGCCGCGATCTTCGCGCCCGGCGTTGCCGTCATCGACGATCCCTTACTGATGCGCGGGTTATCATCGCGTCCCTTTGATGGCGAAGGCGTGGTTACGCGGCGGCTGGCGGTGGTGGAGGATGGCGTGCTGCAAAGCTGGCTTCTTGATAGCGCGTCCGCCAAACAACTCAAACTCGCCACCACCGGCCACGCCCGGCGCGGCACCTCGGGTCCGCCATCGCCGGGGACGTCGAATTTTTATCTGGCGGCGGGAAAAGTTTCACCGGCTGAATTGATGGCTGACATCAAATCAGGATTTTATGTCACCGAGCTTATCGGCATGGGCGTTAATGGCGTCACCGGTGACTACAGCCGCGGCGCATCGGGCTTCTGGATCGAAAACGGCGAAATCTCCTACCCGGTCAGCGAGCTGACCATCGCCAGCAATCTGTTGCCGATGTTCACGGCGCTCATTCCTGCCAATGACCTGGAATTTCGCTACGGCACCGACGCGCCCACGGTGCGCATCGACGGCATGACCATCGCCGGCAGTTGAAAATGAATACGGGGCCGCCTTTCAGCGACCCCGTATTTTTTTCTGACTATGGTAAAAATCAAAACGACTTCGAGATTGAGAACACCACGCGGCTGTCGGCGTTGTCGAAGTTGCTGATGTCGGTATCCTGGTAAACCAATCCAAGATTAAGGCCAACAACAGTGGCGTAAAGACCGGCGCTCCATTCGGTGTAGTCGCTGGAGCCGAAATCGGTGTAACCGATGTGAAAACCGGCGCTCAGCGGCGTATTGGGTATCGGCACCGTCGCATCGGAGAACAAATAGACGGCGTCATCATCGCCATAAGCGTCCTGCCCTTCCGGTACATAGCCGACGCCGGCGGTCAATGACACCACGCCGAGGTCATAACCAACTTTGCCCATGATCTCGAAATAATTGGCGTCAACCTCGTCACCTGGATAGGTGTAATAAATGACCGAGATGTCGTAGCTAACGCCGTTTACCTCGTTGCCGAAGCCAAGGTAGTAGTCGGCTTCGATGGAGCCCTCGGCGAATTCGCCGCTCGATGCCCACACGCCGACATAAGCGCCGGAGTCATGGTGCCAATTCAGGCTGCCTTGAATGGCCGGATCCTCATCGCTCAAGGAAATGCCGCGAAAGACATATTCCGAAGCCAGGGTCACGGATCCGCTAAACGTGCCGGGAAAACCATCATCCGCAGCTTCTTCGGCGAGCGCTGCTCCACTCATGCCGATGCCGATTACCGCCGCCATGAGGCCGGTGCGAAGCGCGATTTTTTTATTCCAATTCTCTGACGTCATCTATGCATTTCCTTATTTTAGTGTTTCCTCCAAGAGCCGGGCTTTAGTCGATGCGTCGGCAACTTAGCTCTCAATTCATTACAAGTTTCATGCCAACGTTGGTAAAAATCTGCTTAATCAAGGCAGACGCGGCGATTCTTCAGAAGACGGCCAATCATCGGCCTCGGTGACGTTTGTGCGGCGCACAATTATTACGCATCCGCAAACGGCGGCTGCACAATAAACCGGCAAATGTGGTGAGATTTGGGCGATCGCTGTTTCTTACCGAACTTAACATTTTCGTCTTGGCGCGGATCGACGTATACTTTGCTTCATGATGACCACCCGTGGGGAGATAGCGAGCGTGGGGTAGCGGTCGAGCATCGCCCGGCAGCCGACATAATGGCGGCGGGGTTGCCGGGGCTTTCCAAATCCGACGCCGTTCCCGAGCCGATGTTCGGGGAAGGCGAGAATTGGGCCCTACGCCTTCATTGGCTCGCCAACATCATCGCCACCCCGTTTCTTAAGCCCTGGTTCTATCAGCGGTTGCGGGCTGGCAAGGAGGATCCCGTTCGCTTCCGCGAGCGCTTAGGATTCCCCAGCCAGCCAGCGGCGGCGCGGCCCATCGTGTGGGTCCACGCCCACGGTAGCCAGGCGGCCAGCGCCGCCCGCACCCTCATTGACAGCTTAAGCGATCGCCATCTGGTGCTCGCCACCACGGTCACCCGGCCGGCGGCCGAGTATTTAACGTCGCGACTGCCGCCGTCAGCGCTGCATCAGTACGCGCCGGTCGATCATCCCCATGCGGTCTGCCGTTTTCTCGATCACTGGCGGCCGGCGGCGCTGTTGTGGGTCGATTCGCCCTTCTCCCCCAACCTCTTGGGCGAGGCGGCCCGGCGCAACATTCCGGCGGCGCTGGTCAACGCGCGGCTGGGCGATATGGCGTTCCGTCACCTCATCTGGCGCAAGCCGCTCTACCGCCCGCTCAGCCGCACCTTCGCGCTGATAACGGCGCAAAGCGGGCGCGACGCCGCTCGCCTGCGGCTGCTGTCCGGCCGCCATGTCTACCGCTTCGGCAACCTCCAATACGCCCGGCCGCAGCCCCAGGTGGATGAAATCTCGGCCGCTGCCTTAAAACGGCAGCTCAACAAGCGGTTGACCTGGGCGGCGGTTTACACCCATCCCGGCGAGGAAGAGCTGGTTGCCGAGGCCCATCGCGAAATTCGCCGGCGGTTTCCCGAGGCGGTGCTGCTGCTGGCGCCGCGCCATGGTCATCGCATCGCCGAAATCGCCCGTCGACTGGCGAAAACCGACGGCGTCGCCCGTCCCGCCGCCGGCATCCCCATCGACGAGACGACCTCGATCGCGCTTCTCGAAGGCCCGCTGGATGCGGCGCTGGCCTGCCGGATGGCGCCGGTCGCCTTCCTCGGCGGCTCCTTCGTCGCCTCGGGCGGCCATAACCCTTTGGAGCTGGCGCATTTGGGCTGCGCCGTGGTCAGCGGGCCGCAGGTGCAAAATTACATCGACCCCATGGCCGAGCTGCAAGCCGCCGGCGCGGTGCAGATGGTGCAGGATAGCCGCGGCCTGGCGGTTGCGGTGGCGCGACTGCTCAAAGATCTCAATTTTGCCCGCCAGCGGGCGGCAGCGGCGGAACGGGTGGCGGCTCAGGAATGGATCGCCATGACCCGCTTACTATCCGCCATCGGACCGATTTTACCGCGCCTCTAACAACAACCCCGGATCAAGGCGAACGTCGAACCAGTTGACCCGCCAATCAAGATGGGGGCCGGTGGCGCGCCCGGTGGCGCCGAGGGCGCCGATCAAATCCCCCGCCTCCACCTTGTCGCCCACGTTCACCTCCACCCGGTCGAGATGAAGAAAGCTGGAGGAAACACCATGCCCGTGATCGATGATCACGGTGCCGCCGGTATAATAAAAATCGCGCGAGGCCAGCCGCACGATGCCGGCCGCCGGCGCCAAGACGGGACTGCCGCGCGGCCCGGCGATATCGAGACCATAATGCGGCTGCCGCGGTTCGCCGTTCAAAATGCGCTGACTGCCGTAGACGCCGCTGATGCGGCCCTCGGCGGGACGGCGAAAGCCATCCCAGAACCAGGCGGCGTGAGTGTCCACCTTGCGCGCCGCGGCGACCATCGCGTTTTCTTGCTCGATGCGCTGCAGCGTCGCGGCGTCGGGGGTCACCATTTTAGGCGGCAGGCCGTCGATGCGCTGAATATCGAATTGCCGTTGCTTGATGGCAAGAAGGCGGGTTTGCGTCGTCCCGTCGGGATAACGAACGACCAGCGTAGCGCTGGCGGGCGCATCGCGCCCAAAGCCGAACACGAAGCGGCCGAAGCGATCAAGCCGCAGCGCCGCGCCATCAAGGGTGACTTCGCTGCCCGGCGTCGCCACGCCCTTGATCAAGCCGCCTTGGGTGAAGTTGCCGTCAAGTTTTAGCGTATGATCGTCACCGGCGCAGGCAATGCCTGACAGCAATAGCCATGCTCCCAGAATCGACGCCAGATATCGCATCAGGATTGACGATCGCCCGCTTCGTAATGACGGCGGGTGGCGATTTCGCTGTTGACGTATGCTTCCTGACGCACCGCGCACCAGTAGCGTAGATTGACGAGATCTATTTTCTGTCCGGTCACCGCGCAGGTTACATAGCGGCCGGGCGTGATGATTTTATAGTCGCCGGAGAAGTACTGAATCTTCGCTTCCCGTTCGCCGTCAAAAATGGTTTTCATAACAGTCGTCCTTGATCTTCGCGGTTCTTGTCGCGACGTTTTGGCGGATCGCCGCCCGCCGCCCGCGCCGCCACCCGGCCATCGGCAAATTGCAGGCTAAGCTCCAAGCCTGGCGAAATTGCGGCAGCCTTTGTCAGCGGCGCGCCGGCGCGGTCGCGCACCACGGCAAAGCCCCGCGCCAGCACCCGCTCGTAACTTAAACTCTCCAACATGCGCGCCAGCGCCGCCACCCCGGCGCTACGCTCGCTCAGGAGCGCGCGCGTCTCCCGCGCCGCGCGGGCGCTCAATTCGCCAAGCCGGGCGTTGGCCTGCCGCACCCGCTCCAACAGCAGAACAGGCGTCACCTTGGCGGCCAGGCCAACCAAGCGGCCGCGTCGCTTTTCGACGTTTGCGAGGAGCGCGCGCGGCAATCGCTCGCCCAGATCATCGACGCGCTGGGCGGGCAATACCAACAGATCGCGCGGGGCCGGCAATCCGCGCGCCAATCCTGTCAAGCGTTCCAGACGATCATCGATCATGCGCCGCCGCGTCTGGCCCAAGCGCTTGTCCAAGGTAGCGATCATCGCCTGCAATTCGGCGCACACCGGCACCGCTTTTTCCGCCGCCGCCGTCGGCGTCGGGGCGCGCAGATCGGCGGCGAAATCGATCAAGGTGGTATCGGTTTCATGGCCAACGGCCGAGATCACGGGAATGCGGCTGGCGGCCGCCGCGCGCACCACGATCTCTTCGTTGAAGGCCCACAAGTCCTCGATGCTGCCGCCGCCGCGCGCCACGATGAGCACATCCGGGCGCGGCACGACGCCGCCCGGCTGCAAGGCGTTAAAGCCGTTGATCGCCGCCGCGATCTGCTCCGCCGCGCCGTCGCCCTGCACCAAGACCGGCCACACCAGTACGTCGCGCGGGAAGCGATCGGCGAGGCGATGGAGGATATCGCGGATGACCGCGCCGGTGGGCGATGTGACCACGCCGATGACTTCCGGCAGAAACGGCAACGGCCGCTTGCGCGCGGCGTCAAACAATCCTTCCGCCGCCAGTTTTTTCTTGCGCTCCTCCAGAAGCGCCATCAATGCGCCGACGCCGGCCAATTCCAGATGCTGGATGACGAGTTGATATTTCGAGCGCCCGGGATAGGTGGTGAGCTTGCCGATGGCCACCACCTCCAAACCGTCTTCAAGCTGCACCGGCAGCCGCACCGCGGTGCCGCGCCAGCACACCGCGTCGATGAGGGCGTCGGCGTCCTTGAGCGCCAGATAAAGATGGCCCGAGGCGGCGCGCTTGAAGCCGGACACCTCGCCCCGCACCCGCACCAGCTCATACGCCTCCTCCACCGTGCGCTTCAACGCCAGCGACAGCTCGGAAACGGTGTACTCTTTCAGGTTGGCCAATACGCTGTTCGACACGCCTCATCCTCATGGGCTTTAGCGGCGCTTGCGCGCCGGTCATCCTATGTTACAAGGAGCCGGGACAAAAAACCAAGCAGGGCTTAGAACAAGATGACGCGCATCAATGTATTGGTGATCGGCTCCGGCGGGCGGGAGCATGCCTTATGCTGGAAACTGCGCCAATCGCCGCGCCTTGGGCAGCTATATTGCGCGCCGGGCAATGGCGGCATCGCCGAGACGGCAACCTGCGTCGAGCTGAAAGTCGAGGATGCCGCGGCGGTGATCGAGTTTTGCCGCCGGCATGACATCGGTCTCGTCGTGGTGGGGCCGGAAGCGCCTCTGGTCGCCGGCCTGGTGGACCGTTTGGACGCCGCCGGCATCGCCGCCTTCGGCCCCTCGGCGGCGGCAGCGCAACTGGAAGGCTCGAAGGGCTTTACCAAGGATTTGTGCGCCGAGCACGGCATCCCCACCGCCGCCTACCGGCGCTTTACCGAGGCCGCCGCCGCCAAATCTTA
Organism: Pseudomonadota bacterium; assembly: GCA_003577275.1. Taxonomy (GTDB): domain Bacteria; phylum Pseudomonadota; class Alphaproteobacteria; order Sphingomonadales; family Govanellaceae; genus PRO5. The sequence continues at coordinate 557,596 of QEVO01000002.1, forward strand.
CGCGCGGCAAATGGGCGTGCCCATCGTCATCAAGGCCGATGGCCTGGCCGCCGGCAAGGGCGTCATCATCGCCGAGAGCTTGGCGCAGGCGGAGGTCGCCATCGACGATATGTTCGCCGGCGGCTTCGGCGCCGCCGGAGCGGAAGTGGTGATCGAGGAGTTCCTCGTCGGCGAGGAGGCAAGCTTTTTCGCGCTGAGCGACGGGCAGACCATCCTGCCCATGGCCACCGCCCAGGACCACAAGCGGGTGGGCGACGGCGACACCGGCCCCAACACCGGCGGCATGGGGGCCTACTCCCCCGCCCCCGTCATGACGCCGGCGCTGGAGGCGCGGGTTGTGCGGGAGATCATCGAACCGACGGTGCGCGCCATGGCCGCGCGCGGCATGCCTTATAAGGGCGTGCTTTATGCCGGGCTGATGATTACCGCCGACGGCCCCAAGCTCATCGAATATAACGCCCGTTTCGGCGATCCTGAGGCTCAGGTGCTGATGATGCGCTTGAAATCTGATCTTGTGGAGGCGTTGCTGGCGGTGGCGCAGAAAACACTTTCAAACGTTCGTTTGACGTGGTACGCCGAGGTGGCGCTGACCGTGGTCATGGCCGCCCGGGGCTATCCTGGGACTTATAACAAGGGCAGCGAGATCATGGGGCTTGGCGACGCGGCGGCGGTCCCCGGCGTGCAAATCTTCCATGCCGGCACGACGCGCCGGGATGGCCGGATATTGGCCGCCGGCGGCCGGGTGCTGAACGTCACCGCGCGCGGGCGAACGGTGGCCGAGGCGCAGGCGCGGGCTTATGCGGCGGTGGATAAAATTCGCTGGCCGGAGGGCTTTTGCCGGCGCGACATCGGTTGGCGCGCCATCGCCAGAGAGAAGGAAACAACGACCACATGACGTCGCGGCAGCAAGCGAACGAAGGCACGGGGCCGGTACGCGCTGGTCAGGAAATCGATGCCGAGAAGCTTGCCCGGTATTTAGCCGCCACGATTGACGACTTCTCCGGTCCTTTGACCATCGAGCAGTTCAAGGGCGGCCAGTCGAACCCCACCTATAAGCTCATCACCCCTGCCCGCGCCTACGTGCTGCGTCGCAAGCCGCCGGGCAAGCTCTTAAAATCCGCCCATGCAGTGGACCGCGAGTACCGCGTCATCAAGGCGCTTCATGGCGCCGGCATGCCGGTGGCCAGGCCCTATCTGTTGGAAGAAGACGACAGCATCATCGGCACCGCGTTTTATGTCATGAGCTTCGTCGATGGCCGCATCTTCTGGGAAGCCGCCATGCCCGGCAGCACGGTCAACGAGCGCGCCGCGATTTATGACGCCATGAACGATGTCATCGCCCGTCTGCACCAGGTCGACTACCAGGCGGTGGGACTTGGCGACTATGGCAAGACCGGCGACTACATCGCCCGCCAGATCGCTCGCTGGTCGAGCCAGTATGACGCCAGCAAGACCGAGGATATCCCGGCCATGGACCGCCTTATGGCGTGGCTGCCGCGTAATATCCCGCCGGGCGAGGAAGTCGCCATCGTCCACGGCGACTTTCGCATCGATAATCTGATCTTCCATAAAACCGAGCCCCGCGTGCTCGCGATTCTGGATTGGGAGCTGTCAACGCTCGGTCATCCGTTGGCCGATTTTTCCTACGCCACCATGCTGTGGCGCTTGCCGCCGCATATCTTCAACGGCTTGAAGGGCCTGCCGTTGGCCGAGCTTGGCATCCCCAGCGAGGAAGACTACGTCGCCGCCTATTGCCGTCGAACGGGACGCGCCGAAATTCCCGGCTGGGACTTCTACATGATCTACAACATGTTCCGCATCGCCGCGATTTTGCAAGGCATCATGGGCCGCGTGGTGGCCGGCACGGCGACCAGCGCGCACGCCATCAGCCAAGGCAGGCTCGCCAAACCCATCGCCGAGATTGCGTGGGCCGAAGTGGAGCGGTTGCGGATGGGGTGAAATATAATTCACGACATTTTCCCCTCACCCTAACCCTCTCCCCAAGGAGAGGGGATTTTTTTATTTTCCCTCTCCCAGCGGGAGAGGGAGAAGAGCGCGTCAGCGCTCGAGGGTGAGGGGGAGTATTATGACTTGGAAAGCTTCTCCAACAACGACCGCACTTCCGGGCCATCGATCGCCGGCGCCGAGATCAAATGCAGATCATGCTGCGGGTAGGGAATTTCGATGCCGTGCTCATGAAACTTGTCCCAGATTTTCAGCAACACGTCACTTGCCACGTTGGCGACGCCGTTGTGAGGGTCGGCGATCCATAACCTGAGCTCCAGATTGACCGCGCTATCGCCAAATCCTCTGACCAGACATCGCGGCTCCGGATCCTTTAATACCCGCGGCGTTTCCAACGCCGCCTCGACCGTCAGCTCCATGGCTTTTTTCAAATCGCTTTTGTAAGACACGCCCACCGGAATGCGCTGCCGCACCTTGGTGCTGGAATAGGTCCAGTTGATCACCGGCTGGGTGATCATGTCTTCATTGGGCACCAGATGCTCGCGGCCGTCGCGGGTGATCACCGAGGTATAGCGCGCCGCCAGTTTGTTGATCCAACCGTAGGTGCCGCCGACCTCGATCACATCGCCCGGCTTGATGGAGCGGTCCAACAGCAGAATAACGCCGCTGATCAGGTTGGAAACCACCTTCTGCAAGCCGAAGCCGAGACCGAGGCCTACCGCGCCGCCGATCACCGCCAACGCCGTCAAATCGACACCCATGGCGGTAAACGCCGCCAGCACGGCGAAGGTGACAAAAAGAATCTTCGCCAGTTTCGAGAGCAGCACCTGCGCCGAAGGCGTCAAGGTCGACATCCGCCCCAAGCCCTGCTCCAGAAGCCGCGCCGCGAACAAAGCCGCCCATACCATGATGACGAAGATGAAGATGCCGGAGATGATGGCCAGCACCGAAATTCGCGTTCTGCCCAACTCGATGGCCAGCGAGTCAAGAAATGCGCCCGCCGGCGTCAACAGTCCGGAAATTTTCAACGCCGCGATGGACCAGGCGACGATAAGGAACAGCCGGCCCAACTCGGCGTTCTTGATGAATAGCGACGCGAAGCGAATGATCAGCCACGCGGTGATCAGACTCGCCGCCGGCTGCAAGATGTCAACCGGATGGCCGATGCGATCGAAGGCGGCCAGCACGAGCCCAATGGCGATGAGCCACAGAACCGGCAGCCGCAGGGGAATGAGAAACGGCGCGATGCGATTGAAATAGGGAATGTGGCGCGCAGCGCGGCGAGTGAACGGCCGCATCAAGCGGCCGAGAATGACGGCGGCCGCCAACGCCATGCCGACCGCCGCCAATTGCATCAAAGTTTCCGGCGACAACAGCCATTGCTCAAGCCACATTAAAAAATTCTGCGCCTTGAGCATGAGGGTATCAAGCACGTGCACTTGCGCCTCCCCTGCCGAGTGGTGCAAGGCAGTCTATCGTCGGACAGCAAAAAAGTCTTTCAAAATGGCCGCTGCCGCCTGCTCGCCGATGCCGCCATAGACCTCCGGCCGATGGTGGCAGGTGGGCTGGCTGAAAACCCGCGCCCCGTGCGCTACGCCGCCGCCCTTGGGGTCTTCCGCGCCATAATAGAGCCGGCGCAGGCGGGCGAAGGCGATGGCCTGGGCGCACATGGCGCACGGCTCCAGGGTGACGTAGAGGTCGCAATTGGCGAGCCGCTCGCTGCCCAGGGCGGCGGCGGCGGCGCGGATCGCCAACAGCTCGGCGTGCGCCGTCGGATCGCGGTCGGTGATCACCCGGTTGCCGGCGCGGGCGATGATCCTGCCTTCGGCATCGACGATCACCGCCCCCACCGGCACCTCGCCCCGTGACGCCGCCAGGCGCGCCTCATCGAGCGCCGCCGCCATGAAATGATTGGTCTTGCCCGTCATGGGCGGACGATGGCGGGGAGCGCGCAAAAGGTCAAGACGCTTCCCTTCACCGGCGCAATCGGGGTAGGTTGACGCCCGCACGGAAGATCGAGTTGCCAACCAAGAGAGGGAAATCATGACACAACCTGATCCATCTCGCCTGCTGGAAGTAGGCATGGGCTTCATGGCCTCAAAGACGGTGTTGAGCGCCGTCGATCTAGGGCTGTTTACGGCTCTTGGCGATCGCGCCATGACCGCCGAGGAGCTGCGTCTTGCGCTGGGCCTGCATCCCCGCGCCGTCCCTGATTTTACCGACGCCCTGGTGGCGTTGGGGTTTCTGGAACGTGACGGCGATGGGACGGCAGCGCGCTATCGCAACACGGCGCTTACGGCCACCTTCCTCGACCGCAATAAGCCGTCCTACCTTGGCGGCATTCTGGAAATGTCCAACGACCGCCTCTACCCGTTTTGGGGCGGCCTCAGCACCGCCTTGAAAACCGGCATACAGCAAAATGAGTCGGCGCACGGGCAAAAGCCGCTCTTTGACGTCTTATACCAAGACGAAGCGCGGCTGGAGCAATTCATCGCCGCCATGGCAGCCATTTCCGGACCCAATGTCGACGCCTTGGCGGAAAAGTTCGATTTCTCGCGCTATAAGACCCTCTGCGACGTCGGCGGCGCATCGGGACGACTGGCCATCGCCGTCGCCCGCCGCCATTCCCATATGAATTGTTTGACGGTTGACCTGCCGGTGGTTGAACCCATCGCCCAGCGCGCCATCAAGAAAGCAGGCCTAGAAGCCCGAGTAAAAACCGGCGTCTGCGATTTCTTCGCCGCGCCGCTGCCCAAGGCCGACGTCATCACCATGGGGCTCATTCTGCATGACTGGGATCTGCCGAAAAAGATGCGCCTCATCCGCGCCGCCTATGAGGCGCTGCCCAAGGGCGGAGCGTTCATCGTGGTGGAAAACCTCATCGATGATGCCCGGCGCAGCAACGTCTTTGGCCTCATGATGTCCTTGAACATGCTGATTGAAACCGGCGCCGGCTTCGACTATTCCGGCGCTGACTTCGCCGGCTGGTGCAAGGAGGTCGGTTTTACCAAATGCGAGACCATGCATCTGGCCGGACCGGCCAGCGCCGGTATCGCCTACAAATAACTACTAGGGGGACCCTTTGACCGCGGACGATCAAAAAGGCGAACGCATCGCCAAGGTGCTGGCGCGGGCAGGCGTTGCCTCCCGCCGCGATGTGGAACGCCTGATCGCCGAGGGCCGGGTGTCGCTGCACGGCCAGCCGGTGACCACGCCGGCGACCCTGGTCGCCTCCACCGAAGGGTTGGCGGTGGATGGCCAGGCGGTGGCGGCAGCGCAAGCGGCGCGGCTATGGCGTTTTCACAAGCCGGTGGGCGTGGTCACCACCTCGCGCGATCCGCAGGGCCGCCAGACGGTATTCAACGCTCTGCCCAAGGACATGCCGCGGGTGATCACCGTCGGCCGGCTCGACATCACCAGCGAGGGCCTGCTGCTGTTGACCAACGACGGCGCGCTGGCGCGCTGGCTGGAGCTGCCGGCCACCGGCCTGGCGCGCACCTACAAGGTCCGCGCGCTAGGCCAGGTCAGCGATGAGGCGTTGGCGGCGTTGGCGCAAGGCGCCGAGATTGACGGCGTGCGCTATGGTCCCGTCGAGGTGACGCGGGAGCGGGGCCAAGGGGCCAACATGTGGTATCGCGTCACCTTGCATGAAGGCAAGAACCGCGAGGTGCGGCGCATTTTCGAGAGCCTAGGCCTGAAGGTTAACCGCCTCATCCGCGAGGCCTACGGCCCGTTCGCCCTCGGCCACCTGGAGCGCGGCCAAGTCGAGGAAATCTCGCCCGCCACCTTGCGCGGCATACTCCCCGAATTCGTCAAGGGCCATCCCGACGCCAAAATACCGCAGCCGCCCACCCGCAAGGGCTGGGCCAAGGCCAAGCCGAAACCCACCAAACCCGGCAAGGGACGCAAACGGTGAGGATCATCGGCGGCAAGTGGCGCGGGCGGCGGCTCCTTGCGCCCAAGACCGCCGCCATCCGCCCCACCGCAGACCGGGCGCGGGAAAGCTTGTTCAACATGCTCGCCCACGGCGTGGCGACGCTCAATGGCGCGACCGTCGCCGATATCTGCGCCGGCACCGGAGCCTTGGGGTTTGAAGCGCTAAGTCGGGGCGCGGCGCGCGCCATTTTCGTCGATCAAAATCCCGCCGCGCTGGAGCTGGCGCGCCGCAACGCGATGGCGTTGGGCGCAGAAGACGCGGCTAAGATCATCCGCGCCGACGCCTGCCGGCTGCCGCCGGCAGAGGCTCCCGTTGATTTAGCGTTCCTCGATCCGCCCTATCGCCAGGGCCTGACGACGCCAATATTGGCGGCGCTCCACCGTCAAGGCTGGCTCAAAGCCGGCGGCGTGGTGGTGATTGAAATCGGCCATGACGAGAGTATCACCCTGCCGCCCTTCCTCGATGTGATCAAAGACCGCACCGTCGGCGAGGCCAAGTTCCTGGTGACGGTGGTGAAGACTCCTTTTTCGCCGAACATCCCCTCACCCTGATCCTCTCCCCAAGGAGAGGGGACTTTTATTTTTCCCTCTCCCTGCGGGAGAGGGAGAAGAGCGCGTCAGCGCTCGAGGGTGAGGGGGCCTACCTCCGCCCAAACAACCGCTCGATGTCGGCGCGGCTGAGCGCGATATAGGTCGGGCGGCCGTGGTTGCACTGGCCGGAGCGGGGCGTTGCTTCCATCTCCCGCAACAGCGCGTTCATTTCGTCAATGGTCAATCGTCGCCCGGCGCGCACGCTGCCGTGGCAGGCCATGGTGGCGCACACCTCGTCCAGGCGTTCCGTCAACGACAGCGCGGCATCCATTTCGGCCAGCTCATCGGCGAGATCGGCAACGAGCCCTTTGACATCGGCGCGACCCAACAACGCCGGCGTCTCGCGCACCAGCACCGCGCCCGCGCCAAAAGTTTCCACCACCAGCCCCAGCGCGGCCAACTCTTCGGCGCGGGCAATCAGGCGATCCGCCGCCGCCGGGTCAAGCTCCACCACTTCCGGCAGCAGCAGCGCTTGCCGCGCCACGCCGGAGGAGGCCATCTGCCGCTTCATGCGCTCCATTACCAGCCGCTCGTGGGCGGCGTGCTGATCGACGAGCACCAAGCCGTCCGCCGTCTCGGCGATGATGTAGGTGTTGTGGAGCTGCGCCCGGGCGTAGCCCAACGGCGGCGTCTCGATGGGTGGCGGCGCAATCTCCTCCGCCTCGCCCGGCAAGGGCGCTTGGTAGGCTGCCGCCGCCTCGCGCAGGCGCGGCGCGGGCATGGCAAAAGATTGCTGCCAAGATGACGGCATGGGCGGGCGGGCCAGCCCCAGCGCCGCCGTCGAAACGGTGCTGGCGGTGCGATGTCCCTCCTCGGCCAAGGCGTGCTTTAGAGCTCCGACGATCAGGCCGCGCACCAGGCCGGCATCGCGAAACCGCACCTCGGCCTTGGCCGGATGAACGTTGACGTCCACCGTTTGCGGATCAACATCGAGGAACAGCGCCGCCACCGGGTGACGGTCGCGGGCCAGCACGTCGGCATAAGCGCCGCGCAGTGCGCCCACCAGAAGCTTATCGCGCACCGGCCGGCCGTTGACGAACAGGTATTGCTGCTGCGCCGTGCCGCGGCTGTAGGTGGGCAGCCCGGCAAAGCCCGAAAGCCGCGCCCCTTCCCGCTCCGCCGCCACCATTGCCGCGTTTTGGATGAACTCATCGCCCAAGATGGCGGCAAGCCGCCGGCGCAACGCCCCCTCGCCCACGGCTGCCGGCAATTTGAGGAGCGCGCGGCCGTCGTCGGTAAACTCGAACGCCACTTCGGGATGAGCCATCGCCAGCCGGCGCAGGGTATCAAGGATGTGTCCAGCCTCGGTGCGGTCGTTTTTGAGGAACTTCAGCCGCGCCGGGGTGGCGTAGAACAGATCGCGCACCTCGACCCGGGTGCCGCTCCCCAGCGCCGCCGGCTCCGCCGCGCCCTTGCGGCCGCCCTCCACGATGAGCGTCCAGGCGGCGTCGGAGCCGCGCGCCCGGCTGGTGATCCGCAACCGGCTGACCGCGCCGATGGAGGGCAAGGCCTCGCCCCGGAAGCCTAAGGTGGCGATGGCGGTCAGGTCATCGTCATCGCTGATTTTGGAGGTGGCGTGGCGCTCCACCGCCAACATGAGTTCCTCTGCGCTCATGCCGACGCCGTCGTCGCTGACTGAAATGAGCGACCGTCCGCCGCCTTCGATCGCCACCTCGATGCGGCGCGCGCCGGCGTCGAGGGCGTTCTCCACCAGTTCTTTCAGCGCGCTGGCCGGCCGTTCCACCACCTCGCCGGCGGCAATGCGGTTGATGGTGCGTTCGGAGAGGACGCGAATGGTCACGGGGCTGGTCCTTGGGAATTCCTGAGCATACTATGCTCAGGCATACTCTCTTTCTCCAACTTGTACCGTCATTCCCGCGCAAGCGGGAATCCATATTCTTAAGTAAACTGACTGGACCCCCGCTTCTCGCCTAGGCGAAGCCGGAACCTCGCTTCGGCGTAGCCTGGTCGCGGGGGTGACGATTGGGGGGCTATTTTTTGGCAGGAACCGTGCTCGTCACGCCATCAGGCGCGCCCACCACCACCCAATGGAGGTTCTCCGGCGCGAGCAGGCGCTTGGCGACGCGGTTGACGTCCGCCAAGGTTACCGCCTCGATATAGGCATTGCGCTTAGCGACGAAATCCGGCGCAAAGCCATCCAGCTGCAACGCCACCAACTCGCCGGCGATCTTGCCGCTGGAGGCAAAGGACAGGGGATAAGAGCCGGTCAGATATTTCTTGGCCAGCGCCAACTCGGCCTCGGTCGCGCCCTGATCCCGCAGCTTGGTGATTTCGGTGCCGATGATCGCCATGGATTCTGCCGCGCGCTCATTCTGGGTGCCCACCGACCCGAGCATAATACCGGCATGATCGAAAGGCGCAAAAATCGTATAAACATAATAAGCTAGGCCGCGTTTCTCGCGTACTTCATTAACCAAGCGCGAAGAAAAGCCGCCGCCGCCCAAGGTGTAGTTCATCACCAGCGCCGCATACCAGTCGGGATCATCCCGCTTGATGCCGGCATGGCCGAACACGATGGTGCTTTGCGGGATCGGCCGCGCCACCACCTCGATGCCGGCGGGCGGCGACGCCTTGACCTCGGCTACCGGCGTGGGCGTCGCCTTTTCCGGCAGCGCGCCAAAAGCGCCGGCCATGAGCGCCTTGGCCTCCTCAGGCGTGACATCGCCGACGATGGCGATGACCAGCGAGCCGCGGGCGAAATGGCTAGCGGCAAAGGCGCTTAAATCATCACGGGTAATGGCCTTCAAGCTGGCGGCATCGCCCTCCTTGGGCCGGGCGTAGGGATGGCCGGCAAAAGCAGCTGCGTACCAGCGCTTGGCGGCCACCGCCGACGGCGTTTGCTCGGCTTGCGCCACGGCGGCGAACAACTGTTTGCGCACCCGCTCGATGGCGTCGGCGTCAAAGCGCGGCCGGGTCAAGGCCAAGCCTAAAAGGCGAAAGGCTTCGTTGCGGTTCTCCGTCAATGTCCTCATGAAGGCGAAGCTTTCATCCCGCTCCGCCGAAAAGCTCATTTCAATGGCGAGTTCCTCCAGCCGCTGCTGGAAGGCGGCGGCGTCCATGTCGCCCGCGCCCTCGTTCAAAAGACCGGCGACGAAGGTTGCCGTTCCCTCCTTGGCCTGAGGATCCTGGGCCGTGCCGGCGTCGCGGAACGCCGCCTGGATGGCGATGATGGGCAGGCTGTGGTTTTCCACCAGCCAGGCCGTGCCGACGCCGGGCACGTCAATGGTTTGAATATCGATGGCGCGAGCCGGCAGTACGCCCGCCAGCAGCACGATCAAGGCCAGGATCAGCCGCTTCATGGCTTGGTCGCCTCCGCCTTGGGCAATAGAAGCCCGGTCACCGATCCTTCCGGCCGCAGCACCGCCTGGGCGGCGGCCCTTACATCCTCAGCGGTGACCGCCATGATGCGATCGGGCCAGCCCAGCACGTCCTCAATGGTCAGCCCGGCGGTAAGCGCCCGGCCAAAGGCCTGCGCCAGGGTCATCAGGTTGTCGCGGGCGTAAATCTCATCGGCGCGCAGGCGGCGCTTGGCCCGCTCCAGCTCCGCCGCCTCGACGCCGTTCTGCAACAGCTCGGCTAGGGCCGCATCCACCGACGCCTCGGCCGCCGCCAAACTTTGGCGCACCCGCGCCGGATCGCTATCCGGGGCCGGCATCGCATAGACCCCGAATTGCCCAAGGTCATACATGGTGCCGCTGTAATAAGCGCCAGCATCGGCAGCGGTCTGATCATCGACCACCAGACGGCGATAGAGCCGGCTGGTGGGCCCGCCGCCCAACAGCTGCGCCAACACCGAGAGCGCCGGCGCGTGTTTGCTCTCCCCGGCGCGATAACTTGGGGCCAGATAAACCCGTTCCCACTCCGGCTGGCGCACCCGGCTGTCTTCCATCACCACCCGCCGCGCCGCCAATGCCGGCGGTTCGGCCCGGCGCTGCCGGGGTTCCGCCTTGGGGCCGCGGTTGCGGCCATAGGTCTTCTCGGCCAGTTGGCGCACGGCGTCCGGCTCGACATCGCCGGCGATGATGACGATGGCGTTGGCCGGTGAATAGAACTGACGGTAGACGTCCATCACCGCGTCATAGGACAGCGCCTCCATCTCCGACTTCCAGCCGATCACCGGCGTGCCGTAGGGGTGAGCCATGAACAGCATCGCCATCATCTGCTCGCCGATCAGGGCCGAGGGGTTGTTTTCGACCCGCATGCGGCGTTCTTCGATGATCACGTCGCGCTCGGTGGCGATGTCCTTGGGCTTCAAGTTGAGGTTGACCATGCGGTCCGCCTCCAGCTTCATCATCAGCGGCAGACGGTCGGCGGCGATACTCTGGTAGTAGGCGGTCTGGTCGTAGCTGGTAAAGGCGTTATGCTGGCCGCCATTCTCGGCGACGATCTTGGAAAACTCGCCGTCCTTCAAGCGCTTGGTGCGCTTGAACATGAGATGTTCAAAGAAATGGGCGACCCCGGACAGGCCCTCCGGCTCATCGGCGCTGCCGACCCGATACCATACCATATGGGTGACCACAGGGGCGCGGTGGTCGGGCAGCACCAAGAGCTCGACGCCGTTCTTTAAGGTATAGGTTTTGACCTCAACCCCTGCCGCCGCGGCGGGAGAAGCGCCGGCAAGGCACGCCAGCAGAATGATCGCCGCCCACACCTTCACCGCTTTGAAAACCAGCACAGGGATTAGTTCTCCGGCTGGCCGGTGCTGATATCATCGGTAAAGACGCCTTCCTGCGGCGCCACCGATGGTTCGGCCGGCGGCTCGGCCAGCGGCGCGGCGCCGACGCTGCCGGCGGGAACGGCCGGCATGGCGGTTGCCTGTTTTGCCGGAAACAGCGCCTTGAACGCCATTTCCCGGGGATTGCGCTCACGCAGGCCCTGCTCCTCCTCCGCCGGCGGGCGGAGGTTATAGTCCGGCGGCACCACCAGGGGAGCCTTGGCCAGCACCTCGAACTCGTCCGGCGGACGCTTGGAAAAGCCCAGCGCCTTGCCGATGCTGCCGCAGCCGGCCAAAAGCGGAAGACATAAGCCCACGACCGCCAGGCGGCCCATGATCGATCTGATGGATACTGGATGATTGCTCACGGATGCACTCAAGCCCTTGTTTTAGCTCCCCGGTGGGACAAGATAGCATCCAGGAACAGGAGCGCAACCCCGACGCTGATCGCCGCATCGGCGACATTGAAAATAAAGAACGAATAGCCGGCGGCATGAAGCTGCACGAAATCGGCCACCGCGCCGAAACGGATGCGGTCGATGATATTGCCCAAGGCCCCGCCCAGGATCAGGCCAAGGGCCAAGGCCGCCAGCCTGTCCTCGGCCTTCTTCAGCCATAAAATCACCACCCCCGCCACCACCAGGGTGAAGGCCACCAGAAACCAGCGGCCATGATCGCCGTCGGCGGGAAACAGACCGAAGCTGATGCCGCGGTTCCACACCATGGTGAGATTGAAGAACGGCAGCACCTCGACCACCCCCCGGCTCGGCAACCGGAAGATTTCCAACAGGTACCATTTGCTCGCCTGATCGATGATCAGGGTGATAATGGCGGTCACCAGCCCCCGGGCGAACATGGTCTTTACGCCACCTCTAGAACCGTATCGGCGCAGCGTTGGCACAGATCGTCGACGCCGGCGACGCTGCCCACCTCCGGCAGCACCTGCCAGCAGCGGGCGCATTTATGACCATCGGCAAGGGCGGTGACCACAAAGACGCCCGGCACATCGTCGAGCGCAAAAGCGCCATCGGGCGCAGCGCCCACCTTGATCTCGGCGTCCGAGGTAATGGCGATCTCGGCCAGGTTGACGCCGGCGAATGCGGCGACGAAAGTCTCATCGGCCACATAGACCGTGACGGTCGCTTGCAGGCTGGAGCCGATGCGCTTTTCCCGGCGGTCGATCTCCAGCGCGCCGGTGACCACCCGGCGCACGTCGCGCACCTTGGCCCATTTGGCGGCGAGGACGTCATTGCGCCAGTTTGCCGGCACGTCGGGGAATAATTCCAGATGCACGCTGGAATGATCGCCGGGAAAGCGCGTCAGCCACGCTTCTTCGGCGGTAAACACCAGGATCGGCGCCAGCCACTTGACCAGGCAATGAAAGAGGTGGTCCATCACCGTGCGCGCGGCGCGCCGGCGCGAACTGGTGATGGCGTCGCAATAAAGACTGTCCTTGCGGATATCAAAATAAATTGACGACAAATCAACGACGCAGAAATTATAGAGCGCGGCGTAAAGCTTGGTGAAGTTGAACTCCTCGTTGCATTTCTTCACCAGGACGTCGAGTTCATGAAGACGATGCAGCACCCAGCGTTCCAGCTCCGGCATGTCGTTTTCCGGCAAGCGCTCGCTGTCGTCAAAGCCGGCAAGGTTCGCCAAGAGATAGCGCAAGGTGTTCCTGATCTTGCGGTAGGCGTCGATCTGCCCGGCCAAAATTTCCTTGCCGATACGCACGTCGTCGAAATAATCGGTGGAGGCGACCCACAGACGCAAGATATCCGCGCCCGACTGCTCCATCACGCTCAAGGGGTCGACCACGTTGCCCTTGGACTTCGACATCTTCTCGCCCTTGCCGTCGAGAACGAAGCCGTGCGTCATCACCGCATTGTAAGGCGCGCGTCCGCGGGTGCCGCAGGATTCCAACAAAGACGATTGAAACCAGCCGCGATGCTGATCGGAGCCTTCGAGATAAAGATCCGCCGGCCATTGCAGATCCGGCCATTTGCCGGAGTCGAGCACGAACGAGTGTGTGGAGCCGCTATCAAACCACACATCAAGAATGTCGGTCACCTGCTCATAATCAGCGGCACTGTACTCCTTGCCCAAAAAATCTTGCGCCGGCGTGGTGTACCAGGCATCCGCGCCGCCTTTCTCCACCGCCGCTACGATGCGCGCATTGACCGCTTCATCGCGCAACACCGCGCCGGTTTTCTTGTCGGCGAAGATGGTGATCGGCACGCCCCAGGCGCGCTGGCGCGACAGCACCCAGTCGGGCCGTCCTTCGACCATGGACTTGATGCGGTTCTTGCCCGCCGCCGGCACCCAGCGCGTGTTGTCGATGGCTTGCAATGCCTTGGCGCGCAAGCCCGTCTTTTCCATGGAGACGAACCACTGCGGCGTGCAGCGATAGATGAGCTTCGCCTTGGAGCGCCAGGAATGCGGGTAGGAGTGGGGAAAATCATCGCTGGCGGCCAAGAGCGCGCCCGCTTCGCGCAGCGCCGCGCACACCGGGCCATCCTTGCCGTTTACTTTGTAGACGTGATTGCCGCCCACCACCGGCCAGTCGCTTTGGTAGGTGCCGTCCGGTTGAACAATGAATTTCGGGCCGATGCCGTGCGCCTGACAGAGATAAAAGTCATCCTCGCCATGATCGGGGGCCATGTGCACGATGCCGGTGCCGGCGTCGGTGGTAACGAAATCACCGGGCAGCATGGGGCGCGGTTCATTGAAGAACGCCTGCGCTCCCTCCCCCTCTTCCTGACCCTCTCCCCGTCGGGGAGAGGGTGTTGCCCACGGATGTGCGCAGACAGCGCCGGCGAGATCGGAGCCTTTGAAGGCTTTTACAATTTTAAGTCCTTCTCGATCAAACCCAGTACGCTTACAAAATGCATCTAGCAAAGCTTCTGCAACAAGAATATTTGACCGCGTATATTTAGGCGTTTTAGTTCCTTCGGTGATCACGAGATCTGGATTTACCACTACATAATCCACATCCTCCCCATACGCCAAGGCGCGGTTGGCGGGGATGGTCCACGGCGTGGTGGTCCAGATCACGGCGTAGGCGCCGACGAGTTCTGGACGCTTCGGACACTTGACGATCTTGAACGCCACGTCGATCTGGGTCGAGGTGATGTCCTCGTATTCCACTTCCGCTTCGGCAAGCGCGGTTTTTTCCACCGGCGACCACATCACCGGCTTCGCGCCGCGGTATAAGCTGCCGTCCATCGCGAACTTCAAAAGCTCGCGCACGATGGTGGCCTCCGCCTCATAGGTCATGGTGGTGTAAGGGTTGCCCCAATCGCCGCTGACGCCGAGGCGCTTGAACTGCTGGCGCTGCTGGCCCAGCCAGTGATCGGCGTAGGCGCGGCACTCGGCGCGAAACGCCACCGGGTCCACCTCGTCCTTGTTCTTGCCCTTTTTGCGGTATTCCTCCTCGATCTTCCATTCGATGGGCAGACCGTGGCAGTCCCAGCCGGGGACATAAGGCGCGTCCTTGCCCAGCATCTGCTGCGAGCGCACGATGACGTCCTTGAGGATCTTGTTCATCGCATGGCCAATGTGAATGTTGCCGTTGGCGTAAGGCGGGCCATCGTGGAGGACGAATTTCTCCCGGCCCTTGGCCGTGTCGCGCAGGCGCCGGTAAAGCCCCATCGCCTCCCAGCGGGCGAGAAAGTCGGGTTCCCGCTGCGGCAGGTTGGCCTTCATGGGAAAATCGGTGGCCGGCAGGAACACCGTGGCGCGGTAGTCTTTGGTCATGTCGCAAACCTTAGGGACGAAAGCCCTTTAATGTCTTTTTCTGTCATCGCGAGCCGCTGTCAAGCGGCGTGGCGATCCAGAAATCCCCTGGATTGCTTCGCCTCAGGGCTCGCAATGACCGGTGGCCCTTGTAGCAAGGGGGCGGGAGGGATGTCGAGCTGGATTTGCCTAGGGGATAAACCGCGGCAGGGCGAAGCGGTCGCGGGCATAGGCCGGATCGACCAGGATACGGCGCGCCGCCCGGCAGTCCTCGGCGATCTGCGCCTTCAACTCGTCGATGCCGGAGAATTTCCGTTCCGGGCGGATGAACTCCACCACCTCGGCGCTGATGATGCGGTCATAAAGATCGCCGGCAAAGTCGAAGAGATGGATTTCCAGGGTAACGTCGCTCTTGCCGAAGGTGGGGCGGCGGCCGATGTTGGCGACGCCGTCATAAACCCCGGCCTGCGGGCCGTCGGGCACCGCCGCTCGCACCGCGTAAACCCCGAAGGCCGGGCGTATGAGCTCGCCCAAGTCCAGATTCGCGGTGGGAAAGCCGATGGTGCGGCCGCGCTGATCGCCCTTGAAGACATGGCCGTCGATGAGCCACCAATGGCCTAAAACCTCGGTGGCGCGCTTGATCTCGCCCCGCGTCAATGCCTCGCGGACGGCGGAGGAGGAGTAGACGATGGGGCCATTGCCGTTCTCGGTGACCGGAGCCACCACGCTGACTCCAAAATCCTCCATCTCGGCCATATGGCGGAGCACGTCGACGCCGCCGCCCCGGCTCTTGCCGAAGCGGTAGTCATAGCCGACCACGGCCTGGCGCAGCCCAAGGCCGCCGATCAGCACCTTAAGGACGAAATCCTGGGCCAGCATGCCGGCAAGGGCAGCATCGAACGTCAGGATGAGGAGGTTCTCCACCCCGAAGGTATCGAGCATATGGGCCTTGGTGCGCAGCGAGGAGAGGCGAAAAGGCGGCGCATCGGGTTGGAAGAAGCTGCGTGGATGGGGCTCGGTGGTCAGCACCCAAAGGGGCGCGCCCAACAGTTCCGCCTCGCGCGCGGCGGTGGCCACCACCTCCTGATGGCCTTTGTGAAAGCCATCGAAATTACCGAGCGCCACCACCCCGCCCCGGCACTCCGGCGGGATGGCGTCATAATGACGAAACAGGCGCATGGCGGATGGCAATGCTGGACCCTGAGCTAGCTAGCCGGCCGGCCGGCGGTCGGCCATCACCACCGCCTCGCCGTCGATGACCACGGTATCGCCCACCTTGCACACGGTTTCCAGCGTCACCCGGCGCTTGTCCCGATCCAGCGCCTTGATGGTGGCGGTGGCGACCACCGTATCGCCGACCCGAACGGGGGCGCGAAAGCGCATGGATTGGCTCAAATAGATGGTGCCCGGTCCCGGCAATCGGACGCCCAAGACCGCCGAGATGAAGGAGGCGGAAAGCATGCCGTGGGCGATGCGGCTTTTAAACGGCGTGGCGGCGGCGAAATCCTGGTCGATATGGACCGGGTTGGTGTCGCCGCTGACCGCCGCGAACAGCAGAATATCGGCTTCGGTGACGGTCTTGGCGAAGCTCGCGGCGTCGCCCACCGCCATATCGTCGATATAAACCCCCTGACGGCTGCTGGAGACGGTGTTGGCCATGCGTCTATCCCCTCTTTTTTTAAGCGGTCGGGACTATAGAACGTGATCCCGGCCTAGGGAAGCCGTTCCAACCGAGGGGATCCAAGTTAACCGTTTTTTTAAGCCCTGTGGCTTAGCTTTTGGCGGACAGGGTAGGGCTTGAGAGGCGTCAACAGTGGCCCTGTCCCGAGTTTAGCGCAATACCGCAACACAAAGTGGGGTAACCATGGCGGATACGAAATCAATGCCGGTGCTGATCGTGGACGATTACAAGACAATGCTGCGGATCGTCCGTAACCTGTTGAAACAAATCGGGTTTGAAAACGTCGACGAGGCGACTGACGGGGCCAGCGCCCTTAGTCTAATGCGCACCAAGAAATACGGTCTAGTGATTTCCGATTGGAATATGGACCCGATGAGCGGCTATGAGCTTTTGAAGGAAGTGCGCGCTGATGCCCAGTTGAAGCACATCCCCTTCATCATGGTGACGGCGGAATCAAAGACCGAGAACGTGATTTCCGCCAAGCAGGCCGGCGTCAATAATTACATCGTCAAGCCGTTCAACGCGGATACCCTAAAGTCCAAGCTGCAAGCCGTCCTGGGGAATTTCTAATGTTGTCCGGCGCGCTCCCGAAGCAGATCGAGGCGCTGGTCGATTCCCTGCGCAAGCGCGAGAATGTGCCAGTTTCCCTTACCGAGGTCGCCGCCGTGACCGAGGTCTTGATCAAGACCATGCAGATGTATTTCCGCTCGGTGGATCTGCGCATTTACCAGGAATGCCAGTCGTTAAGCGAATACATCTCCAACGCGCGGCGCGAAATCGCCGCCCTGCAACCGGAGAACACCAAGGGCGCCAGCATCCCCCGCGCCGGCAAGGAATTGGACGCCATCGTCCGCGCCACCGAGGAAGCGACCAACACCATCATGGAGGCCGCCGAGGTCATCATGGCCGCCGACGGCGATGATCTGGAGACTTACAAGGCGACGGTGCAGGGCGAGGTCATGCGCATTTTCGAGGCCTGCTCGTTCCAGGACATCACCGGCCAGCGCATCAGCAAGGTGGTGGAAACGCTGTCCTATATCGAACACCGCGCCAATGACCTAAAGAACATCCTCGGCATCGACCTCAAGGAAATTCAAGCTAGCGATCGCGATCCCGCTGACGATAGCCACCTGATGTCCGGGCCGGCGCTCGACGGCGAAGGCATCGACCAGACCGAGGTCGACGCGCTGCTGGCCGGTAAACAGCCAGCCGCCACTCCGACGCCGCAACCGGCCCCCACGCCGAAGCCGGCCGCCCCAGCGGCCGACAAAGCCGCCAAGCCCCAGGAAGTCAACGGCCGGTCCGCCAAGCGCGGCCGGGTGACTGAGGGCGAAGTGGAAAAAATCGAGATGCCGAAAGATAAGGACGGCCGCACCACCCAGGCCGACATCGACGCCCTGTTCAATTGAACGTTACGCCCGAAACTCATAAGCGTCATTCCCGCGCAAGCGGAAATCCATTGTAAAATCAAAGAGCTGGATCCCCGCTCATCAAGGGGATGACGGTATGAGTACAGGATTCCGGCAGCATATGGCTTAGACTTAAAAGAAGCCTAGCGCTGCCGCGCGTAGATCGCATAAAGGCGGGCGATTTCCGCCACGTTGCTGTCACCCTTGATGCTACGTAAGGTATTGAGCGCATCCTGCTTCTTGCCGGCATACATCTGCGCTTGCCCCAGCCGCAAGGTAGCTTCCTCAGGGGCCTTCAAGCCGCCCTTGGCGATGCCGCGCTGAATGACCTCGATGGCCTTGTCATACTGGCCATAGCTGCCGTAGGCCTCGCCGATTTTGATTTCGGCATCGCCGGTTTTCAGCTTCATCGCCGACTTTTCCTGCTGCGACAATGATTTTAAGTCAGCGTCAGCCTGGGTCTTGGCCATTTTCATCAGGCGGTCCTGGCGTTCCTTTTCGGCGTTTTTACCCAGAATGCCGGCCGCATAACCTTTATCCAGAATGGCCTTGGCTTCGCCCGGCAACGCTACCTGCATCGCCAACTGCGCCATTTCCATGTAATCAGCCGAACCAAGGGTGCCGCCCGTCAGCAGCCGTAAACGGTAGACGTCGAGGCTGAGCCGATCGCTCATGGCCGGACGCCGCTCCGTGAAATCCAGCACCTTGCTCCAGTCGCCGGCGGACGGATAGTTCTTAATCTTTTCGATCAAGACGTTCTTCACGCCGTCGCTGTTGCCCAGCTCATATTCGCTGCTCATCAGCACGTCGTACCATTCCTTCGGCGGCGTCTTGCCCGCCTTTTCAGAGGTTTGAATGGCGCTGCGAAGGATATTGGAAGCCTGCTTGAAGTTTTTCTGCAGGTAGTAGGCATTGCCGACCATCAACTGTATGTCTTCCCGCGGGCCGATGGTGGTCAGGTAGCGGTTGCCGTACTCGGTCGCCTTGGGATAGTCCTTCAACTGATAACTCAGCTGAGTCAGCACCATCAGGTTCTGGCCGAGGTCTTCCGCCGGCATCTCCGGCGATTTCAAGATCGCCTCAAAGGCTTTGGCCGCGCTGCGGTAATCCCCGGTCTTCAAATAAGAAATCGAGAGAAACTGATTGATGACATAGGCCTCGTAAGGGGTCTTTTCGGCCACCGCATCGGCTTCCTTGATTTTGGGGAGCGCGCCGGCGTAATCATTTTTCGCCATCAGTTCCTGCGCCGCCTTCAACGGCGCGCCGATCTTCTTGTTCTTAATGACCTTTTTGCTATCGGTCTTAGCGGCATAAGCGGCCTCCGGCGCAGCGACATAGGTCACGGTCGCTGCCCCAAACACCCACGCGGCGGAAAGCATCAGAATTGAAGCCAGTTTAGCCTTTTTCATACGATCCTCTTCCAGGTCGTTAAAAATACAAGTGGCGTCAGGATAATTCTTCGATCCTGAACGCCAAATGTATGGATTGTTTATTCTACGTACTGCTCGTTGCCAACGAAGCCGATCTTCAAGACCCCTAGACGTTGGGCATGAGCCAGCACCTTGGCGACATAATCATACTTGACCAGCCGGTTGGGGCGCAGGTGAACCTCAGGCTGCGGATCCTTGGCCGCCGCGTCACGGAAATAGGCCAGCAAAGTGTCCTCACTCGCCACCATATTGCCGTTCCAATACACCGTGCCGTCAAAATCCACATCCAATTCAACGACCTCCGGTTCGACCGGCGGCGTGACTTGGTTGGGGTTCGGGCGCGGCATGTCCAGCTTCACGGCGTGGGTCTGGATCGGAATGGTGATGATCAACATGATCAGCAGCACCAGCATGATGTCGATCAACGGCGTAGTGTTGATCTCCATCATCGGCTCGGAATCGCCACCGCCCGAGCTCGGTCCTACGTTCATAGCCATGATTTTGTCTCCCCTACCCTACCGCGCTGCAGCAGGTTCGGTGATGAAGCCGACCTTCATGATGCCGCTGCGTTGGGCCGCAACCACAACCCGGCCGACATATTCATAGCGGACGTTCTTGTCAGCCCTGATATGGACTTCCGGTTGCGGCGACATGACGGCAACACCCTGAAACTGCTCGCGCAACATCTGGTTGTTGGGCACCAGAGCGGTATTCCAATAAACGTTGCCATCCCGGTCGACCGCAATCACGACGTTTTCCGGTTTGGTAATGGTCGGAATATTGGAAACGCTGGGCAGTGCCACGGGTACGGTTTGCGTCACGACCGGAATGGTGATCAAGAAAATGATCAGCAGCACCAGCATGACGTCGACCAGCGGCGTCGTGTTGATGGCGGAGATGACTTCCTCCTCTCCGCCCTCGCTGCCAACACTCATTGCCATGATTAGTGGCTCCGAGCGGCGGCTTGCTTAGCGACGCGCGAGCCGCTCAACAGGTAAGCATGGACGTCGGACGAGAAGTTCCGAACGTTTTCCATAACCGACTTATTGCGGCGAATCAGCCAGTTGTAGGCCAACACCGCAGGCACGGCGACGGCCAGACCGATGGCGGTCATGATCAGCGCTTCACCCACCGGGCCGGCAACCTTGTCGATCGACGCCTGGCCGGCGATGCCGATGGCGATCAGAGCGTGATAAATGCCCCACACCGTTCCGAACAGTCCGACGAACGGCGCGGTCGAGCCGACGGTGGCGAGGAAGGACAGGCCGGTCTGCATGCGGCTGTTAATCGCTTCCACTGAGCGCTGCAGGGCCATGCTGACCCATTCATGAAGATCGATCTGATCGGTCATCTTACCTTCATGGTGCTCGCTGGCCTTCAAGCCGTCTTCCACGATGCCGCGGAAGGCGCTGGTCTTTTCCAGGCGGCCGGCGGCTTCCTGAATGTTGCCCGCGGTCCAGAACTTGGCGGCCACCGTCTTGGCATGCTTCATGATCACCTGCTGTTCCCACAGCTTGGTGAACAAGATGTACCAGGTGCCCATGGACATGATCACCAGAACGATGAGCGTGCCCTTGGCGACAAAGTCACCCTGCGCCCACAGCGCGGCGAGGCCGTAGGGATTTTCCACTTCCGCCACGTCGCCTTTGCGCTCGACCGTCGGCACATCCACCTCGGGGGCTGCCTCTTCAGCCGGAGCGGCTTCTTCAGCGGGAGCCGGAGCCGCCATATCAGTTACGGCCGGCGCTTCGTCAACCACAGCCTCGGTCGCCTCCTGGGCGACAGCCGACTGCGATACAGCGGCCGCGAAGGCAACAGCAACAATGGCCGTTACAGCCGATAAAGTCATCTTTCTCAAAACAGAAGCCAACGTGGTCATTCTAAGGTCCTTTAGTAGGAATGTGGTTAGGATGTCCGAGCCTTAAAGCTTTATTGTTATTATTAACCCCTATCGCTCATTTTCGATCTTGAAGCGCACCGGCACATTCGAGCAGGCAGTGATCGGTTTCCCGTTCTGCGTCGCCGGAATGAAATTCTTATCCCATGCGCCGCTCATGGCGTGTTCGATCGCCGCAGCGTCCAATTTTGGAAAGCCGCTGGTTTTCACCAGCTTGGCGTCGGTGATCTTGCCGTTTTCGCCCACGCACAGGTTGATGGTGACCAAGCCTTCTTCACCCAGCCGCATGGAGCTTGGCGGATAATGCGGTTTTGACAGCGTCCGCTTGCGGTTAAGCTGAATCGGCGTGCCGGGGATGGCCGGCGCCTGCTTGACTGGCTTTTGGGTGGTGGTGCTGGTGATCGCCCTGGTATCCGGCGCCGGCTCCAGATCAATCATCGGGGTGTCGATCGGCGGCACATAAACGGGCGGCGGTTTTAAAGGATTTGCGGGCGGCGGCGGCGGAAGCTTCTTTTCTTCCTTAATTTCTTCAATGATTTTCGTCTCAATTGGACCCTTGACCAACTCGACGATCGATCGCGACAGCCCTTCCTTCAGGGCAATGACGATGCCGATGTGCATCACGATCACGATCCCGATGCCGATCAAGCGTGCGGGATTGTTTGCTTGCGAGGCATATGCCATGAAATTGCTACAGTCCTTTACTTGAGCTTACCACCGCAAGAGCCCAGCCAAATTCCGCAGAATTCTGGCATTAAGCTCACGCTGCGATGGGGTTTACCGACGCCTGGGCGGTAATAGGAAACGTGAATAAGAGCTGCCGTAGGGTAAGTCAAGAAAAAGATTCCCGATAACGTCACAACCGGAGCCATTATACTAGCACCCCGAAGAGCTTATAAAATAGGCACAAATACGCATCCCGGAGGATTTTTATATATCGCTCATTTATGGGTCCTATTTTGCCTGTTTATATGAAGCTTTTTTTGTTGCGGCATCAGGCCGTTAAACTACCACCACAGACGTTCACAAATCCAATCAGGTCGGGCCTTTGCAAACAGCTTGTCCCGCACCCCCGCAAGCTCATCCCGATGCAGCCCGGACGTGATCAGCACCACCGGCATGCCCTGCGCACGCGCGCCGGCGACATCGGTCGCCAGACCGTCGCCAATGGCCAGCACACGATGCCGCTGAAGCGGGTTGCCGCGATGCGTCGCCAGCCTCGCCAGCGTCCACTCGTAGATCGCCGGATAGGGTTTGCCGAAGTAGCGCACCGGACCGCCCATCTCCTCATAAAGCTTGGCGATTGAGCCGGCGCAGGGCAGGAATTTGCCACCCTCAAAGACCCCCAGGTCGGGGTTGGCGCAATAGAGCGGCAGCCCCGCGGCGGCCGCCGGCGCCAGATGGGCGCGATAGTCCTCCGCCGTCTCCCGCTCCTCGTCCGCAAAGCCGGAACAGACGATGAGGTCGGCGGCGGCGGCGCTGTCCACCCGGATGGCGGTTACGCCCTCGAACAGCGGCAAATCGCGCGCCGGCCCGATATGATAACAGCGCCTATCGGCGGGCAGCTCGCGCAGCGCCGCCCGGGCCACGTCGCCCGCGGTCACCAGCTCGTCAAAATACTGCGGATCGACGCCCAGGCCGGCGAGTTGGTCGAGAATCGGGTCATGGGGCCGCGGCGTGTTCGATACCAACGCCACCGGCAGTCCGGTGGCGCGCAGGCGAGCCAAACAGTTCAGGGCCTCTGGAAACGTATGATAGCCGTCGTGCACCACCCCCCATACGTCGCAGATTACGGCCTCGAAGCGGCCGGCCAAGTCACCAACCCCGGCAAGGACCGGGACCTCTGGGGAAGCTGACGTCATCGCTATGATCAGGGCTCGTCCCGGGCGTCATCGGCGGCGGCGGCAGAATCCCGGCTGGGGCGCGGTTCGCCGAAGAGATACCCTTGCCCGAGCTCGACGCCGTCCTCGAGAATGTCGATTACCGTGCCCTCGTCCTCGATCTTATCGACAATGAGCTCCATGTCATGGCGGGCGAGGATGCCCTTCAGATCGGCGCGGCGCAGCGGCCCTTGCCCGGCTCGAAATACGTCCGCAGCAATCTTGACGAAGCTGAAATGACGCAGCGCCAGGCTTTGCGCGTCGATATCAAGATCGCGCACCTGATCCATCGAGAAGCGGAAGCCCTGCCGGCCCAAGGTGGCCAGGCCGCGCGCCACATCGTCCGAGTGGCGGCGCACATCGTCCTGGGCGAATTCGAAGGTCAGGCGATCATTCAAGTCAGCGTTGTTGGACATGAAATCCACGAACTGAGGAAAGAAGTCCTCGTCGTCCAGCGAACGCGAGGAAATGTTGCAGAAGAAGCGAACCCCCGGCCGGCGCGGCCCTAACCGGCGGATGACCTGGATGCAGCGAAACAGCAGCAGATTATCGAGCGTGCCGACCAGACCCGATTCCTCGGCCACCGGCAGGAACTGGCGGGGGAAAATGATCTGCCCCTTGTCGTCGCGCACCCGCGAGAAGGCTTCGTAATGCGCCACCTTGCGCGACGGCAGGCGGACGATCGGTTGCAGATAAAGGTCGATGCGGTTTTCCTCCAGGGCGTGGTGCATGACGCCGAGGATCTCGCGGCGCTCCGTATCGGGCGTCGCCGCGGCGCCAAAGGCCGGCGGGATCTTCTCGCCCTTCAATACGCCGTGGTCGAGCGCATGCGCGCTGGCGGTGTGGTTCAGGCGGTCGCTCAATGTCGATGGCGTCCTCATCGGCGAGGCGGATTTCTGCGCCACCTGCGACAACAGGGTTTGCAGCACCCGTAGTTCGGCGATCAGTTCGGAGCTGGACAGCTTGCCCCCTTGCGCCACCTCCCGCCGCAGGGTCTGAATATCCTGCCGGGTATCCTCCACCGCCGTCACCGCGTCCTGATAGTCGGCATGCAGCGCCATCATGCGGTGCTCCAGCGCCCGCCGCTCCACCCGCCAGTCCACCGCCGCCAAAAGTTGCAGGTAGATCAAAAAGGCAATGACCCCCACCAAGCCGGCAAAGATCGGGTCATAGCCGAGCAGGCGATGGACCAGGAGGCTCGCGGCAACGGCAAGGATGCCGCCGGTCACTGTCCATAATACTCGACTTAAAGCGCTCATCATTCCTCTCGCGACCGATCGCAACTGGCGGTACTTTAGAGCATGATTGACGGATAGGGAATCATTCTGACGGAGGGACAATGGCGTGCCCTCCAAGAAATTCATCATTAGTTCAGGCGGGGTGGGATAGGATGAAAGTTAGAGCATGATGTTACTAGGTCTACCAGGGGGCGCGCTTATGCCTCGTGTGAAACTGATGGTTGTTTAAAGGTGTAATGAACCGCGTCCTTTTGCGTCTTGTCGTGGCCTTGATGGTCGGAGCGGCGCTGGCTCCGGCCGCGCCGGCAATGGCCGAGGAGAAAGCCGAAAAACGTAACTTGGGCGATGACTGTATTAATCTTTCCCAGGTGCGGCGGACGAAAGTGATCGATGATAACACCATCCTTTTTTATATGACCGGCGGTCATGTCAAAAAGATGACCTTGGCTTTTGGCTGCCCCTCCCTGAAATTCTATGAAAGCTTCAGCTACCGGGTTCATAACAACCGGCTGTGCGCCCGCTTCGACACCATCGTCAGCCGCAACGGCGCCCACTGCCCGATCGCCACGGTGGAAGACCTGCCGGTCGAAGAGCAGAAAAAGCAGGACGACGCCAAGCCCGCTGAATAAACCCGGCAGCGCTTACGCGCGAGGCGACAGGGCGCGGACCACGTCCAGGACGCCTTGCCAGTGATTCTCGATGCAGGTGCGGGTTGCGCCCTCGATGCCTAGATGGCGCACCAACTGTTGCGCCAGTTCGCGGGAGTGCTTGCTGCTGCCGCCCGACGCCGGTTCGGCCTCGCTTGGCCAGGTGGTTTGCTGAACCATGTGTGTCTCTCCTCTCGGCAGCCCCGCTATCCAGATGCCTGGACCGGAGGCTTTGCGTCCCGCCGTTGCCGGCGGTTTGCCCTTGAACAAGGAGGGAGCGAATGACGTTCGTCCCTTTCCCCTCGATTGCTCATGGTATGGCTGGGAGGTAAACCGATCGTTAAAATTTTCATATAGAAGTTAATAATTGTCACGCCTGGTCGGCTGCGACCGCCTGGCCCGGCGTAAAGCCGAGGGCAGCCAGCGCGCCGGCAAGCTCGCTTAAGACCGCCGGGTCGTCGATGGTGGGTGGGATGCCGTAGCTGTCGCCGTTGGCCATCTTCTGCAACGTGCCGCGCAGGATCTTGCCCGAGCGGGTCTTGGGCAGGCGCTTGACGATGGCGACCTTGCGGAAGGCGGCCACCGGGCCGATGTCGTCCCGCACCCGGTCGATGAGCTGGCGCTCCACCTCGCCGGGACCGGCCGCCACCCCCGCCTTGAGCACCACCAGCCCCACCGGTACCTGGCCTTTCAGCTCATCGTTGGCGCCAAAGACCGCGCATTCGGCCACCGCCGGATGGCCGGCCAGCACTTCTTCCAGCGCGCCGGTGGACAGGCGATGGCCGGCGACGTTGATCACGTCGTCGGTGCGGCTCATGACATAAAGGTAGCCCTCGTCATCGAGGTAGCCGGCGTCGCCGGTCTTGTAGTAGCCGGGAAACTCCGTGAGGTATTTATCGACAAACGCCTGATCGTTGCCCCATAGCGTCGGCAGGCAGCCCGGCGGCAGCGGCAGCTTGACGACGATGGAGCCTTGGGCGCCGGCGGGCAGCGGGCGCGCCGCTTCGTCAACCACCTCGACCTGATAGCCGGGAACGGCGCGGCCGGGCGAGCCGACCTTGATCGGGTAAAGCCCAAGCCCCAGACAGTTGCCGGTGATCGGCCAGCCGGTCTCGGTCTGCCACCAGTGATCCACCACCGGCACCCCAAGATGCCGGTTGGCCCAATGCACGGTATCGGGATCGGCCCGCTCGCCGGCGATATAAAGCGCCGCCAGACTGGAGATATCGTGATCCGACAACAGCGCGCAGTCGGGATCCTGCTGCTTGATGGCGCGGATGGCGGTGGGCGCGGTGAACATCACCTTGACCTGATGGCGGTCGATCAAGCGCCAATAGGTGGCGGCGTCGGGGGTACCCACTGGCTTGCCCTCGAACAGAATGGTGGTGCTGCCGTTCAGGAGCGGTCCGTAGACGATATAGGAATGGCCGACCACCCAACCGATGTCGGAGGCGGCCCAGAACACATCGCCGGGAGAAACGCCGTAGACGTTCCGCATGCTCCAGGCGAGCGCCACCATGTGGCCGCCGTTGTCGCGCACGATGCCCTTGGGCTGGCCGGTGGTGCCGGAAGTGTAGAGCACGTAGAGCGGATCGGTGGATAAGACCGGCGTCGGCGCGGTCAGTTCGCCCGTCGCCTCCACCGCCCGCCAATCAAGATCGCGGGGCGCAGCCAATGCCACCGGCGACTGCGGCCGCTCCAGAATCACGGTATGGGCGACTTTGTGCTGGGCCAGGTCCAACGCCTTGTCCAGGAGCGGCTTATAGGCGACGATCCGCGTCGGCTCGATGCCGCAGCTCGCCGACAGGATAAGCTTCGGCTTGGCGTCATCGATGCGGCTCGCCAGTTCGTGGGCGGCAAAGCCGCCGAACACCACCGAATGGATGGCGCCCAGCCGGGCGCAGGCGAGCATGCCGATCACCGCCTCGGGCGCCATCGGCATATAAATAATGACGCGATCGCCCTTGCCCACGCCCAGCTTCTTCAGCGCGCCGGCAAACCGGCTCACCCGGTCGAGAAGTTCGCCATACGTGAGTTTGGCCACCGCGCCGGTGACCGGGCTGTCGTAGATCAGCGCCAGGCGCTCGCCATGACCGGCCGCCACGTGACGATCGAGACAATTTTCGGACGTATTGCACAGCGCCTCGGGAAACCAGCGCACGAACGGCGCGCGGCTGTCGTCGAACACGGACGCAAAAGGTTTCTGCCACTTGATATGCGACGCCGCCTCGGCCCAGAAAGCGGTCGGGTCGATTCTGGACTTTTCGTACAAACGGTCGAAATCGTGCGACACCCGCCTCTCCCTTATTCAATGAATTTGACTTAGGGCGGTTGGCGGCTGGTTGTCAAACCCCATAAATCAGGTGGGAAGCACCCGGTCGAGGACGCTGCGACCGGCAGGCTTTTGCGCCAGCGCGAAAAGCCCGTCCACATCAAGCGCCGATTCCAGGCCATCGGCCAACTCCTCCAACGCCTGCTCCAAGCGGGCGTTGTAGGACAGAGTCTGCCGCGCCTGGTGGCCCAAGCCGGCAAGAAACCAGCGGCGCAAGCCATCCGCCGCGAACAGGCCATGGACATAGAGCCCCGCCACCAGGCCATCCGCCGACTGCGCGCCCGCCGGGCGGCCCGCCACCTGAGCGAAGGGTCGAGCGGTGGCCGGGCCCGTTGTTTCGCCGGCGTGAATTTCATAGCCGTTGAAGGGTACGTTGCCGTCGCCTATCACGCCGCGCACCGCGCGCACGGTTTTATCGGACCGCAGCACGGTCGACACCTCGAGAAGCGCAAGCCCCTCGCTGGTCCCCGCCGCCCCTTCCACGCCATGCGGATCGGACACCGTGCGGCCCAGCATCTGATAGCCGCCGCACAGACCCAAGACCCGGCCGCCGTGGCGCACATGGGCCTTGATGTCGATGTCCCAGCCATAGGCGCGCAAGGCATCAAGATCGGCGCGCGTGGCCTTGCTGCCCGGCAGGATGATGAGATCGGCTTCCCGCGGCAAGGGCGCGCCCGGCGGCACGAACACCACCCGCACGCCCGGCTCCGCCCGCAGCGGATCTAGGTCATCAAAGTTGGCAATGTGCGGCAACAGAGGGACGACAATCAATAGAGAGGTCGCGCGTTCAGCCAGGGGGTGATCCTCCAACACCACGGCGTCTTCCGCCGGCAAATGGCGCGCCGCTGCCAGCCAGGGAACCACGCCAAAGGATCGCCAGCCGGTGGCCGCCACGATGGCGTCCAGACCGTCGGTGAACAACGCCGGGTCACCGCGAAACTTGTTGATGATGAATCCGGCGACATGGGCGCGGTCTTCTGACGCTAATATCCGATGCGTTCCCACCAGCGACGCAATCACACCGCCGCGATCAATGTCGCCCACCAGCACCACCGGCGCGCCCACCGCGCGGGCAAACCCCATGTTGGCGATGTCGCGCGGACGCAAGTTGATTTCCGCCGCGCTGCCCGCCCCTTCCACCATCACCAGATCGGCAAGCGCCGCGCCATGGCGGAAACTTTCCAGGACCGGCGGCAGCAAGGCATCCCGTCCGGCCATGAAATCCGCCGCGACGCGACGCCCGGCGACGCGGCCCTGCACAATGATCTGCGCCGCGCAGTCGCTTTCCGGCTTCAGCAGGACGGGATTCATGTGCACCGACGGCGCGACGCCGGCGGCCACCGCTTGCAGCCACTGGGCGCGGCCGATCTCGCCGCCGTCCACGGCAACGGCGGCGTTATTGGACATGTTTTGCGGCTTGAACGGCCACACCTTCATGCCGCGCCGCCGCGCCAAGCGACACAACCCGGCCACCAGGGTGGATTTACCCACGTCGGAGCCGGTGCCCTGGATCATGAGAACGGCGGCGGTCATGCCCCGTCATCCGTGGTCAACACCAAGCCGCCGTGGCTTAAGGGCTGTGGCGAGCGCACCTTATAAACCCGCGCCAGGGTATCAGCATTCAAGACTGCATCCGGCGGACCGCTGGCCACCGTGCGGCCATCCATCATCAAGAATAGATCATCGCAGAAGCGCGCCGCCAGACTAAGGTCATGCAGCACCAGCACCACCGCCCGCCCGGCATCGGCCAGACGACGGAACAACGCCATGATGGTCAACTGGTGATAGGGGTCGAGCGCCGCCGCCGGCTCGTCCGCCAACAGCACCGGCGCCTGACCGGCCAGCGCCCGTGCCAACAGCGCCCGGGTGCGCTCGCCCCCTGATAACGTGATCACCAAGCGATGGCGAAACGCTGTCATGTCCGTATCCTGCAACGCTTGCTCCACGGCGCGCCAGTCGGCGTCGCCCGGACGCCGCCAGGGGTGCAAGTGAGGCAAGCGCCCGAGCAGCGCCAGGTTTTCCACCGTCAACGGCCAATGCACCGCGCCGCCTTGCGCCAGATAGGCCATGGCAACGGAACGCCGGTGCGCCGGCGTGGCGGTTACGTCGACGTCCCCCAACAGCACCTGCCCCGCTGTCACCGGCGTCAATCCCAGCACCGCCCGCAGCAGGGTGGTCTTGCCCGCGCCATTGGGGCCGATCAAGCCCACCACCCGACCGCTGCGCGCCGCCAGGCGGCCATCGGCGACAATATCCTTGCCGCCGAGACGCACCCGCACCTGTTCCGCCGCCAACAGCGTCATCGCATGGCCCGCCGCGTTGTCCATAGCAGATGCAGAAAAAACGGCGCGCCGATCAGCGCCGTCACCACGCCGAGTTTCAACTCCTGGGTGGTGGGCGCTAGTCGGATCGCTAAGTCCGCCGCCACCACGAGAACCGCCCCGCCGATGGCGCTGGGCAGCAACAAGCGCGCGGGCGCATAGCCCACGAAGGGCCGCACAATATGCGGCACCACTAGCCCCACGAACCCCACTGCGCCGCTGATGGCGACGCTGGCTCCCACCGCCAGCGCCGCGCCGAACACCACCATCAGCCGCAGCCGCCGACCATCAACGCCCAGCGTGGCCGCCGTATCCTCGCCCAGCGTCAAGGCATCTAGACCGCGGCCGGCGGAAAGGAGCAAGGCCGCTCCCGCCGCCACGAATGGCGCCGCCAACAGCACGTCGGCGCCGCTCCTGTTGGCCAGCGAGCCTAAAAGCCACAGCACGATCTCGCCCAGAGTGAAGGGATTGGGCGACAGGTTGATGACCAGCGAGGTCAGCGCGCCGGCAAAACTGGATACCGCCACGCCGGCCAGAATCAGCGTCAGTACGGACGCTTCCCGCCCCGCCAGCGCCGTCAGCAACATTGTGGCGAGGAGGGCGGCGGTAATGGCGAATACCGGCAGCAACCAGGGCCAGACCGTCGCCAATCCCAGAAATAACGCCAGCACCGCCCCCAGCGCCGCGCTGGCCGTCACGCCGATCACCCCGGGATCAGCCAACGGATTGCGCAGCAAGCCTTGCAACGCCGCCCCCGACAGCGCCAGCGCCGCCCCCACCATCGCCCCAGCGACGATGCGCGGCAGCCTGATCTCCCACAACACCAGCGACAGCCGCTGGTCGCCGCCGCCCGTCATCAATCGCCACAAGTCCTGCACCGTGACCACAACAGGCCCCGTCATCAACGCCACCAGGCACAACACGCCCAGCAAGACCGCCAAGGCGAAGTGAAGCCGCGCCGGGATCATGGATGCCCTCCCTCTTGCGCGGTCATCAGGCGCGGCGCGACGAATTGACGAAATATGTCCTCCACTGCATCGACGGCAAACCAGGTTGAACAGGCGAACTTGCGCGCCGGCACATAGGCCACCGGATGGGCGTCGAGAAACGCCTGCAACGCTGAATGACGCCCCACCCGCCAGGGATCGGTATCGAGAAACCGCAGATCAAAAAAGCTCGCCACCACCACATCGGGAGGGAACATGACCAGCGTTTCCAAGTCCAGGCGCCGCCATCCCACGACGTCCCCCCGCGCCCCCTGGTTGCGCAGCCCCGCCGCCGTCATGACATCGTGCATCAAGGTTTGCGCGCCGCTGGTCGCCCCGTTGGGCGTAAGGTAGACCGCCCACGGCCGGCGCTCCGCCGGCAGCAGGTGCACGCGGGCGGCGATATTCGCCAAGCGTCGGTCCATCTGCGCGATTACCGCCTCCGCCCTGGCCGGATGGCCAACCGCCGCGCCCACCTGACGCAGACTGGCGCGCACCGCCGTAAAGCCATCCACAAACCCCAACGTCACCGTGGCGACGCCCAAACGAGCCAGGGAAGAGTCCAGGCCGTAGCCGCCGCCCCAGGCGCGCACCACCAAATCAGGGTGGCGGGCGAGCACATTCTCCAACCCCTCCGGCGTCTGGGGCAACCCCGCCGCCGCCGCCGGCAGGTTCGAGCGCTCGCTCGCCGCATCGCGGCTGACCGCCGCAATCTGCTCCTTGTCGGCCAGCGCCAGCACATATTGATCGGCGCAGTAGTCGAGGGACACGATGCGCTGCGGCGCGGCAACCGCCGACGAGGATAGCAGCAGCGCAAGCAAACACCCCCTCACCCAGCTCCGGCTAAGCTCAGTCTTCAACTTCGCCAAGCCTTCGCATCCCTCTCCCCCTTGCAGGGGGAAAGGGCCAGGGTGAGGGGGTAGCGATGATCTAGTACGTCGCACGCACGCCCCCGTAGGCGGAAATCCCCGGCGTGCCAAAGCCGAAGACTTCCTGGTAATGAACATCGAACAGGTTTTCGATGCGGCCATAGACTTCGATCTTGTCCGTGACCTTGTAGCCGGCGCGCAGATCGATACGCAGCCAATGATCAACCACGCCCCAGCTGCCAGTTTTGTTGCCGACATAGCGGCCATCGACGGCAACGCTCAACGGCTCGATGGGCCGCACCGTGACGCTGACGCTGGCGGCATTTTTGGGAATGCCCACCAGACGCATATCGCTGGCGCGGTCGATCGCCAAGGTATGGGTGAAGCTGCCGTCCACCGTCACATGCCCGCCGAGCGCAGTCTTGAGCGTCGCCTCGACACCCTTGGAGCGGGTGCGGGCGATGTTGACGTAGCCGTCGGGAAAAACGAAATCGATGAGGTTATGCGTCTTCTGATAAAAATAGGTCACGCTGACGCTCGCCTTGTCGTTCAAAAACGACTGCTCGATCCCGGCATCCCAGCCGTTGGTTTCTTCCGGCTCCAGATCGGCATTGGGCCCCGGCGCGCCGCAGCAGAAGAAGGTCAACTGGAATGGCGTCGGCGCCTTGAAGCCTTCGCCCCAGCTGGCGCGTAAAGTAGTACCGACTGCGGCAATGTTATAGGCCGCGGCAAAACGCGCCGTGGTGGTCGAGCCGAAGGTTTCATGGTCATCGACGCGCACGCCGCCGACCAAGTTCAGCGCGTCCATCGGTCTTACCTGAAGCTGCGCGTATACGCTGTTGGTGGTGATATCGGCGCGCTCGGTGTCGGTGCGCAGCCGCACCTCCTCGCTTTTGGCGCCAAGGGTGAGCAAGACCTCGTCAATGACATGCAGATTACCCTGGTACTCCAGCGCTTGACGCTTGCCCACCGCGCCGAAATTATGGATGCCGTCGGTGAAGTAATCGCGATCGATGTCGCTGTAGCCGACGCTGACGATGTTCTCCAAACGATCATCGAACAGCTTCAAGATGGCCCGGCCTTGCGCCACCAATTCTTTTGCGGTGCTCTCCTCATCGCCGTCGGTCACCCCGGTGATGAAACCGAAGCTGTCGTACTCGGTGGCGCTGTCGGTATAGCGCAAAAGACCTTCCAGGCGCAGATTGTCGGCCAGCTCCACGCCGACATTGCCGGATACCGTCACATCATCATAGCCGTCTTTTTCGGTATTGCCGTCGTGAACGTCCGCCTTGGAATTGCCGTTCGAAGTGATGCCGCTGGCGGAGAAATGGTAATCGATGGCGTCAGCGCGGCCGCGAACGGTCAAGCCGCCGCGCAAGGTTTCATAAGCCCCTCCCTCGGCAAAGCCGCGCAGGCCGAACTTGTCCTGGCCGCGCTTGGTGATGATGTTGACCACCCCGCCAATGGCGTCCGAGCCGTAAAGCGTGCTTTGCGCGCCGCGCAAGACCTCGATGCGCTCGACATCGTTGGGATCAAGGGTGGCGAAGTTGAAGCCCGCCGACGGCGAGGACGGATCATTGACCACGATGCCGTCGATCAGCACCAGCGTCTGCTCGCTGCGCATGCCGCGCAGGCGCACCGAGGCGACGCCGCCGAACGGCCCGTTGCGGTTGACGGTAACGCCGGGCAGCGTCGCCAAGGCATCGGCGACAAAGGCGATCTGCCGGCGTTCGATCTCCGCGGCATCGATCAGCGATATGCTGCTGCCGACTTGGGTTATGGGCTGCGGCGTGCGAGTGGCGGTGACCACCACTTCCTCCGCTGCGTCGGCAAGGGCGGCGCTGGAGGCCATGGACAAGGCGGTGCTGGAAAGCAGAAAAAGTGCGAATGGGCGCATGAAAGTTCCCCCGTTGAGCATGTTGACAAAGGGGATCGGCAGTACGCCCGCCGAATGCGCTATTGGTGCTATCTTAAAAGACGCCATGGCCCGACCCCCGGTTTGAGGTGTCGCCCATGACGGAAGGCCGCTCCCATGGACAAAGCCCGGTCCCGGGAAGGACGACGCGATGGCAGGTTTCCTGGCTTGCGGGTCGCTGTTCTGCCGATCCGCCTTCCCGAGATGAAGAATCTCAGTGGCTATTTAGATCGAGAACTCACCGCTGACAGTTGCGGGTACAGCTGCGGCATTGGGGTCGCCCCCGCACCGCATTCCCTTTTACCCCCCGTAACGGGGGCACCATCTGGAGCGGGTTATAGCGCGGGTTAGGAGGAAGGGCAAGGAGGACGTGAAAGGGGACGTGTCTCAGCTTGAGCCGCCCATGGTTCGACTAAGCTCACCGCGAACGGCTTGAAGCCCCGCTCATCCTGAGCTTGTCGAAGGGCGAATGGGTAAAGTGAGACACTACCGTGAAAGAGGGCGTCAAATCAGCGCTGTCGGCTGCTCGCCGCCGTGAACGGCGAAATTTCGCGGCACGTTAGCGTAGATTTTTTGCAAATCGACGATTTCAAGAACCGTCCGCCGCCAGCGCACCGCGCCATCCTGCTCCAGCACCTTCAGCGTCCGCGACACATGCACCGGCGTCAATCCCAAAGCATCGGACACCAGCTCGCGCGTGAGCGGCACCTCGAAGCGGTCATCGCTCGGCGCCATGACCTTGGCCGCAAGCCGCGCGATGAGGACGCACATGCGCTCCAAGGCGGTCAGGCGGCCAAGCTCAATCATCCGCTCGTCCATGAACCGAGTACGCACCGCCAGCAGGGAAAACAGCATGTCCCTGAACGACGCATCGCGCTCCATGGCGTCAAAAAGCAACGCGCGATCGATGGGCAGCACTTCAGCCGTGGTCAGCGCGCCGATGGAGAAATGACAGACTGGCGAAAAGATCAAATTGGGCGCCACCAACTCGCCGGGCGTGAAAAAGCAAAAGATCTGGCGGCGGCCATCGGCCAGAAGCTGATAGCGAAACAGCCAGCCCGATTTCAAAAGATAAAGATCAGAGGGACGATCGCCGGCGTGCACCAAGGTAGCGCGTGTCCGCAATTTGATGCCGGGGCGCGCCATAGATGCCAATTTGCCGGTAATGTCGTTGGTTACCGTTCGGTTCGCGTGCAAAGTGTCAGCCTTGTTTTTGAGTTTCATTACTCTATGTGACACCGCAAGATTGATATAATTACACTAAAAATCAATTAAAGCGGTCAGGCAACCAAATAATCATGTAATTCTCGCACGACGATGTTTGACTATTATCATGTCCTATTCAATAAAAAACATAACATATGTTTCGTTCTTTTGTATCCAATATTTGTATATAAG
This sequence comes from Pseudomonadota bacterium, assembly GCA_003577275.1. Taxonomy (GTDB): domain Bacteria; phylum Pseudomonadota; class Alphaproteobacteria; order Sphingomonadales; family Govanellaceae; genus PRO5. Next base: position 592,561 of record QEVO01000002.1, read on the forward strand.
AATAAAAAATGAATATTAACCATCTTTTTATTTAAATCCTCGCAATATTCCCGCCCAGGCAATGAGGCCTTTCATGGAGCCCGCTGTTGCAATCGCGAATTAACAACGTCAATGCCGACCATCTGGCCTGCGAAAAAGCAGGCGAGGAAAAGTTGCGCCCCGACCTGTTATCGCCGCTGAGCGTTAGCCCCTTGCCCCCCGCCCTCATTGACCAGGACCTCCGTATCTCACGGCTTAACAAAACCGCTCGACTTTATACGGACAATAAGCCGCCGGTGGATCCGCGCTCGCTGTTGATCCGCCGGATCGCAGCATTGCGTGATATATGCAGCAAACGGCACTTCTCCCGCGAACTGTTCTGTGATGACAGAGCGTTCGCTGAAGTTCGGGTAGCCAAAACCGTCTCTCTGAGTTCGATGCCGCTATTCGGCAAGGCGCATAACCTTGCGCTATCCATTAAAGGCGCCGACAACGGCCCAGCGGCAGCCAAGTCGGACGTGATATATACGTATAACATAACACAAAAAACCAACTCTACAATAAAGATGGCTGAGTGCGTCCCAATTCACGAACTATCCCGTAGTCGAGGAGAAGGACGATGCTGAAATTGGCGCGCTCGGAGCGCAGCAACAATATACATTCCCTAGAACAGGAACTGGCGAAAATTACCGCGGAGCGGGATCGCTATCGTCAGATGGTCGAACAGATGCCGGTCAACGTCATGGCCTGCGAGCTGACGGATTTTCGGATTACCTACGCCAACCAGGCGACGAGCACGACGCTAAAAAAGATCGAGCACCTGCTGCCGATCAAGGCGGAAGCGCTGTTGGGCAGTTGCATCGACGTCTTCCACAAGATGCCGGAGCGGCAGCGCTCGCTGTTGAAAAACCCGGCCAACCTGCCGCATCGCGCCCGTATCCGTTTGGGTGAAGAAACCCTCGATCTTCTGGTCAGCGCGCTGCGCGATGCCAACGGTCAATACACCGCCCCCATGGTGACTTGGAGCCTGATCACCGAGCAGGTGAAGAAGGAGCTCGATATCGAGCGCCTGATGCAGATGCTCGACAGCATGCCGATCAACGTCATGATGTGCGATCCCAAGGAATTTCGCATCATCTACATGAACGAGACCAGCAAAACCACCTTGCGGAAAATCGAGCATCTCTTACCGGTCAAAGTTGACAACATCCTTGGCCAGTGCATCGATATTTTCCATAAGAATCCGGGGCATCCCCGCCGCGTGCTGGCCGATCCGAAAAACCTGCCGCACCGGGCGGTGATCACGCTGGGCGACCAGTTTCTGGAGCTGTCGGTGGCGGCGGTCTATGACAAAGCGGGCGCCTACATCGCCCCGATGGTGACCTGGCGACTGGCCACCGACGAGATCAAGCTTGCCAACAGCGTGTCGGAAGTGGTCGGCGCGGTCGCCTCGACGACCCAGCAGTTGGAAGCCACCGCCGGCTCGCTGCGCACCATGGCCGATAAGACCTCCGCCCAGTCCGCTAACGTCGCGGCGGCCGCCGAGCAAGCCTCGACCAATGTGCAAGCGGTGGCCTCGGCGACCGAGGAACTGAGCGCCTCGGTCAGCGAGATCGCCCAACAGGTGGCCACCGCCGCGAAGATGTCCAAGGACGCCACCGAACAGTCGGAAGTGACCAACCAGACGGTGCAGACCCTGGCCCACGCCGCCGAGCGCATCGGCGAGATCGTAAAAATCATCGATGACATCGCAGCGCAAACCAAGCTTTTGGCGCTCAACGCCACCATTGAGGCCGCCCGCGCCGGCGAGGCCGGCAAGGGTTTCTCGGTGGTCGCCTCGGAAGTCAAGAGCCTGGCCGAACAAACCTCCAAGGCCACCGAGGAAATTGGCAGCCAAGTCGGTGAAATTCAAAGCGTCACCGCCCAGGCGGTGTCGGCGATCCAGGACATCACCAAGGCCATCGCCCGGATCAGCGAATCTTCAATCAGTGTTCAGGCGTCAGTGGAGCAACAGGATGCGGCGACCCGAGAGATCGCCCAAAGCGTGGCGCAGACCTCGGAAGGCACCTCGGAGGTTGGCCGCATCATTGTTGACGTCAACCAGGCCGCCGCGGAAACCGGCACAGCCGCCAATGAGGTCAACCAAGCCTCCATTGATCTGGCCAAGAAAGCAGGAGAATTGAAAACACTGGTCGACACGTTCCTCGCCAAAAAATAACAACAATAAGGCACCGCGGGTTGGTTGCCCCCCGGCCCGCGACCCCCAAGCCACCACCTCACGAGCAAGGATGCCCCTCCTTGCTCGTATTATTTTGGGGCCAGCGCCTGCGCCTTTACCTCCCCGGCGATCCCTGATACATCAAGCCCCATTCAATCGTCGGGAGTCGCCATGAAGGCCGCCATCGTACCCGTCACGCCTTTTCAGCAAAACTGCAGCATCCTGTGGTGTGAGAAGACCATGGCCGGCGCGGTGGTCGATCCCGGCGGCGACCTGCCGTTGATCACGGAAACGGTGGAACGCTACGGCGTCAGGCTAGAGAAAATCCTTCTCACCCATGGCCATATCGATCATGCCGGCGGCGCCCGGGCGCTCGCCGATGAGCTCAATCTGCCCATCGAGGGGCCGCAGCGGGAAGAGGCGTTCTGGCTCGACAAATTGGCCGAGCAAGGCCGGCAATGGGGCTTTCCCGGCGCTCAGGCCGTTACTCCCGATCGTTGGCTGGAGGATGGCGACCAAGTCAGCTTCGGCGAGGAGACGCTGGAGGTTCTGCACTGCCCCGGCCATACCCCCGGTCATATCGTGTTCTATTCGCCGCAAGACCGGCTCGCCATCGTCGGCGATGTGCTGTTTCAAGGCTCCATCGGCCGCACCGACTTTCCCCGCGGCGATCACGCCACGCTCATCCGCTCCATCGTCGAGAAACTCTGGCCGCTGGGCGACGATGTGACCTTCATCCCTGGCCACGGCCCGCTCTCTACCTTCGGCGACGAGCGCCGCTCCAACCCCTTCGTCGGCGACCGCGTCCTTGCATGACCCCCGACGAACTCCTTGCCCGCCTTCTCTACCGCGATGGCCTGATGCTGGTCATCGACAAGCCGGCGGGCTTGGCGGTGCATCCCGGACCCGGCGGCGGCGATCATCTGGAGCGCTACTTAGACGCCCTACGCTTCGGCCTGCCCAGCCCGCCGGCGCTGGCCCATCGCTTGGACCGCGATACGTCCGGCTGTCTCATTCTCGGCCGCCATCGCAAGGCGCTGGCCAAGCTGGGGCGGCTGTTCTCTTCAGGCAGGATCGAGAAAACCTATTGGGCGGTGGTCGACGACCGGCCGCCGGCGGATCAGGGAACGATCGACGCCCCGCTCCTTAAAAAGAATCAGAAAACCGGCTGGCATATGAAGGTATCGCCGGACGGCCAGAAGGCGGTGACCGACTATCGGGTTCTGGGAACCGACGGCAGCCGCGCCTGGCTGGAGCTGAGGCCCCGCACCGGCCGCACCCACCAGATCCGCGTGCATTGCGCCCATATGGGCTGCCCCATCGTCGGCGATCCGGTTTACGGCAAGGGCGGCCGCGAGGAGCCGCTCCTGCTCCATGCCCGAGCGCTTATCATCCCCTTATACCCCAACCGCGACCCCGTTCGAGTCGTCGCCCCGCCGCCGCCCCACATGCAAGGACCGTTGCGCGCCTGCGGCTGGAGCGGTGAGGAATGACTTGGCGGCGGCGGCGGCACTGATAATATGCGCGAATGCGCATCCTCTTGGTGGAAGACGACGATCTATTGGGCGACGGCCTGCAAGTGGCCTTGTCCAACGAAGGCCATACCGTCGAATGGGTCGAGGATGGCGAGAGCGCCGATGCAGCGCTCCGCGCCGGCGCGTTTGATCTCGTGGTGCTTGATTTGCGGCTGCCGAAAATGTCCGGGCTGGAAGTGCTGCGCGTCTTGCGCGGCCGCGGCGACGCCACGCCGGTGCTGATCCTGACCGCCATGGACGCCATCGACGACCGGGTAAAGGGGCTCGACCTTGGGGCCGACGATTACCTCGTCAAGCCGTTCGACATGAAGGAATTCTTCGCCCGCGTGCGCTCCCTGGAGCGGCGCGCCAAGGGCCGCGCCTCGGTCGCCCTCGAGGTTGGCCCCATCGCGCTTGATCCGACCGCCCATGCCGTATCGGTCAGCGGCCAGCGGATCGAGCTGTCGCACAAGGAGTTCCTGGTGTTGCGGGTCTTGATGGAGCATGCCGGTCAGTACCTGTCCCGCGCCCAGATCGAAGACCGGCTTTACCAATGGAACAATCCCGTCAGCAGCAACGCCGTGGAGGTGCACATTCACCACCTGCGCAAAAAACTAGGCGTCGATCTGATCAAAAACGTGCGCGGCGTCGGCTACATCATGGAAGAGGCGTGAGCCATGGCGGCGCCCTCCATCAAGCGGCGGATGCTGGTCATTCTGCTGGGCATTTTCGCCGTGGTCTGGATGTCGGTGGCGACCATCACCTTCATGAATGTGCGCCGCGAGGTGCGGGATGTTTTCGACGCCCAACTGGCGCAGGCGGCGCGGGTGCTGGCGACGCTGGTGCGGGATGAGGTCAAAGAATTCGGCGAGGACGGCTCAATCGCTGATGACGCCCTATCCATTCAAATCCACGATCTGGAACCCGATTTCATGTTCCAGGTGCTGCTCAACAACACCGTCGTCATGCGCTCGCAAAGCGCGCCCTTGGCGCCGATCTGGGATCGACCCGGCTATAAGAGCCTGGAGGAGAGCGGCAATCGCTGGCGCGTCTTGCGCTATCAGGCGGCGGGCAATCCCGCGGTCATCATCGTCGGCGGACGGCGAACCGAGCGGACGCGGCTGGTGCAGAGCGTCGCCATCGAGGCGATGTGGCCGCTCCTGTTGGCGCTGCCGGTGCTGGCGCTTGCCACCCTTGTTGGCATCCGGCAGGCCTTGCTGCCGCTGCGCCGGGTGCGCGACGACATCCGCCGCCGCACGCCGGAAGAGCTGGGGCCGGTGGATACCAGCACCGTGCCGAAGGAAATCTCGCGGGTGATCATTGCGCTCAATGCGCTGTTCGCCCGGCTGGTCGAGGCGTTGGAGCGCGAACGGCGCTTTACCTCCTATGCGGCGCACGAACTGCGCACGCCGCTGGCCGCCCTGAAAACCCAGGCCCATGTGGCGCTGGCGGCGCGCGACGACCGGCAGCGGCAAAAGGCGGTGGAAAACATCGCCGCCGGCGTCGAACGCACGGCCAAGCTCGTTGAGCAGCTTCTGACCCTGGCGCGGCTCGATCCTCCCCACGCCGAGCTACGCCGGGACGCGGTGGATCTCGGTGCGGCGGTGCGCGATGTCGTCGGAGGATTGCGCGATATCGCCAATGCCAACAACATTACGTTGGTTGTCGACGTGCATGACGGCGCTGTCATCGAGGGCGATCATGCCGCCATCACCATTCTGGCGCGCAACCTCATCGACAACGCCTTGCGCTACACGCCGGCGGGCGGCCAGGTGAGTGTCACCGTGGCCTGCGCCGACGCCGCCGCCATACTGACGGTCAGCGACAGCGGCCCCGGCATTCCCGAGGGCGAACGCCGCGCCGTCTTTGAACGCTTCTATCGCATGGTCGGCAGCAAGGCCGAAGGATCGGGGCTGGGCCTTTCCATCGTCCAGCGCATCGCCGAGCTGCACAAGGCCGCCATCGACCTCGCCAACCGTCCTGAGGGCGGCCTGATCGTGACCGTGCGCTTCCCGCTGCGGAAGGAGAGAAAATCATAGGACGCGGTGATTGCGAGGAGGCCCTTGCGCGCAAATAATAATTGCGGTGCTACACGCCGCAGGGGCCGACGAAGCAATCCAGGCTGTCAGATGGATTGCTTCGCTGGCGCTCGCAAGGACGATTCCGTGTAGCTCTAAGCGCTGGCCTCGCGGGCGAGACGATTGCCGTCTACGGGCTGCGATTCCCGCACCAGCCAGCTCCTGGTCAGGCGGCGGGCGTTTTCCAGGTCCATGGGGTAATCGATCTCGCCCCATTCCAGGCCATTGATCGACACCGTGCCGACATGGGCCTCGCGGGCGATGGCGCCGATCACCCGCAGGTACCAGGACGATGTGCCCTGCGGTTGCCGCATGGCGGCCTCCAGGGCGTTTTTGAACAGCGCCGGACCTTCGCCCTTGAAACACAGCATGCCGATGGACTCGCCGTCCACCGCATCAAGCGGCAAATCCTTGCCGATGGCGGTCAGCGCATCGCCGGAAAGCTGAACCTTCATGTCGTCGGAGTCATAGTGCTCCTTGCAATCGATGGTCAGCGTGATCGGCGCCGACGCTTCGGCCAGCAGCTTCTCCAGCACCGGCGTCTCGAAAATCGTATCGCCGTTGAGGAGCACGAAATCTTCGCTCATTTCTTGTCGCGCCAGCCAGCAACTGCCCAGGTTGTCGGCGACCTTGAAAAACGGATTGAACAGCGCGCGCGCGTTGATGCCATGGGCGCGCAGCGCCGCCAGCCGCTCTTCGACCTTTTCGGCGTAAAAGCCGGTTACCACGACGATTTCCGAAATGCCGCAATCGACCAGGCGGTTTATCTGCCATTCCAAAACCGACATCGCCGACAGCGGCAGCAGGCACTTCGGCAGCGCTTCGGTCATCGGCAACAGTCGTGAGCCCTGCCCGGCACTTAAGATGATGGCTTTACGCACCATGATATTTTTTCCTCTTGTCGCAGGTTTGCGCCTGAAGCTTTCAGGCGTTCCAGTCTTCAATTTTCATCCCGCGCGCCTTGGCGAGGCGGCGGAGCTTACCAGTCGGGTTGATGGCCACGGCGTCGCTCGCCCACTCGAACAGCGGCGCATCGGTGTGGTGATCGGAATAGGCGATGACATGCCGGCCCTGGGTCAGCGCGCTGACCGCCGCCAGGGCCCGGATCTTGGCCGGACCATAGCAATTCTCGCCGTCGATTAACGGCAGCAGCCGCGCATGCTGGTCCCAGGTCGAGCGGGTGGAAACCACGGCGTCAAAACCGAGACGGCGGCCGATGCGCTCGGCCAGGAAATCGAAGCTCGCCGTCACCATGATCAGGGTATGGCCGGCGGCGCGATGGCGCTCGATGGCGCGCTCGGCCCCCGGCCGCAAGCCGCCCGCCATCAACCGATCAACGAACATATCGGCGTAGCGCGCCACTTCGCCGCGGGTAAGGCCGGCGATGCTGACGGCGAGCATCCGTTCTTTGAAGGTCTTGCGATCGATCGCCTTGCGGACATAGGCCGCCATGGCCGCCACGACCCCCGGTACGGCGCGCAACAGCCTGCCCTGCCGCCACAGGCAAAACAGCAAAAAGGGGGTAAAGGTGCCGCGCCTCGTGATCGTCCGATCAAGATCGAAGACGGCCGCCACCGCCGCCCCCGAGGCGGTTTCCCGGGGTGCGGTCATGGCTTGCCTGACCTCGTAGCGCAGCGCTGACATCCTCGTCGCCGATCCATTCCTTGGCCTTTTCGACCGGCGCTACCATAGATCGGCAAACTTAAGCCACGCTTAAGTGATTGAAAAATTTCGCCTACTCGCTGAGCCAGGAGCGAATCGGGCGGCCCACGAGCCGCTCCGCCCCCGCCTGCAGAAGGCGGGCGATATGAAACGGCACGCAGATCAGCGTCCATGCGGCCACCGCCAGGAAGCCCAAGTCCGGCCGGCCGAACAGCAGACTGATGGTCAGAATCACCATGTTGGGGTTGCGGCGGGCGGTGACCTCCCGCATCACGGAATCAAGCCGCCGCCAGACATGGATGTGAAAGCCGAAGCTGTGCATGAAGATAGCCTCGGCGATGCGGCCGACCACATAGCCGATGAGAATGACCTCAAGCGCCGGCGCGCCATAGGCGGCCATCAGGCTGCTCTCGGCGTAGCCCGTGGCCTGCAGGCCCATCCACCACGCCCACCACCAGAAGGGTGGGTGGATGAGGTCGATGCCATGGTCGAAGATGTTGCCGAGCTTGGAGGAGGTCAGCGTCACCCGCGCCAGCTTGCCGTCCACGGTATCGAGGAACACCATGAGGTAGGCCGCCAGCATGCCCGGCCAGAAATCGCCGCGCCAGAATAGCCATTGCGTCAACAGCACCAGGAGCAGGCCGACGCTGGTCACCATATTGGGGGTCAGTTTAAGTTTGGAGGCCGCCAGCGTCACCCAGAAGGCGGGGATCGGCCAGACGTATTTGGTCACGATGTCGGTCACGCCCTTATAGGCGGCGCGGTACATCGCCCATTCGATGGCGCGTTCGGATTGCTCGCGCATGGACGCCACCAGCGGCGGCTCCGCCTTGCGCAGGGCCTTGTTGTAGGCGCCGCAGATATCGTCCACCGTCACCACCCGCATGCCGGCCGGGATCGGCGCGCCGCCTAGGCCGCCTGCCGCCACCGCTTGGCGCACGGCGGCAACCGCCTCCGCCGGAGCGTGGGCGGCGATCACCGTCTCCCCCGCCTGGCTGTTGGCGGTGACGATGACGCCCGGATTGTCCAGAATGGCATTGAGCACACGGGCGTCGAGGTACCAGTCGGCGCGCAACAGCGCCGCCGCGACGCCGGGGGGCGGTTGATCGGCATAGACCGCCGGGCGTTTTGACTTCGCCAGCGCCCGGATCAGCCGGGCCTTGGGCGTCATTCCCCACAAGGCGATGCCGCCGTCGCCGATCAGCGACACCGCAATCGTCGGCGCATCTGCCAGGTTGCCGTGCTGGTTTTTCTTTCGCGTCATCCACAACTCCATCCCCGCCTAGTGTGGTGGAACTGAAGTTCGCTACATTGCTGTTGTAAGGTGCAGTCAAGCGAACTTCAGTTCCAAGAACCACACTGGAATCATATAAATAGCTAGTGTCCTTTTGAATACGAAGTTCGCGAAGACCGGACTGCGATATGAGGCGAACTTCGGATTCAGGACACTAGACGAAGGGCATCCTAACGAGCTGGCGCACGTGATCAAGAGAATCGCGCATTGTGCCGGGAGTAAGGCTTTGGCAAACTGCCGCCCGACAGTCCCACCAATTGGAGTCAACAGCTATGGATCTCGGTCTGAAAGACAAAATCGCCCTTGTCGCGGCGTCCAGCCAGGGGCTGGGCAAGGCGACGGCGCTGGCGCTGGCCCGCGAAGGGGCTCGGGTAGTGATCAGCGGCCGCCAGGAGTCGGCGCTCGCCGCCGCCAAAGCGGAGATCGAAGCCGCCGTCCCTGGCGCGGTGGTGCGGGCCATCGTCGCCGATGTGACCAAGCTTGACGACATCGAGCGGCTGGTGGCGGATACGGTGGCCGCCTGCGGCGCCCTTCATATCCTCGTCACCAACGCCGGCGGGCCGCCGCCCGGCACCTTTGAGGCGGTGTCCGACGAGGACTGGCAGCGCGCCTTCCAGCTCACCGTGATGTCGGCGGTGCGGCTGGGCCGCGCGGCGCTGCCTCACATGCGCCGCCAAAAGTGGGGCCGCATCATCAATATCGCCTCCAGCTCGGTCAAACAGCCGATCCGCGACCTGGTGCTGTCAAACAGCCTGCGCTTGAGTGTGGTGGGCATGGCCAAGGCGCTGGCCGGCGAGTGCGCCGCCAACAACATCACCGTCAACACCGTCGGTCCCGGCTGGACCCGCACCGACCGGGTGACGCAGATTTTTCAAAATCGCGCCGCGCGGACCAAGATCAGCGAGGAGGATATCGAGCGCGCCATTACCGCCGCCATCCCCATGGGCCGCCTGGGCCGCCCCGAGGAACTGGCGGACGTGGTGACATTCCTCGCGTCCGAGCGGGCCAGCTACGTCACCGGGGTTTTCCTGCCAGTGGACGGCGGCGCCGTCAATTCGCCGCTTTAGCGATATTTTAAAGACATTGAGGTCAAATCCGGAGGGAGGCGTCCGTAGCATGACGCCAAGAGGGAATTGAAACTTGTCCGAATCGCCCACTGTTTCCGTCATCATCCCGAGCTACAATTCCGGCGTTTATCTGCGCCAGGCGGTGGCTTCAGCGCTGGCGCAGAAGGGCGATAATTTTACCCTTCAAGACATCATCATCGCCAACGACCACTCCAGTGATCCCGTCTCCTGCGCGGTTCTGGAGGAAGTATCGCAGATCCCCAAAGTGCGCGTGCTGGCGAATGAAGGCCGCAAAGGCTGTCCCGGCGCGCGCAATTTCGCCATTCAAGCGTCGAATGCCGATTGGCTGGCGCTGCTTGACGCCGACGACGCATTTCTCGAGGGCGCCCTGGCGGCGCGGATGGCGGCGCTCGATGCGTACCCGGACGCCACTTGGATCGGCGGCGACTTCATTTATTGCGATGCCGAGCTGCAGCCGAGCGAGCAGCCCTTCTACGCCACGCGCCCCCATACTCGCGCCTGGCTTTATGACGACGCCGCGGCGCACGTGCGACTAACGCAGCCGGTAAAAATCTTCGCCACCATCAACCTGGCGATGCCCAGCGCGGTCATGATCCGCCGCGATCGGGTGCTCGCCCATGGGTTATTTGATGAAAGCCTCGGCAAGGCCGAAGACATCGACATGTGGCTGCGTCTGTCAAGGACGGAGGATTATATTTTCGCCCGTACCCCGGTTACCTATTATCGCGTTCACGGCGGCTCCATGACCCAGATTGAGCCGTCACGCGCCTGGAAGATCAAGATTTATGAAAAACACCTGCGCAACCCATTGATGCGCGACTGTCGCGCCGTGCTGCAGCGGCAGATCGCCAAATTTCTAACCGAGGAGGCCCGGCTGCTCCGGCAGGGACGAGCCATCAGCGAACTCGCTGCGGTCTTCGGCCGCTCTCTACGCTATGCCCCCGCCTGCCCGCGGGCGCCGCTTATCGTCTTGCAGCAACTGCTGGCGGCGGCAGCGGGCAGATAAGCCTCGGTAGCATTCCCCCAAGCTGGCGACATCCGCTAAACGTCCCCGTTTATTGTCACAACTCATAAGGGAAGATCGTCTAATCATAATAAAATATTAATCTATTTTTGAAATCTATGTTATATAAAATAGAAGACCGTTTGTTTTATAACAAACAGTTTCGTCTGCGGCAAGGGTAGGCCCCACGCTCCGCGTCGCAACCGCTTCTTTAACTGCAATCATGCTCGACTTGATGGGCTGTGGGGAAAAACAATGACAATCACACAGGGCATGCCGCAACAGACCGGCCGACCTGCCAACGAACCGCCGTTGCAACTTCCGGCAACCGCCGCCGACCGCAGCCGAAAAAAACATGGATTTTGGCTGCCCCCCATCGCCCTGATCGTCGGCGCGATATCCTGCATTTCATTCTACTTATTCGTGTCCATGTCGCCAGCCGAGCAACTCTTCATAAAATCCGATCACCTGGTCCTTTTTCATGTCTTGTCGATCGTCGCGGTGCTGCTGCTGGCGGTGGGGGTCGCTCATTGGGAATACGGGCAGTTGGAAAAATCTCGTCGCCATGCAGAGCAGAGCGCCAGCAACACCCATGACTTTCTGCAAGGCATATTGGATGCCTCCTTCGATGCCGTCATCTCCGTCGATGCTGGGCAGAACATCACCTACTTCAGCCGTCAGGCGGAAGCCATTTTCGGGTATAAGTCCGAAGAGGTCATCGGTAAATCGCTTGACTTGCTCATCCCCTCCCCATCCCGCCGTCGCCACAAAGAGTTCGCCAAAAATTTCACCGATGGAGCTGAAGCGGCCAGAACCATGGGAAAGTGGCGGATAGTGCCTGGGTTGACGAAGGATGGACGGGAAATCTCTACCATCACCCGTATCGTGCGTCACCGTGATTTAAATGGCGCGCCGATGGCAACGGCGACCGTGCGGGATGTGACGGAGTTGGAAAAACGCGAGATCCTGTTAAGCAGGACGCTGGCGGAAGTGGCGCGCTCGGATAAAAGGCTGCGCGCCTTTTTCGCGCAATTTACCCATGAGCTGCGCACGCCCCTTAACGCCGTGGTTGGGTTTAGCGAACTTTCGCTGCATCATGCGCAGAAAGGCAGGCGCGATCAAGCTGAAGAATATATGCGCTATGTCGTCGATGCCGGCCTCCGCCTCAGCAAACTCATTGACAGCGTTCTGGAATATCGCCGCATCGATGATGTTTTGGATGACAGCAATTGTGAGGAGGTCAATGTCATTGATGTTTTCCAGTCTATCGCCAAGCGCATCAACCGTCAGGAGGATGATGAGGTCCTCACCCTCAAGACAGCCACAGCCGCATTTCCGATATTCGCCATACCCGAGATGATCGAGAGCTATTTCGAGGTCTTCTTGGAACTGTTCACGTCCAGAAGCAAAAAACCGCGGATATTACATCTTGATGTCGAAGGCGAGAGCGTCGTTATTCGCGACGCGGGCGGCGCGCAGATGAGCGCCCTGACCTCAATTTTTCACGACCTGGACCGGCTCAATAACCTCAACTTCGATGATGTCATCCGCTCCTCGGAAAGCATGGACATGCGCCTGTTTTCGTTATGGAAGCTGGCCGACGTTTGTCAAATATCCTGCGAAATCTCCGCCGCAACCCCCTCGGAACTGAAATTGACCTTCGGCAGCGTCCGCCAGGCGGTGGTCTACCGGGAGGAGGACGGCAGCGTCGATGACGCCGCGCATTTCAAGGCCGCCAAGCAAGCCAAGGAGACGCGACGCATGCGGCAGAATCTCCAGAAATCCGCCTGATCAAATATCGCCATTCCCTCGATAACTGTCGGATTTCCTTACGATTTCGTCATACCTACCGTAGAGCTGTCGCAATAACTATTTAAAATAGCGATACATTTTTTTCTGGCATAAATATTGCGTGGTTGCTCTGCTGCGGGGCGATGTGGCGTTTTTGTCGCCCCGTTGCAAGACCAACATAAATTTAAGAGGGATGCTGATCATGAAAACATTGAGCGTACTTGTAAAAGGCGTGGCCGTCGGTATGGCGGTCGGCGTTTTGACCGCGCCGGCGGTGGTTTTTGCCGGCACCGCGCCGGCGCCGATCCCGGAGCCCACCACCCTGGGTATATTCGCCGTCGCCTCGGCCGGCGCGGCAGTCGCGTATCGTCTATTCCGCCGTAAGTAAGGTAGCTGGAGTGGGGCCGCCTGTTATGGGCGGCCTAACCTTCTAATTGTGGAGACAACAATGCTGAAGACCGTTGTGCGCACATTGGGATTGACGCTGACCGCCATGGCCGCCGCTTCGCCGGCATGGGCCACCACCGCGCCGGTGCCGGTGCCTGAACCGACGGCCCTGAGCATCATGGCGGTATCGGCGGCGGGCGCCGCCTTGGCGTATCGCCTGTTCCGCCGCTAGGAACTGTGATCGATTTTATTCTAGCCAACGAGCGGGAAATCTATTCCGTCTCGTATTTTCTGGCGCTGACCGCCGTCGCCTTGTGGGAGATGGCGGCGCCGCGCCGCGCCCTGACGCAATCTCTCAAGCGGCGCTGGACCGGCAATTTCGCCATCACCATACTCGACATCATCGTCATCCGCCTGGTGTTTCCCATGGCCGCAGTGGGCATGGCGCTGCTGGCGGAAGATTGGCGATTTGGGCTCTTCAACAATATCGATGCGCCATTTTGGATCGCCGCCGCCGTCAGCATCCTCGCCATCGATTTTGCCCGCTACCTGCAACACTTTTTGCTGCATCATTGGTCGCCACTGTGGCGGCTGCATCGCGTGCATCACGCCGACCTTGATTACGATTTTACCGTCGGCCTGCGCTTCCATCCGTTGGAAGGGCTTTATTCCATGGGCTTCGTCGTCGCCGCCGTGATATTGGTCGGCGCGCCGCCGGTGGTGGTTGCCCTGATGGAAGCCGCAACCGCCATCTCCGGCGTATTCGTCCACGCCAATGCCCGCCTGCCGCAGGGTTTGGATCGCCTTCTTCGCACCGTCATCGTCACCCCCGACATGCATCGCGTGCACCACTCCACGGTGCGCATCGAACAGGACAGCAATTACGGCGCTGTCTTCCCTTTTTGGGATAAGCTGATGCGGACCTATCGCCCGCAGCCGGCGGCGGGCCATCAAGGCATGACCATCGGATTGCCGGACATGCGGGATGAGAAGTGCCTCGGCTTGTCGTGGATGCTCACGGCGCCGTTCCTGCCGCAGCCCCCAACCAGCCGCTCCGCAGAGGGGGCATCTTAAGTACTGATATAATACAATTTTTTTGTTGCTGTGGCCACTGCCCAGGAGGTCGGAGATCTTGCTTGCGCATAAGGCGCCGTGGCCGCCGCCCAGGCGGTTTTCCTGGCCGCCAGGGCCGAGGGCGCGGGGGTCCGGCTTACCCTCTAATCGGCCCCCTTTGGAATTCTCCTTGACATTCAATGCCCGGGAGCTCATCTATACGCCACGCTGATTTCTCGTGATCGCGCGACTTCTTGCCCTTTGGGGCGGCGGTTCATCCGAGATAATCCCTTGAAATTTCGTCCGACCCAGAAGCGCGTGGGAATTGACGACACGCGCCGCGGCAACATCGTGGACCGATGTGCGGCACTTGGTGTTTAGGATTAACAATAACGTGACACTATCGACTTTCTCCGACCTCGGCGTTGCCGAGCCCCTTCGGCGCGCCTTGGCCGCCGAGAACTACCAAACCCCCACTCCCATTCAAACCCAGTCCATCCCGTTGATCTTGGCCGGTAAAGACCTCCTCGGCATCGCCCAGACCGGCACCGGCAAGACGGCGGCTTTCGCCCTGCCAATTCTGCAGCGCCTGGCGGAAAAACGCCGGCCGACCAAGGCCGGCGACGTCCGCGCTCTGGTGCTGGCGCCGACCCGCGAACTGGCGATCCAGATTTTCGACAGCATGAAGACCTACGGCCGCCACCTGGGCCTGCGCTATGCGGCGATCTTCGGCGGCGTCGGCCACAAGCCGCAAATCATGGCTCTGGCCCGCGGCGTCGATGTGCTGGTCGCCACGCCGGGACGGCTTCTCGATCTTTATAACCAACGGCAGGTGCGCCTGGATCAAGTAGAAGTCCTGGTGCTCGACGAAGCCGACCGCATGTTCGACATGGGCTTTTTGCGCGATGTGCGCAAGATCGTGGCGGCAACGCCGACGTCGCGGCAATCGCTGCTGTTTTCGGCCACCATGCCGGCGGATGTGGCCGAACTCGCCGCCAAGGTATTACGCCAGCCGACCCGAGTGGAGGTCAGCCCCACCGTGGTCGCCGTTGACCGTATCGACCAATCGGTGATGTTCGCCGACGCCAAGGCCAAACGCGGCCTGCTGACCGACCTTCTCGCCGATCCCTCCCTGGCGCGCGTCATCGTCTTTACTCGCACCAAGCACGGCGCCAATCGGGTGGCCGAGCATCTGGGCAAGTCCGGGGTTACTGCCGATGCCATTCACGGCAACAAGTCGCAAGGGGCGCGGCAACGCGCCCTGTCCGACTTTCGCGACGGCAAGGTGCGGGTGCTGGTGGCCACCGACATCGCGGCCCGCGGCATCGACGTGCCGGACATCACCCACGTCATCAATTTTGAGCTGCCCAACGTGCCGGAAAGCTACGTGCACCGCATCGGCCGTACGGCGCGAGCCGGCGCTGACGGCGCCGCGATCTCGTTCTGCGATCCCAGCGAACGGTCGTTCCTGCGCGATATCGAGCGCCTGACCAAACGGCCGCTGGCGGTGGTCGGCGCGCATTCAGGTGTTACTGAAGCGCCACACAAGGAACACAAAAATCGCGCCAATGACAATAAAAAGTCATTTGCGCCCAAGCGCCGCCGCAACAATCGCGGTAAGCGTCATATCAAGGTTGCTTGAACCGGATCTATCCGGACAAGCACCCATCAGGTGCGCCCGACCGGGCGGGCGCAGGAACCTGGTGTAGTACACCTCCCCGCGCGTTCAAACTTACTGACATCTTTGGAGACGATACATGGCTAACGGTACGGTAAAATGGTTTAACTCTCAAAAGGGCTTCGGCTTCATCCAGCCCGACACTGGCGGCAAGGACGTTTTCGTCCACATCAGCGCCGTCGAGCGCTCCGGCATCGGCTCGCTGGCCGACGGCCAGAAGGTCTCTTATGACCTGGAAAAAGGCCGTGACGGTCGCGAATCAGCGATCAACCTGCGCGCCCTCTAAGACGCGTCGCATCGCGACAAAATACGCCCGCCGCCCCCTAGGGGCGCGGGCGTTTTCTTTTGCCCCTGCTACCCCGGCCGGCCGTCGAACCGCGGCCGCGTCAGGATCGGCAGATAGCGGCCGAAGAACAGCAGGAACGCCAGCGACCAGGAGGCCGCCGCCAGGGCAATAGCGGGCGTCCATAGGTCGGACGAGAGCTGCGGCAACACCACCCGCGCCAGCGCTGCTACCTGGATCAGCGTAAAGGCGGCGATCTCCACCCGCCCGGCGCGCAAGGGCCGGCCGGTATGGCCAAGGGCGCTGCGCGCCATCATCGCCAGCGTCAGGCCGCCAATCGCCCCCAGCGCCAGGGCGTGGAACCCATAGACCTCCGCCGGGCCATCGAACTGCGCCGCCGCCCGCAAGCCCAACGAGACAGGAATCCAGGCGTAAGAGACCGGCAGCATCCATAGGAGCGGCTGCGGCCTGGTCTGCCACGGCTTCCACAGCAGGAGGCGCACGCCATGAAGCGCCGCCGCCACCGCAAAAACGACGCTAAGGACGGGGGCGATGCCGTCCACCGCGCGAAACGGCTCCAGAACCGCCGCCAAGACCAGCATTCCGATGGCGCCGATCTCCAGCGGCATCAGGCGCACCGGCTTTAGGGTCGGAATGGCGTTGGCGCTGAAGAAGGGAATGACCCGGCCGCCGATCACCGCCATCAGCAGGGTGAGCACATCGAAGGCCAGCGGCTTGGCGATCTGCCCAGTACCGTCAAATACGCTCGGCCATAAGGTCTCGCCATGGAGAAGAAGATTGCACAGCCATAACACCATGAGAACGGCGATGACGAACAGATTACGCCAGTTCTTTGCGGCGATGATGGGCCGCGCCACGCCCACTGCCGCCAGCGGCAAAAACAACAGGTCCACCACCGCCGCCAGGACGGCGTAAGGCGTGAGCGCCAGCAGCCGCGCGGCAAGCCACAACGCCACCAACGCCGCCAGCGCGCCACCATCCGGCGTCTTGCGGCCGGTCCAGTTGCGCACGGCGGTAAACAGAAAACCGACGATCACCGCCGCCACATAGCCGAAGATCATGTCGTGGCTGTGCCAGGACATGCCGTTAAAGTCGCCGCCGGGCCCTGCCCCGCCCAGCGCCAGATGGGCCCAGAACAGCACGGCTAGTCCAGCATAAAGCGAGGCCAACAAGTAAAACGGGCGAAAGCCGATGGCGAACAGAACGCGAAACATCGTTGTGACCCTTATTGTTTAAAGATGCTCTTTATATCCACCTTCACTTTACCCCGGATTGCCGCGCCGCCAAGAGGGTAATTAAGGCCACCGTCGCAAACGCCGCGCCGGCATAGAACGTTCCCGCCGGGCCAAGAGCGTCCCACAGGGCGCCGGCAAGCACGCTGGCGACAAGGAGGACGACGCCGGTCACCAGATTGAACAGGCCAAAAGCGCTGCCGCGCAGCTGCTCCGGAGCGGTATCGGCCACCAGGGCGGCCATGAGCCCTTGCGTCAGGCCCATATGGACGCCCCACAGCATAATGCCCACGGCGACGCCCAGGATCCCCGACGCCGACGCCAGGAACAGATCGCCGACCACCAATACGGCAATGCCCAGCATCAGGATAATCCTCCGGTCCAGACCATCGGACCAGCGGCCGGCAGGGTACGCCGTCAGGGCATAGGCAACATTCATCACCACCAGCGCCAACGGCGCCAACGCCAGGGTCAATCCGACGTCATGGGCGCGCAGCACCAGAAAGGCTTCGCTGAAGCGGGCCAGGGTCAACGCCGCACCGATCGCCACCACCAGCCAGAACGCAACCCCCAAGCGGCGCATGTCCGCCATCCGCAACGGTGGACGGGCAGCGGACTTGGCGATACCGTCGGGATCGCGCACGGCGAACACAATCAAACCGAATGACAGGACTGCCGGCGCGACGGCGACCCAAAACACCGCCTTAAAGTCGTTGGCGAAAGCAACCATCAGCGCGATGGCGAGAAGCGGACCCAGGAATGCGCCAACGGTATCGAGCGCCTGGCGCAAGCCGTAAGCCGCGCCGCGCATCGCCGGCGGCGTCAGGTCGGCGACCAGGGCGTCGCGCGGCGCGCCCCGCACGCCCTTGCCGACGCGATCAATAAAGCGCGCAGCCACCAGCCACGACATAGTTGGAGCCAAGGGAAAGATGGGCTTGGTCAGCGCCGCCATGCCATAGCCGACGGCGGCCAGGAGCTTGCGCTTGCCCAAGGCGTCGCTCAAGGCGCCGGAGAATATTTTAGTGACGGCCGCCGTCGCTTCGGCGACGCCTTCTATGAAGCCCACGGCCAGCGTGCTCGCCCCCATTGCCGCCACCAGGTAGACCGGCAGCAGACTGTGGATCATCTCCGAGGAGATATCCATGAACATGCTGACCAGGCCCAAGGCCCACACCCCCCGCGGCAGCCGTGACGGCGAGATTGGCGACATTGAACCTTTGCCGGTCTGTTTCACGATCGCTTTCGTCTCCGCACAGCATTGATCGCAAGCGCAAATCAAGACATTATCCAATGATCCGCCGTCCGGCTAGCAAGGGTGTTATGATCATGGCCTTTATCGATGCTCGCAACCTTCCCGCCGGCGAGGTGATCGAGCGCGATATCTGCATCATCGGCGCCGGCCCCGCCGGCTTGGCGTTGGCCAAGGAATTCGCCGCCGCCTCGGTTCGCGTCGCCATCATCGAAAGCGGCGATCGGGAAGCGGACGGCGATACCCAGGCTTTGGCGTGGGGGCGCGTGGTCGGCCGGCCATACCCTGACCTTGACGTGGTGCGCCTGCGCTTTTTCGGCGGCACCTCCAACCACTGGGGCGGCAATGTCAAGCCGCTTGATCCGTGGGATTTTACGGAGCGGCCCTGGATCGCCCACAGCGGCTGGCCCATCGCCGCGGCCGACCTGGCCGGGCCTTATAAACGCGCCGCCGCCTTTTGCGGTCTCGATGAGCACGCCTATGATGAAACCAAGTTGCGCCTAGAGCGCGGCCTGGTTCCGTGGGCCACCAAGGATGACGACATCAAAAGCTACATTTTTCACACCGTGGGCGAGCGGCGCATCCGCTTCGGTCCGTCGTACTACGATTTTTTCAAAACGGCGGCCAACATCGATGTCTTCTTGAACGCCAACGTGCAACGCCTGGCCCATGATGAGGCGCAAAAATTGGTAAGCGGCATCATTGTCCGCACCCTGACGGATAAGCAACTGACGTTTCGCGCCAAGCGTTACGTTCTGGCCGCCGGCGGCATCGAAAATCCCCGCCTCCTGTTGTTGTCGCGCAACCGGGCGGGACATGCGCTCGGCAATGCCTATGATCTGGTCGGCCGCTATTTCATGGAGCACATCACCAACCCCGAGTTTGGCGAACTGATCCCCACCGACCCCAACTTGAATTTGTCTTATTACCGCGCCGAGAAAAACGATTGGGGCGAGACCTGGGGCGTGTTCGGCATGGCCGAGGACATGCAGCGCCGCCACCAGTTGCCCAACATACGTTATCAGGTGGCCGACATCACCAATGTCTTCAACCAGAATGAAAACACGCCCGGCTTTCAATCCTTAAAAGCGTTCTCGGACTCGCTGAAGCAAGGCGAATTGCCCGCCAAGGCGGGCGATCATTTTCTCAATATCCTGCGCGACATCGACGATGTGGTGGCGCTGGCATATTATCGTCTGCGCTATGATCCCGATTACCCGCTGGTCAAGCTGAAGATCGTCGCCATCGGCGAGCAAGCGCCCAATCCCGAGAGTCGAGTTTATCTTGGCGAGGACAAGGACCGCTTCGGTCAGCCGGTCGCTGTGCTCGATTGGCGCTTGGTGGAAGCAGACAGCATCGGCATGCAACGCTCCACGGCGTTTCTCGCCCGGGCGCTGGCGCGCAACGGCATCGGCCGCCTGGTGGATACCTTCCCCGAGAACGGCTTTGATTCCATCAACCCGCATCCGCATTACCATCACATGGGCACGACGCGGATGCACAACGATGCGAAATTGGGCGTCGTCGACAAGGACTGCCGCGTGCACGGCATGTCCAACCTTTTTATCGCCGGAAGCTCGGTGTTTCCGACGGTAGGCAACGTCAACCCGACATTGACCATCATCGCGCTGGCGCTGCGGCTGGCGGACCATTTGAAGACTGACTTGGGAGGCGCGGCATGACCACCATCGACCGCCGTCAGGCATTGATCGGACTGACCATCGTCTCGGCGCTGGCAGGCGCGGGCGTCGCCGCCGAGATCGGCGAGGCGATGGATCCCGCCTTGCCGCCCGCCGCCCACTTAAAACACGCCGCCAGCGCGCGCATTCTGGGCCGGGCTTATCTGCAACAAGCGCCCGAGGAAGCCGATGCGCAAGCCCTCAACCGCTTATTGGGCGGCGATTCCGTCACCCGGGAAACTTTGCGCGCCCGCATCGCCCGCGAGCTTGAGGCCGGCGATCTGGTCAATGTCGCCGGCTGCTTCATGGCGCGAACCGAAGCGCGCCTGTGCGCGCTGGCGGCGCTGAGTTAAACTAATAATCAAGCCGCTCACGGATATCGTAGTGCGCCGATTTGGCGTCAAAGCGGGCGAGCACGGCGCGCGCCTTTTGCGGCACATAGGCCGTTTCATAATCGTCGCCGGCAAACGCCTTGACATCCGCCAACGAGTCAAACCACATGACCGTCATGAATTCCACTTCCGCGCCGAGCGGCCGCCGGAACAACTGAATGCCGCGATAGCCTTTTACTCCCTTGGCGGCGATGCCGGGGAAAATTTCACTACGCAACAGCGTTTCGTAGACATCAGCATTTGCCGGGGTTGTCCAGCCGCGCCACACCCGAGCTACGGAGCCAACTTTTTGCGTCATGTCTTTGCCTCCTATCGCTTGCGCCACCATGTCTTAAGGCGTTGATACCACCGGCCCAGCGCCACCTCCATGCGGCGACGCCAGCGCCGCACCAGGGGAAAGTCATAGGATAGAACGAGCATGCCGAGCGGCAACATCCAGAACCCGACCACCGGCAAAAAACCCACCAGACCGCCAAGAATGAGAATAACGCCCAACGCCATACGGACAAGCTGGGAGTCGGGAATATTGATCTTGTGTCTGCCGAAACGAATTTGGGCCATGTGCGACCCTTGAATGTGTTTGGGTGTCAGAGCGCCGGCGGCGCGTCGGGAACGATATCGGGGGCGATTTCGAGATTCAACAGGTCACGGACGACGGCGGCGACCTCTTCGCCGGAAGCCAGTTGCCGTTCCTCCGCCCCCTTTTCGGTCATGATCGTTAGCTGACGATTGACCAGGCGAATGCGGCGCCCCCGCTCTACCTTGGCCAGCACCAGGTTCTTGGTAAAGGGCGAACTGGGATGAGTGGCGATGAAATAGTTGGGCGCTTCGAAATCGATGCGCTCCTGCGGCTCCAGGGTAAAGCCGTAAAGATCAAACCAGCGCGTGGGCAGGCTGGACTGCATGACCCACAGCTCGCCTTCCTGTTGCAGGCGGAATGACGCCAGGGGCAGTTCGACCTCGGCTCCGGCGCGCAACGGGATGGGTTCCAGAAGGCCGGTGCCGCCGAAGCCGACGTCGGCGATCCAGGGCTCGCCATCGATATCGACCTTGAGGAATGAATGAGAGCGCTGCCGCGGGGCTCTGACCCCCATCCATACCCGGGCGATCAGCGGCGTGACGGCAAAGCCCATCTCCCGCAGCAGGTCGCCAAACAGAAGGTTCAATTCAAAGCAGTAGCCGCCGCGTCCCTGGCGAACGATCTTGTCCTCCAAAGAGGCGCTGTCCAGGTTGACGGGCTGGCCGGACAGCGGATTCACGTTTTCAAAAACGATGGCGCCGACGTGCGCCTCGTGCAGCCCCTTGAGCGTCGCGAGAGTCGGCGATAACCCGCCCTCATACCCAATGCGCGACAAATACGCAGCAACATCGACCATAGCCTACCTCTTCGCCTTCAAACCACGATGTTATAGCCGACAATCGTCAGACAGAGAAGGCGGCGCCAGGCCGCAGATATCTATTATAAATAAATATTTATTTAGATTAATCACTACCATTATCTGCCAAAAATGGCCGTCCGGGCAATTTCTTAGTGTTGCACTTTTGTAACTATACCTTTGCATATATTCGCACCTGATCCGTTTGCTCTTGACCTGCGGGCCCGGGAAAAATTAAAAATACGTTCAATAAGAGGCGGCTACACCGCCCCGATCGCTCAATAAGCTCATGAAGCATTCATTTTAATTGACCCTTTGGGAGGAGCGACATGTCCAATTTTCATCGTTATCTAACCTCTAGCGTCTCAGTCGCCGCCGTCGTCATCGCCGGCGGCTTATGCGTTTCGCCGTCATTGGCGGCGGATAATGGCGTCGCCGACGACATCATCGGCGAAATCCTGGTCACCGCCCGCAAACGGACGGAATCATTGCAGGACGTTCCGATCTCCATCGGCGCGGTCACCGGCGAGCAGGCGCGCAATTTCGGCGCCGACAACATCGTCGATCTGTCGCGCAACGTGGCGGGCCTGACCATCGCCGATTTAGGCCCGGGGCAAAGCCAGGTCGCCATTCGCGGCGTCAGCTCCGGCCAGGTGGTGCGCGACGAGTCGAGCCGCAAGGAAACGGTCAGCGTCTACCTGGATGAATCGGCGGTCTCGGTCGCCCTGTTCACCCCCGACCTGGACCTTTTCGACACCAACCGCATCGAAGTGCTGCGCGGCCCGCAAGGAACCTTGTTTGGCTCCGGTTCCCTGGGCGGCACCATCCGCTACATCACCAATATGCCGAACCTGAACGAGTTCGAAGGCGCGGTCGAGGGCTCGATCTCGACCATCGAGCATGGCAGCGAATCGTTTGCCTTGCGCGGCGCGGTCAACGCCCCCTTGGTGGAAGGCAAAGCGGCGGTCCGCGCCGTCGGTTACTATAACGACTACGGCGGGTTCGTTGACGCCATCGATCATGACGGCAGCATCGACAAGAACGTCAACAGCGGCGAAAAATACGGCGGCCGCCTGGCGGTGACCTTCGCGCCATCGGAAAACCTCACCGTAACGCCGCGCGTGGTGTACCAGCGGCTGGAAACCGATGGCTACCCGCGGGGCGACGTGATCAATCTGTTTCTCAATCCCTATACCACGACGCGGCCCGCCGGCACCTTCGGCTCGCTGCAACAGTTCCGGCAAACCCCGGAAGGACTGACTGATGATTTTCTGTTGATCGACGGCAAGATCGATTATGAGTTCGATGGCGCGACCTTGACCTCGGTAACGTCATACACCGACCGCGAGGTCGATGTGATGCGTGATTCGGCGCAGCTCACCGGCCAGATTACCGGCGTGCTCATCGGCGTGCCAACCTTGGCGACCATGGATGCGCCGCTGCTGGACGAGACGACCCTGGAAGTGTTCACCCAGGAAATCCGCTTAGCGTCAAACGGCGATGGGCCGCTGCAGTGGTTGGTTGGCGGCTATTACATCGACCAGAACAAAACCTATGGCCAAACGCTCGATGTGCCTGGCTTTGCCGAAGCCTTCAATGATCTGACGGGCGCGGGGCTTACCGGCGCCGCCAGCAATCCTTTGTCCAATAATCCGGATAACCTGTTCATCTCGGATTTCGACATCGATATGCGTCAGTATGCGCTGTTTGGCGAAGCAAGCTATGATATCACCGAGGCCCTGACCGCCACCGTGGGCTTGCGCTGGTATGACTTTAAGGAGGAACGTACGGCAATCATCGCCGGCTTCTTCAACTGCGGCAATGATCTGGTCAATTGCTCGACCCCGGTCAACCTGCGTGACCGCACCACCTCCGATAAGGGCGTCAACCCACGCTTTATCCTGTCTTATGACGTCAATGAGGATTTCACGGTCAATGCTCAGGCGGCCAAGGGCTTCCGTTTGGGCGGCATCAACGATCCCTTGATCGAAGGGATTTGCGACGCCGACCAGGCGGCGTTGGGCGATGCCGACATCGAACGCTTCAAGAGCGAAAGCGTGTGGAACTATGAGATCGGCTTCAAGTCGAGCATGGCCAACGGCAAAGTGGTATTTAATGCCTCGGCCTACTATGTCGACATCAAGGACTTGCAGGTATCGGTACGCCTGCCTTGCTCCTCCACCATCATCTTAAGCGTGCCCAAGGCGCGGTCCATCGGCTTGGAAGCGGAACTGTTCGCCAAGCCAACCGAGAATTTCGACTTCAGCATCGTCGCCAACTATAATGATGCCGAAGTGCGAAAAGGCGTGTCTCTGGTGGATATCCGTAAAGGCGATCAATTGCCAACCTCGCCCAAGTTCCAGATCTCGGGCAATGCCACCTATAGCCAGCCGGTAAGCAATGGCCTTGACGGGTTCATCAGCTTTACCGTGCAGTATGTAGGCAGTTCCTACAGCTTCCTGCTTGACCAGAGGAACGATTCGACGCTACCGATCAATATCCGTTTCGGCCGCGATCCTAACGATCCGTTGGCGATCAACTTCCCAACCAAGCTTGACAGCTACACCATCGGCAATGTCCGGGTGGGCGTGAAAAGCGTCGACCGCTGGGAAGTGGTGCTTTACGCCAACAATATCTGGGATGAACGGGCGCAACTGGCCCTTGACCGCGAACGCGGCGGTGAAGGCCGCGTGGCGTATTTGAGAAATCAGCCGCGCACCTTCGGATTGTCGGCGCGCACCGAGTTCTAATTTACGCCGGACAAAAGTCTTAGGGGAAACGCCCGCGATCTTTCGCGGGCGTTTTTCTTGGCCTTGCGCAGCGGCATTGTCCGCCGTCATTGGGCGATGGGCGTTGGCATGATATGTTGATAGAATGACCGCACCCCATAAGACCGCCGCTGCGGAAGGATACTGGGAGCATTTTCCCCACGATGCTGATGTGGGGCTGCGCGGATTCGGGCCGACCCGGGAGATCGCTTTCGCCGCCGCCGCCCGCGGCTTGGCCGCCGCCATCACCGATCCCGCCGTCGTCGCGCCTAAACAGCGCATTCAGATTACCGCCACCGCTCCCGACGACGAATTTTTATTCATCGAATGGCTCAACGCGCTGATTTACGAAATGGCGACGCGGCGGATGCTGTTTTCACGTTTTAACGTGCAACCTACCGCCGGCGGCATCGTCGCGGAGGCGTGGGGCGAGCCGGTGGACGTTGAGCGCCATCAGCCGTCGGCGGAAGTCAAGGGGGCAACGCTGACCATGCTCGATGTCAACAAGCAAGCCAACGGCCAATGGCGCGCGCAATGCGTCATCGACGTATAGGAGGCGCGACTTGGATCTTACCCGCTTCGAAAAAGTCTCCGCAGTCGAATGGCGCGTCGAGCCCTTCGGCGACATGCGGGTGCCGGCAATCCTTTATGCCGACGCCGACCTGGTGCGCGACATGGATGACAAAGTATTCGAGCAGATGACCAACGTCGCCGCCCTGCCCGGCATCGTGCGCGCCAGCTACGCCATGCCCGACGCTCATTGGGGCTATGGCTTTCCCATCGGCGGCGTCGCCGCCTTCGATGCCGATGACGGCGGCGTGGTCTCCGCCGGCGGCGTCGGCTTCGACATATCCTGCGGCGTGCGCACGCACCTGACCGGCCTCTCAGCAGCGGCGGTAAAGCAGAAAAAAGAACGGCTGGCCGATGCCTTGTTCGCCCATATTCCGGCGGGACTGGGCAGCACCGGGGCGATCACGCTGGATGATGCACAGATGAGCGCCATGTTGCTGGACGGCGCGGGCTGGGCAGTGGCGCGCGGCTGGGGCGAAAGCGAGGATTTGCCGCGCATCGAAGAAGGCGGGCGAATGATCGGCGCACGGCCGGATTGCATCTCCGATAAAGCCAAAAGCCGCCAGCGCCGGGAGATGGGCACGCTCGGTTCCGGCAATCATTATCTGGAAGTGCAGGAAGTGGCGGAAGTTTATGACGACGCCATCGCCGCCGTCTTCGGCTTGGCGCTAGGCGATGCGGTGGTCACCATCCATTGCGGCTCGCGCGGACTGGGCCATCAGATCGGCAGCGAGTATTTGCGCGACATGGCGCTGGCGGCCAAGGAGTACGGCATCACGCTTCCCGATCGCGAACTGGCTTGCGCGCCCATCCGCTCTGATCTTGGCGAACGGTATTTAGGCGCCATGCGCGCCGCCATCAACTGCGCGCTGGCCAATCGGCAGATCATCGGTCATCTGACGCAGGAAGTATTCGGCCACATCTTCTTAAAATCTCAGCTGAAGCTGATGTTCGATGTCTCCCACAATACCTGCAAGGAGGAAACGCACGAGATCGACGGCAAGCGCAAAACCCTTCATGTGCATCGCAAGGGCGCTACCCGCGCCTTCGGGTCCGGTCACCCGAGTTTGCCGCAACCGCTCCGCGACGTCGGCCAGCCGGTGATCATCGGCGGCAGCATGGGAACCCATTCCTATATTCTCGTTGGTACGACCGAAAGCGAGCGCAAGGCGTTTTCCTCCGCCTGCCATGGCGCGGGCCGCGCCATGAGCCGGCACGCCGCCGTCAAACGCTGGCGCGGGCGGGAGCTGGTGGACGATCTGGCGCGACACGGCGTCATCGTCAAGAGCCCATCGCTGCGCGGCGTGGCAGAAGAAGCGCCCGGCGCTTACAAGGATGCCGGCGCGGTGGTCGATGCCGCGCAAGAGGCGGGACTGGCGCGCAAGGTCGCGCGTCTGCGGCCGATGATCTGCATCAAGGGATAAGGAAGTTTCAGCTCTGCTTCTTTTTCACCATGTCGACGATCCACAACAGCACGATAGCGCCCACCGTGGCGGTGATCAGCGAGCCGATGAGGCCGTTGGTGGAAATTCCCAGAAAGTTGAAAATGAAGCCGCCCACCACCGCGCCGATGATGCCGACGGCGAGATTGACCCACAGGCCGAAGCCGCCCCCCTTCATCAATTTGCCGGCCAGAAAGCCGGCCAGCGCGCCGATGATCAAGAACCAGATGATATTCATCACGATCTCCCCTTTTGCATGAACGATCAGAAGCCACGGATCACGCGGCGGCTTTTTCACCGCCGACGAATTTATAGACGACGGCGGCAAGTACGCCGCCGATGATGGGCGCCACCCAGAACAACCAAAGCTGCTGCAAGGCGATGCCGCCTTCCACCAACGCCGGACCGGTGCTGCGCGCCGGATTGACCGACGTATTAGTCACCGGAATGGTGATCAGGTGGATGAGCGTCAGCCCCAAACCGATGGCGATGGGGGCAAAGCCGGCTGGCGCGCGGGCATCCGTTGCGCCAAGAACGATGAGCACGAAGAACATCGTCATCACCCCTTCGGTCACCGCCGCCGCGGCCAGGCCATAGCCGCCGGGGGAATGGACGCCGAAACCGTTGGACGCCAGCCCTTGCGTCAGATCATAGCCTTCGCGGCCGGCGGCGATGTAGCACAGCACCAGCGCCGCCAGCACCGCACCCACCACCTGGGCGATGATGTAGGGAGCGACGTCGGCCGCCTTGAAGCGTCCGGCGGCGCACAGGCCGATGGTGATGGCCGGGTTCAAGTGGCAGCCCGAGATGTGGCCGATGGCGTAGGCCATGGTCAGCACCGTCAAGCCGAAGGCCAGCGCCACGCCGGCAAAGCCGATGCCAAGATCAGGATAGGCCGCCGCCAAAACGGCGCTGCCGCAGCCGCCGAGCACGAGCCAAAAGGTGCCGAGTAATTCAGCCAATAGCTTTCTGGGGTTCATGGTGCGCCTTTCCGATTGATGGTTGTGTTCAACTCAACTCGGGTACCGGCACGCAACGAGGGGCTGATCTTAACGCCAATCGCCCCGATCTTCCTTCCCGGGAAGACGGCCTGAGTGTAATCCGATTCTTGAGCCTGGAATAGGACTTTACGGGGGGCGCGATCCGGCGCTACACCCTGAGGCCATGATCAACCCCATCCATATCATCGGCGGCGGACTGGCTGGGTCGGAGGCGGCCTGGGCGGCGGCCGCGGCCGGCGTGCCGGTCATCCTCCATGAAATGCGCCCGTGCCGCGGCACCGAGGCCCACCGGACCGACAAGTTCGCCGAACTGGTGTGCTCCAATTCGCTCCGCTCCGATGACGCCGCAACAAACGCGGTGGGCGTGCTTCATGAGGAACTGCGGCGGGCTGGCTCGCTCATTCTGAAGGCGGCGGACGCCACCCGGGTGCCCGCCGGGGCCGCTCTGGCGGTGGATCGGGAAAACTTTTCAGCGGCTGTCACCGCAGCCATCAGCGATCACCCCCTGATTAGCGTGCGACGGGAGGAAGTGGCCGGCGCGCCGCCCGCCGATTGGGACTCGGTCATCATCGCCACCGGGCCTTTGACCTCGCCCGCCCTATCGCAAGCCATCCTGGGATTGACCGGCGAGGAGTCGCTGGCGTTTTTCGACGCCATTGCGCCCATCGTTCATGCCGACAGCATCGACTTTGACAAAGCCTGGTTCCAGTCGCGCTACGACAAGGGCGACGGCAAGGATTACGTCAATTGTCCGCTGGAAAAGGAGCAGTACGAAGCGTTCGTTGACGCGCTGCTCGCCGGCGAGAAGACGACTTTCAAGGAATGGGAGGCGAATACTCCCTACTTCAACGGCTGCCTGCCCATCGAGGTGATGGCCGAGCGCGGCCGCGACACCTTGCGCTTCGGGCCCATGAAACCGGTAGGGCTGACCGACCCCAGAACCGGGCGGCGGCCTTACGCCGTGGTGCAGCTCCGCCAGGACAACGCGCTGGGCACGCTTTACAACATCGTCGGCTTTCAAACCAAACTCAAACACGCCGCGCAGGTGGAAACCTTCCGCCGCATACCAGGGCTGGAGAACGCCAGCTTCGCCCGTCTGGGCGGCCTTCATCGCAATACCTTTCTCAACAGCCCCCGGCTCTTGGACGGCGCGCTGCGCCTCAAGGCAGAACCGCGGCTGCGTTTCGCCGGCCAGATCACCGGCGTCGAAGGCTATGTGGAAAGCGCCGCCATCGGCTTGCTGGCCGGCCGGTTCGCCGCCGCCGAGCGGCTGGGACGGCCGATCCTCCCGCCGCCGTCCACCACCGCCTTGGGCGCGCTCCTGGTCCACATCACTGGCGGCGCCATGGCCGATACCTTCCAGCCGATGAACGTCAATTTCGGCCTGTTTCCGCCCTTGGAGGGCAAAGTGAAAAAGAACGAGCGCAAGGGGGCCATGGCGGCGCGCGCCCTTGCCGACCTCGATGGCTGGCTAAAATCGTCCTCGCACACCGCGCCACATCAGCCGTAAGAGACGGCCCGGCCGCTGCCGCCGCAGCCTCGGGGCCAAAGGATTAAAGCCGGCGCGGCGCAACGCCGCCAAGTCGGAGCGGGCCAGCGCCAGCGGCAGGAACGCCGGCGCGGCCTGACGCGACACCTGCCGACGCTGACCATGGACCGCCGATAAGAGCGTCTCCGCCCGGGCGTAGACCCTGACCGCCACATCCGCCAGCGCGGCGCTGGGCCGCCCTTGGATGAGATCATGGGGATCGACCCCGGCATGGGCCAAAAGATCGCGGGGCAGCAGCACCCGCCCGCAAGCCGCATGGTAGCCCACGGCGCGCAGGATGCCGTTCAAGCTCCACACCGTTCCGGCCGCGATCGCCAGATCTATGGCAGCGTGAGGGTCCAAGGTCCGCGCCGCCAGCGCCGTCAGCGCCCCGGCGGTATCGGCGGCATAGCGCTCCAGGTCATCGAGGGTGGCGAACGGCGCTTCCTCCAGATCGGCGGTGCGGGCCTCGATCAGCCGCGCCACCAGGTCGCGGTCCAAGACACCGGCCGCCCTCAACTCATGCAGCGCCCGCAGTGCCGGGTGGTCGCGCACGGTTCCGGCGAACACCCCGGCCACCGCCTCGCGCCACCATTGCAGGCGAATTTCCCCCAGCAGGGGCTCGGACACCGCCTCGGCGATGCGCGCCAGCTCGACGTTGACGGCATAAAGCGCCAACAGCCCTTCGCGTTTTTCCGCAGGTGCGAAAAGGGCGCTTAAATAGCGGTCGCGGTCGAAGTCCCGCACCAGCGCCGCGCATTCGCTCAATCTTTGGACCATTCTAAATCAATGTGTTATGGTTCTTCGCGCCAATGCCTATCATTGGCGATAACGGATGCCAAGCACAGAGGGCATCCCCTTGCTGGCAACAGAGTAGGGCAAGAAGCAATGTCGAAGATACTCCAATCGTTACCGCTGACTGTCACGGCGGGCGTGGTGCTGACCATCATCATGGCCTTCCTGACCGATCAGATGTCAACCGCGCCAACTCCGTCGGAGATGATGGATGAGGCCGGCGATCAGATGCAAGACATGATGCACTAGGAGAGGGTAATGGAACAATTCATCGTTTTCTTCATCCGTTATCTTCATGTCGTCTCCGGCGTCATGTGGATCGGACTGTTATGGTATTTCAACTTCGTGCAAATCCCGAGCATGCCCAAGATTCCGGACGAGCAGAAACCGGCGATCGGCAAAGTGATCGCCCCCGCCGCGCTGTTCTGGTTCCGCTGGGGCGCCGCCTCGACGGTTTTGTTTGGCCTCATCCTTGCCTGGCAGAACGGTTATCTCGTGGATGCGCTCATACTGAAAGAGCCGGCCATCGGCTTCGGCATGTGGCTGGGACTCATTATGGCGTTCAACGTCTGGTTCATCATTTGGCCCAACCAGAAGATCGCGCTCGGCCTTGTGGAGGCCAACGCCGACGCCAAGCCGAAAGCGGCGCGGCTCGCCATGCTGACCTCGCGCGTCAATACCATGCTGTCGGTCCCGATGTTGTTCTCCATGGTGTCCTACCAGAACAACTTCTATTGATCGCAAGAAATCCCGAAGCAAAAAGGCCGGGCGCTGTCCCGGCCTTTTTTATAGAAACGTGGGTCCGCTGACGCTTGACCCACACTATGCCTTTTCCCTCTCCTTTGAGGAGAGGGTGACCGCTTAAGCGGTCGGGTGAGGTGAATATAATTTTCTACAAACACTCACCTCATCCGTCACGCTGGCGCGTGACACCTTCTCCTCAAGGAGAAGGATGTACATGCCACTCCCTTAAGGCTTCGCTTTCGCTTCCGTCATCTCGCCGAAATCGCGGCGGACCTTCAGCCATGGCAGAAGCGGGGCTGCAACGAAGATCGAGGAATAGGTGCCGAGCAGAATGCCCCAGATCATGGCGGCGGCAAAGCCATGGATCACCTCGCCGCCGAAAATAAACAGGGCCAGCACCGCCAGCAGCGTCGTAAACGACGTCATAGTGGTGCGCGACAGCGTCTCGTTGATGGTCAGATCGATAAGTTCGCGCAAATCCATCTTACGGTATTTGCGCAAATTTTCGCGGATACGGTCAAACACAACCACCGTATCATTCAAGGAATAACCCACAATGGCAAGAAGCGCCGCGATGATGGTCAGATCAAACTGCATGCCGGTGAGCGAGAATACCCCGATCGTCATCATCACGTCGTGGAAAGTGGTAATGACCGCCGCCAAGCCAAACTGCCATTCGAAGCGAAACCAGATATAGACGAGGATGGCGGCCAGGGAGATCAGCACCGCCTCAACGCCGACCTGCACCAATTCGCCGGAAACCTTGGGCCCGACGAATTCGACGCGGCGATAACTCACCTCGCCCGGAATGATTTCGGACACTTTGGCCTTGACCTTTTCCACCGCAGCCGCCTGGGCATCGGCTTCGCCCGCCTGTCGCTGAATGCGAATCAGCACCTCTTGCGGGCTGCCGAAATTCTGAATCGCCACGTCACCCAGACCCAGCGTATTCAGGCCGGAACGCAAAGGCGCCAATTGCACCGCTTGCTCGGCGCCGATCTCGATCAGGATGCCGCCCTCAAAATCGATGCCGTAGTTCAAGCCGCGGGCAAACAACAGCACGATCGAGGCAATGGTCAGGATGGTGGACAACACGATCCCCACCATGCGAAATCGCATGAAGGGAATTTTGGTGTTATCAGGGACGAGCTTTAAATATTTCATGGCGAAGTCCCCTAAAGCGGCAAGGTTTTCGGCCGGCGATGACGCAGCCAAGTTGCCAGCATCAAGCGCGTTAGCATCACGGCGGAGAATACCGATGTAACGATGCCGATGGATAAGGTGACGGCAAATCCCTTCACCGGGCCGGAGCCGAATTCAAACAGGACCGCCGCGGCGATCAGCGTCGTGATATTGGCGTCGACGATGGTCGACATGGCGTTGGAATAGCCGGCGTCAATGGCGGCGAGCGGCGTCTTGCCGGTGCGTATCTCCTCGCGGATGCGCTCGAAGACCAGTACGTTGGCGTCAACCGCCATGCCGATGGTGAGCACGATACCGGCAATGCCCGGCAGGGTCAGCGTCGCGCCCAGCACCGACAGCGCGCCGCCGATCAGCGCCACGTTGACCACCAGCGCGATGTCGGCGGCGATGCCGAATGGCCCATAGGCCAGCAGCATGTAAATAACAACCGCGATGAAGCCAATGATCGAGGCGATCTTGCCGGCTTCGATGGAATCGGCGCCAAGATCCGGCCCCACCGTGCGCTGTTCCAGAATTTTCAGCGGCGCCGGCAACGCGCCGGCGCGCAACAGCACGGCGAGCTCGTTGGCGCTTGCCACCGTGAAGTTGCCGGAAATGATCCCCGATCCGCCCAGGATCGGTTCGTTGATGCGCGGCGCGCTGATCACCTTGTTGTCGAGCACGATGGCGAACGGCCGGCCGACGTTGTTGCTGGTGGCTTCGGCGAAGCGCTTGGCGCCGGTGGAATCGAAGCGGAAGCTGACCACCGGCTGATTGTCCTGAAAGCTCGGTTGGGCGTCCACCAGCGAATCGCCGCTGACGAGAACGCGCTTTCGCACCACATACTTGGTTGCTTCGCCCGGCCCCGCGGCGACCGCCATCAGCACTTCCGATCCCGGCGGCACCCGGCCGCGCTCCGCTTCCTCCACCGAGGCCGTCAGGTCGACCATGCGAAACGACATCTTGGCGGTGGTGTTGATGGTGCGGATAAGGTCGGAGGTATCGCGCACGCCCGGCACTTGCACGATGATGCGGTCATCGCCCTGGCGCTGAATCACCGGCTCGCGGGTGCCCAATTCATCGACGCGGCGGCGGACGATTTCGATGGACTGCTCCACCGCCGAGCGCTTGCGCGCGGCGATCGCCGCTTCGGTCATGCGCACGGTAATGGTGCGCTCGCCGGCTTCAGCGATTTCAAGATCAGGGCTGCCGGGGCCAAAAGCGCCGACGGTCGGCGAGATAAGCCCGCGCACCGCCGCCAGCGCCCGCTCCTTGTCAGCCACGTCAACCACATCGAAGGTCACCGCGCCGCCGTCCGCCTGCAACCGGGTATAGCCAATGCGCTCGCCGTCCTTGGGCCGCAGCGCGCCGCGCACGTCATCGATGAGCGCTTCCAGGCGCTCCTTGATCACGGCGTCGACATCAACCTCGAACAGAAGATGCGCGCCGCCCTGCAAATCAAGGCCGAGATTGATCTGTCGCGACGGCAGCCAACTGGGAAACTTCTCGACCACCTCGCGCGGGAAAAAATTCGGCATCAGGGTCAACAGCCCGATGAGACATACGCCAAGGATGGTAATCACCTTCCAGCGCGGAAAGTTCAGCATGAACGGCTCCCCTAGGCGACCAGCAGGATCAACTTACTTTTTGCTTTCGTCCTTGCCCTTGTCGTTGGCGGCTTTTTCCGGCTTCACCGGCTGGGTCTTGCCGCGCACATCGGCGATCATCGAACGCACCACCCGCACCTTGACCTCGTTGCCCAGATCGAGCTCCACTTCGTCGGCGTCCTCGACCACGCGGGCCACTTTGCCGATCAGGCCGCCGGAGGTGACCACGGTATCGCCGCGCTTTAGGGACGCGATCATCGCCTTGTGCTCCTTCACCCGCTTCTGCTGCGGCCGGATGAGGAGGAAATAGAACACCACCGCGATCAGGATGAAGGGCAGCAGCATCTCTAGCGCGCCGGGCTGGCCGGCGGCGGCGGTCTGGGCGAAGGCTGGGGTAAACATATTTGGCTAGTCCCTGGCAAGAAGAAAAACGGTGAGGCGGACTATAGCCGCCCGCGCCTTATTTGCAAACCGATCTCGGATAGGGCAAGAAAACTAAAGTACAGCCGCATGAGAAGGCCCGAGATGACCGACGACCCCAAGACCCTTGAGCGCATCGCCGCCGCCCTGGAGCGCCTGGCCCCCGCTCCCGCCCCCCTGCCCGATTTGACGGCCGCCAACGCCTATGTTTGGCAAGCCGGCCCGGATCGCCTGACGGCGGTGCCCCGGGTCAACCATGTGGACTTGGCCCTCCTGCAAGGCATCGACCATGTGCGGGACATCCTGTTGGCCAATACCGAGCGCTTCGCCGCTGGTCTGCCGGCCAACAACGCCCTCTTATGGGGGGCGCGGGGGATGGGCAAAAGCTCGCTGATTAAGGCGGTGCACGCCGCCGTCAACGCCCGCCGCCAGAAGGAGAACGCCCTCCTCTTGGTGGAAATCCACCGCGAGGACATCCAAAGCCTGCCCCGGCTATTGAAAATGCTCGCCGGCGGCCGCCGCACCCTGATTTTCTGCGATGATCTGTCGTTCGACGGCGACGACACCACCTATAAATCCTTAAAAGCCGTACTCGACGGCGGCATCGAGGGGCGGCCGGACAATGTGCTGTTCTACGCCACCTCCAACCGCCGTCATCTGATGCCCCGCCAGATGATCGAAAACGAGCGATCGAGCGCCATCAACCCGGCCGAGGCGGTGGAGGAGAAAGTATCGCTGTCTGATCGCTTCGGGCTGTGGTTGGGGTTCCATGGCTGTTCGCAGGACCAGTACCTGGCCATGGTCGACGGCTACGTCGCCCACTTCGGTTTGAGCGGCGAGGCGGCGGAGCTTCATCATCAAGCGCTGGAATGGGCCACCACCCGCGGCGCGCGCTCGGGTCGGGTGGCCTGGCAGTTCATCCTCGACCTCGCCGGCCGGCAGGGCAAGCGGCTGGAGTGATGGAATTTTACAATAATTAGTGAACCGTTCTTCTTTATGTCCTGTCATCCCCTTGATAAGCGGGGATCCAGCCCTTTGGTTTTGCTATGGATTCCCGCTTACGCGGGAATGACGTCTTTATTTTCTGAGTATGCCTAACTGGCGAGTAAGCTCCCTACCCCTCCCGGGCGACGCCGGGAACCAGGGGTACGAACTTGGTATGAATGAGGTCTTCTTCCTGCACCCCCGCCGCCGTGCGGCGCAGGCGCAACAGCCGCTGTTCGCCTGCCTCCTCGCCCACTGGGATTACCATGACGCCGCCCTCGGCCAACTGATCGACGAGGGTTTGCGGTACCTCAATGGCGGCGGCGGTGACGATGATGCGGTCGAACGGCGCCTGCTCGACCCACCCTTTGTGGCCGTCGCCATGGCGGGTGGTGATGTTGGAAATGCCAAGGGCGGCGAACCGCGCCTCGGCTTCTTTAAGGAGCGCGCGGTAGCGCTCGACGCTGTAGACCCGGCGGCAGAGGCGGGAGAGCACCGCCGCCTGATAGCCCGAGCCGGTGCCGATTTCCAACACCTTCATGCGCGGCGCCACCTCCAGCGCCTGGGTCATGAAGGCCACCGTCTGCGGCTGGCTGATGGTCTGGCCGTCGGCGATGGGCAGCGCGGTGTTCTCATAGGCCCGGTCGCGGAAGGTTTCCGGCACGAAGGCTTCCCGGGGCAAAGTTTCGATAACCTCCAACACCCGCCGGTCGCTGACCCCGCCGCGCCGCAGGTCCATGATCAGTTTGATTTTTTGCGCGCGCAATGGCACCGGATCGGCTCAAAAATGGCGGTTGAGGCGCGTGGCCAGGGAGGAGCGGGTGCGCTCGTGGGTAAGGTCGAGATGCAAGGGCGTGACCGAAATATAGCCGTCGCGCACCGCCTTTAAGTCAATACCCTCGCCCGGCTCGCCATAGGCGCGGCGCAAGCCAAACCAGTAATAAGGATAGCCGCGGGCATCGATGCGCTTGTCGATGATCAGTTCGGATTCGTCGCGAAAACCCTGCTGGGTGACGGCGACGCCCTTGACCAGTTCCGGCGCGACCCCGGGAAAATTGACGTTGATGAGAACGCCGCGGTCCCAGCCGGCGGCAAGGAGGTCGCGCACCAGCGCCGGCCCGTGGCGGCGCGCGGTGTCCCAATGCTCCTCTTTGTCGGCGCGGCCCACCACCTGGCTCAAGGCGATGGCGGGAATGCCGCACAAGACCCCTTCCATGGCCCCGGCGATGGTGCCGGAATAGGTCACGTCCTCCGCAAGATTGGCGCCGCGATTGACGCCGGACAGCACCAGGGTCGGCTTTTTGTCCTTGATGATCTCGTGCACCGCCAGCATGACGCAATCGGTGGGCGTGCCCCTGACCGCCCATTCCCGCTCAGCGATCTGGCGGATGCGCAAGGGTTCGGACAGGGTCAGGCCGTGGCCGGCGCCGCTTTGCTCGAACTCCGGGGCGACGATCCACACGTCATCGGTGAGAGCTTGGGCGATGCCGGACAGCACCTGGAGACCCGGCGCGTGGATGCCGTCATCATTGGTGATCAGAATCCGGAGAGCGGCCTCAGCCATGGGCGGCGATCCGCTCCAGGCCGCCTATGTAGGGCCGCAACGCCTCGGGCACGATCACCGAGCCGTCGGCCTGCTGGTAATTCTCCACCACGGCGATGAGGGCGCGGCCCACCGCCAGCCCGGAGCCGTTCAAGGTATGGACAAAGCGCGTCTCCTTGCCAGCCGCCGGCCGGTAGCGGGTCTTCATGCGCCGGGCCTGGAAATCGCCGAAGTGCGAGCAACTGGAAATCTCGCGGAACTGGCCTTGGCCCGGCAACCAGACCTCGATGTCATAGGTCTTGCGCGAGGAAAAGCCCATATCGCCGGTGGACAGCTTGACCACGCGGTAAGCCAGGCCTAAGCGCCGCAGCACTTCCTCGGCGCAGCCCGTCAGGCGCTCCAGCTCGGCCTCAGCCGCCTCCGGCGTGGTCAGGCTGACGATCTCCACCTTCATGAACTGATGCTGGCGGATCATGCCCCGGGTATCCTTGCCCGCCGCCCCGGCCTCGGAGCGGAAACAGGGAGTGAGCGCGGTATAGCGCAAGGGCAGCTTGTCCTCGTCCAGAATGTCGCCCAGGTGCAGGTTGGTAAGCGGCACCTCCGCCGTTGGGATCAGCGAGTGCTCGCTGGTGGTGCGGAAAAAGTCGGCGGCGAATTTGGGCAACTGGCCGGTGCCGAACATCGCCTCGTCGCGCACCAGAAGCGGCGGCGAGACTTCATGGTAGCCGTGTTCGTTCGTATGCAGATCGAGCATGAACGCGCCCAGC
This sequence comes from Pseudomonadota bacterium, assembly GCA_003577275.1. Lineage (GTDB taxonomy): Bacteria > Pseudomonadota > Alphaproteobacteria > Sphingomonadales > Govanellaceae > PRO5. The sequence continues at coordinate 629,889 of QEVO01000002.1, forward strand.
GCCCGCTCCAGCCGGGCGAGCGCGCCTTTCAAGACCACGAAGCGGGCGCCGGAAAGCTTGGCGGCGGCGGCGAAATCCATCATCCCCAGCGCTTCGCCGATCTCGAAATGCTCGCGCGGTTTGAACGCGAAGGCCGGCGGCGTTCCCCAGCGGCGGACCTCGACATTGGCCGTCTCGTCGGAGCCGTCGGGACAATCGGCGGCGGGAAGGTTAGGCAACCCGGCCAACAGGCTATCAAGCTCGGCGGCCAATTGCCGCTCCTCCTCCTCCAGGCGGGGAATTTCTGTTTTCAGCGTGGCGACCTCGGCCATCAGGGCGTCGGCATTCTCGCCCTTGCGCTTGGCCTCGCCGATCTGGCGCGAGGCGTCGTTGCGCCGCGCCTGCAATTCCTGCAACCGGGTCTGACAGGCGCGACGGCGGCTGTCGAGCTCGAGAATGGCCGGCGTCTGGGGCGCCAGACCGCGCCGCCCCCATCCTTGATCAAAAATCTCAGGATTGTCGCGAATCGATTTGATGTCTAACATTATTTTCTAATTCATTGGTGTCAAAGTTTAAGAATCGGCTTCGGCGTCTGCCATCCCCCGGCGGCGCTCGGACAAGCGAATGAGCCAGATAGATATTTCATAAAGCAGCACGATGGAAAGCCCCAATCCAATCTGGCTTAAGGGATCGGGCGGGGTGATCACCGCCGCCACGGCAAAAATAATGACAATGGCGTAGCGCCGCTTCTCCACCAGAGTTTGCGCAGAAATCAACCCGGCCCGGCCCATCAGGGTGAGGAGCACCGGCAACTGGAAGCTCAAGCCGAAAGCAAATACCAGGGTCATGACCAACGCAAGATATTCGTTGACCTTGGCTTCCAGTTGAATGGGCAGACCACCCGCTTCGCTGGGTAGGGTTTCAAAGCTTAAGAAAAACTGCCAAGCCGCTGGAATAATGAAATAATAAACGAAAGCCGCCCCCAGGATAAACAACACCGGGGTGGCCACCAGGAAGGGCAGGAACGCCCTTCGCTCATGGCGGTAAAGGCCCGGCGCAACGAATTTCCAGACTTGTATGGCGATCAGTGGAAAGGAAATCACCAGGGCGGCGAAGGCGGCGACCTTGACGTAGGTAAAGAACGCTTCGTAAAGGCCGGTATAGATCATCCGCCGCGTCGGATCATGGCCCAGCGCATCGGCCAGGGGCCGGGTCAGGAAATAATAGATATCCTCGGCGAAGATATAGCAAACGACAAAAACCGCCACATAGGCCCACAGCGACCAGATGAGCCGCCGACGCAACTCGATCAAGTGGTCAAGCAGCGGCGCGCGGCTATCGTCGAGGCTTTCTTTCTCCCCTGGCGTCACGACGCCGCTCCGTCGTCTTTCTTGTCGGGCTTTGCCTCAAGCTGCGGCGGCGTCTCCGCCGGTTTGATATAGGGTTCAGGCCGGGTCGAGGGATCAAAATTGGTAACGTGGTGGATGGACTTCTTGACCTCGTCCAGCTCCGCCTCGCGCGCCACCTCGTCCAGGCTCGACTTGAATTCATTGGCAAGCCGTCGCGCCTGGCGCGCCCATTGGCCTGCGGTGCGCAGCATGCGCGGCAGATCCTTTGGCCCCACCACGATGATCGCCACCACGGCGATCACCAATAGTTCGCTCCAGCCGACGTCAAACATATGGATATGGCCTTAATATCTCAGGCCGACTTATTGCCGTCCTGGCCGTTTCCGGACGACTTGGCGCTGTCGTCGCGCAGAGCTTTCGGCTTGTCATCGTCCTCATTGAGACCCTTCTTGAAACTGCGGATCCCCTTGGCGACGTCCCCCATGAGATCGGAAATCTTGCCCCTGCCGAACAACAGGACAACGAGGAGCACCACCAGAATGATCTGCCAAAAACCAACACTCATATTCATCGCTCCACATTAAAGGGCTAGGTAAAGCCCAAAAAAAACGCCGCGCAGTGTCGCAGAAAGGGGGTACGGCCGCAATGGCCTGCCCCGGCGCCTATTCCGCCGCGGTTTCGTGCTCCTCGCCTTCCAGGTCGTCAAGAGGCAGCTCTTCCAGAGGCAGTTCTTCCTCCGCCTCCTCGCCTTCCTCCTTGGGCTCGTTGAAGGACAAAACGCCCAGATTGACATGATCGAGGAGCCCGGCGGCCTTCAGTTCCTCAATCCCCGGCAGATCATCGACGCTGGCGAGCCCGAAATGCACCAGGAACGACTCAGAAGTGCCATAGGTCACCGGCCGGCCGGGGGTGCGCTTGCGGCCCCGGGGCTTCACCCAGCCCGCCTCCATCAGCACGTCCAAAGTGCCCTTGCTCAACCCCACGCCGCGGATTTCCTCGATCTCGGCCCGGGTCACCGGCTGGTGATAGGCGACGATGGCCAAGGTCTCCACCGCCGCCCGGGACAAGCGCCGGGGCTCTTCCAGCTCCTTCCGGAGGAGAAAGGCCAAGTCGGCGGCGGTGCGGAACATCCACTTGCCGGCCACCGACACCAGATTGACCCCGCGCGGCGCATAATGCTCGCTCAAGGCGGTAAGAATAGCGGCAACGTCGGCGCCTTCGGGCACCCGCTCCGCCAGCGCCGCCTCACTCAACGGTTCGGCCGAGGCAAAGAGCAGCGCCTCCACCATGCGCAAATGCTCGTCGTTGATCATTACCCCTTGTGCTCCCTATGGCTCGCGCCGCGCCCGCATGTAGAGCGGACCGTAGGCTTCCATTTGCTGCAAGTCCGCCCGGCCTTGCTTGGCGACCTCCAGCGCCGCCACGAACATACTGGCCTTGGCCGAGCGCCGCAGCTTGGGATCAGCGAGCCCCTCCGGCAGGAAGTGCTCCAGCGTCGTCCAATCGATGGCCGTCCCCACCAGACGCTCCAGCCGCTCCAGCGCCGCTTCCAGGGAATAGACCCTGACCCGGGGAATCTTCAACTCGGTCACCCGGGTGCGGATGCTGTGCTCGCCATAGGCCTTCAAGAGCTCGTATAGCGTCACGTCATAGAGCGTCTTGCGGCTGACCTGGATACCCTCCGGCTGGCCGCGGCGAAACACATCGCGGCCCAGGCGGTCGCGGGCCATCAAGGTCGCCGCCACCTCGCGCATCGCCTCCAGGCGGGCCAACTGGGCGGCGAGCCGCGCCGCCATTTCCTCGGCCGAGGGCTCTTCCTCCTCATCCACGGGCAACAGCAGGCGCGACTTTAAATAAGCGAGCCAAGCCGCCATCACCAGATAATCGGCCGCCAATTCCAGCCGCAGCCGCCGCGCCTCGGTGATGAACGCCAGATACTGCTCCACCAGGGCCAGGATGGAAATCTGGCGCAAATCCACCTTCTGCGTGCGCGCCAGCACCAGAAGCACGTCAAGCGGCCCTTCATAGCCGTCGACATCGACCATCAACCGATCCACCGCCTCGTCGCCGGTGGACGGCCCCAGGGGTAATACCCCTTCGAATTCGTTTGGCTCTTCGCTCATGCCTACTCCGAGACGCCAACCACGTATTTCATGATGAAACTATACAGGAAATCCATGGGCGGTAATACGAACCAGGCAAAGATATTCCAATTCTGCCCCAGCGCCGCGCCGAGGAGCGGCACCAGGAAGATCAGCCCGATGAGGATGAACATGCCGTAGGGCTCCAGCCGAGCCAACGGCAGCGCCAGCGGCGGCGGCAACAACCCGACCGCTACCCGGCCGCCGTCCAGGGGCGGGATCGGCAGCATGTTAAAGAGCGCCAGGAGGAGATTAATCTGGATGCCGTTGACCATGTTGCGGGCGAACCACTCCTGGGCAAACCCCGGCAACAGCACCGTCAAATGAATGAGAAAGCCGGCGGCGAAGGCCATGGCGAAATTGATGCCCGGCCCGGCGGCGGCGACCCACATCATATCACGCTTAGGGTTCTTCAGGCGGCGAAAGTCCACCGGCACCGGCTTGGCGTAGCCGAACAGAAACGGCGAACGGCTGAGGAACAGAATGAGCGGCAGGAGCACCGTGCCGAAGGGATCGACATGGCGCACCGGATTAAAGCTCACCCTGCCCAGCCGCTTGGCGGTATCGTCGCCGAGGAGATTGGCGACGTAGCCGTGCGCCGCCTCATGGAGCGTGATCGCCACGATCACCGGGATCGCCCAGGTGGACAACGTTACCATCAGTTCGGCCATCAGGGGCGTCCTTCCGTCATCGGCAGCAGACGTTCAAGCTCATCCATGACGGCCGTAACGTCAATCGTGTCCGCCGGCGGCGGCGTCATCAGGCGGTCAAGCCGGTCAAAATCCATGGCCGACAAATCATCGACCCCTTCCAGCACCGACCGGCGCTCTTCGAAAGAGGCGTTGCACAGGAGGGCGATATCGCAGCCGGCGTCAAGCGAGCGCCGCGCCCGCTCCGCCATCGGCCCGACCAGCGCCTTCATGGAGATGTCATCGCTAAGGAGAACGCCGGCAAAGCCGATCTCGCCGCGGATGATGTCGCCAACGATCCGCCGCGACCAGGTGGCGGGCGTCGTCGGGTCAAAGGCTTCATAGGTGATGTGGGCGGTCATGGCGATGGGCAGATCGGCAAGCGCCGCAAACGGCGGAAAGTCCAGCCGCCGCAACGCCTCCGCCGGGGCCGCCACATGGGGCAATTCCAGATGGCTGTCAGCGGCCGCCCGGCCATGCCCCGGGATATGCTTGATCACCGGCAGCACGCCGCCCGCCATGAGGCCGTCCGCCGCCGCCCGGCCGAGGGCGATCACCGGCTCAGGCCGCTCGCCATAGGCGCGATCGCCAATGATGTGATGGGCGCCGTGAAACTTAAGATCGAGCACCGGCAGGCAATCCACCGTGACGCCCAAGGGCTTTAAATCGGCAGCGATGAGCCGACTGTTTAAGTAGGCGGCGCGCGCCGCCGCCTCGGGATCGCGCTCCCATAAATCGGCGAAGGCGGCAGCCGGCGGCGGGCGACGCCAGTGCGGCGGGCAGAGCCGCGCCACCCGCCCGCCTTCCTGATCGATGAGCACCGGCGCGGCGCGGCCCACCACCTGATGGAGCGCCGCCACCAAGTCGCGCACTTGGGACGGCTCCAGGCAATGACGGGCGAAGAGAATGAAGCCGAAGGGTTGTAATTCGCCATAAAGCGCCGCTTCCTCGGGCTCCAGGCGGTCGGCGGCGCAATCCAGGATGATGGGGCGAACCATGGGCGTCATCCTCTTAAGGCTTGACCAGGAAGCAGCCTTGGCCGCCCGACCGCAAGACGGCGCACAGCTTGTCGGCTGCGGCCTTACCAGCAAGCGGTCCGGCCTGCAGGCGGTATAGCACGACGCCATCGTCCTTGCGCAGCGGCGAGACCACCCGCTTGGCCGCCTTCAGCTCAGGATAGATTTGGCTGAGACGATCCCAAGCCAGCTCCGCCGCCGCCTGGCTGCCCAGCGCGCCCAGTTGGACATAGACCGCCTCAGCCGCCGGCGGTGTCGGCGAGGCTGGCGGCGTCGGCGGCGTCACTTTGGCGGGAACGACTTCCACCGCTGTTTTTGCTTGTTCATCGGCGGCAACCGGCGGCGCTTCCAGTTCTGCTTCCGCCGCCGGCTTTGTATCAAGCGCCGGCGCGGGCGTCGGCAGGGGGCGCTCAATAGGCAATTCCGGACCCGGCCGCAGGCGCACGGCGGCATCCTCGCCATCGCCGCTCACCCGGTTGTAGACCAACTTGTCGCGGTCGGGCACCGTCATGCCGCCGGGATCATCGGGCTTGATCCGTACTGGACCGCTGGGCGCACGCACCAGCGGCGGCTCGGCGCTAAGCGCCCGCTGGCCTTCACGATAGGCATAGACGATCGCCACCGCGAACACCGCCGCCACCGCAGCAGCCGCGATGATGGTCGGCCGGCGATGACGGCGCAGCCAAGCTTGCAGGATGCTGTCTTGCGCCTCCGTCTCAGCTATGCCTTGCTGCCTTCTCGCGGCCATCGCTCAATGCATCTCGTCCACCGGCGTAACGCCCAACACTTTAAGACCCGAGGCGATGACACAGGCCAGCGCGCGGATCATCGCCAGACGGGCGCGGGTCAGCGCCGCATTGCCGTCGATGAGAAAGCGCAGCGACGGATCATCGTTGCCGCGGTTCCAATGGCCATGAAATTCGGAGGCCAGATCGTAGAGGTAAAAGGCGATGCGGTGCGGCTCGTGCGCCAAGGCCGCCGCTTCCACAATGCGCGGCCAATTGAGCATCGCTTTGATCAGCGCCACTTCGCCGGCATCGGTCAGCGCCGACAGATCGGCGGCAGCCAGCGCGTGATCGGAGAAATCCGCATCGGGAAAAGCCTCCGCCGCCTTGCGCATCACCGACATGACGCGGGCATGAGCGTACTGGACATAGAACACCGGGTTGTCCCGCGACTGCTCCATGACCTTGGCGAAGTCGAAATCAAGGGGCGCATCATTCTTGCGCGTCAGCATGATGAAGCGCACCACGTCCTTGCCCACTTCGTCGACCACATCGCGCAGGGTGACGAAACTGCCGGCGCGCTTGGACATCTTATAGGGCTCGCCGCCGCGATAAAGCTTGACCAGTTGGCAAAGTTTGACGTCGAGCTCCGCCTTGCCGTCGCTCAACGCCTTGACCGCCGCCTGCATGCGCTTGACATAGCCGCCGTGATCGGCGCCCCAGACATCGATCATGTCGAGAAAGCCGCGCCGGATCTTGTCGTAGTGATAGGCGACGTCAGCGGCGAAATAGGTCCAACTGCCGTCTGACTTTTGCATCGGCCGATCGACGTCATCGCCAAATGAGGTTGCCTTGAATAGGAGTTGCGGACGCGGCTCCCATTCGTCCGGCGTCTTGCCCTTGGGCGGCTCCAGCACGCCGGTATAGATCAATGCCTTCTCGCGCAGCAACTCCACCGCCGCGTCGATCCGGCCATCGTCGTGCAGGCTGCGCTCGGAAAAGAACACCGCGTGCTCGATGCCCAACACCCGCAAGTCTTCCTTGATCATCGCCATCATCGCCTCGGTGGCAACGCGACGCACCATGGGCAGCCATTCGGATTCCGGTTTGGCAATGAGCGCGTCGCCGTACTGCGCCTTCAGACCCTGCCCCACCGCCTTCAAGTAATCGCCGGGATAAAGACCTTGCGGTATCTCGCCGATATCCTCGCCCAACGCCTCGCGATAGCGCAGGTAGGCCGAGCGCGCCAGGACTTCGATCTGCGCCCCGGCATCGTTGATGTAGTATTCACGCACCACGGCGAAGCCGGCTTTTTCCAGCAAGTTCGACAAGGCGTCGCCAAACACCGCGCCCCGGCAATGGCCGACGTGCATGGGGCCGGTGGGATTGGCCGAGACGTACTCGACATTGACCATGCGGCCTGCCCCAAGGACGGAATCGCCGAAGGCTGGCCCGGCGGCGAGGATTTCCGGCACCCGCGCCCGCACGAAACCATCCTCTAAGCGCAAATTGATAAAGCCCGGCCCGGCGATCTCCACCGCCGCCACGCCATTATCGCCCCGCAGCCGTTCAGCCAGCATGGTCGCCACCTCGCGCGGGTTCTTGCCGGCCGGCTTGGCCAGCACCAGGGCAGCGTTGGTGGCGATGTCGCCGTGGGCCGCTTCCCGCGGCGCTTCGGCGCTGATCCCGGCCAAGGGCAGCCCGGCGGGCAGCGCGCCGGCGGCGGTCAGGGCGTCGATATGGCTCGTCAGCCGCTCATGGAAGTGTTTGAAAATGTTCATAATTCGTATGTCGAGATGTCAAAGAGACGCTTGTGTTCCAATAGCGCATAGCTGTCGGTCATGCCGGCGATGAAGTCGGCGATGACCCGCGCCCGACTGACCGCATCGCCGTTTGCCGCTTTCTCGAACCACTCGGTGGGCAGGCAATTGGGCTCCGCCATGTAGAGGTCGAACAGCTCACGCACCACGCGGCGGGCCTTGCTCGCCATGCGGTTGACCTTGTAATGGCGGTACATGTGATTGTTCAAGAAGGTTTTCAGCTCCCGGTCGATGGTTTTCATGACCTCGGAAAAGGCCACCACCGGCTTGCCGGCCTCGCGAATGTCCTGGGCCGACGCGGGCTTTAAATCCTCAATCCGCCGCCCGGTCTCGGCGATGATATCCTCGACCATGCGGCTGATCAGGCGGCGCACCGCCTCATGGATGCGCCGCGCCTTGTCGAGCGCCGGATAAGCCGCGTCCACCTCGGCCACCACTTCGGCCACCAGCGGCACGGCGCAAAGGTCTTCGAGGGAGAACAGCCCGGCCCGCACCCCGTCGTCAATGTCATGATTGTTATAGGCGACATCGTCGGCGATGGCCGCCACCTGCGCCTCGGCGCTGGCGTAGGTGTGAAGCTCCAGATCGTGGGTTTTGACATAATCGCCGATGCCGACGGGCAGCGGTTTCGCCTCGCCCTTTCGCATCAACGGCCCATTGTGCTTGGCCAGGCCCTCGAGCGCCTCCCAAGTCAAATTGAGACCGGGAAACGCCCCATAGCGCTCTTCCAGATAGGTCACCACCCGCAGGGACTGGGCGTTGTGATCGAACCCGCCGTAAGGCGCCATGGCGGCGTTGAGCGCGTCTTCGCCGGCGTGGCCGAAGGGGGTATGACCGAAATCGTGGGCCAAGGACAGGGCTTCGGTGAGATCCTCGTTCAGGCCGAACACCCGGCACACCGAGCGGGCGATTTGCGCCACCTCGATGGAGTGAGTGAGCCGGGTGCGGTAATAGTCGCCCTCGTGATGGACGAACACCTGCGTTTTGTGCTTCAAGCGCCGAAACGCGCCGCAATGGATGATGCGGTCGCGATCGCGCTGAAATGGCGAGCGGGTAGCGCTTTCCGCCTCGGGATAGAGACGGCCGCGGCTGGCCGCCGGGCGGCAAGCAAAGGGAGCATAGCGCTCCACCACATGATAGCGGTAGGGGGCTTTAGGTTCGGTCATGGCTGGCAAGAGTAGACGGATGGCCTTGCCGGCGCAACGGCAGGCTTGGGGCGGCGATGCCAGAGATTGACAAACCGGCCGCCAGCCCTAAATCTTGTAGATAATAATTATTCTTAAAATTGCACAGAAGAGAGCAAAGCCATGGCCTCCACGGCCCCCTTGACCATTACCGATAGCGCCGCGCGCCGCGTGCGGCAGCTGATGGATAAGCAGAATAACGCCCAACTGAAGCTCAGGGTTTCGGTGTCGGGCGGCGGCTGCTCGGGCTTTCAATACGGCTTCGCCCTAGCTGAGTCGCCCGCCGAAGATGACACCGTGATCGAAGACAAGGGCGTCACCCTGCTCATTGACAGCATGTCCCTCCTCTATCTAGCCGGGTCGGAAATCGATTTCTTTGAGGATCTTGCCGGCTCCAGCTTCAAGGTTAATAACCCCAACGCCGCTGCGTCCTGCGGTTGCGGAACTTCGTTCTCGATCTGATAACCATTTTGCCTTAAGGTCACATTGCGTATATTGTACTTTGGGTATATGCAATGGGGTCAATTTGAGTAAAAGTTTATTCACCGTCGACGCCGTCGCCAACGAAGCTGATCTTATCGCGCCGACGCTGCGCGATCTGTACCGCTATTGGCAGCGCCTGCGCGTCAATGGCGCGCTGCCGCACCGCCGCGCCATCAACCCCGCCGACTTCGTGCCGCACTTGGGATTGGTCAATCTCATCGATGTCGTGGACGGCGGGCGCGATTTCCGCTTTCGCTTGATCGGATCGATTGTCGATCACGTACTGCAACGCAGTTATACCGGCACCACGGTTTCCGACTATCCGCGCCGCAGCGGCCGCGAACACCTGATGGCGATTTTCACCAGCGCCACCTTGGAGCGACAGCCCTATGTTGGATGCGGCAAGGTCACCTCCGTCAATTTCAAAGAGGTCACCTACTGGTCGGTGGCCCTGCCGCTGCGCGATGACGAGGCGAGCGTCTCAACGCTCCTGGTGAGCAATCACTTTAGCCCGTTGCCCACAACGCCGCTGTGAGGGGAAGACGCATTGTCCATGGATCGACATTGTTGACACATGCCCCGCGCCTGGCTAATATCAACAAAATATTTACGGTAAGGATTAGCCATGCGCGTCACCGTCAAGAAATGGGGCAATAGCGCCTCCGTTCGCATTCCCAGCGCCGTCATGCACGCCGCCAATCTCCGCTTGGACCAAACGGTGGAGGTGCGAGAGGAAAAAGGTCGGGTAGTGATCGAGCGTATCCCCGAGCCTGCTTATGACCTTGAAAAGATGCTGGATCAAATTACGCCGAAAAACCTGCATGAGCCGGTGGATTTCGGCAAACCTGTGGGCAAAGAAATCTGGTAATGACCAGACGCTTCATACCGGATGCCGGCGATGTGGTGTGGCTGCAATTTGATCCGCAAGCGGGACACGAACAAGCAGGCCATCGACCGGCCTTGGTATTGAGCCCCGCTACGTACAACGACAAAACAAGCCTGATGGTGTGCTGCCCGCTGACCACCAAAGCCAAAGGCTATCCATTTGAAGTGGTAATTTCCGGCGCGCGATCTGGCGTAGCGCTTGCCGATCAATTAAAGAGCCTGGATTGGCGCGCGCGCAAAGCAAAGCTGAAAGGGAAAGCAACCGCCTCCGAACTCGCTGACGTGCGGGCCAAAATCAAGGTGCTGATTGGGGGGTGAGGAAGCTGTGCAGTGCTTCATAGTTTCGATAATGTCTGGGGGCAGACGTCTGTCGACTATAGCAAGGAATTTAAGTGCCGTGTTCTCGAAACTGTGACATTAACCGTTGAGTGAATTAAGTTAAGTATCGTGTCCCAGGAATTTCTGGAATTCAGAATATCTAAGCATGGATCAATTTCGAATACGTTCTCTCACTGAGAGTGATTTAACCCAAATAATCAAGGAAGCTGGAGGAGTTAGAGCTCACCCCGACGCCAACAGTCGTGACGTGAAAGGCGCTGACTACTTATTGAGTAATTCTGTCATTGAGCTAAAGGGTTTGGACGACGATGGTCTGGCTAAAACAGAAAGGCAAAAAAAACTTGCTATCTTGTTTCGTGAGAATGTCTCCAACGCACCAGTGATAGTTTTAGATCGGGCCAACCTTACAGGTAATCAGCAACGCAATTATGACCATATTATCGAAGGACCGATAAAAAGCGCCGTCGCCTCGGCCCGGAAGCAAATTAAACAGTCCAGAATAGAATTTCCTAATTGCACCCACTCTATTCTATTCTTGATTAATAACGGCTATACAGCCCTCAATCACGATGAACTCGTCCGGCTAGTAGCAGATAGAGTCCGGAAGGACACAGATAGCATAGATGGCGTTATTGTGGGTGGATGCTATTTTTATAGTGATGGATTCGATCACTTTTTTATTTGGCCATTAGAGTACGTCCCAATAAAAATTAAATCATATCCCGCCTTTAAAGTTTTAAATGACGCATGGAATGCTTTTTCTGAAAAGTTTATGACCAGGGTGGTACGTGGAGAACTTGATGAAGACTTGCTAAAAGGACCCGTCGTTGATTGCGAATTTGAGCGGGAGGGCGTGACTTTCGTCAAGCCAGCTCCTCCTTTGGGTTTTAAGTCCGACTTCTACCGCCATGGTCGCCCTAGGAAAAACAGCACTGGCCTGGAAAAGTGTCCGCCCGTCGCAACTATTATTGCAGGCATGACCCGTACAGATTGGGAGAGCTTTCGTCATGTTTTACCCGAAGATCCAGGTCTTCTCACGAGCCATCAAGACTGGTTACGCGAAGAACAAAAGGCGTATGAATGTGCTGAACCACTCAAACCGCTCGTGCGAATTCCAGTTAATGCTGGCAGCTGGTTAACGTGGTGCGAGGAACACAAAATATCGCACTCATTACAATCAGTCCATTTGTATGCACTTTCGCTGTTTGAAAGTAGAATTCAAAGCATAATTTCGGGTGCACGCGAGATCAAAGAAAGTGGCTTGACGCCTATTCGTTATATTATCGTAATTACTGATGAAATTGGACAGGATCGTGCCAATGATCTTTCCCATATCGCAATTGTACGGTTGCGACCATATGACGATCCAGTCGTTAAGCCCCTGATCGAAAATGCCCGTATATTTCATGAATATGCTCTTGCATTAGCTAGCGCGTACGCAATCGCTCACAATATCGATGCAGTTATGTGGAAATGCAATAAACGCTATGCTTGGATATGATATGATATGATATGATTTAATTTCAATCTCATGTGCACTTCACCAATTCAGGCGATTCCAGGACACATTACTCAATTTCCTGACGCTATGGTTTCATCACTCCACTAATCGGCATGGTTCTTGTCTATGTCCGCTACCGGCGACCCTCTCCTTCGAGGAGAGGGCGGCGCGAAGCGCTTGGGTGAGGTGAGGTGAGGTGAGTTGACATGTACATCCCTTCACCTCATCCGGTTCGCTTAACGCTCACCCCCTTCTCCTCAAGGAGAAGGGAAAAGTAACTCACCCATGGCAATTTAGCCGCAACCAGAGAACGAACATGTTATATTGACTCATTAAAAACCATGGAAACGCCGCCGCCTCCTGCGGTTGCGGTCCATCGTTTTTCGTGCAGTAATGTGTTAGAATAGCATGCGTCAGAGGGGGCCGGGTGGTCTCGAAAAAAAATGCTGCTAGCCATTTATTTCAACCTCGCTTGAGATTAAGCAATTTTTGACAGGGAGATCATCCATGAGCACGGCGCTTTCCGAACCCGATTTCTCGGCCATCAAGCAACGCCAACAGGCGACATGGGCCACCGGCGATTACGCCGTGGTCGGCACCACGCTGCAAATTGTCGGCGAGCGGTTATGCGAGGCCGTTGATCTTATCGCTGGCGAGCGCGTACTGGACGTGGCCGCCGGCAACGGCAACGCCACGCTGGCCGCCGCCCGGCGCTTTGCGGACGTCACCTCCACCGATTATGTGGAAGCGCTCCTGGATCGCGGCAAGGAACGCGCCGCCGCCGAACGGTTGCCCGTCACCTTTCAGCAGGCGGACGCCGAAGCTTTGCCCTTTGCCGATGGCAGCTTCGATGTGGCGCTATCCACGTTCGGCGTCATGTTCACGCCAAATCAGGAAAAATCGGCGGCCGAATTGGCCCGCGTGGTGCGCAAGGGCGGGCGCATCGGCTTGGCCAACTGGACGCCCGAGGGCTTCATCGGTCAGCTTTTCAAAATCATTGGCCAGCATGTGCCGCCGCCGGCCGGGATCAAGTCGCCGGCGCTGTGGGGAACCGAAACACGCCTGAAAGAACTGTTCCCCGGTCATCAGATAAAGACCGCCAAGCAGATCTTCCACTTCCGCTATAAATCGCCGGATCATTGGCTGGACATCTTCAAAACCTATTACGGTCCCACCAATCGCGCCTTTGCCGCCCTGGACGCGGCAAAGCAGGCCGATCTGCAAGCCGACCTTATGGGTCTGCTGCAACGGATGAATCGCGGCGGCAAGGATACGTTAATTGTGCCCAGCGAATATTTGGAAATAGTCGTGACGACGCGGTGATAGTGACCGGAGGCAAGGCAATCCAGCTTCACGCCATTTGGATCGCTTCAGTCGCTAACGCTCCTTCGCGATGACGAACGTGAGTTATGGCTGCGTGAGTATTTTCCCTCTCCTTGAGGAGAGGGCAGCGCGAAACGCTCGGGTGAGGTGACGATTACAAGGCATCACCTCATCCGGTTCGCTTAACACTCACCACCTTCTCCTCAAGGAGAAGGAATACGTAACTCATCCCCGGAAATTTAGCGGTATTAGTTGAGCATAAGTGCTATAGTAACTTACAAAATAACTTCAAAAGGCCACCACCTCCATGCGCATCGTTACCTGGAACGTCAATTCGATTAAGGCGCGGTTGCCGGTGGTGCTTCATTGGCTGAAGCGGGAGATGCCCGACGTTCTGTTGATGCAGGAATTAAAAACCGTCGACGAGAATTTCCCGGCGCTGGAATTTCAAGAGCTCGGCTACCATGTGGCGACGCACGGACAAAAAACTTACAACGGCGTCGCCATTCTGTCGCGCACGGCGATGACGGACATTCACCGCGGCCTGCCCGGCGATCCTGATGACGATCAGGCGCGCTATATCGAGGCCGCCATTTCCGGCATTCGTATCGCCTCGATCTATCTGCCCAACGGCAACCCCGCGCCGGGCGAGAAATTCGACTACAAACTGAAATGGATGAAGCGGCTCCTGACCCACGCCAAAAAACTGCTGGCGAAAGAAACGCCGTTCGTGCTCGGCGGCGACTTCAATGTCTGCCCCACCGATGAGGACGTCTATGACCCCAAGGCGTTCGCCGATGATGCGCTGTGCCGCTCGGAATCACGCGCCGCCTTTCGCACGCTGCTCAATCTCGGGCTCACCGACGCGCTGCGCACTTACTCCCCCAAGGGGCACATCTATACCTACTGGGACTATCAGGGCGGCGCGTGGGCCAAGGATCACGGCCTGAGGATCGATCACTTCCTGCTCTCGCCCCAGGCCGCAGACCGCTTGACCGGCGCCGGCGTCGACCGCAAGCCGCGAGCGGTCGAGAAGGCCTCCGACCACACGCCGGTATGGTGCGACTTGACGCTCTAATTAAACGCGACTGGTTCAGGCCCGGCGACGCCTCATCAAGGCAGCCGCCACGCCGAGACCGAAGAGAGCCAGGGTTGCCGGCTCCGGCACACCGTTTGGATCCTCCGGCTGGGTTGGCGGGTCATTATCGGTGAAGATCGGGTTCTGAGGAGTATCATCACTGCTGATGACCAAGGCAAAAGCCGTCGCGCCGCCATGGTCTTCAAGCTGCAACGCAAAGGTGTTGGTGCCGGCGAAGGTGTAGTCGGCGCTGATGTCGAACACATGCTCCCAGCGATAACCTGCGCCTTCGGCATTGACCGAGCCGGTAGCCTGCACGCCGTTCAGGTACATGGCGTTAACGCCGTTATCGACCGCCAGCCACACCGTCAGCGCGGTCTGCGCCGCCAGATCGAAGGTGATGCGCAGGTAAGGATCGTAAGGGACGCTCCACAGCGTGCCCGAGCCGGGTATGGCGGGCGCCGGGCCGCCATAAGGGCTATTCACGTTGGCAAGGTCGCCGCCGAAGGTGCTGGCCGGATTGCCAGGGTTGCTGGTGAATGGCGCCGCGCCCGAAAACCAGTTTGAATCGTCAAAGCCCACCGCATACCAGTTGGCGGCAGGCGCGCCCACATCAGTTGCCGCCGAGGCATTGATATACCGCCAGGTGGCATCCTGATCAACGTAGATGGCGAGGGCATGAGCCGGCCCCTGAAGGGCGAGGACGGACACCGCCGCCAGGCCGGCAACCTTGTAGCGCCCGAGATATTTCATGCAACGATTTGCCAGGATATTCATGCTGTTATGCCCCCGCCTGTTAAGAGTACAGAATAGATTCCACGTTACCGCGTGCAAGAACAGGGCCAGAGTATTTTCATCTTTATTATCCAATGACTTAGCCTAAGGATACGATCGCCGCGCTCACAAAAAGTGTAAGGATTCCCGACAGTTCCGCGGGATGGGCGACATTGCCTAGTGGTTGTATTCCTTGATATTGCCTTCGATGAAGGCGAGGCGGCGGCCGATATTAAAGAGGGCGCGGGAGGCGCGCACGTCGGGCGCGTTGCAGCCGTCCTTCTTCACCTTGTCGGTCATGGTCATTTCCAGTTGCGCCACGCGGAAGCCCACCACCATGTCGATCTCGCTGCGGCTGCGCTCCGGATTCATGCGCTGTAATTCATCGGCAACGACGCTGGCGACCTTGGAGAACTCCTGGGTGAACGCCTCGAACGCCGCCGGATCGTCGACGCCGCAGGCGGTATTGGCGACGATGGAGGCCACGCCCTTGTCAAACAGGCTGAACACATCAGCCGGGCCGTCGGCAGCGGTGGCGCGCCCCAGACCCGCAGCCAGCGCCACGCCGCCGACGACCACGACACCCAAGATACCCTTCCAGAAAAGCGAAAGCCTGCTCCACATTCCCTGCTACTCCAACGCCACAACCCAGGCCCACATCCGGGCTTCCATAGGGGAAGAGCAAGGCGCGTGCCAAGGTTTAGCCTAACCTAAGACAATCTGCCTTCTGGGACACGCTAGCCCTAAGTTTTTCATCGTCATCCCCTTGATAAGCGGGGAGCCAGTCTTTTGATTTTGCTATGGATTCCCGCTTACACGGGAATGACGGCATATATTGAATATATGAGTACGTCCAGACGCATTTAGCTCTAAAAATGCCAGAAAAACCGCCACCCTACGCGGGCTCCTGGAACCACAGTGATTGCCTGGGTGTAAGGCTATCCGACGGGGGATCAGACGACGTCCCAAATTGGCACAGCCCCCTTCAGGGGACGGCGGAGAGGCCGACTTCCTGGCCGTAAGACAGCTCCAGCCGATGGCCGTCGGGATCGCTAAGGAGCGCCCAATAGCCCACCGGCGGCCCCCAGTCCTGCGGTTCGCTGGCCAGCGCCCCCTCCTGACGCGCCAGATCGCACAGGCGGTCCACCTCGGCGCGGCTCTTACAGCCCACGCCCAAGTGAGCAAAGGGGCCGAGCACCGGCTCCACCCGATCGCCTTCGATGAAGACGATGACAAACGGCCGGGTGCCATCGGACAGCCAGATGACGGCATGGCCGGTCTCGTGGTCGACGCGGCGGTGGATGACCGCCATGTTGGCGTATTTGGCGTAAAACGCCGCCGTCAATTCGGCGTTCCGGCAAAACAGCGCCACATGGGTAAACCCGACGTCCGGCATGGGCGCTGGCCTCCCTATCTCTAGGTTTTCACGCTGAACGGCGTGAAGTTGGTGTCGGTGTCATAGTAATCCTCATGCTCGACCCGCTTCAACCAGCCGACCACGCGATAGGTCACCGGGGTCAAGGCCGCCTCCCAACCGACCTTGAGGAGGAAGTTCGAGCTCATGACGGTGAGCACCAGATAGTCGGGCCACACCCCCCAGAACGCCACCGGATAAAAGATGGCGCTATCCACCGCCTGGCCAACGATGGTGGAGCCGATGGTGCGGGTCCACAGGTATTTGCCCTGAGTCAATATCTTCATCTTGGCAAGCACGAAAGCGTTGGCGATCTCGCCGACGAAAAACGCAATCAGCGAGGCGGCGACGATGCGCGGCGTCTGGCCGAATACGGTTGCATACGCATCCTGACCGAACCAGCCCTGGGCCGGCGGCAACTGCACCACCACGTAGGCCATGAACGAGGCGAAGCCCAAGGCGGCGAAGCCGGCCCAGATCACCCGGCGCGAGCGGGCATAGCCGTAGACCTCGGTCAGCACGTCGCCGAATACGTAGGAGATGGGGAAGAATAGCACGCCGGCGCCGAAGGTCAGGCCCAGGAAGCTTGCCACCTTGGCTGGCCCGATGAGGTTGGAACACAACAACACGGCGACGAACCCGGCCATCACCAGATCATAATACTTATAGACCCGCCGCTGGCGATGGTGGGTTTGTGGATCATCCGCCATCGTCTGCCTCCCTTTGATCCTTGTGGCGTCGATTCTCTGTAATAAACCGTGGGTTTGCTTCGCTCAACCCACGCTACACAAATGCGAGTAGCGTGGGTCAAGCGATAGCGGACCCACGTCACACCCTCCTTACCCCACCGCTTCCAGGATGACTTGTAGAATTACAAAAATAGTTGTAAACTAGTTTTCAGACTAGTTGGATATATGAACATGACCAAGCGTGCCATTGGCGCTTTTGAAGCCAAGACCCACCTCTCCGAACTTCTCGACCGGGCAGCAGGCGGGGAAGAAATCATCATCACCAAGCGCGGTAAACCAGTGGCGCGCTTGGTGCCCATGACCGAGGGGCATGATGTTGCCGCCGCTCAGGCCGCGGCGAAGCGCCTGCGCGCCCTGGCCAAAAAGATGAAGTTGGGCCGCTTCGATTGGCAGGAATGGCAACGCTACCGCGACCAAGGCCGGCGCTGAGCATGGCGGGTTTGGTGCTTGATTGCTCGGTAGCGCTGTCCTGGCTGATGCCGGATGAACACGCCGCCGCTGGACTGCTGGACAGGGTGACGACGGAGCGGGCCATCGTCCCCGGCATCTGGCCGTTGGAGATGGCCAATAGCTTGCTGACGGCGGAACGTCGCAACCGCATCAGCAAAAGCCAGCGAAAGGCCGCGTTGCAGGCATTGGCGGCCCTGCCCATCGAGGTCGATGGCGAAACGGCAAGCCATGCGTGGAAAACAATCCTCGACCTTGCCGACACCCATCGCTTGACGGCCTATGACGCCGCCTATCTGGAGCTGGCGGCGCGCCGCTCCTTGCCGTTGGCGACTTTCGATCGTGAATTATCGCGCGCGGCAGAAATTGTTGGGATCAAGGTTATCTAATACAAGACCGTGGGTTCGCTGCGCTAACCCACGCTACATTTTTTCACGTAGCGTAGGTCAAGCGATAGCGGACCCACGACCACATTCCTACCCCACCGCTTCCAAGCGTTTGAGCGCCGCCGTGAGCTTGGCGGCGGCCTCGGCGGCTTCGTCTCGCTTGGCGCGGTTTTCCAAAACTACCGCTTCCGGCGCCTTGGCGGTGAAGTTGGGATTGTTCAAGCGGCCGTCGATGGCTTTAATTTCGGCGTGCAATTTTTCGATGGTCTTGGCAAGCCGCGCCTGTTCCTGGGCGATGTCGATGATGTCGGCCAAGGGCAGGAAGAAGCTGGCTTCATCCACCACCATCTGAACCGCGCCCTTGGGCGCGGCATCCGTTGCCGCCACGGATTCCAGCCGCGCCAGGCGCTTTAGCACATCATCATGGGTGAGCAGTCGTTGCCGCGTGATCGCCGACGCGCCCTGCACCAAAAGTTTCGCCTTGGCCGCCGGCGGCACGTTCATTTCTGCACGCACCGAGCGGATTTCAGTGATGAGCTTGATCAGCCACTGCATCTCGGCGCAGGCGGCTGAATCCACAAGCGCATCAAGACCCGTGGGCCAGGACGACAAAATCAAATCATTGTCGCGTTTCGCGCCGAGCGCGTGCCACAATTCTTCTGTGACGAACGGCATGAAGGGATGCAGCAGCGCCAGCATGCGGTCCATCACCCAAGCCGCCGTCTGCTGAGTTTCCTGTTTCGCCGCCGCGTCCGATCCCAGCAGCAGCGGCTTGATCAGCTCCACATACCAATCGCAATAGGTGCCCCAGATGAAATCGTAGATGCCGAGCGCGGCGTCGGAGAAGCGGAAGGCTTCCAGCGCCTGCGTCACCTGCGACGCGGTGCGGGCGATTTCAGAAATGATCCAGCGGTTGACGGTGAGCGTTGCCTTGGAAGGATCAAACCCGGCGGCATCCGTCGCGCCGTTCATTTCGCAAAACCGCGCGGCGTTCCACAATTTGGTGGCGAAGTTGCGATAGCCTTCGACGCGCTTTTCGGCGAGCTTCATGTCGCGGCCCTGGGTTTCCAGGGCGGCCAATGTGAAGCGCAACGCGTCCGCGCCATACTTGTCGGCAAACTCCAAGGGATCAATGATGTTGCCCTTGGATTTGGACATCTTCTGCCCATGCTCGTCGCGCACCAGGGCGTGAATGTAAACGGTCTTGAACGGCACTTCTTTCATGAAATGCAGACCGTCCATCATCATCCGCGCTACCCAGAAAAAGATGATGTCGAACGAGGTGACGAGCACGTTGGTCGGATAATAACGCGCCAGTTCTGGCGTTTTTTCCGGCCAGCCCAGCGTGCCGAACGGCCACAGCGCCGAGGAAAACCAGGTATCGAGCACGTCGGGGTCGCGCCGCAATGTAACATCGTTGCCAAGCTTCGCGCGCGCTTGCGTATAAGCCTCATCTTCCGTCTCGGCGACAAAGACCGTACCGTCGGGCGCATACCAAGCCGGGATCTGATGGCCCCACCATAGCTGACGCGACACGCACCACGGCTGGATGTTGCGCATCCATTCAAAGAAAGTTTTCTCCCAGGTTTTCGGCACGAACGCGGTGCGGCCGTCCTCCACCGCGGCGATGGCCTCCTTCGCCAAGGTAGCGGCGTCAACGTACCATTGATCGGTGAGCCACGGCTCGATTACCACGCCCGAACGATCACCATAAGGCATGGTGTGCTGGCGCGGCTCAATCTTGTCCACCAAGCCCAGCGCTTCCAGATCGGCGACAACTTTTTTGCGCGCCTCATAACGATCGAGGCCACAGTAAGCGGCAGGCGTGTTGTCATTCAGCCGTGCCTCATCATCGAAAATATTGATCTGGGCCAGGTTGTGGCGCTTGCCCACTTCGAAGTCGTTGAAGTCATGGGCCGGGGTGATCTTGATCGCGCCCGAGCCTTGTTCGGGATCGGCGTGTTCGTCGGCGATAATGGGGATGCGGCGATTGGCCAGCGGCAGCAAAACGTATTTGCCGATCAAGTCCTGATAGCGTTCATCGCTGGGATGCACGGCGACCGCAGTATCGCCGAGCATGGTTTCCGGCCGGGTGGTGGCGACCACGATGTAGCGCCCCGGCTCGCCGTCCACCGGATACTTAAAATGCCAGAAGTGGCCATCAACTTCCCGCTGCTCCACCTCCAGATCGGAAATCGCCGTCTTTAGTTTCGGATCCCAATTGACCAATCGCTTGTCGCGGTAAATCAGCCCCTTGCGGTGAAGCTCCACAAAAACTTTCACAACGGCGGCGGAAAATCCTTCGTCCATGGTGAAGCGTTCACGCCGCCAGTCGCAGGACGCGCCCAGCCGCCGCATCTGGCGGGTGATGGTGCCGCCGGACTCGGCCTTCCACTTCCACACCCGTTCCACGAACGCCGCGCGGCCCAGATCACGGCGGTTTGTGCCTTCGGCGTCCAATTGACGCTCCACCACCATCTGGGTGGCGATGCCGGCATGGTCGGTGCCGGGCTGCCACAATACATCCTTGCCGCGCAGGCGCTCGAAGCGGATCAGGATGTCCTGGATGGTATGGTCGAGGGCGTGGCCGATGTGCAGGCTGCCGGTGACATTGGGCGGCGGCAGCACGATGCAATAGGGCTCGGCATCCGGCCGGCGACCGCAATCGAAGGCTCCCGTTTCTTCCCAGTGTTTATACCACTTCGCCTCGATGGCGCGCGGGTCGTAGGTTTTATCGAGCATGGGTCTTGGTGCACATCTTCCGTTTAACAAGAAACTTGTTTCTTCCCCTATTCGTCATTCCCGCGCAAGCGGGAATCCACAGATTAAGCAAAAATGGACCCCCGCTTTCGCGGGGGTGACGATGGATTATTCAAAGTGGCTTCAGGGTCTCTTGACGCGGGAAAGGCGGGCGACTTCGCGGGCCACCACCCGCTCCACCACCGCCGGCAGGTTTTCATCAAGCCAGGTTTTCAACATGGGTCGCAGCATTTCGCGCACCATGCCCTCCAGGGTCTTATCGTAGCCTTCGTATCCGGCCACCAGCAGCTCGGACAGTTTATCGAAGCTGGCGCTGACCTTTTGACCTTCCTCTGGCGACATGATGGCGTCTACCTCCTCCGCCGGGTCGACGATGTCGGCAAGCACCGCATCATCCACCTCTTCGGTGTCGAATTCATCTTCAAGCGCGTCCGCCGCCTCAGCCTCGACCTTTAAGGGCGCGGCGGGCATGGGAACCTCCTCCATGGAAAGCTCGGGCTCGGGCGCGCTGGGCGCTTCCGCAATCGCCTCGACCTCTTCATGGACGGCAAAGGCATGGGCCACTTCCTCGATGTCGTCGGCAAGCTCGACCGGTTCATCGACCTCTGCGACGGCAACGGCGGGCTTTGGCTCCTCGATGACCTCGGTCAGTTCGAGTACGTCTTCCTGCGCCGGGGCGGGCCTGGCGGCCTGGGGAGCCTCGGGCTTGCGCTCCTCCCCTTCCTCGGAAATGATCCGCCTGATGGAGGCCAGGATTTCCTCCATGGTCGGTTCTTCATGTTCCTTTTTGCCGCTCATGACCAGGTATTACGTTCTCATTTCGTTATTTATGCCAGGGCCTGCAAGCCCTTGCCCCCCGAAAGCCCGCGACCTTCGGCGGCAAGATTAGCAGGTAATTCTGCCGAGATTTAGTAAAAAAAACCTGTCGCTCCCCACCCCTGTGGCTCCCCCAAGCGGAGCAATCTATTCGTCCTCGATGGTCCAGCCGTAGATCTGATCGCTGACCTGGTCATAGTTCTTTGCCGGATCGTAGACCTCCACCGGCAGGCCAAGGCCACCGGCGGACAGGCGGCCGATGGCGCCCAGAAGACCATAGGCGGCCACCACTTCATCCCGTTTGGCGCTGACCAGCGAGACCTGGGAATCGAGGTATTCCTGCTCGGCATCGAGCACATCAAGGGTGGTGCGGGCCCCTACTTCGGCCTCCTGGCGCACACCTTCCAGGGCGATTTTATTGGCCCGTACCTGTTCTTCGGTGGCGGCGATGCGCGATCGCGCCTCGCGCAAGGCCTCCCAGGCATTGCGCGTCGCCTCACCGACCCGACGCTCGGCGTCGATCTCCTCCAGCCGGCGTTGGCTCCGCACCTGACGGGCTTGCCGCGCCACCGAAGAGGCGACCCCGGCCTGATAGATCGGAAAAGTCAGCTCCGCCATCACCTGCTTTTGCGTCAAATCGGAAATAAAGGGCGACGTATCCCAGCCGCGCTGGTATTGGGCGCGTACATTCACTTCCGGCAGGAAGTCGCCAGTGGCGACACTGACCTCATGGTCCGCCGCCTTGGCCGCATGCTGGGCTGCCAATAGTTGCGGATTTTCGGCCAACGCCGCCTCCAGCGCCGCTGCTTCGCTTTCCGGCAGCGGCGGCAAAGGGCCGGGATCGGCCAGCGTGCCCGGCGCGGCGCCGACGATGCGCTGGTAGGCGGAACGGCTCGCTGTCAGCGCCGCTTCGGCGAGTATGCGGTCGGCGTTGGCCCGCGACAGCCGCGCTTCGGACTGGGCGACGTCGGTGCGGGTGATCTCGCCAACCCGGAAGCGATCCTGGGTGGCCTCCAACTGGCGGGTCAGCACCTGGACGTTGTTGCGCCTAAGCTCCACCACCGATTCGTCGCGCTTGACGTTCATATAGGCGGTCACGGCGTCGAGGAGCACCTGCTGCTCGGTCTGGCGCAGGCTCTCACGCCCGGCATAGACCTGCTCCTTGGCGCGACGCACGGAATTATAGGTCTTAAAGCCGCGAAACACCGGCTGCACCAGGGCGACGCTGGCGCTCTTCGAGGTCAGGGTGGTGTCCTGGGTGCCCGGAATACCGCCAAACGAGGTCGTCTGCTCGGTGTTGGTGCGGGCGATCGAACCCGTCGCCTCGACGGAAGGCCGATAGCCGCCCTTGGCCTGGGACACCCCTTCATCGGTGGCCCGCACGCCGGCCCGCGCCGCTTCCAAGGTCGGGTTATTGGCGTAGGCCGCCGCCAGCGCCTCGCTCAACGTCTCCGCCTCGGCCGGGGTAAGGTGAAGCACAAGCGCCAGGGCTGTCATCATGCCGACAGTCATGGCTTTGCGGGTGGGCATGGCGATTTCTCCTCGTCTGACACATCACAGGTTGTGGGCAGGTTCTGGTACGCCCGATTTGGCCGCGGCCCTGCGCAAATAGTCCTAGAACACAAACTTCTTCGGCAGCGCAAAGCCTGGCAGCGGCGGAACGGCAGCGTCAAACAGCTCCCGCCGGCCGACGACGCCGTGGCTCTTTAAATAAAGCATCGCCTTGCCGACGCCGTTTGCCAGCACCACCGCCGCCAAGCGACCGCCTTCCTTCAGCTGCTGCAGGAGGGCCGCCGGCGCCTCCTCCACCGCGCCGTTGATGAAGATGGCGTCATATGGCCCCTGGGAAGGGCAGCCTTGGGTGAGCGGCGCGCATACCACCACGGCATTGTCGCATCCTTGACCGGCGAGAAGCTTTTCCGCCTGCGCCGCCAAGGCGGCATCCTCTTCCACGGCCACCACCGCCCCGGCCAGCTTCGACAATACGGCGGCCGAATAACCGCTGCCGCCGCCGATATCGAGCACGAGATCGTCAGACCCCACCTCCAGGGCCTGGATCAGGCGGCTGAGCACGCGCGGCTCCATGAGATGGCGGCCGGGGGCGATTTTGATATCCTCATCGACATAGGCCACGGTTTTGAGGCTTTCAGGCACGAACGCCTCCCGGGGGATGGCGCGCAAAGCCGCCAACAGGCGAGGGTCGGTGGTGCGATTGGGCTTGACCTGCCCTTCGATCATCAAGTCGCGGGCGACGGCAAAATCAGACATCGGCTTCTATATCCATCAAGGGTTAAGGTGGCCGGGGCTTTCGTGGCGTTTATACCGGCGCGGCCGGCACTTGACAACGTCGGATACGGCGGGGCGGCGGGCAATCCTCCATTGCGTGGCGGGGTGGCCGATGTTATATCCAGCCCCCAACGGCGCCGTGGCGGAGTGGCTACGCAGCGGACTGCAAATCCGCGTACCCCGGTTCGATTCCGGGCGGCGCCTCCAGGCTCGCCATGACAGCCCTTGGCAGGGTAAAATTGTGTGCTATAACGAGCCCGCCGAATTTATGGGAGTGGTCCGCCAAGCAAGGCCCCTCCCACCGTTCCCCGGTAGCTCAGTTGGTAGAGCAATCGGCTGTTAACCGATCGGTCGCTGGTTCGAGTCCGGCCCGGGGAGCCAGTAAAAACAAGGGCTTAGGGGTAACGCTCCTAAGCCCTTTTTACGTCGGGGTACCACCGGGGTACCACCAAGACAACGCAACAATCCCTCACTTCCTCAGCCTCACCCCCGCCCCGCCGCCGTTCTCCGCAATGAATATGACGCCCGCCGCTTCAAGGGCGGTCTTGATGGCTGCCATGTTGTTGGGGTGGGGTTGCCTTCGCCCTTTCTCGAAATCCCGTACCGTGCTTAATCCAAGGTTGGCAGCA
>QEVO01000007.1 GCA_003577275.1 Pseudomonadota bacterium
ATCGCCGCCGTCAGCGTCGTCTTCCCGTGGTCAACGTGTCCAATCGTCCCGATGTTCACATGCGGCTTCGTCCGCTCAAACTTCGCCTTTGCCATGGTTATCTAGCCACTTTCCGTTGTTTAGCGCCAAAAATCCTAGTTCTGCCGTTCGCCCGACCCAGAGCCATAACTGGAGCGGGTGATGGGAATCGAACCCACGTCACCTGCTTGGAAGGCAGGGGCTCTACCATTGAGCTACACCCGCGTGGCCTATAGGCCCTACCGCAAGGCAGTGGTGGAGGGGGAAGGATTCGAACCTTCGTAGGGAAAACCCGGCAGATTTACAGTCTGCTGCCATTGACCGCTCGGCCACCCCTCCGCTTTGTACCGCCCGGAAGTTCCCGGCTGCTCGCGGAAGTGCCGGACTATCAACATTCGCAACGGCGGTCAACCGCAAAACGGGACAGACGCTTGATTTGTCCCACGATCAGCAGCAGCCGGCTTATCTGCAATAGCCCTTGCACCCTTTGCCGGCGCGGAATATACGGGCCTTGATGAACAAAGGCAAGCGACACCACGGGGCTTCTCGCCCCCCCGGCAAGCCCTTGGGCGGGCGTGAAAAATCGCCCCCTCGCAGCAGCCTGCCGGGGGTCTGGTTTTATGGCCATCACGCGGTGGCGGCGGCGCTCGTCAATCCGCGTCGGACGGTGCTGTCGCTTACCGCCACCCGCAGCGCTTTGGACGCCTTGTCCGAGGCCGCCCGCGCCGCCCTGGCGCGCCGCCGCTTGAGCGCCGAGCCGGTGGAAGCGGACGTGATCAATCGGCTTTTCCCCGACAGCAGCGTGCACCAGGGGATCGCCGCCCGCGTCGAGCCCCTGCCCGCCGGCAGCCTGGAGGATGTGCCGGCCATCCTCAACCTGGAAGCGCCGGCGATCGTGGTGGTGCTCGACCAGGTGACTGATCCTCACAACGTCGGCGCCATCATGCGCTCAGCCGCCGCCTTCGGGGCCGTCGCCCTGATCACCACCGACCGCCATGCCCCGGGCGAAAGCGCGGTGTTGGCCAAGGCCGCCTCGGGGGCCTTGGAAGCCCTGCCCTGGGTGCGGGTGGTCAACCTGGCGCGCGCGCTGGATGACTTGACCGACCATGGCTTCTGGCGGGTCGGCCTCGACGGCCAGGCCAAGCCGTGCCTGCATGAGATCGATCCCGGCCGGCGGGTGGCGCTGGTGCTGGGGGCGGAAGGCGAAGGCCTGCGCCACGGCACCCAGGCCCATTGCGACCTGATGGCCCACCTGCCCATCGCGTCGGCCGTGGAAAGCCTGAACGTGTCCAACGCCGCCGCGGTGGCGCTTTATGAGCTTGCCCGGCAGCGGGATTAGCGCCTTCCAGACAAAACTCATTGCCATCCTACGTCATTGACGTATATTGGATATATGCAGACGGTCATCGAAACGTCCGAGTATCTGGCCAGAGCCAAGGACGTTGGACTTGATGACGCTGAGCGCGCCCAGGTAGTGGATTTCTTGGCGGCGCATCCACTGGCCGGAGACGAGATCCCTGGGACAGGAGGGGCGCGCAAGGTGCGGTTTGCCGGACGCGGCAAAGGCAAAAGCGGCGGCTATCGGGTGGTAACTTACTTTGGCGGGGCTGATATCCCTTTGTTCCTGTTGACGGTCTACGCCAAGGGTGAGAAAGCCAATCTGTCTCAGGCCGAGCGCAATGCTCTGAAACGGCTGCTGTCGAGCCTGGCCAAGACGTATAGAAGTGGAGTAGCGAACAATGTCAAAAGTCGGCCAAAGCATCCTTAAGGGAGCTGAGGAAGCCCTTGCCATTGCCCAAGGCACGGCAAAGGAAGGAACCTATCGCGTGCACGTACCGGCAAGGGTGGACGTGCGGGCGATCCGCCGTAAGTTGGGCCTCAGTCAAAGCGCTTTTGCCGCCCGATTTGGTTTCAGCCCCCGCACCATTCAGGAATGGGAGCAGGGCCGACGCCAGCCCGAGGGAGCGGCACGCGCCTTCCTGGCGGTGATCGGCTATGCGCCCGACGTGGTGAACAAAGCCTTGAGCGCTAGATAATGCCCCCGCGGTGGCGCTTTATGAGCTTGCCCGGCGCGGTGATTGATGATTAATTTGCGCCCGACCCATCGTGAGGGCCTGTATACTTAAGCCCTCTAGGCCGGTTTAGCTCAGTTGGTAGAGCAGCGGTTTTGTAAACCGAAGGTCGGGGGTTCAAGTCCCTCAACCGGCACCAAAAAAACAAAGTGAGCCCGACCATGCCCCTCGATATCGTGCAAATTCCCGTCCTTAGCGACAATTATGTTTATCTCGTCCGCGACCCCAAGAGCGACAAGACGGCGGTGGTCGACCCGGCGGTGGCTGAGCCGGTATTGCAGGAGCTCAACAAACGCGGCTGGGTGCTGACCCATATCTTGAACACCCATCACCACGGCGACCATGTGGGCGCCAACGAAGAATTAAAGCGCCTGACCGGCTGCACCATCGTCGGGCCCCGCGCCGACCGTGACCGCATCCCCGGCATCGACATCGCGGTCGGTGATGGCGAGAGCTATTTTCTTGGCAGCGCGGAAGCCAAGGTGTTCGACGTGCCGGCTCACACCCGCGGCCATATCGCCTATTGGTTCGCTGATGACAAGGCGCTGTTTTGCGGCGATACCTTGTTTGCCCTCGGCTGCGGCCGGCTGTTTGAAGGCACGCCGCAGCAATTGTGGACCTCGTTGTCGAAGTTCCTGGCGCTGCCCGACGACACCCGCGTCTATTGCGCCCATGAATACACCGAGTCCAACGGCCGCTTCGCGCTTGCCATAGAGCCCGGCAACGCCGCGCTGCAAGCGCGCATGAACGAGGTGCGGCGCCAGCGCGAGAAGAACTTGCCCACCGTGCCATCCACATTGGCGGAGGAAAAAGCCACCAATCCGTTCCTGCGCCCCGACAGCCCGGAAATTCAAAAAAGCGTCGGCCTGCCCGGCGGCGATCTCGTGGCGGTGCTCGGCAAAACCCGCGCCCTTAAGGACGAGTTTCGCGGTTAATCGCCGGCAAAAAACGATGCAGCACCGCCGCGCCCACGGCGTCGCCCCACACGTTGACCGTGGTGCGGAAGCGATCGAGAAACCAGTCCACGGATAAGAGCAATCCAATGCCCTCCAGCGGTAGCCCTACCGCTTTCAGTACGATCACCATGGTGACGAGCCCAGCCTCGGGAATGCCGGCGGCGCCAATGGCGGCCAAGGTCGCGGTAAGGAAGACGATGACCTGCGCGCCCAGCGACAGATCAATACCATAAGCCTGGGCGATGAACAGTGCGGCGCAGGCTTCATAAAGGGCAGTGCCGTTCATGTTGACGGTGGAGCCCAAGGGAATGACGAAGCGCACCGCCCGCTGATCAACGCCTGCTTCGGTCGCGCATTCCATGGTCAAGGGCAGCGTCGCCGACGAGCTTGCCGTGCCGAAGGCGGTCAGCAGCGCCCGCAGCATGTCGATGATAAAGCCGATGCCGCGCCGCGCCACCACCATCAGGATAAGAATCAACAGCGCCGTATGGATGCCAAGTCCGGTCAGCACCGTCAGCACATGCATCCCCACCGCCGTCAATTCAGCAATGAAGGCGTCGCCGCCGCCGGCCCGTCCCAGCCGCGCGGCGATGAGCGCAAAGATGCCCAGGGGCGCGAAATACATGAACCAGGTGACGAGCTTCATCATCGCCTCATTGAGGCCGTTGAAGAAACCGATCACCGGCTCGCCAGTCTTGCCCAGGGTAGTCAGCGCCGCCGACAGCAGGATAGAGAACAGAATGAGCGGCAATAAATCCATCTCTGCCGCCGACGCCACCAGATTGGGGCTGACCAGCGACAGCAGTATATCCGAAACCCCCACCTCGCCCTTGGCGGCCAGCGACTCGACATCCGCAGCAGCGCCCAGGATCACCCCCTCACCAGGCTTGATCAGATTTACCACCACAAGGCCGACAGTCACCGCCAACGCGGTAGTGGCAAGGAAATACCCTACGGTGATGGCGCCGATGCGCCCGAGCTTGCGGATATCGCCCAAGGACGCCACGCCGCTGACCACCGCGGCGACGATCAACGGCAGAATCAGCATTTTCAGGCCATTCAAGAACAGCTTGCCAAGCCACTCCACCGCCATCATGGCCGGGCCATAGACCCAGCCCATCAGTCCGCCGGCGATAACGGCGACGATGATAGCGACCAAGAGCATGATCGCGTGCTTGTGAGGCATTTATGATTTCTCCCCCGATACGGACGCGATATGATGGCGGCTCCAGCGCAGAGGAACAAGGGAAAAGCACCATGACGACAAAGCTCGAAAAATCCGACAGCGAATGGCAATCGTGCTTAAGCGCCGATGAATACGCCGTCACCCGCTGCGGCGGCACCGAGCGGGCATTCACCGGCCGCTATTGGAACACCAAGACGCCGGGGGTCTACCATTGCGTATGCTGCCATGAGCCCTTGTTTTCATCGGAAACCAAGTACGATTCCGGCAGCGGCTGGCCGAGTTTCTGGGCGCCGGTGAGCCCACAGGCGCTGAGCGTCCGCACCGATACCAGCCATGGCATGGTGCGCGACGAAGTAGTGTGCGCCAAATGCGATGCCCATCTCGGCCATGTCTTCCCCGACGGGCCGCAGCCTACCGGCTTGCGCTATTGCATGAACTCGGCGGCGCTGGAGTTGAAGGAGAAGGCCTAAGCCGCATTGAAATAGCGGTCGACTTCGGCCCTGATCACCGTGCGGTCCTTGACATAAACCCCCAATCGGCCATCCAGCACATGATAGGCCATGGTGCGGTCGCGGGGACGTACATGGCGCAACAGCACGCGCGCCACCCGGCGCACGCCATCGTGATCATAATCCATTGTTGCCAATCCCTTCATGGCAAAACACTCCTTGGCTTTTTTCATCGCCAAGGAGTGTTGCACGGGAAGGTTACAGTTTTAAGAAGCTGATTGCTTCACACTGGCGACCCAGTCATTGACCACTTCTTCCAGGACCGTGAGCGGCAGCGCGCCGCCTTTGAGCACGGTGTCATGATAGGCCCGGATGTCAAAGCGATCGCCCAGCTCCTGGCGCGCCTTCTCCCGCAAAGTCAAGAATTTCAACATGCCTATCTTATAAGCAGTCGCCTGCCCCGGATAGACGATGTAGCGCTCCACTTCGCGGGTGATATCGCCCACCGGGAACGGCGTGTTTTGCACCAGGTAGTCGATGGTCTGCTGGCGCGTCCAGCGCTTGGCGTGAATGCCGGTATCAACCACCAGCCGCGCCGCCCGCCAGATTTCATAAGACAGCCGCCCGAAGTCGTCATAAGGATCCTGGTAAAGTCCGATTTCCTTGGGCAACAGCTCGGCATAAAGCCCCCAGCCCTCGATATAGGCGGTGAAATCCGCGACCTTGCGGAATTCGGGAATGCCTTGCAGTTCCTGCGCGATGGCGATCTGCATGTGATGGCCGGGAATGGCTTCGTGATAGACCAGCGCCGGCAGTGTGTTTTTGGGCATCTGGCGCATGTCGGACAGGTTTTCATAGTAGATGCCGGGACGGCTGCCATCCATTGCCGGCTGTTGGTAGAACGCCGTCGCCGAACCGCTTTCGCGGAACGCCTCCACCCGCTTGACGATCACGTCGGCCTTGGGCTTGGTAATGAACATCTCGTCAAGACGGCCTTTGATCTCGTCCAGCAGTTTCACCGTCAGATCCATGTACGCCTGCCGGCCGGCATCGGTATTGGGATAGAAGAAACGATCGTCGGTGGTGACGAACTTGAAGAAGTCCTGCAAGCTGCCGTTGAAGCCGACCTTGGTCTTGATCGCTTCCATTTCCTGATGGATGCGCGCCACTTCGCGAAGACCTAAGTCATGCAGTTCTTCCGCCGTCATATTGGTAGTGGTGTAATGGCGCAACTGGTAGGCGTAAAAATCAGCGCCATCGGGAAGCTTCCACACGCCATCGTCGGCGGTGGCTTTGGGCTGGATATCAAGCAGCGCCGCGATCACGGCGTCATAACCGGGCTTGACCGAATTTTTCAACGCCGACTCCGCCGCCGCAATCAGCCGCTCTTTCTCCTGCGGCGTAATATCCAACGCACCCACCTTGGTTTTGATGTCCTCCAGGAAGGGACTGTCGGCCGGCCCTTTGTCAAAGGGGCGGCCAGTAATCACGTTGCGCGACTGCTCCAAGGTCATGGGGAAGACGAACTGCGGTGGAATGACGCCTTTTTCGGCGCGCAGACGAAGGCCTTTGGCCACTTCGCCAAAGAATTCCTTCATGGCGTTCAAGCGCGAAATATAGGCTTCGGCATCGGCGACGGAGGCGACGCCATGGGCGGTAATGAGCAACGCTGGAATATCCGTGTGCCAGCCGAACATCTGATTAACGGTATAGTCATGGTGCCGCCAACGATCGCCCTCGATCTCATCCTTGGCGAGATGCTCAAAAATCTTGTAACTGAGCGCCGCATCGGCATCGAGCTTGGCGACGTCGAATTCCTTGTGCAGCCGATCCAGATCCTGGCGCACCAAAGCGATGTCTTCATCCTGGCGCGCTTCGCTGATGTCGTCGAGCTTATCGTAATCGTCCTTGCGCCCGAGATAGGTCTGGAAGATCGGGCTGCGCTTGACGTCACGTTCGAAAACCTCGGCAAAGAAGGCATTCAGCCGGGCCGATTCGCTCTTGATTTCCTCGGCCGTTGGCGTGGCCTGCACCGGCGCGCTTTCCTTGCCGCAAGCGGCAAGGCCGAGCGCCAGGGCGGTGGCGGCCGCCCAAATAGCCATGCGAAGGTCAAACTTTTTCATCAGAATGTCCCTTTGGATGATTATTGAATGATTTTTCAAAAAAATTTTTGCCCAGCCTAGCGAATGCTTTGGCAAAAGCAAGTCCCCTTTTCAAGCCGCTCACGGGGTTGTGAGCGGCGTTCTTAGTCGATACCGATATGGAACCAGGGGATACGCTCGGCAGCAAAGGCCTGGTGGGTGGTGGGGAAGTTCTCGGGGTAGTCGAAGGTGGCTACCAACACGTGGATCTCGTTGGCCCATTTATCGCCTTGGTAGGTGAGCGACGTGCCGCAACGGCGGCAAAAGGTCCGCCGCACCCCCGGCGAGGACTGGTAAACCGCAGGCGCACCCTTGATATAGCGAAAGGCCGCCGCCGGAAAGCAGGCAAAGGTCGCCACCACCGCGCCCACGGCGCGGCGGCAGCTTTCACAGTGGCAGTGGGCCGTCCGCAAGGGTGCGCCGTCGACCTCGTAGCGCACCGCGGCGCACAAACAGCCGCCTTGATCGCTCATCCGAGGGCCTCCGTCAAAGAAGCCGATGATAGCCTATGGACGGCGTTAGAGGTACTTCTTCAATTCCAGCTTGGCGATGGCTTCGCGGTGAACCTCATCGGGACCGTCGGCGAAGCGCAGCGTGCGGGCGTCGGCGTACATGCGGGCCAGCGGAAAGTCCTCCGACAGACCGGCCCCGCCATGGACCTGTATCGCCCGATCGATAACCCGCAGCGCCAGATTGGGCGCTACCACCTTGATCATGGCGATCTCGGCTTTGGCCACTTTGTTGCCCACGGTGTCCATCATATGGGCGGCGCGCAATACCAAGAGCCGCGCCTGATCGATCTCGATGCGCGAGTTGGCGATATCGGCCCGCACCGTGCCCATGTCGGCCAGCTTCTTGCCGAAGGCGACGCGGGATTGCGCCCGCTTGCACATATATTCCAGCGCCCGCTCGGCCTGGCCGATCAAGCGCATGCAATGATGGATACGCCCCGGCCCCAGGCGTCCTTGCGCGATCTCAAAGCCGCGGCCTTCGCCAAGCAGCATGTTCGATGCCGGCACGCGCACGTTTTTAAATTCAATCTCGGCATGGCCATGCGGCGCGTCATCGTCGCCGAACACCGTCAACGGGCGGACGATGCGCACGCCCGGCGTCTCGGTGGGCACCAGGATCATCGAGTGTTGTTGATGTTTGGGAGCATCCCTGCTGCTGCGCCCGAGAACGATCATGATCTTGCAGCGATTGTCCGGCGCGCCGGTGATCCACCACTTGCGGCCGTTGATCACATAATGGTCGCCGTCGCGGCGTATTTCGCACGAGATGTTGGTGGCGTCCGAGGAGGCGACATCAGGTTCCGTCATGGCGAAGGCGGAGCGTATTTTTCCCTCCAGAAGGGGTTTGAGCCACGCCGCTTTTTGCGCCTCGTTGCCGTAGCGCTCGATGGTTTCCATGTTGCCGGTGTCGGGCGCGTTGCAGTTAAACACCTCGGGCGCCCAATGGACGCGTCCCATGATCTCGCACAGATGGGCGTATTCCAGATTGGTCAGCCCCGCCCCGCGCGAACTTTCGGGCAGGAACAGATTCCACAAGCCTTCGGCGCGGGCCTTGGCCTTCAAGTCCTCAATGAAGGCCGGGGTATCCCAGCGGTCGGCCAGGGCCGCATGCTCGCGCTTGCGCCGCGCCTCGTTGGGATAGATATGCTCGTCCATGAAGCGCTGAAGCTGGGCTTTCAGCGCCTCGACTCGCGGCGACAGCTGGAAATACATGGCGGTCCTCTCATACGATAGTTTTAAACGATCGTTTAAATACTACGAATCGCCCCCATTGTCAATGAACCGGACGTCCCCCTCACATGAAACTGCAGGTGGCCATGGTCACCCCGCCGTCCACCACCAGGTTGTGGGCGGTCACGAAGCGCGCGGCGTCGGAAGCCAGGAATACCACCGGCCCGCCGATATCCTCGGGCTGGCCCGGCCGCTTCAACGGCGTCAGACGATCGATGAAGGTAGCGGACTGAGGATTATCAAACAGCGCCTTGGCGAAATCGGTCTTAATCAAACCCGGCGAGATGCAGTTGATCCGCACGCCCTTATCCCCCCACTCCACGGCGTAGTTGCGCGCCAGTTGCACGTCGGCGGCCTTGGAGATGGCGTAGGCGCCTATGTTGCTGGTGCCGGCCAGGCCGACGACGCTAGAGATGATGATCACCGAGCCGCCGCCCCGCGCCGCCATCTTCGGGATCACCAGATTGCACAGCCAGAGATTGCTTTTGACATTGGTGCTCATGATTTTGTCGAAAGCCTCGTCGCTGATCTCGCCCATGGTCCCGTAGAAGGGATTGACGGCGGCATTGCATACCAGGATGTCGATGGGGCCAAGCTGACGCTCGGTTTCGGCCACCAGGCGTTCCAAGTCCTCCTTGCGCGACACATTGGCCGGGATGGCGACCGCGATGCCGCCCGCCGCTTTAATTTCGTCCACCACCGCCGCGCAGGCGTCCGCCTTGCGGCTGGACACCACCACCTTGGCCCCGGCCTTGGCCAGCGCCATCACCGACGCCTTGCCGATGCCGCGGCTCGATCCGGTGACGACCGCGACTTTTCCTGATAGATCGAACATGAATGCCTTCTCCTACATCACCTCGCGCCAGTTGGCGAACGTCTTGCCGGCGGCGGCGAGCTTTTCTAATAATCGCGCGTGCGGCCAATAAACCGCGCCATAACGCCCGCGATAACCATCGATGGCTTTGACCACATGCGCCAGCCCCACCGTGTCGGCGTAGAACATCGGTCCGCCGCGATAGACCGGGAAGCCGTACCCGGTGAGCCACACGGTGTCGATGTCGCCGGGCCTGAGCGCGATGCCTTCTTCTAGAATGCGCGCTCCTTCGTTGGCCGCCGCGAAGATGCAGCGCTCAACGATTTCCTGATCGCTCACCGGGCGCCGTGCAATGCCGAGCCGCTTGGCCTCTTCGACAATCACCGCGTCCGCTTCTGGGTCCGGCTGCGGCGTGCGGCTGCCATTGGGATAGGCGTAATAGCCGGCGCCGGTTTTCTGTCCGTAGCGGCCCAGGGCGTAGAGCTTGTCGGCGATGGGATAATAAGTCGGCTCGTTCGGCAGTTCGGCGCGATGCGCTTTTCTGACCAGCGCGCCGACGTCAACGCCCGCCAGATCGTTCATGGCGCACGGCCCCATGGCCATGCCGAAATCGTATAGCGCCTTGTCCAGCTGCGCCGGACTTGCGCCTTCCAGCAGCAACAGTTCCGCCTCACGGCCATACTCGAACAGCATGCGGTTGCCGATGAAGCCGAAGCACACGCCGGAGACGACGCCCACCTTGCCGATGGTTTTGGAGACATGGAGCGCCGTCGCCAAGGTATCAGGCGCGGTGGCCGCGCCGCGCACGATTTCAAGGAGCCGCATGACGTTGGCCGGCGAAAAGAAATGAAGGCCGAT
The DNA here is from genome assembly GCA_003577275.1 of Pseudomonadota bacterium. Taxonomy (GTDB): domain Bacteria; phylum Pseudomonadota; class Alphaproteobacteria; order Sphingomonadales; family Govanellaceae; genus PRO5. Next base: position 10,237 of record QEVO01000007.1, read on the forward strand.
GACATCCTGCGGCCGGGAAGTGGCGCGGGCGATCTCGTCGAGATTCAAGGTCGAGGTGTTGCTAGCAAGCACCGCCCCCGCCTTCGCCACCCGGTCCAGCTCTGCGAAAACCTTTTTCTTGACGCCCATGTCCTCGAACACCGCCTCGATGAGGAGATCGGCGTCTTTCAGATCACCATAATCGAGGCTGCCGGTAATCAGACCCAAACGGCGCTCCATATCTGGCGCGCTTAAGCGGCCGCGCGCCGCCGTCGCCTCGTAGTTCTTGCGGATAACGCCCAGGCCGCGCTCCAGGGCGTCGGCCTTCATTTCCACCACGGTGACTGGTATGCCGGCATTGGCGAAGCACATGGCGATGCCGCCGCCCATGGTGCCGGCGCCGATAACGCCGACCTTGGCGACGGGCCTGGCCTTTACCTCCTTGCCCAAGCCCGGAATAACCCCCACCTCGCGCTCGGCAAAGAAGGCGTAACGCTGCGCCTTGGAATGGGTGGTGGCCATGCATTCCTCAAACAGCGCCCGCTCTTTTTTCATGCCCTCGGCGAAGGGCAGCGATACCGCCGCCTCAACCGCCTGAATGCACCGCTCGGGCGCGAAATAGCCGCGCCGCTCCTTGGCGATGCGCGCCCGCATGGCGGAAAAGACCTCGGCCGATACGCTGGCCGGGTTGATGGCGATATCACTGATTTTGCGCAGCGGCGCGCCCTGGCTGATCAAGCGCTCGGCGTATGTCACCGCAGCCGTTTCCAGGTCGCCCTCGACGATCTCGTCGATAAGCCCCCATTCCTTGGCTTTCTTGGCCGCCACCGGTTGGCCGAACACCACCATTTCCAGCGCCCGCTCGACGCCGATGAGGCGGGGCAGACGCTGGGTGCCGCCGGCGCCCGGCAGGATGCCGAGATTGACCTCGGGCACGCCGATCTTGGCCGATGGAGCCGCCACCCGGTAATGGCTGGCCAGCGCGGTTTCGCAGCCGCCGCCCAAGGCGGTGCCGTGAATGGCCGAGACGATGACCTTGGGTGAGGCTTCCATGGCCTCATGCACCTCGCGCAAGGAGGGCGGCAGCGGCGGCTTGCCGAATTCGCGGATATCGGCGCCGGCGAAAAAGGTGCGCCCGGCGCATAGGATGACGATGGCCTTGACGTCCGGGTCTGCCCCGGCGCGGGCCACACCCTCCACCAGGCCGGCGCGCACCGCCTGGCCTAAGGCGTTGACCGGGGGATTATCCGCCGTCAGCACCGCCACCTGACCTTGTTTCTTATAATTCACGGACTCGCTCATGCTCTGCCTGCTTTACTTCATAATTCAAACGTTTGTATGATTATCTACCTTGACCATCGCGCCAAGGCAACCGGGAACTCCCACCATAGCGTGAAGGCAGGGGAATCCAATGGATTACCGCGTGACTTGGGCGGCTCCCTTCCGGTATCGTCGCAGGGGGAATAAAGAGACCAGGGGAGCGGAGCAGGAAACGTGACGGCGGGCGATGAACGGCCATCCTTCGAACTGGTCACGGACGATGAAGGGGCGACTGTGCGTCTGGCCGGCGCCTGGACGGTGGAAACCGCCGGCCCCCTGTTCCAGGAGCTGCAACTGCTCCGACTGCCGGGCCGCGGCCGTCTGATTCTGGATGGCGCCGCCTTGAGCGCGGTGGACACCGCCGGCGCGTGGCTGATCTATCGCCTTGGCCGCGAGGCGCGCAAAAACAATCTGGCCGTTGACCTTGCCGCCATGCGCGGTCCTCACCGCTCGCTGATTGACGAGGTGGCGGCCAACGACGCCCCCTGCCCAGTCACGCCGCCGCACAAGCTGGGCGCGGTGCAACTGCTGGAAGATCTCGGAAAAGGAACGGCGGATCTTTGGCGGGAAGGCTTGAAGTTTGTCAGCTTCGTCGGCCTCGTCGTCGTCACCATCGGCCGCACCCTCTTGCAGCCTCAGCGCCTGCGCTTCACGTCGGTGGTCTATCACATGGAGCAAGTGGGGGTGCGCGCCATGCCGATCGTCGGGCTGATGGCGTTTCTCCTCGGCATCGTCATCGCCCAGCAGGGCGAATTCCAATTGCGCCGCTTCGGCGCGGAAGTTTTCGTTGTCGATCTGGTGGCGATTTCCATTTTGCGCGAAATCGCCATTCTGATTACCGCCATCATGCTGGCCGGCCGTTCGGGCAGCGCCTTTACGGCGCAGATCGGCACCATGGTGTTGAACGAGGAGATTGACGCCATGCGCACGCTGGGCATCGATCCCATCGAAACCCTGGTGCTGCCGCGCTTGTTCGCCATCGTGTTGATGACGCCGCTCTTGACCTTTTATTCCGACATCATCGGCATTTTCGGCGGCGGCCTCTTCTCCTGGCTGGCGCTCGACATGACGCCGGCGGCCTTTATTGATCGCCTGAACGCGGCGATCACCACCGACAGCTTTCTGGTCGGCATCATCAAGGCGCCGTTCTTCGCCGCTGTAATTGCGTTGGCCGGCTGCTTTGAGGGCTTGAAGGTTTCCGGCGGCGCGGAAAGCGTCGGCAAGCAGACCACCCGCTCGGTGGTGGAATCGATTTTCCTGGTGATCGTGCTTGACGCCGCGTTCGCCGTATTCTTTTCGGCCATCAACATGTGAGGCCGTGAACATGACCAGCGATCCCGTCATCAAAGTGCGCGGCTTGAAAACGGCGTTTGGGCCGCAAGTGGTGCATGACAACCTCGATATTGACGTCTATCAGGGCGAGATCATCGGCGTGGTCGGCGGCTCGGGCACCGGCAAGTCAGTGCTGCTGCGCTCCATCATCGGCCTCCTGCACCCCGTGGCGGGCTCGATCGAGGTTCTGGGCAAGGACATCATCGGCATGTCCCAGCATGAACTTTTGGAGCTGGCGGTGCGCTGGGGGGTGCTGTTTCAACATGGCGCGCTTTTTACCTCGCTCACCGTGGCGCAAAATATCGAAGCGCCGTTGCGCGAGCACACCAAGATGCCGCAGCAGCTGATGGACGAGATCGCGTCTTATAAGCTGAGCATGGTGGGGCTGCCGCCCGATGCCGGAGCGAAATTTCCCGCCGAATTGTCGGGCGGCATGATCAAGCGCGCCGCCCTGGCGCGCTCGCTGGCGCTTGATCCGGATATTCTTTTCCTTGATGAGCCCACCTCGGGACTCGACCCCATCGGCGCCGCCGCTTTCGACGGCCTCATTCGCCGTCTGCGCGACGCCTTGGGGCTCACCGTCTTTCTCGTCACCCACGATCTCGACACCCTGCACGCGGTATGCGACCGCATTGCCGTCCTGGCCGAGAAACGTGTTATCGTCATCGGCGCCATGGATGATATGTTGGCGTGCGAACATCCGTGGGTCAGGGAATACTTCCACGGACCGCGCTCGCGCGCCGCGGGGCTGCACAAGGCCGCCGGCGACGGGCCACAAGGGTAGGATAACGGGCATGGAGACACGGGCCAGCTACGTGATGATCGGCAGCATCGTGCTAAGCCTTCTCGTCGCAACATTCGCCTTCGTCATCTGGATCGTCAAGCTGGACATCGACCGCGAATTCGTCGCCTACGACGTGGTCTTTGACAGCGCGGTCACCGGCCTGACGCTCGGCGCGCCGGTGCGTTATCAGGGCGTTGAAGTGGGACAGGTAAAACGTATCTCGCTTGATCCGGAAAAGCCGGGCTGGGTGCGGGTGCGGATCGAGGTTGATGAGTTGACGCCGATCCGACAGGATTCCACCGCCTCGCTGGAATTCCAGGGCTTGACCGGCGTTTCCTTCGTCCAACTCAGCGGCGGCTCGGCGGATGCGCCGCCCTTGGAGGTCAAGCCCGGCGAGGAACGGCCGGTGATCATGGGCCGCCCCTCCTCTCTCGAAACCATTTTCACCGACGTGCCAGGACTGATCGCCGAGGTCTCGGTGACGCTCAATGATGTCCGCAAGCTGCTGGGCCCGGAAAACCGCGAGCTGGTGACCGGCATCCTGAAGAACGTGCACACCGTCAGCGGCGGCATCGCCGACCGCACCGACCGCATCAAGACGACCATCGATGATTTGGATGCGGCCATTATCGAAGTTCGCGCCGCCGCTAAGGATTACGGCAAGGTGGCGCGCACCCTTGATGAGGCCGTCTCGACTGATGTCAAGCCGACGCTGGAGCGCTTCAACCGCACCGCCCAAGCGCTGGAGCGCATGGCCAACAATCTCGACGCCATGGTCGCCGACAGCAAAGGTCCGATCACATCGTTTACCGCCAACACCCTGCCCGAGGCGGCCGAATTCGTGGCCGAGGCGCGGCGGCTGTCGGCCTCCTTGGCGCGCATTTCCGAGCGTCTGGAGCGCAACCCCAGCGAATTCATGTTCCCGCCCCAAGCACAGGAGTATAAGGCAAAATGATCCGGCATCGTTTTCTCCCGTCGCTTGTTCTAGCCCTGACGCTTGCGGGCTGCGGCTCGATTCTGAAATTACCTGGCGGCGAACCGGCGGCGCACTACATGCTGCGCCCCGCCCCGGCTCGCGAGGTCGACGCGCCGCTGCCCGCGGTGATCATGATCGCCGAGCCCGACGCCTCGGCCGCGCTCGACACCAACCGGGTGGCGTTGAAGCCGTCCGAATTAGAATTGCAATATTACGCCGGCGCGCGCTGGGTCGACCGCGCCACGCGGATGCTGCAAAACCATCTCATCGCGGCGCTGGGCGGCACGGTGAAAGACGTCGGCACCGAGGCGATGACGCTGGCCGCTGATTATCGCGTGCAAACCAACCTGGTGTCGTTTGAAGCCGTGTACGACGGCAATAAAATCCCCACCGTGCGCGTCGTCCTTGAGGCCAAGCTGTTCTCGCGCACACCATTGGCGCTGCGCGAGCGCCGCACTTTCCGCGCCGAGGTCGCCGCATCAAGCGACAAACAGGCCGCCATCATCACCGCCTTTGACCGCGCCACGGCGGACATTACCGCCGAGTTCGTCGATTGGGTGCTGGCAGGGGTGAGTAAATAACTGGAATTTGCACCGTCATGCCCGCGCAGGCGGGCGTCCATAGTCTTTAAATTAGCGGCTGGATCTTCTGACTTCACTGTCATGACGACTAAGAGTGCGGTGGGTATAGGTAGCAATCCCCACTCACCCCTTTCGCGAAACTGTCGCTAAATTTTACAAAATAATATCGTAGAAGTTTTCTAAAATCATGTTATCTGATTGTAATATAAAAATATTCTATTTTTGGCACCAGATTTGCTTGCGTGTTGAATGTAGTGGTCCTTGTGATTCATTGGGGGATTTGTAATGCGAGCAGTTCTCAAAATTATTGTGGCGGCTTTGTTGACCGCGACGTCTTTTTCGGCGGCTCATGCCGCGCCGGTCACCATTGGCGGCAATGAGTGGTATCAAGTGCGGGATCTGGCGGGAGTGAATTGGATCGACATGTTCCTTACCTGCCCGGTGGGATCGTCTTATCAGTGTTCAGGCTCCGTCAACGGCCATGATCTGACCGGCTGGACTTGGGCCAGCGGATCCGAAGTATCAGCGATGTTCGCCACCGTCGATCCGGCCTCCGTCACCAACATTGACCCGTGGTTCTCTTCGTGGGGCGACAAGCTGGCGCTGACCGGCATGGCGATGACCTATCACAATCCAACCTATCAAGATGTCTGGAGCGGCTGGACCCACGATGAATATACCTTGGGTACTGGCCAAGTTTACGCCTGGATTAACTCTGGCTTCACCAATCAAAGCGGTTTCGATTATACACAATATTTTTATTTGCCTTGGGCCTCCACAAGCCCGAACATCGGCGCCTGGCTGTGGCGGGAAACGACCGAGAATTCGCCGCTGCCCTGCGGCGCGCTAGCGCCCTGCCCGGTGGAAGACATTCCGGCCGACGACCCGATAGACTGCGGCGCGGCTTTTCCCTGCGCTCCGACTGAAACACCAGCCCCTGCCGGCTGGGCGTTATTCGGTTTGGGCCTGGTTGGGTTGCGTCTGGTCAGGGCCAGAAAACGCTCGTAACATGACAGCGATTGGCGCCAGCAAGCATTTAGGCCTGCTGGCGCTGATCATTTGAGTTGTAACGCCCTCTCCGTCAGCCGCGCCAACAGGCGGTCGAAGGCGGCGCGGTCTTGCGGCGACAGGCTTTCCACCAACGCCGCCTCCATGCGCCGGGCCAGCGGCACCACCTGATCATAGACCCCCCAGCCCTTGGCCGATAAGGTCAACATTGAGCGCCGGCGGTCCTCGTCGGCGAATTGCCGCTCCAGGTAGCCTGCCTCCAATAGCTGCGCCACCGCCCGGCTGACCGCCACCTTGTCCATGGCGGTGCGCACCGCCGCCTCGCCCGCCGAGAGGCCGGGATGCTGGGCAAGGATGGCAACCACCCGCCAACCGGGAATGCTGAGCCCGAATCGCTCGGCGTAAATCCGCGAGATCGCCTCGCTCACCGTGTTCGACAGGATCGACAGGCGGTAGGGCAAAAAGGCATTAAGATCAAGGATATCCCTGGTCTTCTCCCGAGCTTTTGCAGCCACGCCGGCCTCCATCGAAAAAACCCCTTGCAATTAGTTTCTCATGAAACTAAAGTAATTACAAATGAAACTATAACCTGCCGCCCGGCAGGGACGCCAGCACAGCGTGATCTTCAATTCGCGGATTTTAAGAGGAACTGCAATGGCCGATCTTTTCGACAACCCCATGGGCACCGACGGTTTCGAATTCGTCGAGTTCGCGGGGCCTAATCCCGCCGATCTCGATAAGGTTTTTCGCACCTTGGGCTTTGCCCCCGTCGCCCACCACCGTTCCAAGGACGTCACCCTCTATCGCCAGGGCGACATCAATTTCATCCTCAACAACGAACCGAAAAGCCCGGCCTATTATTTCGCCGAGGAGCATGGGCCGTCGGCCTGCGGCCTGGCGTTCCGGGTGCGCGATTCGCACAAAGCCTATCGCCGCGCCATCGAGCTTGGCGCGCAGCCCATCGATATTCCCACCGGGCCGATGGAATTGAAACTGCCGGCGATCAAGGGCATCGGCGGCGCGCCCCTTTATCTCATCGATTGCTATCAGGACGGCTCCAGCATTTATGATATCGACTTTGAATTTTATCTCGATGTCGAACGTCATCCCGAAGGCTGCGGCCTGAGCGAAATCGATCACCTGACCCACAACGTCTATCGCGGTCGCATGGCTTATTGGGGGCAATTCTACGAAAAGCTCTTTAACTTCCGGGAAATCCGCTACTTCGACATCAAGGGCGAATATACCGGCTTGACGTCGCGCGCCATGACCGCGCCCGACGGCAAGATCCGCATTCCCTTGAACGAGGAAGCCTCCAGGGGCACCGGCCAGATCGAGGAATTCCTGATGCGCTATAATGGCGAGGGCATTCAGCACGTGGCGCTCTCCACCAGGGATATTTTCAAGACCTGGGACGCCTTGAAGAAAAACGGCACGCCGTTCATGACGCCGCCGCCCGACACCTATTATGAAATGCTGGAAGAACGCTTGTCCGGGCATGGCGAACCAGTGGCGGAGCTGCAAAAACGCGGCATTCTCCTTGATGGCTCGACGAAAAACGGTCAGAAGAAGTTATTGCTGCAAATCTTTACCGAGTGCATGATTGGTCCGATGTTCATCGAGATCATCGAGCGCAAGGCCGACGAAGGTTTCGGCGAAGGCAATTTCCGCGCTCTTTTTGAATCCATGGAGCGCGACCAAGTCCGCCGTGGCGTCGTACAGCCGACCGAATAATCATCGCCCCCTGACAGAGAGGAGTAATCTCTCATGAAAAACTGGATTTCATTCCCCAAAGTCGAAGGCACGGCCAGCCGGCAGGCGCACGTCGATCTGCCCGCCGGCACTTATGAACGGGAAATGGGCAAGGAAGGATTCTTCGGTCCTGCCGCCCATCTTTATCATAAGCACCCGCCCACCGCTTGGACTTCGTTCGAAGGACCATTGCAGCCCCGCGCCTTCGACACCACCAAATGGAATCACACCGGCGATCGGCCATGGGACGCTAAAATCTTGCTGTCAAACGCCCACTGCAAGGTCGCCTTCTGGCAGGCGCGCAAAGCGATGGATCGGCTGGTGCGCAACAGCGACGGCGATCACTTGCTGTTCGTGCACAATGGCGCCGGCGATTTTTATTGCGACTTCGGCCGTCTCACTTACCGCGACGGCGATTACATCATGATCCCGCGCGGCACGATGTGGCGTATCGAGCCGAAAGAGACCACCGATTTGTTGTTGATCGAAGCCAGCAACGGCAGCTACAAGCTGCCCGACAAGGGATTAGTAGGACCGCACGCCATCTTTGATCCGGCGATCCTCGATACGCCGCGCATGGATGACAAGTTCCGCGCCCAGCAGACGGAAACGCCATGGACGGTAGAAATCAAACGGCTCGATAAGATTTCCACCATCACCTTTCCGTTCAATCCCCTGGACGCGGTGGGCTGGAAGGGCGACTTGACGGTAGTGCGCGTCAACTGGCGCGACATCCGCCCGTTGATGAGCCATCGCTATCATCTGCCGCCCTCGGCGCACAGCACGTTTGTCGCCGACGGTTTTGTGGTCTGCACCTTCGTGCCGCGGCCCATCGAATCCGATCCCGGCGCCTTGAAAGTGCCGTTCTATCACAACAACGACGACTACGATGAATTCATCTTCTATCACCGAGGCGAGTTCTTCAGCCGCGACAACATCAAGCCCGGCATGACCACCTATCACCCCTGGGGCTTCACCCACGGGCCGCACCCCAAGGCGTTCAAGGCCGGCGAGAAATTCGCCCGCAAGGAGACCGACGAGGTGGCGGTGATGATCGACACCCGCTTTGCCTTGGAGGTGGCCAAGGACGCCGAGGGCATCGAATTGAAAGACTACGTGAACTCGTGGAAGACGGCATAACGTTCTGGATCACCCCCTCACCCTACCCTCTCCCCCATGATTGGGGGAGAGGGTAGGGTGAGGGGGAAGATCGATTATAATCGGATCACAAAAATAGAAGGCGTAATCGACATGAAACTTGCTTCCTTAAAAGGCGGTCGTGATGGGCGTCTGGTCATCGTGTCGCGGGATTTAAGCCGAGCGTCGGCGGCGTCCGACATCGCGCCGACCTTGCAGGCGGCGCTTGATGATTGGCGCACGATTGCGCCGAAGCTGCGCCAGGCGGCCGCTGATTTGGAAGCGGGCAAACGGCAAAGCTTCGCCTTCGATCAGGCGGCCTGCGCCTCGCCCCTGCCCCGCGCCTTCCAATGGGCGGACGGCTCGGCCTACGTCAATCACGTGGAACTGGTGCGCAAAGCGCGCAAGGCCGAAATGCCGGCGAGCTTTTGGACCGATCCCTTGATGTACCAGGGCGGCTCCGACGCCTTCCTGGGCCCCCGCGACGACATCCTGATGGCTGACGAGGCCTGGGGCATCGATCTTGAAGCCGAAGTCGCCGTCATCACCGACGACGTGCCCATGGGCGTCACCCCCGCCGCCGCGGCGGGCCACATCAAGCTCCTGATGCTGGTCAATGACGTCTCGTTGCGCAATCTCATCCCGGCGGAACTGGCCAAGGGCTTCGGCTTTTTCCAGTCGAAGCCGTCGAGCGCCTTCTCGCCGGTGGCGGTGACGCCCGACGAACTGGGGGATGCCTGGGCCGAGGGCAAGGTCCACCTGCCGCTGATCGCCGACATCAATGGTCAGCGCCTGGGCGCGCCCAATGCCGGCGTCGATATGACCTTCAACTTCCCAACGCTGATCGCCCATGCGGCGAAGACCCGGCCGTTGGGCGCCGGCTGCATCATCGGCTCGGGCACCGTATCCAACGTCGACCGCAGCGCCGGCTCGTGCTGCCTGGCCGAGGTGCGCATGCTGGAGACCATCGAGAGCGGCAAGCCTGCCACCCCGTTTCTAAAGTTCGGCGATCGGGTGACCATCGACATGTATGACAAAACCGGCCGCTCGATCTTTGGCAGGATCGACCAGACGGTGCGTCAATATTTCCCTGACGTAGAGTAAAATCTGCCGGAAATTCGACTTTCTTCACTCATTTCTTGCTTTTTTATCAAATAATCGCAAAGGCTCGTGCGATCGTAGCCCGTTGACGTTAGCATGGGCAAAAATTGATTGGATGATGGAGTCTGTTGTGATGAATGCACCCTTCCCGCGCCCCGGCATCTTGGACATCACCCCCTATCAAGCTGGCGAGTCGAAGATCGCCGGCAAGACGACGGTGATGAAGATGGCCTCCAATGAATCGCCGTTGGGGCCAAGCCCCGCCGTCGCAGCAGCGTTGAAGGCCGAGTTTGATACCTTGCAACTCTATCCCGATCCCACGGCCAGCGCCTTGCGGGAGGCGCTGGCCGCCAAGTATGGCGTGCCAGCATCGCAAATCTTGTGCACCTCGGGGTCCGAGCAGGCGCTCCACCTCGTCACCCGCGCCTATGCCAGCCTGGGCGACGAAGTGCTGTTCAGCCAGTACGGCTTCATCGCCTACCCCATCGCCGCCAAGGCGGCCGGCGCGACCCCGGTCATCGCGCCGGAACAGAATTTCACCACCGACATCGACGCGCTGATTGCGCGGGTGAGCGCGCGCACCAAGGTTCTGTTTCTCGCCAACCCCAATAATCCCACCGGCACTTATCTGCCGCTGTCGGAAATCCGCCGCCTGCATGCCGCCTTGCCGGAGCGGGTGCTGTTGGTTCTGGACGAAGCCTATGCCGAATACGTCACTCGCGACGACTATCAATCCGCCCTCGCGCTGGTGAAGGAAGGCGCTCCCAACGTCATGGTCAGCCGCACCTTCTCGAAGATTTACGGCCTGGCGGCGATGCGCGTCGGCTGGTCGGTATGCCCGCCGGCGGTAATCGATGTATTCAACCGCATCCGTGAAACCTTCAATGTCGGCGCGCTGTCGCAACGGGCCGCGCTGGCGGCGCTCGCCGATGAGGCGCACGTCAAGGCGGCGCGCGACCATAACGCCAAGTGGCTGGCGTGGATTTCTGATGAGCTGACCAAGATGGGACTGAGGGTCACGCCCAGCATCGGCAATTTTGTGCTGGTGCATTTTAGCGACGCCGATGCCGCGAAGGCCGCCGATCAGCACTTGCGCGGCGACGGCATCATCGTTCGCCCGGTGGCCGGCTATGGCCTGCCGCAATGTCTGCGCATCTCCGTCGGCAAGGACAGCGAGAACAAAGCGCTGGTGGAAAACCTCGGCCGATTCATGGATAAATAAAAGATGTCAGACAACGGAAAAGCACTTTACGCCGTTATTTTATGGCTTCCAGCAGCGGTGGAAGCGGATTATCTGCAATGGCTCGATGGGCGTCACATTGCCGAAGTGGCGGCTGAGCCGGGTTTTCTGCGCGGCCGCCGCGTGCGCTTGAACCAAACTGATGCCGACGGGCGGCAGGGGTATCTGGTCCTCTATGATGTAGCCTCCAGCCGTGACCTTGACGCCTATCTAAAAGGCGACAACCGCCAGCGCTTCATCGCCTTCGGCGCCCGCTTTGAAGACGTGCGCATCGAACGTCTGGACGGCACGGTGGAATTTACCGTGTAATTTAGCCTAAGACCGCTTCCCGCACGCCGTCGATGATGAATTGCACCGCCAGCGCCGCAAGAATGATGCCCAAGAGGCGGGTAATGACCGTGGTCATCGTCGTGCCGGCGAAGCGGACAAACCAGCCGGATAGCTCCAATAGAACATAGGTGATCGCCATCACGCTCAATAGCGCCGCGATAACCACGCCCTGATGCATGAGGTTGCCGTCGCGCTCGGTCATCAACAGGATGACGGTGGTGATGGCGCCCGGACCGGCGATGAACGGGATGGCCAACGGCACCACCGAAATATCGTCCGCTACCTTGGGCCGTTCGGTGGCGGCGCATTCGGCGGTGCGGCTGCGTCGCTTGGCGCGAAACTCGAAAATCATTTCAAAGGCGGTGGAAAACAACAACAGGCCGCCGGCGATCCTGAACGCCGCAAGGGTGATGCCGAAGGTGCTGAGCAGCGCATCGCCCAGAAGAGCGAACAACAACAATACCCCGGTCGCCACCAGCGAGCCGCGGATCGCCATAACGCGGCGGTGGGCCGCCTCCATATCGCGGCTGAGCGCGGCAAAGATCGGCATCAGCCCCACTGAATCGATGATGACGAACAGCGTCACGAATGCCGGAATGAAGACGTTGATCAGATCGTTCATCGGCAACAATCAGGGGTGCGGGGCAACGCCAAACAGCCAGGCATGCGCCACATAAAGCGTCACATACACCACCACGCCGCCAGCGAGCCGCCATATACCGATCTCGCCAACTTTTAGCTGATTGCGTCCCGCGGCGATGGCTGCGAAGGGCAGGCTGGAGGTAACGGCCTGGTATTTTGTCCAAACCTCGCCCAACGCCTTCAGGCGTTTTTGGTCGATGAGGAAAGGCCCCATCAGCGCCAAGAGCGTCAAGCCGCCAAAAAACACGATCGACGCCACATCGCCGTTGGTCAGGAGATGGGCCAGGCCCCATAACGTGATGCCCCACATCACCGGATGGCGGGTGATGCGTAAAATCCCTTTGGCCGGCTCCGGCGCGGCCAGGGCTTTCTCGCCGCCGGCGGCCGCCGGGTTGGGGGTGCTGACGCCGCCCACCACCAACAGCGCCGCCGCCAGGACGAGAAGCGCGGCGAGCCCCTTGGCCCACCCCCCGAACGCCCACAGCACATCACTGATCGGCGCGGCGTTATAGGCCCGCGCCAGCCACACCAGCGTTACCAGGGAGATGGCCGAGAAGATCGCCTGAAAGGCTTTTTCGCCGATTTTACCGACCAAGGCGGGTCGCAGCGGCGTCGAGCTGAGGACGTGAATTCCGATAAAGACGATTGTGGCCAGGATGAGCTGTTGCATCTCCCCCTCCCTTATGATGGAGGCGCAGTCTACCACCTTCAGGAGAAAACGTCAGCCCAGGAGACGTAAGCGGCGGTCGGCAAGGTCGGCGCCGACGGCGATCGTCTCCACCCCCACGCTGAACACCAACACCGAGGCGCGGATTTTCTCGGCGATGACGCCGGCGCGGCGATCATCGAGACCTCGCACCTTGACGTCGATGGCCAAAAGGCCGCCCTCGAAACGCCGGGCGCGCACCACCTCGGGCAGAATGTCATTGAGCGCGAAAAATTCCACCACCCGGGACAACGCCGCGGGATCGGCCGCGGCCGATACGGTAAAATGGACGGTATTTAAGGAAACCGGCTCTCGCTGAGCCGCAACGGCGGTAGACATGACGGACACCTGTAATGACAAACGAATGAGATGAGTGGACGACTGGAAGCCCGGCCCTACGCGAGGACCGGGGTTTTAATTCGTGCCGTGCACATTCGTTTGCCTAAGGTGCGCATATCCCCCCTCTACGCCGATCGGCCGGCGGTGTCAAGAAAGTCTCTTGCCCAAATTGCCTGACCTTGGTTGCATTTTCCCTAAGGTCGCCCTAGAAAGTGAAGTTTCTTGCGGGGAGATTAAAGAATGACCGGGCTTGATCATATGGATGTTAAAATTCTCAGCGTCCTCCAGGAAAATGCCCGCATCTCCAACCAGGATCTGGCGGATAAGGTCGGGTTATCCCCCTCGCCCTGCTGGCGGCGGGTGCGCCGGCTGGAGGAAGAGGGGATCATCAGCCGCTATGCCGCGCTTCTGGTCCCCGAGGCCATCGGTCTCCATATCACCGCTTTCGCCCATGTCATGCTGGACAACCATCACGCCGAGACAGTGCGGGTGTTCGAGCAGGCGATCGCCGGCGCGCCCTATGTGCTTGAATGCTGCTCAACCAGCGGCGAATACGACTATCTGTTGCGCGTCATCGCCCCCAGCATGAGCGCCTATGAAGCGTTCCTGACCAGCACGCTGTTGCAAATTCCCGCCGTGCGCTCGGTGAGCACCAGCTTCGTGCTGAAGATGAAGAAAAGCACCACCGTACTGCCGCTCGATGGCATCAGCGTCGTGAGCGGTTAGGATCTAAATCACCGTCAGCATGGCCGCCACCAGGGGATGACGAACGATATCGCGCTCCTCCATGCGGATGACCGCCACATCGGGCAGCGCATCGAGACGATGGGCGATATCGCCCAGCCCCGACATGCCGGACAACAGGTCGCTCTGATCGGGATCGCCGGTGACCACCATGGTCGAATGCCAGCCGAGCCTGGTGAGCAGCATTTTTAATTGGGTGTAGGTGCAATTCTGCGCCTCGTCGATCACCACGAAGGCGTTGTTGAGCGTGCGGCCGCGCATGAAGCCGATAGGCGCGATTTCGATCGCCCCTTCGGCCAAGCATTTTTTCAGCCGCTTGGCCCCCATGCGGTCGCTCAAGGCGTCATAGAGCGGCCGCAAGTAAGGCGCGAGCTTTTCCTCCATGGCGCCGGGCAGAAAACCGATCGCCTCGCCGGCCTCCACCGCCGGCCGCGACAGCACGATGCGACCGATCCGCCCCGCCTCCAGCGCCTCCACCGCCTTGGCGATGGCCAGATAGGTCTTGCCGGTGCCGGCGGGCCCGATGGCCAGAACAACATTGCAGGCATCAATGGCTTCCAGCATGCGCCGCTGATTGTCGCTTTGCGGCTTTATTTTCCGGATATAGCTCTGTTCGCGGTGGGGCTGGTAGTGGAGGGGATCCCAATCGGCCTCGGTTTCGGGAAAGGCATGGACGTTGTTTGCTGGACGGCGCGCGGCGCGTTTACCCATCAAAATCTCCAACTGTTACAGTTACATGGACGTAAAAAACCGAAGGGCGCCCTAGGGGGGCGCCCTTCATGCGATCGCAGTCTCTGCGGTTGTTGCTGCCGGGCACGGCCGTGCCCTTGCCGAACTGTTCCTCATCCCTCTTTCGCCGCTTTCTCCCTGTCAATCCGGGGGCTGCAAAGCTGAACATGGAAAGCAGTCTAGGACGCCAAGACCGCCCTGGTAAAGCCCTTTTTGTGGTTGTCGCGAATTTTCACACAACAAGTTGTGGCCTTTAGAAAGAGAATGGGGCCCGCCTTGCACGGGCCCCGATAAGTCTGGGGAGGGTATCAGGAACACTGAGGAGCAGCGCGAAGGCGGCGTAATCTTGGGGGAAGCACGCGCCCTCTTGCTAGGCGCTGCCCCTCAGGTGCCACTACGTCGGCCTGGGGGGTAGTCCGACGCAATCTGCACCTTAGGGTACGCATTAAAAAGCGGGGCGGATCATGCCGCCCCGCGATATTTTTCAGGAAAAAGATGGAAAATCTAGAAGCGGTAACCGACGCCGAAGCCGAAGATCCAGGGATCGATATCGACATCCGCCGTCACCGCCCCGGCATTGATCGAGACATCGGTGTTGATCCAGATTTTTTTCACATCGACGTTGATCAGCCAGCGATCATTGATCACGTAATCGATGCCGGCCTGCAGCGCGAGCCCGAAGCTTGAATCATAATCAATGTCGGTAATGACGCCGCCCGAGGGCACATCGGCGTCGAAAAACTTGGTGTAATTGACGCCGACGCCGATATAGGGGCTCATCTTCTCCTTGGGCATGAAGTGATACTGCAGAGTCAAGGTCGGCGGCAGCAAGGTGACATCGCCGGCATCGACATCGCCAATATCAGTGCCAACCGCCGCCACATCATGAGGCGTCACGGCAAGGATAAGCTCAACAGCGATATTGTCGGTGAAGAAATAGCTGAAATCCAATTCCGGCATCACCGAATTGTCGATTGCAGGCTTGCCGCCGATGGAGATGTCGGCGCTCTCATCCGGCGTCACGTAAATGGCGCGGGCGCGCACCAGCCAATCACCGGCCTCTTTGGCGGAAGCGGCAAACGGTAATGCGACGACAATAATGGCGGTGGCTGATAGCAGCGTCTTCTTGAGCATGGACGGTTCCTCTCTCTTGTCACGGTCATTGCCTCGTGGGTGAAGCAATGTGAGATGAGAGATAGACAGCCATCAAAATCCCGACGTTGATTTGAATCAGAATAGTGAAAAAAACATCACCAGCCGCCGCCACCGCCACCGCCGCCACCGCCGCCGCTGGAACCGCCGCCGCCAAAGCCGCTGGACGTCCCTGGAGCATGAGCGGCGGCGGCAACCGCCCCGACAAGAGCGGACCCTAACGCCGCCGGAAAGTTGCCAAAACGGCCCGGGGTGAAGTGGCGGCCGGCATACCAGCGCGGCTGATAAGTCCCAGCCGCCGCGGCTTTTTCCAGGACATCAGCAAATTTCTCGCCCCACCGGGTTTCGACATCGAGGGCAATGGCGTAGGGGAGAAATTTTTCAAAGAGTTCGGGCGTGCGCTCGGGCTCATGGGCCCAGTCGAGCCGATCCTGCTCAGCCACCGAGAGATAAAGTTTGAAGCCCTCGATGGCGTCCAAGACCCGCCGCCCGAGCAGCGTCGGCGCCTTCAGAACCTCTAAAAACAAGAGGTTAACGCCAATAAGGACCGCAATCAGCGCCACCGCCGGCCACGAAGCCTCCTCGGCGAAGGTAAAGGCGCCGAACGCCAGACCGGCGATAAACGGCAAGGCAAACACCGTGAGCAGAATGGCCCGCCCCAGCCCCAGGAGATTGCCTCGGGCCGCTCCCCAGGCCGCCGCCACCCGTAGAAAAAGGACATAGCAGCCGGCGCTCCAGCCGGCGAGCCAGATCGAGAGAAAGAGCGCCGCGCCAGGATCGACCGACAGCAGCGCCAAGCCGGCTATCACCGCCAACGATAAGGCGACCCCCGGCAATATCCAGCCGCGGTTGGTCAGAAAGTAGGTTTTTTCATAATTGGTCGAGAGCTTGGCCTTCAGCGCGCTTAAAGCCCGCCGCAGCGTCCGATGTTCGGCCTGCTTTAAAGCTAATGTTTCTCCGCCACCGGCAAGCAACGACCGCACCATGGCCGCCTCATCCGCCGACAGTCCCGCCCCCTCGCCAAGTTTTTCAATGGTAAATACGCCCTCCTCCGTCTCATGAAGTCGGATCGCCCCTTTGACCGCCAGGCTGGCCAGAGCCGCGGCCAGCGCCTTCTGATCAAAGCCCAGACGAGCGATGAAGCGGGTGGCGGCCGGCGACAGATTGGCGGGCGGTTCATAGCGGGGATAAATGGCGCCCTTCTCGGGATCGCGGCCGACCCTCAACCACACCGCCACGTAATAGACGACGATCACCATCAGACCCAATACGGCGAGCGTAATTTGCCGCAGATCGCCGAACCCGCTGAGCCTCCGCTCAAGCGCGCTCGGCGCATCGACATGCCCCTTGGGCCAGGCAACCGCGATGGTCAGCCCTTCGCCGGGACTAAGCGCGCGCGTGGTTTCAAACACCACCCCGGCGCCCGAAACATAGGCGCTGGCGTCCCCGCCGCGCGCGCCTACGGGTCCGGTGTAATAGGTAAAATCGGTGGGCCGCACGCCGGACGGCAGGCGCACCACGGCCCGCGCCTGATCGATGGGAAATTTCCAATCGTTGCTGGTGACGTTCCAATAAAGCTCGTCATGGACATCAAAGAAACCAATCTGCCGCGTCGTGCGATAGGTCAGGCGATAGGCGTGAACGCCCGGCGTCAGAAAACGTTCGGCGCTGCCAAAATAAATCCGCACGCCATTCGACAGGCGCTCGGTGTGATAATCTTCAGCGCCGCCGTCGCGGCCGACCTCCAGGACATCAAAGCCGACCCGCATCCGACCGCCGCCGGGCAGCGTGTAATCGGTGGGAAAATCACGGTAGATGCCGCGCCGGATCTGCTGTCCTTCGGCATTGACGGTGATCGTTTCCGTAACCACCAGGCTGCCGTCGCGATTGACCTGGATATCGCTGTCAAACGACAGTACACGCTCGTCGGCGCGCGCGCTGCTAAGAAGCGCAACAACAACGGCTAGAAAAGCAAACTGGCGCACCTAGAACGACACCTTGACGTTTTCCCGCTCCGCGCCGTTGTCAAGCTCGAAAAACTCGGCGGTGCGAAAGCCGAAGCTTTGCGCGATCAAGTTGCTGGGAAATTGCATGACATAGGTATTATTGTCGCGCACCGTGCCGTTGTAATAGCGCCGCGCCGACTGGATGTGGCCTTCGATTTCGCTTAAATCCCGCTGCAACGACAGGAAGTTTTCATTGGCCTTGAGATTGGGGTATTGCTCCGCCAGCGCAAACAACGAACGCAGCGCGCCGCTGAGCGCATTTTCCGCCTTGGCCTGCTGGTCCGGCGCGCCGTCCGCGGCTTGCGCCCGATTGCGCGCCTCGACCACCGCTTCTAAGGTCTTGGCCTCATGCGCGGCGTAGCCCTTGACCGTTTCCACCAAGTTGGGAATGAGGTTGTAGCGGCGCTTTAATTGCACGTCGATGTCGCTCCACGCCGCCTCCACGCGATACTTAAATCGCGTCAGCCGGTTGTAAACGACAATGCCATATACGATGGCTACGACGATAAGAAGAGCTAGAATTTCAAGAACGATCATAGCGCTGTCCCCCTGATCGAATGGCAGTCCGGCTACGATACGCGCTTCATCGTCGCCAAATAACTACGCACCCTTGACAAAACGTAATAGCCACATCATTGCCGCATAAAGTACGGCGACCAGAAGCGATGATAGCATCATTGCCGGCAGAAACTTGACGCCAAATCGCAGTAAGGCCGGTAAGGTCAGAAAAAAGGCCAGCGAGGGAATGACAAACCACAGCACTTCGTAGGACATGGCGGCTATTTTTTCGGCATTCCGGCTTTCCCAGTATATCCAAGAAAACGCCAGAATGCTGGTCAGTGGCAGCGAGACTAAGATCGCCGCAGCAAAAGTTGATCTTTTGGCAAGCTCTGATACCGCCGTTATGATCATGGCGCTAATCAGGATTTTGACAATGACGTACATCCTGCTCCCCATTACATCAAGATTTTGCAGCAAGTGAAAATTCTGAGCATGGGACGGCCTACTTGTCAACGCGCCCTATTCCGCCTCGCCAAGCGGCAGCTTTTCCAGTACAAGGGGCCCTGCGCAACATAAGGTCTGTCCATGGCCATCACCGTCCCTTTTAATCGCCATTTCGACCCCGCTTATGGCGTCGCCGAAAACATCAGCCCGCTCATCCGTCGGGTGGTGGCGAAAAACCCCGGTCCCTTCACCTTTACCGGCACCGGCACCTACCTCATTGGCCGCGAGGCGGTGGCGGTGATCGACCCCGGCCCCGATATGGCGAGCCATGTCGGGGCGCTTCTAAAAGCCCTGGAAGGCCAGCGGGTGAGCCACATCCTGATCACCCATACCCATCGCGACCATTCCCCCGCCAGCCGCGCGCTGCAAGCCGCCACCGGCGCGCCGATCTACGCCTTCGGACCCCACGGCAGCGGCCGCGACGATGAGGGCGATCCGTTGGAGGAAGGGGCCGACCGCGATTTCATTTTCGACGCGCGGCTCCATCACCAGGACCAGGTGCGCGGGCCGGACTGGACCATCGAGGCGGTGCATACCCCCGGCCACACCTCCAACCACCTGTGCTTCGCCCTACGGGAGGAAAGCGCGCTCTTTACCGGCGACCATGTGATGGGCTGGTCGACCAGCGTCGTCTCGCCGCCCGACGGCGACATGGCGGCCTATATGCGGTCGTTGCGGGAGCTGATGGCGCGCGAAGACGCCATCTATTACCCCACCCACGGCCCGGCCATCCTGGAGCCGCAAGCCTACGTCGCCGCCCTCCTCGCCCACCGCGAGGAGCGGGAGCGGGAAATCCTGGCCTGCGTCGCCGACGGGCTGGCCACCATCCCGCAGATGGTCGCGCGCATGTACGCCGCGGTGCCCAAAGGCCTGCATCCGGCCGCCGCCCGCTCGGTTCTCGCCCATATCATCCATCTCTGCGAAACCGGCCGCCTGAAGACCGACGGCGCGCCCAAGGCCGGCGGCCGCTATCGTCTCAACTGATCCTGCTGGCCTTCGATGAACAGCGTCATGGGGTGGCTATAGCCGTAATGGCGGCGCGCCACGATCAACGCCCGGCGCTGATAGACCCGGCGGCGGAGCCGCGATGGCTCGTCATAGGCCATGGCCATCAAGAGCGGCACCACCGCCAAATGGCCCGGCCCCACCCGCGCCGTTAAGGTATCCAAAGCCGCGCCGCGCAGCCGTCGCTGCATGGCTGACCCTTTGTCCGCCGCCGGCTGGCCGCTGAGCGCCTCATAAGCCGCGGCCGCGCCGGTCTGCGGCTGGTCCGCCGAGCGCTTCGCCCACCAGCGGACGAAGGGCGCGCAAAGGAAATTCCTGCAGTATTGGAAAAACTTTTTGACCATGCTCTATCGCCTTGAAAGAGGGGGGACAATGACTGATATATGACGCATGAGCCGCCGATTCGTGGCGCTGGTGGTGGGGTGTAGTAAATGGACGCTAAGTCATTGGAAGTCAAAAGTTTTACGCCGATGCCTGTGAGCCGGCACGTCGACCCCACCCTTGACCTGGAGGCCGAGATCAAGCGGTTGCGGCGGGAAAAGAACGCCGTCATCCTCGCCCACTACTACCAGGAGGCGGAGATTCAGGACATTGCCGATTTCGTCGGCGATTCCCTGGACCTGTCGCGCAAGGCCGCCGCCACCGACGCCGACATGATCGTGTTTTGCGGCGTCCGTTTCATGGCCGAGGTGGCGAAGATCTTAAGCCCGCAGAAGAAAGTGGTGCTGCCCGATTTGGAAGCCGGATGCAGCCTGGAAGACAGTTGCCAGCCCGAGGACTTCCGCCGCTTCCGCGAGGCCCATCCCGACCACGTGTCGCTGACCTACATCAACTGCTCCGCCGAGGTGAAGGCGTTGACCGATATCATCGTCACCTCGTCCAATGCCGAGCATATCATCCGGCAAATTCCCGCCGATCAGCCGATCCTGTTTGCCCCTGACCGCCACTTGGGCGCGTATCTGGCCAAAAAAACCGGCCGGCCGATGACGCTGTGGCCCGGCACCTGCATCGTGCACGAGCGCTTTTCCGAAGAAGAACTCTTGAAACTGAAAGCGCAGCACCCCGAGGCGCCGGTGGCTGCCCATCCCGAGTGTCCCGACTATATCTTGGCGCACGCCGATCATGTGGGCTCCACCTCCTCGATCTTGAAGTTCGCGCTCTCTCACGACGCCAAGACTTTCATCATCGCCACCGAACCGCACATCATTCATCAGATGGAAAAAGCCGCGCCGCACAAGGTGTTTTTGGGCGCGCCCGGCGCGGACGGCCAGTGTAGCTGCAACAATTGCCCGTTCATGGCCTTGAACACCATGGAAAAGCTCTACCTCTGCCTGCGCGACGAAACGCCGGAAATCATCGTGCCGGAAGATATTCGCATAAAAGCGCTGAAACCGTTGGAGCGGATGCTGGAGATGAGCCCGCCCATGGCGCAAAACCGCGTCGCCGCCCTGGCGTCATAATTCGATGGATTTAACGCGCAGCGACATCGACCGCGTGGTGCGCATGGCCTTGGCCGAAGATGTCGGCCATGGCGATCTGACCAGCGCCGTCACCATTTCCGAGCGCGCCGCCATCTGCGCTGTCATGGCGGCGCGTGAAACGTTGGTGCTGGCCGGCCTGCCGTTCGCCGAGGCGACGTTCAAAGCCTGCGATCCTGATGTTACATTCCACCCGCAAGCGCAGGATGGCGACAAGTTGGCCGCCGGCGCCATCATCGCCCGCGTCACCGGCAAGGCGCGCGCCGTGCTGACGGCCGAGCGCACCGCCTTGAACATCGTGCAGCATTTGTCCGGCATCGCCACCTTGACTCATGCCTACGCCAGCCGCATCGCCCACACCAAGGCCAAGCTTCTCGACACCCGAAAAACCATTCCCGGTTTGCGCCTCGCCGCCAAGTATGCGGTGCGCATGGGCGGCGGCCATAACCACCGTATGCGGCTCGATGACGGCATTCTGATCAAGGACAACCACGTCGCCCGCTGCGGCGGCGTCGCCGCTGCCGTGCGCGCCGCCAAAAGCCATGACATCTCCGCCAGCCGCTTTGGCGTTGCGGTTGAATGCGACACCTTGGATCAGGTCAAGGCGGCGATCGCGGCGGGCGCCGACCGCCTCCTGCTCGACAACATGAGCCTGGATATGCTGCGCGAGGCGGTGCGCATCGCCGACGGCCGCCTGCCCTTGGAAGCCTCGGGCGGCGTCACCTTGGAAACCATCGCCGCCATCGCCGAAACCAACGTCGATTTTATCTCGGTCGGCCGCATCACCCAATCCGCCCCGGCGGTGGACATCGGGCTCGATTACGAAGACGCGTAAGTTGCCGCCTCTTTACACGCCAAAAGGATAACTTTTGGCATTCAGTTGACAAATGTGTGTACAAATGACATCATACGCCCATGATGCAAAAGGTTGCGGAATTCAATTGGGATTCTGGCAATTTGCAGAAATGCCGCAAGCATGGGGTTTCCCGCGCTGAGATTGAATTTGTCTTCAAGCACGGCCCTCGTATCGCACCGGACTTGAAACATTCCGATAAAGAGACGCGGTACTTGGCGATCGGCAGATCATCCACCGGCAGAGCGCTTTTTGTCGCCTTTACGCTGCGTCACATTGGAGAAAAAGTTTATATCCGACCAATCAGCGCTCGCTACATGCACCAGAAAGAGGTGAGAAGCTATGAAACGCAAACTGCCCAAGATGAAGAGCGATAAAGCGGCGGAAGACCTGCTGCGCCAAGATCTGTCAGATTTAGACTTTCGTCAGTTCAAGCCGGTGCAGTTCGAGTTTGAGCCGAAAGCCGCCCGCGTCAACATGCGGCTCCCGGAGCCGCTCCTTGATGCCGTCAAGGCGAAGGCGGCGCGCCTCGGCATCCCCTACCAGCGCTTCATCCGCCAGGCGCTGGAGCAGGCAGTGACGCGGAGAAAATAGTACATGCCTGTGTCTCGTTTACGCAGACAGCGGCAGGGCGGTGGTGGTCTTGACCCGGCGCAAGACGATGGAGGTCACCACCGAACGCACTTCCGGCTGCTCCAACAGCACCCCGGTCATGAAGTGCTCATAAGAGCCGAGGTCGGGCGTGACCACCCGCATCTGGTAATCCTTCTCGCCGCTCAACAACCGGCATTCGACGATCTCCGGCCGCGCGCGGGCGAAATCCTCGAATTTTAAGCGGCTTTTCAGCCCGTGATCGGTCAGCGTCACCGAGGCGATGACCTCAAACCCCAGGCCGGCGCGTTCAGGATCAAGGATCGCCACCGTTTTGCGGATGACCCCGGCCTCTTTCAGGGAGCGCACCCGCCGCCAACAGGAGGATAGCGACAGCCCCGCCGACTCGGCCACCTCGGCCATCGGCCGCTCGGCGTCCTCCTGCAAGATAGTCAGGATACGAATGTCTTCACGATCCAGTTTTATTGACATTACCAAGCTACTATTTTGATAAGAATCGATATATTTTCTCAATTTTATCCGAAAAACGCAACACTTTGAAAAAATAAACCTGAGGAATACAATAAACTAGCATCCCAGCAGCACCGCCTGGGAGGTTCTCGCCATGAAGCCGCAAAAACCCTACCGTCACCGCACGCTCGGCAGCCACCGCCTGCATCCCGAAACGCTGGCCATGAGTTACGGCTATGATCCGAAGCTGTCGGAAGGGGCGGTCAAGGCGCCGCTGTTCATGACCTCGACCTTCGTGTTCGACAGCGCCCAGGCCGGCAAGGAATTCTTTGAACTCGCCTATGGTCTGCGCGAGCGTCGAGCGGGCGAGGATCCCGGCCTGATTTATTCGCGCATCAACAATCCGGACCTGGAAATTCTCGAAGACCGCCTGACGTTGTGGGACGACGCCGAGGATAGCTTGGTGTTTTCCAGCGGCATGGCGGCCATCGCCACCACGATTTTCGCCCACGTGCGGCCGGGCGACGTGGTGGTGCACAGCGAGCCGGTATACGGCGGCAGCGAATTTCTGCTGGCGCACATCCTGCCGCAATTCGGGGTAAGCCGGGTCGGCTTTGCCGCCGGCGCTGACGCAAAACCGTTGGCCGACGCGCTGGAAAAGGCAAAAAAGATTGGCCGGGTGTCAGTGATCTACGTGGAAACGCCGGCCAACCCCACCAATGATCTGGTGGATATCGCTGCTTGCGCCGATGCGGCGAAAGGGCTGCACGCTGCGCAAAATTTCCGTCCCGTGGTGATGGTCGACAACACGTTCCTTGGCCCCTTGTGGCAGCATCCGCTATCCCATGGCGCCGACTTGGTGCTGTATTCGCTGACCAAATATGTCGGCGGTCACAGCGACGTCATTGCCGGCTGCGCCTTGGGATCGCAAGCGGCGCTTGCCGCGGTGCGCGGTTTTCGCACCATTCTTGGCACCATGTGCGATCCACATACCGGCTGGCTCCTGATGCGCAGCCTGGAGACCTTGAAGCTGCGCATGACGGAAGCGGCGACGAATGCCAAAAAGATTGCTGACTTTCTCGTCACCCATCCCAAGGTCGATGCGGTGCATTATCTCGGTCACCTGCCGCCGCAAAGCCCGGCGGGGCGCTTGTTCGCCAAGCAGTGTCTGTCCCCCGGCTCGACATTTTCCATCGACGTCAAGGGCGGCGAAGCGGCGGCGTTTCGTTTCCTGGATTCTCTGAAACTGATGAAGCTTGCAGTCAGTCTTGGCGGCACCGAGAGTCTGGCTGAACATCCCGCAACCATGACCCATTCCGATATTCCGCCGGTAACGCAACAACGCCTTGGCATCACGCCGGGCATGGTGCGGCTCTCCATCGGCATCGAAAACGCCGATGACTTGATTGTTGATTTAACGCAGGCGTTGAATGCGGTGTGACCAGCTCACACGTGCTGGCCGCCGTTGATGTGAATTTCCGCGCCCGTCACATAGGACGATTGATCGGTGCACAGGTAATAGATGGCCTTAGCTACTTCCTCCGGTTTGCCCAGGCGGCGCAACGGAATGTCCGCCACCAATTTTTCCGTGCCCGGCGACAATATCGCGGTATCGATCTCGCCCGGCGCAATGGCGTTGACGCGAATGCCGAAGGGGCCGAAGTCGGCGGCCATTTCCCGCGTGAGTGAAGCGAGCGCCGCCTTCGAGGTCGCATAAGCGGCGCCGGCAAACGGGTGCACCCGGCTGCCGGCGATGGAGGTGACGTTGACGATGGAGCCTTGAACGGATTTTAATTCCTCAATGAGCCCGCGCGCCAGCACCACCGGCGCGAAGAAGTTCACTTCAAACACCTTGCGCCAATCTTCCTCGGAAGTGGTCAGCGTATTCAATCGCTCGCCCTTCGGGCCTTTGGGCGAAATGCCGGCGTTGTTGACCAGAGCGTGCACCGGGCCGCCATTCAATCGCTTGCGCAACTCCAGAACTGCCCGCGCGCGATCCTCGGGATCGCCGAGATCGACCTGCACATGATCTTCCGGTCCCGCTTCCCACGGACAATTTTCCGGAAACGGATGGCGCGAGCAGGTAATCACCCGCCAACCGGCGCTGGAAAACCGTTTCACCGTGGCGTGACCGATGCCGCGACTGGCCCCCGTCAACACCAGAACACGTCGATTGCTATCTGTAGACATAATTAACCGCCTAATGTTAAAGCGCCCTTACGGCGTTGTTCCCAATCCGCTGTCGACCACATCGTGAGGCATCTCAACACCGGCCGGATCAGCATGAATGATGACGTCTGCATCGGGGAAAATGCGCGCGATCGCCGCCTCAACCCGATCCGATATGACATGCGCCTTGTCCAAACGAATGGCGGGATCAAGCTCCAGATGAAACTGAATGAAGCTGTTGATGCCGGAAGTGCGGGTGCGCAGATCGTGAAGGCCGCGCACTTCCGGGTGGCCGAGCACGATGGCCTCGATGCGGGCGCGCTCTTCCGGCGACATTTCACGATCCATCAGGGTATCGTAAGACTGCCGGGCGATCGACCAGGCGCTTTTGACAATGAAGGCGGCAATCGCCACGCCGACGATGGGGTCGACGATGGTCAGCCCAAATACGCCGGACGCCACCAGCGCCACGACCACGCCGAGGTTCATGATAAGATCGCTGGTGTAATGCAGCGAATCGGCGGACACCGCCAGCGATCCGGTCTGTTTCAACACCCAGAGTTGATACCGCACCAGGACGACGGTCAACACCATGGAAACGATAATCACGGTGATTCCCCACTCGCTGGCAGTAACCGCCACCGGACGGATGAAATGGTTGATCGACTCGATGAATAAAAACAGCGCCGAACCGATGATCACCGCCGCCTGGCCGAGCCCGGCGATGGCCTCCGCCTTGCCATGACCGAAGCGATGCTCCTCATCCGCCGGCGACAGCGCGTGACTGATCGCCAGCAGTGTCAATCCTGATGCAATGGCGTCCAGACAGGAGTCGAGAAGCGAGCCCAGCAGCGCCACTGAACCGCTGGCTACCCAGGCCGCCGCCTTGATGACAATGAGCGTCAGCGCCACCGTCACCGAGGCCCGCGACGCCTGGCGCATCAGCCTGGCGCGCCGTTCAGGAGATACCCTCGCTGTGGAAGCCTTTAACACCTTCACTCCTTCACGCCCTTGCCCAAGCTTAGGGGAAGAGGTAGCCCACCGTCCAGCCGCCTTGGGTTTTACGGAAAACCTGCCGCTCGTGGAGGCGAAACGGCTTGGCGCGCCAGAATTCGATCGCCTCGGGCGTCAAACGAAAGCCCGACCAATGGGGTGGCCGGGGCACCTCGCCGACGGCGTACTTGGCGGCGTATTTCGCCACCTCCCGCTCCAGCTTGAACAGCCCTTCTAAGGGCCGCGACTGGGCCGAGGCCCAAGCGCCGATGCGGCTGTCGCGCGGCCGCGAGGCGAAATAGGCGTCGGCTTCCTCGGCGCTGACCGGCGACACCGGCCCTTCGATCCGCACCTGGCGCTGCAACGATTTCCAGTGTAGGCACAGCGCGGCATGGGGATTGGCCAACAGCTCGCCGCCCTTGCGGCTTTCGAGGTTAGTGTAGAACACGAAGCCATGCTCGTCCCAGCCTTTGAGGAGCACCATGCGGACCGATGGACGGCCATCCGGGGACGCCGTGGCCAGCGCCATGGCGTTGGGGTCATTGATCTCGGCTTTCTCCGCTTCAGCAAACCACCCGCCGAAAAGCCGGTACGGATCAGAGACATCAGCCGTCATGGTGGCGCTCCTGTGACTTTTCGGAAACAACCGGATGGCCCAATTGTTTCCACATTGGCGGTCCATATATAGTAGGCATAGGATTGAACCCCAACAGGAAATCATACGATGCGGAAAGAACTTATGGTTGGCGTCATGGCCTCCGCCCTGGTCCTAGCGGCATGTGAGGAAGGGCGTGAACGGGAGCAGGCGGGAACCCTGATCGGCGCGGCGGCCGGGGCGCTTCTCGGCTCGGCGGTGAGCGACAGCGCGGTCTTGGTGGCGGTGGGCGCGGTGGCCGGCGCTTATCTCGGCGGCCAATTGGGGCGCAAGCTCGACGAGCGCGACCGCCAGTACATGCAGACCACCACGCAAAACTCCCTGACCAAGGCCCCGGCGGGACAGACCTCGCGCTGGGCCAATCCCGACAGCGGCAACTCCGGCACCATCACCCCGCAAAAGACCTTCAAGAACGCCGAGGGCCAGGACTGCCGGGAGTTTCAGCAAAGCGTCACCGTTTCCGGCCAGACCGAAACCGGCTACGGCACCGCCTGCCGGCAACCGGACGGCACCTGGCGGGTGGTCAAGGGTTGAAAGCGCCGCCTAAGCCTTTACACTTTGTGGAGAAATCATATTTAGAATGATTACCCCACGAGCTGGAATGGGTTGGGCATGACGGATCTCTACACGATACTCGGCGTTCCCCGCGGCGCGTCCCAGGCCGAGCTGAAAAAGGCCTACCGCAAGCTCGCCAAGGAGCTGCATCCCGACCTGCACCCGGGTGACGCCAAAGTCGCCGACCGCTTCAAGGAAGCCTCCGCCGCCTACGCCATCCTGGGCGATGAGAAGCTGCGCGGCCGCTATGACCGGGGCGAGATCGACGAGAACGGCAACGAACGGGCCTTCGCCGGCTTTGGCGCCAGCGCTGGCGCGCACCGCGCCCGCCGCGCCCAAGCGGGCGCGGCGGGCGGCGGCCATGGCTTCGGCAATTTCAAGCCGGAGGACTTCTTTGCCGACATTTTCGGCGGCCAGGGACGCAAAAAGCGCGGCCCTCAGCCCCGCCATGGCGCTGACCGCATCTACAAGGTGACCATCGACTTTCTGGATGCGGTTAGGGGCGTCAAACGCAAGATTTCACTGGAAAACGGCAAGACCCTGGCGGTGCAAATCCCGAAAATGGTGCGTCAGGGCCAGCAGATCCGCCTCAAGGGCCAGGGCGGTCCCGGCGAGAATGGCGGCCATCCGGGGGATGCCTTGATCGAGGTCGACATTCGCCCCCATGCCGAGTTTCGCCTGGAGGGGCACGACATCCATATCGACCTGCCGGTAACCTTGCGGGAAGCCATCCTCGGCGGCGAAGCGCGGGTCAATACCATTGACGGCGAAGTCAGCCTGAAAATCCCCGCCGGCAGCAATACCGGCAAGGGGCTCCGGCTGCGCGGCAAGGGGGTGGAAAAAGAGGACAAGACGAGGGGCGATCAATATGTCACCTTGCGCGTGGTGCTGCCCGACGTCATCGACGAGGACTTGCGCGCCTTTATCGAGCGTTGGTCGGCCGAGCATCCCTATAGCGTCCGTCAACCCTTAAAGTGAGAAGGGGCCATGACCGCTCTCGCCGATCTCGGCAACGCGCTGAAAGCTTTCCTGCGCCATGAAGATGCGGTGATGGCTGGCCATTTGGCGTTTCTGACCATCCTCGGCCTGTTTCCCTTTCTGATCTTCCTGGTGGCGCTGGCCGGCCTTATCGGCCAGACCGACGCCGGCATCGACGCCATCACCTTCCTGTTCGATAACCTGCCGCCCGAGGTGGGAGAGGTGTTGCGGGGGCCGATCATCAGCCTCTTGGAAACCACCACCAGCGGCGTGCTCACCCTGGGCCTATTGGGCGCGATCTGGGTTGCTTCCTCGGCCTTAGGGGCAGCCCGGGTGGCCATCGACCGCGCCTTCGAGGCCGGCGACCCGCCCGCCTTCTGGCTGCGCCGGCTGCATGGCATTGGCCTGGTCATCGCCTCAGGCTTATGCATTGTGCTTGGCATGTCGGCCTTCGTGCTGGGGCCGCTGGCCTGGCACGCCGCCCTCTACTTCCTGCCCATGTTGGAAAGCTGGAGCCGGCTATTCAACCTGCTCCGCTATGCCGCCAGCACGCTGGTGATCTTCCTTGCCCTGTGCAGCCTGCTGTTTGCCTTAAAACCCCGTTACAAGGGCCGTTTCGTGCCGGTGGCGCGGGGCGCCTTCCTGACCATCGTCTTATGGTTGGCGGTGGGCAGCGGCTTTTCGCTTTATCTGAAGTACCTGGCCCATTACGATATTACCTACGGCAGCCTGGCCGGGGCGATCATCGCCTTGATGTTCTTCTATCTGATGAGCGCCAGCTTTCTCCTCGGCGTGGAATTAAACGCCGCCGCCGCCAGACGGCGGGCGGCCGCGCCGCTTGCGCAAGATTGATTCCGCTTTTCAATGGTGTAGGATGCCGCAAACGGCAACGTGCGGCAAAACGCAAGGGGATCTCAATGGCTGGTGCGAGCGGACTTCTGGCAGGGAAAAAAGGCCTCATCATGGGCGTCGCTAACGAACGCTCCATCGCCTGGGGCGCGGCCAAGGCCGCCCATGCCCATGGCGCTGACCTCGCCTTTACCTACCTCGGGGAAGCGCTGGAGAAGCGCGTGCGCCCGTTAGCGGCGTCTGTCGGATCGTCCCTGGTGATCCCGTGCGACGCCGGCGATGCCGGTTCGCTGGACGCCGCCTTCGCCACGGTGCAGAAAGAATGGGGCAAGCTGGATTTCGTGCTGCACGCCATCGCCTTTTCCGACAAGAACGAATTGAAGGGCCGCTACGTCGATACCTCGCTCGACAATTTCCTGATGACCCTGAACATCTCCTGCTATTCATTCACGGCGGTGGCGCGGCGCGCAGCGGCCTTGATGACGGACGGCGGCAGCCTGGTCACGCTTACCTACTACGGCGCGGAAAAGGTCATGCCGCACTACAACGTCATGGGCGTCGCCAAAGCGGCGCTGGAAGCCAGCGTGCGTTACCTCGCAAAAGATCTCGGCAAGGATCGCATCCGGGTGAACGCCGTGTCCGCCGGACCGATCAAGACCTTGGCGGCGTCCGGCATCGGCGATTTCCGCTACATTCTGAAATGGAACGAATACAACGCGCCGCTGCGCCGCAACGTTACCACTGATGAGGTCGGCAATTCCATCCTTTATCTGTTCAGCGATCTCTCCAGCGCCGTGACCGGCGAAGTGCATCACGTGGATTCCGGCTATCACGTGATCGGCATGAAACTGGAAGATGCGCCCGACATCACCGTCGTTTCCAATAACAACGGCGACTGAGCGCAACCGATGTCGCACAACACCTACGGCCACCTCTTTCGCGTCACCACCTGGGGCGAAAGCCACGGGCCTGCGCTGGGCTGCGTGGTCGACGGCATACCGCCGGGCATCGCGCTGGCGGAAGGCGACATTCAACGCTGGCTCGACAAACGCCGGCCGGGACAGTCGCGCTTCACCACCCAGCGCCAGGAGCCCGATCAGGTGAGAATTTTATCTGGCGTGTTTGAGGGCAACACCACCGGCGCGCCGATCAGCCTGATGATCGAGAACGTCGATCAGCGCTCCAAGGATTACGGCGACATCGCCGAGAAGTTCCGCCCCGGTCACGCCGATTATACCTACATGGCGAAATACGGCGTGCGCGATTATCGCGGCGGCGGCCGCGCCTCGGCCCGGGAAACCGCCGCCCGGGTCGCCGCCGGCGCGTTGGCGCGCAAAGTTCTGGGCGACGGCGTGTGTATCCGCGGCGCGCTCGTTCAGGTGGGCGAACACGCCATCGACCGCAGCCGCTGGAATTGGGACGAGGTGGAGAATAATCCCTTTTGGTGCCCTGATAGCGAGATGGCCGCCGTGTGGGAGCCCTACCTTGATGGCTTACGCCGGGATGGCAACTCGGTGGGCGCGGTGATCGAGGTGGTGGCCTCGGGCGTGCCGGCGGGTTGGGGCGCGCCGATTTACGGCAAGCTCGACGCCGATCTGGCCGCCGCCATGATGAGCATCAACGCGGTCAAGGGAGTGGAGATTGGCGACGGCTTTGCGTCGGCCCGCCTGACCGGCGTGGAAAATGCCGATGAAATGCGCGCCGGACCTGACGGCAAGCCGCGTTTTTTATCGAACCACGCCGGCGGCGTCCTGGGCGGCATCTCGTCGG
The DNA here is from genome assembly GCA_003577275.1 of Pseudomonadota bacterium. Classification (GTDB taxonomy): domain Bacteria; phylum Pseudomonadota; class Alphaproteobacteria; order Sphingomonadales; family Govanellaceae; genus PRO5. The sequence continues at coordinate 41,467 of QEVO01000007.1, forward strand.
GCCAGGACATCGTGGCGCGCTTTGCCGTCAAGCCCACCTCCTCCATCCTCACCCCCCGCCGCACGGTGAGCGTTGGCGGCGCGGAGACCGAGATCGTCACCAAAGGCCGTCATGATCCCTGCGTCGGCATCCGCGCCGTGCCGGTGGGCGAGGCGATGATGGCCGCCGTCTTGGCCGACCACTTCCTACGCCACCGCGCCCAGTGCGGCGGTTAGACCCTTCTCGGCGATGGCCACCCAGGCGGCGGCGCCAAATTTTAGGGCATCATCATTGAAGTCATACGTCGGCGAATGCAGCGATCCGCCGCCCTCCCCATTGCCGATGATGAAATAGCAGCCGGGCCTTTTTTGCAGATAGAAAGAAAAATCCTCCGACCCCATGGACGGGGGAAAGTCGGTGATGACAGGCCCTGCGCCATCAAGCCCGCGCAGAGCCGCGATTACCAGTTCAGATTCCGCTTTGGTATTGACAATGGCGGGATAGCGCTCTTCTTGAAGGCAGGTAATGCAAACGCCATACGTGTCCGCTGTCCCCTGGCAGACGGCCTCAATCCTCTGCCGCACCAGATCGAGCGTCGCCGGGGTCAGGCTGCGGCAGGAGCCTTTGAGGTAAACGCGGTCTGGAATCACGTTGAAAGTGTCGCCACCGGTGATTTGTCCCACCGTCAGCACCACGGTATCCAATGGTCTGGCGTTTCGCGATACAATCGTCTGCAGCGCCAGGACCAGGGCAGCGCCAGCAACGATCGGATCCTTTGCCGTCTCCGGCATGGCGCCATGGCCGCCTTTGCCCTCAATGGTAATGCTGAAGGTATTATAGGCAGTGGTAATCGTGCCCGGTCGCGCCATGAAGGTTCCCACCGGCACACCGGGCATGTTATGCAGGCCGAAAATGGCGTCTATGGGGAAGCGATCGAACAGTCCGGCTTCCATCATGGCCCGCGCGCCGCCTTCGTTTTCCTCCGCCGGCTGAAAGATGAATACGATCCGACCCGACAGGTCGCGCCGTTGCGCAAGTATCTTCGCCGCGCCAAGCAGCATTGCCGTATGTCCATCATGGCCACAGGCATGCATGCAGCCGGGAAATGCAGACGCATAGGCCACCCCCGTTTGTTCCATAATCGGCAGGGCATCCATATCGGCCCGCAGCCCAATGGAAGGGCCTTCGCCAAAATCAAGGATGCCGACCACGCCGGTACGGGCGATGTTGGCGTGCACCTCCAAGCCGAATGACGATAATGCCGCCGCGACCAGGCTGGCGGTGCGCTCTTCGTTGAACGCCATCTCGGGATGGCGATGCAGATCGCGGCGCCAAATGCGCATGGCGCTGTCCAGGTCGTGATCCACAATACCGTTGATGCCGGCGCTCACCGTGTCCATGCCTCCTCCATGAAAGCGTGGAGAACGGCATTGAAATGCGTAGGCTTCTCCAGAAACGGTGCGTGACCGATGCCCGGCATCTCGATGATTCCTTCCGACCATAGCCGCCGCCACCGCAGCCGCTGAAGATAATCATAAGAGATGAACGGATCCGCCAGGCCATGAACGACGCATAAGGGGCGCGGCCACGTTGCGACCACGGTTGGTTGATGGCAGCCTTCCTGGCCGGCTATCCAGTGCTCGGCCATGATGGCGCGGGCTTGTCCGTCAGTGCGCAACGCAGCCGAGAAGTAAAGCTCGGGAATGGGATCGAGCGTACCGTAAAGGTCCCTCACATAGGCTCGAATCTCCGTTTCCGAGGCCTCAGCGCGAGTGGTCACGCCATCGGCCGACAGCGACGTAAACGCCGCCGCAAAATCGCTGACGCCGGGACCGATCGGCGGCGTGCCCGTCAACAAGATGCCGGACAGCGGAAAGTCGCAGCCGGCCATCTCCAAGGCAATATGGCCGCCAAGCGACCAGCCGACAATCAAGGGACGCGCGATGGCAAGCGCATCGAAGCTCTGCTGAAGAAGATGGGCGTAGCCGGGAATCGTATAGTCTCGCATGGGAGACGGAGAATCGCTTGATGATCCGTGGCCAGGCAGGTCGAAGGCATAGCAGCTGACATCTTGAGAAGAAAATTCCGTAAACTGCTCGACAAAGGCCTCCTTGCAGGCGGAGTTCCCGTGGATAAAGACCAGGGTGCGCGGCCCATTGCCGCACCGCCAATAATGCAGAGTCACGCCATTGATCGATATTTCATGGACGCTTCCGGCCTTATGGAACGGGCGCGCCGCAGCCGCCACCGTCGCCGGATCAGGCCGGCCATCTCGTCCTGCATGTGCGGACATCGTTCCCGCTCAGAACTTGAAGCGGGCGGTGCCGCCATAAGTTCGCGGCGCGCCGAAGGATTGGGTCGTATTGACAAAAATGGCGCTGCGGTCGTCAGCGTAGTTGACGTAAGTCTCGTCCGCCAGATTTTCCACCCAGGCGAACAGCTCCCAATGCTCGGTCACGATGCCAGCGCGCAGATTGACGAGGTGACGGCTATCGCCGCTCAAACGCGTGGTGTTTTGCGGCTCAAAAAATACCTTGCTGCGGTAATTCCAATCGGCGCGCGCGATGAAGTCGCCCCATGATCCGACCGGATAGGTGAACTGCGCGCCTAGCGCCGCCGTCCACTTGGGCGCCAGGTTGAGGTAGTTGCCGGCGCAATTGGGGGTAGTCAGCGCCGGCGGCGTTGCCCCCGGCGCCGGACATCCCGGAAAATCATCGTAGGTGGCGTCAAGATAACCGAGGCTGCCGTTTAGATCGAGATGCGGGCCAAGCACCGCGACGAATTCGGCCTCTATCCCGTAAATATCCGCCTTTGCCGCATTGTTGAGCGACACCCCGCCGCCGGTTATCTGGCTGAGCTGCAAATCCTTATAAGAGGTATAGAAACCCGCCAGGTTGAGACGAAGGCGCTGATCCAAAAGATCCGACTTGATGCCGATTTCATAGGAGGTGGCATATTCCGGATCAACTTCAAGATTGGATACGCCCGCAATAACGAAGTCGGTATTAAAACCGGCGCTCTTGAAGCCTTGCGCAAATCGCGCGTAGGTAGTGACGGTTTCCGTCGCCTCATAGGAAAGCGAGATGGTTGGCGAGAAATCGTTGTCACGCCTTGCGGCGGAAAAATTAGTGCTGCCGAATATGCCCGTCATATCGTTCTGAATATGCATCGCCTCTTTTTTCTCGGTGACGAAGCGGCCGCCGATTTCCAGCGAAAGGCGGTCCGTTATAGCGGTATTGGTGTTGAAAAATACCGCGAAGCTTTCAGAATCAACGGCGCTGATCAGATCAATCGGCGGCTCGATGCCCGGGACCCCGGTTAGGAAATCACCCAGGGCAAAGTTCGAGAGATTGTCGGCCTTTTGATTGAAATAATAGCCCCCGACCACATAGCCGATCCGTTCGCCGATAGCGCCGGCGTAGCGGCTTTCCACCGAAACGGTTTTAACGTCGCTGCTGAAGAAGTCGACAAAGAAGCGAACCGGAACTTTGTCATCATCAAGGCCGGCGTCAAAGGACGACTCGCGATAAGCAACGATGGTAGTCCACTCACCCTCCCCAAGATCAACGTTGCTCGTCAGCGTTACCCCCCAGATATCGCGATCAAGAAAATTCGGCTGATCCTGGTTGACCGTGAACGGCGTTTGCTCGGAAGGATCGTCAATGAAGGAAACATCGGCGACTTCGAAAAAAGCCGGCTCGCCGCGATCGATGAGCGCATCCGCGCTCAAGATAAACTCCACATGATCCGAAGCCTTAAGCCGCAGCTTGCCGCGAAAGGTCGCAAGATCCTCAGCATCCAGATCGGGACCGATATCGGAAATATTTTTTACATACCCGTCATGCTTGACATAGCCGCCGCTGATGGAACCATAAAGCTTATCCTCAATGAGCGGCCCCGAAACGTAGCCGCGCAGCCGGTAATAGTCATAGTTGCCGTATTGCGCCTCGAGCGTGCCGGTGGTTTCATCCGACGGCTCGCGGGTAATGATGTGGATGGCGCCGGCGATGGTATTCTTGCCAAACAGCGCCCCCTGGGGACCGCGCAGAACCTCTATCCGCTCGATATCGATCAGGTCCTGGTTGAAATTCTCCGGCCGGCCCATATAGACGCCGTCGACATAATACCCCACGCCGGTTTCCACCCCCACGAAGCGGACCAATGTGGAAATGCCGCGGATGCTGACGAGACCTTGCAGGGAGCCGGCGATGCCGCCTGATTGGCTGGCATTGGGGATAAGGCTTAATACCTGGTCGAACGAATCAATCCCGGCGCGTTCCAGTTGCAGGCCGCTCAAGGCGCTGACCGCCAGCGGGGCATCCTGAATATTTTCCTCTATCTTGCGCGAGGTGATAATGATTTCCTCAAGAGTATGCTCGGCGGCCCCGCTTGCCGTGGTCTCTGCAGCAGCCGGGGCGGCGCCCACCAAGACGGCGGCGACCGAAGCCGACCCCAGACACAAGCCAAGTATTTGAAATTTCTTCATACGACGTCCCCTCCCAAGGCAGGCGCGGATCCGCGACTTCCACATTGGCCAGTCTGCCTCTTGAGCGCAAATAAGTCTTTTGCGCGGCGCACAGAGATGTTTTTCAAAAGCATTTTTTGGGAAATACTGTAGCCTAGATTGGCCCTGACGGGGCGCTCCCAGCCAGGAGACGGGGACATGGATAAACTTACCGACATGACCGGACCCTATACCATATTCGACTGGTCGAACTTCGACGAACACTCGAAATATCTTCTGGGTGCGAATGCCGAGCCGGAATGGATTATTGAAAGTCCGCTGGGCACGGCCTCCAATTATAATCTCCACGCCGAGGTCGGATCAGGCCGGATGGAGTTCGTCGCGCTATTGCGCGGCTTGCGAGTGATCATCTTCGACTGCGCCTGGACCAACGGCAGAACATTCCACGTTGAGGATGGCGACTGGATCCGGTTCAATTTCAGCCTGTCGATCGACATCGCCATGCATCTATCCAAAACGAAACTGGTCAATGCGGCCACGCCGTCGTGGCGCATCATCAACAACCTCCCCGGGTCGGAATGCATTGAGATCATACCGCCGCACAGCAAGACGGTATGGGTAACCATCTGCTGCAAGCCGCCGTTCTTAAGCGAGCTTACCGGCATCGCGCTTGACGACATGCCGGACCTGCTGCGCTCGGCAATTCTGAACGACACTCACGACAGTTTTCATGAGCTATTCGATTTTACCGCCCGCCTTAATGCAATCACCGCCGATATCATCCGCACCGACCTGACCGGCGGGCTGCGGATCTCATACATCGAAGCGCGGTCGATCGAGCTGTTGTGCCATGCGATCGATCATGTCATGCATTCCAATGAAGAACCCGCCCGCGTCCATCTGACGGCGGCAGATGAAAAGGCGCTGCATGAGGCCAAGCGCATATTGCTTTCGCAATTCGTTGACCCGCCTAGCGTTACCGCCCTCAGCCGCCGCCTGGGCCTCAATCGCAATAAGCTATATTATGGCTTCAAGGCGCTGCATGCGACGACGATTTCCGAATTTATCCAAGATCTGCGGCTGGACGAAGGTAAGCGACTTCTTTGCGAAACCGATCTTCCGGTAAGCGAAGTCGCCGACCGTGTCGGCTTTAGGCACCAGTGCAATTTCTCGACGGCAATGAAAAAGCGGTTTGGTCTGACCCCCAGCCAATTCCGCCGCTAAAACGGCGCGCCCAATGCGGCGGGTGATTGCTCAAATGCGATCTATTCCTTAACCAACCCTTAAACCACCAGTCCTTATTTTAACGCTCGCAAACCATATACGGGATGGCGACGCTTGCGGACGAAACCCCACTTGTTTCTGGCGATCGGCCTGATCTGCGGGCTCTTGCTGTCGTTGCCGGCGGCGGCCGGCAAAAAGACATATGAAGGCCTGACGGAGCTGTTGAAAACCATTGCCAAGGACCCGGCGGTGATCGCCGCCGTGCGGGCGCAGAACCACCAGCATCAGGCGCTGACCATCGACGAAATTTATCAAACCGACGCCCAATGGGTGGCCGAAACCAAGGTTGCCGGCCGCCCCACCATCGATGCCCTCCTGCATCACCCCGCCTCGCTGGCGCTGCGCCATCATGCTGAGAAGGCTGGAGTGGTCGAACCGTTGTTCGTCACCGACAATCGCGGCCTGCTGGTCGCCGCCAGCGACTTGACCTATCGCTTTCTGATGGACGAGACCGGGCTGTGGCAGCAGGCGTTCGTCAAGCGCCCCGGCATCGTGCTGACCACGCCCGCCGCCTGGCATGACGCCATGAACGGCGATGATGAGCGGTTGTGGATGAGCCTAGGAGTGCGCGACCCCAATACTCAGGATGTGATCGGCGTCGTCAGCGTGGAAATAAAAAAGCCAGCGGAAGTCAAAGCCGTCAACGGCGAAACGCCGCCGCCAGCTCCACATGCGGCGACCATAAAAACTGATCCACCGGCTGCGCCGCGCGGCAACTAAATCCGGCATCCAAAAGGACGCGGGCGTCCCGGGCGAAGGTCGCGGGATTGCAGGAAATCATCACCACCGTCGACACCGTTGAAGCGGCCAGCGCCGCCACCTGGGCCTGTGCCCCGGCGCGGGGCGGGTCGACGATGGCGGCGTCATACCCCTGAAGCTCCACCGGTAAGAGCGGATTGCGAAACAGATCACGCCGCTCAACCACGACCTTGCGGCCGCTCCGCCGCACTGCATCGCTCAGCGCGCGCACCGCGGCGGCGTCACTTTCAACGGCATGGACCAGCGACGCTTGCGGCAGCGACAAAGCGAAGGTGCCAACCCCGGCAAAGAGATCGACCACGCGGGCCGCCTTGTCCACCGCTTGTTGCACGATATCAATCAGCGCCGCCTCGCCCTCCCGTGTTGCCTGTAAAAAGCCCGCAGGCGGCAGCGTTATCTCGCCAGCGGCAAACCGCACCACCGGAGCGCGCCGCTCCACGATGGTTTCGCCATCAGAAGAAAGCCGCGCGAAATTCCCCGCCGCCGCCAGCGCGGCCAGTGCCGCCAGACCTTCTGCTCCCGCTGCCTTGACGCCGTTTAGCGCCACATCCAGCCCGCGGTCTGTCAGCGTCAGCGTCGCCGCGGCCTCTCGAGACACCAGGGCGGCAAGGTGGGCGCGCAAGAGCGGCAGCGCGGCGACGATTTCCGGCCGCAACACCGGGCAGGCCGTCACCTCCACCAGGCGATGGCTGCGCCGCTCGGCAAAACCGACGATCAATCCCCGCGCCGCACGCTTCATGGTAAAACGCGCCCGCCGGCGACTGGCGGGCGGGCTGACGAGGGGATCGAGCAGCGGAATCTCCAGCCCGCGATGGGACAGCGCTGTCGCCACCACCTGCCGCTTCCAGGCGCGATAAGGGTCGGCGGCCAGATGTTGCAGGGCGCAGCCGCCGCAAACGCCGAAATGGGGACAGACGGGGGCGATGCGGTCGGGGCTTTCTTGTTCGACGGCGATCAACTCGCCCCGCTCGCCGTCCATCCGCACCCGCGCCCGCTCGCCGGGAAGCGTGAACGGCACATAAAGCGGCTTGCCATCCACCTGGGCGATCCCATCGCCCTGCGCGCCCAGGCTAGCGATGACCACCGTTCGCTCCGTCATGGCGTGGGTCCGCGCCGTTCGGCGGCGATCAAAAACTCCTTGTTGCCCTCAGGTCCCAGGATCGGGCTTTCGGTGAGGCCCAGAACCGCCCAGCCCTGCCCCTCCAGCCAGCCCCGGATGCGCGCGCACACCTCGGCATGGAGTAAGGGATCGCGCACCACGCCGCCCTTGCCCACCCGCCCCTTGCCGACCTCGAACTGCGGCTTGATGAGGGCAACCAGCCGGGCCGCCGGCGCGGCCAAGGCCAGGGCCGCCGGCAGCACCGTTTCCAGGCCAATAAAACTCGCATCGCAAACAATGAGGTCGACAGGATCGGGCACCTCGGCGCGGCTTAAATGGCGGGCGTTGGCGCGCTCCAGGACCACCACGCGGGGATCCTCCCGAAGTTTCCAGGCCAACTGGCCGTGGCCGACGTCGACGGCGTATACTTTGGCCGCACCATGAGTTAACGCCACGTCGGTAAAGCCGCCGGTGGAAGCCCCCACATCCAGAACGATCTTGCCCTCAACCGGCAAGGCGAAGTGCTGCAAGGCGTGATCGAGCTTCAGCCCGCCCCGGCTGACCCAGGGATGATCGCGGCCTTTCAGGGTAAGGACAGCCTCCGCCGGCAACAAATCGCCGGCCTTCGCCACTTGGCGGTCGCCCATGTAAACCTGGCCGGCCAGGATCAGCGCCTGGGCGCGGGAGCGGCTTTCGGCAAGCCCCTGGCTTACCAGCAGATGGTCGGCCCGTACCTTGGCCATGATGGTTAAGTGGGATTCAGATGGATTGCTTCGTCACTACGTTCCTCGCAATGACGATGATGAAATACCGTCATTGCGAGCGTCAGCGAAGCAATCCATGTTGCAACATGGCAAGAAGAAGACACGGCAAACACCGCCCCGGCCCCGTCAGGCGTTGAGCGCGGACTTCAAATCGTTGCGCCGCATGGTCCGCAAGACCTCGGCGACGATCTGCGGCGCATTAAGCCCGGCGATGTCATACATGCGATAGGGCGTATCCTGATCAATGAATACGTCGGGCAGCATCATCGGCCGCACCTTTAGCCCAGCCTCCAGCAATCCGGTTTTGGCAAGGTAATCGAGCACATGGGCGGCGAAGCCGCCCACCGCGCCCTCCTCCACGGTGAGCAAGATTTCATGCTCGCGGGCCAGGCGGGTCACCAGGTCCACGTCCAGCGGCTTGGCGAAGCGGGCGTCGGCCACCGTCACGGAGATGCCGCGCGCCTGCAACTCATCCGCCGCCTTAAGACATTCGGCTAACCTTGTGCCAAGGCTCAAGATTGCAACGTTTGTTCCTTCCCTTAAGATGCGCCCTTTGCCGATCTCCAGGGGCGTACCGAGCGCCGGCAGCGGCACGCCTATCCCTTCTCCCCTGGGATAGCGGAAGGCTGATGGCCGGTCATCGATGGCCGCAGCGGTGGCTACCATATGGACCAATTCCGCCTCATCAGCCGCCGCCATGACCACGAAATCAGGCAAGCTCGCCAGGTAGGTGATGTCGAACGCGCCGGCATGGGTCGGGCCGTCGGCGCCCACCAGTCCGGCGCGATCGATGGCGAAGCGCACCGGCAGGCGCTGGATCGCCACGTCGTGCACCACCTGGTCATAGGCGCGCTGCAAAAAGGTCGAATAGATCGCCGCGAACGGCTTCATGCCCTCGGCGGCCAGGCCGGCGGCAAAGGTCACGGCGTGCTGCTCAGCGATGCCGACATCGAAGAAGCGCCTGGGAAATTCACTGGCGAACAGATCAAGCCCGGTGCCCGAGGGCATGGCGGCGGTGATAGCCACGATCTTGTCGTCGCGCCGCGCCTCGGCCATCAGCGCCTCGGCAAACACCTTGGTGTAGCTGGGAGCGGCGGCTGTGCCCTTGGCTTGCGCCCCGGTCACCACATCAAACTTGCCGACGCCGTGGTATTTATCCTCGGCCGCTTCCGCCGGCGGGTAGCCCTTGCCTTTCTTGGTCACCACGTGGACCAGGATCGGCCCCCGATCGGCCTTACAGACGTTTTCCAGGACCGGCAGCAGGTGATCCAGGTTATGGCCGTCGATGGGGCCAACGTAATAAAAGCCCATTTCCTCAAACAGCGTGCCGCCGGTGGCAAATCCCCGGGCGTACTCCTCGGCCCGCTTGGCGGTGCGGGTGATGGGCTCGGGCAGGATGCTGACGATCTCCTTGGCGACATCGCGCAATCCCAGGTACGAGCGCGATGACAACAGCCGCGCCAGATAGGCGCTCATCGCCCCCACCGGCGGAGCGATGGACATGTCGTTGTCATTGAGGATGACGATCAGCCGCGAGCCTAGGTGTCCGGCATTATTCATCGCCTCATAAGCCATGCCGGCGCTCATGGCGCCGTCGCCGATGACCGCGATCACCCGCTCGTCGGTGCCGCGCAGGTCGCGCGCCACCGCCATGCCCAGGGCCGCCGAAATCGAGGTCGAGCTGTGAGCGGCGCCAAACGGATCGTAGTCGCTTTCGGCGCGCTTGGTGAAACCGGAAAGCCCGCCGCCCTGGCGCAGGGTGCGGATGCGTTGACGGCGGCCCGTGAGAATCTTATGGGGATAGGACTGGTGGCCGACGTCCCAAATCAGCTTGTCCTTCGGCGTATCGAACACATAATGGAGGGCAACGGTCAACTCAACCACCCCCAGCCCCGCGCCCAAGTGGCCGCCGGTGACCGATACCGCGTCGATCATCTCGGCCCGCACCTCGTCCGCCAGCTCCTGGAGCTGGGACGGTTTCAACTTCTTGATGTCGCTGGGGCTATCGACGGTATCGAGAAGCGGCGTCTTAGGCTTTGAACTCAATGGTTCCACCGGGGGGTTCACTCGCGCTGTCTATTTGTTGCGCTTTATAGCAAATCGGGCAACGTCGCGCAAAAGCTCCGCCGCCGAGCCAAAAACATCCAGGTATTCAATGGCTTGATTGGTCAGGATTTCCGCCTGGGTGCGCGCCCGCTCGACCCCGAGGGCGGTGACGAACGTCGCCTTGCCGGCCGCCTGGTCCTTGCCGGTGTCCTTGCCCAGCGTGGCGGCATCGCCCTCGATGTCCAACAGATCGTCGGCGATCTGAAACGCCAGCCCCATGTCGCGGGCGTAGCCGCGCAGGGCATGGCGCTTGTCCATCGGCGCACGACCCAATATTGCCCCTGCTTCCACCGAAAAGCCCATCAAGGCCCCGGTTTTCATCTGCTGCAGACGGGTGATGGCGCTCAAATCCATGGCCTCGGTTTCGGCCACCAGATCAATCATCTGGCCGCCCACCATGCCATGAAAACCGCCGGCGACGGCCAGCGAGCGCACCAGTTCCAGGCGCACCCGAGGATCGCTGTGGGTCGCCTCCTCGGCCAGGATTTCAAAGGCATAGGTCAAGAGGGCATCGCCGGCCAGCACCGCCGTCGCCTCGTCAAAGATCTTGTGCACCGTCGGCTTGCCGCGCCGGGTATCGGCATCATCCATGCACGGCAGATCATCGTGGATGAGGGAATAGGTGTGCACGAACTCCACCGCGGCGGCGACCCTGAGCGAACAGTCGCGAGCGACGCCGAACAAATCGGCGCTCGCCACCACCAGAAATGGGCGCAACCGCTTGCCGCCGGCGAGCACGGCATATTTTACGGCATCGGCAAGCCGGGCTTCATGGCCCTCGGCCACCGGCAGGAGCTTTTCCATCCGCCGCTCCACCAAGCGGGCCACCTCGTTTAACGCCGCCTCACCGCCAACTTTTGTCCCCACGGTCATTCTTCCACGTCGAGCGGCGTGGTTTTGATCCCGGCGCCGGTTTCGGTGATCTTGCGAATGCGCATTTCGGCGTCCTTCAGCTTGGCCTCGCAGAGCTGGCGCAGCTGAGTGCCGCGGGTGTAGAGATCGATGGAAGATTCCAGGGAGGCGCTGCCGCTTTCCAACTGGTGGACGATGCTCTCCAGTTCCTTAAGCGCCTCCTCGAAGGACAGCGCCGTGATCTCCCCCGGCAGTTCCTTGGTCATCGTTACAATCCTTTCAGCCCGCCATCAGCGCCCCGACATGGGCCGTCACCGATCGCCCCAGCGCCGCCAGATCATAGCCGCCTTCCAGCATCGAGACGACCCGGCCGCCGCATAATTTGCGGGCGCGGGCGCAAATCTGCCTGGTCACCCAGGCGTAGTCTTCCTCATGCAAGCGCAAGTTGGCCAATGGATCATCCTGATGGCCGTCAAAGCCCGCCGAAATAAACAGGAAATCAGGAGCGAAGGCATCGAGCGCCGGCAGAATGACATCCGCGTAGGCGGCCCGGAATAGCGGACCGCCGGAGCCCGGGTCAAGGGGCGCGTTGACGATGACGCCCTTACCCTTGTCGCGCACACTGCCGGTTCCCGGATAAAGCGGCCACTGGTGCGTGGAAGCATAGAAGAAATCGCCATCGCCGGCCGCCACGGTCTGGGTGCCGTTGCCATGATGGACGTCAAAGTCAATCACCGCCACCCGTTGGAAACCATGGGACGCGCGGGCGTGAAGAGCGGCAACCGCGATGTTATTGAACAGGCAAAAGCCCATGGCCTGAGCCGGTTCGGCATGGTGCCCCGGCGGGCGGATGGCGCAAAAGGCGTTGTCGACCTCCCCCTTGGCCACCGCATCGACCGCCGCCGAGCCTGCCCCGGCGGCCCGAAGCGCCGCTTCCCGAGATCCCGGCGAGACCACGGTATCGGCGTCAAGCCGGGCGTAGCCGGCCGTAGGTATGGCGGCCAGCACCGCTTCGATGTAGGCCGCCGGATGCACCCGCAGCAGATCTTCCCGCTCGGCGAGCGGCGCTTCATGATGGACAAGTCCGGCGAAGGCCTCGTCGGCCAGCACCTCCATGACGGCGCGCAGGCGTTCGCTGCGCTCGGCATGGCCGGGGCCGGTATCGTGCCGCAGGCAGGCGTTATGAGTAAAAAGCGCGGTTGTCATGGGCTCAGGACACCTTGGCGGCAGCCGCCTGCCGCTTCGCCAACTCCTCGTCTTTCAGCTCCTTCTTCGATAGCTTGCCGACCATGGTTTTAGGCAGCGAGGGACGGATTTCGATTTCCACCGGCATTTCGTGCTTGCCGATACGGGGGCGCAAGAATTCCTTGATGGTGTCCGCGGTGACGCTGTTATGCCCCGGCTTTAGGGCGACGAACGCCTTGGGCGCTTCGCCGCGATAGGGGTCGGGAATGCCGATCACCACCGCCTCGGCCACCGAGGGGTGTTCATAAAGCGCCTCCTCCACTACCCGCGGAAAGACGTTGTAGCCGCTGACCAGGATGAGATCCTTTTCGCGGTCGACGATATAGGTATAGCCCTCCTCGTCCATGCGTCCGAGATCGCCGGTCAGCAATCGGCCATTGACGATGGTTTCGGCGGTAGCGTCGGGCCGCCTCCAGTAGCCCTTCATCACCTGCGGTCCGACGATGGCGATCTCGCCGACCTCGCCCAAGGGCAGTTCCTTCATCGGGTCGTCGCGGTCGACGATGAGGATATCGGTGGCCGGCATGGGAAGGCCGATGGAGCCTTCCTTGTTTTTGCCGCTGTAGGGATTGCCGGAGGCCACCGGCGAGCATTCGGTCAGACCATAGCCTTCAAACAGCTTGCAGCCCGATTCCGCCTCGAACGCCCGCTTTAGTTCCAAGGGCAACGGCGCGCCGCCGGAGAAGCAGGCCTTCAAGGAACGCAACGCTCCCTCTTTTGCCGCCGGATGATTGAGAAAGGCGCGAAACATGGTCGGCACGCCGGCCATCAAGGTCGGTTTTCTCCGGGCAATGGCCTTCATCACCTCGTTAAGCTCGAACTTCGGCAGCATGACGATTTCGGCGGCGATCAGGATGCCCATGGTCATGACGCCGGTAAGCGCGAAAGCGTGGAAGAACGGCAGCACGCCCAACATTCGCTCGCTGCCCACCTCGGCTTCCGCCGTCCACAGCCGCGACTGCACGGCGTTGACGTATAGATTGGCGTGGGTCAGCATCGCGCCCTTGGGCGTGCCGGTGGTGCCGCCGGTGTATTGCAGCACCGCCACGTCCTCGACCGGATTGACGGCGATCGGCGTCGGTTTCTCCCCAAAACGCAGAAGATCGCGAAAGCTGATGTGCTTATCGTCCCAGGTAACCACCGCGATGTCCTTCGGTCGGACGATGGGAAAGAGGAAGTTTTTGGGAAATGGCAGCACGTCGCTCAGCGAGCCGACGATCAGGCGCTTTATGCGGCTTTCCCGCATCACCTGCGCCATCTTGGGGTAGAGGGCCTCCAGGTCGAGGGTAACCATGAGGTCGGTTTCGGAATCCTCCACCTGGTAGAGAAGCTCGCGCTCGGCATAAAGCGGACTGTAGTTGACCACCGTCCCGCCGGCCTTCAAGACGGCAAAGAAGCTGACGATGAACTGCGGGCAGTTGGGCAGGAAAAGGCCGACCTTGGTCCCCTTCGTCACCCCTAAGGCCTGGAACCCGGCCGCCGCCTGGTTGACCATCTCGCCGAGCTGGCGGTAGCTGAAGCGCTTGCCCATGAAGTCCATGGCCGGACGATCGGGATAATCGCGCGCCGCCGCGTCGACCAAGTCCCACAACGGCCGCGGCGTGATCTTGACATGCCAGTCCACGCCCGCCGGATAATGCGCCAACCACGGCCGTTCGACCATCAGACCACCTCCCCGCTTACTCCCGAGACCGACAGTCTAACCCGTCTATCCTAGTTTTGCATCAGGGCGATGAAGGGGGGAAGCCAAGTGGCCAATCCTTGATACCCGATAGGTAACTAAGGTACCCTTTCCCCCTACCTGAGGATTATCATTGATGATACACAACCCTCCCCACCCCGGTGAAAGCATCCGTGAGTTGTGTCTGGAGCCGCTTGGCTTGAGTGTGACCCAAGCGGCCAAACATTTGGGCGTTTCCCGCAAGCATTTTTCGGAATTGTTGAACGGACGCTCGGGCATTTCCCCCGAAATGGCTATACGGCTTGCCAAGGCATTCGGCGGCTCCGAGAAAGCATGGCTGCGGCTGCAAATGAATTACGATCTATCCATTGCCCGCCAACACGCCAATGAAATTCATGTGACGCGGCTGCGCAGAGCGGCGTAAATAAGCAAATTCTCGAAAAATTGTAGTGTGGGTTAAGCGCAAGCGAATCCACAATCAGGTCATAAAATTCGTGGGTCTGCTGCGCTTGACCCACGCTACAAAGTATTTCCCTCTCCTCAAGGAGAAGGGAGGGAGAACCATCTCACCCCGTCAGCGTCGTCGTCGAATGTCAATTCGCCGCGCTCGCGCAGGTAATGGAGATGCGCGGTGGCTTCGCCCGCCGCCAACAAGATCTGCCGGCCCACCACCTCGCGCTTGAAGATGTGCGGCAAAAGATCGATGGCGCGTTGCGGCGTGCGGCACAGCGCGCGCACCGTGTTCAAACGATCCTCATGCTCGGCGATGAGCGCCAGGGCGCGCGTGGCGGCGCCATAAAACGGCAGCCCGTGGGCCGGCAGCACCAGCGCGTCATCGGACAGCTGCGCCATCTCAGCCAAGCTATCGAGCCACTCAGCCAGGGGATCGGCCTCGGGCTCCATGGCATGCACGCTGACGTTGGAGGAAATCTTCGGCAACAACTGGTCGCCGGAAATCATCAAGCCGTCGCGCGGTCGCATGAGGCAGGCGTGCTCCGGCGAATGACCGCGCCCCACCTTCACCTGAAATGTTTGCGCGCCAAGAGTCAGCGTCATGCCATCACGCAAACGGCGAAACGCGGCGGGCGGCGGCAGGGAGGTATCGGCGAAATGGCCATAGCCCGCCTTGTCCACCAGCTCCTGCTCGGCCAAGCTTAGCCCCGTGCGCTTGAAAAACGCCATGATCTCCGGCGGCGCTTTATCCCAGCGTCCCAGCGTCAAGGAACGGCCGACGAAATATTCCTCCGCCGTCATGTAGAGCGGCGCGTTCAACCGCTCGCACAGCCAGCCGGCAAGGCCCATGTGATCGGGATGCATATGGGTGACGATGACGCGGCGCACCGGCTTTTGGCTCAGAGGTCCGGCCAGCAATTTTTCCCACGCGCGTTGCAAGGTCGGCATCTTGATGCCGGTATCAACCAGCGTCCAACCGTCGCCCTCGTCGATCGCCCATAAATTGATGTGATCGAGAATAAGCGGCAGCGGCATCCTGATCCAGTAAACTCCATCAGCGATGGCCGCCATCTCGCCGACGGCCGGCGGCGGTTGTTCATGATACCGGATCTTGCGCATCTACACCGCCAGTTGTTCGGCGCTCAGCGCAAAAAGCAGCGCATCGCCTTTAATGATCGGATCGACGAGCGCCACCGCCGGCGGCAAGAGTTGTTCCACATAGAACCGCGCAACGACGACACGGGCCTGCAAGTAAGCAGCGTCGCCCCCGCCGTTCGCCAGCAGGGCCACCGCCTGCTTCGCGCCAAGGCCCAGCAGGTATGCGCCCACCGTCATGGCGAACAAACGCAAATAAGGCGTCGCACCGGCGGCGGCGGCGCGTAAGCTTTGCTCGCGCTCCGCCATCATCCATTCCGTGGCGCGGCGCAGCGCGGCAAGCGCATGTCCGACGCCATCCGCAATTGCGCCTAAATCGCCGTCGGGCGGCAGATCATTGACAAATACTTCGATGCGATTAAACAGCGCCTGCCAATGCTCGCCGGCGTCCTGACCAAGCTTGCGGCCAATGAGGTCCATGGCCTGGACGCCGTTGGCGCCTTCGTAAATTGGCGCAATGCGCGCATCGCGCAAGGTCTGGGCGACGCCGGTTTCCTCGATAAAGCCCATGCCGCCATGCACCTGGATGGCGAGCGAGGCGGCCTCCACGCCGACGTCGGAGCCGTAAGCCTTGCTCAACGGCGTTAGCAAATCGGCAAGACCCTGGTTCCACCACCGCTCTTCCCGATCGGCGGCGTGGTGCGCCAGATCGATCGCCTTGGCGTTGAGATAGCCAATCGCGCGCACCGCTTCCACCGACGCCTTGATGGTCAGGAGCATGCGCCGCACGTCGGCATGTTCGAGAATGGGAGCTTTGGGATCGCTGGCGCCGATGGGCTTGCCCTGCACCCGCTCGCGGGCGTAAGCGAACGCCTGCTGATAAGCAAGTTCGGCCACGCCCAGCCCCTGCACGCCGACGCCGAGCCGGGCCAGGTTCATCATGGTGAACATGCAGCTCATGCCCTTGTTTTCCTCGCCGATGAGATAGCCGACGCAACTACCGTTATCGCCATAGGACATGACGCAGGTGGGGCTGGCGTGAATGCCGAGCTTGTGTTCCAGGGACACCGGACGCAGATCATTGCGAGCGCCCAGGGAGCCGTCCTTGTTGACCAGGAACTTCGGCACCAGAAACAGCGAGATGCCCTTGGTGCCGGCGGGCGCATCGGGCAGGCGGGCAAGCACCAGATGAATGATGTTGTCCGTCATGTCGTGGTCGCCGTAGGTGATGAAGATCTTCTGGCCCGAGATGAGGTACGTGCCGTCAGCCTGACGCTCGGCCTTGGTGCGGAGCGCGCCGACGTCGGTGCCGGCCTGCGGTTCGGTCAGGTTCATGGTGCCGGTCCATTCCCCCGAGACGAGCTTGGGCAGGTAGGTCGCCTTCAGTTCGTCGGAACCATGGGCAATGAGCGCTTCCGTCGCGCCGTGGTTGAGCATCGGACACAGCCCGAACGCCGTATTGGCCGAGGCGATCATTTCATTAAGGATGACCCCGAAGATATACGGCAGCCCCTGGCCGCCATAAGCCGGATCGAGGGAGATGCCGTTCCAGCCGCCTTCCACATACTGCCGGTAGGCCTCGGCAAAGCCCTTGGCCGTGCGCACCTGACCATTCTCGATCCGCGCCCCTTCCGCATCCGCCGAGCGGCGCAAGGGGCCTAAGACCTCGGCCGTGAATTTGCCGGCCTCTTCCAGGATGGTGGCGACGAAATCGCCGCCGGCCTCGATATAGCCGGGCAGCCTGGTCAGCTCCTCGTAGCCGATGATGTGGTCGAGAACAAAGCGCATATCGCGAACCGGCGCGACGTAAGCAGCCATAACACTCCATCTCCATGCTTCTCAGGGGGCCTAGAGCATAGTGCACCCATATTGAACCATTCTGACGGCGCGATTTTGGCCCAGGGCCAGGAAGGCGTCGCCGAGCGTAGCGGAACCTACGGTCAAGACGGCTGACGCCGCCCTGGGCCAAAAGCGCCCGTCCCTCCCGGGTTGCCATGCGGCGGCCATCCGCGGCGTTGCGGCCCTCGGCCGATGGCTTCACATCGCCCTTCGGGCCGCGCCTGGCGGGTTGGCTCGCCGCATGTGCAACAGAATTGATTCAATATGGGTGCACTATGCTCTGGAGAAAGCTATGCATACGGATCAGATAAGGCAAGGATCAATGCAGGTGCCAACCAGTGACGTAGCTGCAACCGGGGCGATGCGGCGGCCATGGGCGACGGCGGCCGAGGCCGCCAGCGCCTTGCGCGCCGGCCGACTCGTCATCCTGCCCACCGAGACCGTCTACGGCCTGGGGGCCGACGCCGGCAACGATGAGGCGGTGGCGGCGGTATTCGAGGCCAAGGGGCGGCCCCAGTTCAACCCCCTCATCGTCCATGTGCAGGACGCCGCCATGGCGGCCCGCCATGCCCGTCTGGAAGGGGTGGCGAAGACGCTGGCCGACGCCTTCTGGCCAGGCCCCCTGACCCTGGTGCTGCCGCGCCGCCCCGACACCCCGATCTCGCTCCTGGTCAGCGCCGGGCTTGACACCCTGGCGGTGCGCGTCCCAGCTCATCCGATGGCGCAGGCGATCCTGGCTGATTTCGGCGGGCCCATCGCCGCGCCATCGGCCAACCGCTCCGGCCATGTCAGCCCGACCCGGGTCGAGGACGCCGCCGCCGAGCTGGGCGACAAGGTGGCGGCCATCGTCGATGGCGGCCCGTGCAAGGAAGGACTTGAATCCACCATCGTCGCGGTGCGCGGTGATCACGTGGCGATCCTGCGCCCCGGCACCATCACCCCGGCCGAGATCGAGCGGGCGGCCGGCCTGCCGGCGCGGCTGGAAGGCGCGGGCGCACGGCCGACCGCGCCGGGACAGCTAGAAAGCCACTATGCGCCGCGCGCGCTCTTGCGGCTCAATGCCCGCGAACCCAAACCCGGCGAAGCCTTCCTCGCCTTCGGGCCCACCGCGCCGCCGGGATTGAACTTGAGCGCCAAGGGTGACTTAAAAGAGGCTGCCGCGCACCTCTTTGCCTATCTGCGGCGACTGGACGCCACCGGCGTTGAGCATATCGCGGTGATGCCGATCCCCGAGGCGGGTTTGGGCCTGGCCATCAACGACCGCCTGCGCCGCGCCGCCGCGCCGCGCCCGGGGAGGCGAACATGAGCGTGCTTGATCAGTTGAAGGCCATCGTCGGCCCCAAGGGCTGGAGCGAGGATGCCGATGAACTCGCGCCGCGCCTCATCGAATGGCGCGGGCTATATCGCGGTCAAACGCCGCTGCTGTTGAAGCCGGCATCCACCGCTGAAGTATCGGCGATTCTCAAAATCTGTCAGGACAGCGGCACGCGCATCGCCGTGCAAGGCGGCAATACCGGCGTGGTGTGCGGCGGCGTGCCCGATGACAGCGGCGAGGAAATTCTGCTCACGCTGTCGCGCCTGCACGCCATCCGCGCGGTGGACGCGGCGAATTTCACACTAACGGCGGAAGCCGGAGTGACCGTCACGGCGCTGCAAGAGGCGGCCAAGGCGCAGGATCGGCTGTTTCCTTTAAGCCTCGCCTCGGAAGGCTCGTGCACGCTGGGCGGCGTCATCGCCACCAACGCCGGCGGCGTCAACGTGCTGCGCTATGGCGTCATGCGCGATCTGCTGCTCGGCATCGAGGCGGTGCTGCCCACCGGCGAAGTGGTGGAGCTCCTCAGCGGCCTGCGCAAGGACAATACCGGCTATGACGTCAAGCAGTTGTTCATCGGCGCGGAAGGCACGCTGGGCATCGTCACGGCGGCGACAGTCAAACTTTTCCCCGCACCCAAGGCGACGGCGACCGCGTTCTTCACCGTGCCGAGCCCGCAAGCGGCGCTTGACCTGTTGGCGCTGGCGCGGGCCGAGACCGGCGACCGCTTGACGGCGTTCGAGCTCATTTGCCGCGCCGGCGTCGAGCTGGTGATCAAGCACATTCCCGGCGCGCGCGATCCCTTAAACGATCCAGCGCCGTGGTACGTGTTGTTGGAAGTCGCCACGTCGAGCGCCGATGAAGCGCTGGAGCCCCGCCTGGAAGCGCTGGCGGCGACGGCGGCGGAGCGCGGGCTGATCAGTGACGGCACGGTGGCGCAAACGGAAGCGCAACGACAAAGCTTATGGAAGCTTCGGGAAAGTCTGTCGGAAGCGCAAAAGCTCGACAGCAGCAGCATCAAGCACGACATCTCGCTGCCGCTGTCTGCCATTCCTGATTTTCTGATGCGCGCCGGCGACGCCGTTATGGCCGCCGTTCCTGGCGCGCGGCCCGTGCCCTTTGGTCATTTGGGCGACGGCAATCTACATTTCAACATTTCGGCGCCTTTGGCCATGGAGCGGCGCGCGTTCGAGGCGCGCTGGGGCGAGATCAACCGCATCGTGCATGATATTGTTGTCGACATGGGCGGCAGCATCAGCGCCGAGCACGGCATCGGCCGGCTGAAAAAAGCCGAGCTTGCCCATTACAAAGACGCCACGGCGCTCGCGGTGATGCGCGCGCTCAAACGCACGCTCGACCCCAAGAACATCCTCAACCGCGGCCGGATTTTTGATGTGTAGCAATACATTTCTCCCTCTCCTTGAGGAGAGGGGCGGGGTAAGGTGAATAAACATAATAATCACCTCATCCGTCACGCTGACGCGTGACACCTTCTCCTCAAAGGAGAAGGATTTCTTAATGCCGCGAGCGCCTCCGCCGCCATCCATAAAGCGCCGTTGCGGCAAACCCCATGAGGCTGATCAGCAACGACGCGGGTTCATCGACAGCAGCAACGGGGTTGTCGATGATACGGATATAGGAGAAGTCGGTGTATACTTTCCGAAAAGCAGTCCATCCATATTCGTCAAAGATTGGCTCACCCACTAAAAGTTCAGGAGAAACAAAGAGAAGGCCGACACCCATATAAGCCTGGCCGATTTCATTTATAGTATTGGAAACGAGGTTGAAATCGCCCGAATTAACTAGGGCCATGGGATCAAATTCATGGGTCAAAAAGGTAACAAAGTCTAATCCACTATTTCCATTCAAATCCAGGATAGATCCGAATTCCAGCACCATTGCAAATGGCATATAACCATTAATTTCAAGCTCTGGATCAAGTGTTGATGCTAGATAATAGGTATCGTTATATCCACCAAATTGCACAATATCCCTAAGATAACTATTAACTTGAAAATTGTTTAGAACCATTAATCGACCCGTAGGACCGTTAGTATTTGGATCAATGTCTGGCAGAACGTACACATAAGGTTGCCCATTTACATTGGTTGAGAAACGGAAATTTGTGTAGGCTCCATCATAAACACTAGAAATATTTGGATCCTCAAATACAGTCTGAACGTTGTCGGCATCATATGTAAATTGAAAGCTAAACGCCGCCCCTTCAAAAGGTACAGTGATATTAAAATTTGGGGCACTCTTGAACGTCCCCCCAATTTCATAGGTCACCGGTGCCGCGTGGGCGTTAAGGGACAAGACAAAACCCGCCGCGCCCGCCAGCGCCAGCCGAACCAGACTCCGCATCGTAAATTACCCCCTGTTATGGCTTCATAAGGTTTAGGTACACAACTTCTTTCGACCTAAACCATAAGCAAGAATCAGGCCAACGAGAAAAAACCCAGGTCAATCCTGGGTTGCCGGAAAATCCCGCAACTCACAGCCGATCAATTTGTAAAAATCCCCGACAGTAAATCGGCTATGAATATTAGAATTACTCTGAGATAGCGGTTAGAAAAGCCACCTCATCCGTCACGCTGACGCGTGACACCTTCTCCTCAAAGGAGAAGGATTATTCCCTTCGCTCTTTCTTCCCCCTCTCCTTGAGGAGAGGGTCGGGGTGAGGTGAATAAACATAATAATCACCTCATCCGTCACGCTGACGCGTGACACCTTCTCCTCGAAGGAGAAGGTTGGCGATCTTCACCCAATCTTGAGATTTTTGATGTATTCCCGCAAATTGGCTTCGGCGGCGCGCAAGGCATCGTTGGCTGATTGCTGTTCAAGCTTCAGCTTGTCAACCGCCGCTTCCGCTTCCACCAGCTTATCGAGATAGCGCTGGCGCAACGCATCCGCGCCCACCGCGGTCAAGTTCTGCCGCGCGCGATCTTCATCCTGCTCTGCAGCTTGCAATTGCTCCGTCGCCTCGGCGACGCGACGCTTGGCGGCCGCCGCCGCTTCCTTGCGCTTGACCACTTCCGCCAACGCCGCCTGCATGGCCGGCGACAAATCGCCGCCCTGCACATAAACGGCCAACTGCGAGGCATCCGTTTCGAGCAACGCAAAATGGCGGCTCATGTCTTCAGCGAAGCGCGCTTCCACCGCCCCTTTCTCCCCGGCGGCGAAGGACTTGGTGATGCGATAGCCATCCTTGATCTTACGCACGCCCTTGCCCGGCGCGACCAGTTTCCAGTTGTCGCTGGCGGGCAGATCGACAACGAAGGTGCGCGCCTCGCCCTTCGGCAGCGCCACGTCCACCGCCTTGGTGTAATACTGCGTCTCAACGACGGTCAGAACGCCATTGGCGATTTTGGCGCTGGTGACCGAGCGGCTTGCATCCTCGCGGCGATCAATCTTGATCTTGGGATCGCCGGCAAAGGCCAGCAGGCGATCTTCGCCCGCCGGCACCATGCCGAGGCGCGCGTCGCCCAAATATCCCACCGCACCCTTGGAGGCGTCGTAGATCGTCGCCACGCCGGGCGGCAGCGCCGTCTGGCCGCGATTTTCCACCTGCACCGCCGCCAGCGGCCGATCCTCGTACATGGCGAGGTAGGTCACCAATTTTGCCGGCACGTTGCCCGCCACGATGGGCAGCGTCAGCGTTTGCCCGTTGGCCAGCGAAATATTGCTGCCGAGCTTGAACAGAATTTGCGTTGGCTCTTCACTGATCTGTGCAAGAGGTGCGCCGCGCTTTGCTGACGATTGAACTTGCGTGGTCGCCAATCGAGAGGCATCCATCGGCGCGGGAGCGGCCATCGCCTCCGCCATCGCGCCGGTATCCACCGGCGGCAGGATGCGCTCGAACATTTCCACCGGCACCTCGGGACGATTGACGAAGTAGGCTTGATAAAGCGCCTGATGAAACGCCGCCGGATTGCCCGATGACAGCGTGACCTCCACGCCATGCCAATCATGGCCGGAATAATTCTCCAACACCGCCCAGCCTTGAAGCGCGCCGCTGCCGCCCTCAAGCGTCAGGCGATAGGTGCTTTTCCACAATGGCGCGGCGGCGACATAGGCGAGCGCCGTCTGGCCGCGAGCGCCATCCAGCGTAATATCCAGCCGTCGCATGCCCTCACCCCGGGCTTCCTGAAACGCATCCAAGGCCTTTGTCACCGCCGCGTTAAGGGCGGCATCGGCAAGTTGCATCCCCTGCACTTCGGCCATGGGCAGGCGGATAAGCCCAGTCTCGCCTTGCAGGGTGAGCACCGCGCTGGTATCGCCGCCAACCACCGGATCGACGGCGACAATCCGCCCCGTCGCTTCCCGCCCACCGCTGACCGTCACCATTTCGCCTTTCAAGGCCCGCAACAGATCGGGCAGTGATTGGAAGGCGCTCTCATTGAGCGGCAGGCTGCCGAAGGCGACGCTTAAAGGGGCGTCGCCCGGCAGGCGCACGGACGCCACCCGCGCCTTGGATCCAAGCACCACCAGGCTTTTTAAAATATCGTCCAACTGGGAGCGAGGTGCGTCGAGGAAGAGCTTGCCCTGGGCGTCGGCCATGGCGGCAAATTCGTAGTAGGCGACGCCGCCCTGGCTGAGGAGCACCCGGGTCAGCCGCGCCTCTTCGGCATTAGCGTGACCTGCGGCAAGGATGCCAAGGATAAGACAGACTTTGGTGGGTTTCATGGCTGTGGCCTTCCGCTCTGGTATCTCCCCGCGACTTTAGGATATACCTCTGATTCCAGGTCGAAATTAAGGCAGCTGCAAGAACAGCGCAATCGGAGAGCGAACCCATGGACCGACAATACCCCACCCGGCCGTTTGTCGGCGTCGGCGCCGTGGTGTGGCGGGGCGATCAGGTCTTGCTGGTGCAGCGCGGCAAGCCGCCGCGGCAGGGCGAATGGGGTCTGCCCGGCGGCGCGCAGCATATCGGCGAGACGGTGGCCGACGCCGCGCGCCGGGAGGTGATGGAGGAAACCGGCATCGAGATCGAAGTAACCGGCCTTCTGGATATCGTCGATGTCATCGACCGCGACGAGGACGGCCGCGTCCGCTACCACTTCACGCTCATTGACGTCAACGCCGAGGCGGTGGGCAATGGCGAAGCGCGGCCCGGCGATGACGCCAGCGCCGTGAGGTGGGTTGACCCGATCGCCCTTAATGACCTTGATCTGTGGGCGGAAACGGCGCGCATGATCGCGCTCGGCGCAAAGCGTCGGCGAGGGCGGTCATGAACGAGCCTCGCTTCGATCGGCCATCCAAGTATCCGTTGGTGCACCTGCGGGTAGTGGCTTATGCGGCAGCTTTCGGCCTTGGCGCATACGCCTTCATCCATGGGTTAAGGTGGCTGATCGCTCACACCGTCGGCAGCTTGTAATCCTTGAAGCGCTCGCGCAGCGCCACTTTCTGAATCTTGCCGGTGGCGGTGTGGGGAATCTCGTCGACGAACGCAATGTCATCGGGCAGCCACCACTTGGCCACCTGGGTTTCCAGGAAGCTTAGGATTTCGTCCTTGCTGGGGGTCTGCCCTGCGGCGGGCACCACCACCAACAGCGGCCGTTCCGTCCATTTCGGATGGGGCAGCGCGATCACCGCCGCCTCCGCCACCTTGGGGTGGGCGACAGCGGCGTTTTCCAGATCGATGGAGCTGATCCATTCGCCGCCCGACTTGATGATGTCCTTGGCGCGGTCGGTGATCTGCATATAACCCTGCGTGTCCAGCGTGGCGATATCACCGGTATCAAACCAGCCATCCGCATCCACCGCCGGCTGCGCGGCCTTGTAATAGCGCTCCACCACCCACGGCCCGCGCACCAGAAGATGCCCCGACGCCTTGCCGTCCCGGGCGAGCTCGCGCCCGTCATCGTCGGTGATCTTCATTTCGATGCCGAAGATGGCGCGGCCCTGCTTGGCCTCCATCGCCCACCGCGCCTCCCCGGTCAGTTGCGCGCTGGCGCGGGTTGGTCCGTTGACGGTGCCCAAGGGGTTCATTTCGGTCATGCCCCAGGCATGGGCGACCCGCACCCCATAATCCCGCTCGAACGCCTCGATCATGCTGACCGGCGCGGCGGCGCCGCCAATCACCGCCAGCCTGAGCGCGCCGAGCTTGGCGCCCGTCGCCTGCAGATGCGCCAATAATCCGAGCCAAACCGTGGGCACCCCGGCGGTCAGCGTCACTCCTTCATCGACAATGAGCTTTTGCAGCGACTTGCCGTCAAGATGCGGGCCAGGCATCACCAGCTTGGCGCCCACCAGCGGCGCCACGTGGGGCATGCCCCAGGCGTTGGCATGAAACATCGGCACCACCGGCAACATGATATCGCGGGCGCAGGCGTCGAAGGCGTCGGGCAGCGCCGCGGCATAGGCATGGAGCACCGATGAACGGTGGGTATAGAGGACGCCTTTCGGATGGCCGGTGGTGCCCGAGGTATAGCACAGGCCCGCCGCCGTCCGCTCGTCAAACATCGGCCAGGCATAATCATCGCCGCCGCCGGCCAGAAACGTTTCATAGCACATGACCTTGGGCAGCTTGGTTTTCGGCATGTGGGCTTCATCGCACAAGAGCACCACCGCCTCCACCGTGGTCAGTTCGTGCCAGACGTCCTCCAGCAGGGCAACGAAGCTCAAGTCGGCGAAGATCAGCCGGTCTTCGGCATGATTGGCGATGTAGACGATCTGCTCCTTGAACAACCGGGGGTTGATGGTATGGACCACCGCCCCCGCCCCGGCGACGCCGTACCACAGCTCCAAATGGCGGTAGCCGTTCCAGGCTAGGGTGGCGATGCGGTCACCCCGCTGCATTCCCCACCGCTCCAGCGCCGAGGCCAATTTGCGGCAGCGCGCCGCGCATTCGCCATAGGTATAGCGGTGCACCCCCTCGGCCACCGTGACGGTGACCACTTCCTCCCCGCCATTGGTCCGCGCCGCATGCTCCATCAGCATGGATACCAGTAGCGGGCGGTCCTGCATCAAACCCAACATATCGAGCTCCCTAGCCTGTTGTTTCTACGTATTCTTTGCTGAAGTTGGCAAACTCTACCCTCAGTCCCGACCCAGGATCAACAAAGCTCGCTTGCCTTCGGCAAAAAACACGCCACAATTTCGGCCAATGTCCGGCTTATGGTCGAAGGCAGGCGGTAAGGTAACGGCAAAGAGGGTTAACACCAATGGCGGGTTGGCGACGGGTTATTCTTGGAGTGTTGGGCATCTTGGCGATGACCATGGCAGCCGGCGGAGCATTCGCCGATACCCCGCCCAAGGATACGGAAGAGAACACCTACGACAAGCAGTCGATCATCGATGTCACCTCCAGTTTCCTGGGCGCCGGCTCGGAGGCGGTGGCCAAGGTGGTGGAGAAGGTGTTTGCCGACCTTGGCCGACCCAACGCCTACATCATGGGCTCGGAGATCAGCGCCGCGGCGGTGGTGGGTCTGCGCTACGGCGATGGCGACATGCAGCATAAGATCGAGGGCCAGCGCCGGATATTCTGGACCGGACCGTCCTTAGGGATCGACCTTGGCGGCAACGCCGCCAAATCGGTGACCCTGGTCTATCACCTCTATGACACCGAGGACATCTATGGCCGCTTCCCGGCGGTGGAAGGCAGCTTCTATTACATCGGCGGCATCGGCGTGAACTACCAGCAGAAGGGCGACATCATCCTGGCCCCAATCCGGGTCGGCGTGGGCCTGCGCGCCGGCGCCAACCTCGGCTATCTCCATTACACCCGGGAGCGCAACTGGATACCGTTCTAACCCTTGCGGTGAAAGACCAAGGTGTCGCCTGTTGACCGGGCGGGCTGGTAGCGATAGCCGCCGGCGGCGAACTTCTTCAAGGCTTCGGGGTCGGTGATCCGCTCTTCGATGATATAGCGCGCCATCATGCCACGCGCCCGCTTGGCCATCATGCCCAAGATCTTGGCCACCCCGCTCTTTTCTTCCTTGAACACCGGCGTGACCAGCCGCGCCTTGAGCTTTTCCGGCTTAAGGGCGGAGAAATATTCGGCGGAGGCCAGATTGACCACCACCGGGGTCTTTTCCTTGGCGACGATCTTGTTGACCTCGGCAGTCAGCTTGTCGCCCCAAAAATCGTAGAGATCCTCGCCTTTGGGAGTGGCCAACTTCGTTCCCATCTCCAGGCGATAGGGCTGGATGAGATCGAGGGGGCGCAGCAGGCCATAAAGCCCCGACAGGATGCGCACGTGGTCTTGCGCGTAGGCGAGACCATCATCGCTCAAGGTCTTGGCGTTAAGGCCGATGTAGGTATCGCCGGCGAACGCCAGCAGGGCATGCTTGGCGTTGTCCGCCGTGGCCGTGGGGGCGAAAGCCTGAAAGCGGGCGTGGTTTAAGGCCGCCAGCTTGTCGCTGATCCCCATCAGGCCGGCCAACTGCCGTTTGGTGAGCTTGCGGGCGATGGCGGCCAAGGCAATGGCGTCCTTCAGAAATACCGGACGAGTGGCCGGCAAATCGGTGCGCGCGGCGGTGGCGTCAAGCTTTTTGGCCGGAGATAGGAGCGCCAGCATACTGGTCTTTCGTTGTTAGCGTTAAGCCCTTCCTTTTCTTAGCGTTCCAATGGGGCCGTTGGCAATATCGCGGCGCATCGCTGTCGATATATTTCCCGGCAAGCCGGTGCGGAATGAGATTGTTGCGCGCTAGAGACGTTAGAAGTTGATATAAATCGCAGCCCGTCATGCCCGCCCCGGAGCGGGCATCCGGTCACATGATAAAATGAAGGCCGAATCCCCGCTTAAGAAGCGGGGATGACAGCTTGTGTTGCGGTTACATCGCCCTAAAACTTTACCCTGCCTTCAACGCCATAGGTTGCCGGCTGGGCGCGAAAGCCGATGGCGTAATCAAGACCGGAGAAAAATGTCGGGTTGAAATCGGTGTAGTACTTCTCGCCGGTGATGTTCTTACCCCACAGGGCGACGCTCCAGTAGTCGCCCTCGACGCCGGCGCGCACATTGAGCAAGTCCACCGGCTTTTGCACATCGGCGTTGTTCACCTGCCAGTATTTCTTACCGCGATGCTCATAGTCGAGGCGAACCATGCCGCTCAAGCCTTCGGTAATCTCCGCACGATACTGAAAGCCGGCATTCAAGCTCCAAGTGGTGTTCTTCGGCGTGTGGTTGCCCTCGAAATTGGGAAAAGTCGCAAATTCCTTGATATCGGTATCGGTAGTGCCCAGGCCGCCGAACACTTCCAGCCCGTCCATCGGCATGGCCTGCACCTCAAGCTCCACGCCGAAGATATCAACCTTGTCGATATTGGAAATGATTTGCGAGGCCGTCAGCACGTCGACATAGAAGAACTGAAAGTCCTTGACCTTGGAGAAGTAAACCGCGCCATTGAGGATCAAACGGTTATCCATCCAGGACGATTTGAACCCAGCTTCATAGTTGGTCAGATTTTCATCATCGAAAATCGGCACCGTCGCCGCCGGCGCGTTATAACCGCCGGAACGGAAGCCGGTGGAAACGGTGGCGTAAACCAGGGCATCCTCCGTGACATCATAGGTCAATGTCACCTTGGGTTGGATGGAATCAAAAGACTTCTCCCGCGTATCCAGCGTGAAAATGTTGGTCTGTTGCCTCTTATCATAATCATAGCGCAGCGCGCCCGAGAGCGTCAGCCGCTCGGCAATATCGAAATCGAATTGGGCAAACAACGCATAGGCATTGTTGCTGTTATCCTCACCGAGCGCGATGAGCTGCAATAAGGGATTATCGATCTGCTCCAGCGTGCCGTTAAGATCGACAAAGGCGCGGGTTAAGAGATCGCGATTGGTGTGAATGTAATAACCGCCCGCGATCCAGCGAAAAGCCTGATCATCGGGCGACACCAGGCGCACCTCCTGGCTGATATGCTCGACGCCTAAGTCCTGCCCTTGTCCTACTTGAATGCCCAATCCTAAGAAACCGCCCGGCTTATCGACGGGATTGGAGAAATCCAGATCGCCGCGATAGTTTTCCTCCAGCTTACCATAGGCGGTAATGCTGGTCAGGGTGGCAAATCCCATGTCGGCATCGACCTTCATGGTCAGCTCCGTCACGTCGCCCCAGGTAACGCCGAGGAGGCTGGTGTGGGGATTGACCATGTCATTAGCATTGTTGCTGAAAATCATGCTGTCATAGGTCGCTCCGGCTTGAAAGTCGTTATACGAGCCGCGCAGGTCAATTCGCAGATTTTCCGTAGCATTGATTAAAAGCTTGCCGCGCACGCCGTAATCATGATCGATAAAATCAGCGTTCTCATTCAGGTAGGTGTTCTCAATGCGGCCATTATCCTCTTTGTAAAATCCGGCAACGCGGAACAGCACTTTATCCTCTAAGACGGGGCCGGAAACACCACCGGAAATTTCCCATGCATCTCCTCGGCCGTAACTGGCATTGGCGAAACCTTCAAACTCGTTCGACGGCTGCTTGGTGACGATATTGACCGCGCCGCCGATGGCGTTGCGCCCATAAAGCGCGCCTTGCGGGCCTTTCAATACTTCGATGCGCTCGACATCGAATAAATTCTGCTTGAACTGCTTCTGGTTATTCTGCGGCACGCCATCGACCACGATGGCCACCGGCGAATCGGCGTTATTAATCTGCGTCACGCCGCGCACCACCACGAAGCTATTCAGGTAGGTAAAAGAATGATCCAGACTCATGTTCGGCACCAAGTTGACGAAATCCTGAGTGGTGACGATGCCAGCATCCTCGATTTTCTTCGCGGTAAAAGCGGTGATCTGGATCGGCACCGCCTGCAGGTTTTCTTCGCGCTTCTGCGCGGTGACGACAATCTCTTCAAAGCCCGTGGTCTCGGCGACGGCAGCGCCGCCTCCCGCCGCCAAGGCTAGCGCCGTGCTGGCAAGCAGCAGGTCACGATAAAATTCTCTGATCATGGCATCCTCCTGATGTTTGTTGGCGTGTATCTACAAAAGCTTCTCAATCGGCGTGAACTTTTCCTTCAGGCCGAAAGCCTGCGGCCCAAAGCATGCCAAGGCTTGCGGCGTTCGCATCTGGGGCGCGGCGCTGACGCCGACCACTTTCAAGCGCTGGCCATAGCGCAGCGCTTCGGTGGTGATTGGTTCCGCCGTCTCGCGATCGACCATGGCGATAAGATCCGGCACGATGGCGCGCACGCCCTTATCGTCGCGAGCAACCAAGTGTTCATTCTGGAAAATGACTTCCATGCGACGGCTGCTGCCGTCCAAGGCTTCCATGATGCAGCGGCCGATGGAAAAGCCGCGAGTGGTTTCACGTAAAAGATCAACCACTTTGCCATCGAACAGCACGCCGCAGTGCTTGAAATAATCGGTGCTCTTCAAATAGCTGAGGAGCGCCTCAACAGGGTCACCTTCATGCCGCCCCATGGCGATCGCCCGGCCGATGCCGATCGCCAACGAGATGGTTCCCGGCACCGAGGCCCGCTTAACGTCAGCCCCGGTCATGGGATAGCCGGTGAACATCACCGCCAACCCCATGCGCATGGCCACCGCCCGGCCGATGTCCTCTGCCGATTTGGCGACTGGGGTTTCGATGACGGTGCTCTCCATATGATCGTTAGCAATCACAATGGGGCAGATGGGTACGCCGTACACATTAAATGTCGTCATCTGCACTTCAGGAAAAGCGCGCCCCATGCCATCGGCGTCGATGACGGGCAGGCCGCGCTGCGCCGCAAATGCGATCGGCAGCGTGGAGTTGACGCCGCCGATCTCCGCCGGAATGATATAGTCGGCATTGCGCCCGGTGATGCTTTCCAGCTTGGAGATTGCCAGCTCCGCATCCTTACCGTTCATCAGTTTTTCGACAATGACGGTGGGCGCGCCCATCATGGCGATGATGTAGCAAGCGGCGTCGTCCGGGACATCGGCGACGCTGACCATTTCCGGCGCGCCGTGGCGATGGATCATCTGCTCGGCAAACAGGCGGCCGCTATAGGGATCGCCGCCGCCGCCGGTGCCAAGGAATGTTGCGCCGCGCGCCAAATCCATCATGTCCGCGATGGCGATTTTCATGCCTTGGCTCCCCGACTTTCACCGCTGGCCGCAAGCTCACCCACGGCGCGCACCCGCAAGCGCACCGCGCCGCCGGGCACGTATTGCAACGGCAATTCCTCCACATCAACGATTTCGATGGTGCCAAGCGCCGCACCCGCCGCCAGCGCCCGCTCACTTGCTTCCGCCTTGGCGGCACGCAGCGCGCCGTCACGGCCCAGTTCTTCATAGGAGAACACCCGATCGACTTCGCCGCCGACCTGGGCGATGGCGGCGCCGATGGCGTTGGCCACCGCGGCGTTTTGCGGGACGAGAATGTCGCTGACGCCAGGGATTTGACGGGAAATCAACACCGATCCGCCGCCGACCAAGATGAGCGGCGCCGCGGCGGCGCTGGATTTCATGCGATCAACCGCCTCACTAAGCAGGCGATGAATAACGTCAACCGCCTGATCAACCATCCCCTTATCAAGATGCTCAACCAGGGATCTGTCGCCCATGTCGGCGGCGCCAGCGGCCACCGCGATATCGCTTGCGGTCAAAGTATCGCCGCCGAATGCCAGCCCCTTCTCCAGCAGCCGAAAGCCCACTGAATCCGGTCCCACCGTTACGCTGTTCTTGGCGACGCGCACCAGACTGCCGCCGCCCAGGCCAATGGCGAAAATATCCGGCATGCGGAAATTGGTGCGCACGCCGCCGATATCAACGGTAACCGAGGATTCCCGCGGGAAACCGTTGGATAGTACGCCGATATCGGTGGTGGTGCCGCCGATATCGGCTACGATGGCGTTCTTCGCGCCCGACAGATACGCCGCGCCGCGCATGCTGTTGGTGGGGCCGGAGGCAAAGGTCAGGACGGGATACTGTTCAACGAATTCGGCGCTCATTAACGTGCCGTCGTTCTGACTGACATAGAATGGCGCGTGAAGTCCGAGTTTTTTCAGCGCAACGCGAAACGAGTCGACGACCTTGACCGAAAGACTGGCCAGCGAGGCGTTCATGATCGCCGCATTCTCCCGCTCGATCATGCCGATGCGGCCGATGGCGTGGGAAAGCGTTATCCGCGCCTCCGGCATCTCCTGTTGCACGATTTGCGCCGCGCGATCTTCCTGCGCGGCATTGATCGGGCTGAAGATGCCGGCAATCGCCACCGCCTTCAGTCCTTTTTTGCGCATCTCTTTTGCCGCCTGAGCGATGGCGCGCTCATCAAGGGCTGAATTTTCCCGGCCGTCATACTGATAGCCGCCCGCCACCTCATAAACATGCCGGCCCACCGCTCGCAGGAGACGCTCGGGCCAATCGCTCAAGGGCGGTATGCCCGACGCCGAGGGCAGGGACAGGCGGATAATTCCCACTTCCAACAGATGCTTGGCTTCGACGAACGCATTGGTGAAATGCGTGGTGCCGATCATCACCGCTTCGATGTCGGCCGGCTTCTTGCCGGATCTTTCGAGAATTGTCTTGATGGAGGCAATGATGCCGCCGCTGACGTCCTCGGTGGTCGGCGACTTGGTGGCGGCAAGCACCGTCTTGCCCGCCATCAATACCGCGTCCGTATTGGTGCCGCCGACGTCGACGCCAATGCGCATGCCCTAACCTCCGTCCCGCTGATCTTTCTGCGGCCATAGTGAACAGGCGACGGCGGAGGGTCAAAATGGCGGACGGGTGGATTGGCGGAAAAACGGGTAGGCTGTTAAGAAGCGGTCTTCAGCCGCCTACCCGAACGGGTAGTCGCCATAAATGGCCTAGTGGCCGAGGGAGCTATGCAGACGGGCGTCTATGGTGCTGAAATGGCGACCAAACCAGGTGGAGAGGCGGGAGGCGAGAACGTCATCGACATCGCCGCCCCCGTCTTCCTCATAAGCATCCATGATATCGCGGATTTCGTCCAAAAGACGCTCATGATCGGCCTTGTGCTCATCATAACCGGCATAATTCATGGCGCGCATCTGCTGTTCTTCCAGCGCAAAATGCGAAGCAATCTTGGCGTAGATCTCGCCAAGAAACGCCATCACCACATCCTTGCCGCCCTGCGCCTTCATTTCGGCGTGCAGTTCGTTGATGAGCGCGATGAGATGCTGATGCTCATGGTCCACCGCCGGCGACCCGGTGGAGTAAGTCTCGTTCCAGCTGAGGAGAGTCATGATAGCCAATCTCTTACTTCAGGATGATGAACCCGCCGCCCTCGGCGCGAAAGTCGATCACCATGCTGTGTCGCGGCCCCAAGTCCAGATCAAATGTCCGCTCGTAATCGAAGCCGGTTTCCCGGCGGCTATCGCGCATACGGACCTCAATGTTATGCCGTCCGACAGGCAGTTTGAATTTTTGATATATTTTTGAAGGGCCGTCGCCAAAAAGCCCCGTCGGCTTAGCGCTATCACGATAAATCGTCTCGCCATCCAGCGCAAGCTCGACCACCAGAGGCACCCGACCGCGGGGGCAACTTTGCGGTTTTCGCATATTGGGCGGCAGCTTGGCCAGCTCCTCACGGCTGCGCTTGCGGCACTCCGTCACCGGCGCGCCGCCATGATTGAAGGCCAGCCGCAACAGCGCCTGATCCTCGGGGAAATGGCGATAGGCGGGCGTGGTCGCAAAATAGCCGATGAGCGCCGCCAGCGCCGCATAAAACACCCCCTGGCCGGCGAATTTAAGCACGCTTGACACCGGCATCCTCCTCGGAATGAGCGGGCGTCATCTGCGCCAAGCGCTGACTGAAGGCTTGAAGCTCACGTTTGGCCTTGGCTTTTTCAAATCTGCCGATCCACAGAGCGGCGATACGGTCACGCGGCACCCGCTGACGCAGATGGGGATCACGCTTGCGGTCGATCCGATCTTTCATCCACTCGACGCCGAAACGATTATAGCAGCCGCTATCCGGGCAGCCGACCAATGCTACGCCATTGGCCAGCTTCCGGCTTAACACATAATCGATGAACGATGGCGGCAGCGCCGCGATGCAAGGCAGGTCAACGACGGCGATATTCGCGTTTTCCAAATCCTTTGCCGCAACGCTGTAACGGCAGCTATAGACCAGAATACTGGACGGACCAGTCAGCCGCGCCGCCGCCTGCTCGGTATCCTGGCGCAGCACCTTGATCGGCCGGTCCGGCAGATCGATGCCGGTGATCGGCTCAACGGCGCGGCGGAACGGCGTCGAACTGGGACAGGCGCCGGCGCAGATGCCGCAACCGACGCACAGTTTCGGCTTGACCACCGCCTCGCTCGGAAACGGCTTACCGTCGCTGCGCGGCATCATGGTGACGGCATTATAAGGGCAGTCTTCAACGCAACGGGTGCAGCCGTTGCAGTTGTCGAGGTCCACCACCGCCGCCGGAACGCGGCTGCCGCGCGGCAGCCACGGCACCACCATCAGCAAGAGGGTGGCGAGGCCGGCGAACGCCCACACCGAATTGCCGGGCCAGCTATCAAGCAGCGGAAAGAACGCCAGATAATACCAGTCCATCGCCAGTTCGCCGGGCACCAGGGCCATATCGGCCGGCGGCTGGCTGACCGCCGGCTTGATGAACGACAACGCCAGCAGCATCAAGGTGATGCCCGCCATCAGCCCGAACGCCGGATTGACCTTGGCGCGGCTGACGCGAACGATGTGAATCCATAAGGCAAACACCAGGAACAACGGCACGGCGATGTGCAGAAACACCAGGAGCGTAAAGAACCGATCGCTCAAGCCGGTGTTGGTGAGAAAATTGCGCGCGATGGTGCCGCCGAAAATCGGCAATAGATCAAGCCATTCGGTGGTGTTGACGGCGATATATTGCGCCAGCTGGTCCCACACCAGCCAGTAGCCGGTAATGCCGGAAATCATTACCAGCCAGATCACCGGTGCGCCCGTTGCCCAGGAAAACCAGCGCACCCCCCGGAAGCGATCAAGGGCGAATTCCCGCAGCATGTGCAGCGCCATGACCACCACCATGCCATCCGAAGCGTAACGGTGGAAGCTGCGCATGACGCCGCCGAAGTACCACTGGTTATAGGTCAGGCGCTCCATGGAGCTATAGGCGCCATGGATGCTGGTATCAAAAAAGATATAAATGTAAACACCGCTGGCAACGACGATCCACAGGAAGAAAAAGCCAATGGCGCCAAGCTGATAAAACGGATTCCACGCCGGGGTAAAGACCCGGGAGAGCGCTGCTTCCATAGGTTCGAAGCCACGCCGTAAGAGGGACTGTATGAACTTCATGTCGAGCCGGATTCTCGTCTTTTCTTGGTGTATTTACGCAATAACCATGCCTCGCGCACCAACACGACGGCGACCAGTGCAAGACATAGCCCACCGACGATGATTCCCACAAGCAAGGAATAGTCGAAATGATAGCGTTCGCTCCTGGGATCATAAATCGTGCAAATCAAACGCACCCGGCCGATTAGGCCATCAACGCTGGTAAGGTTCGCCTTGCCGCCGAAAATCAGTCGCTTGAGAGGATCAACCACCATCGGCGGCTCGAAATCAGCGCCGTATACTTGGGTTGCCACCTTGCCATCGCTACTAAGAATGGTGGTTTGCGCCAAGTGATCGTAGCCCTTGGGCGAGGCGTAGAAAATAAAGCCCAGATCCTTGGCCAGCTTCGCCATGGTGTCGGCATCAGTGCTCAAGAGCGTCCAGCTTCGATGATTTGCGCCCTGCTCCTTGCCATACTGTCGCATGCGGGCAGGCGTGTCGACCGCCGTGTCGAAACCGATGGTGACGATGGAAAAGCTGTCTACGCCCAGCGCATTGCCGGCGGCCCGCGCTGAGCGGCTGAGCGCCTGGGTGATCATCGGGCAGGTATGATAGCAACTGGTGTAAATCAGGCTGATGACCAGTGGCTTGCCGCGGTATTGCGACAGCCTCACCGTGCGTCCGTCGGACGCGATGAAGCGATAGTCGCCGACCTCTCGCCCGATCGCCGCCTGACTGTAGGCTAGCGCCTGCCGTTCGTCGAATTCGGAAAATTTTGGGGCAGCCTCTTCGTGGCCGACGGCAGGATTGCCGCTATTGGCCTCGCCATGGGCAAAAGCGCCGCCGAGACTTGTCGCCAGCGTCAACCAAACCATCAGGACGCAAAGAACCAGATCCCTCTTACTCATCCGAACAACAACTTATCAACGATCGTTCCCACCAATAATAAGCTGACCTGCACCAAAGAAGCTTTAAAATTGGTAAGAGCATGGGGCTTGTCGGGAAATTGCACCAGTTGCACGTTGCGCACCAGGAACAGCGCGCCGCCGACGCCAGCGCATATTCCATATATCCAGTTCATACCATAAATCAGCGGCAGCAGCGACAAGGGAACGAGGAGCGCGGTATGCGCCAAACTCGCCACCGCGGCAACCTTATTGCCGGCAACTACCGGCAGCATAGGCACCCCCGCCGCGGCGTAATCGTCTTTCAAGGCAATGGCCAGGCTCCAAAAGTGCGGCGGCGTCCACAAGAACAACACCACGGCAAGGATGATGGCCTGGGGCGACAGGCCCGGATCTACCGCCGCAGCGCCGGCCAGCACCGCGAAACTGCCGGCCAGCCCGCCGATGACGATATTGAGCCAACTACGGCGCTTCAGCCAGACCGTGTAGATCACGCCATAGGTCACCGCACCGAGAAAAACGTATAGCGCCGCCATGACATTGGTCGCCACGGCAGCCACGGCGACCGCCGCTGCCAGCATGGCGACGATGAGGAGGGGCCAGAGAAGACTTGGCGCAAACGCGCCGGTAACAAAAGGCCGCGTGGCGGTGCGCGCCATGCGGGCGTCAAGATCGCGCTCAGCGTACTGATTGAAAGCGCCGGCAGCCGCCGAGGACGCCAGCACCGCCAGCGCCAACAGAAATGCCTGCCAACCGCCCGGCATCGTCCCCGGCATGATCGCCATGCCGGCAAGGGCATTCAAGGTTATGGCGACACCGATCCGTAGCTTGAAAACCGAGGCGAATTGCCGCAACGCCGCCGCCCCGGACGATGCCGGGGCGGACGGATTGATTGCGTACTCATGTCGAGACAGGGAAAAGCTCCCTTACCTGAGCGGCCAAACCTCGGCCAGATACTTCCAGTTGATGAAGTAGTAGAGCACGAAAGAGACGAAGAATACCGCAACCAGCACCACGGTTCCCGGGATCTTCGCATGCTCCTCGCTGCCATAGGTGGCGACCGCCGCGGCTTCTTCCTTGATGTTGGCAAGCTTTGGCCACATGACCGTGTCTTTCTCCATCTTTTTACCAAAGAAGACGGAGGCGACCACGATGATGATGAAGACAACGCCGCCGATCGCCGCCAGAATAGCGGACAACCCATTCAGTCCCATCATCAGGAACGCCGTCGCCGGCAGGTCAATGGACATCGCCGCATCAGCGAAGGTGATGTCCCAATGCCGGCGCGGCACGCCGAGCGTCCCGGCGCCCATCATGAACAGCGAGATACCCATGGCGCCCAAGCCAAAGAGATAGGGCTGCCATTGCGCCAGCTTTTTCATCATGATCTGGCGCCGGAAGATCAGCGGGATCAAAAGATATGTGACGGCCATGAAGGCAAGCGTGGTGCCCGTCACCACCGTGGCGTGGAAGTGACCCGGTACGTAGATCGTATTGTGCATGATCAGGTTGATCTGCTCGGTGCCCATCACGACGCCTGAAATGCCGCCAAGGAATCCGAACATCACCAACGACATGAACATGCCGGAAAATGCCGGGTTATCCCAAGGCGCCTTGCGCAGCCATTCGAACAGCCCTTTGTTCAGCCCCTTCCGCCGTTGCGCCGCCTCAATGGAGCCGGGCACGGTCATGCCGTGGATCATGCTGCCGAGAACCGCCAGATACATGGCGTAGCTGGTGTTGAAGATCTTCCATTCCGACGATACGCCGGGTTCCACCAGAAGATGGTGGGCGCTGGCGAGCTGAAGGAACAGGATATAGAGGAGGAACGCCGCGCGGCTGACCTTCTCGGACAGCGGCTTGGCACCCAGCACCAGGGCGGCGATGGCATACCACACCGCAACGTGGGCGGAGACGTTGATCTGCTGCGACGAGTGCCCCATGCCCCACCAGACAATCTTGTAAACCAGGGTGTCAATGTTGGCGAGCCAGCCCAGGGACCAGAAGTAGGTGGGGATCAAAATCACCGCGCCGGAGGCGATCGTAAACACGGCGATGATCGCCGCCGTGATGGCGCCGAAGGTCACCAGCGGTACCGACCCCTGATAGGTCTTTTCGTCCTTGGCGACGACCAAGGTGCCGAAAAAGACGAAAACGGCAACCAGCGCCCCGACGGCAAACACGATCAGACCAAGATAGAAATTGGGATCGGCCTGCATCGGCGGGTAGGAGGTGAACATCACGCTGGAATTGCCTTGCAGTATCGCGATGTTGGCCAAGATGCCGCCGCCCACCATCAAAATAAACGCCAGCCAGGCCACTTTCGGCATCGCCAGCCGGCAGCCAAGCAGCACTGAGGAGGCAAAATAGAGAACCGCCACCTCAAAAAACAGGATCCACAGCAAAAGCACGTCGGTGCCATGGGCCGTCAGCACTTGATAAAATGTCTCCGCCGGCAGCAGATGGACCGCCGGCCAGCGGGTCAACGCCACCAGCAGCCCCAAAAGGCCGCCCACCGCAAGAGATACCACCGCCGCCACCGCATTGGCCTTAATCAGGCTTTCGGTGGTTGCGTAAACCTTCAGTCCGGTATGGTTACAGATTCTAAAGTCAGCCGCTGTCGCCATGTTGTCCCCCTATTGATTTTCGACGACGCGGATGCGGCCCACCATCTGGTGGTGGCCAATTCCGCAAAATTCGTTGCATACGACGCTGAACACCCCGGCGGTCGTGGGCTCAACCGTCAACACCATCTCATAGTTGGGATGGACCTGGAGATTGATGTTTTCCGGTTGCAGGGAAAACCCATGCTGCCAATCGAGCGACGCCAAGTGCAGGCGGTACTTGCGGCCCTTTTCAAGCTCCAGCACCGGATACCATTCCCATAGCCGGGCCAGCATGTAGACATCGGAATCGGCCGGCGGGCGGACCACGGGAATACCGGTATCGCCCTCCTCGCCTACCTGATACTGCTCGATCATGGCGTCAACCTTGGCGGAAAACGCCTCAGGCGAGATCTTGTAGGTTTCGTTGGACAGGTTCTGCTCGCCCACGCTGTGCCAGAAGATCATGGTGAAGAACATCACCAGACCCCAGACGAAAGCGACGGCGATCCAAATCAACTCCGTTTTCTGGACGGGCTCGTTCCACCAGACACGGGCTTTAGGCGGGAAGATAGCCATTGAATTCTCTCCCTCTTTACGAGTTTGCGTGTTGGCCGGAAATTACTGAGCCATCGGAATGTTGGCGACTTCCACCACGCCCCATACAATATAAAGGAGCGTCGGGCTCAACACGCCGATAAACAGTAACAGGAATGGATTGTCTAAGAGCCGTTGCATAAAGGGAATTTTTTCCCCTTCGGCGCCGGAACCGTCAGCATCATTCGCCATGCGAACTCCCCTTTTTTTGAAGCGACCCGGCGCCCATTGGCGGCGCCGGCAGGAATCACTATACCCCTTAACTTAACCGATGTAACACCTACGCAACCTTGGCACTTGATCTAGGTCAAATGCCCCCTTTCCCAAGCCATTAGCGCCATTTCTCAGAATTCAAATTGTTCTAGAACGGCAAATGCCGCCAGCGCCAAGCCGAGAAGGATAGTAAAAAAAACCAGCGATCTGCCTTTAAGACGAGCGCCGTAGTAAACCTCGATGCGATTCAATATCCAGTCCGCCATCACGTAAAGGATGACAGCGACCGCCGTGAACACAAGATATTTCATACCCAATATTACATAAGTATGGAAAAAAAGGAAAGGCCGGGCCGTCTGCGGACGGCCCGGCCCTCATATTATATTCTAGTAGACGTCTTTACGGGTATTATAGACGTTGAACTTACCCGTCGGCGTGATCAGGCGCGGATCCTTGATCACCGCCTTCAGCTTAAGGGTCTTGTCATCAACGACCACCAGCGCCGATTCTTGGCTCTTGGCGTTCCAGACCGAGAACCAGACCTCGTCGCCAGCCTTGTTGTATTCGCCCTGGACGACCCGGCGCATGCCCTCTTGGATGCCCGACCACTCGCCGATGGGCAGCACCTTGTACTCAGGGCTCTCATTGGCCAGATCGGCAATGTTGAATACCGCGACCGACGAGGCGATTTCGGCTTCGGGGTTCAAGGTCGTGTCAACATAAAGGTTTTTCGAGTTGGGGTGGGTCTTGATGAACAGCGACCCGCCGCCCTGGCCTTCCAGCGTCTGCACCACCTTCCAGGCGTGATCCTTGTGTTTCTTCGGATCGGTGCCGATGATGGAGATGGTCTCGTCGCCGAGATGGCTGGTCGCCCACACCGGACCATACTTGGGATGGACGAAGTTGGCGCCACGGCCAGGATGAGGCGTAGTGCCGGTTTTGATCAGCGCCGCCAGCTTACGGTCCTTGGTATCGACCACCGCCACCGTATTGCGGGCATTGGCCGCCACCAGGAAATACCGGCCCGTGGAGTCAAAGCCGCCATCATGCAGGAAGCGTTCGGCGCCGATGGTGGTCACCGACAGGCTGTCAAGGTTGGAGTAGTTGACCAGCAGGATCTGGCCGGTTTCCTTGACGTTGACCACGAACT
The DNA here is from genome assembly GCA_003577275.1 of Pseudomonadota bacterium. GTDB lineage: Bacteria > Pseudomonadota > Alphaproteobacteria > Sphingomonadales > Govanellaceae > PRO5. Next base: position 82,039 of record QEVO01000007.1, read on the forward strand.
CAGGATGATAGTGCGAGGCCACGATGGAAGCCACCCGAGGCTCGGGATGGAATTCCTGGGTATCGACGGTCATGCCGCGGGTGGAAACCACTTTCTTGGGCTCCAGCGTCGCGCCATCCATGATGACGTACTGGGGCGGCCAATACGCGCCGGCGATGGCGTATTTGTCTTCCCAGCCCTTCATCTTGGAGGTTTCCACCGAACGGGCCTCGGCGCCGATTTTGATTTCAGCCACCTTGTCCGGCACTTTCATCCACAGGTCGATCAAATCCACCTTGCCGTCGCGGCCGATGGTGTAGAGATAACGTCCCGAGGCGGAAAGACGGGAGATATGCACCGCATAGCCGGTGTGAATGATGGTGATGATCTTCTTTGAAGCACCGTCGATCAGCGCCACCTCGCCAGAATCGCGCAACGTCACCGAAAACAGGTTGTCAAGATCGATATCGTTTTCCTTCTTTGCCGGACGCTTATCAACCGGAACCGACACCGTCCACGTTTTCTTGATATCCGCCAGGCTGAATTCCGGCGGTTGAGCCGGCTCCAGCAGCAGATACTTGGCCATCAACTCGACCTCGGCCTCAGATAGCTGGCCCGAGCCGCCCCAGTTGGGCATGCCGGCCGGCGAACCGTAGCTGATGAAATCGCGCAAGTACTCAAAACCGCGCTCATGGGTGATATCGGTGGTCAGGGCCTTGCCGGTGGCGCCCTTGCGAAGCACGCCATGGCAGCCGGCGCAACGCTCAAAGTAGATCTGATTGGCCTTTTGCATTTCCTCCGCCGTCAGAGTCGGCGCACCCGGCTTGGCGCCGCCTTCTTCAACCTTGGCGCCGCCCAGCACGTCCAGACTTGGCGAGTATTTACCGCCCTGCGTCGTTTCGTGTTTCTTGATATCGGCCGGCGTCGGTTTCTGCTGGGCCTGCGCCGCCGCTTGGGAAGTAAGGCCGGGGGAAGCCAATAGTAGTGCGCCCACACCTACAAACAAAAGAAGCGGGCTAGTGTTAAGTCGTTTCATGGTTACCCTCCTTTGTGGCATCCTATGGCACTAAGTGATCCGAGGCATCTCGTATTTGACATATGTCAAGTGAAGGTGCCGACTTGCAGCTTACAAGGTCGACCCGTTGACGCAGTTAGACCCTCTTGCTTTGGTCGAGCGCTGGAGGCGCCCGTAGATGCGCTCATACTTGCATTGTATCCAGGCTGGTAGGCTGGGCGGTAAGCATGGGGGGGCTTGGCTGGCGGCCATTTGGATTGTGGCCGCCACCCTATTTTTGCCGGCGATGGCCCAGCCGCCGGGCCCGGTTCCACCGCTGCAAGGCGGTTTATTGACGACGATCTTCCCCGGCGCCATCCAGGCGTCGGCCATGACTGGCTCTCCGCCGGCGGCGGAAGTCCAGGTCGAGGGGGGATTTGGTGGGTACATCTTTTCGACATGGTCAGTCATCCACTCTACAGGATATTCTGGCGCGCCTATAGATATTTTGGTGGGGTTGAGCCGCGACGGTCGGATTACCGGCGCGGTCTTACGGCAGCACACCGAACCCATCCTGGTGATCGGCATCTCGGACGCCGATCTGAAGGCGTTTGTCGCCCAATTCTCCGGGCTCTCCATTCGCGGCAAGATATCCCGCAAGGCCGGTGAGGCCGCCGGACGCCTGCCGGACGCCATCAGCGGCGCTACCGTGTCCAGCGCGGTCATTGGAGACGCCATTCTGACCTCGGCGCGGCTGGTGGCCGAATCACGGCGGCTGTTTGAGGCCGCGCCGACGGTCGCGCCCGAAATTCCCGAGGTCAAGAGCTGGCAGGACTTTATCGCCAGCGGCGCCATCGGTCACTTGCGGCTCAGCCGGGGCGAAGTGGCGGCGCGGCGCGGCGAAAAACTCGACCACGACGAGGAAGAGGACGAGCACGAGGACGATCCCTTTATTGATCTTTATGCCGGCGTGGTGACCCCGCATGCCATTGGCAGTCCGATGATCGGCGCGCAGACCTACAACAGATTACGCGCCGAAATGGCTGCCGGCGATCAGCTATTCGCCATACTCGCCAACGGTCTTTATTCCTATAAGGGAACGCGCTATGTGCGCAGCGGCGTGTTCGACCGCATCAGCCTGGTGCAGGGCGCGCTGACCATTCCCTTCACCCGCGACCGCTATGTCCTTATCGAGAATCTGGCGTTTCCCGACGGCGACATTCCTGAGTTTCGTGAAATCGGCCTCTTTATTCTGCCGGCAGACAGCGGCTTTGACGGGTCGCTCCCGTGGCGGCTTGATCTGCGGGTAGACGCCGATGACGCCAACCCTGTGGTTTTCTCGCTGGCCCACACGCCGCAGGCAAGCAGCGCCATCAAACCAGCGCCGGAGCCGGCGGCGGAACCGGCCCCGGCGCAGACAACACCCACTCGGCAACCGCAGATACCATCTCAGCCGCAAGCGCATACTACAGTACAACCGCCGCCGCCACCGGCGCAAATCCAGGCAGAGGCGCAGCTCCCGACCGCGATATCGATCGAGCCGCTGTGGAAGCGCGCTTGGACGACAAGCGTGCCGGAGATCATTTTTCTCACTCTGATGCTGACGACGCTAACCGGCATTCTGCTGTTTCAGGACTTCATCGTCCGCAAGACCCACGCCTATTTGATCGCCCGCAATATCTTTCTTGCCGTGACCTTGGTCTGGCTGGGCTACATTGCCGGCGGCCAGTTGTCGGTGGTCAATGTCCTGACCTTTGTTCACGCCCTGCGTCAGGATTTCCGCTGGGAATATTTCCTGGTATCGCCCATCATTTTCATCCTGTGGGGATATGTGGCGGTGGCCATGCTGTTCTGGGGCCGCGGCGTCTACTGCGGCTGGCTCTGTCCATTCGGCGCGATGCAGGAACTGCTGAACGAAGCGGCGCGGCGCTTGAAGGTGCCGCAAATTCGCGTTCCCTTCGGCCTTCATGAACGGCTGTGGCCGATCAAGTACGTGATCTTTCTCGGGCTGTTTGCGATCTCGCTTTATTCCATGGAGCTGGCGGTGATCGCCAGCGAAGTGGAGCCCTTCAAAACCGCCATCGTGCTTAAGTTCGTGCGCGGCTGGCCGTTCCTGTTTTATGTCGTGGCCATATTGGTCGCGGGATTATTCATCGAACGGTTTTTCTGTCGCTATTTCTGCCCGCTGGGCGCGGCGCTCGCCATTCCGTCGCGGCTCCATATGTTCGATTGGCTGAAGCGGCGGCGGCAATGCGGCGCCGAGTGCAGCATTTGCGCCCAGCACTGCACCGTCCAGGCGGTTCATCCCAACGGCGCGATCAACCCCAACGAATGCGTTCAGTGTCTGAAGTGTCAGACGCTATATTATGATGACCATACCTGCCCGCCCCTGATCGCCAGCCGCAAACGCGCCGAGAAATTGCGCGCCTCCGGCTCGCTGATCGCGGAAAAACTATCGGAGGGCAAGAAATGAGCACGTCCATGCCGTCCCTCACACGCCGCCGGATGTTGACCATCATCGCCGCCACGGGCGCGGCAAGCCTCTTGCCGTGGACGGGACGAGCGGCCACAGCCTACGAGGCAACCGAATGGCGCGGCTATGCCCTGGGCGCCGATGCCCGCCTGCTGCTTCATGGCCGCAGCAGGGCCGACGCGGAGCGGGCGATCGCCGTGTCCATGGCGGAAATCGAACGGCTGGAGAATGAGTTCAGTCTTTATCGCGCCAATTCCAGCTTATGCCGCTTGAATCGCGACGGCATGCTGCCGCGGCCGAGCGCCGATATGACCGCTTTGCTGCGGCTGGGTTGTCGCTTCGGCGATCTAAGCCATGGCGCGTTCGACATTTCGGTGCAGCCGCTGTGGCAGCTTTATGCTGCGCATTTCGCCTTGCCCAACGCCGACCCGGCGGGACCGTCGGAAGATAAAATTAAAGAGACGCTTGCCAGAGTGGATTATCGGCGGATTAGGATCGACGATGACGCCATCCGGCTGGCTCCCGGCATGGCATTGACGCTTAATGGCATCGCGCAAGGATACATTACCGATCGGGTGGCCGATATCCTGCGTGATCAAGGTTGGTCGCACATCCTGGTTGATCTTGGCGAAACCCGAGCTCTCGATAGCCATCCCAGCGGGCGGCCGTGGCGCATCGGTCTGAAGGGCGGACCATCGGCCGCTGTCGCGCCGACGCTCGACATTGCCGATCGCGCCGTCGCCACCTCCGCCCGCCGCGGCTTCATATTTGATGCTGCCGGCCGCCATTGCCATCTCCTGGACCCTGCCTCGGGACATGCCGCCCAAGGCTTTGCCAGCGTCACCGTCGTTGCGCGTCGCGCCGCCGACGCAGACGCCTTATCCACGGCACTGTCGATCATGCCCCCGGCGCAAGCGGCATCACTGGCGCAACGCCTTAAGGACAGCGAAATTTGGGTCGGCGTCGATAACGGCAGCATTGCGCACCTCTAGCCGGCGTCGAGTAGATTGACCTTTATCAAGTATTTCCCTAGACATCTAATTTAGAATGCGTCTCATATGAAATGAGGCCGCCATGGCACGGATGAAATTGACAGGGAGAGAGCCAATGCAGGCAACGCGCCTAACGAACGACGACCACCTGCTTATCCCCACACGATAATCATGAGAGCCCGGCGTATGTCGCACGCTGCCCCCCTCTCCGCTCTGCTGCTTTTGGCCATTGCCGCCGATGCGGCGGCTGAGGAAAATCCTCTGCTCTTGGCCGCTGCGGAAGATAGCGTCCGTTGGATGGAGGAAGTGCTCGTTACCGCCCGCAAGCGCGCCGAACTGGCGCAAGACGTGCCGATTTCCCTAAGCGTGTTCAGCGGTGATGAGCTGCGGCAATCCGGCATCAATCGCGTCGGAGAACTTGCCCTGTTCGCGCCCGGTCTTTCCTTCGAGGAAACGTACGGCCGCCAGCTTGACCGGCCAGTGATGCGCGGCATGTCGACGATCCTGTCGGGTACGCAGATTGAGCAAAACATGGCCTTCTATATCGATGGCGTGTTTGTCGCCGGCGCCGTTTCGGCGACCACTCTGGATGACGTGGAGCGGGTTGAAGTGCTGCGCGGGCCGCAAAATGCACTGTTCGGCCGCACCGCGCTGTCGGGCGCCGTCAACTTCATCACCCACAAGCCGAGCAAGGAATTCGAGGGACGCATCAAGGCGACGATTGCCACCCACGACGAATACCGCGCGAACGTGATGCTGAGCGGCCCTTTGGTGGAGGAACGCCTGTTGTTTCGCCTCAATGCCGGTTATTATACCTACGGCGGCGAATACAAGAATACCGTCACCAACAAGACCATCGGCGGCGAGGAGACCAAGGCCGTCGCCACGCAGCTTCAATGGCAGATCAGCGAAAACCTATCCGCGACGGCCAAGGTGGCCTATAGCGAGGATGACGATGAGCATCCGCCGATCCGACTGCAAGACAGCAGCTACAACAACTGCTTTCTTAACACCCCCGATCAATATTACTGCGGCAAGGTCAAGATTTTTGATGAGGTGGCGCTTAACACCGACGCCGTCGATGGCGGCGGCTTGCGACGCAAAACCTGGCGCACCAGCCTGATGATTGACTGGGACTTTGACAGCAGCCGGTTAACTTCCATCACATCCTATAATGACGAGGAGCTTTGGGCCGGCATCGATCTCGACGGTACGGCCATCAACGCCATCAACGGCTTTTTCCAGACCGTCGATATCAACAATTTTGAGGATTTCTCCCAGGAGGTCCGCCTGACTTCTCCTGCCGAGGCGCGGCTGCGCTGGATGGTGGGCGGATATTATTATGATTTCACCCAAGACGGCGAGAATATCAAGCCACAGCCCGGAGACAAGGCGACGGATAAAACTGAGAACTATGCTCTGTTCGGGCAGCTGCAGTTTGACTTGAGCGATGTGCTGACGGCAAACGCGGAAATGCGCGCGGCAAAGGACAAGAAATCGCTCATTCGCGCCGATGGCGTCGTCTTTCGGGAAAATTTCACGACTCTTAACCCGCGCTTGGCGCTGGAATATAAATACCGCCCGGAAATACTTCTTTACGCCACCATCGCCAAGGGCAGCAAGCCCGGCGGCTTTAATAGCAATGCCTCTTTGCCGCCCGAACTCCGATCATTCGACGAGGAACGCGCCTGGAACTACGAAGCTGGGCTCAAGGGATCTTGGCCGGAGCGCCGCCTCAGCTACAGCTTGTCAGCCTTTTATATTGACTGGACGAAGCAGCAATTGACCTCCAGCTTCGATAATCCCAACGGACGCCCGATCATCTACACCCAAAATGCCGGCGAGACCGAGGTTAGCGGCATTGAAGCAGAGCTTTCCGTCCAGCCCGTTGATGCCTTCTACCTGCGCGCCAATTACGCCCTGGTGAACGCCGAATTCGAGCGCTTCGATGTGGCCGAACAGGCAGCGCTGACCGGAGACCCTTCGGTGGCGGGCAACAAAACGCCGCGGGCGCCCAAACATATGGCTTCGCTATCCGGCACCTATTCCGTACCGCTGGGGGGCGACTGGCAGGGCTATGTGCACGGCGATCTGACCTATGAAAGCAAACGCTTTGCCCAAGTCCACAATCTAGCCCACAGCGGCGACAAAGTGATCGCCAGCCTGCATGGCGGCGTGGAAAGCGGCAACGTCGGCATCGATCTTTGGGTAAAGAATTTATTCAACGACAAATATGCGACATCGATCACGCGCTATCGCGATTTTGCCGGGTTCAACTCCTTCCAGGCGCCGCGGGCGTTCGTCATTACCCTACCCCGCGGTCGGCAATTCGGCGCTTCGGCAACTTATCGGTTTTAAGCCTGGATATGTAGCGCGGTATTCTTATCCCGCATCCGGCGGATGAGCTGTGAGCGTGTCGACACCGCCAGCTTGCGGTATAGATTTTTGCGGTGCCACAGCACCGTATTGATGGACATGCCGAGCGCCCTGGCGATTTCCTTGGAAGTGCAGCCGCTGGAAATCAGATCGACGATTTCGCGCTCCCGCTCGGTCATGACATGGGCCATCGACGGCGCGTCCTTGACTGTTGCGGCGCGGTGGTCATCCTCTGGCATGCCGAGCACGGCCGCCATCTGCTTTATGACCATGGCAGGCGCCGCGCCATGGGCCATGATCGCGCTTTGAATGAGGTCCGCCTCATCGGCAAGACTTTGCAGCAGTCCGTGCTTTTTTGAAATCTCAGCCGCCCTTGCCGCCTCCTCAAGAGCCGCGGCAAAATCGCCGACGCCAAGCCGAGTGGCAGCTGTCAGCATATGGCGCGCCACCAAGTATTTCTTGCGTGCCGTTTGGCCGGTCGCCTTTTCCAAGGCTTGGCAATAAATCTGAGCCGTCTTGAAATTACGACGCTGAATCGAGTGCCTGGCCAACGCCATCAACGCCCGCACATAAAGCCGCGGATCGGCCGGCGTTCGCAGCGCCTCATCAGAAATCAGGGCCTGGATATCGGCGCGCTGCAGCAATGTCTCGGCTGCCGCGATATCTCCAGCGCGCAACAGCTCCCTGGCCGAGATGATGCCAATCAGGGTATGCAGCCGGTCCCGGCCAAGGGCGCTTCTGCCGGCATCTTTTTCTTCCAGGTAGCTCAGCGTTGACGCAAGATCGCCGCCACGGGCAGCGATTGAGGCCAGTGTCCCGTAAGCCGCCTCAAAAAGATCGAACCATCCCGAAAAGTGCTCCAGCACGGGCATGGCTTCTGATATGAGGGATGACGCCTGCGGCAAATTTCCCCGCTCATAGAGAACCTCTGCAAGAAGAATTTTGGCGGCAGCGATCTGGCCAGAGAAATTAATGGATCTGCCTTGCAAGAAACTGATGATCGACTGATAGTATCGCGCCGCGTCATCCAATCGGCCCAAGGCGAAACTGGAAAGTCCGAGATACATGGTAATATAGTTGCGTAAGTATGCCGTCTCATCGAATTTAGCCAGCGGATGAACTTTCAAGCCAGCGTGCAATGATCGCTCATAATCACCCGCTGAGAAGGCGCTGAAGGAAAACAGTATGCCAATGAGAATGCGCGTTTGATCGTCGATCATCGACAAGGATTCGAACTGATCCTCTACCGCCTGCACCTCTTCCACTGTGAAGGGGCGGTCTTCATAAACGTTCATGACATATTCCATCAGGCAAACCTCCGCCCTGATATGCGGAATCATCGTCGGGGCGTCGGATCGCTGCAGGCTGTGGCGCAGGTTTTTACACATCGCGGCGGCTGCCGATAGCTCGCCGCTTTGCATCATGGCATAGATTTGCCCTAGCCTTGTGCGAACGAACGGCTCGCACAGTGCTGAAGGTATTTCGGCTAATTGTGAGAAAATTACCCCCTCGCCGCGAACAGCAATGCGCCATCCTCCATGTTTCTCAATGATCTCCAGGGCAAGCGTCGGATTGCCGGCTTGCCGGGCGTGATATACCGCCTCCCGCAACGCCTGCTTTTCCGCAAACCACTGCGCGGATTTGCGATGAAGATCAACAATTATCTCCTGGCTGGATCTTGTTAAGCGGCCAAGCAGAAAATCCTTAAATAACCTGTGATAGCGGAACCACTGCCGATCGGCATCAATGGCGGAGATCAACAGATTACGCCGCTCCAGTTCTTCGATGTTGCGCCACCCATCATCGCGACCGGTCAGGTAATTCATCAGATCGCCGGAAATTCTCTCCGGCACGGAGGATAGCAGCAGGAAATCCTGAAGCTCCCTCGGCGTATTAAGGAACACCTGTTCGCTCAAGTAATCCGCGCATTCGGCGCTGGTTCCCGTAAAACCGGCGGCAATGCCGCCGACGTTTCCGTTTGCCTGCCAGGTAAGCTGAAACAGGCGCAAGGCCGCTGGCCAGCCCTCCACTTTATTGATGATGGCTCCCAGATCATTATCGGATAAAGACCCGGCAAAGTATTCCGCAGCCTCATTGTGGCTGAACCGCAAATCTTTGGTGGAAAATTCCTGCAACTCGCCGCGCACGAAAAACCGTGATAGGGATAAGTTCGGACGCGTGCGGCTGGAAATGATGAACTTTAAGTTCCGGGGCGCAGATTTCAAGAAATAGTCAAAGAAATCATCAACTTTCTTGCAGCCGATCTCATGATAATCATCCAGGATCAGATGATAGTCCGAATTGTCTTTGATGATTGCGTCAAAAATCAAGCCGGTGAAATAGTAAATGGTTTTCCCAGAGACGTCACCGGTGTTCAGTTCGGAAATTTCCGCAATCGGCAGACCTGCCTGGCGCAGGGATGCCGAAAGGTGGACCAGCAACTGTCGCGGATCCTTATCGAAGGGATCAAGGGTCAGCCATGCCGCCCTTCGCCCTTCCTCCTGTAAACGCTCGTAGGCTTGCGTCAAAAGCGTCGTTTTGCCGTAGCCGGCCGGCGCGCAAATGATACTGACGCGACACTTTCTCTCCGCGGTTAATTTGTCCAGGAGATGCGCCCGCGCCACCGCGCGTTCCGACATCGATGGCGGCGTCAATTTGCTTTGCAACAGCCAGCTGGTGGGCTTGCGGCTGCTCACGTCCCTCTCATCCCTCTAATCTGCGTACCGTGCGTTTTCTTTCCTATATACCACTGGTGCCGGCCTTAGCTCCAGCCCGTATATTGCCGGCCCTACTCATAACCCACCTGTTTTAGGTGGGGTGGGAAAGGCCCTATTACCGCCGGCTACATGAAAAAGTGGTTTGAGCTGTAGGCAGGCATTTGGCAGGCTCGACGACCATAAAATAATTCTACGCACAGACTAATCATAACCTTAAGGGAAGGGAGAGCGCGGATGACGTCCGACCGCCATATTATTATTACCTATGCCTATCGTCCGATGATGCTGGCCTTGCTGACGGCAGCCCCGGTAGCTGCGGCAACGCCCGCCTTGGCCTCGGCGGATGCCGCGGCCGACCCGGCAGTGGGAAAACTCACAATCGAAGAGGTGATCGTCACCTCGCGCAAAAAAGAGGAGAACCTGCAGAAAACCCCGATCGCGGTCACCGCCCTGACCACCGCCGGTCTGGAAAATCGCACCATCGCCAATATCACCGATATCGCCAATTTCGTGCCCAACGTGCAGTTCCAGGCCGGACCCGCCGGCGGTTCGGGAGCCAATTTCTTCATTCGCGGCATCGGCGTCGCCGACTGGATTGCGGCGCTGGAACCGGGCGTCGGCAGCTACATTGACGGCGTCTATCTTGGCCGCACCACCGGCGGCGCTTTCGACCTCCTAGACATCGAACGCATCGAGGTGCTGCGCGGCCCGCAAGGGACGTTGTTTGGCCGCAATACCATCGGCGGCGCGGTCAGCGTGATTACGGCAAAGCCTACGGATGCGCTGGAAGGCGAGATCCAGGGCGTGGCCGGCAGTCGGGAAAAATGGGGAGCCAAGGGCTGGATCAACCTGCCGATGGTGGAGGAGAAACTTGCCGCCCGTCTCTTCTTCCGCGCTGAAACCCAGGATGGCTACGGCAAACGACTGTTCGATGACACCACCGCCGGCGATAAGGAAATCTGGTCGGCGCGCGCCGCTGTGCGCTGGCACGCCAGCGAGGATGTCATTATCGACCTGTCGGGCGACTACTGGAAGCGCGACGGCGGCGCGGATTTTACGCATACCTTGGCGCTCAATCAGCTGTTTTTCCCTGATACGTCGCAGTATGTGACCAGCGATCGCTACGCCACCTGGTCCGGTCTGCAGGGCGGCAATGACACCGAAATTTGGGGCATCGGCGCTACCGCCGAATGGCGCGCCGCCGATAATCTGACGCTGAAATCCATTACCGCCTACCGCAAATTGGATCAAAGCACCGGCGTTGATTTTGACGGCACGCCCATCGCCCATGTGGACCAATTGGCGATCACCGATCAGCATCAGTTCAGTCAGGAATTCCAGATCAGCGGCGAGAATTTCGACAGCCGCTTGAACTGGCTTCTCGGCCTTTACTATTTCGAGGAAAAGATTGACCAGTTCATTCCCTTAACCTCTGTCGCCTTCTTTGGCGGCGGCACGCTGCATCAGGATAACTACCACGATAATAAAAACGCCGCCGTGTTTGCTCATGCCACCTATGCGCTTACGGACCAACTGAACATGAGCGCCGGACTGCGCTACAGCTATGAAAAGAAACAGCAGACATTCGATCACTACTTGGATGTAGGCATCATCGTGCCGATTCTTGACAATGAATTTATTGAGGATAGCTGGAAGAAATTGACACCCAAGGTAGGGCTGGAATATCAGGCAACGGATGACGTGCTACTCTACGTTTCCTATTCGTCCGGCTTCCGCAGCGGTGGTTTTAATGGCCGCCCCATCAATACGGCATCCATCAGCAGCTATGATCCGGAAATAGCCAATGTGTACGAGGCCGGCGTCAAGTCGCAGCTTTTTGATAACCGTGTGCAGCTGAATTTGGCGGCGTTCTACAACGACTATAAGGATCTGCAATTGACCTTACCGGAAATGACGCCGTCTGGCCCGGCCATCATTGCGCAAAACGCCGCCAAGGCGCGTATTTACGGCTTCGAGGCGGAAGGCATGATGCGTCTAACCGAATCGCTCGATATCAACTTCGGCGCCGGTTACCTCAACGCAAAGTACAAGGAAGTGGACCCCAGCGCCGAATTTACCGTGGATGACCCGCTGATCACCACGCCAAAATGGTCGTTTAACGCCGGCATCCAATACGCCATGCCCCTCAGCAATCTAGGCACGCTGACCATGCGGGCGGATTATGCGTATCGCAGCAGCTTCTATTTCTTCAGCATCGGCCCCAACGCGCGCCAAAAAGCGTACGATATCGTCAACCTGAAGGCCAGCTTCGAACCTGATAATAGCAAGTGGAAGATCGCCGCCTATGGTTTGAATGTATTTGACGAAACCTATGCGCTCTTTGCCCAGGATGCCCTGTCGACCTATGGCTTGGCGCATGAATGGGTAGCACCGCCCGCCGAGTGGGGCGTCGAGCTGACGTTCAGATTTTAATCTGTGACTTGAAGCCCAGGCGGGCAGCGCAATCCCTGCTCGCATGGGCTATTTTTGGACTTCTATATAGCCAGGAGAACTGCGATGACGATGGCAAAGATGCGCTCGGCAAAAATAACCTCTAAGGGCCCTCACTTAGGCGATCCCATCCCGGCGGAGGGTGAGAACGGCCTTTTTTCGCAAAGCTGGTTTCCGATCTGCCGTTCCTATGACATCAGACCCGGCGAAGTCAAAGGCTTCGATTTCCTCGACGGTCGGGTGATCGTGTTTCGCGGTGAAAACGGCGTCGCATCGGTCAAAAGCGCCTACTGCCCCCATGTCGGCGCGGATTTGTCGGTGGGCAAGGTAGTGGGCAACAACATTCGCTGCGCCTTCCATCACTGGGACTATGACCAATCAGGCAAATGCGTGAAAACTGGTATCGGCGATCCGCCGCCACCCACCGCCTGCCTGTTCAACTTTCCCACGTTGGAGCGGTTCGGCGTCATCTGGGCCTTCAACGGCGAGGAGCCGCTGTTTGAACTGCCCAGCTTCCGTCATCCGGATAACGAACTGGAAATCGGCGTCATTGCCGGCGATACCTATAATTGCGATGGCTGGGTGTTCGCCTGCAACACGCCGGATATGCAGCATTTGAAGGTGGTTCATAAAATCATGCCGCACCACGCTGATCCGCACAAAGATGTGGAATGGGATCCATGGGGCTTCCATTACAATGTCGCCGCCGCTCACGGCCAGGGGCCGGAAATCGGCTGGCGGCTGGCCATCCGTGGCACCAGCATTTTCCATCAGCAGGGCATGATTGATGACTGGTGGTTCGGCGTTATTGCGGGATTTTCCTGCCCACGGCCCGGCAAGCATCAGATCTTTCTGGCCTGCGCCACCCATCGCGGCTCCGGCTCCGTCGCCGATGTTGCCTTGGCCAAGGAACGGCTGGAACGCGGCATGATCATCATTCGGCGCACGGCGGATGAAGACCGCGATATTCTCAATACTATTCATTATCGTCCCGGCACGCTGACCAAGGGTGATACCACCTTGGCGAAGTATCTGGACTTCTTGCGAGGATATCCGCGCGCCCATCCCAGCGCCCGGTTCATCGTGTAGGAACAAGAGGAATATAGTAATGGCCATCAAAGGAAGCGCCTATCATATTCGCGCTCTGGAGCATCAATTCCACTACTCTCAGGCCGTCAAAAGCAATGGTCGGCTTTATATCTCCGGGACCGTCAGCTGGGACATGGAGAGCAATCCCCTCCATGCCGGAGACATGCGCGGTCAAGTCAGCGCCGCTTACCAAGAACTGGAGAAAACCTTGCTGGAAAATGGCGCCGATTTTTCCAACGTCGTCAAGGAAACGGTTTACACCACCAATATAGAGGCCTTGGCCGAGGCCAATGATATCCGCATGAAGTTCTATGAAGGCGTTGACCCTCCGGCGGCGACATGGGTGGAGGTACGCCGGCTCTTGCACCCGGATTTCCTGGTTGAAATTGAACTCATCGTCGAGCTTGCATAGAATTGAAAAATGCGCTCGAATATGGGTCGTCTGATTGGAGCGGGAATCATCAGCGCCAACGCTGACAGGATGATGTTAGGATGATTCTTTACTGATGTTAATGACGCGGCCGATTCTTTACCGTTGGTAAAGCTTATTTCTCGACATGTCTGGATCGAGTTCGTCTGTCATTGAAGTGGAGTGCGGCACGTGACACCGACAAAATCACAGCAGCATTGGATGTATTCCCGGATGGTATTGAGCCGCGGGTATGAGGAGCGGCTGGCGGCGGCGTATATGGAGGGCAAGACGCCGCTGTTCAATATGGCCAACGGGCCGCTGCCGGGAGAGATGCATTTGTCGAACGGGCAGGAGCCCTGCGCGGTGGGGGTATGCGCGCATCTGGGGGCGGACGATGTGATCACCGCCACGCACCGGCCGCATCACATCGCCATCGCCAAGGGCGTCGACTTGCAGGCGATGACGGCGGAGATTTTCGGCAAGAAGGCCGGGTTGTCGGGCGGTCGCGGCGGCCATATGCACATCTTTGACCCAAAGGTGAACTTCGCCTGTTCGGGGATCATCGCTCAGGGCATGGGGCCGGCGGCAGGCGCGGCCCTGGCGCGCAAACTGCGCGGCGAGCCGGGGGTGGCGGTGGCGTTCATCGGCGAAGGCGCCGCCAACCAGGGGGCGTTTCACGAGGTGATGAACATCGCGGCGCTGTGGAAGCTGCCGTTTGTGTGCGTGATCGAGGACAACGCCTGGGGCGTGTCGGTGGCGAAGAGCCAATCCACCGCGGTGGCCCGCAACGACGTGCGCGCCGCGGCCTACGGCATCCCCGGCGTCTATGTGCCGGGCAATGACCCTTACGCCATCTATGCGGCCGCCGGCGAGGCGATCGCGCGGGCCAGGGCGGGCGGTGGTCCGACGTTGATCGAGATTGAGACCTGGCGGCTGGCGGGCCACTTCATGGGCGACGTGGAAGGCTATCGTCCGGCCGGGGAAAAGGAGGCGCTTTTTGCCCGCGACCCCATCCCCGCCATGCGTCAGCGGATGATCGCGGAAAAAACCGCGACGGCGGAGGACGTAGTGGCGCTGGAGGCGGAGGCCAAGGCCACTTTGGACGAGGTGTTCAATTTTGCCCGCGCCGCGGCGGAGCCGCAGCCCGAGGAAGCGTTGGAAAAGGTATTCGTATAAAGGATAGAGCCATGGCGGAACCAGCCAGACGAGACAATCGCCGCAAACGCAAGCTCACCATCGCCAAGGCCATCAGCGAAGCCATCGCCCAGGAGATGGAACGCGACAGCGGCGTTTTTGTCATGGGCGAGGATATCGCCAAGCTGGGCGGCGTGTTCGGCAATACCCAGGGACTCCTCGACAAGTTCGGACCGGAGCGAGTGCGCGACACGCCGATTTCCGAGACCGGCTTCATCAGCATGGCGGTGGGCGCGGCGGCGGTGGGGATGCGCCCCCTGGTGGAGCTGATGTTCGTCGACTTCTTCGGGGTGTGCATGGACGCCATCTATAACCTGGCGGCCAAGCAGGCCTATTTCTCCGGCGGTCATGTCAAATGCCCGATGGTGCTGATGACCTCGGTGGGCGGCGGCTATTCCGACGCCGGGCAGCACAGTCAATGCCTTTACGGCACCTTTGCCCATCTGCCGGGCATGAAGGTGGTGATCCCTTCCAACGCCTATGACGCCAAGGGGTTGATGACCGCCGCCATTCGCGACGATAACCCGGTCATTTTCATGATGCACAAGAATTTGCAGGGCATGGGCTGGCTGGGCACCGCGCCGGGGGCCATTGTGGACGTGCCCGAAGACGCTTACGAAGTTCCCCTTGGCAAGGCGGACATCGCCCGGCCGGGCAAGGATATAACCGTCGTCGGGCTCGGCGCTACGGTGCACCAAGCCTTGGATGCCGCCGAGACATTGGCCAAGGACGGCATCGAGGCGGAGGTCATTGACCTGCGCTCCCTGGTACCGCTGGATCGCGAGGCTGTTCTGAAATCCGTGCGCAAAACCGGCCGCCTCCTGGTGGTGGATGACGATTATCATAGCTTCGGCGTCTCCGGCGAAATCATCGCCACCGTGGCGGAAGCGGGCATTACCCTCAAATCACCGCCCAAGCGCCTCGCCTATCCCGATATCCCGATCCCCTTCGCCCGGCCCATGGAGCAGTTCGCCCTGCCCAACGCCGGCAAGGTCGCAACCCTCATCCGCCAGATGTTCCAGGAGTAGCCATGACCGACGTTCGCATCGATGAGAGCTTTTGGGAGGGCGATGACCCGGCCGCGCTGACCACTTGGTACTACAGCGACGGCGCCTACGTGGAGGCCGGCAACGTCATCGCCGAGATCATGCTGCAAAAAACCCAGATGGAAATCGAGGCCCCCGTCTCTGGCACCCTCCATCATAAAACCCAGATCGAGCAGGCCGTGCGCAAGGGGGATGTCATCGCCGTCATCGATTAGTCTTTGTCAACAATAGCTTAAGTTAGATACCAGACCTCCCCCCTCCCTACCCCACCACAATGTTTCGCCTTGCCCACCCGGTAAAAACAGGCGATCATGACGCCATGGGAGAGGTGCGGCGGATCGCCAACCGGCACGCCCTAGCAGCCCGCTATAAACTGATGCCCGGATAATGGATCATCGAGCCAATATTGCCGATGTTACTCCGACGCCTCGCGATCTTGCCCTTGAGCAGCGCTGGCGGCGGCTGTTTAACATTCAGGGCGAGCGCTCCCAGCAGAATAAAATTTGGATCTTAAAAGCCCCGGCAGGATACGGCAAGACCACTATCCTACGAGAGATGGCGAACAATGCCAGCGCCAACGGCGGTCGCGCCATCTGGCAGAATGGCGACAGCATCGATATTCTGTCATGGTTCAGCCTGCAGCAAGGCGGTGATTTCGGCGGGCAGCGCGGGCCTAAATACCTGTTGATCGATGATCTGGCCATCCGTTCGCAAAACGAAGCGGAACGGCTGGTGGAAATGCTCCGTGGCGCCCTTTCCAGCGTTGATCAGGTATTCATTACCGCCCGCAAGAATACTGACATTGAATATATATCCTACCGGCTTTTCGATCGTATTGAAATTCTCGACCAGGAAAGTTTGTCGCTTGATGAAGAGAGCGTAACGCTGCTTTTCGGCGATTACCTGTCATATACCGAGGCGCGGCAAATCGTGGAATTGACAGATGGCTGGCCATTGGCCGTCCACCTTCTGCTCGCCTGCACCAGAAGCCTGAAAGAACCGCCGCTATCGACAGCAGTCATCGAGCTTCTTCATGAACGGCTGGCGCCCATTTTCGAAAGCGAGTTTTTCTCACCCTTGGCGCCCGCGGATGCGGATTTCCTCAAACGCGCCGGCCTTTTTGAGCAGGCCGACGGGGAAGTCATCAATGAAGTACTGGCGATACCGGACGCTTGGCCGCGCCTTGATCGGCTATACCGAGAAGGAGCGCTGATGCGCAAAATCAACGGCGGTCGCGGTTATACCTGCAACCATTTGCTGCGCCACCATATTCTGCGCCATCATATTCTGCGCCATCATGCCTCGGCACTCATCGATAACCTTAGCAATTTCCATCTCATAGCGGCGAACGCCTTCAATTCCCGCGGCAAGATCTGGCAGGCCCTGGCGCATGCCGAGCGCACCGGCAAATGGCAGATCATTGCCGATATCATCGAACGGTATGGCGGCCTGCGCCTCGCTCTCGCCTCGCCTTTCGTCATCAGCAGATATTTGGATGTCATCCCCATTGAGGCCTATCGCAACTATCCCTTGATCGCGCTTGGCCAGATCTACGTCTTGATACAGCAGGGAAAGCTCGGTTACGCCTACGATCTGTTCCGGCAGTTGCAGGATAGCGGCGTTATTGACGACAATGGCATGGCATGGGTGCAAAGCCAATTGGTGCTTGAAATTCTTCGCATGTATCACGATCAGCCGATGCCGCCGGAAGAGATTGATGCCTTAGAAGCCAATATCATCAAGCGCGTCGCAATGGACCGCTTAACGCAGGCGATGATCTATCTTTTGAAGGCTTTTTCCTATTTCCGTAGCGGAGCGGTGCATCAGGCGCTGCTTTATGCCGAGCGGCTGCGTGAGATAAATAATGATCTTAATGCTGAGCTGTTGCGTAATTATACGAATTTTCTCCTTGGATTGTGCCTTCTGAAAAGCGGCCATTTACGGCAGGCGGAATTAATTTTCGAGACCACGGTTGCATCATCGCAAAGAAGCTTCGGCCAACATAACATTCAAGCGTTACTGGCGCTTGCTTTGCTGGCCCGAACCCGGGTCGATCGCCTGGCGACCATGGAGACAAAAGGCTTGGTCGAGCTTTTCATGGAGCCTATCGAACAAACCATACGCTGGTACGACGGCTGCGAAGCGGCCTTTTCAGCCGCCTCCTTCGTATGGTTCGAGCTGGAGGGCGCGGAGGCCGCTGCAGCCAGGCTTGACGCCATGGCGGAACGCTACCGCTCCCGCCAACTGACAGCCCTGGAAAGAGTGGTGACTGTTCTGAAAATCCGCGCTCTCATTCGCGGCGGTCTGTTTGATAAGGCGCGCACAGCTTTGGCTGAAGCAGCCATCATCAGTCTAATGGCTGAGGGCGCACGCAAGGACCGCTGGTCGCGCCCGAGCTATTTCAAGGCCATGCTCTGCGTCATTCAGCTCGATGTTCTGCAGCATCGGGGCACGGTTGATTCCTTGACCGTGCAGAACCTGTTCCAGGATATCAAGCAGAGCGGTGACGAGCCCTTGCATATGCGCGTGCTAATCACGCAGACGCTGATGGCAGCCGCCCAACATAATGACCAACAAGGACTTGAATTCTTGCGGGATGCGCTTCGGCTCGCCATCGCAACCGGAATCAAGCGACCGCTTTATGAGTCGTGGGCTTATCTCTCGACTATGGCGGATAGCATGCTGCAACGACGTATGTTGGGCAGCGCTGAGCAGGAGCTGGTCAGCGAACTGGCCCGTCTCTCGGCGGTTGGCACCGTCCACTCGCCGGAAGCGCCGAATTTGAGCCCCCGCGAGCGCGAGGTGCTGACCATGCTAGCCTACGGCCTGTCGAGCAAGGAAATGGCCAACCGGCTGCGCGTCTCCATCGGCACCGTGAAGGGATACCGCCGCAAGCTTTACGAAAAACTTGGCGTCACCAGCCGCTCGCAGGCGGTGAAGTCGGCGCGAGATCTAGGGCTTGCCCTGCCGACGCTGCAATAATTCACCGCTCTTCGATAGCCCTCGCCAGATCGGTGAGAAAGGCGGCGGCTGGCGCACCATCGATGGCGCGATGATCGATGGACAGCGACAAGGCGATCATCGGCGTCACCCCAAGCGCGCCGTCGGCGCGAGCCACTGGCCTGTTGACGATGCGGCCCAGGCCTAGGATGGCAAGCTGGGGGATGTTGATGAGCGGCGTGAAGTGATCAATGCGGTAATGGCCAAGATTACTCACCGTGAAGCTGGCGCCGGTCATCTCGGCAACGGTAAGCTTGTTGGTTTTGGCGCGCGCCACCAGATCGCGGCGAGCCTCGCTTAAGCCTTCAACAGATAAAGCTTGCGCGCCCATGATCGCCGGCGCAACAAGGCCGTTCGCCAAGGCGACGGCGATACCCAAATCAATGGCCGGCCGCAGCGTGATCACCTGCTCGCTGAGCGTGCCGTTAAGCGCCGGGTGGCGGGTCAAAGTCTGCACCACGCACATCAGCAACAGGTCTTCCAGGGATGCCGCCCCGCCTTCCGCCTTGATCGCCGCGCGCCGGGCGACCAGCGCATCGGCATCGGCCTCGCTGTATAGCGTCGCCCGCGCCGTAGTGCTCACGCTTTCAGCCATCCGCGCCGCAATCATGCCGCGCAGACCCTTTAAGGGAATGCGAGTTGGTTCCGACATTACGCGATGGCGCCGATGACCTCGCCAGGCAGCACCGTGGATTCGGCGGGCTTGGCAATCTTCAACCGGCCGGCGGCGGGAGCATTAATTTCAATCTGCACCTTTTCGATCATCACCTCCGCCACCAGCGCATCCTGGTTCACGGTATCACCGTCCTCATAAAGCCAAGTGACGATAACGCCTTCTTTATCGGCCTCCCAGAGGCCCTCTGGTATGCGAATATCGGTCATAGCTAAACTTACTCCTTACATCATGGCGCGCGCAGCGGCGACGATCTTCCGGACATTAGGCAGACAGTGCTGCTCCATGGGTCGCGCAAAGGGGATCGGGATATCAGGAAACGCGATACGCTTGGGCGGGCATTTAAGCGACTTGATGTCCCGCTCGGTCACCGTGGCAATAATCTCGGCGGTGACGCCGTAGCTCAAGTAATCGTCATCCACCACGATCAACCGGCCGGTTTTTTGCACCGAACGGCAGACCGTGTCGCGATCCAACGGCGCCAGCGATCGAAGGTCAACCACTTCGGCGCTTACGCCTTCTTTCTCCAGGGTCTTGGCGGCCTCAAGGCCTTGATGCACGGTCATGCCAAGGCCGACAATGGTCACGTCCGTCCCGTCTCGCACCACGTTGGCCTTGCCGAGAGGCACGGTGTAGCTGTCTTCCGGCACATCGACGATGGCGCCCTGGATGGTGCCGAGAAAACCCATGCCCTGCAGGTTCTTGTGCATCATGAACACCACCGGATTGTCGTCGCGGATGGCCGATGTCATCATGCCCTTGGCGTCATAGGCATTGGACGGCATCACCACCTTCATGCCCGGCAAATGGGCAAAGGTGGCGTACAAACATTGCGAATGCTGGGTGGAATCGCAATAGCCGCCGCCCACCGCCGTGGTCAGCACCATGGGCGCCTTGAAAGTGCCGGCGGAATGGTAGCTCGATTTGGCAGCCAGGTTATAGATCGCATCCATGCAGACGCCGTAAAAGTCGACAAACATCAGCTCGACAATGGGCCGCATGCCTAGATTGGCTGCGCCCACCGCCGCGCCGATGAAGGCGGTTTCCGAAATCGGCGTATCGCGCACCCGTTCTTCGCCGAATTCCGCCAACAGCCCGCCGGTATATCCCCACACCGCGCCCAGAATGCCAATATCTTCTCCCATGAGGAAAACGTTTTTATCGCGACGCATTTCCTGGGCGATGGCCTCGTTTAAGGCCTTGGCGATGGTCAGTTTGCGTTCATTGCGATTCTTCTGCGCCGGCTTGACGGCGGTTGCTTCCACAACGCTCATGATGGCTGTTCCTTACACAAAGACTTTATCAAAGGCGTCTTCCGGCGCCGGTTCCGCCGCCGCGCGGGCGAAGGCAAATGCCTCATCCACTTCGGCATGAGCCCGCGCCACAATGGCGTCGGCTTCGATTTCCGTCATCACGCCAGCGGCGATCAATTTCCGACGATAGCGCGGAATGGGGTCCATCTCCGGCTTGGCGGCGATCTCCGCCTTGGGGCGGTAAACTTCGGGATCGCCCATGAAATGGCCCTGCAATCGCACGGTTTGCAGCTCCAACAGGCTTGGCCCCTCGCCGGCGCGCGCCCGCGCCACCGCCCGGCCAACCGCGGCGAAAATATCATCAGGATCGTTGCTGATGACGCGCTCGCCCGGCATGCCGTAGGCGGCGGCGCGATCGGCGTTGGAGGCAATCGCCGTCGACTTCGATTTGGGAACCGAGACCGCCCACTGATTGTCCTCGATGACGCAAATGAACGGCAGTTTCCAGACCGCCGCCAAGTTCATCGCTTCATGGAAGCCGCCTTGGTTGGCGCCGCCCTCGCCGATACAGGCAATAGCTATGCCTGCCTCCCCTCTCATTTTCCTGGCAAGTGCGGCGCCAACCGCCGGCCCCATGTTCTGTCCGATAATGCCGCTTGACCAGAACAGCACCTCATAATCAAAAATATGAATGTGCCCGGCCCGGCCCTCGGACAGCCCCGCTTTGCGGCCCAGTATTTCCGCCGTCATTCGTTTCAAATCAACGCCCTTGGCCAACGCCTGAGCATGCGAGCGATGGTGACAAGCAAAATAATCATCCTTGGTTAGATGCGCGCCCAAACCCACCGCGCATGGTTCCTGGCCATCCGACAAGTGCATCTCGCCGGGCAGCGGACCGTTCGCCATATTAAAGAGCGGCGATTTTCCTTCCATATAGGTCGCCGATAGCCGCGCTTCGTTGTAGCGGTTTTTGACCATCATCTCGTACATCCATAAGCGTTGTTTAGGTGTCGGTTGCATATTTTTTCTTCCTTCCCTCTACCCTTCAGCGATAAACCACATGACTCAAGGCGGGCAGCGCCAGCCGATTGATCAGCAGCGACATCATGCCCGCAAAAGGCACCGATTTGAGCGCCATCGGCGGCACGCGAAGCCGGGCGCGATCGCCGGTGGCCATCCAATCGGCCATCTCCGTTCCCACCATAGACGCCTGGGCAATGCCGTTTCCTGAATAGCCATAAGCGGCAAAAAGCCCGGGCGACAACTCTTCGGTCTTGACCAAGGCATCCGACGGCACGCAGATATGGCCATGCCATAGGGATTGCCATCCGACCCTTTCCGGCGCATCAGGAAAGGCATTACGGAACATCCGCCAAAAGGGGCGCGCCGCGGCCGCCGGCGTAATGCCGTCTCTGAACGCCGGCAGCACCGAGGTCACCAGCCTGCCGTCGCCGTCAAAGCCGACGCCAAAGGCATCACGGGAGTCTACATCCGCCACCGCCACCCCTTGCGGTAAATAGCGCCGGCCCTGATCCGCAAACGGCTCAGAGGCGATCATGGCGATTTTGATGTGCAGGAATTTGCTCTGCATCTTGCCGAAAATCGGTGAGAAAGCGTTAGTCGCCAACAACACCTGTTGGGCCTTCACTGTTCCCATCGGCGCTGTCACGCGCCAGCCATTGCCCGCGGGCGAAAGACCGATAACCGGGCTTTGACCGTGAATGCGCACGCCAGCCCGCACCGCCGCGGCGGCCAACCCACGGCAGTAATCCAACGGCTGCAGTTGCCCGCCATCGCGGTAGATGATGCCGCCGATATAGCGATCGGTGGCGATATAGCCGCGCATGGCGGCGGCATCGATGTCATCCACCGGCGCGCCCCATTGCCGCCACGTCGCAGCCGAATTTTGAAGCTTTTTCAGCGTCTCCGGCGTGCGCGCCGCGCACACGACACCCACTTGCCGGATGTCGCATTCGATAGCGTGGGTTGTGACAAGCTGGCTGACCAAACGGCCGGCGTCGATCATCATTTGACAGAAACGCCCACCATCCGCCTCGCCGAAACGCTCTAATGCTTTCTCCGGCGTCATCAGCGTCCAGAACGGCACCCACCAGCCGGTATTGCGGCCGGAAGCGCCGAAACCCGGCTCTTGCGCTTCAAGCACGATGACGTCACGGCCATGTGAGGCGAACCGCAAGGCTGCCGCCAGGCCGGTGTAGCCAGCGCCAATAATTGCCACATCCGCCGTGGCGTCAGCGCCAAGCGGCGGGTAGGTTGGAGCCGGGCGCGCCGTCCGCCGCCATAAGTTATCGTGCCAAGGCTCCATCGATTCCGCCACTTCTGCTCCGTATCACGATTTGCCGATAAAACTCAGGCGGCGCAGCCGAGGATCTCGGCAACGGCATCGGCGATGCTTTGCTCGGCGGCAGTGTAGAACGTCTGGAATTCGGCGGCCGTCATGCCGATGGGAACCAGCCGGCTGGAAAAGCATAAGGTCGAGGCGCGAGGTCCCGCCGGCGTTACGCATAGCTGGCCGGTGTAATCGCCGAGCGGTAAATCGCCGCAGTCGAGTACGCCATAGCGGTACCGCCGCGCCCCTTCGTCATAGCTGAGCAACACCTCGGTGAACGGCGATCCACCGGCAGTTGGCGTCATGGTGCGCGTGGCACCAATTATCGGCTCGCGGGTCGAAAAAGTTACGGCATTGAAGAAGACCTTCCCAGAAAGTCTCTCAATGCCAGCCCAGTTGACCAATGACCAAACGTCTGATGCCTTGGCGTTGATGCGAAAACCGGCATGCACTTCGATCATCGCGCCCTCACCCGCGCACCGGCGGCAGTTCCGCCGTGATTTCCACCTCCAGCATGAAATCCTCGTTGAACAGGCGGGAAACCTGCACCCAGGTCGCCGCTGGCGGCGCCACCTGATCGTCCTTGAAAAACTTCAGCCGTTCATCCGCAGCTTCCACTACCGCCGACAGGTTGGTGGTATAAACGGTTTCACGCACCACATGGGCATAGGTCAGCCCGTAATCGCGCAAGATATTCTCAATTTCCTTGTAGATGGTGCGAATCTGGGTGCGGGCATCACCCTTGCCGATGCAATTCGCGTTCTCATCGCAGCTGCAAATGCCGGACAGCATTAGAAAAGGTCCGGATACCACGGCCTGGGAAAACCCCACCGCTTTCTCCAGGGCCGGTCTGTAATGACGAATTTGTTTCGTGACAGCCATCGTACGTCCTCCTATTAGCGTAGAAAATCTGCAGCCGGATGGGCCCTTGGGTAATTGCGAATATGATCGAGAAATTTCGCCAGCGGCTTATCGCTTTTGGTCAGCGTGCCTTGACGAAACTTGATCAAGGTCAAAATGGAGTAGTCCTGCCACACGAACCGGCGTTCAACGTCTAGGGCATATTCGGATAACTCTTTGGCTTCCTTCAATGCCTTCTCCGAGCCGTCACCCTTCTTGACCGCCAGCACGAAATAAGGCTCGGTCACGCCCGGCCGCGGCATGCCCATGGGCGCCAGAATGCCGAACCAACGGCCATCGAAGGTCGAACTTTGGTAGAAGAACGTCGTGCCGTAGATGCCGACGGAATATTTCACAAATTCATTCTTCCAGTGCCGGGCGGTGAATTCGTACGTTACGTCGTGGGGCCGCCAACGAATTCTTTCGACCCCCGGCAAATCTTCCGGCGAAATATGGTGCAGGGTGATGATATGGTTCTGATCAAGGGTGTTGGCGCATACCACCCATGGATCTGTATTCATGGAAAATACCCGCTCGGTGGTGATGATCAGTTCATCGTCCGACAAGCGTTTCCCGGCCACTGGCCCATCCTGATCGTAGAAATCCGGCAGCTGCCACAATGGCTCCAGGCCATTGAAGGCAAAGATGATGCCCCAGCGCTCAACGGTCGGAAAGTGGAACAATCCGGTGTTCTTCGGCGCCGGATCACCGACCCCGGTCTTGCACACAAAGCCATCGCGGCCAAACTCCCAGGCATGAAATGGGCACACCACCCGGTTCTCCGTCACCCACCCCGCCGACACGTCCGCACCAACGTGCGGGCAATAGGCGCTCAGCACCTGCGCCACGCCATCCTCGCCACGATAGACCAGCACCTTGCCATCGAGAAAATTCCGCCCGATGACCTTGCCCTTCTCCACATCCCCCGACATGCACACTGCATACCAGGATTGGGTGAAAAGGCCGTTGTCGCCTTCCATCGGCATCGGCACCGTATAGCGTTTCGGCGCCTCCGGCTGCCGTGAGGCTGGAACTATCATCGGTTTTGACATCGGCCTTCTCCCAATCTTGAACGTTAGAAATTAACCTGTAACGAAGCGCCCCATTCGCGTGGGCGGCCAAATTTCGCCGTCGTGACCGCGGTGCCAAAGGGCGCCGTCTCCTCACCGAACATCTTGTACTTCTTGTCCGTCAGGTTCTGGACAAAGAAGTGTAATTCCCATCTACCGCTTTCCGGCGCAAGCACGGCGCGGCTGTTGACGATGGAATATCCTTCCTGATGTTCGCTCGGGAAGTTCGGCAGGAAGAACTCGTGTGCGCTTTTGTAGAAATAGTCGCCGCGCAACGCCAGCGTGCCCCAATTTGACAGCGCAACCGTATACTGGGCGCCCAGCGCCACCGTCCATTTGGGCGACTGCGGCAACTGGGTGTCCGGCCGGATGGTGATGATGGCGTTAGGATCGACATCGGTGATGTTATTTTCGTTATAGCCGATGCCGATAAATATATCGAGGTCATCCATAGGCCGCGCATAACCTTCAATTTCCATGCCGTATATCTCGACGGATGCGATATTGCCGGTGGAGATTGCCAAGTTGCGCAGGGTATTGCCCTGATAATCGGTATAATCGTAGTAATAACCGCTGACATTCAGCCTGACGCGGCGCTCCATCCACTCTGATTTCATGCCCACCTCATAGGCCCAGATTTTTTCCGGATCAAAGCTTCCCGGTGGGAACGGCGTAAATTCACGGCCATTAAAGCCGCCGCTTCTAAAGCCGCGCGATGCAGATACGTAAACCATGGCATCGTCATTGATGTGATATTCCAGACCGAATTTCGGCGACAGGTTGTTCCAGCTATCGCTGGTTTCCGCTTCGGGACGGACGTTGCCGATCGCAAACATGCCGAAGGATGACGTGAGTTCCTTCTTTTCATGACTGTAGCGCAAGCCAACAGTGGCGCTGAATTTTTCGGTGATGGCGTAGTTCAACTGACCAAATCCCGCATAGCTGGTGGTCTTCTGGTCAAGAACGTTCCGGAAGTCGACGCCGCCGGTAACATCGGGAACAAAGTCATAGGGGCCGGGACCGGTGACAATGACCGGCTGGAACAGGATCGCGTGCTGATGCTCAAAAGCATCTTCCTTGAAATAAAAGCCGCCGATGATCCACTTCAGCCTGTCATCCATCGCTTTGCCGGATAAATGAATTTCCTGGCTGATCTGGTCCTGATCGTACACGTTATCCTGTTCGACCAGGGGATAGGGCGTGGAGTCAAAGTCATAAGCCATGTGGGCGTTCAGCGCCCGGTAGGCGGTCAGTGATTTTAGCTGCACGCCGCCGAAATCCTTATTGATTTCCAGAGACGTGCCCCACACTTCGCTGAAATCTTCGTCGGTGCGTGACGATAGGCCAATGTAGGGATTATCCTGAACCATATTTTCGTCAATGATCGGCAGACCTTGCGCCGCCAGCGCCATGTTGTAGAACACGACGCCGATGGAGCCTGGATCATCGAGGTTGACATTGACCAGCGTATCCAGACCCATATTGCCTTTGCGCCGGAACGTATCGGCGCGCAGAATGATGTCGAGTGTTTCATCAGGCTGGAAACGGATCTGGCCGCGCACGTAATCGTTGTTGACATTGGCGGCGTCGATGCCGCTGGGCAATAAGGTGCCATAGCCGTCGCGGTTCAAGGAAGCCGCGGTTATCCGCGCCGATACCTTATCGACGATCGGCAGATTGATGGTGCCTTCCACATCGCGCCTATCATAGCGCCCCACGGTGAAGCGGGCCCGTCCTGACAACTCATCAGTGGGCTTGGGCGTGATGACCTGAATGGCGCCGCCCAAGGCATTGCGGCCAAACAGCGTGCCTTGCGGCCCGCGCAGAACCTCGACCCGCTCGATATCGAAGAGATCAAGCGCCGATCCCGCCGTGCGCGCCACGTAGACGCCATCAACATAGATGGGCACGTTGGGCTCCTGGGTGGTGATGTAATCGAACTGCCCAACGCCGCGCAAAAAGATCTGGGTGCCGGAATTGCCGCCCATGGGCGAGGCGGACATGGCGAGGTTCGGCACATTGAACGGCAGATCGGTGATGTTGTAGATGCCGCGCCGCTCCATCTCCTTGGTGGTGATGGCAGCCACGGAAATCGGCACGTCTTGCAGACGCTCTTCAACCCGCTGGGCGGTAATGAGGACTTCTTCCAGCGCCCCCCGAGCAGGCGCCGGATCGGCCGGGGCGGCGGCCATCGCCGCCGTGGCGCAGAGTACAGTCATAGCCGTCCCGGTCAAAAGACCACGGCCATACACATCGACAAAACGGGTTGCCGTTTTCATCCGTCCCTCCATCTAAAATTCTGTGACTAAAAGTTTTTTTTAGCTTTTTTCAGTTTTTTAAAATTTTTTTTCCGCGAACATTTCCGCGGCCGGTGTGTCATTGGTACGGGATGGGGCCCGTTGCGACAACGCCGTAAAAAGTGGGGGCTTTCAGAATGACGGGTGGGGTATGGTGGGGTGCTTAGAAACCGTCAAGTCGTCACTGCGATTAAATCTCGGTCAGCATGCCGGATTGGCAGCTAATACCTTAATTTTGCTTGGAAAATATAAGCGAGCGCAAGACTCAGGGCCGAAAATGCTCTAAAGGCACGTCAGCGCATTATCTACATATAGCGTGGCGCCGGTCATCGAGGCGCAGCCGCCGCGAGCCAGGAACGCCGCCACTTCCGCGATCTCCTCCGGCTGCGCCAAGTGTCGCGTCGGCGTCACCGCCAGTAGGGCTTCGCGATGAAGATCAAGATATCCCTTGGCCGGCGGGGTTTCCACAAATCCGGGGCAGATGGCGTTGGCAATGATATTCTGCGCCCCATAATCCACCGCCACCGATTTCGTCAGCATCACCACCCCGGCCTTGGCGGCGGAATAGGCATGAAGCGCCGGCGCCACCACGGAATGGCCCACCGACGCCATGTTGATGATGGCCCCGCCGCCGGATTGCAGCATCAGCGGCAGAGCGTATTTCATACAAAGATAAACCCCCTTCAGGTTGACTGCGATCATGCGGTCGAAATCCCCCTCGCTTAATTCATGAAGCGGCACCTCGGATACCTTCGTGCCAACCAAACCGCCGGCGACATTGCACAGCACATCCAGCCGGCCGAACTGCTTGCGTACTTTCTCAAATACCGCCGCCACTTCCTTTGCCGAGGAGACATCGGCGCGCATGGCATAAGCCCGCTTGCCCAATGCCGCTGCTGTCTTCTCCTCATTGCCGGAGACATCCACCGCCACCACTTTGGCGCCTTCCTGACAAAGACGCTCGGCAATGGCCTTGCCGATGCCCGATCCCGCTCCGGTCACCAGGGCTACGGATTTCGTCAAGTCACGCATTATCTAAACTCCGTCTTAGATCACGGCAAAGGGATTGGCCACCATTTGCGTGGCGCCATAGAGGCGTGGAAGTCCCAAGCAAAACATAAATTCATGGACGCGGTTTTTATGCAGTTCCTCAAGCGTCAATAATTGCAAGTGATAGACGCCGTTCTGCGCCAGATTGAGCTGGTGTCCCGGGGCGAATGTGGCGGGATCTTCGGCGGGATGAACTTCTGTCGTCGCCTGATCGGCGCCGATGATCACGACGCCGCAGTCGGCCAGATACTGCGCCGCTTCAAGTCCGACGCCCGGTGAGGAACCAAGAAATTTTTGTCCGTCAATCTCAATCATCTTGATCCAGCCGGTGCGCAGCACCACCACGTCGCCGGACTGGATTTCGACATTCTGCGCGCTAGCGGTCGCCCTGATATCATCTACCGTGATGACCTCGCCGCCCTGCATCATGTCGACGCCCTTCCAGGCGGCAATGTCCAGCATCAGGCCGCGCGTTACGATCGGCGGCAACGCATGGGTGCCGAATTTCTTCAAGCCGGCGAAATCATAAAAATCGTTGGCGTGCGTGCCGTTATAGTAATAGTGATCGATGCCGACATGGCCCAAGCCATCCAAGTGCGTGCCAAGGCCGCCCCAAACGGACAAGTACTCATCATATCCCGTCACGCGATTGGCCCCCACCGGCATTCCAGTGCCGTTGATCGGTGCGACAATATGAATTTCATAGCGTCGTAATGTATAGCCGGGCGTCTTCGGGGTGGCGATCAGCGCCATGGAATAAGTTTTGCCGGATCTCACCAATTTCGATGCCTGCACCATCTTCTCCGGCGTGATGAGATTGATAGCGCCCAGGGTGTCGTTCGGTCCGAAGCGCGACGGTCGTACAGGGCATTGGCTCCCGGTCATATTGCCATTCCTCACTTAATATAACGGCTATAAAGGTATGGAGGAGAGATAAAAAGCTCCCTCGCTATCGATCAGGTCGATCCGTTTGGCGTGGATGCGAAAGGCGTCGCCTTGCGGTCGCAAGGTATAGCGGACCGCGCCTGCGTAAAGCGCGCGCGTCGGCTCCCCCGTTACCCGCAGGCGGAATTCATGAACGACGAGATTGGCGCGGACTTGAACGCTGCCGTCCTCGTCTTCCCCCATCACCTGGATATTGCTGATGAGGCGACAGGTGCGGGACGGCGGATGTTCGCTATAGGCATTGGGCAATCTAAGGCGCTGGATGCGCGCCTCCATGAACGAGCGCTCTTCATCGAAATGCGCCATGCATTCTCCCCGCTCAGCAGCATCGGGAAGAACCGGCGCCCAGTAATGCGCATCCTCGTCATAAAGCTCCAGCCATTCGTCAAAACGCTTGTCGTCCAGCAGGGCTGCCTCGTGCGTCAGGAAATCTTCAATGCGGGATTTCAGGCCTGACATGGCGCATCTCCCGTCAGGAATTCAAGCCACACCCGGTACTGGTTGCGGATATATTCTTCGCTGGTGGCGGGCGGCGGCGCATTGCGCCCTGCATCCGCCTCCTGGCGGTAGCCGCGCGCTACGTTGACCCAATCGGTCATGCCCCGTTCGTGCACCTGTTGCGCCCGTTCGTAAATTTCCAAATCATCAGCCACCACCGGGGAAAAACCTGAGGTGGCGATATTGCAGTAAAATACCGAATTGCGCGTCACTTCTTCCGGCGCGCCCTTAAGACGGAAGGCGTAGCCCCACACCTCGGTTTCATTGACGCTTAACGGCCGGACCACCCGGATGGTGCATTGCGCGCCATTGACGTTGGAGCTGGGATAGATCAGCATCAAGTGACGGTCGGTTTTAAGGATCTCCTCGGCCCGCGCCGCGCCATAAGCTTTTTCCAACGCGTGATAGTGATCGCCCTTGGGAATTTCCTGGTTGATAACGGAAATCAGCCCGGTGGCGTAGCTGTGCCCATAGCGGGTGATCTTGGATTGCAGCTTGGGCAGCACTGGCATCATTTTCGACGATCCGACCAGCGATTTGGTAACCGGATGCAGTTTGGCGGGATTACTGACGGAATTAATCGCAGTCGCCGCCGAGGCATGAGCGCCCATGGGGTGCAGGATGTCATTGAGATTTTCAAACATCATCTTCCAATTGGCGCGATAGCGATGGCCGATGGCGCCGGGAATGATCTCAATCTCACCCTCCGGCGAGCGGTCGATGATATCGTCGAAGCCGCTGCGGGCTTCGCCCAGATACGTCATCAGATCAACGCCGCCGGGTTTCAGTCTGGCGAAAATAAAGCCGCGATAAATTTCCACATCCTCAACCCGCGTCAAGTCGAACTCCGATTTAAGGCATTCCTGCGGATATTCCTCCGGGAAGGGCATGCCGAAAAACTTGCCTTTCAGCGTGAACGACCAGGCATGATAAGGACAGACGATCCGTTTGGTGTTGCCGCGGGAATTGCCGCACAAGTGCGGCCCGCGATGAGGGCAGCGATTATGAAAGATGTTCACCTCGCCGTCATTATCCCGCATGATGATGACATCCTGCGGCCCCAACCGAGTGGTGATATAGTCCCCCTTGTTCGGTATCTGGCTGACATGGCCGACATACATCCAGGCGCGGCTGAACAGGGTATCCATTTCCAGATCGAATATGTCCGGATCGGTATAAATGTCGCGATGCACCCGATCCGGTTTGATCAGATCGGCGACATGTTTTTTTAAGGACTGATCTGGGGCCATCATTGCTGCTCTCCAGCCAGAATATCGCGAAAGGCGCGGTTCAAATTTCCGCCTAAAATTTTGGCGGTATCAGTTTCGCTATAGCCGCGCCTCAAGAGCGCCGCGGCGACATTGAAGAAGCCGCGGGTATTGGAGACTTCCTTGATGTCCAGGCTGCGTTGCTTGCCGGGCGTTCGCAAGAATGGCGGCAGCGGCAGCATGTTTTGCGGCGGCAGCGCATCCCATCCCTGAATGGGGCCATCATGGCCGATGCCCACGTGGTCGATGCCGGCCACCTTCACCGCATGGGAAATCTGGTCTATGTAATGCTCGATGGTGGTGGGGTCTTCTTCCGAGACCAGCACGCTCATGGGCGCGACGCAAAAGACGCCGCCGGTTTGGCCGATGGCGGCGATCACCTCATCGCTTTCATTGCGCTCGCTCTGCCGAATGGCGCGGGTGTTGCCATGGGAAATGATGACGGGCTTCGTCGTGACCCGGCACACATCCTCGATGGTTTCCTCATTGGCATGGGATAGATCGATGATCACGCCGAGCTTGTTCATGCGCGCCACCACCTGCTTGCCAAACTCAGTCAGCCCGCTGCCCTTCGGCTCGCGAAAGCCAGCGCCGATCATGCCCTGGAAGTCGGAAGTGAGGAGCGATAATCGCAAGCCCATGCGGTGGAGATAGTCAACGTCATCGACGCGGCGGAAATGATCGCAACTATGAGCGCCGAGGATAATGCCGAGCCGGCCGGTGGCCACGGCGCGGTCGATGTCCTCCGGGCGAGTGATGCGCATGAGATGGGCGTCCATCTCGGCGATTTTGGCATTCCAGGCGGCGGTGCGCCTCTCAACCTCGCTAAAAAAATCCGGGCCGAAGGCGGGGTAGAAGAAGTTGCCGACATTAAGCCCGCTGCCTTCATAGGGTTTTAAATCAGCCACGCTGAGCTTTTCTGGCTCAAAGAGGATGTTCAGTTCGTTGCCTTGGCCCCAGAGAAAGACGGCGGCGCTGCTGATCACCAGGCCATCTCGAACCAACTTTTCCGCCGCTTCGCCGATGGCCTGGGGAGTGTCTGATGACTTGTGGGGAGTCACCTTCATGAAAACGTCCTGACGTTAGAATTGGTACATCACGCTGGCGCCAAATTCCCGCGGTCTGCCAGCTTTCTGAACGTCGTAAAAGCCAAGGGTTGCCGATCCGTCAAGACCGGACGTGATGTAATCCTTGTTGGTCAGATTCTGACCGAATACCGCCAGCCGCCAATGTCCGGATTCATCCTCAAAGGTGATGCGCGCGTCGACCAGACTATAGCCATCCTGGGCGATGTTTTCCGAATTGGTGGCTTCGGGGTAGAATTTGGAGCGGTAGGAATAATCACCGCGGAAGGTCAGCTTGCCCAGATTGGACAACGGCACCGTGTACTGCGCCGCCAGATTGAGCGTCCATTTGGGCGAGCGCATGAACTCCGCATCTATGGAAATCGGCACGCCCGGGTCGAGCTCCTTGAACTTCGTGCTCAAATAACCAACGCCGCCCGAGAGTTCAAAATTCTCCACCGGCAGCGCCTGCATTTCCAGTTCAAAGCCCTGGGTTCTCGCCTTGGCGGCATTATCCACCAGAACGGTCACGCTGCCGTTCGGATTGACGACGCCGACGGTCATCTGAATATCCGAATAGTCGTTATAGAAGACTGCGCCATTCAGCCGCAGGCGGCGCTCAAGCCATTCCGATTTCACCCCTGCTTCATACGATAAGACTTTTTCCGGATCGAAGGAGGTGAAGGCCGCCGCGTCGAAGGAGCGCCCGTTGTATCCGCCGCTCTTGAAGCCATGCGCCACGGAGCCGTAGACCATGACATCAGGGGTAATGCGGTACTCAAGCCCGGCCTTGGGCGAGGTGGACGACCAGGTATCCTTAAGATTGGTATTGGGCGGAGCGATATTCGCGCCGCTGTTCACCCGCCGACTGAGGACGGAGAGATAGTCTTTCGTCTCCCGGGTGTGACGGATGCCCAGCGTTACGCTGAGCTCATCGGTCAGCGCGAAGCTGCCTTGGGCAAAAGCGGCGTAGCTGTCGATCTTGATCTTGTTGACAAATAGGAAATCTAGGTCAAAGCCGACGTTATAAGGGTTGCCGGCGCCGCCCAGGCATGGCGCGGGGAAGGGCGCAGGACAGACCACGCCTGGCGCCAAGGGAATGACGGCGGCGGGCAAGGCTTCCAGCGCGTTATAAAGGCCGCCAAACACCGTGCCGTTATTAATTTCCGTTGCCGACTCATGGAGATAATAGCCGCCCACCAACCAGTTCAGTCGATCATTGAAAGACAGGCCGGAGACTTGCAGCTCCTGGCTGAACTGCTCCTGGTCCAGATCATAATCCGCGCCATTCAGCACCATTGGCGTGCCGTCCGCATCGCGGCCGACAAAGCTGTCCATCGTGCGGTAGGCGGAAATGGATTTCACCGTGACCACCCCCGGCGACCAAGTGAGTGTCAGATGGCCGCCGTAAATATCCTGATCCGAGCGGTTGGTGCCGGTGGCGTAGCTATCATACCGGCCTTCGGTGGTAAAGTCGTCGGTGAGCGGCGTGCCGGCTGGCCCACCCACCAGCATATTCCATATGCCGGCGAATGCCGCACCGGCAATATTGTTGTAGGTCACCTTGACCGGGATGCCTTGGTCGCGATTGATGGTGAAATCAAAGCCGAGATCGGCGGTAAGGGTTTCGCTCAATTCAGCGCGCAGGCCTAAGCGGCCGGTGACATCCTCGACGCCGCCGGCTTCCGCAACCTTGGCGCCATCGGGATAGGACAGCCGCTTGCCAAACCCTCCCTTGTGCTTATAGGAAAACGCCGCCTTCCCCGCCACTTTGTCGCCCAACGGGCCGGACAGGTAGCCGCGAGCCTCGTACCGTTCCCGCTCGCCGGCGATGACTTCCAGACGTCCGGTCGTCACCTTGCTGGGCGTGGTGGTGACGATGTTGAGCGCGCCGCCGATGGTGTTCTTACCAAACAGCGTGCCCTGGGGCCCGCGCAACACTTCGATGCGCTCGATATCCATCAGATCCATGATGCCGCCGGTTGAGCGGGCGACATAGACGCCATCGACATAGGTGCCGACGCCGGGGTCCGTGGTAATGATGAAGTCGTAAGCGCCGATGCCGCGGATGAAGATGGAAGCAGTGCTGGGGCTGGCGCTGTTGCCGGCGCCAAGACCGATATCCAGATTGGGCACATAGCGCGCGATCTGATCCAAGGCATCCATCGTGCGATCCCTGAGCCCATCGGCGCTGAACGCGGTCACCGATACCGGCGTTTCCTGCAAGCGTTCTTCGCGCTTACGCGCCGTCACCAGAATTTCTTCTAACGACACGCTAGCATCGGCGCTCAGCGCCGGCGTCATGGGATAAAGCGCTGCTCCAACCAGCGCGCACAACGCAACATCAGTAATATACCCACGGCGGCGATTCCGATTTATCTGTCTCATTGTTCTCCCCTATCTTGGTGGCTGGATTGTCCGAAGCTCGATTTATTGATTTTTTTAGGCATTGCCGACAGCGCGCATCTTATGGCCGCGTCGCTGCACTATAGTTCATAGTACCCCAGAACCTGAGATATGCAGCTGTCAGTTTTGACAGATACGGGCCTGCTCTATGGTAGGAAGCTCACGAACAGAGCCGGTTAATGCACCGGCCCCAGGAGGCCAAGGTAGGATGCCCGGGCGATGGCGTGAACGCGATTGGTTGCCCCCAGCTTTTCACACACCTTGCCCAGGTGGAAGCGTACGGTGCGTTCCGACAAACTCATAATCGTGGCAATTTCATCCAGCGTCTTGCCATGGGCGGCCAGGGACAGGCATTCATTCTCACGATCAGAGAGAGGATCGGCGACCAACTCCCTCGGCGTGACCTTCTTAATCAGGTCGGCCATGCAACGATGCGACAACGCCAGCAGGTGATTTTCATGATGCCTGTTGCGCTCCATCAATTCTTGGACAGGCAAATAGGAGGAAAATACGATATAGCCAAATCCTCCGAGCGCCGAGTGGACCGGGATAGATACCCCGGAGCGCACGCCCAGCTCCTGCACGCAACGGTTAAACAAGCTGATTTGCATGGCGCTGGAAGTTTTGCCAAGACCAACAATTAAATTCGGCTTGGTATCATATCCCCACCACACCGGCAGCGTGGTTTGCAAACAAGCCTGGTACACCGGGTCAAGTTTATACCATTCGTCATGCAGATAATGATCTTGCCACGACGGATCGATATTGGATTCCGCGGACATGCCGAGCATCGTCGGACGCTGCATCGCGCCATATCTATCCCGAGCCCGCGGCGCATAGACCATGCCCGCGCCCATGAAATCCTGTGTCGATCTTTGCTGATAAAGCGTTGAGAGTGCTTGTATCAAGACACGTCTCCAATCACCTCGTGCACATTATTTTGTTATGTTTGAGTTTGAAAAAATGCTCCCATAACTTCGTCGGAAAGTCCAGAACCCATCAAGGGTCGGTGTCAAAACTGACAGTTGCCCATAGTGATCGATGCCCCCAGGTATATGCTCATGACCATTAGCCGATCGCAATTCATGGATAAATAATCGATGAAAATCAAAGGGATAGGAGCTATTATCACCGGCGCAGGCTCGGGCATGGGAATGGCCACGGCCAAGATGCTGGCGCAGGCCGGGGCGCGCGTCGCCTTCTTGGACATCAATGAAGGCGGCATCCGCGACGCTGCCAAGGATGCGGGCGGCGTCGCCCTTCCCTGCAATGTCGCGGACCCCAAGAGCCTGGAGCGGGCCATAGCCGACGCCATTTCCGCGGTGGGACCGGCGCGCATCCTGGTGACCTGCGCCGGAGTGGGACGGATGGAGCCGCTGATCGGCAGGGATAACGCCGAAGCGTATAGCCAAATGGTCGACACCGTCATGGTCAATCTCATCGGCACGCTCAATGCCGTGCGTCTGGTGGCCAATGATCTGGCGCGACAGCCGCCGCTTGATGATGGATCGCGGGGCGCGATGATCATGGTGGCCTCTGGCGCGGCTTTCGATGGCGTGCCGCAATCCGTACCCTACACGGCATCCAAGGGCGCGGTCGTCAGCATGACCTTGGCGCTGGCGCGGGAGTTCGGCGATCTTGGCATCCGCGTCAACACCATCAGCCCCGGCGCTTTCGCCACCCCCATGATCAAAGCCGCGCCGAAGGAGATGCTGGACGTCATCAAAAACACAACGCCGTTTCCAAAACGGCCCGGCGTGCCAGAGGAATTTGCGGCTCTTGCTCTTCATATCTGCGAGAATGATTTCATGAATGGCTCCGTGTTGCGCTTGGATGGCGCACACCGAACGGGTTATTTTTCCAATGGTTGAGAGGGCTTAATCTTGCCCTCTCTTCCATCCCGCTCACGCAACAAAAATTTCCTTGAAGGCGCGCACGAAATTGCCGCCTAGGATTCCGGAAATATCCTGATCGCTGTAGCCGCGGCGGATCAATCCTTCCACCAAGACCCTCACCCGATCGTGGCCGCACAACTCGGGGATATCCATGCTGCGTTCACGATTTAGATAGGATACCTGCCCGGTGACCCCTTTGACATTATTGCATGGATCAAAGCCGATCATTGGCGTCTCAAGGCCCAAGCCCACATGCCGGGGACCAATCAGCTGACAAACGTGGTCGAAGTGATCAATCACATGTTCGACCGTTACCGGATCTTGAGGCCGCACCATGGGCCGCCAGTACATCAACCCGATGACGCCGCCGGTTGCGGCCAACGCCTTCAACATCTCATCAGAATTATTGCGCGAGGAAGGACAAATCGCCGCGGCATTGCCGTGAGTTATCAGCACCGGCCTTGACGAGGCGTCCATTGTCTCGCGCCGAGTCTTTAGCCCACAGTGCGACACATCCACCGCCATGCCGATACTGTTCATCCGCTCCACCACGGCGCGGCCGAAGCGGCTCAGCCCGGCATCGCGATCATCGCCTTCATCGGTAGCCGTTCCTATCCGGCTCTGCGCAAAGCAAGTCAACAGCGCATGACGCAACCCCACTTCCGAATAGAAAAAGTTGATGTCATCGAGCGTGCGGAAAATCGCGCTGGCATTATGGGTGCCCACGAGGAATCCAATACGGCCGCTTTTCTGCGCCTTATCGAACGACTCTCTCTTGGTCAGCAGCATCATGTCATCCGCATGATCGGCGACAAAGGTATTCCAGCGGCCAAATACGCGCAGCGCTTCCTGCATCGGATTGGCGACCGGGCCCATGTTGGAAAAATCAAGAAACGGCTGCGGCACCAGAATGGCGTTGTATCCTTGTTTACGCCAATCGTCGATCATAATCTCCTCCAGCGGCTCAAGGCCGGTGAAGTTCATGCGAATGCCGCCATCGACGTGACTGACGGTGGCTTCCGTAGCATTAAATACAAATGATTCCTCAACCAGCCTGGCGGCATGGTCCCAAGTCTTGCTGCTGCTATTGGCGGCTGTCGCTGTCTTAGTCATGATATTTCCCCGATATGCGTTAAGGGTCGAAACTATTCACGCCGACGATTCTAGGAGGCAAGGGGCCACTGGCAGCTGTCAGTTCCGACAAAAATGAAGCAGTCATACCCGAATGAGAGGGAAAATTCAGCGATAAAAAAACGCAAAGCAGCACGGCGGTACGCTTAATTGTACCACCGTGCCAGATATCGTCCTGTTGGCAACCTTGCTTATTATTTTAAATGCTGACGCATAAAATCCAGGGCAAGTCCTCTTCGAATGAAGCTATGTGTCAATCTGTCGTTAATTCCATTTAAGCGACAAAGATTTCCTTAAAGACTCGCACAAAATTGCCACCTAGGATTCCAGTAATATCCTGGTCGCTGTAACCGCGACGAAGCAGTCCTTCCACCAGGGTTCGCACCCGATCGGCGCCACACAGCTCGGGAATGTCCATGCTGCGAACTTGCTTTAAGTACGACACTTGCCGCGCCGGACCCATGGAATTTTCGCAAGCGTCAAAACCGACCATCGGCGTTTCAAGCCCTAATCCTACGTGCTGCGGGCCAATAAGTTGGCACACGTGATCAAAGTGATCGAGCACATGCTCGACCGTCACCGGGTCTTCCAGCCGCACCATGGGTCGCCAGAACATCAGGCCAATGACGCCGCCAGTTGCGGCCATCGCCTTCAACATCTCATCGGAATTGTTGCGCGAGGTGGGGCAGATCGCGGCCGCATTGCCGTGGGTGATCAATACCGGCTTTGATGAAGCGTCCATGGTCTCGCGCCGGGTTTTAAGTCCGCAGTGCGATACGTCCACCGCCATGCCGAGGGAATTCATGCGCTCCACCACGGCGCGGCCGAAACGGGTCAAGCCGCCGTCGCGGCCGTCGCCTTCATCAGCAGAGGTGCCGATCCGATTTTGGCCAAAACAGGTTAAGAGCGCATGCCGCAGCCCCACTTCCGAATAGAAAAAATTGATATCGTCCAGTGTGCGGAAAATCTCGCCGCCACAGTGGGTTCCCACCAGAAGACCGATGCGGCCGCTTTTTTGCGCCTTGTCAAAGGACTCCCGCTTGGTCAGCAGCATCATGTCATCGGCATGATCGGCAACAAAGGTGTTCCAACGCCCAAACACGCGCAATGCTGTCTCCAGCGGATTAGCGACCGGTCCCATATGGGCCGGGTCAAGAAATCCCTGCGGTATCAAAATGGCGTTATAGCCCTCCTTGCGGTATTCATCAATCAGTCGGTTGGTCAAGGGCCCGCTGCCCGTGAAATCCATGATATGCTTGCCATCAATCTCATGGGCAGGGGCCTCCGTGGTATTGAACACGAATGACTGCTCAACCAGCCTGGCCGCATGGTCGCGTGTTTCATTCATGGTATCAGCAGTCGCTGCTGTCTTAGCCATTGTACTTCCTATCATCTGTTAAGTGTTTGCGCTGCGCCTAGTTTCTAGGCGACAAAGATTTCCTTGAAAGCGCGCACGAAATTGCCGCCCAATATTCCGGCAATATCCTGATCGCTGTATCCGCGGCGGATCAGTCCTTCTACCAGCGTCCGCACCCTGTCATGGCCGCATAACTCGGGAATATCCATACTGCGAACCTGTTTTAAGTACGACACTTGCCGCGCCGGCGTCATGGTATTCTCGCAGTTATCAAAGCCGACAACCGGCGTCTCGAACCCCAAGCCCACATGTTGCGGGCCGATCAGTTGACAGACATGATCGAAGTGATCAAGCAGGTGTTCGATCGTCACCGGATCCTCCAGCCGCACCATGGGCCGCCAGAACATCAACCCGACGACGCCGCCCGTGGCCGCCATCGCCTTCAACATTTCATCGGAATTGTTGCGCGAAGAGGGGCAAATCGCCGCGGCATTGCCATGGGTGATCAATACCGGCTTCGAGGAGGCGTCTATGGCTTCGCGACGAGTCCTAAGCCCGCAGTGGGATACGTCCACCGCCATGCCGATGCTGTTCATGCGCTCCACCATGGCGCGGCCGAAGCGGGTCAGCCCGCCGTCGCGGTCGTCGCCCTCGTCTACGGAAGTGCCCACTCTGTTTTGCCCAAAGCAAGTGAGCAGCGCATGGCGCAATCCCATTTCGGTATAGAAAAAGTCGATATCATCCAGGGTGCGAAAAATTTCACCGGCGTGATGGGTTCCCACCAAGAATCCAATGCGACCTGTCTGTTGCGCCCTATCAAATGATTCGCGTTTGGTCAGCAGCATCATGTCATCGGCATGATCGGCGACATAGGTATTCCAGCGGCCGAATACCCGCAAACACATCTCCCGCATGTTGGCGGCCGGACACATGTTGGAGGGATCAAGGAATCCTTGCGGAATCAGGATCGCGTTATACCCCTGCTGACGCCATTCGTCGATCAGACGCTCTTCCAATGGCTCCAGTCCAACGAAATTAACCCGTGGTTTGCCGGAGGCGTAACTGACGGATGCTTCCGTCGTGTTGAACACGAATGACTCGGCGACCAACCGCGCCGCATGTTCGCGCGCGTCACCTTCGTTGCTGCTTTTTACCGCTGCCTTGGCCATATGATATCCCCAATATAATATTTAACTAGGTGCTGTGCGCATTGTTCTGCCGGCTATCTCATGCGCCATGCTTGCCCGATCAATTCTAAAGAACAATGCAGTATTCACAGCTGTCACATCCGACAGGCTGAACAGAATGAATAAAATGAACGCAATAGAGCCTAGTGAATGGGCCCCAGCAGCCCGAGATAGGAAGCGCGAGCGATGGCGTGCGTACGGTTAACCGTGCCCAGCTTATCGCAGGCATTGCCCAGATGGAAGCGGACAGTGCGCTCGGAAAGGTCGAGGATAACCGCAATATCTTCCAAAGTCTTGCCATGAGCCGCCAGCGTCAAACATTCAACTTCGCGGGAAGATAATGAAATCCCCACAGGTTTTGACACTTCGACATGATTAATGATCTTGGAAAAATAGCGATGCGCCAATGACATGATCTGGTCTTGATGGTGCTCGTTGCGGTCGAGAAGTTCCTGAATAGGTATGCAAGAAGGAAAAACGATATACCCGAAACCGCCCAACGCGGAGTGGAGCGGGATCGATACGCCAGAACGGACCCCCACTCTCTCGGCGCAGCTATGGAACAAACTGACCTGCGCGGCGCTGGATGTCTTGCCAAGTCCCACGATCAAATTTGGCTTGGTGTCATACCCCCACCATACCGGCAACGTCGTCGTCAAGCATGCCTGGTAGACCGGATCGATTTTGTAGTGTTCGTGTTGGAGATAATAGTCGCCCCACCAGGGAGCGAGCTCGCATTGCGACGACATGGTAATAAGCGTTGGCCGCTGCATGGCGCCGGAACGATCGCGGGCGCGAGGCGCATAACTCAAACACGCGCCTTCAAAGTCCGTAATGGCGACTTCCTCGTATAGCGATGACAGGGATTCGGTTACAATGCCGCTCACTGCATGACCTCATCCAGCTTGTGCCCGCCCGCGCCAGCGGTCCACCTACAGCCCGTCAAGACGGCTGCTTCAGTATCAATTTTCTCTAGCCGGCAGTAAAATGCTCACACAGCTTACCAGCATTGTCCAGATTTTATCCGGAACAAGTGTCAGAAGTGACAGGTGGGCTGCCGCCGGCCCTGGGTGTAAAATTTATATTATTATAATTCAATGAGTTATATTTATCTTCAA
This sequence comes from Pseudomonadota bacterium, assembly GCA_003577275.1. Classification (GTDB taxonomy): domain Bacteria; phylum Pseudomonadota; class Alphaproteobacteria; order Sphingomonadales; family Govanellaceae; genus PRO5. Next base: position 123,224 of record QEVO01000007.1, read on the forward strand.
GCGAGTTCTATCACATTCCCACCGCCGGCATAGAGTTCAGCGACCTTATCCGCCCGCCGCCGCAAGGTGGTGCGCTGGTTCAAATACCCCTTATCGGTGGTCTCGCCGGCGTCGATGTCCGGCGGCGTCGCCAACAACAGGAGGCGGGCAATCTGGGTGGAATTTCCCGGGTATTGCCGATTATAGACGGCTGCCTTTTCCCGCAAGGCGCGTTGCAGGTCCGGGTGCCTGAGCACCTCCTCAATCGAGAGTTTCGCCTCATGATCGCCAATGAGACTACGGCAGGCCGCCACACTGGGAAACGCCAGGACGCTCAGGTCGGCTTGGTTTTCCCCCGCGATGGCCACATCCAACAAGAGCGGTGACAGCGCATTGACAAAAGCGGTGCGCACCGCGCCCACATTGACCCAGGTGCCGGATTGCAATTTGAAATTCTCGCTGATGCGGCCATGGAATTTCAGCCCAGCTTCCGGCGCATCGGGATGGCGAAATATCACGGCATCGCCGGTGCAATAAAATCCGTCCTCATCGAAAGCCTTCTTTGTCGCCTCTGGATCCTCCAGATAGCCCGAGGTCACGCTGGGGCCGCGCACGCGAATTTCCAGCCGCTCCTGAACCAGGGCCAGCTTGATCTCCACCCCCGGCACCGGCAGGCCAATGACGCCGCTCTCATTCACCAGAAAATAAGAGGACATCGCCAGGGGACCGGTCTCCGTCGCCCCCCAGCCCGAGGTCATCGGCACCACGCGACCCAGAGTTTTCTGCGATACCGCCTGCAGGCGGTCCCACGTGGTTTGCGGCAAGGCGGCGGCGCCGTAAAACATCAATTCAAGGCGGGAGAAAAAAGTTGCCGCCAGCTCATCATCTTCCTCAAGGAACGGCAACAGCGCCTCGTAGCCGGCGGGCACATTGAAATAAATGGTGGAAGCAATCTCTTTCAGATTATCGACCGTGGTGCGTATCAGCGCCGGCGTCGGCTTGCCGCCGTCGATGTAAAGGGCGCCGCCGTTGCGCAGCACCAGATTGAAATTATGATTGCCGCCGAAGGTGTGGCTCCACGGCAGCCAATCCACCAGAATCGGCGGACGAACTTCGACGAATGGCCAGCTGCGCGCCAGCGACTGCTGATTGGCGCACAGCATGCGCTGGCTGTTGACGACGCCTTTGGGATTGCCGGTCGATCCCGAGGTGAACAGAATTTTCGCCACCGTATCTTCGTTGACGGAACCATGCGCTCGCCGCACCCGCTCGTCATGCCCACGAGAGGAAAGAAGATCATGGAATTTCTTGCCGCCGCCGCCATCACCGCTGACAACCGGGATCTTGGCCTCGCCGATGGCCGCCAGCGCTGCGGCAAAAGGCGCGTGAGCCTCAACATAGATAAGCCCCGGTTTGACCAAATCGACGATATGGCGAAGCTTGGCGAAATCCCTGGACATCAAGCTGTAGGCCGGCGACACCGGCGCCACGGGAATGCCCACATGCAACGCCGCCAGGGTTAGGAGCGCGTGATTGATGCTATTGCCGGAAAGAATGGCGACCGGCCGTTCGGCGCTCAAGCCGAAATCGAGAAGGGCGCCGGCCAGCGCGACCACGATGTCCGTGGTTTCACCATAGGTCAGCCGCCGCCAGGAAGACGGCCCGTCGCGTTCAGCCAAAAAAAGCCGTTCTGGGGCTTGCCGCTGCCAACGCAACAGGTGCTCGGTCAGGGCTTTGGGGTATTCACCCATCTCCACCCGCGAACGTAAAATACAGCCGCCCTCTTTACGCGGCGTCAATTCGATATCTACCGGCGCAAACAGTCCTGCATCCTTATGCACGTCACTTCCTCTCAGCCCTCAATTTTTCCGGCGCAATATGCACTATACCGCACTATTAATATAGCGCGTTAAGAAGCCATGCCAAGTTGGCTATAGTGACAGGCGTTCAATACAGCACGCACGACCTGCCCAGAAACCGCAAAGGAAGTCTTAATACTTTGAAAAATAACAACTTATTTTTAACATTAGCATAGGGTAACACAGCGACCCCCATCGCTTCGGCGCCAGCCGTGCAATGCTGAACCCGATAACGCCCCCGCCCTACCCGCAAACGTCCTCGAAAACCCGCAGCGCATTTTCTCCCAAAATACCGCGGATCTGCTCATCGGAATAGCCGCGCTTGACCAAGCCCCGCGTGATATTGGCTAGATCGCGATAATCCTCAAACCCCACCACATGGTCGTCGGTATCAACCCGATCCTCCGGTCGAAAACCGATCTCGGCGAGCGAGTCTTTCATCAGCGCCGCCATCATGCCGGGGGGCAGTTGATAAGGCCAGTCTGTGCCGAGCGACACATGCCGCCACCCCACGAGATTGGCAATATAGTCGATATGATCGAGGACAATCTCTATGCTCGGCGTGGGCGTGCGCGATATGAAAAAGGGAACCACCAGCACGCCAATGACGCCGCCGGTGTCGGCAATCGCCTTCAGGGCATCGTCGGATTTGGCCCTGGCCACCGGACTGAGGGCTTTGGCGCAAGTATGATTGGCGTTCACCGGTCGCTTGGCGACACGGCAGGCATCCATCGTCGTCGCCTGACCGCAATGGCTGACGTCAACCAGAAGGCCCAGCTCTTCGCAATGCCGCACCACGTCTACGCCAAACATGGAAAGACCGGCATCCACCCGCTCGGTGCAACCGACGCCAACATTGTCCATGCGATTGTAGGTCAGCATCAGTGAGCGAAGCCCCAGATCATAGGCGCGGTCGATGGCGCTCAATTTACGGGGGATGGGAATGGTCGGCTGCCAATGGCCGTAAAGGGCGATAACGCCGTCTTGCTTGGCTTGGCGAATTTCCGCCGCAGTGGTAACCCGCCGCAGCCAAGGCAGCGCGTCGTAACGCCGGGCCATCTTTTCGTAGATTTCGCCATCAGGATCACTGCCCTCATAAACGGGCATGATATAAGTGCCGCATGTCAGACCGGACTGGATGAACCAGTCCCGCACTACGTCGGAACGGCCGGCAATCGCCATCTCATAGGGCCAGAATGAGGCAATGCAGAAAGCGCTGAAGCCGGCGCCGGCCTTGGCCACCTCTTGCCGCATCTCGGCCAGCATGCCTTTCGGATAATGCGAGAAAATATTTGAGCCGCCAATATCGGTAGACATCCAGTCAAAGATTATGCTCTGACGGTGCAGCTTCAAAGCGCGAGCTTCCTCGCTATCGCTAAGTCCGAACGGATATTGCCCGGGCTGCATGCCAATTCCTTCCGTTTCTTTGCGAAATAGCCCAACGAAAATTGCCATGGCTTGCTCTTTCGTCTCAAGCCGCCCGTTAATTTACCATGCTGACATCAACACGAGAAGCACACCGGCGGTATAACCAAGCCGCCAGGATGGTAATTGGAATGCCGACCGTGGAAAGAGCCAAGCCGATGCTTGTCGGGTCTTTATAAATCGATTCTACGATCAGCGGCGGCAGAAGGGATCCGATGCCGAGACCAATGATAATGTTCAGAAAGGCCGCTATCGAGATACCGAAGCCGCGCAGTTCGTTTGGCAGGATGTTTTGCAATGTCGTGATGCCGATCAGGCTGCTGCAGGTGGCTGAAAATTGCCAAAGGAAAAACAACGCCAGCGCCAGGGTGCCGGAATTTGCAAAGCCGACGGCCATCGTTAGCGTGCCAAATCCGACAGCCATGGCGGCGGCCTTCAATAAGCCCTGCACCGACCATCGCTTGATGATCCAGACAGACAATAGCCCGCCGATCAATGTTCCCAGGATGGCTGCGGTGATGACGATGGTCCCCAGCGTGCCTCCGGCCTCGCTCAAGCCAAAATTGAAGCGCCGCGTGAGGAGCGTAGGCATCCACATCATCATGCCGAATTCCATGACGCTGACGGAGGCGATCGCGGCGTAAAGCGGTAGAAGCGTGGAGCGGCGGGAGCGAACGCTATAATACATTCCCCGCAAGCTCTGCCCGGCGCCGCTGACCGCGCCGCGTCGGGCCGGCTCCGAAACGGTCCACAAAAGAATAATCAAGAGAATACCGCTAAATCCCATAACAACCAAGGCTACCCGCCATGGCGTGAGCGCCTGTAAAAATGGCCATGACTCAAAACCGCCGGTGGCGGCGATGGACAGTAAACCGCCGCCGACGATAAACGCACCGCCGCCGCCAATGATCATTCCCATGTTAAAAAGACCAATGGCAAGACCGCGACGTTCCAACGGAAACAGATCAGCGATCATGGATATCACCGCCGGCGCCAGCGACGCCTCGCCAATCCCGATGAACATCCGCGCCAGAAACAGTTCATTAAAGGAACGCGCATAACCGCAGGCAATGGTTGCCAGGCTCCAGATGACGACGCCGACAATAACCAGATTTCGCCGCGACGTCCTGTCGGAGGCCCAGCCCAGCGGCAAACTGGCCAGGGCATAAACCATGGCGAACGCCACGCCTTGCAACAAGCCAAGATCGGTGTCGCGCAAAGAAAGCTCAGCGCGTATCGGATCAACAAGAAGGCCCAGAACCTGACGGTCGGAGTAAGAGATGATGGCGGCCAGCACAAAGACCGCCATGGCCCACCAGGCCCGTGCAGACACGCGAGAGGTTTGATGCATCGTCGGCCTGAATCCGGATATCCAGATGAAATTCGCTCTGGGAGCGTAAATCCCTGGACGCCTCCAGACGTCAACCCTGGAGGCGTCCAGCGGGTGATACTAGTTCATGCTGTAGCGGAGTATCAACATGAACATGCGGGGCGATGCTACCGTATATCTTGCGGCATCCGGCGGCACCGGCAAGCCACCGAAGTTGATGGCATGGACCTGGAACGAATTCGTCAGGTTTTGGCCCTGGAGCTCCAGCTGGAAGGGGCCATGCCCTACGCCTAAGGCCGCGTTGACATTGGTATAGGCGTCGCGAATAGTGCGCGCATCATTGGTCGTATAGCTGGTCGGAGTAGAGCCCACGCGTTGCAGACCTGCCCTCATGAACAGTTGCAAGTCATCTTTAATCTCGCGGGTGTAGTCGGCGCCCACAGAGAAATTCGTTTTCGGCACATCAATCACTCTATCGCCAGCATTGACGCCGATCCCGACCACTTCCGGATTGATGGAGCGAATTTCAGCGTCGTTGTAGGAAAAGCTGGCGCGCAACGCAAGGCCATCAACGGGTTTCAGCACGACTTCGCTCTCGATGCCGCGGACCCGCGCCTTGCCGATATTTGCGATGAAAGCGCCGCAGTCGGAGCGCACCAGGCCCTGTATCTTATTCCAGTTTATTTGATAGATGGCGCTGTTGATGGACAGGACGCCGTCAAACAGCGTGGCCTTCTGACCGGTTTCAAAGTTCCACACCGTATCGGAACCGTAGCTGGGATTGTAGGCATCGCCGAAAAGACAGGCATCCGGCGGCGCAATAAGAGCCGCGTTGCCGCCGCCCGCCCGGAAGCCTTTCGAAGCTGATGCATAGATCATCGCGTCCTCATCGATCTTGTACATGATGTTGGCGCGCGGATTGACCCCGCTCTGCTTGCTGGTGACCGTCGGAGTGAATGGACCGGCCAGGATGCCGGTTTGAGTGATGGTGATGGTCTGCTTTAAATCATAGGCGCGCAGGCCGGCGGAGATGGAAACGCTGGGCGTCACCTCGTAGGTAAGATCAGCAAAGCCTGCGAATTGCCGATCCTTGATCGGGCTGTAATAGCCGATGATATCGCTGGTTGCGGGAATGCCGAACAGGTCTGCGAGGAAAGCGCCAAACTCTTCGCTTTCAACCACCTGATTGGTATCATTTGTGACCTTCTGGAAGAATCCGCCAACCAGCCAGCCCAAACGCTGCTCGCCAGACGAGGCAAGCCGCAGCTCCTGGCTCCAGCTTTCAAAATTCACCGGGAAATAATTCAACGTCTGAAGCTCGGGCACATCATCAGTCGTCCCCATGATGTCCGCATAAATCTTGGCGCTCAATGCCGAATAGTCTTCTATGCTGAGCGTGTCCCGATCCACATAGGATGAGGAAGAAATCAACTCGGCGAACCCTAAGTCCTTGCTGGCCAAAAGGTTGAGGATAACCATTTCATCGGTGTATTCCGGCGTGAACTGGTTAGCATAGGTATATTTGTTGCGATTGCTGTCGCTTTGATTGTAACCGTCGACATTGGACTTCTGATAGATCACGGACGGCTGGAATTTCAGCGTCTCGCTGGGCTGCCAGGTTGCCGCCAACCGCAGGAATGTCCGCTCGTTGCGTCCATTCTCGTCATCAGTTACCGGATCGGATGCGGATGGCGCGAAATAATCCACGGGGAATACGGTCTTGGTATAGCCGGGGAATTTCTGATGGCTGACGCTGGCGCGAACGGCAAGGGTTTCGCCCACTGGCAGGTTGACCGCCGCCTTCGCGGCATATCCCTCGCCGCCGCCCTTCACGGTGCTGCCGGATGCTTCCGCTTTGAGCTGATGTTCGCCCAACGCCGCCTGGTTTTGAATGATCCTGAGGGTGCCGCCAAGCGAACTGGCGCCAAACAGCGTGCCCTGCGGGCCACGCAGCACCTCAACCCGCGATACGTCGAAGAAATCGGTATCCGAGGCGCTGGCGCGGGCATCCGTGCGAAAATCCAGCGGCGTCTCATCAATGTAGACGGAAACCGTCGGCGCCAGATTATAGGAAGAAGTGACGCCGCGGATGGATACCGTGTTCTGTCCGGGTCCGGTTTGCACCAATGCCAGGCTCGGCGTCAGGCGCGCCAAATCCGCGGACCCCATAACGCCCATCGCCTGCAGGTCTGTCCCCGTCATGGCGGAAACCGCCAGCGGAATATCGCCGAGGCTTTGGTCCCGCTTCTGTGCGGAAACGATGATCTCCTCAAAATCCGAAATCGCCGTCGTAGAGTCCGCCAGTACTTGGGCCGGGATGGCCAGCAGCAAGGGCAATGTCATGCAGCTGCGCGATATCTTATTCCAATGCATCATTTTTTTACTCTCCCCATCGGTTGAACGTGTTAACGTTATTGGGCCATAAAATCCCAGGCTCTACTTTTGCCTGCTCGTTTCGCCGCCACGGCAGCGAACATCTCGGCCACCAAGCGCGCGGCCAAGGCGCTGGTAATATGCGAGCCGCCATCCCACTCCGGCGCAACTTCGACAACATCGAAACCGGCGACGCCTCTTTCACATACAATGCGAGTCCCCATGATGATCTCGCGGCTGGTCAAACCGCCGACATCGACGCTGTTGGTGCCGGGCGCGAAAGCGGCATCCACCGCATCGATATCGACGCTGACGTAGGGTGGGCATCCTTCAGACGTTGCCAGCGCCAGCGCTTCTTCGGCCACCGCGCGCATGCCGCGCGTGTCCACTTCCGCAAGGGTGAAGATGCGAATGCCCAAGTCGCGCGCCAACGGCATCCATTCCGGCAGATTGCGCGGGCCCTTGGCGCCGATCACGCAGACCCGCGTGGGGTCAATATGCTCAAGTTCGCAAATGCGCTTCAGCGGCGAGGCGCGGGATAACCGGTCATTGCGATATTGTTCGCAAAGGTCCAGGTGGGTATCAAAAATGATCACGCCAAATCCCCGGCCAAGGGATTCCGTCAATCCTTTTACGGCGGGATAAGTCACGCCGTGATCGCCGCCGAGCATGACCGGAAATGCTCCGGCCCGAACAATCTCGGCCACCGCCATCTCCAGTCGGCGATAGCTCTCGGCGGCATTGCCCAACACCACGTCGATGTCGCCGCAATCGGCGGCTGTTAAGTAATCGAAAACCTCGAAATCCCAGTCGAGGTTATAGCCGCCATAAAGCATGGACATTTTCCGGATCACCGCGGGCGCATGCCGGGTGGCCCCGCCGCGCAAGGTGGCAAGACCGTCAAACGGCATGCCAAAAACCACTGCATCGAGCTTACTGAGCGCGTGAGGCGGCTGGTGGGGCAGCGCCATGAAGGATGGAACGTCGCCATAGATACGCGGCGCTTGTTCCGGATGTTCAATGACCCTTTTGAGCACTCGACCCACCTGACGACAAAACCACAGTCAGGGTATCACTTCCGCTCATTGCTTTGTCACCAAAGGCTGGAAGTACAGCCCAATATTTTAGTGTTATTATCTAGTAAAGTTGAATATCATGGATTTTTTGGCTAGGTTATATTTCGCCGACAGGATTTGGGTGGTTTTCCTGACTAGAAGCGCCTCAATGCAGGAAGTAATGTCTAAGATATTGAAATATTGTAAAATATACTATAAAATAACACTATATTGTTGGAATTCTGCCTCACCGCTGTCGCATACGGCAACCGAGTCGCAGCAAAGGGGATTATCACTAGTCTAATGGAGATTGATGATTATGATCGCCGGATCATAAAGGTCCTTGCCGCCGAGGGTCGCATCAGCAACCTCGATCTGGCCGAGCGCATCGGCTTATCCCCCACGCCCACCGCCAGGCGGGTCAAGCGGCTGGAAGACGCCGGCATCATTCGCGGCTACTCGGCGGTGATCGATACGGCGAAATTGGGCCAGGGTTTTATCGTCATGGTTGCGGTCCACTTCGACAACCATAATGTCGACATGTTCGATGAATTCATCCGGCAAATACGCCTGCGCCCGGAAGTACTGGAAGCCTATATGATCACTGGCGTTTACGAGTGCATATTAAAGGTCGCTACGCGGGATTTGCAGGATTACAGCGATTTTCAGCGCCGGCATCTCCTGTCGATACCGCACGTCATTCGTATTGACTCGATGTTCGTGCTGCAACAGGTAAAGCCTGAAAGGTGAGGTTAAGGCGCGCTGACGGCATAATCTATGCCATCAACCGGCCTGCCATGGAGATCATGACCGGCGCCAATCCATCCACCTGATCCTTATTTGCGGGCTGTCAGTGTAATCTCGCCGATAGTTCCATATGGACCGGTCCGTCGGCACGCGGCCCTCGATTATCCGCAAATCAGCGTCAGAGAGGCCGAAGTGCGAGCCCTTCGCGCAGTCGCGTCTTGCGATATTGAAGCGGCCGCGAAATCCTCGGCGTGAACTTGATCGGATGTGCGTACGACGCAGTGGCCCATGTGCCGGCCCGTCATCACAGACACACAAAAATGCGCGAAACCCCTTGCGACATGAGATTAATGTCTACGTTAGCGTGTGCGCAGGCATATCGAATTTGTGTTCAACCTACACATGGTATCGCGCTCTATATGTCATGCTTATTCCGGGAATCTCTGGAATCCTCAAAGGCCGATCGAGCGGCTCGGGTTGCAATATATGGCCATTGCGCCTATCAATCATAGGATCATCCGCTCGCAGTGGGATATTATATATCCCATAACCATTATAGATAAGGAGAAGTATATTGTCGGAACAGATCACACACATTAATGAAAGCAAAGCAGTTTTTAACGATATATATGTGATGAGCGATCCTCGCTCTTATTTTTCTGTACTTGGGGCTCTCGATTATATGATCCCCGATGTGGCGGAACCGGTCATTCGCCAGATTCTTGCGGCAAGAGCAGCTAGATATGGTGATAACGCTACGGTGCTCGACGTGGGCTGCTCCTACGGCATCAATGCCGCCGTGCATCGCTTTCCGGTCAATTTCGCAAGTCTGCGACAACGCTACGCGCGGCGCGAAATGATGGAGCTAGATGCGGAAGAACTGATGCAACTTGATCGCAACTTCTACGCGAGCTGGCCAGACATCGGATCGGCCCGTTTTATCGGCCTGGATATTTCGGAGCCGGCGATCCGATATGCGAGCGCCGTTGGCCTGCACGTTGACGGCGTGGCGGCGGATCTTGAGACCAGCGAGCTGTCGGAAAAGGATGCCGCTGTGGTTGCGCCCGCCAGTCTGATATTGTCCACGGGCGCGGTCGGTTATGTGACGGACAGAACATATAGCAAATTGCTCGATGCGCTGGCTACGACGCCATGGGTGGTCTCGTTCGTGCTGCGTATGTTTCCCTATGACGGTTTCATCGCTGCGTTCGCCGAACGGGGGCTGGTGACCGAGAAACTGTTAGGCGCGACCTTCATCCAGCGCCGTTTTCGCGATGAGCAAGAGTTCGAGCAGAGCATGTCGGTGCTTGCTTCTCGCGGCATCGAGACACATGGCTTTGAGGCCGATGGCCTGTTCCAGGCCGAGCTCTTCCTGTCACGCCCCGAAGCGGACGCCCGGGCCGCACCTCTGGAAGAGATCGTCACCGTGTCCAGTGGGCGTTTCAATTCATTCGGCGCACGCTTTGTGCAGCTCGAGGAAGCGGAAGGCACACGAACCGCGATAGAGGCGTAAGGACGGTAGTTGGACGTGCGACCCAATGGTCCATTCAGTCAGAGCCACCGAATGGGATTGCATATCCAAAATCTTTGATGGCGACATTTATGCCCAACTATGGGCTATATAACATCACCTTAAATGAAACTGTAAGCCGCGCCGGTCGCCTGAAGTGACAGGGCGGCATGGAGATGCGCGCGTCCTGGTCTTGGGGAATTAATGGCAACAATAGGAGAAATCCGCTCTTGCGGGAGCGTTTCATATTTAAGCGGTATGCCCCAACCCCAAAATCAATCTTCATAATTTAATAGGAAAAAACTCTCTAATTGCTGCCTGATAATCCCTTGAGGCAGATTTTGTGCGCCTACGTATCAAGGGCTGGAGGGAGATGGCGCGTTCTATGTCTTGAAATCATGGAGTAAATACTATAATACTATATATATTTAGCAAGACCTTGGAGCAATGGCATTGTCAGTTTGGGACCGTCAGAGACAAGCGCGCAAAAAAGAAATCCTGAAAGCTGCGGAGTATTTGTTTGGCGAGGTCGGCTATTCGCAGACCACCATTGAATCCATAGCTGAGCGTGCGGGAGTTGGGATTGCCACCGTATACAAGTACTTTGGCAACAAGGCGCGGATTGTTGATGAGCTTATTTTGCCGGATTTGGAAAAAGTAACGGCAAGCGTGAAAAAGATCATCGCCAATCCACCCAAAGACCCTGGCCTGGCCATGGCTGAGCTCGTGGATAAATATAGACTATTAAGGGATAACTAGTCCAATCGTAAACTGCTGAGGGCGTTCTCCTTAACGGGAGTTTGCACCGAGGAAGTGCTCAACGCCGTTGTAGAAAAGACAGATATGCAAGCACTGAATCACATCAGGGATCTGCTGCTTGTATTGCGAGCCAAAGGCAGAATTAGAGCCAATCTCGATATCGATGATCTGGCCATGATCGTTTTTTCCGTGCTAAACCAACATTATTTCACGTTCATCACCCATGAAGATATCCCTACGGAAAAAATATTCTCCGACATGGCGCGCCGGATACGGCTGCTGTTCGAACCCTGGAAAGAGCCGTAAAATTAATTCTCTTGATTAGTCTGTCGCAAAACCATATAGTGATTCTGCGATCACTATATGGTTTGTGGTCAATTCGCTTAAAATAAGTGGCGCGTACCATGGGGCGCGCCGGCGGGTTTTTTTAGGAAAAATCGGGAGGTTTTTCATGTCTGGTCGTTTCTACGCGGGTCCGCGCAGGGCCCGTAAGGGGATTGTTGCGCCAAATTACACCCTAGCCTTACTTGGCGGCATAACCGCTGCTATGAGCCCCGCCAGCCATTCACTGGCCGCGGATTCTCTGGCGCTGGAAGAGATTATCGTCACTGCAGAGCGCAGAGAGGCCAGTCTGCAAAACGTGCCGATTTCCATCGCCGCCTTCACCGGCCAGCAGTTGCAGAAATCGGGCCTGCAGACGACCATGGATTTGCAGACGCGCACGCCGGGGCTGGTGTTCTCCACCAATACCGCACTAGGCCAGCCGTATATACGCGGCATCGGCACGGACATTATCAATGTCGGCACCGACCCCAGCATCGCGGTGCATATAGACGGCCATTATCAAACGCGGTCCACGGCAGCCGTACAGGACTTTTTCGACGTCGAGCGGGTTGAGGTCGTCAAGGGCCCGCAAGGCACGCTTTATGGCCGTAACGCCAGCGGCGGCGCGATCAACATTATAACCAACAGTCCTTCGAATGAGCTGGAAGCCGCCGGCGATATCAGTTACGGCAATTACGGCAGGATTAGCGTCCATGGCATGGTCAACGTGCCCATCCTGGATGATAAAGTCGCCTTGCGGGTGGCCGGATTTCGCACCAACCGCGACGGTTTTTCCTATGACGTGTTGCGTAACACCGATGTCGATGATGATGACGTTTGGGCGGTGCGCGGCAAGCTCCGAATGGAGCTTACCGAAACCGTTACTTTAACGCTCGGCGCTGATCATTCGGAAGTGCGCGGCGCGCGAAACGGCGCGCCCACAGTGGACCCGGATTCTCCCGCGCCGGCACGCGACCTGTTTGGCGCAGCGGTCAACACTGACCCGCGCGTCGTGCAGTATAATAATGACTTCTACACCCATATCGACCATACCAATCTCAGCGCTCATCTGGAGTGGGATTTGGGGAGCGTTCTCCTCAAATCCATCACCGGCTACACCGATGCGAAAAACAGAATCGAGCTTGATATCGACGCCACGGAAATCGACTTCACGTGGAGTAATGAAAATGAGGATATCAACGCCTTCACGCAAGAGCTGCAACTGTCTTCCAAATCTGACGGCAATCTGGAGTGGATATTTGGCGCTTTCTACCTGCATGAAAAGGCAAAGCAACGCTTTCATGTTTTCATATCCCCTCTCGCGGCGGATTTGGATTACCCGGTGGCGAATCGGGTGGACGCCTACGCTTTGTTTGGCCAAGCATCATATCGCGTCACCGAGAGCCTTCGTCTGACTGCCGGTCTGCGCTACAGTTACGAAAAGAAAAAGGGAGATTTTCTCTACATCGTCACCGATCCGTTCGGTCTGTTGACCGGCGTTGCAGGCGGCGGGGTATTCGTCTCTCAGTCCGCGCCCGAGGAAAGCTGGAAGGCGTGGACGCCCAAGTTCGGCATCGACTACTTCGTCAATGACGATGTGATGCTTTACGTCTCCGCCACCCGTGGCTTCAAGAGCGGCGGCTTCAACCTTCTGGGCAGCGGCGAGCAGTTCGATCCCGAATATATTTGGAGTTATGAAGGCGGCCTCAAATCCATGCTGTTTGACAAGCGCCTCAAGCTCAATTTGGCCGCTTTCTATTATGATTACACCAACCTCCAGGTCAATCGCTTCAATCCGGCAACCGGCGGCGCCACCACTTCCGTCACCAATGCGGCATCCGCCGAAGTCAAGGGAATAGAGGCTGAGGCGCTGGCCCTAATTTCGGAAGGGCTGGAACTCGATATGTCGGTGGCGCTGCTAGATGCCGAATATAAAACCTACTTTACCGCCAATCCCGACGCTCCTGATCCCTTCATTGATCAGGACTTGTCGGGCAACACCCTGCCGCGCTCGCCCAAGTTCTCTTTCGGCGCCGGCCTGCAATACACCCATGATCTGGCCAACTATGGTCGTCTGACCTTACGCGGCGAAGCGAGGTATCAGTCGCATATCTGGTTCGATCAGTTCAACTCAGAGAATGTGGAAGAAGACAATTACACGCTGCTGAACGCGTTTCTCACCTTCGAGAGCCAGGATGAGCGGTGGCGAGCCCAGATCTATGGCCGTAATCTGACCGATAAGCTTTATCGCCAGAACGTCATTCGCGCGACATCGATTATCGGCACGCTGGATATCTGGTCAGCCCCGCGAACCTACGGCCTTGAAGTCGGCTTCCGTTACTAAATCTCGTATAGTCTACACCGTCATTGCGAGGAACGTAAGTGACGAAGCAATCCAGAAAAGCCGGGACAAGAAAAATATGGATTGCTTCGCTTACGATCGCAATGACGATAAAAGCCCATTTATAATGCACGACGTCATAAGGATATGACAATGAAGCTGTCTGAATACGCAAAATACGACGGTCTCGGCCTAGCCGAGCTGGTTAAGTCCCGCCAAATCTCCCCGCGCGAACTTGCCGAAACGGCGCTTGCCGCCATTGACAAACTTAATGGCGAGATCAATGCGGTGATCGGCAAGACTCCGGAGGAAATGGAGCGTACGCTGGGCGAAGGGCCGGCCAGCGGATGCTTTGAAGGCGTGCCGTTTCTAATCAAGGACATTGGCGCGCATTACGCCAACGTTCCCATGGAATGCGCCAGCAGACTGTTTTCCGGCTATGCGCCTCCCCATGACAGCGAACTTGCCGCCAGATTCAAAAGATCCGGTTTGGTATTGGTAGGGCGAAGCAATGCCCCGGAGTTCGGCAACAGCATTTCCACTGAGCCCGTCAAAAATGGCCCCACACGGAACCCCTGGAACTTTAAGCATTCCCCCGGGGGGTCCAGCGGCGGCGCCGCCGCCGCGGTGGCGTCCGGCATGGTTCCGGTTGCCCATGCCAATGACGGCGGCGGTTCGATTCGCATTCCCGCGTCTTGCTGCGGCGTTTTCGGACTGAAACCTACTCGAGGAAGGCAGACGTGGGGGCCCGACAATGATGAGTTCATGTTTGGCTTTGGGTGCGAGCACATCGTCAGCCGTTCGGTTCGTGACAGCGCTGCCATGCTGGATGCAACCGCGGGGCCGGATGTTGGCGAGCGGCACCTGCTCCCCAAACAGTCGTTGTCTTTTTGGGAGGCGTCAAAAAGGGAGCCGAAAAAATTGAGGATTGCGTTCTCAATTACTTCACCCGCCGGCGCTCCGAAACTTCATGAAGATTGCAAACGCGCCGTTCTGGAAACGGCTAAGTTGTGCGAAGACTTAGGGCATGAAGTTTTTGAGGCGGCGCCGGATATAACGCATGAAGAATCATGCGCTGTATGGTGTGATGCCACCGCCCCCTTCTTAGCCGCAGTAGTAAGAGAATTTTGTCAGGCCACAGGGCGCGTGGTTGGCGAGGATAGTGTCGAGGCCACCAGCCGCGCATTATATGAATATGGCCTTCAAATGCGCGCGGTCGATATTATCGGCGCGTTGAATATGGTGAATATGATTAGCCGTAGGCTGGGAAAATTCTTTCTTGATTGCGACCTATGGCTTAGTCCCATAATGACATCTCCCCCACCTGTGCTTGGCGTCCTCAACGCCAACGAAGAGGGAGTGAGCGCCGATGGTTGGATAAAGAAGATCTTTGATGTGTCGGCATTCTGTACAATGTTCAACATTTCCGGCCAACCCGCCATGTCGGTGCCATTGCATTGGACCAAGGACGGACTTCCGATAGGCGTGCAGTTCGCCGCCAGATTTGCCGAGGAGGAGACGCTCTTTTCTTTGGCGGGGCAACTGGAGCGGGCGCAACCCTGGATCAACCGCGTGCCGCCGCTTTAGCGCGCTTACTATTTCTAAATGAAAAAAGATCTGCAGTTTTACTTATCATAGGATGTCACCATGGCTAATTTGTTGAGCGATACGTTCAAGTCTGACTATATGCTGCCGAAGGTCGGCTGTTCCCGGGAAAACATAGACAAGAAATTGAAGGAAATTCTGGCAAAGGATCCTGAAGAGAAATACGCCGCCATGGCCACGTACTGCCATAAGGGGTCGCAGGATGTTCAGGACGTGCTTCTCCAGGCATTCAGCAAAGTATTTCAAAAAAATAATCTCATCGCGGTAATGATGCCGGGCCAGAAGCAGATTGAAGAAGAGCTGCTATCAATGTGCGCCAATCTGCTCTCGGGCGGCGTGAAAGGCGTTGCGGCTAATATTTCTAGCGGTGGAACCGAAAGCATATTCAGCGGCGTTCATGCGGCCCGGGAATGGGCCAGGGAGAAGAAACCCCACATTACAGAACCGGAGTTCATTTCGCCTTATTCAGGACATGCCACCCTTAATAAGGCCGGGCACTATCTTGACGTGAAGATTAAGCGGGTGCCGGTTGGAAAAGACTTTCGAGGCGACGTTGAGGCGATCAGGAAGGCTATCGGGCCCAATACCATCGGCCTTTATGCGTCTGCGCCCAACTGGCCCTATGGCACTTATGACCCGATTCGGGAACTCGGTCAGCTTGCGCTCGAACACGATCTTTGGCTGCACGTGGATGCCTGCGTCGGTGGATTCATCGCCCCCTTTGCAAAGAAGCTCGGTTATAAAATTCCGGAGTGGGATTTCTCCGTTCCCGGCGTTATGTCCATTTCCGCCGACTTGCACAAGCACGCGTACGCCATGAAGCCGGCGTCAGTCATCGCCTGGCGCAGCATTGACTTACTTAAATATCATTACGTCCGGGTCACGGAGTGGCCCACGATGGAATACGCGTCGCAAGGATTCGTCGGTTCTCGTTCTTCCGGACCCGTGGCGGCTGCCTGGGCGCTGCTGCATTTTCTCGGCGAGGATGGTTATCTCGAATATACCAAGAGAACGATGGAGAATAAGCGCCGCCTCATCGAGGGTATCGAGAAAATCCCCGGCTTGAAGGTTATCGATAACGAGCTGTCGATATTGTGCTATGTGTCGCAGGATGAGGCGCTGCCGATATTGGCCATTCTCGGCGGCATGACGGCTGTGGGCTGGGTGCACTTTGGCACGATGGAGCCGCCGATGATCCAGCTCATCCTGGATCCCCGCGCCGATCAATTCATCGACGCGTATTTGAAGGATCTGGCGCAAATCGCTGCCCGGGTCCGAGCCGGCGAAACCTTCGATGACGGCGAATTACGATACGCGAATTAACCCCTTCATTTACCCGAATAAGAATAAACCGTTCACCCCTGGCCTGGCTGGGGGCTGAACGGTTTTTTTATTGCGCCATCGCCCACTACCCTGCTTGGCGCAAAACTGTCGCCGATTTCTCAGGAATGCCCGACCTGAGAGATAGGTGACGTTTTGTACCGGACACATGGGTAACGCTTTTTTCTGCGGTTTGGCAGGGGGAGGCGTTGATGCCGTGGAGAGA
>QEVO01000010.1 GCA_003577275.1 Pseudomonadota bacterium
CACGCCCGCCTAGCCCGTCCGCACCCTGGGCAGCCGTTTTCCCGACTTGCCGCTGTACGGCTCGCTAATGGCCGGGAATGGGGTATTTAGATACCGCTCATACCGGCATCGGCTGCGGCCTGGGTGCGGGTGCTCGGGACGGTGCCGTCCCGTGCATTTGCGTCGTATTGGTTTTTTGCAGGCTCTATCTGCTTCAGCAATTCCCTTAAGGTGCCGCATAAATAAGGGCTTGTTACGTAACGGCCCATGGAATATATTCGTTACGTAACGAAGGGGGGTTGCCATGGCAATGACGAATGCTGAGCGACAAAAGCGATTCCGGGAACGACTGAAAGCTAAGGCCGCCGGAACCAATCGGGGACCGGATGTAGGTGCCCTAATTCATGCCGCATCACTCCATCATGATGAATGGGGCTTGTCTGCGCCAGATGATGCCGCGCCCACGGTTCGAAATGATATGTATGGGGTTGTGCTGGCGGCTATGACGGCGGAACTACTTCGGCAGTATCCGTTCAACGTGGACGAGATTGACCTTGCGTTACGTAACGTTATAAATCACCTTCTTGCCCTGGTGGGGTTAAGCCTGGACGACTTACCCAACCCAACGCCCGCCGATATTCTAGCCTCATATCCCACTAAGACAGATCGGCGGCGCTTGAAACAAGCTATCAATTTCGATTGGGAAGGATATGCCGCTGGGGATGAGTGGGCGCGGCTCACGTTGGCTGACCGACTGCGCTTATACAGGTACACATCAGCATCTAACACCGTTACGTAACAGAAAACGCCCCCGAAGGGGCGCTTCCGTGTGCGCGGGGGGGATTAGCCTACGACAAACCGGCCTTGCTCAACAAGAATGTCCGCTATCTCATTTTTCCATTCTTCCGGGAAGTTGTCCGGCCCCTGGCCTTCAAGCCGCCGCCCAATGTATTTCTTCCCATCCCGCTGCCATATCAAATGGGGCTGGTCACCAGCATCAATAGCCATACGAACCCATTCTTCCGGGGATTTTGGCTCGATGCTCATTGGGTACCCCCTTTCTTGAGGAACGCCAGCGCCTCAGATCAAGATGCAAATTTGCATCTTGATCATTGGGTACCCCCTTTCTTGAGGAACGCCAGCGCCCGATCCCCAAGGCCGTCCCATTCATCATTGGTATCGCGGATGAACTCAAGGGCGGCTATAGCGTCGGCCATGGTGTTTATGCGCGCGTTCCAGAGCCGCGCACCTGAGGCGGCCGCAGCGGCCTGGGCTTTGGCTTCCGCTTCCTGGGCAGCTTCCATCCCCCGTTCACGGTAGACCCGTTCCCGGATGGCGTCGGCCCGCTCTTTTGATACCCGCCGGGCTTCGTCAAACCGCATAATCATTTCCGCCTCTAACGCCGTCATTGTATCGCCACGGCCCGGCTTGCCAGCCGAGTTAAGGATGCAGATCGACATGAGCAAATCTTCATGCTCGCCCGTGGGCTCGCCATCAATGAATGGTACTTCCCGCGTCACGGCTTCCCCGTCCGGCTTGACCCGCGTCAGGGTGACGATAACCGGGTTTGCGGCGATCTCATCGCGGGCGGCGTATTTAATGGCGGCAACCGCGTCCCAAGCCTGGGATTCAGCGGCTAAGTTTTCCTCATTTTCCGCCACCATGGCGGCAATGGTGGGGTGTTCCAGGGTATGTCCGATGGCTTCCACCGGGCAGGGTTGTGGGGTAATATTTTCAGTAGTCATGATGATCTTCCTTTCAGATCGTTGTGACAAGGCCCGGCTTGGTGATCGCCACCTTGTCGGGCCGTTTTTCTACCGGCGTCTTGTGTGCCCACAGTTGTGCCCACAGGAAAATGACGCCATACAGCCGCGTATGGGCTGCCTCATAACTTACTGAAATTTGGGGATTTTTTGGTGAGCCCGGATGGATTCGAACCATCGACCCTCTGATTAAAAGTCAGATGCTCTACCGACTGAGCTACGGGCTCGGCGCTGCATCGAGCGGCGATAAGGTGCCGGGAACATAGGGTCAACCCGCCGGCCGGTCAACCATTTCTAAGCCCTTATAAAACGGGAATATCACCCGCCCCCTGGGCGGCGGCGAAGTCGGCGGCAAAGGCCGCCAGCCGGCCCTCGGCGATGGCCGCCCGCAAGCCCGCCATCAAATCCTGGTAGTAGGTCAGGTTATGCTCGGTCATCAGCATCGAGCCTAAGATCTCATCCGCGCGCACCAGGTGGGCAAGATAGGCCCGACTATAGGAGCGACAGGCGGAACAGCGGCAGTCCTCGTCCAAGGGCCGGGGATCGTCCTGGTGGCGGGCGTTGCGCAGGTTTACCGTGCCGCGGCGGGTGAACGCCTGGGCGTTGCGGCCCGAGCGGGTGGGCAGCACGCAATCAAACATGTCGACGCCGCGCATGACCGCGCCGACGATATCCTCCGGTTTGCCGACGCCCATCAGGTAGCGCGGCCGGTCAGTGGGCAGCACCGGCGCGGTGATCTCCAACACCCGGAACATCTCCGCCTGCCCCTCGCCCACCGCCAAGCCGCCGATGGCGTAGCCGTCAAAGCCGATATCGAGAAGCGCCGCCGCCGATTGCCGGCGCAGATCATCGTAGACGCTACCCTGGACGATGCCGAAGAGCGCGCTGCCGGCGTGATGCCCGCCCAAGGCGTCGAAGGCTTGGCGCGACCGCTTGGCCCAGCGCATGGACAGCGCCATGGAACGCGCGGCGGTGTCATGATCGGCGGGATGCGGCGTGCATTCATCAAACGCCATGATGATATCTGCGCCGAGAAGGCGCTGAATTTCCATCGAGCGTTCCGGCGACAGCACATGCCGGCTGCCGTCGATGTGCGATTGGAAGGCGACGCCATCTTCGCTGATGGTGCGCAACTTCGCCAGCGACATGACCTGAAAGCCGCCGGAATCGGTCAGGATCGGGCGCGGCCAATTCATGAATTTGTGAAGGCCGCCAAGCTTGGCGATGCGCTCCGCGCCGGGCCGCAGCATCAGGTGGTAGGTGTTGCCGAGGATGATGTCAGCGCCGCTCTCGCGCACCGTCTCGGGCTTCATCGCCTTGACGGTGGCCGCCGTGCCCACCGGCATGAAGGCGGGAGTGCGAATGTCGCCGCGCGGCGTGGTCAGCACGCCGGTGCGCGCCGCGCCATCGGCAGCTAAGATGGTGAGCGCGAAGCTCATGCCGCCTCCCGATAGAGGAGACAAGCGTCGCCATAAGAATAAAAGCGGTAGTTGTCCGCAATGGCATGGGCGTAAGCCGCCTGCATGCGCTCCAGGCCGGCGAACGCCGATACCAGCATGAACAAGGTCGAGCGCGGCAGATGAAAATTGGTCATCAGCACATCGACGATCTTGAAGCGATAACCGGGGGTGATGAAAATCGCCGTCTCGCCGGTATATGGGTGAAGCCTACCCGCCTCATCTGCCGCCGATTCAAGAAGCCGCAGCGAGGTGGTGCCCACCGCGATCACTCGCCCGCCGGCTGCCCGCGCCGCGTTCACCGTATCAGCGACCTCGGCGGATACCTCGCCCCATTCAGCGTGCATTTTATGTTCGGCAGTGTCCTCGGCCTTCACCGGCAGGAAGGTGCCCGCGCCCACGTGCAGCGTGACTGTGACGCGCTTAACGCCCATGGCGTCGATTGCTTTTAGCAGGCGCGGCGTGAAGTGAAGCCCCGCGGTGGGCGCCGCCACCGCCCCTTCCCGCGCCGCGTAAAGCGTCTGGTAATCGGCGCGATCCTGGTCATCGACCGCGCGCGCGCTGGCGATATAAGGCGGCAGCGGCATGACGCCGGCAACCTCCAAGGCGGCGCGCAGCTTCGCGCCTGAACGATTGAAGCTGAGCGTCACCTCGCCGCCCTCGCCCTTGACCGTAACTTCCGCAGCCAAGCCGTCAGCAAAATTAATTTGAGAGCCGACTTTAAGCTTCTTCGCCGGCCGCGCGAACGCTTTCCAGGTGTGCGCGCCTACTTGCTGATGCAGCGTCACCTCGACTTTGCCGCCACCCCTTCTGCCGATCAGGCGCGCCGGAATGACGCGGGTGTCATTCATCACCAAAATGTCGCCGGAGCGAAGATAGCGGGGCAGATCGCTGACTTGACCATCGACCAACTCATCGCGCCCGACCACCAACAGCCGCGCCGCATCGCGCGGGCTTGCGGGGCGCAGAGCGATCCGCTCCTTCGGCAAATCAAAATCGAAAAGCTCGACGCGCATATATTCCCTCTCCTATGAGAGATCTCTGCGGAACTTGATGCAATATTGTCATTCCCGCGAAAGCGGGAATCCACTGCTGTCAAAAGACGTTGTATTTCCGATGGATCCCCGCCTACGCGGGGATGACGACCTTGTTCTAAATTTTGCAGAGATCTCTTCGTAGAGAGTGGAATAAAATGCGCTTGGCATCACCACTCCTACTGCGCCGAGTCCGCCTTCGCCACGTCAGCGGCGACGCGCATCGAGAGGATTTTATCGGGATTACCGAAGCGGGTAAAATTATCCCCCTCGCCGCGCTTGATCTTATCAACCGCTTCCATGCCGCTCACCACCCGCCCCCAGGCGGTGTACTGACCGTCGAGATGAAAGGCCGGGCGGAAGCAAATGAAGAACTGGCTGTCGGCGCTGTTGGGATTTGCTGCCCGCGCCATGGAGACGGTGCCGCGCAAATGCATTTGCTGGTTGAACTCGGCCTTCAAGTTCTTGCCCGAGCCGCCGGTGCCGTCGCCCTTGGGATCGCCAGTCTGCGCCATGAAGCCGTCGATGACGCGATGGAAGGTCAGGCCATCGTAAAACTTCTGACGCACCAGCTCCTTGATGCGGGCAACGTGATTGGGCGCATCCTTGGGATACATTTCAATGATCACCGGACCATCCTTTAATTCCATGATCAGCGTATTTTCAGGATCGAGTCCCGCCGGCAATGTCACTGTTCCCGCCACTGTATTACCTCCCATAAATCCGGCCATGATCGCCGATATGATCGCCATCACTTTACGCATCGCCTAACTCCTCGCCGCGGCTTTCTGCGCCGCGATTTTGGCATAAACTTGGTCCACCACGCGCGGCGGCACGAAGCATTTGATATCGCCGCCGAAGCGGGCGATTTCCTTGACCAGCCGCGAGGCGATGGATTGCAACTCAGCCTCGGCCATTAAAAACACCGTTTCGATGTCGGGGTTCAAGCGGCGGTTCATGCCCGCCATTTGAAACTCGTACTCAAAGTCGGATACCGCGCGTAAACCCCGAATGATGTAATTTGCCCCCACTTCCTCGGCAAAGTGCATCAACAGCGTCTCGAAGGGCCTGACCTCGATGACGACGCCTGACGCTTCGGCAATCTCCCGCGTCTCCTCTGTCACGATGCGACGGCGCTCCTCCAAGGTAAAAAGCGGATCCTTGGACGGGTTCGTCGCCACACCTAAGACCAGGCGATCCACCATCTTGACCGCCCGCTTGATGATGTCGATATGCCCCCGGGTGATGGGATCGAATGTCCCCGGATATAGCCCAACCCGTTTCTTCGCCACTGACGTTTCTCCCGGTTTTATAAGTTCCCGAAAGGGTTAGACCAGGACACGGGCGCTGTCAAACGCCGCTGTCGCCCCCGTCCTCCTCGTCCTCGCCTTCCTCGACCAAGGCCACCGAGACGATATGCTCGTTATCATCGACCCTAAACAGCGTGACGCCCTGGGTCTGCCTGCCGGCGATGCGGATGTCGTCCACCGGCACCCGGATCAGCCGGCCCATGTCGCTGACCATCATCACGTGGTGATGCTCGGCTACCGGGAAGGAACTGACCACGTGGCCGTTGCGGTCGGAGGTTTCGATATTGATGATGCCCGAGCCGCCGCGCCCGGTGACCCGGTATTCATAGGCCGAGGTGCGCTTGCCGTAGCCGTTGGCGGTGACCGACAGGATCAGCTGCTCGTTGGCTTTTAAGGTCTCAAACCGCTCGGCGCTGATGCCCTCCGGCGTGGCGCCCACCGGCTCCTCGCGGCGCACGCTCGCCATGTGCTTCAAGTAGGCGTCCCGCTCCTCGATCCCAAGATCAATATGATGCAGGATCGACATATTGATGACGGCATCGCCCTCGGCCAGGGTGATGCCGCGCACGCCGTCGGAACTGCGGCCCTTGAAGCGGCGAATTTCGGTGGCGGCGAAACGGATGCACTTGCCGCCCTTGGTGGCGAGGAGCACGTCATCGGTTTCAGCGTTGCAGGCGGCGACGCCGATCAATTTATCACCCTCGTCAAGCTTCATGGCGATCTTGCCGTTGGACATGACGTTGGTGAAATCAGATAAATCGTTGCGCCGCACGTTGCCCGACGCGGTGGCGAACATGGCGTCGAGATTGCCCCAGGTATTTTCATCCTCCGGCAGCGGCAACAGTGTGGTCACCGTCTCCCCCTGCTCTAAAGGCAGGATGTTAATCAGCGCCCGTCCCCGCGCCTGCGGCGTGCCTAGCGGCAGCCGCCACACTTTGAGTTTATAGACCTTGCCGACGTTGGTGAAAAACAGCACCGGCGTGTGGGTCGAGGCGACGAATAGCTCGGACAAGAAATCTTCTTCCTTGGTCGCCATGCCGGAGCGGCCCTTGCCGCCGCGCTTTTGCGCCCGATAGGTGGATAAGGCCACGCGCTTGATGTAGCCTGAGTGGGTGACGGTGACCACCATGTCCTCGCGCTGGATCAGGTCCTCATCTTCCAGTTCGCCCTCAGCGCCTTCGGTGATCTCGGTGCGGCGCGGCGTGGCGAAGTTTTGCCTCACCTCGACGAACTCGGCGCGCATCACTTCATAAAGCCGTTTGCGGCTTTGCAGGATGTCCAAGAACTCGGCGATCTTCGTCGCCAATTCCTTCAACTCGCCGCCAATATCCTCGCGCCCGAGCGCGGTCAGGCGATGAAGCCGCAAGTCGAGAATGGCCTTCACCTGCACGTCGGACAGCTTGTACTTGCCGTCTTTAAATTCGCCGCGCGGATCGCTGATCAGCGTCAGGTAGCTTTCCACGTCCCGCGCATCCCATTCCCGGCGCAGCAATTCGTCGCGGGCGGCGTTGGGATTTTCCGCGCCGCGGATCACCGCCACCACCTCGTCGATGTGGGTGACAGCAATCACCAAACCGACCAAGATGTGGGCCCGGTCGCGGGCCTTCATCAGGCGGAACTTGGTGCGCCGGGTGATCACGTCCTCACGGAATTTGATGAAGGCGTCGATAACATCACGCAGCGTCATCAGCTCCGGCCGGCCGCCGCGCAAGGCAAGCGTGTTGACGCCGAAACTGGTCTGCAACGGCGTGTAGCGGTAGAGCTGGTTCAGGACAACATCCGGCACCGCCTCGCGCCTCAGTTCAATCACCACCCGCACGCCATCGCGGTCAGATTCGTCGCGCAGGTCGGCAATGCCCTCGATGCGCTTGTCGCGCACGCACTCGGCGATCTTTTCAATCATCGCCGCCTTGTTGACCTGGTAGGGAATCTCCGTGACAATGATGGCGGCGCGTTCCTTGCGCACTTCTTCAATGTGAGTACGGCTGCGAATGATGACGGAACCGCGGCCGCGAAGCGCCGCCGCCCGGCAGCCCATTTTACCTAAGATGATGCCGCCGGTGGGAAAATCGGGCCCCGGCACCAGGTCAATGAGCTCATCCTCGCTGATCAAGGGGTTGTCGATGAAGGCGCAGCAGGCGTCGATCACCTCGCCTAAGTTATGGGGCGGGATGTTGGTGGCCATGCCGACGGCGATGCCGCCCGCGCCGTTGACCAGGAGATTGGGAAAGCGCGCCGGTAGCACCTCCGGCTCGTGCTCAGATTCGTCGTAGTTGGGGTGGAAGTCGACGGTGTCCTCGTCGATATCGGCGATGAGCGTGGCGGCGGCGCGATCCAAGCGGCTTTCGGTGTAGCGCATGGCCGCCGCCTTGTCGCCGTCCATGGAGCCGAAATTGCCCTGGCCGTCAATCAGCGGCAGGCGCATGGAAAAATCCTGCGCCAGACGCACCAAGGCGTCATAGATCGCCTGATCGCCATGGGGGTGATATTTACCCATCACGTCACCGACGATGCGGGCCGATTTGCGGTAGGCCTTGGTGTGGTCGTAGCCGTTCTCGTACATCGAGTAGAGGATGCGGCGGTGCACCGGCTTCAAGCCGTCCCGCACGTCAGGCAGCGCGCGGGCCACGATCACGCTCATGGCGTAATCGAGGTAGGAGCGCTTCATCTCCTCTTCGATGGTAATCGGCTCGATATCGTGGGCTTTAGGGTCGAGAACGTCCGCGTCGGTCAACGGTGCAGGGCCTTTCGTGTAAGAGCATCGCGCCGCACCGCCGCCAGCCCCAAATGTGGGGCCAAAGGCCGCGCCGAGACGCGACATGTCGTCGTCTGCGTGGCGGCCACCATAGCAACCCGACGCGCCCCGCGCAATGCCCGGTATTGAGATAAAAAGGTATTATATTTCAATGAATTATCGGGCGTTTTTTCGACCCCTAATGGGTGTGCTAGAGTCGGCCACGGAAAACATCATTAAGGGAGGATCGCGCCATGTCCCAACCATCGCTGACCAGCGGCGGCTGCCTGTGCGGAAATATACGCTATGAAAGCCCGGATGCCCCCGAGAACGTGCATTTTTGCCATTGCACCATGTGCCGCAAAATATCCGGCGGACCCTTCGCCTACCTCGCCGGGTTCAAGAAAGGCCGGTTGCGGTTTTTGACTGGCGAGCCCGCCTACAAAGGCAAGGCGCGGCCATTGCCCGGTCTGCGGCAGCCACCTGACCTTCGAGTACATCACCCCGGAGGCAAAACACGTCTACGTCGCCGGCGGCAGCCTCGATCGCCCCAACCTCGCCCCACCCGTCAAGCACGTCGGCGCCTCCACTTGGCTCCCCTGGCTGCACCTGGAGGACGGGTTGGAGAGAGGGGAGTAGCGATGACGACCGCACAGATAGGAAAGCCTTGCATTATATACGGCAATGCCGTATAAACAATCATGCATGTCATCGTCGAGACGGAAATGTTTTTACGGGCGGCAAAGCTCACTGGCGTATCCGATGAGGAACGAGAAGGCATTGTCTCATGGCTGGCGGCAAACCCGACAGCTGGTGATGTAATTCAAGGAACAGGCGGCGTCCGCAAAGCGCGCATCGCCGCCAAGGGCAAAGGCAAAAGCGGCGGCTATCGCGTCATCACATTTTTTGGCGGAAACGATATGCCATTATTCTTGCTAACCATCTACGCCAAAGGCGACCGGGCTGACTTGTCGCCTGAGATGAGGAAAGCGGTAACTTCGGTAGCGGAAATCATCAAACAGGAATTTCATAGGCCATGGCGAAAAAAACGGTAAAGCTCCCTACCCGTCCCAAGCGGGACGTGGCGGCGGAAATTCTGGAAGGCATGAACCAGGCTCTGGCCTTCGCCAAGGGCGAGGCGGATGTATCACACTATCGCATCCATGTGCCGCGTGCGGTGGACGTGAGAGCGATCCGCTCACGGCTTGGCATGTCGCAGGCGATGTTCGCCAAAACTTTCGCGGTGGAAAAACGCACGCTGCAAGACTGGGAACAAGGCCGCCGCGAACCGCAAGGTCCAGCGCGAGTGCTTCTCACCCTCATCGACCGTGAGCCGCAAGCCGTCATGCGCGCATTGATGGGGGGAGGTTAGCACCGCAGTCACAGTAAATTCATTTGGATTGACCTAATCGTACTATGAACAGAAAATATATTATTATATTTAGCAAGACATAGAATTATTTATTTCAAGAATAAAGCTATGCTCATGATCTGTAATAGTCCCATCAGCTTCAATAAGTCTTACAGCATATTTAGCAAGCCTTCTTTTTTCCTTCTCACGTTGTGATATGCGATCAATTGCTGCAAAATACTCACTTTTATCAGGATATAAATCCTTTATACGACGGCGCATTTCTGCATCATCAAAATCTTCTTCAAAACACTTTTCCGAAATAAATGATACGATAATCGCTTCCTCTTCGGAATGATAATGGCCATCACATCTAGCAAGAAAAGCTAAGACCATCATTTCGTCTTTGCACATTCCAATGACGCGATCTTCTGCGGTCTGGTTTACAAGTGGAATAAAATGAGAAAACAGTGCTTCTTTGATTCGCTGATTTTCAAATATTTCACCAGTCAATAAATCGATCATTTCAATAATTCTATCTACACGGAAACTTCTCCGCGCTTCTCGCTCATAACAATATGCGACTAAAATTAATTTTCCGTCCTTTGTCTGCTTCAGCTTATTTACACTAATCCTACGCTCACTCTTAACGCCTTTTGCATCAACATATGAAATAAATAAGGCCTTACTATACCCCTCACCTACCAGCCTACCATCAGGCGCATCCTCATCTACATCGTCGCTAGTAGTCGGGAATCTGTTGACTGGGATTTCAGGAATGGGTGGTGTGGATCCACCATAATAGCGCCTAAAGATATCGACAAATACATCAGCGAAATTCGACATGGCTCACCCCCCAACATATCAGCGATCCATTATCTAAAATTCTCTCGCAGAAGGCGAGTAAAAAATCAATAAAATCACCTTTTCCGCGCACCATTTATTCGCGCCACGCCCCTTCTCCTCAAGGAGAAGATTATAACCGGCTTTTTCAGAAGATAATTATCATCCTTAATACGTATCATTTACAGGCAGCACCACAAACTTCTTCAATTGCACGTGCTTCCGCCGGATCCACCCCATGACTTTTAAGAAAAGTCACATCATCATCAGAATAGCCATAGTTTTGAGGGCTAACACTATTTGATGAGAAAGACCTTTCCCTACTTGGCTCATGTTTACCAAACATAGCCAGAATAAATAAAAGCGCTAATAACCCATAGCCAATAAATTTCATATATAACCTCATTTTAATGATATCTATAGTGATAGTATATAAGCATAAAATCAACAGTACAAATCAGCCCCTTAAATTATATGTCCCGATAGTTTTCTACCCCCTCAACGCATCCAACACAGCTTTTGGATGGAGTTCGATTACCCGCAACAGCACGCGGGCCGAACCATATGGCCGGGCGCGGCGCTGTTCCCAGTTGCGCACGGTGCCGATGGACACGCCGAAGGCTGCCGCAAATTTTGCTTGAGATAGCCCTAGGCGGGCGCGAATGGCATGGACGTCGGGCTCCTCCGGCGTCACCACGGCAGCGGCTTTCAAGGCGCGGGCGCTCGCCACCGGCGCGGCATCGGGATTGGCGGCGATCTGGCGATCAATATCGGCGTCGCTCAAGGCATCCAGCGCCGTCCAATCCACCGCCTTCAATGCCCGCGCCGCGCGGCGGCGGTCAGCTTTGATGATAGGCATCTTGTTCTCTCCTGTTGGCTTTGCGCAGCGATATGACACGGATCGTCTCACTTCGCACCGTGAACACACACACGAACAAACGCCCATTGATAAGGCCGTATGCCCTGAACCGCGGTTCGCCATAGTCCCGACGGTCATCGGCAATTACCTTGTGCGGACCTTCAAATAGGAAAACCGCAAGCTCCAAGGGAACGCCGTGCTTGGCGACATTGGCTTGGTTCTTGGCACTGTCAAAATTCTATATCGGTCATAAATATACGCACATTGCGTAGTTTTTTCAATAATAATGTACGCAATTTGCGTACTTATTCCCCCGGCGCGCGCACCTCCAGCTCCGGCCGTCCCCGTCCCCACGACACATGGCAGCGGGGCCGCACGGTCGACCACATGAGCTGCAACGGCCCGAGCACCAGGAATGTCGCCCGGCCCACTTCGCGCGCGCCCAAGCGCTTATGGGATTGCAGCGAGGCCCGGTTATAGGCCGATACCCGGCTTAAGGACCATTGCACCCCCCGCGCCCGCAAATAGGCGTTGGCCGCCGCCCACATTCGGGCAAAGGTGCGGCCCAGGCGATGGTCGGGGGCGACGTAGACATCAAAATCCCAGGCTGTGGTCGCCGCCGGCAGCATGAGGAAGCGGCAGCGCACCATGTCCTCGTCATAGGCCCCAAAGCAGAACCAGATGGAGCCCACGGCCCGGCCATTGTCGAGCGCCACTAGGCACACCGCGCCCTGGCCGAAGCGATAGGCAAGTACCTGGTCGTCCACGGGCAGGCCGGCCAGCGCCGGGTCGCCGGCCTTGGCTTCCCGCACCTCCAGGCGTCCCATGGCCATGCCGCCGCCTTCGGGCACCGGCTGGGCGGTCAGCACGTAGCGGGTAAAGCCGCCGATCTTCAGGCGGGCGGCCAAGAGCTGATCGAGGAGATAGCCCAGGCCATCGCCCAGCCCCAATTCCCTCACCGCCGATTTGATCTTGGCGAACACCCTGCCCCCTTATTGCAGCTTTTTCCTGATGAAAGACAAAGGCTTACTGTTCAGACTTTCTTCACGGAGTCGTCTTTAGTATAAACGCACGCTTGAACGCCCATTTTATGTTTCAAGAACTTAACGGGATCATACCGGATGTCCGCCACGGAACAAGTCAGACGCCTTCTCGCCGATGTTCTGCAACTGGGGAACAAGGCCGACGTCTTGGACGCCGATACGCCGCTTCTCGGCAACCTGCCGGAGCTGGATTCCATGGCCGTGGTGACGCTGGTGACCGCCATCGAGGACCAGTTCGGCGTCGTCATCGAGGATGATGAGATCAGCGCCGAAACCTTCGAGACCTTCGGCAGCTTGTGCAATTTCGTGGCGGAGAAAATGGCCGCCTAAAAGCGACGCCAACCCGTGCAACCCTTTTTCCTGGATGGCCTGGATGGGCCGCTGTTCGCCAACTTCTTCGCCGCGCCGACGGGGCGTACGGCTTACGTTTTCGCGCCGCCCTTTGCCGAGGAGCTTAACCGCTCCCGTCACATGATGGCGCGGCTCGCTCGCCGCGCGGCGGATGCCGGCGTCTCCGTCCTGCTCCTTGATCTCTTCGGCACCGGCGACAGCGGCGGGCGGTTCGAGGACGGCTCCTGGCCGCATTGGCAGGATGATCTGGCGGCGGGCGCCGCCTGGCTGAAGCGTCAGGGCTATGCCAAGGTCGGACTCGTGGCCTTACGTACCGGCGCGCTCCTGGCCGCGCCGTTCAAGGATATCCAGCACCTGATCCTGTGGGCCCCGGTGATCTCAGGCGAGCAATTCCTCACCCAGTTCCTGCGCCTGAAAGTGGCCGAGGCCATGGCCCGGGATGCCGCATCCAAGGAAACCACCAAGGACTTGAAGGCCCGCCTGGACGCCGGCGAAACCCTGGAGGTCGGCGGCTACGCCTTAACCCCGGCGATGGCGGCGGAACTGGGTGCGGCCAAACTGGCCGATGCCGCGCCCCGCTGCCCGGTGGACTGGATCGAGGTCGGCAGCGCCCCCTCCCCCGCCGCCGAGCGCGCCGCCGCCGCATGGGAAAAGGCGGGCGTCGCCGTAACCTTGAGCGCGGTTGAGGGGCCGATGTTCTGGTCGCTCCTGGAACCCGAGGTCGCCGACGCCTTGATCGACGTCACCGTCGCCGCCATGAGCCGGGAGGCGGCGCGATGATCCAGGTTGACGCCTTCACCTTCCCCTGCGAAGGCAAGGCCCTGTTGGGCCTGGCGCACCGGCCGGAAAAGCCCGCGCCTTATGGCCTCCTGATCCTGGTGGGCGGGCCGCAATACCGGGTGGGGGCGCACCGCCAGTACGTGCACCTCGCGCGGCGCGCGGCGGACGCCGGCATCGCCGCCATGCGCTTCGATTATCGCGGCGTCGGCGACAGCGAGGGCGACTATCCGGGGTTTGAACATATCGGACCCGACATCGCCGCCGCCGTCAATGAATTCCGCCGGCGCGTGCCGCGCCTGCAAGGCGTGGTGCTGTGGGGACTGTGCGAGGGCGCGTCGGCCATCCTGTTGAGCGGCGTCGATGTGCCGGGCGTTGCTGGCGCGGTGCTGGCCAACCCCTGGGTGCACACCGAAGGCACCGCCGCCAAGACCGTGTTGAAGCATTATTACGGCCAACGTCTGTTCGACAAGGCGGCCTGGAAGCGGCTCATGGCCGGCCAGGTGAATGTACTGGGCTCGCTTAAAGGCATCGCCGCGCTCCTCGCGCGCCTGCGCGCCCCGCGACCCTCCAGCGATCAGCGCCCTTATCCCGATCGCATGGCCGATGGTCTTTTCCGCTTCAAAGGCCGCACCCTTCTCCTCCTCAGCGGCCGCGATCTGGTGGCGCGGGAGTTTGAAGATGTAACCGCAAGCGCCTCGGCCTGGGCCGGCGTCATGGCCGCCTGCCGGCCGTCACGGGCAACGGTTGCCAATTCCGATCACACTTTTTCCAGCGAAGTGTGGCGGCAGAGCGCGGCGGAGGCTACCATCGCGTTCATTCGCTCGCTTGAGGACTAAAGTTCATGGGCCTTTTCGTTCTCATCAAATCGGGACCACAAGCGGAAGGGGCGATCGCGCGCGCCACAGAGGCGGCGATCAAGCGCAGGTTCGCCGCACCGACGCGACGGCAGGTTGCCGGGCATGACCTGCTATTAGCGCCCAAAATGGTCAGCCCGACACCGCAACTTTTCGAAGACGCCGCCGGCAACTTTGCGCTGGCGGTAGGCACGCTGTTTTACCACGGGATGTTCGGCGCACCGGCCTTGGAGCAGATTTTGACCGATGCCATGGGTGACGGCATCGATGATGCGGCGCTGCGCGGCAGCTTTGCCCTGCTTACCCACCTTCATGGCCGGTTGGAACTTGTCATCGACGCCTTGGGCACCTACGCCACCTATGCCAGCGTCGATGATGAGATATGGTCCAACTCGTTCCTAGTGGCGGCGGCGGCGCTGCCGCGCCGGACGCTGTCCTCGCAGGGAGTCTATGAATACGTTTTTCAAGGCGCCACCTATGGCGGCGATACGATCTTAAGGGAACTGCGCCAGTTATCGCCGCACCGCCGCTACTGTGTCGCGCCCGACCGGATCGACGAATTGCGGCCGATACCTCTTGATCTGTCGCCGCGCAAGGGGGATCTGTCGTCGCAGATAACGCTGATGCGTCATGTGCTGAACGACAATTTCGCCGCCATCGCCCGCGCCTTTGGCGATAAGGTGGATACCGCGCTGTCGGGAGGATATGACAGCCGGCTTATTTTGGCGCTGTTGCGCGCCCATGGCGTGAGCCCTGAGCTGCACGTCTACGGCGCCGCCGACGATCCCGACGTCACGGTGGCCAAAACCATCGCCGCGGGCGAGAAGATCGCCTTGCGCCATGACGATAAATCACGGCACGGGCGTGATGAGCCCGCCGCCATTGCAGAAGCCACCGAGGCGCAGTTCTGGGCTTTTGACGGCTGGCCGGTGGACGGCGTCATCGGCAATGGCAGCGATCTTGCCACCCGCCGCGCCCGCGCCGAAGGCGGCAAGATCGCCTTGAACGGCGGCGGCGGCGAGGTGTTTCGCAATTTCTTCTATCTGCCGAATTGGGAGTTCACCATCGACGATATGCTGGCGACCTTCTACAGCCAGTTCGACCCCAAGGTGACCACCCCCCGCTTTATCGAGCGCGCCTATTATGAGGCGCTCAACGATAAGATGATGGCGATTTTCATCAAGCGGCGGCAATACCTGACCCGAACCGAGGTCGAGTTCGTCTACCCGGGGTTTCGCGGCCGTTTCTGGACCGGGCGCAACACCGCGCTCAACAACCATTTCGGGCCGGCGCTGACGCCGTTCTTTGAACTCAATGTGGTGCGCGAAGCGGTGCGCGTCCCGCTCGGCCATAAGAACCATGGCGTGTTCGAGGCGGCGCTCATTGCCCAGATCGACCCGGCGCTGGCCCGCTACCCTTCAGTCTATGGCCATAGCTTCCAGAAAGCGCCGCCCCTAAGCCGGCGGCTGAAGGATTGGTTGACCTACATCCGCCCGCCGGCGCTGCGTCGCTTGAGCTATCGCTGGCAGAATCGTTTGCGCAAACCCCAGCCCCATAAGTGGCTCATCGGCGAGCATCGCGCCGCCTATCTGCCCCAGGGCACGCCGGTGATGTCGGAATTCTTCCAGGTGGGGGTAATGACCGATTCGGCGCAGCTCAACCGGCTGCTGACTCTGGAATATCTGTGCCGGCGGCTAGGGATTTGATTTCCCAGGGCGTCGTCCCTCGGCCGCCCATCTCGCCGGTGAAAAATTCCAAGAACGCCTCGATGCCATCGAGAAAGGCTTGGCGGTCAGCCAGCGTGCGCACATAGGGCGCGCCGCCCGGCAACAACGACGAGCTGTGATAGGCGTAGGTGAATACCTGTCGCCCCGCTTTTGCCAGGTGGCGCGCCAGTCGACAGTTATCCGCCGCCGACACCCCTTCCGGCGTCAAGGGAATGCGCTCGACAAGGCGCAGCCGCGACAGAATGCCTGGCAGACGCAACGCCCGGCCGAGCCCACTCGTGGCCAGATGATGCGCCGGCTCGCCGAAGCGCCCCAGGATGCCCGGATAGCCCCGGGTTAGGGGAATTTCCAGCAAGCCATCGCCGAACCAGTAGGGATCGTGGGGATAGCCTTTGAAATTCGGTCCGCCGTCCTCGCCAAAATCGGTGGCCGGCACCACGGAGAGATCGATCTCGTAGCCAAGCTCCTTCAGGATTGCTGGCGTGTTCGCGCCCAGCCCATAGCGTCCGGCCTTATAGATTTTCGGCCCTATGCCGATATTGGCGGCGATGGTCTCGGTCAGAATCCGCAGCTTCTCGCACTCCAATTCCGCGGGCAGATTGCCGGGATAGGAGTTGCAGGCATTGAGCGCCTCGCCTTCCGGCGGATTGACCCAGGGGTGAAGGTGCGCGCCAATCAGGCAGCGCCCGGCCGCCGCCCAGTCCTTGAACACCGCCGCCGAGGCTGCTGTGGCCGCCACCGGATGATCCACCACATAGGTCGGTTTGACGCCGAACTGCTCGAACAGGGACTGGGCATGGCGCTGCTCGGCGATGCTGGCCACCGAACGGCTCATGGGGTCATGGGGTTTGGACCAGTCGAATTCCTCCTCGGTATCGACCACCACCAGCAACAAGGGCGGCAAACCCGCCGGCAAGCGGGCGGGGCGAAAAGGGGCGCCGATCATTTGGGTTTTTTAACACCCGCCTTGGGGTTGCCCTGGCCGAACGCCTGCGGCTGGCTCGGCGGCGCCTTGGAGGGACGCCATAGCTTCAGGTCGTCATAACGCACAGAGCGATAGATGACATACATCAGCACCACGCTGAAGATCAAAAAAGCCACGGCTTCCAGCATCGTCGATCCTTCAACCTGCCCCCCTGCGGCGCGGCGGCGAAAGCCCTGGCCGCAGGACCAATGGCTGGTTATAAACGTTTGGCCATCGTGCCGCAAATCCGTGCACGAAATGTTAAGCCCCTAAGCCTAATTTCCAATGGCTTAGGCTACGTTAACCTGGGAGTATCGGCGCGCATGCTGCGCAGCCTATATGTCTTTTTTCTGATCTTCTCCACCCTGCCGGTGATCCTATGGAAGCCGCATGTGGGGGTTCTGGTGTGGTCATGGATTTCCTACATGAACCCGCACCGCCTGACCTATGGCATCGCCTATCAGTTCAACTTCCTGGATTACGTCGCCGCCGCCGCTCTGGTATCCACCCTGTTGGCGCGCGAGCCCAAAAGCCTGCCCAAACACCCCTTGGTATGGCTGCTGGCCGCCTATTTCATCTGGATCACCATCACCTCGGCTTTTGCCGACGCGCAGGCCTTGGCTTGGGATAAGTGGTGGAACTTCTCCAAGGTGATCCTGTTCACGTTTGTTACCATGATGCTGATGCAGACCAAGGAACGCCTTCACGCGCTGTTGTGGGTCATTGTGCTGTCCATCGGCTTTTTCGCCATGAAGGGGGGGCTGTTCACCATCATGACCGCCGGCGCCAGCCGGGTGTGGGGGCCGCCGAGCACCTTTTTCGAAGACAACAACGACTTCGCGTTGGCATGCGTGATGCTGGTGCCGCTGGTGCGTTACATGCAGACGGCGGTGGAAACGAAGTATCTGCGCTGGATCATGCTAGCCAGCGTTTTCATCGGTCTGTTTGCCATCTTCGGCACGCAATCGCGCGGCGCGCTGGTGGGCATTTCGTCCATGCTGTTGTTCCTGGTATGGAAATCAAAACGCTTCATCTTTGGCATTGCCGCCATCGGATTTGCCGTGGCCATCGGACTGGTCTTTATGCCCGATAGCTGGCGCGAGCGCATGTCGACCATCGAGAAGTATCAGGAGGACGCCTCGGCGCAGGGCCGGCTCGACATGTGGAAGTTCGCCATTGATGTCGCCGCCGATCATCCCATCGTCGGCGGCGGGTTCGACATGTTCTACAACAACAAGTACCGCGCCATCTATCTGCCGGAAGGCACCCAGGGACGCGCCGTGCACTCGCTTTATTTCGAGGTCTTGGGCGAACACGGCTACGTCGGATTGATCCTCTATCTGCTGATCGGCATCACCACTTTCTTCACCTGCGGCGGCATCATTCAGCGCACCCGCGACCACCCGGACATCAAATGGGCCGGCACCCTGGCCGCCATGATCCAGGTCAGTCTGGTGGGCTTTGCCTCCGCGGGCGCGTTTTTGACGGTCGCCACGTTCGATCTTTACTTCCACCTCGTCGCGGTCACCGCCATGCTCAAAGTGATGGTTGATCGCGCATTGGCGGGGGTTGTCGTTAAGGCCAGCGAGGAAGCGGTTGCCGTACCGCCCGCCACGCCCTACCCTGCCGGAAAGTTTGGCGGGTTTAAGCGCTGATCATTCGAAAATTCCACGTTCAGGAGCATCATCCCTCACATGCCGACATCAACCGTTCACTTGATCGCCGCCGCGCGGCCGAATTTCATGAAGGTGGCGCCGCTGTATCACGCCTTGAAGAAGGAGCCGTGGTGCCAAGTCAAGCTGGTGCATACGGGGCAGCATTACGACCCCAACATGTCGGACGCTTTCTTTCGCGACCTCGGACTGCCGGATCCGGATTTCCATCTCGGCGTCGGCAGCGGCACCCACGCCGAACAGACCGGCGGGGTGATGATCGCTTATGAAAAGATCTGCCTGAACAGCAATCGCCCCGATTGGATCATCGTTGTCGGCGATGTCAATTCAACCGCCGCCTGCGCCATGGTGGGGGCGAAGCTTCTCATCCCGGTGGCGCACCTGGAGGCGGGATTGCGCAGCGGCGACCGCCGCATGCCGGAGGAAATCAACCGCCTGGTCACCGACGCCATCGTTGACGTGTTGTGGACGCCATCGCCGGACGCCGATGAAAACTTGCGGCGGGAGGGCGTGCCCGAGTTCCGCATCGAGCGGGTGGGCAACATCATGATGGACTCTTATGAATTGATGCGATCGCAAATCGCCGCCGCCAACGCTCCGGCGGCCCATGGCGTGACCCCCGGCAACTACGGCGTCGTCACCCTGCATCGACCGTCCAATGTCGATGATAAGGCGACCTTGAGCCTGCTGGCGGATCAGCTAAAGCAAGCGGCGGCGAAGATTCCGCTGGTGTTTGCGGTTCATCCCCGCACCCGCAAGCGCTTGGCCGAATTCGGTCTGCTGGCCGACTTGGAGCGCGCCCCGGGTCTTAAACTGGTGGAGCCGGTCAGCTATATCCCGTTCATGAGCCTGGTCAGCAGCGCCAAGCTCGCCATCACCGACTCCGGCGGCTTGCAGGAAGAAACCACTTATCTCGATATTCCTTGCCTGACGCTGCGCGAAAACACCGAGCGGCCGATTACCGTCAGCGAGGGCACCAATCGGCTGGTCGAGCCGAAAAACCTTTTGGAGAATATCGAAAAGGTGTTGGCCGGAAAGTGGCCGCATGGCCGCCGTCCCGAGCAGTGGGATGGCAAGGCCGCCCAGCGTATCGTCGCCAGCCTTAAGCGCCGGACCGGGAACTGATCAACTTTTCCAGGAAATTCTCCAGCCGCGCGAACTGGCGCGGCCGGGCGAAGCTTTCCACATCGCCGGCGGGAGGCGGAATCAGGCCGCCCCGCTTTTGCGGCAGCCATGCCCGTAACGCATCGGCGATCGCTTGCGGGTTGTTGGCGACCACGCCGAATCCTTGATCGCGGATGATCGCCGCCGCTTCGCCGGTCTCGCTGCCCACCGACAAGATGGGCCGCCGCGCGCCGATGTATTCGAAAAGTTTGCCGGCAAGCACGCTGTCTTCGCGCGGGTCATCCCAGCGCAGCAACAGCAATAGGTCAGCGCCGCGCTGCCGGCGGATGGCCTCCTTGCGGGGGATCAACCCGCTCACTTCCACCGATTCCGTCACGCCATGGGTCGCAGCGAGCTGGCGCACCAGCTCCAAGGCTTCCGGCATGTGGAAGATAACTCGCACCCGCCGCGCCTCGTCGCCCATCAGCGCCAGCGCGGCAAAGAGCGCGGCGGGATCGCGTTTGCCGGGGTAGATGCCGCCGGTATAGATGATGGTCAGACGCTCCCGGTCCAGCGGTTCGATGACCTCGTCCGGGTAATCCGCCGGGTCATAGCCGTTCATCACGAATTCCACCGGCTGGCGGTGTTCTTTGGCCAACCAGTCGGCCCAGGTGCGGGTCACCGTGACCAGGCCGGCGGCGCTGTTCAGCGTCCTGTTTTCCAGCCGCGACTCGATCCAGCGCCGAACCCGTCCGCCGTCGTAATAGGGATGGTCCACCCACAAGTCGCGATATTCACAAACCCAGGGCGCGCCCGACAGCCGCGCCAGCCGGGCCGCCACCAACAGCCCGGTATGGGGCGGCGCGCTGGCGTAGATGATGTCGGGCCGCCAGCGGGTAAACAGCGCCCGCCCGGCGCGCACCGCAGGGCGGTACCAGCCGATGCGGGAATCGGGGGTCGAGACGATGGCGGCGTAAAGCGTCGACAACCGCGACCACCAAGGCTGCCGAACCGGGACAGAGGGTGTCCCCTCGGCCGCCGGCGCGGTCGCTGGCGGCGTGGATGCCGGGGGCTTGCCCAGCCACCCCTTGAGCGCTGACTTTAGCCGGCCCGGCACTTCCAGAACCTCGAAAACCGGCGTGAAAATCACCCGTTCGGCGGGAATTTCCGGCTGCATGACCGCCGGGAATCCGGCGTTCTTGGGAGCCAATACGCGCACGTCGTGGCCGCGCTCCAGGAGATACTTCGCCAGTTTGTTGACCCGCGTCGCCGACACCGGGGCATAGGGCGGGAAGTAGCCGGCAACCAGGAGAATTTTCATGGCCATCCGTGGGTTAATGGTGGTTGGTCCTTAAGGCGGCGTTAAGCGAATGCCCTCATGCTCTATACCGGCATTGCCACGACTTCGCCATATGGTCATGATAATGGCGACAATGGGTAAGGAAATGATGACCATGACTCGCCTCGTCACTGCGTTCCTCGTTGCCATGAGCGTATTTGGCGCCGGCTCCGCCTGGAGCCGGTCGATCTTTGAAAGGCCGATGTATAACGAGGAAACCAAGAGCTATTTCGAGCTCGTCAGCATCGCCTATTACAATAACGGCGTCGGCGTGACTTGGGGTAAGGCGCGGCATTTGGCGGAGTTGCGCAGCTTCGGCGGCGTTCAGGGCCGGCTGGCGGTCATCCCCTCGGCCCAGGTGGATATGTTCATCCGCATCAATTTCCGCCCCGATGAAAATACCTGGTTCGGCCTGTACTACGATTGCTCGCTGAAAAATCTGGTGTGGGTCACCGGGGAGGCTTTCCCGCGGAACGGCTACGCCAATTGGCGCGAGCCGTGGTTTCGCGGCCACCAAGGCATGTTTTGCAACGTCGGCGAAAACAAAATGCCGGTCTTCCTCGCCTTCGCCCATCCCGATCACGCCTGGGCGATCCAACTGCCGGCAAAGTGGTGGTACTATTATCTGGTCGAATATCCCACCGGCAAGCGATTGGAAAATGAAAAGGACTTAAGGCCAGTATCCAAGCCGTTCCAGCATTTGTTGCGTCGTTACGATCAGCAATAAACCCGCGCCAGACATCACGACGCCATGCGCATCCTGCACCTGTTCGATCATTCGCTGCCGCTGCACAGCGGCTATACCTTCCGCAGCTTCGGCATCATCACCGAACAGCGCCGGCGCGGCTGGCAGACCGTGCACGTCACCACGCCGCGCCATATCCGCCCCGGCCCGCCGATGGAGGAGGTAGAGGGCCTGCGCTTCTACCGCACGCCCAAGCCATCCGGCCTTGCCGCCAAGCTGCCGCTGGTCCGCGAGATCTTCGAAATGCGCGCCACCCGCCGCCGTTTGGCCGCAGTCATCGCCGAGACCAGGCCCGATATCATCCATGCCCATTCGCCGGTCTTGAACGCGCTGCCGGCTTTACGCGCGGCGCGCGCCGCCGGCCTGCCCTGCGTCTATGAAATCCGCGCCTTCTGGGAGGACGCGGCGGCCGCTCACGGCACCTGCCGGGAGGGTGATCTGCGCTACCGCGTCAGCAAAGCGCTGGAAACTCACGCCGCGCGCCGCGCCGATGCCGTAACCGTGATCTGCGAGGGTTTGCGCGGTGACCTCATCAGCCGCGGCATTCCGGAAAGCAAAATCACCGTCATTCCCAACGCCGTGGATATCGCCAAATTCTCCGGCGGTCTGGCCAAGGACGAAGCGCTCGGCGCCAAGCTCGGCCTTGGCCATGCCGAGGTGCTGGGCTTCATCGGCTCGTTCTATGATTACGAAGGGCTTGATGTCTTGATCGACGCCTTGCCCGCGCTTCTGGCGCTGCGGCCGAAAGCGCGGCTGTTGCTGGTCGGCGGCGGGCCGGAGGATGAGCGCTTGCGTCAGCGCGCCGCAGCCTCGGGCTTGGCGGACAAGATTCTATTCACCGGCCGGGTGCCGCACGCCGAGGTCGATCGCTATTACAGTCTGATCGACGTTCTCGTCTACCCGCGCAAATCCATGCGCCTGACCGAACTCGTCACCCCGTTGAAACCCCTGGAGGCCATGGCCGAGCGCAAGATGGTGGCGGCCTCCGACGTCGGCGGCCACAGGGAACTCATTCAGAACGGCGTTACCGGCACCCTGTTCAAGGCCGATGACGCAGCGGATTTGGCCCGCGCGGTAGGCGATCTCCTCGCCCGCCGCGGCGACTGGCCGGCCATGCTGGAGGCGGCCCGCGCCTATGTCGAGCGCGAGCGCACCTGGGCGGCCAGCGTCGCCCAGTACGATCGGGTCTATCTACCGCTTATGGGTCGCTAAAATGGCGCGAAAGAATGCCAGTTGCCCCTCGGTGGTAGCGTCCCAACTGAAGGTTTCGGCGTAAGCTCGGGTCTGCGCCCTTGACGGCGGCGCAGCCAGCAACGCGTTGACCGCCGCCGCCAGGGCCTCCGGGGTACGCTCGGTCATGATGCGGCCGGCTTCGGACGCGGCGATCACCTCATCCATACCGGGAATGGGCGAGCCTACCACTGGCGTGCCGCTGGCCAAGGCTTCCAGCACCACGTTCGCCATCCCTTCCCGCTCGGAGGCATGAACCAGCACATCGGCGGCGCAGTAAAGATCGGGTAACTGCTCATGGGGCAGCGTGCCCATGAAGCGCACCCGGTTCTTTACCCCTACCGCTTCCGCCATGGCGCGCAATGTTGTCGCATCCGCCCCTTCGCCGACAATGACCAGCGTCGCCTGGGGGATCAACGGCAGCGCCCGGATGGTCAGATCATGGCCCTTGGCCATCAACAGCGAGCCGACGCTGAGCAGTACTGGCCTCCGTAGCTGATGCTTGGCCCGCGCCGTTTCGCAATCCATCACATGGAACTGCGCCAAATCAACGCCGTTCCTCAACACCCGCACCTTGGCCGGCGGCGCGCCCAGGGCCAACAGCCGCTCCTTCAAGGCGGCGCTGACCGAGATCAGGCCAGCGGCGCGCGC
Organism: Pseudomonadota bacterium; assembly: GCA_003577275.1. GTDB lineage: Bacteria > Pseudomonadota > Alphaproteobacteria > Sphingomonadales > Govanellaceae > PRO5. Next base: position 23,792 of record QEVO01000010.1, read on the forward strand.
CAACGCCCGGCGAATGAGCGCGCGGGGAAAGCGGTACTCCGGCAGGACGTTGATATCGGTGCCGCGCGCCGTCATCACCACGGGAATTTTCAAGGCGCGACCGATCCACGTCGCCGCCACGCCGTCAGGATAGATATAGTGGGCGTCGATGAGGTCGATTCTGCCTTGAAGCAGCAGCTTCGACAGCGTCCGCTTGCCGGCCAGATAAAGGCCGAACGGCGCCATATACATGCCAAGGCCGGGAATGGTAAAAAACCGCGGGTACAGGATTTCGATGCCGTGACGGAGCTGCCGGTAAGGCACCTCCCTCGACGGCCAGCGCACCGGCGCCACCACGGTCAGGTCGACTTGACGCGAGGCGACCAGGTGGCGCAGGCGATTTTCCACGAAGACGCCGAAGTTGGGCCGCGCCGGGTTGGGATAAAGGGTGGTGAAGCTGACGATGCGCACCGCTACCCCCAGGCTTTCCGATAGGCCTCGACCATGCCGTCGAGGGTATAGGCGCGGCGCACATGGCGGCCATTCTCGACGCCGATCGCCGCGCGTTCCGCGTCATCCTCTAAGAGCCGGCGCATGGCGTCGCCGAATGCCGCCTCATCGCCCTTGGCGACGATATAGGGCTTGTTGGCGCTGCTGACGATGTGCCGCACGTCGCCCACATCCAACCCCACCACCGCCTTGCCCGCCGCCATGGCTTGATTGACGGCGTTGGGCATCTGTTCGGTATCCGAAGAAATGGCGTAAAGATCAAACCACCCCAAAGCTCTTTCCGGCGCATCGCAATGACCGGGCAGCAGCACCTTATCGGCTACGCCAAGCTCGCGCGCCAATGCTTCCAGCCGCGGCCGTTCCGCCCCTTCGCCCAAGATCAGGAGCCGCGTTGCGCCAAGACCTTTCGTCGCCGCGGCAAAGGCGCGGATCAGACGCGACAGGTTCTTCTCCGGCCGAAGTGGCGTCAAGGTGCCGACGATCTTCTCCCCCGGCGCTTTGATAAACCCCGGCACCGCGCCGGGAACCGGCGGCGCGGCGTACTTGTCGTAATCGACGCCATTGGGAATGTAAAGAATTTTGTCCGGCGGCACTCGCCAGTCGCGCGCCGCGATCTCGGCCAGCGTGCGCGACGGCACGATCAGGCTTTTGACATGCTGGAGCGCCAGCCGGCGGGTCCACACCCGCCGGCGGTGCTGACGCTCCGCCTCGTCCGCCCCAAAGCCGCTTTCCAGATGGATATGCGGCGCCAAAGGACAATACCGATTGGCCAGCGCCCATTCCACCGCCCCCCATTGGAAGGTGAGGATAAGGTCGGGCTGCAATGTCCGCAGCAGGCGGCGATAGGCGATCAGCCGGCCGAAAAGTCCGCCGGCCGAGGGCGGCCGTTGGTAGGTGACGGCCGCCCCCGGGGCGATGCGGCTTTGACAGGTAAAATTGCCGTCCATGGCGATGATGGTATGGCGCACCGGCAAATTAAGGTGGTTGATCAGGTAGGACAGCCGAATCTGCACCCCGCCCGGCGCAAAGGTGGGCAGAATATGGACGAAATGGCGCTCCGCGGCCGGTAATCCCATGACGTAGGCTATCCTGTTAACAGATTGCCCTTAATCTATGGGGGCAAACCATAATTGCTTGTTAATTGCTTGTCACTTGGGCCGTACCATAATGACGTGTAAACTGATTTAGCATTGAGCATATAAAGAGGGGTAGAATCGTGATCCGGCGATTGTGGCTATTGGTCAGTCTGGCGGCGGCAATGATCTTTGCCGCGCCGTTATACGTCAACCTGCCTGCCCTCCTCGACTTTTTATCCATCGCCACTCTGGATGCCGCCGTCATCGCCTTGATGAAAAGCGACCCGGCGGTGTTCCTGGTGGGACGCGTGGCGTCTGGCGCGCTGATTTTCACGGTGATGGGCTATGGCGTCCTGGCGGCGGTCGAAGGCGTGTTGGTGACCAGTTCGCGCGCGCGCCTGTTTCGGGCCATGGCCGAGGCGACCAGCCGCACGCCTTTCAATGCCACGGAATTTCGCGAATGTTTCGCCGCCGCGCCGTTCCTCGCCGATATCGCCGACGCCTACTCGTCGCATCTGATCAACATCCATAACGATATTCGCGGGCGCAAGGGTCAGGAGTCGTCGATGGAGCGGGTCCAGGGGCTGGTATCCGCCATCGGCTTCTTCGGGCCTGACGCCCTGGTTGATCGTCGTCTATTCTGGTGGCTGTTTGCGCCGTTGCCAACAGTCTTAATAGGATTTGGCGGCATCATCGCTGCCACCGTGTTCGTCCGCGTCGGGGTAAGCAGCGCCATAGCGCCAGCGCCCGCCGCGGGAAGCGTCGTGGCGCTGATCGCCGCCTTGGCGCTGGCGGGAGCAACGCTCATTTACGCCCTAAGCCGCGCCCTACGCCTCTACCGCCGCGCCCAGGCCGCCGATTTTTGCGCCGCCTTGGATGCCCTCCTCGATGTCGCGCCGATGGAAAAGCAGTTCAAGGCCCTCCTCTCGGCAAGCCATGTGCATGCGCGTGCGCTCGAAGGCGCTGTGCAGAATCTCGGCGTCGCCATGGATGAGCGGCTTGCTGCCATCGACGGTGGCGTCAAGGGCTTAGGCCGCACTTTGGCGGGCGATCTTGAGGCGGCGTTGAAAGAGCCGCTCGACACTATCGCCAAGGCGGCCGCCGCCGCCAACAGCGACCAGAGCGCGCAGGTGCAGAACCTGCTGCGCGTAACCTTGAAATCGTTCGTCTCCGAGCTGGAGAAACAAGTCACCGGTCATGCCAAGACCATCGACGTCTCGCTGGCCGCCGCCGCCAACGCCGCCGACAAGATTGAAAAGAGCTTCGCCGAAACCACCAGAACCTTCACCAAGGTATCGCGAGCCCAAGCCAACGAGCTTTCCGATGCCCTGCAGCGCGGCATCAAGGCGCTGGCCGAATTCGAGAAGCGCAGCCGCAGCGACGTCGCCGCCGACATCAAGACGGTGGCGGAACGACTGGAGAAGATTGCGGAGACCATCGCCCCCATGGTGGAGGAGGTCAAGAATAATCAGGCGGCGCTGTTGAGCGCCGTCAATGGCGACGCCAGCGCCGCCAAGGCCATCACCAATGCCGCCCAGGATTTGAACGCGGCGGCCCGGGCGGGCAAAGAAACGCTGGAAGGCTTCGTCACCCTGGCGCGCGAACTGCGCGAGGCAAGTCGCGCCATCGGCAATAGCGCTCAGCAGAGCGGGCCGGCGCGCCCGGCGTCCGTCGGCAGCGGTAAAAGCTTTGGCGAGGAGCTGAAAAAACTGCGGGAGCTTGCGGATGAACGCAAGCTCCCGGAGCTATAAATCGAAGTTCCTTTATTTGCCCAGGCTGTTAAGCAGCGCCCGCGCCTCCTTCTCCTCGGCGAACGAGACGCCCAGGCCTAAGAGATCTTGCAGCTCGCGCCGCGCTTCCGCCTTTTGGCCTTTCTTCGCCAGCGCCACCGCCATATGGTAGCGAATGTCCGGCGATCCGGGCCGCAACGTCACCGCCTTCTTCAACAATTCCAGCCCCTTGTCGACGGCGCCGCCATTGACCAGAATCCAGGCATAGGTATCGATGATCTCCGGCGACTGCGGCGCCAGCTTATAGGCGTCCGCCGCCATCGCCGCCGCCTTGGGGTCTTTCTTCTGGAAGTATAGCCAGGCGAGGTTATTGAGCGCCAAGGGATCCTTCTTGTTCTTGGCAAGAAGATATTCATATTCGGCGATGGCCGCGTCATAATTGCGCTTGTTGATATAGCCGCTGGCCAGCACATTGCGCGCAACAACATCTGCTGGATGCGCGGTCAGCCAGGCTTTCAGCGAGGCAATGGCGGAGGCCTGATCACCCTTGGCGGTATGGGCGCGATAGAGATTGATCGCGGTCTGCGTCGAACCCTGGTTGGCTTTGTGCGTGGCGTTATAGATCGCGATCGCCTTGTCGAAATCGCCTTTCTCAAGATAGACGTTTGCTTTGGTCACCTCTCCGGCTTTTGATTTGGGGTATTTGACGCTCAGATCGGAGGCGTAGGCCAGCGCTTCGTTGTAGCGCTTCTGCTTGGCTTCCAGCTCCACCAAATCCACCAGTACCGAAGCCGCCGTGCCGACCCGCTCGACGTCTTCGCCGAATGTCGTAGGAGCCGGCGACAGGTCATAGGCTTTCTTCAGCGATTCCTGGGATTCGACCAAATTGCCGCCGGCGCGTTCCGCGCGCGCCAGCAAGTGGTGCGCGCTGGCAAGATCCGGCCGCAGGGTGGCGAGGCGTTCGAAGTTGGTAATGGCGCCCTTGGCGTCGCCGCGCACCAAGAGCAGTTTGCCCAGCGCCTCATAGGCCACCGGCTCTTCAGGGAAGCTTTGCGTCAGTCGAGTGGCGATGTCCTGCGCTTTGTCGAACTCGCGACGGTCTATGTAACGGCTGATCAGTTGCAAGCGGACATTGACGTTCTTAGGATCGGCTTCCGCCGCCTTATTCAGCCAATTGAGCGCCTCGTTGGGCTTGCGTGCGCGGTCGGACAGTTCGGCAAGGCCGACCATGGCCACCACATGGTTGGGCTGTTTGGCCAAAATGGCGTTATAGCGTTTTTCCGCCTCAGCGAGCTTGCCTTCCGCGGCGTCGATCTGCGCCAGCTTCAAGGACGGCGCAAAATTCTGCGGATTGACCTTTTGCGCGGCGGCCAGGGCGGCGCGGGCTGCGGGGTAATTCTTCTTCTTCAGATACGCCTCGCCCTCGAGATACGATCCCACCGGGTTAGTGGGATGATTTTTCTTCAATGCTGCGGCAACTTTCAGCGCTTCGTCCGGCTTGTTGTTGCGGATGTGCACCATGGCGAGAATGATCGACGCCTGCAGCGCCTTGGGATCATCCTTGACGACTTTTTGCAAGTCATCGGTGGCCGCTTCGACATTGCCAAGCGCCAGCTTGCTTACCGCAAGTCTGGTCCGGCTGCCCGCCGCTTTGGGATCTTCGGCAACCGCTTTGTCGAAATAATAAGCGCCGCGGTCAAGCTCGCCCATTTGCATATGGGCATAGCCGAGGATCGAATAAATCTGCGCATCGGCCTCATCGGTGCCCTCCATCGGCTCCAACGTCTGGATGGCCTGCTGCGGATCATTCTGTTTTAGATAAGTCATGCCCAGAACGCGCCGCGCCGCCACATGATCGGGCGCAAACTGCAGCACCCGCGACATATTGAAGGCCGCTTGCTCAAGATTATTTTGCGCATAATTGACCAGGCCGTTCAGGAACATCGCCGGCAGAAAATTTTCCAACGCCTGACCGGCGGCTTGCAGGTGGTCGCCGGCGGCCTGCACATCCTTCTTCTGCCAGGCGATGCGCGCCGCCAGATAATGCGCCATTGGATGATTGGGCGCCTGCTTGAAGATGGCGTCGACATCGGCGCGGGCTTCATCATAGCGATCAAGCTCGATCAGCACCGAGGCGCGACCAAGCGCCGCCGCTAAATTCTCCGGCTCCAGGCTGACCGCCGTATCAAAGTAGGTGAAGGACTGCTTGATATCATTTTGCAGCCGCGACACCTCGCCGCGGATCAACAGCGCCTCAACATTCTTCGGCGCAACTTTGAGCGCCTCGTCAACCTTCGCCCGGGCCAGATCAATGTCACGGTTGATGAGGTGGACGCGGGCCAAGCCGATCTTGGCGCCGGGGTCTTTAGGATCGAATGACTCGGCTGCCTCATAGTCCTTCTTGGCGTCTTCGAGTTGGCGCAAGCCAAGATTGGCGCTGGCGCGCAAGACCAACGCATCATAGCGGCGCTTCGTCGGCGTCGCTTCAACCTTGATCTGATCGAGGATTTCCTGAAACTTGCGCTGCAAGAGATAGGCGTCTCCCAGGCGCAAGGTCACGTCCGTGCGATTGGCGCCGCGTTTGAGCGCTTGCTGGAATTCCTTCTCGGCCGCCGGGCCGTTTCTCAGCTTTAAGTAGGTCTCGCCGAGAAGCAGCCGCGCCTCGATATTATCCGGGTCGGCTTTAAGCGCGTTCTTCAGTTCGACCAAGGCCGCCCGCCATTCCTTGCTCTTATAATAGCCCTGCGCCTTGCCATAATAGCCGGCGGATTCCTGCGACACTTGGCGGGCAGCCCAGGCGTCAGGCGCAACATTGCCGATAAGGAGCGCCGACGCCGCCACCGCCGCGAATAAACCGGCCCGCCATCCGCGTCCGCGTTTGCCCGAAATGTGCATGATCATGACTCCTGTCCTTCTTGTGTGCGCGCCGACAATGGCTCGCTCGATCGATCGAGGATTTTGTACTGGCTGATTAAATCATAAAGCGTCGGGCGGCTGACGCCCAACAACTTGGCTGCCTGCGTAACCTTGCCTTCGGATACGGCGAGCGCCGTCTTAATGGCGCGTCGATCCGCTTCCTCCCGCACCTGCTTTAAGCTGAGGATAACCGGTTCGACGTCCTTGCCGAGATCAAGATCGGCGCTGGTGATGCGGCTGCCGTTCGCCATGATGACCGCCCGCTTCATGCGGTTCTCCAGTTCGCGCACGTTGCCGGGCCAAGCATGGGTGGCAAGCGCCGCCAGCGCGTCGGCGGAAAAGCCGCGCACGTTGCGCTTCAACTCGCTCGCAAATTTGTGCAGAAAGTGATGGGCGAGCAGCACCGCATCGCCTTCCCGTTCTTTGAGCGGCGGGATATCGATGACGATCTCGCTTAAGCGGTAAAACAGGTCTTCGCGGAAGCGGTTCTCGCTGATCAGCCGGTTTAAATCCTGATGGGTGGCGCAGACGATGCGGACATCGACGGGAATTTCCCGGCGTCCGCCGATGCGCTCGATCACCCGCTCTTGCAAGAAACGCAGCAGTTTGACTTGTAGCGGAAATGGCAGGTCACCGATTTCGTCAAGAAAAAGCGTGCCGCCCTGCGCCATCTCGATCTTGCCGGGGGTCTGCTTCACGGCACCGGTGAAAGCCCCCTTTTCGTGGCCGAAGAGCTCGGATTCCAAGAGGTTTTCCGGGATCGCCGCGCAGTTGATGGCGACGAACGGCTTGGCCTTTCTGGAGCTCAAGTCATGAATGGCGCGGGCCAGAAGCTCCTTGCCGGTGCCGCTGGCTCCCAAGAGGAGAACGGCGACATCGGCCGGCGCTACCCGCTCCACCATCTCGCAGACCTTGAACATCGCGGCGCTGCTGGTAATGATGCCCTTGAGCGATGAGCTTTGCCGCTGCTCGGCGAGATTACGGTTTTCTTCTTCCAGTTCCTGGACATGGAACGCCCGCTTGACGATCAACGCCAGCTCATCGGCGTCCACCGGTTTTTGATAGAAATCATAAGCGCCCATGGCGATGGCTTTAAGCGCGCTCTCCCGCGCGCCATGGCCCGAGGCGACAATGACCTTGGCGTCGGGCGCCAACCGCAGCACTTCTTCCAGTACGGCAAAGCCCTCGGAGGTGCCGTCCGGGTCGGGCGGCAGCCCAAGATCGAGGGTCATCACCTTCGGCGTCTCGGCGCGCATAATCTCAAGCGCTTCCTGACGGGTGCCGGCGACAAACACCTCGTAGCCCTCGAAGCTCCACCGATACTGCCGTTGCAGCCCGGCGTCGTCCTCGACGATCAGCAGCTTGCGTTTGACTGGCGTAGCCTTGCTCATGGTCCCCATTATCCCGCCGATAGCGCCGCCGCGGCAGCCGGCTGCGGCGATGGAGGAAGTTGCACCATCATCGTGGTGCCCCGGCCAACGGCGCTCTTGACGTCCAATCGGCCGCCGAAATGGCGAATGAGCTGCTTGGCCTCATAGGCGCCGATCCCATAGCCGTTTTCCTTGGTGGTGCGAAACGGCGTAAACAGCTCCTCGCGCACAAACTTCTCGTCCATGCCCGGGCCGTCGTCCTGAACTGATGCAACCACCCAGTCACCCTCCCGTCGTACCTTAACATCGACATGGCCGCCCTGACCAACGGCATCGAGGGCATTCTGCACCAGATGGCTGAACACCGTCTCAAGCTGCCCCGGGTCGGCGGCGACCGAAATCGTCGGATCGTCGCAGGAAAAGGTTAAGGCGGTATTGTTGCATTGCCGAGAAGTAACAATTTTCTTCAACAATTCCGGAAGATTAACCTCCATAGCCTCGCCCTTCATCTCGGTTTCGCGCAAGCGGTTCAGGCGGGTCAGAAGGAGCTGCATCTTGCCCACCGAATCCTTGACCGTCAGGATCATGTCGCGCTGGAAGTCCGGGTTGCCGGCATGGCGGTCGGCGTTCTTGACCAGCAACGATAGCTGGCTCGCCAAGTTCTTCAGGTCATGCATGATAAAGGCGAAGCGCTTGTTGAACTCCTCGAACTGGCGGGCTTCCGCCAGCGCTTTTTCGGCCGATTGTTCAGCCAGGTAGCTCGCCACCTGGCGGCCAACGGTTTTCAGGATGTCATGATCTTCCCAATTAAGCTGGCGCGGCGCTCGCGAGCGTTGCAGGACGATAAACCCCACCAGCCGGTCACCATGGTGAAGGAGCGGCACCACCAGCCACAACCGCGGTTCGCCCTGAAGCCAATCCGGCAACGCGCAGCCTTCGTATAGCTCGGGACGGGTAGGCATTTCCTGCAAATCGACGATCCAGCCGCTGCCTTCCAAAAAATAGGTCAGCGGGTGATCTTCGGCCAGCGAGCCATCCACCGGCAGCTTGAAATTCCATACTGCGGCGCGGCTGAAATGGCCGAACTCGTCGCGCTGCCACAGCGCGCCGCTTGGTGAATCGACGATATCGGCGATGGCCTGGATCACCCGTTCCTGCAGGCCGCGCGCGGAATCGCTTTCCGATACGGTATTGATGAAGCGCAGCCATTCTTCCCGGTAATCATAGCGGTAATTGAAGAAGTGCTTGTTGACCAGCACCCGCATGCGGGAGCGGAACTGGCCGGAAAAGACGATCACCACCAGCAAGAGGATGGCGCCGAACCAGAAGGAGACCTGAAGGATGGCGCCCCAGCGGCCGCCCAGATCGCGCAAATAGTAGCCGGCCGCCCCCATCACCACCAGGTAAATGCCGCTGCCGATCAGCGAGGCGGTATGGATGACGATGCCGCGGGACAGGAAGACATCTAGCTTCCACTTCGGGTTGCGGGCCGCCGAAACGGCGATCAGCGGCACGATCAAGGCGTTGATCGCGCCCCGCGCCTCGTAGAGCTTCTGGTTGAAGTCGCCGGTCAGCACCGCCTCGGCGTAGAAGAAAAAGTCGTATAGGAAAATGGCGCCCAGCCCTAAGCACAACAGCCGAATGCCCCAGCGATTGCCGGCGGCGGTATTGCGATAGAAGTTGTCGACCAGGAAGACCCCGCAGACGGCGGCCACCATCCGCCCTAACATCGCCAGTTGGCTGATCAGCGTCACCCCCGGCCAATAGCCGAGGTTTTGCATCGCCAGCAGCACATCGAGCACCAGGAGCACGCCCAGGCCAAGGCCGATGGCGGCGCGCATGATGCGGTCATAATCGCGGTAGCCGTATTCCTGCCAGTAATGGCTCAACAGCACGCCCAAAAACAGCACCCAGCCGGCGGTGCGCACGGTTTCGCTTAACGACCCCAGCACTGCGGCGATGCCCGGCACGTAAAAAGCGCCGGCATTGACGGCGGCCCAGAACGCCATCGCGCCGCACGCCCCGATCAGCCATACCCCCGGCCCGCCGCTCCGCTTCCAGCTCACTGTCAACAAGAGGGACAGCAGCAGGTAGGCCAGCATCGCGACCGCAAAGGTCAGGAACGCAACTTGGATCTCGATGGCAGTCACTCCCTTGATATCATGCGCGTTTCCCCCCTCGAGCTAGCGCGCCCCCTCCGGCCAGAGGATGACGCGCAGCGTCTGGATCAGCACCAAGAGGTCGAGAAAAATGGAGTAATTCTTGATATAGTAGAGATCATACTGCAATTTGCGGCGCGCGTCTTCCGTCGAGGCGCCATAGGGGTAGTTGATCTGCGCCCAGCCGGTAATGCCCGGCTTAACCTGATGACGTTCCTCGTAATAAGGGATCTGCCGGGTTAGCTCAGCGACGAATACCGGCCGCTCCGGGCGTGGGCCGACAAAGCTCATATCTCCCTTCAGGACATTGAAAATCTGCGGTATTTCGTCAATCCGGGTGAGCCGGATGATGCGTCCGATGGAGGTTACGCGGTCATCGTTCTTTTGCGCCCATTGGGGCCCGGCGCGCTCGGCGTCCGCCCGCATGCTTCTGAACTTCATCACCTGGAAGGTCCGCCCGCCCTGGCCGACCCGCTCCTGGCGGTAGAAAATTGGCCCCGGGCTGGTGAATTTTATTGCCAGCGCCACCGGCGCCAGAATGGGCAGCGACAGAGCCAGCAGCAGTACGCTGACGATGATGTCGAAGGTCCGCTTCAAGGCCAAATCGAGCCGGCCGGAACGGACGAAGCCGTCGGAAAAGATCATCCAACTGGGGCTGACGGACTCCAAATCCACCACCCCGGTTTCCTGCTCGATGAAGGTGGTGGCGTCGCTGACCCGCACCCCCTGCATCTTGCAGACCAGAAGGTCATGGATCGGCAGGGTGCCGCGCCGCTCTTCATTGGCGACCACGATTTCCTCCGCCCCCGCCTGCCGCACATATTCCAAAAGCGATGAAATTTCAGCGATGTAAGGGGCATGGGGAATGGCGGTCTCGGCCTCCGACAGGCGGATCACGCCGGCGCAGACGAAGTTGGCTCCCTGCACCGACTTTTCCATCTCGGCGATGCGTTTTGCCCGCTCCCCGGCTCCCAAAAGCACTACCCGCCGCTTGAAGCCCTCGCGGTCGGCAAGACGGAAAAAAACTCCCCGGCTGATCAGCAATCCGACGAACGCAAACCCCAGGGCATAAAGAAAAATACTGCGCCAGATGCCGACATCCCGCACCACGTAGCTGACCACCGAGGTCAGCACCAGCCCCAGCCCCATGGCCACCGTCAGCCGCACCAGGGTCATGCGGGTATCACGCAGCACCTCGGGCTGGTACAGCCCGACCGCCAGCATGGCGACATAGACAGAAGTGACGAAGGTCACAAACTCCGGCCAGTGATCGGCGTAGTCGATGGGGGTTAAGTCCAATTGGGTAAAGCGCAGGGTCAAGCCAGCAATGATCGCCGCCAGCAGGATCAGCACCTCAATGACGCCCAAAAGAAACAGGGACTTTCGAACATAGTGTTTAAAGATGCGTATCATGCCGACCGGCTATATTCCTGATGCCTGCGTGAGGTGCTGAAATGAGTAGCACTATGTGTCGCCGATACTCCCTTAAATACGGTTAAATGCCAGGGCAAGCCCAAACCTGTACCATGGCGCACTTTAGTTAAAACGCAACCCGACGTCGCCATTCTTTACACCCTGCAAAAGACCATCTTTCGTGTTGCACAGCCAAACCAACCCATTGTTTTTGCGATCTTTTTATAGAATTATCTGCAAATCATCCCTAACCCGTCGCCAGCCTTCGCCACAGCTCATAAAATGCTTGTCGGATTTTTTTACAAATTCGAGGGTAAAATCGTCAGCCCATGCGCCGGGATCGAGGAAAAATGTCGGGGAAGCGGATTAACATATTGAAATATAATAATCTTTATAAAGTGGCACGGCTTCTGCATTAATCCTGGCGAAGACGGGTATGCCGCAAGGTTATCCGGAAATTTGAAACCCTGAGTGTTTAATGAGGAGAGGTAGTTATGAACTTTGGTAAGAAAATCAGCCTCGGTCTGGCGGCGGGCGTGCTCGCCACGGGCCTGGCTATGTCGGCCCAGGCCGGCGTGATCGCCTACTCGACCTTGCAGATCACCGATTTTACGATCACCTCGGGCGGCGACCAGATCGTCACGACGGGTCCCAAGGCCCCAGTCGTCACCAATGCCACCCGTTCTGAAGCGGTGTTCTTCAGCGATCAGCCGGGCGTGGTGCATACCAATGCCAGCGATGCTCTGATGTCTTGCGTTGGCGACTGCGGCGGCATCGGCCAGAACGATTTCAGCCGCGTATCGGCTGGCGATAGCACCATCCACTTCGCTCGCGGCGATGCGCTGCTGAGCGGCAGCCTGCTTTCCGTTGGCGGCGTTGACGCCAGCACGGTCGCGGAAACCCAGTTGATTCAGAACGAATCTTCCAACGCCGGCGGTGAAGTGTCCACGTCCTCGTTCTTCTGGACCATCGATATCGACGGCGATCTTGGCGACATCGAATTGGCCTTTGACGCCTATGGCAAGCTCTATACCTTCAGCGACATCCTGTTCGGCACCGCTCAGGCCGACTTCGACTGGAGCCTGACGGTTCGTGACGTGACGGGCGGCGGCAACGGCACTTTGGTGGACGAGTTCAGCTTTGATGAACTCAACCAGTCGGTGGCCGTGGCCGGCATCGATACGGCTGAGTACGAAATCGATGACAGCTTCAACATCACGGTTAGCGGCCTGCTGGCGGACCGTCGTTACCGCCTCATCATCTCGCACAACAGCGATGTGGAAGCCACGTACTTCAAAGTGCCGGAGCCGGTCTCCATGGCGGTGCTGGGCTTCGGCCTCCTCGGCCTCGGCGGCCTGGCGGCTCGGCGGCGCAAGTCCGCGTAACCGTCGAATACTCAGGGTTTACGAAGATCGGGGGCGGTTCATCCGCCCCCGATTTCTTTTGTCTATAGTTTCAGCCGTTCATGGTTCGTCAGGCACGCCGCGCCGAAGGGGCGCTTTGGCCCCGCAGGCAGGCTCCCCACGAACGGTTTGAATATTCCGTCCGCCCTGAGCCTGTCCAAGGGCGAGCATATGATAAAGGCAATTAAGGCGCGTAGCGCCCCGGGGCGATGACCCCGGCCGGGTCCAACGCCGCCTTCAAGCGCGCCACCGCCTGCCAATAAGGCTCTTTCGGATCGATGGCGGAAGCCATGGCGCCGCTGGCCAGCCGATAGGGCGGATAGCCCGCCGCCATCGCTGCTTTCACGATCGTCTCGTAGCAATCAGCCGCTGCCCGGGCCTCGACCTGATCCTCGGCGTTGAAGGCAATGGTGGATACCAGGGCGATGGCCCGGCCATTCAGCAGGCTGAGGGTCAGCAGGGCGTCAAAACCATGCCGGGCATAGAGTGGCTCCACCAGCGCCAATAAACGATCGATATCCTGACCGCGATGGGGCGACACCGGCGCAAGCCACAGCAGGCCGCAACCGTCAAGCGCCGGATCGGCGCCGGTTGGCATCGTCGGGTGCCGCCAGTAGGCGCCTTTCAGAAAGTGGCGCGTCGGCTTGCCTTGCAGCAGACCGATGGCCGCTGAGGCGTCCTCGATCTGGCGGTATAGTCCGCGGCCGATCTTGAAACGGTTGAGTAATCTGGCCGCCCGCTCGGCCTGGCGCAGGGTGTCGCCGCCGAGCACCCGGATCCGCACCGGCAAGCCCTTGAGCGCCGTCTTCAGACGCGCCGCGCTGGCCCTGATCTGCCGCCGGCTGCCATAGAGCCCCGCCGACATCGCCCAGGGCGAGATCCCCAACTCACGGTTCAAGGCGGCGCGCAGCTCCGCCGTCAGGCACCGCTCCCCGCCGGCCCGCTGCTGGGGAAATCCCATGCGGCCGGAGAGCAGGCGTAGATCGTTGGCGATGTGGACGACGCTGGGCAGCGTGCCGTCGAGCCGCAGCGGGCGCAGCCGATCCACCACCGGGCCGATGACCGCCTTGTCGTCGATGAACACGATGGCGGCGGCGAAGGCTTCCGGCTGCGGCATCAGCCATACCCCCATGCGGGTGACGACGCCCAAGTTCGACTGGCTGAACAGCCCATCCAGCACCGGCCCGAGACCATAAGGATAGGTCGCGCCGACGGCGCTGCTTTCCGCCCCGGAGAAACCGGTTCGCAGGACGCTGCCGTCGCCCAGCACCGCCTCGATGCCGGAGACGGCGCGGAAACGATCGCCCAAGGGGGTGTGGCCAAAGCCGCGCTCAAGAATATTGCCGATGATGCCGGCGTCAGGCCCGGCGCCGGTGCAATCCAGCCACAACGCCAATTGCCGCGCCTGCAGGTGCTCGAAAAGTTGTCCTTGGGTGACGCCCGGCTCGACCACCGCATAAGCCAGCGTTTCATCGACCTCGATGATGCGGTTCATGCGGCCAAGATCGAGCACCACCTGATTATCGCCGGCGGGCAGGCGGTCGCCATAGCCCCAGTTCTTGCCGGTGCTGACCGGGTAGAGCGGAGTCGCGGTCGCCGCCGCCGCCGTGATTAGAGACGCCACCTCATCCGCGGAGCTGGGTCGCACGATGCCGGCGATGAGCGATCGCCAGGGCGCGGTGGTGCGCGACGCCGCGGCAATGCCGGCGGGCGAGAAATCCACATGAGCCGCGCCGCAGATGCGCGCCGCATGCTCGGCAAAAGCGGCCAGATCCGGCGGTTGTTTCGGGTCGGTTGCGCTCACCCTACCTCCCCCGCGCTTGCGCCTGCGCGCTTATTCGGAAAGCTGCAAATAGCGTTGATTGATGCGCCCACGATCGGACAACTGATAAGGACCGTCCAACAGTTCGCGCAACACTTCCCTCGCTTCCGCCTTGCGATTGTCGGCGACCAGCGCGTTGGCGTAGCTTTCCTTCAACGCCGCCGAGGTGGGATTTAGATCCGCCGCCTTGCGGTAAGCTCCCACCGCATCGCGATATCGCTTCATGGCCATATAGATCACGCCGGCGGTATCGTAAATTTCCGGATTTTCGGGATCTGCCTTCAACGCCCGTTCGATATAGCCGACGCTCGCCGCCGCATCCTTCTGCTGCAGCTTCACCCAGGCAAGATTGTTAAGCGCGACGGCGTTCTTCGGATTGGCGTTGACCACCAATTGGAAAGACGAGTCGGCGTCATTAAGTCGGCCCATCGCCAACAACTGGTTGGCCAGAAAGAAGCGGGTTTCGTGATCCTTGGGGTATTTGGCAAGCCACGTTTCCAAACGCTTCAATCCCGCCGCCGCATTGCCGCCGCGGATTTCCGCTTCCGCCAGCCGGCGCAGATTGATGCTGTTTTCTTGCGTCTTGTACGCCGCGGCAAAAGCGACGACAGCGCTTTTATAATCCTGCCGAGCTGCGGCAATCACACCGCGGGCGGCTTCGAGATCGCCGACATCAAGTTCTTTCGGCTTTTCGGCGATCAGCGCCTTCAACAACTGTTCGGCTTCGGCAAATTTTCCCAGCGATGCTTTGGCGCGCACCATGGCGATGCGCGCCCGGGCAGATCGCGGCGCGAGGTTCAGAACCTTGGCCAGCGTCCGTTCCGCCGCCACCCAGTTGCCCTGCTGCTCATGGGCGCTGGCGAGCAGATAGTGCGCCTGCGGATCAGCCGGCGCAAGCTCCGCCAGTTTATCAAAAGTCACGACCGCGTTATCCGGCTGACCGGCGGCCATTTCCGCCTTGCCGATCAGTTCCAAGAGCGCCTTGTCCTGAGGATAAATCGGCGCCACCTTGCGCGCCGTGGCGATGGCGTTCATGCTGTCGCCCCGCGCCAGATAGGCCTGCGCCAAGAGTATGGCCGGCTCGCGCGCTTCGGGCTTGAGCTCGGCGGCTTTTTGCAGAAGCGTCAGCGACTCCTGATCATCGCCCTGTTGCCGTTCCAAGTCGGCGAGCAGCAATAACGCCCGCTGATTATTGGGTTCTTTCTTCAACACGCCAGCAAGCAGGCGGCGGACTTCCTGCCAGTTCTTGTCGAGCGTTGCATAGCGAACGAGATTGAAGCTGGCGCTGGAGTTGCCCGGTTCCCGGGCAAGGGCTTCGTGAAACTGCTTGCGCGCGCCCGCATCGTCGCCCTTGATGGCAAGAATGACGCCGACCAGCGTATGGCCAACGGCGCGCTTGGGTTGCTCCTTTTGCAGATCTCGCGCCTGCGCCAGCGCTTCATCGGTCCGCTTGGCGCGCAACAACTGCAAGACGAGAAGTGCGCGCTTGTCAATGGATTTGGGATCAAGCGATACCGCTTTCTTCAGTTCGTCAAGGCCCTTTTCCACATTGCCGGAGGATATTTCCGCTATGCCAAGCCGCGCCATGGTGGTGGCGGATTCCGGCTCAGCCGCCAGCGCATCCTCCAGGTACCGCCGGCCGCTTTCGTAATCACCCTTTTGCAGCGCGGCGCGGGCGATCATGTTCAAGAGATCCGGATCCTTGCTCGCAGATTCCTCATTGGCGATCATCTGCAACGTGTTATAGGCATCGTCGGCGCGCCCCAGCGCCATCTGGATCGAGGCCATCATCTTGCGCGCGGCGCGGTCCTGCGGCACAGCGGCAAGATAGCGGGTCAGCGATGCATTGGCCTGTTCGATCTGACCCAGGGTATAGGCGGACGCCCCTTGAATGAGCAAGGCCGCCATGTGATTGGAATCAACGGACAGCGTTCGCTCGGCAAATTCCTTTGCCGCGCGGTAATCCTTCTGCTTGAAGGCGATCACCGCCTTGATGTGATTGGCTGGCGGATAATCGGGAAGTATGGCGCGAACGCGGTCGATATTTTTGGTGGCGGCTTTAAAGTCGCCGGTGTTGGTTTGCGCCCATGCCAACACGGTGCGGTAGAAAAGATTTTCCGGCCGCGCCTTGACGAGTTTTTTATAGTGCTCGATGGCGGATTTAAAGTCGCCTTGGGCCGAGGGAATATCGCCCATCAAGGTAATGACTTTGAAGTTGTTGGCGTCAATGGCGGCCGCTTTGGCGAGGTTGGCCTTGGCGCCCTCAATGTCGCGCTGCGCCAGCGCCACGTTAGCCTGACCGACAAGGCTTAGCGGATTATTGGGATCAAGATCCGCCGCCATTTTATAAGATGTGAGCGCGTCGCCCAGGCGGCCAAGCCCGCGATACGCATCGCCATGCACAATGCGCAGCGCCGCCTGGGTCGCTGGCGGCAGATTGACGGAAATCGCCACCTTTTCCAGAACTTTTTCGTATTCGCCCTGAATGATCCAGGCCTCGCTTAAGGGAACGATGATCGCTTCCTCATCGACGCCCAGCGATTTCGCCAGCGTCAATTCCTTCTCCGCCGCGCCGCCATCCTCCATGTCGATATAAAGCTGGCCCAAGAGATAGCGCGCCGCCGAGCTATTGGGGTTTTCCTTCAAGGCGTTCTTCATTTCCAGAATGGCGGAGCGAAGCTCGCCTTGCGAGCGCGCTTCGCGCGCGCGGTCGAGCCGCTCTTCAACAGTGTAGGACTTTTGCTTATCGCAGCCGGCAAGAAGGATGGGCGTGGCAGCGATAAGCAATGCGGCGGCAAGGGAGGAAAGGCGGATGGGCGTTTTTCCCATAACGTTCGACTCGCTTTGAAACTGTTACCGTGTGTCTGTTTTCGCGAAGTTCTTTACGATACCGGCGCGCCCGGCCTGGGCCAGAGCTTGCCGGCGTCCGTCAGCACTTCCCAGATTTCCGGTCGCACCTCGTAGACCTGATCCAGCAGATCACCGATGCGGCGATAATGAGCGCGGCGTTTTCCATGGTGTTCGATCAATGGCCCTACCGGCGTAAAATAGATGCCGAGCTTGCGGATCAATCGATCCAAGGCTGGTTCGACCAGGATCGCCAGATGAGTGACTTTATTCTCGATGCTCATGCGCAGGATCGCCTGCATCAGGCCAAGGGTGATATGAGGAATGACGCGCAAGTCGCCGGACTGTCCGGATGGTTCATAAATCGCCGGGATCAAGCTATCCTCGCGGCGCTTGCGGAACTGTTTGGAAATGGCGAAGCGGGAAATCTCGCCGGTATGGGCGCGCGGCAGCGCGGTTTCGTCCAGACCGCAAAGGTCGCTGGAAGTGGCCAATGCCGGGATCGGCGCATCGATGGGTGCGCGCGCATCCGGCAATATCAGCCGGACAGTTCCCGCCACCATGCCGCTCGGGCGGTGAATGAGCAGCGAGCATACCGCTCGCTCGGCATCGAATTTATCGCACTCACGGCCATCCGGAAACTCGGCGGCGTTTTCAAAGCCGGTCTCGATGCAATAAACTTGGTAGCGCAAGCGCTGCGATTCAGCCACCAGTTCCGGCGTGGTGGCCGGCATGATATCAAACCAGCGCCGGTATAAATCAACCAGCCGCGATTCTTCTCCCACCGGCAGGCCTTTTTCCGGGTTATTGCCGACCATTTGTTCCGTATGCGTCGCCAACCCTGACCCCTCGCTTGCCCTGATCCAGGGGATAATCATACAGTTTATGCCTTTCAAAATACAACGCCATCGCCACCTGTGATACGATCCTATCGCCGGGGAGCTTAAGCCAATATTAAGGGCATTGGACGTTTCTGGGGTCAGATAACCGGTGTGGGGGAATACGATGGCGAACCAGACTTCACGGGCGACTGTTGGCGAGCATTGCCGCCTGTCTTCAAGCCATCTTGCTCAGGGCTTCTCCCGGCTGTGAACGCGCGCATTGAAATCAGCTCGCTTCGATGCCTCTCTCTGGCATGGAAAAGCGTAATTTTTCAATTAGTTATATTACACTTCACGCCGCTTTTCGCGATGCCGTTTTCTGACTATACCGACGCCATGGGCAATATCCGGCTGGAGATGCTGAGCAGAAACGGGTCAGGCGTCCTATCCGGCATTGCGCCCGAGCTTGATCCGGTGACCGGCGTAGACGTAGCCCTTACCGAGCCCGAGGCGCTTGGCGATGCCAGCATCGAGTTGGAGCTTTCCGGTGAAATTAACGCCGAACGTCTCGACGAGGCCGAAATTAAAGAACTTGGCCGCTTTTATGACAGTCTGACAAACCGCAATACCCAGTCCGAGGATTGGGGCCGCCAGGACGCCGAGGACCTCGCCACTGATCTGGGGCAGGATATCGATCAGTTTGCCGCTGAACAGGCGCAATCCGGGGGACGCATCGCCATTGCCGAAGCCGCTGCCGCCGCCCAGCCGCAAGGGCAACAAACGCCGTCTGCGCAAATCATGGTTGTCCGCCGGCCTCGCACTCCCGCCGATGACATCCCCATCTTGTCGTCGGTGCGACTCGGCACCATCGCGGTGGAAGTGCTTCGGCCCGAGATCAGGGCCAACCCGTTCATCGGCGCCGCCTATCAGGAATTCCGCCAATTCCTGATGATCGAGGAGCGGCAATCGGCCTCGGTGCTCATGTATGATCAAAGCGCCGGCAACGGCATTTTGATGACGGTTGAAGACGGCGCCGCCGTCACCCCGGGCAATGGTCAACCGGAACAACCGACGGATGATGCTGGGCAGCGCACCGTCAAGCGCGGACCCATTTTCGATAATCGCCCCTTACGCGACGTCCTCATCGACCTGTTGACCTCCAAGCTGGCGATCGTGATTTACGCCATTCTATTGACCTGCTGGCTGGCCTGGCGCTACGTCATCCGAAAATACGCTTAGAGCGTTTTTCCAAGGGCATCCGCCACCGCGGCGCGCAAGGCCGGAATGACTTCCGCCTCGAACCAGGGATTGCGCTTCAGCCACCCAATGTTGCGCGGGCTGGGATGCGGCAAGGGGATCATGGCCGGGGCGAACTCCCGCCATGCCTTGACCGTCTCGGTAACGCTCGGCCGCGTCTGGTCTTTTAAATGATACGCCTGCGCATAGCGGCCGATGGGCAGGAGAAGTTTGGGCCGCGGCAGGCTGGCGAACAACCGATCATGCCATTGCGCTGCGCATTCGCTGCGCGGCGGCAGGTCGCCGCCCCGCGGGTCACGTCCGGGATAGCAAAAGCCCATGGGAATGATGCTGACCCGCGCCTCGTCATAAAAGGCATCGCGGTCGATGCCCATCCAGGCGCGCAGACGGTCGCCGCTGGGATCATTAAAGGGCAGACCGGTGGCGTGCACCCTGGTGCCCGGCGCTTGGCCGCAAACGATCAGACGGGCCGTCGGAGTGGCGCGCAGGACCGGTCGCGGACCCAACGGCAGCGCCGCCGCGCATTGCCGGCAGGCGCGTATATCCTGCAACAAGTCAGCCAGCGCATCCGTCGGCATGGGCTGATACTTCAGCAATGGCGAGGGCGTCGGCCGCCGCCCGTAGCGCCGGCAGCGCCAGAAGCGCGCCCACCCCTTCGCCCTCGGCGCCAGGAAGGGCTTGAAAGTCGTTGACGCCAAGGCTGACCGCAAGCCGCCGCACGCCGGGATCGTCAGTAGCGCCCAAGAGGCAGTGGCCGAGATTGTGCGCGCCGGCGCGCGCCAGCACCGCGGCGGCCGCCAGCGCGCCCAAGCCATCGAGGATCACCGGCAGGCGCTGGGTGCGGGCGGCCAGTATGGCGCCCACCAGGGCGGCAAGGTCGCGGCTGCCCACCCGGCGCAGAACTTCGAAGGGATCGCCCGCCGCCTCGCGGTGGCGCGCCACGATCGCCGCCACGGCGGCTTGCGCCGCCCCCGACACGCGCGAAAGCGGCCCGGAGTCGTCGTCTGACAGCAAGCTCAGCAGCGCCAGGGCCGCCACTTCGCCGCCCTCGCCGGCGCGGGACAACGCCAGAACGTCGATGCCGCCCGCCGTCGCTTCCATGCCGAACGCCATGGTGGCGGCGCATTCCTGTTCGGACATCACGGGCTCGAGCCGCGGATCAGGGGTGGCGGCTTCCAGCGCCAGATCGTAGACCTTCAGTCCTGCGCCCTGACGCAGGCACAACTGGCTTGCCAAATGCGCCCCTGAGCTGATGGCGTTGAGAAACGCTACCGCATTGCTGTTGCCATCGATATCGGCCAGGGGATCGATGCGTGAGACGAACAGCGCCAACTGCATCCGCTCGACCGCCGGCCGCGTTGCGCCTTTCCAGGACGCCAGCCACGCCGCCAGGGGAATGAGCGACCCATGGCGGACGCCGCCTTCGCGCTCGGCCAGCATGCGCCGCGCGGCGCGCGCCCGACAGGCGTCGGGCTCGGGAAAATGGCGCAAGACCGCCTTGATGTCATCGAACGGCAAGCCGGTCGGCCCGCCCACCTCGCCAAGCCGCGTATTACTGAAGGCCATGAACAATCCCCAGGGCTGAAATTGGGTCTGTTATACGCCCGACTAGTCCCGGCGCAGCAAGTTTTTTCGTCGGTGGCGGTTATCCGGCGCGGCGGCTGTCCTGCCGGCCTAAAGGATCAGGGTCGAGCCTGCGGCCAGCGGTCATGGCGCCCAGCCAGTCGAGGGCGGCGCGCAGCCGCACCACCTCGCCCACCACCATCATCGCCGGAGGCTCCAGGGCGGCGGCGGCGACGTCGGCCGCGCAGCGGCCGAGGGTGGTCTCCAGAACCCGCTGACGATCGAGAGTGGCATGGCTGACGATGGCCACCGGCTCGCCCGCCGGACGGCCGCCGGCGCTGAGCGCAGCCGCGATTTCCTCCAGCCGGCTGAGCGCCATAAAGACCACGATGGCGCCGCCAGCGCGCGCCAGCGCCGTCCAATCCACGTCGCGCGGCATGCCGCCGCCGGCGCCATAGGCGCTGACGAAAGTTACCGCCGAATTGGTGGCGCGGTCGGTCAGCGGAATGCCGGCGTAGGCCAGGCCGCCGACGCCCGCCGAGATGCCCGGCAGAAAGCGGAACGGAACGCCGGCGGCGACCAGTGAGCGCGCCTCCTCGCCGCCGCGGCCAAACACCAGGGGATCGCCGCCCTTCAACCGCAGCACCCGCTTGCCGGCGCGGGCCAGACGGATCAGCAGGTGGGAAATGTCGCGCTGCTTGGGCGACGGCTTGCCGCCGCGCTTACCGGCAAATCGGAGCTCCGCTCCCGGTCGGGCCAGGGCCAGAATGTCGCGGCTGACCAGGGCGTCATAAACGATGACGTCGGCCTGTTGCAGGCCGCCATAGACTTGCAAGGTCAATAGACTGGGATCGCCAGGTCCGGCGCCCGCCAGCCAAACCCAGCCGGGATGGAGCGGCGGCAGGTCCAAGGGCATCGGGGTATGCAGCGTAAAATTCATTTTACATTCTATTAAAGTAGAAAAATCTTATTACCAATATTTTAAGGTAATATATTGCCCTTGTCCATCCTCGTTTCGCTCGATGATCCAGTTACCATTCCTTATGTTTTGATTTATAAGGTCGACCCAAGCATTCCCTCGGTTAGGAAACCTGCATGAAGATCACCCCCGTCATACTCTCCGGCGGCATCGGCAGCCGGCTATGGCCGTCTTCCCGGGCTTTGTACCCGAAGCAACTACTGGCGCTGGTGGACGACCACTCCATGCTGCAGGAGACGGCGCGGCGGGTAGCCGAGGCAAGCCGCTATACCCGGCCGCTCATCGTCGCCAACGAGGACCATCGCTTCATCATCGCCGAACAGCTGCGCGCCATCGCCATCGAGCCCGACACCATCCTCCTGGAGCCGGAGGGGCGCAACACCGCGCCGGCGGTGGCGCTGGCGGCGCTCTATGCGACCAGAAACGGCGAGGATCCGTTGCTGTTGGTGATGCCGTCGGATCACGTCATTGCCGATGCCGCAGCCTTTCAAAAGGCCGTCCGCACGGCGGCCAAGGCGGCTGAAAGCGGCGCCTTGGTCACCTTCGGCATCACCCCCGAGCGGCCGGAAACCGGCTATGGCTACATCGAACGCGGCGCGCCCATGGCCACGCACGAGGGGGTCTTTACGGTCAACCGCTTCGTGGAAAAACCCGACCGCAAAACCGCAGAAGGCTACGTGAAAAGCGGCAACTTCGCCTGGAACGCCGGCATCTTCCTGTTTCACGCCGCCGCCTTCCTGCAAGAGCTGGAAACCCATGCTCCCGAGATCCTGGCCGCCTGCCGCCAGGCCATGGCCAATTGCCCGGCCGATCTGACCTTTCATCGCCCCAACGCCGCCGCTTTCAAGGCATCGCCGGCCATCTCCATCGACTACGCGGTGATGGAAAAGACCGCTCGCGCCGCGGTGGTGCCGGTGGCCATGGGCTGGAACGATGTCGGCTCCTGGCGCGCGCTGTGGGATGTGCTGCCCAAGGATGAAGCGCAAAACTGCCTCCATGGCGATGTCATCGCCATCGACAGCCGCGCCAGCCTGTTGCGTTCGGAAGGGCCGGCCATCGCCGCGGTAGGGGTTGAAAACCTGATCGTCGTCGCCACCGCCGATGCCGTTCTGGTGGCCGGTAAAGACCAGGCCCAGGACGTAAAAAAGGTGGTGGACGAACTGGCCCGCCGGCGGCGACAGGAGCACATCAGCCACGTTGTCGTCTACCGGCCATGGGGCAACTATCAGACCACCGATGCCGGCGACCGCTTCCAGGTCAAGCGGATCGTGGTCAAGCCGGGCGAAAAGCTGTCCTTGCAGCAGCACATGCACCGTGCCGAACACTGGATCGTGGTGCGCGGCACCGCCAAGGTGACCCGCGACGGCGAGACCGTCACCTTGCATGAAAACGAGTCCACCTTCATTCCCATCGGCACCGTGCATCGCCTGGAAAACCCAGGGAAAATTCCCCTTCATATCATCGAAGTGCAGTCGGGCAGCTATCTCGGGGAAGATGATATTGTAAGGTTTGACGACACGTACGGCCGGGTTTGAGCTGGAAAAATCCCCTTTTGAGACAATATCCTTAAGGCCGTTCTTCACAGGGCAAGCGATCAATCGTCAAAATTTAAAGCGCCGGCGGCGCCATCAATCCGCCCTTAACTTTTTGCCTCGTATACTGATTTTTGACGAAAAATCGAAATCGGTTTCAATTAACTGCTGGTATTTGCCGCTGAAAATCTTAATTTGGCCCCGTTCTTGCTTATGGTAAAGCGATAGCGCCTATCAGCTCCCGACGCGAACAAGCCAAGCTCAAGATGGCAAGGGATGGTAGGCAGGGTCTAGCTGGTAAAAGGGCCGGCGGGGGACTGGAGAAGAAGAATAAAATGACAAATCCTACGCGCATAGCGATCGGCATATCCGCCATCGGCTTTGTCGCGGCCATTGGCATTTACACCCTCATCCGTGGCGACTTCGATCCTGCGCCGTCCGCCCCCGAGCGAAATACCGTGAGCTGGAGCAAAGCGCCGGCTCTTGGAGATGCCGCGGCGGAGGCGGCAGAGGAAACATCATCGCCACAGGGCGGCGTCGCCTATCAGCCGATGGATTTCGGCGCCAAGTATCATGGCTTCGTGGTCGGCCAGCGGGCCAGCCTTGCCGACGCGCTGACGGGGGCCTTGGAAGGGACGCCGGAAGGGCTGGAGGCTCTCCAGCGTTATTTTGACGCTGCCCTGGGCAATGAAGAGGCGCTGCGTCGACTATCTGGACGACTACTCGACGCTCTCGGCGAAAGCCCCATTCGCAATGACTATGACGCCATGTCCAAGGCGACCGAGCGGGTCGGCGACGCGGTGGCCCAGGCCATGGCCGCCGGCTATACCGCCTCTTATCAATTTCTCGATAACTACAAGCTGCCCAAAACCGCCCATGGCTGGGACTTCGGCGATGACGCCAAAAAAGCTCCCGGCGACTTCATCCGCATCGGCGTCAAGAGCCGGGAGGTCAAAGGCAGCCATTTGCGCGTCTTTGAGCTGCCAGGCGGCGCGCCGCTGTTTGGCGATGGCCTGGAAGATGTGGAGCGGTTCGCCACCGATCTGCCGGACGGCCTTTACCGCATCTACATCCTGTCGGCGAAAAGAGCCAACGGCGCTTTGCCGCGCCACCCCTTCGGCGATAGCGTACGCACCAACGGCCGCTCGGTTCGCCTGATCGAAACCCGGCAATCCTTTCCGGAAGCGCAGGTGCGCTTTACCGCCGGCGGCATCGACCTCGACCTGCCGGCGGCGGCAACCGCAGCGGAAGAAATCGCCCCGACGACCATTCGCTACAATGCCGCCAAGAGCGCCCAGGGCTTATTGGTGATGACCCAGGCGCTGGTCGCCAACGGGGCGTTCACCATCGAATTTGATGTGCCGGAAGGATCGGAAACATATCTGGTGGGCCTGATCGCCGAAGAGAGCGACTATTCCGCCATCGAGAAAGACCTCGAACTGCAGATCGCCGCCCTCCTGGCCGGCACCGAGACGGCAGCCGGTCAACCCGCCGCTGCGCCAAAGATTTCACCCTTCAAAATGGCCTTCGTGGCGCCGGCGGCCAGCAGCAATCCTGGCAGAAGCGGCTCATCCGCAAGTAGTGGCGGCGGATCCGGCAGTGGTGGTTACTCTCCCGGTGGTGGCGGTTCATCGACATCTTCAGGGGGGAGCTCCGGCAGTGGGTCATCCGGCGGCATTTCTCCAGCCAGTTCGGGCGGCAACACATCGTCGGGCAGCGGTCCGGGAGGCGCAACATCGACCTCGGGCGGATCCAGCACTTCAACTTCCGGCGGTGACGGGTCGTCGGGATCGTCCACATCCAGCGGCGGCTCGTCGACCTCGACGTCAGGCGGTTCAAGCACCTCCACATCCGGTGGTGATGGGTCGTCCGGATCGTCCACATCCAGCGGTGGTTCCTCGACCTCGGGTGGTTCATCGACCTCTGGTGGATCGTCAACCTCCAGCGGTGGTTCGTCGACCTCGACGTCGGGCGGGTCATCGACTTCCACGTCGGGCGGTTCCTCAACATCGACATCGGG
>QEVO01000008.1 GCA_003577275.1 Pseudomonadota bacterium
TTTGTATGCCTTTTCTAAGCCCTCAGAAGGTCCAGAACTGACGCCACCGCCGCGCCGCTCCAACGCCCGCGCCACCGTGTAAGGCGTGCCATTGGTGGCCACATAAAGCCGCCGGTGACCATCCGCCGCCGCCTTGTGGCTTTCGTCAATCAATCCGCGTGACAGAAGGGCGCTCAACGGGTCGTCTAGTTCGCCCACCGCGTCGATACTTCCTAGAATAGCGCAACGTTTCGCCAGCCATTCCGGGGTAGGGCCGTCGTCACTCTGATTGCCGTTTATTTTGTCTGAAAATTTGCGCTGCGTCGGTTGCCGGACGCGACGGCATGAAAAAACCGGCGAAGGTTTGCCCTTGCGCCGGTCACATTTTCCGATGTTCAAGGGCATAGCAAGTTTCTGTTCTTTTGTCAAGCCGTAGGCAACGTCCTCAAACGTCCGCCCGGCCATCAGCCTGCCAAATTCGGCGTCGGCCTTCTGAAATTTCTTCAGGTTCATGGTTCAACCCTTACCCTTGTCAGGAACCAAGCCCGCTCATCCTCACTGCAAGCGTTCCAGGCCCTCACCAGCGACGCATAGCGGTTTTTAGGTCTGGCCTTGCCGTCTACAATTTTCATGGCGGCATTTAATGATAGCTTTCCAGACGCAAGTTGCGGCTCAAGGTCGGGGCGAAGCCTGATTATCTTCCTAGCCATGTAAATTGAGCGTTCGGAAACGTTCATTATTGCCGCTACCTGTTTCACGGTCAGTCCCTTCTGCAAATTTGCAGTCATTTAGGAAAGCTCCTGGAGTATCGGTTGCCGCCCGGTGGATCGGGATAGCGTCTCAATGGCCAACTTCATGCCAAGCCGATAATCCTTGATCTCAGTCTCGGTCAGCGAACGGGGAACACTTGGCGACCATTCGCATGTGGCGGCTACTACCGTGCCGGGCTTGGCAGGGGGAAGCGTCAAGGTGACTTCGTACCGGGTGCCTACTTTGAAGGTTGCACTATTCATTTTCTACACCTCCCCGGACAACTACCGGACAAGCCTCACCCTCCCGGACAAAGCGGACGGACAAATCCCCCTCTAAAGAGGGGGGATTTTGTCCGGTCCTGTCCGGGTGTCCCAGGGAATGGGTAGCTGTCCGCTTTTGTCCGCTTTTGTCCGCAGTCTGTCCGGTCATGCTGGCCATATCCAATCCCCCCAAATTCCGATTGCGTTGGCGTTTTGCAATCTCTCGATCGCCCGCTTGAAAGCCTTCCGGGTTGCGTCTGGCGAGTCCCCGGCAGACAGTCCCCGGCGGCTGGCATAATCTCTTGCCGTTTCCAGCGGCACAGCGCGTATTTCAGGCGGTATGTGGTGACTGGCAGGGGGGTAGACGCCAGCGTCTGCAATCGCTTCGTGTATGGCGCTTAAAAGGACGCCAGCGGGTCCGGTTATTTTTTGCTTCCGCGTGGCGATGGCCACGGTCGGCTTGCAAACGCATGACGTGATCGGATCGCCATCTTCATCTTCGCCCAACTCCACAACGTGAAGATCAAATGCAAATTCAAGTCCATCGATGCCGTCTTTCTGTTTCGTAATTTTTGCTATCCGGGGGCCGCCGTCCGCCTTCGTGACTTCAATCTCGGTGTCGATCGCAGCTCGCAATGAACTGTGCCCCCGCGCCCCCTTGGCGGCATCCTTGCCAGTGTGGTGAACGATGAGAACGCAAGCGCCGGTCGCTTCCCGGATACGGTCAAGGTTGCGAATAAACTTGCCCATATCGGCCGATGAATTTTCATCGCCGCCGCACATGGCGCGGGCGGCGGTGTCGATCACCACCAGCCCGACGCCCAACGCTAGGGCGGTTTTAATCACCCTCTGGACGGCAACCGGATCGTTCAGCAGGTCGAGGCTCACCACTGACAGGCTGAACGCTGGCGGCTCTCCTACGCCGTCGCCATGGGCATTGTGATATGCCTTCAATGCAGCAACCCGGTTTGCTATACCGGCGGCACCTTCAAGGGCGACATAAAGCACGCCCGCGTGCTTTACGCGATGCCCCCGCCAATCCCAGCCGATGGATATATGGAAGGCCAGGTCGTTCACAAAGAATGTCTTGCCCGATCCGGCGGCACCGATCACGGCGGCCAAGGTGTTGCGGGAGATCACGCCTTTAATGAGGCTATCCGCCGGTTGCGCGCCGTCAATTTCGCACCATGGAATCGTAGGCAGCGCGCCGTTCAATGCAGCTTGCGTCTGCCTTAACTCTGTGTTGAGGGCGGCATCAAATTGATCCATGATTTTCCCCCAACCGTCTTAAAATCAGCGTACCGGTCAAAAGGTGCCGCGCTGCTTCGATCGTCTTCTCAAGATCGTCTTGCGGCCATGGTGACAATGCAGCACGCCCGGCCCAGAAGGCAACCAGGCCGTGAACGACCTGCAAATTTTCAGGCCAGTCTTGCCAATCCGCCGCCCGTGTCAGGGCGTAGTCGCGGGCAACGGTGAGCTTTTCGCGGATCGGCAAGGTTTCTTCCGGCACCGATGGTGCCATCGTCTTGATGCGCTGTTGGATGCTCATTAAGCCGCGTCCCGTTCTGCCAGCCGCGCCCGCTGCCAGGCAGCTATTTCGTCAGCGTCCCAGGCCACCGCGTTGGCACCAATCTTGACCGGCTTGGGGAACTTCCCGGCTTTCATGTCATCATAAAGTCTGGACTTGCTCCGGCCCGTGGTGGCCAGAACTTCCCGGAATCTAATAAATCGTTTCATGTGCAAATCTCCGTCGGCGCGGTGGTGCGCCTCGGTTTAAAAAGGTAATGAATGGGAAAGGGACAGTGGCGGGCACTGTCCCCGGTTTTTTACGCAGGGAATATGAAAAACCCCGCTACCTGATGGCGCGGGGTGGTAACCTTAAATTATCTGGGCATTAAAAAAGCCCGGTAGGCTGTTGCCTCCGGGCGGGATTTCCGATCGTCATTTACCTGATTAACCGCACTCAAACCGATTGTCAACAGAAA
This sequence comes from Pseudomonadota bacterium, assembly GCA_003577275.1. Classification (GTDB taxonomy): domain Bacteria; phylum Pseudomonadota; class Alphaproteobacteria; order Sphingomonadales; family Govanellaceae; genus PRO5. The sequence continues at coordinate 2,978 of QEVO01000008.1, forward strand.
ACTTCCTACCACGAAAATCCGTGCCGCCCCTTTTGTGCCCACTATGTCCTTTTCTTATACCGCTGGATGGTCTTTGCAACCGCCCCTCGTTTCTTACCCACCTTTAGGGCAATCTGCCCGGCACTCAGGCCACGGTCGGCCAAGGCAATGATCTGTTCACGTTCCGCCGCAAACGTAGAAGACCGCGCCCGTCCGGCTTCACTGGCTCCGGCTTTGACTTCCCTGCCGGTCAGGGCGTCATCCTCGATACCGGCCCGGATCACCATGCGCCAGAAAGCGTCCGTAATCGCCACTGCCCAGTCTGTCGCCGAGTCTACATTACCCTGCCTTATTGCGTCCCTGATGCCCGCCGCCCGCGATAACACCATCCAAGCATCGCCCTCTGGCGTGCCGGGCGGCATCAACTTGCGCGTATTCAAATACTCCGTAGGAAGTCCGCGAGACTTCAGATATTCCTTGGCGCAGTTCTCCATCCGAGCAATTGCCGGCAACGCTCCCGAGGCGGCCGCAAACTCTTTCAGCTTCGCCCTGAAATCAGGTTCGCCGGGCGTGAGTTCAATCCGCTCATGCCGAATGATTGGTTTTCTATCCCGCTTAGCCATGCGCCGCCGCCTTCTTGGTGCCGGTAATCTCCGTCAACAGCCGGTACCATCGCTCCATGGCGTCGCGCTTTTCATCTTCGTAATCGTGTAATTGGTAGACACCCACCACGCCCGCGAACGATCCGCCGGTGTGGTTCAAAAGCTTCTCCACCACGTCCAACGCCACGCCGGCCCGACGGCAGCCCGATGCGAAGGTCCGGCGCAGGTCATGCAATGTCCACCGTGGCACGTCTTGCGCGTCCAGGGCCTTTAAAACCGCCTTTTCGATACGTTCCTTGGCCTTCGATATGCCGGATGCCGGGGCGGCAAGGTTGCCCGATGCCGGGAACACTAAATCAACGTCGTTACCCTTTTTGTCTTTGAAGCGCGGGCAGGCTTTCAGAATGTCCAGCGCCATCGGGCCAAGGGGTATCCTGTGCGGTTTGCCGTTCTTGGTGCGCGATCCGGGTAGCTCCCAGACCTTTGCTTTCAGGTCGATCTCAGACCACCGCATGGATAGCACTTCATCGCGCCGCTGGCCGGTCGCCAGTAGCAGCCGGAACGCATGGCCAAAGGGGTGCCCGTCTATCTCACATGCCCGCCAGAAAGCCCGCATTTCGGCGTCTGTCAGTATCCTGTCGCGCTTCCGTTCCTTGGCCGGTGGCACCACACCCGCCGCCGGGGAATGGGGGATCAGGTCGCGCCCGGCGCACCAGTTGAAGAATTTGCGAACATGCGCCAGAACGCGGTTAGCCATGATCGGCGCTTTGGCATGAATGCCGTCAATGAGGGTTATCACGTCCTTGCGAGCAATATCTTCCAGGCGGCGGCCCTTCCAAGCGGGCACCATGTACTTATTCAGTATGCGCTCGGTTTCCTGCCAGCTCCGGTTATGCACCTTGGCATGGCGTTCAATGAACTCTTGGGCTGCTCCCTGCACGGTATCAATCCCGGCCCGACGCTTTTCCACCTTCTCCGCGTGTACGTCGGTGCCACGGGCGGTTTGCTTCATGGCCTCTCTGGCAAGGTCGCGGGCAGTGGCAAGGGAAATGGCCGGGTACTTCCCCAAGGATAGGCGGCGCTGCTTACCATTGATCCTATAGCGCACCGCCCATGACTTTACCCCGGATGGCATGATCCGCAGTTGCAAGCCGGGCATCAGGGAATCGGCAATTTCCTGTTGCTTCTTTGTAGGCTTCAAACTGGAAATCAGACGGTCCGAAAGTTTCAATTTAGAGCCCCCTGCAAAAATCAGTAAATCCTCTGTGGGCACACCATGGGCACACTATAGGGGGTGATGGCCTGAAACGCAATGGGACAACTTGGGAGAAAAAAGGCTTGCAGAATCATATGTCTATGGCATACTGACGGCACTTACTGAAACTTTATGGGACTGGCCCTTATATGACTTTTAATCAGAGGGTCGATGGTTCGAATCCATCCGGGCTCACCATATTGAAAAATAATGATATTTTTTGCAGATAGAGAGAAATTTCGATGACCGGACAGTCCCCTGCAACCGCCGATCAGAGCTTGGCTGAAGCGGTCGTCCGCCGGCTGGTTGCCGCGGATGCCAAGGTTAACGCCTTGCTGGGCATTACGTTTGTCGAGGTGTCGTCAGGTAAGGCCGTATGCCGGCTGATGGTGGGTGAACAGCATCTCAACAGCCATGACGTCTGCCACGGCGGCATTTTGTTTGCGCTGGCCGACGCCACGCTTGCCTATGCCAATTGCTCCAGCAATCGACGGGGCATGTCGCTGTCCGCCAACATCATCTATGTCAAGGCGGCGCGCCTGGGCGATGTCGTCACCGCCACCGCGGAGATGGTCCTCGACGGCCGCAGCGCCAGCGCCAGCACGGTGCGGCTCGTCAATCAAAATGATGACCTGATCGCGGTATTCCAGGGCAGCGGCATCCGTTTCGATAAAGCCATTATTGAAGCGCCAGGGGCGTAAAGCGGGTTCTATTTATTTCAACCACACCCTACGCGTAACGCTTTAACCATAAAGCCACTGCGTCCAATCGCCACCAATATTGGAGAAGCGATCAGGCATGCTGAAATGTCGCAAATAATGGAGGAGGGCGGTAGTGCAAGACAGGAAACTGGCGGTTCGCACGGCAGATCGTATCGAGCGCCGCATCATTGCCGGCGAGTGGCCGGTTGGCAGTATGATTGGCTCGGAATCTCAATTACTTAAAGAGTATGGGGTGAGCCGTGCGGTGCTGCGCGAGGCGATCCTCATCCTGGAGCAACGGCAGATTGCGCGGCGTCAGCGCGGTCTGGGCGGCGGGGTCATGGCGTGTTCCCCGACGGTATCGAGCGTCGCCCGCACCATGGCGCTGTTTCTTGAGTTCAATGATGTCGGCGTCGATGACTTGATGGAGGCCCGTATTCTCCTGGAGGGGCATTGCGCCGCCAAGGCCGCCCGCTCCGCCTCGCCGGCGGCGATCAAGGAATTGAAGGACTATGCCCAAGCCGGGCTTGCCATGAGCGGCGCCGAAGCACGCAGTCATATGGGGCATTTCCATGTTCTGTTGGCGAAGTTGGCCGGCAATCCGGTGTGGAGTTTGGTGACGGAGGCGCTGATTGATGTGGCGGCCGGGCTTTTGGAACGCCGTGGCCGGATGCCGACAGACAGCGAAATTCGCGCCCAGTTCAAGCTCCTCGTGCTGGTGGCCGAGGAGATCGAGAACCGTGACGAGACAGCGGCGCGGGATCAGGTGCGCAAATTCATTGAGAAAGTCCAGAAGTACTACCACGACGGCCTGAACTCGAACACCGGGAAGACCCCGGCCCGCCGCCGCCGTAAGGCCTGAAAAACTTATCTGGCGGCGGCTATTTTGCCCGTCATCCCAGTTCTGATGCCGTCGTGCATATGTCCGCCGTCTAACCGCAGGCGCGCAACACCACCATGACGGATGTCGTCGCTGTGTCTCGTCCCATCGTCCATGAACATGGCTACGGTATCATCCACTTCATCGCGCTCGGGACTCAAAATCGCCACCCGATCGATCCCCGGCGTCGCGGCGGCGATAGTCAGCACATGGCGCAGCATGGCGCGCACTAAGGCCAGGCGTGCATCCTCTGGCAGCGCTTGGCGGAGTCTGGTTTTGCATTCCCTCCGCGCCTTGATCGGCACCAATGTCCAGCACGTCATGATCGCCTCTCTGCCAGATCGGCGGCAAGGTCGAGCGCGGCTTGGGCCACACGCTTGCGGTCGTCAACGGTAACCATCAGCGTATCGGTGCAACGTACCGGCACGCCGAGGCTATCGGCATGCGCGGCGTCACGTTCATCGAGAATAAAACCGTCAATGAGGTGGGCGTAATGCTTAACGATGCTGAAAGGCGAGGGTGGAGCGCCAAGCTCGGTCATGATTTTTGCGGTCGGGCCCTTGACCGCGCGTCTTTCGATCAAGGAGGTGACCGCGATGATCGGCGCGTTCGCCGCACGCATCGCCGCCGTCATGCCGGGTACGGCCAAAATCGGGTCGATACTGAGATAGGGGTTTGATGGGGCGATAATAATGGCGGCCAGACCCGGCGCTCTCAGGGCTTTGGCGGCGTCGGGACTGGGGCGCGCTTTCTCGATGCCGGCAAATCTCAGGCATTTGATCACGGGCGCACAGCGTTCCTTGACGAAATATTCCTGAAAGCCGATTTCTCCGTCCGACGCGATGACGCGGGTAGCCACGTATTGGTCGCTCATGGGAGTGATGCGGGCGGCGATGTTCCAGCGTCGGCGGATATCGTCCGTTACCTCGCTTAGACTCTCACCGGCGCTCAACCGCCGCGTGCGTTCCACATGCAGCGCCAGATCGCCATCGCCCAGGCGGAACCAGGTTTCGCCGCCCAACGATTGCAAAACCCGCATGAAGGTCCAGGTTTCATCGCGCCGTCCCCATCCGAACTCACTGTTGGCGATCCCGGCCAACGTGTAAAGCATGGTGTCGAGGTCAGGGCAGATGCGCATGCCCAGATGGTCGAAATCGTCGCCGGTGTTGACGATGATGGTGAGATTATCATTGTTGACCAGCCGCGACATGCCCAGGGCCAGCTTGGCGCCGCCAATGCCGCCGGACAGCAGGACGATGCGCGCCTCGTTCACCGGAACAGATCCTCTGACAACGGCCGCACGAGCGCGGAGGCAGCACGATCTGGCCCCGACCAGCTTAAACCGCGCAGCAAGACCGCCGGTACGCCTTCGTCCGCTTCGCCCATGACCAAACCAGCGGCGGCTGCGATGGCGTCAGCAAACGCCACTTGGGTCACCTCCAGGGGGCGTCCCTGGCGATCGCGCTCGCCGCGCCGATCAATCAGCGCCGGTAATCCCGCAGCGCCTAGCGCCACGTTGACGACGCCATTGCGCCATGGACGGCCAAAGCTGTCGGAGATGACCACCGCGAGATCGATGCCAAGCAGACGGTAAAGATCGTCGCGCAGCACCGCTGCGGAACGATCAGGATCACGCGGCAACAACAATACGCGGTCTTCCCCGGGAGCGCTCGGCACATTGGAGCAGTCGATACCGGCGTTTGCCATGACGAAGCCCAATCGATGGCGGACGATGAGGATATTGGGCCGCACTCGCATGATCTCACTTGATTCCGACAAGATGAGTTCCACCATACGCGCGTCCTTGCCGGTCAACGCGGCAATTTCCACGGCGCGCGGCGATGGCATGACGGCGCAAAGATCAACCGAACGGCCTTCTGCCTTGGAGACGATCTTTTGCGTCACCACCAGCACATCCCCCGCGACGGGCGGCATTTCACCGGTCCTCATAGCGACAGCCAACAGCGCCGCCAGATCGTCGCCGGCCTTAACCTCGCCGATCCCGGTTACCCGCTGAAAGCTGAGAGCGCTCATGCATCAGCCGCCTGAAGGGGCGCATAGATGGCCGGTGATTTGAATCCCCGCGCCATCCACCGCATAGGTCTTGTTGATGAAAATCAGCACCGATGTCATTGCTTCGGCCGCCGCCGAATTGGCCAGTGCCCCGCCGTGTAGGCCCCGTAGCCCCGCTTTGTTGGCAAGATCCACTGCCCGCGTTCTCGCAGCCCTGTCGTCGCCGAATACCAATACGTCACAAGCGATCGCCTCATCGATCGCCAGCTTGTGAGCGGCGACGTTATGAAACGCCGACACCACCGTCACACCCTCGCCCAACACGCCTTGCGCGCGCTGCGCCGCCGAGCCTTCGGGTGGTAGCTGCACTCGCATGACTTTGGGCGGCACCAGGGGCACGGTGGTAACCACCACCAGCTTGCCAGTAACCACGAGGCGAATATCCGTTAGTGTAGCATCCTGCGCCGCAGAGGGAACGGTCACCACCACGATATCGGCGCGGGCGGCGACGTCCCGATTGGCGCCAAAGCCGATGTTGACCCCAACCTCATGCGATAAAGCGACTGCCGCCGCCTGGGCGCTGTCGGGGTTGCGGGAGCCGATATCGACCTTCAGTCCTGCCTTGGCCCAGCGCCGGGCCAGGGCGGCGCCCAGTTTCCCGGTGCCGCCGATCATGCCAATGGGGGGGAAGGCTTCGCTCATAACGGGGTTGCTCCGATCAAGAGGTGGGGATCGCCGAGGCTCGGCCAAAAAAACAGCACTTCACAGCAATGTCTTGGCCATTCCATATTGACTAATTGATTAATTACATATATTCCGGATAAGGATAAGATGTTTTATGATCATGGGCGGGCGTCACGCCGATACGGCTGCCGCTCGGCTCTGCTCCAGGGAGGTTTGGCGTCATGACCGCTCGCGACGTTGCGGCCCGTAAACCTGAGGTGTCAGAAGTGGATACCCGAGAACAGCTGCTTATCGCCGTCAATGACCTTATTATCGAACGCGGGCTTATTGATGTCTCCTTCAGCGACATCGCCCAGCGTTCGGGCGTAAATTCGGCGCTCATCAAATATTATTTCGGCAACAAGGCCGGGTTATTGATGGCGCTTCTGGAGCGCGCCATTCTGCCCAGCTTGAAGCAGATGGAGCTTCTTCTGAAGATGCCTGATTCGCCGCAGGACAAGCTGCGTAAACACATTATGGGCATCGTCAACACCTACCATCGCTATCCTTATGTCAATCGGCTGATGCATTATCTGCTGGCGGAGGAAGGGGATAAGTACGAAAGCAGGATCGCCGAAGAGTTGGTCAAACCGGTGGCGCGCGCACAGGAAATAATTCTTCAGGAAGGGGAGAAAAAGGGCGTATTCAGGCCGGTGGATCCGATGCTATTTTATTATCACGTCATTGGCGCCTGCGATCACTTCTCCCACGGACGGTTTTCCTTGAAGCATGCCTTCGGGGTGCATAGCATCACCGATGATCTTAAGCGCGATTATGTGGCGTACTTAAGCGACAGCGTCCTAAACGGCATTCTGCGAAAAGAGTGAGCGTTTAGGGCTGGGCAAGGGATACGGCTTTGGTGCCGAAAGCACCCAGTAACCATGCATGCAAAGCGCATACTTGACCTGACCGGCGGACAAAATTTCCGCGAGGTAGGCGGCTATCCCACAAGGTGCGGCGGCCGGGTCAGGCGCGGCCTGATCTGGCGCTCGGCGCGGCTTGATGCGCTAAGCGATGAGGATATCAAGATTATTCGTGGCCTTGGCATCAATACCATCGCCGATCTGCGGCGGCCGGGCGAACGCAATCTTCAGCCGACCAAACCTGAGCTGTTAACGGGGATGCGCGTTCTGGCGTGGGATGATCCAAAAACGATCACCGCCAAGCCGCAGGAAGCACTCTATCAGCCAGGAGCGACGGCGGCGCAATATTATCAAGCGATGCTCGATCTCTATCGTTTGATCGCAGAGACGCATGCCGAGCATTTGCGCCGGATATATCAGGAGATCACGCGGGATGCGCTGCCGATCCTGATCCACTGCTCGGCCGGCAAGGATCGCACCGGCATCGCCGTTGCCCTGCTGCTGGAAGCGCTGGGGGTCGAGCGTTCTGATGTCATTGCCGATTATGTCAGGACGGAAAGCCTGGTCGATTGGGGCCGGCTAAATGCCGCCGCTGCGACCGGCGCGGGGGTTGGCCATGCCTGGATGGGCCTTCTCGACCCGACAGCGCTTGAGCTGCTGCTGCGCGCGGACGCCCGCTATCTTGAGGCGGCCCTGGCGGATATTGAGGATCGCCATGGCTCGGTTATCGGTTTTTTCCGCAACCGGCTTGGGCTTGACCAAAGCACCCTCGACGCCCTGAAGGCACGTCTTCTTGAGCCCCTTGCTTAAGATAATTAATTGATTGATTATAGCATCGTCTCCCATTAATAGTATCATATTTACGTCAACAGCCAGCTTGGCGCGGTTGGACGGCAACGTCGCCGTCATTGCCGCCTGGGTGCCCGGTCGATCCGGATTTAGCGTTTGGGAGTGGGGCGATGGAGATTAAAGGAGCGGTGGCGGTGGTGACGGGCGGCGCCAGCGGATTGGGCGAGGCCACGGCCCGCGCCCTGGCTGCGTCCGGGGCGAGAGTTGCGCTCTTTGACCTTAACGAGGCGCGGGGGGAGACGGTTGCCGGCGACATCGGCGGCGTCTTTTGTCATGTCAACATCACCGACGACGCCAGCGTCGATGCCGGCTTCGCAAAATCCCGCGCCGCCTTCGGCCAGGAACGCATATTGATCAACTGCGCCGGCACGGGAAACATTTTCAAGACCGCCAGCCGCGACAAGAAAACCGGCGCCATCACTCACTTCCCCATCGACGAGTTCAACAAGATCATCCAGATCAATCTGGTGGGCGCCTTCCGTTGCATCGCCAAATCGGCGGCCGGCATGCTGGCGCTGGACGTTCTGGCGGACGGCGAGCGGGGCGTCATCATCAATACCGCCAGCATCGCCGCCGAGGATGGGCAGATGGGGCAGGCGGCCTATTCGGCGTCCAAGGCCGGCGTGGTGGGGCTGACGCTGCCGGTGGCGCGGGATCTCTCCGGCGACGGCATCCGCGTCAACACCATATTGCCGGGTATTTTCGATACGCCGCTGGTGGCTGGCGCGCCGGCGGAATTGGTCGCGGCGCTGGGCGCGGCGGTGCCGTTCCCCAAGCGGCTTGGCGCGCCCCGGGAATTTGCCAGTTTAGCGCTTGAGATGGTGCGCAACGCCTACTTCAATGGCGAGGATGTCCGGCTGGACGGCGCGATTCGCATGGCGCCGCGCTAGGATGGCGATCAAGGGGATGGATATGCTGAAGCTCTATGTCACCACCCGCACCGGAAAACGTATTGCCATCGAGAGCGAGCCGCGCCGCTCGGTGATGGAAGTCATGCGCCACGAAAACATTGATGAGGTTTTGGCGCTATGCGGCGGTTGCCGTTCCTGCGGCACCTGTCATGTCCACATCGATCCTGCTATGATGGGCAGCATGCCGCCGATGAGCTCGGATGAGGATGAGTTGCTGGAAAAGTCCTTGCACCGCACCCCATACTCGCGGCTGTCGTGTCAGATCCCGTTCAATGAAAAGGTGGACGGGTTGCGGCTGACCATTGCCCAGGAGGGCAGCAAGTAATGGCGGAACGCTATGTGGTGGTGACCGGCGCCGCCGGGGCGCTGGGATCGGTAGTTGCCGATACGCTGTCGCGCGACGGCGTCAAGGTCATCGCCATGGATCAAGCCAAAACGATACCGGGAGCTGTGGACTTCGCGCTGTCGTTCCCGGGCGTTGATCTGTGCGATCAGCGCAGCGTCGCCGACGTATTCGACGTCCTTGGGCGGGACATTGGGTATCTTAGCGGCCTCGTTAACATTGCCGGCGGCTTTCGCTGGGAAACCATTGCGGACGGCGATATCGCGACCTGGGACCGACTGTTCAACTTGAACCTTAAAACCGCGCTCATTGCCAGCAAGGCGGCGTTGCCGCTTCTGGCAGCCAAAGGCGGCAGCATCGTCAATATCAGCGCCGCCGCCTCGCAAAAGGCCGCCGCCGGCATGGGGGCTTACGCCGCCTCCAAGTCCGCTGTCTCGCGCTTGACCGAAGCGCTGGCCGAGGAAATGAAGGACCACGGCGTGCGGGTCAACGCCGTGCTGCCCAGCATCATCGACACCCCCGCCAACCGCCGCGACATGCCGCAGGCGGATTTCAGCCGCTGGGTGTCACCCCGCGATATCGCCAACATTATCAAGTTTCTGCTCTCCGACGACGCGCGCGCGGTCACCGGCGCCCTCCTGCCGGTGACCGGGCGGGGGTAACGCTTTTTATACGTTTTTGCTTGAGTCGCTATCTAGTTCGACAATCTTGTGTTCGGAATGGTCATTGGGGTCGCCGTCCGTGACATCTACGATCCGCACCCCCTCCTCATCCGGCTGCTGTGGCGGATAGAAATAGTCATAGATCTTGTTGAACACAGTATTGGCAACTGGCTGCAAGAACATGACTGCAACGGCTTTTAGCGCGCCTATGGCCACCTCGCGCAAGGGATAGGTGAGAGAACCAAACAGGCAGTACTCATTCACGTCCTGACCGGTATAATTGCCGGTGGTGCGGGTGATGTTCTCAAGATGCCTGCGCCCTTCATCGCCGCAGTAGATTTCGATGCCATAAAAGCCGATGTACCAGGTGCACAGCGTTGATACGGTTAAAACGCCCATTCGCGTCAACGTATTGCGCATGTTACCCACCAGATAAGGGCGATTTTCGTCCTTCGGGTTTTCATCGGTGCTGTAATACCGTTTCATGGCCGTTTTAACATCGATACGGTCGGGCTTCATGATGATGGTGCCGCCATAGTGCTTTCTCAGCATGTTATGAGCGATACCCGTGACAGGGCCTCCCAGCTGAGAAGTGCCGGCGCCAAGCGCCAGCCGCGTACCAAGGTCGGGATCATTGACAACCATCACGCCAATGCCGCTAACGATGCTCGAAAACACCACGGCCAACGGATAGAAGGCATATTTCTTGGCAAATTCAAATTTTTCTTTGTTTTCTGGTGGGATCTTATCTTCGGGAGGATTCAGCAAATGATCGAAAAAAACTTTTGCGTTCTCATTGGCGAAAACCGCGACAAAATTGGACAGCAGCATGCCTAGAACGGGATCAGTTTTTAGAAATTTTATCACCAGTCCAGCAGCAAACCCGGCGCCGCCGAAGGAGACGGTGTGAATGACCGTCTCGACGCCGAACCGCTTCCAGAACGCGCCGCATTCGGCGGCAAGGGTGATGGCCTCATCCGGCTTCAGGCCGGTATTTTCTCGGAATTCATCGAGCGTGTCCTTTTTGTTATCATAAACGGATTGAAGAATAATTTCTTTCTCGCTCACGAGCTGCTCAATTCTTTCCGTCGTCGGCATCGTCTTTTGATTGCCGATCAGGATACTCTCCAGTTCATCGTTTTTCTTCTTCGGCACGATGGGTATAATAATGGTTACTTCATCAAGCGGTACGTTTTCCAGATCCTTGTCTTCTTCGAGCATCATATCACTCCTTAATATATTTGTGACGCGCCCTTCGGCGCAGTGTTTCGGGCGTAAGAAGTGACGCTCCCAATTCCTATTCCGTGACGGTGACAGCTTATTTTTCACAAAATGGCGGTCTTCAGCGTCCAATAGTCCGCAAGAACTATTGTTGATGACCGTACTTTTTCCTGAAACAACCTGACGAGAGAGACCAGACATGACCAAAACGACAGAACAAGTGCCGTCTAATAAGAGCGGCATGATCGCCATTTTCCATCGCAATTCAATCGCCTCATTCATTAAAATTTTTATGGTAGGCTTGTTGCTGGCGCTGACGTCGATCCCCGACAGTGCCCATGCCAGAAAATATGACAGCAACATTGAAAACCTCAAGTTCCGCTACGGCGCCTATTCCACGCTGGTTTCAAGTTATGTCTTGGGCGTGATGTGCCGAGATAATAAATACCCAGAATGCAATGGTATTATTGATAAATTGAATGATCCTTATGCTGATCTGGGCGAAATAAAAAATAAGATAAACGGCTTTAAAAGCCTATATGAATCACTATCCGATGAGCAAGTCGATGAAATTATCAAGTTAGCGAGGGAGGATCAAAATCCGTCGATCTATGAAGAGGAACGTTCGGTCGTCTCAACCATCATTCAGAACGATGCCTTCAATAATGGCATGGCGCAACATCCGAAACTCAACCCGGTCGATAACCTGGTCGATGACGGACATTTTACGAGTGAAAATTTCCAGTTCAGCGTCCATCGGGCGCTATACAATGATGCTTTCGGAATTCCGCAAAATTCACTGGCCGCCATTGTCAATGCTTATGTGGCCGGCATTCGCAATGTCGAGTTCGATGTCCTGGATACCGGGGATAATATGAGCATTCTGATCCACGATCTGGTGACCAACCGGATTGAGGGAGATTATTATGGACACCCAAAATATGTGGAGGACTTAGAATACGATCAAGTCAAAGACACGGCTGTGCATGTGTTGAATCCACTTGGTAGCCAGCCGGCATTTGAGAATACAAACGTCAAGATGATCACCACGGCACGCGTGTTGGAAGTTGTGCATGAGTTGATGCCCGAGATGACTCTCTACTTAGATGCCCGAAACTATGCTCCCCTGTCTATTATCAGAATTCTCACAATAAATCCTAAGTATAAAAACAATGTGGTCCTTAAAATTTATCCATTTTTGTTGAATGGCGGCATGACCAGCCTTGTAAAGATATACGCTGACCGTTACATGGGCGGTTATGAGAAAGGCGCAATAGACGAAATCGCCGCAGTCAACCCCAATGTCCTCTTAGCCATTGGACACGCGGAGATGGAAGCCAATCAGGACGCTGCTCACGGCGGTATTAATCAATTTACATGGCAAGCATTTCAAGATCAGACGCGGTTTCTTCCCTTCAGCCATAATTCTGAGCTCAACTATACTCACTTTAATAATAATGTGATTTTCACCACGGAAGAAATAAATGAAATAGAGATGCGGACATTTCTGTTGTTCCGTTGGACCATGGGCCTGACCGGCATAACCAATACGATGGTTATTCAAATGGGGGCGATTCCATCGCTGAAGGAAGTCATCACAAGAGGTGATATAGGCGAATATACAAAAATGGCAGAAAAGAAAAACAAGGAAGATCTGATATCGGCTGCGGCGCATGATAATTTTATCGCGCTGTACCGGATGGTCATGTCAGGAACATTGAACCTTCAAGTTGATGGCTGTGTGAATGAGACATGTAATTTGCTGGGAAGAATTGCGCATACCAAGTTTGGGCTTTCGGATAGATATCCGGATTTCGCCTTTGCGGATCGGATGTCGCAAGGTGAAGTTAACGACCTCGTAGTTCAAGACTCATTACAAAGCTTCAACTACAATATGCTTGGCACCGGTTATAAGACCGTAGGCTATCAACCGGAAAAAGTGCGCTCCACAAAAGCGATCACTGATAGAATCATTGAACTTAATAGGCTTACTTATTTGGGTGATCTTGAAGAATTCAACAAACTTGATGAATTGAAAAAGCTAACCGAAGGCCGCGTTAAATATATCACCACTGACCTGGAAATCGATCTGCGTCTGGCGTTCATGGGACTGCTTGGGCAGGCTGATCTGCCCGCAGATGTCAGGCATCGCGCCGGTGGGGTCATAAAGGAGAGTTACCAAATTAATCCGGTAGACTATACAATCCCGCTATGGCTTACCCGGCTCAGCGGGGGGAAGCATCAAAATATTGGTCCCTCGTATAAGGACGATCTCGATAAGATTTCAGATGCGCAAAAGGAGATTGACCGATTGAAGCAGCTACGCCATAGCTTGCAACGTACTTACTATGATGATTTGCCGCTTACTAACAAGGAAGCCTGGAAAACGTTTAATATTAACGCGGTTGCCACACGTAATACATTGAACGAAGATTTGTTGAAATTTGTCATTAAAAAAACCAAGGAAGAAATAGACAAAAATGAAAGATCTATTGAGGATATGAAAAAACTCTTTACTAAGAACTACGGTGTACGCTTCATCAGCGAGCGCAGTATCCAAGACCAAAATTAACGGCCCTTGCGCGGCTCCGCCCCGGTGGAGCCGCGCATGATCATCTTATAGGGCAGTTCGAAAGTATGCGGGGCGTCACTGCCCCGCCCTTCGATCAAAAGCCGCGCTGCTTCGGCCGCCATCTCGGCCACCGGTTGTCGAACGGTGGTTAGTGGCGGCCAAACCAGTTCGGCCACCGGGCTGTCGTCATAGCCGACGACGGAGACGTCATCGGGGATGCGCAATCCCAATTGCGCCGCTGCCGAATATATGCCCGCCGCCATGTCATCGTTGCTGGCGAAGATCGCGGTCGGATGGTTCTTCTCGGCAAGGAGAGTATGGCCCGCCGCCAGGCCGGAACGAAAGGTAAAGTCTCCCTTGACCACCCGCACCTGATGAGCGTCGCCTCCGGCGGCGGCAATGCCATGGCGAAAGCCCGCAAGGCGCAAGGCAGAGGCGCTGTGACCGTCCGGACCGGCGATGACGGCGATGCGGCGATGGCCTAAGTCCCAAAGATGCCGCGCCGCTTGCGAGGCGGCGGCGGCATCGTCGCTGACAATCACCGGCGAGCGCCCCTTGGCGGTGGCCGGCATCAGACGCACATATGGGATGTTCTTGGCATCCAGCGCGTCGAGCACGGCGGCACAGTCGGTCACCGGCGGCGACAAGATAACGCCGTCCAAGCGCGCAGTGGCCAGCATGGCGCGCATCTGGGCGGCGGCGTTCTTGGCGGTATTGACCTCTTCGATCGCCAGGTGATAGCCGGACTGCCGGCAGGTCGCCATGGCGCCGCGTTGCACGGCGATGATGTAGTGCGGGTTGGGGTTGTCGAAAATGGCGCCGATGACGAACGAGCGCGCGCCGGCCAGCGACCGCGCCGCCCTGTTGGGGACATATCCCAGCTTCCTGATGGCGGCCTCGACTCGGGTCTGCACCGCCGGCCGGACGTTGGGCTCACGGTTGATCACCCGCGATACGGTCTTGATCGACACGGCGGCGGCGGCGGCAACGTCATGTATGGTAACGCGGCTCACGGTGCGGGCGGCCTTATCCTCTGGTGGAGTGAATTTGACATTTGAGCCCCATTTGCGGCTGGCGCATACTCAAATGTCAAATTCAAAAGCTCCCCTAGTATCATAAAATTGCTAGTGGTTCTTATAATTCCGACATTTGCTCGGGTAGAGGTCGCGAGGTAAGGCAAATGTCGGAATTGAATTACTAGCTTCTCCTACTCCCATACCCGCTTTGGTGGGGCAAGGTGAGCGGCAGTTTGCCATGGAATTGACAGCGCTGTCAATTTGCTCTATGTTGGCCCCGCCATGAAGGGGAAGAACTTGGACAAAACTCTATTGGATATCAAAGCCAGAACGGATACCGCCCAGGCGTTACTGGTGTTCGGCGCCACCGGCGATTTGGCGCAGCGCATGCTGCTGCCGTCGCTCTATGGCCTGCATTGCGACGGGCTGTTGCCCCCGGGCCTGGGGGTGATCGGTTCGTCGCGCAGCGTCCTGGAGGCCTCGGCGTTTCGCGCCCGCGTCGCCGAGAGCCTGGCGCGTTACCTGCCCGCCGAGCGGCTGACCGACGCCAATGTGCAGGCCTTCCTCAACCGTCTGCAGTATGTGCCGGTGAACGTGGCCGAGAGCGGCGGCTATGCGGCGCTGCAAGCCGCGCTGGGGGAGCAAGGCGGCAACGGCAAGCTGGCGATTTTCCTGTCCACCGCGCCGTCGCTGTTTGGCGCCGCCATCAACGGCTTGCGAGAGGCGGGTCTGGCGCACGAGAGCGTTCGCCTCGCCCTGGAAAAGCCGCTGGGCCATGACCTTCGTTCCAGCCAAGCCATCAATGATGCCGTGCTGGACGCCTTTCCCGAGGAGCGGACGTTTCGCATCGATCATTACCTGGGCAAGGAAACGGTGCAGAACCTGCTGGCGTTGCGTTTCGGCAATCAGCTGTTTGAGCCCTTATGGAACGCCGCCGCCGTCGACCATGTGCAGATCACGGTGGCGGAA
Source organism: Pseudomonadota bacterium (assembly GCA_003577275.1). GTDB lineage: Bacteria > Pseudomonadota > Alphaproteobacteria > Sphingomonadales > Govanellaceae > PRO5. The sequence goes on from QEVO01000008.1 coordinate 18,537, forward strand.
ACCGTCGGGCTTGAAGGCCGCATCGACTTTTATGACGGCATGGGCGCGCTCCGGGACATGGTGCAAAATCACATGCTGCAACTGTTGGCGTTGGTGGCGATGGAGCCGCCGGCCAAGTACGATGCGGCGGCGGTGCGGGACGAGAAGGTGAAGGTGCTGCGCTCGTTGCGGCCCATCGACCGGGCCATGGTGACGACCCACAGCGTGCTTGGTCAGTATGGGCCGGGCGCGGTGGGCGGCACGCCGGTTGCGGGTTATGCCGATGAACTGGGCGCAGCCACGACGACGGAAACCTTCGTGGCGCTGAAAGCCCATGTCGATAATTGGCGCTGGAAGGGGGTGCCGTTTTATTTGCGTACCGGCAAGCGCCTGCCGGCCCGGCAATCGGAAATCCTGGTGCAATTCAAGCCGGTGCCGCATTCGATTTTCGATGAGCGCAGCGGCGGGCTTGTCGCCAACAAGCTCTTAATCAAGTTGCAGCCGGAAGAAAACATCCGCCTGCTGGTAATGGTCAAAGAGCCGGGACTGGGGCGCAACATCCGGCTGCGGGAAGTGCCGCTGGATCTGTCGTTGACCGCCGCTTTCGCCGGCCAGCGGCAGCGCATCGCCTACGAGCGGCTGCTGTTGGATTTCATCAATGGCGACCCGACGTTGTTCGTGCGCCGCGACGAGGTGGAAGCGCAATGGCAGTGGATCGACGCCATTCGCGACGGCTGGGCCTATCACGGCATGACGCCGAAACGCTATACCGCCGGCAGTTGGGGGCCGTCATCGGCCATCGCGCTCACCGAGCGGGACGGAGTAAGCTGGCATGACTGACGCCCGCTGGGTATCGCATCGCGATCAGGCGGAGCTGGCGACGGCCATGACGGAGTCCATGCGCCTCATTATCGACCGCGCCGTTCAGGCTCGCGGCCAAGCCTGTCTGGTGTTGCCCGGCGGGCAATCGCCGCTGCCCATTTTTCAGCGCCTGTCCGCCGCGCTGCCCGATTGGCGGCGGGTGACCATCATTCCTACCGATGACCGCTTGGTTCCGCCCCATGATCCGTTGAGCAATGCCGCCGCCCTGATGCGATGCTTTGCGCCAAGGGGCGCGCGGGTGATCTCGCTGGCCGATGACGCTCTGGACTATAAACAGGCGGGGAAGGCGGCGGACGACCGCCTGCAAAAACTCGCCTGGCCGCCGGACGTCGCCTGGCTTGGCATGGGCGCGGATGGTCACACGGCATCGATCTTTCATGGGCCCGATCTTAAGGAGGCGCTCACCACATCGGCGCGCGCGCTCGGCGTCAGACCCGATCCGCTGCCCAAAGAAGCGCCGGTGCATCGCGTGAGCTTGAGCTTAGCCGCGCTGACGGCGGCGCCGGAGCTGATCATGGCCATCAGCGGCGAGGCTAAACGCGCCGTGCTCGAGCGCGCGCTGGCGTATGGGGCAAGCTCGACGTTGCCCATCGGCCGGGTGCTGGCGGCGGCGCCAGGGCCGGTCACCCTTCATTGGAGTCCGTGATGCCTCTTCATCCCACCGTGGCGGCCGTGACGGAACGCGTCATTCTGCGCTCGCAGCCCACGCGCCGCGCCTATCTTGATCTGATTGCCCGGGAGCGCAATGCGGGGCCGCCGCGCGCGCGCTTGAGCTGCAGCAACCTGGCCCATGGCTTTGCCGCGGCGGCGGCGGACAAGGCGACGATCCGCGGCGGCAAGGCCGTGAACATCGGCATCGTCACCGCCTATAACGACATGCTGTCGGCGCACCAGCCCTACGGCCGCTATCCCGAACAGATCAAGCTTTATGCCCGCGAGGTTGCCGCTACGGCGCAGGTGGCGGGCGGCGTGCCAGCCATGTGCGACGGCGTCACGCAAGGCCAGCGCGGCATGGAGCTTTCCTTGTGGAGCCGGGATGTCATTGCGCTAAGCACCGCCGTGGCGCTGTCGCACGATATGTTCGACGCCATGGCGCTCCTTGGCATCTGTGACAAGATCGTGCCGGGCTTGTTGATCGGCGCGCTGCGTTTCGGCCACTTGCCGGCCATTCTCATACCCGCTGGTCCCATGCCGTCGGGCCTCGCTAACAAGGAGAAGCAGCGCATCCGGCAGCTTTATGCCGAAGGCAAAGTCGGCGCGGAGGCGCTTCTGGACGCCGAGGCCGCCAGTTATCATGAGGCCGGCACCTGCACCTTTTACGGCACCGCCAACTCAAACCAGATGATGATGGAAGTCATGGGGCTGCACATGCCCGGCGCGGCATTCGTTAATCCCGGCGCCAAGCTGCGTCAGGCGTTGACCCGCGCCGCCGTCCATCGCTTGACCGCCATCGGCAGAGACGGCAATGACTATCGTCCGCTGGGGGTATGCGTGGATGAGAAAGCCATCGTCAACGCCGCCGTCGGCCTTCTTGCCACCGGCGGCTCCACCAATCACGCCATTCATCTGCCGGCGATCGCCCGCGCTGCCGGCGTCATCATCGATTGGGAAGATCTGGACCGGCTGTCGTCGGTGGTGCCGCTCATCGCCCGCGTCTATCCCAACGGCAGCGCCGACGTAAATCACTTCCACGCGGCGGGAGGCATGGGCTTTGTCATTGCCACCCTCCTCGATGCCGGCCTTTTGCATCGCGACATTCTGACCGTTGGCGGCCATGACCTGCGCGATTATGCCCGCGCGCCGGCGCTCGATGACGATCGTTTGATTTGGCGCGATCTTCCCCGGCAGAGCGGCGATGAAACGATCTTGCGCGACGCCGCCAGGCCGTTTGCTCCCGATGGCGGCCTGCGGCTGGTAAGCGGCAATCTGGGCCGCGCCATTTTCAAGACCAGCGCGGTTGAGGGAGAGCGCTGGACTATAGAAGCGCCTGCCCGGGTTTTTTCCGATCAGGATCAGGTCAAGGCGGCGTTCAAGGCCGGCGAACTTGATCGCGATGTAGTGGTGGTTGTCCGCTTCCAAGGCCCGCGCGCCAACGGCATGCCGGAGCTGCACCAATTGACGCCGCTTCTAAGCGTGTTGCAGGATCGCGGCCATCGCGTGGCGCTTATCACCGATGGCCGCATGTCGGGCGCGTCAGGAAAAGTGCCCGCCGCCATCCATGTCAGCCCCGAGGCCGCCGTCGGCGGACCATTGGCCAGGTTGCAGGATGGCGATCGGGTGCGGCTGTGCGCGCATCGGGGTATGCTCGATGTCCTCCTTGAAACTGTGGAATGGCAAGCGCGGCAGCCGATAACGCAGCCGCCGCCGGCGATGGGGGAGGGGCGAGAGCTGTTTGCGCTGTTGCGCCAGCATGCGGACGGCGCGGAATCGGGCGCTTCGGCGTTCCTGACGGCAACGGGGATATAAGGCCATGAAGATCGTCACCGTGGACCTGGGCGGCACTCATGCCCGATTTGCTGTCGCTCGCATCAGCAACGGCAAAGTGGCCGAGCTTGGCGACATGGTCACGCTGGAGACGGCCCAGCACGCCACCTTCAAGGCCGCCTGGGATCATTATGCCGCCATGGCGGGAAATCGGCTGCCGCGATCCGCCGCCATTGCTGTGGCTTGTCCGGTGACAGGCCAGACCATGAAGTTGACCAACAGTTCCTGGATCATTCAGCCAGGAGCCTTGGCCCATGATCTTGATCTTGATACCGTCACCCTGGTCAATGATTTCGGCGCGGTGGGTCACGCCCTTGCGCACCTGAAGCCGGCTGATTTGCGTCATATCGCTGGCCCGCAACTGCCGTTGCCCGCCGATGGGTTGATCAGCGTCATTGGGCCCGGCACCGGTCTTGGCGTGGCGCAGGTATTACGCCGGAACGGCTGTGCCCATGTTATTGAAACCGAGGGTGGGCACAGCGACTTTGCGCCGTTGGACGCGATCGAGGACGCCATACTAGCCCACTTGCGGGCGCGTTATCGCCGGGTGTCCGTGGAGCGGATTGTGTCCGGCCCAGGCCTTCTGAATATTTATGATGCGCTGGCCGCCATTGAAAACGCGCCGGCGACTTATCATGACGACAAGTCGTTATGGACGGCGGCATTGGAAGGCCGTGACGCGCTGGCTGCGGCGGCGCTGGCGCGATTCTGTCTGGTGTTCGGCGCGGTCGCCGGCGACATTGCGCTCACTCAAGGCGCGGCAGCAGTGGTGATCGCCGGCGGCATCGGTCAGCGCATCGCGCCTTTGTTGCCGGCGTCGGGATTTGCCAGCCGGTTTGCCGCCAAGGGCCGGTTTGAACAGCTGATGGCGGCATTGCCGGTCAAGCTCATCACCCATCCGCATGTGGGACTGATCGGCGCCGCCGCCGCTTTTGTCAAGGAACAGCAGACATGAATGATATCGATGGCATCATGCGTATGGCGCCGGTGATTCCGGTGCTGACAATTGCCGACGCGGCCCAAGCGCGGCCGCTGGCGGAAGCGTTGGTGCGCGGTGGCCTGCCGGTGATTGAAGTCACGCTGCGCACGCCGGCGGCGCTCGACGCCATTACCGAGATGGCGACGGTGGATGGCGCCATCGTGGGCGCCGGCACGGTATTAAACGAGGGCGATTTGAATGCGGCATTGTCCGCCGGCGCGCGCTTCATCGTCTCGCCCGGTCTGACTGAGCCTTTGGCGCGCGCGGCGATTGCCCGGCGCGCGCCCTTCCTGCCCGGCGTCGCCACCGCCGGCGACATCATGCGGGGACTTGATCTTGGCCTCAATCGCTTCAAGTTCTTTCCGGCGGAAGCCGCCGGCGGCATGGCGGCGCTAAAAGCCTTGGCTGCGCCTTTTTCGCAGTGCCGCTTCTGTCCCACCGGTGGCATTAGCGCCGAGACTGCGCCTGCTTGGCTGGCTTTGGATGCCGTGCTCTGCGTCGGCGGCAGTTGGCTGACGGCGAAAGGGCCATTGGATTTGGCCGCCGCGCGGCAACAGGCAGCCCTTGCCCGCAAGCTACGCCCATAGACGCAGCCCATAATTTATTGCCGGTGGTTCTGGACCTGCGTGTGACCGCGCAACAAAAGCGCGCAGGTCAGCGCGCCGAGTAGCGGAAACGCCAGTAGCGTGGCGACAATGGCGCCGATCGACTGGCTGACGACAGGACTGTCGGCCTGGTAGCCGTAGGCCGCCAGCGTGCTTCCGACGATGACCTGAGACAAACCGATAAACCCTTTATTGGTCAGGGTATAAAGGCCGAAAACGCTCATGTTGTAGTGGTAAGAGGAAAGAGCCTGGCCATAATCCAAGGCGTCCGGCAGCATCGACCAGTTGAGCATAAAGATGCCGCCGATGGCAAAACCCGCCAGGGCGGCGATCAAATAGAGCGTCTGGTTAGAATTCAAGATAAGAATGGCAAGCGCCATGGCGGCGGCAAGCAGGAGGTTGGCGCATTGCGACGCGGTTTTCTTGCGCCGCAATCGGTTGGAAAAATTGGACCAGAACAGCAGCGAGGCGGCCTGTGAGGCCGACATGACGACCAGCGCCGTGGCGCCGGTCTGCTCGACGCCAAGACCGTACTTGCCGTAATAAATGATGGCGTTGCCGATCACCGGCGTGGTCAAGGAGGTGACGGCGGTCAGCATGAATACGATCAAGAGTTGCGAGTTCGACATAATGCCGCGAAACAGCGACGTGATCCTGATGGATTGGCGTTCGCCGCCGCCTTGATATATACGCACGTTCCAAATGGATGCCAGGCAGACGCCGAGGCCAACTAGATAGATGGCGGCGAAACTGATGGCCGCCGTCGAAAAGCTCTGTGCAAGCGCTCCCAAGGCTGTCTTTTCGAACATGGCGGTCGCCCCCAGCGTGACCACAAGCCTGCCGGCGGCGCTGAAGAAAATCCGCAGACTGGCGATGTTGGTGCGGTCGCGGCTGTCCCTGCTTAAGAAGGACAGCAAGGAGTTATGGGGTATATCGACAATCGTGTAGGCTGATCGGAACAGGATCAGCGCGAAAAACACGTATATGACGCTGTAATTCCGGGGAATGACATAGGCGTGAAACAGCGCGATGAAGGCGATGGCGGTGAGCGGCGCGCCTATCAGGAAATAAAGCCGCACGGTGGGAAATTTATGTCTTAATCGGTCCGCAACCAACCCCATCAACGGATCGATCAGGCCATCCCATACCAGCGAGACGAACAATACCATGCCGGCAATGGCCGCCGGGATCTTCAAAATGTCGGTCAGAAAGAAAAGCGCGAAAAGCTCAACGAAAGAACCTAGGCAGCTTTTTGCGAAATTGCCGCTGGCGTAGAGCGTATGCCGGGCGAGCTTGGCTTTGCTGGCTGCAGCATGGGCGCTCAGGTCTGACATTAGAGTTTCGCAAAAAATTTGTGTTTGAGCGGCAGCAAGGCCGCGCCGATGGCCGCCGCATCACCCATTGCCTCGGCGGGCACCAGCATGGCGGTTGGCCGCGGTACCGAGCGCCGCTTCTGGTCATAGAGCTCAATCTGTGGGATGACCTTCTCCGCCAACGCCCGCGGCATGCGGCCGCCGAAAACGATGGCGTCCAGGTCGAGAATGGCCGTGGCGTTGGAAGCGATGATGGAAAAGGAGTCGCGCACCCGCGCGATCCACTGATTGATCGCCGGCCAGGTAGGGTCAAAGCGCTCCACCATATCGTTCACAGTCGCAAAAATATGACCGTCCTTTGCCGCCAGCTGCCGCAGCAGCTCCAGATTCGGGAAGGGATAAATGTCCGGCGGCAGGCCGCCGGCAAATTCGCCGGCATTGCCATAGCGGCCGCGCCATAACTCGCCATCCAGGATGACGCCGCCACCGACCCCGGTGGCGATGTATAGATAAGCGAAATTTCTCGCCCATCTGCCAACGCCGATCATGCTTTCGCCGAGCGCCGCCACATTGCCGTCATTGTCGGCCCACACGGGCAGTCGGAAGGCTGCCGATAAAACTTTCTCCAGGTCTATGCCTGCCCACTCTTCCAGCACGTAAGGCGTATTAAAGCCCACCTCTTTGCCGATGAAGGAGCCGGAAATGCCGACGCCGACGCCGGCGATGGTCGACTGTTTGGGCAGTTTATCTTTTCTGATCTGGTCAATAACGCCATTGATCCACTCCGTGACGTCGCCAAGCCGCATGGGGGAGAAGGCGCGCCGTATTTCGCACCGCACCGCGCCAGAAAAATCAATTGCCGCCACCGAGGCGGCATCCGCCATGATGGATACGCCCAGGGAATAGGTATAGCCGGGGGCGATCTTGACCGTCGCGCTGGGATATCCGCGCCGGCCGCTGGCGATGCGCGCGCCCGTCTCCAGCATCCCCTGATCCTGCAGTCTGGCGACGATGCGGGAGACGGATTGCTGGGTCAGTTCGGTCTCCTCCGCCAGAGTCGCCTGGGTCATGGAGCCGCGGCGGAACAGAAGGCCGAGAATTCGGCGCTCGCTGCGCGTCAGCTCTGGCGCGTCAGCTCTGGCGGATTCGCCTTTTGCTAGTTCTAATTTCGTTTTATTTCTCATATGGTTACTCAACTAGGGCAGCAGGGTGCTGGCGGCGGTCCGGCAAAAATACACACCGTTTGTAAAAAAGTCCTGGCTTTTTCCCCTAGAGGTGCTATTTTGTCACAAATTATACATATAATGTGTGCGATACTCAGCGTGCAAGCGTATTAAAGAAAGAAATTATACTTATTGTAGGTTTCTTTCTTTCCGGGTGTTCATCAGGTTACGGGCCTGGCGCGGCATCACGGGATGTTATTCACACCAGCTAGGGGGAAATGGGATTATGAAATCTCAGGCATCAAAGCACTTAAGAAGCGTTCTATTAACTGGCGTCTGCGCCTCAAGCTTGCTGATCGGCCAGGCGATAGCGGACGAAGGAGCCGCGCCGGCGCAAGATTCATTTGAAGAAATCGTCGTCAAGGGCACCAAGCTGCAGAACCTGCGGTCGCTGGAAGCCAAGCGCGATATGCTGCAGGTGATCGACGCGATCTCCGCCGACGAAATCGGCCGCTTGCCGGATTTCAACGTCGGCGAATCCCTGGCCCGGGTGCCGGGCATTTCAATCAGAACCGACCAGGGCGAGGCGCGCTTTGTCAGCATCCGCGGCCTTAATCCGAACTATAACTCCACGCTGTTGGATGGCAGCACCATCGCGGTGCCTGACCGCGCCGGCCGCAAGGTTTTCATGGAAGTGCTGCCGGCATCGGTATCGAAGCGGATCGAGGTGTTCAAGACGGCGACGCCGGACCTGGAAGGCCATGCGGTCGGCGGCATCGTCAATCTGGTGACGCCGAAGGCTTATGACTACGACGATATGGCGCTGCAGTTCCAAGGGGAAATCGGCCGCTACGACCAATATGACGGCTATCACGGCAAGAGATTGTCCGGCAACGCTGATTTTCTGTTTGCCGATAAGTTCGGCAGCAACGACGAGTTCGGCGTCGTGGTCACTGGCAACTACTTTAGCCGCTTCTCCTATCTGCCCTGGGCGCAGTTCGAACGGTTCCGCTTCTATAACCCCAGCGGCGTCCAGACCAGCGATTATGCGGACGGTTCCGTGGGCGCGCCCGGCCAGCGCCGCTACCATTGGTACAAGAACGACAGAACGCGCTATGGCGGCATGGTCAAGCTGGAGCACAAGCCCTCGGCCGACATCTATAGCTTCTTGAAGGTCTATTACAACATCGCCACCGACGACGAAGCCCGTCAGACCGATGTTCTGGTCAACCAAAGCGGCAATACGCTGACGAACTTTACACCGACCAGCGGCACTCTTGTCGGCAATGGCTTTCAATCGCTGCAACAACTGGGGCTCTTTGATTTTGAGCGCTCCTTGTGGGGTGGCCAGATCGGTACCGACTACAACGTGGGCGAGAACACCCTCTTAAAGCTGCGCGGCAGTTATTCCGGCTCACTATTCAAGAACCCGGAATCGTTCTTCATCTGGCGGCGCAACAGCTCCGATTACGCCTTCTCTTACGAGCGTGATGGCGATGCCTTCAATGTCACGCTAACCAATCCGGCGGCGGCTTATAACCTCAACAATCTGCCGATGATCGAGTGGAATTTCACCGATCGTCGCATGAAGGAAGAGGTGTACGAGGCGTCGGCTGATGTCGTCGGCGAGCAGCTTTTCGGTAGCGACGCCTTAGGCTACATCATCGGCGCCAAGTACCGCCGGATTGACAGAAGCTTTGACGAAAACCGCTTCGTCTATACGGCAGTCAATGGCAATACGCTTAACCTGGGCGCCAGCGGTCTGGCGTCGCTGCAATCCGTGTCGCATATGCCGGGCATTTTGTCCGGCCAACAGATCATCGTCATTGACAGCAGAAGAACTCTGTCCACCGTCCAAGATCACATCGCGGCGAATGCCGGCCAGTGGTCCTTCAATGACCAGCCGGATGTGGATGCGCGCAGCGACTACGGCGTGCAGGAGGATGTGATCGCGGGCTATGCGGCGGTCACCCACCAAAGCGATCGTCATCGCATGGTGGCAGGCCTTAGGATTGAAGCCACCAGCTATGACACCAGCGGATTCCGCCGGAATCCCGCGCTGCCTGGCCCTGCCAATTATGTTCCCATCACCGATGGCGGGCACTATGTGGATTTTCTGCCGTCCTTCAACTACTCCTATGATATCAGCGACGATATGGTAGTGCGCGCCGCCTACAGCAAAACCATTGGCCGGCCGCCGTTCAACCAGTTCGCGCCATCTCAGGAGAGCGTAACCATCGGCGGCACGCAGCCGACCGTTACTCGCAGCAATCCTGACTTAAAGCCGAGAAAGTCGGATAATATCGACCTCTCCATCGAGAAATATCTGGACGAAGGCACCGGCATCATTTCCTTGGGGGCCTTTTACAAAAGAATCCAAGGCGAAATTATCCTGACCACCACTGAACAGCTTGTGGACATCTTCGGTACCGAGCAGCTTGCCCTTGTCACCCAGCCGTCCAATGCCGGCAAGAACATTAACCTGTGGGGTCTTGAGCTGAACATCATCAAGAACTTCGATTTCCTGCCGTCGCCGCTGGATGGACTTGGCGCTTCGTTCAACGCCACCAGGCTTTGGCATGACTTCGAATACCAAACCAATACTGGCGTCTTCTTTGAGCCGATCACCATGCAGGGCCAATCGAACAAAATGTTCAACGCCTCCTTGTTCTATGACAAGGGCCCATTCTCGGCCAAGCTTGCCTACAACTACATCGGCATTCAGATGGATGTGATCAACACAAACCCCGATCAGATTTCGTATGTGGATCGGGAATGGCATGTGGATTTCAAGGCGTCCTACCGGGTTACCGAAAGCCTGTCGGCCACCATCAACCTGTTTAACATCCTCGGCGAACGGGAAGACCTGGTGACCGGCCGCTTCCAGGAACAGCCTGGCCGGGAGTCGAATTTCGGTCCCGCCTACTTCATTGGCGTAAGTTACGTGTACTAGCACTGCACGCGCTGGGGGGAAGGCCTCGTGCCTTCCCCTCTTTTTTTGTAAAACCTATCTCTAAATTGGATTCGGGCACGGTTATGATCGTCATTGCGGGGGAGCGTAAGTGACCGAAGCAATCCAGAAAAGCAAGGCGATCCAATACGTTGTATTTCTGGATTGCGTCGCTTCGCTCGCAATTACGGTGAAAGTGGCGCTTCCAAGCGCCTCATCCGCGTGATCATCAGGTTAAGGGGTTCAAATGAGTCCTAACGTAGTTGTCAGTACGTGCCTTGCGTTCATGGTAGTACTCAGTGCTTGGAACTTATCGCAAGCGGGGGAGGCCAGCACCGCTCTTTCGCCTTTGGATGTTCTGCGTCAACGTCTGGAAACGCCGAAGCCGGATGACGTCATGGTCATCGCCCACCGCGCTTGTTGGCATCAGGCGCCGGAAGATTCGCTGCCGGCCATTCAGGATTGCATCAACATGGGCGTCGATATGGTGGAGATCGACGTGCAGATCACCGCCGATAACCAGCTTATCATCATGCATGATGAAACGGTGGATCGGACGACCAATGGCGTTGGACGTATCAGCGATAAGACGCTCGCGGAACTAAAGACCCTTTATCTGAAGGAAGGCCAGGGCGGCGATCGCGCCGCCTTGACGGCCCATAAAATTCCCACGCTCGAAGAAGCTCTTGCCGTCATTCGCGGCAAGATTCTTGTCAATCTGGACGCCAAAGGGGAAACCTTGTTTCCCACGTTAGAGGCCGTCCGCCGTTTGGGCATGACTAAAGAGGCGCTATTCAAGGCCGCCAATCTGTCGCAACATGATATGGCGCAATTCAAAGATGTGTACTTCATGCCGGTGGTCCGGGAAGTCGATGGAACGCCGCTGGACGTGTCCGCCTATCAAGGTGTTCGCCCGGTTGCGTTTGAGATTGTATTTGTAAATCCCGGATATTTGCAGCGTCACGCCAAGGATATCACCGGCAATGGCCATCGATTGTGGGTCAACACCATGTGGGCGGGACTGGCGGCATCGTATACCGATGCCTCGGCGCTGCAGGATCCCGATGCTCATTGGGGATATCTGGTGACGCACGGCGTCAATATGATTCAGACCGATGAACCGCAGACGCTTCTGGACTACTTGAAAGCCAAAAAACTGCGATAAAGGCCGGATTCCGGCCGGACTGGGAAGGGGTCGCAACATGCAGCTTACCACATTGGACATCGTCATCATCGGCCTCTATGCAGTGATGATCATTGCGCTGGCGCAATGGGTAAGCCGCGAAAAAGCCGGCCACGATAAAAATACCAAAGACTATTTTCTCGCCAGCAAGGCGCTGCCATGGTGGGCGATCGGCTCGTCGCTGATCGCCGCCAACATCTCCGCCGAACAGATCATCGGCATGACCGGTTCGGGGTTTGCCATTGGTCTCGGCATCGCCAGCTACGAATGGCTGGCGGCGATCACTCTCATCGTTGTCGGTAAGTATTTTCTGCCCATCTTCCTGAAGAACGGCATCTACACCATGCCGCAATATCTGGAGCGCCGCTATGATCATTCAGTGCGCATGGTGATGGCGGTGTTCTGGCTTGGGGTCTATGTGCTCGTCAACCTTACGTCCATTTTGTGGCTGGGAGCATTGGCGCTTAATACCATTGCCGGTGTGGACATCGCCTATGGTTTGATATTCTTAGGGCTAGTCGCCACGGCTTATTCGCTCTATGGCGGGCTTAAAGCGGTGGCGCTGACCGACATCGTGCAGGTTGCCCTGTTGGTTTTTGGCGGCCTGATCGTCAGTTGGCTGGCGCTGGACCAGGTCAGCGGCGGCGCCGGTCCGGTAGCCGGATTTGTCGAACTCATGCAGCGCGCGCCGGAAAAGTTCGACATGATCTTGTCGCCGGATAATCCCAACTATGCGTTGCTGCCGGGCCTTTCCGTCATTCTTGGCGGCATGTGGGTGATGCATATCTCCTATTGGGGCTGCAACCAATACATCATCCAGCGGGCATTGGCCGCCAAATCGGTGCGGGAGGCGCAAAAGGGCATCATCATGGCCGCCGGATTGAAGCTCATCATGCCGATTTTCGTGGTCGTGCCCGGTATTGCCGCCTTCGTTCTGACGCCGGATCTGAGCGCGCCGGATCAAGCCTACCCTGAAATGATGAAACTGGTGCCGGCGGGCGTCAAGGGGTTGGTGTTTGCGGCGCTGGTGGCGGCCATCGTCAGTTCGCTGGGCTCGATGATGAACTCCATCTCAACGATTTTCACCATGGATCTCTACCGGCATTTCAGGCCGAATACCAACGAGCATACCCTGGTGAAAATCGGCCGTCTGGTCGCCCTGGCGGCCATCCTGCTGGCGGTAATCGTCGCCAAACCATTGCTGTCGGGCTTTGATCAGGCCTTCCAGTTCATTCAGGAATTTACCGGCTTTTTCACGCCGGGGATCGTCGTCTTGTTCCTCCTCGGCCTGTTCTGGAAGCACGCCACCGCCAAGGGCGGGCTGGCGGCGGCCATCGGTTCCGCCGTGCTGTCGTTCGCTTTCAAAATCTGGTGGCCGGAGCTGCCGTTCATGGATCGGGTGGGCATTGTCTTTCTCGCCTGTCTGGTCCTCGCCATCGTCATATCGCTGCTGGATCGGGAAAAAGGCGAGGCGCGGCACTCGGATCTCAAGGATATTGATTTCAGAACCTCCGCGGGGTTTAATGCGGCCGCCGTGGCAACGGCTTTGGTGGTGATGGCATTCTACGCGGCATGGTGGTGACATGAGAATGGCCCGCTGGGCGCTTCTGGCGCTGATTCTATCCGCCTGCGCCGCTCAACCTCGGTCAGACGATAGGGCGGGTGATTGGTTTCAGGCGGGCGAGGCGGAGGTTGCGGCGCGTCTTACCGTAAAACCCAATGTCAGACCGGCCCGCAATGTCATCTTATTCATCGGCGACGGCATGGGGCCGACCACAGTCACCGCGGCGCGCATCTTCGATGGCCAGTCGCGCGGTCAGTCGGGAGAGGAGAATTTCCTCTCCTTTGAGAAGTTCCCCTATACCGCCCTGATCAAGACCTATAACGCCAACCAACAAGTGCCGGATTCGGCGGGCACCGCCAGCGCCATGAATACCGGCATCAAAACGCGCGCCGGGGTGCTGGGCATATCCGCCGCGGCGCGGCGCGGCGTGTGCGCGGATACGCTGGCCCATCGGGTTCCCACCATGGGCGAGACGGCGGCGAAGGCCGGCAAGGCGGTGGGCATCGTCACCACCACCCGGCTGACCCACGCCACGCCGGCGGCGGTCTATGCCCATGTGGCGGATCGGGAATGGGAGGGGGATGGCGACATGCCGGCCGAGGCGCTGCAAAGCGGCTGCACCTCCATCGCCCGGCAACTGATTGAGTTCTCCGCCGGTAGCGGCATCGACGTGGCGTTCGGCGGCGGGCGGGAAAAATTTGGCGAGGATCTCATCGGGCGATGGCGGGCCCGCTTTCCGAATGGCCGCCTGATTGAGGATCGCCAAGCGCTGGCGGCGCTAGATGCGACCCAGGGGGGGCAGGTGCTGGGGGTCTTTAATCGATCGCACCTCACTTACATGATGGACAGAAAGGCGAATAGTAACGAGCCGACGCTGTCCGAAATGACCGCCAAGGCCATCGATATTCTCTCCCGCCGCAAGCACGGGTACTACCTGATGGTGGAAGGCGGACGCATCGATCACGCCCACCACGAAGGCGTCGCCGGCAAGGCTCTGATGGAAGTGCAGGAGTTCGCCAAGGCCATTCAGACGGCGGTGGACAAGGTCGATCTCAACGATACCCTGATCCTGGTCACGGCGGACCATAGTCATGTTTTCACCATGGCGGGCTACCCGAAGCGGGGCAACCCGATCCTGGGGCTGGTGGCGGGCAATGATGAGCACGGCGAGCCCAAGAGCGAGCCGTCGCGGGCGCTTGACGGCAAACCCTACACCACCCTTGGCTATCATAACGGCCCCGGCGCGGTGAGCGGGCCGCGGCCCGAGCCCTCAACGGATCCGGCGGCCAGGCAGCAGGCGCTGGTGCCGACCTATACGCGCGCAGGCGACCGCGACTTGCCCACCGAAACCCATGGCGGCGAAGACGTGGCGCTCTACGCCATCGGTCCCCGGGCGTATCTGGTGGGCGGCGTCCTGGAGCAGCATGTGATCTATCATCTCATGAGCCGCGCCTTCGGCTGGCATGAACGGTGATCAGGCCCTAAGGCGAACCTAACCGAAATACCCCCCTACCTATCCATCTGGTAATTTGAATTAAACGCCGGGGCTTGGCCAAATAGTCTTGGGTTGTCATTCCCGGCTGGCCTTTTAGCGGCCGCGCCAAAAATGCAGTTCAGTTTCTTGCCATCAAGAGAGCGAACATAATATTGAAGGGGAGTAGCAAAGTGACGAACAAGCTAAAAATCGCCTTACTGACCGGGGTTGCGGCAATCGCGCTTCCCCTCTGCCTGGAAGGATTTGCGGTAGCCGCGGAGACCGACAGCAGCAATAGCGACTGGGTCATCGGCGAGGTCATGGTGACCGCCCGTAAACGCGAGGAGCGCATCCAGGACATTCCGGAATCGTTGACCGCGTTTACGGCGCAGGATGTGGAAAACGCCGGCATCACCCGCATTGCGGACGTAGCCGCTCACATTCCCAATATCATCCTGCAACCATCTTATCGGCAGGGCGTGGTGAACATCTCTGCGCGCGGCTTGACCACGCCGCAGCAGGGCGACTCTCCGGTGGTGCTGAATATCGATGGCGTACAGGCCCCGGCCCAGGATTTCATCAATCAGGACCTGTTTGATATCGAGCGTATCGAGGTGCTTAAAGGCCCGCAGGGCGCGCTTTATGGCGCGGGCGCCATTGCCGGCGCCATCAATATCGTCACCAAGCAGCCGAGCAATGAATTTGAAGGCTTCGCCAAGGCCCAATACGGCAAGAACGATGCCCAACGCTACAGCGCCGGTCTGTCCGGCCCCATCGTAGAGGATAAGCTGCTGTTCCGCGTTGCCGGCGTTTACGAGAAGCGCGATGGCTATATCCGCAATTCCTTGACCAATGATCTGGTGGATTTCGTTGAGGAAGGCACCATCCGGGGCTCGCTCTTCGCCAATCTTGGCGAGGTGCGGGTGGACTTGCGCGCTTCCTACATGGATGGCGAGAACGGCGCCTCGTTCTATGAATCATTCCCCTTGCTGCCCGATCCGGTGCCGGAGATCGACTTGTTGTTCGGCGGCCCGCTCGGCCGTCTGGGCAGCGATATTAGCAATGGCCAGTACGTCAATCACTCGAACGTTCAGACCGAGGAAAAGCGCGATGTGCTGACCACGTCGCTGAAAGTGGAATTCGATCTGGCGGGCGGCGTGGTGACCTCGGTCACCGGCTACAACAAGAGCGACCAGGAAGATTTCGGCGATCTCGACTTCCAGCCTGTCGATATTCTGCTTCAGGACGTGCGCTTTGACGCCGAGGTCTTTAATACCGAACTGCGCTACGCTTCTGACGCCAGTCAGCGGTTCCGCTGGGTCGGCGGCGTGTTTTATCAGGAGCGGGACATCTACAATCAGGTGATCGTGCTGCTGGGCGATTTTACCACCGGCCACAAGACGTTGGAGGAAAGCCGCAACAATCCCGCCAACAGCATTCTCACCGATGGCCGCGACACCATTGACAGCCAGGCCTGGGGCGTGTTTTTGAGCACCAACTACGATATCACGGACGCCCTGACACTGACCATGGCCGCCCGCTATGACAGGGTCGAGGTCGACACGGAGTACGTGGGCGAGGCGCCTGCCTTCCTGGCGTTGCCGGGCCAGACGGCATCGCGGACGTTCAAGAAGTTGCAGCCCAAGTTCAACTTGGCCTACAAAGTCAACGAGGACGTGCTGACGTATGTCGACTTGGCGCGCGGCTTCCGCACCGGCGTGCCAAATCCGACCGCGGCTTTTGCCGGCGGCTTGCCCCGCTTTATCGAGCCCGAGGTGGCCGATACCGCCGAGGTTGGCGTCAAGAGCACCTTCATGGATGGCCGCGTGATCCTGAACGGCGCCGCCTTTTACAGCGATATAGAAAACCGCCACCACTACTTCTACGGCGCCTCGCTGCAAAGCATGACCACTTATGACAAGGCGGAAGTTTACGGTCTGGAAGTGGATTTTATCTTCCTGCTGACGCAGGAATTAAGATTCCAGGCCAGCGGCGGTTTGATGAATGCGGAAATTGCCTCCAACGAAATCACCGAGTATCTGAATTTTACGACGGGGGAAGTGGCGTTAGTGGTCAACAACAAGGGCAACACGCTGCCCGATACTCCGGAAAAGACGCTCAATCTGTCGTTGGATTATGATGCGCCGATTACCGATAACATCAATATCGTTGCGCGCGCGTCCTACCGTTATGTGGATGGCGTCTACTTCGATACCGAAAATTTCATCGATGACGGCGGTTCGAAGAATTTCGTTGATCTGCGCTTAGGGCTGCGGGGCGAGCAGTGGAGCATCACCGGCTTCATCGACAACGTAACCAATGAGCGCACCTACAGCAACTACGCCTACTCGGGCGGCGCAGGCAACTATCTGCCCAACCGGCCGCGCCTGTGGGGGGTTGAAGTCGGCTTCCGGTTTTAAGTAAGCCGCTCCAGCATTACTTTACCATCATCGCCGCCGCTTCTCCCGACCGGAGAGGCGGCGGTTGATTCTAGTTTAATATTGCACGCTCAACTCAAGGCCATAAGTGCGCGGCATGCCGCGCATGCCCTGGATCATGCCAAAGGATTCGCCGATATCAATCAGATAGGACCAATAATTCTTGTCGGCGATATTGCGCACCCATCCAGCCACTTCCCACTGTCCATTGCTTGACAAGAGCGACAGACGCGCATTCCAGATGGCGTAGGCCGACTGCCTGGTTTCCTCCACATTATCGACATTATAGTAAACATCATCCTGCCAATTCACATCGGACTGCAAGCGAACCGACAGGGTATCGGTGATGGGATGCTCATAGGCGGCGCGAACAGAGAAACTCCATTTCGGCGACAAGGCCGGCCGGTTGCCCGAGAAGTCCCCGGCGACCGATTGGAAATCCCGCAAGGTTGCGTCCAGATAGGATACCGCGCCTTGCAGGGTCAAGCCTTGCAATGGTAGGGCGGTGACTTCAAGCTCCGCTCCCTTCATGCGGGCGCTGGCGGCGTTGGCAAGCACGCTGGCCGGCAAGGGGCCGCCAAGGTCCACCAGGGTGAATACCTGCAAATCATCGTAATCATAATAAAAAAGTTCGCCGTTGACGCGCAGCCGACGACCGGCGAGATCGGATTTGAAGCCTAAGTGATAGGCGGTGATGGTTTCCGGCTCATAGCTCAAGTATTCAAGTTCCGCCGGGTCGAAAATGAAGCTGCCATTAAAACCGCCGGACTTGAACGCCGTTGATACGTTGGCGTAAACCATCACATCTTCATTAAAGGAATAGTTGAGGCCAACGCGGAACGATAGTTCATCATTATCGATCTTCTCGGAATACGCATTGCCCATGCCATCGATGATGCCGCCCGGGATCAGCAGCGGCTCTACGAGGTCAACCTGGGTCAAGAAGCTGCGTTTTTCCTTGGTGTAGCGCAGGCCCAGCGTGGCATTGAGTTGGTCGGTGATGTTGTAATCCACTTGCCCAAAGGCGGCATAGGATTTCGTCTTCTGCTTATTCATATGATGGGTATAAATCAGGAAGGCATTGATGATATCCATGGGATCGACGCCAAGATCAAGAAGCTCATCCCGATAGGATTGAAAGATATTGGCGGACTGATCCTGGTCGACAGTCTCCTCCAAATAGTAAAGGCCAACGAGCCAGTTGTGGTTGCTGCCGCTGCCGGCCGCCCGCAGCTCCTGAGTGAAGGTCCATTGATCGACGCCGTAGGTTACATGCAGGAAATCCACAGGCCCGGAATCCGTATCCTCCTCATGTAGTTTTTCCACGTCGATATAGGAGGTGACGGAGGTGATGGTGACGGAGTCGGTGGCGCGCCAGTTGAGGGTGCCGGAGAACCCTAGTGTCTCCACCTTAAGGCGGCCGCCGCGATCGGATTCACTGGCATAGCGGTCGCCGCTGGCGTCTTGGTAGCCGATTTGATCGACGCAAGCGAGGGCGCGTATGGCGGCGGCGGAGCAACGCGCGGTAAAGGCCTGCAGCTCTTCATCAAATGAGGCGGGGTCCATGGTGCCGAAATGCTGGTAAAGCGGCGCTTTCGGCGTGATTTCACCGCCAAACGCCTGCAGCGTCAGATCGAGATCTTCGGACGGCTCGATTAGAAAGGTGGCGCGCCAGGCGTAGCTGTCGTCTTCATTGTAAGTTTCACCATCGACCAAATTCTTAACAAAGCCATCGGACCGCATGCGGGTTCCCGCCAGGCGGAACTTGATCCCATCGGCGAGCGGGCCGGAAATGGCGGCTTCCGCTTCCAGGGCGTCGAAGCGGCCGTAACTGAGGCGCGCTTTGGCGGTAAATTCATCGCTCGGTCGGGCGGAGGTGAACTTGATGGCGCCGCCGGTGGTATTGCGTCCATAAAGCGTGCCTTGCGGACCTTTCAGCACTTCGACCTGTTCAAGATCAAAGAGCAAGAAGTTCTGGGCCGAAACGGCGCTGATGTAGATATCGTCCACATAAACGCCCACCGGACTTGAGTTGTTGGTGTTGAAGTCATTAAGCCCCACGCCGCGCAGGAAAATGGCGGGCTGGTTGCCTTGGCCTAAGGGATCTCCCATGTTCAGGCCGGGAGTGAAGGCGGCAAGATCCATGCTGTTTGATATGCCCAGCTCGCGTAACGTCTCGCCCGTAAATGCGGTGACGGCGATGGGAACCGACTGCAGGCTTTCGGCCCGCTTTTGCGCTGTAACGACGATTTCCGCCAGCGCTAAATCGTCTGTCTGCGCGGCAACCGGGCTGGAAGCCGCCGCTAAAGCCATGATCGAACCGGTCCAGAAAGTTTTCATGATGCCCTCCCGCATTTTCAGGCTTATTACCATCTCAAGACAGCACAACTGGCTGTTTTTGTGATTGTTTTAGAGCGACAAATAATTATTCTGATACGTCATGGATAGTGATTTGTCCGATTTCAACCACTTTTTGTCGCCTTAAAACAACCACCCATAAGAGAGGGCAATGCATGCTGGCCCCGCTATTTCGGCTAGGGGTTAACATGACGGCATCCTTCTCGCTAAGCGGACTTAAGGCGCTGATCACCGGCGGCACCTCGGGCATCGGCAAGGCCATTGCCCAGCGCTTCATCACCCACGGCGTCACGGTGGTCATTACTGGCCGACGGCGGGAGGGCGAGGCCATTGCCAACGCGCTTGGCGCTCATTTCATCCGGGCCGATATTACAGCGGAGACTGACATTGAGCGGCTGACGTCAGAAGTTCTGACGGTGGCCGGGCCGGCAGATATTCTTGTCAACAGCGCCGGCATTGAAAACACCGGGCCGGAGATTGAAGAGTCAAGCTTTGCCGAGTTCGATCGCGTCTTTGCCATCAATACAAGGGCGCTTTACGGCATGCTTCGGATGGCGCGCCGGCTGCTTCCCGGCGGCGGCTCCATCATCAATATCTCATCCGTCGCCGGGCAGATCAGCGCTCCCGGCTACAGTCAATATGCGGCATCCAAGGCGGCGGTGGACAGCTTGACACGGACGGCAGCGATCGAACTGGCGGCGCACGGTATTCGCGTCAACGCCATCGCGCCGGGCAGCATCGAGACAGCCATGGTGCCGCCGGACCATCCTGAGCGTAAAATCTCCGCCGCCTATTGTCCGCTGGGGCGCATCGGCAAGCCGGAGGAAGTGGCGGCGCTCGTCCATTTTCTGGCAAGCCCCGACAGCGCCTACCTGACGGGCCAAGTAATTACGCTGGATGGCGGCATGACGACGGGTTTCACCGGACGCGCCATCGAACTGGCGGTCGTTTAGGGCAACTTGCTATTAGTATAATTATAAAATAAACTACTCCAACACTATCAGTAATTTGATCGCCACACAATTCTCCTTGATCTAGATCAAGGACTTCCGCTGGCCCAGCACCAAGCTTTCTACAGATTGGGGAGGTGGCCAATGACTGTGCAGACTATGTCCCTGTTACTGTCGGCCGCGGCGATTCTCTTACTTGCCGCCGTATTTCTGCGAGTACGTGCTCTTGCCCATGCTGTTGAGGACTATGCTCCTGTTCAGGGGCGAGCCTATCGCATGCGCGCTATCGCATTCTGGCTGATGGTGCTGGTCGGGCTGCCGATCAGCATTTGGCTCCTGCGGGATATGCCTTACAAGGCTGACGTAACCGAACCGCAGATTGTCAATGCGACAGCGGCGCAATGGTATTGGGAACTCGACCGCGAGGAGGTCTCCCTTAACCGGCCAGTCGAGTTCCGTGTGGCGAGCATGGATGTTAACCATGGCTTCGGCATCTATGACGCAGCAGGGCGATTGGTCGCGCAAACGCAGGCGATGCCGGGCTACGTTAACCGCCTAGTACACGAATTCGATGCGCCCGGTACTTACCGAGTGCTCTGTCTTGAATATTGCGGACTAGCGCATCACGGCATGCTGACCGAGGTTATCGTCAGCCAAACGGGAGGGAACGATGGCTGAGGCATATGCAACGGCGGGCGCGAAGGTGGCGCTCGCTGATCGGGGACGGTTGTGGGTGACCCTCTATTTGGCGGCAACCGGGATCGTGCTGCTTCTAATGATGACACTCGGGCTTTTGATGCGGCTCGCACAAAGCGATATCCTTGCTCTTGATCCAGCGCTTTTCTACCAAATGATGACCGTCCACGGCACTGGCATGGTGGGGATCGCGGCGCTTGGCGGCATGGCTGTGATGTGGCACTTCCTCTCGGCCCATGTGAGACTGCATGGCTGGGCGCTGGGGGTGAACCTGGCACTTTTCCTGGCAGGGGTTGTTGCAATTCTTGCGGCCGACTTCCTGGGCGGCTTCGGCGGCGCCTGGACGTTCCTTTATCCGCTGCCGGCCACTTCGGGGGCCGCCTGGCCCGCCTGGGCGGCGGCCCTGCATCTATCCGGGCTTCTGGTGATCGGCGTCGGCTTTCTGATCGTTTGTCTTGAGATCGCGCGGGCGATCATTGCGGGCTACGGCGGGCTTGGCCGCGGACTTGGCTGGCATGTGCTGTTTGCAAACAGCACGGAAAATGTTCCGCCGCCGACAGTCGTCGCCTCGACGATGGTGGTGATCGTCACTACCCTCGCACTAACCGCAGGGGCGGCGATCCTGGTCATGAGTCTGATCAATATTGCGTTCCCAGAGATTCAGATTGACCCGCTTCTGGCCAAGAACTTGACCTACTTCTTTGGTCACGTCTTTATCAATGCCACGATCTACATGGCGGTTACGGTGATCTATGAACTGCTGCCGCGGATCACCGGGCGGCCCTGGAAAACCAGCAAGGTGTTCCTCGCAGCCTGGACGTTATCCACGACAATGGTGCTGATCATCTATCCACACCATCTGCTGATGGACTTCGCAATGCCGACCTGGATGATGGCGATGGGCCAAGTGTTGTCTTATGTTAATTCCTTCCCGGTGCTGATCGTAACGGGACTGGGCGCGCTGGCGATTCTGCACCGATCGGGCATCCGTTGGGACTTGATCTCGACGTTGCTGCTGATCTCGATGTTCGGCTGGATGGCGGGGGTAATTCCCGCGGTGATCGACGCCACGATTACTGTCAACTCGGTGATGCACAATACGATGTGGGTGCCCGGACACTTCCACTTCTACCTGCTGCTGGGGCTGCTGCCGATGCAGTTCGCCTTTATGATCTATCTGGCGCGGGGCGAGGATGTGACGCCGCAGGGCGGCGATATGACGGCGATCCTTTATCTACTGTTCGGGCTCGGGTTCGTGGGTATGTTCCTGATGGGCGGATGGGCCAGTGTGCCCCGCCGCTGGGCGACGCATCTTCCCGAATGGCTGATCTGGGACCAGATCGCGTCGGTCATGGCGGTGGGGGTGATCGTGCTCGCAACCATGTTCGTGCTAAAATTTCTCACCCGTATGCCCAGGATACTGCAGGAGGCGTGAACGGATGCGTGCGGCGCTAGCGACGGTCGTTGTGGCCGGCCTTGGAGCTGCAACTTTCTGGTGGGGGACAGAAGGGGGGATGGCCCTTACTTCGGAAGCGGCGCGGCGGCTCGATATTGCCGCCGCACCGCGAGTGTTGCCTGATGTGCCGCTTTATGACCAGACAAGCGCAAAGTTGCAGCTTTCGGACTATCGCGGTGCGCCGGTGGTGCTGGAATTCATCTACACCACTTGTCCTGACGTCTGCCTGACGCTCGGCACCGCCTTTGAACGGCTGGACGCGGTCCTGCCGCCCGGCGTGCCGCTGCTCAGTCTCAGTTTCGATCCGGCGGATGGCCCGCGACGGCTCGGCTGGTTCGCCAATCGGCATGGGGCGGAAGCTCCGCATTGGCGGGTAGCGGGGGTCGAGGATCCCAAGGCGAGGGCAGCATTGCTTGAGCGCGCCGGCGTCGTGGTGATACCGGACGGCGCGGGTGGTTTTGTCCACAACGCGGGGCTATACCTCATTGACGGCAAAGGCCGGCTGTCTCGTGTATTTGATCCCGAAGATACCAATGGCGTGCTTGACGCGCTCTTGTTCATTGAAGGCTAAGGCGCGCATCGGCGTTGGCGCCGCATTGGTGGCGGCGGCGCTCCTGCCGCCCTTGGCTGGGCTGCTTGAGGGGCGGCTTGTCACTCATCTGCTCTGCCAGTATCCCCTGCTTGTCGGCGGTGGGGCCATGATCGGCGCGACGCTTGCCCTTACACGGTTCGCCAATTGGACAGCGCCGTCGGCGCTGCTTGCCGGGGCGCTTGCCTGTGTCTTTTGGCTCATCCCGCGATGGATAGATGCTGCGCTTGCCGGCCAGGCCGTGAATGCCGCCAAGGCAGCCTGCCTTGTAATACTGGCGGGCATGCCGCTCGGCTGGGGATGGACACAGGCGGGGCCAGTGCTAAGGGGTTTCGTTTGGGTCAATGCAGCAGCAATGCTTGCCGTCATGGGCTGGCTGCAACTGGCGACGCCCATCCGCCTTTGCAACAGCTACCTGCTGAGCGAGCAACGCGACCTTGGCCTTGCATTGCTGATGCTTGCGATACTGGCGCTGATCGCAGGAATGAGTAGGGCCATGTTTGGTCGGTGGGGTCGCCCTATACAATAGCGGTTCAGTTATCAAAAATCTCATCCCAGGCCAAGTAGGTCAGCGTTCTTGGCTACGATCAATTTGCGGCATCCAAGGCGGCGGCGGACAGCTTGACGCGAACGGCGGCCATCGAGCTGGCGATCGGTTAGGATATCTTGCTGCGGAAGGTGGAAGGCGTCTCACCGGTCCAGCGGCGGAAGGACTTGATGAAGGCGCTGGCGTCGTTAAATCCTAGCAGGTAGCTGATTTCCTTCACCTCCATGCGTGTTTGCTCAAGATAGCGCAGCGCTTCCTGATGCCGCACCCGGTCAAGAATATCGCTAAAGCAGGTGCCGCGATCTTTCAGCCGACGTTGCAGGGTGCGGGGATCAAGGCGCAATAAGGATGACACGTCCCCGATGGTCGGGGTGCGCACGGCCATCAGATCACGCACTTGGGTTTCAATCACCGCCAATAAATCGGTATCTTTTGGCAGCTTTTGAGACAGGTCTTTCAAATGCTCGCTGATGATCTTGAATAGCTTTACGTCGGCATTGGGATTGGGAACGTTTTCCAGGTCACGATCAAACCAGATGGAATTGACGCGGGCGCCAAAAATTGGCTTTAAGCCCAGATAGCGCCGATAGGTCGCATCATCCGATATCTGCTGATGCTCGAACGTTACTTCGATGGGATCGGCGCTGTTGCGCGTGAGCTTGCTGACCAGGCGGCGGGGGATCGACACGGAATATTCCGCATCCTGCTCCCGGCGGCGAATTGTGGGGTGGCGGATCGAGTACTCAATGCCAATGACATCGGCATCGCGGATGCATTTGACGTAAGTGCCCATCTGCCAGGGTTCCAGAAATTCGGCCATGCAGCGCAAGCAAGCCCCCACCGTGGGCGCATTAAGAACGAGATAACCGTATGCGCCCCAGGACGACAGATCATGGAGCGACGCCAGCTTCAGGCCAACAGCTTGATCGCCGGTCGCCTCGGCGGCGCGCTCCAAAAGCTCGGTGAAACGCTCCAGATCAAAGGTGGCGTAGGGATCGTTGGTTTTTTCGATATCAAGGCCGGTGCTGGCGAAAATGGGCGCCGGGTCCATGGCGCATCCTTGGAGGAAGCGGACCAGATCGTAGGCAGCGGCGGCTCTGATAAGGGGAATACTTTCCATGATCAAAGAATAGAGAGTCGCACAAAGACAGTCAATCGTCGCCCAAAAACCACTCAAACAACCATTCTGAATGGCACTCTGCTGATCACCCCTGGATAACGTTCAAAGGTGCTTTCCAAATGACAGATCGCCGCAATCGCACTGCTCGGCAGCAAGACGCCGCTCATCATCTTCATCCCATGACCAACCCTAAGCGTCTGGCGGAAGAGGGCGGCACAGTGTTCGACCGGGCGGAAGGCATTTACCTTTTCACCGAAGCAGGCGATCGTCTGATCGATGGTCTGTCAGGGCTTGCCTGCGTCAATATCGGCTATGGCAATGACCGGCTGGCCGAGGTTGCCGCCACGGTGATGCGGCGCTTGCCGTATCTCCATGCTTTTGTCGGCGTCACCAATCCATGGGCTGCGGCGCTTGCCGAAAAACTGGCGGAGATAACGCCACCGGGATTTGAACGATTCTTTTTCGCCTCTTCCGGCTCCGAAGCGGTGGAGACGGCGATCAAATTGGCGCATTATTTTTGGCGCCTGCAAGGCAAACCGCACAAGCGGCTGATTTTTGGCCGCAACTTGAGCTATCACGGCAATACCATCGTCGCCACCAGCTTGACCGGGATCTCTCATTACCATCCGCAGTTCGGCTTGCCGTTGCAAGGATTGGTGCGCCATATCAGCGCCCCCTACTGGTTTCGCCATGGCGGCGATCTGACGCCGGAACAATTCGCGGAGCAATGCGCCGATGAACTCGACCGCGCCATTAAAGAGGCCGGGCCCGAGACGGTGGCCGCCTTCATTGCCGAGCCGATCCAAGGCACCGGCGGCATGATCGTGCCGCCGCCTGGGTATTGGAGCGCCATCAATCGTGTCTGCAAGAAACATGATGTCCTGCTGATTTGCGATGAGGTCATCACCGGGTTTGGAAAAACCGGACGCTGGTTTGCCAGTGAAACCTTTGCCATCGAACCGGACCTCATCACCATGGCCAAGGGCCTGTCATCGGCCTACCTGCCCATATCCGCGGTGGGCATCGGGGCGCGCGTGAACGAGGCTCTCCTGGCGGCGGACGAGGATTTCGAGCATGGCTTTACCGCCTGCGCCCATCCGGTATGCGCCGCGGTTGCGCTGGAGAATATCAAGGTGATCGAAGATGAACGGCTGATCGAGCATGTCCGTGAGAACCTTGCGCCGCGGCTGGCGCGCCATCTTGCTGACATTGCCGCACTGCCGATTGTCGGCGAAATCAGGCAATGCGGCGTTCTGGTCGCCATAGAGCTGGCGGCCGATAAAGCCACGCGCCGATCATTCCCGGCGGAAAAGAAAGTGGGCGAGGCCTGCGCCGGGCGCGCCCTGGAGAAAGGCCTGATTGTTCGGCCCATAGGCGACATTCTGGGTATGTCGTTGCCGATGATCACCAGCGAAGATCAGGTTGATGTCATCGCCTCAATACTGAAAGCAGCCATCACGGATACGGCGCGCGCCTTGTGAGTTAGGGAGAATGTGATGCAGCTATCTCGGGATGATCTGAAGGAGGCGTATCGGCGAATGCGCACTATCCGCGCCTTCGAGGAGCGGGTGAAAATCGCATTTGAGAGCGGGCAGATTCCCGGCTTCGTCCATCTTTATGTCGGTCAGGAGGCCGCCGCCGTGGGCGTTTGTCTGCATCTAAGCGATGCCGACGCTATTGGCTCCACTCACCGGGGCCACGGACACTGCATCGCCAAGGGCTGCGATATTGCCGGCATGATGCTGGAAATCTTCGGCCGGCAGGGCGGCTTGTGCGGCGGCAAGGGCGGCTCCATGCACATTGCCGATCTTGCCAAGGGAATGCTGGGCGCCAACGCCATTGTCGGCGGCAACCCGCCGCTGGTGATCGGCGCGGCGCTGACGGCGAAAACCAAGCGCACGGGCGCCGTGGCGGTGTCTTTTCTGGGCGATGGCGCTTCCAATCAAGGCACCACCTTTGAGGCGATGAACATGGCGGTGGTGCTGAAATTGCCGGTGGTATTCGTGATCGAGAACAACGGCTATGGCGAGGGCACCGGGGTTTCATACGCGGTCGGCGCGCATGACATCGCCGCCCGGGCCGCCGCCTTCGGCATGCCAGCGCACAAGGTGGACGGCACGGATTTATTTGCCGTCCACGAGGCGGCGGGAGACGCCGTACGGGCGGCGCGGGAGGGTCGTGGCCCCAGTACGCTGGAGCTTCATTGTCCGCGCTTTCATGGGCATTTTTTGGGTGATCCGCAGGCGTATCGTTCGGCGGAAGAATTGCAGACCGTTCGCCAACACGATCCCCTGTCGCTGTTTCGCATCAAGGTAACGGAAAGCCGACTTCTCGATAGTCACCAACTCGACGCCATCGATGCGGAAATAGAAGCCATGATAGACCGGGCTGCTGCTGCGGCGGCGAGCGCGCCATTTCCGTCGCCGTCCGATCTCATAAAAGACGTTTACGTATCATATTGATCGCCGGGGGAGGGCAGGAACCATGGCCAAGAAAACCTATCGACAGGCGATCAACGAAGCGCTGCGTCAGGAAATGGCTCGCGACGCCGACGTCGTGATCATCGGCGAGGATGTTGCCGGCGGCCAGGGCGGATCGGCCGGCGTGCTGGACGCCTATGGCGGCGTCATGGGCGTGACCAAAGGTCTGGTGGGCATGTTCGGCCCTGAGCGGGTGATTGACACGCCGATCAGCGAAAGCGCCATCATCGGCATGGCGGTGGGAGCGGCCAATACGGGCCTGCGACCGGTCGCAGAACTGATGTTTGTGGATTTTCTCGGCGTCTGTTTCGATCAGTTGTTCAATCAGGCGGCCAAGGTTCGCTACATGTTCGGCGGCAAGGCCAAGACGCCGATGGTTATGCGCAGCATGATCGGTGCGGGGCTATGCGCGGCGGCGCAACACTCCCAGACCTTGCATCCTATATTTACGCATGTTCCCGGCTTGAAGGTGGTTATGCCCAGCGGCGCGTATGACGCCAAGGGGCTATTGATCGAAGCCATTCGCGATGATGATCCGGTGATATTTCTCGAACACAAGGCGCTTTATGAGCAGATAGAGGAAGTGCCCGATGAGCCTTACATGATTCCCTTCGGCGAGGCCAATATCATACTGGATGGAGGCGATGTGACGGTGGTCGCCCTGTCGAATATGGTGCATGTCGCGCTAGCGGCGGCAAGGAGCGTCGCCAAAGATGGCGTCAGGGCTGAAGTGATCGATCCTCGCACCACCTCGCCCTTGGATGAAGACACTATTCTTGAATCGGTCGCAAAAACCGGACGCCTGGTGATTGTCGATGAATCGCCGCCCCGATGCAGTCTTGCCGCCGATATAGCGGCGCTGGCGGTAACGAAAGCCTTCCGGGATTTGAAGGCGCCCGTGGAGATGATCACCGCACCGCACACCCCGGTGCCATTTGCGCCGTCGCTGGAGCGTCTTTATATCCCAGGCGCCGATGCGGTGACGCAGGCGGTACGTAGAGTATTGCAGTCATGACCGCGATACACCCCATTGTGTTGCCGAAATGGGGCCTGTCCATGGAGGAGGGGACCATCATTGCCTGGCATGCCGAAGAAGGCGGCTTTATCAGCAAGGGCGCCGATCTCGTCGATATCGAGACGCCGAAGATCACCAATACGTTGGAAGCCCCTTTATCCGGCGTCCTGCGCCGTCGCATCGCCGAGATTGGGGGCACGTATCCCTGTGGTTCGCTGATTGCCGTGCTGGCCGATGCAGGCGTTTCTGATGCGGAAATCAATACGTACATTTCAGCACGGCAGGCGTCTGCGGGCATAACGGATGCTTCGGAAGAAGCATCGGACGCTGATCCGCAGACGTTAGATCTGGGTGGCCATACCTTACGCTATCTCGTCAGGGGGGAAGGAGAGGCGACCGTTCTGCTTTTGCATGGGTTTGGCGGCGATCTTGGTAACTGGATGTTCGTTCAGCCCAAGCTGGCGGAGCACGTGCGGACCATTGCGCTTGATTTGCCGGGGCACGGCGGCTCGGATAAGGATCTGAGCGGCATCGCCTCCTTGAGTGATCTTGCCGACCTTGTTTTGCGGGCAATGGATGGCATGGGGTTAGCGAATGCCCATGTGGTTGGCCATTCCATGGGCGGACTTATTGCGGCGCTGATGGCGGAACGGCAGCCGCAGCGTATCTTGTCCTTAACGCTCGTATCTCCGGCCGGTTTTGGCAGTCCGGTGTCGACATCTTTTCTTGATGCCTTCGTACTCGCTCGCAAGCGATCAGAGGTGGCGCTGGCAGCGGCCCAGCTATTCAGCGATCCCACTCTGGTCAGTCGCGATATGATCGACGCGCTGTTGAGATACAAACGACTGGATGGCGCTGCTGAAGCATTATCGACCTTGGCCGAGCTGTTGAAAAACACGCCTACCGCGCAGGGACTTGCGGCTATCGCCGATTTTTCTCGCCCTGTCACGCTGGTGTGGGGAGCGGCAGACTCCATTGTTCCGCTGTCTCCCGCTCAATCCCTACCGGTAATCAGGGAAGTGATTGTTTTAGACTCGGCGGCGCATATGGCGCATCTGGAAGCGGCGGATGCCGTTGCAGCGGCCATTCAGCGCAATATCCGCAGCGCGTCATAAAGGGAGAGAGATGATGCAGTTCATGGATGTCAGTCCTTGGGTGACGCAACCGGATGACCTTATGCCGTCCTTGAAAGGCGTGGGGCGCGCAGATGTGGTGATTATCGGCGGCGGCTATACCGGCCTTTCCGCCGCGCTGCGCTTGCGGGAGCAGGGCGTGGACGTGGCGCTCCTTGAGAAAGACTATTGCGGCATGGGGGCGAGCGGGCGAAATGCTGGTCATCTGACGCCCACCATTGGTAAGGACGTGTTTACCTGCATCAAGACATTCGGCGAGGAGCGCGGCGTCGCGCTGGCCCGCTTCGGCGACAAGGCGGTGGAATTCACGCAAGATTTTCTCCGAGACAGGGACATCGACTGCGATTACGCCCCCACCGGCAATATCATTGCCGGGGTGCATGGCGATCAATATCCGCTCCTGGAGCAATCCGCGGCGATCGCGCGCAAGGTCGGCATCCACATGACGTTTTTGGACGAGGCGGCGATGCGCGGTCGCGGTCTGCCCGCCAGCTTCCGCTTCGGCATTCTGGAAACGGTGGGCGGCCATCTGCACCCCGGCAAATACGTGGCCGCGTTGCGCCGGCTGGTCATCGCCGCGGGGGTGCGGGTTTATGAAAATAGCGCCGTTCAAGCCATCACGGAGGGACCTGCCTTAAAGGTTTGTACCGCTACGGGCGAAATTAGCGCCGAGAAAGTGCTGATCGCCACCAATGCCTATACCGGTCCTACTCTGGGGCTGATGCAAAACCGCTTGTTACCAGTGCGGGTCAGTCAGTTCATGACCGCGCCGCTGTCCGAGCGGCAGCTTGCCGCCATCGGCTGGCCCAACCGCGAAGGCATCTATACCGCCCATGAACTTTTAGAGAACTATCGCCTGACCGCGGACAATCGCCTTATCGGCGGCTCAAAATGGGTACACTATGCGTTTGGCAATCGTTTGGCGGAAGGCAATCGGCCGGCGCTGTTTCGGCGCTTGGCGGGTGTCTTTCGCCGGCGTTTCCCCGAGCTTCACGACCTGGAGATCTTGGGTTTTTGGGGCGGATGGATTGCCGTGACCCTGGATTTTCTGCCGCTCTTTGGCGTCAGCGATCAGAATGAGCGCATCCATTACAGCCTGGGATACAACGGCCATGGCGTGGCGCAGGCGACGATGATGGGCGCGGCATCCGCCGATGCCATCATGGGCAGGCCCTGGGACGAACTGGCGGTGCTGCAGCGGCGGCTATGGCCGCTGCCGCCCGAGCCGTTGCGCTGGCTGGCCTATCAGGCGCTGATCAAGCCCCTGGAATGGAAAGACGCCCTCCTCGATCGCAAAATCGGTTAGTCCGGCCCTAATATTTCCTCACGTTCATAACCTTACCCACTGGCGACCAAGCCACGGCAATCCTGCTGCCGGAGAGACAAAGGCGCATGCCGCCTCCCTAGGACGCCCCCTTATGGCGCGCCTTTTCTCAGTCTGACGGAACAGCCTGATAAATATAATATGCAAAAAATTTGTTGCAACAAATTTCATTTTGTGGTCCGATTGACCTGTCCATGAGGATAAAGCGCGGCGCGATCGGGTCTCTAATACTGGCCGTTCGACAATAAAGGGCGCCGACCCGGATCACCTGTTGCAATGCTACCTTAAACCTTTGGGAGGCGATGATGAGAAGAACTGTGCACAGAAGTGCAACCGGCCTGCTTACTCTCTCCATGCTGCTGGGCACCACGTCGGTATTTGCTCAAACAGCCATCGAGGAAATCATTGTGTCAGCGCAAAAGCGCGAACAAAGCCTGCAGGATGTCAGCGTCGCCGTGACGGCGTTCTCCGGCGAGGAAATAAAGAAGCTTGGGCTTTCCGAACCGGCCGATTTGGCCGCCCTTATTCCCAACGTCACATCGGTCAATATTTTTGGCAACAGCT
Organism: Pseudomonadota bacterium; assembly: GCA_003577275.1. Taxonomy (GTDB): domain Bacteria; phylum Pseudomonadota; class Alphaproteobacteria; order Sphingomonadales; family Govanellaceae; genus PRO5. The sequence continues at coordinate 49,783 of QEVO01000008.1, forward strand.
TGACCAACTTCGTGATTCGCGGCTTAGGATTCAACGATATTGCGCCCAACAACGGCTCCCCGGCGGCCGTTCATCTGGACGAAGTGTATTTCTCTTACAGCATCATGCTGAGCTTTGCCCTGTTTGACATCGAGCGCGCCGAAGTCCTCAAGGGGCCGCAAGGTACGCTTTATGGACGCAACACCACCGCCGGCGCTGTCAGTTTCTTCAGCGTTAAGCCAAAATCGGAATTCGAAGCGCTGATTTCCGCCAGTTACGGCAATTACCAGAATGCCGAGCTGGAAGGGTATTTGAACGTTCCCGTCAATGAGAAGATCGCGACGCGGTTTTCCGGCTACATGCGGCAGCAGGGCAGCGGCCCGTTCTATAACCGCTTTTACGACATCCGTTCCGGCGAAGTGGATAAATACGCCTGGCGGGCGCAGGTCAATATGAAGCCCAGCGAGGTCTTGGAGATCAACCTCAACATCCATGGCGGCGAAGAGAACTCTGATAAATATAACTACACGGTATCACCCTACGGCGACGGCACGCTGCCCCTTACCAACAATATTCCTTGTCCCGCCTATTTCACAGGAACCCTGCAGGGCGGGGAGCCTGACTGCTTCGGCTATCTTGGTGAACAGGAGCCCGATTCGGACCCCTTTACCAATGCCGATGGCCAACGCGGGCGCATTGATCATGAAGGCTATGGCGGCAACTTGAACATCAAATGGGACGCCGGCTTTGCCACACTGACGTCGGTTACGTCCTATGACACGTTTGACCGTTATCAATCAGATGATGCGGACGGGTTCCCGCAGCAGATCGTCGATAATTATTTCCAAAATGAAATCAACCAATATAGTCAAGAATTACGGTTGGCGTCCAACGGCGAAGGGCCGCTCAGTTGGATTGCCGGACTATATTGGCAGAAAGATAAAATGGATACCCCCGTTCACGAAGCCAAGAGCTTTTTTGCCCGCAATCTGGGCGTGAAAACCATGTACGTGCAAAAGTCGGAAACCTACGCCGGCTTCCTGCATACGGAATATGAATTTGATGAGAACTGGCGGTTGATTGCCGGCGTGCGTTACACATGGGAAGAGCGGTTCTGGGATGGCGCCACCTACTTAACGTCGGGCGATCCCAACCCCAACGAATCGCCCACTATCCCCGTAACCAGGGTGGCGCAACGCACGGTGAAGAAAAGTTGGGAAAACATTTCCGGCAAAGTGGGCATCGATTACATGCCGAACGAAAATGCCTTGCTTTACGCCTCGGTATCCAAGGGCTTCAAGAGCGGCGGCTATAACGGCAATCTGGCGTTCGCCGATATCGGCATCACGGACTTCGATGAAGAAATCGTCTATTCCTATGAAATCGGCGCCAAAACCAAGCTACTCGATGGCAGACTGATCTGGAACAACTCGGCGTTCTACTATGATTATCAGGACATTCAGCTTATCGGCAATTCCACCGTCATCGGTCCCGGCGGTCTGCCCACCAACGTCTTTGCATTGGGCAACTTGGCTGATGCCCGCGTCTACGGCGTGGAGACCGAACTGTGGTGGCGGCCGATGGATGGCTTGGATATCAAGTTGACGGGCGGATGGCTTGACGCCAAGACGAAAAATCCGAAGCCCGGCAACGAAGCCATCGACGGCAATGATCTGGCCTACGCGCCGGAATGGAACACCAGCGGCGTGGTGCGCTACGCCAAACCCATCAGCAAGAACGGTCTTCTGGGCAGCGTACAGGTGGACTGGCAATATCAGGGCGACCGCTTCGCCAACGTGTCCAACCACCCTGTGACGCACCTACGCAGTTACTGGCTGTTCAATGCCCGGGTCGCTTTGTCGGCGGAAGATTCCCGTTGGGAAGTGGCGCTGTGGGGAAAAAATATTTTCGACAAAGAATATGAAACCACAGCGACGGATTTGGGCAGCACCCGCCGGTTGTTGGAAATCTATGGCTATCCCCGCACCTACGGGCTGGAGCTGACGTATAAGTGGAACTGAGTGTCTATCCTCCGATAACGATGATGTAACTAATAAACACCGGCCGTCTGTAAGACGGCCGGTTTCTTTTTCACGCCAGATAAGTCGCTAAGCTTATTTGCCTTGGAACCGTGGCGGGCGTTTTTCACTGAAAGCGGCCACGCCTTCGCGCCGGTCGTCGGTGGATACCAGATGATTGTAGGCTTCCACCTCGAAATACAAAGCGGTGCGGCGATCCATTTCCGCGCCCAATTGAATGGCCTTCTTGGCCTGCCTTATGGAAAGCGGCGCATTGCGCGCGATACGGCGCGCCATGGTCAGCGTTTCTTCCAGCACGCGATCGGCTGCAAACAGTCGGTTGACGATGCCCCAGTCCAGCGCATCCTGGGCGCTGAAGGCCTGGGCGGAGAAAATGATTTCCTTGGCCCGGCGCATGCCCACCGCACGGGGCAGGTTTTGCGTGCCGCCGGCGCCGGGCATGATGCCGAGACTGGTCTCGGTCAGGGCAAAGCGGGCGCTATCCGCCGCATAGGCAAAATCCATGTTCAAAATGAGCTCCAGGCCGCCCCCGAAGGCGATGCCGTTGACGGCGGCCAAGACCGGAATGGGGCAATCCGTCATGGCCAGGATCGCCCGCTCAATCAGCAGATGCTGGGCGCGCCAGTCGTCATCGGACATGCTGTTGCGCTGTTTCAGATCGCCGCCGGCGCAGAATGCCTTTTGACCCGCGCCAGTGACCACAAGGCAGCGCGGCAACGGCGACTCCAGAATAAGGTTAGAGAAGAAATCCAACAGCTCCGCCGCCATTTGCGTATTGATGGCGTTCGCCACCTCCGGGCGGTTAAGGGTGATCAATCGAATATTCTCATCCAGATCCTGAACGTTGAGGGTTTCATAGTTACCGCTTGCCATTCAGTCTTTTCCTCCCGCGGGCGTCAGCCATGCTTCCGCCCGCATCATGCTTTCCCGGTAATGCTTAAGGCCGCGCCACAGGCAATAAAGGCTGGGCGGCAGCGTGGTGATGGCGACAATGGATAGGGAATAATTGAGCTTCATCGGATCCTGGAAAACAAAATCGGTAATCAGGGCCACATAGGTGATCCCCAGCATAAGGCCGATGACGTTGTTGAAGAAAGAGAAAATCGCCGATACCTGGGCGCGCATCTGATTGGGGGTGATGAATTGCAGCACCGCCGGCACCACCGCGTAAAGGCCGTAACAAAATAAGGCGATGGGACAGTAGAGAACCAAGACCCAAATCGGATCGTCAAGGAGAGGCAAAATGATGCTGGGAGGGGTGGCCAGCGCCCCCATGATCAGCGAGGTTCGCATCAAAGCATCCCGCTGTCCTCGCTCCTTCAGTCGCGCGGCCAGGTTCATGCTGATGATGATGCCCAGCGTGGCAAAGACCAGTAAGATAGAACCTTGCGCCATACCAATCTGGCTGAGGCTCCAACCGAATTTGCGGACGAACATGGTGGGCATCCAGATGGTCAGGGCGACGGAATAGAGCACCAGCCCGCCATAGGCGATAAAGATGACGAAAAACGTCTTGCCGTTTTCTTTAAAGACAAATCGCAGCACGTCCTTGAAGGGCACCCCCTTGCCGTGATCCGCGGCCGATCCGTGACGCTCCTTGCGCGCCGGTTCGCGCATGGTGAATAGAAGGAGAACGAACAGCAGTCCCGGCAGTCCAACGGCGAAAAATGTGACTTGCCAAGGACGGAGTGGGCCCAAGATAGGCACTTCGATTTCCGGAATCAGCGCCAGAATATAATTGATGGCGCCGCCGACGATGAATGCCAAGCTGGATCCGATGGGAATGGCGATGTTATAGGAGGAGAGGGGGCGAATGCGTCGCTCCGGGGGGAAGTAATCCGAGATGATGGAATAGGCTGCCGGCGACAGCGTCGCCTCGCCGATGCCTACTCCAATTCGGGCCAGGAACAACTGCCAGAAATTCTGGGCCAGGCCGCACATGGCGGTCATCAGGCTCCAAAGCGTGATGCCTAATATAATTAAATTTCGCCGGTTGACTCGATCCGCCAGACGACCCAGGGGAATACCCATGGCGACGTAAAATATGGCGAAGGCCATGCCAGCCAACAGGCTGACTTGGGTATCGGAAATGTCCATGTCCCGGCGGATGGGCTCCAGCACGATTGCCAGGATTTGGCGGTCGATGTACGACAGGGTATAGGCCAGCGTCAGAATGACCACCACATACCAGGCATAACCGGGATTGGGCCAGTCAGTCGTGGGGTGTGGGGCTGGGATGCTGGCTTGTTGATCGTCCTGGACGTGCTGCGACATACTTATGTTTTTCCATCATGTTAGGGCTTTCTATTAATCTTAACTTTATTCGATCCCGTGTGCAAAAAATTTGTTGCAACAGACAACATATAATGGTTTCATGGATATTGGGAAACCGAGCAGATACACGGAGGGACCATAAACGTGACTAGCGCCGCGCCCTTAAGCAATGTTGTCGTTGTGGAGATCGGCCACAGCGTTGCGGCGCCGTTTGGCGGCTTCATTCTGGCGCAAATGGGTGCCACGGTCATCAAGGTCGAAAACCCAGGGACCGGCGACCATGCTCGCAAGTGGGGGCCGCCCTTTAGGGACGATATGTCGGTACTGTTTGAAACCCTCAATCGCGATAAAAAAAGCATCGTGCTTAATTTGCGTTCGGCGGAGGAGCGGGCGGAGCTGGTGCAATTCATCCTCGATAAAGTGGATGTGGTGCTGCAGAATTTGCGTCCCCATAGTATTGACGAGCTAGGGTTGGGGGCAGACGCCATGCTCGCGGCCAAGCCTTCCCTGATTTATTGCAACGTGTCGTCCTATGGGCACGTAGGACCGATGCGCCTGCAGCCGGGATACGATCCGCTGATGCAGGCTTATGGCGGCATCATGAGCGTTACCGGCGAGGAGGGGCGTCCCCCCATTCGGGTGGGTGTTTCCTTGATCGACAAAGGTGCGGGCATGTGGGCGGCCATGGCCATTCTGGCGGCCTTGTATGAGCGTGACAGAACCGGCAAGGGCGGCGTGCTTGATACTTCGCTTTATGAAACGGCCTTGTCCTGGATGGATGCTCAATTAACCTCTTACCTGGCGTCTGGCGAGGTGCCCAAGCGCTACGGGTCGGGGGCGGCGCAGATCGCGCCTTATAAGGTGTTCGAGACCGCCGATCATTATCTGATGGTGGCGGCCGGCAACGATGGATTGTTTCGTAAGCTATGCACGGTAATGGAACGTCCCCAATGGGCGGATGATCCGCGATTTATCAGCAATGCGGCGCGGGTCAAAAATCGCGAAATTTTATGCGATATGCTGCAGGAAATATTCCATACCGCGCCGCGCAGCGAGTGGATTGCCAAGCTGGAAAAAGCGAAGATTCCCAATGCGGCGCTACAGACGGTCAACGACGTGGTGGACAATGCTCAAACCCAGGCTCTGGGCATCATTCAGCCCTGTCCCGACGATAACCACTTACTGGTGGGACTGCCGATTTCTTTTGATGGCGCGCGGCCGCAGTTTCGCTCCGCGCCACCGCACTTGGGCGAGCATAACGATGACGTGCTGGGCCGCAAATAATGAGCTAAAATGTCGCAGGTAGAAAGAGTTTTTCATGGTATCGGATAACGTGCGCGTTCGGGAAGTAGGCTTGCGGGATGGTTTGCAGATCATCCGCGCCTTCCTGCCGACCGAGCATAAAAAAACTTGGATCGATCATTGCAGCAAGGCGGGCTTTCAGGAAATTGAAGCCACGTCCTTCGTGCCGGCCAAATATATTCCGCAATTCGTCGATGCGGCAGAAATTGTTGCTCACGCCACGGCCAAGCCACACTTACAGGTGGCGGCCTTTACGCCCAATGTCAAAGGCGCCGAGTTGGCGCTAGCGGCCGGGGTGCACAAAATCACCTGCGTGGTGTCCTCCACGGAAAGCTTCAACCAAGCCAACCTTCGCCGCTCTCGCGCGGATAGTCTGCGTGATGCGAAGGATATCATCCGATTACGTAACGAGGGCCACGGCAACCGGCGCGTGGTGGTGCAAGGCGCGCTATCCAGCGCCTTTGGCTGTCCGTTTGAGGGCATAGTCAGCGATAAAATCATCCTTGAACTTCTGCGGGAATTACTCAAGGTCGGAGTCGACGAAATTTCGGTAGCAGATACGGTAGGCTATGCCAATCCCACGCAGGTTCGCCGGCTATGCCGCGCCATCCTGAGGGAAACCGGCGATCTGCCGGTGGGTCTGCATCTGCACGATACGCGGGGCACCGGGCTTGCCAACGTGCTCGCAGGGTTGGACGCGGGCATTCGCTACTTCGATTCTTCCCTAGGCGGGCTTGGCGGCTGCCCTAACGCCCCGCGCGCCACCGGCAACATAACCACGGAAGATTTGGTGTACATGCTGGAAGCCATGGGGCTGAATACTGGGATTGATATGGACGTTTTGTTCAAGACCCGTGAATTCGTCCGCCGGCAACTGCCGGACGTGCCCATGTTCGGCCATATCGCCGACGCCGGATTGCCCAAAGGCTTTCATCCAGCGCAATCACAAGGTCCCATCTCCTCAGACAAAAAAGCATCCCGATGAGCGAAGAAGCAAATAACATCACATTATCCCTGGGGCAGGACTACCCGGATATTCGCGAGGCGGTGACCCGCATTTGCGAAGGATATCCGGGCGAATACTGGCGGGAGCTCGAAGAAAAGAGTGATTATCCCACCGCATTTGTCCGGGAATTGACGGAAGCCGGTTTCTTATCGGCCCTCATTCCCCAGGAATACGGCGGCGCCGGCTTGCCGCTGCGGGCGGCGGCCGTCATTCTGGAAACCATCAACGCCACCGGCTGCAATGCCTCGCAATGCCACGCTCAGATGTATATCATGGGCACCCTGTTGCGCCACGGCAGCGTTGCGCAAAAGCAGAAGTATCTGCCGCGGATTGCGTCGGGAGAGCTGCGTTTGCAGGCGTTCGCGGTCACCGAGCCCACCACCGGCTCGGATACCACGAAATTGAAAACACGGGCGGTGAGGCAAGGAGATCACTATGTGGTCACCGGGCAAAAGGTTTGGACATCACGGGCGCTTTATTCCGATTTAATGCTGCTGTTGGCGCGCACCACGCCGCTGGATCAATGCAAAAAGAAAACCGATGGCCTGTCGGTATTCCTGGTGGATATTCCGGGCAACCTCGGCAAGGGGCTCGATATCCGGCCGCTAAAGACCATGTTCAATCACAACACGACGGAAGTGTTTTTCGATGGCATGAAAGTGCCGGTGGAAAACTTGATCGGCGAGGAGGGGCAGGGTTTCCGCTACATCATGGATGGCATGAATGCTGAGCGTATCCTGGTCGCCACTGAAAGCATTGGCGATGGCCGATTCTTTATAAAAAAGGCGGTCAATTACGCCAACGAGCGCGTGGTTTTTGATCGCACCATCGGCAAGAATCAGGGCATCCAGTTTCCCTTGGCGCGGGCCTATGCGCAGTTGGAGGCGGCCGATCTCATGGTGCGGCGGGCGGCGGCGCTGTTTGAGCAGAATCAGCCGTGCGGGGAAGCTGCAAATATTAGCAAGCTGTTGGCATCCGAAGCCTGCTGGATGGCGGCCGAAGCCGCTATTCAGACTTTCGGCGGCTTTGCCTTTGCCCGCGAATACGACATTGAGCGAAAATGGCGGGAGACCCGTATTCATCAGGTTGCCCCTATATCGACAAATATGATTCTTGCCTACATCGGCCAGCATGTATTGGGATTGGAGCGGTCTTACTGATGATCAAGGACTACTGGAAATATGATGGCGTTGCGTTGGCGGAGCTTATTCGCAAAGGCGAATTAACGCCCAGTGAGGTTCTCGAGTCAGCCATTGAGGCGACGGCGAAAGTGAACCCTGTGTTGAACTTCGCTTGCCATGATTTATCGGACAGTGCTCGTGCCACCGCTAAAGGGCCGTTGCCGAAGGGCCCGTTTGCGGGCGTTCCGTTTGCCTTGAAGGACATTGGCGCGCAAATAAAGAGTACGCCCTACGAGGCGGGCAGCCAATTGATGAAAGGGTATGTATCCACCCATGATAGCAATTTGATCAAACGTTTCCACGACGCAGGTCTCATCACCTTCATCAAAACCACCACGCCGGAATTTGGCGCGCAGATAACCTGCGAAGCGAAAATTTACGGCATCACCCGCAACCCCTGGCATACCGGCCATACGCCGGGCGGCTCCAGCGGCGGATCATCGGCGGCGGTGGCCGCCGGCGTGCTGCCGTTCGCCCACGCCAATGATGGCCTGGGCTCGATTCGCATCCCGGCGTCCAATTGCGGTTTGTTCGGCTTGAAAGTCACCCGCCAACGCACGCCGGCCGGCCCCTATGCGGCCGAAATTTCCGGCGGCCGCGGCGTGGAGTTCATCGTTTCCCGCACGGTGCGGGACTCGGCGATGCTGTTGGACGCCGTGCATGGCGCCGACGTGGGCGCGCCGCACTGGGCGCCGCCGCCCGTCAGGCCGTATGCAGAGGAGCTGACAGCCAAACCTCGTAAGTTGCGTATCGCCCTGCTGGATAAAACGTTTTCCGGCAAGCCTGTACATTCCGATTGCGCTCATGCCGTCCGGGATACAGCGAAACTTTGTTCTGATCTTGGCCATCATGTGGAGGAAGCAGCACCCAACATCGATTGGGAGCGCTACGTATGGGCCATCCGCCTGGCAGGCAGCGCCAGCATGACGGCGGGCGTCTTGTCGGCAGGCGAGATGATGGGGCGCACGCCGTCGCCGGAAAACCTGGAGATGCTGACTTGGCTTGCGGTAGAAGAAGGCAAGAGCTGTCTGGCCAGTGCGTATTTCAAGGCGACGGATGTTTATGCGCGCATACAGCGACAGCTGGGAGCATTCTTTGTCGATTATGACATTCTGCTCACGCCCATGCTGTCGCAGCCGCCGGCGGCCATCGGCTGGCTGGGCGATCCCGAGGATGACCTGGATATTTTCTGGGACAAATTTTCCTCGGACGCTTATTCGCCTTTTGCCGGCGTATTCAATGTCAGCGGGCAGCCGGCGGCGTCCATTCCGCTTCATATCAACAAGGAAGGCCTGCCCATCGGCACCCAGCTGGTGGGCCGCTTTGGCGATGAAGGCAGCATCATTGCGCTTTCAGCGCAATTGGAACGGGCGCGGCCGTGGATTGATCGTCTGCCGCCGGTCCATGTGAAGAATTATCTGTAGCATACGGAAAAAACGGTTTCCGACGAAAGGAGAGATATATCTATGTCCTATAAATATAGTCTTCCGAAAAAGGGAGAGACGGCGCAGAATATTCTCAAGCATATCGAAGATTTCAAGAAAAAAGAGCCCGATAGAAACAAGGCCTATATGGGAGCCTATTGCATGATAGGCTCTCCTGAAATTCAGGAGTTGATGGAGCAGGCCTATCAGCGATATTTCTTCGAAAATGCCCTGGTGCGTCGGTACTTTCCCGGGTTGCGCCAGATGGAAGATGATATCAAGGAGATCGCGGCCGGCATCCTGTCGGGGGGAACCGATGGGATCAAGGTAAACATTACTTCGGGCGGCACGGAAAGCCTGTTCTGCGCCATGCATGCGGCGCGGGAATGGGCGCGGGACAGGTTTCCGCACATCAAGGAGCCGGAATTCATCGGTCCCTATTCGGCGCACGCCACCATCACCAAATCCTGCCATTACCTGGGTATGAAATTGACGCGCATTCCTGTAGGCGCTGATTTTCGCGCCGACGCAAAGGCCATGGAAGCGGCCATTGGCCCCAATACCATTGGTCTGTTGGGCTCGGCGCCAAGCTGGCCTTACGGCAAGGTTGATCCCATGACGGACATCGCGGCAGTGGGGCAGAAACATGGGCTTTGGGTGCATGTGGATGCGTGCGTGGGCGGCTATTTCGCGCCTTGGGCCAAGCGCCTTGGCTATAAGTTCCCCGATTGGGATTTCAGCGTGCCTGGCGTCACCTCCATCTCTGCTGACTTGCACAAATATGGCTACGCCCCAAAACCAATCTCCACGATTGCCTGGCGATCGGAGGAATATCAAAAATATCATGGCGTTTACCCAACCGAGTGGCCAAGCCAGCAGTACATCGCGGAAGGTCTTGTCGGCTCGCGGTCGGGGGGCGTGCTTGCCGCGGCTTGGGCGGTGTTGCACTTCTTGGGGGAAGACGGCTACATGGATTACACCCGCCGCACCATGGAGACCAAAAAGAAATTGATCGACGGCTTGATCAAGCTCGGCATGAAGCCCTTGGATACAGATCTTTGCCTCATCTTATATGAATCGCCGGAATTTCCCGCCGAGGCGGTGGTGGGCGCAATGACCCAGCGCGGTTGGACCTGCATGGGCACGCAACGCCCGCCGCTCATCCAATTGGTGCTGGATCCCATGGCGGAGCGGATCGCCGATAACTATCTGTCTGAGCTCGCCGAGGTAGTTAAAGAGCTCCGCGCCGGCAAGCAAGGGAAGAAAGGCGAACTCGGCTACGCCGATTGATTATTCCTTACCCACAACAAACAAACGGGGTCGCTGCAAGGCCCCGTTTCTTTTTTATAATGAAGAATATCAGCGCAGCACGAAGGGATTGGCGGTCTGGCCGGTGGTGTTGATCCACACGCTTTTGGTTTCCAGATATTCGTAAATAGCGTCGATGCCGTTCTCACGCCCCAGACCGCTGCGCTTGAAGCCGCCGAATGGCATCATGAAGCTCATGGCGCGATAGGCGTTGACCCACACCGTGCCGGCGCGCAATTGTTTTTCCACCCGAAGGGCGCGGCCGACGTTTTCCGTCCAGATGCCCGCTGCAAGGCCATAAGGCGTGTCGTTGGCGATGGCCACGGCTTCTACTTCATCGCGAAAGTGGATGACCGACAGCACCGGGCCAAACACTTCTTCCCGGGCAATGCGCATGTCATTGGTCACGTCGGCAAAAATGGTCGGCTCCACAAACCATGGGCCGGGCGCCTTTGTTGGGATGCCGCCGCCCAGCACGCATCGCGCGCCTTCACTCTTGGCGATGGCGATATAGTCGAGGATTTTTTTGTGCTGCGCCGGCGTCGTCACCGGGCCCACTTGGGTATCCGGATGCATGGGATCACCGAGCTTGGCGGTCTTGGCGAAGGCCACCAGCTTATCTAAAAAAGCATCGTAAATGCTGTCCTGCACCAGCAGCCGGGAGCCGGCGATGCAGGTTTGTCCCGACGCCGCGAAAATGCCGGCGATGGCGCCTTTGACGGCATTGTCGATGATGGCGTCATCAAAGACGATGTTGGGGGATTTGCCGCCCAGTTCCAGCACCATGTCTTTTAATCCCCGAGCAGCGCTTTCATAAGCGGCGATGCCGCCTTGCTCGCCACCGGTAAAGGCGATCTTCGCCACATTTGGATGAGCCACCAAGGGCGCGCCCACTTCGCCGCCAAAACCTGTCACCACGTTGACCACGCCGTCGGGAAAACCGGCTTCTGCAACCAGGTGCGCAAACTCCAAGGCGGACGCAGATGTGAATTCGGACGGCTTCAGGACCACCGTATTGCCCGCCGCCAGCGCCGGCGCCAGCTTCAAGGTCGCCAACAGCAAGGGCGAATTCCAGGGCGTGATGGCGACGATGACGCCCAATGGTTCATGGCGCGTGTAGGTGAAGAAACCATCCTTATCTATGGGCGCCACGCTGCCTTCAATCTTGTCGGCAAGTCCGCCATAGTAATAATACCACTGCGGCAGGTACTTCACTTGCCCAAGCATTTCCGCGTAAAGCTTGCCGTTGTCACGCACTTCGATGGCGGCCAGCTTTTCCGCGTCGCGGGCAATGAGATCACCCAGATGGCGCAGCATCGCGCCGCGCGCCGTTGCGGTCAACTTGTTCCATGGCCCGGCCGTGAACGCGGTATGGGCGGACGCCACAGCTTTCTCAGCGTCGGCCGCGTTGCCGCGCGGGATGCGCGCCCAAGGCTCGCCGGTAAAGGGGTTGCGGGTTTCGAACCACTCTCCCGACTCTGGGCGCTGCCAAGCGCCATTGATGAAAAGATCATACTTCTGCAAGGTTGCCCTCGCTTCGTCGATAATATGACAGCTCTATGCCTTGCGCCGGGCGGCGCGCCGTTTCGTCTTGATCAGCATGGCGTCGCTGGCCATGACCTCAAAGACCATATCGCGGGTGCGTGTGATGATTTGTTCCAGGTAATGGCTGGCGGCCTTGGGGTCGCGGTTCTCCAGCGCGGTTACCAGCCCTTGCCGTTCCTTGCGGATGGAAAAATCCGCCGGCCGCGGCCGCAGCAACAGTCCCAGGATGACGCTGCTGCGCAGCCACAGGTTATCAATCAAGTGCAACAACAGCATGTTTCCCGTGGCGCGGTAAATGGAGAAAAAGTACTCTTCGCTCTTATCCAGGGATTCCGGGCTCTCCCCTTTCTTTTCCAGCTCTTCCAGTTCCTTCAGCACTTTCTTCACATGCGCCAGTTCGGTTTCGCTGATATTCATCGCCGCCAGTTCTGCGCCGTAGGGCTCAATCCTGAGCCGCACCGCATAGAGATCTTCCAGTATTTCCTTGGTCAGTTCCGGCACCATGGCCTGGCGGTTGCGGGGATCGACGTCCAAGACGTTCTGGGCAATCAGGCGGCTTAAGGCATCGCGTACAGGAGTGGAGCTGATGCCCAGCGCCTTGGCCAGGGTACGGGTGCGCAGGGTATCGCCAGGGCGAAGGCGACCGTCCCTGATGGCGCCTTTGATCTTGTTATAGGCGATGTTGTGCAAGGCGTTGTAGTTGATTTTATCCAGACTTTCTTCCACGATTAAGGTCTCCGATCTTCAAGCCCGCAAAGTAGCCTGCGTCTTCATAATGTTTAGCCTACCACAAACCAAGTTAATTTTGATACAACAAGCAACAAATTTGCTATCAACAATGCGCTACTTAGCGCAATTTCGCGCCCATTGCCGGTCTAAAGGTCGACAGAACTGGAAATACCCCATTCTGTCCGATAAATACATATATATTATGTATTACATTTCTCCATAAACTGGAGAAATGTCGTGCCGCGGGCGGATTGGGTCAGCGGGTAAGGGCAGGCGAGTCCCTATCGGCTGATGGCTTGATCCAACACGGCATGGAGCAGAACATTGGCTCCGGCGGTGAGATGGCCGGGGGTGGCGTCTTCCGACTCGTTGTGCGAAATGCCGCCGGCGCAGGGAATGAAGATCATGGCGGCGGGGGCCACCCTGGCGAGATAGACGGAATCGTGCCCGGCGCCGCTGACCATATCCAGGGTTTCGTATCCCAGGCGATGGGCGGCGGTGGCAATGGACTTCAGGCATTCGGCGCTAAAGCGCACGGTGGGGGAGCGCCAGACCTCGGTCACGCTTGCCTGGCAGCGCGCTTGATCGGCGGCGTCGTTGACGAGGGAGCGAAACCGTCGATCCATGGCGTCCAGCGTGGTCTGGTCAGGATGCCTCAGGTCAACGGCAAGGCAGAGGTCGGCCGGCACCGTGTTGCGGACGCCGGGGCTGACGGCGATATCCCCGAAGGTGGCGCGCGCTCCTTCACCGTGCACCGCCGCCAGCGCATACGTGCCAGAGATAATATCCGGCAGGGCGCGGAACACATCCCGGCGGCGATCCATGGGGGTGGGGCCGGCGTGCACCGGTTCGCCTTTCAGCGCCACATCATACCACCGTATGCCCTGAACGCCGGTAACCCGTCCGATCGTAACGCCAGCCTTCTCCAAGATGGGGCCTTGCTCGATATGCGCTTCAAATGCCGCCTTCAGCGGCCGGGCGCGGCAGGGATGCGGTCCGCGATAGCCGATGCGCTCCAGTTCGCTGCCCAGACGAAGCCCTGCCTTATCGGTCAGCGCGTATGCCTCCTCAACGCTGAACACCCCGGCAAAAACGCCCGAACCGATCATGGCGGGATTGAACCGCGCCCCTTCTTCATTGGTCCATACCGCCACTTCCAGGGGGTGGTCGGTGGTGAGCCCGCACTCATTGAGTGTCTCGATCACCTCAAGACCGGCCAGGACGCCATAAACGCCGTCAAACTTGCCGCCGGTGGGCTGGGTATCGAGATGCGATCCCATCAGCACCGGCGGCAGACGGTCATCGCTTCCGGCGCGCCGCGCAAAGATATTGCCCATCTCATCAATGGCGATGGCGCAACCCGCTGATCGCGCCCAGGACAGGAACAGATCGCGTCCCGCCTTATCTTCGTTCGTCAACGCCTGCCGATTGCAGCCGCCGTTGGCCGTGGCGCCGATGGCTGCCATTGCCATCAAGCGCCGCCATAACCGCTGGCCATTTACATGCTGGGCCATGGACGTTTTATTCCGCCGCCGCCAGCAGGAGGCCATGGACCGTATCCGGCGCGCCGCGTCGCTTCAGCACATCGGGAATATAGCAGCTCAGATAGGCTTTGCCGGCGCGTTGCGCCTCGCCGATGGCATGCGCCGTGACATGGCCGTGCTCGATTACCGACAACGTAAATATGAGGTCGACGATTTCCACATAAAGGTAAAATACTTCCTGCTTGTTGGGAATTTCCGGGAGATGAAAATAGGTGGAAAAGGCGGATTCGATCACATGCGCCAGGCGACGGTCATTGGCGCGGTCCGCCATCTTGATTTCAGGTGGCGTCTTGCCGCCAAAAATGATCCGACGCGCCGCCGGATTGTTTTCAACCAAGGCGGCGCCGCGGTCGATCTGTTGATCCACGATGTCTTTCCACGACGAAATAGACGCGCCAGCGAAGGGCTTGTTCATTTCCAGCACATAGAGATTCCCGAATTCCTGAGCCAGGGCGGCGCAGATGGAAAGCTTGCTGGGAAAGAAATGATACAGCGATCCTATGGGTACGTCGGCATGGGCGGCCAGGTCGCCATAGGAGATATCGTCATATGGCGTATTGGCGAACAACTCGGTCACCGCCGTCAAGATTTTTTCCCGCCGCGCCAGGCCGCGGGCCTGCGGCGCGCTTTTGCGCCGCCGTCGTTTCCTGGGGGATGTATCCGGGGTGGTGGTCATAGCGCCAACTCCTCATCCGAAGTTGTTATGATCGATCCGATCTCATGCAATGGCAAATTGTTGAGCCGCAGCATCCAATATCGCACGGGTTTCATCAATCAGCGTATCCACTTGCTGGTGCGTGATGATCAAGGGTGGGCTGAATTCCAGAACATCACGGATGGCGCGAATGATGACGCCGCGCTCAAAGGCCAGGTTCATGCAAAAAGCGCCCACCTTCAGCGTCGGATCAAACAGGGTGCGCGCGGCCTTGTTCCTCGCCAACTCGACGCCGCCCAGCAAACCGACGCCACGCACCTCGCCCACCAGCGGGTGATCGCTTAGCGAGCGCAGCTTGTGCTGAAAATAGGGACCGATATCGTCCCGCACCCGCGCAACCAGATTTTCTTCTTCCATGATGCGGATATTCTCCAAGGCGGTGGCACAGGAAACCGGGTGCCCGGAATAGGTATAGCCATGGGCGAATTCGCCGCCATCGGCAAGGACGCGGTAAACATCATCGGACAACACCATGGCCGAGATGGGCGCATAACCTGATGATAATCCCTTGGCGATGGTCATGATGTCGGGCGCAATGCCAAGGGTCTGGCTGCCGAACCACGCGCCGGTGCGACCGAAGCCGCAAATCACTTCATCGGCGATGAGCAGAATGCCGTAGTTGCGGCAGATGCGCTGAACTTCCGGCCAGTAGGTCGCCGGCGGCACAATGACGCCGCCCGCGCCCATCACCGGTTCGCCGATGAAAGCCGCAACGTTGTCTGGTCCTATCTCCAAAATCTTTTTTTCCAATGCTTCTGCCGCGACCAGACCGAAGTCGTCCGGCGTCAGGTCACCGCCAAAGACGTACCAGTAGGGCGGCATGATATGCTCAAAGCCGGGCAATAACGTATCGCCGAGCGCATGCATGTTCTTCCAGCCGCCCAGGCTTGCGCCGGTCAGCGTGCTGCCATGGTAGGCATGCAGGCGACTGATGAAAACGCGTCGCTTGGGCTGTCCCAATGTCCGCCAATAATGCCAAACCGTGCGCACGATGCTGTCATTGGCGTCCGATCCGGAATTGCCGAAGAAGACATGGTTGAGCTTGCCCGGCGTCAGGTCGGCGATACGCGCGGCCAGTTCAGCCTGGGTCGGCGTTGCGGTCATGAAAAAGGCGTTGTAGTAGGCCAGCTCCTCGGCCTGCCGCGCCATGGCCTGGGCCAGACTGGCGCGGCCATACCCCACATTGACGCACCACAGCCCGGCCATGCCGTCCAGATAGCGCTTGCCGTCCACATCCCACAAATAGACCCCATCCCCCTTGCACAGAATGCGCGCGCCATCCCGCGCCAGGACGGCAGGATCCGTAAAGGGATGGAGGTGATGCCGGGCGTCAAGCCGCTGCCAGTCGGCCGTGCTGCGATTATGATAGGCCATGGACGTGTCCTTGAATTTAGAGTTTCCGGCCTCGCCCGATGGGTGAGGCAGATATATATTAAATTCGTATATATCTTATTTTTAAATACCCGGCCAGGCAATATCAAGACTTTTCGAGGGCCGGAAAAGCGCCACAAATTTGAGTATAGTATTGGGCAATAAAACAATAATATGAGGATACATCCCAGATGTAAGCGGACATGGCGAAGGCTGGATGGGATATATTTAAGTGAAAAAAATCGTAAAATATCGATCTATCAGTAACTGGGGACAGCTCGCCTGAAGGGCCGGGGCTGGGAAATCGGCAAGCATGACTAACGGGCGGTGGCTGAGGATCGATTGGCCGACATCAATGGAGAACGTTGACGCCGGCTGGCGAATCTCGTTCGTTGTTTAATCTGACGCAGGCGGGCCAAAAGGTTGGATGCCGCAAAACCTTAAGCCATATAAAAAACTGGCTCCATGACCGCCCACCATTCTCCTTCTTGGCGCGTCGCCAGCGGTTCCTGGCAGGGGCCGCATACCGCATACCACTTTTTCATGGCCGGCTCCTTGCCCATCTTGGCAAAATCCTCTTCCAGGTTGGCGCCGCTATACTCCAGATACCCGAACAGCAGGTTGTCTTTGAGGAAAATGCTGTAGTTGGAGATGTGGTATTTATGCAGGATATCCAGCACTTCAGGCCATACGGCGGCATGCAGCTTCTTATATTCTTGAACTTTGTCTTGCTTGATGCCGATGACCATACCGCAGCGTTGCATGCGACCATCTCCCGTTAAAATCAGGGCGAAATGATATCATTTCATTGTTTTATTTACAAAATTAATTTTTATATATAATAGAATATTGAGACTTCAGGAGATATGGCAATTCGCCGACATGCTCACGCCAAGCGCGCGCCGATGGCCGCCGACAGCTTTTGCGCCGCCTCGCGCAACGCTTCCCTGGCGTCGTCGATTTTCGGCGCCGTTCGATCGATCCGCCTAAGATAGGGCACCGCCAGGGCAGCCACGGCCTTACCCGTGAAATCCAGCACCGGAAAAGATAGATTGCGCACGCCCTGCACCTGCTGACTGTCGGATTCTTCATAGCCGCGTTTGCGGATCTGCTTGAAGCGGGATTCCAGGTCTTCGAAGGCCGGCGACTGTCGTGACGGCGTTATCTGTTCGGATAAAATGCGCTTGCGTTCCTCGTCTGTCTGGAAGGCCAGGATCACCAAGCCCGATGCAGTGCGCAACAGGTCCAGTTGCGCCCCCATGCGTACCGAAAAGCCGATGCTGCCAGGGTTGTCCACTTGCGCCACCACCAGCATGCGATCTTCATGGCACACGGAGAGATGGCATGATTGGTCGATCCGGCGCACAATGTTGGTCATCAGCGGCAGCGCTTCATTGATCAAGCGCCGCATCGGCGGGTGGCGATGGGACAATTCAAACAGCTTCAGCGTTAGGGTATAGACATCCGCCGGCTTATGGAGGGTGACATAGCCCCTTTCCTGCAGGCAGGTCAGCATGCGAAAGATTTCGCTGACTGATCTTTTCAGCGCGGCGGCGATCTCTCCTTGCGTCAATCCATCCGACTGGTCCGCCAATAACTCTATGATATCCAGACCTTTTTCTAAAGCGGGCGCGCGGTACTGCGGCCGCGCGGCGGCGGTTTTAGCGGTCTTACGTGGTCTGGCCATGTCTGGTCCTCTTTATTTTATATAAGAAAATCATTTTCTCTTATAAAAATTTCATGATAGGCTGCCTGGGCGGCCATCCTCTCATAAGAGAGGTGTTTTTCATATATGAAAAACCACGAAAGGCAAATCATCCGCCGCTGTTGGGAACGGGACAAATGCGTATCAAGGATGTTGAGATAAGGCTCTGCCGTTTGCAGGAACCGCCGATGGCAGCCTCGGAAATGCGGGGCGGGGTGAAGTCCGACCTTGAATTTCTGGTGCTGACCGTAAAGACCGATGAAGGGCTTGAGGCATCGACATTCGGATTTGCCGGTCGGGGTGCCCGCATGGCGGGTGAGATTGCCGCCTCGGCCCTCAAGCCGTTTTTTCTCGGCCGCGACCCGCTGTTTCGCGAACAGCACTGGCATGACTACCGCATGGCGGATCGCTGGTGGAACCACGTGCCGATGTATTCTTACGGGCCATTTGATATTGCCTGCTGGCTCATTGGCGCTCTTTCAGCCAACCAGCCGCTTTATAAATACTTAGGCGCCTATCGCGATCGGGTACCGGTTTACGCCAGTTCGCTGTTGCTCAAGTCGCCGGCCGATTACGCACAGCAGGCAAGGGAGATCCAGGCGCGCGGCTGGAAGGGGTATAAGCTGCATCCGCCGGGCGACGTGGCGTTCGACTTGGAAGCCTATCGAGCTTGCCGCGAGGCGGTAGGCCCGGATTTCAAATTGATGAGCGATCCGGTGGCCGCTTACACTTTCGAACAGGCGCTAAAAATCGGCCGTGAACTGGAAAAACTGGATTATTACTGGTTTGAAGAACCGCTTTACGACGAGTCGCATCACACCTTGCGCGAGTTGACGCGTACGCTCGATATTCCCATTTGCGGCGCAGAGGTTCTCACCAAGCACCCCTACAGCGTCGCCGAGTGCATATCGGGACGAGTCTTTGATATTGTGCGCGCCGACGTATCCTGGAGCGGCGGCGTCACGGCGGTGATGAAAACGGCGCACTTGGCGGAAGCCTTTGGCGTTCAGTGTGAAATTCACACCACCATTTATCATCCGCTGGAGCTGGTGAACTTGCATTGCTGCGCGGCGGTGAAGAACAGCGAATTTTTTGAGCTTTTGGTGCCGGATACGCATTATGCTTTTGGTTTGAAAGAACCGATCCGCATCGAGGATGGGTACGCAATCCTGCCTGATAAACCTGGCCTCGGTATCGATCTTGATTGGGATATTATCGACAATTGCACCTTCGATATGCTGTAAGTAGCGCTATCGAAAAAAGGATGATAGAGGGTTAGAAGACATGAGCGACAACTCTCCGTCCATAGACCTATTCACGCCAATCAAGCTTGGGCCTTATCAATTGCCCAATCGCATCGTCATGGCGCCCATGACGCGCAGCCGCGCCAGCGATGACTTTGTTCCGCAGGAAATCAGCGCCACCTATTATACGCAACGCGCCTCCGCCGGCCTGATCATCACCGAAGCGTCTCAAGTCTCGCCCCAAGGGGCCGGCTATCCCTGTACCCCGGGGATTTACAACAAAGAACAAATCATAGGCTGGCAGCGAATTACGCGGGCGGTACACGAGCGGGGCGGTCGCATCTTTATGCAGCTCTGGCATGGCGGGCGGATTTCTCATCCGTCGATCCAGCCCGATGGCCTGCTGCCGGTAGCGCCGTCGGCCATTGCGGCGGATGGCAGCATCATGACGCGCACCGGCATGCAGCCTTATGTCGTGCCGCGCGCGCTGGAGACGGCGGAAATTCCCGACATCATCGATCAATTCCGCCATGCTGCCTCATGCGCGCTGGCCGCAGGTTTCGATGGCGTCGAGCTGCACGCGGCCAACGGCTATCTGTTGGATCAATTCATCCGCGACGGCTCCAACCGGCGCACCGATGCCTATGGCGGATCTATTGAGAATCGGGCGCGGCTGCTGTTGGAGGTAACGGAAGCCGTTGTCGGCGTGTGGGGCGGTAATCGTGTCGGCGTGCGTATCTCTCCCCTGGTGAACGTTCATAGCGTGCGGGATTCCGATCCCGAGGCGACATTCACCTATATCGCCCGCCAGCTCAATCGCTTTTCTCTTGCCTATTTGCATGTCTTTGAAAGCAGCATACTGCCGTCGGTTCCCGCCGTGACGGTCGAGTTTGGAAATTTGCGTCAGGCTTTTACGGGGGCCTATATGGCGAACGGCGGCTATGACGTGAAAAAAGCAAACGACGTCTTGGCTTCGGGGCGAGCGGACATGATCTCGTTCGCCACCGCTTTTATCGCCAACCCTGATTTACCAGAACGATTGGCGCGCAACGTCCCGCTAGCAGTTGCCGATAAAGACACCTTCTATCAAGGCGGGGCGCGGGGATACATCGATTATCCATCGCTTTCTTAAGCAACGCAAATAATACATGGGAATCATCAGGCCATGACGCAAAAACTTATCAACAAGGTTGCCATCGTCATCGGCGCCAGCCGCGGCATTGGCGCGGCCACCGGCCAGGCGCTGGCCGCCGAAGGGGCTTATGTGTTTCTCGCGGCCCCCGCGCCGGAGACGTGTGAACCTGTTGTGGAAAAAATCCGCGCCTCCAATGGTCAGGCGGAAGCCCATGATTGTGACGCCGCCAACAGTGATCAGGTGAGCGCCCTGGTAAAGCAGGCTGTGGAGCGCCGCGGCCGGATCGATATCATGATCAATTGCGCCGGCATCATGGGCCCGGTGGCCTTGGTTGAAGATTGCGATCCGCAAGCCTGGGGGCAATGCATCATGGTGAACATGGTGGGCGCGTTCAACGGCTGCCGGGCGGTGTTGCCCTATTTTCGCAAAGCCGGTCAAGGCGTCCTCATCAACATGAGCACCGGGGCCGCCTTTCATCCCTTGAAGGGATGGAGCGCTTATTGCAGCAGCAAGGCGGGTCTTCTGATGCTGTCAAAAATCATCTCCGCCGAGGTCGCGGGCAGCGGCATCAGGGTGTTCAGTTTCCAGCCCGGCATGGTGAACACGGCGTTGGGCAGGGAGTCCATGAAAATCG
The DNA here is from genome assembly GCA_003577275.1 of Pseudomonadota bacterium. Taxonomy (GTDB): domain Bacteria; phylum Pseudomonadota; class Alphaproteobacteria; order Sphingomonadales; family Govanellaceae; genus PRO5. The sequence goes on from QEVO01000008.1 coordinate 70,918, forward strand.
ACATCAATCAGGTCACCAAATATAATCCTGATACGTTTGCGCCACCCACCGAGCCGGCGCGCGCCATGACTTGGCTGTGTACCGATGAAGCGGCGGATTTGGCCGGCACGGAAGTTTCCATCACCGATCCGGATTTTCGCAAACGCGCCGGGCTTTAGCGGCCTGGCGCCTCACAGCTTGTAAAAGCGGGCGGCGTTCTCGCCGAACACCTTGGCCTTATCTGCCGCTGATAATCCCCGTAGCAGCTGATTTGCTGTTTCAAACCAGGTTTCGTAGCTGCCGGCCAGCGTCACCACCGGCCAATCGCTGCCGAATATCAGGCGATCCGGTCCAAAGCAGCGCAGCAGATGATCGGCATAAGGCTTAAGCTGCTCTAGGGTCCAGCCGCCGCCCGCCTCGGTGATGAGTCCCGAAAACTTGCAAAGAGCCGCCGTGTCGTCGGCCAGCCGCTTCATGTCAACCGCCCACTGATCATAAGCGCCGGCGGCGATTTGCGGCTTGGCGCCGTGGTCGATGACGGCGCGCAGATCAGGGTGATGCGCCAACAGCCGATGCAGGTTTTGCAAATGCGGCGGCTTGACCAGACAATCAAAGGCAAGGTCCAACTCCACAACGGCGCGCAGGCCAGGGGTCAAGGATTCTCGCAGCATCCAATCCACATTGGCGATATCCTGGATCATCGGCCGGATACCTTTGAAATAGGGATTTCGCGCCAGGCGGCCCAAGGTTTGGGGCGCTGCCTCATCCTCCAGATTCACCCAACCGACCACTCCCGAGACGAAATCGGTTTTCCGGGCGATGTCGAGGATGAATTCGGTTTCGGCCACGGTGGCGGCGGCCTGAACGATGACGATCTCCTGCATGCCTGTGGCGTCAAGGTACGGCTGCAGATCGGCGGGCCAATAATCTCGGTAGAGGACTGTCAGATCCGGCGTCATCCACTCATAATCGCCGCGCGCCAGCTTCCAGAAATGAACATGGGCGTCGATGCGGCGCGGGTGGACGGGCGTTTTATCAGTCATTGCAACCTCCATCTACCGAGGCGTTGGCGCATCGGCGCGTAAGATGCCTTCATGCTTTAACTCGGCCCAGAAATCGCTAGGGATTTTTGTGGCGAAAGTCTCGATGTTGCTTTGAACTTCCCGTATGGATCGCGCGCCGGGGATGACGCTGGCGATGGCCGGATGGCCAAGCGGGAAGCGCAGCGCGGCGGCGGCCAGACTGATCTGGTGGCGGCGGCAGATCTCTTCGATGCGTCCGACTTTGGCTAAAATCTCCGGCGGAGCAGGGGCATAGTTGTAATAGGCGCCTGCAATCGCGCCGGTGGCAAGAATTCCCGTGTTGTAGGGTCCGCCGATGATGACGCTGATGCGTTTTCTCTCGCACAAGGGCAGAAAGGTATCAAGGGACTCCTGTTCCAGCAAAGTATACCGGCCAGCCAGCAGGAAGCAGTCAAAGTCTCCTTCCTCGGCGAATTTCTGGCACCATTGCCATTCATTGAGACCGGCGCCGATGGCCGATACCACCCCCTCGGCGCGCAATTTTTCTAAAGCTTTGTAGCCGCTGCCCATGACCTCGCGAAAGCGCCGCTCGGTTTCCGCCATACTGCCTTGATTTACGGTATCCACGTCGTGGATCAACAAGATATCGACGCGATGCAAGCCCAGGCGTTGCAGGCTGTCCTCAAACGAGCGCATGACGCCATCATAGCTGTAGTCGAAATAGGGCTGAAAGGGCGGCACGTTCTCGAATATGACGCCGTCCACTTGGGCCGGGTCCATGGCGCGCAGTCGCCGGCCGACTTTGGTCGACAGCACGAAGCTATCCCGCGGCAATGCGCCCAGGGTCAGACCCATCCGTCGCTCGCTGAGGCCATAGCCGTAAAGCGGCGCGGTATCGAAATAGCGGATACCGCGATCATAGGCGGCCTCCACCGTCTGGTGCGCCGCGGCGTTCGACATCGACGTATAAAGATTGCCCAACGGCGCGCCGCCGAATCCCAATTCCGTCACGCTGAGCGTGGTTTTGCCGAGCCGCCGTTCAGGTAAGGACATCATGCTTACATCCCATTGAAAGTGGACATTATTTTTATAGCCTTGATTATTATAAAAACAATTTTTATATATAAAAAAGAAAAAGGCAATACTAAGCAGTAAAATTGTCCGCGCCGCGGCTCCATATTATCAAGAGTCTAGGGGGGAGATAGCGAAACATGGATGGTGTGATGTCGATGAAAGACAGGCCCGATAGCGCTACCCCCTGGAACCGACGCTCTTTTCGCCGCGTGCTGATCGACATGCACACACCCGATTGGGACCCGCGATTTCTCGCCCGCTATGACCCGGCCCAGGTACGGAAGGTTTGCCAAGAGGTTCAGGCAACGGGTGTGATGATCTATTTCCAGTCCCATGTCGGGCTCTGCTACTGGCCTACGCGCGCCGGCCAGATGCATAAACGGTTCGAGGGGCGCGATTTGATGGCTGAGACGCTGCGGGAGTTCAAGAAGGCCGGGCTCCCAGTTTGCGCTTATTACAGCGTGAACTATGATAATTGGGCCTACCTTCAATACCCTGAGTGGCGGGTTAAGCCCGCTGCGGTCGGCGGCACGGGGATTTTGCATAGAGAACGCTACGGCATTGTCTGCTTCAATAACCCGGAGTATCGGGCGTTCGTTCATGCCCAGGCCGCGGAGATTGTCCAGGGCTATGATATCGACGCCTTCTTCTTCGATATGCTGTGGTGGTCGGGGATTTGTCTGTGTAGCCATTGCGAGGACCGCGCCCGCCGGGAAACCGGCGCTGATATCCCAAAGACGGTGGATTGGCTGGACCCCGCCTGGTGTCGATTCCAAGCGGCGCGGGAGCGGTGGCTGACAGAGTTTGTCGGAGAGCTGCGCGATAATGTTCATCGCTATCGTCCGTCATTGCAGGTTTATCACAATTTTGCGCTGGGCATGGCCGATTGGGTGCGCGGCGTGTCGCTGGAGTCGGCGGCGCATCACGATTTTCTCGGCGGCGATTTCTACGGCGGGCGCGACGAGCAATTGGTGATCACCCGCCTGATGCTGAATTTGTCGGAAAGCCGGCCGGTGGAATTCATGACCACCGTTGCAGCGAACCTGATCGAACACGACCATCATCAGCCGACCGAAGAATTGCAGCTTAAGGGATATGCCGCCGTTGCGTGCGCGTCGGCCTATTTGTTGATTGCAGCGGTCAATCCGGACGGTACCATCAGCCAAGCGATGAAGGATCGCTTGAAAGCATCTTTCTCCGGCATGATCCCTTACGAGTCCTATCTTGGCGGCGAGGCAGTGGAAGATATCGCTGTCTATTTCAGCGGCGAGTCCAAAATGGACTTTGCCGATAACGGTAAGTCGATTAATGCCATCCTCCCTTCAAGCAGCGCGCAGTATCCCCATGCCCATGGCGTCATGGGCGCATGCCGCATTCTTCAGGAAGCCCACCTTCCCTTTGGCGTCATTACCCGCAAGCAATTAAGGTCGCTGCATCGCTACAAAGTGATCATCCTGCCCAATGTGCTGCGCATGACGGCCGAGGAAGTTGATGCTTTTCGCGCCTATGTGCGAGGCGGCGGCAGGCTCTATGCCAGCCGCTATACCTCGCTGACCGAAGTGGCGGGAACGCGCCATGATGATTTCATGCTAAGCGACGTCTTCGGTTGCCAATACCAGGGCGATGAACTCTGCAAGGTGATTTACCTAAACCCGGTTGCGGACGAGTTGCGAACCATCATCGCGCCGGATACCCTGGCGACGCATCGCTATACCGCCGGCAATCCGGCGGGTTCGGTGCGGCTTGCCAAGGAGTATACTGGACGGCCATTGGCGACCCTGACGTTGCCCTATGGCTATCCTTTCGGCGGCGCGGTTGGCGATCAAAAATGGGCGGCCATTCACACCTCGCCGGCGTGGGACAATACCGATCGGCCGCTGATCATCGATAACGACTACGGCAAAGGCCGTTCCATTTATTCGGCGGCCGATATCGAGGCCGGCGGCAGTGAAGTACACGATAAGCTGTTTCTGGCGCTCATCCGGTCGCTGCTTGGCGGCGCTCCTTCCTTTGAAGCAGAGATTCATCCCGCCGTCTGGATGACGGTCTTTGATCAAGCGGAAGCCAAACGGCGCATCGTCAGTTTTCTAAATTATCAAAGTGCGCTCCCCGTCATTCCGATTCCCCATGGTCAATTCCGGCTATCGCCACCGGAAAAACAGCGTTTCCGGCGTTTGGTCCGCCTGCCAGACGGGAAAGAGGTCGCCTGTCGGATCGACGATGCGGGAAATTTGAGCGCCGAAATCGCCGATCTTGGGCATTTTTCCATGTTTGCCGCTGAGTATGTCTGATCAGTCCATGCGTATGCCTCGCGTAACCTTGGAGGATAAATATACGCGCGAAGAAGGCCGTATATTTCTGACCGGCACGCAAGCGCTGGTGCGCCTGTCGTTATGGCAGCAACGGTCGGATGCCGCGGCGGGGCTGAACACCGCGGGCTTTATTTCCGGCTATCGCGGCTCGCCCCTGGGCGCATTCGATCAGGAGCTGTGGCGGGCGCAAAAATTTCTCGACCAGCATCAGATTCGTTTTCAGCCGGGGGTCAATGAGGATTTGGCGGCAACGGCAATCTGGGGCACTCAGCAAGCAGGATTATTCCCCGGCGCCCGCTATGACGGCGTGTTTGCCCTGTGGTACGGCAAGGGGCCGGGAGTCGATCGCAGCGGCGATGTGTTCAAGCATGCGAACTTGGCAGGAACGGCAAAGCACGGCGGCGTCCTGGTGGCGTTCGGCGATGACCACGGCGCCAAATCATCGACGCTGGCCCATCAGTCGGAGCAGGCGCTGATCGCCGCCATGATTCCTGTGCTTAATCCTGCGACCATCGGCGACATTCTCGAATTCGGGTTGTTCGGCTGGGCAATGTCGCGGTATGCCGGGGTATGGGTGGGCCTTAAATGCGTCAATGAGCTGGTGGAAAGCACCGCATCTCTGGACGTCAGCTCACATCGCCGCCCTTTGCTCATTCCGCACGATATGCCATCGCCCGCCGGCGGCGTTCACGTGCGGACGGGCCATGAGCCCATACAGGCGGAACAGCGTCTGCTGCGCCACAAGCTGCCCATGGCGGTCGCCTTCGTCCGCGCCAATGGACTTGATAAGGTTATATATCGACCCGACAAAAGGCGCTTGGGCATCGTCGCGGCCGGCAAGGTCTATCTTGATGTGCGCCAAGCGCTGGACCGATTGGGGATTGATGAACCTCTGGCGCGCGAGCTTGGCATTGGGCTCTATAAGGTGGCGCTTACATGGCCGCTTGAGCCGCAGGGAATAATGGATTTTGCGGCGGGATTTGAGGAATTGCTGTTTGTCGAGGAAAAGCGTCCGCTGATGGAGGATCAGGCGGCGCGCTTCCTCTATGATATGGATGTTTCCCGCCGACCGCGGATTTATGGCAAACGCGAGGAGGGCGGGAACGTTCTGTTGCCCTCCGATGGCGTGTTGGACGTATCCATGGTGGCGCGCGTCATTGCCGGACGTCTGGAACGGTTAGGATTGATGAATGATTGCCTGCGCTCGCGAGACAGTGATGTTGAGGCCGGGCGGCAAGCAAGTGCATCTTCTCCGCTGACCATCGAGCGTAAACCGTATTTCTGTTCCGGCTGTCCCCATAATACCTCCACCAAAGTGCCGGATGGCAGTCAGGCCTTGGCCGGCATCGGTTGCAGCTATATGGCAGTATGGATGGATCGTCATACTGTCACTTCGGTGCAGATGGGAGGCGAGGGCGCCAATTGGAATGGCATTGCGCCGTTCACTGATACACCGCACATCTTCCAGAACATCGGCGACGGCACCTATTTTCACTCCGGCCTGATGGCCATACGAGCGGCGGTGGCGGCCGGCGTCAATATCACCTACAAAATTTTGTTCAATGACGCCGTTGCCATGACCGGCGGGCAGATGGTGGACGGACCATTGAGCGTGCCCCGCATAACCCGGCAGGTTCAGGCGGAAGGGGTAGCGAAAATCGTTATCGTTACCGATGAGCCGGAAAAGTACGTGCATTCCAAGGATCTGGCGGATGGGGTTGTGGTCCGCCATCGCCGCTATCTTGATGAGGTGCAGCGCGACCTGCGCGCGACAACGGGTGTTACGGTCTTGATTTATGACCAGACCTGCGCCGCCGAGAAGCGCCGCCGGCGGAAACAGGGAAAATATCCTGACCCGCAGAAGCGGGTATTCATCAATAGCGCGGTCTGCGAAGGGTGTGGCGATTGTTCCACCAAGGCCAATTGCGTCAGCCTGTTGCCGGCGGAAACCGAATTCGGACGTAAGCGGCAGATCGATCAGTTCGCCTGCAACAAGGACTATAGTTGCCTGAATGGTTTTTGTCCGTCTTTTGTCACGGTTCACGGCGGTCGCTTGCGGCAGCCGAGCATATCGCCTGATGACGATGCTCTGCTTCATGAGCTGCCGGAAGCGACCCTTCCCGAGATTGCGACGTCTTATGGCATTCTCATCACCGGGATCGGCGGCTCCGGCGTGGTCACCATCGGCGCTCTTCTTGCCATGGCGGCGCATGTGGAAGGCAAGGGCGCTTCGGTATTCGACATGACAGGACTGGCGCAGAAGAACGGCGCCGTGATGAGCCATGTGCGGATTGCCGCAAGACCGGAAGACATCCAAGCAGTGCGGATCGGCGTAGGAGAGGCGCGGCTGCTGCTGGGCTGTGATCTGGTGGTTGCGGGATCGGAGGACGCGGTGCATACGCTGCGCCGTGACCGGACGCGGGCGGTGGTCAACAGTCTTGTCACGCCGCCGGGTGATTTCCAGCTTGACGGCGACATGGATTTTCAACAACACGAATTGATGCAGAAAATTTCCGCCTCGCTTGGCGGGCAGGATGTGGATTTCATCGAGGCAACTCGTCTGGCAACTGCCCTGGCGGGCGACAGCATCGCTACCAATCTGTTCATGGTCGGCTACGCTTGGCAGAAAGGGCTGCTGCCGGTTGGCCGCACCGCCATCGAGGAGGCCATCGCCATCAATGGCGTGGCGGTGGACGCCAATCGGCGGGCCTTTTCCTGGGGCCGCCTGGCCGCCCACCAGCCGGACAAGGTGAGATCCATGCTAAACCTGCCGGCGATGGAGAAAAAAACCGAAACATTGGAGGAGACGGTCGAGCGTCGCGCAGCTTTCTTGACGGCCTACCAGAACGCGGCCTATGCGGCGACTTATAAAGACTTTGTCGATGCCGTGGCGCGACGGGAAGCAACGCTATTTCCCGGCCGCACCGCCTTGGCGGCGCAGGTGGCGAAGTCCTTGTTCAAGCTGATGGCTTACAAGGATGAATACGAGGTCGCGCGTCTTTACGCCAACGGCGACTTTGAAAGGAATTTAAAGGCGCAATTTGCAGGAAACTTCAGATTGACCTTTCATCTGGCGCCGCCCTTGTTAGCACCGCGCGACCCCGTAACCGGCGAGCCGCGGAAGCTTGATTTTGGTCCCTGGGTGTTTTGGCTTTTTAAAATATTGGCTAAGATGAAAGGACTTCGCGGTACATGGGCGGATCCGTTCGGCTATACCCGCGAGAGGAGGACTGAGCGAGCGCTTATTGTGAACTACAAGGCGGCAGTTCTTCAGCTTTTGGATCGATTGGCAGCCGATACCTACGACCGGTCGCTGGAACTGGCCGCGCTTCCCGAAGAAATTCGCGGCTTTGGCCATGTGAAAGAGAAGAACCTGGCGCAAGTTAGGACAAAATGGGCGGACCTTGTGGCTTGACGCAATTCTGAAAGGAACCAGGGAGAGATGCAAAGCGGTAACCGACTGCGCGGCAAGATCGCCCTCGTCACCGGCGCTGCATCTGGCTTGGGCGCCGCCATGGCAGCCAGATTCCTGCGGGAAGGCGCCTCGGTGGTGCTGACGGATGTGAACGAAGGCGCACTGCAAGGCGCCGGACTGGAGGGAGAGGGGGCGATTCTCAAGCTGCGTCATGACGTTACGTCGCCGCAAGATTGGGCAAACGTTATTGATAAAACAAAGGATCGCTTCGGCGGCTTGCATATTCTGGTCAACAACGCCGGCATCGTGCTCATGGGCTCGGTGGAGGATATCAGCCTGGACGATTGGCGGCGTATTCATGCTGTCGATCTGGACAGCGTATTTTTGGGCTGCAAGGCATCGCTGCCGTTAATGGCGGCAACCACGGCTCAGGCGAGCTCGCGCGGCGCGATTTTGAATATCTCCTCGGTATCCGGCATCATCGCCGGCCATAATCTGGCGGGCTATAACTCCGCCAAAGCAGCGGTCCGGCATTTGACCAAATCCGTCGCCCTGCACTGCGCCCGCAAGGGATATCGCATCACCTGCAACTCCTTGCATCCCGCCTTTATCAGCACGCCTCTTATCGATGGCCTGGGAAAGTCGGGAGATCAAGCGCAGGTCCGCGACAAGCTGGCGCGCCAGATTCCCCTCGGCTGCCTTGGCGATCCCGACGACGTAGCCCATGCGGCGGTTTATTTGTGTTCTGACGAGGCCAAGTTCGTCACCGGCGCGGAGCTCCTCATCGATGGCGGCATCGCCGCCATGTGACATTGTTACCGGCTGTCTCCCGTCAATAACTCAAGCCGTCCACCGAGACCGCAATCGGGTAATATCGCTCCAAAAAAATGGAGGGATCGCGGCTTGGCCGCTTTAGGGCATTTTTTCCGCAATATGCGTTCCAACTCTTTTGACATGCCGCGAGGCCAATGCCGCCGCCAATTGTTCATCTTGCGCCATGACCGCTTCGAGAATAGCTGCATGTTCGCGCCAGGTCGCCAACGCCGTTCCTTCAGCATCGGAGGAGAACAGCCAGTAAGTCCTATCGCGCAGGGATTTGGCGAACTCAGCAAGGTATCGGTTTTTGCTCGCGGTTGCTAATGTGGAATGAAAATCCTTATTTATAACCCGTAACCTGCTCAGATCGTTATCATTGGCCGCCTGATTTCCCTGATTAAGCAGGGCCTGAAGCTGCTCACGTATCTCAGGCGTGCAGTCCCGCGCCACATTGCGCGCGCATATTGCTTCAAGTTCTGCACGCAATTCAATAATTTCCCTCAGTTCATCGGTGGACAGAAGAGGAATGCGTGCGCCCTTTCTCGGGTTGATTTCCACCAACCCCTCATGCGACAGCACTCTTAGCGCTTCACGAATGGGAATCCGCGAAACCCCAAATAGTTCGGCCAGTTTTGCCTCGGGAAGCCGTTCGCCAAGCTTGAACTGCCCTTGCAGTATGGCCTGACGCAGGGCGTCGATGATGAGATCATTGAGCGATTGATGAGCGCGGCCAATTCTAACCCAAGGGCCAAACGTATCTTGCTGAGGAAGGGGCGCGTCTGGCTTTTTCTTTTTCATGCTCTAGGTTTCCAGATTCCAAACATATGTCCAGTAAGCTTGCCGCGTCGGGCGACATCCGCCATGGCGGAAGAGCATTGCGACTTCCGCCAAGGTGGAGGCCACCTGTTATTGTCATGGATTTTCAATCTACAACGTCGGCAACAACGCAGCAAGTATACATGAAGCAACCGGTTTGTATATTATAAGTAGTATTAAATATAAATATAAAAATATAAAAAAGAGATTTTATCCATGAACGCAAAAGCGAACCCCGCTCCGCGTCTGAAGCCGGCGAAAAATCCCTTGACAGGACGTTAATTTGTATACAGCATACAGAATACTCAATATCGACTCTGGTTCATGATGTTGGGTGCGAGCCTAAATGGCTTCGGGAGGCATTCATCTTGTCCGCCCACGTATAAGGGCGAATGAATGCGAGATAGGGGGATTGGGAATTGAGGGAAATAGCCATATAAGATACGCGCCGCTGCTCATTATTAGAGTGGCGGCGACGGCCTAGCTATATGACTTGGCGATGGGCGGTCCCGCCTAATAATCGTCCAAGCTATTTCACCTTGGTGACTAAGCCCGCAAATTATATACAGGGAGCAAACGAATATGCCGTCAGCAAAAACGAGCGTAAATTCTAGAAAATATGCGAAAAATACTTTTCGGGGGTCTGTTTCCAGTCAGGCCTTGATACTTTCCTTAACGAGCGTCTTTATCGGCGCGCCTCAAGTCTCGGCGCAGCAAGTGGCGAGCAGTGATGACAACTTGAATGTTGAGGAAGTGGTCGTTACGGGTTCGCGGCGCGCCACCAGGTCCGCGGCGGACGTTCCGGCGCCGGTCGACATTATCGGCGTCGAACAGTTAACGCAGCAGGGAAGTTCGGATACCTCCGATCTGCTCAGAACAATTATTCCATCCCTCAACATTGGCGATAATCCACTAAGCGGCACGTCTACCTCCATACGGCCGGCAACCTTGCGCGGCCTCTCGCCTGACCATGCATTGGTGCTCGTCAATGGCAAGCGCCGCCATCGTGCGGCGGATATCGCCACGTTTTCCGGCGGCATTACGGATGGCTCGCAGGGACCAGACCTGTCCAATATTCCGGCAATCGCCATAAAACAGGTTCAGGTGCTGCGGGATGGCGCGGCGGCTCAGTATGGCTCTGACGCTATCGCCGGCGTCATCAATTTCATCATGAGCGACGAGCGCGAGGGCGGTCGGCTGGAAGCCAAAGTCGGCAGCACCTATGAAGGCGATGGCGATAACTATCAAGTCGCCGGCACGTGGGGCGCGCCACTGGGCGAAAGCGGGTTTGTGCGGTTTAGCGGCGAATTCCGCGAGAATGATCTGACCACACGCGCCGTTCAGCGTGGCGACGCCGCGGCGCTGATTGCCGCCGGCAACACCGATGTTCCTGATCCGGCTACCCGGTTTGGGACGCCTAAAATCAGCGACGATATCAAGACCTTCGTCAATTTGGCTGTCGAAGCGGGCGAGAACAGCGAGTTCTATGCGTTTGGCGGCTACGCGTCGCGCCGCACCCAAAGCGATTTCTTCTACAGAAACCCCGAAGGTCGTTTTGGCGTGTTTACCGACAATGACGATGGCGGTAATTACCTGATTGGCGATATGACGCCAAATGATGGGGTGACCTGCGATGGCGGCATCGACTTCGGCGGCACCGGGGTGGTTAATGATCCGATTGCCGTCGGATCTGCGGATGCCGCGGCGCGACTTACCGCTATTTTCGCCGACCCCAATTGCTTTTCCGCTCTTGAAGTCTTCCCTGGCGGCTACACGCCCTTCTTCGGCAGCCACGTAACGGATGTTTCAGGAGCCTTTGGTCTACGCGGCAAGTTCGATAATGGCCTTACCTATGATATCAGCCTTAATGCGGGTCGCAGCAAGATCAAATTCGATGTCAGCAATGTTCTTAATCCCAGCATGGGATCGTTATCGCCGACTGATTTCAACGATATTGGCGCCCGCGTACAGTCGGAACGGAACTTCAATGCCGACTTTTCCTATGGCGTTGATGTAGGATTCGCCTCTCCGCTTAATATTGCAGCCGGTGTGGAATGGCGCAGGGAAAGGTTCGAGATTGTTACCGGCGAACCTTCTTCCTTTGAGCCTGGGGTGCTGGGGGATCAGGGTTTCTTGATTGGGGAAGAGGCGCTCCCTGGCTTTTCGCCCTCGATTGCCGGCGCGTTCTCTCGTAGCAATAAATCTATTTACCTCGACCTTGAAGCCGATGTCATCGAAGACTTGGTTATTGGGGCGGCGGTTCGCTATGAAGACTTTACTGACTTCGGTAGCAAAACCACTTATAAAGTGTCCGGTCTATACCATGTGACGAATGAGTTCGGAATTCGTTCTACCTATGCCACGGGCTTTCATGCGCCGACGCCCGGTCAGCAGAACTTCAGCGCTCTTACCACGGAAATTAACGCTGAAGGCAGCTTAATCGAGTCGGGCGTGATCCCGCCGACGAGCCCGGTCGCCATGGCGGTTGGGGGCAGTCAGCTTCAACCAGAAACCTCCAAGAGCTTTACCGTCGGCGCGGTTTATGGAACTAATTGGATCAATGTGACATTGGACTTCTATGTCATTAAGATGGATGATCGCATTACCCAGTCCGCAAGCCATGTTCTTACGGATGAGCAGCGTGCGGAATTGATCGCCGAAGGGTTCTTTGCCGCAAGCGGCCTGGGTACTTTCCGGTTCTTTACCAATGACTTCTCATCGACAACCAAGGGCATTGATTTGGTTGCCTCCATGCCGATTGAGCTGACGAGTACCGGCACCAGTGAGATCAGCCTCGCTGTAAACTGGACCAAGACAAATGTGACGTCATTTGATCCAACTGATCCCGACGAGCTGCTAAGCCAGACCCGCGTTACTCAGTTGGAAAAGAACAATCCAAGGTGGCGGGGCAATATAACATTCATACACAACGAAGATAAGTGGCGTGGTCTGGTTCGCGTAAACTACTACGGAAAGTTCACGGAGCTTCATGTGAACGCTGGCTCTCTTCGTATCGAAGCTGGTTCTGAAATAACCGTTGATACCGAATTTGGCGTATACGTTCTACAAGATGTAGAGTTTGTTGTAGGCGCGCAAAACCTTTTCAATAATTTCCCGGATAGAAATCCATGGGACTTCATCGTAGGCTCCAAGTATCCGACGACCTCTCCGTCGGGAATTAATGGAGGAATGTACTACGCCAAACTGCGTTATGCCTTCTGATCGACGGGCTCTATTGTACTAGTACCCCGCTTGAAACTTCCTCGTCGGGCGCTTGGTCGAAATCATATATACCAAGCGCCCATTTTTTTGTATTTATGCAAAGCCCGATGGCGTAACAATATGTAAGGATCGTTGTGCCGCTAAAAAGCTTGTCATGTTAGACCCCGTATTTGAGATTATAGCATCAACAGAATGGGATATGCTGCTCATCGGATCCTTAGCCGTACTGGTGGGATCGATTGTTCAGGGAGCATCCGGTCTGGGATTGGGGATGGTGGCGGCGCCGGTGCTTATCCTTATTGATCCGCGGTTTGTGCCGGGCCCTTTGCTGATGCTCTCTTTTGCCGTATCGTCAATGATGGTATGGCGTGAGTATCGTCGAGTGGACGTGCGGGGACTGTGCTTTGCCCTTACCGGACGCATCCCAGGCAATCTATTGGCTGGAATGACCATTGCCATGATCCCGCAATCGGTTTATGGCATCGTGTTCGGTACGCTCGTTCTGGCTGCGGTGGCGCTGACGTCGTCGGGACTTAAGTTCATGCCCACCCCGCGCAATCTGTTTTCCGCAGGTGTTGCTTCCGGCTACATGGGGACGTTGACGTCCGTCGGCGCGCCGCCCATTGCGTTGGCCTATCAGCACGGCGCTGCCGCCACCATTCGCGCCACCTTGGCTGCTTTTTTCATGATCAGTTCGGCCCTATCTATCTTGACTCTCCACTACTTTGGGCGTTTCGATTATGATGAATCTGTCTTTAGCCTTTTGTTCGTAGCGCCTCTTGCTCTGGGGTTCTGGATTTCCAATTCCCTGGTTAGACTGATGAAGGAACGTCATGTTCGATATGCGATACTTGGTTTGTCAGGGGTGTCTTCGGTTATTCTTATCCTGCGCTCTACCTATACGCTGATTAACTGATCTGTCAGAGGGTCGCCGTTATGTCGGATACATATTCCAGGGTTATTCTGGTGACTGGGGCGTCAAGCGGCATTGGCGCGGCGGTCTGTCGCCGCCTTGCAGGCCCAAGGATTGTCTTGGCGATGCAAGGTCGGGGGGGAGGTGAGGACAGCAGCAAGCGTGCTCCAATGGAAGCGTTAGCCGCTCAACTGCGGGAAAGCTGCGCGGTCGTTGAAACTTTCTATGGTGACCTCGGGCAGGATGGATATGCGACCTCTTTGATTGCACAGATCATATCACGCTTTGGGCGGCTGGATCAGATCGTCAGCAACGCGGGCTTTGCTGATCGCGCGTTATTGGGCGAGGCGCAACGCTCCATCCTGGACCGATCCTATAGGGTCATGACGGGAGCGTTTTTCGATCTGGCCACAGCGGCGATGGAGGCTTTGCGGTCATCGGATTGCGGGCGGGTCGTCGCCATCAGTTCGTTTGTGGCGCATGTATATGCGCCCGGCCGCCTTTTTCCGGTAACGGCGGCGGCAAAGGCGGCGGTCGAGGCGCTGGCCAAATCTCTGGCTGTGCAACTGGGGCCTTACGGCGTGACGGTTAATTGCGTCGCTCCCGGTTACACCCGCAAGGATGCGGGCGCTCACCGGGCAATTCCTGAATCAAAATTGATGGAAATGGCGGCGCTCGCGGCTACCGGCCGCATTGCGGAGCCGGAGGACATAGCGGCGGCTGTCGCTTTTCTTTTATCCGCCGAGGCGCGGCAGATCACCGGGCAGGTGCTGCGGGTGGACGGCGGGTTGGGGATTTCATAATGCGAATAAGAACGGGAATCGACGTTAGCTTACGTTAGAACTGGAATCTTGCGTTCAGAAACTTTTCGATTGCCTCGGCGACCTTATCCGGCTGATCTACCGCCACGAAATGCCGCGCATCGTGAATCAGGGTAATTTCTACGTCCGGGATGGCTTGCAGCATATGGGCGTAGAAAGCGCGGATATCAGCGTCAGGCAAACCATTTTTATAGGAATTGGTTGCGACCACCGCCAGTACTGGCGCTTTGAGGAGATGCAATTGAGGCCTTAAGTCGACCGGCAGCATTTCCATGACGTATTGCGCCACTGCTGCGGGATCGCTGACAATCACCCGTTCGGTGATGGCATCCACCTTGGCCGGGTCGGTGATTCGGGTGGATAGAAAATTATGCATGGCGGCCTTGAATGTTTCAGGCGTCTTGTTTCTGCCCAGTTCGTTGGCGAGCTTTTCAGCGGCGGCCTGGCGTTCAGCAGCATCGGCATCGGCAAGTTTTGAGAACACGGGAAATCCGTCTAGCGCGATCACGCCGCCAATTTCCTCTGGCGCATCAACGCCGATTCGATAGGCAATGAAAGCGCCCAGACTGTGGCCAATCAACACGGGCCGCTCCAGCTTCTCTTCCCGGATTAAACGGCGAATGTCCCGCACTACTTTGTCAATGATGGGACTTGGTTGCGACGGCAAGCCGCTGAAGCCCGCGAGCGTCAGAGCGTAAACTTTATGCGTAATACTGAAACGTCGCACCATATCATCCCAGGCCCATGCCCCACTGGCGAGGCCGGGAATGAAAATCAGGGGAATTGGGCCTTGGCCATGGATTTCAGCGCGAACCGCACCCTTATGCCAGGCGGCGCTGTCGGGTTCACCCTGTTTATTGGATAGTCTTGCGTGATGATCCATGGCTTTTGCTCCCGTAACCGCGGGTTGGAGAAGGATAAAAATCAGCAGTGCGATAAGTTTTTTCACGGCTCCTGCCCTATTTGAGGCGAGGATAAGACGCCCGGACGCCCCTTCCTACCGGGTTGCGGCGCCAAGAGCCTTGAATTTTCTCCTTGATATTGCTATTTACCATCAATAAAGCATACAGTATACAATAAATACCGCAGCGGGCCCAATTCGCCATCACGAGCCTGTCGTTTGGCATTCACCGCGGCCGGAGCTGCGATCGCGGAAAACGTCATCGGTAAAGTGGATGGGTTTTTATGAGCATACCGAAAACACGGGCAAAACAGGCTCGCTTGGCGGAGAGTACAGAGGCTCCCGGCGCCAGGGAAAATAGGATAAGCGGCAGCGTCGCCGCCGTTTCAATGCTTCAGGAGTTTGGCGTTAAGCATATTTTCGGGGTCTGCGGGGATACCAGCCTGCCGTTCTATGACGCCTTAAGGAGCGTTGGAAACAGCATTCGCCACGTCCTTGCCAGGGACGAACGCAGCGCCGCCTATATGGCGGATGTTTATGCCCGCATCACCGGCAGGGTCGGGGTTGTGGAAGGTCCGAGCGGCGCCGGCGCAACTTACATGCTGCCCGGCATTGTCGAAGCTCAGGGCACCACCATTCCGGTGCTGGCGATTACCTCGGACATTCCCGTCACCGGCAGGGACAAGTTTGTTCTCACCGAGTGCGATCAGGAAAGTTTGTTTCGCCCTTTTACCAAATACACCCGGGTGGTTGAGCAGGCGACATGCATTCCCACGGCCTTTCGGGCGGCATTCACCGCCATGACCTCCGGTACCCCGGGAACGGCGCACATTGGCCTTCCCTATGATGTTCTGAAGGCGGACTTGCCGGCCAACGATGTATGGGGCGATCCGGCCCTCAGTCAGTATCCGTCGCGGCCGCAACAGCCGGATGATGACAAATTGGAAGCCGCCGCGGAGCTGATCAGCAACAGCCACAGACCCATTATTATCACCGGCGGCGGTACGCTGCATGCCAGAGCCAATCTGGAGCTCATTCAGCTTGCCGAGATTATCAACGCCCCCGTCGGCACCACCATCTCAGCCAAAGGAACCATAGCGGAAACCCATGACCTCGCCCTTGGCACGATTGGCACCAACGGTTCGACTCCGGGGGCAAGGGATGCCGTTCGGGAAAGCGATCTTGTTATCTATGTTGGCTGCCGCGTCGGTTCCGTGACGTCGGAAAAAGGCGCAAACCCGGTCAATGGCGAAAAGCCGATCATTCACATTGATATCGATCCGATCTGCATCGGCGCCAACTACAAAACCAATGTCGCCTTGCCGGGACACGCCAAACTCACGCTTGTGGCCCTGATAAAAAAACTGGAATCGCGGGCAGACCGCAGCGTGCGGAGCGGTTGGGGGCGCGAGGTGGTCCGCCGCGCCAAGGACATACGCCGCGCGTTGTTTATGAAGCACGCGGCCTCCAATGATGTCCCCATCTACCCGGAGCGTATCATCGCCGAAATGCAAAAAGCATTGCCCGATGATGTCATCGTGATCTCGGACCCAGGCACGCCAACGCCGTACCTGTGCGCCTTTTACGAAACGCGACAATCCGGCCGATCTTTCATTTTTCATCGCTTCCATGGCGGGCTTGGGTTCTCTCTGCCGGGGGTGGTTGGCGCTTACTTCGCCGCCCCGGGACGGAAGATCGTGGGCATCATGGGCGACGGCAGTTTTGGCTTTTCGTCCGGCGAGCTTGAAACCATTTCCCGCCTTAATCTGCCAGTGACGCTGATCGTGATCAACAACGCCAGCTTCGGCTGGATCAAGGCGGGGCAGCAGCAAAGCTACGGCGGGCGCTTTTTCGGCGTGGACTTTTCGAAGTCCGATCACGCCGCCATTGCCTCGGCATATGGCCTGAAGACATGGAAGGTTGAACGTCCAGAGCAGCTGGCGAGCGCCTTTTCCAAAGCCATTGCATCAGCCGGTCCGACGCTGGTGGAAATCATTACCCGTCCCCTGGAGCAATCCGAGGTGCCGGTAACTGCATATCTCGGATAAGCAACCGAACCCCTGACTGGGCCTCCGCCTGCTGCGGAGGCTATTTTTTTGCCGGCAGGATGGGCGCGGAGTCGCCGCTGTTTTTTTCCAGCCAAGTCCGGAATTTTACCAAAGGGGGATAATCGGCGTTTTTTTTCGGCCATACGAGGTAATAATCGCCAACGCTGCGGGTGGGCGCGCCGAAGGCGGAAATCAGTTGACCGCTGGTCAATTCCTGCTGGATTAGAAAACTCGGCAACAGGGCAATCCCCAGGCCATGGGCCGCCGCCTGACTCATGGTTGAGAATTGATCGAACAGCATGCCGGTGACGGGCGGCAACGTCAGGCCGTAATGTTGCGCCCAGTGTTCCCAGGCATTGGGGCGGCTTTCCAGATGCAGCAGGGGAAAATCCAGAATGTCCCTGGCGGCTTTTAGCTTTCGCCCCCTTAAAAGGCTGGGCGAGCAGGCGGGAACCACCATTTCCGTCATCAGTTTCAGATGTTCCGCCCCGGCCCAGGTGGCGCTGCCGAAATGGATGGCGGCGTCAAAGCCTTCCTTGGCGAAGTCAAACTGGGAAAGCCGGGTGCTGAGGTTAATGGTGATATTGGGGTTATCCGACAAAAACAGGGACAGGCGGGGCGCCAGCCAGCGGGTGCCGAAGGTGGGCAGAATGGCAAGGTTGATGGTTCCGCCCAGCGGGTTTGCCTTTAGCTGTAGAGTGGTTTGGGCGATCTCGCGCAGCGCGGCGCCGACGACTTTGGCGTAAGAAGCGCCCGCCCAAGTCAACCGTAAGCGTTTTTTTTCCCGATCGAACAGTTTGATGCCGATCTGGGCTTCCAGGGCGGCGATCTGGCGGCTCACGGCCCCTTGGGTAAGGGAAAGTTCGGCGGCGGCCTGGGTGACGGACTCCGCCCTGGCCACGGCGTCGAAGGCCATCAACAGATGGGTGGCGGGCAAGAATCGTCTATTGAGCGTCATAACATTCCATCTTGGAATATTTTAATTCAGATATATCGATACTTTCCTGCAATATTATATGCCACTCTATGGCCTGGCAATGCCAGGCACAAGACTAAGATTATTACAAATCATAATATTACTGGGTGCAACGACCATGCCGCTCATTCCCATCGCCCGCCGGGCGGAAAGCTTGCAGGTCTCTGAAATCGTTCGGATTTCCGAGCGCGCCAGGGTATTAGCCGCCCAAGGGGAGAATGTGATCTCCTTCGGCACGGGGGAACCTGATTTCCCGACCCCTCCTCATGTCATGGCGGCGGCGGCGCTGGCCATGCACCAGGGAAAAACCACCTATCCGCCGACCGCGGGCACCGCTGAACTGCGGGCGGCGGTGTGCGCCGGGCATAACGCCTTGGGCGGCGCGCCGGTTGTCCCGGAACAGGTGCTGATCAGCAACGGCGCCAAGCAGGTGCTGTGCAATGCTTTTATGGCGACCCTCAACGAGGGGGACGAGGTGATCGTGCCCGCGCCATACTGGACCAGCTATCTTGATATGATCAACGTAGCGGGGGGGCGGGCCGTTGTGGTTGCCTGCGGCATGTCCACCGGCTTCAAGATCACGCCGACGCAGCTTCGGGAAGCCATTACCGATAAAACCCGCTGGTTGATGCTCAACAGTCCCAGCAATCCGAGCGGCGCCATGTATAACGCGGCGGAATTATCGGCTCTTGCCGACGTTCTGCGCGATCATCCGCGGGTGGCTGTCATCGCGGATGAGATTTACCAACATATCGCTTATAAGGATTTTACCGCTTTTTCCAGTGTTGCCCCTGATCTTGCCGACAGAACGTTGACGGTCAACGGCGTATCCAAGGCCTATTCGATGACCGGATGGCGCATTGGCTGGGGCATCGGTCCCCTGCATCTGATCAAAACCATGACCGCCATCCAAGGGCAGGCGACGTCCGGGGCTTGTTCCATCTCCCAGGCGGCGGCGGTGGCGGCATTAAACGGACCGCAGGATTTGCTGGCCGATCGGCTCAGTTCCTTCAAAGAGCGTCGCGATCTTGTGGTGAACGCCTTGAATGCAACGGGATTGTTGGCCTGTCCCCTGCCTGACGGCGCTTTTTATGTTTTTCCTGACTGTCGGAAAACGTTCGGCAAGAAGTCTCCCAAGGGCGCCGTTATTGAAGATGACGCGGGGTTCTGCGCATACCTTCTGGAAGCGGAGGGCGTTGCGGTCGTTCCGGGGCGCGCCTTCGGTCTGCCGGGGCATTTCCGGTTTTCGTATGCCTATTCGCCTCAGTCTCTGCAAGAAGGCTGTCGCCGAATTTCCCGCGCCGTCGCGGCTCTGGTTTGAGTCTTGAGCAAAGCACAGTCCATATGACGCAAAATGCATCCATAAAACCCGCCTCGTTCAACTGGGCCGACCCCTTTTTGGTGGAGTGGCAGATCACCGAAGAAGAGCGCATGATCCGCAATGCGGTTCAGGCCTTTGCGCAGGATAAGCTCCAGCCTCGCGTCACCGAAGCGTATCGCGAGGAGAAGACGGATAAAGCAATATTCAGGGAAATGGGGGAGGTGGGCCTCCTTGGCATTACCATTCCAGAAGCCTATGGCGGCATCGGCGCAAGTAGCGTCGCTTATGGCTTGGCGGCCCGGGAAATCGAGCGCGTGGATAGCGGCTATCGCTCCATGATGTCAGTGCAGTCTTCACTGGTCATGTATCCGATCTTTGCATTCGGTAGCGAGATGCAACGGCAGAAATATCTTCCCCGTCTTGCTGCGGGCGAGTGGATCGGCTGCTTTGGTCTTACCGAACCCGATGCCGGCTCAGATCCTGCCGGCATGAAAACCATCGCCCGCAAAACCTCATCAGGCTATGTTCTAAACGGCAGCAAGATGTGGATTTCCAACAGCCCCATTGCGGATGTCTTTGTTGTTTGGGCCAAATCCGATGCCCATGGCGGTAAGATCAAGGGGTTTGTGCTGGAAAAAACCATGGCGGGGCTTTCCGCACCAAAGATTCAAGGCAAGCTTTCGCTGCGGGCCTCTGTCACCGGCGAAATCGTCATGGATGACGTAGAGGTTCCGGAAGACGCCATACTGCCCGGCGTGGAGGGCCTTAAAGGGCCGTTCAGTTGCCTGAACAAGGCCCGGTATGGCATCGCCTGGGGCGTTCTGGGCGCGGCGGAGTTTTGTTGGCACGCGGCCCGCCAATATGGGCTTGATCGCCACCAGTTCGGCCGTCCCTTGGCGCAAAACCAATTGTTTCAAAAGAAGCTTGCTGATATGCAGACGGAAATTGCGCTTGGATTGCAAATTTGCTTGCAGGCGGGCCGTCTGATGGACGAGGGCCTGTTGGCGCCGGAAGCCATTTCACTCATCAAACGCAACAACTGCGGCAAAGCGCTGGAAATTGCCCGCATGGCCCGTGACATGCACGGCGGGAATGGAATTTCCGAGGAGTTTCAGGTGATCCGTCACATGATCAATCTGGAAACGGTGAACACCTATGAAGGCACTCATGACATACATGCCCTGATCCTGGGCCGCGCCCAAACCGATCTTCAGGCATTTTATTGAGTATGGAACAATGGATCGCGCAGAAATCGTTCATGAGAACTTCCTGACCCGGCTTGGCAATCATGACCTGCCGCAAAGCCTTTCCAACTACACGCTGGAAGAAGCCGGACTGGATCAGGAAACGCTGGTGGACATGTTTACCTCACAGGTACTGTGCCGGCATCTTGACCGCGTTTCCCGAAAACTCCAGGCCCGCGGTGAAGGCTATTACACCATTGGCTCTTCCGGTCATGAAGGCAATGCGGCAGTGGCGACGGCCTTAAGGCCAACGGATATGGCATTCTTGCATTATCGCGACGCCGCCTTCCAGATTGCGCGCTCAAGGCAAGTCCCGGGGCAAACGCCGCTATGGGATATTCTTCTTGGCTTTTGCACCTGTAAGGAAGATCCCATTTCCGGCGGACGGCACAAAGTCATCGGCTCAAAAGCGCTCAATATTCCGCCGCAGACGTCCACTATCGCCTCCCACCTGCCCAAGGCGGTGGGGGCGGCCTTTTCCATTGGGCTGGCTAGGAAATATCAGACGGAACGCCGCGTCCTTTCGCAAGACAGCATCGTGATTTGCAGCTTTGGCGACGCCTCGCTCAATCATTCCACCGCGCAAGGCGCCATTAACGCCGCCTGCTGGTCCTCCTATCAGGGGGTGCAGGTTCCGTTGTTGTTCGTTTGTGAAGATAACGGCATTGGAATTTCCACCAAGACTCCGCCAAAATGGGTGGAAGCGACCATGAAAAATCGCCCCGCGCTTAAATACTTCAAGTGCAATGGATTGGATATCGTGGAAACCTACGCCGTTGCCAGCGAGGCCGCCGATTGGGTGCGCCGCAGCCGCATGCCGGCGTTTCTACACATGTCCTGCGTGCGCCTTTATGGCCATGCCGGCGCCGATCTGCAAATGGCGTATATGACGAAAGAGGAAATCGAGGCGGAGGAAGCCAACGATCCGCTGCTGCACACGGCCCGCCGACTGATTAGTCATGGCATCATGAGCACCGAAGAGGTGCTAGGCGTTTATGTTAATATTGCACGGGATACGGAGAAAGTCGCCGAACAAGTGATTAAGCGTCCGCGCCTGAAAGCGGCGGCGGAAGTCATGGCAAGCCTGATTCCGCCTAAACGCTTCTGCATGCCGGTCAAAACGCCCAGCGAAGAGGAGCGGGCGGAAGCTTTCGGAGATGTCAACTTACGCAATATCGACAAACCCCAGCATATGGCCAAGCTGATCAACCTGGCGATGACGGATCTGATGTTGCAGCATCAGGAAATCATCATGGCGGGCGAAGATATCGGACGCAAGGGCGGCGTCTATGGCGTAACCCAAGGCTTGCAGAAGAAATTTGGACCGCGGCGGGTGATCGATAGCCTGCTCGATGAACAGTCCATCTTGGGACTCGCCATCGGCATGGCCCATAACGGCTTCCTGCCCATGCCGGAGATCCAATTCATTGCTTACCTACACAATGCGGAAGATCAGATCAGGGGAGAGGCGGCGACACTCTCCTTCTTCTCCAACGGGCAATACACGAATCCGATGGTGGTTCGCATCGCCGGGCTTGGCTATCAGCGAGGCTTTGGCGGCCACTTCCACAATGACAACACTTTTAACGTGCTAAGGGATATTCCGGGCGTGATTCTCGCCTGCCCGTCAAACGGGCATGATGCGGCGGAAATGCTGCGAACTTGCGTCAGGCTTGCCCGCGAAGAGCAGCGGGTGGTGGTTTTTTTGGAGCCTATCGCCCTCTACATGACGCGGGATCTTCATCAGGCCGGCGATGGTCTGTGGTGCCATCCCTATCCGCAGCCGGGCAGCGGCGCGAGGATTGATTTTGGCGAGGTTGGCGTTCATGGCAACGGAAAGGAGCTTGCCATTGTCACCTATGCCAACGGCTATTACCTCTCCCGCCAGGCGGAAAAAATACTTCGAGAAGAGCATGGCGTCAAATTACGGGTCATCGATGTGCGCTGGTTGGCGCCGATGCCGAGGGAGGCGCTGCTGCAGGCCACGGCGGGCTGCAAGCACGTTCTGATCGTCGACGAATGCCGGCGAACCGGCTCCTTAAGTGAAGAGCTGATGACCCTGTTTAGCGAACACAACCGCAAGTCGGTCGCCCGCATTGCGGCGGAAGACAGCTTTATTCCCACCGGCCCCGCTTACGCCTCCACTCTGCCGTCCCGCGACGGCATTGTGAATGCCGCCTTGTCGCTCACCGGCAGGTTTAAAGTCGCAAAGGCAGGGTGATCATGGGCAGAAAAACAGCCTTGGTGGTTGCCCCTGGACGCGGCACCTACAATAAGCCGGAACACGGCTATCTTGGCCGCCATCATGCCGATAAGACGGATATGCTGGAGCAGTTCGACACCCTGCGTCGTGAGCTTGGCCAGACGCCGATTATGGAGCTTGACGGCGCCGAGCAATTTTCGCTCAGCCTCTTTACCCGGGGGGATAATGCCTCTCCGCTCATCTATTCTTGCGCCTATGCCGACTATCATTCCATTGACCAGGAAAAATTTGAGATCGTGGCGGTTACCGGCAATTCCATGGGCTGGTACATCGCCCTTGCCTGCGCCGGGGCGCTTGACGCCGTCAATGGGTTTCATGTGGTCAATACCATGGGAACCCTGATGCAGGAGACCCTCATCGGCGGCCAGATTCTTTATCCTTTCGTCGATGACAACTGGGTTGAAATTCCTGGCCGCAAGAATGAGCTGCTGGCCCTGGCGGATGATATCTACGATTTGTACATCTCCATTGATCTTGGCGGCATGATCGTGTTCGCCGGCAGCGAGGAGGCGCTCAAAACCGCTGAGCGTCGCCTGCCGCCCCTCGATGGCCGGTTCCCGATGCGCCTTGGCAACCATGCGGGATTCCACAGCCCCTTGCAAATTCCCGTGGCCTTGAAGGGCAAAAACCTGTTGCCGCCCCAGATATTCGAGCAGCCAACGGTGCCGCTGATTGATGGGCGCGGGCATTTATGGCAGCCCAAGGCGAGCAAGTTGCAGGATTTGTGGAATTATACTCTTGGCCACCAGGTGATTGAAACCTACGACTTCACCGCGGCAATTCGCAACGGGCTGCGAACCTTTGCGCCGGACGTGGTGATTATCCTCGGCCCTGGAACCACTCTTGGCGGCGCGGTGGCGCAGGCGGCGATCTCGACCCAGTGGCTGGGCATGACATCGAAGGCGGATTTTAAAAACATACAAGCCCAGTCCCCCTTTATTTTATCCATGGGAGATGCCGGACAGCGTGCATTGGTGTGCCCCTGAATGATCGGTCGCGCGTGCTCTAACCCATAACGGCGGGCGGTGGTTCGCAACGGCGCCTCATGCCCAATGGCTCTTTTTTTTGCCATCGATTGGGGTTACCTTCAGCCATTATGAAAATGCATTCCGCCATTCGGGTCATTTTGCTGACGGTGTTTTTAAATTCCGTCAGTTTCGGAATCATTATTCCCGTTATTCCGCAGTTGCTCATCGAGCTTGGGCATATCGACGTGGTGGAAGCGTCGCTGTGGGGCGGCGGTTTGTCATTTGCGTACGCCGGCGCGGCATTTCTCTTTGCGCCGATAGTGGGCAATCTATCCGACCGCATCGGCAGGCGGCCGGTTCTGCTTTTCTCCATTGCCGCGCTGGCCGTAAATTATTCGATCCTGGGGCTTGCCCCCAGCATTACCTGGCTGATGGCCGGCCGTATTCTGGCCGGGATATCAGCGTCTTGTCATGGCGTCGCTGCAGCCTGGATTTCCGACACCACGGCAAAGCACTTGCGATCAAAGGCTTTTGGCGCTATCGGCGCGGCATGGGGCATGGGCTTTGTGTGCGGCCCTGCCATAGGAGGCATGTTGGGGAGCATTGATCTCCGCCTTCCCTTTTTTATCGCCGCCATCATGGCTTGCCTGAATTTTCTGACGGCATGGCTGGCGTTGCCGGAAACATTGCGTCCCGAGCATAGAAGGCCCTTTCGTTGGTGGCGCGCCAACCTTATTGGTTCCTGCCATGAGCTGCGGCATTCGCCGCAGACGATCATCTTTCTTTGCGTCGTTGTCTGTTATCAGCTTGCCTATAACGCCAATCCTCAGGCCTGGAGCTATTACGCCATTCTTAAATTCGGCTGGACGGGAAAGGAGATTGGCTTTTCGTTGATGGCCGTTGGGTTGCTGATCGCTGTGAACGCCGGCTTTCTGATCCAGCCGATCGTGAGAAGGGTGGGCGAACATAAGGCAACCTGCGTCGGCCTCCTGTTAGGGGCGACGGGGTTTATCGGCTTTGCCTTTGCGGCCAATCAATGGATGCTGGTGGCTTTTATTCTGCCGTGGTCTTTTCTTGCCTTGATCATGCCTGGCCTTCGCGCCCTGCTGTCTAACGCGGTTGGCGAGGAGCGGCAGGGAGCTCTCCATGGGGCCATTTCGAGCGCGCAAAGCCTGACCATGATGGCCTCGCCGCTGGTGATGACGCAGCTTTTCTATCAATTCTCCTCTCCCGTTTCTCCCCTGTTTTTCCCGGGCGCTCCCTTTCTGGCCGCCGGCGCGCTGCTATTGTTGAGCCTGGGGCTATTACATCTATCCGGCAGGCGGCAAAGTCAGCTTCATTGACGGGGATGGGGCGCGTCCCGGTTTATGGACGGCCGCTGGCGACCGCCGGCGGCTGTGCGTGGAACAGCCGTTTTAAATGGTATACAATGGTCCATTAGGCGCCGGACGCCTTTCCCTGATCTTATTTTTTAACTTGAGAAAGGTTCTTAACAGACACATTGACTCATAACAGCATACTGTATACTATTTTGAAATCAGGCGTCGGTGATGCCTTGCTGCGGGGCGCAGTTCTCAGCAAGGAATCTTTATATTACAGGAGGTTAGCATGGCAAAACGGGTCGTTGTCGTGGGCGGTGGATGGGCCGGATCAGCGGCGGCCCTATGCGCCCGCAAGGCGGGGGCGGAAGACGTCATCCTCCTGGAGCGGACCGACAGCCTCTTGGGCACGGGTCTGGTGGGCGGCATCATGCGCAATAATGGCAGAATGACCGCCACCGAGGAAATGATCGCCATGGGCGGCGGCGACCTTTTTGAGGTCTGCGACCGCAATTCCCGGCACGTGAATTTTTCCTTCCCCGGTCATAAACACGCCTCCCTTTATGATGTGGCCAAAATTGAACCGGCGGTGAAGCGCTACCTCCTTGAAAAAGGGGTCGAGATATGGAATTTCAGCCGCTTTACGGAAGTTGATGTCCGGGATGGGTCCATCGCCGCGGTATACCTTGAAAGCGGCGACCGGGTGGAAGGGGACGTCTTCGTCGACACCACCGGCAGTTGCGGCGCGCAAACCCTATGCACGGATAACGGCAACGGCTGCGTCATGTGCGTGATCCGCTGTCCTACCTTTGGACCGCGGGTCAGCCTTGTTGGCAAGGTGGGGATCAAGGAAAAAGCCGGGAAAAAGCCGGATGGTTCCTTTGGCGCCATGAGCGGTTCTTGCAAGTTGAGCAAGGAAACGCTGGCTCCCCACATTCGGGAAGAGCTGGAGCGCACGGGAATGGTGATGGTCCCCATGCCGGAGCATATGATTAATCGCAAGAAACTTGGGGTTAAGGCGTGCGCGCAGTATGCGTTGTCGGAATATGCGGAGAACGTTATTCTTTTGGATACCGGCCACGCCAAGCTGATGAGACCCTTTATACCGCTGCACCAGCTCAATCAGCTACCCGGCCTGGAGGAAGCCCGCTATGTGGATCCGTATGCCGGAACCGTCGGCAATTCCATGCGGTTTACGGACCTATCCCCGCGGGATGACGCCATGAAGGTCGAGGGAAATATCGATAACCTTTTCTGCGGTGGCGAGAAAGCGGGCCTTTTGGTGGGCCATACGGAAGCGATCGTGACCGGCGTGCTCGGCGGGCATAACGCCGTGCGCGCCCTTGCCGGCAAGGATCCGATCATTCTGCCCGATAGCATATCCATCGGCGATGCCGTCAGTCACGTTCGCGAAGAGATGGAAACGGAACGGGGCTTGAAGACAAAGTTCACCTTCTCGGGTTCCGTATATTTTGAGCGCATGAAGGAAAAGGGGCTTTATACGACCGATAAGGAGGCTATCGTAAAGCGCGTCAAGAAAGCCGGACTTGAGGACGTATTCAACCAAAGGGTGATGTGATCGTGTCTTATATGATTACGGCAGAATGCGTGAACTGCGGCGCCTGTGAGCGGGAGTGTCCGGTGCAGGCGATTTCCGCCGCTGCCGATCAATACGTCATAGATGATGTGCTGTGCGTGGAATGCAAAGGATACTTTGCCGAGGCGCGGTGCAAGTGGGCCTGTCCGGTGAATGCCTGCGTGCCGGAACGGGAATCATACTTGGTAAGGGCGGTATCGTTGGCAAATAAGGGGGCGCGTCCCGTGGTCTATAAAGGCGGGCCAAAAGTTGCGGGACGGGTGCTGCAAGCCCACCAACCGGATAAGGTGAACCCATGACAAACGTCTCGTGTAATGAAGGTCCACGGCGCTTTGACGCAGACATGATGACGACCCTTGTCAGCATCAAGGCCATTCGCAATGGCATGGCCATTGTGGAGGCTAGCCCGCAACAAGCATGCGGCGGTTGCGCCGCATCGAGCGGCTGCGGCGGCAAAGCTTTTTCCTCGGTTATGGCCAAACCGTTGCCGCCGCTTGCCATTCATAATGATTTTGGCGGGTATGTGGGAGATGAGATCGAGATCGGCATCCCGCAATCAAGTCTGTTGAAGGGGGCGATGCTCGTCTACCTTTTCCCCCTGGCCGGCATGCTGATAGGGGCCTTATTGGGTGCGGAAATATTCGCCAATAACGGTATCGAGTTGATATTCGGCGTCGTGGGTCTTGTGTTTGGAATCTGGTATGCGCGGGTATTTACGCGCTCGGAACGCTTCACCCGTTCGCTGCAACCCGTATTTATCAGAAAATCACCCCATCATGCTTTGTAGGGACCATGGTTGGTACGCTTCTTAAAATTGGGCTTTTTTTGGCGGTTGCGTGCCTTGCCGGCTGTCGTGACGCGGGCGAAAAGCCTTACCATGAAGAAGCCTATGTTTTCGGCACGTTGGTCAGTTTCGACATCGTGGGCGCGCCGGAGTCTCAAGCCCGTAAGGCGGTTCGGGACGTATCGGCGGAATTCCAGCACATGCACAAAGACTGGCATGCCTGGAAGGAAGGCGAACTGACCGGGGTCAATCAGGCTCTTGCGCGCGGCGAATCGATAGAAGTCAGCGATTTTGTGCTTCCCATGCTTAAACAGGCGAAAGAGCTGTATCGCCGGAGCAATGGATATTTCAATCCCGCTATCGGCGCGATCATCGGCGCTTGGGGTTTTCACAGCGATGAATTGCCGAAAGGCGCCATGCCATCGCTTACTCATATCGCAGAACTTGCCGCCCGCGCGCCGTCAATGGATGATGTCGCGATTAATGGCAGAAGGATTTCCAGCACCAACGCCGCCGTTCAATTCGATTTTGGCGGCTTTGGAAAAGGCGCGGCACTGGACCGCGCCGAAGAGATTCTTGCCAAGCACGGCATACGCGATGCGATTGTCAATGCCGGCGGCGATCTGAACACCCTTGGACATCCGGCGGGCCGACCATGGAAGATCGCCATTCGCGATCCCGTCAAGTGGGGCGTTATCGCTTATGTGGAGCTTGAAGATGGCGAAGACGTCTACACATCGGGAAATTATGAACGCTATTATGAGCATGAGGGAGTTAAGTACTCTCACATCATTAATCCAAAAACGGGGATGCCGGTTGAAAACATAATTTCGTCAACCGTCGTTCATAAGGGCGGGATGGTGGCGGATGCCGCCGCCACCGCATTGACGGTGGCGGGGCCTGACGGCTGGTATGATGTTGCTCGTAAAATGGGCATAGAATATGTGCTTCTCATCGACGATCAGGGTATGGTCTATATGAATCCGGAAATGCAAGAACGGGTGCGTTTTGTCGAGAAGGTGCCCGTGCGCTCGGTTATCAGCAAACCTCTCATCACCATGTCATCAGAGGGTCGGTAGAATGCAAGAATATGCCCTGCTTATTATCGGCACTGCCCTTGTCAATAATGTTCTCCTGGTGAAGTTTCTGGGACTTTGCCCGTTCATGGGCGTGTCCAACAAGATCGATACGGCGATCGGCATGGGCTTTGCAACCACCTTTGTTCTTACTTTATCCGCTGTTTTAAGTTGGGTGCTGCAGGAATATGTTCTGGTGCCGCTGCATGCCGAATTCATGGGGATTCTAACCTTTATTCTGGTTATCGCCGCGGTCGTACAGTTTACGGAATTGTTCGTTAAGAAAACCTCGCCGGTTCTCTATCAGGTGTTGGGTATTTTCCTGCCGTTGATCACCACCAATTGCGCCGTTCTCGGCGTGGCGCTTCTTAATATTCAGGAAGGGCACACCTTCGTGGAAAGCTTTCTTTACGGCATTGGCTCTTCCGCCGGTTTTACGCTGGTGATGGTCATCTTCGCCGGTTTGAGGGAGCGGCTGGCCTCGGCTGACGTGCCGAGAGGCATGGCGGGCGCGCCCATAGGATTTATTACAGCCGGTCTGCTGGCGCTGGCGTTTATCGGTTTTACGGGGCTTACAACCGTCAAAACGGAACCGCAAGCTGCGCCTCAAGCGGAAGCTGTCAACGAACACATGCAAGGATAGCCAGTAATGCTCGACATGGTGATTAGCATTGGCGGTATCGGGCTGGGCCTAGGCGCTTTGCTGACGATTTCCGCCAGATACTTAAAGGTTGAAAACGATCCACTGCTGGAAGAGATCATTCAGATGATGCCGGGAACGCAGTGCGGTCAGTGCGGCTATCCTGGATGCACGCCGGCGGCGGAAGGCTTGGTGAAGGGCGAGGCTCCGGTCACATTATGCCCGCCGGGCGGCAAGGCTTTGGCCGCCAAGCTGGCGGAGAAGCTGGGCGTCGAAGTTGATCTTTCCAAGATGGAGATCAAGGAAAAGACCATAGCCTTTGTCGACGAAAGCCTGTGCATCGGCTGCACCAGGTGTTATCAGGTCTGTCCGACCGATGCATTGCTAGGCGCGCCGCAGCAACTTCATACGGTGATATCTGACATTTGCACGTCATGCGAAGATTGCATCAGTATGTGCCCAACCGGCGCTTTAAGAATGGTTCCCATAGAGCGGACATTGCAGAATTGGAACTGGCCTAAGCCGGACACATCCCAACATAGGGTCGCATCGTAATGGAGTTGTTCAGGATTCATGGTGGGGCCCGCCTGGAAGGTCGGAAGAGCCTTACCGCGCACAAACCTACTCAAATTGCCCCGATTCCATCGGTGCTGCATATCCCTGTTCAGCAGCATGTGGGCGAGCCAGCGGAACCCATTGTTCACGTGGGTGATCATGTTCGTAAGGGGCAGTTGATTGCGGCGAGCAAGAAAAAAATTTCGGCGCCAATCCATGCCTCCACCTCCGGAAAGATCGCCCGAATTGGCGATCATCAGGCCCCGCATCCTTCGGGCCTGCCGGTATTGACCATCACCCTGGAGCCGGATGGGAAAGATGAATGGACAGATCTGCCCCCGCCCATCGATCTGGAAAAGGCGACATCGGATGAAATTGCCGCCCGCGTGTCCGATGCCGGCGTGGTTGGCATGGGTGGTGCCGCTTTTCCCGCCGCCGTCAAGTTGAACTTGGGCCAGCGCTCCAAATTGGAAACCTTGATCATCAATGGCGCGGAATGCGAGCCCTATCTTACCTGTGACGATCGATTGATGCAGGAGCGTCCGGAAAAAATCGTGCTCGGCATCAGGGCCATGATGCAGGCATTGAGGGTGCAGAAGTCACTGGTTGCCATCGAGGGCAACAAGCCTCAGGCCGTTGCCGCCATGAGCAGGGAGTGCGCCAAGGCAATCGGCATTGAGGTGGTGGAGGTGCCGGCGCGATATCCCATGGGCTCGGCAAAGCATCTCGTGCAGGCGCTGACCGGCAAGGAAACGCCGGCAAAAAGCCGCATCGCCGACCTGGGGGTTTTGGTTCACAACGTCGGCACGGCCTACGCCGTGTATGAAGCGCTGTATCTGGGCCGTCCCCTTATCTCCCGTATCGTGACGGTCAGCGGGCACGCCATTAAGAATCCCGGCAACTACGAGGTATTGATTGGCACCTCCATTGCCTATTTGGTTGATCTTTGCGGAGGTATGACATCAAAGCCTGACCAGTTGTTCATGGGTGGGCCGATGATGGGGATACCGCTGCCTGACTTGGATGTCCCTGTGGTTAAGGGGACATTAGGCGTGCTGGCGCTGAAGGCGGAAAAAATGCACGCGCAGCCGGTAATGCCATGCATCAGTTGCGGTAGCTGCGTAATCGTTTGCCCGGCGGGGCTTACTCCCCTTGAGATGGCTTCCCGCATTAAACACGATGACGTGGAGGGAGCCGCCAAGATCGGGCTTAATGACTGCATCAGTTGCGGGTCATGTAACTATGTTTGTCCGTCGCATATTCCCTTGGTGCAGTATTTTAATTATGGCAAGGGCTTTCTGGCCGAGCGGGCCAAGGAAAAAAGCAATCAGGAGCGCATGAAGGCGCTGGCCGAGCGGCGCAGCAAACGAGATGAGGATCGCCGCAAGGAACTTGAGAAGAAACATGAGGAAGCCAAGCGCCGTCACGCCGAGAGCATTCCTCAGTCCGGTTTAGAGAGCGCGACATGACCACTTACGCTCCGGTCCCCGGCGGGCCATACATGCGCAAGAATAAAAGCGTGCAAAGGTCCATGGTCCTTGTCATGCTAGCGTTGTTGCCGGCAACGGCTTACGGGTTTTACCTCTATGGCTGGCCGTCCATCATTTTATTTTCAGTGACGCTGGCTTCCGCTTTTGCGTTTGAGGTCGTATGCCTGAAAATCAGGAATCAACCAATCCAAATTTTCGCCTTTGATGGATCGGCGATTGTTACGGCATGGCTGATTGCCGTCAGTTTGCCGCCATGGGCGCCGTGGTGGATCGGTGTTTTGGGATCAGCTATCGCCATTGTCATTGGGAAACATCCTTATGGCGGACTAGGGCAGAATGTTTTTAACCCGGCCATGGTGGCGCGGGTGGCGCTGCTGATTTCCTTCCCGTTGGAAATGACCATTTTTATAAAACCGATACCGATAATCAGCGAGATGGCGCCTTCCTTAGGAGATTCGTTGGGTATAATTTTCGGCGGCGCATCCTATGATGCCTTCACCAGTGCTTCGCTCCTCGGCACCATTAGAACCGAGTTGGGCCAGGGCATGGTAATTAGCGATATTCTGCGGGACAGTTATCAACCGCTGGCCTGGATGATTGGAAATGCCACGGGCAGCCTTGGAGAAGGCGCGGCACTACTCCTGACTGCCGGCGGCATATTTCTTATCTATCACCGGGTCATTACTTGGCATATCCCTGTAAGCACCATTGCCAGCATTGCGATAATCGCTGCTTTATTCCATTTGATTGACGCCTCCCGGTATCCGGATGCCATGGTTCACGTTTTCACGGGCGCAACCTTTCTAACCGCTTTCTTCATTGCAACCGATCCTGTTACCTCGCCGATGTCGCCGCGAGGCCAGCTTTTCTTTGGCGCAGCCCTGGGCCTCCTGATTTATATTCTTCGCACATGGTCCGTTTATCCTGAGGGAGCCTCGTTTGCGATTCTTATCATGAATGCGCTCACGCCAATGATCGACCGCTATCTCCGACCGCGGATTTTTGGCCGCACCTATAAGGGAGAACCCTTAAAGTCGGAGAAGCGGCCATGAGGCGGGGAGCGTCTATACTGCAAACCATGAAAGAAAAGCCCGTATACCCCGCGATCTTGCTGGGGCTGCTTTCTTTGCTGGCTGCCGGGCTGCTTGGCGGGGGGAATTTAAGTACGCGCGAGGAGATCAAACGCCGCCTTGAAGAAGATTTGAGGATCTCCATTGCGCAGGTCGTGCCCGAGGATTTGCATGACAACAACCTTATTCAGAGCAGCTTTGTCATGAATGGACCTGGCGGCCTCCCGACCGTTATTTATCAGGGCATGCGGAATGGAAAGATTACGGCTGTAGCTTATTCCGTGATCAGCTATGGCTACTCCGGCAAGATCGATACGATCATGGCCGTGGATCCTGAGGGAAAGATACTAGGCGTGCGCGTGCTCAGCCATACGGAAACTCCGGGGCTGGGCGATAAGATTGAAGCAAGCAAAAGCGACTGGGTGCTTGGTTTCAGCGGGCTGTCCCTCGATGCGCCGCCGGCGGAACAATGGGCTGTTAAGAAGGATGGCGGCCATTTCGATCAGTTTAGCGGAGCCACCATAACGCCGCGGGCCGTAGTTAAAGCGGTAAAGTCGGGTCTCGATTTTTTCCAGAAGAACAAGGATAAACTTTTGACGCCCGTCACGGAACAGATAGCAGGGTCATCGTCATGAGCATCACCTTCAAGGAACAAGCGCGACAGGGAATTTGGGACAACAATATCGTTTTCAGCCAAAGGTTGGCCCTCTGTCCGCTGTTGGCTGTCACCGGCACGGCGACCAATGGCCTTGGCATGGGACTGGCGACAACGGGCGTGCTGATGGCCTCCGGCATGGCGGTGTCGCTGTTAAGAAAGTCCGTACCGCAAGACGTTCGCATCCCGTCATTTATCCTTATCATCGCTACCATCGTGACCCTGGTGGATATGGCGCTTAATGCCTGGATGCATGAGCTTTATAAGGTTCTGGGATTATTCATCCCTCTCATTGTCACGAACTGTTCGCTTTTGGGGCGAGCTGAGGCCTTTGCTTCTAAAAACTCGGTTCGGCACTCCGCCATTGACGGCCTGATGATTGGGCTGGGCTTTACCCTGGTTCTCGTGGTGCTGGGGGCTGTGCGTGAAATTATCGGCAGCGGCACCTTGTTTGCGAACGCCTCCTTGCTGCTGGGTGATTTATTCTCCTTTCTGACCATTACCATCATACCGGATTACAAAGGGTTTCTTCTGTTCATTCTGCCGCCCGGGGGGTTTATCGCGCTTGGTTTCTTGATCGCCGGCAAGCATTATCTGGAGGAATATATGAAAAACCGCACTGCGGCATCAAAGAATGCCCCGGTCGTATTTGACCGCATAGCTCCCAGTGGCGCCGATTAACTGGATGTGAAACGTGATTGAAAAGAATATGCGCATGATTGCCGTGGGCGTTGCTTATGCGACAAGCAAGAATCAGGTTTGGCGGGAATTTTCCGTGGAGGAGGGGGCTACGATCAAAGACGTCATTATAAAATCGGGGGTCCTGGATGAATTTCCGGAAATTAATCTGGAGAAGCAGAAAGTAGGGGTTTTTGGCGAAATCAAGCCGCTGGATAGCCCGGCGCATGATGGGGATCGGGTGGAAATCTACCGTCCAATTCTGATCGATCCGCAAAGGCTGGGACGCAAGCGATACAGACTGCGGGATATTCGACCCGTCATCGCAAAGAAGCGCGAGTTGCCCACAAGATCATGATCGGGCGATAGTTTGGCTTGACATTTTTTGCATACAATATACAAAATCCCGATAGAAGGTTACGGGGCGGACGCTTGGTTGTCCAAAAAGAATTAGGGTAGGCATTCGGGAGAACCGTATCCTTAAAGTTTGCTTCGCATAAGACTTGCTTTGCATGTGATCCAGCAGATGTGTGCTGGCGGCGCGTCAAAACTTGTGCCGCCCCTATAAGGCTTGGGAGCCATAAAGGTATATCGCATATGGAAACGGTTTCGCTGACGCCGTCGCATTGGTTTTATCTGGCCACTGTGCTTTTCATTTTCATAGCCATTGCCTTCAGACGCGGCGTCATTATCCCATCAATCGTGGGCGTGATTGGTTTGGGGCTGTTATCTGGTAATGGCGACGAGACCGCTTTTTCAATGATACTGAGATCTACGCAAATTCTATTCGCGGCCCTGCTGAATTCAGGGGTGGCGCTTTTTGATATCATGCTGCTGATCGCCATAATGGTAGCCATGCTGAGTTCCCTTAAGGCGCAAGGGGCGGATCAAATGATGGTCGCGCCCATGAAAAAGATAATGGTTGGTCCGCGATCGGCTTTTTTTAGCCTCTCGTTGACGATCTATGTTGCGGCCGTCTTCTTCTGGCCGACGCCGGCAATTGCATTGGTGGGAACTGTTTTGATCCCCGTTGCGATAAGAGTGGGTCTTCCCGCCATGGGCGCTGCCGTAGCCGTCAATCTGGCGGGTCATGGCATGGCATTGTCGGCTGACCCGGTTATCCAGGGGGCGACCCGACTGACGTCAAACGCTGCCAATATCAATCCTGACGATCTGCTGCCGTATACGATATTATTCTCCTTCACCACGGGAGGCGTGGCTATCGCAATTTCTTGCTATAAGATATGGCGAGATATGCGGCTGGGCAGAATGAAGGCTGAGCCGACATCCGATAACGATGACCATCCCCATGCGAAAGGCCCCTACGCTAAGCACTTTGGCGTGGGGGTTCCGATCATTCTGTTGTGCATTGTCGGACTGATGATCTATCGGGGCATATTCGACCCTGAGAACGCCATACGCGGTGGCGACGCCACCGCGCTTCTCGGCGGCGTTGCGACCATTTTGCTGGTAATGTCAACTTTGGCGCATGAAGGGATAAGCGGCTTTGACGTGATAACAGAACATATAAAAACCGGCTTCTTCTTTTGCATCAAAATCTTTGCCCCGATTATTCCCATTGCCGCATTCTTCTTCCTAGGCAATCCAGATCATGCCGTCACCGTCATGGGGGAAGGGACGTCTGGATATTTGTTTGATATTGGCCGTAGCATCAATGCCCATATGGGGGCGAACAGTGCGGCGCAAGCGGTCGGCATTGCCATTACGGGCGTGCTGGTGGGGCTTGATGGATCGGGTTTCTCAGGGTTGCCGCTGCTGGGGTCTTTGACCGGCGCCCTGGCGGGGGGTGATGTCAACAACACCGTTGTTTTATCGGCTCTGGCGCAGGTGATCACGATTTTTACCGGCGGCGGCACGTTGGTTGCCTGGGCCTTTGGGGTGTGCGCGGATGCGGGAATTTCCGGCGTCAGTCCGGCAAGTTTGGTCCGGCGGAATTTTTTCCCGGTGATGGCGGGATTTACGACGACAACGTTTCTCGCCATCATCCTGATGAGCTGAAGGTCTGCTTCAGGCTGTCTTCATGACAATTCAGGCAGATGTTAATATCATGGCCTTCCTTGGCCGCGGGTAAGATGAACAGCAGGGATGACGTTTGTTAAGGCGCCGCGTTTGAGTAGCGCCGTTAGCGATCCTTGGACGCACACGATTCCCTTAAGGCCCAATCGCGAGAGAATTTCGAGCGGGCGAAATTGGTCCTCTATGGGGCTTGGGGATCGTCCCCCGAACTTCCTCCCACTAATTCAGATATTACCAACGAATACCTCCGGATAACCATTATAGGCCGCAGTACGCCGAATTCACCCCCGGCGGATCGTGAGCTTGGCTTGCGGGCTCTGCCGATGCTTCCTTGGAGGGGCAACCGGTTGATTGCCGATTGGGGGCATGAAATTCGGGTTGACAACCGTAATATAATGAATAATAGTTCAATGAAAATATATTCAGTAAACAACAAAACCTTGGAATAGGGATATTGCCATGCTCAGGAGCCTAGACATGCCGGGGATGCGGACATCGCGCGCCGCTGATTTTCGTAAAACGCTGGTTGCCACAACCATCTTGGCGTCATTCACGCTTGCCTTTGGCGGCCGCGCCTTGGCGGAGGATGAGCAGCAAGAGGGGCTCCTGGGGGAGATCGTGGTGACGGCGCAGAAGCGGTCCCAGCTTCTCCAGGATGTGCCCATGAGCATCAGCGCCTTGTCGGAGCAAGCGTTGGAACGGCTCGGCGCCGCTCAATTCGAGGATTTTGCCCGCACCGTACCATCGCTGTCTTTCCTGTCGGGAGGAACCGGGCGGCAGAAGCTCGTTATCCGCGGTCTGTCTACCCAGGGCGGCAGCGCGCCCACCGTCAGCTATTATCTTGATGAAACCCCGTTATCCGCTCAGTCAGGTACGGCGCGCTCGGTGACTGTCGACCCCCGACTGTTTGATATCGACCGTGTCGAGGTGTTGCGCGGTCCCCAAGGGACCTTATATGGATCAAGCTCCATGGGCGGCACCGTGCGGCTCATCAGCAGTAAGCCCAATGCAAACGAATTTACCGCCAAGGTGGATGGAACGCTGTCCACCACCAGGCACGGCGGCGAGAATTACGGCTTGAACGCCATGGTCAACTTGCCGGTTATCGAAGACAAGCTGGCGGTGCGCGTGGTTGGGTATTATCACGATGAAAGCGGCTATATCGATCGCTATTTCGGGGATTTTCCCATTGACAACGATCCTGAAACGTTTCCCGATTATAAAAACCAGACCACTGCCTTCCCGGTTCACAAGGACGTCAACGATCAAACCACCCGCGGCGCACGGCTGGCGATACAATTTCAGCCCACGGAAGAGCTGACGATTACGCCCAGCGTCTATGCGCAGCGGACCAAGATGTCCGGATCGCCGACCTATGACGATCCGCCGGGATCGGACGATCTTGGCCAGTTCCGCACCCGCGACGTGGCCGAGCCTTATAGCGACAAATGGACGCTTTATAATCTGACGCTCAAATATGAGTTTGGCGACTGGGCGGAGCTTACCTCATCCAGCTCCTATTTTGATCGCAAATCGGTGCAGACGGAAGACGTCACCGATATGCTGGAGTTTTTCATTCCCTTCGGCATTTTCGTGCCGGCCCCAATTATCGAAACGCTGCCCATCAAGGAATTCACCCAGGAGATCCGGCTGACGTCAACCAACGGCGGGAGATTGGAGTGGATTATCGGCGGCTATTATAACGATAACGAAGATAAATGGATGGACGATATGATCGTTCCCGGCTGGAGCGACGCCGCCGGCGGCTGGAGCGACTTTTTTGGGCCGGATATAGAGGAGAACAACTTCTTCCTCGGCCGCACCGATCGCACCAGCAAGCAATATGCGCTTTTTGCCGACGTGACTTTCCATCTGACGCCGCAATGGGCCTTAAGCGGCGGCCTCCGTTGGTTTGATCTAAAGTCCACCTTCGTGCGTTCCGCATCCGGCGTCTTCAACGGCGGGTCAACGCTTACCGTCGGCGACGCCTCCGAAACCGGGACGACTTTCCGTGTTCTGACTTCCTATGAAGCAAGCGATGATATTCTGTTCTACGCCACCGTATCCAAGGGCTTCCGTCCGGGCGGCCCCAATACCGGCGTGCCGCTGGCCGTTTGCGCCGATGATTTGGCCGAACTGGGTCTGGCGGAAGGCCCCAGCCAGTTT
Source organism: Pseudomonadota bacterium (assembly GCA_003577275.1). Lineage (GTDB taxonomy): Bacteria > Pseudomonadota > Alphaproteobacteria > Sphingomonadales > Govanellaceae > PRO5. The sequence goes on from QEVO01000008.1 coordinate 109,096, forward strand.
AACGCCGACTCCGTCATCAACTATGAGGCGGGCGCAAAAACGCGGCTGGCGAATGGACGCGTTACCTTAAACAGCGCGCTTTATTACATCGACTGGAAGGATGTGCAGCAATTAAACTTTCTTGATTGCGGCTTCCGGTTCACCGATAACGCCGGCTCCGCCGTCAGCAAGGGGGTTGAAGTGGAGGTAAACGCCCGCGTGACGGAGCGTCTGCAAGTGTCCGCCGGCTTCGGCTATAACGATGCGACGCTTTCGGCCGACGCCCCGAGTTTGGACGGCGTGGATGGCGATCGGCTGCAAGATGTGCCGAAATGGACAGCCAGCGCATCCGCCGATTACACCTTCCCCGCCTTCAAGGGCAATGAAGGCTTTATCCACGGCAACATACAGTATGCCGGCAATGCCATCGCTAGCTTTGACGAGACAAATCCCGACGATCGGCGGCCCTCCTATACTCTTGTCAATGTCCGTATGGGCCTACGTTCGGATGATTGGGAAACAGCTTTCTTCGTCAACAACCTGTTCGACAAGCAGGCCAATCTGGGCATCACCGACTCGCTGGGCGCGCCCATTCCAGGTTTGTTGCGGGTTACCACAAACCGTCCGCGCACCATTGGCATGAACGTGAAAAAGACGTTCTGATGGCATAGGAACGCCAGATGCGTCTGTTGCGGACAATTTTCTTGATTTGCTGGTCCGCAACTGCCGCAACCGCCGGCGAAAAGACTGCCCCGCTGGTAACAGCCGCGCCGCCGGGAACGCCCTGGGTTCATTATCTGGAAGCCATTCAGGCATCCGTGCATGGCCCCGGGGCAGGGCACATCGCGCTTGATATTTATCCTTCAAGCATTTTGGGCGGGGAGCTTCATGCCATTCAGCAAATGCGGCGCGGCCGCATCGCCATGGGGCTATTCACCACAACCTCCTTGGCGGCGGTCGCTCCATCCCTCAAAGTGTTGGATCTGCCTTTCATCTGGCGCGATCAATCGCAGGCGTCCTATATTCTGGATCGTGCGGGACAACGGATATTTTCCCCGCCGCTGGAGCGCGCCGGGATCGTCTTGATCGCCTTTAATCCCAGCGGCGTTCATCACATGGCGGCGCGCCGCCCGCTGACAGTCCCGGAGATGGCGAAAGGATTGCGCCCCCGCGCCTTGCAGGCGAATATCTCACTGGCGTTCTGGCGCTCCCTGTCCGCCAATCCGGTGGCGCTTGCCTATCCCGATGTAACGCCGTCGCTGCAAACCGGGCTCATCGATGGCTTGTCCATCGAGCTGCAAAGCATCTATTACGGCGAATATTATAAATTTGCGCCTCATATCACGCTTACCGGCCATGCGCTGGAAGTGGGCGCGCTGGTGGCGAGCAAAAGTTGGTTTGATGAGCTGACGCCGGCGCAACAGGAGAATTTGCTTAGAACCGCGCGCGATCATCTGGCCAGTTCACGGGCCGAAACTCGGGCGCTGGAGCAGGAATTGATCGAAAAATTGCGGGCGTCGGAGGCTAATGTCCATGATCTATCGCCTGCTGAACGGTTGGCGTGGGAATCCCGCCTCGCGCGGTTTCGTGCCGACATGGTGAATTCCCTGGGGCGGGAGGCGCAGGCAGCGATCGCCAGACTCCAGGAAGCGCAAGCGAATATCGCAAGGTGGCGGCCATGATGCGGCTGGTGAATTTCTTAGGGGCGGCGGAGCGGGCCGTGATCATCGGGCTGTCCCTTGCAACGCTTCTGATGATCTTTGCGGATATTGTCGGCCGCGAGCTGATTGGCGGCGGAATTTACTGGGCGAGCCGCTTCGGGGTCTATGGGTTCATCTTCATTGCCCTTCTCGGGCTGCCATTGGCGACGGAGCGCGCCCTTCACATTCGACCGCAAGTGTTGGAAAGGGTCTTGGCGGCAGCGCCCGAACACGTCCGGATGTTATTGGAGCACGGCATTGCCGCGCTCATCAATGGCGCGCTGGGGGGAATTTGCCTGCTTTATGTGCTCAGCTCCGTGCGTCTGGCGGAATGCGATCCGGTTACGGGCGTGCCTTTGTGGACGATTCTGCTGGCGCTGCCTTATGGATTCTTTTCCGCAACCCTGCGGCATCTCTGTCTGATGGGCTTTAAGTCATGAGCGCGGGCGCGCTGGCTGTTGCGGGCGGGGCGCTGTTGTCGCTAGCGTTCCGGCAAAATCTTTACGTGTTGCTGGCGATTGTTGCCCTTCTAAGTTATGGGCTGCTTGCCGGCCAAGACATCACCTATGTGGCGCAGGATCTGTTTTTTTCCTTGGATCAGGAAGTGTTGCTGTCCATACCTTTCTTTGTCCTGGCGGGCGCGATCATGAGCCGCGGCACCATCGCGGCGCGCTTGGTGCGGATCATGTCCGCCTTCACGGCTCCGGTGCCGGGCGGACTGGCGCTGGCCGCCATTCTCTCTGCAGCCGCTTTCGCGGCCACCTCGGGATCTTCCATGGTGACGCTATTGGCGGTCGGCGGCGTGGTCTACCCATTCCTGATTCAGGCAGGCTATCCGGAAAAATTTGCGCTTGGCACCATCACGGCGTCGGGAACCCTTGGCATCATCGTGCCGCCGAGCATTCCGCTCATTCTTTATGGCATTTCCACCAAGACATCCATTATCGATCTGTTTCTCGCCGGGCTTGCCGCCAGCCTTCTGCTGACGCTGATGATGATCTCCTACGCGGTGTTCCGCAACCGCCATCGCCCCGTAGGTCGGTGGGACGGCGGCGAGATCATCGCCGCCATGAAATCCGGCGTACTGGCCATGGGCATGCCGGTCATCATTCTGGGCGGGCTTTATGGCGGCGTCTTCACCGCCACTGAATCGGCAGTGGTGGCTACAGTTTATGCGATCCTGGTGGAAGTCGTCATCCATCGCGACCTGAAGCTTAAAGACATCGCGGCGGCCATGATCGAAACAGCCGGCTTGTTGGGTACGTTGGTGCCCATATTGGCGTTTGCGCTTAGCCTGAATATGCTGATGGCGCATGAGCGCGTGCCGCAACTGGCGGTCGAGACGGTGCTGCAAGCGGTGGATAGCCGGTTTATTTTTCTCCTTGCGGTGACGGTACTGTTGCTGATCGTCGGCTGTTTTGTGGAAATCACCCCCGCCGTGCTGCTACTGGCGCCCATCCTGACGCCCTTGGCGCAAAGCTATGACATTGACCCGGTGCATTTCGGGATCATCATGATCGTCAATCTTGAGATCGGCTACTTAACGCCGCCGTTTGGCTTGAATCTGTTCGTGGCCAGTACAGCCTTCAAGAAGCCGTTCGCCCTGGTGATGCAGGCTACTTTGCCGTACATCGCTATTTTGTTTGCCGGTTTGCTGCTTCTAACCTTTATCCCAGCCGCGCCACTCATTTTCGTCAGGTAAGCCCATATCCGGATTTTTCAGGAATACCGCGCGATAGGTCAGGGCGGCGAGGATTTTGGCCAGATGTTCCTGGGACTTAACCCGGCTCAAAAGGTCGGGATTTTTTCGCACGTAATACTCATACATCATGGCGTCGGCCATGGAGCCCAGGGAATAAGCCATCAGCACGGCGACATCCGCGCTGGGCCTCTTGCCGCCCATGCATTTTTCCAGGTAACGGGCGAAACTGTTGGTCCACTTGCGGTTGGCCTGCTCCCAAATCTCGCCGAATTCGGGGATTTCATCCGACACCTGAATCATGCAGCGCATCAGGCCCGGGTGTTTATCAAAATGCCGGATCAGGATGAGATACTGCGTGCGCAGGGTTTGGAACAGGTCGTCGCCGCGCGGCGACTGGCGGGCATCGACCGTCATGGCGCTCATGAAATCGGAAAGAACCTCGCAGGTGATGCTCTTGATGTCGGGAAAATAGTGATAAAAGAGCCCCACCGCGACGCCGGCCTCCTTGGCGATATCGACGATGCGCATCTGCCGGTAGCCGACGCGCTCCAGAATGGCCAGCGTGGCAAGCTTCAGCCGCTCCTTGGTTTCAGCCGCCTGTTCCTTGCGGCTTTTGTGCGGCTTGGCGGGCGCGGCGCCGGCTTGGGCGCGGCGGGCGGGTTTAGGCTTTTTCCCAGGCTCAGGCGGCTTCATCGTTACGGCTATTTCTCTCGATTTTTCCCTTACCGTACATATTACTATATAAGTTGAACATAATTTCAATGAAAATTTTCAATGGCCTGCGCCGACCCGACTTTTTTATGTCGGTGATCGCTTGACAGCATCCCGCTGATATGATTGATTTATATTTCAATGAAAATAGATTCACTATGTTTTACCATACAGTGGAGGAACGAGAATGCCTGATTTGTTGCGAAAGGGGTTGGTTTGCGGCGCGGCCTTGATGCTGTCGCCCTATGCGACGGCGCAGGCCGGCGAGGCGTCCTTTGAGGAAATTATCGTCACCGCGCAAAAACGCGATGAGCGGCTGCAAGACGTGCCGCTCAGCATTTCCGCGCTGACCATGATCCAGATCGAGAATATGGGGGCGGCGAGCTTTACGGATTACGCCCGGGCGGTGCCGGGGTTGTCCTTCATCGATCGCGGTCCGGGCCGCAACGCCATCACCATCCGCGGCATCACCACCGGGGCGGAGCAGGGCAAGCAGGCATTGGTCGGCATTTATTTCGATGAAATGCCGGTGAGCGCGCCATCCTTCCAGCCGGACCTGAACCTTTTCGACATCGAGCGGGTTGAAGTGCTGCGCGGACCGCAAGGCACGCTTTATGGGGCCGGCTCCATGGGCGGCGCCATCAAGCTCATTGCCGCCAAGCCTCATATGACCGAGTTTGCCGCCAAGGCCGACGCCACGTTGGCGACCACGCGGCATGGCGATGAAAGCGCGCGGTTCAACGCCATGGTCAATGCCCCCCTTGTCGATGATAAAGTGGCGGTGCGGGTCGTGGGATATTATCGCAACGAGGGCGGGTATATCGATAACGTCGGGCTCGGCAAAAAGGACGTGAACGACGAGGAAACCTACGGCGGACGTTTGTCTGTGCGCTTTACGCCCAATGAAAAACTGACGATCACCGCCAATGTCTTCTTCCAGGATACCGAGGTCGGCGGCACCCAGGAAGGCGACCTGTCGCTCGGACGGCTGCTGCAGAGCCGGGCGGTAAACGAGATACGTCAGGATGACTTCCGCCAGTACAATTTGACCGTGAATTATGATTTCGGTTGGGCGGAACTGGTGTCTTCCTCCACGTATTTCGATCGGGATTTCCGCGAGATTCGCGACATCAGCTCGTTTTTTGGCGGCGCTGCCGCCGTGTGGCTTGATAACAGCATACCGATTGAAACCTTCAGCCAGGAAGCGCGCCTCGCTTCAACGGGGGACGGGCCATTCAAGTGGCTGGTGGGCGTGTTTTATACCGATCAACGGGACGATCTAGGGCAGTTGGCGGCCCATGATGGTCTCTTCGGTCTGCCGCCCAGCGTGGTGCTGTTGGACAACCTCATTGAAAACAAGATGGAGCAGATCGCGTTCTTTGGCGAGGCCACCTACGACCTGACATCACGGCTGCACGCGACCGTGGGATTGCGCTGGTTTGATGTCGATCAGTCCTTTGCCTCGGCGACGAGCGGGCTGATCGCCGGCGGCGATAGCACAGATTCGGGTGACGCCAGCCAGAACAAGGCCAACCCCAAATTCCTGCTCTCCTATGACGCCACCGACGACGCCATGTTCTACGCCCAGGCGGCGCAGGGTTTCCGGATCGGCGGCGCCAACAAGACCAATCCGATTAATCCCTCAACCGGTACGCTCGATCCGTCGGAATATAAGGCCGATACCTTGTGGAACTACGAGCTTGGGGTCAAGACCTCATGGCTGAATAATCGGCTGACGATCAATGCGGCGCTCTATTACATCGATTGGAAGGACATTCAAATAACGATCTTCCGCGATGATGGCTTTTCCTATATCGGCAACGCCGCCAAGGCGCGCAGCAAAGGCGGCGAATTGGAGATCACGGCGCGTCCCGTGGACGGGCTTAATATCAGCGCCGCCGTGGGCTATACGGACGCCAAGCTGCAAAAGGATGCGCCGGGCTTGGGCGGCCTGAAGGGCGATCGCATTCCCTTGGTGCCGCGTTTTACGTTCAGCAGCTCGGCGCGGTATTCTTTTGCGTTGACCGATGCGCTGGGCGGTTTTGCTCAGTTCGACTATCAGCATGTCGGCAAGTCGTATAATGCCTTTAGCCAGGGCTCTCCCGACTTGCAGCGATCCTATGATCTGGGTCATGCCCGGGTCGGCGTAAACATGGAGCAATGGGAGATGTCCTTGTTCGTCAATAATCTGTGGGACGAGCGGGCGGACCTGTTTGTGGATACGCTGCTTGGCGATACGCGGGCCAACGTCAATCGGCCGCGGACGATCGGCGTTAATCTCAAGGCGAATTTCTGATAACGTTCGTCTGTTCGGAAAGAACGTTTCTATATGCGATGGTTGATCAAGATGCACACGCTGCGGCGGATTGGGTTGAGGATAGGGGGCATTCTGCTCGCTGGCCTTGCCCTAGGCACGTTGCCCGCCGCGGCGCGCATCGTGATCAACCCCGCATCTATTGAAGCCTGGTCCGATCGAACCTTTATTCCTGCATTCGAGGAACGGCGGTTCTCCGGTCTTGCCATTGCCGTGGTCAAGGATGGGGAGGTCGTGTTCGCCAAAGGCTACGGCTATGCCGATTTTGCCCGCAAGACCCCCATGGACCCGGCGCGCACCGAAGTTCGCATCGGCTCCGTCACCAAGGTATTTACGGCGACGGCCATCGCCCAATTACTGGAACGGGGGTTGATCTCCTCCCTTGATGATCCGGCCAACCTTTATCTGAAGCGTGTAAAATTGCCGCAGGCGTTTGGCCGGGAGATTACGCTCTGGCATTTGCTGACCCACCAGGTGGGGTTTGAGGACACGGCCTACGGCATGGCAAGTCTTGATCCGCCGCAGACGCCGGTGTCTGCCGCCGACATCAAGCGCTTCATGCCCGCCATCGTGCGCCAGCCCGGCACGGTTTCTGTTTACTCCAACTACAGTACCGCGCTTCTCGGCATTATCATCGAGGACATCACCGGCCAGACCGTGGACCAGTATTTTGCGGAGCATATCTTCGCCCCCCTGGGCATGTCCAACTCACGCCTCAGCCAGGACGTTACGCCAAGTAAAAATCTTGGCCAGCCCTACGCCTTTTTTCCCAATGGCGAGGCGCAGCCGGTGCGCTACGTGGGCGTTCATCCGCTGATTGCGCCCGCCGGGGCGATCACCACGACCGCCATGGACATGACCCGGTTCATGGCGGCGCATATCGGCGAAGGACGTGACGGCAGGTCCGGGATATTGTCGCCCCAGAGCTATCAGTTGATGCATGCCCGCAAGACCGGCAACCACGAGGCTGTCACGGGCTTCGGCATGAAATTCATCGTCTCGGACTGGAACGGCGAGCGCTTGGTTGAACACGGCGGCGGCTGGCCCGGCTTTCAAACGGTCATGGAGCTTTTTCCGGACAGCGGGGTTGGTATCTTCATCTCGATCATGGGCGGCGAGCCGCAGGTTGGTCTTGGCGAACAACTCCTTAGTCTGGTGACGACAACGCGCTTGGCCCCTGTGCCTGGCCATGCCGTCCAGCGGCCCATGCAATTGACCGATGCGCGCCAACTGATATTGACCCATCTGTTGGGAGACTACCGTCAGCACGAGGTCTCATCTCCGGTTGATACGACCGCATTTATCGGCACTTATTGGCGGGAGCGGCGATCCTATACCACCATCGAAGCGTTGTTCCAGCTTTTGAGCGCCAACACCAGTCTGTTGACGGTTGCTGCCGGCGATGACGGCAGTCTGAGCATGAACGGCGTCGCCGGCTATCGGCCGGTGCGCGCCGATGTCTTTCTGAAATCCGGGTATGGCCCGACACTAGACGGCGATCCCAACGCGGTCGAGCTATTCGCTTTCAGCCAGAGCGGAGCGCAGGCCGAAAGAGTTGCGCCGCTGTTGAGCGTCGATGTCTGGACACGCGCCAGCAATGTCTGGAATCCGCGCACCGTCATGCAAAGCCTGGCCATATTGTTTCTGATCGGCGTAACCGGCATCTTCGCTGCGTTCTGGCCTGCCGGATCGCGTCAAAGCCGGGTTGCCAAATGGCTGCCGTTGGTCTTTACCGGCCTTGTAGTCGCGCTGCCGCTAAGCCTGCTGGCAGGCTATGACGAAGGCGACGGGTTGATGTATGCGCTGCTGCTGGGCGAGCCGGCGCGGTTCGTCATGCTGGTCGTATTCGCCAATGCGGCCGCCGCGGTTGCGGTGGTAATGGCGGTCTTGGCTGTTTACGGCTGGCGCGGCGGCTACTGGGGCGTGGGCAAGCGCGCTATTGCCCGCCGCGCGCATTATACGCTGCTCGCCGTCGCGGCGCTCGGGTTCATTCCTTGCTTGGCCTTTGTCAACCTGCTGGGCGTGCATTTGCCATGACAAGCCCGGCGCAGAACATCATTCCGGCTCTGGAAGCGGTTTATGTTGCCATGCGGGATGGCGTGCGTCTGGCCGTCGATGTCTGGCGATGCGCTGATCAAGCCGGCGATGGCCCTAGCCCAACCATGCTGCTGACCACGCGCTACTGGCGGTCCTTCGCCTTGGCGGAGGATGATCCGCGATTGCAGGGAATCTTTGCGCTGGCCAGTTACTTCACGCGGCAGGGTTACGTCGTGGTGAATGCGGACAGCCGGGGTTCCGGCGCTTCCTTCGGCGTGCGGCGCACCGAATGGTCCGAGGAGGAAGTGGCGGACATGGGCGACGTCATGGAATGGATCGTGCGCCAGCCATGGTCGGATGGCCGTGTGGTGACGCATGGCTTTTCCTATGGCGGCAACACGGCCTTTCTTGCGGCTGCGTGTGGGCACCCAGCCTTGAAAGTGATTGCGCCGCAATTTGCCGACTTTGACATCTACCGTCATAATTTATTTCCGGGCGGCATCGCCAATGGCTGGCTTCACGATAACTGGGGCCGGCTCACCGCGGCCATGGATCGCGGCGATGTAACGGCCATGAGCCGTCTGCTGCCGGGCATTGATGGCGACTCCTTCCGCCGCTTGGTGCGTGGGCCGCGTCCGGTAGATGACGATGCTGACGGCGCGCTGGTGCGGCAGGCGATTGCCGGTCACGCGGCAAACTTTAACATGGCGGCCGCCGACTTGAACTTTGACTGCGTGGACGACGCCGGTCGGCAAAATACCGGCGCGTTTCCGGATGCTCTATTCGACTCGCATCGCCTTAGCATATACAGCCACCAATCAGCCATCGAACGGTCCGGCGTGCCGATCGTTTACTGGGCTGGCTGGTTTGACGCCGGCACGGCGGACGGAGCGCTTAATCTGTTCGCCAGTTTTTCCAACCCCATGCGAGTCATCATCGGTCCCTGGAGTCACGGCCGGCGATTCTTGCAGGATCCGTTTGTTCCAAATGGCAAGCCATCGGCCATCGATCTTGACGAAAATTTCGAGGACGTTCGGCAGGCGGTTGAGTCATGCCTTGCAGGAAAAGGGATCATTGGCCGCCGGCTGGATTATTACACCCTTGGCGAAAATCGCTGGAAGTCAACCACGCAATGGCCGCTGCCGCAAAGCACGCCGACACGATTTTATCTTGCGGACAGCCGTCAGCTCAGCCTTGCGCAGCCGCAGCATGATGATGGCAGCGACAGCTATGTGATGGATGAGGCGGCCACCACGGGGACGGAGAATCGCTGGCATACCCAGATCGGCTGCATGCCGGTCAGCCACGAGGACCGACGTCAGGCGGATGCGCGGCTCTTGACGTACGACAGCATGCCGCTCGATCAAGACATGGAAATAACCGGTCACCCGATTGTCCACCTGTATCTCATGTCCAACCGGGTCGATGTCGCGCTGTTCGCCTATTTGGAGATGATCATGCCCGATGGCAATGTCCGGCTGTTGACGGAAGGGTGCTTGCGCGCCGGCCATCGCAAGCTGTTGGAGAATGACGTCGGATATCGGAAGTTCGGACCGGTTCATAGCTTCCGCCGTGAAGATATAATGCCACTCGCGCCCGACGGCATGGCGCTGTTGTCATTTGCATTGCTGCCGATCTCCATTCGGATCCCGCGTGGGTTTCGTTTGCGGTTGGCCATTGCCGGCGCCGATCGGGACACCTTCAAGCCGATGCCGGATGCCGACGGCGCTGCCATTGCCATCGGCCGCAGTCGTATGTTTGCTTCATATCTCGAATTGCCGGTGATCCCGTGATGGTGCGGCGTCATCATCGTTTGACTTAAGTAAAACATTGTTATTCAAGGATTCATCCATTCCATGACCGACCTTCAGGATATTCGTGCGAAAATTGGCGAAAAAATTGGCGTATCGTGCTGGTTTGATGTCAGGCAGGAGCTCATCGACCAATTCTCCGCCTCAACCCTCGACAATGATCCCATGCATTTGGATCCGGAATGGTCGCGGCGGAATACGCCCTTTGGCGGCACCATTGCGGCGGGGTTCTGGACCACCTCCATGCTGATTCCGATGTCTCACGACATCGGGTTTCTGGAAGCATTTGAGAAAAGACTGGGCAACAGCTATGCTCTAAATTACGGCTTTAATAAACATCGGCTGATCAGCCCGGTGCCGGTGGGGTCGCGGATTCGCGGCCATATGGTGCTGATGGATGTGCAGGAGCGGGATGACGGGAATTTTTTATTCACCTTGGACGTAATGGTGGAAATAGAAAATGAGGAAAAACCGGCGTTGATTGCTGAATGGCTGGCGCTGATCGTGCGCCGCTAGGAGGCAGCTGAGGAGGAAGTGCTTGCAGATGCCAGATCGACTAGAGGCCGCTCCCGTCCTAACCCGCATTACCGATTATGTTCATCACTATGCGCGTCTCGCGCCCGGGCGCGAGGCGGTGGTTTGCGGCGCGCGTCGCCTAACCTATGCGCAATTGAGCGCGGAAGTCGAAGAATGCGCGCGGGCGCTGCTGGCGGCGGGGGTCGGCAAGGGCGATCGGGTCGCCATGTTGGCCTTGCCGTCGCCGGAATTCTTCGTGGTGTTTCTAGCCGCCACCGGCATTGGCGCCATCTGGCTGGGGTTAAGCCCACGCTATCATATTGACGAATACCGCTATCTGGTTGGCGATGCGTCGCCGAAGGTCATTTTCTCGCTGGCGACATTCGAGGGCCGCGATTATCGCGCCGACCTGGCAACCTTGCGCCGGGAATATCCGGGCGTAGAAACGCTGGTGGCCGTGGATGAGCCGATCGATGGCGCGATTTCCTATACGGATTTTCTGAACAGCGGAGACCGGGTTTCTTCAGCGCGCTACCATGAAGCGGCTGCCGCCGTTGATCGTCTCGATCCGGCGCTGATCGTCTATACCTCGGGTTCCACCGGCAAGCCCAAGGGCGCCATGCTGTCGCACTATGGGCTATGTTTCGGCAACGCCATTCAGGGACGGGAGTTCGGCGTTGACGTGCCGCGCGCCGTTTGCCCGTTTCCCATCAATCATGTGGCTTGTGTCGGCGATACCTGCTGCACCACGCTCATTCGCGGCGGTACGCTAATTTTCATGGCTCGCTTCGACCCGCTTGAGGTGGCTAATGTGATCGAGCGGGAGCGTGTCAACCTGTGGATCGGCGTGCCAACCATGTTCATTCTGGCGGCGGATCAGCCGGGATTTTTCCAACGTGATCTGACCTACCTGCAAACCATCGTCTGGGGCGGCGCCGCCATGCCGCGCGATCAGATCCTCCGCTTCCAGCAAATCGGCGCCCGCCTGGTGACGCTTTATGGCTTGACCGAGTCCACCTCCGACATGACGTTCACCACGCCGGATGCCGACCTTGAAGTTCTGGCCGACAGCGTCGGTCGGCCCGCGCCTGAATATCCCTGCCGGATCGTTACGGCGGAAGGCCGGGAGTGCGGCGTCGGCGAGCCGGGCGAAATTCAGTTCAAGGGCGAGTTCAACATGCTCGGCTACTATAATAAGCCCGATGCGACCCGCGACGCTTTTACCGCCGACGGCTGGCTGCGCTCCGGCGATATCGGGTACTGGCGCGCCGATGGCAATATCACGCTGGTCGGGCGGATGTCGGAGATGTTCAAGTCCGGCGGCTTCAACGTCTACCCGCGCGAGATCGAAGATGTCATCGTCGCGCACCCCGCCGTGGCGCTGGCGGCGGTGATCGGCGTGCCTGATCCCCTCTACCAGGAAGTGGGCGAGGCCTATGTGCTCGCCAACCCGGGCGCCAAGGTTACGGCGGACGAGCTTGCCGCCTATTGCAAGGAGCGGCTGGCCAATTACAAGGTGCCGAAACGGTTTTTTGTGCGGGATGAATTGCCCATGCTGCCGGTGGGCAAGATCGACAAGCCGCTCTTGAAACGGCAGGCTATCGCCGCGCTTTCCAGCGACACGGACGCCAAGGGAGCGCGTTGATATGCGGCTCCTGGGTATTGCCCTGGCGTTTATGCTTTCGGCGCCTTGGCTTGCCGCTTGCGACGATGATGCCGTATCGCAGGCGCGTCGGCAAACGCTGATCATCGGCAAGGCCTCGGGCTTGTCGACCATTGATCCGGGGGCAACCGTCATGGCGTACAATTTCGCCCCAATGTCTTTGTCTTATGAGCGTCTGTTGCGGTTCGCGGTGGCGGATGGGTCGCCCACCGGCGCGGTTGAAGGCGAGCTTGCGGAATCCTGGCGGCTCGATGATGACGGCAAGAGCTGGCTATTTACCCTAAAACAGAACCACCGCTTTGATGACGGATCGTTGGTGACGGCGGCGGCGGTGCGTTTCTCCTTTCTGCGGACGCTCCGCTTGGGGCTGGGGCCGGCGCAAGCGCTATCAGGCTTAGAAGACGTGGAGGCGATCGATGCGCGCACGGTGCGTTTTCGGCTTGCGGCGCCGTCACCGATCTTTCCGCTCATCCTGGCGTTGCCGCCCATGGTGGTCATCAACCCCACGGTCTTGGCGCATCAAAAGGGGGATGATTTGGCCAGGGCATGGCTGTCGGAACACACCGCGGGCAGCGGTCCTTATCGCGTCGCGTCGTGGGAGCGGGGGCAACGCATCGTCCTCAAGCCCAATCCCTACGCCGCCGAAACGCCGCGCTACTTTCAAAAAATAGTCCTCAAGACGGTCAAGGATAATGCCTCCCGGCGGCTTCTCCTGGAGCGCGGCGACATCGATATTTTCGAGGGCGTCACCCCGGATATGGCGGACAAGGTGGCGCAGATGTCCGGCGTTGCGCTGTTTGAACGGCCGACGCCAGTAATCGTCGCTCTGGCCATGAACACCACGCGCGCGCCTTTTACCGATATCCGGGTGCGCCAGGCCATATCCTTGGCCATCGACCGGCGCGCCATTGCTTCAGGCGTGGTGCATGGCCACGCCTCGCTTGTCAATGGCGTCTTGCCGGCGGGGATACCGGGGCATGATCCTGACCTGCCGGAAGTGCGGCGCGATCTGAGCGCGGCGCGCGCGCTTCTAAAGGAGGCCGGAATCGCGCCGGGAATGGAATTTACCTTGTCCTATGTGCCGGCCTCCGCCACGGTGGATTCCACCGCCTTGGCCATTCAAAATCAGCTTGCCGATGCGGGGCTGAAGATCCGACTGGAAACTTTGGCTCCCTCTGCCTTCGCCAAGGTGCTGGCGGGGGATTTTGATCTGACGTTAAGCAACTGGTCGGCGGACTTCCCCGATCCCTGGCCCATCATGCAGTTTGCCTACCACTCCTCGAACGCGGGGGAGGGGTACAACCTGTCGCGCTACGCCAACGCCGAGGTCGACGGCCTGCTCGCGCGGGCGGAACATACCATGGATGCGGCGGAACGCACGGCTCTTTATGAGCAGGCTCAACGCATCGTGATGGCCGAAGAGCCCATGGTCAACCTGTTCGCCGTGCACGGGTTATTGGCCTACCGCGCCGACGTTCGTGGGCTTTTGTATAATGCCTGGCAGCCCGGCATATACAATGTCGAGAGCATGTACCGCGGAGACGATGCGCCATGACGGTTCTAAACCGCATCGTCTGGCGTCTCTTGATGCTGCTGGCCGTGGTGTTGTGCGTGACGCTTATCACGTTCGTAATTTCCCATCAATTGCCCGGCGATCCGGCGCAATTGATGGCCGGTCCGCGGGCGGGTCCGGATGCCATTGAGAAAATGCGCGCAGCCCTGGGTCTCGATCGGCCGCTTCATATTCAATATGCGCGCTATCTTCATGATCTGCTGCAAGGCGATTTCGGCGCCTCCATCGTGACGCAACGTCCGGTATTGAGCGAACTTGCCGCGGTTTTTCCGGCAACCCTGGAATTGATGCTGACAGCGCTATTTATATCGGTGACGCTGGGCGTCATCTTGGGCGTGGCGGCCGCGGTGCGGCATGGCAGTTGGTTTGATCATTTCATTCGCGCTTCAGCCACCTTCGGCATTTCCGTACCCTCATTTTGGCTCGGCCTGATGCTGTTGCTGATTTTCTATGGCCAGCTTGGGATATTGCCAGGCGTCGGCCGCCTGGATGACGCCCTGGATCCGCCGGCGGCAATGACGGGATTTTACACGCTCGATGCGGCGCTTCAAGGCCAGTGGGCGGTGTTGCGGAATGCGCTAGAGCATTTGCTGCTGCCGGCGCTGACCCTGGCCCTGGTATCGTTCGGCGGCATGCTGCGCGTCATCCGGGCGTCGATGATCGAGGTCTTGAGCGAGGACTACATTCGCACCGCCATAGCCAGCGGCATCCCTCGTCGGACGGTGATCTTCAATCATGCGCTGCGCAATGCGCTCATCCCCTTTGTCACCGTGCTTGGCCTGGAGTTTGCGGCGTTGCTGTTCGGCTCCGTGGTGGTGGAGACGATCTTCATGTGGCCGGGGGCCGGCTCCCTGGTCCTGGAAGCCATTTTCGCGCTCGATTTCCCGATGATCATGTGTTTTACCGTGATTGTCTCCATGGCCTACGTGATCATCAATTTTGCGGTGGATCTGCTCTATATGGCCATCAATCCGCAAATTCGGGAGATCGGCTGATGGCGCGTCGCCGATTGCAGACCCTGGTCGATCTGGCGCGCCGGCACCCTGCCGCCGCCAGCGGGTTTATGATGGTGGTGATGATCGCTGGCATGGCGCTGCTTGCGCCGCTGATCGCGCCATATGATCCCGATGCCATCGCGCTGGATCGGCGCTTGCTGCCGCCCGGGCCCGCCCATTGGGCCGGCACCGATGAGGTGGGCCGCGACCTGCTGTCACGCATTCTGTGGGGGGCGCGCGCCTCGCTGGCGGTTGGTCTGGGCATTGTTACGATCGCCAGCGTGCTGGGAACGTTGATCGGTTGCTTCTCGGGCTACGTAGGCAAAACTTCCGACTCCTTGATCATGCGGCTGATGGATGTGGTCATGGCGTTGCCGGGGCTGGTGATCGCCATGGCGCTCACCGCCGCCTTGGGCCCCAGTCTTGTCAATGCGGCGCTGGCGCTCGGGTTGTTGGCGGTGCCTTATTACACCCGGGTCGCCCGCGCTCAGACGTTGGCGATAAAGCAGCTCAATTTCGTGCGCGCGTCAAAGGTCATGGGGGCGGGAACCTGGCATCAACTGCGCGTCAATATCATTCCCAACGTCCTGCCGCACATTCTGGTGTTGATGACCATGCATGTCGGTGCCGCGATTTTGGCGGCCGCCGCGCTCAGCTTCATCGGCCTGGGGGCGCAGCCGCCGGCTGCGGAATGGGGGGCTTTGATCAACGCGGGCCGCCATTACGTGCTGGAGCAATGGTGGTATTCGGCGTTTCCCGGCCTGGTGATGGCGATCACCGTTTACGGGTTTAATTTGCTGGGCGATGGCTTGCGGGATGCGCTTGATCCCAAATCCAAGTCCCGTTCCATCGGATGATGATCATGCCTCCGCTCCACAAGACGCCGGTTATCGACATTTGCAACCTAAGTCTGGAGTTTCCGTCGCCGCGCGGCGACGTCAAGGCTCTAAAAGATGTCTCGTTGCATATCAATCCGGGCGAAATCGTCGGTCTGGTGGGGGAGTCCGGATCGGGAAAATCGGTCATCGCCATGTCCGCCATGCGCTTGCTGCCGCAAGGCCGGTTCCGACAGACCAGTGGAACGGTGCGGGTGCTTGGCTCGGACATCATGGCCATGAGTGAGGCGGAACTTGAACGCCGGCGCGGCCGTGACATCGCCATGGTGTTTCAAGAGCCCATGAACGCCTTGAATCCGACCATTCGCATCGGCCGGCAGATCACGGCGATTTTGCGCCGGCATCAGGGGATCGACCATCAGACGGCGGTTACGCGCGCGGTTTTGCTTTTGGAAAGCATGCAGGTGGACGACGCCTTGCGCGTCATGGACAGCTATCCCCATATGCTCAGCGGCGGCATGCGGCAGCGGGTGTTGCTGGCCATGGCTTTTTCGTGCGAACCCTCCGTTCTGGTGGCGGACGAGCCGACCACGGCGCTTGATGTGCTGACGCAGGCGGAAATTTTGCGGCTGATCTGGCGCAAGGCGCGCGATCTTGGCACAGCGGTTCTGTTCATTACCCATGACATGGCGATCGTGCATCAGCTCTGTGATCGTGTCTATGTCCTCTATGCGGGGGAGATTGCGGAAAGCGGCCGGACGGCGGATGTGCTGCGCTGCCCCGCGCACCCCTATACCCGGGCGCTGTTGGCGGCCATGCCAGGGGCCAAGCAGCCCAAAAGCGCGCTTGACGCCATTGACGGCACGGTTCCCTCCCTCATCGATCCGCCGCTTGGCTGCCGATTTCAGAGCCGCTGCAAACTGGCGGATGATCAATGCGGGCGAAAGCCGGCTATGGAGGCGGTTGCAGCAGGCGCGCCGGAGCATGAGGTTGCCTGCTGGCGAAATAGCGAGCGGAGAGCAACAGCATGACGCTGCTCGAGGTGGACGGATTAAGCGTGCATTTCTCCCGCCGCAAGCCTCTTTTTAGCAATGCGGCGGCGGTGGTGCGGGCGGTTGACACGGTCAGCTTCCAAATCGCCGAGGGGCAGACCTTCGGCATTCTCGGCGCCTCCGGCTGCGGCAAGAGCACCATTGCCCAGGCTCTCCTCGGCCTCGTTCCCGTTACGGCCGGCGCAATTAGACTCCATGGCAGACCGCTTGACATGGCGCGCGATCACCGCGCCATTCAAATTGTTTTTCAGGATCCGCAAACGTCCTTCAATCCGCGCCGCCGGATCTGGGAATTGATCGCCGAGCCGTTGGCGATCGCCGGCGAACGGGATCGCCGCGCGCTCAAGCGCAAGGCCGAGGAGCTGGCCGCAAAAGTTGGCGTCGGCGAGCATCAGCTGGAGCGGTTTCCCCATGAATTTTCCGGCGGCCAGCGGCAGCGTCTGGCCATCGCCCGCGCCCTCGCCATCGGACCGCGGTTGCTGGTGTTGGATGAGCCAACCTCCGCCCTGGATGTTTCGGTGCAGGCGCAAGTTCTCAATCTTCTTTTGCAGCTGCAGCGGGAGTTCAAGGTGGCATTTCTGTTCATCAGTCACGATGTGGCTGTCGTCCGCCATATTTGTGATGAGGTGGCGGTGATGAAATCAGGAAAGTTTGTCGAAACCGGGCGCGCGGCGGATGTGTTGGCGGCGCCGCGCCATCCCTATACCCAGGCGTTGATGAATGCGGCCCCCACTTTGACAGGGCCGGCTTTCCGCGAGCGAAGCAAGGAGCCGTCGGCATGATAAGCGATATTGATTTCTCCATGCCGCCGGAGGGGCAGCCGATCGCCATCGCTGTCACCCGGGGAGATTTGATCGAAAGCCGTCATGCGGTATGGGCGGCGGTGGTGCATGCGACGGGGCGCATCATCGCCCAGTGGGGGAACGCGCACGCCTTGATCTATCCCCGTTCGGCGGTCAAGCCGTTTCAGGCGCTGCCCCTGGTGATGTCCGGGGCGGCGCAGCGCTTTGGGCTGGACGCGCGCCACGTGGCGCTGGCCTGCGCTTCCCACAACGGCGAACGGCAGCATGTGGATCTGGTTGTGGATTGGCTACAGCGATTGAATTTGACGCCGGCGCATCTTGAATGCGGCGCCACCGAGCCTATCGACGCGCAAACCGCCCGCGCCGTGATCCGGGAGGGCGGCGTTTCCCGTCCGGAATATAACAATTGCTCCGGCAAGCATTGCGGCTTTCTGACGTTGGCTCGGCATTTGGCAGTCGATCCGTCGGGATATATCGAATATGGGCATCCGGTGCAGGCCGAAGTCCGGCGCGCCATGGCTCTGATATTCGATCATGAGCTTGAATCGGCGTCGTGGGGCATCGACGGCTGCGGCATTCCAACCTATGCGTTGTCCATTGCCGATCTGGCCCATGCCTTCGCCCGTTTTGCTGCGCCATCCGTTCTGCCTGAAGATGCGCGTCAGGCCGCAAGTTTCCTTTTTGAAGCCATGACCGCGCATCCCTATCTGGTGGGCGGGCGCAACAGGTTCGATACCGAGATCATGGCTTGTCTCCCCGGAACGTTGATGGTCAAAAGCGGCGCCGAAGGCGTATGCGCGGCCAGCATTCCCGACCGCGGCCTTGGCGTCGTCACCAAGGTGGTGGATGGCGCGCGCCGGGCGTCGGACGTCGCCATGGGCGCCGTCTTGCGTCATCTGGGGGCGCTGACGGATAGCGACTGGCAGCGGCTCAAGGCCTATTGTGCGCCAGAAGTGCGGAATGTGGCGGGCAAAATTGTAGGCGTCATTCGTCCCTGCGCTGTTCCGGCGTGCGCAAAGGAGGATTAGTGATGACCATTGGCTTCTCGGCGACGCTGAGGGAAGGGGAAATCCCACTCGTCATTCCGGTCATCGCGGGTAATGGAGAAACGCCAGTCGCAGCGCTTTCTGGCCATGACCCAGCCATCAAGGACGCCATCGCGCGGGCGATGACGGTTGCCGGCTTTCATGGCGAGGCGGATCGCTTGCTGACGCTACTGACGCCGGTTCAGAATGGCCTGCGTCTGGTGACGTTGGCAGGAATCGGGCCCGTAGAGACTATTACCCCTCAGTCCTTGCGGTCGCTTGGCGGCGCCATTGCCCATCACCTGCGTGCGCATAAGCATGGCCGGGCCGACGTCATCCTCGCGTCCCTTGCCGGGCACAAGCGCAATCTCGTGGATATGGCGCTGGATCTTGCCATGGGAGCGAGCCTCAGCGGCTACAGTTTTCATCATCACAAGACGCAAGCGAATGCGGCTTCGCCGCTGGATCTTTGTTTCTGCTTGCCGGATGCCCGATTGGCGCATGAAGCATTTCCCCGTCTAGAAAGTCTGACGCGGGCGGTGTGGCTGGCGCGTGACCTGACCAATGAGCCGGCCAACATGCTGTCGCCCACGGGCTTTGCCGAGCGGTGCCGGGAGATGACAAGGAATGGCCTTGTCGTTGATGTATTGGGTGAGACGGCGCTGAAGGAATTGGCAATGGGGGCGCTCCTTGGCGTTGCCCAGGGCAGCAAGGAAGCACCCGCCGTCGTGGTGTTGGAGTGGAAAGGCAGTGCGGACGCGCCAGTGGTGTTGCTTGGCAAAGGGGTTACCTTTGACTCAGGCGGGCTGTTGCCCAAGGGGCCTGAGGAAATGTGGGACATGAAAAACGACATGGCCGGGGCGGCGGCCGTGGTGGCGGTCATGGGATCGCTGGCTGAACGCAGCGTCCCGGTTCATGCGGTCGGCATCATCGGCCTGGTGGAAAATATGCCTTCCGGACACGCCCTGCGGCCTGGCGACGTCATCCGCTCGCTGTCGGGAAAGACGATCGAAGTGCTGCATACCGATGCCGAAGGCCGCCTGGTGCTGGCCGACCTCATCACTTACGCGCAACAACGCTATGCTCCCCGCGCCCTCATTGACATTGCCACCTTGACCGGCGCCATGACAGCGGTCCTGGGTCAGGAATACGCAGGATTGTTCAGCAACAACGATAGCCTGGCGGCGCAGCTTTCCCGGGCGGCGGACAGCAGCGGTGAAAAAGTGTGGCGGCTGCCGTTATGCGATGCCTTCGACAAAATGCTCGAGTCATCCGTGGCCGATGTCCAAAACATCACCAAACAGCGTATGGCCGGCAGCGCCACGGCCGCCCAATTTTTATCCCGTTTTGTAAACAATGTTCCCTGGGCGCATCTGGATATCTGCGGAACGGCGTGGCGCAAGGATAAAGATCAGTATGGCGTTTCCGGGGCTACCGGGTATGGCGTCCTGTTATTGAATGATTTCTTTGAACAGACCATAAATTAGGTTGCTTCACTGCGAATTCAGCGGAACCATTCTGAATTTCGAGTTGTTCTCGTGCACGGTCTTGGGGGATTACACTGGGGGAGCGCAGGATCTCAGCTCCCGGTCCCGTTAATCGCAAAAGGCCGCCGGAGATGTCTCCGGCGGCCTTGTCTGATTCTGGCTCCCCGGGCCGGACTCGAACCAGCGACCGATCGGTTAACAGCCGATTACATCATGAAATGGCATGAAATTTGATGATTGACAATGAACCCCATTATCCATTGACTTATAAGCATTATTCTGGGTATTGTTCATTTCACAAAGTTGCACGCTGGTTCATGTAATTTCGTTTTGGTGGTACCCCGGTGGTACCCCAGACCGAAAAAGAGGGCAAGCGGTGGGGAAATAGACGATGCCAAAAGTTGCCCTGAACGCCCGCTATGTGGAGACGATCAAGCCCGAAGATACCCGGGTTGATTATTGGGATACCGACACCGTGGGGCTATGCCTGCGGGTGACGCCCAATGGCGTTAAGACCTGGGCTATCAAATACAGGGTGGGCGGCGGGCGGACAGGTCGGCAACGCCGGTTCAATCTTGGGCGCTTTCCTGAAATGAAGCTGGCGGATGCCCGGGAACGGGCGCGGAAGCTATTTGTGAGGATCACGGACGGCTACGACCCCAGCGCGGACAGAGAGGCCAAGAGGGCCGGGGATGACGTGCAGGCGTTCGCCGGGCGGTGGATTGACCATTTGCGGGAGAAGGGCCGCGCCAAGGCGGACAGTTGGGAGCGAACGCTTCAAAACGATGTTCTGCCGATCATTGGCCGGATGAAGCCCGCCGAAGTCAAGCGCCAGCATGTCCGGCAGATCATGGACCGCATGAAGAAGCGGGGCGTGACAATTCAGACTAACCGGACCTTTGAGATTGTCCGCGCCATGTTCCGTTGGATTGGCCGTGAATATGATGACGTGATTACGGCTGACCCGACTTTCGGGATGCAAAAGCCCTTTGACGAGCGGGCGAGGGAGCGGCTGGTTACGGATGACGAATTGCGGGCCATATGGAAGGCGCTAGATAGCGTCCGCGAGGTCAAGGGGCGATCCCGCGCCGGGAACGAGTTTACTGCCAGCAAGGCGTTGGTGACAGAACCCGTATGCTTGACGATAAAACTGTTGATCCTGACGGGGCAGCGGTCAAGCGAGGTGACACAGGCGCGGGCGGCTGAGATTAACCTTGAGGCTTCCACGTGGGCGCTTCCCGCCGAGCGCACCAAGGCCAGCCGACAGCACGTTATCCCGTTATCCGGCAAGGCGGCGGAGCTGGTCAGCCGGGCGATTGAATTGGGCGGCGGTTCTGAGTGGCTTTTTCCCGCACCATTTAAAATCAGGAAGAAAGGGGATGGGGCTATATCAAGCACAGCGCCCAATCATGCCTTGCGCCGCGTCTTAAAGGTCGCTGGCGTGGAGAATGTCACCATTCACGATTTCCGGCGGCTGGCAGCGTCCGGCATCGCCCGCCTGGGCTTTGGGGGTGACGTGATCGGCGCTGTTCTGAATCACGCTGGCAAGGGCGTTACTGCCAAGCACTATAACCGGCACAAGTATGAGATGGAGAAGCGCCGCGCCCTTGAGGCTTGGGCCGGAGAGGTGGCGCGCCTGGTGGGCGAGGCCCCGGCGGGCAATGTGGTGCCGATAAGGGGCGGGCAATGAGTGAGAAGGATATAGAGGCCATAGAGCTACGTTGTGCTTGGTTGATCCGTGGGGCGAATGACGATCTGCAAGCCATGATTGATCATCTGCGAAGCGGCGATCCTATAAGCCAGTTGTTGCGGGATGACTTGGCGAACGCACTGGACCCAAACAATAAGATCACAGCCGTTCACTTCAAAAAAACCTACCGGGAACGCGGGTTTGTGAAGAAGCGGCAAGGGCTTTTTAGATTTTTCAGAGGCTTCCTCGCGGCGGAAAGGGCGACAGAATTAAAGCAATCAACCCGCTGGAAAATGAATGAGGCGATCATTCCCCACGTCGTGGGGGAAACGGGGGCGTCTCGCACTGAAATATACGAGGGCTTGGCGGTCCGTAAGGAGTGGGAAGCTAGAGATGAAAAACTAAGACATCTTGCAGGTGGCAACCTGAAGAACATCACGCTTGGCGACTTGGTGGCATACGAAGATGGGCGTATAAGCGAGGATGAGTTAAAAAGACGCTGCGCCGAAAGGTCAAAACAGACGAAAACTTGACGGGAGCGGTCCCGGTATAACGCTTTTTATCGGGACCAAGTACTTGTTTCCATCGAGTGAAGCGCCCCTATAATGGGTGTCGGCAAACGAAAGGAGCCGACATGATAGCGCAAATCGAATTTGTAAACGCCCCCCTTGGCGATGACGATTACATCATTTCCCGGAAAGAATCTGCCCGCCGTCGCGGCATCAGTGAAGTCACTCACTGGCGTGCCGAGCGCGCTGGAATCATCCCCCCCGCTGTGAAAGTTTCCGCCGGGCGGCGCGGCTTTTGGGCGAAGCGTATGGCGGCGCTTTTGACTTCACAACGCGCCGCGTGAGGCCGCCATGCAGAAAATAGAAAACCCCGCCGGGGGAGGCGGGGCTTCTGGAAGCGTTCACGTTGACGAACTGAACGACCAGAAGTCTACCCTCGGCACTGAAAAAACGCAAGCCCTGACGCCGATTCAGCAACGAATTTTAGTGCTGTTGCCAACCGTCGATCCTGCGACTCTTAAGACGCGCGAAACGTTAACAATCGCGCGCGATGTTGCCTTGACGAGAGTTGCCGATTGGGGCGATTGGCCGCCGAATCTTCAAAGCGTTCATGCACTCGCCGCCTTCTGGTGCGGACGCACTGCCCTGTCTCCATGGCCGCAAAACGATCTTGAAAAAACGATTGAAGCAGCGCGGCACCTTTTGACAGGTACGCTGATTCTAAGACGATTGGGGGACGAACATGGGGACGTGTAATAGCAGCTTTGAACTGGATTCTTTGGACTCTTATCTGGCAGCTGAAACGTTGGCGGCGGAAAGGCCGATAGGCGCACAAATACTTGATGACGTGGCGGCCTTCTTGTCTCGTTTCGTGGCCTATCCGTCTGAGGCGGCTAGGAACGCGCACACGCTATGGATTGCCCACGCGCACGCTATGGACGCTTGGGAATCCACACCACGCATAGCCTTCTTGTCGCCAGAACCCGGTAGCGGAAAAACGCGGGCGCTGGAAATCACCGAACTTCTGGTGCCTAACGCGGTGGAAGCAGTGAACGTGACGCCCGCTTATTTGTTCCGCAAGGTGGGGGATGTAGAGATGCAACCCACCATTCTGTTTGATGAAATTGACACCGTGTTCGGGCCGAAGGCCAAGGACAATGAAGAAATCCGGGGGCTTCTAAATGCAGGGCATAGACGCGGCGCGGTGGCCGGGCGATGCGTTGTAAAAGGAAAAACCGTCACCACGGAAGAAATACCGGCCTACTGCGCCGTGGCCTTAGCTGGATTGGGCGATCTGCCTGATACAATACTAACGCGCTCGATATGCATCAGAATGCGCCGCCGGTCGCCCGAGGAAGTGGTGGAACCCTATCGCCGCCGCGTCCATGAAGATGACGGCCACGCCATCCGCGACCGCTTGGCAAATTGGATTGCCGGCATTACCCCCAACCTAGCGGACGCCTGGCCTACCATGCCTGAGGGCATTCAAGACCGTGACGCTGACGTTTGGGAACCCTTGTTAGCTATTGCTGATGCAGCCGGCGGAGAGTGGCCGTCGGTGGCGCGCTGTAACGCTGTAACGCTTGTAACGGATGCTAAGGTAGCCACACCTAGCCTGGGCATTAAGCTGCTTACAGACCTTAAGAAGATATTTGAAGGGTACCAGCAACTACCCACAGACACCATTCTAGAGCGCCTTAACAATATGGTGGAGTCCCCGTGGGGAGACTTAAAGGGTAGACCCTTGGACTCCAGAGGATTAGCAAGACGGCTGGGCAAGTACCACGTCAAACCAAAACTTATTCGGATAGGGGAGTATGTAAGCAGGGGATACACCGCCGCCGACCTACATGACCCATGGAAGAGGTATGTGGGTGTGCCTACCATAGAAGCCGTTACGTCCGTTACAGCGTTACAAGGCGAGCTTTCATGATGCGCGCCGGATGGCCACGGCGGACGGCAGGGCGGCGGTATGAGGATATGCCGCTACGGAAGCAACCGGCGGAACGCAAAATCATTGACAGAAAGGCAAAAACTTGCTATGCCCTTGAACATCGGAAAATCTGACCGGCGCAAGGGTAAACCTTCGCCGGTTTTTTCATGCCGCCGCGTCCGGCAGCCGACGCAGCGCGATTTCAACGCCAAGATAAACGGCAAACAAAATGATGACGGCCCTACTCAAGAATGGCTGGCTAAGCGCCGCGCCATACTGGGCAGCGATAACGCGACGGGCGAGCTTGACGACCCCTTGAGCGCCCTTCTGGCACGCGGATTGATTGACGAACACCACAAGGCGGTGGCGGACAATCACCGGCGGCTTTATGTTGCCACCAATGGCACGCCTTACACGGTGGCGCGGGCGTTGGAGCGGCGCGGCGGTGGCGTCAGTTCTGGACCTTCTGAGGGCTTAGAAAAGGCATACAAA
>QEVO01000011.1 GCA_003577275.1 Pseudomonadota bacterium
TCTCTCCACGGCATCAACGCCTCCCCCTGCCAAACCGCAGAAAAAAGCGTTACCCATGTGTCCGGTACAAAACGTCACCTATCTCTCAGGTCGGGCATTAGTCACGGCCATGCGTGGCTTAAGGGGTAATACCACTTCAACCTACATCCTGATCTTGTAGTCCTGGATCAAGGCGCTGGCGGGAATGCCCATTTTGGCGTGCAGGTTGCGAATCATCTCAATAGAAAGCTTGCGCCGGCGGTTAAGGATTTCCGATACCCGGCTGCGTGAGCCTAAGATCGGCTCCAGATCCTTGCGCGCCATGCCAAGCGCCTCCATGCGATGCTTTATGGCGGCGATGGGATCGGGATCGGCAATGGAAAAATGTTTTTCCTCATAAGCCGCCGCCAAGGTTGCCAGAATATCCAGCTCATCGCCTGCCGGCGTTCCCGCTTTGGCGCCCATCAGCTTTTCAATGCGCTTCAAGGCGGAGGCATGATCTTTTTTGGTTCGCACCGGCTTGATATTCATGGTCTGCGCGCCTTTCAATATCGTAGCATTTCGATATTGTTTCTTGACGTCCTGCGGCCCCTTCCAATCAGCTTCGCTGGTAAACTTGAACCATGCCTTCAATGGCTGCTCGGCGCCCGGATATTTCGCCCAGAAATCTCTTAGCGTTTTTCGGGCAATAATTCTCATGTCCGGCCTTGACGTAGATATATTATGTTCCCGATATGGGAACAAAAAAAATCCCCGAAATAGCAATAAAAACGTCGACCAAGGCTATTTACCTGGTCGCCGCGATCGCACCGCCTCGGCGAAATAGCCGCTTAAGAAATTGACCTCCCAGCGGGCCTCCAGCGTCTGCGCTTCGCGGCGCTTGAGCATGGCCGACAGCAGTCGGCCGAACTCCTTGACGAAACGCCGCGCCAGCCATACCGGCACGCCGCAAAAAAGCGGCAGCTCGCGGGGGTAGCCGGCGGCCATTTCGCGCCGGCAGACGGCGCGGCCGAAGCGCCGGGCGCGGCGGAATATCCACGACGCCGCCAGCTCATGCGGCCAGATCAAGTGGTGCACCTCGGCTCCGGACACGAACCAGGAGCGCTCGCCAGCGGCGCTGGCCTGCAGCAAAAAATCGGTTTCCCAGCCGATGTCGTTGTCTTCCGCGTCGCCGTCCTGCGCCTGAAAGCGGCCGAACCGCTCCAGCGCCTGACGCCGGATCGCCATGTTGGCGCCGCGAACGAGGGTCGGCGATACCGGACCTTCGGTCAAGGCCGGCGGCGTGATGCCGTAGGTGACGCTCAAGGGTATGTGATCGAGAATGCGCAGTCGCGGCGCGACCGGCCAGTTCGGCGCCACCGCGCCGCCGAACAGCGCGTAATCCGGATAACGGTTGGCGGCGCTGCGCAGGGCGCGCAGCCAGTCCGGAGACGGCACCGCGTCATCGTCGATGAAGGCCACCAGGTCGCCATCCGCCGCCGCGATTCCGCGGTTGACGGCGGCTGCCTTGCCCGGTCGCTGCCCGGAAAGGAGAGTGATCGGCAGCCGATCGGCGAAAGCGCGGACGATAACCTCGCTGCCATCGCTGCTGCCGCTGTCCACCACCACCAAGCGGTAGCCGCCGACCGGCGACTCCAAGCGGGTAAAGGCATCGAGCACGATCGGCAGCGTGTGCCCACCGTTCCTGGTTGTCATGACAACCGTCACCATGGCCTTGCTACCACCCCCATACCCCTTTAGCCCGCGAACTTATTGTCTTTCCGGCGCCTTAATACCCCTCAATTAATACCTTACATCTAGTCTTTCAGAGAAGAAAAAATCATATAACCGCTTGTAAAATATTAAAAAGTTGCGCGGATTAGAACTATGCAAGCGATGGTTGCGATTGGCTGAAATAGCTAGGCTTCGCGGCGGAAGCGGACGACCGCCGCCAGGCGGCTTAAGAAACCCCAAAAACCGCTAAGCTGCGCTTCGACGTCAAGCTCGGTCAGGCTTTCGTGGTCCAGGATCCGCCTCAGGGCCAGCGGCTCGGCATCGCGGCCATTGAGGCCGAACACGGTGGTGGTGGCGCTGTTGACGCCAAGCGCCCGCAACACCGGGAACACCTCCGGCCGATACCGCCCGCTGGGATAACAGAAATGGCGAAAATCGCCGGGATCGCCGCCCAGCATGCGCGCCAGCTGGCGGCGGTTTTCCTGCACTTCGTCGATCACCAACGCGCGGTCAAACTCGCGCAGACCGTGCTTGTGGGTATGAAGCTCGATGGCAAAGCCGTCCTCGGCGGCGGCTTTCAGTTCCTTCTCGGTCATCAGATCGAACCAGCGGCCGTCGCTGACCTGGCCGAGATCGAAGCGCAACAGATCGGCCACCCGCACCACTTCCGCCCAGCGGGCGTCGATGCCATCAATCGCCATCAGCCGCCGGTTGAGCTCGTCGGCCACCGCCGCGCGCGCACCGGCGTCGGCCAGGTCCACTTGGCGATCCGCCGAAGCCGCCGGAAACAGCGCCGTCCAGGATATCTGGCCGCTCAAGCTGCGGTTCATCATGAACCGCACCAGGAGGTTGAGCACCGGGCGCTCCTTGGCGATGTAATAGGTGGTGGCGTAAATGGTCGCCGGCATCCGCGCCCGCCGCAGCGCCGGCAGCATATGAAGATAGGTGCCGTACCAGCCGTCGTCGATGGTGATCGCCACGGCGCCTGACGGCAAGGTGCCGTCATAAAGCCGCGTCACCGCTTCCGCCAGCGGCAGCACCGGATAGCCAAGCCGCTCTATGAGCGCGAGTCGGCGCGCGAAAGTGTCGGCGCGCATGAACAGCGCCGGCGCAAACAAGGGATCATCGCCAAGCCAGATGCCGTGATAGCACAGGATGCGCAACTTCTTCGCCGTCAGCCGGCGACTTAAGGCAAACAGACCGCAAGCACGGGAAATTTTCAACAACAGCCGTCGCACCACCGCCTCGTTACGCCAGCTCGTTCCAGTCAAACCCGATGCCGTTTGTGGCGCACACATGGTTCAGCATATCAATAAACATCAAGCGGGTCATGGTGTAGATGTGCTTCGGGGAGAAGAGGCCAAGCCCGAGGTGCGCGAGCACGTATGTCGTATCCAGATAACTCCGCCCCTCGCCCTTGGCGTAGCGCGCGATGGCGCGTAATATCCGCGCTCGTTCCTGGCGCGACACCTTGTCTTTCGGCTCCTCGGCCTTCATGTCCTTGTTATGGGGCAGGTCGACAAGATCGGGCGCCAGCAGCCGAAAAATCTCCTGATACGTCGCAAGGCCGAAATCCGCGTAAGGGTAGGTTCGCTTCAGCGCGATCAGCTCGGGATCAAAATAAGGCAGGCACGGTTCCGCCTCGTCCAGGTTCTGCAGGAAGTTGCGGGTGATGAGCGACCGTTGCCGGATATAAAGATCGAACGCGGTGATGCTGTGGCAGCCCGAATTATACCTTGCCACGGTTTTCGCCGCCGAGCCGAAGGCGCGCGCCAACGCCGCGCGCCCTATGGCGGGCTTTAAGAAAGGCAGATCGGTGATGGCGTTTTTTTGCAGGATGACGGTTACCGCTTCGCTCGTATCGGCGGCTTTGAGCGCCTCGGGCAGGATATGGTCCAAATGGCCGCGCACCACCGCGCCGGCCAGATAACCATCCACCATGCGGGCCGGCCGAGCCTGGCGGAACACCAGGCGGGCCAGGCCTTTGGTGGTGGGAAATCCGTCCGGCCGACAGTGAAAGGAATTTTCCGGCGCATAATGGCTGAGGCGATCGCCGGCCATGTCGACGACTTCCAAGGGAACGCCCAAGCGATCGGCGACGATCTGCGCCATGACCGTTTCGCTGCGCATGTTGCCGACATTGATATAGCGCTGGCGCGCCGCGCCGTGGCTCCGCGACAGCGCGCACAAGAGCCGCGAGTCGTAGCCGCCGGAGAGACCGAAAACCAGATTGTCGGCATGCTGCGTCCAGTGGCGGTAGCTCTTGCCGATGATGTCGGCCAGCCGCGCCGCCATGGCGCGCTGTCCGAGCGGCGGGGACTGCGCCGCCGCCACATCATAGGCGATGGATTGATCGACATTGCCGGCCGGGTCGCAGATGGTCAGCGACGCGGCCTCAAGATTGTCGATGCCGCCGATCAGCGAATGATTGGTGGCGTTAAAACCGAAGGTAAGATACTCGCTGATGGCGTCCGGATTGGCCCGCCGCGGCCCCGGCAGGATGTCGGCCAGCGCCAGGGCGTGACTTGATCCGTAAAGCAGGCCAGAGCGCGCGGCGACAAAGAACGGCCGGGCGCCCAAACAGTCATTGATAAACACCAGCTTATGGTCGCGGCGATCGAAGAGAACGGCGACATAAAGCCCGCCGTTCTTTTTCAGTAATGCGCCGTCTTTGGCCGCCGCCGCCGCCAGGCAACGATCGATGGCGAGACGTTCCGAGCCGCTTTCGGCATCAAATATCACCCCCCAGACCAATCCCGCAAAGCGGCCGTCCCGATCTTCGATCTGCCTGATGGTGGCGGTCGGCGTATGGGCCACGGCCAGGATGGCGGCGTCGCTTTCAAAACCAAGCTGGACGTAGGCGGGGGAAAGCGCGCGCGAAAATTTCCCGACCTCTGACTCCCGGCGGCCGAAGGCGAGCATCAGGAAATTGCTCGGCGCTTCGGGCGGCCGCGCGAGGATGTTCTTGTAGCGCGCCGCGCCATCTAAGAAAAACGTCATTTCAGCGTTGTCCTTCGATATTGAAGCGCCGCCGCTCCTTTACGCAGCCACAGCACGATTTCCGGGCCGATGACATGGCCCGTCAGCCATATCCCGAAAATCCAACTGGCGAGGCCGACGATGGCGGAGACGATCAGCGTCGTCAAATGCGCATGGGGGATCTGCGCCAGCACGCCGTAGGCCGCCGCCGTGGCCGCCAAGGTAATCGCCGCCACCACGGCGCTACGCCACAGGGCGCGCAGAAACTCCCGCAGGCGAACGGCAAACAGCGGGCGGATCATGTGATACAAAAGGATGCCGTTGAGCACGCTGGACGCCACCTGCGCCCACGCCACCGCCGCCAGCCCGTAAGGGGCGGCGAGGATCACCAAGAGAATGCGGATGCTCTGAACGATGCTCTCATTGGCCAACTGGCGGCGCACCGCGCCATGGGCGTTATAAACGCTGACCAGCATGGCGTAACACCCCACCACCATGCCGTTGAGGCACAAGATGCGGGCAACGGGCGCGGAATCCGCCCACACCTCGCCGAACAAGAAAACGATCAGCGCCTCGGCGGCAAATCCCAGCACCACATAGATCGGCCACAAAAAGCCGGTGATGTAAGAGAGCGCGCGCAGATAGCGCCCTTCGATCTTTTCGCCTTCCCGAATAAGCTTGGCGAAACCGGAAAACGCCACCCGGCTTAAGGTTTGGATCAATTGCACCTGAAACACCGTGATCAGCCCGTTGGCGCGGCTGTAGAGCCCCACCGCGGTAAACGTCAGCACCTTGCCCATGACGATTTCCGCCGAGCTGCCGCCCGCCGTGCCGACAATGGACGACAAGGTGGCGAAGATCCCATAAGAGAGGATGCGCCGCCATTCCTTCAGGCTGGGCCGCAGCTTGATATGGGTGGGATACATGGCCAACGACAGCACCGACGTGACCAGGGTGCCAGCCACCGAGGCGTAGGCCAGGCTCATGCTGGAAAAGCCGTAAAAAGCGCAGCTGACCCCCACCACGGAATGCACGGTCACCGACGCCATGCCGATATAGAGGGTCTTGCGGAACTCCATGTCGCGGCTGAGCAGCGCGTAGGCCGGCTGGCCGAACGGCAGGATGAAGAAATTGATCAGCAGCACCAGGATGATGTCGCTCAGCTCAGGCCGATTATAGAACTCGGCGATGACATCGCGCGCCGCGAACACGCCCAGCGCGAAGGACAGGGAAATGACGATCATCAAGCCGAAGGCGGTGCGGATGATGTCGTCGCTTAAATGCTTTTCCTGAATGAGATAGCGGCTGATGCCGAACTCGCGCATCACCTGGATGATGCTCAAAGCGGCAAGACTTAAGGAGAAGACGCCGATCTCCTCCGGCAGCAGCAGCCGGGAGATAATAATGTTGGAAATGAACTGCAGAATAAACGTGAAATAGCGTTGCAGCAGCGCATAAAACAAGGACTGGCGAACATTCATGATCTAGGCCTCGCCGTAGCCGTCGGGATTCTGCCGCTGCCAGTTCCAGGCGTCAGCGCACATGACGTCCAGATCGCGCGCGGCGCGCCAGCCCAAGAGGCGATGGGCGAGCGTCGGATCGGCGTAACATTCGGCAACGTCGCCGGGCCGGCGATCGACGATCTGATATGGAATGCGGCGGCCGCTGGCCCGCTCAAATGCGGCCACCACCTCTCGCACGCTGTAGCCCCGTCCCGTGCCGAGGTTGAGGGTGACCAGTCCGGCGTTTTGCGTCAGATAATCGAGCGCCGCCACGTGGCCCTGGACGAGGTCCATGACATGGATATAGTCGCGCACCCCGGTGCCGTCCCGGGTCGGGTAATCGCCGCCGAAGATCTTCAGCTCATCCCGCTTGCCCACCGCGACCTGGCAGACATAGGGCAGGAGGTTGTTGGGAATGCCGTTCGGGTCTTCGCCGATGCGGCCGCTGTCATGCGCGCCCACCGGATTGAAATAGCGCAGGATGGCGATCCGCCAGGCGGGGTCGGCGGCGTGGATGTCGCGCAGCATGTCTTCGATCATCAGCTTGCTGCGGCCATAAGGATTGACCGCCGCGGTCGGGAAGTCCTCGGTGATGGGCACGGCGGCCGGATCGCCATAGACGGTGGCGGAGGAGGAAAAAACCATGGTCTTGACCCCCGCCTTGGCCATGGCCTCAAAGAGGGTGGCCGAGCCGGCGACATTGTTTTGGTAATAGAGGAGCGGCTTCTCGGTCGATTCGCCGACCGCTTTCAGGCCGGCGAAATGAATGACGGCGTCGAACTTCTCCCGCGCCAACAGGCGGTCGAGAAGCGTGGCGTCGCGGATGTCGCCTTCTATAAGGGCAACCTCGCGGTTGGTGATGAGCCGCACCCGGTCGAGGGACGCCGCCTTGGCGTTGGAGAGGTTGTCGAGGACCACCACCTCATGCCCGGCGGCGAGGAACTGGACGCAGGCATGGGAGCCGATATAGCCCGCCCCGCCGGTCACCAGGATCTTCACCTTTATTCCCTCCACGCTCGCCGTTTATGCCGCGTCGCGGCATTCTATATAGCCGAGCCTGCCAATAAATCTTTAAGGTTTTAATATGATACAAAAAACAGTTCC
Source organism: Pseudomonadota bacterium (assembly GCA_003577275.1). Taxonomy (GTDB): domain Bacteria; phylum Pseudomonadota; class Alphaproteobacteria; order Sphingomonadales; family Govanellaceae; genus PRO5. Next base: position 7,278 of record QEVO01000011.1, read on the forward strand.
GTTTTTATTTTTTTGTGGCATAATAGGCGGCGCACAAAGATTATTAAGAGGAGTGACCCGGTGTATACCCAAGGTCTTGATATCCCGAAGGGTGATAAAAGCATCCCCGTCGAGAAGGCTGATTCGGCCGAGGCCCTGCGTTTCCAGGCCCGCATCGACGCTGATGAGAAGATCGAGCCCAAGGACTGGATGCCGGAGGGCTACCGAAAGACCCTCATTCGGCAAATCTCCCAGCACGCCCATTCCGAGGTCATTGGCATGCAGCCGGAGGGCAACTGGATCACCCGCGCCCCCACCTTGCGGCGCAAGGCGATCTTGATGGCCAAGGTGCAGGACGAAGGCGGCCATGGCCTTTACCTTTATAGCGCCGCCGAGACCCTGGGCGTGTCCCGCGACGAGCTGGTCGAGCAACTGCTGGACGGCTCGGCGAAATATTCCAGCATTTTCAATTACCCGACGCTGACCTGGGCCGACATCGGCGCCATCGGCTGGCTGGTGGACGGCGCGGCGATCATGAACCAGATCCCGTTGTGCCGCTGCTCTTACGGCCCCTACGCCCGGGCCATGATCCGCATCTGCAAGGAGGAAAGCTTCCATCAGCGCCAAGGCTATGAGCTGATGCTCGCCCTGTCGCGCGGCAGCGCGGAACAAAAGGCGATGATGCAGGACGCCTTTGATCGCTGGTGGTGGCCGGCCTTGATGATGTTCGGCCCGCACGACACCAAGGGCGACGCCGAGGGCATCAAGTCGCAGCATTCCGAGCAGTCCATGAAATGGCGCATCAAGCGCGTCTCCAACGACGAACTGCGGCAGAAATTCGTCGACGTGACGGTGCCGCAGGCGGAATACTTAGGCCTTAAGGTGCCGGATCCGCACTTGAAGTGGAACGCCGAAACCGGCCATTATGATTTCGGCCCCATCGACTGGAATGAATTCAAGAACGTGCTCATAGGCAATGGCCCGTGCAACAAGAAGCGCCTCAAGATGCGGCGCGAAGCGCATGAGCGCGGCGCCTGGGTGCGCGAGGCGGCCATGGCCTACGCCGCCAAGAAGGCCAAGCGGAACGCCGCTTAAATTTTTTTAGTGAGAAACGGGAAAGGGTTTCGAGATGTCACGCAAGGAGTGGCCTCTGTACGAGGTCTTTATCAGAAGCCGTAACGGCCTTAATCACATACACGTCGGCAGCGTGCATGCGCCTGATCCCAAGATGGCGCTGGAGAATGCCCGCGACGCCTATACCCGGCGCGGCGAGGGCGTGAGCATCTGGGTGGTGGCATCGAACGCCATCACCGCCTCCGATCCCGGCGAAAAAGAGTCGCTGTTTGAGCCGCTGGCGGAGAAGGTCTATCGCCATCCCACCTTCTATGACATTCCCGATGAAGTGAAGAACATCTAATGAGCGCCGTCATCGATAAAGCCGATATCGCATCTTACGCCATCCGCTGGGGCGATGATGCGCTGATCTTGAGCCATCGTCTGGCCGAATGGTGCGCCGATGCGCCGGAATTGGAAGAAGACATGGCGCTGATGAATCTGGCGCTCGATCTGGTGGGCCAGGCGCGCACGCTTTATACCTATGCCGGCGAATTGGAAGGACGGGGCCGCGACGAGGACGCCATCGCCTTTACCCGCGAGGAACGCGACTATAAAAACGCCCTTCTCGTCGAGCAGCCCAACGAGGATTTCGCCTACGCCGTCGCCCGACAATTTCTTTATGACGCCTTCAGTCTGCCGTTCTATCAGGCGCTGGCGTCGTCAAAGGATGCGACGCTCGCCGCCCTGGGCGAAAAGGCGGCCAAGGAAGTGCGCTACCATTTAAAGCACAGCGCCGACTGGCTCATTCGCCTCGGTGACGGCACCGATGAAAGCCATCGCCGCATGCAAGCAGCCATCGATGAGCTGTGGACCTATACCGGCGAGCTTTTTGTCAACGATGATCTCGATCGCCGTCTCATTGCCGCCGGCATCGGCGTCGATCTCGCCGCGCTGAAAAGCGCTTGGAACGATACGGTGAGCACGGTGCTGAAGGAAGCCACCTTACAGCGCCCCGCCGACGGCTGGATGGCGACCGGCGGGCGTGAAGGACGGCACAGCGAATACATGGGTTATCTGCTGGCCGAGCTGCAATACATGCAGCGCGCCTATCCCAACATGAAGTGGTAGCATGACCGCCGCCGTCGCCATAGCGAAGTCACGCCAGGAACAGGCCGTGTGGGCGGCGCTGGCGCAAGTCATGGACCCGGAAATCCCCGTCGTCTCGGTGGTCGATCTCGGCATCGTGCGCGGCGTTTCTATCAACGGCGATGATGTCGAGGTCAATGTCAGCCCGACCTACACCGGCTGCCCGGCGACCCAGCTCATCGAGATGGAGATCTTAGAAGCGCTCCAGCACAACGGCTACCCCAAGGCGCGGGTCAAGCGCGTGCTGTCGCCGGCCTGGACCACCGAATGGATCAGCGACGCGGGCCGCGATAAATTGCGCGCCTACGGCATCGCGCCGCCGGCGGCGGTCAAGGGCCGCGTCTCGGCGCTTCTCGGTGAAGAGCCGGACGTGGCCTGCCCGCGCTGCGGCTCCAAGAACACCCGCAAGGTGAGCGAGTTCGGCTCGACGCCGTGCAAGGCGCATTACGCCTGCGCCGATTGCCTGGAACCCTTCGATTATTTCAAATGCCTGTGAAGATATAAGGACGGCTATTCCGATGTCGCAGTTTCACGCCCTAAAAGTCGCCAGCGTCACTCCAGAAACCGATGACGCGGTGAGCATCGTTTTCGAGGTGCCGACGGCGCTCAAAGACACCTTCCGTTTCACCCAGGGCCAGCACCTGGTGGTGCGCGCCACCTTGAATGGCGCGGAAGTGCGGCGCACCTATTCGATCTGCGCCAGCCCCGACGACAGCGCGTTGAGAATCGCCGTCAAGCGTTTTCCCGGCGGCGTCTTTTCCAATTTCGCCAACGATCAGTTGAAGCCCGGCGACGCCATCGACGTGATGCCGCCAGTGGGACACTTCTTCACCGCCCTTGATCCGTCGCAGGCCAAAACTTATGTCGCCTTCGCCATTGACGAAGGCATCACCCCCATTCTCTCGCTGGTCAAGACCACGCTGGCGCGCGAGCCGAAAAGCCGCTTCGTCCTGTTTTATGGCAACGAGACGGTGAACAGCATCCTGTTTCGCGAAGAGATCGAGGACTTGAAGAATTTGTACCTGGCCCGCCTCAGCCTATTTCATATTTTAAGCTGCGAGGAGCAAGAGGTGGACATACTCAATGGCCGTCTCGATGGCGAGAAAGCACGCGCGCTGGCGCAGGCGTTCTGCCCCGCCGAAGTCATCGACGAGGTCTTCATCTGCTGCCCGCAGGACGTCACCAACGATATCATCAGCGCGCTTGGCGACCTGGGCGTCGCCAAAAACCATCTCCACTTCGAACTGTTCCATACTGCCGCCCTGGCTGAAAAAGCGCCCCTGCCGGCAAAAAAGGAAACCCGAGAAAACGCCGCGCATGTCACCTTGACCTTGAACGGCCGCAAGACCGAATTCGACATGCCGCTTGATGGCACGAGCGTGCTGGCGGCGGCGCGCGATCGCGACATCGATGCGCCGTTCTCCTGCCGCGACGGCGTGTGCGGCACCTGCCGCGCCAAGCTCATCGAAGGCAAGGTCGACATGGCGGTCAACTACGCCCTGGAAGAAGAAGACTTGGCGGCGGGCTTCGTGCTCACCTGCCAGGCGCGTCCGCTCACCGACAAGATCGTCATCGACTACGATCAGGCGTAAGAGCCGTGGTCGGTAGGGTGGGTCAAGCGCCAGCAGACCCACAATAATACGCTCAAAGATCGCGGCTTCGCTTACGCTTAACCCGCGCTACGCTTGACCTCCCGCACCCAGAACCGCGCCGGGTGGAAGGCATCCATAGCGGCGCGCTCCAGCGGCATCGGCAGCCCTGAGACTTGCGCCGCCAGCGCTTCCGCCAGCAACGGCGCGGTCAAGAAGCCGCGCGCGCCCAGCCCGGTCATGATATAAAGCCCCGGCCGATAGCGCGCCGAGGGGTATGGCCCACGCTTGCCCTGCCGCAAGCCCGCGTAAGAAGCCGCATAATGATCCATGTCGGGAACGCCGCCTAGGATCGCCAGATGGTCGGTGGTGGTGGCGCGCACCTGGGCGCGGCCTTTGAGCGTCGCCGGGTCGGGCAGCGTCAGATGGGGCAGCGCTTTGCCCAACGCCCGCAGGTTGCGCGCGGCGGCGTCGCCTTTCAGCGAGACCGGATTATCGGGCGAGACCACATCGAAAGTGGCGCCTAGCACGTGCGCTTTTCCTCCCTCGACATCGACCGCCGGCGTCAAATAGCCGTTGAACATCAAGACCGCGCGCAGATCGGCAATGCCGGCGAACGGCGGCAGGAAGGTGATCTCGCCGGCCCGGGCCTGAAACGCGAAGGGCAACGGGGCCAAGCGCGCCGTGGCCAGCGCCGCCGCCATCACCACGACCTCCGCCCGATCCACTTCAGCGCCTGACGGATCAAGAAGCGTCCAGCCGCCGTCGATTTCACGTAGCGCGGCAATCTCGGAGCGGCGGCGCACCTCCACCTTCGTCGTCGCCTGCGCGGCCAAGGCCTTAGGCCGCGCCAGCCCGGCGTGGGGCAGATGGAGCGCCGGCTGATCCAGCGCTATCCCCGCCGCCGCCGCGGCGTCCGCCGCATCCAGATAGCGCAGATGGTCGGCCGGCAACAGCCGGTCCGCCGCCAGGAGCGCGCCCTGCTGCCGCGCCGCCTCATCGCCCAACAGTCGCACAATGCCGCAGGGTTGCCACACTTGCGGCCCCCACCCGCCATAACGCCGCAACAGGTGAAGATAGGCGGCGACATGCGTGCGCGCCACGGCGTTGCCGCCGCGGTCAAGCCATGGCTCCACCACCGCCGCCGGATTGCCCGAAGCCGCCGCTGCCACATCGTCCGCCGCCTCGTGGAGCGTCACCTGCCGCCCCAGATCGGCCAGCGCCGAAGCCGCCATCAGGCCGGCGATGCCGCCGCCGATCACCGCCACCTTGCCGCTCAGCGACGGCGGCGGCGCGAACCACGGCCGGGGATCGCGGGTAGCGGATGGACCCTGAAAGAGCGACCGCAGGCATTCGCGCTTTGGTCCGAAGCCCGGCGCCTTTTCCACCGCAAAGCCGTGGGCAATGAGCCGCCGCCGGACCTCGCCCGCCACCGTGAAGGAGGCCAGCCGCGCAGTGGGCGCCGACAGGCGGGCGATCTCAGCCATCACCTCGTCGCGCCACATCTCGGGGTTGCGGTCGGGAGCAAAGCCATCGAGATACCAGGCGTCAACTCGGGCGCTGAGCTCCGCCAAGGCGGCGGCCGCCTCGCCGAACAGCAACGTCAGCCGCACCCGGCCGTTGTCGAAGGACAAGGGATGAAACCCCGCCACCGGCGGCGGATAAGCATCGATGAGCGCCGATGTTAACGGCGCCAGCTCGCGCCAGGGCGCCAAGGCGCGGGCAAGATCGGCGCGGGACAGGGGATAGCCTTCGACGCTGATCACGTGCAGAAAGCTTCCCGGCGCGGCGGTGCGCCGCCACAGATCCCAGGTGGCGAGGAAATTAAGCCCAGCGCCAAAGCCGGTCTCGGCGATCACCGTATGCTGCCGATCGGCCCACAGATCAGGCGCGCCGACGCCGCCTAAAAACACGTGGCGGGCTTCCGTTAAGCCGCTTTCGGAATGAAAGTAGACGTCGCCGAAGGCCAGCGCGCGGGGAGTCGCGCCATCAAACGTCACGGCGGCAGGCGATAAGTTATATGGCTCGGTCACGGGCGCGCTATACGTTCTTGATACATGTCGGCGACGACCATAGCCAAAAAAAGGGCCGGGGGATATCCCGGCCCTTAAGATATGCGCAGGGGAAAGAGGTTAGAATCGGAAGGTGACGTCCGCGCCCCAGGTACGCGGCGTTGCCTTGGTTACGAAGTTGAATACGGTCACGTTGGGCACCACCAGCACCACGCCGTCGGCATTGTAGTTTTCATCAAACAGGTTGCGCGCCCACAGCGTGAAGCTCCAATTTTCAGCATCCAGACCAATGCGCGCATCCACCAGATCGATCGGCTTGCGCTTGGTGCCCGGCGTATTGAGCGTATCGAAATAAATCGGGCCGGTGCGGAAATAGTCCACCCGCGTCACCATGTCCATGCCATTGCCCAAGGGATAGACGTATTGCATGCCAACGTTGGCGTTGTATTCCGGCGTGAACGGCATGGTGTTGCCAACGGTTTGCGGCGCTTCATTATTGCGCTTGATCTCCGAGTCGATGTAGCCAAAGCCGCCATAGAACGTCCAGCCTTCGTCCAATCGCGCCATGAAGTCGAATTCAAAGCCCCAGATTTCGTTCTTGTCGACGATGGATATCACCCGTGACAGGGAGAAGGGAAAGAACTGGAAGTAGTGGGCATTGTTTACTTCCGTGTAGAACGCTGCGCCGTTCACGGACAGTTTGCGGTCCATCAGGCTGGACTTGAAACCGATCTCGGCGGATTTCGACGTTTCCTTATCAAATTCATCCTGCACCGTGGTGTCGGTGATGCCGTCGATATTGATGATGTTATCGCGGCTGCCCAGTGGATTAAAGCCGCCGGAGCGAAAGCCTTCCCCATAGGTTGCATAGATCGAGACATCATCATTCGGTAAGTATCTGAGCGAGACGCGCGGTTGAAAATCCGAGAAATCATTTTTGCGCACCAGCCCTGAATCACCGGGATTATTGGTGAACTCAGGCGGCGTCAAATTGGTGGTTTCGCGTTTTTCCTTGTCCCAGCGCACGGCAACGGACGCTTCCAGTTGTTCCGTCACGTCATAGGCCAACTGACCAAATAGCGAATAGGCTTTGTTGTCATTATCCGTCCAGGTCACCGCCACGGCGGGATTCTCGCTGGTGGGGCCAGGAGCCGGCTCCGGCACCACGACGCCATTGCCGGTATCAATGGCGCGGTTCAACACCACTTCCCGGCTAAAGTCGATGTAATAAGCGCCGACGATGTAGCGCAGCGCGCGATCATCGGGCGACGTGAAGCGAATTTCGAAGCTGGTGTCCTTTTGATTTCTTTCCTGATATTGCGTGCCGTCGCGAGGCGTTGGACCATAGCCTTCAAACAAACTGGGGTCGGTGAAGAAATCGCCGGGCGTTGGGTCGGGATAAAGACCGAACAGCGCCAAATCCACGGCGCCCTCGCCGCCCATGTTTTCATCCAGTTTGTGATAGGCGCCGGTCAAGGTCAGCGTGCCGTAATCGCTGGTCCAATCCATCTTGATGGTGGCGTCATAGCGCTTCTGATTGTTGAAGGAGCGCACGTTGGCGGAAAACGGGATGGACGTATCATTAATGTCAACGCCGGTCTCGAAGCCCGGCGTGCCGCCGGTCTGATTGTTGAAGTTGAAGGCGTGGCCGTCCACATCGGCATAACCGGCCGTAATATCGAATTCCACCGATTCGGAGGCGGCGATCACCACCCGGCCGCGGACGATGGCTTCCTGGAACGGATCTTCCTCGTCATCGAGCGTGATGTTTTTGTAATAGCCCTGGCGGTCGACATACGACCCGGTGATACGGGCAAACACCTTGTCTTCCACAACCGGGCCGCTGACATAGCCGGAGAGCTTATATTCCTCGCCTTCCACTTCGTAGCCGCCCTTGAGCATGCCTTCAAAAGTGTTGGAGGGCTTCTTGGTGGTGACCAAGATGGCGCCGCCGATGGCGTTGCGGCCGTAAATAGAGCCGATCGGACCTTTGATGATTTCGATCTGCTGAATGTCGATGAATTCCTGGTTAAAGGCATTGGGATTTGGCACCAGCACGCCATCCAGTACATAAGCGAAGGGCGGTTCCGTGTCGCGCGGCTGAATGACGCCGCGGATATGCACCTGGCTTTCGCCGATATTGGTGGTCTGTATGAAATGCACGTTGGGGGTAAGGGCGATGAAATTTTCCGCCCGCTCGATGCCGGCGCGTTCGATGGTGGCGGCGTTGAAGGCGTTCACGGCCATCGGCACGTCCTGCAAGGTTTCCGACCGCCGGCGGGAGGTGACGAGGATTTCTTCAATCGGCGCGGCCGTGGTTTCAGCCGCAACCGCCGCCGGCGGCAAAGCCTCTATGGCCGATACCGCCACCACGCTGACGGTGGCCAACAGCAACGAAGACTGGCGACGCTTCTGGATACGCATGGCTGATTTCCTCCAATAGTCGAGCGGGACGCGCTCCCGCGTCATGGTTCACTTGGGGCCCTGACCCCTCCCCCTTCTTGACAAGGCTTGCCGGGGGATTGTTAGTTATCTCGGACGCTCTTTGTGGCCTGGACGGTATTTATTGTATACATTTAGAGCATCGTCAAGCATCTGTTTGATAGAGTTTGTATTCTAAAATGAAAAAATTGGGGTTGTCGTACAAGGAGCTGCCGCAGTGTCCAAAGCGTCTCAGAAAGCTTACGATGAAGTTCGGCGCCGCATTCTCTCGGGGGACTTCCCTGAGGGATCCCATCTGAAAGAAGAAGAGCTGGCGGACATCTGCGGCGTCAGCCGCACCCCGATCCGGGATGCGCTGCGCAAGCTGGCGGCTGATTATTATGTGCGGATCGTTCCCAACCACGGCACCTTCGTCTCCCGTTGGTCAGGGGAGGAAATCAGCGATATTTTCGTCCTGCGCGCCATGCTGGAGGGCTATGCGGCGCGGCTGGCGGCGCGCCGCGCCAAGAACCAGGAGCTGGCGGAAATGCAGTCCGCCTGCGAGCAGATAGATGTCCTGCTGGGCAAGCCCAATACCTTTGATAAAGAAGGTTTTTTTGCCGCGAATAAGCGCTATCACATGGCCTTGCGGGCGGCCGCCGGCAGCGATCGCCTGGCCTCCACCTTAACCCGGCTTGTCGAACAGCCAGTGGTCATGCGCACCGTGATTTCATACGCCATGGAAGATTTTATCCGCTCCAACGCCCACCATTGGGAAATACTTGAGGCGCTACGGGAAGGCGACGGCGCCTGGGCGGAGGCCGCCATGCGCGGCCATATCCACGCCGCCTATCACGTCTATCGCCGCGCTTATGGGCTAAGTGACCACAGCGAGCAGGCGGCCAAGGACATCCTAACCCTTTAGGGAGCGTAAGTACGCCAAGGCCGCCGCCTCGCTGACCACATCAGCATACTTTGCCGCCAGATCAAACAGATTGGCCTCATGCACGGCGGCATTGCGGTCGCCGCACGCCTCGCGCACCACGATGGGGATAAAACCATGCTGCAGGGCGTCCAGCGCGCTGGCGCGCACGCAGCCCGATGTGGAATAGCCGCCGATCAGAACGCTATCCCGGCCCATGGCGGTCAAGGTAGCCGCCAACGAGGTGCCAAAGAAGGCGCTGGCATACTGCTTGGTCACCACCAGGTCGTCGCTGGCCGGGCGCAGGGAGGGTGGGAATTCGGCCCAAGGTCCGCCTCGGTCAAATACCCTTAATGCTTTGATTTTTCGGTAGAAATGGCCGCCATCAGCGCCGCCGGGCGTATAGACTACGTTGGTGAAAATCACGGGCGCGTCGGCTCTCCTGGCGGCAACGTAGAGACGTTCCATGGCCGCCAATGCGCTCTCCGCACCGGCATAGAGCGGCGAGGCGGGATCCAGATAGGCCAGCACCGCATCCACCAGCAGCAAGGCCGGACGGCGGCCAAATCCCAAGTCTTCGCCGAATCCGGCCTGGCGATAATCCTCGTCCCTGTCCGTTGGACGCTGGGCCACCGTTAAATGACCCCTTGCGCCCGCAGGTTAGCCATCTCGGCCGCGCTCAAACCCAGAAGACCGCCATAGACTTCCTCGTTATGGGCGCCCAGCGCCGGGCCTGCCCAAGTGATCTGCCCGGGGGTCGCCGACAGCTTGGGAAAGGCGTTTTGCATCATCAGGTTCTTGAACTCGGGATGAGCCACGCGGACCACCGCCTGCCGAGCGATAAACTGGGGATCCTCCAGCATGTCGGGGGCCCGGAAGATCTTGCCCGCGGGCACCCCGTGCTTGTCCATGATCGTCATCAGCTCATTGGTGCTCAAGGTCCGGGTCCACTGCGAGATCAGCGCGTCCAGCTCCGCCTGATGCTCGCCGCGGGCGGTATGGGTGGAGAAGCGCGGATCATCCGCCAGTTCGGGCCGCCCCATGGCCTCGCACAGCCGGCGAAAGACACTGTCCTGATTGGCGCCGATGATCAGGTCGCCGTCGGTGGTGGGATAGACGTTGGAGGGCGCCACCTTGGGCAGGATGGCGCCGGTGCGCTCCCGGATGTAGCCGCCTTCGGTGTACTCCGGAATGGTGGATTCCATCATCGCCAGCACGGCCTCGTAGATGGCCGAATCCACCACCTGCCCGCAGCCGGTTTTGTGTCGCCATTCCAACGCCATCAGCGCCCCCAGACAGGCGAAGGTGGCGGCCAGGGAATCGCCGATGGACAGGCCGATGCGGCTCGGCGGCGTGGAGGGGTCGCCCGCCAGATACCGCATCCCGCCCATGGCCTCGCCAATGGAGCCATAGCCGGCGCGGCCGGCATAGGGTCCGGTTTGCCCGAAGCCGGAAACCCGGATCATGATCAGGCGCGGGTTGATCTTGGCCAGCTCCTCATAGCCCAGACCCCATTTCTCCATGGTGCCAGGCCGAAAATTCTCCAGCAGGAAATCCGCCTTGGCGGCCAGCGCCTTCACCATGTTCTGGCCGGCCTCGACCCGTAAATTGAGGGTGATGGATTTCTTGTTGCGGGCCAGCACGGGCCACCACACCTTTTTGCCGCGCCCCCACTCCCGCATGGGATCGCCTTCGCCCGGCTGTTCGATCTTGATCACTTCCGCGCCATGATCCGCCATCAATTGCCCGCAAAAGGGCCCGGCGATCAGCTGCCCCAACTCGATGACCCGAAGGCCCTGCATTGCGCCAAAGGGGGGCGTAGAGTAGCCGGCGGTGGGATGGGAAGTGGAGGTCACGGCGATTTTCCCGTTGAAAAACGTGTATACAATGGTGATTTCTAATTGTATACAAATATCTTGTCAATCATTGAGCCTTTCGGGGCACGGCAAGTAGCGGCGCCATGATGCAGCGATCCATTTCCATCGTCGAGGTGGGAGCCCGTGACGGGCTGCAAAACGAACCCGGCGTCTTTGCCACCGACAACAAGGTGGCGCTCATCTCCCGCGTCCTGGCGGCGGGCGTTCGCCGTCTGGAAGTGGCGAGCTTTGTCCACCCCAAACGGGTGCCGCAAATGGCCGACGCCGAAGCGGTGGCGGCGGCCCTGCCGGAGCTTGCCGGCGTTTCCTATATCGGCCTGGTATTGAACGTCAAAGGCGCCGAGCGGGCCCTGGCCACCCGCGTCCATGAGCTGGGCGCGGTGGTGGTGGCCTCCGACACCTTCGGCCGCAAGAATCAGGGCCAGACGATGGCCGAGGGCATTGCCGAGGCGGCGCGCATTCTGGCCATGGCGCGCGCGGCAAAGCGCGCCGCCCAGGTTACCATTTCCGCCGCCTTCGGTTGCCCGTTCGAAGGCGAGGTGCCGGCGGCGCGGGTGATCTCCATCGCCAGGGCCATGGCCGATGCGGGCGCGGCGGAGATTGCGCTGGCCGATACCATCGGCGCGGCGGTTCCAAGCCAGGTGGAAGATCTGGTCGGCGACATCAAGGCCGCCTTGCCCGGCTTGGCCTTGCGGGCGCACTTTCACAACACCCGCAACACCGGCATCGCCAATGCTTATGCAGCCGCCGCGGCAGGAGTCGCCACCCTTGACGCCAGCCTTGGCGGCATCGGCGGCTGTCCCTTCGCGCCCAGGGCCACCGGCAATATCCCCACCGAGGATCTTGTCTATATGTTGGAGCGGTCGGGATTTGCCACCTCCGTCAACCTGGAGGCGCTGATCAGCGCCAGCCGCTGGTTGGAGGAAACCCTCGGCCGCGCCGTGCCGGGCCTGGTCAGCAAGGCTGGGGTATTTCCCAGGCCGCAATCACAGACAGCTTGATATTATAGTATCGTAGGAATAACGCATGAGTTACCGACTGGGCGTAGATGTGGGGGGAACGTTCACAGACCTCCTGCTGATCGAGGACAATTCGGGGCGCACGTTTCGCGCCAAGGTGCCGTCCACGCCGCAAGACCCATCGCAAGCCGTATTGGCTGGCGCGCGCATGGTGTGCGATTTGGCGAATGTTTCGCCCGACAGCATCTCCTACTTCATGCATGGCACCACGGTAGCCACCAACGCCGTGCTGGAGGGAAAGGGCGCGCGCGTCGGGTTGGTGGTGACCGAAGGCTATCGCCAGGTTCTGCAAATTGCTCGCTCTCTGGTGCCGGGCGGACTGGCGGCGTGGATCATCTGGCCAAAGCCCGAACCCCTGGCGCCCTTGGAATGCACGGTTGAAGCGCCCGAACGCATCGGCGCCGACGGCGGCATCGTACGGCCGCTTGACGAGGCGGCGCTGCGCCGCAACCTGCAATCGTTGAAGTCAGACAACATCGAGGCGCTGACGGTTTGCCTCATCAACTCTTACGTCAACGACGTTCATGAACGGCGCGTGGCCGCCATTTGCGCCGAGGAGTTTCCTGAGATCCCAATTTCCGTCAGCGCCGATATATTGCCGGAAATGCAAGAATATGAACGCACCTTGACCACGGTCGCCAATTCCGTGGTGCGACCCGTGGTGGCGCGCTATGTGCGCAATCTTGCCCGCGAGCTGCGAGCCTGGGGCATGAACGGTCATATTCACCTGCTGCGCTCCGACGGCGGCTTAATGTCTGCGGAAAAATCCCAGGCCGCGCCGGTGAATTTATTGATGTCGGGACCCGCAGGCGGCGTCGCCGGGGCGTTGTGGATCGCCCGGCACGCAGGGTTTGAGAATTTGCTGACCTTGGACATGGGCGGCACCTCTACCGATGTGGCGCTCATTGAGAAAGGCGTGCCGCGGTTGCGTCGCGAAACTTCCGTAGGCGATTTGACGGTGCGCGCCTCCTCTTTGGATATCAGAACCGTCGGCGCCGGCGGCGGCTCCATCGCCCATGTTCCGGCTTTGACCAAGGCCTTGCGCGTGGGCCCGGAATCGGCGGGCGCCATGCCGGGACCGGCGGCCTATGGCCGCGGCGGCGTCAAGCCCACCGTTACCGACGCCAACGTGGTGCTGGGTTACTTGCCGGAAGCATTGCTGGGCGGCGCCTTCAAGCTTGATCGTGACGGCGCGCGCCGCGCCGTGCAGTCAATCGCCGATGCCCTGGGCGTCGGGCTTTACGAAGCCGCCGCCGGCATCATCGATATCGTCAACGAAAACATGTTCGGCGCGCTCAGGCTGGTGTCCGTGCAGCAAGGGTACGATCCCCGCGAATTCGCGCTCATCGCCTTTGGCGGCGCCGGCCCGCTGCACGCCAACGCCTTGGGTAGATTGACGCAAAGCTGGCCGGTGATCATTCCGCCCAGCCCTGGCGTGCTGTGCGCTTATGGCGACGCCACCACCCGTGTGCGGGTGGAAACCCAGCGCAGTTTCAACAAGCGCCGCGACGCCACCAGCGACGGCGAAATCGCCGCCCTGTTGGCCGATATGGCCGCCCAGGTCGGCAGTGAACTGGCGGCAGAGGGCGTGGCGCGGGAAGAACAATCCTTTGAATTTGAAATCGATGTACGATACGCCGGCCAAGCATTTGAGGTGCCGCTGAGAGTCGCCGCCTCAGATTTTGAATCTGGACGCGGCATAAAATTACTCAGTCGCGCGTTCGACGCCGAGCACGAACGCTTGTTCACCTTCAATCTTGAAGCGCCGCAAGAATTCGTCAACCTGCGCGCCACAGGATTGGGCCGGGCCGCCACCGTCGGCGCCCAAGAGATTGACCGGGGCAATGGCGATCCGGCGCAAGCCAAACTCAGGGATCATCAGCTTTATATCAACGGCGCGTTCCATGACGGCGTGATCTTCGACCGGGCGAAATTGCGCGCGGGCGATATCATCAAAGGACCGGCTATCATCACTGAAATGGATTCCACCACGCTTATTTTAAGCAGCCATATCGGTACGGTTGACAACTTCGGCAACATTCTGATTACGCCGGCGTGAAGGTAGAAGGCAGTCATGGCAGCAACCATCATTCAAAACAATTCCGCGCCGTTCAGAACGGTCGAGGTGGACCCCATTACTCTCGACATCATCGAGAACGCCTTGCGCAATACGCGCGAGGAAATGGACGCCACCTTGTTTCGCACCGCCATGTCGCCGGGCATCCGCGAGCAAGGAGATGCTTTTCCGCTGGTCGCCGACCACAACGGCAAAATGATCGTCGGCCAGTTCGGCAGCTTCATCAATGGCTTTTTGCGCGCCTACAAGGGCGATATTGAAGAAGGCGATATCATCTGGTTGTCCGATCCTTATTCCTGCGAAGGCGCCATCAGCCACAACAACGACTGGTTGATCCTGCTGCCCATCTTCCTGGAAGGGCGTCTGATTGGCTGGGCCGCCATGTTCGGCCATCAAACCGATGTTGGCGGCAAGGTTCCCGGCTCCTTGCCGACCGATGCTTCCGCCATTTTTCAGGAAGGCATTCGCATTCCGCCGGTGAAGATTTATAAAAAAGGCAAGTTCCAAAAGGATATCGTGGATATCGTCCTGCATCAGGTTCGCATGCCGGAATGGTGTCGATCCGATTTGAACGCGCTGATTGCCTCCTGCCGCGTGGCGCAGCGCCGAGTGTTGGAGTTGTCTGCGCGCTTTGGCGTCGATGTCTATGTCTCGGCTACGCAAGAGCTGCTGGCCCGCAATCACCGCGCCATGAAGCACTTGATCGCCACAACGGTGGGAGAGGAAAAAGTCACCTTCCAGGATTACGTGTGCGACGATGGGCGCGGCTTCGGTCCTTACAAGATCAAGTGCACCATGTGGCGTGAAGGCGAGCGGGTAATGCTTGATTTCGACGGCACCGATCCGCAATCTGAATCATCCATCAATTTTTACTTGAACGAAAACATGCTGAAGATGTTCTTTGGCATCTATATGATCATGGTCTTCGATCCGCAGATACTGTTCAACGACGGTTTTTACGATCTGGTGGACGTGCGTATTCCCGAGGGATCGCTGCTAAAGCCAAAATTTCCCGCCGCCCTATCCTGCCGGACGCATGCTCTGGGGCGTATTTTTGACGTGCTCGGCGGTCTTTTAGGCCAACGCACGCCGCAGTTCTTGAACGCCGCGGGATTTTCCTCCAGCCCGCATTTGATGTTTTCGGGCTTTGGCAAGGATGGCCAATGGTTTCAATTATTCCAGATCGGCTTTGGCGGCATACCCGGTCGCCCCTTCGGCGACGGCCCGGACGGTCATTCCCTGTGGCCCGGCTTTACCAATGTGCCCAACGAATTTCTCGAGCGCTATTTCCCCTTACGCATCGAACGCTATGAAACGGTGCCCGATTCCGGCGGCGCCGGGTTGCATCGCGGCGGCAACGGCATCTTGATGGCATACCGCTTCTTGGAAGAGGGCACGATCGCCATCCATGACGATCGTTGGTTTACCTATCCCTGGGGCGTCAATGGCGGCAAGCCTGGCATGCGGTCGCGAAAATACATCGAGCGCGCCGATGGCCGCACCGAAATATTGGGCGCCAAAGTGGATGACGTGCGGGTTCAAGAGGGCGACATTCTTTACTACGTCACCTGGGGCGGCGGCGGTTGGGGCAACCCGTTCGGCCGCGACGCTGAACTAGTGGCGCTGGAGGTGCGGCGGGGCTTGGTTACCAAGCTCGGCGCGCAGAACAATTACGGCGTGGTGCTGCGCGATGATTTGAGCGTCGACGCCGTAGCCACCGCTGCCCGGCGCGCGGAACTGGCAGGCGCGGTTCCGGCCAATGAAATCTTCAACTTCGGCCCCACCATCGCTGAGCTCCGCCGGCGCTGTCTGGCGGAAACCGGCCTGCCGGCGCCGGAACAGCCGCAGTGGAGGCGCCGCTAGAGGCGCCGTCGGCTCCGTCTATAAATTATAAAATTATTGTATTTCAATAAGTTAAGGTGGTGGAGCTAGGCGGAGTCGAACCGCCGACCTCTGCAGTGCGATTGCAGCGCTCTCCCAACTGAGCTATAGCCCCGCCGGTCAATCCTGGACCTGGCGCTTTTTTAAGCGCAGGCGTTTTCTATATTGGTCTCGGGCGATTTGCAAGCCAATCGTGCCCCCCGGCCGGCGGCCCTGGCTCACGCCGCCGCGATCTTGTCGGCCGGAAAGCGGATGGTCACCGTGGTGCCCTGGCCGGGGGCGCTGTCGATGGCGAGCGCTCCCCCCTGGCGTTCGACGAAGGCAAGCACCAAGGGCAGGCCGAGCCCGGTGCCCTCATGCTTGCGGTTGAGGGAGGAATCCACCTGCCCGAACGGCATCTTGGCCTTGGCGATTCCGCCCTTGTCCATGCCGATGCCGGTATCGGCGACGCGAATTGCAAAGCCGCCGTCTTCACCGACCTGCGCCGAAACCCGGATCTCGCCGCCGCGCGGCGTGAACTTGACGGCATTGGACAAGAGATTGAGAAAAATCTGCTTCATCAGCCGTTCGTCGGCGATCAACAGCGGCAGATCATCCGGCAGATCGGATTTCAAGTCGAGGCCGGCTTCCCGCGCCCGCGGCCCCACCAGCCGCAAGCAGTTCGCCAGCACATCGCCTATGGCCAGCGACGTCTCATGCACTTCGAGCCGTCCCGCCTCGACCTTGGAGAGGTCGAGAATGTCGTTGATGATTTCCAGAAGATGGGTGCCGCTGGCATGAATATCGTTGGCGTATTCGACGTATTTTTGATCCTCGATGCGACCGTGGATCTGATTGCGGATGATTTCGGAAAAGCCCAGGATGGCGTTCAAGGGCGTGCGCAATTCATGGCTCATGTTGGCCAGAAATTCTGATTTGGCGCGGTTGGCGATATCGGCCGATTCCTTGCTGGCGATAAGCTCGGCGTCTTGCCGCTTGCGATCGGCGATGTCGCGACCGATGACCAATAGCAAGGGATCATCGTCAAAAGCGATGATATCAGCGGAAATCTGGATATCGCGAATTTCACCGCTTTTGGCGCGCCCCTTCAGTTCGATGCCCTGCACGCTGCGCTTGTTGCGCAGCGACTCGACGATGCGGTCGCGATCGGTGGGATCGACGCCCACGCCGAGCTCGGCGGCGCTGTGGCCGATCACTTCTTCGCGCTTAAAGCCGAATAGATTGAGAAAGCTTTTGTTGACGTTGACATAGACGCCGTCGTTCAAACGCGTCAAGGCGATAAAGTCCGGACTGGTTTCAAACACCCGGGAAAACAGTTCCTCCGATTGGCGCTGCGCGGTCTGCGCCGCCTTGCGGTCGGTAATATCGTAGCAGCAGGCAAGCACCGCCGGCTCGCCTTCCCAATCGACCACCGTCGAGCGGCAGTCGACCCACACCTCGTTGCCGTCCACGCTGATCAGGCGAAACTGGTAATCGGTGGGCGCCGGCCGGCCTGTCAGCCGCGCCTGGATGTTGTCCATCACTAGCGGCAGATCATCGGGATGAACGAAGGGAACGATCGAGGGCTGCGCCATGGCCGCATCGCGGTGCTGCAACCCGATCAGGTGCGCCAGGGCGGAATTGCAATAGAGCGGCCGCGCGCCGCGATGAATGATGACCCCCTGCGACAGCCCTTCCAGCACTTGCCGGTATTGTTCCGTCGCCATCTGGCAGGGAGTGACGTCGATCGCCGTCCAGATCGCTGCGGCGGCCCCCAGCGCATTATCCGCCCGGGCAAGCGGGCCTTCCAGGAGACGCATGATGCCGTCATTGCGCTTAATCGAGAGCCGCAGGGTGGTGCGCATGGCGCGGTCGCCGCGCAGGCGATTTAAGGCTTCAGTGAAGAGTTGCTGATCCTCGGTGAAAATATGATCGTCCAACCGCACCGGCGCCGTCGCCAGATCAATGCCGAGAAACCGTTGCGCGTCGGCGGTGGCGGCCAGCACGCGGCTGTCATCGCCGAGCGCCAGCACCATGCCCGGCAAAAAGCCCAGAACCGAGGTCATGAGGGAGGCCGCCGGCGCCGCTTGCGGCGCCGCTTCAGCCATGCCGGGCCTCGGCGGGAGGCGCGCCTCGGTGGGTATGTTCACCACGTTAATCCAGCCGTCTAAATTAAAATGCAGCGATCAAAGCCAGTATGAGGCTTAAGCCTTACCCAACTGTAAAAAAGCCATCACCTCTGGTAAGCAAAGCGTTAACCATCCCCAGCGGATAGCGATAAATCGGCCGTTGCCGGCACAGGAAATTGTTTATCTTTAGTCATTATCCTGGCGCTGTTTTCCGTCGCAGGGAGTTCCGCCTTTCATGCGCTTAGCCTTCCTTTCCGCGCCGTGGCGCTTATCGGCCGTTCTGATGGCCGCCGCATTGTCCGCTTGCAGCGGCGGCGGCAGCGGCGCTGTCGGCGGCCTCAGTCCGTCACCGACCCCGGCGACGGCGCCGCCGCCCAACTACGACACCGCCGAATACCGCGCCAACTATGGCCTTGACGCCATCAACGCTATCGCCGCCTATGAGGACGGCCTTTCCGGCCGGGGCGTCACCGTGGCGGTCATCGATACCGGCATCGATCTCGATCATCCCGATCTGAATGCCAACATCAGCCCGCACAGCGTCGGCATCTCAGCCGGCACCTATGCCGCCGCCAATGACGCCGACGCTGAGGGCCATGGCACCGCGGTGGCCGGCGTCATCGCCGCCGAAAGGAACGGCAGCGGCATGCACGGCGTCGCCTTCGACGCCACCCTGTTGGCGATCAACGCCAGTGATCCCGCCACCTGCCCCGGGGAATGCGAGTTCGCCCAAAGCGCGTTGGCCGACGCCATTGATTACGCCAAAAACCGCGGCGCCAAGATCATCAACTTAAGTCTCGGCGGCGCGGCTCCCGGCCCTGACCTGCAAAACGCCATGCAAAGCGCAGTGGAAGCCGGGGTGATCATCGTCATCTCGGCCGGCAATGACGGCGCCGCCGTCCCCTCCGATTTTGCCCAGGTCGCCGGCGCCGGCTGGGCCCAAGGCCGCATCCTCATCGCCGGCGCGGTGGACGCCAACAACCTCATCGCCGATTTCAGCGACCGCGCCGGCGACGCCTTCAAATCGCTTTATGTGGTCGCCCCCGGCGTCTCGGTGCGCACCACTGGCGTGGGCGGCGGCCAGGTGATCGCCACCGGCACCTCGTTCTCGACCCCCCATGTGGCGGGAGCGCTGGCGCTCCTTGCCGAACTGTTTCCCAATTTAAGCGCCCACGATCTGGCCGAGATCATTCTTACCACCGCCCATGACCTGGGCGATCCCGGCATCGACGCCATCTATGGCCGAGGCATCATCGACCTTGACGCCGCCATTCAGCCCCTGGGCGTGGCCGGCATTCCGACCGCGGGCGGCATCGTGCCGGCCGCCACCGACACGCCGGCGCTGGCGGCCACCGCCTTGTCGCTATCGCCCGCCTTTGGCGATGCCCTTGCCGGCCATGCCGCCTTCGCCAACGCCATGGCGCTTGACGGCTACCGCCGTTCCTACCGTCTTGATCTGAACCGCCTGACCACGCGGGCGGACGGCGGCCGTGACCTATGGAGTCTGATTGATGGCCGGCGCTCCGGCGTGGCGCGCCGCGAGACCGTGGCGCCGGGCGTCACCTTGAGCTATGCCGCCGCCCGTGACCGTGAGCTTGACCGGCTGATCGATGCCGCCGCCGAGAAATCCAGAGTCAGCGCCCGCCTGGGGCTGGAGCTGGAGCGCGCCTTTGCCGACGGCGGCCGGCTGGCGCTTTTTGTCAACGATCCCGCCGCCGCCGCGGGCCATGAGTCCGCCGCCGGGGTGTTTCTTCAGCAGCAATCCTTGGCCTTCGGCCTTCTAGAGGGCGAGAGCGTCACCGCTCACGCCGAACGGCCATGGGGCTTGGTGCGGCTGGGATTGACCTCCAGCTTCGGCAGGAACGAGGATAGCGCCGGGCCGCTTGCCGACGGTTCAAGCCGGCTGACCATGGCCTCGGCGGCGCTGGCGCTGGGCAGCCAAGCGACGGTCGGCCTGGGGCTTGGCCTTCTGTCAGAAGACGGCCTGGTATTGGGCAGCCGTTCCGCCGGCGCGTTAAGCTTGGGCGAAGGCGCGACGACGCAGCTCCTTGACGGACGCCTGACATGGGCGGCGCGCCCGGATGTTACCGTCTTTGCCCACGGCGTCATCGGCCGCACCAGCATTACGGGCGGCGGCAACAGCCTGCTGCGGCCGGCCGGCGATCTTATCATCGCCGCCGCCGAACTGGGCGCGCTGTGGCGCGGTGCGCTTCATGCCGGTGATGTCTTCGGCCTGCAACTATCGCTGCCGCCGCGCATCGAGGCGGGCCGCGTCCTCATCGGTCAAATCATCGGCCGCGATTACGCCGCCGATCGCTTGCAGTTTACGGAAACCGCCGCCCCGCTGTCGCCCAGCGGGCGGGAAGTCGATATCGAAGCGGCTTATGCCTTATCGCTCATCGGCGACGCCACGCTGCAAATCAACGCCAGCTACGTCATCGATCCCGGCCATCGCGCCGACGCCGGCGACGCGGTGTCGTTCCTGGTCTCGCTGTCGCGGGCGTTTTAAAGCGAAAACACAACGTCGAGGTCGCCGGCGCGGGCCAGCTCCTGCAAGCGCCGGCGATCGGTCTTGCCGGTGGCCAGAAGCGGCCAGTCGGCAACGCCGTAAACCACCGCCGGCCAGGCGTTGCGCGGCAAATGCGTGCGAAAGGCGGCGGTCAGATTGTTACGTTCCAGCGGCGTCTTAACGGCGATGGCCGCGATGACCCGCCCGTCATTCTGCCAGGCGGCGGCTTCCCGCGCCCCGGCGGCCAGGAGCGCCCGCTCGATCTCCATCAGACTCAAGCGTTCGCCGCCGACCTTGATCACCTGATCGTGGCGGCCGAGCACATGCAACTGATCGCCGCGCCACTCGCCCACATCGCCCGCCGCGATCCACGCGCCATGATCGATGATACGGCCGTTGGCATCCAACGTGCCCAGCGACGCCGAGGCGCCTTGAAACAGAATGGGGCCGCTGGTCTCACCGTCGAGGCGCACATGAAGCGTCGGCAGCGGCCGCCCCACCAGCGTCACCGGATCTTGCTCGCTGACCACCTCGCGCACGGTGAGGCGCGGCATGGCTTCGGCGCAGCCGTAATTATTATAAAGCCGCGCGTTGGGAAACAGGCGGCGCAATACCGCCAGGTCGCTGATGGGAAACGGCGCGCCGGCGAAGTTTACTACTTTTACCGCCGGCAACGGCGGCACCTGCTCCAGCCCAAGGCCGATGGCAAAGCGCAGCCACGGCGCGACCAGGCACAGCATCTCGACGCTACTCTCGCGAAACCGCTCCAGCGCCAGGAGCGCGTTGAGCGCGCCGCCGCTTAAATAGATTTCCCGTTCATAGAGCGCCGCCCATAGCAATTGATTGACCAGGGCATAGGAGTAGGCGAGCGGCAGCGCCACGCCGGCGCTGCGCACGCCGGCAAGCCCTTGCGCGTCATGAATCGTCGCGATGCCGGCGGCGAGATTGGCTTCATCGATGGCGACCAATTTCGGCTCGCCGGTGGAGCCGCTGGTCATCAGGGCGAGAAACAAGCGTTGATCCGCCGCCGCGCCATCGCCGCCCACAAGACGGCCTTCCGCATAATAGGCAAACCGCGCATACGTCGCGCGCAAGCCAGCAAGTTTCGCCGGCGGCAGCGCCGGCGATATCACCACCGGCCGCGCGCCGGCGGCAACCGCCGCTAAAAAATCCGTCACGCCCTGTTGCGTGTTGGCCAACGGCCACAGCGCCGCTTGGCCGGCATACGGCGCGAATGCGCGCATTTTCGCGGCGGCGTCGAGGGTCACGCCGTCGAGACGAAAGCCGCCTTGACCCAGCGCGGCTTTGGCGATGGCGTCGCGAAGCGTCACCTTAAAACCCCTGATAGACGAAGCCCACCTCGCCGACGCCGGCAATGGCGAGCAGGATAAGGCCGATCACATAAAACGCGATGCGCCAGCCGCGGCGATCGAGCGGCAGAACGATTTTCATGACAGCACCCCGAACGTCAGAATCTTGGCGTAAAGCCGCAGGCTCGTTTCCAGATCGAAGGCGACGAAGGTCAGCGCATAGCCGATGGAAACGTACCACCAAGTGGCCAGCGTCGCCGCCACGCGCCAGGCGATGGTCAAGCGAATATCGGTTGCCCACTGCTTGTCGTTCACCCAGCGGTGATAGGCCGCCAACAGCGATAAGCCGATGCCGTGATGCAGTCCCCACAGCGCCCAGCCCGGCGCTGGCGAATGCCAGACGCCGATCATCAGGAAGGTGGCGAGGAGCGCCAGCGTCGGCGAGCGGTAGTTGCCGAGGAGCGGAAAGTAAATGTAATCGCGGGCCCATGATGACAGGCTGATATGCCAGCCGCGCCAAAACTCCGCCAGATTGGGCCGCAACAGCGGGGCCTGGAAATTTTCCATCAGCTTGATGCCGAACAACAGCCCGGTGCCGATCACCATGTGGGTATAGCCGGCAAAATCGAAGTAGGTATATAAAAACCGCGCGAACGCCGCGAGGAACGCTTGCCACCACGCCATGCCGCCGGCGATTTCCGCCGTCATCGGCGCCGGATAGATCGCGATCTTGATCAGCATCTCGGCGATGACGAATTTGAAGATCAAGCCGATGAGCAGCCGCTCCGCCGCCGTTGACACCTGGCTCCAGGAAAAGGACACGGCGGTCAACTCTTCCTTAAAGGCGGCGAAGCGTTCGATGGGGCCGGCGGCAAACATGGGAAAGAACAGGATATAGGCGAAGTAGTCGATCAGCGTGGCCTCGGCAAATTTGCCGCGGCTGGATTCGATCAGGTAGCTGACGTGCTTGAAGGTATAATAGCTGATCCCCAATGGCACGGCGATGTCGCCCAGCGCGCCGAAATGATGGGCCAGCGGCAAGACATATTTGAAGGAGATCAGGATCGACAGCGGCGCGACGATGGCCAGCGTCAGCCGCAGAGCGCCGGGATGGCGGCGCAGCCACGAGCCTAACTGAAACACCGCCAGCGTCAGCAGCAAAAGCCCCGCCGTCGCCGCCGACGCGTATTCGAAACTGACGCTGGCAAGCTGGGCAATGCCTAAAAATCCGGCGCTGGCGAGGCTGAGAAACAGCGCGCGGGCGCGAGGCGTGCGACAAAACGCCCAGTAGCCGGCAAGGGAGAGGGCCAGAAACGGCAGGTAAGCCTGGGTTTGATAGAGCATGGCCTAGGAACCCCCTGCCGGCGGCCGCAGCAACGGTCCCACCGCCCCCAAGAAAGCCCTGCTCCATTTCCGTCGGCCGCTGTCGCCGACATGCGTGGAGTCATAATAATCCTCGACGCCGAGCGCCGCTGCGCCGTTGATGTCAAGCACCGCCGCCGCTGTCTCTGAACGCAGCCGCGTGATCAACGCGCGATAGGCTTGCCAGCGCTCAGCGCCATAAAACGCTGCGTCCCGGCCGGCGATCATCGGCGCATCGATCACCACGATACGCCCGCCGGCGGCGCGAATGCGCCGCGCCGTGGCCATCATCAATTCCTCATTCAGCCGTACATCCGCCGGCCGCGCCGCCGCCATGGTATCGACCACCAGGCGATGGTGCGCCGCCTGCGTGGCGGCGTCGCCATAGGGCAGTTCGCGATAGAGGTGCGGGCTGCGCGGCGGCGCGGTGACACCGTAGACTTTTTCCCGCAGCCAATTTTCCGGCGCCAGGCGCAGCCAGCGGTACAAGACCAGCCGCAGCGCATTTCCCGTGGCGGCCAAGCGGGTGGCGAATGGCGCCTGCCGCAGCGCCGGAACATCTTGTTCAAGATCGTCAGCCAGCGACAGGAAATCCAGCGGGATCAGACTGGACGCCACGGCGGTGGCGGCCGGCGCGCGCTTGAAGATCCGGCTCGGGCTTAAAATGAAGATGACCGTGGCGTCAGGCTTGAGCTGCAGAGCGTCTAGATAAACCAGCATCTCTCCCGGCGTTTGATCGCGGCTGGTCAAGACGGCGAGGCGCAGCGGCCGGCCGGCGGCGGCGCTCAACTGCTGTTGGAGCTTAAGCTCGATGGGCAAGGCCTCGCGGGCGGCGGAAGAGCCGAGCACGACGACATCGGCCGTTTTATCGCGCCAGCTCAGGGCGCGCCCGTACGTCCACAGCACGTCATCGGTTTCGCGGTAGCGCCCCAATTCCAGCCGCCGCGCCAGATAGTCCCGATCGGTGGGGTCGAAGGCGGCGAAGATCGCCCCGCGGACGGCAAAGACCGCGACAATGAACAGCGCCGTCAGCGCCGCGATCCAGGCCCAGTCGCGGCCCTGTAGCGGCGCATGGCGGATGTCGATGATGGTCTGGGTGACGCGGCGCGGCCGGCGAGCCATGATGGCGTCTCCCCAGTAAGGTCAGAGAACGCCGCGGGCGGTTAGGAAACGGCCGATACGCGACAGGCTGTCCCAGTTGTCCAAGGTAATGTCGGCCGGATTGATGGCGACACCGAATTTTTCCTCGACGAAACTGATAACCTGAAGGAGCGACATGGAGTCGATGAGCCCGGCGGTAAACAGCGGCTCGTTGGGGTCAATCTCGTCCGCGCCGAGACCGCCGAGATCCGCCACCATTTGCCGCAGCCCCGCCAACCGATCGTCCGTCATGATTACCCCCCCTTCCTGCCGGCGGATAGTGCGCCCGGGTTGGTAAAATTTTGCCTAATTCAAGGGGCGGCCAACGCCGGGGACAGCGCCTTCAAGGCGTCGTACTGGCTGAGAAACACCTGACCTGTCAAGTGATCGAGAAAGGCGGATTTTTTTAGACGGTCCATCACCGGCCCCTTGATTTCCGAGAGGTGAAAAGTAACGCCGGCCGTCTTGAGCCGTTCGTTGATCGTTTCCAGACTTTCCAGGGCGCTGGCATCGACGAAATTAACGGCGCTGCACATCAGCACCAGGTGCTTGATCTCGGGATGATCGGCAATCAGCTGCGCGATCTGGGTTTCCAAATAGCGGGCATTGGCGAAATAAAGGCTTTCGTCGACCCGCAGGTTCAAGACCTCGGGCGCGGTCAGCACCTGATGGCGCAGCACGTTGCGGAAATGCTCGCTGCCCGGCACCCGCCCCACCACCGCCATGTGCGGCCGGCTGGTGCGCCATAAATGCAGGGCCAGCGATACCGCGACCCCAGCCGCCACGCCCCATTCCACGCCCTTCGATAAGACCACGACGATGGTGACCATCATCGCCGCCGCATCGGTGCGGGCGTAGCGCCAGACCCGGCCGACGGCATTAAAATCCACCAGTTGGGAGACCGTGACGATGATGGTGGCGGCCAACACCGCCTTGGGCAGGGCGGCCAGATACGGGGTCAAAAACATCACGGCAAACAGGATGCCGAGAGCGGACAGCGCGCCGGCGAGCCGGGTCGCCGCGCCGGCGTCAAAATTGACGATGGAGCGGGCAAAGCCGCCGCTGACCGGCATGCCGCCGCTCAGGGCGGCGGCGAGGTTGGCGGCGCCCAGCCCCAACAGCTCACGATCAGGATCCACCGAATCGCGCCGCCGCGCCGCCAAAGTCTGCGCCACCGACACCGATTCGACAAAGCCGATGAGGGCGATGGCCGCCGCCGCCGGCAACAGATCAAGGAGCAAGGCCGGCGATAGGGGCGGCAAGGTCAAGGGCGGCAGCCCCTGCGGCGCCGCGCCCACCACCGCAATGCCCATCGCCTTAAAGTCAAAGGTGATACTGGCGGCGATGGCGACGATCACCGCAAACACCGGCGCGATGCGGCTGGCCAGCGCTGCGCGCACCGCGCTCAGCCCGAGGCGGCGGGCCAGACCCGGCAGCAGATGCCGCGCCCACAACAGAAAAATGATCGTCGCCAGGCCCACCGCCGCCGTGGGCAGGTGAAGATGAAAGCCCGCGGCGGCCAGCGAACGGCCGACGTCGAGGAGGGTATGGCCATCCAGCGGCAGACCGCTTAAGGGTTTGACTTGGCTGACGATGATGATCAGGGCGGACGCGGTCATGAAGCCGGAAATCACCGGGTGGCTTAAGAAATTCGCCAACGCCCCCAGCTTCAGCGCGCCAAAGACCATAAGCACGACGCCGCTCAAGGCCGCCAACGCCAGCGCCGCCGCTATCGGGGTCACGCCGGCGGCGGGATCGATGCCCGAGATGGCGGTGGCCGTCATCAGCGATATCACCGCCACCGGCCCCACCGCCAGCACGCGGCTGGAGCCCAAGGCGGCGTAGGCGATGAGCGGCAGCACGCTGGCGTAAAGCCCGGTTTCTGCCGGCAAACCAGCCAATAGGGCATAGGCGAGGCTTTGCGGCACCAGCATGATGCTGACCACCGCCGCCGCCACGAGATCGGCAGGCAGAGTGGCGGGCAGGCGCAGCTTGCGATCTTGCGGCATGGCTTCTCGTCGTTGCCTGGCGCGCTCAGATTGCCCGCATGTTCGCCCTTTATGCAAGCCGTCGGAATAGGTAAAGTCGTCCGCCGTTCATTTTACAGATAAGGACCTCAAGCAACCCCATGCCGCAACCGATCACCCTCGCCGCCGTCATTCCCACCTACAATACCGGCGATTATCTGCGCCAGGCGGTGGTTTCCTTGCTGCGGCAGCGGGAGGAGGGGTTTCGTCTGACCAGGATCGTGGTCGTCGATGATCGCTCCAACGATCCCGCCGCGCTCGCCATGCTCAAGGAGGTAGCAGCGCTTGACCCGCGCGTCATGGTGCTGACCAACGAGCGGCGCAAGGGCTCGGCCGGCGGCCGCAACCACGGCGTTCTGGCCGCCGACGCCGAATGGATCGTGTTTCTCGACGCCGACGACGTGCTCCTGGAGGATGGCGTCGCTTGCCGGGTGGCGGCCTTGAAATCGCATCCCGACGCCACCTGGATCGGCGGCGATTTCATCCGCTGCGATCTCAACATGACGCCTTTTGAAGCGCCGTTCTTGAGCGTCAAGACGAAGCCGCGCCAAGTGCTTTACGCCACGCCCGGCGACATGGTCCGACTGGAGCGGCCGCTGGCGGCCTTCATCGAGCAGAATCTCGCCACGCCGAGCGCCGTCATGGTGCGCCGCGACCGCCTGCTCGCCGCCGGCATGTTCGATGAGGATTTGCTGCGGGCGCAGGATTACAATCTGTGGCTGCGCTTGGCGCGCGACAATGATTATCTGTTCGTGCGCCAGCCTGTCGCCTACTATCGCATTCACCCGCAGGCGATCACCGAAAGCGGCGCGCCGCGCCAGTGGGGCGTGCGCGCCTTTGAAAAGCTCCGGGACGAGCCGTGGATGTCGCCCCATCGCGGGCTTCTCATCCGCCGCATCGCCCATTTCCTGGTGGAGGAGGCGCGATACTATCGCCGTCGCGGCGAACGGGGCAAAACATGGCGCGTGGTGCGCCATGCCTGGCGTTATGCCCTGCGTCAACCCATGGCGGCGCTGATGACCGCCCGCGAAGGAGTGCTGGCGCTGCTGCCGTTTGGCCTTGCGCAACGATAGGCGGGGCAAAACCGCGCTAAGATTGGCTATAATCGCGCCATCCCCGCGATCGCCTGGCCGATAACCTGGAGCGCGCGGGGCTCGATCATCGCCAGCCACTCCGCGGTGGCCGGATAGAAGAAGCGACGAAGTTCCTCGCGAATGCGGCGGCCCAGCTGCGCATTGACGTCGCCATGATTCATCAGCCAGCAATCGTCGATTTGCAGACTCAGCAACCGCTCGACCTCGAAGGTGCCGTATTCGAGCGCCGTCGGCACCACCACGGCGTTGCCGAGCATGCGCTCCAGCGCGCCGCACAAGTCGCCCTTGATCTCATAGGGAATGTCTTCCGGCCGCTCGCCAACCGCCGCCATGTCATGGCCATACCAGCTTTTCGCCAACGCCAGCCCTTGGCTGCCGGCCGCATTGGTGTTGATCAGCATGCCGTGGCCGAACGGCCCGAGGCCGGTGTGAAAATCAATCAACGCCACCGCTTTGGCCGTGCGGGCGTTGTGCGCGACAATCTGGCGAAAGGTGCGGTTGGACCAGGTGGGCTTTTGTCCGCCAAAGCCGATGCCGGTGGGGTCCGCGTATTGACCTTGAAATAGCGCGCAAATGTAGGCGCGCTCGCCGCGCTCGGCGCGAAAGGCGGCGATGTCGGCGCGCGCCTGATCGCGTAAAGGTCCGTCGTAAGCCGGGCAGCGCAACGCCGGCCGCAGGGCTTCGTAATGATCATTTTGCGGCAGCGGTTCGGAGAAATCGAGAAAGTTGCGGTTGAGATCGACGTTGTCCTCGGTCTGGCGGCGCGACCAGGCGCAGCCCCAGGGGTTGAGCATATGCACCGCCACCGCCGCGACGCCCTCAGGCAGCCGCGCCGGACCGCCGCTCTTGATCCACGCCGCCTGACAGCCCGACCCGGCAAGACCCTCCAGCCCATGGGTGCCGGAGACGATGAAGACCACCCGCTCGGCGTCAGCGGGGCCAAACCGCGCCACGTCAGTCGTCAGTTCGTCGCCGTCCGGTCCCTTTTCAGGATGAACGTGGGCGGTCATCGTCGCGCCGGCTTTTTCGGCGGCGGCGCGAAACTTGGCGCGGGCGGAAGCATAGGTTGCTGCAAAATGATCCGACACCAGACTCCTCCAGACCAATTATTAATGCCCGCTTTTTTACGCGATCTTTGCTAAAAGCGCGCGGGAATTTTTAAGCCTTGTGTCAATATGAGCGGTAATCGGCAACCAGAGATCGGTTTTCCATGTGCTTTTCGGCAACGGCGAGTTTTTCGGCGGCGGGCGTCACCGCAATCCTCGGTATCGCTTGCCTGAGCCGGGCGCGACGCTGGCGCGAGACGACTCTGGCGAGCTTTCCATTGCTGTTTGCGGCGCAACAGGCAATCGAAGGCTTCCTCTGGTTGCGCCTGGGCAACGGCGACAATGACGCCATCACCGCGCTCAGCGTCGCCTTCCTCCTGTTTGCACAAGTGTTATGGCCGATGTTGGCGCCGATCGGCGTTCTGCTTGTGGAGCCTGACCAACGACGGCGTCTCGCCATGAAGGGGCTTGCCGCGCTATCGGTTTTCGTCGCTGCCTATCTTCTCTATGTGATGGTGAAAAGCCCTTATGAGGTGTCGGTCATCGGCGGCAGCTTACGCTACGCCACCGATATGCGCACGCCCCTGCCCGGCGGCAAGGTGCTTTATGCCGCCTCTACGGTGCTGCCGCTTCTCCTCTCCTCCCATCGGCCGCTGGCCGTCATGGGCGGCATCGTGGCGGTGGGATTGGCGGTATCGCTTTACGCCTTTCAGATGACGTTCATCTCGGTGTGGTGCTTCTTTGCCGCGGCGGCCAGCACCGTGCTTTATTTTCATTTTGCAAACACGGAGCGGCCATTGTTATGAGACGTTTGCCGCTCCGCAATACGATCATTCGCCTCACGCCGCCTTGACGGTGATCTTCTTTTCCGGTTTTACCGCTTCCGGTTTTTTCGGCAATGTCACCGTCAATACGCCTTTCTTGAAGCTGGCCTCGATCTTGTCGGCGTCGACTTCCTCCGGCACCTTGAAGCACCGCTCGAAACTGCCGAAGTGGCGTTCATGGAGATAGTAGTCTTTTTGCTTCTCCTCCTTTTCCTCTTTTTTCTCGCCTTTGATCACCAGATTGCCGTTGGCAAGCTTTACTTCGATGTTCTTCTCATCCAATCCCGGCAATTCGGCCATGATTTCATAGGCCTTATCTTTTTCCACCACGTCCACGGCGGGGGTGGCGCTGACGGTAAAGTCGCGCCGCCACAGCGGCTCGACATCGAATATGGGACGGCGGAGAGGAGAACGCCATAAGCCGCGGTCGAAATCCTCAAACAACCGATCGACCTCGCGGCGCAGGCTTTCAAACGGCCACCACCCCGCCGATGGTGCGGGCGCGAGGGCTTTTTCCTCTGATTTTACGGGTAATTTAGTGACGGATTCAGCCATGGTCGGTACTCCTCAAAAAGTCAGGGGAAAAATATTGTAAAGACATCCGCCGCCGGCCGCGCTGACCGCGGTCATTGCCCAGGCGCTTTGCCGTTACGCCCACGCAAGATCGCGCGCGCCGTTCGCCCCAGCGCGGACACGGACGCCAAAGGGCTTGGCGCTAAAATGGGATATAGCTTTGGAAATGTAGCAAAATATCCCGTCAGGGGCTTTGATAATATTAATCTTTTAACTTTTCTTTCCGGCTGGTAAGGTGACCCTTCCTGGCCCCGGAAACAACCCCACCCGCCCCATATTTCGGGAATGTTCGCGCCTTGGCGCGAATCGTTATTCACGAAAGCTGCCCCAGGAGAAAATGCATTATGAAAGCGCTCCTTATCATCAACGACCCGCCCTACGGCACCGAGCGCGTCTATAACGCGCTGCGGCTCGCCCACGCTTTACTGAAGCAGGACGCCGATGCCGAAGTGACCGTCTTCCTCATGGCGGACGCCGTGATCGCAGCCCGCAAGGGGCAGAAGACCCCGGACGGCTATTACAATATCGAGCGTATGCTAAAGCGTGTCCTCGCCGGCAAGGGCCGCGTGCTGCTCTGCGGCACCTGCATGAATGCGCGGGGTATGACCGACGAGGACGCAATGGAGGGTGCCGCCCGCAGCACGATGGACGAACTAGCCGCCGCCACCGCGAGCGCCGATAAGCTGCTGGTTTTCTAGAGTATGACGGAGAGGGAATTGCCCGCCATTGACGATGATGCGCCCCCGATCCTGGCGTACAAGCATTATCATTCGCCCTCGGCCTTCACCCCGGAAAATCTGTTGCGCGAAGCGCGCCGCCAGAAAGGAGCGGCGGCCGTATCCGTGCCCAGGGTCTGTCTGCTTGACCCGGACGGCGACATCGTTCGCCAACTGCGGGCCGATGGACGCGGGCAACGCCATGAAGGCTGGGTCTGCTATCATACAGACCTTTTCGTCTTCGAGGAAAACGGCTTGACCATGGGCGTCGTCGGTTGCGCGGTCGGCGCGTCATTCGCGGTGCTGGTGGCGGAGGAGCTTTTTGCCTCCGGTTGCGAGCTTCTGATCAGCGTCACGTCGTCAGGACAGATCGCGCCGGTGCAGTCGCCGCCTTATTTCATCTTGATCGAGCGGGCGCTGCGTGACGAGGGGACGAGCTATCACTATCTGCCGCCAGCGGACTGGAGCGAAGCGCCGGCGGATATTCTCGACCGATTGAACCACGCTTTTACCGATATAAACATCGATGTGTTTCCGGGCGCGACCTGGACGACGGACGCGCCTTTCCGCGAAACGGAGGAGGCGATCGAGGTCATGAGGCGGCGCGGCATTCACGCGGTTGAAATGGAGGCGGCAGCCCTTTATGCGTTTGGCAAAGCGCGCCAGCGGCCCGTCATATGCTTTGCGCACGTGACAAACCAGATGGGCCAGATCGAGGGCGACTTTGAAAAGGGAGAGCAGAACGGCGCCGCCAACGCCTTAAAGCTCGTGCGCCGCACGGCGGCGCTGGCGGGGTTTTCTTGAGCATGGATGAGTGGCGAGAAGATCATTAAACATTCGCGCGCCCGCAGTTGTACCCGCCAACCGCTGCAAAACAATGTGCCATTAGAGCGTTTTCGATTTAGTTAGAAGCGTATCCTGCGTTTGTGAAGAAGTTCAGGCATTCTTGCGGAGGGAGGGCAGCGATGATCTCTGCGAGCGCATTATAGACGGCTTCGACTAACCGGCCCCGCGCCATGCGCATCCAATGTTTGATCTTGGAGAACGCCTGTTCGATTGGGTTGAGATCGGGACTGTAGGGCGGCAGAAAGAGTAGTGCCGCCCCCCTTGCCTTGATGGCCTGCCGCACAGCTTCGCCTTTGTGTGCCCCGAGATTGCCGAGGATGACAATGTCACCCTCATTCGGGATAGGACATAGCATTTGTTCCACCCAGGTGGTGAAGCGGGGGCCATTTATGGGGCCATCAAAAACGCAAGGAGCCTCGATCCCGTCATGACGCAGGGCGGCGAGGAACGTCATTGTGTTCCAATGGCCATGAGGGGCGTGGCCGGGCAGCCGCTTGCCTCTGGCGCACCATCCCCGAATGGGCGCCATATTGGTCTTGATCCAGGTCTCATCGAGAAAGACCAGATGCTCAGGCGCGAGCCGGCTTTGATAAGCGCGCCACCAATATCGCCGGCTGGCGATGTCGGGGTGGTGTTGCTCACTGGCCAGAAGGCTTTTTTTTGAAGCTGTGACCTTCCTCCGTTTGAGTCCGTGTTTATAAGTTAGCTCTGTTCAGGTTTTGGTCCTCTGTTGACCTGTTAACATATTCCCGCGGCGTCAGGCCGTCGAGGCTTGAGTGCGGGCGGTGATGATTATAATCGTCGC
>QEVO01000012.1 GCA_003577275.1 Pseudomonadota bacterium
CATGCAGGTTTCGTTGTCGCAATCGGTATACTCTGCAGCGCCGGTATCCATGCCACATTCGGTGTTCCATAATGCTGCGTCGCCGACGAAAGCGCGGCAGGCATCTTCGATCATGGGGAAATAATCGTCGGTTGCTATTTTCACGTAGCACGCGTCTGGCATCATATGCTGCTCGATTATTTGCAGATTGGTCAATTCCTCGCCGGTGTCTCCGTCGTAATATTTGGTGACGACATTTTTTTGCGAAAAATAGATCGTCTTGATGATGAGGTGCTGAACGCTTGGAATGGTCATGTCAGGCCTCCGGCGTTTGGTAAAATGCGTACGCCTTAATCTCCATATCATTAATGCGCCGGATATATTCGTCGACCCGGAATTGGGCGTATTGGATCATGAGATCATCGGTAAGCCCGAGTTGTTTTTCAAAAGCGGCTCGCCATTTGCGCAGATGTTCGTATTGTTCAAGTGTTGGCGTCATGGTTGCGCCTCCAGCGCTGTCTTGGCGTCGGCGGCGCTGGGATATTCAACGTATTGCCAATTTTCATCGTCATCCCGCGCCGCTTTTTCTTCATCGTTGAAGACATGGACGACGCAGTGAACGTCGGGTAGCTGCGTGGCGCACTCCACAATGACGTAATGCTTTCCGGGGCTGAGATCGTAATAGTCTATAACGTCATTTACGGATTCGCAGCACGCGTCGGATGACGTATCACCCTCCGGATAAAACCACTGCGGCTGCACCATTTTTTGCAGCCGCTCCACCTCGGCTAACAGATCCATCCCGTTGCGGTGGGAAAGCTGGCCGCCTTCATCGGTGTGCGCCCGCATTTCCTGAATGTACGTTGGCGATAAAGCTTTTACTGTATCCCCGTGAAAGCGGGGATGACGGAATGAAGAAATGGCTTCGGTCATCAGATCAATCCTTTCTGGTAAGCGATGTTTTGCGCCAAGGACAGGCACAGAATTTTGGTTGTCGGTTCCGCCTGTTCGGCAAATTGCAAGGCGGCGCGGGGAAGCCATACTTCGCGGTCATCGTCGGCGCGGATCAGGATGGCTTTTTCGGTGCGGCGGATCACCCGGCACCAGACGTTTACGAAATTGTCGGTCATATCGGTAATCCGTATTATGGATTCCCGCTTCTCGCCTGGGCGAAGCCGGAGCTTCGCTGCGGCGTAGCCTGGTCGTGGGAATGACGATTGGGTGACGCGCACCAGCCTTTGCGTTTGCCGCCGTCGTAGGGCCGCGCCAAGCCGGCGGCGATCATGCGCTCGGCGAAGCTTTCACCGGTTTTAAGCGTCACCGCGGCGTCAATGCGTCCGGCGTATTTGTCTTGGCCGATGTCGCGCAAGATCACGCGATCGCTCAACAATCGCCGGGCGATGATTTTCGCCTGCCGCGCGCGCTCGCGCTCGGCGGCGCACTTGCCCTTGATTTCGGGCGCGTCGATGCCGCGCACCCGCACCTTGGTTTCGGCGGCGACGTCGAACCACACCTTGGCGCGCACCCAAAAAGTGTCGCCGTCGATCACGCGGATCACTTCGGCTTCGATGGGGCCAGCCAGCAGAACGGAAAGAAGGGCTATGTGCGCGGCGATCATGAGCGCGCCTCCTCGGGCGCCCAAGCGCGCCAGCCGTCGGGATGATGAAAGCCCCAGCGGCGCAGCCGCGGGCCGGTCAAAAACAAGGTGAGCGCGCCCTCACTGCCGGGCAATGTTTCCAGGCGGTGGGCGGCTTTGGCGCGGCGCAGCACGATGTCGCCGCCCCGGCGCAGCACGCGGCGATGAACGCCGCCCGCCTGAATGGTGTGCTCGACATACATGCCGAGAAGCACAATGGTGCAGTTGGCCCAAGGGTGGTCGTGGAGCGCGCGGTCATCGTCGGAACGGCAGATATCGTGCAGGTATATGTTGCACAGCGGATTGCGGGGAATCACCCACCAGCGCCGCAGATAGACGTCATCGGCGCGGCCGATGACAAAATCTGGCGGGCGGCGCTCCATGACGCGGCGCGCGGCGCGGATCAGCATTTGTCGCAAGCGGAAGGGAATTCGCATCGCCTACTCCTTTTTTTGGGAAACGGGGTGCGCAAAATACGCACTGGCTTTCAGATCAGCCCGCGCCGCCAGCACGGCGGCGGGCGGACGCCAGGAAGGCCGGCCTTGGCGGCGGCGCTGATCCTCGCGCCAGAATTCAGCCGCCATGCGGTTCATCATGGTCAGCGCGCGATACTGCTTAGCATTCTCACGGTCATAGCGGTGCGCCATGAAAAGATCATAGAGTTCCGCGCCGCGCAGCATGCGCCGGTTGCCAAACGCCTTGCGGCAACCGGCGGCGCAAAAGTCCCGCGCCGCCGGTTTTAGCGCCGCGCCGCACTCCAGGCAGCGCCGGTGCGGGCGGCTGGCAGGCGCCGCTTCCTCGCGCTTTTTACGGCTATCGCCTAGGCGCGCCATTGTCGTCACACCCGGATCGGCATGATGACGCGCAGGCGCTGGCGGTCCCGGGGCGGCGTGTCATCGGCGACGGTGAGGAGGATCGGCGCCAAGGCGTCGGAAAAGCGCAGTTCCAGCGTGTCGCCGCTGGCGGTGGACAGGCTTTGCGCCATGGCGCGCAGGTAGGCGACATTGAAGCCCATGCGCTGTTCATCGCCGTCAACCTCGGCCGCGCAGGCGTCGGCGGATTCCTCGCCGTCGCGGTTCTTGACGCCGGCGGTCAGTTCGCCGGGGGAGAAGGTCAAGCGGACGATGCGGGCGTTGTTGCTTTCCTTGTCGACCTCCTCGATGACGCTGACGCGATCAAGGAGGCGCAACAGCGCCGTCTTTTTCACCCGGGCGGCGCGCGGCGTGTCGGCGGGAATGACGCGGGAATAATCGGGATAGCGGCCATCGATCAGCCGGGTGGAGAACACCAGTCCGTGCGCCTGCGCCGCCAGCCGCTCGCCGCCGATGCGTAAGTCTAAGCGCTTTTGTCCGGCCATCACCAGGGGCAGCGCCGTGACAGCGGCGTTGGGGATGATGACGCCAGGCGCGCCGACGGGCGGCGTTAAATCCTCCAGGCGGTCGAGGGCCAGGATGTGGCCGTTGGTGGCGACCATGACCGGCGCTTGGCGCAGATCGAGGTAGACGCCGTTGAGGTAAAAGCGCGTCTCCTCGGTGGAGGCGGCGGCGCCTATGGCTTTTAAGCGCTCCAGGAAGGGCGCGGCGTCGACCTCCCAATCGGGGCCGGCGGGCAGGTCGTGGAAGATCGGCGCGTCGCTCAAGGGCAGGGTGGGCAGGCGCAGCCGCAGGCGGCCTTGGCGGGCGGTCAACATCGCG
Source organism: Pseudomonadota bacterium (assembly GCA_003577275.1). Taxonomy (GTDB): domain Bacteria; phylum Pseudomonadota; class Alphaproteobacteria; order Sphingomonadales; family Govanellaceae; genus PRO5. The sequence continues at coordinate 3,310 of QEVO01000012.1, forward strand.
CCGTCCATGGTTAGCGTGATGGGTTCGCCGGCGTCGGCCTTGGCGGCGAAGGCGGCCAGGGGCGCGGCCGGGGCGGTGACGCCGCCCGCCGCGCCGGCGGCGCAGGGCACGGTTTGGGTCAGGGCCTGCTCCAGATCGGTGGCGCTCACCGCCAGCGCGCCCGCCGCATCGCCGCGCAGGATGACGTGGGACAAGATCGGGATGGTGGTGCGCCGGGCGGCCAGACGGGCGGCGGCGGCCATGGCGGCAGCGAAGGGTTTTTGGTCGACGGTGGCGGAAAAGGTCATTATTTCATCCCCTGGGCTAATTTATAGGCAAGGTCGATGGCGCGCTGGTCGCGGACAAAGATCAGGGCGTCGATTTCGGCGACGGCGGCGGCGAATTCGCCGCGCCCGACCATGCCGCCCAGGCGATCGAGGGCGGCGCTGATCAGGTCGCGGTCGCGGATTTCGTCAGGCACGGCATAGCCATCGAGGGTGGGATCATAATCATCGGGATCATAGCAATCGTCATCGAACCAGGAAGGGTCGAAGCGCTGGCGCAGGCGCGTGATCTCACGCAAAGCATCCTCGCGCAAAGCCCGCGCCCCCTGTGCGGCGTAGCAGAGGGACAGCAGCATCATGAATTCATGGGCGTAGTCGGTGGGCGTGCGGGGTAGCGCGCGGCCGGATGCGGCCAGGGCGGAATCATCGGTAGGGTCGCGCTGATTACCGCAGTCGACGGTCATGAGCGGGCCTCGGCCAAGGGGAGCCGCTGCTGGGTGGTGGCGCGGCGCGGGCCGATCCAGCCTTGGGCGGCGGCCACCGCGGCATCCTTGGTGGCGTAGAGCCGGCGGTCCAGGATCAGGGTGTAATCGGCCTTCGTCCTGGCGCCGCGGCCATGGGGACGGAAGATGACCATGGCCTTGTAGCCGAAGGGCGGCGCGGCCTTGGCGGATGGGATGATGGGCATGGGGTGCTCCTCGTGAAAAAACTGCAACATAGAGAAAACGATAATAGGGGCAAATCCCCGCGTCAATATAAAAATGCGGGCAAATTACCGCATTGTTATCTTCGCAAGAAAAAGAAATAATGGGGGTAGCGCCAATGGCTAGGTAAAAAAGGAGGAGGGCATGGCGGATTCTTCGAGTGACGCGTCAAAGTCCGGCACCGCACTGGGTAGTCGGCCAAAGGATTTGTTTTGGATAGCCAAGATGGCGGTGGTTGTGGGCGTCGTTTGGTTGGTCGTCGCGCCGGACGAAAAGCCCCTATCGAGCGCGCCGCCGAAGGAAGAAAGCGATACCACCATTGACGTGCCGCCGGCTATGGTCGAGCGATTCCGGGATGTTTTGCTTTATGAGGATTACACCTGCCCGCGCATCGCCATTGTCCGCGCCAAGGGGTTAGGCCCGCGCGGTCAATATTACAAAGTGTGGTGCGGGCCGGCGGATCAGCCGGGGCAGGCGTATGCCTTCGCTTATGCTGTTTTGATAGCTAACAATGGCGATCTTTATGCGCAAATATGGAGTGATGATTAGCCAACATTACAACCAAAAGGCGTATTGCCGCGCAGATTTTAATATGTCATTATCCGTAGTCTTGCCGCGCACCGGATAAAGTGCGCGCGGCGGGGCCGGGGAAAGCACCAACCTTCCCCGGCCCATGGGACGCAGACCCGCCCATCGGTATTAACCACGCCTGTCGCTGCCGGCAGCGATGGCGGCAGTATGCCTGGGGGGCTTGAAAAAATGATTGCTGACGCGGATTACGTGCGCCGGCTGGTGCGCATTCAGGTCAACGCTTATCTTCGTCGCGTTTTGCGTACGCATAGAGGCTCAGAACCTTGCGTAGATCGTCCGGCTGATATCCTTCCTTGTGATGATCACGAAAGGCTCCAACCGCCAGCTCGGCCACCACTTCGGGTGGTAGTTCGCCACGATATTTGAGGGCTTCCATCACGAATTGTTCCAGGATTTCGATGTCGCTGGCGGACAGAATGTCCGAGTCGTCGTGATCGATGATGGTGGTTTCCCCCATTAAATATTCCACGGTACAATGAAGTGCGGCGGCGAGGCGCTGCATAATGTCGATTCGCGGCAGCGTTTTGCGCCGCCGCAGGTCGCGCACCAGGTCGGGCTTGCCGGTTACCATCAAGGATAGCGCGCGATCGGAGAGTCCCACTGCCTCTTGGCGGGAGTCGAGACGACTTAAAAAAAGCTTGCGGTGGTCGGCAGGGCGGTTCATGCGGGCATTGTCCCTCAAACCGGCTTTGGTGTCATTCGGTAAAATGCCCGTTGACAACGCGGTAGTTTGCCCGCATTTTAAGTCCATGGTCATCGACATCAAGCAGCAACTCCTATCTGACGCGGCGGATTTTTGCGCCAAGACGGGCCTGTCCAAGGCGCGGCTGGCCACCATCGTGGTCAACGACGGCAAATTCTTCGCCCGTCTGGAGCGGGGCGGCGGGTTCACTGCCGCCACGTACGAAAAGTTCATGGCCTATTTCCGCGCCCATGCGGAAGGAGCCTGACGCGGTTTTTGTTTTTCCAGGAGTTCGCCCTCCTCTCTCCTGGGGAAGTCGTCCGGCGGCGCGGGGCTGCCGCCTTGTCGCCGCCGGACGGCGCTTACCACAACGGGGAGGATAGGTGCGAACCGTCGGATCGCGCCGGCAAAAAAGAGGGGATTTGATTTCATGGCCTACGCCACCACCCGCGCCTCCAGCGACGAGCAGCGGCTGACCTTGAAGACCGCCTTCCGGCTGCTATTACGCCAGGTGGGCAAGCTTGACTACATCGCCGGGGCGGTGACCCGGTTGACGCCGGGGTCGATGTCCAAGGCCGGCAACCCGCAAGAGGACTATTACCCACCCTTGGACGCCATCCTGGACCTGGAGATCGCCGCCGGGCGGCCGGTGGTGACGGAGGCGCTGGCGCGGCTCCAGGGCTACCGGCTGGAGGTAATGGCGGACGCCGGCGAGGTCGACCTGATGCAGGAGTCCACCGCCGCCACCGCCAAATTGGGGGCGTGGGCGGGCGCGGTGATGGCGGCGATGGCGGACGGCTCTTTGACCCACGCAGAGCGGGTGAGTTTGCGCACCCAGGCGCGGGACATCATCGATCAATGGCAATCGCTGCACGACCGGCTGGCGCGGGTCGCCACCGGGGGAGGGATTTAGATGTCGGATGTCAATCAGATGTCGGATGCCGGATGCCGGATATCGGATTCTACCCCAGGTGTGCCGGTAATCTGGCGGCCGTTATTGCGGCGCACCGCCGGATCGCAGGTCTTCCAGAAGGTCACCCATGGCGGCGTGCAGCATGGCCGCCTGTTTAAATGTCATCAGCATGGTTACCAGATGCGATTCGTTGGCGACCTTCAAGCCGACCAGGGGTTGCCGGGCGCCGGTGATATCGGGGACGGCGATGGTGCCCAGTTCCGCCGGGTCGGTTGGCCGGATGATGATTTCCTGCATTGCGGGTGCTCCAAAAATGAATGCCGACTGGCCAGCTTAGCCGATGGGGAGCCGGGATGAAACCAGCGACCGGGGATCGGCGATCGGACGCGGCGGCGGCGCGGCGGCGGCTGCGGGCCGCCATCCGGCAATTGGCGGCCAAGGGCTGGAGCGCCGGCAAGATCGCCGAGCGGCACGGCGTCACGCGCTCGCTGGTGGCGGGCCTGGGCCGGCGCATGGGGGTGACGTTCCTGGGGCAAAAGACGCTGGCGGCGCGCCGCAAGGGTGCTGCGCTGGCGGCAAAGCCAGCCCCGTCTCGCCCGGCGCGGGCTGCGGCGGCGGCGACGGGGCCGGCAAGGCCGCGCGGCGGGCAAAAACCGCCGCCGCATCTGGCGGGCGTGGCGCTCCTTGACCTGAAGGCGGAGCACTGCCGGGCGCCGTTGTGGGGCAACGAGCGACCGGACGCCGCGGCGTTGCGGTTTTGCGGGCGGCGGGTGGCGGCGACGGGCGCCTCCTATTGCCCGGATCACGCGCGGGAATTTTATCTGCCGCGGCGGTCGAACCCGCAGCGGCCGCACGGCGGCTATGCTTGGCGGGGTCCGATGCGATGAGCGAGGCGAATTGCATCGGGGAGGGCACTCCCGTTTTAAAGGAGGATGAGGCGCTGGCGCGGGTGAAATTGCCGGCGCGGCGGCGCTCAGTCAACGTCAAATATGAGCACGGCGGGCGGCGGTTCTTCGCTGGCGTGGGTTTTGACGCCGCCGGCGTGGTGAAAGAGTTGTGGATCGACGGACCGAAGGCGGGGAGCGGCGAACAGGCGGCACTCCATGACGCGTCCGCCGTGGTCAGCGTGGCGCTGCAATACGGCGCGCCGATCGCCGCCCTGGCGGCGGCGGTGGATATGCAGGATGACCAGCCGGTGAGCGCCTTGGGCGCGGCGGTGATGCTGGCGGCGGCGCTGGAGCGGGAGATGGTGGGGTGAGGCGAGAAGTTTTCGGCGACTGTGAATTAATCTTGGGCGATTGCCTGGAGATTTTGCCGGCGCTGACGGGCGTGGATCATATCATTTGCGATCCACCTTATGAGGCTACGCTGCATGAGGCCAATAAAAAAAACACCTTGGGGCGCAAATTTGCCCGATACGATGGTGGCCGAGGGTTTCAGCAAATAGATTTTGCATCCATTGACGCCATCCGGGAGCCTTTCGTGATCGCCGCGGCGGCGAAATGTAAGGGCTGGTTCATCGCATTTTGCACGCCGGAAGGCGTGGCGAGATGGGCGGATTGTGTCAACGCCAGCTCGATGAAATACAAGCGCGCCTGCGTGTGGGTGAAGCCGGATTCTACGCCTCAACTCAATGGCCAGGGACCGGCGCAGGGGGCGGAGCATTTTGTCTGCGCCTGGGGGGGGGCGGGATACGCGCGCTGGAACGCCGGCGGCAAGCGCGGCGTTTACACTCACTGCGTGAACGGGCCGCTGCGGCAGGGCGAACACCCCACCGAAAAACCGGTGGCGCTGCTGGCGGAAATCATCCTGGATTTCACCAGTCCCGGGCAAGTGGTGTGCGATCCGTTCATGGGGTCCGGCACCACGGGAATCGCTTGCAGCGACTTGGGCCGCAAGTTCATCGGCATAGAAATTTCCGAAAAGTATTTCGACCTGGCGTGCCGGCGCATCGAGGGCGCGCGGCGTCAGCAAAAATTATTTGAAGCGCCGGCGGTTCCGGCGGAACAGGCGTCATTGTTTTAAAGGAGGCTTAGATGGCGGGGGTGAATTTTGCCGTTCTGATCGGCAATGTCGGGCGCGATCCGGAATTAAAAATGCTGAATGACGGATCGCGGGCGGCGCGGTTTTCGCTTGCCACGTCGGAGACCTGGAAGGACAAGACCACCGCTGAGCGCAAGGAGCGCACCGAGTGGCACACCATCGTCGCCTACGCGCCGGCCTTGGTGGAGATCATCGACAAGTACGTCAGGAAAGGATCGAAGCTTTATATCAAGGCGCCGATCCGCACCCGCAAATGGACCGGCGGCGACGGCATCGAGCGCTATACCACCGAGATCGTGCTTTCGGGTTTCGGCGCCGAGCTGGTGCTTTTGGATAAGGCGGGGCCGGGGCGGCCGGATATTGCCGCTGGCGATAGCTATGGCGCTTCCGCGCCGGCGCCGGTTGCTGGCGGACTGGATGACGAGATTCCGTTTTAGTTTTTAATACTCTGTCGTTGAGTTTTTCATGTCGGTTTTTCTCTCTCACGCGCTGGCATATGCGGCGTTGGGCTGGCCGGTGTTCCCCTGCCATCCCAACGACAAACGGCCGCTGATCGAGGGCGGGTTCACGGCGGCGAGCCTTGATCCGGCGCAGATCCGCGATTGGTGGCGGCAATGGCCGGACGCCATGATCGGCGCGCCCACCGGCCGCGTCATGGGGGGCGGGCATTTCGTCATCGACATCGATCCGCCGGCGGGGCAGGACGCGGACGCCGTGATCGCCGCCATGGCGCGGATCGTCGGCCCGCTGCCCGGCGGGCTGATGGCGCGCACGCCCAGGGGCGGATTGCACCTTTATTTTCATCAGCCGATGGGGCAGGCGATCGGCAACCGCGCGCACGTGATTGATGGCGTCGACGTGCGCGGCGATGGCGGCTATGTCATTCTGCCGCCCAGCGTGCGGCGCGGGCCGAAAGCCGTGGCGGACGGCTGCGAGGGCGTTGCCTACGCTTGGGAGGACGGGCATTCCATCGACGAGATGGATGCGGCGGCGCCATCGCCGGAAATTTTACGCTTTGTGATGGAGCGGCGGGAGAGACCCCCTCACTCCCCGCTTTCGCGGGGACAGGCACGCCCCTCCCCCCCTGAAAGTGGAGAGGGGATAAAAAAAGAAGGAGGAGAGGGGAAAAAAGAGACGGGCGGGAGTGACGGCGCGGCGGTGGCGTTTGTGCATAATGAGCGGGTGCGCAAGTTTGCGCTGTCGGCGCTGGAGTCGGAGACCCGCGCCGTGGCGCAGGCGGGCCGCGGCCAGCGCAACACGCAACTGAACCTCGCGGCGCTGAAATTGGGGCAACTGATCGCCGCCGGCGCCTTGAGCGAGGCCACGGTGCGCGCCGCCTTGACGGAGGCGGCGGCGGCGTGCGGCCTGATTAAGGATGACGGCGCGCGCAGCGTGGCGCTCACCATCGACTCCGGCTTGCGCAAGGGCAAGAGCGAGCCGCGCGATTTATCCGCCATCGGCCGGGCATCGCCGCGCGCTGCATGGACTGGCGATGCGCCGTGGCCGGATGATGGCCGCGCCGAGGGTGAGGGGCAGCCCCCCGACCCCCAAGGGGAGAGAGCGAGCGAGGATCGAACCGCCGCCAACAGCAATGCCAAGGGCGCGGAGCGGTTGCGGCAGATTGTGCAACAATGCGCCGCCGAGCCGCAAAACGACACCGGCAACGGGCGGCGATTGCGATTGCATTTCGGCGAGGATTTCCTGTTCGTGCGCGATGTCGGCGCCCATGTGTGGACGGACAGCCATTGGGAAGCGCAGGGCGGCGATGAATGCCTGGTCCGGCTGGCGCAGGAAACCGCCGAGCGCATTCATTGGGAAGCGGCCAATCTGGCGCACAGCGCCAAGGACTTGGAAGTCATCCAGGCGGCGGCCGACATCCTAAGCGCCACGCCGGACGCCGCCAAGCGCACCGGCGAACAAAACGCCCTGGTGGCGCGCGCCGGGGAGATCAAGGCGGCGCTGGTCAAGGCCAAGTCGGCGCGCCACAAGTTTGCGATCAGTTCGGGCAACAGCGCCAAGGTCGCCGCCATGGTCGCCATGGCCGCCGCCCACGCCACGGTGCGGCCGGAAGACATGGATGCCGACCCGATGGCGATCAACGTTGCCAACGGCACGCTACGGCTGGTGAAAGAGACGGTGGATGATCCGGACTGCCCGGACCCGGAGGTGACGCGCCAGATCACGCGCTGGCGGGCGCGCCTAGGCGAACACCGCCGGGAAGACCGCCTGTCGAAGGTGATGCCGGTAGCCTATGATCCGGACGCGGACTGCCCGCGGTGGCGGGAATTCGTCGAGCGCTTTCAGCCCAAGGCGGCGGTGCGGCGGTTTCTGCAAGCCTTTCACGGCTATGCGCTCACCGGGCTTACCGGCGAGCAGGTGTTCGTGTTCAACTATGGCCTGGGTGCTAACGGCAAGTCGACCTTCATGGAAGCGCTGGCGCGGCTGATGGGCGCGTACGCCCAGGTGCTGCCGGCCGAGGCGCTGACCGGCGATATGCAGCGCCGCGGCGATCAGGCGACGCCGGAATTCGCCCGCCTGCCCGGGGCGCGGCTGGTGCGCTGCGCGGAATTGCCGCGCGGCCAGTGGTTTCGCGAGAGCACCTTGAAGATGCTGACCGGCGGCGAAGCTATCCTGGTGCGCCACCTGCACGCGCGGTTCTTCGAGTTTCGGCCGATCTTCAAGGCGATCGGCAGCGGCAACGACAAGCCGCAGATCGGCGGCGTCGACGAAGGCATTTGGCGGCGCATGCGGCTCATTCCCTGGGAGGTTACGATTCCGCCCGATGAGCGGCGGCCGATGGAAAAGGTGCTAGCGGAATTCATGGCGGAAGGGCCGGGGATTTTGAACTGGTTGCTTGAAGGCGCTCTCGATTACCTGGAGAACGGCTTGATCGTGCCGCCGGAAATCGCCTCCGCCACCGACGATTACCGCGCTGCCATGGACCCGGTGGGCGAATTCACCGGCGCTTGCGTGACGCCGGCGCCGGGCAACGACGTGACGGCGCGCGATATGTACTTGGCTTACGTGGCATGGTGCCACGCTAACTCGGTCAAGGCGTTCTCGGAGAAGGCGTTCGCCGCCATCATGACGCAAAAGGGATTTGAGAAGGAGTCGGGCCGCATCCGCAAATACAAGCACGTGGCGCTCAAGGACGTGCCGGATGATCCAGAATTGACGGGAGGACGGTCGCCGGTTGCCCCGATGTGGCCGGATTAGCGCGAGCATGCGCGAGGGTTTGCGAGCGAGAAAAACCATGCTCGCGGGGTGAAATCGGCAACGGCGTCAAGGGGTTGCAGGGGACGCCGCGAGGGTGCGAGGGTTTTCCTATACGCATATAAGGAATATTTTGATGAATAAAGATTTATATACACCTATAGAAGAATCCTCGCATCCTCGCAAAGAGAAGAATAATAAATTGAAAAATAAAAAGAAAAAGCTGGCGAGGCAGAAAAATGAACTACTGCAAAAGCTCGCTGATCCTCGCAAGCCGAAAACGGCGGCGGAAAAGCGTCGTGTGGCGGCGGATCGGGCGGCGCTGCGCGACGCGGCGGCGCAGCGGCTGGTGGAGCCGGCGGCGATCAATGATGATGATGGGCGGTTGGTGGGCGTGGCGCGCCGCGTCGACACCATCGAGCTTTTATATCGCCGCAAGCAGATCACCTCGCGCCAGCGCTCGGCGGCGGATTTGTACGCGCGCTACAGCCACGCCGTTATCGGCGCGCTGCCCTGCGCGCTCGATGTCAGTCGGGTGCGCGGCGGCGTTGGCCCCGGCGCGCCCTCGGAGGCGCAATTACGGGCGGCGCAGGAACTGGCGGCGGCGGCGCGGGTGCTCGGCATGATCGATGAGCGGGTGATTTATTTCGTGGTGGTGGAGGGGCGCACGGTGGAAGGCTGCGCGCGGGCGATATTTGGTGGTGATGGCCGCGAGCGGTTGGCGAAGCACGTCGGCCTGCGACTGCGTTGTGCGTTGGAGGTGTTGGCGGACCATTGGTATCCGTCGGCGCGGGGTGGTGCGGTGCGTGGCGTGCGCTATGCTGAAACTGATACGCGGTCGGCTGCTGGCGTGGTGGAGCGTCCGGTGGTGGCGCATGCCACCGCAACGCGGGTCTATGGCTATGACGCTGGCCGCAAGAAAGAGAGTTGACAACCGGACCGAACAAGGCATAGATTTCGGTTTAATAGGAAAGACCGTCCAGGGTAAGCGCCCTCGGGCGGTTTTTTATTGGAGATTTCCCCGCGTGCCCACCATGCCATCGACCTTTACCCCGCGCGGCGATCGCCAGACGCGGGAACGGGAATATGAGACGGCGCGTCGCAAGGCGGCGCCGTGGCGCGCGTGGTATAGCTTGCCGGTGTGGCGCAAGGGCATCCGGCCAGCGCAGTTGGCCGCCGAGCCGTTGTGTCGTCGCTGCAAGGCGGCGGGGCTGACGGTGCTCGCCACCGAAGTCAATCACGTGGTGCCGCATCGCGGCGATTGGCAGAAGTTCATCGCTGGCCCGTTCGAAAGCCTGTGCAAGCCGTGCCATAGCGGACCTGCCCAGCGGGATGACCATCGACCGCGTCGATAGGGAGGGGGGTGCAAATCTTTGGCACCTCCCCCCTAGACACCGGCCTCGGGTATCGCGCGGGTGGGCGCAGAATTGGCGAAATTTTTTTTCGCGGCCTCTGGTTATAACTCATTGAAAGAATTGGATTATTCATGACACGCGGACGCCGTCCGGAACCTTCGGCGGTGAAAAAGGCGAAGGGAAACCCTGGGCGGCGGCGAATTGTCGACGCCGCGCCATCTTCCGGCATCGACGCGGCGGCGTTGACCGCGCCGCCCGCGTGGCTTGACACGTCGGCCGCCGTTGATAGCGCCGCGGCGCGTGAGACGTCGGCGTTGGCGCAAAAGATTTGGAATGAACTGCTGCCTGATTTGCAGCGCATGCAGTTGGTGCAGGCTACCGACAAGAACGCGCTGGCGCGCTATTGTCGGTACGCGGCCGAATGGGTCTATTACACGCGGACCATCGATCGCGAGGGCGCTTATTACACCACCTCGTCGGAGCATGTGGCGGAAATCCGCCGTCCGCATCCGGCGATGCGGTTTCGCAAGGACTGCGAGCAGGCGCTGAAGGAGTTGGGTGAAACCATGGGATTGAACCCAGCGGCGCGGCAACGCCTGTTTCAGCAACTGGCGGCGATGGGAAAGCAGCCAGCCTTGCCGGGCGTTGGCGACGACGCCGCCGCGCCGTCGCCTGCGCCGTCGTCCGACGCCGCCGCGCCGGTGGGTTTTTTGAGTCGCCTGCATTGAGGCATGACCGCCATCAAGCGCGCGCGCCGCGCCATCGAGCGCAGCCCGTGCGGGCGCTATTGGTTTGACCGCGCGGCCGCTGACGCGGCGGTGGATTTTTTCCCGCGGTATCTGCGGTTTACGGAAGGCGAGTGGGCGGGGCGACCTTTTGTCCTGGAGGAATGGCAGGCGCGCGACATCATCCGGCCGCTGTTTGGCTGGAAGCGGGCGGACGGCACGCGCCGCTATCGGCGCTGCATCGTGTGGATACCGCGGAAGAACGGCAAGACCGAATTGGCCGCCGGCGTGGCGCTGTTGGCGTTGATGGGCGACGGCGAGGCAGGCGGGCAGGTTTTTTCGATCGCCAAAGATCGCGATCAAGCCAGGATCGTGTTCAACAAGGCGGTGACCATGATCGGCTGGTCGCCTGAACTATCGACACACCTCACCTGCTTTACGACGGCGATTTATTGCCCCGCGCTGGTGGCGTCGTTCAAGCCGCTTTCGGGCACCTCCGCTGGTAAGCACGGCCTGTCAATGTCGGGACTGGTTGGCGACGAGATTCACGAGTGGAGCGACGGACGGCTTTACACGTTCGTCCATCAGTCCTCGGCGGCGCGGCGTCAGCCGTTGGAATTTCTGATTTCCACCGCCGGCGAGCGCGCCGGGTATGGCTGGGACGTTTGGGGCGATTGCCAAAAAATTCTGTCCGGTGATATCGACGATCCGGAAACCCTGGTGGTAATTTATGCCGCCGATCCGGATGACGATTGGACGCTGCCGGAAACGTGGGCCAAGGCCAATCCCAACCTGGGCGTATCAGTCAAGCTTGAATATCTGACGTCGGAATGCCAAAAGGCGCGCGAACTGCCGCGGCTGGAAAACGACTTCAAGCGCTATCACCTGAATATTTGGACCGAACAGGCGGTGCGCTGGCTGCCCATTGCCAAGTGGGACGCGTGTGAGGAGGCGAACAAGGACGTTTTTCCGGTTGGCGGCTGGCGCGAAATGGCGGCGCGGCTCCAGGGTCGCTTGTGTTTTGCCGGCATCGATTTGTCGTCGACTACGGACTTGACGGCTTACGTTCTGGTGTTTCCGCCGGAACAGGAAGGCGGCGCGTGGCATGTGTTGCCGCGTTTTTTTCTGCCAGCGGCGCGCATCGCGGAGCGGGTGCGGCGCGACCGGGTGCGCTATGACGAATGGGCGCGCGCAGGGGCTTTGATCGTAACGCCCGGCAACGTTGTCGATTACGGATACTTGAAGCACGAATTGTTCGCCGACGCCGAGCGGTACAGGTTGCGCAAGGTGGCGCTCGATCCCTGGAACGCCACGCAGTTGGCGGTGGAAATCAACGCCGAAGGATTGGAGGCGGTGCTGTTCAGGCAAGGCTATTTGTCGATGTCCGGCCCCTCCAAGGAGCTGGAGCGGTTGGTGTTATCGGGCAAGATTATTCATGGCGGCCATCCGGTGTTACGCTGGAACGTGGGCAATGTAGCGGTGGACAGCGATGCGGCCGGCAACATCAAGCCTGCCAAAGACAAATCGACGGAACGCATCGATGGCGTGGTGGGGTTGATCGAGGGGCTGGGCGTGGCGCTGGCGGAGCCGCCGGCACCACGCACGTATATTCAGGATAATGAAATGGTGGTGCTTTGATGTGGCTGCCCCGGATGTTGCGCCGCAAGGCGGCCGCGGTTACCGAGCGGCGGATCACGGTGCGCGAATTGGCCTCGGCGTTGGCGGGCAGCGAAACGAAGTCCGGCATCTTCATCACCAGCCAGGAGGCGCTGCGGGTGTCGGCGTTCTTTGCCTGCGCGCGCGTGCTGGCCAACGGCATCGCGACGCCGCGTATTCGCATCATGCGCGAGCGGGATGATGGGCGCGGCTTTGAGCCGGTGCATAATCATCCCATCGCGCGGCTGTTGAAGCGCCCCAATCCGTGGCAGACGTCGTTCGAGTTCCGACAGATGATGGAGGCGCATCTGGTCATTTACGGCAATGCCTACGCCTTCATCAATCGCGTTGATGGTGAAGCGGTGGAGTTGCTGCCGTTGCTGACGCCGCAGGTCAGCGTTGAACAGCGCAGTGATTACACGCTCGTTTATCGCGTAACCAATCTGGCGGGGAAAAATTTCGTTTTGCCGGCAGAGAACCTTTTGCATCTGCGGGATATGACACTGGATGGATTTCGCGGCTCGGATACAGTCAAACTGGCGCGGGAAGTGTTGGCGTTGAGTATCGGCTTGGAGGAAAGCCAAGCCACCCTGCATGCCAACGGCGGGCGCCCGGCGGGCATTCTATCATCGGAGCTGCCGGGGGTGACGGCGCAGACCATCGAGGCCGTGCGCCAGGCATGGCAGACGGCGTTCAGCGGCGCGCGCCGCAATGGCGTGGCGGTGATGGACGCCGGCTTTAAATTCACCGCGATGGCGATGACGGCGGTGGATGCGCAGCATTTGGAGACGCGGCGGTTTCAGATTGAGGAAGTGTGCCGGTACATGAACGTTTTTCCCCAAATGATCATGCACACGGTCAACACCACCACCTTCGCCAGCGCCGAAGCGTTTTTTGTGGCGCACGATCATCACACCATGGCGCCGCGCCGCCGGCTGTGGGAGGAAAAGATTGACGCCGCTTTGCTGGATGGGCCCGGTGGCGCGCTGGAAGCGCGGTTTGAGTGGCAACCCATGCTGTACATGAGCGCGCGGGATCGCGCCATGCTGGCGCGCACGGAGATTGAACTCGGCGCGATCACCCGCAACGAGTATCGAGAGGCCACCGGACGTCCGCCATTACCGGGGTTGGATGAACCGTTGACGCCGCTCAATATGGATCGAGGAAAGCGCAATGATGACGAAAAAAACGAAGACCAATTTGCATAATCTGGCTGCGTGCCTGGACATCAAATCGGTTGACGATTCCGGTCACATTGAGGGGTATGCCTCGGTTTTCGGCGTGAAGGATTCTTATGGCGATATTGTCGCCGCCGGCGCGTTCGCTGCCAGTCTGGCGGCGCACGCGAAAGCCGGCACACTGCCCGCGATGCTTTGGCAACACGATCCGGCCAATCCGGCTGGGGTGTGGGAGGAGATGTGCGAAGATGCGCGCGGCCTTCGCGTGAATGGGCGGCTGCTCATGGATATCGAGGTGGGGCGTCGGGCGCACGCCTTGATAAAGGCCCGCGCCATCAGGGGACTGTCAATCGGCTATATATCGAAGCGCTGGGAGTGGGACGAGGAAAACGACATCCGCACTTTGCTGGAGGTTGATTTGTGGGAGGTTAGCATTGTGACCTTTCCGGCCAATCGCGAGGCGGAAGTTGACAACGTTAAGAGCGCCATTGGCGACATTACATCTGAGCGGGACGCGGAAATAATCCTGCGCGAGGCAGGATTTTCCCGAACCGATGCCCGCGCCCTTGTGGCGCGGGTAAAAGCAGTGACGGCGCAGCGTGAGGCTGCGCGCGCGCTGGCCGACGTGAAACATGGCGCGGAGCGCCTATTGAAATTGCTGAAACATTAGGAGATTGATGATGATTAAAACTCAGATCAGCCGTGATCATACCGCGCTGATGACGAAACGCGCCCTGTTTGGCGCGTGTGAGCGGAAGGATGGCGAACCTTCCTTGTCGGCGGTCAAGGAGACGATCGACTCCGTGGCGCGCACGTTTGAGGAATTTAAAAAGAAAAACGATCAGGAGCTGGAGGAGATCAAGAAAAAAGGCGCGGCCGATGTGGTAACGGTCGAAGAAGTAAAGCGGATCAATACGCAGATCACCGAATTATCGCAAAAGTATCGCGACCTGCAAACCAAGATGCAACGCCCTGCGGCGGGCGGCGGCAATGGGGAGATAAATGAAGCCAAGGCCGCGCACCGCCAGGCGTTCGACACTTATTTCCGCAAAGGTCGCGGCGATAGCGATCTGCGGGAGTTGGAGGCAAAGGCGTTTACCGGTCAATCCAATCCGGACGGCGGTTTTCTGGTGCCAACAGAAATGAGCAGTGAAATAGATCGCGTCCTGGGGACGGTGAGCGTGATGCGCTCTTTGGCCACGGTGATCGCCATCGGCACTGGCGCTTACAAGAAGCTGGTGAACGTGGGCGGCGCCGCGAGCGGATGGGTTGGCGAAACGGAGGCGCGCCCGGCGACCGCCACGCCGACGCTGGAAGAGCTGGTGTTTAACACCATGGAGCTTTACGCCAATCCTGCGGCGACGCAAACGGTGCTCGATGACGCCACCCTTGATCTGGCGACGTGGCTCGCCAATGAGGTTAATGTCGAGTTTGCCGAACAGGAAGGGGCGGCGTTCATCACCGGCAGCGGGGTTAATCGCCCGCGCGGATTGTTGAGCTATACCAAGGTGGCGAACGCTTCCTACGCTTGGGGTAAGGTCGGATATGTCGCCACCGGCGCGTCCGGCGCTTTTGTGGCGGCTGCCAATGGCCCCGGCGATTGTCTCATTGAGCTGATACACGCGCTGAAATCAGGATATCGCAACGGCGCCACTTTCTTAATGAGCGATCTGACGTGCGCCGCCGTGCGCAAGTTAAAGGATACGGAAGGCAATTATTTGTGGCGGCCAGGGTTGACAGAGGACAAGGTTGATACTCTCCTGGGCAAGCCGGTGGCTTACGACGACAACATGCCGGCGATGGCGTCTGATAGTTTCTCCATCGCGTTCGGCAACTTCAAACGCGCCTATCTGATCATCGATCGCGCTGGCGTGCAGGTGCTGCGCGATCCCTACAGCAACAAGCCTTACGTTCACTTCTACACCACGAAGCGCGTGGGCGGCGGCATTCAGAATTACGAAGCCGTTAAGTTGTTGAAATTCGCCACGTCGTAGGTGGCGAGTCTTTAGTCATGGCGGCGCCGCCGCCGTGGCTAAGGGATTTGAATGAATTCTGGCATTAGGAGATTTTTCCATGAAAGACCTGCATTCCACCCTTAAGCTGGTTAATACGTTATTGCCGATCGTCGGCAATAACGACACCGAAGGCACGCCTGTGGCGTCCGCAGATCGTCAGGGATTCAACAGCGTTGAACACGTTGTTATCTTTGGAACCAGCGGCGATACCCTGTCGGGGTCGCTTAAAGTCGACCTGAAGCTGCAACATTCGGACGATGACAGCAATTGGTCGCCGGTGACCAGCGCCGATGACGTGTTGATCGGATCGGATTCTGGCGTTTCGGCGCCGGACGCCAACGGCATTTTTCGCACCGTCGATGCTGCCGGCGAGGACGCCAAATCCTACCGCATCGGCTATCGCGGACCAAAGCGGTATTCCCGCGTGCTGGCTGATTTCACCGGCACTCATACCAACGGCGTGCCGATCGTAATGTTGGCCTTGTTGGGGCACCCGGAGCGTTCGCCGACGCAGGATAAGTAGAGCCGGCGCCGCCGGCAGCGTAGCTAGACAATGGAGTCGGGCATGAAAAAAATAATTGTTGTAAAAACCTTCAGGTGGTCGGATGAGAACAATCTCATCCGTATTTTCGAGGCCGACCCGGAGATGCAGAGTATGCCGGATCGAGCGGCGGAAATCGCCCTTGAGGAAGGGTGGGGCGTGCCAGCAGAAGCTGCCGCCGCACCACGCCAGTCACGCCGCCATCGCGTGAAAGCGCTGGTTGGCGCGCCGGAAAACAAGAGTGAATTGCCACAAATCGACGTCCCCGCCGCCGGCTCCCTACCCATAGAAATCGATGGGTAGGAACTGACGGGCGGGTGTTCCAGGCAGCCGCCCGTCGTTTTTTCTTCCATCCATTGGGGAATTTTTCATGCTGCCGCTTGATATTTTAAGGGCCGAACTGAGCACCGATCCGCTGGCGCGCGGCTATGCCGCGATGAGCAGCGCCGAGGCGGCGGCGTCGTTGCGCGCTGTTGACACCGAAGCCTGGGAGCCGGTGCCGGTGGAGCAGGTCAAGGCCTGGGCGGTGCGGCAGATGACGCCCGGCGGGCAGTTTTTGTTAAAGGCGCTGAAGCTGGCGGCGGCCGACGATCAGCATCCGGCGAGCGGCTTGGCCGACACCCTCCTGGAGGCGGTCGGCGTCAACATGCCGGCCTGGCGCATGGATGACGCGCAGAACGTGTCGTTGATGGCGGCGGCGGTGACCGCAGGGTTCTTGACGCTAGAACAGATCGATGCGCTGCGGGCGCTGGGCCGCCGCACGATGAGCCGCGCCGCCGCGCTGGGCTTGGACGAGAGCTTTGTCGTCGCGGCGGTAATCACGAGGGCGCGCAATGGCTGAGAGCAAGATAAAGTACGCCACGGCGGCGGCGCTGACCTGGACGCCGGAAAGCCTCGCCAACGGCTCCTACGACGCCAGCGCGGCGGTGGACAACACCAGCAATCTTTATGCCGACGTGCTGGTCGGCGGCAAGATCACCACCGGCGCCAGCCCGTCGAGCGGCGGCGTCCTCACCATTTATGCCTATGGCTCGTGGGACGGGACGAATTACACCGCTGGCGTCTCCGGTTCGGACGGCGGTACGCCGAACGCCGGCGAGGAGTCGCTGATCCAGCTCTACCGGGTGGCGACCATCGTGGTCGACGCCACCTCGAACCACACCTACGAATGGGGGCCGGTGTCGCTGGCGCAGGTGTTCGGCGGCGTCATGCCGCCGAAGTGGGGGTTGGTGGTCTACAACGGCTCCGGCGTGGCGCTGAACGCCACCGGCGGCAATCACGAGACCAAGTACACCGGCGTCACCTACACGACGGCCTGACCGATGATCGTCCTCAAGACCAAGCGCCGGTCTTGGAAGCCCAACGGGCCGCAGCAGATTGATTGGACGCACCCGCTGACGCGGGGGCTGGCGCAGTGCTATCTGCTCGACCACGCCGGCCCGCCGACGTGTTTGGTGCGGCCCGATCTTTATAGCCTGGCCTTCGTCGACGCGCCGGCCTGGGGGCCGCGCGCCGGCGGTCAGGGATTTTTCTTCGACGGCTCGAATGATGCGGCGAAGCTGACCATCGCCAGCGGCACGGCCATAGAAGGCCAGCGCTTCGTGTCGATGGGTGTGGTGGCGTCCTGGGGCACCGACGCCGGCACCGATCGGCGCATGATCGGCTTTCGCGACGAGTCCGGCACCAACCCGACCTGGGGGATCGGCACCGACGACACGGCGGTGCAACGGGTGCGCGGCTGGTTTCGCACCAGCGCGACGGGCTTTGTTGAACTGCAGAGCACCGCCAATGCGTTCGGCGACAATCTGCCGCACGCGGCGATTGTCACCACCGACGCGGAGTATTCCGCCGCGCCGGCCAACGCCAACAAGTTGTATGTGGACGGCAAGCTAGAGGCCGAAGCCAGTTCCAACGCGAACTGGCAGGCGGCGAACATGACGTTCGACAATTTCTCGCTGGGCGCGCTTTACCGCGCCGGCGCGGCGTCCTCGCTGTTCAAGGGGACCATCTATCTGGCGGCGGTGTGGACCGGACGGACGTTCTCCACCGATGAGTTGGAGGCGTGGTCGCGGGAGCCCTATCAGATCTTCCGCCCCCTGGCGCGGCGGATTTGGTATCTGCCAGCGGGTGGTGGAACGGTCACGCTGGGACTTGCCAGCGATGCTTCCGCAGCGCTCCCCCTGGCGCGGGTGAAGGCGCGGGTGGTTGGTCAGTCCTCCGATGGCGGCAGCGCCATGACGTTGACAAGCGTCAAGGCGCGCGGCTTGGGGCTGGCAGCGGACGGCAACGCCGCCCTTGCGGTGTCGCGCTTGAAGGCGCGGAGCGTTGCAATTGCCGCCGACGCGGGCAGCGTCTTTACGCTTGATCGCTTGAAGGCGCGCGGGCTGGGGTTGGTCGAGGATTACAGCGCGGCGTTCTCGCTTGGCTTCGGTGTGGTTATTTCGCTGGGGCTGGCGAGTGATGCGGGCGGCGCATTCTCGCTTGGGCGATTAAAGGCGCGCCCCTTGGGGCTGGCGGATGATGCGGGCGGCGTATTCTCGCTTGGGCGATTAAAGACACGGTCGCTGGGGGCGGTGAACGATTCTGGCGCGGTGTTTTCGCTGTCGCTCCACCGTCGGGCTGACTTGGGCCTCGCGCTTGACCATGGAGCCTCGCTGGCGCTGGGGCGGCTGAAGGCGCGGGCGATTGGGCTGGCGAGCGACTCCTCCATGGCGTTTTCGCTGACGCTGGTATGGCCCACGTCACCGCCCGCCTCTCGCACGCACGCCATCATTGCCCGCGCCAATCGGGTAACGATCGGGCCGCGCGATGGGAGCAAGTCCATCAGCCCGCGCCCGCGTACGGTTCGGGCGCATTGAATTTTAACATCGGAGAAGCGACATGGCAGACGGCGTTTTTAATATCGCCAAGGGGCGCATCGTTGAATTCTACAATCGGGTCAAATCCAATGATCCGGCCAATTCGGCGTTCGTGGTGGTGCTTTTGAAGACGGCGGAAGCGGACACCACGCTGGAGGACTATGATGACTTGGCTGCGCTGCTGGCGGCGGCGGGTAGCGATGAGGCGGATTTCACCAACTATGCGCGCAAGACATTGACGGACGCTGATCTGGCGGCGCTGCCGGCGCCGGACGACGCCAACAACCGCCGTGATCTTGATCTTCCGGATCAGACATGGGTCAATGCCGGCGGGGCCACAAACAACTCGCTCGTTAAGATGATCGTCTGTTACGACCCGGACACCACCGGCGGCACGGATGCAGATTTGATCCCCTGCACTCACTACGACTGCGTTTTCACCACCGACGGCAGCTCCATTACGCCACAGTTTAACGCCGCCGGCTTTTACCGCGCGAGCTGAACCATGAGCGTGCTGCTGGCCGATCCTGACAGCGAACTTGACTACGCTGTCGACTGGAAAAATGATGGCTACCTGCAAGCCGGGGAAACCATCGCCACCAGCGTGTGGTCGATCACGCCGGCGGATGGCGTCAGTCTGCTGCCGAGCGCCAATGGTGCGCTCAATGATGGGGAGGCGTCGGTCACGGTGGCGGGCATCACGGCCGGCAAGCATTACCTTCTTACCAACAGCGTCGTCACCAGCGCCGGGCGCAAGGACGACCGCTCCATCACCTTGCTGGGGCAGCATTTATGAGTATTGTTATTACGCCGCCGGCGGTGGAGCCGGTGCTGCTGGAGCAGGCCATCGATCATCTGCGGCTGTCCTCGGACGCCGCCGATCTGGCGCAGGTGAGCTTTCTGGTGTCGGCGTCGCGCGCCTTCATGGAGGATCACCTGGGCCGGGCGCTGATCACGCAGACGGTGGAGGATATTTTCGACGCCTGGCCGGCGGACGAATTTCGGCTTTGTCAACCCTTCCAGTCGGTATCGCAGATTACCTACATCGATGCTGATGGCGCGTGGCAAACGCTGTCAGCGGCGCTTTACGCCACGGTGCCGGAGCGCGGCATTATCGAACGCGCTTACGGCGCTTCGTGGCCGGAGGTCCGCTGCCAGCGCGGCGCGGTGCGACTGCGCACGGTGGTGGGGTTCGGCGCCAGTTGGAATGACGTGCCGCGCCCCATTCGCCAGGGAATTCTAATCATGACGGCGCAGATGTACGAACATCGCGAGGCGGTCATCACCGGCACCATCGTCAGCGAGTTGCCCATGGGGGTGCGGCTTTTGGTGGCGCCTTATCGGTTGGTGGGATTTTAAATCATGCGCGGCGGCGATTTGCGCGAACGGGTTGTCATTCAGGAAGCGGTGGAATCGCCAGACGGTGGCGGCGGCGCCGCCCTGACGTGGCGCGATATCGCCACCGTGTGGGCGGAAATCATTCCGCTGTCGGGGCGCGAGCAGATCGAGGCCGGCGGATTGGTGGGGGTTAGCGCCTATCGGGTGAATATTCGCCAGCGCGGCGACGTGACTTCCGCGCATCGTCTGGTGTGGGGAAAAGCGACACTGGTTATCAAGTCGCCGCCCACCGCCGACGTGCGGCGGCGAATGTCAACGTTTTTGTGCGAAGCCGGCGTGGTGAGCTGATGGCCAACAAATACCGCGCCCGCAATCTGGCGCAGATGTCGCGCCTGCGCAAGACCCTGCGCGCCGTGTCGCCGGAGATCACCGAGGACACCAAAAAACTGATGCGCGCGGCGGCGCAGGATATGGTGTCGCG
Source organism: Pseudomonadota bacterium (assembly GCA_003577275.1). Lineage (GTDB taxonomy): Bacteria > Pseudomonadota > Alphaproteobacteria > Sphingomonadales > Govanellaceae > PRO5. Next base: position 23,866 of record QEVO01000012.1, read on the forward strand.
GATGCGCGCGCAGGCGCCGGTGGGCAAGACCAAGACGCTGCGGCGCAATTTGCGCGCCAGCGTCAGCAAGGATGGCTTGACGGCCAAGGCTGGATACATCACGCGGCGCGCCCGCAAGGCGGCGTGGTACGCCGTCTTTTTCGAGGCGGGGATTCGAGCACAGGTCAAGCGCGTGGGGTTTCGCCGCGAGCGGCGCCGGCAGAAGCTTCTGCGCACGATCAAGCTTTATGGCGCGGCACGCACGCAAAAGATGGGCTTTGACGTGTCGGAGAAAAGCCTAGCGCGCCGCCGCGCCTACGTCCTCCACATTCGCGCCCGCGCCGCGCGGCCGTTTATCAGCGGTCCCGCCGCCGCCGTGATCCAGTCCTTCGCGCCCAAGGTGCGCGAGGCGGTCAATCAGGCGCTCGGCAAGGTGATCAGCCATGGCGGATAGAATATTTGAATTGCAGCAGGCGCTTTACGCCGCCGTCGCCGCCGCGTTGTCGCCGATGAAGGTTTTTGATTACGTGCCGGAAAATCCGGCGCTGCCGTACGCGGTGATCGATTTTCTCTCCACCACGCCGTGGGGCGGCAAGGGGAGCATGGGACAAGAACATGAAATCGAAGTCGCCTGTTATCACGGCGGCGAGCAACGCGGCAAGAAAGCGGCGCAGCAAAAACTGAGCCTGGTCATCGCCGCACTGCATGACGTGGCGCTCAACATCGCCAACCAATCGGAGCCGGCGCGCGGCATTTATTTGGGCACGTCCTTTGACGTCTCGGAGGACGGCAAGATCGTGCGCGGCGCGGCGACCTTTCGGTACTTTACTCAATAGCAACGGAGATATTTTCCATGGCGAAAAAACTCGGCAACAACTATCGACTTTATGTGGGCGACGGCGCCACCCCAACGGAGGCATTCGCTGAACTGGCGGGACAGCGTGATTTAACGCCGGACGGTAGTTCTAGCGAGGTCGATATCAGCGATAAGAACAGCGCGCCCTATGGCCTGAAGGCGCCCGGCAACTTTGATCGAAAGATCAACGTGACCGGCGTGCTTGATCTGCCGGACGCGAACGGCTTTACCCGGGTTGAGACGCTGTTTAAAACCCAGGCGCCGGGCAACTTCCAGATCCGCAAATCGCCGTTCGCCGCCGGCGACAAGGTGTTCGAGGCGTCGTGCTATGTTCTCAACTTGTCGACGGCGATGCCGAAGGACGGCGAGGTGACCTACAGCTTCACGCTGACGCTGGCCGCCGCCCCCAGCACCGATACGCTGTCCTAATCCATGACCGAGCAAGCGCCCGCGTCCGGGCATTGGCCCGTCAATCCGCACGCCGGCGAGGTCGCCATCGCCTTGGGCGGCGTCGATCACCCCATGCGACCGTCGTTCGAGGCGGCGGTCGCCATCGAACAGCAGTCCGGCATGTCGCTGCTGGCGATCGCCCGCCAGGCGACGCTGGACAAAAACTTGCCCCTGTGGTTGGCCAGCATCGTGGTGACCGCCGGCATTCGCGCCGCCGGCGAGGCGCGCGATGACGTGTCGTTAAAACACGTCAACCGGGAAAAGGTGCAGCGCCTGCTGTTCGCCGGCGGCATCGTCAACGCCGTGGAGCCGATCAGCCAGTTTCTGATCGGCGCCCTGAACGGCGGCGGGGATGAAAAAAAAGCCAAGCCGGCGATGAACTGACGGAAGTCCCCTACCGCCGCCTCCTCGGCATCGCCTGCGGCTTGCTGCGCTGGCCGCCCAGGGACTTCTGGCGCGCCACGCCGCACGAATTCTACGCGGCGCTGGAGGCGCGCCGTGAGGCCTACGACACGGATGATTGAGCATGAGCCGGGAACAGATTGAAAAACTGCTGGTGCAAATTGACGCCACAACTGAAGGGTTGCGGCGCGAGCTGGCCAAGGCGGATGCGTCCACCGCCAAGTTTCAAAACTCCGTCGATACCATGACGGCCAAGGTGGACAAGGCGTTTTCCGGCCTTGCCGCCGGCGTGAAGGGGTTGGCGGGCGCTTGGGCAACGACGAAAATTTTTGGCTTTGTAAAATCCAGCCTGGAGGCCGCCAGCTCCTTGGGCGAATTGGCGGAACAGCTCGGCGTCACCACCGACTTGTTGCAGACGATGCAGTACGCGTCAAGCCAAGTCGGCGTGAAAAACGAGGAAATGGAGCGCGGCGTCGCCCGGCTCACCGATCGCATCGGCGAGGCGGCGGACGGCAACGAAACGGCGATCGCCGCTTTCGATCGCCTAGGCGTGGCCTATAAGGACGCCGCCGGCAACGCCCGCGATACCGGCGTGGTGATCTATGACGTGGCGGACGCCATCGCGGCGCTGCCCACGCCGGCGGAGCGGGCGGCGGCGGTCACCGATCTGTTGGGCCGGTCCGGGCAAAAGCTGCTGACGATCTTTACCGGCGGCGCGGAGGGCTTGCGGCGCTTCGCCCGGGAGGCCAAAGAACTTGGGCTTAATCTCGATCAGGCAAAGATCGACGAAGCGGATGCCGCCATGGACAAGTTGGCGCAAACCATGTTGCGCTTGAAGGTGCATACCGCCGGCGTTGTGGCTGGGCCGCTGACAGATATGATCGAAAAATTAGATGAGCTCGCGCAGTGGGCTGATGAAAATCCGCGCCTCCTCACGCTGTTGTCAGTTGGTTCTGCTGTGGCCTTGGGGGCGGCGGCCGGCGGTAGGGTTGGTGGCGCAACGGGTGCAGTTGTAGGTGGCGCTGCTGGCCTCGCGGCTGCTGGGTGGGTAATGACTGGCGACGAAGATCGTGGCGTGGTTGAGATTGGTCCCCTGGGGCCTTCCATTCCCACAAAAAGCGCGTCCTCTTCCGTATCCGGCGTTGACATCAATTCCCCCGGTCAGTTTTCGGTGACGCCCAATCTGGATGATTTTGATCCGGCGCGGCGCGGCACGGCGCTGCGGGATTTTTTCGCCGGCCAGGAAGAGGCGGCGGGCCGGGCCGAGGAGGCAATCCGCCAGTTGGAGGCGGAGCTTTTAAAGGTTAAAGACCCCATCGCCGTCATCGAGGCGCGCGCCCGCGAGGAGATCGCCGCTTACGAAGACAAGGCGGCACAGGGGATCATTTCCGAGGAACGGCTGGCGTCGGCGCGCAGCGCGCTGAACGAGCGCGCGACGCGCGAAATCGCCGCCTTGAAGGCAGCGGCGCAGGATCAGTTGCACGCCACGGAAATGGCGTTCTGGCGTTTGGTCGATCCGGTGACGGCGCTGGAAATGGAAGCGCGCGATGCGGTCAAGGCGTTTGAAGACCTTTACAAACAAGGGCTGATCACCGAGCGGCAGTTCCAGCAGGCGCGCGCCAACATCAATGCCCGCACGACGCTGGAGGCGGGCGCCGAGTTTGAGAAGGATACCGCCAATCCCCTGCTGGAAGCCATGCAGCGCCTTGATGACCGCATGGATCAGATGTGGGTTGACATGATCTCTCAGGGCAAGTTCACCTTCAAGTCCCTGGGCGAGATCGCGCGGCGGGAATTCCTGGCGGCGTTCACCAGCGAGCTTTTCATTAAACCGTTCCGCTCGCTGATGGCGGACCTGTTTAGCAGCATCTTTGGCGCGCCGCAGAAAAAATCCGGCGGGCTGTTTACCAGCATTTTTAGTTCTATTGCCGCCTCCTTCGGCGGCGCGCGGGCCGATGGCGGGCCGGTAACGGCGGGCGTTTCTTATCTGGTGGGCGAGCGCGGGCGGGAGTTATTCGTGCCGCGGGTTTCGGGCGCGATCGTGCCCAATCACAAGCTCGGCGGCGGCGTCACCATCAACATTGACGCGCGGCAAGCCACCGATCCGGCGGCGGTGCGCTTGCAGGTAATGGAGGGCATCCAGCTCGCCATGCCGCAGATCACGGCGCGCGCCACCGCCGCCACCATGACGCATCTGACCCGCCCGCGGTTGGCTTGACCTCATGCCGACTTATCCCATCACCCTGCCCACCGCCGGGCTTTATGCCGAGTGGCTGCGCCTGACGCGCATTCAAGCCGCCATGCCGTCGCCGTTCAGCGGCGCCTTTCAGGGCGTGGACAAGTTCGCGCAATGGATGCTGACCATCAACTTAACCCGCATGAGTTTTGCGAACGCCGAAATCATGGCGGCGGCGGTCGACTCGTTGCGCGGTCAGATCGGCACCTTTTCCTACGCGCCGTGGCAATCGCAAACCTCGGCGCTGACCGGGCGGACGCTGGCGGTGACGCTTTATAAGTATTCCAGCGCGGCGCAGATCGCCGGCTGGACGGCATCCGCCGCATCGCAGTTGCGCGCGGGGCAGTTCTTGCAGATCGGCAACCAGCTTTTCCGTCTGACCGCCGCGCCGGCCAACGCCGATGGCGCCGGCAAGTGCACGGTGGAATTTGAGCCTTATGCACGGCAGGACTACGCGGCGGCGACGGCGGTGGAATTCGCCGCGCCCAAGGGGCTGTTTCGCCTGTTGCCCGACGCGCCGTCCGGCTTCGAGGTGGACGTTCATCGCTATCCCGCGTTCAAGCCCATCGAAGCGGTGGAGGCGTTATGACCAAGGGGCTTGACGCCAACTGGCAAGCGGCGCTCGCCGGACAGGGCATTCGCACCGGCTATCTGGCGCGGTTGGAATTCGCCACTGAAACGCTTTTCGTCACCACGCTGGAGGCGGCGCTGGCGGTGAGCGGCACCGGCGACGCGCAGCTTGACGGCAACACCTTCTATCCCTTGACCCACGGCGTGATGGTGGGCGTCGGCGATCAGTCCTACAGTTACGAAGGCTCGGGTGCGCTCACCTTGACGTTGGCCATTCCCTCAAGCCCGCCCGCCGCCATCGTCAACGCCGCCATCTATCCCGACGAATATTTGGGTCGGAACGCTTATTTGTGGCGGGTGCTGATGCACCAGCCGCCGAGCGTTTCAACGGCTGCGGTGTGGGGTTTTCGCCGCATCCGCGCCGGCGCCATGGATCAGGTGCAGGTCAACAACGACGGTAAGCAGCATACGTTTGCGCTGACCATCGAATCGCACGCCGCCACCATATCGGCGGCGACCAATTCCACCTACCTCGATCAGCCGCGCTTCGACGCCAACGATCACAGTCAGGACTTCGCGGTCAATATCGCCAACGGCAGCCCGGCGCCGGCGCGCGGCACGGTCGCCAACATCATCGGCGGCATTAATTGGCAGAATCTTTTGGGCGGGGTTTTTCGGTGAAGCGTTTTTCGGATTGGGAAGAGCGCTTGTCGCTTTATATCGATCGCGTTTTTGATGAGCCGTTTTGTTGGGGTGAGCACGATTGCGCGCTGTTCGCCGCCGGCGCGGTCAAGGCGATGACCGGCGTTGACATGGCGGCGGATTTTCGCGGCCGCTACGGCAGCCGGCGCGAGGCGGCGCAAGCGTTACGCACCGCCGGCTATAAGACGCTTCATGGCGCCGCGCGCCATTGGCTGGGCAAGCCGAAACATCCGGCGCTGGCGCACCGCGGCGACATTGTGATGCGCCGCCAGGCGCTCGGCGTCTGCTTTGGCCGCGGCGCGTGGTTTGTGGGCAGCATCTTAGGCCGGTCCGGGCTGTTCGACGCGCCGCTGAACGATTGCCGCGCCGCGTGGTCGGTGCCGTTTGTCGGTGATGCCTGATGTCGAAGGTGTTAAAGGCGGTCGTAAAATTCACGGTCGGCACCATTCTGGTGGCTGTGGGCCTGGTCACCGGCCAGGTGTGGCTGATGTACGCCGGCATGAGCATGCAGCTCGCCGGCATCTTCGATGTGGCGTTAGTGGCGGCCAAGGCGGTCGGCCTGATCAAGACGCCGAAGATGAATTCGGCGATCTATGAGCGCCTGCAAAAACAGATCACACCCACCGCGGCGCGCAAGATTTGTTTTGGCGAAACCGCATTTGGCGTCGACGTGCGCTTTAGTGAAAAATACAGCGGCGATGATCGTTATGTGGAGGTCATCGCCTGCGCGTCGCACAAAGTGCAGTCGATCGACAAGATCTATTTTGATGACGCGCTGACTTGGACCTCCGGCGGCGGCTTGCAGGGCAAATACGCCGCCGGCATCGTCTCCGTCACCGTGCGCACCGAAGGATCGGCGGCGAACAGCTTTGCGCTGGGCTCCGGCGCTTATTGGACCACGACGTGCCGGATGACGGGGCTGGCCTATGTCGCCATCGTCTATAAACTCTCGGCCAAGAAGTGGCCGGAAGGCATCCCAACCCGCGCCACCATCATCGGCAAGGGGTGCCCGGTCTACGATCCGCGGCTCGATAGCACCAACGGCGGCTCGGGATCACACCGCCCTAATGATCAGACGACGTGGGCTTACACCGCTGGCAGCGTGGCGATCGGCAAGAATCCAGCGCTCCAGCTATTGACATATCTCATTGGCTGGAAGATCAACGGCAAGCTGGCCTGGGGTATGGGCGTGCCGGCCACCCGGATCAATTTTGCCTCCTTCATCGCGTACGCCAATTTGTGCGAGGAATCGGTGGCGCTGCTCGCCGGCGGTACGGTGCAGCGTTATGAATCGTCGCTTATCGATTCCACCGCCAGCGCCCATGAAGCGATCATCGCGGCGCTGGAAGCGGCCATGGGCACGACGAAATTGACCGACGTCGACGGGCTTTACCAGTTGGTGGGGGGCTTCGACGATACCGCCGGACCGAAGATCGCTTTTTCCGCCGACGATCTGATGGGGCCGTACCAGTGGACGCCATCGCCGCCGAGCCGAGAACGGTTCAATGTTGCGCGCGGACGGTTTCCCGATCCAGTCAAACTCTATCAGCTTAACGATTGGCCGGAAGTGGCGGTCGATCCGCTGGCGGACGGCATCCCGCGCACCCGCGCGCTGGATTTCGCCGCCGTGCCGCGCGCTGAGACGTGTCAGCGCATCGTCAAGCAGATGTTGCTGCGTAACCAGTATCCCGGGCAGTTTGTCGGCGTGTTCGGTCCGCGGGCGTTTTTGTGCGCGGTGGGATCTCTGGTGACCATATCGCTGCCGGATGAAGGCTGGAATAATAAATTGTTCCGCGTGGCTGATCAGACGGAAAGCCACGATCTGGTTTTTCAAATGACGCTGGTGGAGGAAGCGGCGGCGATTTACGCCTGGGATAAGGAAGAAAAGCCGATGCCGGCGGACATCAGCCCGCCGGGGTATGATCCCACCGCCACCCGGACGCCCGCCGCCTTTGACGCCGACGTGCGGCAGGTGGCGGGGCCGAACAGCACCACGATATTTTACGTCGACGTCACCTGGACGGCGGAAACTTCCGAGGTGGTGGCGGGCATTGAAATACAGGCAAAGCCCTCCACTGATGCCGTCTATACCGCGCTGACCGAAGGACTTTTCGACGCCGCTGTTGGCGTGTTCACGGTGACGGCGGGAGAAAGCGGCGTCACGCTGGACGTGCGCGGCCGCTACCGCATGTTGTCGGGCGTTTACGGGGCGTGGGCGACCACGTCGGTTGTTATCCCTGCCGCGCCGAACATCGCCGCCGGCTTTGTTGGCCAGGGCGATCTGGCCACGCAGGACAATGTCGATTGGGCAAGCCAGGTGGCGGGGACGGGAAAGCCTGAGAACAATGCCCAGGTCAATCCCGCCGACACCAACAATCTCATTCGCAACACAGCATTTGCGGGCGGCTCCACAACCGGCTGGACAACCGACGAGACGGTGACGCTGGCCCACGACATTACGGCCCTGACCAACGCGCCAACGAAATACGGCATCCGCTACACTACCGCTGGCGCTAATGGTCACACCTATCCGCTGGGATCGAACATTAACCCCGCTGGAACGGATGCGATCCCGGTGGCGGCGGGTGAAAAATTTTATCTCGAAGGCTGGGGCTACCGCGACGGCAGCGCCAACGGCCACATCTCGCTTTATGTGCGCTGGTACGATAAAACGGGAGCGCACCTGTCCTATAGCGAAGTTGTGCTGCTCAACAGCACGACGGTGCCGTCCACAAACACCTTCACCAAGGTCAGCGGCACCGTGACGGCGCCCGCGAATGCGGCCTACGCATACGTGCTGTGGTCGAACCGAACGGATCATACCACCGGCACCTGGTACGGCGCGCTGGCAAAGATCAGCCGCTACCAGCCGGGCGCGGACATCACGAGCGAGAATACCAGCGCCGATACGTCTACTGTGGCCGGCGTGCCGGCGAAGCAAATCCTGTTGAGCCAGACGGAGATTTTTGAGACCTTCGCGAACTATACCAGCGTCTCGGAAATCCCCTGGACCATCACCGGCTCGGCCAACTGTGCGCTGGTTACCACCACTGACAGCGGCGGCAAGGCGCTGCGCTGCGGCAATAACAGCGGCAACGATGAGGTCACGGCGATCTGCAATCAGGCTCTGGATTTCACGCCGGAAGATTTGTGGATGGCGGAGGTCGACATCGAGGTGGAGTTTTCCAGCAGCGGTTTTATGTACTTCGGCGTCAAAGCCGAGGATAACGCGGGCGCCAACCTGACCTCGCACAACGGCACCTATCACTATCAGGCCGGCAGCGGCGAGGCGATGAACTTCACCGGGCGCAAGAAATACGTTGGCTACATTCGCGGGCACGTTGGCGCTGATACAAACTCCGGCTATCGCGCGGCAACGCCGAACGATCCGAAACCGCTGGCGAACAACACGGTGCGGATGAAGCCGCTGTTCATCGCCAATTACAACGGCCAGGCGGGGCAGGTGTTGATCCACAGCTTCCGCCTGCGCAAAATCGTCGACGCCACGCCGAATTATCGCGGCGCTTGGTCATCGTCGGTGACTTACTACAAGGACGATGCGGTCGACTATCAGGGCCGGCGCTTCATGGCGCTGGTCAAGCACACCAACACCACGCCGCCGACCTCGGAGACATCGACCTCGACCTGGCTTTACATTGGGCTTCAACCGGCAGATGCGTTGGCAACACGAGGCGCGCCGAATGGCACTTATGTTGATGGCGTTCCAGCGCAGGACATTGCCAACCAGGCGGGCGTGCTGTTTAGGGAAACTTTTGACAAGGAAACAGATCAAGCCTCTGTTCTCACGCGCTGGACTAGTCATAGCGGATCGGGTGAAATATCCGTTGTGAGCGGCACAGGCGCTGTCACTGGCGGAAAATATATAGAAATTGGCAACAACAGCGGCAACGATCAGCGTTGGCTGATTTCTAAGACCTTAATACCTTACGATCCTAATAAGCTGCACCGGATTAAAGTCCGCCTTAGCCGCACTGCAGGTACAGGGACGGTTTATATTGGCATCGCAGGATTTGCTTATGACAAAGCCTCGCTGGTAAATACTGCTGGCGCGAACGATTTTAGCAGTCAGCATTATATTGCCGCTGCAAACTACGCGCCCGGTTCCTCTTTTGAAGTGGTGACAGGCTATTTCAAAGGCACCGCTGCGACAGGCGACGGCACGGTGCATTCTGATCCCGCTTCCCCGGCGGTGCTGCACCAAAACGTGCGCTACATTGCGGCATTGCTTCTTGTTAATTACAACGGCGTGGCGGGCACGGCGCGAATTGAAGAAGTTCTCATTGAAACCGTACCCGATGCTTTTGTGGGCACTCTTTCCGGGGATGTGCAAATTGCTCAGTCGCCCACCGTGCTTCGCGTACTCACAAGAGGATATGCGGAAGGCGTCGCCAGAGACGGAGACTCTTTTACTTTCAACCCCGCATGGTCTGACGCAGATTTACCAAGGGTGAAGTTTGGCGGCGGCGGCAAAACATTTGAAAGCAGCTTTACTGGCCATCAAGGGCAGGAATTCAGCGCGATAGGTCTTTCGTCTACAGGTTTCACGGCATCGCTGAAATTGAAAGACCTATCCGGCACCGCAACGGCTTATACCGAAACGGGCCAGGTTGCCGGCAGCGGCGGCCGCACCTATGAAATGAATATGGATACGGCCAATGCTGCGTTTGATCTGAAGTATGAATACGATTTTGATGTCAAAGTTCTCAATCAGTACATCGGCGGCGGCAGCTATCTTTCAGGGTCTGTCACTGTCGGCTTTTGGAACAATGACGGCTCCGGTTGGGTGCGGCGGGCGACCAACGTATATAATGGCAGCATCGCTAGTTCATTCGTCACTTGGTCCAACAGAAAATTCACCGTGACGCTTGCCGGTATGGACCTCAATGACGACTTTGGCATTAGCGTAGAGTCTTCTACTTATGGCGGGAGTATTCTCGCCTTCAATGCTGTTCGATGGACATACTTAACTGGTGCCGGCTCGACGGTCAGCGCAACGCCGGACACATTAGCCGCGATTGAATTTTCTGTTGTGGCCGGCAATAGCGGAGGACTTGAATAATGGCTAAACCGAAATGGAGCCCGCGAAATTTTGCAGATCACTTGGTGGCGAGAAAACGCGGAGAATTAACGCCTGCCGCTGAGGCCGACGCAGAATTAAAAACCCGTTCTGTCCCCTGGAGCGATGTACCGCAGTGTCAATGCCCATCTTGCGGCGCCTGGACGTGGCCATTTGCGCTTGTTGACGTGCGTGCGCTGCCCATACCGGAAACCTGGGCCTGCGATGGTTGCTGGACGCATTGGATCAGGACAGGAAGAATTGTCGACGGCGCGGCATTGGACAAAGTGAAATGGCTGGAACTGCATGGCGCGCCGGCGGCGGCAATTAATCATATTCGCGAGCGGGCGCGAAATGACGCCAATTATCATCCCAAAGTCCCATGAAGGAGGCAGGTTATGAAAATAGTTCTTGTGCTTGTGATTGTTGCCGCCGTGGCTTTCTTAATCTGGAAATTCTGCGTTAGCGATGACGATGCTGGCACTTCAGGCGGCGCGGGCGGTCGGCCTTTCAAGTGGAAGTAGCATGTCGATTGTCGCCGCCATTACCTCATTCTACTCCCGTGGCGGCTGGCGCAAGCAGGTGATCGACCAGGCGGCTCACTTCGCTTGGGGTTGGTGCCTGGCCTGGCCGGTCGCCTCGTTGGGCGGGCCGCTGTGGCTGTGCGTGCTTGCGACGCAAGTTTGCGCGATCCCGCGCGAGTTTTGGGATCAGCGCCCGATCGGTCGCTGGCGGGACACGCTCCTTGACCTGGCGGTGTTCGCGCTCGCCGGCGCGGCGCGGTGGGTTGTCTGACGCGGCGCGCTATTTTCAAAATTGTCTCTTACGTGGATGGGGGAGTGTATGGCGGAAGATCGTAAATTGACCGACGCCGATATTGAAGCGCTGTCGGCGGCGCTCCACGAGCGGATCATTCAGGATTTCTATCGCGATTTAGGCCGCGGTTTGTGGGCGTGGTTTTGGAAGGCGGGGCTTTTAATCATGATCTCCATCGCGGCCTATGGTGGGCTGAAGGGGATAAAATGAATCTCTCCCCTCATTTCACCCTTGCCGAACTGACCCGCTCGCAACTGGCGGTGCGGCGCGGCATCGACAACACGCCGCCGCCGCCCGCAATCGAAAGGTTGCGGCTGTTATGTGTTCACATTCTGGAGCCGGTGCGGGACCGTTTCGGACCATTCTCGCCGTCGAGCGGATATCGGTCGCCGGCGCTCAATCGCTTGCTTGGATCAAAAGACAACTCACAGCACTGCAAGGGCGAGGCGGCAGATTTTGAAATTCCCGGCATCGCCAATATCGAGGTCGCGCGCTGGATTGCCGGCGTACTCGATTTTGATCAGCTTATTTTGGAATTTTATTCCGCCGCCGATCCCACGGCGGGCTGGGTGCATTGTTCCTATAAGGCTGTCGGCAATCGCAAGGAAATTCTCACTATCGGCAAAACCAGATCGCGGTTTGGATTGCCGGTAAATTAAAGGTGACCACCATGGCACTGCCAATCATCAGCGACGTGATCAACAAGGTCGGCGATATCATCGGCAAAGTCATTCCCGATGCCGACAAGAAAAACGAGTTGAAACTGGAGTTGGCGAAGCTTGCTGATCAGGCGGACGAGCGGCTTTATCAACTACAGTCTGGTCAAATCGAGATCAACAAGATCGAGGCGGCGAACCCCAACATCTTTGTCTCCGGCTGGCGACCGTCCATCGGCTGGGTATGCAGCGCTGCGCTGGCGTGGACATTCATTTTCGCTCCCGTGGCGACGTGGGCGGTGAGCATTTGGGCGCCGGGTACGCCGCTGCCAGCGATTGATTCTGGGAATCTGTTCGAGCTTGTTCTCGCCATGCTCGGGCTTGGTGGGTGGCGTACGCTGGAAAAAATAAAAGGCGTGGCGAAGTAATTTTTATTCAACAGAAAGGATATGACGATGACGCGAATTTTAGCTTTTCTTTATGCACTGACGGCGCTCGCTTTGATGTCGCTCGGCATCACGGCGGCGGCGATGGAAACTCCCGCGCCGGCGGAACGTGATTTGGAAATCATGCGCCAGGTCGACGATTGGATGAAAAACACCTTCAGTAATTGGGCGCTCAATTCCTGGAAGCCCTATCCGTCGACGCAAACGTTGCAATTTCGTCCGGCTGGGCAGCCATGCTATTTCGCGGCGGTTAAGTCTGGTTCGGGCTGGAAACGAGGCTGTGCTATTCCGGCTTTTGGCATTGGCGCGGCGCGTGTGCTTCAGCCCATGAAATGGCCGTCGGTTCGCGGCAGCGGCGATTATGAGTGCAGCTTTGCGCGTCCTTCGGCGGCGATCATGCTGCCTCGGATGATCGCAGCGCTGGATGACGCTGGGCTAGCCGGGTCGTCAGAGCGGCAATTCCTGGCGGACGCCGCCGCCTTCCTGACCGCCTGGAAAGCCGCGCATCCTGATCTTGGAAAAATGAACGCTTACGGTTCCTGCACCGTTACCGACGGCGGCGCGCCGATCAGCATTCACATTCAACTGCCGCCGCATTGAGGTCGCTATCTGTTACACCGCCGTCATGCTGTCGGCGGTGTAAGCGCTGAAGGCGGACGCCATTCTGCCGAGGATATCCGTCTCATTGAAGCGGGCGGGATCATCGATCCACATGGCTACCGATAAATATTCAAGACCGCCATCCACCGGCACCGCCTGACCGAACGGCTGTTCGGTGACGATGGCCAGGCACCGTGGCCGCCACAGCCGGATCACCAGTTCGTGGCCAATCTCGCCCAAGGCGTCGGCGGCCACCACATGTTCGGGGATCCGGCTTTTCATGGTGTCGTCCAGCGCGCCCTGGCCCAGGTAGGCCAGGGCCACGGCGGCCGGGCCGGTGATGGCTTGATCGCCGCTTTCCCAGCGCCGCACCACCCGGTCTGCATTGTCCGGCGTCAACCCCAGATCCTGTCCCAGCTCGCGCTGGGACAGGTCGAGGGCAAGGCGGATGCCTCTAACTTGCTCGGGGGTCATGCGGCTATATCCCGCGACCGGACTTGCCGGCGGCGCTGCTGGGGCAGCCGCCAATGTTGGCCTTTTTCATCGCCCGTTTGATTTTTAGGTCGTGCATGGTGTATTCTCCTTTTGTCAGAGCCGAGGGGATCGCCTCGGTAATGCTGCCGCCCCGCTGGATGGCGATGGATTGAAACTTTTCTTGTTTTTTACAATCTAAGATTGTGACATCCCCGGCCTAAAAGCCGGGGGTGTTTTTTTTCACAAGATCACGTCTTCCCATTTTTCGCACACTTCCCGGCCCAAGGGGCCAAACAGCGCGCCGTCGCTGGCTTCGTCGGCCGCCGCCATGGCCAGCATGATGCTGTGCTTGATTTGTTTGGCGCGGTTTGCGCGCCATTTCCCATTCTGATCGGCATTGGAAAACACCCGCAGCGCCGCCCCAAAAAACAGATAAGAGCCTGCCGCGGCGGCGGTGGGGTCATCAAGGTCAATATAGGCTTTGATGTCCCGGCCGTAGCCGTTGAGATATATCCGGCGGTTCTGCCATGCGGCAGCCTGAAGGCCGTGATCGTTCAGGAAAGCGGTGAGAGCGTCAATCTGGTTTGACATGTTCCATTCTCCCATGGACTGGTGGGCCACTGGCCCGTTGCTGATGGTGTTAGAGTAGGACTATTTGTCCGGTTTGTCAATAGAATTGTTGGCGGCGTTTTGTAAAAAAAAGCATGCAAGCTTGGTGCGTCGATCGAGCGGCCGCGGCCCCCTTTCCAGGCGGCCGTATTGTTCTCGCGTGATGCCGAGTAACGCCGCTGCCTGGTCTTGCTTCAACCTCAGGGTTTCCCGCCAAGCTTTAAGATCAAATTCCGCAACCTGGATATTCAGGCCCTGCGCCCATTCCGGTAATTGATTTTTCATGGCTGCTATCCTATCCTGGTTGGCGTACCGGGTGGGGCTGCCACCCCACCCGGCCGCCGCGTTAGTAGATTTCAGCGATGAGGATCAGATATTCGTCTATGATGACGATATATTTGTTTCCCCATTCGATGATCTCTACCTTGCGGAGAGCGGGACCGGTCCAAATTTTAACCATTCCCTTTCTCCTTCGTTTGTCGATCAGGGCCTATTCCCTGTCGACATGATTATGTTAAGAGACATTACGTCTCTTTGCAAGCAAAAAAGAGATATAATATCTCTTTTTTATGCTTTCTTGACGGGAATAGTGATGCTGAAAATCGGGGGTGTCGCGATGTAGCGGGCCTCCGCTACCACCTATTTTCTGTCCATACCGGAGACATAGGTAACAGCTTGTCCCTAAGACATAGGTGACACCCTCGTGCCGAACGGGTTGTCGATAGTCTGCAAAGTCCTCTGCTCCA